>OZ245897.1:0-175000 GCA_965229675.1 Alphaproteobacteria bacterium
GTTTGCGTTGCTGATTGCAAATGAAGCTGGCATCCAATATTGGCGGTAACGATCAAATCAGGTTCATCTTTGGTTAATGCCGAAAGTTTTTGATCACGCAACTGTTTTGACAAGGTGGGTTGCAAAATTGAATAGGTACCAGCCGACCCACAGCATAAATGCGGTGATTTTGGCAGATGCAAATGATAGCCAAGGCGTGTTAAAATCCCTTCAACAACCCCCGTTAATTTTTGTCCATGCTGGAGCGTACAGGGCGCATGAAACGCAACTTTTTGTGGGTTACGAACTTTAAATTGGGTTAAATCTTCGCCTGCCAAAACTTCTGCAATATCGCGGGTCATCTTGGATAAAATATCTGCTTTTTCACTATAATCAGGGTCTTCTGCCATTAAATTTCCATAATCTTTGACTTGAACGGCACAGCCGCTAGCCGTCACAATGACTGCTTCTGCGCCTTCTTCAATATGCGGCCACCATGCATCAATATTACGGCGAATATGGGCTTTGGCTGAAGCCTCTGCATCTAAATGATGATCAACCGCACCACAACAGCCCTGCCCTTTTGCACTGATTAGTGAAATCCCCAAGCGGTTTAAAACTGCACGTGCATGGTCATTGGTTGCAGGTGTCATGACCGATTGGGCGCACCCTTCCAACACCAGCATCTTACGGCTATTATTGGGATTAATTTGTATTTTCTCGCGGGATTGAAGCGGTGGAATTTTATGCTTTATTGGCGCAGGCAAGATTGGTTTTGCAATAAGGCCAAGCCAATAAAAAGGTTTAAGCCGATTGGGAAAAGGAAGCATAAAGCGTAACATACGGCGTATAATGCGTTGAAATAATGGGCGTTTTACAGATTTTGCAACATAATGACGCCCAATATCCACCAATCGCCCATAGCGCACACCTGAAGGGCAGGTTGTCTCACAAGAACGGCACGTTAAACAGCGATCAAGATGATATTGGGTGGTACGGGTTGGTTTTGCCCCCTCCAACGCCTGCTTGATAAGATAAATTCGTCCACGCGGACTATCCAGCTCATCGCCCAATAGCTGATAGGTCGGACAAGTTGCCGTACAAAAACCACAATGGACACAGTTGCGCAAAATCGCATCTGCTTCTTTGCCATCTCTTGTTGCCAAAAGGCTTAAAGGTAAGTTCGTTTGCATATCGAAAGTCATGCGCTAAATCATATTAGATTGCAATAAAATTATGATGGAATTTTTGATTATAATTTTTTGACTCCTCTATCATTTATTCGTAAGATGGTTTTAGTGGGAAAGAAAGAAATTCGGGAAACAAGAAAATTTATGATTACATTTTCTGATGAACAACAGGCAATCTTCAAAACTGCCAAACAATTTGCCGATCATGAGATGGCTGAAAAAGCAGCTGAATGGGATGAATCCTCTTATTTTCCTAAGCCAGTGCTAATTCAAGCAGCAGAGCTTGGATTTTCAGGTATGCTATGCGATGAACTTCATGGCGGTGCAAATTTAGGTAGAGTTGAGACCACCCTTGTTTATGAAGCCTTAGCCACCGCTTGCCCAACCGTTTCGGCTTATCTTTCAATTCATAATATGGTTGCCTATGCGATTGATCAATTTGGTGATGAGGCAATAAAGACTGAATTTCTTTCAGATTTAATAAAATTCAATCAATTTTCTTCTTATTGTTTGACCGAGCCACAATCAGGTTCCGATGCGGCAAGCCTGCGTACCAGTGCAAGAAAAAATGGTGATGATTATGTTCTTAACGGCACAAAAGCCTTTATTTCAGGGGGCGGAGTTTCTGATCTTTATATGGTAATGGCGCGAACAGGCGGTGATGGTGCGGATGGAATTTCTTGCTTTTTGGTTCCCAAAGACACAGCTGGCCTTAGCTTTGGCGGGCAAGAACGCAAGCTTGGCTGGAAAGCGCAACCAACCGCAATGGTATTTTTTGAAGATTGCGTGATCCCTGAACGCTATCGTTTAGGCAAAGAAGGGCAAGGATTTTCAATTGCAATGCATTGTTTGGATGGCGGACGCATCTCCATTGCGGCTTGTTCACTTGGTGGGGCGCAAGCTTGCCTTGATCTTGCAAAAAGCTATTTGCAAACTAGGGTTCAATTTAATAAATCCTTAGCTGAATTTCAGGCACTGCAATTCAAACTTGCAGATATGGCAACCGAGCTGGAGGCAGGGCGACTAATGGTCTATCATGCAGCGCAGCTTATTGATCATGGGGCATCGCGTGATCAAATAACCCTTGGCTGTGCTATGGCAAAACGCTTTGCAACGGATGTAGGGTTTGAAATTTGTAATCAAGCCTTGCAGTTACATGGCGGCTATGGTTATCTTAAAGACTTTCCAATCGAGCGTTATGTACGCGATTTACGTGTCCATCAAATTTTAGAAGGGACGAATGAGATTATGCGTGTGATTATTGCCCGTCATTTGTTAAAATCATGACTGAACAAACCCCTGAACTCATCCTTGAGGAGCATAACGGGATTGGTCTTATCATCCTTAATCGCCCGAAAGCCCTGAATGCGCTTAGCTTGCAGATGATCATTGATTGTCGTTTGCAGCTTGAACATTGGGCAAAGGTTTCACATATAAAAGGGGTTATCATTCGTGCCAATGGCGGGCGCGCCTTTTGTGCGGGTGGCGATGTCCGTGAAATTTGGAATCTGGCGCAAAAAGGCACCGAAAAGGCTGTAGATTATTTTCGTGAGGAATATCGCCTTGATAAATTAATCCATGATTTTCCAAAACCTTTTATTGCTTTGATTGATGGGATATGGATGGGCGGCGGTGTCGGCGTATCAATCCACGGCAATTGGCGTGTGGTTTCAGAACGTGCAATCTTTGCTATGCCTGAAACGGCCATAGGTTTTGTGCCTGATGTTGGCACCAGTAGAATATTATCAAAAATTCCTTCTAAAATAGGGCGTTTGCTTGCCCTTACTGGTTTGCGTTGCAATGCGGCTGATGTGCTTACGCTAAAGCTTGCAACCAATTATGTCCCATCAACGAAATTTGATCAACTGCTGGATTGGCTTATACAAGAGGCGAATTGGAAAAAACCGCTTCATGTGCAAATCAGGCATATTTGGTATGAATTACCGCCTGAACCAACGCAATTCACCACCAGCCTCAAACGCAAAATTAGAACCTTATTTTCTGGTGACACAGTGCAAGAAATTATGGAAGCCCTTGAAGCCTCTCATTGGGAAGAAGCAAAGGTTTGGAAAGCGATGATGGAGGCGCACTCCCCCCTAGCAATGGAAGCAGCCCTTCTTGCACAAACGCGTGCTTCTGCCTTATCATTCGATGAAGTCTTGGATATGGAACTGCATCTTGCTCATCATGCCATTCAGCATGGCGATATGGTTGAAGGCGTGCGTGCCGTCATTATTGACCGAGATAACCAACCAAATTGGCGTTATAATACAGCCGATAGCGTTGATTATGGAGCTTTAAAAACATGGATGGATCGCACACCTGATTTTTTTACCAATGAACAAGAGGTAACGTTACAATGACCTCATCACCGATTTTATTTATTGGATTAGGCAATATGGGGTTACCCATGGCAGTTAATTTAATGAAAGCAGGATTTGATATTTGCGGGCATGACTTGTCTGATACGATATTAAAACAGGCTGAAAATGAACGATTAAAAACTGCAATGGAGATTGAGGCGGTTTCCATCGCTGATTTTTCAATCATTATTACCATGCTACCTGCTGGCAAACATGTTGAAACGGTTTTGAACCAACATATTTTTCCAAACGCTGCAAAAGATACTTTATTGATTGATTGTTCCACCATTGATGTTGCAACGGCGCGAACCCTAGCAAAAGACGCTAAAGCCCATGGGATTTTAATGGTGGATGCGCCTGTTTCTGGTGGGGTAAGCGGCGCACAAGCCGCCAGCCTTACCATGATGGTTGGTGGTACGCAGGAAGGGTTTGACCGCGCGCTACCGATTTTGCAGGCTATGAGCAAAAAGCAGATTCATTGCGGGGATGCAGGGGCTGGTCAAGGGGTTAAAATCTGCAATAATTTGATGTTGGGGATACAAATGCTTTCAGTTTGTGAAGGGTTTCATCTTTGCGAACAATTAGGTCTATCGCCTGAAAAACTTTTTGAAGTTGCTTCAACCGCCTCTGGTCAATGCTGGTCACTCACTAGCTATTGCCCGCATCCAGGCTTGGTGGAAACCGCCCCTTCCAACAAAGATTATCAGCCAGGATTCAGTGCAGCGATGATGTTAAAAGACCTTAACTTGGCAATGGAAGCCGCCGAACATAGTTCCGCAAACGCCTTGATTGGAGAACATGCACAAGCCCTTTTTAACCAATTTGTTGAAGACGGGCATGCCAACACAGATTTTTCAGGAATCGTTAAGCTTTATAATCATCATTCATGAAGATGTTCACGGCGTTCTAATAAGCCTGGATGGGTTGAAAAAATACCTGTTTTTTCACTGGCATTTAATTTCTCTAACATATCAATTAATGCGTTCGGATCGCGTCCTGAAAGCCGCATTAATCTGCTGGAATAACGATCTGCTTCCAATTCAAAATCACGACCATAGGATAATTGAGTAATCCCAACAGCGACAGACGCAAATTCATCAAACACGCTTGCGCTATCGCCAAGGATAAAATAGGTCAAAAAAGTTAATCCCGTTGCCCGTACATATTGGCGAATACTATGGCGATGGTAAATATGTCCAATCTCATGCGCAATTACCCCTGCAATTTCATCGTCATTCTGTGCAATCCGCACAAGATCATCCAAAATCACCATAGTGCCATCTGGAAGTGCCATTGCATTTGCGCCTAATTGCTGTGAATGGCGGAATAATAACCGCGTATTGCGCATTGAATTTTCATCATATTGCTTTAATTCATCATAAAGAATAGTTACCTGATTTTTACGGCTTGAATCAAGCGTGGAGGGCGTGAAAACCTGTTCGTCAAGCACGCGAAGTGTTGCAACAGATAATTTATCAAGCATGGTATCGGGTAATAATAATGCAATTCCATCGGTTAAACGTGGATAACCAAACCAAAAGATCAGTGGAAAAACAACCGTTGCGATGGCAAGCGCACTCCATCCGCGCATCGTTAATCCATGATGGCGTTGGCGATTACTTTTACGCTTAGGGGCTAATAACGTCCATATTGACGCATTGTCATCACATTCAAAACGATATTCTATTTGATTCTTATCAAGAAAAGTTGCAACCCTTGGTAAGCCTTGAATAGGCGGGGCAGGCTTGATCTTATCTATTGCAAATTTCCATGATTGATGCGTTTGTTGATGATGAAAAATCAGATGGCTATGATCGTCCGATAGGCTAATAGTTACAGGTTGTCCCGTTGAGTTGCCTGTATAAAGTACGCCCTCGGTCGGTTTATCCAAAGATACCATCGCCAACCCCATCGCTTAACCCTTCCATCGCGCCAAGCTCGGCGGCGGTGGCACCTCCTGCTTGTTGTTGATGCGCCACCACATGATCCAGATCACCATTTAGATAAAGGGTACTAACCGACAATTGATAACGGCGAAAGCGAATGACTGCCCAAGGATATAATAAGCCAAGCGATAGAATAACTGCGATGATATTGGTCGAAAGTAGATAAAAACTCCGCCCCAATTTCATCTCAGCGTTCAGCTTGTGTCCTCCTGAAAGCGTTAAACCACTTAACGATAAATTAAATAAACTCACTGAAAACATTAGGCTGGTTAAACCGAAAAGCAAAAACGTAAAAAAAACAGTAATGAAGAAGGTCGCGATTATATTATGTGGAACACGCCCTTTAAATTCTGGAATAAGTTGTATGAAATCACCTGCGTTATATTGCGCAATTGCCATAATCAGAATGTAAATCAAGATAATAATTCCAAAACGTGGCGCAAAATAGCGAATTAATTTTTTTGCAGGAAAATTAATTGAGAATCTTGATACACCAAACCATAAATGATTAAACATAAAATTTATACGCTTTGAGGCAGTGAATAATAAAATTCCATAGGTAATGGTTATAACCAAAACATTAATAATGGCTCCAATTATAAAAAACTGTTTTTCTATTATAAAATAATTATTTTTAAATAAGTCATTAATAGGCACAAACCTTGTTATGATAAAAAAGAATATCCCAATGCCTAAACTAATGAGTGCGGGGTAGAACAAATATGCCCAATAGGCACCTATTAGCCCTCCAGTAAAATTCATCTTTATGCTACGATAGCTTGTATTGCGCGTGCGAAAGCGTAAGGCTTTTACAATTAACCAAGGCATGAGTATGATTAAAATCGTTGCACCATATCCTGCTAATTGTGGAACGATTAAAATAAGCCCTTGCCATCCCATTAAAACAGCAATCGCAATCAATCGCCCAAATAAAATTGTTGTTGGTTTTGCGTGATAGTCAAAACCATGATCGACAACATTCGTATGCCCTAACAAATAACGCCTGCGCTCGACCGTACCCCATGCATCATAAATACCAAGGGTGATGATTGCCAATAAGGTTGTTCGCAGGCATATAAAAAAATAGTCTTTGGAGTTTCCTGTAAAACGAAACGGGTGGGAAGTCAGTTCGTTCATTCGTGCATCTTTCGTTAAACTATTCTTTCATGAAAACGCTTTAAAATGGCATCCCATAGGGCAACTTCTGGATGAATCCCTGTAAAGCGTGCGGCTTCTTGCAATCCTGTGGGGGAGGTCACATTGATTTCAGTCAAATAATCTCCAATCACATCAATTCCTGCGAAAATAAGACCGCGCTGCTTTAAAATTGGTGCGATGGTACGACAAATTTCCAAATCACGGTCATTATAATCTGTGGGGACTGCTTTTCCGCCAACATGCATGTTGGAGCGTACCTCCCCCGCTGCCGCAACCCGATTGATCACGCCAACAGGTTCTCCATCAGCAAGAATAATCCGCTTATCACCATTGCCAACTTCAAGTAAAAAAGCTTGGATCATTAAAGGTTCGTTGGAATGGGCTTCAAATTGTTCCAGCAGGCTTAAAAGATTGGCATCTTGCTCCTTTAAATAAAAAATGCCTGCCCCACCATTGCCAAATAAAGGCTTAATGATAATTTCTTTATGTTTTGCACGAAAGGCACGGATTTCTTCAAGATCACGACTGATTAAGGTTGGGGGAATAAGCTCAGGAAAATGGGTGATTAGCAATTTTTCAGGCGAATCCCTGATTGCACGGGGATCATTAACCACCAATGTCTTTTTAGGGGCAAGTTCAAGCAACCATGTTGTAGTAAGATAGGCAAGGTCAAAGGGTGGATCTTGACGAATTAGAATAATATCAAATTCATCAATCTTACGGGTTTCTTTGTCGCCAAGGGTAAACGGCCAATCTTTTTCTGGCTGGAGGGTGATGGTATGCCCTGTCATTTCTACGCCACGGTCGCGATCATAAGATAGATGCCGAGGTTCATAAAAAAACAGGTTAAACCCACGTTTATTGGCTTCGAGCATCAGCGCATAAGTTGAATCCCCAGCAAGATTTAAGGATTCTAAAGGATCCATTTGAATGGCAATATGGTAATTAGCCCCCATATCAATCGTCTTGGATAATTAAGCGTTTTGCATTTGGAAAAGCCAGCGTTAAAATATCCGATTGTTGTTCAGTTTCAACCTTAAAATATAGACATAAATTTTCTTGTGGCAAACCAATACTTCCCGCCAGTGAAAGCGCAGTTAAATGCGTAATATTTTTGGCGATGACATCCTGCTCGGCATTTTTAAGAAAATGTATCTCAGGTAATAAAAATGCTAAGATATGATCCATTTCGTAAACTGGCGCACCATCGGAAAATTGTGAATTTTCACGAAACGCCTGTGATGAAACTTCGCTTTGATTAATGATCACGGTCATCGTTTCAGGCAGTGTAAATTCTTTTTCAATCAAGGGAACAAGGCTTTGAAATTGATCCCACTTAATTGAAGCAATATTAACGGCTTGTTTCCTTAATATATTAATTGGTGTGTGGGATAGATCAAACGGCTTGCCATCTTCAGGAAGCACAAACAGCAAACGGTGATCGCGCGCATCATAACAATAAGGGACAGGGCGATGATTCAACCAAAATTCTGTTAAATTATCAATTTTTTGTTCTGGCACAAATTCAAAATCTTCTGGGCTAGGGGTGGAAGCTTGTGCTTCTGTATCTTTGTATTTAGATTCCGTAATCCTACAATAAACATTTTCCCCTTTCCAACGCCGATATTGAATGAATTGTGATTTTCCTAAATAATCTGGTTCACTGCCTACCTTCATCAGCAACTCTTCAACAGAAGGGCGTTTAATGCTTAAATTCCCCTGTATCTTGCTTGCTATTTGATCAAGAACATTGAGATGTTGCGGATTTTTTTCATCTACAAATAGAGAGAAAAAGCCCGTGGTCTTAATATGCCGCCCAACAGTATTAATAATTTCCAATGTATCAGCAGGACTTTGATCTAAGTCTGGGCTTAATTCATACATAATCCAGTCATAACGCTCTGGCTCCTCTGGATTTTTAGAGGCCGATAAAAAATGTTTTGACGAGATTGATAATTTATTTTGTTCAAAATAATGCGTTAGCTTTGGGGGAACTATAAATTTATCTTCCTCAGGTTTTTCCCATGGCCAGCCAGTCAATGCAGGATAGATTGATACATAATCTGGTTTAGCATTCTTGAAAATCAAATCAATTGTATCAGCATCATGGAATCCAATTAACAGCCCATGCGACTTTTCGGGTAGCTGCCGTACACGCCTTAATCTTAAAGAACGTTGTTGCATATGCGCAACTTTTTTATCTTGGATCACAACCCTAATGGCTGGTGCTTGTGGGTCATGATCTTTATATTTTTCAGATTTATAGCCCCCTCTTAGATAAAATTGCTCTTCAGGGCCATAGCGATAATAGGTTGTAAGCGCATAAGATATACCATAAGCATAACCACTAAATAATGCTTTAACGAAGCGTCGATCTTCACCGCATCCATCATCAAGAAACGGTTTTAAAAAATTCAGTAAAGCAGGTTCACAAGCAAGCTTATCAATCATTAAAGAGCTAGGATCAGCAAAAGGCGGCACTTCTTGTACTAAGCGTTTGTCCTTCTCATATCTTTGTATTTGGCTTGGTAAGCCAATGGAATTATCTGTATCAGGGCCAAGCAACTCTCCATTTGGGGTGCATAACCAGCGCAAACCGAATGCCCATTCTTTGCCTTTAATGGTCTCCTGTAACAATTGAATATGGTCAGGGTGATACCAATTATCATCATCAAGATAGGCTACATATTTACTATTTGCCAATAAAGTAAGAATAGGTCGAATAGCACCACCACCAGCAGCACCATAAAGCCCACCATTTGCTGAAAAAGTTGAATACCCAACATCCATAACCGTGACAGCAATATTATGCGGTCGTTTATCTATTAGGGTTTTTAGCATTGCCTTATTTTGATAAAGGTCTTTATCAATGCCAATTAATATCTGTATTGTGCCATCAAAGCGTTGTGCATAGATGGATTCTATTGCCTGTTTTAAGCTATCGCGTAACACCGATGGGATTACAACCGCAACGTCAAAGCCATCTTGGGAATTTGCAATGGTTGCTGGATAGGTCATTGAAAAATCAGTCATAGCCATTCTCCTATCATAGGAGTCCTTTTGTTAAAAGCATGAATTTTCTATTTAAAACAAACCTTAAAATATTAACCAAATTCTTATATTTAGGATTGCCCGAATTTTATAAAACGCCTATCATTAACAACGACTATTTGCTCAACTGGTTTAGGAGGAAATTCCAATTATGGACGAATTATTATCACAAGAACAACGACTGATTATTGAAACAGTAAGACGCTTTGTTGAAGAGGAAATTTATCCCCATGAAGCAGAAATTGATAAAACAGGCGTGGTGCCAACCGAACTTGCAAATACAATCAAGCAAAAGACAATAGACCTTGGGTTTTATGCATGTAACTTCCCTGAATCACATGGCGGGGCAGGTTTGAACCACGTTGATTTTACACTGGTTGAGCGTGAATTAGGACGCGGAAGCATGGCCTTAACTCATTTTTTTGGTCGTCCACAAAAAATTTTGATGGCTGCAAAAGGGGGGCAAATTGAACGCTTTCTTATGCCTGCCATTCGTGGGGAGAAAATGGACGCACTGGCCATGACCGAACCCGATGCGGGTTCAGATATTCGGACGATGAAAACCCGTGCTGTAAGAAAGGGTAAGGATTGGGTTTTGAACGGAACAAAACATTTTATTTCTGGGGCGGATCATGCAGATTTTATGATCGTTTTTGTTGCAACGGGCGAGCCTGATGCACGTGGCAAAAGCCCCTTATCTTGCTTTATTGTCGAACGCGGGGTTAAAGGCTTTACCTGCCGTGAAGGCTATCAAAGTGTTAGCCATCGCGGCTATAAAAATATGATCTTGGAATTTAATGATTGCGTGTTAAGTGATGGGGAATTGCTGGGCAAAGCAGATGATGGACTTTCCTTATTGAATGATTGGCTGTTTGCAACCCGCTTGACCGTGGCAGCAATGGCGGTTGGGCGTGCGCGGCGCACATTGGATTATGCGCTGGATTATGCCGCAACCCGCAAGCAATTTGGCCAAACCATCGACCGTTTTCAAGGGATTAGCTTTCAGCTTGCCGATTGTGTCACCGATATTGATGCGGCCGATAGCCTAACTTTGAATGCCGCACGTTTACTAGATCAAGGGGAGGATGCGAACCGCCATATCGCTTCTGCCAAATTGCTAGCAAGTGAAATGCTGGCACGCGTTACCGATACGGCTTTGCAAGTTCATGGTGGGATGGGTTTAATGGCAGATTTGCCGCTTGAACGATTTTGGCGTGATGCACGGGTTGAACGAATTTGGGATGGCACATCGGAAATTCAACGCCATATCATCGCCCGTGAATTATTTCGTGATTATCATCGTTGATTGACCATGTTTAATCGTGATTATGATTTATCGCGGTTAATGGCACCGCGTCATATTGCTGTGTTTGGAGGGGGCTGGGCGCATGAAGTTATAAAGCAATATAAACGTTCTGGCTATTCAGGAAAATTATGGCCTGTTCATCCCAACCATAAAAAGATTGAGGGCTATCCTGTTTTTGCAATGCTGGATGCCCTACCCGAACCGCCTGACCTTGTTTATTTGGCTGTTAATCGCCACACAACCTTAGCCTTAGTTCGTCAATTAAGCCAAATGGGTGCAGGCGGTGTGATCTGTTTTGCTTCGGGCTTCAGTGAAACAGGCGCAGATGATTTACAAACCGAGTTAATAGAAGCCGCAGGTACCATGCCAGTTTTGGGGCCAAATTGTTATGGCTTTGTCAATTATTTAAGTGGGTTAACCTTATGGCCTGATCAGCATGGCGGGAAGCCTGTTGAAAATGGAGCCGCCATTCTTTCCCAATCTTCTAATATCGCGATTAATTTAACCATGCAAACCCGCGGGTTACCCCTTGCCTTCATTGGTTGCCTTGGCAATCAGGCGCAAATTGCTTTGGAAGATTGGGGGGATTCCTTACTTGATCTCCCTGAAATTACTGCGCTTGGTTGCTATGTTGAAGGGATCAAATCCCCGCAAAAGATGACAATGCTAGCACAAAAAGCAGCACGTCTTAATAAACGGATTATTGTACTAAAATCAGGGCATAGCGTTGCTGGGCGCGAAGCTGCGGCAAGCCACACCGCCTCACTGGCAGGGGAAGGCGTTGTTTCATCAGCATTTTTCAAACAAGCAGGCATGATTGAAGCAGAATCGCTTAGTGAATTTTTAGAATTGCTAAAACTTGCGCATTTTTTTGGTGCAAATCAAATTGGCACGCAATTATGTTCGATCTCTTGTTCAGGTGGTGAAGCTGGGCTAATGGGGGATTTATTTGAAAAATTAAGGGTTAATGCGCCCAAGCCCTCTTTGGAAGTTAAAAGCACCCTTCAAGAACGTTTAGGGCCATTGGTTACAATCAATAATCCTTTTGATTACCACACCTTTATCTGGGGCAATGTCGATGAAATGCACGCAACCTTCACGACTTTCGTAAGCGATTATGATGTAGCTATTTATGTTGGCGATTTTCCCCGTTTAGATCGCTGTAATCGCATTGATTACATGCCGCTGATTGACGCATTGGCAAGGACGGCTAACGATAGCAACAAACCCATTTTTTTAATTTCTAGCTTAGCTGAAACCTTGGACGAGCCGTTGATTGAAGCCTGCCTTAAGCAAAAAATTTTACCCTTAGGTGATATGGCAACGGGCGTTAAAGTAATTCAAAACTTTGTGAATGCACCATTGCCAGAAATTTGGCAGCCTTTAACAAATATTAAGGCAACAGACACACCAATGATGGTGAATGAATTTGAAGCCAAACAACAGATGGCAAAACGTGGGATTACAGTTCCAAACGCAATATCTGCACCAACATTGGATGCTTTAAAAGAAAAAATAAATCAAATTAAGTCGCCATTTGCGGTTAAAGCATTGGGGCTTGCCCATAAAAGCGATGTGGGCGGTGTTTGGTTAAATTGTCATAATTTGGATGCAATCAACCCGATTAAAGGGGCAACAGGCTATTTGGCAGAAAGCATGGTTGATGATTATGCGGTTGAATTATTGGTTGGATTACGGCATGAACTACCGTTTGGAATCGCCCTAACCCTTGGCTATGGCGGGGTGATGACCGAAATTTTTAACGATACGCAAACACTTGTTTTGCCAGTTTCAGATGAAGCTATTAAAAAGGCGTTACAATGTTTGAATATCGCACCGCTTCTGTTGGGCTATCGTGGCAAACCACCAGTTGCAATCGATGACTTGGTTAAAAATATTCGCTTATTATGTGATTGGATCATCAATGATCCTAATTTGATAGAGCTTGAAGTTAATCCCTTTATGGTAACCTCAACCGCCGCAATCGCAGTAGATGCCCTTATGAAAATAACAAAGGAGGAAATATAAAAATGCCCAACCCCTTATTTGCACTTAATGAATCACCTGTACGGACACAAATTGATGAACATATCTTGATTGTAACCCTTGACCGCCCAAAGGCGAATGCGATTGATCTTGTAACCTCGCGCTTAATGGGGCAGGTGTTTGAAGCTTTTCGTGACGAACAAAGCTTGCGGGTAGCAGTTATCACGGGTGGTGGCGATAAGTTTTTTTGTGCAGGTTGGGACTTAAAAGCTGCGGCTGATGGCGATGCTGTCGATGGCGATTATGGGGTGGGGGGCTTTGGTGGTCTTCAAGAATTGCCCTTTATGAATAAGCCAGTGATTGCAGCCGTCAATGGAATTTGTTGCGGTGGCGGTTTGGAACTTGCCTTATCCTGTGATTTAATTTTAGCGAGCGATACTGCAAGTTTTGCATTGCCTGAAATTCGTTCTGGTACGGTTGCTGATGCCGCCAGTATCAAACTACCCAAACGCATTCCTTATCATGTTGCGATGGATTTATTGTTAACAGGGCGTTGGTTTGATGGGAAGGAAGCGCAAAGTTTGGGAATCATCAAACAGCTCTATCCGCAAGCCGAGCTTATGGGCGAAGCGATTGCGCTTGCAAAGCATATTGCTTCTGGTCCACCCTTGGTTATGGCGGCAATTAAACAAATTGTTCGTGAAGCCGAAGATAAGAATTTTCAATCCATGATGAATCAAATTGGCAAACAGCAATTATCCACAGTCACCACCCTTTACCGTTCTGAAGATCAATTGGAAGGCGCGCGTGCCTTTGCTGAAAAACGCGATCCAGTATGGAAAGGAAAATAAAAACACACTCTTGAAAAACAACAGCGCAATCCTAAATCTAATGGTATGAGGCGACCTGCCATAACGGAGGTTGCCTGTCATAAATAACCTATTGCTCAGATGGAGGATAGTATTATGCGTAGTTTTGATTTATCACCTTTATTTAGAAACAGTGTCGGCTTTGATCGGATGGCGCGAATGATTGATAGCATGGCCAACGAAACCCAAGCGACCTACCCCCCTTATAATATCGAAAAATTATCTGAACAGGATTATGCGATCACGATGGCGGTTGCAGGATTTTCCGAAGACGATTTGGATATTTCTGTTCATCAGAATATGCTATCCATCGCAGGAAATGTTAAGCATCATCAAGGCACGATGTCCGAGGATGAACCCCATGAAACAACCCGCACGTTCCTATATCGTGGTATTGCCGAGCGTAGCTTTGAACGCCGCTTTAGCCTTGCCGATCATATCGAAGTTACAGGCGCACGTATGGAAAACGGCTTGCTTCATGTCTTGCTACATCATGAAGTGCCAGAAGCGGCAAAACCACGCAAGGTTGAAATTGCTTCCAGCGCATCATCACCCAAAACCATTAAGGCAAAGGCAAAAGCCGTTTAATGATCTTTGATCAATTGGGGGTGTCGTCAATGCGGCACCCCCTTTTTTATATTGTACTAACGATTAAATAAATAAAAGGCGATTGCGGTGGCGTCACTTTCGGTTAAGTGGGTTGTTACATGATCAACAAATTCACCCATCGAACCACCAAATACATCACCATCAACCAAAATCCCTGTTTTAAGGGCAAAAATCAGATCATCTTCTGTCCAATCGCCATCAATCAATGCTTGTTTAGACAGGCTTGGTATGCGTTCCCCATTTAAGCCAACGCCCCCTGCCAAATTTTCATTGGCTTTCGGTCTGCCAATCAGGTCAGGCGGGGTATGGCAAGCCCCACAATGGCTAACTGCTTCGACCAGATATTGGCCACGCTTCCAAATTGATGAATGATCCGTTGCAACTTCAAGCGGAGGTGGGTTAAGTATCCATTCCCTATGATATGATGTCAGGCTTTTCCAAATGCCTTGAAAAGCACGAATGGAAAAAGGAAATAGAATCCGATTAGGATCCGTTTCTTGTCGAACAGGTTCGGAAGTTTGAATTGCCGCCCATAAATCAACAATATCTTGATCGTGCAAATGATAATAATGCAAATAGGGCAAAGCAGGAAAATAATGTTCCGATTCAGGGGAAACACCAAAACGCAGGGCATTTGCAAATTCATCCAATGTCCAATTACCAATCCCATAATGCGGGTCAACGGTTATATTCGGCGTTACAAAATTACCAAATTTTGTTTCAAGCACCACACCACCTGATAGGGGGGCTGATAAGGCGGCATTACCCCCTGATGGCGTATGACACCCCTCACATCCTGCAATTTTGAGTAAATATTCCCCATTATGCTTATTTGCTGAAAGGGCTGCTAATTCAGGAAAAACCTCTGGCTTTGGAGCCGTCAAAAACAACCAACCCGCGATAATCGCTATGGCGCTCACTATACCGCCAGCGATGATAATCCGAAATTGCATCTTCCGAATGTTTATTTTTTAACACGAAATGGTTTATGGCAACTGCCACAAGATTTAGCAATCAAGCTAAAAGCCGCATCAGGCGATAATTCACCCAATTTTTGTGGGTTAAGCCTATCTGCATCCTCCATCATCAGCAAATCCGCTTCGCCATCACCACGTGGATTATTGGCGGCTAAGGCAAGCCCTTCGGCATAAATCCCAATTTCGGTTGCAAGCTTTGAAAAATGCTGCCAATCATTCCAAATATTTGGGGAAGATTCGCTATCACCAACAATTGAATCTTCGGGAAAATGTTGTAAGAAAACTTCCCCCGAATTATTACCAATGATATTTGCAGCATCAATAAGGCCATCCGCGTTATACTCAGTCGCCCCCCGCATCATTTTGGCAAGCACGCGCATGGATTTACCATAAGATTTCATGATTTGTTGGCGGGCTTTCACCGCTTCTGACGCCGTATCTGCCTTTAATTGATTGGTTGCAAACAACAGGCAACAAATAGGAATTAAATATAAAAATTTGCGCATAATCTGTCCTTTTTTGAATAAGTTATCTGAGCATAGATGATTATAGCGTAATGAATTGTAAACACCATAAAAAAACGCCCCTGCGTCTTATAAGGGGAGGAGGAGTGACGCAGGGGCTAATCCCAACGGTTTATAGGAGGAGGTTGGGATGTTCTTATCTATTGTTGCTAAATAATTATAGCCACACCTTAAGCATTAAAATTTGTGCTAGGAAAATCGCGGACTAATTTTGCAGAAAAATAAATATTCTTGATGAATTGATTGGCCAATACCATACCCGCTTCATGGCTAGAACGCATGGCAATATTGGAATATTCATTGCTGTCTTCAACGAATTTTTCTAATTTTTGCGCACCTTCTTCAATTTCTTCAGCTAACAGATTTTCTGGTGTTTGCCGTTCATTTAACTGTTGTTTCGATTGATCAATATTGCGTTGCACATCTGATATGACTTCCTGCGCAAGATTAGAATGCCGCGTCAACATAGCACATGTTGCTTCAATCATTACCCCTTGCGCATCACGAATGGCCTGCATTGTTTCGCTTTGAACATCAAGCAGATCACGATAGGAACTAAAATCTGTGAATTTGTCTATCTCTCCATTTAAAAAGACGTTTTGTGATTTGCCAGAGAGCAAATCAGCCATCAATGTCATCGCTGGCATTTCGTAAAATGGGTTCTGCATAGTCATCATAAGCTTAATCCTTATGGGTCGTAATGATAAGAATCTTTAATTTGATTATTGCTTAGCACAGTTTTTGTTGCATTGCAACAAAAATATTAATGGCTATTTTTGTTTTTGATGATAAGGATTGGATGCACTTCTTAGGAGCAACCGAATAGGCACCCCAGGTAAGTTGAAATCTTGACGCAGGCGATTAACAAGATAGCGTTGCCAATGATCGGGTAATAAATCAACACGCGTACCAAATAGTGCAAAGGTTGGTGGGCGCGTTTTAATTTGAGAGAGATAGCGGGGTTTAGGACGCCTTCCTTGCAAAGCTGGCGGTGGATGGCGCATAATCATATCTTGCAGCCAATTATTTAATTTTGCGGTTGGTAAGCGGCTATTCCATAATTCACGTTGCGAAAAGGCTGTTTTAATAAGGGGTGGAAGCCCTTTATCAAATTCAGCTGAAATTGCCATCACAGGCACATCGCGCGCTTGCGGTAATGAATGCGCCAATCGATCTTGCACCGCACCAATTAACTTGGCACGATCTTCAACCAAATCACTTTTATTAACAGCAAGCATGAGCGCACGCCCTTCTTCAATCACCTGTCCTGCAATTTGTAAATCTTGCTTTTCAATTCCTTCTTCAGCAGAAAGGACAAGAATCACCAATTCCGCAAGTTCAATCGCTTGTCTGGTACTATTGATTGAAGCGCGTTCCAGCGCATCCACCACTTTTGACCGCCGCCTTAATCCAGCCGTATCAACAACCCGCAATGCTTGCCCTTGATAGCTAACATCAACATAAATTGCATCGCGCGTAAGCCCCGCCATTGCGCCTGTTAAAACACGATCATCCCCTGCCAGTCGATTAACCAGCGTTGATTTACCAACATTAGGCCGTCCAACAATGGCTAATTTCAAGGGTTCTGATTGTGCTTGTTCTGCCTCAATCTCATGCTCAACTTCATGAGGCAAAGTGGCTGCCATTTTGATTTCAATCAAGGGGCGAAGGGCGTCATAAAGCTCAATCATGCCATCGCCATGCTCGGCAGAAATTGGGATGGGATCTCCTAACCCTAATTGGTAAGCATCCATCGCGCGAAGATGCGCCTCTCTCCCCTCGCTTTTATTGACGATGATACAAACGGGTTTGCCAGTTTGCCGAAGCATTTCAGCAATATCGCGCTCCATAGGATGAACGCCAGCCCGCCCATCAATTACAAATAATAAAATATCTGCTTCAGGCAAGGTTGCAAGCGCACGCGCATTCATCAAATCGGTTAATGATCCAGCATCCGTTTTTTCTTTTTGTTTGGGGCTATAGCCAGCCGTATCCAGCACGGTAAATTCAAGATCACCTAGTGAGGCTGGAGCCTGCCGCCAATCGCGTGTGACCCCAGGCTGGTCGTGAACAATCGCTAGCCGTTTGCCAACCAATCGATTAAATAGGGTGGATTTTCCAACATTTGGCCGACCAATAAGGGCAAGCTTAGGCTGCCTTAGCATGATAATCATCCAGCATCGTACGAAAACGATGGAATAGATAAGCAGATTCTTGTGGCCCTGGGGAGGCTTCAGGATGATATTGCACTGAAAATAGTGGCTGATCTGTGCGTTCCATCCCAGCAGCCGTTCCATCAAAAAGGGAAAAATGGGTTAACCTAACATTTGCTGGAATTGATTGATCATCAATAACAAATCCGTGATTTTGACTGGTGATCTCTATTTTCTGTGTGGTCAAATCATGGATGGGATGGTTCGCGCCATGATGTCCTAATTTCATTTTATGCGTCTTAATGCCTGAGGCCATTGCCAATAATTGATGGCCAAAACAGATGCCAAAAATGGGGAGTTTGGTATCAATCAGGGCTTCAATGATTGGTAAAACCTTGGGCGCAGTCGCCGCAGGGTCGCCTGGCCCATTTGATAAGAAAAGCCCATCGGGATTAAGGGCAAGTATAGATTCAACTGGAAAATTATAAGGCACAACGGTTACCTTACAGCCAATATTAACCAAATTGCGTAAAATATTTTTCTTAATCCCATAATCAATCGCCACAATGTGATAGGAAGAATTTTGCGTAAGCTGGCCAAAACCGCCTTGTTCTTGCCATAGGCCTTCTTCCCATGAATAAGGCGCAGTGCAAGAAACTTGACTGGCAAGATCCATCCCTTCTAAGCCCGACCATTCCCGTGCTTGATGGTAAAGTGAAACCGCATCCAGCCGATTAACGCCGCGCTGAAACGCCAATGCACCTTTAAGCGCACCATGTTCGCGCAAATGCATGGTTAATAATCTTGTATCGACACCGCAAAGGGCGGTTAGCCCGTGCTGATTCAACCAATCCTCTAATGGGGTTTTGTTGCGATAATTAGCGGGTTTGGTCATTGATGCGCCACTGATCATACCAAGGCAATGCGGGCGATTGCTTTCCATATCTTCATCATTGGTGCCAACATTGCCAATATGGGGAAAAGTAAAGGTGATCAACTGCCCCGCATAGGAAGGATCGGATAGAATTTCTTGATACCCAGTCATGGCGGTATTAAACACAACCTCCCCAACTTGCGTTTGTTCAGAACCAGCCCCTTCACCCCAAAACCAAGTGCCGTCTTCCAGCACCAGCAAAGCATCTGCGCCTTGGGGTTGTTCAAGTCCTGCCAAAGTTTCTTCAATTTTTATCGCTTTTGTCATATTTTTTTCTTATGCAGCTAGAAATTCAAATAATCGCTGTCCATCATTGGGCTTATCTTGATTAAAACAGGCATTTTCAGGATGCGGCATCATCCCTAATATCCGCCCATTTTTGGAAATTACACCTGCAATATGATGCGCTGAACCATTTGGATTAAACTGATCTGCGATGGTGCCATCTTGACCACAATAACGCAGGGCAATTTGCCCTTGCCCTTCTAGCCGCCGCACCCCATCTGCGTCAATCTGATAATTGCCATCATGATTAGCAATCGGGAAAGAAACCACCTCATTTTGTTGATAATGGCTTAAAAATGGTGTCTTATTACGATCTCCGCCAAGGCAAATTTGCACATATTGATCTTTACACATAAATTTCATCGTTTGATTACGCAGTAAGGCCCCTGGAAGCAATTCCATCTCCAGCAAAATTTGAAAGCCATTGCAAATACCAAGAATGGGGACATCGCGCAGTGCCTGTTTGCGCACAGCTTGCATGATTGGTGAATGGGCGGCGATTGCCCCGCATCGTAAATAATCACCATAGGAAAATCCACCTGGTAGGATAATCCCATCCACTTTACCAATTTCGGTGTCTTGATGCCATAAAAGCTGGGGGAAGTGACCCGTTGCGCGCTCTATTGCAAAACAAAGGTCACGTTCGCGATTCGTACCAGGAAAAACAATGACCGCAAGTTTCATCGGCGTTTAGTCTGGCTTAATCGCGTTAATATGATAATGTTCAATTACTTGATTAACCAATAATTTATCGCAAAGGGATTCAACGATTTTTTGCGCTTCGTCATGATCGTTGGTATCGACCTTAATTATAATTTCCTTGCCAATTTTAATATCCGTTACTTGTGAAAATCCCAAGGCATGACTAGCTTGGCAGGTTGCCTTACCTTGTGGATCCAAAATCCCATCATGAAGATGAATACTTACACTTGCTTGCATAAATTTACCCTTAAATAAAAAACAATCTTAATTCTGATTCGCGGATTCAAGAAAAGATAAATCACGAACCGCCCCACGATCAGCTGAGGTTGTAAAAGCGGCATAGGCTTTTAAGGCTTGCGTTACCCTACGGCGGCGTGGTTTTTCGGGTTTCCATGCATTATTGCCTTTTGCCTCCATCGCTTTACGCCGTGCCGCAAGAACAGAATCAGCAACCGATAGCATGATAGAACGCTTTGGAATATCAATTACAATTTCATCGCCATCTTCAATCAGCGCAATCGCGCCACCTTCAGCCGCTTCGGGGGATACATGCCCGATTGATAGACCAGAAGTCCCGCCTGAGAACCGCCCATCTGTAACCAGCGCACAAACCTTACCAAGCCCCATAGTTTTAAGATAGCTGGTAGGATAAAGCATTTCTTGCATACCAGGGCCGCCACGTGGCCCTTCATAACGGATAAGGACAATATCCCCTTCTTTAATCTGTTCCCCCAAAATAGCGGCAACGGCGGCATCTTGGCTTTCAAAAATTCGTGCAATCCCTGTAAAATTCAAAATTGATTCATCAACCCCTGCGGTTTTAACGATACACCCTTTTTCAGCGATATTGCCATATAGCACCGCAAGCCCGCCATCTTGGCTATAGGCATGCTCACCATTACGGATACAACCCTTTTCACGGTCTTCATCAAGATCAGGCCAATAGCGATTTTGACTGAATGCCTTGGTTGTTCGCACGCCACCAGGGGCAGCAAGAAAAAGCTGTTTAACCGTTTCATCAGGATTGCGCTTAATATCATATTGATCAATCGCATCGCCAATTGTTTCAGCATGCACGGTGCGGCAAGAACGCTCAATCAACCCAATACGATCCAATTCACCAATAATGCCCATGATCCCGCCTGCGCGATGAACATCCTCGATATGATAATTTTGGGTCGCAGGCGCAACTTTGCAGATATTGGGGACTTTACGCGATAATTCATCGATATCACGCATGGTGAAATCAATGTCCCCTTCCAAGGCGGCCGCAAGAATATGCAAGACTGTATTAGTTGACCCGCCCATTGCAATATCCAAACTCATGGCATTCATAAAGGCGGCTTTATTTGCTACGGAACGCGGCAAAACGCCTTCATCTTCTTGGATATAATATTTTTTGCATAATTCAACCACGCGTTGCCCTGCCTTGCGGAATAGTTTTTCGCGCAACTGGTGGGTTGCTAAAACCGTCCCATTCCCTGGTAGTGATAGTCCCAAGGCCTCCGTCAAACAATTCATTGAATTTGCGGTAAACATGCCTGAACAAGACCCACAAGTCGGGCAAGCATTTTGCTCATAAGTGGCCGCAAGATTATCTGAAACATTAGGATTCGCGCCTTGAACCATCGCATCAACCAAATCAATCGATTGTTCAACGCCATCAATGACGACTTTACCCGCCTCCATCGGACCGCCCGAAACAAATACCGCAGGAATATTCAAGCGCATCGCCGCCATCAGCATACCAGGGGTAATTTTATCGCAATTGGAAATACAAACCAGCGCATCCGCACAATGCGCATTGACCATATATTCAACCGAATCGGCAATAATTTCGCGGGAAGGCAAGGAATACAACATTCCATCATGCCCCATCGCAATCCCATCATCAACCGCGATTGTATTAAATTCACGACCAACACCACCTGCCGCCGCAATTTCTTCAGCAACCAATGCGCCCATATCCTTTAAATGCACATGACCAGGGACAAATTGCGTGAAGCTGTTGGCAATCGCAATGATTGGCTTGCCAAAATCGTCATCCGTCATGCCTGTTGCGCGCCATAAGCCACGCGCACCTGACATATTACGCCCGTGGGTTGAAGTCTTTGAACGATAATCTGGCATGGTTTAATCTTCCCCTTAATAAACGCTTTCAAAGGATATACTTAGCCAAGGATAAGACTTTTTCAAGTGAAAAAGGTAAGCATTAAGAGGATTTAGAAAATTGATTGATCTGGTCAACCGCATTAGCCACCAGCTTCTGATCCCCTGTTTTTTGTAATTTCTGTTCCAGTGCAATGGTTGCAAGCCTGACGGCACGATCTGCCATTTCTTGGCGTACAGTTTGGGTTGCACTACGCTCCAGCTGGTCAATTCTGTCTGCAAGCTGTTGTTCACGCCGCTCCGTCAACAGCTTATGGCGTTTGGTGGCAGAGGCTTTTAATAGCTTAACATCTGCCTTTGCTTGATCGATAATTTCTTTTGCCTGTGTGCTACTATTTTGTTTGCGCTGTTTTGCTTTGGAAAGGGCTTCATTTGCCTCGTTCCTAAGCTGTTCGGCGGTTTCAAGCTCGTTACGGATGGTTGCAATTTTTTCATCAAGAGAGCCTGCAATCGCACTGCGGCCTTTAAACCAAACTAGGGCAAAAAACAGGATAAAGGCAACCGCAACCCAAAATGTTGTATTTTGTAATAGTTCCATGGTTTAATCCCAGCCTTTGCCTTAATTGATCAACGCTTTTTCAGCTTGTTTTAATTCAGCACTGGTCGGCTTTTTGCCTAAAATCTGTTGCACCATATCGCTTGCCAATTGTGAAGAAAATTCAGCAACCTCACCCTTTGCACCACCTGCTTTAGCGGCGGCATCCAAATTTGTTAATTCGCCGATGGCTTGGTCAAGATTGGCATTGATCTCCGCTTCCGCTTCACCCAATTTTTGATCCAGTTTTTCTTCCAAGGCGTTGGACTTGGCGGCTAAATCCTCAGCTATTTTTTGTTCAGCTTTCAAGATTAAATCGCGTGCTTCGCCATTTGCTTTATCAAGTTCTGCATTCGCAGTTGCAAGCAAGGCCTCAGCTTCTTTGTGGGCGCGGCGGGCATCTTCCATATTGGATTGAATCTTACCCGTTCTTGCATCAAGAATTGCGGCAATTCGTGGTAAAACCAGTTTTGCCATCAGCCCATAAAGGAGCGTGAAAAAGACAATTAACCAAAAGATTTGCCCAGCAAAACTTTCAATTTGATCAAATTGAGGCATGGTCTCTACACCAAATAAGGTTAGCCAAAAGGGGAGCCACCAAGCCCCCCTTTAAAAGGTTATTTAGCCAAATAGCGCAATCAAAGCAACGATCAGCGCGAAGAGGGCAATCGCCTCCGTCACCGCGAAGCCGATCCAGATATTTGCACCAATTTCAGCTTTGGAGGCAGGATTGCGTGACAAAGCCGTGATATAGCTTGCCCACACATTTCCAACACCGATCCCAGCACCGATCATGCCAATCGCGGCAAGCCCCGCACCGATAAATTTTGCAGCTTCCATTTCCATTTTCTTAATCCTTAAACAATAGGTTAAAGTTAGTTAAAAATTATTGCGTTCATTTGTTGCATTGGGTTTTGCCAAATTATCTAATTAAACGCAAGCGAAAAACATTAATGCAGATGAATCGCATCATGCAGATAAATACAGGTTAAAATCGCAAAGACATAGGCTTGAATGACCGCAACCATAAATTCAAGCGCAGTGATGGCAACCAGCCCTGCAAGCGGTAAAATTCCACCAACGCCAAGCGCGATCACAAAGCCAGCCATGACTTTTAACAACACATGCCCAACCGTCATATTAGCAAATAAGCGAACAGATAAGCTAACGGGTCTTGATAGATAGGACACAAGCTCAATCGGGATTAGGATAACAGCCGTCCATAATGGCGCACCATGTGGAAAAAACAGGCTAAAGAATTTGCCACCATGCTTAACCAAGCCGATAATGGTCACCGCAACAAAGATAAAGGCGGCCATCGTAAAGGTAACGATTAAATGGCTGGTGAAGGTGAAAGCACCCGGAACCAAGCCTAATAAATTTCCGAATAAAACAAAGGTGAATAGGCTGAATACAAAGGGAAAATAGGGCAATCCTTCCCGCCCAACATTGGTGACCACCATATCCCAGATGGCACGATATAGGCTTTCAACAATATATTGACCACGGCTTGGAACCAACGCCCTTGTGCGCACCGCAATCAGCATTAAGGCAACGCTAACCACCACACTAATCGCCATCCATAGCGCAGAGTTGGTAAAGGTTAAATCTAATCCCGCAATTTCAAACGGTTCGGCAATCGCACGGATTTTAAATTGTTCAATCGGGTTTGCTACCATGGCTTCCAGCCTTTTTAAGAATGTTTTTTAATAATTGTTTATGGCAATAATCAAAAAACACCGATAACACAAGCCAATTTTATAAAAATCCACCTCGGCGTTTTGTCGCATTCTTTTGATAAATTGAACAAGGCCACAAAAAAAATGCGCCCTTAAAAAAGGGCGCATTATAAGGAGGAGGAAAAAAATTACTGATCTGTTAAGTAAAGCGAAATTACATCACCATCAACCTGTGTAGAAGTATAGACTGAATAATTACCAGATGTACCTGCACTTGACCAACCGTTACCGCTACCAGTAAGTGTGCTTGCAAAAGTAGCTAATTCCGCTTGCGATACTTTTACGATTAAAGCATTATCCACGCCCAAAACTTCATTAGTGTCTTCAACCATTGCATCAACCAAATTTGCAGTTAATGTATTCGCGATGTTAAGACTATTGGAATTACTACCAAGCACCAAAGTTTCAATATTATTAATTTCATAATCATTAATAATACCAGTAGCCGTATTAAGGTCTTCACTAAAGTTCACATCTTTTTGAAGGACAAAAGTATCATTTCCACCTTTGCCACCATCAAAATAGGCAAGCTCACCGCTTGTTAAAGTGAAGGTGTCATCGTTGTTATCACTACCGATAAACACGGCTTCCCTGCTAGTATCATCATGCGTTACGTCTGTTACACTACCAGTTGCATCACCATAAACATGATAATCGATGCCATTGCTTGAAGAATGATCGCCGTAGCTAAGCGCAAAAACTTGTACACCAGTATTTGCATTAGCGTAATGGGGAATAAGAACATCGTAACCTTGACTATTGCCGTCTAGACCACTCACCGAATTGCCATTAGCATCCTCATATTCAAATATAATTTCATCAAATGTGTTAGTTCCGTGATAATCCATTACAAACATATAATCGTCATACCCAGAACCACCTTTAGTAAAAGTCATGTCGCTATTGACCTTAATAACCAAAGAACCATCCATCTCAAGCGATAGGTTGGCGTCGTTATCGTCAAAAACCTGATCATGATCAAGCGAGTCGCTTCCCCCCCTTAAGTCAAGGGTAATGGTTGAATTGTCTTTGGCTTCAAACCCATCTGTTATATTTAGTTTAGTTGAACCATCGGAGGTAATCGTCAAATCACCATCAAGTTTAAAATTATTAACTTCAACTTGACCAAACATTGTTGCATTCGCAAGGCTTAAAGATGAACCTACTGCCGTGTAAGTAATCTTATCACCACTTACCGTAAACGAACCATTGGAAGTGCCAGCTATATCCGACAAATCACCATCCATTGTTAAGGAATTTGAAGTACTGCCATCATAACCGCTGGTGATGGTGGTGGATTCAAAATCTGTAAATAGTTCACTATTAATATCATCATTTGATCCTACCCCAATCGTCAATGATTCGCTGTTTGATGGCGTCGATGTTCCGCTGTTTGATGTAAATTCTGTTGCAATTAGATTCAAACTATCATTGCCTTGACCGCCATTAATCCAACCATTAGCATTAGGTTTTTCAAAATAATCACCTATTTGTGACGGCAAATTAAGTTCCAGTACATCATCGCCCGCCCCAAGCTCGATGCTTTGAATAGTAGCTGTGCTAGCAACGGTTACAGTATCATTCCCAGCATTCGTTACAACCTTCGTCCCATAAATTGTGCTGCTATTAGCATCATAATAACCTGAAGTGACGGTAACCTGATCATCCCCATCATTTGTTGCGATGATATCTTGTCCGCCATTGCTATAAACAACATCATCGCCGCTACCTGTTTTAAGGTCATCATTGGCGTTTGGATCATCATAAGCATAAATATCTTGGGTTTCAGAACTATAATCATATTCCTGCCCATCAACATGAATTGAATCAGTCGAGGAGGTTACACCTGTCATATAGACTTGTTCTTCATCCCCGTCCCCATCTTCATCAAAAGTTACGGTGGTGGTATCGGTTGTCCCCAATTGAATCACTTCATAATTGGTTGAGGTGATTGGATCATCAGTTGCAACTGTATAATTGTTTCCGGTACCAATATCCTCTCCGCCACTTCCAGTACCATTGAGATCATCTTCCTCTTCACCATTGTCATCAGTGTCAGTGAAGGTGACGGGTTCAACAGGTTCAAGCACTTCAATGCCTGTCTCAAGATCAATCGGCTCATCTAAGTTAACAGGTTCTTCCGTTATTGTTTCATCAACAGGCGTTTCTGCGTTAACTTCTTGGGTTTGACCTTCTGTTTCTTCAACCGCTTCTTCTGGTTCTTCAACGCCATCTTCTTCGGCAATTTCGGCACTGGCACTTTCAACCAGTTCAACCATGCCTAAGGAAGCAACTTCTTCCCCATTTTCAGCCGCACTTTCAATTACAGCCTCTTCAATCAATTCAACTTCTTCTTTATTTAGCGTGGAGAATTGCCGCGCATTCCGCGATATGACCTCAGAAGCACTGGAAATTGAAGTTTGGGTGGAAAATTGTCCATTGCCAATCAATGTCCCGCCAAGCGTTGCGAACGCATCGGATAAAACAAAAGGTTCTGGATTGCCAGGGACTTCAACCGCAATCGCCCCATCAATGACGGAGAAATTAAACCCTGATTCAGGGGAGACTTCCCCCG
This sequence comes from Alphaproteobacteria bacterium, assembly GCA_965229675.1. GTDB lineage: Bacteria > Pseudomonadota > Alphaproteobacteria > CBDDJK01 > CBDDJK01 > CBDDJK01. The sequence goes on from OZ245897.1 coordinate 27,051, forward strand.
CAACAACAGTCCCACGAATACCGATGGTGGCAACTGGGGTCACAACAACCATATCATCGGGATCGGTTTTTGCGATTTTACCCGATACGAATAAAAAGCTTCCTTTAAGGATGGAAAGCGCAGTTTCCCCCGTTTCGCTATTGGGATCAAAGACCATTTGGTCAATCGCCAATTTTGCATTTTCACCCAAAGAAAACAGCGTATCATCAATAAATTTAAGCTTGAGCGAGCCTTTATCACCCGTTTCAATAATATCATTTTGATAGACGGGATCCCCCGCTTGCAGTTGCACACGCTCCCCATTAATGCGAATGGCGAACACTTCACCTGCAACGGTTTCAACCCTACCTGCAATAGGGGTTATTGCATCATTTAAGCTGATTGTTCCTGATTCATCCGTAGCATCCGCCAAATTTGGTGATTTGACCAAGAATGAATCAACCAAGCCAGAAGGCAAACGACTTTCAATTCCCGCCTCGTTAGTGAACACCAGATCAGGGGTTGGATCTGCGTTAAAGTAATTTTCAACAATTTGACTTTGACCATTTGGAAGCGTCAAAACAAGATCATCGCCCTCGCGGCTAAATTCTGCGTCGGTGACCCATTCTGCGGAGGGGAGATTAACCACCCCATCCTCGATGGAAATTTGTTGATCTAAAAGATGATTTGTTGATTGCTGTGCCATTTTTCATCGTCCCATTTGTTGATTAAAGTTTATCTGTTCCTACCGTCAAATATAAATTAACATAAAATAAATATTTTTTAAATAAAAAACCTTTAAAATTAATGTTTTTTTTCTTTCTTAATATTTTCTTTCATGTTTCATAATATCTTTATAGCTTAAGGGTAAAATTGTCGCAGTGATAATCGTCACTGGTTCGCCATTTATAACAAATCATCAGGCTCAAACCCCCAATCCAGCTCAAATCCTGCCTGATTAAAAAAATGCAATAAGTCAATAAATACCCAATTTTCAGCCAATCGATTGTTATGACGGCGATAAATATCAATCACACGAAATTCACTTCTTTGGTTAAAGGCAGGGTAGCCCATAAATCCGCCCTTATGCATGGCTGTAAAATTAGGCCAGCCAAAAAAGCCGCCATAATGGCCTTCGGCAAGGCGGCAAAGATGGTTGGTTTCGGAACGTTCACAAAAGGCCGCACGAAAAGGCCCTGCATGCTGTTCAATATAACGGGGAATGGTATAGGTTGCGCCAATCCCTTCTGGCCCCCACCATAGCATATTATCGGCAAAACTTAGTGCAAGTTCTTCTTCAATTGGCAGTGGGTTTTTCCATCCTTGCATATTTGTAATCATGCCATTGATCAGCTTCAAGGTTTGTTCGCCCGCATGGGCTGGTGCATCTTCAAATAAAAGCCCGTCATGGGTACGCGGCCCTGGTTGCACCAAGAATTGCCCCGTTTGGTTTTTAGAGATTGTTTGATTTTTAAGGGGTTGATTTTTAAAAATTGGTTGCCCTGCCTGCCGCATAAAATGCGGTAAATCAAAATAAAACGCAGTTTCGCAGATTTTATTATTTTCAATATGGTTAAATTCACAATAACGTAAGAAAGCAAGCTTATTGGTGGGCTGAATACCAACAAATGGCGCATCAAATAACCCCATTAAATGCCCCATCGAAACCACCCAAACCGATTCATAATTATCAATTTGATTAGCACCTGCAAAGAAAATATCTTGGCGGCGTTGAAGATTAGGCATCGCGGTTAAAAACGGCTTCCAAAAGTGATTTACAACGGCTTCTGCGCCCGTTTGAAGATTAAATGGATGGAAGCCACGCCATAGCCAATCTTCGCTGGTATAGCGCGATACTATATCCAACACATTATTCGGGGTTGCGGATTCTAATGCATCATAAAACGCTAAAATCAGGTTTTTTTCTTGGGTAAAAGATTTGGGATTCATCATCATTCTCGGTGATAGGGGTGGCCGTTAATCAGGGTGACGGCGCGATATAGCTGTTCTGCAAGCAACCCACGCATTAGCAAATGTGGCCATGTCACCTTGCCAAAAGAAATATAATGACGACATTGCTTCAAGATGGGTTCTGGCAAGCCATCTGCGCCACCAATTAAAAAGGTGATGGGGTCGGAGGCAAGCGCATCAACTTCCCTTGATAATTGCTTGCTTGACCAGATTGCTCCTGTCTCGTCCAGTGCAATGGTCTGTTGTGGTCGATCAATCCGCTTTTGTAATATTGTTAATAATTTTTGTTGGCGGGTTTTGGGTTCGCCAACAGGTTCTGCAAGTTCGATCAATTCAATCTGTGGCGATAGGCGCGCATTGTAATGGTCGAATAATTCACGCTCAATCGTATTCTTAAATTTTCCAACCGCAATTAAACGAAATTTAAACATGGGTTAAAAATCAAACCGTTCACGCAGGCGATAATAAAGCATCCCCATCGCCAATAAAATCTGACGAAAAGGCCCACCTGGGAAGGGAAGTGGCTTAAACTGCGCCAATAGATCAAATTGTTCTGCGTGGCCACGTATTGCCTCCGCCAAGACTTTACCTGCAATCTGGCTAAAGGCGACCCCATGCCCAGAAAATCCTTGAACAAAATAAATATTCGGCTGTAATCGTCCAAAATGCGGCATTCGATTTAAGGTAAGGCCAATATTGCCCCCCCATACATAGTCTGCTTTAAGGGAAGCCAATTGTGGGAAAACATGGCATAGCCGTTTATGGACAAACCCCTCCAGATTAGTCGGTTCAAACCCTGAATAAGTAGCACGCCCACCAAAAACCAATCGCGTATCGCCATCAATACGAAAATAATCCAACACAACGTTACTATCTGCAACCGCTTCTCCGTTAGGGATTAAGGCAGCTGCCTTTTCTTCCCCCAATGGCTCACTTGCCAAAATATAACTGCCAATACGCACCAAAAAGGGCGATAATTTGCGATTCTTTAGGGTTAAATAGGCATTGCCAGCGATTAATACAAAATCTGCCTCAACCTGTCCTTGATCAGTATGAAGAATTGGGCGCGGTTTATCCTCAATGCGTATAATTTTTGATTGTTCATAAAGCGTTGCGCCTTCAGCTTGTGCGGCTCTTGCCAAGCCATGACAATAATCAAGGGGTTGAAGATGCCCTGCCCCGCCTTCCCAAACCCCGCCATGATAAATGGGGCTTGCAACCCGTTCATAAAACGCATCGCGGTCTAATAAAGTATGATCCTCGTAACCATAACGCTGCCATTCTGTACGCATCGCTTGTAAATCTTTAAGATGGTGCGGATAGGCCGCCGCATGCAGATATCCCCATTTTAAACCACATTCAATTTTGTAATCTTTAACCCGTTCCGCCACCAGTTTTGGTGCCGCATCTGCCAATGCCCATAATTGTTTGGCAGGCTCCATTCCTAATTTTGCTTCAATCGGCTCCATACCGCGGGCAAAATCAGTACAAACATGACCACCATTGCGCCCCGATGCGCCGCTACCAATTTTATCTGCTTCCAAGACAATCGGCTTAAGCCCTGCTTTCGCCAATTCAAGCGCAGCTGAAAGTCCTGTCAATCCACCGCCAATAATCGCAACATCAGCGCGCACTGCACCCGTTAAAGCAGGATAGCTAACGGGCATTCGCGCCGTTTCGTGATAATAAATGCGCATATCTTTCCTTAAATTAGTTTTGCTTGTCAAACTAACACAGGGTTGATTATAAGGATTTAGTGGGATCAGTGCAAAGGAACTTTTTTATGAAGATTGAAGAATGGTTAAGCCAGAATCGTATTGATGAGGTGGAATGCCTGATTGCGGATATGTCGGGGATTCCGCGTGGTAAAATTATACCTGTTAATAAATTTATGGCACTGCATCACCGTAACGGGATTCGTATTCCTGAATCGATCTTTCGCCAAACTGTAACAGGCGATGATACTGAAGAATCAGCGATTTTTACCGAAAGCACTCAAGATTTAGCATGCGTTCCTGATTTTTCAACCATGCGCTTAGTGCCATGGTATAATCAAGAGGTCGATGCGGTCGCGCAGGTGATCTGTGATACACATTATCTTGATGGTAGTGCTGTTGAATGCGCACCACGTCATGTTTTAAAACAAGTGCTTTCGCTGTATGAAGAACTTGGCCTACGGCCAATCGTTGCGCCTGAGCTGGAATTTTATTTAACAGATCGTAATTTGGATCCTGATTTGCCATTAGAACCCCCTATCGGTCAAAATGGTCGGCGGGAATTTGGAAAGCAGGCCTATGGCATTGATGCCGCCAATGAATTTGACCCGATTATTGAGGATATTTATGCGTTTTGTGAAAAGGCGAATGTTGACATAGACACAATGGCACATGAAGCAGGCCCCGCCCAGATGGAAATTAATTTCAATCATGGCGATGCGCTAACCCTTGCGGATATGGTTTTGATTTTTAAGCGTATCGTTCGGCAAGCGGCTTTACGCCATAATGCTTACGCAACCTTCATGGCAAAACCCCATCAAAACCAACCAGGTTCTGCCATGCATATCCATCAATCCTTATTGGATATGAAAACGGGGAAAAATATTTTTTCAACAAGCTCGGGCAAAGATTCAAGGCGATTTATTTATTATATTGGTGGATTGCAGCGTTATTTACCTGCCGCAATGGCACTATTAGCCCCTAATGTGAATAGTTTCAAACGGATTGCACGCTATTCAGATGCGCCGATCAATGTTCATTGGGGGCAGGATAACCGCACAGTTGGCTTGCGTGTTCCAAATGCCATGCCTGAAGCTAGACGCGTGGAAAATCGTGTACCCGGTGCAGATTGCAACCCTTATCTTGCAATGGCGGCAACATTGGCCTGTGGTTATTTAGGACTGACGGAAAAGATATTACCAGGTAAGCCTGTTACGGGGGATGCTTATCGCTATGCGTTTGGACTGCCACGCCACCAAGCAGATGCACTAAGCCGTTTGCATCATGCAAAATCCTTGCGTCAATTATTGGGGGATTCCTTCGTTCGTGCTTATATTGAAGTTAAAAATACTGAATATGATCTGTATCAACAAGTTATTAGCTCTTGGGAGCGGGAAAATCTATTATTAAATGTATAGGATATAAATGAAATGCATGGAAATTATGACAAACAAGCCTTGTTAATGGCGGATGAAGCACACCATCTTCACCCCTTTACTGACCATAAGGCGTTACATGCAGATGCGGCCACCCGTATCATTACGCGTGCGCAAGGCTGTTATGTCTATGACATTGATGGCAATCCATTATTGGATGGTATGGCAGGGCTTTGGTGCGTTAATGTTGGTTATGGGCGTGAAGAATTGGCTGAGATTGCTCGCCAACAAATGCTGGAGCTTTCTTATTATAATAATTTCTTTAAAACTACTAATCCACCCGTTGCCGCCCTTGCTGATAAAGTCGTTAGCCTACTTCCCGAATCAATCAATCATGTGTTTTTTGGTAATTCAGGGTCGGATGCAAATGATACGGGGTTACGGCTCGTGCGCCATTATTGGGCGTTAGAGGGCAAACCCTATCGGCGGCACGTCATTTCACGTCATAATGCCTATCATGGATCAACCATTGCCAGCAGTGCGCTTGGTGGTATGAAGCCCATGCATCGGCAAGCAGGCTTAGAAGTCGATGGGATTCATCATATCTGCCAGCCCTATAGCTTTCCACCCAATCAATACACTGATGGCGAGATTAGCCTTGATGAATTTGGCGTGCAAGCGGCAGGTGAGCTGGAAGCAAAAATCCTTGAGTTAGGCCCTGATAATGTCGCCGCCTTTATCGGCGAACCCATTCAAGGCGCAGGCGGTGTAATTATTCCACCTGATAGTTATTGGCCAGAAGTACAACGCATTTGCAAAAAATATGATATATTGCTGGTTGTGGATGAGGTAATTTGCGGCTTTGGACGCACAGGCGAATGGTTTGGTCATCAGCTTTTTTCCATAGAACCCGATTTAGTGATCATGGCAAAAGGTCTGTCTTCTGGTTATCAACCAATTTCAGCCGTTGGCGTTAGTGCGCGTATTCATAACACCCTTTATGAGCGGGGGGAGGAGTTTTATCACGGCTATACCTATTCAGGCCATCCAGTCGCCGCCGCTGTTGCCCTTAAAAACCTTGAATTGATTGAACAAGAAGGGCTGATTGATAAAGTAAAAACTGATACAGGGCCTTATTTTGCTGAAGCCCTAGCGCGATTAATTGATCATCCCTTGGTTGGAGAGGTTAGAAGCCGTGGCTTAATCGGTGCCTTAGAGCTTACCAACGATAAACAAAACCACACGCGTTTTGAACCAGAAGGGCATGCAGGAATTATTTTTCGTGATCATATTATCACCAAAGGGGCAATCGCCCGCGCATGCGGGGATACGATTGTATTCTCTCCCCCCCTCATAATAGAACGCGAACAAATCGATGAATTGATGAATTGCGTCCTGCAAGCATTGGAAGCTACCGCGAATAAACTTAAAGCTAAATAATAATTCTTGTTATTCGTAACAATTTTAATAGATTATCTATAATTGATCATACTAGTTTGCTACGAATGGCTTTACATTCTTGAAGAAAAAAGCTAATGAGGATGCGTTGAGGAAATAAGATTCATTATATTTTTATTTATGAGTATTAATCAAACTATGATTTTTCAATTGGTTGAACCAAATTCAGCAAATAAGATTAAGCGGCAAAAAAAATTGTCATTTATGGCAATTGGTTTTGCTGTATTATGGGGAGCTGTAGCTGGAATAACGCCGCTTTCAGCCCAACAATCAGCCCAACAAGATGTGCCAATCATTGTTCCACAACCATCTGGGGAATCAGGACTGCCTTCATCAACACCGCCAACCCTTGAAACGGAAAGTACGCAAGGAACGGTCTTGCGCCGTGTTGTCATTGAAGGTGCGCAGCGCATTGAACCTGCATCAGTAAATTCTCATTTAGGATTAAATCCAGGCGATCCTTTAAATGCAAAAACGGTCAATGATGCGTTAAAACGCTTATTTGCCACAGGGTTATTCACAGATGTCACGATTGAACAACGGGAAGATTTGTTAATCGTCAAAGTTCAGGAAAGTCCGATCATCAACCGAATCGCTTTTGAGGGTAATGATAAGATTACCGATGAATTGCTTGAAAGTGAAGTGCAATTGCGCCCACGGATTGTTTATACCAGAACCCGTGTTCAAAGCGATGTTCAGCGTGTATTGGATATTTATCGCCGTTCAGGCTATTTTGCGGCCACCGTTAATCCTAAACTAATTGAGCTTGAACAAAACCGCGTTGATCTTGTATTTGAAATTAAAGAAGGCGAAAAAACAGGGATTCGTAAAATCAGCTTTGTTGGCAATCGGTTTTTCTCAGATGGTGCGCTTAGTGATGTGGTTAGCACCCAAGAATCAAGATGGTACCGATTTTTATCCGATGCAGATAGCTATGATCCCGACAAGCTGAATTATGATAAAGAATTATTACGGCGTTATTATCTTGCTAACGGTTTTGCTGATTTTCGTGTTGTATCTGCTGTTGCCGAATTATCCGAAGATCAGGAAGATTTTTTCATCACCTTTAGCCTTGATGAGGGGGAGCGTTATACATTCGGGCAGTTTGATTTAACGTCTAATATCGAAGATTTAGCGGCAGAACCTTTAAAGCCATTGATCGAACTTGAAACAGGCGATTGGTATGATGCTGATGCAGTAAGCGCAACCGTTGATACAATCGAATCAACGGCTGGTGATAGTGGCTATGCGTTTGTTGATGTAAGACCAAAAATCACAAGAGATAGCAAAAAACGTGTCATTGATGTCCATTTTGAAATATTAGAAGCCCCGAAAGTCTTTGTTGAACGCATTGATATTAAAGGCAATGTTCGGACATTAGATGAAGTAATTCGCCGTGAAATGATATTGGTGGAAGGCGATGCTTTTAATCGGTCGAAACTTAATCAATCACGGCAAAAAATACGCGAATTAGGCTTTTTCAGAAATGTGGCAGTATCAAACGCCCCTGGGGTTGATCCTGACAAAACAAGAATTGATGTTGAAGTTGAAGAACAATCGACAGGCGAACTTACCGTAGCCGCAGGATATTCATCTGCGGATGGCGCACTAACTTCCTTGCAAATTAGTGAACGCAATTTAATGGGGCGGGGACAGAATTTAAAACTTGATCTTGGGCTTGCCCAACGCCGTCAATCGATTGATTTATCTTTTACAGAACCCTATTTCATGGAAAAAGAGCTATATGCTGGTTTTGACCTATTTCATACAGTGACTGATAATCAAGATGAATCCTCTTTTGATATAAAAGAAACAGGCTTTGGCTTGCGCACAGGTTATGATTTGAACGAGAACTGGTCACACCGTTTTCGTTATCGTTTAGCAAATGAAGATATTTCCAATATTCCCGATGATGCCAGTCAATATGTGCAAGATGATGATGGAGAACGTACTATATCCAAATTTGGCACTGATATTACTTTTGATAAACGAAACAGCCGCATTGAACCAACAGAAGGCGGGGTTTTCACCACTGGCTTTGATTTTACAGGCCTTGGCGGTGATATGATGTTGCTGGAAACCACATTAGACACAGCCTATTATATCCCAATTACTGAGGATATTACCTTTAAATCTGCACTGAGTGTAGGGTTTATGCATAATTTTGACGATGAAGATTTGCGGGTTAGTGACCGCTTCTTTTTAGGTGGTGATAATTTACGCGCTTTTGCCAATGCTGGAGTTGGACCACGTGATACAAGTACGGATGATGCGCTTGGCGGCGAACGCTATGCCACATCAACGATTGAACTATTTTTTCCATTAGGGCTACCTGAAGAATATGGTATTCGCGGCAGTGTTTATACCGATGCGGGGACATTGACGGAGCTGGAAGATAGCGGAAGCAATGTCTTTGACGATGATTCCATACGGATTGGTAGTGGTGCTGGTGTTTATTGGCGTTCCCCTTTTGGACCAATCAGGCTTGAATATGGTCATGCGGTGAAAGAGGCCGAGCATGATAAAACAGAATCGCTACGCGTGAATTTTGGTACGCGTTTCTAAGTTCAATTCCTTGAAGATCATAATATAAAAATGATTATTGTGATTGGCGGCGGACAGGCTGCAGCCAGTTTGGTTACAAAATATCGCGCACTTGGCGGCGGGGCACCAATTACAATCTTAAGTGAAGAACCTGACCTTCCTTATCAACGCCCACCTTTATCCAAGAAATATCTGGTAGGCGATATGCCACGTGAAAAACTTTATTTTCGTCCTGCAGATTGGTATGATCAGCATCAAATAACGATTCATAATCAAACACGGGTTGGTACGATTAACCGCGAAGACAAAACTGTAACTTTGGCAGATGGTGCCACCATTTCTTATGATCAATTGGTTTTGGCAACAGGGGCGCGTCCGCGTGCGCTTCCTCAAACTCTGTTACAAGGTCAAACAGGTATTTATAAAATCCGTATCCTTAGTGATGTTGATGCAATGCGGGATGAATTTCATCCTAATCGCCGCTTAGTTATCATCGGTGGTGGGTATATCGGGCTTGAAGCGGCTGCGATTGCAAGACACTTTGGCGTTGAGGTGAACTTAATTGAAGTAACCCCACGGATTTTAGGGCGTGTCGCAAGCAAAGAGACAGCTGATTTTATTCGCAAAATCCATCAATCGCATGGCGTTACCCTCCATGAAGGGGTCGCGATTGAAAATTTACTTTTTGATAATGATCATGTAAGCGGCGTTCAGCTTGCTAATGGGAAAATGATTGAGGCTGATTTTATGATTGTTGGGATTGGTATCTTGCCTAATAGTGAACTTGCAGAAGCCGCAGAGCTTGCTTGTGATCAGGGCATTCTTGTCGATGAATATTGCCGCACCAATGATCCGAATATTTATGCGGCGGGTGATTGCACAAGATTTTATTATAAAGATCAGTTGATACGATTGGAAAGTGTGGGCAATGCAATTGATCAAGGTGAAGTGGTGGCAGCGAACCTAGCTGGAATTACAACACAATATGAACCCAAGCCATGGTTTTGGTCAGATCAATATGATATGACCCTACAAATTGCGGGGTTAAATATGGGCTATGATGACACAATTATTCGGCTTGGGACAAAATCTGGCACACAATCGGTGTGGTATTTTAAAGAAAATCAGTTAATTGCGGTTGATTCAATGGGGGATGCACGGGCTTATATGGCTGGAAAACGTATGATAGAGGGCGGCAAAACCCTTCCTAAATCAGTTGTTGCTGATCCTCAATCAAATTTAAAAGAATGGCTATGATCAAAATTTGGGTTTTATCCTTTGTTTTTTAAGTAATGAACGCCTATATAGCTATTATGCAAGAACAATTACAACAAATGCACGGAACAACAATTCTTTCAGTCAGGCGTGGCAAAGAGGTGGTTGTCGCTGGCGATGGTCAAGTGACACTTGGCAATACAGTCTTTAAGGGTAATGCGCGCAAAGTCCGCTTTTTATCGGGCGGAAAAGTGCTGGTTGGTTTTGCGGGCGCAACCGCAGATGCTTTTACGCTGGTTGAGCGACTTGAAACCAAGCTTGAACAATATCCAGATCAGTTGGCGCGCGCTTGTGTTGAATTGGCAAAAGACTGGCGCACGGATCGTTATTTACGGCGGTTGGAAGCAATGATGGCGGTTGCTGATCGTCAAGTTTCATTGGTATTGTCAGGAACGGGTGATGTGATTGAACCTGAAGATGGGCTAATCGGTATTGGTTCGGGCGGGGCATTTGCGCTTTCTGCCGCCAAGGCATTAGCAACGGTTGATACGCTTGATGCAGAAGAAATTGCAAGAAAAGCAATGGGGATTGCTGCGGATATTTGTATTTATACAAATCAATCCCTCACCTTAGAAAAATTAGTTTTAAAAGATTAGTCTATTTTAAAATAGGAACAATTGGATGAATTTTTTCTCACCTCGTGAAATTGTATCGGAGCTTGATCGCTTTATTGTTGGTCAAAATGAAGCTAAAAAAGCGGTTGCAATTGCACTCCGTAACCGTTGGCGCAGACAGCAGCTTGACCCTGTAATGCGTGAAGAAGTTGTGCCTAAAAATATTTTGATGATTGGGCCAACGGGGTGCGGTAAAACCGAAATTTCAAGGCGGCTTGCTAAATTAACCGATGCACCGTTTTTAAAAGTGGAAGCGACTAAATTTACTGAAGTTGGTTATGTTGGGCGCGATGTTGAACAGATTATCCGTGATCTTGTCGAAATTGCCTTGCAGATGGAAACGGAAAAGCAACGCAAGGAAGTGGAGATTAAAGCCGAACTTGCCGCAGAAGAACGAGTATTAAATGCATTGGTTGGTGATAAAGCGTCCGAGGCAACCCGTCAAACATTTCGTAAAAAATTACGTGAAGGTAAGCTTGATGATCAAGAAATTGAAATTGAAATTGAAACTAACCTAAATTTGGAAATGCCATCTTTTGATATACCAGGCATGCCAGGTGCGCAGATGGGCATGATCAATCTTGGTGAAGTGTTGGGTAAAAATTTTGGTACCCAAAGCAAAGCACGTAAATTATCGGTACGCGATTCTTATGATATTTTATTACAAGAAGAAGCCGATAAATTGCTTGATCAGGAAAAAGCAAAATTGTTAGCAATTGAAAATGTTGAACAAAATGGCATCGTATTTTTGGATGAAATTGACAAAATTGCAACAAGAAGCGAGGGGCGTGGGGAAGTATCACGCGAAGGGGTTCAGCGCGATTTATTACCATTAATTGAAGGCACCAGCGTCTCCACAAAACATGGGACAGTGCGTACAGATTTTATTTTATTTATCGCATCTGGGGCATTTCATATTTCCAAACCTTCTGACCTGCTACCTGAATTGCAAGGGCGTTTGCCCATTCGTGTTAGCCTATCCCCCTTAAGCGAAGAAGATTTTGGGCGTATCCTGCGTGATACAGAAAATAGCCTTTTGAAACAATATATCGCGCTAATGGAAACAGAGTCGCTTGAACTAATCTTTGATGATGCAGCGATTGATCGTTTAGCCACCCTTTCAACCGAAATTAACAATAGTGTTGAGAATATTGGCGCACGCCGCCTGCATACAGTTTTAGAAAAATTATTGGAAGAAATTAGCTTTAATGCCACCGATATGGCAGGGCAAAGCGTGACCATCACCAAGGAAATGGTTGATGAGCGGGTCAGTGCTTTGGCAAAAGACGCTGATCTTAGCCGCTTTATCTTATGAGTAAGAAAATATACGGTTACGGGCGACAAACCATAACCGATGCAGATATTGCTGAAGTTCTGCGTGTATTATCCACCGATTATTTAACGCAAGGCCCTGAAACACCCGCTTTTGAACAAGCTCTGGTTGATTATTGCGGGCAAGGACAAAGCCTTACTAATTTGCAGGCAGTTGTTGTAAATTCAGGAACTTCTGCGCTTCAATTAATTTATCAGGCTCTTGGAATAGGAAAAGGGTCTTTAGTTTGGGTGCCAGCCATTAGCTTTTCTGCAACCGCTAACTGTGCCGTTGCGCTTGGCAGCAATATTGCGTTCATTGATTGTGAAGCTGATACGGGGCTGATTGATTTGAACGCACTTGAAGCTAATTTACAACAAGCCAATACTGATAATCAGCTACCTGATCTTGTGGTACCTGTTCATTTGAACGGGCGTCCTGTTGATATGAAACGGCTTGCCAAGCTTTCTGCCCATTATGGGTTTCAAGTCGTTGAAGATGCGTGCCATGCGCTAGGGTCGGTGCTTGATGGCGAATATATTGGCAGCTCTGCTTGTTCTGCTGCTGCCGTCTTTAGCTTTCATCCTGTTAAATCAATTACCACGGGTGAAGGCGGTGCAATTTTAAGCCGTGATATCAATCTTATCAATAAAGTGCGTTCAGGTCGAAGCCATGGATTTCAACGAACAGGAACTTATCCTTGGGAAAATTATCAAGAAACCTTAAGTTTTAATGCGCGGTTAAGCGATATTGGGGCTGCGCTTGGTCGTAGCCAGCTATCAAAATTAAATGAAAGAATCGATAAACGCCGTAAGCTTGCACAGCTTTATGATCAAGCAATTGCTAATATTAAAGGAATTACCACTTTACCTGCCTTACCTGATGGCACACAATCAGCGCATCATCTGTATCCCGTGCGCCTTACCCATCATATTGATCGCAAAGAACAATTATTAAAATATTTATGTGATGATGGGGTGATGGTACAAATTCATTATCCACCAATCTACAGCCATCCATTTTATCAAAAAATGCGAACCGATTGGGTATCTTGTGTTGGCGCAGAAGCTTATAGCAATGCAGTCTTCTCTCTTCCCTTATATCCAACCTTAATGAATGAAGAGGTTTCGGACATTACAGAAAGATTATCCAATGCGCTTTGTATGCTTGAAAGAAACGCATAAGGGATTGTCAGCCAGTCCTTTATTTTGTATAGAATATTGATCTTAATTGCGGGTGTGGTGGAATTGGTAGACGCGCTGGATTCAAAATCCAGTTCTGGTAACAGAGTGTGAGTTCGAGTCTCACCACCCGCACCATACTTACAACCGAACTTTTAACCAACAAGAACTTTAAGTAAAAAAGGGGATGGGCGCAAATGCTCCCACCCCCCAACGCTTACATCAAAGCCAGCAAGATAACTGCCAAAATGGCGGCTATGTTGACTTTGATTCCCACGCTAATCTGAATATTTATCATAAGATAAAACCTCAGATCGTGAAGCTCCACGACCTAAAAGGTTGTGGTAAAACGCTCCCTTCTAACGGTTTAACCGCCGTTAAGGGTGATCGGCCCTATCCTTGTCGTGCTAGCTTAAGGTCATGGCAGGGACGGGCGCAGGTCTGTTTAACAGGCAAATCTGCCCGTTCCCGCGTTACCTGCTTACCGCCTCCGAGAGGCACCCGAACAGAACGAGCGGTCATTGGCGGGGCAGATAACACCGATTATCGTTTAAAAAAAGTAAATGAGTCAAGGGGAAGTTTGCCCCCTTGTGGTTGTCAGGAATTAGTTAATAATAACCAGCAAAGTCCCAACGATTAAAGCACCATGGATAAAAAGAGACATATAGGCCATAACGCCGTATTCAGTTTCAAATCCGCGTTCGATCTTTTTAAAGTCATCGGGGTTGTCAAGATCAGCAGACTTTCGCCAATCATCCCAAGCACGTTTCTTTTCAAAATAAATCATATAGGGGATGCAAAGGATAAAAAATCCAATCCATTGAACCCCATTAAAATCAGTAATGCTTATTTTTCCTTCATTAGACCCTATCATCAGGGAACCAAAAACAAGGCAACAACAAGAAATACCCTTATGGGTGATGATTTCGGCGTTCAAGTCTTTAAGTTTTTCAAGCATGGCAGGTGGAGGGGGTTAGTAGCTTTCTGTATCTTTACAGATTTTAAAGCGATGCTCTTTAAAAAAGATATCGTTTTTGCACATATTAATAATTTGATCTTTGATTGGTTTTTCCATTCTTATATTTTGAAGAGAGTAAAGAAGGTCAAAGTGACTTGTCATACTCTCGATTTCTGTAATTGGGGGATTGTTCATAGAGCTAAAAACAATATCAGATATTTCACTAAAGCCGTGTTGTTTGATAAAGTAAGCCCAAGGTTCATCCATTTTCCAATTAACAAGTCTGGCATCGCGGGTAATGAAGCCAAAAACCATAAGAGCGAGATTAATGTCCGCCTTTTCAGAAAACACAATCATAATGCTATAATTTTGTAATTCAGGACTCGACAAACCTACTATCACGCTAACGCGTCGGCGTCCATTTTCGTTATATATTCCGTATTCTTCCCCGCGCAATTCGTAGATCAAGGAGTGCGCGCCCGCTTCCAAAAGTTTGTTTATAATTTCGTCTTTTTCGGTTTCTTCATGTGCGGCAGCAGGAGTAGCGATCATGAGCGCAAAAAGAATAGCGGTAATGTATTTGACCATGTTTAACCCTCTTCCCAAAAAACTATTGACTTCGATATTAAAAAAACAAGAAGCTAGACAATCCTAGAGTAGATTTTTTATAAGTTTATTTAATAGTATCTTATAAACATTTCCTTGTCTATTGTTAAATCTCCATTCGCATTCTTTGGCATTGACAACTATAGATAGATAATTTAATATGTCTAAAGATTTTCACATTTGATATTGGAGGTATTTTATGGATCATTGTAAATATTGTGGCCATCAATCATTAGTCAAAAATGGTTTTGTTCGTGGTTTTCAGCGTTATCGCTGTCGTTCTTGTAGGCGTAATCAAATTGAAGGTGACCGCCGTGAAAAATATTCAAACTCACTTCGTAAACAAGCCTTGGCGATGTATCTTAACGGCAGTGGGCTTAGAGCCATTGGGCGGATATTAAATGTCCCTTATCAACTTGTTTCCAAATGGATTGAAAATGCGGGGAAGATTGTAGAGTGTGAACTTCTGAAACTTCAAATGCAGCGACGAGAAATAAGCATCTTAGAGATGGACGAGCTTTATACCTACGTACAAAAAAAGAAAACCGAACACGCGTATGGCTGGCTGTTGATCGGGACAGAAACCAAGTTATTGCGGCTCATGTCGGAGGAGGAGAATGGAAAGACGCAAGGCAACTCTATTGGATGATCCATAGACATAAAATCGATCTTATCGCTACTGATGGGAATTATAACTACGCAACTATGTTTCCTAATTATCAAAAGCATATTATAAGCAAAGCTGAGACTTGTCTTGTGGAAGCAAAAAACTCTTCTTTAAGGGATATGCTTGCAAGGTTAAATCGAAAAACCAAACGATATTCAAAATCAATCAAAATGCTACGATATTCAGTTCATTTATGGATAATGAAAGAATTTGCAATCAAATCTATCTATAATTGACAATGCCCATTCTTTGAGGTGAAGATAGAATTTGTTATCTGTTAATCCGTTAAATTTATCCAGCCATAGCCGTCTACCATGATATTTGTCATATCGATCCCCACCATTGATTGGTGCGCGTTGGTTTTGAAGTGTTTGAGGTTGATTTTGCCTTTAGTTTTTTGTTATTTTTAACCAGCACAAATGCTTGATTAATATTCCAGAAATCAATTTCTGCAAGTCTGCGTTTGGCTCATTCTAATAATTTTACAGCTTGCACTTGCATTGTTATTGGTATAATTTTTGCTGATAGGGATTATCTTATTAAAACTGCGGGGGAAAAATGAACGAAAAAATATCGTTGCCAATTATATACGCCTTAAGTTTTGCTCTTATAAGCGTTTTTTTTATTTCCATTTTTACGATTATATCGGGTATTGAATTTTCTAATTTTGCAGAAAACACAACAGCGATCATAGCAGGTGCCATTGGTGCAACTGTTAAAGCGTTACATATTTTATAATGTATTTATGACTGATGGAATATTAACGCATTTAGACACAATGATTTTTGCATGCTCTTTACCTTTTACTATTTTAGGAATGGTTTTAAGACGTAAAAGAAAATCAAAAGCTTGGTCTATTGATGGGATACTAAGCGATCTTTTAAAGGGTGTGACAATAGTTTCTATTGCCTTCATGTTGTGGGCAATGTTTTTTGATAAAAATTATTTCTTTGAAGTTTTGACGAGTGGACAAGCCTCAATTTTATTTCCTATTGCGTTCATTGCGGCGTTACTTGTGTTAATTAATAATTTTTGGAAAACAGGATTGCAACCAGAACCAAGCAAAACAACTCCTTTGCAGGATAAAGATAAAGAAACACAATCATTACTTGACTGACGCATAAGCATAAGCATAAGTTCATTGGCACTGAAATCAGCTTCTTCTAATCTGCGCCTTATTAAACTTGGTAATCTTTGCACCATCATATATACCCAACGCCCTGACGGTTTTGGCACAGGTTTATAATTGCCTTAGCGTGCTATTTTTAAATTACCCGCACCATATTTAAAGCCAAAAACCGCCTTAAAACAACTTAACTAAAGTAGCAATTAAAGCGGCTTGTCCCAGAAGCAAGGGAATAAGCCAACGAAGTATGCGATTTTCAAAAATACTAAACCGTTCTTCAAGATAGCCACGAGTAACCATCTGATCAGAAGTTATCTCAGACCATATTTTTACCTGTTCCACCGCTTGCGCTTCTTCTGTAACAGCATTCATGGAAACATTCCTTTTAAAATTACTTATATCTTACCAGATTCCACAACCATTTTAACGTATCATATTCTTTCGATTAAGCCAATTTTAACACATATATTACGCGCAATCAAAGATACGCAAGCCACACCATATTTACAACTACACTAACCGTTGTGGGGCGTTTAAAATCAAATAGCGTTGCCCTTTTGCACGACCAATCAATGTAAGATTGGCCTTTCGCGCAAGTTCAATTCCAAATACCGTAAAGCCTGAACGCGAAACCAGCACAGGAATACGCATCATCACACATTTTATAACCATTTCGCTGGTAAGACGACCCGTTGTAAATAAAAGCTTATCACCGCCATCCATATTATGTTGGCGCATATAGCCCGCAATTTTATCAACCGCATTATGGCGACCAACATCTTCCATATAAATTAATGGGTTTGCTTGTTTTGCCAGAACACAACCATGAATAGCCCCTGCTTCAAGATACAATGATGGTGTGGTTGGAATGACTTTTAAAAGATGAAATAAATCTTCTTTTGTTAAGACTACTTTAGATGAAGGATCAAGCGTGATATGTTCAAATTGTTCCATAACATCACCAAACATAGTCCCCTGCGCACATCCAGAGGTTCGAATTTTCTTTTTTAATTTTTCTTCATAGCTGGTTGGCTGATCGGTACGAACAACAACAACGCTGAGCTCTTCATCATAATCAATCGCGGTGATCTGTTCGCCTTCTTTTAATAAATGCTGATTGACCAGATAGCCAACCGCTAAATATTCAGGATGATCGCCTATGGTCATATTGGTCACAATCTCTTGACCATTTAAAAATAAGGTGATGGCACGTTCTTTAATCACAGGGAGGGAGATTTGTTCCCCCCGCTCATTCATCGCTTCAACAGTTGTTTTTAATTCTGGCATATCAATATTTGGTGCCACCAGCCATTCATGATTTATTTTAGGATCTTTCATTGCCTTTGCTTTGCTTTAACGTTATGATTTAACTGGTTATTATAAAGAGGAGATAATAAATGCACCAAAATTACGCCCGTTTACAACCAACTTCAGCAAATTATGTTCCGCTATCCCCGCTTTCGTTTCTATCGCGTGCGGCGACATGTTTCAAGACTTTGCCTGCGGTTGAATATGGCAATACCCATTATGATTGGGGAACGGTTGCTTCAAGGGTGCGTGCGTTTTCAGCAGCATTAAAAGCGTTTGGTATTGGCAAAGGCGATACCGTTTCGGTATTATCGCCCAATATTCCAGCAATGTTTGAATTGCATTATGCGGTGCCTTTAGCAAGGGCTGTTTTGAATACCATCAATATCCGCCTTGAGGTTGATACTGTTGCTTATATTCTGGAGCATTCTGATTGTAAATTACTGATCATAGACAGCGCCTTTGGTGAACTAGCAAAAGCGGCTTTAACCCAAAATGGTTGCGACATTCCCGTAGTTGAAATTGTTGATCTTGAGGCAGGGATGAAACCTGCTGGTATTGGGCTTGCTACCTATGAGCAATGGATTGATAACCATCTTGATAATGATATTGAAATCACACCACCTGAAGACGAGTGGGATGCAATCACCCTTAGCTATACCTCTGGTACATCAGGGCGACCTAAAGGAGTTGTTTACCATCATCGCGGTGCTTATTTGATGAGTATGGGAACAGCCGCCGCTTGGGCAATGCCTGCGCGTGCAAGCTATTTATCCATCGTTCCCATGTTTCATTGTAATGGCTGGAACCATCCGTGGGCGATTGCTATCATTGGCGGAAAAATGGTGTTCACGCGCGACCCGTTACCAGAGAAAATCTTTGCGGCAATTACCCGTAGCAAAGTAACCCATTTTGGTGCCGCACCAATTATTTTATCAATGCTGGCGGAGTCAGAACATGCACCAGAACATCCGTTTGAACCACCCATTAAGGTATTAACTGCGGGCGCACCGCCTCCCCCTGCGGTATTGGAGCGTGCGGCCGCCATCGGTCTTGAGGTGATGCAGGTTTATGGCTTGACCGAAACTTATGGCCATATCACACAATGTGTATGGCAACCTGATTGGGCGGCGTTACCTGCTTCAGAACAGGCGCAACATCAAGCCAAGCAGGGCATTGCTTTTCCCATGGTTGAGCAGGTAAGCGTGATGGATCGTGACAATAAATCCGTTGTTCCTGCTGATGGCGAAACCCAAGGCGAGATTGTGATTCGCGGAAATACGGTTATGAAGGGCTATTATAAGAACGAGGAAGCAACGGCTGATTCTTTCGATAGTGGTTATTTCTGGTCAGGTGATGCCGCAATTCTTTATGAGGACGGCTATATTCGCATCAAAGATCGGTTAAAAGATGTGATTATTTCTGGCGGGGAAAATATTTCATCGGTTGAATTGGAAGCTGTCTTACACCGCCATCCCGATGTTCAGCTTGCGGCGGTCGTTGCAATGCCGCATCCAAAATGGGGGGAAAGCCCATGTGCTTTCTTGGAACTTAAACCTAATGCTAAGATTGATGAATCAGAAATGATTAACTTTTGCAAAAGCCATTTAGCTGGCTTTAAAGTCCCAAAGAAAATTATATTTAGCGAACTTCCTAAAACTGCGACAGGAAAGGTACAAAAATTCAAACTACGCGAACAGGCAAAAATGATAAGTGTGGGTTAATGGCTTTAAAGATAATCTATAGCGAATGGCATATGAATTGAATATGATTTTTGTGTCTAGACAATTTTAGTTGACATGAAATTATGTTAACTTATTGCTTAGATTTTAGGAAATGTGTATTGTCTTATAAAGCCTGTCACGGTCTAATCTTTGAGGCGACGGCAGCTCATTTTTGTATTAGTAAATCCAGTTTAGTTCGTTGGTCACATCGTCTTTCCCTCAAGACAAGGAGGAATAAGGGAAGCGTTAAAATTGATATGGATTTACTAAGAGATGACGTTGTTCGTTACCCTGATGCTTATTTGCATGAGCGTGCGTCAAGACAAGTCGTTAGCATTCGTGGTATCACACACGCATTAAAGCGTTTAGGGTTTAGCTATAAAAAAAACGCTATATCACCCTAAAGCAGATGCACAAAAGCGTATTTTATTCAAACATAAGCTTAATGCTTACATAGATAATCAGCATCCGATTGTTTATATTGATGAAAGCGGATTTGCCCAAGATATGATACTAAGGATATGCCAAGAACGCATGGCTATAGTGAAATTGGCACAAGATGTTATGGTAAAAAAGATTGGCATGCAAAAGGATGCATTAATGTAATTGGTTCCTTATTGGGGTCAAGCTTGCTATGCACCTGCATGTTTGAAACAAATATCAATGCAGCCATATTCCATCAATGGGTAGTTCAAGAATTGATCCCAAGAACCAAAGCTGGAACGGTTATTGTCATGGACAATGTAACCTTCCATAAAAGGCAAGATACCCAACAAGCAATTAAAGACGCAAAGTTAATTCTTGAATATTTACCCTCATATTCTCCAGATTTAAATCCAATAGAGCATAAATGGGTGCAGGCTAAAGCAATAGGAAGAAAAACACAAAAAACTGTAGAACAGGTCTTGCAAATCCAAAATTTATAGACTCATTTTATATGCCATTGGCTATAAAGTGAAAATTTCATAGATTATCTGTTTGAAAAATTGGTTTAATCAAGCTAAACGACATTAGGGATTTGTCTAACTTTTTTGATTTAGGGGATATTGTGATGCTTATTTCACCAGCTTATGCACAAGCCGCAGGCGGCGGTGGCGATTTAATTGGTGCGTTTTTACCATTAATTTTGATCTTTGTTATTTTCTATTTTTTACTAATTCGCCCGCAACAAAAGAAACAAAAAGAACATAAAGCTAAGGTTAGCGCAGTAAAGCGTGGGGATCGTGTTGTGCTTGGCGGCGGGATTTATGGAACCGTAACACAGGTGATTAGCGATTTAGATTGCACCATTGAAATTTCAAAAGGCGTTGAAATTAACGTAATGAAACAAACCATTTTGGATGTAATCAATAAGGAAGATGCGCCGCCTACACCAGCACCAGCTCAAACGAAAGCAGCCGCAAAAACGCCCGCAAAGCGCAAAACAGCTTCGCGTAAGAAAACCCAAGCTGCTGATAAAAAGGATGAACCTAGTTCTGAATCAGAATAGGTATTTGAACCATCCACTGTTTGTTTTGGAGTCCTTAGCGAATGCTTGAATTTCCATTATGGAAAAAATTATTGGTCACAATTGTTAGCGTTTGGGGGATTTTATACGCATTACCCAACCTAATCCCGAACCTATTGCCGCAAGATGGACCGCAGTGGTTACCTGGCAAAACCGCTAATTTGGGGCTTGATTTACAAGGTGGTGCGCATCTTTTACTGGAAGTGCAGATGGAGGAGGTTTATCAGGCAAGACTTGAAAATGCAGAACAAGCAATTCGCATTACCCTGAGGCAACAGCGCATACGCGCCCATTCTTTTGCTGTAAATTCAGGAGAGGATGGCACTGGCGGGCTTTCTTTTTCGCTTGCCAATCAAGATGATCTTGAAACCGTTCGTCAACTTATCAATAGTTATGATGAACAGTTGGAAATTTCATTGGTACAAGGGGGACGCCTTACCTTACAATTTATGGAGGAGGCTAGGCTGGATATGCGTCAGAATGCACTTGATCAATCAATCGAGGTTGTAAGGCGACGAATTGATGAATATGGCACAAGTGAACCAATTATTCAGCGTCAAGGTTTGGAACGTATTTTGGTTCAAGTGCCGGGGGTTCGTGATGCGGCCAGCCTTAAATCCTTGTTAAACACAACAGCGCGGCTAACCTTCCATCAAGTATCACGTGTGGTTGATCAAACGCAGTTTCAAACCATGGTTGTCCCTGTTGGACAAATGGCTTTACCAAGTGCTGAAAACCCATCTCAAATAATCTTGCTTGATCAAACATCCGTAGTTGGCGGGGAAGCCCTTGAAAATGCACAATCTACATTTGATCAAGGACAACCTGCGGTTAATTTCACATTTGATTCTGTGGGGGCAAAGGCATTTGGTGATTATACTGCCGCTAATGTAGGGGAACGCTTGGCGATTGTCCTTGATGAGCAAGTCATTAGCATGCCATCAATTAGAGAGCCGATTTTAACAGGGACAGGAATGATCTCAGGCAGTTTCACCGTGCAAACTGCAGAAAATTTGGCGGTGTTATTAAGGGCTGGTGCATTGCCTGCCCCTTTAACTTATATTGAAGAACGCACGGTTGGTCCTGGTCTTGGTGCGGATTCAATCGCCGCAGGGCAGTTAGCTGCTTTAATTGCAATGCTAGGCGTTTGTGCCTTTATGATTTTAAATTATCGTTGGTTTGGGGTTTATGCGGTGATTGCGCTTTTGGTTAATTTATGCCTGATCTTAGCCATCATAACTGTGTTGCGGGTAACCTTGACCTTACCAGGGATTGCAGGGCTGGTGCTTACCGTTGGGATTGCGGTGGATGCGAATATTTTAATCTATCAGCGAATCCGTGAAGAAGCCCGCCAACGAAGCCTGCCGTCCAATGCGATTGATACGGGTTATCGCCGTGCTTTTGGAACAATTATTGATTCCAATTTAACCACTTTGATTGGATCAATCTTGCTTTTTTCCTTTGGTAAAGGCCCTATTCAAGGGTTTGCGCTAACCTTAAGCATTGGCATACTCTGTTCAATGTTTACTGCAATTATGGTGACACGATTTTTCGTTATTTCTTGGTTACGGCGCACGCGCCCTAAAACCATTCCGCTATGATAAGGTTTCTTTTTCATGTTGCTTAAATTTTTACCTGAACAGCCTAATCTTCCCTTTATGAGGTACCGCAAGCCGATGATGGCGATTTCACTGTTGCTTTCAATCGGTGCGATTATTGCAACCCTTATTGGCGGGCTTAATCTGGGGATTGATTTTCTGGGAGGATCTTTGCTGGAAGTGCGCACAAAGCAGGCCGATATTTCAACCTTTCGTGAACGCCTAAGCGGTTTGGATGTTGGTGAAGTTGGCCTGCAAGAATTTGGTAGCACGCAGGATATTTTAATCCGTATTCAGCGACAACAAGGCGATGGTGAGGCTCAAAACCAAGCGATTGCTAAGGTACGAGAAGTGATTGATCCCTTGGTTGAAGAATATCGCCGTGTTGAATTTGTTGGGCCAACCATTGGCGGGGAGTTGAGAGAAGCCGCCATTTTAGCGACATTTGCCGCTTTACTTGCGGTGATGCTTTATGTTTGGTTCCGCTTTGAATGGCAATTCAGCGTTGCCGCCGTTGTTACTTTATTCCACGATGTGCTACTCACCCTTGGGTTATTTGCGTTGGTGGGTCTTGAATTTAACCTTGCGATTGTTGCCGCCCTTTTAACCATTGCAGGCTATTCCATCAATGACACTGTGGTGATTTTTGATCGGGTGCGGGAAAATATCCGAAAATATAAAAAATTAAGCTGGGTTGATTTATTAAATAAATCGGTCAATGATACGTTATCGCGTACATTACTCACCAGCTTAACGACCGAGATTGCACTGCTAGCCCTTGTTTTGTTTGGAGGAGAAGTCTTACGCGGGTTTTCAATCGCGCTAATGTTTGGGGTATTTATTGGTACATATTCTTCCTATTTCATTGCAACGCCTTTATTGATTCTGTTGAAACCTGACCGCCGTTCTGGTGAAGACGAAACCGCATAAAACCTATAATTAGATAGGGGGATTAAATGGCGGAAGATCGCTTTTCAACTTCCAAATGGCCGCTTGAGATTGAGCTTGTTCGCAATAAAAAAAGCTTAAACATTACATTCGACGATGGTAAAGATTTTAACCTTTCAGCAGAATATTTAAGGGTGCATAGCCCTTCGGCAGAAGTGCAAGGCCATTCCCCTTCCGAACGAAAATTGGTGGCGGGAAAAGCAGAGGTTGCAATTGTTCAAATTGAAGAAATTGGTAATTATGCCATCCGCTTGATCTTTGATGATCAGCATGATACAGGAATTTATAGCTGGCAATATCTTTATAAGCTTGGCAGTGAATTTGATTTAAACTGGCAAGATTATTTGGATTCCCTTGAAAAGGCAGGGGCTTCGCGCCATGCCTGAGTCAAATTGAAATGATACTATGTTGGTGGATTATTAAGCATAGTATTTTAATTTAAGATATGCTATAGCATTAATATAATTTAAAAAAAGAGTATAAAAACTTGGATATTCAGTTACATAAAGGCGATTTGCCTAGTTTAGATCAACCTGCGATGCAAAAGCTTGTATCAGCAGAAGCACTTGCTGTTGATACTGAAACACAAGGGCTTTACATTCCAGTACATCGTTTATGTTTGGTTCAAATCAGTTGCGGTGATGGTATATGCCATCTGGTTCAGCTAGGTGCGAATGATTATAATCATGCAACCAATTTAAAGCAGTTGCTTAGCAATCCTAACCAATTAAAATTATTTCATTTTGCCCGCTTCGATGTTGGGGCATTAAATCATTGGTTGGGGATTAAGATCAAACCTATCTATTGTACAAAAATTGCGTCCAAACTTGTGCGTACCTATGGTGCTAGTCATGGGCTTTCCGCTTTGGTTAGAGAATTGCTTGGGATTACCTTGGATAAGGAACAACAAACCTCTGATTGGGCGCGCGAGAACCTTAGTGAGTCGCAAAAGCTTTATGCAGCACAAGATGTTCTTTATCTGCATCGTATTCGCCATCACTTGGATAAAATGCTGGTGCGCGAAGGACGAAAAGACCTTGCCGAAGCCTGTTTTTCATTTTTACCAGATCGAATTGCAATAGATTTTATTGGCATGGAACACGAAGATATCTTTAGCCATTAATTAATTGTTTGTTCTGAAATTTTAAACTTTTACAATCGCTTTTTTAAAGGGAGAGAGAGATGCGTTGGGCATTAATTGGCGCAAGTACAATTGCCGCAGAACATATGATTGGGGCGATACAGGAGAAGGGCGGAGAGATTATTCATCTTGTCAGCGGTTCGGCAGAACATGCTGCAAACTTTGCCAATGCCTATGCGATTCCCAATCATGGAACAGATTTGAATAAAGCTGTTTCGGATACTTCAGTTGATGCTGTTTATATCTCCAGCACGAATGAAAAGCATTTTGCACAAGCGCAAGCGGCGATTGCAGCGGGGAAACATGTGTTATGTGAAAAGCCACTTGCAATGACGGTTGATGAAGCGGTGCAGATGGTACGTGCGGCTGAGGCAAAAGGCGTTGTATTTGGCACCAATCATCATTTGCGTTGTGCGGGTAGCCATCAAGCAATACGCGCACTTATTCACGATGAAGCGCGAATTGGGAATATCCTATCCATAAGATTATTCCATGCGGTGCATCTTCCTGAACATTTGCGTGGATGGCGGATTAACGATGCTAGTGCGGGGGGCGGTGCCATTCTTGATATTACAGTCCATGATGCGGATGTTGTTCGCTTCTTAACAGGTGAAGACCCCGTTGATGTTGTTGCACAAGCTGGAAGTTCGGGCATGGGTACGGGGGTTGAAGATTCAGCAATGTCGTCATGGAGACTTCCTTCAGGTGCGATGGTACAATCACATGAAAGTTTTACTCACCCATTTTCAGGCACAGGGCTTGAAATACACGGTACAAAAGGATCAATTTTTGCAAGCGGTGTGATGACCCAAAAACCAATTGGTAATATTCATCTTGTAACTGAAGAAGGAAAAGAGACTATTTCATTTTCTAATCATAATCTTTATCATTATGGGGTTGGACGATTTGTAGATGCAGTTGCAGGTGAAGGCACACCAGCTGCAACAGGTTGGGATGGTGTTAAATCTTTTGCCATTGCCTATGCTGTGCGGGAGGCCGCATTGACAGGCCAACGCATCACCTTAAATTATGAAGGATTTGGCAAGTAACTTTCTTTAAAAATTTTGCATTAAGTTACAAATTTCATGTTTGATGCGGATATTCTAATTATAGGTTCTGGCATGGGCGGTGCAACCATGGCCGCCGCTTTAGCCCCCACTGGTGCTTCCATATTAATTGTTGAGCGTGGCGATTATCTACCGCCATCAAGTGCTAATCGTGATGATGAAGCCATCTTCACGCACGGTCATTTCCGTCCTGATGAGGAATGGATTGACCATAAAGGTAAGCCTTTTAATCCTGGTAATTATTATTATGTTGGCGGTAATAGTAAATTTTATGGTGCTGTACTGATGCGTTATCGCGAGCAAGATTTTAAGCCCTTAAACCATCTTGGCGGTGTTTCACCAAGTTGGCCTATTGATTATCAAACGCTGGAACCATTTTATCAGCAAGCTGAAACCCTATATAATGTGTGTGGTCAATTAAGTGAAGACCCAACAGAGCCATCGCATTCAGGCAACTATCTCAATCCGCCAATTCCTGATGAGCCAGTTATTGCTGATTTGCGTCAACGCTTAAAGCGACTTGGATTACATCCTTCATCGCTACCGCTTGGTGTTGATCTTCCCCGATGGTTAGAAAATGGTAAAACCCCTTGGGATGCGTTTCCAGATAGCAATGGCGGCAAGATGGATGCCGAATCCGTAGGGATCAAAACAGCACTTGCCCATAAAAATGTTCAATTATTAACCCGTACGCCTGCGATAAAATTGTTGGTTGATGAAGATAAAGCCGCCAATGCGCCATCTATTACAGGTGTTGTGGTTGATAGCCCTGAGGGCAAAAAAACTTTGCATGCAAAACTGGTAATTGTTTGCGCAGGTGCGGTGCAATCAGCGATTTTATTGCAAGCCTCAACCACAGAAGCCTATCCAAATGGGCTTGCCAATCGTTCAGATCAGCTTGGACGCAATTTAATGAATCATAATACCTCCGCAGTTCTTGCCTTACATCCGTTGCGCAAAAACCCTTCCATCTATCAAAAAACTTTGGCAGTGAATGATTTTTATTTTTCTGGTGGGGAACAAAATTATCCGCTTGGCAATATTCAATTGGTTGGCAAAGTCTCTGGAACGATCCTTGCGGCAAAATCTCCGGTTCCACGTTTTATGGCAAATTGGATTGCTGAACGTTCAATTGATTTTTTAGCTATGTCCGAGGATTTGCCCGATCCAAAAAGTCGTGTCATATTAAAGAATGGAAAAATCGGTTTTCACTGGCATTATTCAAATTTGAAAACGCATCAACAGTTGGTTCGTAAATTAAAATCCATATTGCGGCAGGCTGGATTCCCGATTGTGCTTTCTCATACATTTGATCAGCGCACGCCCTCTCATCAATGTGGAACGGCGCGTATGGGCGATGACCCTGCAACCAGTGTTGTTGATTCTTTCGGGCGCACCCATGATCATCCAAATTTATTTATTATGGATGGTGCAATTTTGCCAACTTCGGCGGCGGTCAATCCTTCCCTTACCATTGCAGCTCTGGCCTTACGTTTAGCAGATCATATTAAAACAACAGAATTATGATATTTATTAAAAATGCAAGAAATTGACTGGTTAAAAAGCTTATTTCATCATGCGGTAACAATTGCTGACCCGTTACAAGCAGTTCCGAAGCATTTGCCATCCTTTCCATCGGCTAAGCGTATTGTTGTACTTGGTGCGGGTAAAGCAAGTGCGCGCATGGCTGAAGCGGTTGAAACTCACTGGAGAGATAATTGGGGAGATAAATATGAAGGATTGGTTATTACCCGCTATGGTTATGCAAATCCAAATCAGTTAGCGCAGTCGAATGGCATAGAGATTGTTGAAGCTGCGCATCCAATTCCAGACGAAGCAGGGTTGAAGGCAGGCGAACGCCTATTAACTTTAGCCGATTCATTAACAGAAGAAGATTATGTATTAGCATTAATTTCTGGTGGGGCATCTGCTTTGATGGTTGCACCTGCCTTTGGCTTAAGCCTTGAAGAGAAACAAGCGATAAACGCTGTACTGCTTGCCTGCGGTGCGCCGATTACACAAATCAACCAAGTCAGAATGGCGTTAAGCAATATTAAAGGGGGTCAGCTCGCCGCCAGATGTTATCCTGCAACCTTGCACAGCTTGATTATTTCAGATGTGCCTGGTGATGATCCTGCAATTATCGGTTCTGGCGCAACCTATCCGCAACATATTGATTATCGTCAAGCTGTAACCATTCTTGATCAATTCAATATTAACCTTCCCCCTCATGCGCATATGCAACTATTAAAAAAGGCTGATGAACAAGCACAATCTGAGGCAACACCACAACCCTATCTTAATGATAACAAAATAACGCATCAGATCATTATGACGCCCCAACAAGCCCTTCAAGAAACAGCTGAATTTGCACGTACACAGAGGATTGAAGTTATTCTGCTTGGCGATCAAATTGAAGGGGAAGCAAGGGATATAGCCGCCCAACATGCTCGGCTTGCCCTTACCTATCAAACTAAATTAAAAACGGGCAAATCTTTATTACTCCTTTCAGGTGGGGAGTTAACCGTTACCAAAACAGGAGATGGTACGGGTGGGTCAAATAGCGAGTATATGTTAAGCCTTGCCATCGCACTTGCAGGAAAAGATAATATATGGGCATTAGCAGGCGATACCGATGGGGTTGATGGCAGTTTTACCAAGGAAACAGGGGAAATTGCAGGGGCTTTTATTGATCCAAATACATTGATCCGCGCCGATAAGATTGGTGTTGATCCGCATCAAGCCTTAGCGCAAAATAATTCTCATATATTTTTTCAAGCAATTGGTCAAAACCTAATTACTGGCCCCACCTTTACCAATATCAATGATTTTCGTGCAATCTTCATTCGATCAAATCAATAAGGATAAAGATAATGGTTCTAAACGACACTGACCATCAAGAATTTTTACGCCAAGATGCCCTGCGGCAACTGGAGTTTTTTAATCAAAGTCTGCGTTCAGATGGCGGCTTTGATACGCTGAATTATGATGGTTTGCCATTGCCTTATCACGGGCAGGCATTGCACACGACAACCCGATTGATTCATAGCTTTGCTCTTGGCAAGCAACTTGGATTTGATGGCGATTCATTAATTGATGCGGGCATGAAAGCCCTTTGGGATTGGCACCGTGACCAAGATCATGGTGGTTTTTTTCAGTGTGTTAAAGGAAATCATACAGTCAATCCTATAAAAATGGCTTATGGTCATGCGTTTGTTTTATTGGCTGCCTCCAGCGCCTATCAAATAGATCATCCTGATGCAATGCGATTGCTTGATACCGTGCATTCCATCATTGATACCTATTATTGGGATGAGGATCACGGGCTGATGCGTGAAGAGTTTAATCAAAATTGGACAATATTTTCTGCTTATCGTGGAATGAATGCCAACATGCATTCGATTGAGGCCATGTTGGCTGCCTTTAATGTAACAGGACGGGAAGTTTATTTGCAACGCGCGGGTAAAATCATTGATTTTTTTGTTAATAAAATCGCCCCTATTTATAATTGGCGTATTCCCGAGCATTATGATGAAGCTTGGCACGTCACGCTTGATTATGATGGGGATCCTGTTTTTCGTCCACGTGGTTCAACCCCTGGTCATAGTTTTGAATTAGGACGCTTACTAATTGAATATTGGGATTTATCTGGCCGCAAAGATGAACAACATTTATTAAATGCAAGAAATTTGATTGATGCTGCCCTTAAAGATGGTTGGTTAAAAGAAGGAGGGTTTGTTTATACCCTCAATCCGCAAACGGGGAAAGCTGACCGCCCGCATCGTTATTGGTGGCCTGTCACCGAAGCGATTGGTGCCATCGCAACTCTGCTTAAAATTGATCCAACGCCACAAGATGAATTATGGTATCGCCGCCTTTGGACTTTTTCCGATCAATATTTGATTGACCATAAACAAGGCGGATGGTTTCCTGAATTGGATGATACGGGCAACCCGCACGCCATGCAATTTCATGGCAAACCAGATATTTATCATTCTTTACAAGCAAATCTTATTCCAATGCGCAAACAAATTTCACTTTGGTGATATTGACGTGAAGTAAAATCTCAATTTTTAAACCAAAGACTTTAGATCAGCAATAATCTCATCATCACTTGCTAGTCTCATCGCTGGTGAATTTGAAATGCAAATGCAGCGATCATATAGCTCTTGAGCGTTTGGAGTTGGAACCCCTCTCCCATCTGCTTGAATAAGCGGTTTATAATATTTTCCAAATTGAACATATTTAGTGTTAAATGGAGAGGAAATTTTATGCTTGAATAAATAAGGTGTAAAAGCGCGTATTGATCTGGGAGATGTTGTGAAAGGGAAAGAGGATAACATCCCACCCATCTGTCTAGCGACTGCTAAAGTCCTTCTTGCTTGTCTTTCATATAAAAAATGATAGACCTGAAAACGTTCAAATCGATCAAGAACTGCCGCAGCCGCAATATCACTTAACTTAAAGTTAGAAGCATCGCTATTATATTCAATATCCAGTCCAACACCAAAATTAGCAAGAGCTCTTATTTGCTCTTCCTTAATTTTAGGAACAATCAAAAAGCCGCATTCTCCAACGCCCCAAGGCTTAGTATGATGTGCCGATATAATTTCTATACAACCATGTTCTGTAAAGCCAGATTGCGGGCGATCAAATAAACCTGTTGCATTATCAACCACAAGATGTTTACCATTTTGTTCACACCAAGTTTTAACATCATCCCAATCACTATATTGACTAAACACATTCGTATAAATAACCCCATCAAAGCTATTTTGATCGAGTGTGCTTAATTGTTCCAAAGAAAACTTACCGTTTTTTGCACAATCAATAATTTGTGTATCAGCCAAACTCCCTGTATTTGCTGAATAAAACCCAAAGGCACTTGTAACCCATTTATTTTTTTTCAATTTACTATTGAAGCTTGAACAGGCTAAATGTAGTGCGGCGGTTCCACTTGAAACAGCAATAACGCTTCGACTTTCAGGTAATCCAATCATTCTTTCAATCACAAGTTCAAGTAAACGGACAACGGGTCCTCCATTTGCATGATGATTTTTTTGAACGGAAAGAGATAATATTTCCTTAATGCGTTGATAGTCGTATATTTTATTTTCAATAAATGGGATTGGTTTAATGGGTAAGGGACCTCTAGGATCCTCTGTTGATTTTGGTAATGGCACACCTTTTGAATGTAATAAGGATACAAGCTTCGGGTTTCTGATACCATATTCACCTTTATAACCTTTTGTAATACCAGGTACAATTTTCTCAAACGGTTGAATTGATTCTGCAATTTGTCGTTGATACATCTTTGTCCAATTTGCCTTTTTAGTTCCATTTGCATTTAAACCGACAGCTGCTACCCCAATATCGATAAAATGAAATTTCAAGTGATCCTGCCACAGTAATTTTGCTAGCCATACTCCCATTTGTCCCCCACCAGAGTAAATAATTAACGGAGGGAGTGCATCCTTAAAACCTTTCGATTTTAGAATTTCACGCAAATTTTCTAGATAAATATATCTATTGGCTCGTGCTTGATCATGAGAAATAATGACTGAAGTTAAGTTTTTGAACCCATAATTTTCAAAAAAACTAATAACTTGATTACTACAAACCATTATGATGTTACGATTTTTTATCATTTCTAAAAATGTAATAAACTGGCCATTTGTAACCATATCTTTGAAAATTGATGCTGAAATTGCAAATTTCTTACTAAGCTGTTTAGTAAGTTGAACATGGCTTGGTGGCACTAAATAGTTAATCACTTGATTGCATTGCACAAACCCCTCAAGTGGTGTCCCTTCTATTTCTCTTGCTAAATAACATGGTGCCGTTTCACAAAGAAAATTGAACCCTTCTGTAGGCTCTGGTAATGTCTTAATTGCATCTAGGGTATCAGCCAGCATACCTGCGTCATTAGCAAAACATCTATGATCAATTTGATTCAAAAGTTTTTGATTAGCTTTAAAATCATGGAGAATATCTAAGCTAAGTCCCCTTTTTAAGATTTTTACCAAAGCTTCCCAACCCCCATGGTTAATTTTAGTAAAGACAAAATTATTAGTACTTTCAAGATGAGACTTAAAAAACTCAATACACCTTTCACGGTACGGAACTTCGGGAAAAATTGAAAAACTATCATTCTTTTGGGGTAGATTACTTACCATATCTTGAGAATAATTTTTATTATTCACGTTCTGTTGACTAGGATTTATAGCAATTATTTTCATTTGAAAACCTTTAGTATAAAAAATATTTAAATGTAATTTAAGTTTATGTGATAATAGAATTTAGCATTTTTTTAATAAGTATCACTATTTTTATCTTTAACCACTTGCCAAGGTCATGCCATCAATGCGGACGGAAGGTGCATTGATTGAGCCTTTATATTCCAAATCATCACCTGGGATTAGATTTAAAAACATGGATTTTAGATTACCTGCAATCGTGGCTTCGTTTACAGGATAAGCAACTTCACCCTTTTCAACCCAAAAGCCACTTGCGCCTTGACTATAATCCCCTGTTACCAGATTTACTCCCATTCCCATCAGATGGGTTACAATAAAACAGCCACCTTCATCTTTATAAAGCGATTCAGTCGATTGTTTACCACAATGTAAGGTGAGGTTACTCATCCCCGGATGAGGGAGAGAGGCAATGCCACGCACCGCATTTCCAGTAGATTTTAGCCCAAGTTGACGTGCGCTTACAATATCCAATGCCCAGCTTGATAAAATGCCTTTTTCGATAAATGCACGCGGTACGCAAGGTAGCCCATCGCCATCAAATTTACGGGAGGCAAGGCCGCGTTTGCGAAGTGGATCATCAAAAATTGTGATTTCAGGTGAAAAAAGAGCTTCCCCCATTGCATCTTGTAGAAAACTGGTTTTACGCGCTATGGCTTGTCCATTGATCGCAGAAGCGAAGCTAGAGATTAAAGAAGAAGACACACGCCGATCAAATATAATTGGCACAGAACCAGTTGGCGGGCGTTTGGGGTTTAGCCTTTCAAGCGCACGGATAGCCGCTTTATCACCAATTTCTGTGCAAGGGGGTAAATCCGATCCATAAACCGTGGTTGCAAAATCATAATCCCCTTCCATTTCAAGCCCCGTTCCAGCAATCACATGAACGCCAACTGAATGACGGGTAGAAGAACGCGCCCCCCTAAATCCGTTGGAAGCATAAATTGCGACCCTGCTATGTGACCAGCCTGCTTCCGACCCGCTTGAATTGGTGATGCCTTCATGGGCAAGTGCAGCATTTTCAGCCATAGAGGCGCGTTCTGCTAAAATTTGGGTTGTTGGCTCAATCTCATCTTCAGTTTCAGAATTTGCATCAATGCAGTTTGTTACAATTTCGTCCGCACTTGCTAAGCCGCACCATTGATTTTCAGGAACTTGTCCTGCCATGGCAACCGCACGTTCAATTAATGCGCGTTCAGTTTCTTTTGTGAAGACATTGGAACTTACAATTGCTTGACGTTTACCGATAATAACACGTAAGCCAAGCTGTTGACTTTCAGCGCGTTCAACCGCCTCAAAGTCACCCATGCGGCAACTTTGCGATAAGGATATTCCTGTTCCTATCACGGCATCAGCTTCATCTGCGCCTGCTTTTAATGCCTTCGAAACAATTGATTCTAATTGATCAAGTGCCTGATTAGAAAATTCCTTATGTGTTTGCATGCTAGCCTTCTTTTTTATTAAAAATGAATTTTTAATAGTTTAACCGAATGCAACCCAAACGCCAACCCCTGCCATCATTAAACCTGTTATGTAATTTAGCATACGCGCAAATTGTGGACGATCTAGCCATTTTGCAATTTGCACGGAGCCAAGAACAATGATTTGAACCGCAATAAATAGCGAGATCCACACAACACCAACTAATTGAATGCTGGTATTGGTATCCAAAGTTGTCAAATCGACAAATAACGGCAAAAGAGATAAATAAAATACAATGACTTTAGGATTGGTACCAGAAATAATAAATCCAGAAAAAAGCGATTGAGCAATTGCTTTTCCTTCCAGCTTCATATTTGTTTCACGCTGCATAGGTGGCGCAAAAAACATCTTAATCCCCAAATAAGCCAAATAAAGCCCACCAAGAACACGAACATATCCCATATAAGGAAGAACAATATCTGCCAAAGCGCCAAGGGAGATCACAACCGCAAGCAAATAAAGCGTATCGCCCAGAATTTCACCAATACCAAGCCAAACCCCAGCAGTATAGCCTGAACTAACCGTACGCGCGATTAAGGCGACAACACCAGGCCCTGGCGATAACACAAATAGGATCACCACGCCGCCTAATGTAATAAAGTCTAAAAAAGACATGAAGTTTAAAATTATTTAATCAATGTATGCAAATTGGCTTGGATGGCACTATCCCTAAAAAAAGCCCCCGTATATTTGCGGGTTATAGTCTTAACCCCAGGGCGATGAATGCCGCGCATACTCATGCAATAATGTTCGGCTTCAATAATCACCGCAACTCCTTTTGGTTGCAAAGCCTGATCAATCGCATCGGCAATTTGCATGGTCATGATTTCTTGTGATTGCAAACGCCGTGCATAAATCTCTACAACCCTTGCAAGTTTAGAAATGCCAACAACGCGATTATTCGGCAAATAAGCCACATGGGCTATTCCTACAAAGGGCATGATATGATGTTCGCAATGGGATTCAAAGCGAATATCTTTCAATAAGACAATATCATTATAGCCTTCAATCTCTTCAAAAGTGCGCTCAAGCTCGCCATGAGGATCAGCCGCATAGCCATTAAATAATTCTTTCCAAGCCCGTGCCACCCGATCTGGTGTGCCAAGCACCCCTTCACGATCAGGATCATCCCCTGCATAACTAATAAGGGTGCGTACTGCGGCCTCGGCCTGTGCTTTGTCTGGTTTTGTTGAACTCATAAATACCCCATAAAAAATATTTTTTTGCGTGAACCTATATCTAGTTAAAACTTCGTTAAGTCAAGTCTTATAGATGTAGAAAGCCGTTAATCATGCTAAGAAATTTTAAGAATACCCATTGATTTCTTGCATGATCTGTTCATGGGCGTTTAATTCTTCTTTACTAGCGGCTAAGGCTTTTGGTGGTTGTCTTGTTTTAAGATAATCTGTACCAGTTGCTGTAGTTTGCGATCCATTGGATTGCTGGTGATTATCAAGGGATAGATTGCGCTGGCGTCCCCCAATCAGCTCCAAATAAACTTCCGCTAATAATTTACAATCAATCACTGCGCCATGGGCATCTGCACGCTTTGTTCGATCAATCGAAAAACGATCACAAAGCGCATCCAAATTATTTTTTGCACCCGGGAATCGCCGTCTTGCCATATGGAGCGTATCGGTAGCCCGTTCCATTGGAAGGGCTGGTTTATTCGCCCGCATTAATTCCATATTAATGAAGCCCATATCAAAGCTTGCATTATGAATAATCAACGGCGAATCCCCAATAAATTCAAGAAATGAATCAACAATGGATGCAAATAATAGCTTATCTTGTAAAAATTCCGTTGATAATTTATGGACTTGGTAAGCCCCATCAGGAACATCGCGTTCAGGATTAAGATAGCAATGGAAATAATCACGATCTGATGGAATATGATTGATTAGCTCAATGGCGGCAATTTCAACCAAGCGATCCCCTTGTTCTGGACTAAGGCCTGTTGTTTCAGTATCAAGTACGATATGGCGTTCCATTGCTTAACTCCTTCTTAATAATTTTCTTTAATTCCTGCGCAACAGGGTTTAATCCCAAACCACTATAAACACAATAGGTGGCTTGATTCTGTTTAAACGCAACGGATAATTGCTGCGATCTTATGGCGTTTAACTTGGCATGAGTCATCCCAAATCGCGGCAATACACGGCGTGTTTGTAAGTAAGGAGAGCAGCTCACCACAATTATCGCATCGCAAATACGGCTTAAGCGTTTTTCAAAAAGTAGTGGAATATCCAAAATAACTAACTTACGCCCTTGACGACGCTGATATTTTATAAATTGTTTGCGCGCCTTATGAATTTCAGGATGCAATAACGCTTCAAGATGGGTTCTGGCTTTCGGGTCTGAAAAGACACGATTACCAAGGGCGGCACGGTCTAAAACACCAGCATTAACAACCCCTGGAAAGGCCGCTTCAATCTTGGTTAAGACAGGGCTATTAGGTTGGGTAAGCTCGTGCGCCTTACGATCTGCATCAAAGACTGGAATATTAAATTGACGGCATAGGCGCGCAGTTGTTGATTTACCCATACCGATTGATCCTGTAAGGCCAATGATTTTCATTTTATGATTGATTTTTAATGATATTTAATAAATGGTTACGCACCGCTTCATCAATCGGTGGCGTTTCATTCACGGGAGATAGCCAGCGGGCAAAGGCTGGTGCCGCCTGCCAAATTAACATACCCAGCCCATCAATGATGGTTAAGCCACACGCTTCTGCCTGTTGTAACAAGCCAGTCATAAGCGGGCGATAAACAATATCATACACCATTGCATGGCGTGGTAAGGTGTTGAGTTCAAGGGATAAAGACGGTTGCCCTTCCATCCCAAGGGAGGTTGTATTGACCAATAAATCAACATCTTGCAATCTATCTTTGTTAAATGGCCATTCGCAAGCAATAAGTTCTGTTTTGTTGCTATCAAGATGGTTTGCCATATGGGTTAAAAGCTGATCAAGACGGGTTGGATTGCGATTGCAGATCAGGATGCGTGAAAATCCTAATTCATAAAGGCCTGTTACCACTGCATAAGCGGCTCCTCCTGCACCAATCACGCAAGCTGTCTTTAACGGAAGGTGATGAAGTGCCTGCGTTTGGCGTAAATTTTCACTAAATCCATAAACATCACTATTATCGCCGTGCAAACTACCATCTGCGTTTATTGTTACCATATTTACCGCCCCAACTGCCGAGGCTTGCGTGCTTAAAACATCGCAAAACGGAATAATCGATTGCTTATGCGGAACGGTAACATTGAACCCACGATAATGATTACGGTCTAGGCTTTTAATAAAGGATTCAAGCTGTGTGTTAGGAACATGATGTGCAAGATAATCGCCTTTTAATTGCAAGCGGTTTAACCAATGGCGATGTAAAGCAGGGGAGAGGCTATGGGAAATCGGATCACCAATTACACCAGCCATAGGCGCACTCTTTATGGAAGGGGGAATTGCCATTATGCTGCCTATTTAATTTTCTAACCATTGACGATGGCGGAGTAAGGCCAGTAATTTTAATAATGGAAGTCCAAGAATCGTGAAATAATCGCCTTCAACATGGCTGAAAAGCTGAACCCCATATCCTTCCAGCTGATAACCACCAACCGAACGCATGGCAATTTCGCCATGCTGTTCAATATAATTATCAAGAAAGGCTTCAGAAAATTGTCGCATGGTTAAGCGTGCTTGGCTGCAACCACTGCCCATGATCATTCCATCTTGAACCAGCGTAAAGGCACTGATCAGACGGTGGGTGCGTCCTCGCAACAAAACTAGCTGATGGCGCAACGCATCAAGATTGGGTGGTTTGTCAAAGGCTTTGCCGTCCAGTTCTAACATTTGATCTGCGCCAATAATCATTGCACCTTGATGACGGGGGCTGATCGCTTTTGCTTTTGCTTCGGCAAGCGCAAGGGCGATTTGTTCAATTGATGCTTTCGCCATGGATTGTTTCAAGGCGGCTTCATCGATATTGGCAGCATCCACGTCAAAGCTTAGCCCCGCATTGGTTAATAGCTGCGCACGGATTGTACTGGCAGAGGCAAGAACAATGCGCTTTCCTAAAAGATTATGGCTAAGAACAGTCATAAAATAAGCCCTATCATTAATTTTTAAGAAAATTGTTCTTCATAAAGAGAGATAATAATCGCCGCCGCCTCTTCAATCGAACGGCGGGTAACATCAATTAATTGCCATTGCTGTTGGGCGGCAAGCCTGCGGGACGCTGTTACCTCTTTTTTTACTTGATCAGGGTCAATATAATTTTGATTGCCCCCTAAAGCATTGGTGTTATTGGAACTAACAAAATCAGGATCAATCAGCTTCAACCTGCTTTTGCGAATCTCAACCAATGACACCGCATCGCGAACTAAACAGACGACCAATGGTTTTGCCTCTGGCTTTAAATCCATTACCCATTCTGGCAGGTTATTTCCAGGAACAATTGGAATATTTGCGGTTTTATAACCACGATTGGCAAGATAGATGGAAGTTGGTGTTTTTGAGGTTCTTGAAATCCCTAATAATAAAATATCTGCTTGGCGGATTCCTTCTTCCCCCAAGCCATCATCATGCATCAAGCTATATTGCATCGCATCAATACGATCAAAATAATCCGAGTCCAGCTGATGCTGCTTGCCAGGTTGCCACCGCCCTGGTTTACCAAGATATTGAGTAAATATATCCAAACAATAATCCATAATCGAACAGGAAGGTAATCTTTGTTCATGGCAAAATTGTTGTAAGCGTTTACGAATATTGGGATCAACCAATGTATATAATATGATTCCTGGGTTTGCCTTAATCTCATCAATTGCATATTGCAATGAATCTTCATTACGAATCATCGTCCATACATGCTCTTGGTAGGCAATATGGTCAAACTGCGCAAGGCAAGCTTTGGCAAGGCTGGAGACTGTTTCTCCCGTTGAATCAGATAACATATGCACATGAATAAAAGCGCTTTGTGTGCCTTCATGGTCATTTTGTTCAGCTGGTAAATGAAGATGGGTTGGCAATCAATGATCCTTTATTTTGATTTATAAACTTATCTGTAGGCTATTTTATTATATCGATTCATAAAAGATGCGCAAGATAGGCTGAAAGATAGGTCTGATTGGTCTTTGCATCATCCTTTATATCAAGTTCCACATGGGTTGCCATCGCATTATCCAAAATTTTAAGATAATCTGGACGGGAGAGATTAATCGCCCCAAGGCTTTGCAAATGTGACGTTAGAAATTGTGTATCAAGCAAGATAAATCCTTGCGTCCATAAGCGGCTTAACAAATGGATAAGCGCAAATTTACTGGCATTATTGGTAAGGGAGACCATGCTTTCTCCAAAAAAAGCCCCATTTAATGCAATACCAAATAAGCCGCCAACCAATTTTGTCCCATCCCAACATTCGAATGAATGGGCTTTCCCTTGAAGATGGAGGTTACGATAATGCGTTGTTAGCGTTGGATTAATCCAGCTATCTGCTTCTTGTTCTTGCGGTCTGATTGTACAATAATGCAATAATTGATCAAACGCATGATTGATGCGTAACCGATATGAAGTGCCACGTAACCAGCGCATAAAGCGTTTGTTAAAATATGGTGCATGAATTGGTAGGATGCCTCGCTCAAGCGGGCTAATCCACATTAAATCAGGTTCATCCTTGGATTCTGCCATTAAGAACACACCATGGCGATAACCCGCTAACATTTCTTCAGGCGTTAGCCGTGTTACATCACATTCCGCATATTCGAATGGTTCCACTTTATTTAAGAAATTTATTTGATCAATATCGTTGATAAATCACGAGGCTTGCGTTTCTTGCATCCAGCGTTCCAGCCAGTGAATATTATAATCCCCATCAATAAACGCAGGCTGTTCAATAATTTGGCGATGAAGCGGCAGGGTTGTATCAATGCCGCCAATGACAAATTCTTTTAATGCGCGTTGAAGCCGCATTAAACATTCACTGCGGGAAGTACCTGCAACCACCAATTTTGCAATCAAGCTATCGTAAAAAGGTGGAACATTGTAACCAGCGTAAAGATGAGAATCAACGCGAACACCAAGCCCCCCTGGTGCATGATAATCCGTAATCCGCCCTGGGGTGGGCATGAAATTTACAGGATTTTCGGCCGTAATACGGCATTCAATAGCATGGCCTGTTGGGTTAATATCGCTTTGGGCAAAGCTAAGTCGTTCACCACTAGCAACAATAATCTGTTCACGTACAAGATCAATGCCCGTCACCATTTCAGTAATCGGATGTTCAACTTGTAGGCGGGTGTTCATTTCAATAAAAGCAAATTCACCATCTTCATAAAGATATTCAATCGTTCCTGCCCCACGATAGTGCATTTTTTTCATTGCTTCGGCAGAACGCCTGCAAACTTCTTCGCGTAAGGTTTCATCAAGACCTGGGGAGGCAGTTTCCTCTACCACTTTTTGATGTCGCCGTTGAATGGAACAGTCACGCTCCCCAAGATGCAAACAATCCCCTTGCCCATCACCAAGCACTTGCACCTCAATATGACGCGGCTTTTGCATATAGCGTTCCATATAGACCGCACTATCACCAAAGGCAGCTTGTGCTTCTGATTGACAAAGTGATAAAGCTTCAGCCAATTCGGATTCTGCTTGCGCAACTTTCATCCCGCGCCCGCCGCCGCCAGCGGCCGCTTTAATGATAAGTGGATAACCAATTTCGCGCCCAACTCGCTTTGCTTGCTCATAATCTTGCACTTCGCCATCGCTACCAGACACAACAGGAATACCTAATTCCTTGGCGGCTTGCTTTGCAGCAATTTTATCACCCATCACCCGCATATGTTCAGGGGTTGGTCCAACGAATGTAATTCCATGCTCCTCCACCATTTCAGCAAATCTTGCATTTTCGGATAAAAAACCAACACCTGGATGAATCGCATCCACCCCAGTCAAAAGAGCTGCGGTTAAGATAGAACGCGTATTTAAATAAGAATCTTTTGGCGCAGGTGGGCCAATGCAAACCGCCTCATCTGCAAGCCGTACATGCATTGCATCTTGATCGGCCGTAGAATGAATCGCAACCGTTTTAATACCCATTTCCTGACAAGCACGATGGATGCGTAGCGCAATTTCTCCGCGATTAGCGATAAGTAGCTTTTCAAACATTATGTCCTAATCCTGATAAAATTATTCGATGATGAATAATGGCTGGGCATATTCGACTGGTTCGCCATCTTCAACCAGAATCGCGCTTAATTTTCCCGATTTTTCGGCTTGAATTTGGTTCATGACTTTCATCGCTTCAATGATCAAGATGGTTTGCCCTTTTTCAACCGAATCGCCAAGCTTCACAAATTTTGGTTCATTTGGCTTTGGGGATAAATAAGCTGTTCCCACCATTGGCGATGGAAAGGCATTATTATGATTTGAAGTTGTCTCTGCTGGTTTGTCATCAGCAATATGTGCAGCGATTGGGGCTTGTGAATTTGCCATCACCGCCGTCCCGACCGCAGGAATTGATTGTTGAATAGAGGCGATGCTTGCCTGATTACGCGATAATACAAGCCGTTGTGTCTCACTTTCCCATTCAAATTCAAAAATACCATTTTGCGCCATTACTTCCCCTAATTTTGCAATATAATCTGGATCGGGTAATGGGTTCGCATCAGCCTTTTTTACGCGCACTTGATTCTTTTCGGTCATCCTCATCCTTTCTGAAAAATTTACTATTTTATTAAGGGATTATTTCTTTTCTGTTTGTAAGGCCATGGCGTGTAATTCACCACCCATACGCCCTTCAAGGGATTTATACACCATTTGGTGCTGTTGAACTCTGGTCTTTCCTTCAAACGCTGAGGAGCGAACATAAACCGAGTAATGATCCCCATCGCCTCTAAGATCATTTACTTCAACCTCTGCATCAGGCATTGCTTTTTTAATCAGTGTTTCAATTTCGTGCGCATGCATCGGCATGGTTTAAACCCTCTCTATTTCAATAATCAAAATAATATCAAAATACTATATCATAATTATCGTTTTTATCCACCGCTTTTAGCAATATCACTACGATAAAACCCACCAGTCCAATTTAAAGCTTCCAATTTTTGATAGGTCTGATGGCGTGCATCGGTCAAATTTTGTCCTACCCCAACAAAATTTAGAACCCTACCGCCATTTGCAAGCCATTTTCCATTTTCCTGTTTGGTGCCTGCATGAAAGATGGTGACATTATCTTTAGTTTCATCTTCTTTTTCTGCCTCCATCATAGGCTGTAAATGGTCAATTTCAAGCTTATCTTGGGTTGGGGAT
The DNA here is from genome assembly GCA_965229675.1 of Alphaproteobacteria bacterium. Lineage (GTDB taxonomy): Bacteria > Pseudomonadota > Alphaproteobacteria > CBDDJK01 > CBDDJK01 > CBDDJK01. The sequence goes on from OZ245897.1 coordinate 69,170, forward strand.
TCGGGATAGCCCTGCTTAGCAACAACCACACAAACGGCATGATGATTTTCCTGCCAACGTAAATTAATTTGATCCAGTCCGCCTTGATCCGTTGCGATTAATGCAGGCACAATATCAGAAAATAACAGACGCATCAGCACCTGACATTCAGGGTCGCCAAACCGAACATTATATTCAATTAATTTTGGTCCATCTTTTGTAATCATCAGGCCTAAAAATAATATGCCGCGATAAGGGGCTTGTTCTTGCCTCATCCCGTGTAAGGTTGGCTGGATAATCTCTTTCATGATTCTTGCCTCAAGTGCTTCATCGACCAATGCAACGGGGGCAAAAACCCCCATCCCCCCTGTGTTAGGCCCTTGGTCGCCATCAAAGGCGCGTTTATGATCTCTGGCAGCCATTAACGGCAGGGCATGATCCCCATCGCAAAGCGCAAAAAAACTAATTTCCTGCCCCACCAAACATTCTTCAATCACCAAACGGCCACCACCAGCCCCTTCAATTAAATGTGTTGCAGCTTGCTTGGCCTCTGCTTTTGTGGTGGCAACAACAACCCCCTTTCCAGCCGCTAAGCCATCAGCTTTAACAACAATGGGATAGGTACATTGCTCCAAATAATCAAGGGCGGGTTCTAATGCGTTAAATAACTGAAAATCCGCACCTGCTATGCCATATTTTTGACAAAATTCCCGTGCATAGGCTTTGGAACCTTCTAGCCTAGCTGCTGCTTGATCAGGTCCCACAACCGCAATATGGTTGGCACGCAACTGATCGGCTAGCCCAAGGGTTAAGGGAAGTTCAGGCCCTATCACGACTAAATCAATTTGTTCATTCACGGCAAATTCTACTAATTTAGCGCAATCATCAACCTTTATAGGCACAAGCTTTGCCAAACTTGCAATCGCATCAGAACCAGGGGCGCAATAGAGTTCATCACATAAAGGCGAGGCTGAAATTGCCCAGCACAGCGCATGCTCCCTGCCACCTGAACCAATGATTAAAATCTTCATATGAAATAATTCCTTATCATGTTATCATTTTTTGGTGCTGGTTGGCTTATTTTGTTGTTCTAATCGCTTAATCCTTGCCTCAAGCTTTGTGATTAATGCGTCATAATCGCCCTGTTTAACCATACAATCTTTGGGTAAGCCATACGCATCAAACGTTTCAACCTCCCCTTGTTTTTCGTCAATTTTTTTGCGTGATTCCTTTTGTTTTTTAACAGGATTGGCTGGAATACCGATTACCGTTTCACCTGCCATGACATCGTGAACAACCACGGCATTTGCCCCTACCCTTGCGCCTTTTCCAATTGTTACGGAGCCTAATATCTGCGCACCAGAACCAACAATCACATCGTCTTCCAATGTTGGATGGCGTTTTTTTGTTCTTTGCGAATCAGAATCTTCAGAGGGCGATACCCCCCCTAATGTTACCCCATGATAAAGGGTTACACGATCACCAACTTGCGCCGTTTCCCCAATGACAACGCCCATACCGTGATCAATAAAAAACCCTTCGCCAATTTGCGCACCAGGGTGAATTTCAATACCAGTTAAAAAGCGTGAAAACTGCGAAATCCATCGTGCCATAAAATAAAAATTGCGCCGATATAGCCGATGCGCTAAGCGATGAAATAGCAACGCATGAAAGCTTGGATAAAGTAAAATAACTTCCAATCTGCTACGTGCAGCCGGGTCACGCTCAATTGCAATATCGGCAAGCCTTGTCATACGTTGATAAAGGGATGGCTTGGCCTCGGATTGTTTTGACTTATTCATGTGAATCCTCCTAATATGGAAGAAATATTTTAATTCAGCAACGCCATAGCAACGAATATCAAGATAGTAAAGCCTCCTTGCCATGTGGTCTATTTATTTTAAATTTTATAATCTTGCCGCAACCCTCTTTTTGTTGGGGATCGGGTTGATCAATATTCCCGATAGCTTAGCACAAAAAGCCGACGAACCCCCTTTAAATTCAGAAGTCCTACCTTTTTTCCAACAAGATGACGAATTTGATATAATTTCAGAAAGGTTTGATCTTGATTTTTACCCTTGGAATTTATTGGAACTTACCCCAGATAATGTTGAAAAAACGCTTGGGGATATTCGTTTGTTCACAGAAAAAATGAAAAATTCTAATGCACGAAGCATGATTTTTGATGGATTTGTTCAAGGTTATTTGTTGCGCGAGGATGTTCCTGCGGCTTTACGAGATGCTTATCGGATTCAAGATATGAATCGGCTGGCAAACGCATTGGTACGAATCAGCGAATTTTTATTATTACAAGATGAACCTGAAGAAATGCAACCATTGCTTGAAGACGCCATCGGGATCATGGTTGAACAGATTGCGCTTTTTGATCAACGCTTTGAAGAAGCTAAGATTCAAGCAGAAGAGGCGGAAGATGATGAATTTGATTTTACGCCATTCGACATTGAACGCCAGAATAATAGCCAGATATTACGGCGTATGGGATCGCTTTTATTGGCCACCAATCGAATTGAACGCGCCATTGAAGTAATGCAGCTTATTCCCGATGATCTTATTCGTGTTTCTGCGTTACGGGAAGCGGCAAATGCCGCACATCAGCTTAAAATACTTGCAATCGATGAAAAAAAGCAGGCTTTGGAAACATTTGAAGCGACTGAGGCAAGAGCCCTTGAAGCGATTGAAGCTTCCCTTAGATTTTCCAAATCACTTGCTTATAATAACCGTGAAATTGGCAAGGTTACTTTGGAGTTAATTCGTGCTTTAATTGATATGGAACAAATTGAACGCGCCTTAGAAGAGTTAGATGCGTTAAAAGAGCGACTAGAATCAAGTGAAGAGGATGGGCGTTACGATAATTTGGTCGAGATTGCGGCAGGCTATATCATGACAGATGATCCAAGAGCCGCAATGGGGATTATTCGTGAATTGTCTTTACCCAGTGAGCGCGCACGCGCCCTTGGTGTCATTGGTCGCGCGCGCAATGAAATTGGGGACTCAGATGCAGCAATGCCTTTGTTTTTGATGGCGATTGAAGAAGTTGAACGGGTACGTGATGGGGATAAACGCAATGAAGCTTATGCAAGTTTGGCACAAGATTTAACCCGTGCAGGGCGTTTAGCAGATGCTTTTGAAATGGCAGGAAAAATTAATGGGCAACCACAGCAGGGAATTGCAATTGCGCGTATGTCCAATATCTTGCTGCAACGTAATTTGCTTGAAGAAGCACGGGTTTTGACCGACTATATCCCTCAAACAGAATATCGTATGCCAATTTTGGTTTATTTATCAAGGTTAAGGGGCGTTGCAGGGGATCGTGAAGGCGCGAGCCAATCTTTATTGGATGCTATGGCGCAGGATTTAAACCTAGCCAATACCGATTTAATCCCCGAACTTGCCGATCTTATTTTGGAGCATCACACCCTTTATGGTAGCGAAACGATGGATGAACCAATCATTGAGGCTGTTTCTGGTTTAATTAATCAGCTTCCAAACGGGTTAATTAAAATTGATGGATTGATCCGATTGGCCATCGCGCAATCAAAGATGGAGAGGTTGGATCAAGCACGCCAAACTGCTAACGGAGCCTTTAGAATCGCGTTTGATTTTGATCAAGATCAACAATTTCCTGATGCTTTGGAGGTTATTTCCTATGGACAAGTGCTTGCAGGCGATTTGTTGGGAGCCTTTGATTCAGCTTCCAGAACACCGCAACCGCTTTCGTCTGAACAAATTGAATCTTTACGCCGTCTTGCTGGACGGCGTGGAACGCAGGGTAATTTTGACCTTGAACCTTATGACCCCAATCAACCTTTAAACTTTCCACGCTTTAGGGCATTAGCACGTATTTCAGGCATTGCCGCACAGCTTGGTGAATCAGATATTTCCATTCGTGCCGCAAGTGTTGTCGATGAAGAAATGCCACAAGCTGCTATTTTAACAGCGGCAACAATTGGGGTGATGTCAGAAAAAATATCAATTGATCTTGTGTTAAATGATATCGCCAACGCATTAGATATTCCAAATATTCCAGTTTTAAGCCCTACTTTCCCTGATATTTTTAATGATTCCACACCTTAATTCGCTGCTACTTCGTGAATGGCGATTGGTTTGGCGGCGTGCACGCGATATTGGCCTTGCTTTAGGGTTCATGGTGATCTCTGCCAGTTTGTTTCCAATTGCGGTTGGCCCTGAACCTTTGCAACTATCTTTAATGGCAGGCGGGGTAATTTGGGTGTTAGCCTTAATTGCAGTCTTAATGTCGTTAGATCGGTTATTTCAACATGAATTTGAGGATGGTAGTTTGGAGGCAATGCACCTATCCCCCGTACCGTTGGAACTAATTTTATTGGTAAAGGCAATCCTCCATTGGGTAAGTACAGCCTTACCTTTAATTGCAATTACCCCGATGGTTGGCCTGTTTATGAATTTGGATAAAGCGGCCTATGCCCCTTTGATTCTAGGGCTATTGCTTGCCACCCCTTCACTTTCATTAGTAGGCACCTTAGGTGCCGCACTTAGCGTCGGGGCTAGGCGTAGCCAAATCCTGCTTACCCTTTTGGTTTTACCGCTTTATATTCCAATCCTGATTTTTGCCGCAAGTGGACTTGAATTAGAACGCAATGCTTTGAATGCCAATGCGCATTATTTATTCCTTGCCGCTTTATTATGTTTTTTTCTTATAATTTGCCCGATTGCGGGGGCTGCGGCTTTGCGTTATCATAACAATAATACTTGAAAAACGAGTCTTAATGCTTAATTAAGTTTAATTATGATTACACTCACTTTAATTTGTGACCAACAGCATCAAACGCAAAGCCGATTCAAGGATGTTGATAGTTTTGATCGTTTGCAAAAAGCGGGTTTATTGCAATGTACGGTTTGCGGCTCGCTTAAAGTTTCGCGTGGGCTTTCTTCACCCAATGTACAAGCTAAAGGGAATCAGTTGAAAACAACGAAAACACCTGTTCCGCAACAAAGTGTTCAAAAGAAACTTGAACAAAAAATTGCTCAATTTAAAGCAAAAATAAAGGAAACTCACGAAGATGTTGGCGATCAATTCCCCGAAATTGCCCGTGCCATTCATTATAATGAACAAGAACAGCGGGATATTATTGGCACCGCTTCCCCAAAAGAAGCAAATGATCTTGTTGAAGAAGGCATTAAGATCACACCACTTCCCTTCATTCCCGACCGCCAGAAAAATTAAGCTATTTGCAAGCCATTAATTAGATCTGTTGACAAAATCGCAAATTAACCTTATAAAAGAAAATAGATAATATAATTATCCTAGTCTTATTTTTCCTTCCACAAAATCATCTTTAAAAAATTTTACCCTGTCAGGAATCTTTATCCATGCATCTTAAAGAATTGAATCTTAAAACACCCCAAGAACTTTTACAATTTGCTGAGGAGTTAGGCATCGAAAACGCAAGCAATTTGCGCAAACAAGAATTAATGTTTGCATGCTTAAAACAACTAGCCGCCAATGATACAGCCATTTATTCAGAAGGGGTGCTGGAAGTTTTACAAGATGGGTTTGGCTTTTTACGCTCGCCAAAATCCAATTATCTTGCAGGGCCTGATGATATTTATGTTAATCCCAATCAAATCCGTAAATTTAGCCTTAGAACGGGGGATACAGTTGAAGGGCAGGTTCGCGCTCCACGTGATGGAGAACGTTATTTTGCGCTGGTTAAAATCAACAAGGTTAATTTTGAAGAACCAACCAGCCTACGCCATCGCATTAATTTTGATAATTTAACCCCACTTTATCCAGATGCAAAAATCTCGCTTGAATTGCCCTTTACCAACGAAAAACGCCCTGAAATGTCAACGCGCGTGATTGATTTAATCTCGCCACTTGGTAAAGGCCAACGTGGTTTGATTGTTGCACCACCGCGCACAGGGAAAACGGTTTTATTACAAAATGTTGCCCATGCGATTACGACAAATAATCCTGAAGTTTATCTGATTGTGCTTTTGATTGACGAACGTCCTGAAGAAGTAACCGATATGCAGCGTTCAGTCGATGGAGAGGTTATTAGCTCAACGTTTGATGAACCAGCAGGACGCCATGTTCAAGTTGCTGAAATGGTGATTGAAAAAGCCAAACGGCTTGTTGAGCATAAACGCGATGTTGTAATTTTATTGGATTCAATTACACGCCTTGCGCGTGCTTATAATACGGTGGTACCCAGCTCGGGTAAAGTGTTAACAGGTGGAGTTGATGCAAATGCCTTGCAACGTCCTAAACGATTCTTTGGTGCAGCACGTAACATTGAAGAAGGTGGTTCGCTTACCATTGTGGCAACAGCACTTATTGATACGGGTAGCCGCATGGATGAGGTTATTTTTGAAGAATTTAAAGGCACAGGTAATTCCGAAATTATTCTTGATCGTAAACTTAGCGATAAGCGTACCTTCCCCGCAATGGATATTACCCGTTCTGGCACACGCAAAGAAGAATTATTGGTGGATAAAGAAATTCTATCCAAGATGTGGGTGCTACGGCGTATTTTAATGCCGATGGGGGTTACCGAAGCCATGGAGTTTTTACTTGAGAAATTGCGGGCAACAAAAGATAATAATGATTTCTTTGATTCAATGAATCAATAGGCAATCAATTTACTTTGCTTTAAGGAATTTGCAGGTTATGTCTGATTCTGATCTGACCAATAGCGATATATTTGCGGCGATTAAACATATCATCGATCCAATTACTGGCGAACCGCTTATGTTGGAACAGCGGATTAGCGGCTTGGTGATTAAAGATAAAATGGTACAGCTAAGCTTGAATATTGAAGATGCTGAATTGGCCGAACAATTTAAACCTGTTGCCACTACGATTGAACAGATCATCAGTAACTTACCGAACGTGATTAATGCTACGGTACTAATGACGGCTGAACGCCCAGCAGGAAATGCAAAGAAACAGGAAACTATCAATAAGGATTCGGTCAAAGGAAGCGGCTTAGATCAAGTTGAAAAAGTCATTGCGATTGCCAGTGGAAAAGGCGGGGTTGGCAAATCTACGACTGCAATCAATCTTGCTTTTGCATTATCAGGCATTGGGCTTAAGGTTGGATTACTGGATGCAGATATTTATGGCCCTTCACTACCGCGCATGCTTGGCAAGGTTGAACGCCCCAAAACCGTTGATAATAAAACCATGCATCCTATTGAAATAAACGGTTTAAAGGCCATGTCAATTGGCTTTGTGATTCCTGAAGATGAGCCTGTTATCTGGCGTGGTCCAATGGTAATGGGCGCACTGACCCAAATGCTGAAAGATGTTGTGTGGGGAGATTTGGATGTGTTAGTTGTTGATATGCCGCCTGGTACGGGTGATGCGCAATTAAGCCTTAGCCAACAAGTACCACTTGCAGGGGCGGTTATTGTTTCAACCCCGCAAGATATTGCCTTGCTGGACGCACGAAAAGGCTTAAATATGTTTCGTAAAACCGATGTTCCTGTGCTTGGAATCATTGAAAATATGGCAAGTTTTATCTGTCCAAACTGTCAACATGAAACACCAATCTTTGGTCATGGTGGGGCGCGTGCTGAAGCGACAAAATTAGGTACACCTTTTCTTGGAGAAATTCCTTTGGAACTTGCCATCCGCGAAGCAGGAGATGCAGGTCACGCAATTGTGCTGGAAGGCAAAGAAAACCCACATGCCAAACGATATTTTGAAATTGCTGAACAGTTGAATATCGCCCTATTTCAAGAAACAGGCGAACGGGCGCGCCCAAGAATAAAGACCCTATAAATGCGTTATCTAGCTATATATTCCTTATTGATTTTAATAATTTTTGCCTTTCCTCAATCTGGATGGGCAAATTCAGCTAGTGCGCTTACTAAGGCAATTAATCAAGCACGAATAGCCCAAGGATTAGAACGCTTAAAGCCCTTGGATAGCTTGGATAAAGTTGCATTCACAGTTGGAAAAGAGGCATTGCAAGCCCATAATAATCCAAACAGAAAAGCGCGCCCAGTTGGGGATATCTTAAAATTGATACGTCATCCTTTTGAACGAACCGTGTTTTTAGCTTCAGCTAGCAACCTCTCCCCACAACAGCAGGTCAATAATTGGTTGGAAAAACCTAAAAATCGGGAAATGATTTATTCTGATCAATTCACCCAAATTGGGGTTGCTGCTAATCGTCAAATTATCAGGGATTCGCGTGGGGAAGGTGTTTTATGGACCGTTGTGTTTGTACGCCCTAAATTGCCTGCACCTGCCTCTTGGCGGGATTCTGCTCAGCGTTTTATTAATCAATTTCGTGCGCAATATAAATTGCCACCCTTAAAGCTAAACCCATTATTGGATGAAACTGCACAAAAATTTTCAAGACGCATGGCGTTAAAGGATTTTGTTGCCCATAAAGCACCAGAAGGCGACCGAATCGGTCAACGTGTTACCGCCAGTGGCTATCGTTGGCATAAAGTTCTTGAAAATTTACATGGGGGAAGCCGCCTGCCACGCCAAGCCGTGGATGCGTGGATTGCCTCCAAAAAAGGCCATCGCGAGGCTATGCTGGAACCTCATATTACCGAAATGGGAATCGGTTATTATTTTCTGCCCTTTGATGAAGGGGCGGCGCGCTATACCCATTACTGGACGCTGGTAATGGCCATCCCAAAAGATAATTAACATTAAAAAGATGGCCTATCGTGATCTAAGGCAGTTTTTGGAAATGCTTGAAGCGCGTGGGCAACTATTGCGCATCACGCATCCTTTAAAGACTGCATTGGAAATTACCGAAGTGCATCGGCGACTAATTGCAGATGGGCTTGGGGCTGCAATCATTGAAAAGCCGGTGGATGAGAATGGCAATGTTTATTCAATGCCTGTGGTTATCAATCTGTTTGGTACGGTTGAACGCGTGGCATGGGGCATGGGAAAACAACCAGAAGAATTGCGCGCATTTGGTGAAGTATTGGCTTATTTGCGCAATCCAAGCCCACCTGCAAATTTTAAGCAAGCCCTGTCAATGATGCCAATGGTTAAGCAATTATTGGCGATGCAACCAAAAACCATCCGTAAAGCCCCTGTTCATGAGATCGTTTTGAAAGGTGAAGAAATTGACTTGAATCAGTTGCCCATTCAAGGCTGCTGGCCAGATGAACCTGCGCCTCTTATTACTTGGCCATTGGTGGTTACCAAAGGCCCTAATCCATCTGAAGATAGTCAAGATGATTATAATCTTGGGATTTATCGCATGCAGGTCATTGGGCGTGATCGCACCTTAATGCGCTGGTTAAAGCATCGTGGCGGTGCGCAACATTTAAGTAAATGGCAAGATAAAAAACCAGAACCCTTTCCTGTAGCAGCAGTGATTGGTGCTGATCCTGGAACAACGCTTGCAGCCGTTACGCCAGTTCCTGATAATCTATCAGAATATAAATTTTCCAGTCTATTGCGCGGTAAAGCGGTTGAGCTTGTGGAATGTAAAACCGTTCCTTTAAAAGTTCCCGCCCATGCTGAAATTATATTGGAAGGTCATATTCACTTTGATGACTATCAAGAAGAAGGTCCTTATGGTGATCATACAGGTTATTATAATTCGGTTGAGCTTTTTCCCGTGTTCCACCTAAGTGCAATCACGATGCGGCGTAATCCTTATTATTTATCAACCTATACTGGACGTCCGCCAGATGAGCCTTCTGTGTTAGGGGAGGCTTTGAACGAATTATTCATCCCGCTCTTACAACAGCAATTTCCTGAATTGGTTGATTTTTGGCTTCCTCCAGAAGGCTGTAGCTATCGGGTGGCAGTCGTATCTATCCATAAACGCTATGCAGGACAAGCCCGCAGGATTATGATGGGCGTATGGTCTTATTTACGTCAATTCCTTTATACAAAATGGGTAATTATTGTCGATGCAGATATTAATTGCCGTGATTGGAAAGATGTGATTTGGGCAATTTCAACCCGTGCAGATCCCGTGCGTGACCTAATATTAATTGATCAAACGCCGATTGATTATCTTGATTTTGCCTCCCCCGTAAGCGGATTAGGCGGTAAAGTTGGCATTGATGCCACCAATAAATTAGCTGGCGAAACAGAACGTGAATGGGGGCAATTATTAGCCATGTCACCAGAAACTGAAGCCCATATTGACAAAATTTGGGACAAACTCTTTTAAAAAAGGGATTTAATATAATTTACCATATCGTGTGTTAAACTCAGCATTAGGTACTAATTATATATAAACGCTTTATTGAATGGTGAAAGTATAGAGTTTTAGATCATATCTTTTGCCTTTGAGCATCGTTTTGTTTTTTTTGAATGCAAGAAAACAGCTCGTCAACCTCCAATATCTGAATGTCTTTTATATCATCAGGAGTGGGCGTAGATAATAATTTTTGACGAAGAATATTTGCGTATTTCCTGATCCATTTGATAATGAATGAATTAGGGACATTCTCTAACCTTTCAATAGAGCGAATGCCAACGCCTTCAAGATATAGCGAATAGCATATAAATTGAATATGATTTTATTATGACTTATTGCTTAGATTTTAGGAAATGTGTATTGTCTTATAAAGCCTGTCACGGTCTAATCTTTGATGCGACGGCAGCTCATTTTTGTATTAGTAAATCCAGTTTAGTTCGTTGGTCACATCGTCTTTCTCTCAAGACAAGGAGGAATAAGGGAAGCGTTAAAATTGATATGGATTTACTAAGAGATGACGTTGTTCGTTACCCTGATGCTTATTTGCATGAGCGTGCGTCAAGACAAGTCGTTAGCATTCGTGGTATCACACACGCATTAAAGCGTTTAGGGTTTAGCTATAAAAAAACGCTATATCACCCTAAAGCAGATGCACAAAAGCGTATTTTATTCAAACATAAGCTTAATGCTTACATAGATAATCAGCATCCGATTGTTTATATTGACGAAAGCGGATTTGCCCAAGATATGATACTAAGGATATGCCAAGAACGCATGGCTATAGTGAAATTGGCACAAGATGTTATGGTAAAAAAGATTGGCATGCAAAAGGATGCATTAATGTAATTGGTTCCTTATTGGGGTCAAGCTTGCTATGCACCTGCATGTTTGAAACAAATATCAATGCAGCCATATTCCATCAATGGGTAGTTCAAGAATTGATCCCAAGAACCAAAGCTGGAACGGTTATTGTCATGGACAATGTAACCTTCCATAAAAGGCAAGATACCCAACAAGCAATTAAAGACGCAAAGTTAATTCTTGAATATTTACCCTCATATTCTTCAGATTTAAATCCAATAGAGCATAAATGGGTACAGGTTAAAGCAATAAGAAGAAAAACACAAAAAACTGTAGAACAGGTCTTGCAAATCCAAAATTTATAGACTCATTTTATATGCCATTGGCTATAAAGTGAAAATAGAGTTGTTTGCATCTGATTAAAAAAAGCCATCTAATTTATAAGCCTATTAGCCACGGCGAATGCGGTATTTGATTAGGATATCGCAGCTTAAAATAAAAAATAATAGCATACCTTGAAATACGCCTGTAACGGCACTTGGCATATTAAGGCGCACTTGTGCGGTTTCCCCGCCAATAAAGGTTAAGGCAAGAATAAGCCCTGCCCATAAAACACCAAGCGGATGAAGACGGCCTAAAAAAGCAACAATAATTGCTGTAAAACCATAACCAGGGGAGATGGTTGGAACAATTTGTCCCAATGGCCCTGCTACTTCAAAAATGCCTGCAAGCCCAGCTGCACCGCCACTAATCATCAAGGCAGCCCAAGTAATTTGTTTTGGGTTCACCCCAGCAAAGATTGCAGCGCGCGGCGCGCTTCCCATCACTTTAATATAAAAGCCAAAACGATGATTGGATAGGATAAACCAACCAATGCCAACGGAAATAACAGTAAATAATGCGCCAATATGTAATCTGGTATTAAATAAGGTTGGTAACAGCGCAGCATCATGGAACAAACGTGACTCAGGAAAACTCATACCATCAGGGTCTTTTAACGGTCCGTGAATAAGAACGCTTAACAGTAAATTCGCAACATAAACCAGCATAAGCGAAGTTAAAATTTCATTCGTATTAAATCTAGTTTTGAAAAAGGCTGGAATTGCTGCCCATGCCATGCCTGCAATCATGCCTGCCAATAGCATTAGGGGGAGGATATACACCCCCTCTTGCTCATAAAAAAATAAGGCAACACAACCGCCTGCAAGCCCACCTAAAATGAATTGACCTTCAGCACCAATATTCCATATACCTGCTCGGAAGCCATAAGATAGCCCTAATCCAATCAATACCAGCGGCGTTGCTTTTAAAAATAATTCGGAAATGCCGCGCCCCGTTGATAGCGGATCAACAAAAAAAGTTTTTAATGCGATTAATGCATCATGCCCTAATATGGTAAAAAGCAATGAACCAACAAGCAAGGTTAGCAAAATAGCAAATATAGGGGCTAAATAATACATGGATTGCGAAGGTTGAGCGCGTAGTTCCAAGTGAAATTTTAAATAGTTGAATTTAAGCATTATTATTCTACTCCTCCCATCAACAAACCAATTTCATCAGCACTAATGCTCGTCGCTGGAACAGGCTGTGATAAACGACCATTTGCTATAACTGCAATTCTATCGGCCACAGTAAAAATTTCATCCAAATCTTGTGATAGAATTAAAATCGCTGTTCCATCAGCGGCTAAATTCAGCAAATCTTGATGAATAAGGGCGGCAGAACCTGCATCGACTCCCCAACTTGGTTGAAAAACAATTAATAGTTCTGGGGTTTGCAATATTTCCCGTCCCATAATAAATTTTTGTAAATTACCGCCAGATAGTGCATTGGCAATTGCATTAGAACCTGTTGTTTTGACATTAAATTCAAAGATAATTGCTTTGGAAAATTCAATCGTAGTTGGCTTTTTAATCACACCCGATTGCATTAACCGCTTGGTATCGGCAGCACTTAACAATGTATTCATCCATAACGCCATATCATCTACCGCCCCATGTCCAAGCCGTTCTTCTGGAACAAAAGCAAGTCCCTTAAGACGGCGTTTGGCTGGTGACAAATGCCCAATCGACTCATTTTTAAACCGTAACGTTTGAACTTTTTCAGAGGTTGTTAGCAGCTGTTCACCTGTTAAAGTAGCCATTAACTCGCTTTGTCCGTTGCCAGCAAGTCCTGCAATCGCCATGATTTCACCAGCATATAATTCAAGGTTAATATCTTGCAGATTGATTCCATTATGCTCTTTTGCGGTTAAATTTAAACGATCAACAATCAATAAAGGCGATTTCTCCTTTTCACTTGCTTGATGAGTTACACGCGGTGCGACCAGTATCTGCCCCATCATCTTTTCTGCAAGCGATTTAGCGGTTTCTTTAGCAGGGTCTAAAGTCGTTACAACCTTACCTTGGCGCATAATGGTCGCATGATGGCATAGCTTGCGTACCTCCTCCAACCGATGACTGATATAAAGAATGGCAATTTCATCCTTGATTAGCTGGCGCAGGGTGTCAAATAAGGTTTCGGCCTCTTGCGGCGTTAAAACAGAAGTTGGTTCATCCATAATTAAAAGACGTGGATTTTGAAGCAGACATCGCACAATTTCAATACGCTGCCGCTCTCCAACTGAAAGGGAGGCTACACTACGATCTGGATCAAGCGGCAATCCATAGATTTTTGAGGTAACTGCAATTCGTTCAGACAAATCCTTACCACAAAGGGCGGATGGAAGCCCCACCGCTATATTTTCAACAACGGTCATTGCCTCAAATAATGAAAAATGTTGAAAAACCATGCCGATACCAAGGCTTCGTGCATGGGCAGGGGAGGTAAGTTTAACCAGCTCACCATCTAACCATATAGAACCCGAATCGGGCTGCAATATGCCATAAATGATTTTAACCAGGGTACTTTTTCCTGCGCCATTTTCCCCTAATAAGGCATGAATTTGTCCCTTATCAACCGTAAGCGATACGTTATCATTCGCCTTTATAGCAGGATAGCTTTTCGAAATACCATCAAGGCGCAACAATTCCAATGACTCTTTTTTCTGCGTCACGCCCAACCCCTTAACGCTATTCACTAGGATAAAAAAATAATTAAATTAAGAATGGCTATATTTTGTTTATTTTATTATCATCGTCAACCAAAATTAAACCTATGGCTAACGATAATTGGTTTTAATATTGCATTTTAAGAGACAATGAATATAAAACACAGCTTAAGCCATACGCAACACTAACAAAAATATTTATGGTTATTTTGTCAGATACCACCAAAATCCCTCCTTCTAATTATGAGCGTTTAGTGATCATCGGCACTGAAACCAAGGTTGCTAGGATGATCATTCCCCTTTTATTAAAAAAGGAAAAAAACCTATTATTAGTAACAAAATCTCCCGAGGTTTTACAAAAACAATATCCAACGGCTACCGTAACAGATATTAAAAATATTATTAGCGCATTAAATCCTTCTGATTTGATCTTGAATTTTTCAGATGATGTTAGGGATTTTTCAGAATTTAAAACCATAAATTTTATTCCGCTAAAAAGAAAAATTAAGGAAAAAAATAAGATCATCGCTTCCTACGGATATATTTATGATGATCAATCAATTCATTTAACTTTATTACCCAACCTATCAAAATTTATATTTAATTTTGTTAGTGCCTTTTTTGTAACCACGCATATTGATGATCTTATCGACTTTATTATGTATTTAAATGAACAAGAAATACCGCTTCAATCCTTCGTTACGGATGGCAAACTGCATAATCCAGTTTATAATGGGATGAAGCGTATTATGGATGTAGCAGGTGCATTCTTTATTTTCTTAGCCTTAGGATGGTTGATGATTATTTGCTGGTTGCTGGTTAAATTATCCTCTGTTGGCATGGGGCTTTTTATCCAAAAGCGGTTTGGTCGATATGGAAGATTATTTGACTGTTATAAATTCCGCACAATGGTTCAAGGAACTAAGCAAGCAGGTACGCATGAAATTAGCGCGCAGGCAATCACACCAATAGGGCGATTTTTACGCAAAACACGATTGGATGAATTGCCACAAATTTTTAACATATTTAGAGGGGAAATGAGTTTAGTTGGACCGCGCCCATGCCTTCCCATGCAAACCGCGTTAATAAATGAACGCAAGAAAAAAAGGGTTGATCAGCTAGTACCAGGGATTACTGGCCTAGCACAAATTTTGGGAGTGGATATGAGCAATCCTGCCAAATTAGCGGCCATAGACTATGATTATTTAAAAAGACGAACATTATTACTGGATATTAAAATGATCTTTTTAACTTTGACCAAGACGCATCAAGATTACCACGAGGTTAATTAACGCTCTTTTTTTAACAAGAAAATCCTTTAGGCGGGGAAATGCGCTTTGCGTGGCTTGTGATAATTTGCCGCCATAAGCAAGCAGGTAGGCTACCGCCAGTTATGCCATTCATGGGTTTATTATTATCATTACCAAGCCATATCCCAAGGGTAAGTGCCTCCTCACCTGAAGTGTGTAAATCGCTTAATCCGATAAACCAAGCATCACGATAATTTTGGCTTGTTCCCGTCTTTCCCCCAACCCAATTTTCCTTTCCAATCAATCTTAAAGGGGCGGCCTTGCGCCCCGTTCCTTGCGTAACCACGATCTTTAATAATTGTTGTGCTTTCATAACCGTATCTGATGATAAAAGGCGAATATCCCTTCGTGGGTTTGCTTCATAAAGGCTGTGTCCATCCATGTCCTTTATAGTTTTAATCATATAAGGTTCAACAACATAGCCATCACGATTCAAAACGCCGTAAGCGGCAACCAGCTCTTGCAATGTGACATCAAACGCCCCAAGCGATAGCGCAGGCAAGGGATCTAATTTCGTTGTGATTCCTAATCGCCTTGCCATTTTGATAATATTATTCAGACCAACTATTTTAGCAAGCTTAGCAGTGACAATGTTATTGGAGGACGCAAAGCCTTCCTCAAGGGTTAAAATCCCATGATGTTTGCCATCATAATTATTGGGTTGCCACCCATCCCAATCAAAGGGCTGATCTTCAATGCTTTGGCTTAGAGAATATTCTTGCTCAATTGCAGTTAAATAGACAAAAAGCTTGAAAGCCGACCCTGGTTGCCGTGCCGCCTGTACAACCCGATTAAATCCAGCTTGATTTTGTAAAGATCGACTGCCAATCATTGCCTTTATCGCACCATCTTTACCCAAAGCAAGTAAGGCAGCTTCGCTTGCTTTCCCACGATCTAAATAAGATGAAGCCTGCTTTAAACCGTTGGCGGCATGTTGCTGTAATTGAACAGAAAGGGTTGTATGAATGGTTAAATCACCTGTATTTTTTCCGATTAAATCCAACGCATGATCCAACGCATGGCGCGCAAATAAATTACTACCATGTTTTCTTGTATGATTGGGCTTTAAATGAAGGGACTGTTTGGCAGCTTTCTTGGCATCTTGTTTAGATAGCCAGCCATAACGTGCCATCTTATTCAAAGCCGTTATGCCGCGTTGCTTTGCAGCAGTTGGATTAACCAATGGATTTAACCTTGACGGAGCCAGCGGCAATCCAGCCAAAACAGATGTTTGAATCAATGATAATTGTGAAAGTGGGCGGTTGAAATAAGCCTTTGCCGCCGCTTCAAATCCCCAAACGCCATTCCCCATATAAACACGGCTCATATAAATGCTTAATATTTGTGGTTTTGTGAATTTTGTTTCTAACCAAATTGCAAGCAAAGCCTCTTGTATCTTACGGCGAAAGGTACGGTCAGGCGTTAAAAAAAGGGTCTTGGCAACCTGTTGCGTAATAGTGCTAGCACCTTGGCGGGTGCTACCTGCTTTTAAATTTGTATAGGCAGCACGCGCAATCCCGATTGGATCAACGCCAAAATGTGTATAAAAACGATGATCTTCAAGTGCCAATAATGCATTTGGAACGTGCTTTGGTAAATTAGCAACCTCAACTGGCGCACCATAAGTTTGTCCTGTTGTTAATAATAATGTACCATCTTCTGCTAATACCCGATAGGAAGGGGCGCGTTCTACGGCTTTTGTCAGATTAGCAGGGTCTGGCAAATCCCATCCATACCACAAGACTAGCCCTAAACCACCGAACATTCCCCATAAAAGAATGGCTAATAATAATGTTATTCTTTTACGAATTTGTGATATTCGTGATGCATTTTTTGATGTTTTACGACTTTTTCCAGCAGGTTTTTTACGAATGGGTTTGCGCTTTTTAACCGTTGATTTTTTAGTTTTTTTTGCTACTGGCATAAGGTGACTCTTGCAAATTTAGGAATAACTGGCTAGGAACAAATTTAATATTTTAGCTTATATCAGCTATTTGCACGAAAAACACTGAATTTGTCAGTTGAATGATGCAGTAACGATTAAGCGGAGTTACCATAAATAAAAGAAAGATAAGATGATGGCAAAAAAGAGTAAAAAGGATAACCAAGCTAACGCTGAATCAGAAAATGCGGAAGCAACCAACCCAGAACAAGCTGAACAGCAAGCAGCACGCCCCAAAGGACAGCCGTTCAATTTCTTGATACAATATATTAAGGATGTTTCGTTTGAAAGTCCGCTTGCGCCAGAAATTTTTAAAGACCCCAAACCAATTCGTCCCCATTTTGATATTGATGTTGAAACAACAACGCTTGGTGGCCGAGACATTCTGGTTGAAATTAAATTAGAGGTCAGAGGAATGGCAGCGATGGATTCTGCAAATTCTGAGGAAGATCAAGAAGATGCACCTCAGCAGGGTAATACATCCGCAGAAACAGAAGTTAAAACCGCCTATATTGCGGAAATGACTCAAGCTTGTGTTCTTAGGATCAATGAAGTGCCTAAGGAAGCCATTGCCTCGATTGCAATGGTGGAAGCACCAACCTTACTTTATCCGTTTTTGCGCACAACAGCGATTAACTTAATTCGTGAAGGTGGGTTTAACCCACCACGCCTACCGCTAATCAATTTCCTACAGCTTGCTAAAAATAAAGCTGAAAAAGCACAAAAAGAACAGGCGGATAATAAAGCAGATTAACCATAATTGCAAAAATGCTTGTTCGAATAAGGATCATCGCTTTATCGCTATTTTTTGCATGTATGGCATGGTTCTTATTCGGGCAGGTATTGGCTTCAATGCCTGCAAAATCAGAGAAGCCACAAGCGCATCTCTTGCAACAAGCTCGGATTGTCTTATTGGGGGAACTTCACGATAATCCCCACCATCATCGCAAACAAGCAGAATTTATTCGCTCCCTCGGCGGTATCGCGAAACGCCCTGCGGTTGTTTATGAAATGCTGCCATCTTCCCTACAATCAACCCTTGATGATTATGAAGGCGATGCTGAAGCGTTTGGGCAGGCAGTTGGTTGGAATGCCTTGGGTTGGCCAGATTATAATCATTATGATTATGATAAAACCATTGAAGCTACCCTTGAAATTAACGCTAAGCTAATTGCAGGTGGTCTTGACCGTGATGCTGTGATGGCTGTTGCAAGAGAAGGTTTCAAAAGCCTTCCCGATCATTTAGTCCAGCGATTTTCATCCCTTTTGCCGAAATTAGCGATCAGTCCGCCCGAATTGCTTGAAGAACAATTTGAAGCCCATTGCGGTAAAATAAAGCGTGAACGTTTAGATGGCATGGTGAAAGCACAATGGGCGCGTGATATGGCATTAAGTAATGCAGTGCTAATGGCGATTGAAAATTATCATGCCGATAAGGTCATTGTGATTGCAGGGCGCGGACACACACGGAATAATTACGGCATCCCCTTTTTTATAAAATCTGTTGCCCCTGAATATTCTATTGCATCGGTTGCTTTAGGAGAGCTTGAAGAAGCGCCGCTTGCCAATACCCTTGCGTCACTTTACCCCCATGATATTTATATTGAAACGGCTGGAATGAAGAACCGAACTGACCCTTGTATTTATTTCAATTCGTCCTCAATCTCAAAATAATGTCGAATTTAAAGTTGATTCATGGATTTTAATCCAATTATTTATCTCCTCTATAATCATTTCCAAAGAATAATTTGGTTGCCAACCCGTTACGCTTGAGATTTTTCGATGGTCTGATACATACCAAGGAATGTCACCTGCTTCTGCTTGTTTGCCTTCAGTAATAGAACAGGTCTTTCCAACAATTTTCTGTGTCAAATCAGTTAATTGACATAAAGACAGGCTATTATTCATTCCACCGCCAGCATTATAGATTATACCGTTATGATTTGAAAAATCTGCAATCATAATGTCAAGTAACTCCGCCAAATCGGATGGATGCAGTACATCACGCACCTGATGCCCTTTAAAATCATACCCTTGATAGGTTAAGGGTACGTTAAAATAATGATGCATAACCCAAAGACTGATCACGCCTTGATCCACCTTACCCATCTGCCAAGCCCCAGCCATCGTCCCAAGCCGCAAAATGATTGCCTGCATATCATAATGATCGATATATTCGTTAATAAGTTGCTCAAAACCAAGTTTTGAAGCACCATAAAATCCCCTTGTCGCACCAGATTCTGCAATAAGTGGAAAATTTTCATTTACGCCATATTGTGCTAATTGTTCACAAAATGCGTTACCCGTTGGCATAAATCGACGATGTTCTATTTTATATGACAGGGCTTGTAAGATTGATTGTGGATAGACCCTGCTTGTCGATAGAAAAATAAAATCCGCCTTGTTGCGTCTTGCTAATTCCAAACAATTCACGCTACCAAGAAAATTAATATCTATGACATCAAGGGGGGATATCCCCTCTTTCAACGTTTCATTATACCCCGCCCTAGCCGAAGGTTCTGCAGCACAATGAATGATTAAATCAATATCATCAAATTGGAATAATTGCTGTTGATCCCGAATATCAATCTCCAGAAATTGGCCACCTGCATCAACAATTCGTTTTGCATTCAACGAACTTCCTTTGCGCGATAAATTATCCAAGATAGCAACCTGACTTGCCTGACCCGAGGCAAGCCAATGCGCCGCCAAATTAGAACCAACAAACCCTGCACCACCGCTAATTAAAATTTTTTGATATTTCTTTTTTGTCATTAATTTTTTAATTTTTTAACCTGAATATAGAATGAGTTTATTTCGGCGTTAATATTAAATAAGCTGTTAAATTAGGTTTCATTTAAATGTGGCATTTCAATGATATATCTTGATGGAATATTCAAAAAATCACAAATCTTTGATGTATCTTTTTCCTTGGTTATATCAATGGTTAATAATTTATGTGGTGCATCAGAAAAATAACGTTTTATATCCTCATTTCGTCTTTTATATTCTTTGATATAATATTCGTAATCGTGAATTTTATTCCATAAGATTTCTTTTTCATTGCTATCAAATTTGGTAAGCAAACGTTTTTTATGTGAATAAACATAACCTGGATATAAATATAAGAATTTATCAAAAATATCCTGTTCGGTTAAATCATCAAATCGTTCTAAATTAAAAAGCTTTTTATGAGAATTGGATATTGAGGCAAACCAGCTATCTGCATCACGTTCAGAAAGTATAAATTTACTATTTGGAAACAAAGCATCTGCTACAATAAACGTCAACCCTTGTGAAAAGGGCATATCTTGGAACGCATCATATTGATCACAAAATCTTAATAATTCGGTATAATCGGTTTCAAAAACTGTTTTTGTTAAGCGTAATTCTTGTTCTCTTTGAATTGGTAATTTATAACCGTATGTTTTCAATGCCCTTTCCAAAGTGGTTGTTCCAGTTTTATTATATCCAATACAAAAAAGCTTATTAAAATTTTTATTCGCGATTGCAAAACAAGAAACTTCCTTTGTAAATTGATCCATATCCATTTTTTTGTTTTCCTTTATCAAATTTAACGTAAAAAAGATGGTGCTTCAAAGCTGATTAGTTAAAATAACAGATCCATTGCGTTGACCGTTTTCAATTAGCTGGTGGGCTTTGGCGCAATCGGTTAAGGCTAAGCGGTTAGAAATCCTTAAATTAAGGGCGTTTTGATTAAGCAAGCGGGTTAGGTGGGTGATGGCTTCCTGACGCTCGGTCACAGATAGTAAATAAATCAGAACCAAATTAATGTTCACTGCTTTGAACATAAGCGGATAAAAGGGCAAGGTTGGTGTCATGTTTTGTGCGGAACCATAGGCAGTGATTGTACCACCCGTTGCGATTAACGCGCAGTTCATTTCAATATTTTTGCCAAATTCAACTTCGATAATATGATCAATTAGCATACCGTTCGTTGCCTCCATAATCTGTGCTTGCAGGTTAGCATCACGATAATCAAATACATGGTTTGCGCCAGCTTGCTTGGCTTCTGCAAGCTTATCCTTATCACCAGCCGTTGCAATCACATTCGCACCGCTTGCCGATGCAATCTGCACTGCAATATGACCAACTGTGCCTGCACCGCCACTGATTAAAATAGTTTTGCCTACTATATCCTTGCCCCCACCCAACACTGCATGGGTGGCAGTTAATGCTGGAATCCCTAAAACTGCACCTTGATCAAACGAAATATGATCTGGAAGGGGAACGGCTTGCTGGGCAGGTAGGGCAATATAATCTGCGGCAGTACCAAAAGCGCGTTGCCATTGTCCATTCCATAGCCAAACCCGCTCCCCAATGCGTTTGTTTGAAACGCCCGCTCCAACCGCTTCAATCACACCCGCCCCATCGCTATGGGGAATAATTTCAGGAAAAGGCGGCTTGGTAACCCCAGGTCGCCCACCTGCCCTTGCGCGAATATCGGATGGATTTACCCCTGAGGTATGAAGGCGGACAAGCACCTCCCCCGCTATCGGTGTTGGGGTTGGCAGCTCTTTTAAGCTTAATACCTCTTCAGCAGCACCAAAACGATTATAGGTAATTGCACGCATTATTTTTCTTCGAAATAAGATAGATCAAGATGGGTAGCCAGATGATCAGCCAATAGATTTAAAGTGTCGTCTATTCGTTGATGATAGCTTATATCTGTATCAATAGGCTGTGTTTTGAATTGTTGCAAGAATTGATTACAAAAGGCCTGATTGGCGAATAACCCATGCAAATAGCAACCGATGATACGCCCATCAGCCGATTGTGCGCCACAATCTGTTAGCTTATGATCGCTTTCTTGTGTTGAGGGTAATAAGATAGGACGGTTACAATCAGCCCCCTCAGTTCGTCCCATATGAATCTCATAACCATTAACGGGAATTTGTCCTTTTACAAACAACGCCTTAACCGTTTTTGTGATTTTTGGGGCTTTTAAGGTGGTCTCAATCTCTAGCAAACCAAGTCCCTCACTGCTTCCAGCCGTGCCTTCAATGCCTTCAGGGTCATGAATCCAACGCCCTAAAAGCTGATAACCACCACATAACCCAATCACAGCGCCGCCACGCCGCGCATGTGCCTTAATATCAATCGCCCACCCTGTTTTATGGAGCAATTCCGCTTCTTTCCTTGTGTTTTTGCTTCCCATTAGCAAAACAAGATCACAATCTGCTGGTAATGCCTCCCCTTGATTAAGGATGGATAACCGAACTGCGGGATGCTGGGCTAACGGATCAAGATCGTCAAAATTTGCCATAAAAGCTAATTTAGGAACAACAATATGAATGGGTTGATCGGTAGGAGATTGGCTAAATTTTGCATATTTTGCTTCAAAATCTTGACTATCTTCGGAAGGGAGCTGATTTGCAGCTTCAAACCACGGTACAATTCCAAGCGGCCTCCAACCTGTTTGTTTGCTAATATAGGTCATGCCATCCGCAAATAAGGACGGATCACCACGAAACCGATTGATAATAAAGCCTTTGATAAAAGCACGATCATTGGGCGGCAATACGTGATAGGTTCCAACCAAATTAGCAATCACACCACCACGATCAATATCACCAACCAAGAAAACAGGGCAAGGCGCATCAAGAGCTGAAACAAATCCCATATTGGCAAGATCACGCGCACGTAAATTTATTTCAGCAGGACTGCCTGCGCCTTCAATGATAATTAGATCATGCTGTCCGCGCAATTCAGCCAAGCTATCAAGCGCACCCGCCAATAATTGTGGTTGATACTTGCCATAATCAGCCGCTTTAGCCGTTGCAAAATAGCGACCATTTAAAATAATTTGAGATGTGTGATTACCCTGCGGTTTTAATAAAACAGGATTCATTAAAAAAGATGGTTCAAGACCAGCCGCGATTGCTTGTAAGGCTTGGGCGCGCCCAATCTCCCCTCCATCAGCAGCAACGGCGGCATTATTTGACATATTTTGTGGTTTAAACGGCGCAACTCGTATGTTTTTTCTCGCAAAATGGCGAACAAGCCCCGCCACCAGCAAAGATTTGCCGACATTCGAGCCTGTTCCTTGCAGCATAATCAGGCGGGCGGCCATGTTTTACAATTTTCAGGAAAGATAAAATCAAATTGACCATTATGGGGATTTTCAATCGTAATATGCCTGCGTCCTTGCACAATAAATCCAAGCGATTGGTAAAGGGGCAATGCACGCGGATGATCCAGTGTACACGTATTTAGGATAAAGCGTTGGATTTGATGATCATTCAAGGTAAAGCCACGGTTAAGCGTTTGATAAAGGTAAGTGCTTCCAAGCCCTTTCCCATGGGTATGTGAAAATAAACCAAAAAAGCTAAGCTCAACTTGATAGGGGGGATGAAGTGTTAATTCAGCAAAACCAAGTGAGTTTTGTTCAATCGCCTTCATCGATGAAAGATTAGGAAGGCTTGATTGATGCGTGAAGATAATAAGTTGCGTATTAGAATGATGTAAGCGTGTTCTTAAGGTTTCATCATCAATTTCCTTTTGTTCATACCAGCCAAACGCATGGCCAACAAAATGATAAAGCACACGAAAAAAGGCAGGTTCGGGATTAGGAATTTTATGAAGATAAACTGGGCTAGCGGTTGCTGGTGACGGAGAAATTTGATCAAACCCTGACCGCTCCAGCATCAAATCAGTAATGGTGACATCAACAAGGTGCATCCAAGCCGTATCTGTTATTAAGAACCAGAAATAATTGGGGTATCGGGCAAACTGCCCCATTCTGCCCAAGACCCATCATAGATTGACACTTGATTATTACCAAGTAACGCCATGATAAAGGCAAAGGTGCAAGCCGAAACGCCACTGCCGCAACTGGCAATAAAAGAATCGGTTGCGCTGATATGATGCTGATCCAACAAGGTTTTTAGCTGATCAAGTCCCAAAACATAACCATGTTCTGAATCAGAAAAAAGACTAAAGGGTAGGTTAATGGCACCTGGCATATGACCTAGCCTTAGATTAGGACGGGGTTCGGGTGCTTCCCCCCTAAATCTTGCCGCAGGCCGTGCGTCAATAATCTGTTCATGCTTGTCATTTAGGGCAGTTTCCACTTGCAAGCGATTGGTTAGCAAATGCGAACGGGTAGATGGCGTAAAGTCACCATAAGGTTCTGGAAGCGGTGGGGTGCCTTCTTCAAGCGATAGCCCTAATTTTTTCCAAGCCTTTAACCCACCGTCAATAATTCCAATACGATCATGACCAAAATAACGAAACATCCACCATACACGCGCCGCAGAAAATAGACCATAACTATCATAAACCGCAATGAAAGATTGATTATCCACGCCAAGTGCATTGGCATATTGCGCAAATTTTCTAGGAGAAGGTAGCATATGAGGATAAGGGCTATCCTCATCGGAAATCTCATCAATATTAAAAAAGCGCGCGCCTGGAATATGGCCTTCAATATATTCCTGATACGCATTGCGCCCTGCTGCAGGTAAATGCCATGACCCATCAAGAATGATCAGGTTTGGCGCTTGGTTAGCTTTTTGCGCTTGCTTAATCTGCACCGCAAGCCATGAAGCCGTAATTAAAGGAAAAGAGGGCTCAGGCTCAAGCATGACCATGATTCCCTTTAATATTTTCAATAGTTAACTGCATATAATCCCCCGCAATTACAAATTGGTTCCGTGCATAAAAATTTTGCGTGCGTTGCGCCATTTTGCCATGCGGCGCAGCTACCTGCAACAAAGACCAGCCTTCTTCTTTTGCAATTTCAACCGTTTTTTCAAGCAATTTTTCTCCAATCCCAAGTGACCGTGCTTCGGGAATAACATAATGCTCCATAATAATCCCAAATGTCCCCATGGAGGACAGCCCTTGCGCTTCGGTTAAAGTCATTACACTGACAGGGCGTTGATTGCCATCCAAAGCGATTAAAGCACGGGAGGGGCTATCTTCTTCCAACAATTCACGGCAAGCAAGAAACATTTTCTTTTGCGCTTCTGTACTGGGGCGTTCATTCAATTCAGAAAGCAGATCATAAACCATCATCACAACAAGATCAGCATCGCCAATCCCAGCTTCGTAAATTTCAACATGATTCAGATCATAGCTCCGTTCAGCTATTGCCATTGCTTTCTTGCCTCGTCATCTGTCTTGCGAGCTTCCACCCAATGTAATGTACCATCCAGCGTTTCCTCTGCTTTCCAAAAAGGAGCTTCAGTTTTCAACCAATCCATCAAAAAACAAGCTGCCTCAAACGCCTGCTTACGATGGGCAGATAGGGTGATTACCAACACAATATCTTCACCTTTTTGTAAGCGACCAATACGATGAATCACAGTTGCACCATTAAGCCGCCATCTTGTCATGGCTTCTTGTCTTAAATTTTCTAAAATATGTTCACTCATATCAGGGTAATGTTCCAAGTGAAGGGCAACAATTTCCTTAGAATCATCAAGCTCCCCATCATTCGATAACATGCCCCGCACACAACCCGTAAAGCTAACGATTGCACCAACCCCATCATCTTCATGTTTAAGTGCATTAAGTTCAGCCGAAAGGTCAAACTGATCTGTTTGAATCGCGGTGCGCCCTTTTACGGTTAAATCAATAAGTGGGGTTAATATATTCATAATTTAATTTTATCAGACTATGATATATTTGCAATAACGCTTCGGCGTCAAATTTTTTGCAATTAAGGGGCATTACACACTAGGTAGCGTACCCATAAAATTGTTGTATATTTAATTCAAATCTGATTCAGCTTTGGTATTACAACCTTTTTTTAGGAGTTAACCATGTCCAGATTTGATCTTAGTGATTTTGAATGGGAGCTTATCTTCCCACTTTTGCCTCAAAAGAGCCGTGGGGTTAAGCGTGTTGATGATCGTCGTATTTTAAATGGAATATTTTTCAAGCTTCGCACAGGCATTCCATGGCGTGATCTCCCAGAGCGTTATGGGCCTTACACAACTGTTTATAATCGATTTAATCGTTGGACGAAGGCTGGTATTTGGGATCGTTTAATGGATGCTATTTGTGATTATTATAACCATAATCTTGTTATGGTTGATGGGACTTCTATTCGTGTGCATCATTCTGCAGCGACAGTAAAAAAAACAGTAAATTTCGTTGTATGGGGCGATCAAGAGGAGGCTTGACAACAAAACTTCATGCCATCGTTAATGAACATGGTTTGGCAATGGGGTTTAATTTAACATCAGGTCAAGCACATGATGCCCCTGCTTGTCGTGATTTGTTACAAAATTTACAATTCGGGCAAGCAGTTCTTGCAGATAGGGCTTATGATGCAGAATGGATAAGAAACATGATCTGGGAACAAGGTGCTATCGAATGTATTCCGTCAAGAGCCAATCGAAAAACGCCTAAACCATACGATAAAGAGCTTTATAAACAACGGAATATTGTTGAACGATTTTTTGGAAGGCTAAAAAAATCATTTCGATCAATTGCAACAAGATACGAAAAACACTCAACAAATTTTATGGCATTTGTTAAATTAGCTACAATAAGACTGTGGTGCCAATTTTATGAGTCCGCTACCTAATTATATACAAACGCTTTATTGAACAATAAAAGTATAGAATTTTCGATCATATCTTTCGCTTTTGAATACCGTTTTGTTTTTCGGTTAAACCTTGCAAGATAATGCGTTAGTAATGCGTTCTTGCTTTCAACCAAAGCTGTTTCCTTTTTTGTCATAACATGACGCTCGGCAATGCGAACCTGATTATACACATGATAATAATCAGTGGCGAAAATCTCTATATTGTAACGTTCTGATAACCTTAAAGCTAATGGAAAATAAGCACTAAAATCACGCGTTTTTGGTTACTTCAAGGTCAATAACTTGATTTCTAACCCGATCAACAGCAAGCCATATGTATGCTTTGTTTTGTTTTTTTGAATGTAAGAAAATAGCTCGTCAACTTCCAATATCTGAATGTCTTTTATATCATCAGGAATGGGCGTAGATAATAATTTTTGGCGAAGAATATTTGCGTATTTCCTGATCCATTTGATAATGAGTGAATTAGGGACATTCTCTAACCTTTCAATGGAACGAATACCAACCCCTTCAAGATACATTTTCAAAACTTTTAACCGCTGTTCTTGGGTATAGCGTTCTCTTAAATCTCCTAAGCGATAGGTCTTTAGACAGGCTTTGCAACGATAGCGTTGCTTGCCATGAACAATACCACTTTTTACATAAGATGAACTGCCACAATGTTTGCATGAAATCATATTGACCCTCCATAAATAAAAGGGCAAATGCAAAAAATGTACCAAAAAATATAATTAGTGCGCAATGCCAAAACAAGTATGAGTTCGACATTGCAATAAATGCAAATTCCAAATATAGTCAATATATCTGTAAACGTATCAAAGATATACGATATCATGCGCAAAAAAGAAGCAATCTTTAAGGTAGCGATTGATTACCCCTATAATCTTAAGAAGGATGGCGCACATCTTAGTCAATCTAATGCCAATAAAAATTTTGATATCAAACTACCTTCGTTTCGCCGTGTCCAAGAGATAGCTTCAAGAGTTATATTGCAGGAGTTGCCAAACGAGGTTTCAGAAATATATGACATCAAAATTAAGACAAGAATCGTAGCTGAACGAGAAGGTTCATTTGTTGTTTATTTTGGCATTATTCTGACCGCATATTCATTGATTGGTGGCTATTCCTCCTTTTTCAACAGCCTAGAACTTATCAGAGAACATACAACCACGCTCCTTGATAGAGCATTTGAGGCTGAATTTCCTGAGGAAATGGATATCAACGTTAACCTCAAAATGCCTGATAGTGACTATAGGAGACGATGGATTAGACAAAAAGAGATGGATTTCTTTTTTGATGAATTCCATGACATTGGATATCAAGAAGTAAAGCAAAAGAGAAATTTCCCAGCTGGAAAAGGCTTTTTCCTGTATCTGTTGTGTATGAATATTGTACTTTTGGCAATTGTTGGTATTATCGCATATAAAGCCATTATGTCCGTATATTTTGGAATCTCACAGTAGTGTTATGAAATTTCGTCGTTGGACACTGACATAGATGTATTGATCATTTCTTGGTAACCTAGTGAGAGGTCATCCAAGTCTGGCCAACCCAACAATACTTCTATTTTATTAGCCTCCAGTATATTGATTAATGGGGTACTTCCACCCTTCATAAGACGCCAAGAAACACAGGCTACGGTGCCATTTTCCATAAGAAATTTGTCCTTTCTGATTTGATTTCGCACAAATTTACTCAAACAGGCATAACCACTTTTGACCTCTAGGGCATGTTTTCTTTCATCATGCCAAACATCGATGCGACGTTTTCCATATGGGGTTGAAAAAACAACGGTATCGCGGAATATGTCACTTTCGTCGGCCATACCATTTGCTGTTAGGCTAACTTCACCAAAAAGCTCGCCTAACTTCCCGCGTGTCTCATTTTGAATTGCTGTCATTTTTTGCAAATACAGCTTTTCTACACTTGGAGGAAAATCACCATATTTTGCACGCAAGGCACTGAGAAACCTCTGTCTATTTGTCCTTAGCTCTTTTTTGTATGCATTTATCATTTTTTATCTAGGTAGCGGACTCATAAAATTGGCACCACAGTCTTATTGTAGCTAATTTGACAAATGCCATAAAATTTGTTGAGTGTTTTTCGTATCTTGTTGCAATTGATCGAAATGATTTTTTTAGCCTTCCAAAAAATCGTTCAACAATATTCCGTTGTTTATAAAGCTCTTTATCATATGGTTTAGGCGTTTTTCGATTGGTTCTTGATGGAATACATTCGATAGCACCTTGTTCCCAGATCATGTTTCTTACCCATTCTGCATCATAAGCCTTATCTGCAAGAACTGCTTGCCCGAATTGCAAATTCTGTAGCAAATCACGACAAGCAGGAGCATCATGTGCTTGACCTGATGTTAAATTAAATCCCATCGCCAAACCATGTTCATTAACGATGGCATGAAGTTTTGTTGTCAAGCCTCCTCTTGATCGCCCCATACAACGAAATTTACTGTTTTTTTACTGTCGCTGCAGAATGATGCACACGAATAGAAGTCCCATCAACCATAACAAGATTATGGTTATAATAATCACAAATAGCATCCATTAAACGATCCCAAATACCAGCCTTCGTCCAACGATTAAATCGATTATAAACAGTTGTGTAAGGCCCATAACGCTCTGGGAGATCACGCCATGGAATGCCTGTGCGAAGCTTGAAAAATATTCCATTTAAAATACGACGATCATCAACACGCTTAACCCCACGGCTCTTTTGAGGCAAAAGTGGGAAGATAAGCTCCCATTCAAAATCACTAAGATCAAATCTGGACATGGTTAACTCCTAAAAAAAGGTTGTAATACCAAAGCTGAATCAGATTTGAATTAAATATACAACAATTTTATGGGTACGCTACCTAGTAAGTTTTTATCGTCTTGCATATACCAAGGAGTTTCCACTAGATGAGTAATCGGATAAACAGGAAATGGTTGGCAATTTACCATATATTTTCTTATGGTCGATTGGTTCTTTCTATAATAACGCAAGGGTCTAGACAATTTTAGTTGATATAAAATTATGTTAACTTATTGTTTTGACTATGAAAAATAAATATAAAAAAGTTGCTCACTTTTCTGAAGCTAAATTTAGGCAAATTCTTAAATGTTTTGCGTTAGATTTAACGGCCTCAGATGCCTCATCTTTAACAGGCATAAGTAGGAATGGCATAAACCATTTATTTTTTCAAATATGCATCAGAATATTCCATCTTACGCAGCACGAAATACATTCAAACAAGACATCAGGTATTTTTGAATGAGATGAAAGCTATTTTGGTACGAAGCGTATTCGTGGCAAAAAAGGAAGAGGTGTTGCTGGAAAAACACCCGTATTTGGTTTGCTAAAAAGAAAAAATGCTGTTTATGTTAAGATTGTTGATAACTGTAGCAAAGAGCAGCTTATGCCAATCATTCAAGGCAAGGTTTTGGAGGGATCAACGATCAATACAGATGGATGGAAAGCCTATGACGGATTAGTTTTGAATGCTATGCTTATAATTGGTTGGGGATCATTATCGTGTCTTTCATTCAAAGGATGAGTTCGTAAGAGGAAAATGCCATGTTAATGGGATTGAATCATTCTGGTCGTATGCAAAAAGAAGGCTAGCTAAATTTAATGGATTAACGGATGATAAATTCTATCTCCATCTCAAAGAATGCGAATGGAGATTTAACAATAGACAAGGAAATGTTTATAAGATATTATTAAATGAATTTAGAAAAAATCCACTCTAAAATTGTCTAGACCCTAAATAAAGCATACATATGGCTTGCTGTTGATCGGGTTAGAAATCAAGTTATTGACTTTGAAGTAACAAATACGCGTGATTTTAGTGTTTATTTTCCATTAGCTTTAAGGTTATCAGAGCGTTACAACATAGAGATTTCCGCCACTGATTATTATCATGTCTATAATCAGATTCGCATTGCCGAGCGTCATGTTATGACAAAAAAGGAAACGGCTTTAGTTGAAAGCAAAAACTCACTGTTAAGGCATTATCTTGCAAGGTTTAATCGAAAAACAAAACGGTATTCAAAAGCGAAAGATATGATCGAAAATTCTATACTTTTACTGTTCAGCAAAGCATTTATATACAATTAGTGCGCAATGCCAATTAAGGAGAGTTGCTTTTACAATGATTTAACGTTAGAAAACAGCCTAACTTAAGAATGAGACTTACAATAAAGGAACAAGCGTGACAAATTATTTGGATTTTGAAAAGCCGATTGCTGAGATGGACGGTAAAATCAAGGAATTACGTCATATCAGTGATGGTGGGGAAGTGGATATCGCAACCGAGATTGATCGGTTAGAAACAAAAATGAACCGCCAGCTTGAACAGCTTTATAATAAGCTTGATCCTTGGCGAAAAGTTCAAGTCGCACGCCATCAAGACCGCCCAAGATTTTTGGCTTATTGTAAGCAGTTAATCGAAGAATTTGAACCCTTATGCGGTGATCGCAATTATGGTGATGATCATGCAATATTAGGGGGTGTTGGGCGTTTTAAAGGCAGAAGCGTTGTCGTAATTGGTCATGAAAAAGGGCATGATGTTGAAAGTCGCCTGCATCATAATTTTGGAATGGCAAGGCCTGAAGGCTATCGTAAAGCAACCCGCTTGATGGAATTTGCCACGCAATTTGATCTGCCAATCATTAGCTTTGTTGATACACCAGGGGCTTATCCCGGTGTTGGTGCGGAAGAGCGTGGACAAGCCGAAGCCATTGCGCAGGCCATTCGTTCCTGTTTAAACGTCCCTGTTCCACTTATTTCAATTATTGTTGGAGAAGGCGGTTCAGGCGGTGCAATCGCGCTTGCGGCTGGGGATCAAGTTGCGATGCTGGAGCATGCAATCTATAGCGTGATTTCACCAGAGGGTTGCGCCTCCATCCTTTGGCGCGATGGTGGGGCGCACGTTAACGTTAAATCTGCAGCTGAAGCCTTACGCCTTACTGCACAGGATTTAAAAGCCCTTGAGGTCATTGATGCAATCATTGAAGAGCCCGCAGGCGGTGCGCATCGCCATCCGCATGAGGTGATTGAAAAATCAGGGCAATTTATAACGGAATCCCTTGCAAAGCTTGATAAATTATCAGCTGATGAGCGATTACGACAACGTGAAGAAAAATACCTTGCGATGGGGCGTGAGGATTTACATGATCGTTTAAAGCATTAAGCAGATGAAGCCGCTTGAGGCTTGGCAAGATCGCATTGATCAATCTGAACTTATCTATGACCGTTTGCAAGCCGAAGCGGTTGACCAGCTTGAAGCCTTTTATCACCATCTTAAAACCGAGCAAAAACAAGTTGGCGGTTTATTATCCAAACTCTATCATCAGCTATTAGGAAAATCTGAACAAGCGACAGAAATAATGCCTTGTCGTGGGTTATATCTTCATGGAGGCGCAGGGCGCGGCAAATCCATGTTGATGGATTTATTCCATGACACGGTTGAAGGAATTAGCAAACGCCGCGTTCATTTTCATCAATTTATGCTGGAAGTGCATGATTGGTTAAAGTTATGGCGCGAACAAGATCAAATACGCGATTCTAAACAAGACCCGCTTCCCTTATTGGCAAATGAGCTTGCTACCCAAACCCGCCTATATTGTTTTGATGAATTTCATATCCGCGATGTTGCCGATGCAATGATTTTATCACGGCTTTTTGCGGCAATGGTGAATGAAGGGATTATGTTTATCGTAACATCTAATCAAGCCCCAGATAAGCTTTATGAAAGCGGCTTGCAACGCGAACATTTATTGCCATTTATTGATCTTTTGCAGCAGCAATTTCAAATTATTCATTTGGACAGTGATCAGGATTATCGCCGATTGCAAGAAATTGAACGGGCTAAAAATCCTTTATTAAGCCAATATGCAAAGCAGTTAATTGGATGTAACCATAAAGACGCAGATGAAATTTTCAAAACAGTTTTAACTAATTTTGGTTATCAACAAGCCAAAGGGAAGCCTTTTATACTAACCCATAAAGGGCGCAAGATTGAATTTAACGATGGCTATAAGCATCGGGAACATGCAATTTTACTAACTGATTTTGCTGCAGTTTGTATGCGCCCATTGGGAGTTGTTGACTATCTTGCGCTTGTTCGTGAATTTGATTTACTCATCATTACGGATATTCCAATATTGGATACAAGCCATCAAAACCCTTGCAAACGCTTCATGCACTTAATTGATGTCGTGTATGAAAGCAAAATTCAGCTATTACTAGCTTTACCAGTTGCAATCGATAATTTATGTCAACACCCAAGATTGGCAGAAGAATTTAAACGCACTGCCTCCAGATTACATGAATTGTTGTAATTTTCTTTGGGTTTATATAAAATGATTCATTATGGATAAGCATTTACCAAATTTTTCGGCACTTAGCGCATTAAAGGCGCGTTTTCCAAATCAGTTTAGCGATAATCCTGATATTTTAAATCGCCATGGTAAAGGGGAGAGCTGGCATCCATCCATGCCACCACAATTGGTGCTTTACCCTGAATGCAATGAAGATGTGCAAGCGGCGATGCAGATTTGCGCAACCCATCTTTGTCCAGTGATTGCTTATGGCACAGGAACTTCGCTTGAAGGGCATTTGGCGGCTTTAAAGGGGGGCGTTTCGCTTGATCTATCAGGGATGAACAAGGTGCTTGCCATTCATCAAAGTGATCTTGACTGCACCGTTGAGGCTGGGGTTACCCGCAAACAATTAAACCAAGCCCTTAAAGATCAAGGGTTATTCTTTCCAATTGACCCAGGGGCTGATGCTAGTCTTGGTGGGATGGCAGCAACACGCGCATCAGGAACGAATGCCGTGCGCTATGGCACAATGCGTGAACTGGTATTGGGGGCAAAAGTCGTTACTGCCGATGGGCATTTAATTAAAACAGGTGGGCGGGCGCGCAAATCCGCAAGTGGCTATGATCTAACCCGCTTATTTGTTGGTTCAGAAGGCACACTTGGCATTATGACGGAGCTTACCCTTCGCTTATTTGCCCTGCCGCAGGTAATTTCAGCAGCCGTTGTTCAATTTGAACAATTAAATCAAGCCGTAGAATGTGTGATTGCGGTGATGCAATCTGCCATTCCAGTCGCACGGGTTGAATTGTTAGATCGGTTACAGATGCAAGCCTCCATCGCTTATTCTAATTTGAACGAATTTACACCCGCCCCCACCTTATTTTTTGAATTTCATGGATCAGAACAATCCACCGATCATGATATTGCTGAGGTGCAAGAATTGGCAAGTTACTTTGGAGGATTAGGCTTTCAGTGGGCTAATCACCCTGAAGAGCGCACACGCTTATGGACGGCACGCCATAATGCCTATTATGCAGCCCTTTCGCTTAAGCCCAATTGTTCAGGGCTGGTAACCGATATTTGTGTGCCAATTTCTGAACTTTCCAAAATGATAGAAGCCGCCACGAGCTTACTTGAAGATTATGCGATTACCGCACCATTGGTTGGGCATGTGGGCGATGGTAATTTTCATCTTTGTATGTTGGTTGACGCAGAAGATTCAGACTCAATTGAAAGGGCTGAACAGGTTGCCAAACAGCTTGCACGGCTGGCCATTGATGCGGGAGGAACCGCCACGGGTGAACATGGCATTGGCTATGGTAAAATTGGTTTGATGGATTATGAACATGGTTCAGATGCCGTGGCAATGATGCAGCAACTAAAAGCCGCCTTTGATCCTAATCATTTACTTAATCCTGGAAAAATCCTGCCATAATGGATATGCTTCAAAGGATTGAAGCGGTTTTAAAGCCTGATCTCGATCAAAAAGTTACTGTGAATGGGACACACCCATTTAAGCCTGCCGCCGTTCTTATCCCTTTAATTAAACGCAATTCAAGTTATGATGTTTTGTTGACCAAGCGCAGTGAATTATTAAAGCATCATGCAGGGCAGATTAGCTTTCCAGGCGGGCGAATTGAAGCTGGGGAAACCCATAAACAAGCTGCATTGCGTGAAACCCATGAAGAAATAGGCACACCACCAGAACAAATTACAGTGCTTGGGCGTTTGCCACTTTATCATACAGGAACAGGCTATGAGATTACGCCATGGGTCGGCGTTCTATCCCCGCCAATTAAGCCTATTTTAAATAAAGATGAAGTTGAAGCAATATTTTATGCCCCGCTTGATTATTTAATGCAGGAAAGTCATTATCGACAAGAAACCAAATTTAATCGCGATGGTAAATCGCGACGCTTTTATTGTTTGGATTGGCAAACCCATCATATATGGGGCGCAACCGCAGGTATTTTGCTTAATTTAGCGCATAGCATAAAATAATAAGCTATCCGCTTTTTTTTCTTTAGCGTTTTAACCCAAATCCAGAGAATTTTTGATTAAATTTAGCAAGTCTGCCGCCTTCAATTAAGCGGGCTTGACCACCTGTCCATGCGGGATGGCCAGTTGGGTCAATATCAAGACGCAATACATCGCCTTCATTCCCCCAAGTTGAACGTGTTTTATAGCTTGTACCATCCGTCATTTGAACGGTGATTTCATGATAATCTGGGTGAATATCTGCTTTCATCTTATTACGCCTTTGTCATTATCGATTATTTGAAAATTAATAAAAAAGCTTAATAGCCTTCGCGCTCCAGCCGTTTGCGAAGAAGCTTACGATAGCGTCTTCCTGCTTCCGCTTTTTCTCTTGCTTTTTTCTCAGAGGGTTTTTCAAAATTACGTCGAAGTTTCATCTCCCGAAACAGCCCTTCGCGTTGCATTTTTTTCTTTAATACCCGAAGGGCTTGGTCAATATTATTGTCTCTTACGGTTACCTGCACGTTTTTGTCATCTCCTGTTCTTGAGCTTGCTAATTCGCATTTTTTATGTCAATTCCAATGAATTGATTTAATCAAGCCGTGCTATTATCACAGTGAGGGCAATTTGAAAAGCAAAAAAACAGGGGATAACGATCCGTTAAGATCAATGTTAATTACCCGTAAGCAGGAAATACCATTAAAGGATTATTGCGCCTTTCTTGAAGCTTGCATTGAAAAGGGCGTGACTTCGGTACAATTGCGGGAAAAACATCTATCGCCTGCTAATCTTTATGAATTAGCCCATGCGCTACAAGCTTTTTTATCCGCACGGTCTATTCCACTAATTATCAATGACTTTGCAGATTTAGCACATGAGGTTGGCGCAGCTGGCGTACATTTGGGGCAGCAAGATGGCGATCCAACTGTTGCACGCCAAAAATTAGGAACAAACAAGCTGATTGGGCTTACGGTCAACCGCTTTGATCAATTTATGGCGGCGAATGCACAGCCTGTTGATTATATTGGGTTTGGTGCAATTTTTTCAACTCGCAATAAACAAAAAGTAACCCATACCCACGGTTTGGATGGACTTATAAAAGCGGTTGAATTAAGCCAGCATAAAATCGTTGCAATTGGTGGCATTACAAAACAACATGTTGAAAAAATTTATGCGGCAGGCGCACATGGCATCGCCGCAATTGATTTATTTCATCATTGACCAAATCGGTCGCCATCTTTCAGATAAGCAAGCTCTTCTTCGGTTGAGGTGCGCCCTAAAACTTCATTGCGATAAGGAAATCGGCCAAAGCGTTCAATCAGGTCATAATGTTTTTGCGCATATTCCTGTGATTGAGGATTATCCAGTGTTCCAAATAGGGAAACTGCGCGTTTTTGATCTTCCAAAATTTCGCTATGCATAAATGGCATATATAAAAAAGCACGCTCTGGCGGGCTTAAGGTTTGGTCTTGATTATCCTCAAGTGCAGCCCCTGCAATCTTGCGCGCAAAGCCATCAAAGGCAAAAGCTTTATCCGTGCCGCGATAAATATTACGGGAAAATTGATCAAACAAAATTACTTTTGCTAAGCTAGCATGCGGGATTGCTTCAGCTTTTTCAGGATTTTGTTGCGCCTTTGTTGTCAAAACGGACGCGAACTGATCTTTAATCCTTTGATCAAATTCAAGGTTTGTTGTGAACCAATCAGCAGGCGTGCTTTGCACAAACCAGAATTTTAGGATTCCATAAGCCCATTCTGGCAGGCTATTTTGATCATAGGTGGGGGGTGTGTAATTTATCATGGCTAGCGTTGCTGTTCATTCCAGTTTGGGTGAATCCATGGCGGCGATTCATCGCGTGGTAATGATTTACCAAGAATATGATCGGCGGCTTTTTCGCCAACCATCATTGAAGGACCATTTAAATTGCCATTGGTGATACGCGGGAAAATACTGCTATCGACAACGCGAAGGCCGTCAACGCCGATCACTCGTGTCTCAGAATCGACCACTGCCAATGGATCACTGGCTTGCCCCATACGGCAAGTCCCACACGCATGATAGGCACTTTCAACATGATCACGAAGAAAATCGTTTAATGCTTCATCGCTTACAATATCTGCCCCTGGTTGAATCTCGTGCGAAACATAGGGCTTAAAGGCAGGGGCTGCAAAAATTTCACGCGTCAAGCGAATTGCATCCCTGAAATCTTGCCAATCTTGTGGATCTGACATGTAATTAAATTGAATGATTGGTGGCGTATCAGGCTTTGCATCGCGAAGTTGAACAAATCCGCGTGATGGGCTACGCATCGGGCCAACATGGACTTGAAACCCATGCCCTTCGGATACAGCTTGCCCATCATAACGCACCGCGATTGGCAAGAAATGATATTGAAGATTTGGATAATCAAGCCCTGCTCGGGAGCGGATAAACGCCGCACTTTCAAATTGATTGGAAGCCCCAGGCCCTGTTTTGGTTAAAAGCCAGCGAAGTCCAACCCACGCTTTGCCAAACAGATTCCAATAGCGATAAAGCGTAATCGGTTGAGAAGCCGCCATTTGAATATAAAGTTCCAGATGGTCTTGCAGATTTTGCCCAACACCAGCACGATCAACCAATGGCGTAATGCCATGCTCAGCCAGAGTATCCGCTGCGCCAATCCCTGATAACATTAATAATTTTGGTGAATTAATGGAGGAGGCAGATAAAATAACCTCAGCCCGTGCGCGAATGATTGTGTCTTCACCGCCCTGCAAAGTAATTTCAATCCCCGTTGCTTTTTTCTGATCAAATATGATTTTTTTCGCTAAGCCACGCACTAGCTTACAGGAAAATTGCTTTAATGCTGGTTTTAAATATGCGGTTGCCGCCGACCATCGCCGCCCGTTAAAGACGGTCATTTCCATAGGACCAAAGCCTTCTTGGCGTTCACCATTATAATCAGCGGTAAGGCCATAACCACATTGTTTTCCTGCTTCAACAAAGGCTTTAACCAAAGGGTTATCGCGTTTGCCACGGCTGATATGAACAGGCCCTGATTTGCCGCGCCATTCAGGATCACCCCCATGTCCACATGAATGCCAATTTTCCATCCGTTTGAAATAAGGAAGCACATCGGCATAATCCCAATTCATTGCGCCTAACTGCGCCCAAGTGCGATAATCATGGGCGTGACCGCGAACGTAAACCATCCCATTGATGCTTGATGATCCGCCAATTACTTTGCCACGTGGGCAAGCAATCTGCCTACCGCCAAGATGCGGTTCTGGTTCGCTTTTATAGCCCCAATCGTAGCGTGGCATATTCATAGGATAGCTTAAAGCCCCTGGCATTTGAATAAGTGGCCCAATATCGCTACCGCCATGTTCAATGATAATCACAGAATGCCCTGCTTCGCCCAAACGATAAGCAAGCGCACATCCCGCACTTCCAGCCCCAACAATAATATAATCAGCTTCCATTTTAATGACTCTTAAGATTTGACAAGTTTATTTGTATCACTTAGCTTAATTCAAATTCGCTATAGAGAATTAAGGAACCTGTCAAGTGAATCCCATTATAAGCTTTGAGAGTTTTTCAAATGAGTTTGTTAGCTTTATCCGTTTAACGGCTGCTGATGGTCGTATAAGCTGGGGGCAATGTTCAACTTATAATGCTGATATTACGACTTTGGTGTTTCATCGCCAAATCGCGCCGCATGCACTTGGCTTTGATTTAGATAACATTGATCGCAACGCAATTGCAGATTTAATCCATCTGGTTGAAGAAAAAGAATATAAATGCCCTGGTGGCTACAGGGCTTATGCACTGGCAGGTTTGGATACGGCTTTATGGGATTGGTGGGGGCGCGATGCAGAAAAGCCTGTTGTCGCTTTACTTGGTGGGAAGCCAAAAAAACTGCGTGCCTACGCATCTTCGATGAAACGCGATATTACCCCTGAAGCAGAAGCAGAACGATTGGTACGCTTGCGCGATGCTTACGGATTTGATGCGTTTAAATGGCGTGTGGGTTCGGTCTGTGGCCGCAATCAAGATGAATGGGAAGGGCGTACAGAAGCGATTATCCCACTGGTTGCAGATGCACTTGGCGATGGGATTGATAAGCTTGTCGATGCCAATAGCTGCTATTCACCCGACAAAGCAATTGAGGTTGGCCATAGGTTGGAAGATCATGGCATTGGCCATTTTGAGGAACCTTGCCCCTATTGGAAATTAGATGAAACAAAACAGGTGCGCGATGCCCTTAAACTGGATGTCACAGGCGGTGAGCAGGATAATGAGGTCACGATTTGGCAAGCGATGATGGCGCGTAAAGTCGTTGATATTCTCCAACCAGATGTCATGTATATGGGCGGCTTAACACGGACATTAGAATTATGCGAACAGGCGCAAAACTATTCCGATTTGACAATCACGCCACATTCTGCCAATCTTTCATTGGTAACGATATGCACCATGCATTTACTTGGTGCAATTCCAAACGGAGGAAAATATCTTGAATTTTCGATTGAGGGCGAAGATTATTACCCATGGCAACAAAATTTGTTTAAGGAGGATCCCTATCTTATCATTGATGGTAAAATAAAAATTCCTGAACAAGTTGGCTGGGGGGTTGAACCGAACCCTGAATGGCTTGAAAAGGCAAATTATCAAAAAACCAGTTTGGAAAATTAAAGTTAATCTTTTTACAATAAAAAAGGAGGAAAAAAGATTATGAATGACCAACATGATAAATTTAAGTTCAGCAGACGCGACCTTTTGCAAGGCGGTGCGGCGATGGGCGCAGCGATGGTTTTACCATTTGGCGCACCCAATTCAGCCAAAGCAATGCCAAAATCTGGTGGCAAATTACGGCTTGGTATGGGGCATGGTAGCACGACCGATAATTATGACCCTGCTTTGTGGGAAAATGCTTATGCGCAGGTCTTTGCAACCGCACGCCACGGCAATTTAACAGAAGTCGATTCTGATGGTTCTTTGATTGGTGAGCTTGCTGAAAGTTGGGATACCAGTGATGGTGGGCAAACTTGGCATTTCAAACTGCGTCAGGGTGTTGAGTTTCATAGTGGCAAAACCATGGATTCGGAAGATGTCATTGCCTCCCTTAATTATCATCGTGGGGAAGAAAGTAAATCGGCCGCCAAACCAATTGTCTCACCGATCACAGAAATTACCGCAGATGGAAAAAATGCAATGAAAATTGTGTTAAGTGAGCGCAACGCTGATTTTCCCTTTACCTTATCGGATTATCACTTAGCCATCTTGCCAGCAAGTGAAGGTAAGATTGACCCAACCAGTTCTGATGGGACAGGGGCTTATGTCGTTAAAAATTATGATGCTGGTGTTTCTGCATCAATGACCCGTAATCCAAATTATTGGAAAGAAGGACGGGCGCATTTTGATGAAGTTGAATTGCTGGTTATTGCCGATAATTCAGCCCGCTTAAATGCAATTATTTCAGGGGAAGTTGATGTGATTGATCGCGTTGACCTTAGCACGATTAATATGTTGAAACGCCGTAATGACCTTCAAGTCTTGGCAACAACTGGCACGCAGCATTACACCTTCCCAATGGATACAAGGGCAGCACCGTTCAGCGATAATAATGTGCGAATGGCTTTAAAATTTGCACTTGATCGCCAAGAGATGGTTGATAAAATCTTAAATGGTTATGGACAAGTTGGGAATGATCATCCAATTGGTCCTTCCAATCGCTATTTCAATACCGAATTGCCACAGCGGGAGCTAGACCCCGATAAAGCCAAATATCACTTAAAACAAGCTGGACTTAGTTCACTTGAAGTTGATTTATTTGTTGCAGATGCAGCTTTCCCAGGGGCGGTGGATGCTGGAGTATTATATTCCGAAGCGGCTGAAAAAGCTGGCATTACAGTACGCGCAGTGCGCGAACCCGATGATGGCTATTGGTCAAATGTATGGATGAAAAAGCCATTTTGTGCCTGCTATTGGGGCGGACGTCCAACCGAAGATTGGATGTTTTCAACGGCTTATAGTTCTGGCGTTCCTTGGAATGATACATTCTGGTCAAACGAGAAATTTGACAAGTTACTTGTTGAAGCGCGGGTTGAGTTGGATGATGATAGACGCCGTGCCATGTATTATGAAATGCAAGAAATTGTGGCAAACGAAGGTGGTACCATCGTCCCAATGTATGCAAGCTATGTGATGGCGCATTCCAATAATATTGCACATCCTGATCAGGTTGCGGCAAATTGGACGCTGGATGGCTTCCGTGCGGTTGAGCGTTGGTGGTTCACCTAAGATATAGATAAAGATTAAGGGGGGTAAGAGATAAGCAAAGATCAATTTAAGCTTAATTCTTATCCTCCTATCTTAAAGAAATAAAAATATGTTTCATTTATTCCAACGATTATTGTTAGGCGTTTTTACGCTGTTTGTCGTATCGCTTGTGATTTTTCTGGCGATTGAATTATTGCCAGGTGACTTAGCACAAGAAATTTTAGGACAATCTGCGACCAAAGAAACTGTCGCCGCCTTCCGCAAAGAATTAGGATTAGACTTGCCTGCGTGGGAACGCTATTGGAATTGGCTATCAGGGATCATGATTGGGGATTTTGGCACCTCCCTCGCCAGTGGGCGTTCAGTTGCAGAACTAATTGGTCCGCGCCTTTATAATACTTTATTTTTAGCCCTTTATACGGCCGCGATTGCCGTTCCTTTTGCGGTTATCCTTGGGTTATTGGCCGCCCTTTATCGCGGCAGATTGTTTGATCGGATCGTGAATGTGGTCACACTAACCACGATTTCGTTTCCTGAATTTTTCATGGCTTATATTTTGATCTATTTTTTGGCGCAGGCGGGCTGGTTTCCCTCTATTTCTCGTATAACGCCTGATATGGATTTTATTGATCGGCTTTATCGTTGCTTCTTACCCGCCCTTACCCTTACATTATTCATTACCGCCCATATGATGCGGATGACGCGAGCCGCGGTGATTAACTTGCTTGCGCTTCCCTATATTGAAATGGCGCGGTTAAAAGGTTTGCCGCCTTGGCGGGTGATTGTAAAGCATGCGCTTCCCAATGCGCTAGCACCAATCATTAATGTGATTTCAATTAATTTGGCCTTTTTAATCACTGGTGTTGTGGTGGTGGAGGTTGTTTTTGTTTATCCAGGACTTGGTCAGTTAATCGTGGATTCAGTTGCTAAACGCGATGTTGTGGTGGTGCAAGCGGCCGCATTAATCTTTGCTTGTGCCTATGTTGGGTTGAATATGTTGGCGGATTTATTATCAACGCTAAGCAATCCAAGACTGCGGCATAAGCGATAATTGGATAAAGTTAATGATAAATTCAGCCTTTATACAAGATTTAAAACAAGCCCCCTTAACCGCTAAATTTGGGATGATTGTAATCTTACTTTATGTTTTTGTGGCTATTTTTGCAAACTGGCTTGCGCCTTTTGCTGAACGTGAAATTGTTGGTGATGAATATCTGCCGTGGGATTCTGAATTTTGGCTTGGTACGGATAATTTGGGGCGTGATATGTTCTCCCGCCTTATTTATGGCGCAAGAAATTCGGTTGGGATTGCATTAATCACAACAATCATCGCCTTTACTTTGGGGTCTTTCCTTGGAATTGTGGCCATTACCGTTGGCGGATGGGTCGATCAGCTTTTAAGCCGAATTGTTGATGTATTCATGGCCTTACCTGCCCTTATTTTTGCTTTGTTGCTATTATCGATTCTTGGAACTTCCATTCCCAATATGATTTTGGTGATTGCAGTTATTGATTCAACAAGGGTGTTTCGCTTGGCAAGGGCAGTCACAGCTGGGGTGGTTGTGATGGATTATATTGAAGCTGCCAAATTACGCGGTGAAAAATTAGGCTGGCTTATTTTCCGTGAGATTTTACCCAATATCAGTGCGCCCTTGGTGGCTGAATTTGGTTTGCGCTTTTGTTTTGTATTTTTGGCAATCTCTGCCTTGTCTTTTCTTGGGCTTGGCATCCAACCACCAGCCGCCGATTGGGGGTCTATGGTGCGGGAGAATGCAACTTTAATCACCTTTGGCGATATTACTCCGCTTTTACCTGCGGCGGCGATTGCACTTTTGACTGTGGCGGTTAATTTTGTTGTTGATTGGCAATTGCACCGCGCCAGTGGTTTGAAAGAGTAAAGGGAGGGTTGAAGTAATGCCAGAAGCCAATAATCATTCCCCTCTTCTTGAAATTAAGGATTTAGTGATTGAGGCAGGTGCGCCCGAAGATTCCTTTAAAATTATTGATCGGGTTAGCCTAACCCTCCATCGTGGGGAGGTGATGGGGTTAATTGGTGAATCAGGTGCAGGCAAATCAACCTTGGGGCTTGCCGCCATGGGCTATACAAGGGATGGCTGCCGAATAACTAGCGGGAGCATTCGTTTTGATGGGATGGAGCTTGTGGATGCGGATGCTAAAACCCGCCAATCTGTTTTGGGACAACGCATTAGCTATGTTGCACAATCAGCCGCCGCAAGCTTTAATCCTGCGCATAAATTGATTGATCAATATTCAGAAGGCC
This sequence comes from Alphaproteobacteria bacterium, assembly GCA_965229675.1. Taxonomy (GTDB): domain Bacteria; phylum Pseudomonadota; class Alphaproteobacteria; order CBDDJK01; family CBDDJK01; genus CBDDJK01. Next base: position 112,871 of record OZ245897.1, read on the forward strand.
CGCTATGGCATGGCCTATCGGATCGGGTGACCAGCCAACAAGAGGCAATTAACCTTTATGATAAAATGCAATTGCCTGAACCCAACACGATTGGACTTCGCTATCCGCATCAGGTTTCAGGGGGGCAGTTACAGCGCGCAATGACTGCAATGTCGATGTCCACCCATCCCGATTTAATCATTTTTGATGAGCCCACCACGGCCTTAGATGTCACCACCCAAATTGAGGTGTTGGAGGTCATTCGCGCCCTTGTTCGCGATCAGAAAATGGCGGCAATCTATATTACCCATGATCTAGCATTGGTTGCGCAGATGGCAGATCGGATTAAAATATTGCTTAAGGGTGAAGAGGTTGAAGAGGCTGAAACGCGACAAATTATGGCTGCACCCCAGCATGATTATACAAAATCCCTATGGTCGGTGCGGCAGTTTCAAAAACAACAAATGGAAGATACGCAATCAGATTCTTCGCCGCTCATTCAGCTAGACAATGTGGTTGCCGCTTATGGCAAAGTGCAGGTATTAGACGATGTTAGCTTTTCAATCCCACGCGGGGCAACCGTTGCGGTTGTTGGCGAGTCGGGTTCAGGCAAGTCAACCGCCGCAAGGGTAATCACAGGCTTGTTACCACCAAAATCAGGGCAAGTTTTATTTAACGGTTCCCCCCTGCCAGCCCGTTATGAAGCACGCGATAAAGATCAGTTACGCTATGCCCAGATGATTTATCAAATGGCGGACACTGCGCTTAATCCCAAACAAACCATCCGCGAGATTTTAGGGCGTCCAGTTAGCTTTTATCTTGGCTTAAATGGTAAAGCGGTTGAAGAGCGTGTTCGTCAATTGCTTGACTTAATTGAAATGGAACCCGATCAATTTATTGATCGTTTGCCAAGTGAATTATCAGGTGGGCAAAAACAGCGTATAGGCATTGCGCGTGCATTGGCGGCTGAACCACAATTTATTATTTGCGATGAAGTTACATCCGCCCTTGACCAGCTTGTTGCAGAAGGAATTTTAAGGCTACTGGATCGTTTGCAACGTAAATTTAATCTAACCTATATGTTTATTACCCATGATCTTGCAACCGTGAAGGCGATTGCCGATGAGGTTGTGGTAATGCAGGGTGGACACGTTGTTGAGCAGGGTAAAAAAGATGCAATGTTCACCCCGCCCCATCATGAATATACCGAGCTTTTATTGTCTTCAGTGCCAGAAATGGATCCCGATTGGTTGGATAATTTGATGCACCAACGCAAAAATGCCACTAAATAATTATGCGTAAGGGGCGGGTACTGATCAGTGCGGGTGCAAGCGGGATTGGGCTTGCGATGACTAAGGCGTTTTTGGCTGAAGGTTACCATGTATGGGTGAGCGACAATGATCAAGCTGCCCTTGATCCGCTTACAGGTTTTGACGAATCCTTGATTTGTTCCAAACTTGATGTTGCCAATCAGATTGAAATGGCGGCATGGTTTGACCAGATTGAGCAACAATGGCAGGGGGTTGATATTGTTTGTGTTAATGCAGGGATTGCTGGACCAACTGCACTGTTGGAAAATGTAACTTATGAAGCTTGGCAGCAATGTCTTAATGTTAATTTAACGGGTGCGTTTTTAATGACGCATTATGCCGTTCCCCTTTTAAAGGCACAAAAGCACGGGGCTTTGATTTATACCTCTTCCACTGCGGGTAATTATGGCTATCCATCGCGTTCACCTTATTGCGCTTCCAAATGGGGGATAAATGGTTTAATGAAAACGGCGGCAATGGAATTAGGTGGTTTTGGAATCCGCGCAAATGCAATTTGCCCAGGTGGGGTTCATGGACCACGTTTTCAAGGTGTGATGGAGCGTGAAGCCAAGGAAAAAGGTGTTGATTATGATCAGATTTATCAAGGCTATGTTGCAGGGGTATCGATGAAAACCTTGGTTGATGCCGAAGATATTGCGGCGATGGCCTTGTTTTTAGCCTCCCCTGCTGCTACCAAAATTTCAGGGCAAATCATTTCTGTTGATGGTCATACCGAAAATCCTAATCCTTAATTTTTAAATTTTTTGACTTAAATAGGAGCGTTGCACTATGCCTTTAACCCCCAATCGTGAAGTTTTTATTACCTGTGCAGTAACAGGTTCAGGTGGTACACAAGACCGTAGTCCGCATGTCCCACGCTCCCCTAAAGAAATTGCAGATTCAGCAATAGCCGCCGCAAAGGCTGGTGCGGCGATTGTTCATTGCCATGTTCGTGATCCAGAAACTGGTGCGCCAAGCCGTGATTTAGCTTATTATCGTGAAGTCACCGAACGGATCAGGGACGCTGATTGCGATATGGTGTTGAACTTAACCTCAGGAATGGGGGGTGACTTGGTGCTTGGGGGAACAAAAACTCCGCTCCCTCCTAAACAAGGAACCGATATGATTGGCGCAGAAGAACGGGTTGCGCATATTTTTTCCTGCCGTCCAGAACTTACGACCCTTGATTGCGGCACGATGAATTTTGCCGAAGCCGATTATATTATGACCAATAGCCCTGGAATGTTACGCGAAATGGCTAGGCTAATGACTGAAGCTGGTGTTCAAATTGAAGTGGAGGCGTTTGATAGCGGCCATTTATGGTTTGCCAAAACATTAGCCGAAGAAGGTTTGCTTCCAGCCCCTTGTTTGGTTCAACTTTGTATGGGGGTGCCTTGGGGTGCGCCCGATGATCTTAACAGCTTTATGGCGATGGTGAATAATATTCCAAAAGATTGGTTCTGGTCAGCCTTTTCTTTGGGACGGCATCAAATGCCTTATGTGGCGGCGGCAGTGCTTGCTGGTGGTAATGTCCGCGTTGGCTTGGAAGATAATTTATGGTTAGAAAAAGGCGTGCTTGCCAAAAATGAAGAGTTGGTTGCAAGGGCGCGTATATTGATTGAAACAATGGGGGCGCGTATCTTAACCCCTGCTGAAGTTCGGCAACGATTAAATCTCACCAAACAAGCTCCTCAATAATCAAAATGACAAAAAATAATAAAAAACAATTAGTTGCAGTAATTGGTGGCGGCGTTATTGGCGCAGGCTGGGTGGCGCGCTTTGTGCTTAATGGGCATCATGTAAAATTATTTGATCCTGATCCATCAGTTAAAACGCGGGTGCAAGCCGTGATTGATCAAGCAGATCATGCGTGGCGCAATCTTTATCAAAACGCATTGCCACAACAAGGTACATTTGAATTATGTGAAACATTGGAAGATGCCTTAACCGATGCGATATGGGTTCAAGAAAGCCTGCCCGAACGATTAGAGCTAAAACAAACAATTCTTAAAACCATCGATGGGCTGGTGCCAGAAGAAACCATTATCGCTTCTTCCACTTCAGGATTTCGTCCGCAAGAATTAAGGCAAGATTTACGCTATCCTGATCGTATGATTGTTGCCCATCCATTTAATCCTGTTTATCTGTTACCGTTGGTGGAATTGGTTGGATTGTCGGATGATTCAAAGGATGCTAAACGCACCCATATTCATAATTTTGTGACCTCCCTTGGCATGTTTCCCTTATTCATTGCCAAAGAAATTGATGCACATATTGCGGATCGTTTGATGGAGGCAGTGTGGCGTGAAGCCTTATGGTTGGTTAAAGACGGGATTGCTTCAACCAAGGATATTGATGAATCCATCCGCATGGGATTTGGTCTACGTTGGGCGCAAATGGGGCTATTTGAAACTTTCAGGATTGCAGGCGGAAAAGCGGGCATGCGGCATTTTCTTGAACAATTTGGGCCTTGCCTTGCTTTGCCTTGGACAAAATTGATGGAAGTACCCGATTATGATGATGCTCTAGTTTCCTTAATTAGCGAACAATCCGATCAACAATCAGGCGCACATACGATTGAGGCGTTGGAAGCCATTCGTGATCATAATTTAGTTGGGTTTTTAAGCCATTTACGCCAAACAGGCTGGGGAGCTGGTATGGTGATTGAAGAACATGCTGAGGCGATGCGGCAAACTTCAGATCATGCAGATTCCAAAAAAGACTCTTTATTGGCTGATATGGCCTTAAGCTTAACCGTATTGCCATCTTGGATTGATTATAATGGCCATATGACGGAAAGCCGTTATCTGTTTTGTGCCTCGCAAATGGCCGATCAATTCCTTGACCGCATTGGTGCGGGTTTAAACTATGTTGCAAGCGGCTTTAGCTATTATACAGCCGAAACCCATATCCAGCATAAGGGTGAAGCAAAATTGGGTGATTGCATTAACCAACGCCTTTATGTTGTTAAATTTGATGAAAAACGCTTGCATATATTTACTGAACAAAAGGTAGGAGAACAAATTGTTGCCACCGTTGAGCAAATTTGGCTTCATGTTGATATGAATCAAGGAAAAACTTCAATCGCCCCACAATCTATCCAAGATACAATCAAGCAATATGAAACAATCCAACCCGCCTTACCGAACCCTGAATGGGTTGGACGTGCGATTGGTCGCAGATAAATTATCATCAAAAACAAGAAAAATCAGAAAAATACTGTCAATTTTAAAGGCAGATATTGCTTTCTAATTAAAAACTTGTCATTAAGGGTTAAATATTTTGTGGTTCATCAATTAAAGGCTAAGATATATGAATAATTCTGAAAATTCATTAAGATCAGTCTCATTATTTGAGGAATTTGATCCAAAAGACCTTCAACTGGTTGAGCAACGCTGTGATTGGCGGCAATATCCTCCTGGAACGCATATTATTGATAAATTAAGCGTGGATATGGATGTTTATTTTGTTGTCCAAGGTATGGTTCGCGTGGTTGATTTTTCTGAATCAGGACGTGAAATTTCTTTGAACGATATTGAAGCGGGTGGAATTTTTGGCGAGCTTTCGGCGATTGATAGCAAGCCGCGTTCAGCAAATATTGTCGCGATTTATTCAACCAGAGTTGCTTCCATGCCACGCGAAGTATTCTGGCAGCTTACACGTGATTATCCATCATTTACCAAAAGGCTTTTATTGCGGCTAACCAGCATCATTCGTTCTTCCGATCACCGTATTATGGATTTAAGCACGGTTTCTGCGCATGGCCGCGTTTATGGTGAATTACTACAGCTTGCTAAAAAGCGTGCAAAACCAGATGGAACCAGCCGAATTTCACCCATTCCCATTCATTCCGATATTGCAAGCCGTGTGTCAACTACACGGGAGACGGTTGCACGAATCCTAAGTGATCTTAACCGTAAGGAGCTGGTGATTAAACAGCGTAACGTGTTGGTTGTCACCGATATGAAGGTGCTTGAAAGCCTTCACCAAGCGCAATTTTAACCGCGATTGCTTATGAATAGAGCGATACAATATCGTTTATTTCTTTTTTTGCTTTTTATTTTGGTTAGCATCAATCAAACTTATGCCCAAAGTTTTAACGATGAACCCAATGCCATCATTGATTGGCAAGCGTTGCAGGCTTTATTTCCCAACGCTGAATTACCCAAAAACTTGCCGCAAGCCCCAACGATCCTTCCCCGTTCAAGCCTGCGGATTGATCTTTCTAATCAACCGTTGAAACAACGAACAACAAGGCTTGAGGATTCACCGCAACAAGTTTCAAATAATCAATCCTCAAATAATCAGGCGCAATTAAACGAACCGATAACAGAACCTACCCCTTCCGCACCACCTTCATTGCCAGAAACGGTTGCTGAAGCGATAGAAACATCCAGCAATCAGGCATCAGAAAATCAAGAATCAGAAAATCAGAAAGTTGAAGTTAAAGAAGAAACGCCTGTTGAACCCGAACCAGAACCGATACAATTAACGGCTTTGCCGCCTGAATTAACTACGCCAAGTCCAGAACAAATTGAAGCTGAACCGCCCAAGACAGAAACACCAGAACCTGAAATAGAGATCAACCTCACTCCATCCCCAGTTGAACAGGCACCAGCTGTTATAAATTTACCAGAAGACCCTGAAGGCTTGCTGGGGCGTATCCTTTATGCGCCGAATGCAACTGAACCATCAGACGCGCAAATGGCTATTTTAGAAGAAATTGCACAGAATTTACGTCAGAATCCAGAGGCAAGGCTAATTTTACGTGGCTTTGCCCATGACCCGCAAGCGCCTAATGCCGATCAAAGCATTACCCGCCGTTTGGCATTGCAGCGTGCGCGCCTAATCCGTGATTATTTCCAAGAACTTGGCTTTAGCCGCCGCCAATTTGCGCTCAGCCCATTATCACTTGATCAGCATGGTAAGGCCAAACCAGAATTTGCTAACCGTGTTGATCTATTACTAAATTTGGAATGAGAAAATGAATATCATGTCTCCTAAATCACCTGTTCAAACTAAGATTTATCGTAAAGATTATCAACCACCGCCCTGCCAAATTCCTAAAATCACCCTTGATATTACATTAAATGGTGCGGAAACTATTATTGAGGGTACCTTAGAAATTATCATGAATGCAGGACAAACCAGCGTAACCTTGAATGGGGAGGCGTTTAAGACCCTATCTTTAACCCTTGATGGTGCGCCATTGCAACCCGATCAATATCGCATGGAGGAAGAGTTACTACATCTTGAAAACCTGCTGCCCAAAGCAATTTTTGGGGCAAAAGTGCAGCTTGATCCTGCAAGTAACCTTCAATTATCGGGGCTTTACCGTTCTTCTGATCTTTATTGTACCCAATGTGAAGCAGAAGGCTTTCGCCGCATTTTTTGGAGCTTAGACCGCCCAGATAGTCTAAGCCGTTTTAACGTCACCCTTCGCGCAAAATACGAAGAAGCACCCGTCCTGCTTTCAAACGGCAATTTGATTGCCAGTAAACCTCTTGCAGATGGTTGGCATGAAGCCGTATTTGATGATCCTTTTAATAAACCAACTTATTTATTTGCATTGGTTGCAGGCAAATTAGAAGCGGTAAAAACGACCCATATCACACCTTCAAAACGCGAAGTGGAACTTGCCGTTTGGGTTGCCCCTGGTAAAGCCGATTATGCGCATCACGCCCTTGAATCGCTTAGAAAATCAATGATCTGGGATGAAAATCATTACGGCTTAGAATATGATTTAAATCAGTTTAATATCGTCGCCGTTGGTGATTTTAATTTCGGCGCAATGGAAAATAAAAGTTTAAATATTTTTAATGCGGCTTATGTGCTGGCTGATCCCGTTTTGGCAACCGATGGGGATTATCATAATGTTGAATCGATTGTTGCCCATGAATATTTTCATAATTGGACAGGAAATCGCGTTACCTGCCGTGACTGGTTCCAGCTTAGCTTGAAAGAGGGATTAACCGTTTTTCGTGATCAATCTTTTTCTGAAACCCTTCATCGTTATGAGGTTGAGCGTATTCAACAGGTTAATGGTTTGCGCAGTTTTCAATTTCCCGAAGATTCTGGGCCTTTAGCGCATCCCGTACGGCCTGAGGCTTATGAAGAAATTAATAATTTTTATACGGCCACCATTTATGAAAAAGGGGCAGAGGTTATTCGTATGCTTCATACATTGCTTGGTGAAGAAGGATATCAAAAAGGCATAAAGCTATATTTTGAACGCCATGATGGCAGTGCGGCTACTTGTGATGAATTTATTGATGCTATGGCTGATGCCAATGCTATGGAGTTGGAGCAATTTCGCCTATGGTATGGGCAAATCGGAACGCCAACACTGGAAATTGATTGGCAGTATGAGCCAACGCAAGATAGGGTTTATTTATCTGTAAAGCAGCAAATTCCTTATATCCCGCCACCAGCACAAGCATTGATGATCCCACTAAAAATGGCGTTGTTAGATAAGACTGGTAAGCCTATTCCATGTGACTGGCGTGAACAAACACAAGAATCTTGGCAAAATAGCAAGGATGGCGAGCTTTTATTAATCTTAACAAAGCCGCAATCCAATTTTGAATTTAAAGGGGTTAAAGATTTTCATCTTCCTTCTTTAAATCGTGGCTTTTCAGCACCCGTTCATATTAAAACGAACGGGCAAGATAATGATTTGCGGTTTTTGGCAATTCATGATCAAGATGCGCTTAACCGTTATGATGCGCTATATGCCCTTGCAAAATCAGCGATATTAAGCACACAACCGTTGGAGGAGGCTGCAAGCGACTATCTTGATGCATTCAAAGCAACCTTAGAAGATGATCAATTGGCTCCTGAATTAAAAGTCGAATTACTTGGCTTGCCTGGGGAAGCGCAATTATGGGATGGGCTTGACCAAATTGTGGTTGAAACCTTACATCAACGCCGTCACGCACTAATTAAAGCATTATGCACTAAAAATTATGATTCATTAGCGGCGCAATTCAAGCATTATTGTGATCCGCATTATAAAACCGATGAGGGCGCACCAGCAAGGCGGCGAATGACAAATTGGGCACTTGGCTTAATGGCAGCAAATCCTGACGAACACACACAATCCCTAATCTGGCAACATTATAAGCAAGCAGATAATATGACCAATCGTATCGCGGCCTTAAATGGATTGCTTTACAGTGGGGGTTCAGAGCATGTGCAAGAAGCCTTGGATGACTTTGCTGACCGTTTCAAGGATTTTCCAACCGCACTTGATAAATGGTTCGCGCTTCAATCAAGCAATCGTCATTATAATTTAGAAAAAATCATAGCATTACAAGAACATGCATTATTTAATCAAACCAACCCTAATCGGCTTCGTGCGCTTTATGGTGGGTTTGCCCGCAATAATCTGATTAATTTTCATAATCCTGACGGTAATAGCTATCGCTTTATGGGGGAGGTCATTGCCAAGCTGGATCAACAAAATCCCATGATTGCAGCACGTTTGGTAACATGTTTTGGACAATGGCGTAAACTTGATGAACAGCGGCAAAAGCTAATAATTGAACAATTACGTACCCTTGCCGCACGTCCCAATCTTTCTAAAGATAGTCGTGAATTAGTGAATAAAACATTGGGCGAAAAAGCGAATTAGTCAATGAATGTGCTGGCAAAACGCAGTTTAAGTGCAATTGTCCTGTTATTGGTATCAGGATTAAGTCTTATTCAAGGTGGCATTGCATTTCAGGCTTTCATTGCGCTGTTGGCCATTGCTACCTTTACAGAATTTCGTCAATTGGTGGTTAAAATCATCCCACAATTTTCATTGAAACAGGCCATATTTTTAATGGCGGGTGCAATATATATCACGCCAACTGTGTTTTCCATGATTATACTTAGGGAACAAAGTAATGGGCTTTATCTGTGCCTATTGGCAGTTTTACTGGTGATTGCTGCTGATCTTGGTGGTTATGGTTTTGGGCGTATGTTTGGCGGCAAAAAACTTGCGCCAACGATTAGCCCCAATAAAACTTGGAGTGGGCTTGGCGGTGCCGTAACCCTTGGGAGTATTGTTGGCTATTTCCTATGGTCAGCAGATTCCATGGGGCTTTTCTTTGGTGCGCTAATCGCATTGATTGCACAAATGGGGGACTTAATCGAATCTACCTTAAAGCGGAAGGCAAATGTCAAAGATTCTGGCACATTAATACCAGGACATGGCGGCGTATTTGATCGAATTGATGGTTATTTAACTGCGATTCCAGCATTTTATGGCGTGCAATTATGGATGGGTATTTGACGCAGTGAAGACGATTTCTATTTTAGGGGCAACAGGTTCTATTGGCACCCAAACCGCTGCGTTAATTGATCAATTTCCTAACCATTTTAAAGTTGATGCGTTGGTTGCGCATTCCAATGTTGATGCATTGGTAAAGATGGCAAGAAAATTATCGGCAAATTTTGTCGTGATTGGTGATAATTCTTGCTATGATACTTTAAAGACAGCCCTCGCGGATACCAATATAATCTGTGCGGCTGGGCAGGATGCAGTGCGTGAAGCTGCGGCGCGCAAGGTTGATTTGGTTGTTGCGGCCATTACAGGAATTGCAGGGCTGGTACCATGTTATGCCGCCCTTGAACAAGGAAATCATCTTGCACTTGCAAATAAAGAAGCTTTGGTGTGCGCAGGCACCTTGCTAACCGAGCTTGCTAAACGCAATCAATGCCAATTATTACCACTGGATTCGGAACATAACGCCCTCTTTCAACTGATGGCAGGGTGGAATAATGAAAAAATTGATAAATTAGTTTTAACGGCATCGGGGGGACCATTTCGTCAATGGTCTCATGAGGCCATGAAAAAAATCACAATTGAAGATGCGTTAAAACACCCGAATTGGTCAATGGGTGCTAAAATATCAATCGATTCGGCTACTATGATGAATAAAGGCCTTGAATTGATCGAAGCGCATTATCTGTTCAACACGCTACCAAATGCCATAGAAATCATTGTCCATCCCGAATCCATTATTCATGGTATGATAACACTGGATGATGGCAGTCAATTCGCAGCCTTTGGCAAGCCCGATATGCGTGCGCCAATCGCCCATTGTCTTGGTTGGCCAGAACGCCTCCATCAAGCAATTGAACCCATTGATTTAACAATGATTGGACGCTTAAATTTTGAAGTGCCTGACCTTGTTAAATTTCCAGCAATTTCTTTGGCAAGGGCAGCGGTTACCCATAGCCAAGCGGCATGTATCATCTTAAATGCTGCCAATGAATATGCGGTGGATGCGTTTTTAAATGCCAAAATATCCTTTAATCAGATTGTCTCAATATGCCAGCAAGTGCTGGAAAGTCGCTTGGATGCAGGCATAAAGATTGCGAATTTATCGGATGTTCTAGCCCTTGATCAAGCAACACGCCAATATGCAGATCAGCTTGTAAAGAATTGGTGATTTTGCTAGAAAAAAATCATTGATTTTAGGGACACAACCTTATTTATTTTGATTTAAAGAAAGACAATAAAAATGAAAGATTCGGTTCAATCAAGTTTTGAGCGTAACCTTGCGCTTGATGCCTGTCGGGTAACAGAAGCGGCGGCATTATCAGCGGCAAGATGGATGGGACGCGGTGATGAAAAGGCTGCGGATCAGGCTGCAGTGGACGCAATGCGGCGTGCATTAAATGCGATGGATATTGATGGTACCGTCGTGATTGGCGAAGGGGAACGTGATGAAGCCCCCATGCTTTATATTGGGGAAAATGTTGGTTCTGGCAATGGCCCAAAAGTTGATATTGCACTTGATCCATTGGAGGGAACAACAATCACCGCAACAGGTGGTGCGAATGCGTTGGCGGTTTTAGCGTTTGCTGAATCAGGTAATTTTTTAAATGCCCCTGATGTTTATATGGATAAGATTGCCGTTGGTGGCGGCTTACCTGATCAGATTGTTGATCTTGATGCACCGCTTAGCGAAAATCTTAAAAACTTGGCTAAAGCAAAAAACAAAGCCATTAGCGAATTATTGGTTTGTATTTTAAACCGCCCACGCCACCAAGAACATATCGCAAAAGCACGGGAATGTGGGGCGCGGATTATGCTGATTGGCGATGGTGACGTTTCTGGTGTGATTGCCACTGCAAGCCATAATAGTGGGGTTGACCTTTATGTCGGAACAGGCGGCGCACCTGAAGGCGTGCTTGCTTGTGCTGCATTGCGGTGTATCGGTGGTCAGTTTCAAGGACGGCTTGTTTTTCGCAATGATGATGAACGGGCGCGGGCGCGGCGAATGGGTATAGAAAATCTTGATCAAAAATATGAATTAAATGATATTGCAAAAGGGAATGTTATGTTTGCCGCTACTGGGGTTACAGATGGTGCTATGCTAGATGGGGTACGGATTTTACCAGAAGCCACAAAGACGCAGACGATGATTATGCGTTCTAAAACAGGGACGGTGCGTATGATTGAAGGCCATCATAATTTAGGGCGTAAATCTTGGGTGGCTCCCCAATAAATTTTATTGGCATGAATAAAATTATCTTATCGCTAGCCATGGGGCTGATGATCATGGGTGTTGGTTGTGTCTCACCATCATCCCCCCCAACCTTCGCCGATATTACCTTTTCTCATAAACCAAAAATCAATTTATCTATAGCTGAGGTCAATTCAAAGATTACCTATGTTGCAGGTGAAACTGAACAGCATATTGAACAATTTGCGCCTGTATCGCTGGTTCGACTTGCTGAGGATTGGGCATCACAACGAATCGCACCAAACGGGGCAGAAGGGGAATTTACCTTCACTGTGTTAAAAGCTGAATTGCTTGAAACACCGCTTATAACCGATCAAGGGATTACGGCTTTGTTCACGAATGAACAGGCGGTGCGTTATCAGGTGCGCCTTAGCGCGAAAATGCAAGCGATTATTCCATCGCGTGCTATGGTAGTTGAGGCGGTTTCTAAGATCACCAGAGACCAAACGGCTGAAGAAGACCTGACATTAAATGAACGCGATAAAATACTATATCAGCTGATTGAAGATAGCCTTTATGCATTAGATCGGCAGCTTGAACAGGATATAGAAAAATATTTCCACCAGCTTCTGGTGAGATGAGCGAACCATTATCCCCACAATTATTATCAGAATGGGCGGTGCGTTATTTAGCTCGCTTTCCTGCTTCAAAAGCGAAATTAAGCCAGCACCTTAAACAAAAAATTCAAACAAGAGCGCGCTATGTTGATTTGGAGCTAGATAACGCCGATGAATTGATTATGGCTTGTGTTGAACAGTTGGAAACGCTTGGCCTTATCGATGATAAAAAATTCATTGAATCGCGTGCGCATTATTATCAAAGCCGTGGATTTTCTTTGTCACAAATTGCTTATAAATTGACACAAGAAGGCGTGGAACGTGATTTAATTGACATTGTATTTCAACAAGAGCTTGAAACAGAATCTTTACAAGAAGATTTTGAAACCGCCCTTAATTTTGCAAAGAATCAAGGATTAGGGCAATGGCGAACCCCACAACCACCCCATGATTCAAAACAATTTAATCGTGATATGGGAAAAATGGCAAGGCGTGGTTTTTCACCTGCCTTATCCTATAAAATTTTGTATGATAAAATAGCAGATTAAAGTAAAAATTTTGCTTATAAGCTGTTAAATTTATTTTTTGTCCTTTTCAATAGCGGCAAAAATAGCCCCCAATCGTTATACTGTCCCAGATCATGTTTCTTATCCATTCTGCATCATAAGCCTTATCTGCAAGAACTGCTTGCCCGAATTGCAAATTCTGTAGCAAATCACGACAAGCAGGGGCGTCATGTGCTTGACCTGATGTTAAATTAAAACCCATTGCCAAACCATGTTCATTAACGATAGCATGAAGTTTTGTTGTTAAGCCTCCTCTTGATCGCCCCATACAACGAAATTTACTGTTTTTTTACTGTCGCCGCAGAATGATGCACACGAATAGAAATTCCGTCAACCATCACAAGATTATGATTATAATAATCACAAATAGCATCCATTAAACGATCCCAAATACCCGCCTTCGTTCCCAGTCTTCGTCCAATGATTAAATCGATTATAAACAGTTGTGTAAGGCTCATAACGCTCTGGAAGATCACGCCACGGAATGCCTGTACGAAGCTTGAAAAATTCCATTTAAAATACGACGATCATCAACACGCTTAACCCCACGGCTCTTTTGCCTCAAAAGTTATAAGATAAGCTCTCATCCAAAATCACTAAGATCAAATCTGGACATGGTTAACTCTTAAAAAAGATTGCAGTATTAAAACTGAATCAGATTTGAACTAAATATACAACAATTTTATAGGTACGCTATCTAGTCATGACCCCTTAATTTTATCCTATCTATGTGCAATAGATTTATGGGTGCTTAAAAATTGTGGTAATGCTGTTTTAAGGGAATTTAAGACGGTTGTCCAATCGCCTTTATGATCCCATCCACGACCTTTTTGTCGAAATAGGCGCATTCTTGGATACCAAGCATAAACATCGCCTTCGGCTGGCCAGCGATATTCAGGCGGATCATAGAGCATGACCCATGTTGGGATGCCCTGATTACCCCCAAGATGAGCCAACCCACTATCCACTGCAATGACCATATCAACAGATTGCAAAATTGCTGCACTATCCATAAAATCATTAATTTCAGGCATAGGGTTTAAAATATCGGGGTGGGTATCAATAAACGCCTGATCTTCTTCAAAAAGCCAACTTTGTAGATTAATCAGCTGACCATATTGCGAAATAGTTTCATATAATAGATTTAAGCGCATAGAGCGCAATGCGTCATTACGGTTACTATGTTCGCCACCAACGGCAATGGCAAAGCGTGGACGATTGGGTTGTGCACGCTGATCAAGCCATGTTTGCCATTTGGTTTTAAGTGAAGATGAGATGGGGGCTGGACATGGTGGCGGTAACTGATCGGGGGTTTCAATACCAAATTGGTTAGGCAGATGCTCACTAAACGCCCAATAATCAAATTGATTTGGATCCTCCAGACGGTCAATAAATTGAATTTGCGGTAAAATGGCTTCAATATAATTACGAATGGGCTGATGTTGCGATTGCATATAAAGACTAAGCTGCGCAGGATGATGCGCCTGCAATTGAACTATGAAGCGAAGGGATTGAATCATATTCCCAAACCCATCGCGTTGAAGTAGTACAATGCGTTTGTTTTTGACCGTATGATCAGATTTAAGACGGGGGACTTGACGAATAACAGGGCTGGAACGTAAATTGGTTTGCATAAACTCAAGATTGTCCCATGCGCGGGAGCAAAATTCGTAACCTTGCTTATAATCACCATAATGAATTTTAATATAGCCTAATTCAGAAAGCAGGGCTGGCTGTTGCCCTAAGCGTTCTATTGCTTTGGTTAAAGTCGCATGGGCTGCTTTATAATTCCCAAGATAGCCTTGAATTTTAGCGTGATAGGCGATTAAGGGGGCATTATCTGGATCAATCTCTAAAAATTGTTCAATAAATTCCCGCAAAGCAAAAAAATCTCTGCGTGCGTTCAGTAAGGCGAATAATTCATCCATATAAGCCTGCGTAAATGGTAGTTGACCATATTCAGCCATCAGTTCTGCACGGTTGGCCATGAAACGATTGGGGGATTCGCTAAGGCGACTTGCTTGCTTTCGTAAGCGAATAAGCATTGGATCAGTTGCCGCTGCTTTCCCATCTTTAATATATTGATCGTGAATTTCACCAAGATGATTGGCAGCAACTTCAAAATGTTGATTTTTTTTAACTGTTACTTCAATTAATTGTTCAAGATAGCTTAGCGCATTTTCTGTTTCCCCTTGAGCAAAAGCAACGCGTACTAACCCTAAATAACAAGAAGGGGCATCGGCTCCAATCGATAACGCATGTAAGAAAAGTTGTGTTGGGATAGCCCCATCTTCCATATGGATGGAAGCTGTAATAATCGCAAGCTTTCGCCAAGATTCAACATCTTGAGGATTTTTAATTAAAAATTGTGAAAGCAGGCTTATTGCCTTTTCTACTTCTCCTTTCTGATAAGCGATCACAGAATGATCAAGAAGCTGATTGTCAGCTATATGACTGGCAGGGTAACGATTCTGCCAAATCGTTATAAATTGCATAGGATCAATTTTATTATCAACTGTTTTAAGTGCCAATGGATAGCGCAACCGTGTCATCAATTTATGCGTGTCTTGTTTCTCGTGAGTTAGGGTTGCGCCAAGCTTATTGGCTAAATTCATTACATTGTTTAAACCAATTCCCATTGTTAAAGGTACGGTTACTGGTACTTCACATTGATTGGTAATATGAAGCTCCAAATAATTTTGCATATCAACAAGCGACACACAAAGGGGATGGGCTGAGACGGCATAGCGCGCTGCGTTTTCTAACAAATTAAAAATAAGGCAAATCATAGCGACCAATTGATCTTGACTATTTAATTGATTTATCAAAGGCTGATTTGCTACTTCATGCGCACTTGAAGAAGCAAAGGTAAGTTCAGGAGTAATTTTTTTTGCTTCCAAACGAATTTTTTGTAAATTAAGCCCATATTGAATAAGGTTGGATAAAGTAAGGTGATTTGAAAATTCCTTCGTTGATATTCCTAATTGATTGGCACCAACTATAACTGAAAATAAATTAAAATTTTTATGTAAGATATTAACGTAATCTTGGCGTTTTTCATGTGAAAGATTAGGGTCGGCCAATAGGTCAACATAACCATGGAACAAGCTAAGCATATTGTTTAAATCATGCGTTGATTGTGGCACTTGAAGGGATAAATTCGTCATGATCATACATTAATCATAATTGAAGAAATAGCGCAAGATAGCCGCAACAGCGGCAAATAAATGATTGGGGATAGCTTGGTTGATTTCCCCCGCTTCATAAAGCGCACGTGCCAAAGGAGGATCCTCATGAATAGGAATATCAAGTTCGCGCGCAATTTTCCGCATACCAAGCGCAATATCATCTTGCCCTTTAGCAAGCACAACTGGAAACGGATCAACCATATGCTCATAGCGTAATGCCACCGCATAATGCGTAGGGTTGGTGATTAGAATGGTTGCGCGCTCCATCGCTTTTCGAACATTTTCTTGATGGCGTTGTGCGCGAATTTGATTGATTTTAGCTTTAATTTCAGGTGACCCTTCAGCTTGTTTATATTCTTGTTTGACTTCAAATCGTGTCATTTTAAGTTTTTCATTATGATCATATTTTTGATAGCTATAATCTGCAACCGAGACGACCAACATAAAAATCAACACAACAGCCAATAATTTAAGAATTAAAACAACAATTTCTTCCATAAGCTGGTCTATGGCCATGCTTGGAATAATGTCTAATCTTTGTAATTCTGGTAACAAAACGATAACGCCAATCGTTCCCACAACAAAGATTTTTAGTAAACCTTTTACAAATTCAAGCAGTTGGCGTAACGAAAATAATCGCTTTAAGCCTTTAATTGGCGATAATTTACTGATATCGGGCTTTAAAGGCTTTAGAGTAAATAAAATCCCAACTTGCATAAGTGAGCTACCAACAGCCAACACCATCACTAAAAAAATTGGTAAGGCCATGATAACAGCCAAGTCTTCTGCCAATCTAGCCAGAAGTTGCGCAACCCCAGCATGTGACATTTCAATTTCTTCAATATTGGCGATAAAATAAGTAAGTAATCTGACTAAATCGCCAATGATATAAGGAATCACAAAGGCGATTAAAATGGCGATTGCAAACAGAACGGCACTGTTATTAAGTTCACGGCTCATGGCAACCTGACCTTGATTGCGCGCATCGCGCAGGCGTTTTGCGGTGGGTTCTTCCGTTTTTTCTTCGTCTGAATCAGCCATTTATTTTTTATCCGAGCGAGACTAGAAATTCTGCAATAAAATCACGATAACGATCAAGGAACCAAAGCATTAATCCCCCAATCGTTATCAAAAAAACAAACATACCCAATAATACTTGAACTGGAAGTGCCACGAAAAAAATTTGTAATTGTGGCATTAACCGCGCCATAATCCCAAGCAGCATATAAAGTAGCAATGAAACCATCACAAAAGGTGCAGATAAATGAAAAGCAATCATAAATGTTTGAGACGTAACCCTTGCAACAGATTCTGCAAAATCGCCTGCAGGAGGTGGAGCGCCTGGAATAAAATAAACATAGCTTTCAACAACGCCTTGAATCAGCAAATGATGCATATTGGTTGCAAAAAATATAACGATCCCTAGTAAGCTTAAAAACACAGAATAAAGCGAACCTTGGGCACCCAAAGCAGGGTTGAACATCATCGCACTGGCAAGTCCAGTATACATAGAAATCATGGTACCACTGATTGCCAATGCATTAAAAAGTATTTTTGTGACGGTTCCAATGAATAGCCCATATAAAATTTCAACCATTAACAAAAAAATCATATCGCCTAATTTATCAGGCATTTCAGGCAAGCGGGGCGCAATCACTGGTGCAATCAACAAAGCAATTAATATAGCCAATAATAAGCGCGCTCTTGCGGTTATAAATGCCTCCCCAATTGTGGGTAATTGTACAAATGCAGCCCCAACACGTGCAAAAACCAAGAATACCGCAAAAATATCTGCGGTCAAAATGGCATTAAGCATGATGTGTTTCCTCCGTGAAAAGCCTTTTTGCTAATATGTGTTATTTTTCACGAATATTCCGTTACATACTGCCAACGGCAACGATTTTATCAGCCATACTGGTTGTAAGCACAGCAAGCTGATCAACCATATAGGGAAGCAGAACAAATAACCCTATAAATACAAAGATAATTTTAGGAACGAAAGTCAAAGTCATTTCTTGTAATTGCGTAAGTGATTGAAAAATAGAAATAATTAAGCCAACACCAAGCGCAACCAGCATCAAAGGTAATGATGCAAATAAAAGCGCGTAAATCGCCTCTCTTGCAACATCAAGCACTTGTTCTCCGTTCATTCGCTTCTCTCTCTTCTCTGATCTTAAAGTTTGATTAAATTGGCATCCGCAATATTTCCTGATAGGCGGTAATTACTTTATCCCGAACGGTAACAAGCGTGCTTAACGAAGTTTCTGCATTAGAAATTGCCGCAACAACTTCCGTTACATCAGCGCGGCCTGCCACCCCTTCCATCGACATATATTCAGCATAACGATTGGCAGAGATTGTGTTTTGAACCCCTTCGCGTACCAATGTTGCAAAGCTTAATTCAGGTGACGATGCAGATTTTATAGGATATTCTGGAACAATAGGCTGATTGGCACCGATTGTCCCGCTATAACCATCCCCACCAGAAGGACGCCCTTTAACATCATGAACAGGTTCTAATGTTGGCGGGATGCGCATATTTGCTTGCTGTGTTGCAATAAAACCCTGCTGGTTTACGATAGACATTGCAGCTGATTTATAAGCCGCAATCGCGGTCATTGGGTTAACGCTAACCATAATAATGGTCTCCTAATTCATTAACTTATCTCTACTTCCTAAATAAAAGCGTTATGTGATTCTTTATATTCAGGCAAGAAATAATAATGTGGGAATTAAAACGGCTTAATGACCACCAGAATTAAGATTGCTAATAACAACAAAGTCGGGATTTCATTCAAATAACGATAAAATTTTTCGCTATGTGTGTTCTTTCCTTCTGCGAATAATCGGCGATAACGCCCCAACATCATATGAAAAATTGTCATAAATCCTACCAACATAATTTTCGCATGAACCCATCCTGAGGTAACGAATCCTCCTTCAAACATAAGCCATAGCCCGAATATCCAGCTTACCAACATCGCTGGATTCATAATGAATTTAAGCAATCTTCGTTCCATTTTTTGTAACAACGCATCGCTTTTAGCAAGATCGCTTATATCTTTTCCGCTTACATCGACATGGTAAACAAATAAACGCGGCAGATAAAATAATCCTGCCATCCATGCAAAAACTGCAAATAAATGGAAGATTTTTAAAATATCATATAGCATAATCATGCGTAAAGATTATGGATTTAAGGGACCCCATGCTGGATCAGAACCATCAGTTGGGGTAATTAAACGCTTTACGTTGCGACCTGTTAAATCAACTGAGAGGATATGGCTGGTACGACTACCATCAGGTTGTGGTGTTTCACGGAAAAATAAAATCACACGCCCATTAGGTGACCAAGTTGGTCCTTCATTATGATAGCCTTTAACAAGCAAGCGTTCGCCACGCCCATCTGGACGCATAACACCAATATAGAACTCCCCACCAAGCAATTTTGTAAATGCAATCAAATCTCCACGTGGCGACCATACGGGCGTTGCATAGCTACCTTTGCCAAAGCTAATTCGCTTTTGTTCACTGCCATCACGGCGCATGACATAAAGCTGTTGCGCACCGCCACGATCCGATTCAAACGTGATAAATTCCCCGTCAGGCGAATAAGAAGGGGCAGTATCAATCGCTTGCGTACGGGTTAGCTGAACAGTTTGCTTCGTTTCAAGATCAAGCTCATAAATATCGGAAGAACCATCGCTTGCATAGCTCATAATCACTTGCTTGCCACTTGGTGAAAAACGTGGCGCAAACGTCATCCCCCTAAAAGCTCCTAATATTTGTTGTTCACCCGTTTGGATATTAAATAGATAAACGCGTGGCGCATTATTAAAATAGCTAAGATAAGTGATTTCTTGAGTAATTGGAGAGAAACGCGGTGTTAGCACCAGCGCACTGCCATCTGTTAAAAATTGATGATTAGCTCCATCTTGATCCATAATTGCCAATCGCTTCACACGATCATTGGCAGGACCATTCTCTGCAATATAGACGATACGGCTATCAAAATACCCTTCTTCGCCTGTAATTCTTTTATAAATTGCATCTGAAATAATATGGGAAACACGTCGCCAATTTCCTTGATCGGTTGAAAAAGCAAGCCCAAGCATCTGGGTTTCAGCAAACACATCCCACAGGCGGAACTCTACTCGTATTGCTCCCGTATCTGTCAAGGTAACATGTCCATTGACCAATGCTTGTGCGTTAATAAGCCGCCAATCGCTAAAATTAGGGCGCACCTGAATATCAATCATTGGGGTGATAAAGGCCTGACGATCAATCGGTGAAAATAGCCCAGAACCTGATAAGTTCGCCTGTATGACTTGGATAATATTCTGTCCAACTGCATTTAAAGATGGATCACTCGCTGAAAAATCAACCAGCGCAATAGGCAATGGCTGGACATTCCCACGATTAATGTCAATCCGCACTTCAGCTTTGGTTATTGTTACAAACGCTCCCCAACTTATCATTGCAACCGCTAAGCTGGTTAGCAAATAATGCCATCTGCAATGCCAAGGATTGTTTCTATTATTGCCCCTCATTTCTTGCTTTTCCCTATTTTCATTCTTTTATAATCTCAGTATATAGACTTTTAAAATTTCAAGCAACCTATTGCACAATTATCAATGCCTTTATTTAAACCAAAAAATCCCCTTGAACGCGATATGTATTTATCCTTAAATCGCGTACGATTACAACCATGGACAAAAAAAGCTGGCGTAGATTGGGTGCGGTTGCGCCGCGAAAATCAAGATTTTCTTGAACCCTTTGAACCGCTTTGGCAAACTTTGCCAACCATCGCCCTTTATGAACAACGCCGACAATTTTATCATCAAGATTGCGTTGATGATAAAGGCTATCGTTTTTTACTTTATGATAATATATATAGGCAATTAATGGGGGCTTTGGCAATTTTTCACGTGCGGCGGGGGGCTTCGCAATGCGCGAGCATCAGCTATTGGATTGGCCAACAATTTTCAAGGCAGGGCTATATGAAAGAGGCTTTGTCTTTGTTGGAATATTTTGCCTTTGAACAAATCGATTTGCATCGGCTGGAAGCCTATTGCCTTCCTTGTAATTACGCAAGCATTGCGCTTTTGAAAAGTCGTGGCTTTCACGAAGAAGGTATTGCCCATCATTACCTTAGGATTCAAGGCGATTGGCAAGATCATTTACGCTTTGCCAAACTTAATAATAGTAGTTAGCTTTATACGAATGACTTAATAAGCAACTGGATTTTCAAGATAGAGTGCTTGAATTTTGGCTAATAATTCATCTGGCAGATTGATTGTCCCACTATGAACTGCGGTTTTTAATTGTTCCAGAGTGGTCGCTCCAATGATATTGCTGGTGACAAACGGTCTTCCATTAACGAAAGCATTCGCCATCAAGGCTGGCTCCATATCAAATTCTTGTGCAAGCGCAACATAATTTGCAACGGCTGCTTGCGCGCGCTCAGATTGATAGCGTGGAAAATAGCGGCCAAATAAATCAAATCGACTACCTTTTGGCATATTGCCATTAAGATATTTGCCACTTAATGCCCCCATCGCCAGCGGTGAATAAGCCAATAGTCCAATTCCTGTTCGGCAGGATATTTCACTCATTCCAATTTCATAATCTCTTTTTAATAAATTATAAGGATTTTGCACCGATTGGACGAGGGGGAGGCCTTCTTCGCGTGCAAGCCGCATTGACTCCATCATGCCATAAGGTGTTTCGTTGGATAGCCCAACATAACGAATTTTCCCTGCCTTTACCAAATCCCCCATCACACTAAGGCTTTCTTGCAATGGAATCATAGCCTCTTTTTCCATATGCTCATAGCTTAACCGATCAAACATATTTGTATTGCGGTTAGGCCAATGTAATTGATAAAGATCAATCTGTTCCGTTTTCAAGCGGCGTAAGCTGTTATCAACCGCAATCATAATCGATTGTCGATCAAGCCGCGTTGCGCCGCCATTAATTTCAGGACGCATATATCTAAATCCACTGGAAGGACCAACGACTTTGGTGGCAATAATTGTTTTTGCGCGTTTTGCAGGATTGGCGGCAATCCATTCGCCAACAATTTCTTCCGTTCGCCCATAGGTTTCGGCGCGTGGTGGCACAGGATACATTTCAGCGGCATCAATGATATTCACACCATGATCATAGGCATAATCCATTTCAGCAATAGATTCTGCTTGCGATGTTTGCTCACCAAATGTCATGGTGCCAAGACAGACAACAGAAACGTCAATCCCAGTTGTTCCAAGTTTTTTGAATTGCATCTAGCTTCCCCTTAATAACTAATTGAACTTATTTTAATATCCGTTTTTTAGCATAAAAAATGAAAAGCTGAAAGCCGTCCTTTATGGCTTATCGTTTTTGAGCTAATTTGAGGATATTATGCTTGTTTGCAAGATTGGTTATTCCTTGTTGGCGTTTAACCAACAGGGTAATCGGGACAGGGGTAAGCCCTTTTTGTGCAAGGGTTGGCAACCAGCGTTCCAAAGCCGTTAATGTTAAATCATGTGGGTGACCAATGGCAACCACATGGCCTTTTTCGCGGGCAGTTTTTTCAATCAATGCAAGCTGGCGATTAATGGCTTCTGGATTTAAATCATGGTCAATAAAAACATCACGGACGGCATGCGGCATTTTACGAGTTTGTGCAATGCGATAGCCTTGTGAATGTTTGGTGGTAACCGAATCAAGGAAAAGAAGCCCCCGCTGATCCAGCAATTTTAATAATTTTGCCATTAATGTCTGATCGCCTGTAAAACGGCTTCCCATATGATTATTCACGCCAACAAAACCATCCATTCGTGAAAAATTCCACTCAATACGATTTTCCAATTCTTCCCATGGTAAATTTACACGAAGTGCGTTTGGTCCTGGGTCAATATGTGCACTGACAGGTTCCATCGGCAGATGGAGCATAATATCATGGCCATTTTGACGCGCATCTTTAATCAATGGCGATAAATTATCGCCATAAGGTAAAAAAGCCAGTGTAATTGGATGCGCAAACTTAATTGCCCGTTTAGAACGCGGTTTATCAAGCCCAATATCATCAATCACAATCGCAATTAACCCAGATTGCGCTTCAGTTGAAGCCGCAGCAGCATAGCGCAACCATGGCGGCTGTTCTCTGCCATCCATCAGATTTGGTGGTTCAGGGGTTATTGTTGCAATATCGCTTGCAGCTTGTGCATCTTCTGGTGCGGCATTGGGGTCAAACCGCAGATAGGCTGGCAAATCTTCAAGACGCTCTTCATAATATTGTCTTAATGCTTCTTCTTGCGGGTGAAGACTGACAACTAGCTTTGGCCTGTTTTGCGCTTCTTGTTTGGCAAGTGACAAACGCTGTTCGCGGCTACGTTCCTCGGCATTTTGTTTCATAAAAAAGCCAATAAAAATGCCAACTGCCAATGCAAGCAATAATAATCCACCAAACCCTACATCCCATCTTGTTAGCGTGCGAATAATTCGCCCTGATTTAGATTGATGATTCAAAGAATTGGTGTTTGGATTTGACGAAGGAGTGTCAAAAAAATCGTCTTCAGTTTCATCATTGCTTTGTTTAAAATTTTGGCGTTCGCTATGAAGCGGTTTTGGGCGGTTCAAAGAATTGGCACGATAGCGCGAACCAGATGGAAGGCGAGGATTAGGCATTACCCCAAATAAATTTATTCTTTTTTATCCGTTTTGTTAAACATAATATTATCGGATTTAACGTCAGTTGAAGGGGATTGTTTTTGTTCAT
The DNA here is from genome assembly GCA_965229675.1 of Alphaproteobacteria bacterium. Taxonomy (GTDB): domain Bacteria; phylum Pseudomonadota; class Alphaproteobacteria; order CBDDJK01; family CBDDJK01; genus CBDDJK01. The sequence continues at coordinate 136,753 of OZ245897.1, forward strand.
CCTTTTTTTGTTCGTCCTTTTTTTCTACTTTTTCTTCTGACATTTTTTCACCAACATCATCTTTACGGCGACAAGCTTTAGCTTGCTCAGGATTATGACGCCGCCGCCGATCAGGCCCAAAATAGCCATCAAGATTGATATAGGAGCGTGGATTTTCAATTGTTTGAGACAATTTATCATAAATTGCTTGCCCTGAAATTGGTTTTACCAAAAATTCATTAATCCCAGCATCGCGCGCTTCTTCAACGCGATTACGTTCCGAATGCCCAGTGATCATAATAACGGGTAAAAAACGATCAGCACTATGTTTACTGTTACGAATCCATCGGGTCAAATCAAGCCCCGAGGCTTCTTCAAGGTGTAAATCAATGAAAGCAAGATCAAACGAATCACTTGTCATGCCTTTGATTGCATCCTCAGCGGTGGCGAATGAACGCACATTGCGGATATTGAACCCTGATAAAATTTCCCTAACTAGCTTACGCATATGCGCATTGTCTTCAACCAGCATGATTGTTAATAGTGAAAAATCGTAACTCATCGTTCGGTTAAATCCATTACAAAAATCAAATCAATTTATTCGCCTTAAGGCTGGCATTTAAGTGTCTTTGCTCATCAGGGGTAAGCGGAACCAATGGCAAGCGAACTTGTTCACTGGCTTTATCCATGATTGCTAAGGCGGTTTTAACAGTGGCGGTTGGTGCTTGGAATGCAAACACCGCCTTTGTAATTGGGAAAAGCTGGTCGCGCAATGCGGCAAATTGCTCAAGATCGCCTGCAAGCCACGCCGTTTGCAAATCAGCATTTAATCTAGGCGCAATGTTAGAGGTAACAGAAATAATTCCATGCCCACCTTGGGCAAGAAAAGCTGCGGCGGTTGGGTCTTCGCCCGAAAATTGAATAAAGTCATTGCCGATGGCAAGACGCGTTTCAAGGCAACGCTCCAGCTTAGCAGTTGCATCTTTTACCCCGATAATTGACGGATAATCCTCCACCAGCTTTGCCATGGTTTCAACGGATAAATCCACAACACTACGCCCAGGGATATTATAAATGATGATTGGAATATCCACCGCATCAGCAATCGCGGCATAATGCGCATAAAGCCCATCTTGTGTTGGTTTATTATAATAAGGTGTGACTAACATAGCCGCATCAGCCCCCGATTCCTTAGCAAAATATGTAAGATCAATCGCCTCTGCCGTGCTATTAGAGCCGCAACCAGCAATAACAGGCACTTGGCCGCTTGCTGTTTCAACCGTCAGATCAACCACGCGTTTATGCTCATCATGGGATAGGGTTGGGGATTCGCCTGTTGTTCCAACGGGAACTAGGCCGTGAATACCTTCTTTAATCTGCCAAGCAACAAACTGCTTTAACGCCTCCTCATCAATACTTCCATCGGAATCCATGGGCGTGATCATGGCGGTAAAAGCACCTTTAAACTTAGCCATCTTTAAAAAACCTTTTTTTGCTTACAGTTTAATTTATTTAAAATCCTATTATGTTTATGGTTGTTCGTAAAAATATGCAAGTTTTTTTAAGAGTCATTCTAATAACGCTGTTTATCCTCTCTAAATTCCCAGCTGGACATGGCCAAGGCGGCTTTATCATTGATAATTTGGTGCATTGGTAAACTACGTAGATTAATTGCCAAATTAATTTGTTCATAGATTGTTTTATCGCTAAAGCCAATTTGGTCTGCATCTTCACGCGTTTGCGCATAATAAACTGCATCCAGCCTAGCCCAATAAATGGCAGAAAGGCACATTGGACAAGGCTCACAGCTAGTATAAATAGTACATCCTGATAAATCAAAATTTCGTAATGATTTGGCAGCACTTCGGATTGCAACAATTTCTGCATGAGCCGTTGGGTCATGATGGCTAGTAACAAGATTAGTACCAGTTGAAATGATAATACCATCGCGCGCGATCAATGCGCCAAATGGTCCCCCATTATATTTAGTAACATTGTCCAATGCCAGCGTTGCTGCGCGATCAATTAGCTGAATATGCTGCGCCCTACTCTGGTCACTCATGCTCTTTACCTCTCTTTAATGACATCTTACCAATCATACCTTGCAAACCCCCATAGATTCGGCTTATAAATTCTATTAGGAATAATGCACAATAGTGTCTAATGCTAATGATACTAAACTAATTTTACAAGATTTTTTTTATGATTTATTTTGTTTCTTACTTTTTTATTATAAAACGACAAATATTAAATTTATGTATTTGTTTGCTTATGACAATCATGATGGGGGCGTGTGGTCAGACTTTATGGCCTGATGATGAAGAAAATTTGGGCGAAATCATACAAAATCAAACAGGCTCTTTTTTATATCCACAAGCAGAAAAACTATCACAAATTCCCCCGCCTATTGCCGCTCTTGAGGAACCAATCGCCGTTACTAAACGCCATCAAGCAATTTTAACAATTACCTTTGTTAATGAACATACACCTTATCAGCGTAGCTTGTTACGGGTAGTCGAAGCAGTTTTACCACAAAAAAATGATGCGCGGTTTACTTTGTTAGAAATCAGTCCTGATGATGCGATAGCTGAAACCGAGCGTGTTACGCTTTATGGCGACAAAGTCCGTAATTCCTTATTAGCCATGGGGGTTCGTGATCAAATGATTGATCATTATACGGTAATTGCGGATGGGATTTATCCTAAAATACTGGTTTATATTCAATAAAATAAGCATTGTGATGGGAAACTGTAAACATTATGCAACCTATTGATCGACCTAAAAAAGAATTTCCTGTTTCATGGATGGAATTGCATCGCGATGCAAAGGCATTGGCTTGGCGATTATCTGAAGGCCACCAATTTACAGGGATTATTGCAATCACAAGGGGCGGGATGGTTCCTGCTGCCATCGTTGCCCGTGAATTGGATATTCGTCTAATTGATACAATGTGTCTTGTTAGCTATATTGGACATAAGCAGAATGAAAAGCATGAAATCTTAAAATCTGTTGAAGGGGATGGCGAGGGATGGTTGATTGTGGACGATCTAGTCGATACGGGCAATACTGCGCGTTTGGTACGTGATAAACTCCCCAAAGCCCATTTCGCAACCATTTATGCAAAACCTGCGGGACGTCCATTGATTGACAGTTATGTCACTGAAGTTTCACAAGATACATGGATTTTATTTCCATGGGATTTAGAATCTGTTTTTTCGGTTCCCATTCGCGAACGCCAATAGATGGAATTTCCCTTATTTATTGCTGAAATATCAAGCAATCACGCAATCGATAATGCCTGTGAAGGTGATGGAGGATTTGATCGAGTACGCGCCCATCAATTAATCGAATGTGCGGCAAGCTGCGGGGTAACTGCCGTTAAATTCCAATTATTCCGCATGGATCAATTATTTAGTCCTGAAATTTTAGCCAATAGTGCTGATCATCGCCGTAGGCAGACTTGGCAAGTCCCACCAGATGAAATTGCATCGCTTGCAAAACATGCGCACACTCATGGGCTTTTGTTTTCTTGCACCCCTTTTGATCTGGAGGCGGTTGAAGTCATTGCACCCCATGTTGATTTTTTCAAAATCGCTTCTTACGAGTTATTATGGCATCCATTATTGGCGGCTTGTGCAAAGCATCAAAAACCGATCTGGCTTTCAACTGGCATGGCAAATCAACAAGAGGTTGAAGCCGCTTTACACGCTTATGAAACTTTACCAAATTCTGCAGATCATCCATTAAATTTAATGCATTGTGTTTCGGTTTATCCAACAGCAACGGAAGCTTGCAATCTATCGGCAATTCAAACTTTACAATCGCTTACAAAGGGGCAGGTTGGGTGGTCAGATCATACGCGTGAGCCAGCAATTTTATTAACGGCCATTCTTCGCCATGGCGCAAAGGCGATTGAGTTTCATCTTGATCTTGATCAAAAAGGGGCTGAATTTGGAGCTGGTCATTGCTGGCTACCCGATGAAATTGCTAAGGTCATTGATATGGTAAAACAGGCTATTATGGCTGAGGGCAATGGCATTAAACGCCCCGATGAAACAGAATTAAAAGAACGTCAATGGCGGGCTGATCCACAAGATGGCCTTCGCCCACTTATGGAAACGCGCAAAAATTTTATAAAAGCGCATGGTTAGACCAACGATCATTGCGGTTATTCAGGCGCGCATGGGAAGCAGTAGGCTGCCTGGTAAAATGATGATGGAGATTGCGGGGCTACCGCTAATAGGTCATGTTATTCAGCAGCTTCAACAGGCTAAATCAGTCGATCAGATTATTCTTGCAACCTCTAATCAAGAAGAAGATGATTGCTTGGCTGACTACGCTAAAGACAATGCGGTTGCGGTAATTCGCGGTGATCCAGAAAATGTATTATCCCGTTTCATTGAAGCTGATCAGCGTTTTCCAAGTGATATCCTCATTCGTATTTGTGGGGATTGCCCGTTTATAGATGGCGCACTTGTTGATTGGATGGTTCATGGACTAATCGAAGCAGAAGCGGATAGCTTGAGTTTTGACCGCCCTGCTTTATTTGGTGGAATTGAACCCATTCGCACCGCAGCTTTTCGGCTTATGGTGGCGGCTTATCATAATGATCCGATTGCAATGGAGCATGTTACGGGATGTTTAAATCACCATAATCCCGAATGGCTGAATATTGCAACTTTAACCTTGCCAGAGTGTTGGTCACGCCCTGACCACATTGAATTTAACCATAAGCCTATTCGTTTATGGATTGATAATGTCTCTGATTTGGAATTTATTCGCGCGCTTTATGCGTTAAGCGGGGTTAAGGCAGGCACCTTAGCTTTAAAAACAATTCGTGAATTATTGATGGCTCATCCAGATTTATTAAAGATCAACCAGCACGTACGCCAGAAAGCCGCGAATGATACAAAAACCACATTATTGATCATAACTGAAGTTGGAGAGGCAATCGGCCTAGGCCATTTACGCCGTATGCAACTTTTAGGAACTTGGTTTAAAGAACGCTATAGCTATGATGTGCAGCTGGTAATAGGGGGAGATTCTTCATGCGCCCAAGCCCTTCCTTTTAAAATCCATAAATTACCAGAAATCGGACGTGAGCAAGCATTGATTAAATTATGCAAGGCACATACGCCAAAATTGATGATTATTGACTTAAAAGAACAAGAAACAAGGCTTGAAGCGTTAAAACAAGCCATGCCTGATTGTTTGCTGGTGTTGATCGATGATGATTCGCCGCGCAATATGGCAGCTGATCTTTGCTTCTTACCCCCCGTTGCAAAGCTTCCAAAGGCACATGTTGAATGTCGCCATTATGCTGGATTTGAATGGATGTTGCTTCCTGCGCACCAAACGCCATCCAAACCATTTATTGCAAATAATCCACCTCATATTTTAATTACGATGGGGGGTGCAGATCCAGATCAAACAAGTTTAACGCTTTTAAAGACTTTAGATGAATTAATCTCTGATCAACAGGCTTTTATTCACTGTGTGATGGGTTCAGCAATGGCAGAGCCTAATCGTCAACGCTTAAAGCAATTTTGTGATCAATCACCGCTTTCGATAACCCTAGTTGAGGCACCAGAAAATTTAACCGATTTGATTGATTCTGCCGATCTTGTTCTGTGTCGATTTGGTATAACCGCCTATGAATCCCTTGCACGCGAGCGGCCGTTAATTTATTCGGTGCCTGAAAACACACCACAAAATGCGCTAAGCGAATTTAAAAAATTAGCGAACGGACTTTGCCTTGAAGACCATTCAGACAGTTTAATCCAAGCCCTTGATCTTGTTGAAGGCAAAGCTTTTCGGTCAAAATTAATTGGTTTTAGCACTATGAATAAAACTAACCTAACTCATGGATGCCAGAATATTGCAGAAACCATCATTCAATTTATTCATGTTTAATTGACGCACCCATGCCAGCACGCCGACCAAAGACTGCGCCTGAGGTCAAGCCTGAACCGCCTGGATAACCTTCAAAAAACACGCCACCAACAAGTTCCCCGCATGCATAAAGATTTGGAATTGGCTTATTATTTTCAGATAATACAGCACCAGATTCATCAACCTTAAGCCCGCCATAGGTAAAAGTAATCCCGCCTGTGACGGGATAAGCCCTATATGGTGGGGTATCCAGCCGTTGCGCCCAATTAGATTTAGGTAAAGAAAGGCTTGGCGTCCCTTTACCATCCAATGCAGTTGGATCAAAACTCACATTATCATCAACGGCTTGGTTAAATTCAGCGATGGTTTGCATGGCGGCTTTATGATCAAGCCCGTCAAGTTGATGAATAAGGTTATCAAGCGTATCAGCTTCAATATAATGCGCACCATGAAACCGATATTCCTCATAAAGCAGATCAAAGACTTTATGATCAAAAATTTGCCAAGCCATCTGATCGGGCTGTTCAATAATCGCTTTACCAAATTGTGCATAAGTATAATTACGAAAATTAATACCTTCATCAACAAAGCGTTTGCCTGTTTTATTGAGCATAATTCCTAAGAAATAACAGATTTTTCGCTGATTTTTACGTTCATGCGCAGGTAAATCTAATCCACCATAATCAGGCGCATGAAAATCCATTGGGGTTGCATGGCACCCTTGATAAAACCCATATTTCATTGCATCTACGGCGAATGCCATCTGCAACCCATCACCTGTATTATGGGGAGTACCACGAACAATCGCTTGCTGCCAATGGCTACCAATATGGGTGGTGCGTAGGGTATCATTTGCTTCAAACCCACCAGAAGCTAAGATGACTGCATCAGCTTTGATGGTTTCTTTTTCGGTGACAACCCCGATCACTTTGCCTTTTTCAATCAGCAGATCCTTCACAGCGCATTGATATCTTATTTTACCTCCCAGCTGATTAAAGGTCGCCATTTCCATTTCAAGCAAGCCAACCCCTTCATTCATTGCTGCTAAGGTCAACCCGCCCCAGAAAATATAACGTCCATCTTTTTGAAAACTTTGACGGCTATAAATTGGTTCAAATTTAACGCCATGCTTGGCCAGCCAATGCAAAGTGGCATTAGAATTGTGAATCAATGCATTTTGTTCAGGTGAAAGTGGTCGTCCTCCATTAAAATATAAAAGATCATCAGCAAATTTTTGTTCAGGATACGTCCCAAAATCCGTTGCGTCCAAACGCGGATCAGAAAGATCACGGATGAGTGGGATTAAATCTTCTTTTCCATGATAAGCAAAACGCATTGCCCCTGCGGTATAGCGGCTATTCCCCCCTGCAAGGTCACGGTCAGCTTTTTCAAGCATTAACACATTCGCACCATTCTCAAGGGCTGCAATCGCGGCACATAAAGCAGCATTGCCAGACCCAACCACAATAATTTTTTTAGTCATAAGTTTTTTTACCCATAGAATTTTTACCAAACCCATCCTAGTTTTTTATATAGTTTATTTTATTTTCTATCAAAGTGTTTAACGCATTATAAATTAAAACGAAACAAGCAATCAAAATTACTTGAACATTTTTATTGCAGGAATGCCTTAAAATTGGCTGATATTCACCGTAATTTCCAAGAAGTATTTTTATTTATTCTTGAAAGGATGTGGCTGGAGATTTAATATCGACTTATCAAAGAAATTAATAAATAATCTAAAATCTATTTGAAAAAATATTATTAAGCGCGTCTCTATTATTCTAAACTCAAAAAAATTGTAACAAAATTGACATAAATTATGAATAATAATTCAAATCAGTTAAGTGTGTTCACTCTTAATAGAGAGCGTTATTTACATGGGCTGTTGATGGTTGCAAGGCAAGATGGTTCGGCGCAAGCGTGGAAGCTTTTTTTGCAGACTTTAACACCAGTAATTAAAGGTTGGTTGCGCTTAAAACTAGATGAACGGGCTTTACAAGAAGATTTATTACAGGAGGTATTGTTGGCTGTTTATTTAAAGCAAGCAAATTTTGATGCGACACGCCCGTTTTTGCCATGGTTAGCGGCTGTGACGCGTTATAAGCTGGTGGATGCTTTAAAAGCAAGGCAGCGTCATGGATTGACGCTTGGCCTTAGTGAGTCGGCAATAGAAACTGCATTTTTAAATCATGGTATGGCTACACAGCCACAAACAGATGACCGAAAAGATGCTGAAAAACTGATTGAACGCTTGCCAAACGAAAAGCAAAAACAAGCAATGCGTGCTGTGATCTTGGATCACATGGATTATCAAGAAGCAGCAAAAGCACTTGGGATTGAAGAAGGTAATTTAAGAACCCGTCTTCATCGTGCAACGCAATATTTAAAAGAAAAAGTGAAAAAAGATGAAAAATATGGAACCAAATAAAAAAGCATCAATGCCTATTGATGGGTTTATTAACGATTTAGTATCAACAAAGCAGCCGACACAATTATCCTATTCTAATCAATTCAAGCTGGCATTAAGCATGGGTACGATTGTAACAGTGGGATTCTTTTTACTTATTTTTTCAATTCGATGGGATATATTGCACTTTGAATCCTCTTTAAGCTGGCCACAATGGATTTTAGGTTTCAAACTTATGTTTGGAATAGCCTTATCTGGTTTTGCATTCACGCATCTTAAATTTGCGACTCAACCTTATTCTCATAATAAAATTAAACTCAAAGGATTAGTCTATCTAATTTCTTTTATAGTTTTAACGGTTGTGTTTTTATCAATTGAATCTAATGAGTCCAATGGCATAACAACAAATATGATGCCTAGTGTAATTGCGTTTGACTGTGCGGCCTCTTTATTCTTACTTGGCTTGCCGTTATTGGCTAGTTTTTTGTTTGCACTCCGAAGTGCAATGCCAAACACACCAGCAGTTGCAGGATTTTATGCTGGATTAGGCGCAGCTAGCATTGCAATTATGCTATATGGGTTCCATTGTCCTGTTGATTCTGTTGTTTTTGCTTTGATTTGGTATTCTGTAGCAATTTTGATGCTTGCTGCTATCGGCTATTTCATGGGACGAACGCTTCTTAAATGGTGAATGGTCTATAATTTCATTATCACACAAAATGCCTTAAAAAAGCATTATTGAAAATGGGATTTACAAAATAAATGAAAATGAATATAGTCCATGACTGATTTCCATGTTAAAGGGGAAGTTTAATCCCAGATCGGAAATTTAATAACATTATTTAAGGAGGAAAAAATGGCAATAAAAGAACCATTTACCGCCGTAGATATCCCTAAAGCAGTATCGGGATTTTACGAGGGTTATAGCACCCCAATTGCATTGCTTAGCAAGGGGGTTATGGTTGCATTGGTGCTTTGGGCCTTGGTTTGGCCTAGCGATGCAAACAGCATATTAGGAAGTTTCAACTGGTATTTGCTGGAAACTTTCAATGCTTTCTATGTGATCATCGTTGGATTATTCACGTTTTTCTTGCTTGCGGTTGCAATTTACCCAAGCACAGGTCGTCGAATCATGGGCGCACCTGGTGAAAAACCAGAATTTTCGAACTTTTCTTGGTTCTCAATGATGTTTGGGGCTGGTCTTGGGGTTGGTTTGATGGTTTTCGCGACCGCAGAGCCGCTTGGACTATGGGGGTCTAATCCTGTTGTATTATCAGGAGCAGTTGAAGCCAATTCACCCGAAGCCGTTCAGTCTGGTTATCGCTATACTTTCCTTCATTATGGGTTCAGTGCTTGGGCGATTTATGTTGTAACGGGTCTATCGCTTGCATATTATGCTTACACGCGCGGTATGCCGCTTACCATTCGTTCTGCGCTAACGCCTTTATTTGGTCGTCATGTTAATGGGCCACTAGGGCATGTTGTTGATGTGCTTGGCGTGGTTGCAACAATCCTTGGGGTCTCTGTTACCATTGGCTTTGGTGTGTCACAGTTCATTGATGGCGTTTACGCTGTTACAGGTATGAATTGGATTATGGATATGACGGGTGAAGCACCTTCGCCTGGTACTGTAGGGCTTGTGACTGGATTAGTCATTATTATGGGTCTATCCATTATTTCAGCCGTATCAGGGGTTGGTCGTGGGATTAAATATCTCTCCAACCTTAATCTTGTTTTATCAATCATTCTACTGTTGACCTTTGTGATTGCAGGCTCATTTATGTTTGCGATGACAACTTATGCGCAGTCATTGGTTGATTATATCTTGCATTTTATTTCCTTAAGTTTTGTTGCTTATGGGCCACAATCTGCGGCTGAATTTGCTGCAGCTCTGCCTGCAGAAGCAGCACCGCTTGCAGAGGCATTACGCGCTGGTGCAACCAATGCATGGGGTAGTTTTGATGCATTCAAATCTGGTCTTGAAGGCGATGCGGCAGCACTTTCTGATGATGTGCTAACCCAAGTTTACGCTGCGGGTGAAGCTGGCCGTCAATTTGGCTGGCAAGCAGGGTGGTCAACCTTCTATTGGGCGTGGTGGATTGCCTTCTCCCCATTTGTTGGTTTGTTCCTTGCACGCATCTCTAAAGGACGTTCAGTACGGGAATTTATTGTCGGCTGTGTGATTGTTCCTTCTTTGGTATGTTTTGCATGGATGACTATCTTGGGCGGAACGTCAATTGATCTTGAACTTTCAGGAATTGCTGAAGGTGCTATCATTGGTGCTTCCAATACAGCCAAGCTGTTTGTCACCCTGTCCTATATGTTGGATGGATTTGTGCTTTCGCTATTAACCGTCATGTGTGTTGTGCTGATTTTAACCTTCTTGGTAACTTCAGCTGACTCGGGTATTTTGGTGATGAACACCATTATGTCTGGCGGTGAACAGGAAACAGATCACAAACATCGCATTGTTTGGGGGGTTATTTTAACCCTTGTCATTGGTGCCTTGCTGATTGCAGGGAAAACCTTTGGTGACGCTGATCCTATGGTTGCCTTACGCAACGCCATGATTATCGGTGCCTTACCCTTCACCGTTGTGATGGGTCTGATGTGTGTTTCACTGGGCAAAGCCCTTATTCGTGATGATATGCGCGAAAAGGCTGGAAACAGTTAAACCTTATTCACTTTAGTCTAAGTAAAGACAGGGATATGTTAGTTCATATCCCTGTTTTTTTGTTCTATAGTCAGATGTGAACAACTCTTGGCTATTATTTGATAAAAGTTTCTTCAGACGCATCACATTTCCTTTCAATAAGTCTTGATGAGGCTTAATTGAATTATAATTCACGCTTCAAGCGAATTAGAAATTTCAGGAAAAATAACAAAATCAGCGTGGTTCTTGAAATCCATATATCAATTCAACCTCTAAAATCCACAGCCACAGGAAATTGCAGAATTGTTCACAGATGACCATCTAATGGGATAAGGACGCTGGACAACCAAGATAGAATCCGATAGGGAATTTTTATTAAATTAAGTGAATTTTTCTACATGGGTTAACGATTTTGTCTGAAGATTATATTCCACCTGAGGGTAATGAACCTGAAATAGAAGGAACGCCGCCTTCCGATACGCCAATCATCCCGATTGAAACGGAGATGGAGCGTTCCTATCTTGATTATGCAATGAGTGTCATTGTCTCGCGCGCATTGCCCGATGTGCGTGACGGTTTAAAACCCGTGCATCGCCGTATTCTTTATTCAATGAAAGAAAGCGGTTATGAAGCAGGCAAGCCATATCGTAAATCTGCACGGATCGTCGGGAATGTAATGGGGAAATATCACCCACATGGCGATGCTGCGATTTATGATTCGATGGTGCGTATGGCGCAGCATTTTTCATTGCGGCTACCACTCATTGACGGGCAGGGAAATTTTGGTTCTATGGACGGCGATGCCGCCGCTGCCATGCGCTATACTGAGGCAAGGTTGGCAAAATCAGCCGAAATGTTGTTGGAAGATATCGATAAAGATACCGTTGATTTCATTCCTAATTATGATGATTCTGAACAAGAACCAATCACGCTTCCTGTGCGTTTTCCTAATTTATTAGTGAATGGTGCGGGTGGGATTGCGGTTGGAATGGCAACCAATATTCCCCCGCATAATCTGGGAGAAGTGATTGATGGCGCAGTCGCGCTGGTTGATGCGCCTGATATGCCTGATGAATCCTTACAAGCGTTGGTGCCAGGCCCTGATTTCCCAACGGGAGGTTTAATTGTTGGACGGGCAGGCATTCGGCAAGCCTTTGCAACGGGGCGTGGTTCAGTCATCATGCGGGCAAAAACCCATATCGAAACGGTTGGCAAAGATCGTGAAGCCTTGATTGTCACCGAAATGCCTTATCAGGTTAACAAGGCAAAATTAATTGAACGCATTGCTGAATTGGTACGCGATAAAGTCCTTGAGGGGATTAGCGACCTGCGCGATGAATCTGACCGCGAGGGCGTTCGCGTTGTTATTGAATTAAAACGTGGCATTGAACCAGAGGTCATGAAAGCTAATCTTTTCCGCCATACATCGCTTCAAACCAGCTTTGGGGTGAATATGTTGGCATTGGATAGCGGACGGCCACGGCAATTTTCACTAAGGGCGGCTTTGCTTGCTTTTAATCAATTTCGCGAACAAGTTATCAAGCGGCGCACAGCATTTTTATTGTCTAAATCACGTGAACGCGCGCATGTATTGGCAGGCCTGCTGGTTGCAATCAATAATATTGATCCGATTATTGAGCTTATCCGTTCGGCGAAAGACCCAGTTGAGGCGCGTACAGGCTTAATGGCAACGGCTTGGGAAGCTGGTGAAGTCACAGAATTTATCCAGCTAATCGATGATCCTAACCACCAGATTGTTGATGGAAAATATTATTTATCTGAACGGCAAGCGCGCGCTATTTTGGAACTAAGGTTACAACGCTTAACAGGATTAGAGCAAGAAAAGCTGCAAGAAGAAACGCGAACACTGGCGGCTGATATTGCAGAATATTTAAAACTGCTTTCTGACCGTCCTTATCGGTTGGAATTGTTAAAACATGAATTATTGGAAGTTAAAGAACAATTTGCGGATCCACGCCGCAGTGAAATTTTAGATAGCGAAGAAGATCAAACCATCGAAGATTTAATCCAACGCGAAGATATGGTGGTTACTGTTACCCATGGCGGTTACATTAAGCGGGTACCGCTTTCGACTTATCGTGCGCAACGCCGTGGCGGCAAAGGGCGTACGGGGATGGCAACCAAGGATGATGATTTTGTCTCCCGCGTTTTTGTTGCAAATACCCATACGCCGTTGTTATTTTTCTCTACCACGGGCATGGTATATCAAATGAAAGTTTATCGCTTACCTATTGGTCAACCGCAATCGCGTGGAAAGGCACTTGTGAATCTGTTTCCGCTTGACGCTGAAGAAACAATTAGCACCATCATGTCCCTTCCAGAAGAGAATAAAGGGGCAGAAGAGAATGAAGAGAGCACAGAGGATTTATTTGCCGTATTTGCAACGAAATCGGGCTATATTCGCCGTAACCGTTTAAGTGATTTTACGAATATCCGTGCGAACGGCAAGATTGCTATTAAGATGGAGGCAACAGATCGCCTAATCGGTGTGCGTACATGTAGTGAAGCAGAAGACATTATGCTTGCTAGCAGTGGCGGTATGTGTATCCGTTTTCCTGTCGCTAGCTTGCGGGTGTTTCAAGGGCGTAATTCAATTGGTGTGCGTGCTATGAATCTTGGTGAGGAAGATGATGTTAATTCAATCACAATTTTACGCCATGGCGAAGAAAGTTCTGAACAGCGTGATAATTTTATTTCAATTACCACCGCAAAACGTCGTTTAGAACTGTTAGAAGAAAATCAAACTATAGATAATGAAGGAGCCCCTGATGCTGATCAATTAAGGGATCAGGAACGCATCGCGCTTTTGGATAGTGAACCTTATCAGACCATGGCGGAACAAGAACAGTTTGTTTTAACAATTGCTGATACGGGAATGGGTCAGCTTAGCAGTGCATATGGTTTTCGGGTTACCAATCGCGGTGGGAAGGGCATTCGTAATATGGATAGTCGCGGGGGTAAAATCGTTGCCACCTTCCGTGTTGATCCAAGTAATGATGAAATTGTTCTTGTCACCGATGGCGGTCAGATCATTCGTTGCCCGCTTGATGGAATTATTCCAAGACGGCGGGGCGGGGTAGGGGTGCGAATATTTAACATTGCTGAGGATCAAAAAGTTGTGTCAGTTGAAAGAATATCGGTTCAAGAAGACGATGATGGAGAAGAAGAGGAACAAACAGAAGCGGCTTCAACTTCAACGCAACCAAATGAGCCAACCTAAATTATGCGGGTTGCGGTTTATCCAGGGACATTTGATCCAATCACCAATGGCCATATGGATGTCATTCGCCGTGCAGCAACGCATTTATGTGATCGACTGGTTGTCTCTGTTGCGGTTAATGAGGGAAAAAATCCATTGTTTAACCTTGAAGAACGTTTAGAAATTTGCCGTAAAGTCATCGCAACTTATCCTGATGCGCTAAGCCAAAAAATTGAAATTGTTCCATTTGAAGGACTTTTAGTGGATCATGTGCATGCGCAAGGAACAAATTTAGTCGTACGAGGCTTACGCGCAGTGTCTGATTTTGAATATGAGTTTCAAATGGCGATGATGAATGCGCGGGTTTCAGATCAGATTGAAACCATGTTTTTAATGGCGGGGGAAACGCATCAATTTATCTCCAGCCGTTTTGTAAAAGAGATTCATCGCCTTGGGGGGGATATTAGTTCTTGTGTTCATCCGCTGGTGCTTGAGGCTTTAGCAAATCAAAAAGAATAAATAATCACATGGCAAAACCAGCGATTTATACGGTCGATCAAGCACAGGCTGGTCGTAGGCTTGACCGTTTTTTACGCTTTTATTATCCTGATCTATCTTTTTCACGGTTGGTTAAAGCGGTACGAAAAGGTGAAATTCGTATTGATGGTAAAAAAATAAAGCCTGAATATCGTTTGATCATTGGTCAGTCCATCAGCCTTCCTAATCTTGCGATGAAACCTAATCAAACCGTAAAATCAATAAAAAATACTAAACCCGATGAAGCATTGGCTGAAAAATTGCGGGCATATCATATGCTTTATGAGGATGAGGACTTACTTGTTCTTAATAAGCCCGCAGGGATTGCCGTTCAAGGTGGCAGTGCGCTGACCACCCATATTGATGCAGCATTGCCTGCTTTAGTAGAAGAAAATGCGCCTTATCGTCCAATGTTAGTTCACCGCCTTGACAAGGATACAAGCGGCGTATTGGTGGTTGCCAAAACCCCCGACCGTGCGGCAATGCTGGCGACTGCTTTTCGCCGTAGGCAGGTGCTTAAAACCTATCTTGCGGTATGTGTTGGTGTGCCTGACCGTGAGGAGGGGCATATTAACCTTGCTTTATCAAAAACCATCACCGATTCTTTTGAAAAAATGACTTATTCCCCTGATGATGGTGTTAAAGCACAAACTGATTTTCGTGTGATTGATTATGCGGCGGATCGTTTATCATTGGTTGCGCTTTATCCAAAAACAGGAAGAACCCACCAGCTAAGGGTACATATGGCCGCGATTGAAACACCAATTCTTGGGGACCAAAAATATGGCGGAACGGCTGCATTTTTAGGCGGAGCCTATGACAGAAAAACAAAATTACATTTACACGCAAGGAAACTTTCTTTTCCAGAAATGGGCTTGCAGTTTGAAGCACCCTTACCGCCTCATTTTACAGAAACACTCGACCTAACTGGACTTACCTTACTTACCTTAACGGATATATCTTAATGAATTATACGGCTATTCATTTCATTAATTCTTTCTGATAGTTATCTCAGCCTTTTTAATCTGCTCCATAATCAATTCAACAACCAAATCAGCTCCCACCTTAGAGAGATGATCATCATCATAATAAAAAGGGATACCTTGATACTGTGCAACACATCGCCCTTCAATGAATGAATTACAGAATACATTTTCAACACTGATTAATGTCGCATTACTAAATTCAAAGTTACTAAAGAATTTATTCAAGAAAGAATTTCGCGTTAAGTATTCGTCATAACCTATAGACAGTTCTGATAAAACTTCACTCCGCCCACTTTTGATATAATAATCTCTATTCACACGCTCTATATCGTACGACACTTCAGGCACTGAACTGAGAATAAATGTTCTGCGTGAGGAGCTAGTCAGCTTTTCTAAAAATCTCTTCAAACTCTCAGCTTTGGCAACTTCAGTTGACAAATAATCCCCATCAAGAAAGATAAAATGCTCTCGATATGATTCCTTCTCTTCTGCCCCAGCATTATTTTTTGTAGGCATGTCAAGTTGGTATCCATCAATTGGATAAAGACGAAACATCCACCTATATGTGATTATCAAATCGTTTCTTTCTCTTTTTAACAATTCAGCGAGATTATCAAATTCATGTGAGCAATTGGATACCTTAGATCCATTTCCTTTTGTAACGTTGTCGATAAAATGAGAGCATCCCGGTATTTTGAACCGTCTGAACTTTATAGCATTATTTTTTCCGAAATCGTCAAGACTTGGAAAAAGTGCTTGAGCATGACTATCACCCATAACATTTATAATATTTTTGGAGTTGATATCTCCCGCTTCACAAAATGATATAGTGGGATAATTGTTGTCTTTTATCCAATCACAGTTAGTGCCAACAAGCTTTTCTTTTTCACTTAAGCTTGTATATTCAATATTTGGAGAAACTGTAACATCAGAATAAGGACGCACACGATATCCATCATTTATAATAACAAAAATTGTATATATTGAATTCAGTGCCCCAAACAGAATTAAAGTAAAGACAAAAAATTTGGATGAAATTACTCTATAATTACGGAAAGGTTTTTCAATTATAAAATATGATAAGGGGCTGGCATAGATAACTATGTCAATCTTCCTTTAGTCCATTGTTTTAATTGTTTAATTTGTGTTTTCGGGTCACTATAATTAAATCGCCACTCACACTCCTTCAAAAATAACTCAAAATGTTGCTTTGGAATACCATTAAATTTCCTTAAATGACGCTTGGCTTGGTTCCAAAAATTCTCAATTCCATTGATGTGGTTCTTCTTGTCTGCAAACCGCTTGGAATGGTTGATTCTAAAATGTTTGAAATCACTCACATCAAGGGCATTATATCCCCTCCAACTATCAGAGTAAACAATGCTGTCAGGGGTAACTTTACTTTCAATAATTGGGCATAACGAGGAAGATGAAACGTCTTTAATTACCTTCGTATAAACCTTGCCACCGCGCTTTAAAAGGCCAAATACGGGAACTTTCCCACTAGCACCCCTGCCACGATTGCCTTTCCTTGCTCCGCCAAAATAACTTTCATCAACCTCAATCTCACCCGTAAATATTTCGCTACCTTCTTCGCTAATTTCGTAAGCTATAATCTGGCGAAGACGGTGAAAATAAAGTGTCGCACTGTTACGGTTGATACCACAGATCAAAGCCGCACAACGCGCCGTCGTCCCTGCCACAAAATGCTCAATTAATTTGTGTTGAATATGCATACTTAATTTACTTCTTCTCATGCTAAAATAGATAACATTTTAATAGTTATCTATGCCAGCCCCTATGATAATATAGACAAAGCAAATGCCAAAATCGTCCACTCTAACTTATCGTAGGATGATGGGCTTTCTGAACTCATCCTGCCAAAAGCAAAGATTGGGAAATGCCAAAGATACAGTGAATAGCTAATTAATCCGATACCAACTATCGGCTTGAAGGAAAGCAATTTTCCTACAAAATCGTTTGCTGTACAAAATGCTAATATTAGAGCAACTCCGATAATTGGAATAAAAGTTTCAAAACTTGGATGTGGCGTGTTTGAGTCGAAGAAAAGGATGCTATGTACGATTAAAAATAAGCCAATTATTGGTAAAGTTTGTGTCAACAGTGGATTTTTTATCCGCCCATATTTTAACTCAATATATGCTAACACAGAACCGACAAGTAATTCCCAAAAACGAGAGAATGGAAGAAAGAAATTTAACTCTGAATTTCTCCCCTCCATTACATCTGCGAATTGAATGCTCAAAAGTAACATTCCAATGAAGACAGTTAGCAATGAAGTGCGAGCAAACTTCCAAATTAAAAGAATACAAACCGGTACGACTATATAAAATTGTTCCTCAACTCCCAAACTCCAAGTATGAAGTAACGGCTTCAACAGTGCCGAAGTAGCTCCATATTCCGTTGTTGAAAAATAAAAGAAAAAGTTTGAACCAAATCCTATTGCAGATAGAGCACTTTTAGCAAAATCAATTAAATCTATTGGGAGAAGTTTTTGCCAAGTAAAAGGAATACATACGGCAATAACCACAAACAACATAGGAAGGATCCTACGTGCTCTTCGTTCATAAAATTTTATGAAACTGAATGTATTTGTTTGTTCAAGTTCCTTTAAAATTATGCGTGTAATGAGATAGCCACTAATAACAAAAAAGATATCAACGCCGATAAAACCACCTTCAAACCAGTCATCTCTACCGAAGATAAATATCTGCGCATGATATAGGACAACAGAAATAACTGCTACCGCTCTTAATCCATCAATTTCTGCTCTATAATTCAATATCTTAAACCTTATAGCCAATTGGCATTGCGCACCAATTATATTTTTTGGTATATTTTTTGCCTTTACCCTTTTATTTATGAAGGGTAAATATGATTTCATACAAACATTATTCGTCAAAAATTATTATCTATGCCGATTCCTGATAATATAAAAGACATTCAGATATTGGAAATTGACGAACTATTTTCCTTACATTCAAAAAACAAAACGGTATTCAAAAGCAAAAGATATGATCGAAAACTTTATACTTTTACTATTCAACAAAGCATTTATATATAATTAGTGTGCAATACCATAATTTTTAAATCTGCCAATGAGGTTTAAGCTTTTCTTTCAAAAATTCCTTTGGAATTGAGTCTAATTTGCTTTCATGGATAACAAACCAGTCTAATGGATGCCCATTTTCTATTTTTTTAGTGTAACCTAATTCCCTTAATTTGATGGCAATATTTTTGCTGTCTTGAAAATATTCAACCCAAAGATAAGGAAGATCACGTTCAATTAATTTACGTGCGCCATCCAATACCTTGGTTTCCATCCCTTCAACATCAATTTTGATAAAGTCAACGCGCGGCAGGTTAAGACTATCAATTGTTTTTACCTCAACCCATTCATCATAGGCGGCATTATGTGGTTTTTCTCTATAAAATGTTTGGTTCCCAAATTTCACCTGACCAAAATCTTGCTTTATACCATAATTAATCGGTGGTATTTTTAGCCAACCTTCTTGATCTCCAAGCGCAATATGATGGCAAAATAGATTAACACAATTATTCAAAGCAGCATTGCCGCTAAGCATGTTATAGACCAGTCTTTGTGGTTCAAAAGATAGGATTTTTGCATGTGCATGATTCGTTTGTAAAAATTTTGAAATGGGAACTGAAAATAATCCTAAATTAGCACCAATATCTAAGATCATAGTATCTTTAGGAAAAAATTTGAATAGCTGACATAAATATTCAATTTCATTATGCATAAGGGTTGCGCCAGTTTTTTTATAAAATTGATCATGTCCTAAATCGTTGGCGGTAATAATATAGTTACCATTTTTTGCTTGTATGGTTTTTGAGTATTCAAGATGGGGTTGTGACATTTATTTTCCTTTCAAATGGAGTGAAACAACATAAGATAAATGGATAATTGGGAGCTTTCGGGTAAGCCATCAATTGTTTCAGAATGGTCAAGGACAAGTCCTGCCTGTTCAAACAAGTCGCAAATGGTTTTTTTATCAAATCCCAAGCGGCTATGGGTTTGTTGAAGACGATATTCTTCATGCGAATGTGGGATAAAATCCGTAAAAATTAAATGCCCTTTGGGGGCTAGCACCCGAACCGCTTCTTTAATTGCGCGTTCAGGGTGATCAGAAAAATGCAAAACCATATTCATAATGACCATATTAAATTGATTGGCTTCATAATGCATGCGGTGCATATCGCCCAATCGAACGCGACAATGATAGGCACCTTTACCACTTAAGCGTGCCCTTGCAAGATCAAGCATATGACGCGATAGGTCAATTCCCTCACCATTTTTAATCTGATCACTAAGCAAGGTTAGCATATCGCCTGTGCCTGTGCCGATATCCAATAAATGCTCAACAGGGGCGTGAGGTACGACCAATTGCTTTAATGCTTGGTGAAGGGCGGTTTCATTGATTTGGACTGAGCGTAAATAATGCCATTCTTCGGCATGTTGATCAAAATAGGTTGTGGCTTTGCTATTTTGTGCCTCTATATGCTGTTCAAGTGCGCGCATATCTTTTTCAAATTCAAAAAAATCCTGATTGGTTTCCAGTAAGTTACGGGCAAATATCCCACCTGAATCGTGCGATAATCGATAAAAGACAAATGCCCCCTCGTTACGGCGTTCAATGATTCCTGCTTCGGATAATACGCGTAAATGATGGGATACCCTTGGTTGTGATTGATCCATCAATAAAGCCAGCTCATTGACAGGGCGTTCTCCCCCTTCGCTTAAAAGCACAATAAGCCGCATACGGCTTTCTTCAGCAAGTGCTTTCATCCATTTTAATAGGTTATTTTGCATAGTTATCTATTCCGATACGCCAGAAGCGGCACCGATAATATCACGCAAAATACCAGGTTGAAAGAAAGAAGCAGGGTCTGATTCAATCAAGGGATCGTCAAGTGAACCTGTTATGCGATAACGGCTGGCAAGCACCCCTTCATTGCGGGTTCCTGTTAAGAATCCTCCAACTCCAGGGACAAGCCCAATTAATTTATTCAACATATTCGCTGGGGTTACAACACCGTTTAAATTAATCTCATCTTGCTTAGGATCGATAATACCGCGCGCGGTCATCCCCATTGAAAAGCCATCAGCAACGGCATCAATCGCTTCAATCTTGCCATCGTTAAATTGAAAATCTGCATTTAAGCTTTGAAACGATAAGCCTTCATTGCCAAGGGCTTGAAAAATTCCAGAACCTGACAAAAGCTGTAACAATCTTGTAAGGGCTGGAACATTTTTTACCGAAAAAAGATCAACGCGCAATTTACCAAGCATTTTCTGTTCAGGCGTATCAAATGCAATGAGTTCAAAGGACTCCCCTGCAAGTTTTTCTTCAAGATTAAACGCAGTGGCAAGTGCTGTTAAGTCACTACCCATTATGCTAAGTGTTCGGGTACCAGCCGTAACTTGAATGGGTTCTTGCTTAACAGGTTCAAACTGAAACGGTTGCTGTGCGTAAGCCATTTCAACATAAATTGACGATTCTTCATCTTGATTAGTCGGTTTAAATTCAAGATCGATCGACTGATATTGATCGTCCATAATCGTTAAATCACCTGATAATTGGTGAATTGTCATAAAATCTTGTAGGGTTAAAGTCGCCAAATCGATATTCACCGTCATAGAGGGTAAATCATCACCTGCTTGTGTCACTGAATCTAATTTCAACCAAAGCTGATCGCCTTTAATTTCCAATGTTAAAGGCTGATTTTCAAGCTGGGTTAACTTAAGGGAAGATAGATTATTTTTTCCAAGTTTGAGCGGCGCAATTGCAAGGGATTCAATCCCATCAAATTCATCAAATAATGATAAGGAACCTGCTATTTTACTGCCTTTGCTATCTTGATAATCAATTGCTTTTAATTGCCAGCCGTTACCTGTTTGGTAATCCCCCGTAACTTGTAAATTGGCTTTAATGCCGATAGGTTTTTGATAAGCAATCTTAGGATCATTAAGTTCAGCTTCCGTTAAATCAATCGCTAACTGATACTCTGTTATTTGTGATTCACCGTTCGGTAATTTCAGATCAAGCGTGAATGTTGCTTCACCATCCTCAAACTGCGTATTAACTTGCGACGCAATTGGCAATTGATCAAATTCACTTAAAAGCTTTGGGGTAATCACCCCTGATAATATTAATTGCTGGTCGTTTGTATCTTTTTTTGAAAGATCACGAGAATAATCGATTGTAAAAGCTGGCTGCGACGTTAAAGAAAGGGATTGCGCCTGCCAATCCCCCGTGATTTTCAAACGATCTTGTGTCATAGATAGGGTCAAAGCATCCGAATATACAGGGTAAGAATTTGCATTGAATCGTAATCCATAGCTGGTTTCTTTAAAGTTAAGGTCAAGTTGATTGAGCGTTATGGGCGCATCGCCTATGGGGATATCAAGCTGCAATACCCCTTCTAACATGCCTTCAGGTTTAATCGTTTCATCCAAATAAAATAGATTGGGATCAAACCTAATCGGGGCTTGGTTTAATAAAAGATAAGCATCTGCAACAGAGCCTGAAGCTTTAAGATCAGTTTTTATAGCCGAATCTGTCTGGCTGGATGATTGGCGTGTTATCTTACTATTGGCAATGTCTAATTCGCCAATCCATCCTTTATTTATGGTCAATTCAAAATTACTTTGATCAAAATTCGTGAAGGCATTAACATCGCGCGCAACCGTCATGCCATCTATATAACGGACAACGGCTTGCTCCAATGCAAAAGAACCATTAAATTGTGGAACATCCCATATCGCTTTTTGCTTATCATACAAAATTTCAGTGAAAAAATCAGCCGTTGGAATAAAGCCAAGCCGAATATTGTCCAAAACCCATTCGCGTGTTTCCTCCCCTATTGACTGTGGCCAATGGCGATTAAGCCACGCCATAGGATAATCGCTAAGTTGCATATTCATATCAATCGCTAAGGATTGTGAATCAGGTTCAAAGCCTTTGATGCGTCCTGTAATTGAAAGTCTGGTGGGCTTTTCTAAATCTGTCACGGCTTCATTTGAATTTATATCCGCCAAAATGCCTTCAAACGGGGTAATGGTTAGAATCTGATCACGATAATCCAATATGCCTGAAACTTGCCGCAATGTTAATGGTGAGGATAGAAAACTTTTGCCAAAATTTTCTGTTGGTCTCCAGATCATCTTTGATGAATCCATTTTAACATTGGCTTGTGTTAGCTTGGTGATTTCATTTAGGGTAAAAGAAAGATCGGCACTTGCCTCACCCTCTAGGTTCAATTCATCCATCGAAATTTTTGTAAGTTTGGCTAAATCTTGCAAAAGAATACGCCCGTTCCATTCAGACTCTATTATTCCTTGATTAAATTTTCCTAAAAGGCTCCCTGTAGCCACAAACTGTTGATTATGTTCAAGTGAAAGGGTGGTTTTTGCAGCAGTTGGACGCCCTGCTGGATCAATCTCAAACTGAAATTCCCCATTAAGAAAATGGGCATTGGATAATTGTTTTAAAGGTTCACGAACGGTTTCTGGCAAGTGATCTATTAAAAATTCAGGAATTTTCGAAGGATCAAGACGATTAAACGCCATTTTAACATGGCCATCGCGTTTATTTAATCCGCCAAAACCTGTATGATAGCCTAAATTTAAACTTATATCGGATTCCAGATTGGCAATAAAAAAGGTAAGCTCCCGTCCAACGTCATGATTTCCATCGATAATAAAGCGTTTAATTTGATGTTCACTAAGCTGCACGCCTTCATCATTTATAAAATGAATAAGACCATTTTTTAATTCTATATGCTTAAGGCTTGCAAGTTGCCAATCGGTGAGAGTGGTATTTACGGTTTCAATCCAGCCTTGTTTAAGCAAGGTGCCTTGGTTTGGATTGATCTCTAGGATTGGTAAAAATCCCATAAGGTTAGTTGTGATATCCAGTTCGGAGGAGGATAACGCAAGCGTCTTAAGGTTAAGATTTGAAAAATCTTCTTCAAATTTTGAATCCATACGAATATGAAACTCTGGTTCATTTAAAACCATTTTTTGTAGCTGAATTGTGCCTTTAAACAAAGCTTGGTAATCAAGCTCAAATTTCGATAATGGGATGGTTAGCAGATATTGCCCTTGACCCATGTTAAAGCGCACTTCACTGGCATTAATGGCAAGGGGTAAGGTACGCCCACCCCATGCAAATTCAAGATCATTGATTGTAACCTCAGTTCCTTTTAATTGTTGCTCAATTTTACCCGCAAGCCAATTATTTAAAAACGAAATATTAACAGGCCCGTTCAACAACATGATGAACATGCCGATGGTTAGAATTACCAATCCGATAAGGATTCCAAGGATTAAATCTTTAATAAAATGCTTAATCATAGATAAAAAATTTAAGGCAGAATGAAGCTAGGTTACAGAATGATGATGAAAAACCATATAACTATCGTAGTCAATCATTCGTTCCTTAATTGCAACGGCTAAGTCAAGGATTTTTTACTTTTTTAGGTTTTGCTATAATGTTTTGCATCACCATTATGTTAAGAAATTGCAAAAAGCCAAAATATGGGATTAGAAAAAACCTAGCCTCAACATGATATAATTACCACATAAAACCATTTATATCTGTTTTAAATCATACCGATCAGGATGATTTTGTTGAAAATACTTTCTTAATTGATGAAATACACCCGATTGGGTTTATTTTTTTTAAGTTTTGACATAATGCCCTTTGTGATTTATTTTAATACATATCAAGAACAAAATATATATATGTTAAAAATGCCAATCCCTAATTTAATCTCTGTTGCGCAACTTCATGCGCTTATGGGAACCCCAACTTATCCCGTAATTCTTGATGTGCGAATTTCTGAAGATTTTAATGATGATCCAAGAATAATCCCTGCCGCAATTAAGCGTGATTTTGATAAAATTGATACGCTTGCGGAGGAATGTTTAGGAAAAGATGTTGTAGTTTATTGCCAGAAGGGGTTAAAAATTTCTCAAGGATGTGCGGCTCTGCTTCGACAAAGAGGGATTAAAGCAGAGTTTTTGGAAGGTGGGCAATTTGCATGGCGTGATGCTGGATTTCCAATGGTTAATGCGTCCAAGATACCACGCAAAGCGCATGAAAACAGCACTTTATGGGTTACCCATGATTTGCCAAACATTGATGCGATGGCATGCGCATGGCTTATCAAAAGATTCATTGATCCCTATGCCAAATATCTTTTCGTTGAGTCCTCTCAAGTAATGAATGTTGCAGATCGGTTTAATGCAACGGCATTTGCCATTGAAAAAAGCAAAGCTTCCAATGATGGTATGTTATGTAGCTTTGATGCGATGCTTAAGGAATTTGATCTTATATCAAGTGAGGCGTTAGGTAAATTAGCTATGATCATTCGCGGTGCTAGCAATAACGATCATGATTTAGCATTAGAGGCGATGGGACTTAAGGCAATTTCTATCGGGCTTTCTGCCATGGTTAAGGATGATCTTAAAAAATTGGAAGCGAGTATGGTTATTTTTGATTCTCTTTACCGCTGGTGCCATGATGGCGAGGGTGCAGGCTATCATAACTAAATT
This sequence comes from Alphaproteobacteria bacterium, assembly GCA_965229675.1. GTDB lineage: Bacteria > Pseudomonadota > Alphaproteobacteria > CBDDJK01 > CBDDJK01 > CBDDJK01. The sequence goes on from OZ245897.1 coordinate 162,031, forward strand.
AGAATTTTTTTCATGTCAGCTGATTTAAATTATCCCCTTCCATCCTTACGTGAAGCCACAAAGACTTATTGTAAAATTGGCTTGCTATCTTTTGGAGGGCCTGCTGCACAAATCGCCCTAATGCATAAGATTTTTGTTGATGATAAGCAATGGATTGAAGAACGGCAATATCTTGGGGCGTTAAGTTTTTGTATGCTATTGCCAGGTCCTGAAGCCATGCAGCTTGCAACTTATATCGGTTGGCGTTTGCATGGAACGGTTGGTGGGTTGCTTGCCGGACTTTGCTTTATTTTGCCTGGGGCGTTATTCATTTTACTGCTTGCGCTGCTTTATGTTTATTTTGGGAATATGCCTTGGATGGAGGCCGCTTTTACAGGTATCAAAGCTACCGTTTTGGTTATTGTGTTTGAAGCCCTTTTGCGCGTTTCAAAAAAGGCACTGATTGATAAAGCCCATTGGATAATTGCGACATTGGCTTTTTGTAGCATTTTTATTCTTGAATTGCCTTATCCGCTTATTGTCATAGCGGCAGGTTTTTTTGGCTTTTTCAACATAAAACAAGCAAGCAAGCCTAAAATGATCGAAGCAAGTTTAACGCCTTTTTATCAGACGTTTAAGGTTATTTTACTGTGGTTGATCATATGGTTTGTGCCATTCATTATGATCAGTTGGATAACAGGATGGGGCTTTTTATACGAGCTTGGCTTGTTTTTTTCAAAGCTTGCTACCGTAACCTTTGGTGGTGCTTATGCTGTGTTGGCTTATATGTCCCAAGAAGTTGTGTTTGATCTTGGTTGGCTTACAACAGCACAAATGATGGATGGGCTGGGATTGGCTGAAACGACACCAGGCCCTTTGATTTTGGTTACGCAATTTGTTGGTTTTATGGCAGGTTTTCAAGAAGGTGGTTTGTTATTAGCGATTGGGGCAGCATTTCTTGTGTTATGGGTCACATTTACGCCTTGTTTTTTATGGATATTTTCTGGTGCACCTTACATTGCGTGGATCGTGGAGCAGCCGCGATTAAAAAATGCGTTATCGGCTATTACCGCCGCCGTTGTTGGGGTTATTTTAAGCCTGTCATTATGGTTTGGGCTACATGTTCTTTTTAGTAATGTTCATAAACAAACAATCGGGCTGATCCATTATTGGCAACCAGATTTTTATTCGATTAATGGGTTAGTCTTAATCCTTACCTGTTTAAGCTTTTACCTATTGATCATGCGACATATGAACATAATTTATGTGCTTGGAACCTGCGCATTGATTGGGGTATTTAGTTCGTTATCCATCATATAGTTACTAGCGGTAACACGCATCATAGGCATTTAAAATCATCTTTATTTGTGTTGGGCTAATTTCAAGGTTAAGCTGTTCTAACTGGTCAATGATTTTTAAGTAAATTTTTCTTAAAGCATCTTTTTCTTCTGTTACCATTTCATAAAGGCTTGCCCCGTCAATAACACGAATATTATCATTCGGCGTTCTGCCTGAAATCATCCAAGGTTTATTGATTATCCCTGCCTTAGGAATAATTTGCGCCAAATAAATTGTCCATTCTCTATTCGCCCTATAATATTGATAACATCTTTCATAAGTGTTTGAAGCTGAACTTGAATTCATTGTGTTATGTTTATTTTTTATTTCAACAATAATTTAGGGGCTGGCATAGATAACTATTAAAATGTTATCTATTTTAGCATGAGAAGAAGTAAATTAAGTATGCATATTCAACACAAATTAATTGAGCATTTTGTGGCAGGGACGACGGCGCGTTGTGCGGCTTTGATCTGTGGTATCAACCGTAACAGTGCGACACTTTATTTTCACCGTCTTCGCCAGATTATAGCTTACGAAATTAGCGAAGAAGGTAGCGAAATATTTACGGGTGAGATTGAGGTTGATGAAAGTTATTTTGGCGGAGCAAGGAAAGGCAATCGTGGCAGGGGTGCTAGTGGGAAAGTTCCCGTATTTGGCCTTTTAAAGCGCGGTGGCAAGGTTTATACGAAGGTAATTAAAGACGTTTCATCTTCCTCGTTATGCCCAATTATTGAAAGTAAAGTTACCCCTGACAGCATTGTTTACTCTGATAGTTGGAGGGGATATAATGCCCTTGATGTGAGTGATTTCAAACATTTTAGAATCAACCATTCCAAGCGGTTTGCAGACAAGAAGAACCACATCAATGGAATTGAGAATTTTTGGAACCAAGCCAAGCGTCATTTAAGGAAATTTAATGGTATTCCAAAGCAACATTTTGAGTTATTTTTGAAGGAGTGTGAGTGGCGATTTAATTATAGTGACCCGAAAACACAAATTAAACAATTAAAACAATGGACTAAAGGAAGATTGACATAGTTATCTATGCCAGCCCCTAATTTTTTTATCATCATTTGCTAAATCAAAACCACCAGACGGTTTATACCAGCCCGTAACCGAACTTAATATTTTTTCATGGAAAGCCCCAATTTGATTGGTAAAAGCTTTATCCATGCGGCGTATTTTTTCCAGTTTAAACCATTCATTTTCATCAAGGACACCTGAAAAAACTGTATGAACAAATAAAGCCATAGGGTCTTGCACTGTATCTGATAGGTCATCAATATTTTTGAATTTTATAAAATTCTTGGTGTAAGTATCATTCAATAGCTGAATTGCTGCGATTATGTCTTTATCGTTTGGAAGGGGCATAGCTTACCTAAATTAAAGTTTTGACATGGTTTGCAATATGTTCAGCAAATAATACGGGAACTGCATTGCCTATTTGCCTATATTGTGATGAGATAGAGCCACAAAATTTCCAATCATCAGGAAAGGTTTGTATTCTTGCTGATTCTCTTATTGTGAATGGGCGTGTTTCTTCGGGATGGCATCGCTCCGTTTGTTTTTGCGATGGTGAACATAAAATCGTTAAGCAAGGTTCATCCCAAGCAATGCGTCGTGCCATGCCACGCCTTCCACCCATCTTAGACCCGTTTCCATAAGAAGCCCCCATATATTCACGCTGTATTGAATCAGGTAAGGCTGTCCAGCACCCTCCTTGTGGTATTAATGACATAATTTTCTTTTTTGCAGCCGAATATTCCATCCCCTCGGAAGGGGGGCAATTTTTAAGCGCATCTTTCACTGTTTTATGGTGTTTTACGGTTGGTTGGATATCAGGGATAAATTGGTTTTCTTTTGAACCAATTAAAATAAGCCTTTTCCTTTTTTGTGGAACACCAAAATGAACTGCATTCAAAAGCTGGTAGTGAACATAATAGCCTTCATCTTTTAATGCTGAGATCACGGCCTTAATCGCTTCGCCTTGATTAAGATTAATTAAGCCTTGGACATTTTCTGCAAGCACAATTTTTGGCTTCAATTCCCTTATTGGACGCATCATTTCAAAGAATAAATTGCCCCTAGCATCCTTAAAACCTAATCTTTTACCTGCACTAGAAAAAGCCTGACAAGGAAACCCACCTGACACAGCGTCCACCCCTTTGAAATCAGAATAATCGATATCTTCAACTTTAGAATGGATTACATTCCAGTTCGGACGATTCTTTTTGAGTGTTAGCACGCAATCCTTATCATGCTCTATCAATCCAACAGTATCAAAGCCTGCTTTTTCTATGCCAAGTGCTAACCCGCCTGCTCCTGCAAATAGTTCTAAGATTTTAGGTTTCATTTTTTCCTAAGTGATTTATTCTGGATCAAGGCGGGATGGGAAGCCGTTGGCGCGTAAAGAATCTTGCATGGTCTTTTCCAATAACGCAACGACTTTGGGTGACCATGCGTTACCGCCATAGCTGTTTTTTGCCTCTTCCATCAATTCCGTCATCAATGGGGCTAGTTTTAACGGTACGCCATAGCGTTCAGCCATAATCATTGCGAATTGTGCATCTTTTACGGCTAAATCAAGGGTGAAAGCAATGTCATAAGACCCGTTTAAAATGACCTGCATTTCTGTTTCATGGACAAAGCTGGTGCCTGAGCTTGCTTTAATTGCATGAAAGGCGGTGGCAAGGTCAATCCCTGCTTTTTTAGCTAGCATCATCGCTTCTCCTGAGGCAATCAGATGGATGAAGGCAAGCATATTGGTTACGACTTTCAAGGTTGCGGCTTGTTCAATCCCACCAAGAAAAAAGACTTCCCGCCCCAAAAGGGATAATGCGGCATGATGGGTATCATAAAGGGCTTTGTCACCGCCTGCCAATACAACGATTTTTGCTGAAGCGGCACGATGCACCCCGCCACTTACGGGGGCCGCCAAGGTTGCAATCCCAACTGTTTTAAGGCGTTCGGCAAGGGCTTCAATTTCAAGGACTTCATTGGTTCCCATTTCAATCCAGCCCTTTAAAGCGGCATAATTTGTTGGATTTTTTTCCTGTGCTTCCAACAATTCATCCCACACCTTTCGGGTGATTGCAGGGGAGGCAAGGCAAGTAATCACCGCATCAACCCCAATCGCGGCTTCTTTAATACTGGATGCACTTTTGCCCCCAACTTGTTCCAGTGCGCTACAAGCGTCCTGTTTTAAATCATAACCAATGACTTGGTGCCCACCTTTTACAAGATTTGCAGCAAGCTGACTGCCTAATTCTCCAAGGCCTAAAAATGCATATTTCATGATTTAATGAACCATTATTGGCAATGAATTGACCAGCGTTCGCGAATGGCTTGATCCAGTTCGGGAGATAATTGAGGGATTGCGGCTTCCAATAAGGCTTCCTTGCGTTGGATAGCTTGTTGTAATAGGTCGGGTCGATTAACTTCCTCCCATTCTTTGGGACTCATACGGTTGCCAAGCGTTGGATATACATAATCTTTCTGCATTAAGGATAGGGTTTGATCCGAACCCAAATAATGCCCAGGACCATCAAGGCAGATTGATCTGATCACATCCAAATTAAGGGTATCATCATCGACTTCTATTCCACGAACGCAGCGTAACACTTGCCCTAAAATATCATCGCCAAGCACCAAACTTTCCAATGAAAACCCTAAAAGAGAGGCATGCATCCCCGCCGCTTCATAAACCATATTTAACCCCGCAAGCCCTGCTAAGACATTGGTAATGCCCTGTTCCCAACCTGCTTGCATATCGGTTAATTTGGAATCGCTGATCCCAGCTGCCGCCCCGCCTGGAAGATCGTAAAATTGGTGCATTTGCGCACAGCCTGCACTTAGCAATGCTTGTTCAGCAGAACCGCCAGACATTGCCCCCGTGCGGAGATCAGAAACAAATGGCCAAGTGCCAAAAATCGCTGGATGGCCAGGGGAAAGCGCATTGACATAAACAACCCCCGCCAAACATTCTGCAACAGCTTGTGTAATTGCAAGCGCGAGTGATGCGGGCGCAGTCGCCCCTGCTTGTCCCGCAGAAAGCAACAAGATTGGCATGCCATGACGAATGCAATGTTCCATCGTTGTGCAGCTTTCCGTTGCAAAGCGCATGGGTGGTACAACAAAACAGTTGGTATTGGAAATAAACGGGCGTGCGCGCCATTTGGCTTCATCGCCTGCAATCATATGAATTAAATCAAAGCAAGGATCAACATTATCAGGATCAGAAAAAGAAGTCCCAACATGTTTTTGCGTTCCAGCACAGCTTGCATAAAGTGTGTTGATATCCATTAAAAGCGGGTCTTCAACATCTCTACATACCATGCTTCTTTGAAAAAAATGAATATTATCAAGCTGTTGCGCAAGTTGTGCGGCTTGATATAAATCTTGTGTGGTGGAAGGGTGATAATCCCCACTTGCTGCATCAACCACATGTACCGCCGCACCAGCTGTTCCAAAATAGGTACGTTTATCGGAAAGGGTAAGGTCATATTCTGGATCACGCGCATAAAGGGTGATATTGCGGGCGGCTTTATCAACCATATCCTCAACCAATGAACGCGGAAAATGAAGGCGGCCATTATCACCCAGCACAGCCCCTGCTTTTGTCATAATTTCAATGCCTGTATCGGGGGCTTGCGATAGGCCAATCTCCCACAAAGCGGTTAGTGCGGCTTCATGGATTTTCCGCTCCCCTTCTTCGGATAATGGACGATATTGCCCGCCTTTAAGTCCAGGGCGAATGGGGCGTAATGACTCTTCAAGCGGGGCTTGGCGTAAGGCTCTTCTTGCGGCGCGACCTCCTGCTCTCATTGCATCATCCTTTCAGAAGTTGGGTCATACATGGGTTTAAAACTTGCCGTGGCTTTATGGCGCGTTCCTGCTACTTCAATATGATAGGTTGAGGCCAATAAATCTTGGATAGATTGATCGGTTGCAGGGATATAACCAAGCGCAATCGCGCCTTTAAGATGGTGTCCATAATTGGCCGAAGTTGTATAAGATACAATTTGACCATCGCGAATAATTGGTTCGTTATGGAATAATAGCGGGGCTGGATCATCCAATTTAAATTGTAATAGACGTTTTGATAAGCCTTGTTCGCGTTTTTGTAATACCGCATCGCGGCCAATAAAATCGCCTTTATCGGGTTTGACGGCAAAACCAAGCCCAGCTTCCAGCACATGGTCTTCATCAGAAATATCATGGCCAAAATGGCGAAAGGCTTTTTCGATGCGGCAGCTATCCAGCGCATGAATGCCGCATAATTTGGCGTTTAGGCCTTTGGCTTCCTCCCATAAAATTTCAAAAATATGGGCGGCTTGATCGCTTTCAATATAAAGCTCCCACCCTAATTCCCCAACATAGGAAATACGGTGTGCACGGGCAAGTCCCATCCCAATTTCAATTTGGCGTGCGGTTGCAAAGGGATGCGCGTCATTGCTAAGATCAGCAGGACTTACTTTGTTTAAAAGGGTGCGGGCATTTGGCCCCATCACACAAAGCACCGCTTCCCCAGCAGTCATATCAAGGATGGTAACCCGCTCCTCTTCCTTACGGTTACGGCTAAGCCAATTTAAGTCACGTTGCAATGTTGCACAAGGGACAATCAGTAAATAGCTTGTCTCCCCAAGGCGCGTGATCGTTAAATCACATTCAATGCCACCATGCGCATTTAACATCTGCCCATAGACAATTTTTCCAATAGCGACATCAATATTGCAAGCGCAAAGCCGTTGCAAGAAATGCATCGCATCCATGCCTTCTACCCTAATTTTTCCAAAGCTGCTCATATCAATCAGGCCGATATTACTACGCACGGCAAGATGCTCTTGTTCATGGCGGTAAAACCAGTTTTGGCGTCCCCAACCATAATCATAGCTTGCGTTCTCTCCAGCATTTGCATACCAATTTGGGCGTTCATAGCCAGCAACTTCGCCAAAACATGCGCCTGCTTGCTTTAACTGCTCATGAAAAGGGGAGCGGCGAATCCCACGTGCAGTTTCCATTTGGCGATGCGGATAATGATCGGCATAAAGAACGCCAAGCGTTTCACTTACCCGTGCTTGTAAATAAGAACGGTTGCGCTGAAAGGGTTGGGCGCGGCGAATATCAACTTCCCATAGGTCAAAGGGTGGATAACCTTGATCAAGCCATTCGGCAAGTGCCATGCCAGCCCCACCTGATCCTGCAATGCCAACTGAATTATAGCCTGCGGCAACCCAATAGCCTTTTACCTCGGGCGATTCACCAAGATAATAACGATCATCAGGGGTAAAACTTTCAGGCCCATTAAAAAAAGTGTGAATCCCAGCATTGGAAAAAAGCGGCAAACGATGCATCGCCATTTCCAAGATGGGTTCAAAATGTTCAAAATCTTCAGGCAGGCTATCAAAGCAAAAACTATCAGGAATGCCCGCCATCCCCCACGGTTTTGCTTTAGGTTCAAACGCCCCCAACATCATTTTTCCTGCATCTTCTTTATAATAAGCGCATTCATCGGGGATGCGTAAAACAGGTAATTGCGATAGCCCTTCAACAGGCTCGGTGATTAGATAAAAATGTTCACATGCATGAAGCGGCAAACAAACGCCTGATTGCGCTGCAAATTCACGCCCCCACATGCCCGCACAATTTACAACCAGTTCGCTTGTGATTGTGCCTTGTTCTTTTCCATCATCGCTAGCCCATGAAACGCCAGTAACCCGCCCATCTTTAAGATGGACTTCCGTTACCTTAGTTTGTTCAAAAATCTTCGCACCATTTTGGCGTGCGCCTTTGGCAAATGCCATTGCAATATTTGCGGGGTCGCATTGTCCATCATGTGGGATATAAACACCGCCTTTAACATCGCCAGTTTCCATATGCGGATAACGCTGTTTAATTTCTTCAGGACCAATATCATGAATCTCAACATCGAATACGCGTGCCATGCTGGCTTGTCGCTGTAATTCTTCCAACCGATCATCGGTTAAGGCAACGCTGATTGAACCATTTTGCTTCATGCCCGTGGCAATTCCTGTTTCTTCTTCTAATTTCACATAAAGATCAGCAGAATATTTGGCAAGCCGTGTCATATTTTGGCTGGCGCGTAATTGACCGATTAGTCCCGCCGCATGCCATGTTGTGCCACAGGTTAGCTGTTTGCGCTCCAACAATACGATATCTTTCCACCCAAGTTTAGAAAGATGATAAGCAACCGATACGCCTGAAACGCCACCACCAATGATGACAATACGCGCCGAAGAAGGCAGGGGAGTCTTACCCATTTTTATGCTCTAAGCCGTGTGTTTTCTGGATCCCACACTGCCAAGTCAGCTTGTCGCGTTGCAGGATATAAATTGCCATAAATCTCAACCGATAATTCATCGGCAGGGGCGGTTAAGCCTTCTTTCTTAAGCATGGCAAGGGCAATATGCGCCTGACAGCGATGGCCATAGGCGGCACTCAACACTTCCCCAACCAATTTGTCACCATGCCAGACATTCGCCATATAGGGTGCATCTTGTTCGCCGCCATCAATGATTAAGCTACAATATTCTTTATCGCATCCTGCCTGTGCTTGTTGTTGCAGGGCAGCTTGTCCAGAAAAGGCTTGGGGTTTATCCAATTTAACAAATCTTGAAAGCCCTAATTCCAAAAGGGAGTAATCACTGGAAAGATCACCTTTCCATGCTTTATAACCTTTTTCAATCCGCATTGTGTCAAGCGCCCACATGCCAAAGGGCGTCGCGCCTGCATCAAGGATTTTATCATAAATAGTCTTGATTTGATTAATGGGCGCATGAACCTCCCATCCCAATTCGCCAGCAAAGCTAACCCGTGCCAATAACACTTCAACCCCAGCAATTGTTGCATTTTGTATGGTAAGCCATGGCAGGGATAAGTCTGCATCTTGACTAAGGGAACGGAATAAATCACGCGATTCAGGGCCACAAACGATCAGCGTATCAAATTCCTCGCTTTGATTAGTCAGGCTAAGGTCATCTGGTAGCTTGGCATGAAGCAATTCAAAATCATGCCATTCTGCAACCGCCGCCGTGATTAAGGTGAAATGATCATGATCATGGCGCATGGCTGAAAGTTCAGTTGCCAAACGCCCACGATCATCAGCAATATAAATCAGTCCGATTCGCCCAATCTTGGGTAAAGCCCCTGCAATTTGCTGGTTAAGCCAATCGGCTGCGCCTTCACCTTTTAATTCAAAGCGGCTAAAGCCACAAAGTTCCAACACGCCAACATGATCCCGAACGGCCTCGCATTCTTCTTTAATACGCTGCGCCCATGGTCCTTTACGATTGAAGGTAAGGGTGGAATCTTCACTTACATCATCGCCTTTTTTTGCGAACCATAGCGCACGCTCCCAACCGTTAAACGCACCAAATTGTGCGCCAAGCCCCTTTAATTTATCATAAAGCGGCGATAGGCGTTTATTCGCGCCTGCTGGCCAACGATGCCAAGGAAAATGCATGGCATATTCATGTTGATAAACCTCCAACCCTTTTTGCACGCAATAATCATCATCGGTATAGCCCGTAAAGCGTCTTGGGTCACATGCCCATGAATCCCATTCTGTGCCGCCTTCGGTAATCAGTTCTGCCAATAATTTACCAGCCCCACCTGCTTGCGCGATTCCAAAGGTAAAAACACAAGCTTCATAGGCATTGGGAACCCCTGGCATGGCACCAATAAGCGGATTGCCATCAGGCGTATAAGGAATAGGACCATTGATGACCTTGGAAATTCCTGCCTGCCCTAATAATGGCACCCGTGCCATTGCATCTTCAATATACCATTCTAAGCGTTCTAAATCATCGGGGAAGAGCTGGAATGAAAAATCTTCGGGAAGCGGATCAGAAGAATCAACCCAATGCGCACGCCCTTTTCTTTCATAAGGTCCAAGGTTAAAGCCAAATTTTTCCTGACGCAGATAATAAGAGCTATCAACATCACGAAGCAGTGGCAATTTACCCCCATTTTCCTTGCTCCATGCTTCAATCTCAGCAACGGGCTCACTCAGTAAATATTGGTGACTCATCACCATCATTGGCACTTTGCGCCCACCAAATGGGCGGAACATTTCACCAATCCGCCCTGCATAATATCCAGCAGCATTGACAACAATTTCACAGCAAACATCATCATTTGGCGTTTTTACAATCCATTCATCATTTTTACGGTCAATTCCTGTGACGGGGGTAAAGCGTTGAATTTTAGCCCCCAATTGACGTGCGCCCTTCGCAAGGGCTTGGGTTAGCTGTGCAGGGTCAATATCCCCATCAGCAGGATCATATAATGCACCTTTAAGATCATGGGTTTCCGCAAATGGATAGCGGCTTTTAATTTCATCCGTTGCAAGCAACTCAAGGTTCATCCCTTGTTGTTTGCCCATGCCAATTGCACGTGAAAATTCCTGCATACGTTCTTTGCTATGCGCTAAGCGTATGGAACCTGTTACATGGTAATTTAAAGGATAATCGACCGCCTCCCCAAGCGAGCGATATAGTTCGGTGGAATAACGCTGAATATTCATCACCAACCATGAGGTAGAGAAGGTTGGTACATTCCCCGCCGCATGCCAAGTTGAACCAGCAGTCAATTCATTCTTTTCAAGCAATAGGCAATCCTGCCATCCTGCCTTTGCTAAATGATATAGAACAGAAACCCCTACAGCCCCACCGCCAATGATTACAACCCGTGCTTGTTGCGGTAATTGATCTTTTGCCATGCTAACTCTCCTCCTTATAAACACCCAAAAACTATTTATATTTTAACCATATTGCAAGCAGGATTTTTCCAATGCCTATAATACAGGACTTACCAACTGGATTTAAAGCGGTCTATTGCTTGCTGAACGGTTGCGGGGGCAGTGCCGCCATAGCTTTTGCGGCTGGTCAGGGCGGATTCTATATTTAGGACGGAATAAATTTCCTTTGTGATTGCAGGTTCCAATTTCTGCATTTCATCAAGCGTTAATTGCTCAAGCGATATTTTCTGTTCATCAGCAAGTTTTACAAGGCTTCCTGTAATATGGTGTGCCTTGCGAAATGGGATGCCAAGGTGGCGCACCAGCCAATCGGCAAGATCAGTTGCGCAAGGATGCCCTTGGTTTAAGCTGTCGCGCATGGCTTGTGGATTGGCTTGCATGTTACTGGACATCGCCAGCATTGCCTCCAACACAAGATCAAGGCTGGAAACCGCATCAAATAAAGGCTGTTTATCTTCCTGTAAATCCTTACTATAGGTCATGGGTAACCCTTTTAAAACCAATAGCAAACCATTCAGCGCACCAACAATTCGCCCAGGCTTGGCACGAACAAGCTCCGCCGCATCTGGATTGCGCTTTTGCGGCATGATTGAAGAACCAGTGGTCAGCGAATCAGGCAATGTGATGAATTGAAAACGGTCATTCATCCATAAGACAATCTCTTCTGCGAATCTGGAACAATGCACCGATAAAATGGAGGCTGCTGCCAAATATTCCAAAATAAAATCGCGGCTAGCAACCGAATCCATAGCATTTTCAGTTGGCTTATCGAATCCTAATAATTCAGCCGTTTGATGGCGGTCTATTGGAAAAGAAGTCCCTGCAAGGGCTGCTGCGCCCAAGGGGCATTGATTCATGCGAACCCGCGCATCTTGTATCCGCCCATAATCGCGTTCCAACATTTCAACATAAGCCATAAGATGCATGGCGAAGCTAACGGGCTGTGCGGTCTGTAAATGGGTATAGCCTGGCATAACCGTTTGTAAATTTTGTTCCGCTTGCGCAACTAATGCTTCTTGTAATGCGCGAATTGCTTGTATTTGACGGTCAATCACATCCCGCAACCATAATTTAAGATCGGTGACGGTTTGGTCATTACGACTGCGTGCGGTATGAAGCCGCCCAGCCGCCTCGCCAATTAATTCGCTTAGTCGCGCTTCAATATTCATATGAATATCTTCAAATTCATTGCGAAAAGGGAAACTACCTGTCTCTATTTCGGTCTTTACTTTGTCTAAACCCGTTAAAATCTGTTTAAGATCATGGTCTTCCAGTAAGCCAACTGCCGCAAGCATGGTTGCATGGGCTTTAGAGCCTTCTATATCTTGTTCATAAAGGTGACGGTCAAAATCAAGCGAGACATTGATGCGTTGCATAACATCGCTTGGAGCGGATGAAAAGCGACCGCCCCACATTTTTGATGGGGTTTTCATAAGGGCTATTCCTTAATTTTTAAGCAAGCTTGAATGCTAGGCAAGCTGAATAGGGCGTAATGCGCCTTCTGTTGCAAATGCCTTACGCAATAATTGATTATTAAGGCCATGCCCCGTGCAGGCCGCTTCCAATGTTCCAACCAAAGGCGCACCTGCAAGTGCCATATCGCCAATACAATCCAGTAATTTATGGCGAACAAATTCATTGGTAAAGCGCAAGCCCTCTTCATTGATGATTTTGTCATCCTCAACAACAACGGCATTATCCAAACTACCGCCACGAATAAGATTACGCGCCCGCATCGCTTCAATATCTTGCTTAAGGCAAAACGTCCGCGCTTCTGCAATTTCATCAATAAATCGTTCTGGTGTGACTTCCATTTTAAAATGTTGACGGCCAATTGCCGCGGCTGGATAATCAATCGTCAAATCAATGGTT
>OZ245897.1:180000-2467266 GCA_965229675.1 Alphaproteobacteria bacterium
GGTAGAGCACTGGATGGGGAAGGGGGGCGCGAGCCTTACTGACTCTAACCAAACTCCGAATACCGATGAGTACTATCCGGCAGACAGACTATGGGTGCTAAGGTCCATAGTCAAAAGGGAAACAGCCCAGACCGCCAGCTAAGGTCCCTAAATTATGGTTAAGTGGGAAAGGATGTGAGAAGGCCATGACAACCAGGAGGTTGGCTTAGAAGCAGCCACCCTTTAAAGAAAGCGTAACAGCTCACTGGTCTAATCAAGCCGTCTTGCGCCGAAGATGTAACGGGGCTTAAACCATATACCGAAGCTGCGGATTCAGGTATCAGTTGACAGGGATCAGACGTCAGTATCAGATATAAAATATAGGTTATCAGATATCAGGCGATTTGATCTAAAACTGAACTATTAAAGATGATGGAGTTTAAACTGTCTGAAAGGATAGAAAATTGGTTGAACAATTTTATGACCTTGATGTTTTTAAGCGTGCTTATAAGTTATCGCTTGAAATTCATAAACAGTCTTTAAATTTTCCAAAATATGAACAATATGCGCTTGGCAATCAAGTTAGGGGCGCTAGTAAATCCATATGTGTAAATATTGCTGAAGGGTTTGGAAAACAATCCTTAAGCCAAGCTGAGTTTAGGCGGTTTTTGTTAATTGCCATTGGCTCTGCTGATGAAATGCGTGTATGGGTTCGTTATTGTTTTGATTTAGGGTATATTGATGAAAAGCTTTGGCAATGCTGGAGTGATGAATATCAACAAATAGCAAAAATGCTACAAGGATTGGCGAGAAGATGAAATAATCTGATCCCTGATCCCTGATCCCTGTCATCTGATACCTGAGTGGTAGCGGAGCGTTCCGTAAGCTGTTGAAGGAATACCCGGGAGGGATTCTGGAGGTATCGGAAGTGCGAATGTTGACATGAGTAGCGTTAAAGAGTGCGAGAAACACTCTCGCCGAAAGTCCAAGGGTTCCTGCGCAAGGTTAATCCACGCAGGGTGAGCCGGCCCCTAAGGCGAGGCCGAAAGGCGTAGTCGATGGGAACATGGTTAATATTCCATGGCCTGCATAACATGACAGATGGTGGCGTTTGTACGGGCTTAACGGATTGTCCGTGCAATTAAACTGTCTCAGGAAATAAGTTATGCATTAGACCGTACCCCAAACCGACACTGGTGGACTGGTAGAGCATACCAAGGCGCTTGAGAGAACTGCGTTGAAGGAACTCGGCAAAATTCCCCCGTAACTTCGGGAGAAGGGGGCCCATGTCTTAGGCAACTAGGATGTGGGGGCACAGAAATGGGGGTAGCGACTGTTTACTAAAAACACAGGACTCTGCGAAGCCGTAAGGCGATGTATAGGGTCTGACGCCTGCCCGGTGCTGGAAGGTTAAGAGGAGGTGTGCAAGCGCCGAATTGAAGCCCCAGTAAACGGCGGCCGTAACTATAACGGTCCTAAGGTAGCGAAATTCCTTGTCGGGTAAGTTCCGACCCGCACGAATGGCGTAACGATTTCCCCACTGTCTCCAACGCAGACTCAGCGAAATTGAATTCTCCGTGAAGATGCGGAGTTCCCGCAGTTAGACGGAAAGACCCCGTGAACCTTTACTATAGCTTCGCAGTGGCAACAGGAATGGTATGTGTAGGATAGGCGGGAGGCTTTGAACTTGGCACGCCAGTGTCAAGGGAGCCACCCTTGAAATACCGCCCTTGCTCTTCTTGTTGTCTAACCGCGATCCGTGAATCCGGATCCGGGACCCTGCGTGGTGGGTAGTTTGACTGGGGCGGTCGCCTCCCAAATCGTAACGGAGGCGCGCGATGGTGAGCTCAGGACGGTCGGAAATCGTCTGATGAGTGCAATGGCAAAAGCTCGCCTGACTGTGACACCGACGGGTGGAGCAGAGACGAAAGTCGGTCATAGTGATCCGGTGGTCCCGCGTGGAAGGGCCATCGCTCAACGGATAAAAGGTACTCCGGGGATAACAGGCTGATACCCCCCAAGAGTCCACATCGACGGGGGTGTTTGGCACCTCGATGTCGGCTCATCTCATCCTGGGGCTGAAGCAGGTCCCAAGGGTATGGCTGTTCGCCATTTAAAGAGGTACGTGAGCTGGGTTTAGAACGTCGTGAGACAGTTCGGTCCCTATCTGCTGTGGGTGTAGGATATTTGAGAGGCGCTGTCCCTAGTACGAGAGGACCGGGATGGACACACCTCTGGTGGACCGGTTGTCGCGCCAGCGGCACAGCCGGGTAGCTATGTGTGGACGGGATAACCGCTGAAGGCATCTAAGCGGGAAGCCCCCCTCAAAACAAGATATCCCTTAGAGTCGTAGTAGACCACTACGTTGATAGGAGGAATGTGGAAGCGCAGTAATGTGTGAAGCTTATCCTTACTAATAACTCGATCGACTTTTTAATGTTTGCGTGCAACGGTAAATATACCTTTGCCCATATATTATAACATATGTATAATACATAATAATTTCGTTGGATTGAAATCCAATAGCAACACTGGACAAAGACACAATATTTCTTCATAATTTAACGACAAGCCAAAGCTTTACAGATAGATCTTTTTTCTGAATTGATGATCTGGTGGTTATGGCGGAGGTCTCAGCACCCGATCCCATCCCGAACTCGGCAGTGAAAACCTCCAGCGCCGATGGTACTTCAGCTTAAGCTGCGGAAGAGTAGGTCGCCGCCAGGTCTTTAATTCAGAAAAAAAATCAGGTAAGGGATCAGATTATCAGGGATCAGGGATCAGAAAAAATAATCTCTGATTACGCTCATTTTTGATCACTGATACCTGACCACTGATACCTGAATCTTTAATTTTCGCGGGGTGGAGCAGCCCGGTAGCTCGTCAGGCTCATAACCTGAAGGTCGTAGGTTCAAATCCTACCCCCGCAACCAAATTTTCTTTATATTTCAAATAGTTAACACGCTTTTGGTGTGGTTTTTTTATACCCGTAATTTGCCCTTGGAAGCATTTTGGAAGCAAGAGGCAACGAAAATCCCCGTATCCAAGCGTATCACCGACCTTCAAGGTTTGTGTTGTTACCATTTCCACTTGAAACCACTGGGATCAAGCTGGCGATGTTGAGGAATATATTGAAGCCAATTTTCAAGGGCCTCAACTTGTTTTTCATTCAAACATAGGTTTTTCCTTAAAAAATCTTGAATGCTTGCAAGGAATTTCTGGCCATCTGGATTATCTACTTTTGTAAGAGCCTAGGTTATACAACAATCATAAGCATAGACTGCTTGCAAGTTGTTAAAGCCATATTTGTTTGTTGACTGATTTTTCTCAAGGTTGATGATATGCGTGACCGCATTCTGGGGAAGTGTGCCTAAGTTATCAAAGGTATCTACGTAATCTGAAAATGGCTTGTAGCTGGCAACCGAAATATGCGACAGCTTCCGTTGACGAAGAAGTAAGTAGGTGATTGCACGCGTTAATTCTTGGCCTGTGTTATCCATCGGGGGGTTCTGATTACGGTTTTTGCCGCCATGACTTTGACTTGAACTGACGCCAGTTTCCTGAGTTAGAGTAGCTTTCGTGAAATCAGGTATTTGTTTTAGCAAAGCGTGATTTGCCAAATCTATAGCCTTTTTTGCACATACAGGCCCAAATGGATATTCCTTCCCGTTTTCATCCTTTAAGATCGTAGCTACATTCGATTTTAGTGGCTGGGGGCATGCATGGCACTTAGCATCAAAAACAAAATCCTTTCGGACTGGGATATAATTTGTTTCACTCATCTTGAAGCCAGTCCTTGAAAGTGATCATAGCTGTTGGGTGTTTTTTCCTCATCAAACTCGCCCCATTGATTGGGCGCATTGTCTGGATAGAGTAGCAGTGAAATGGTCATATCACCGCCGTAAGCGAGGATGGTCATCTCATGTACTTCTTCTTCACCCAGCCACACGCCTTTGGGATGGATGATGCCTGTGGCGTTATCTTTGAAAGGATCCGCAAATGCGGCCAGTGATTGTTCAGGCAAAGGCGTGACCTGTTGCCTCGCACGATAGAAAACACTTGATTTTAACAGAGGCTGGCTACTCCATGCCCAATCAATAAATCCTTCCCTTCCGACAACAATCATGGCTCTTTTATCTGTGATGCTGAGCCATTTCAAAATTGCGGCAGTTAGGGATACGGCATAACGATCAGCCAGATGTTGCATCAACGCGATGGAAATATCTTCTCCTGACATTTGTTTTCTAAAATCATCCAGAGGCATTAGCAGGTAGGATGCAAAGCAGTTGGCTTCTGATTCTATTTTCCCTTCATCTGGGTTCCAGCAAGCCATATCGCGGGGAGCGCATTCAATTCCGCTACTGCGTAATTTCCGATGCAGTAGATAATGGCCAAATTCATGGGCAAGGGTGAAATTCACCCTCCCCTTGGACGAAATGGCTTGATTATAGATAATGCCCCATTCTCCAATCTTATTGGGATTGGGCATTAGCATACCCTCTATTCCTTTCCTAAAATCATTGCCCTCAATCATCGTTATCGGCTCATCAGGAAAGAACTGGCGCGAAAACTCGCTTGCAATAGATTTCACATCAATGGGAAAACGCTCATCTTCACTAAAAGCGGCATTTAGAATATGCGTAATGCGAATCGCCCATGCTTGCGGTGTTTCAGGATTGCTCATCCTTTGCGCCCCATAAATCAATCATCTGTTGAATTTTCTTTCTATCATCGTCCTCAAGGCGATTAAATTTCCTAAAAAAAGCCTCTTTCAGTGTTGCATCATCGGTATCAGCATTTTCATCTAATAGATAATCGGTGGTCACCCCAAGGGCAATCGCAATCTTGGTCAGCTTCTCGGCAGATGGTTTTCTGGTATCGCGGTTCTCTAGTTCCCACAAATAGCTTTTACTGGACTGTGTCAATTCCGCTAGCCGATCCAAAGAAAATCCTTTCTGCTTTCGGTGCTGCTTTAGCTTTTCTGATAAACTAGTAGTCATTTAGTTGCCTCCGATATTTTATCTATCTTGTTCGGTATATACAGGACATATTTTTTTTTGACAAGAGAATTTAAAAGAAGTAGAAAAAATTTGTTTGGTATATATCGAACGTCAAAGAGAGATTGAGAAAGGCAAAGTGCCTTGACATCATTAAATATGACTTGAAAAGGATATTTTTATGCGAAAAAACAGTATAATTGCTATTGTCTATGACTTTGATGGAACGTTAGCACAGGGAAACATTCAAGAAAATTCATTTATACCGGATCTGGGCCTGACGAAAGAAGTTTTTTGGAACGATGTAAAGGACTTGGCTAAACAGCAAGAGATGGACGAGATTTTAGCCTATATGTACATGTTGGTAAGTAAAGCCACTCCGAATAATAATGTTAAAATTAACCGTAAAAGCTTTCAAGAACACGGAAAGAAAGTGAAATATTTTAAAGGTGTAGAAAATTATTTTGGAATGATTAATACATATGCCAAAAGCAAAAATATTAAGTTAGAGCATTACATTATTTCTTCTGGTACAAAGGAAATGATTAAGGGAACAAGTATTGCTAAAAATTTCAATCAGATTTATGCATCTTCGTTTATGTATGATCAGCATGATGTTGCAATTTGGCCTGCTATGGCAATAAATTATACAACCAAGACTCAATTTCTATTTAGAATTAATAAAGGCATTAAAGATGCGTGGAGTAATGATAAAATAAATAAATTTTGGGGCTGGCATAGATAACTATGTCAATCTTCCTTTAGTCCATTGTTTTAATTGTTTAATTTGTATTTTCGGGTCACTATAATTAAATCGCCACTCACACTCCTTCAAAAATAACTCAAAATGTTGCTTTGGAATACCATTAAATTTCCTTAAATGACGCTTGGCTTGGTTCCAAAAATTCTCAATTCCATTGATGTGGTTCTTCTTGTCTGCAAACCGCTTGGAATGGTTGATTCTAAAATGTTTGAAATCACTCACATCAAGGGCATTATATCCCCTCCAACTATCAGAGTAAACAATGCTGTCAGGGGTAACTTTACTTTCAATAATTGGGCATAACGAGGAAGATGAAACGTCTTTAATTACCTTCGTATAAACCTTGCCACCGCGCTTTAAAAGGCCAAATACGGGAACTTTCCCACTAGCACCCCTGCCACGATTGCCTTTCCTTGCTCCGCCAAAATAACTTTCATCAACCTCAATCTCACCCGTAAATATTTCGCTACCTTCTTCGCTAATTTCGTAAGCTATAATCTGGCGAAGACGGTGAAAATAAAGTGTCGCACTGTTACGGTTGATACCACAGATCAAAGCCGCACAACGCGCCGTCGTCCCTGCCACAAAATGCTCAATTAATTTGTGTTGAATATGCATACTTAATTTACTTCTTCTCATGCTAAAATAGATAACATTTTAATAGTTATCTATGCCAGCCCCTAAATTTATTCCAGAGCAGGAACGCCCAGTGCCTTTTAGTCATATGATTTACCTAGGTGATGGGGAAACGGATATCCCAGCAATGAAAATGGTTAATTATCAAGGTGGAACTTCAATAGCTGTTTACCCTCCTTCAAAAAAGGGTGCAAGAGATAAGGCAGATAATTTGTTGAAAGAGGGACGAGCCACATATGTAACGCAAGCTAATTATGAAGAAAATAGTGAACTATATAAAATTATAACCAAAACATTGGATGCAATTAGCGCTAAAGATTGTATTAGAAGTTTTAGTATGCCCAAAAATTAGAGTGCTTTAGGCTGAAAGAGATAGCTTTAACCTATGATTCGGCGACAGGAGAGATCGAGGTCATTGCACAGGGGGGTATTGCGCACTAATTATATTTTTTGGTATATTTTTTGCATTTACCCTTTTATTTATGGAGGGTAAATATGATTTCATGCAAACATTGTGGCGGTTCATCTTATGTAAAAAGTGGCATTGTTCATGGCAAGCAGCGTTATCGTTGCAAAGCCTGTCTAAAGACCTATCGCTTAGGGGATTTGAGGGAGCGCTATACCCAAGAACAGCGTCTAAAAGTTTTGAAGATGTACCTTGAAGGGGTTGGTATCCGCTCTATTGAAAGGTTAGAGAATGTTCCTAATTCACTCATTATCAAATGGATTAGGAAATACGCAAATATTCTTCGTCAAAAATTATTATCTACGCCCATTCCTGATGATATAAAAGACATTCAAATATTGGAGGTTGACGAGCTATTTTCTTATATTCAAAAAAACAAAACAAAGCAAAGCATACATATGGCTTGCTGTTGATCGGGTTAGAAATCAAGTTATTGACTTTGAAGTAACAAATACGCGTGATTTTAGTGTTTATTTTCCATTAGTTTTAAGGTTATCAGAGCGTTACAACATAGAGATTTGTGCCACTGATTATTATCATGTCTATAATCAGATTCGCATTGCCGAGCGTCATGTTATGACAAAATATGATCGAAAACTCTATAGTTTTACTGTTCAACAAAGCGTTTGTATATAATTAGTGCGCAATTCCCCATATATAAGGAATTAGGTGCATTTAACAAATAGCTATGCTATAGGAATTGACTTATTTAATTTTTATTATTTCTTTTGGAGGAAATCATGATACGATTGATTAAAACAGCTACATTAGCATCCCTGCTTGCAATTGGACTTGGCAGTGTTGCAATGGCGCAAGACCTTAAATTCTTTACGATTGGAACAGGTGGAACTGCCTATACTTATTATCCTGTTGGTGGTGTGATCGCCAACGCAATTTCAAAACCCCCTGGTTCACGCGAATGTGGCAAAGGCGGAAGCTGTGGTGTGGATGGTTTAATTGCTTCGGCAGTTTCTTCTCGTGGTTCAGTTGATAATGTCAACGCAATTATGTCAGGGCTTCGTAACTCAGGCTTTGCGCAATCAGATGTTGCTTACTGGGCTTATACAGGGACTGGTACGCGTGAAGGCAAAGACCCTGCAACAGGGCTTCGCACGATTGCCGCTTTGTTTGATGAGCATATTCACCTAGTTGCCATGGCAAATAGTGGAATCAATTCAGTTGCAGATTTGGCAGGCAAGCGCGTTTCTTTGGATGAAGCAGGTTCTGGTACTTATGTTGATGCAATGCTTATTCTTGAGGCAAACGGACTTTCTGTATCTGACTTAACACCTGAAGCCCTTAAAGGGGGTGCTGCTTCTGAAGCTTTACGCAACGGTAAAATTGATGCGTTCTTCGTGGTTGCAGGTTATCCAACAGGCTCCATTGTTGAGCTTGCCTCTTCTGCTGATATTAAGCTTGTTCCAATCGATGGGGCAGGTGCCGATGCTTTAACCGCAAAATATGGGTTCTTTTCTGCAGGCGAAATTCCTGCGGGTACCTATGAAGGCGTTGCGGCTACAAACACAGTTGCAGTTGGCGCACAATGGTTTACGTCCGAAAATGAGGATGAAGAGCTGATTTATCAAATCACCAAGGCACTTTGGAATAAAGAAAGTCGTAAACTGCTTGATGTTGGTCATGCTAAAGGTAAAACAATTACCATGGAAAGTGCTTTGAATGGTGTTGGGGTTCCCCTCCATGCAGGGGCTGAGCGTTTCTATAAAGAAGCGGGAATGATTGATTAATCAACCTAAATCCATAAATTTTTAAGAACCCGAGCCTGATTATCAGTGTTCGGGTTCTTACTTTTTAAATGAGTAATTATTGAAAATGAAACAAAAAGACCTAACCCAAGCTGAATTAGACGCAATCGAACGCAAATATGATCCTGAAATGGCATTTAGAAGCATTTCGGGCAATTTATCATTGGCAATCGCAACGGCATTGGTTGCTATGTCCCTTTATCATTTTTACGCATCGGGATTTGGCCTTATTCGTGAATTATTGCATCGTGGGATTTTCTTAAGCTTTCTGCTTGGTTTGGTATTTTTACTTTTTGCTTGGCGGCGTTCTGATCAACAGCAATCTACAAGATGGTTTAATAAAGGCGGCGTTGATCTTTGGGATTTTGTTTTATCTTTTTTAGGGGTCTGTGCGGCACTTTACCTTCCCTTGCTACCACCTGAAGTTCTGGCGGAGCGTGTTGGCAACCCATCACAATTCGATGTATTTATGGGAACTTCCTTACTTGTTCTGGTCTTGGAAGCGGCACGGCGTTCAATTGGGGCAACACTCCCTCTTATTGCACTTATTTTTATCACTTTTGCGATCTTTGGCCCTTATGCCCCTGGCGCATTAAAACATGGTGGCGCAAGCTGGGAAGGGCTTATCAATCATCTTTACATGACCAATCAAGGCATTTATGGCGTTGCAGTTGGGGTGATGGCGCAATATGTGTTTTTATTCGTATTATTTGGTGTGCTTGCAACACGTATTGGATTAGGACAATTATTTATCGACCTTGCTATGCTGGTTGCAGGACGCTTTTCAGGTGGCCCTGCTAAGGTTGCAATTTTTTCTTCTGCCTTTATGGGAACGATTTCAGGCTCATCGATTGCTAACACAGTAACAACGGGTTCATTAACCATTCCAGCCATGAAAAAAATCGGCTATCCGCCACATTTTTCAGGGGCAGTTGAAGCAACCGCATCAACAGGCGGGCAAATCACGCCCCCTATTTTAGGGGCGGCCGCCTTTATCATGGTTGAGTATTTAGAAATCCCGCTAAGGGATATTTTGCTCGCTGCCTTATTTCCTGCTCTGCTCCATTATTTTGGTATTTTTATCATGGTGCATTTGGAAGCAAAAAAACTTGGACTTAGAGGATTAGAGGCAAGTGAATTGCCCAAAGCATTGATTGTCCTGAAACAACATTGGCTTGCAATTGTCCCATTGGCGATTTTGGTTTATTTTATCTTCTCTGGTAAAACACCTGATTTTGCTGCTGTTTATGGCATTATTGCTTGCGTTGTTGTTGGGTTTATCAACCCGAATAACCGTCTAACCTTTGTTGATCTATGGAATGCGTTGGCACTTGGCGCAAAAAGTACATTAGCGGTGGGTGCCGCCGCCGCTTGCGTTGGAATCGTTGTTGGTGTTGTGACTTTAACAGGCGTTGGATTTCGACTTGGCTATGTGGTGGTTCAAACCGCAACTGATCTTGGTGGATTTTTTGGTGGGATTTGGCCTGCTAATCTGTTTAGCATTGAACAATGGACGTTGTTCTTTTCGTTAATCTTAATTGCGTTTGCCTGTATTATCATGGGTGCAGGCGTACCGACCACTGCAACCTATATTATCTTGGTTGCAGTTGCTGCCCCTGCCCTAGCCCTTTTGCAAGTCGAACCGCTTGTTGCCCATTTCTTTGTTTTTTATTATGGGGTCTTGGCTGATATTACCCCGCCTGTTGCGCTGGCCGCTTATGCCGCCGCAGGCATTGCAGGGTCTAATCCATTTAAAACTGGAAATACGGCGTTTATGCTAGGAATTGCAAAAGCCTTGGTGCCTTTTGTCTTTGTCTATTCCCCCTCCCTTTTATTAATTGCCGATAATTTTACATGGAATGAATTTGCCATCACTCTTGCAGGCGCAATGCTTGGAATTGCTGGAATTGGCGCTGCCTTTTCAGGTTATTTGATCGCGCCATTGAGCCGAACAGAACGCTGGTATATTGGCTTGATCTCTTTGTTATTTGTTGCGCCTGGATTAACAACAATGGGAATTGGGTTGTTAGCATTATTGCCAATATTTGTGTTACAGATCAAACGGCGGTAACCTTAAAAAACAATAGGATTCAGGCTTTAAATTTTTATTTCCTGTAGCTTTGTTAATAGCTTCAAAGCATTTTCAAACCCTTGTGAATAACGCCCACGCTCCAGCTATTTTTTGCGCGCATTCGCTGCAATTTCCATTATTGAATCTGGGTTGCTAATTGCGTAATCCAACATCTCTTCAATTGAATTTGGCTGATAATCATAAAGCAAGACCTCCGTATTAGCGTCATAAAAGCTTGAAAAGGCAAGATTATTCTCAGCTAAAGTTGCCGTATGCAACAAAGAGGCATTGATGGTTCGATCATGTAAAAAATTGGGGCTAAAGCTGGTTGTCACACATAATCTTGATTGAATATTTAATTCAATTGTTTCAGCAACAGATACATCTTTGATAAACCTAACGGGATGCTGCTTGGCCTTATCTTCTAATAAGGTTGCTAATTGCGGTGCCAGATAATTTCCTGTGATCAATACTGGAAAGTTAAGCGCACGGCGAATTAATTCATTGCGTCGCCATAAATGCCAGTCAAATACAACAAAGCGGGTTATTCGTGCAATCTCTTCGCGTGTTGACTCCAGATTCAGTTCTTCAACCATCGCTTCAACACAACTTAATGGATTGGATTTTGGATCAAGCCGATCTGGACGTAATGCTTCAAGAATATGCTGATAATGAACAGGTTGCAAAAGAAGATCTGCTTGAAACGCATCATAATCCCAGCCTACCCATTTCATATTCATTGAAATTAAGATATTATTTTGCTTTTTTGTAAGCAATTCATCGCCATCTTTTTCCCACCAAACTGCAGCATGGGGATGGGCACCGATGGATATGGTTTCATCACATAGACAGGTATCATCAATTATTTTATGCCAAAATTCACTTAACAAAGGATCAACATGCAAATAAGCTAACTTTGGGTGCGATGAAGGCAAATGATGATACGTTACCGCTGAATGATCAACATTCCAGATCACCATAGGAATTCCAGCATCCAAATCCTGACGAAGATCATGATGGCGTGCTTTTAGGAATTTTAAAGGATGCACAGTTACCCATATCACGCCAAATGCGTCATGTTTCAAGTGATTATAATGATTACAATCTTCCTCACTATCCATATATAAAAGAATTGTTTTTGTGAAGCTCTGGTTAATTGCTTCAACCATTGGTTTGGCGATCCAATCGAATCGTGACCAGCTTCCAATAATTATATAGGGAACTTCATCCTTTGCCATTGGATATGTGCTCAATCTGAAAATCTATGCCAGTTTGACGAAGTTGGTGCAAGAATTGATTGTGCTTATGGCGGGTTATAAATGCACGCAAATCAAAATATAACAGCAAAAATGGAAAGATGACTAAATCAATGATTGTCCATCCATGTAAGCCATCAGCCTTTCCTTGACGATACAACCGATAAGCATATTTAAAGTTTGCTTTCATCCCACGATAGGTACGGTAAAGTGAAATATCATGCCAATTTGAATGATGAACATAACGCCAATAGCGATAAATTGCAGAAAACAAACTGTCTAACTGTAAATGTTGCACGGTCATATCCTGACTAAAATAAACACATTCTCCAAAGATTTTTTGTAACTGCTCAGCAATATAAACATCCTCACCATTTGTTAGATTACGCAAATCAAACCCACCCGTGGCAAGAAAGCTAGATTTTCGCATTAAATGATTGCTGCCAGAGGCAAATCGGCAAGGATGAAGGGGGGGATTGTCGCCTGAACGATATTCGATTAAACGGCGACGCATCACATTACCATAACCCATTGCCCCTATTTCTTTTAACCAGCCACCAAGCAAATGAATATCGTCACGTTGCTGGAGGATACGGCATCCTGTCTCCAACCAATCTGGGCTGGGAACCGTATCACTATCAAATGCGGCAACTAGTTCACATTCGGCTAGTTCAAAGGCAATATTACGGCTATGCGCAAGTCCACCATGCCCCGACTTAGTAATAAATTTGGCTTTAATATCAAAATGCTTTAAAATTTGCTGAGCTTTTGGAATTGTATCATCATTCGACCCATCATCAATGATTAAAATCTCATGTGGTTGATGGGTTTGGGCGCATAAAGCAAGCAATGCAGGATAAAGGGTTCTTGTTGAATTGTAACAAGGAACATAAACGCTAACAGGTGGTAAATTCATATTAAACTTAACACTTAAGCGACAGATAGACTTTCTTGGCGGCGTGCTTGTAATCGTTCATTCCATTTTTTATGAAAGCGATTAGATAGTTCAGTTATTTGCTTAGTTGATGCAAAGTCAGTACGAACCAAAGCATAATTCGTACCATCATATAACCGTTCATCATCAACCTCAATATAGCCTTTGGCTTTTGCTTCACGGTAATAACGTGTGCCAGGGAATGGTGTTGAATAAGAAATTTGTAATGAATAAGGATCAAGATCAAGGGCTAAAGCCATTGTTTTTTCCATGCTTTCAACGCTATCACCACTAAGCCCCAAACTAAAGGTTAGATGAACGCGTACACCAAGGGCTTTTGAAAGTTTGGTAATGTAAATAGCTTCATTAATATCCAAACGTTTCCCAATTCGATCCAGCACTCGTTGATCTGCTGATTCAATTCCGTATTTGGCCGCGATTAGCCCTGATTCACGCATTCGTCTTAATAAAGCTTCATCCATCCCATCTGCACGCGCCATAATTGCCCACACCATACGTTTATGTAAATTTCGCTTAATAATTTCATCGCATACTTCATAAAGCCGTTTCTTGCCAAGATTGAACGTATCATCATCAAAATAAATACTTTTAAAGCCATAATGATCAACCAGATATTCCATTTCATCAACAATGGAAATAGGTTGACGTTTACGATAATTTTGCCCTCCATACATAACATCTGGCCATAAACAAAAATCGCATTGATGCGGACACCCTCTTGATGCATTAAGATTAACCATTGGTGCTGGAATTTGACAAAAATAATCGCGATAACGATACATTGGAAAAGAATCCCAAGCTGGAAACGGTAATCCTGCAAAATCACCAAGGGCACGGCGCTTATTTTGAACAACACCATTTGATTCATCACGATAAATCAAGCCATCAATCACTTGCGGATCAAACGCTTGCTTGTTCGCAGCGGCGGCTTGCCATTTTAAAATAAACTCTTCCATTACCCATTCATATTCACCGATAATAGCATAATCAAGTTCGGGTGTATTTTGTAAAATTTCTTGCCCACAAGACGAAACATGCGGGCCAGTCAAAATATAAGTAACGTTACCCAAGCGTTGTTTCGTTTTGCTAATCCATTCAAGATCAGTCTTAATGCTGGGGGTTGAACTTTCAGCAAAAATTAAATCTGGTGCAAAGGATTCAACTGCGTTTAAGTATTCTTCATCTTCCATCCCCTCCCCAATGGCATCAATGGCCTTCGCTTCGATGGTTGAGTGGGTTCTTAACAAAGCTAAACCATAGGCCATATAAAATGGAAAAGGCAGATAATGCATCGCCTTTGGGTCTTGTACATCATATGTGTGTGGCCAGCGTGAACCTGCACGAACCCCGCGGCGATTACGTTGAAACCAAGGAGGATTGCTAATTAATATCTTCATGACAAATAGTCCCCTTCAAAATTTATTCAAGCCCGAATACCCGCATAAAGGTCTTCCATTAATTTTTGAAAATCATAACGCATTTTCCAATTTGGATAACGCGCCTGAAATTTAGAAATATCGGATATCCACCATTGATGGTCGCCGATACGCGGTTGATCAATATATGCATTCTGCATAACATTTCCCGTTATTGTTTCACACTTCTGCATGGCTTCGATTAATGAGCAATTAAGGTAACGTCCGCCACCCAAATTGTAAACCTCACCACATCCTGGATCTTGATAGATATGCCATATCATATTTACCAGATCATAGCTATGAATATTATCACGCACCTGCTTTGCTTTATAACCAAAAATACGATATGGCTTTTTGGTAATTGCACATTGCATCATATAAGCAAGGAAACCATGCAACTCAACCCCTTTATGATTCGGCCCTGTTAAGCAACCACATCGTAAGGCATGGGTTTTCATACCAAAATAACGCCCAAATTCTTGCACTAGCAAATCTGCGGTTAATTTTGAAACTCCAAATAAACTATGTTTAGATTGATCAATCGAAAATTCTTCATTAATGCCATGAGCGTAAAAGGGATGATTTTCTGATGGTTCATAGCGACTTTCATGTTCTACAAAGGGAAGTTGGTTTACCCGATCCCCATAAACCTTATTGGTTGATAAATAGATAAAAACCGCATCTGGACAATGTTGCTTTGTTGCTTGCAACAAATTAAGCGTTCCGCTTGCATTAATGGAAAAATCTGTTTCGATATTATCCGCTGCCCAATCATGTGAAGGTTGAGCCGCAGCATGAATAACCAAATCAATTTGCGTATTATAATGATTAAACAGACGATCAAGCGACTCATGATCACGAATATCTATTGAATAATGTTGATACTGATTAAGCTGATCATTTAAAGCATTGGTCGTCATTTCAACAGAAGCGGCATCGCCAAATAATGAACGTCGCATGTCATTGTCTATGCCTATAACAAAATGCCCTTGTTCATGAAAAAATTTGGCTGCTTCCGAGCCAATCAACCCACTTGAACCTGTAATAACAATATGTGCCATAAATTCTTTACTTTTTTTTAATTTATTAAGATTTTTTTACCTTAATCTGATTCATTAAAAATACAACAAAACAAATAAGGTATGTTAGAGTTATAAAACCAAACAAAAAAACTTAGATTCATGCCCCTTTATTAAAAAAATTGGCCTAATCAAAAAATTAGCCTAATCAAAAAATTGTATGGCACCTTGATGCAAGGGAATAAGCTGCAAATTTTGATTGCGGTCATAATCGGGTAATTCGGTGTTGGGAAGGTCAATGGCCATTAATTGACGAACTTGTCCATGCCAAAGGGCTTTTGTAATTGCTTCAACCAATTGCGGAGATGAATCTGCATTAACGACCCAAAGCTGATCAATCTCTAGGGTTGGAATGGGTTGTTCTAAGGTTGGATAATGCGCTTGTGATAATACATAATCGGATACGTAAGGATTAAGGCTTTTAAGCTGGGTTACAATTTCTGGGTTGATTGGCAAAAATCTTAATGGGAGTCGTTCGCTCATCTCTTGTAATACTCTTGACGGCGGGGGGGAGAGCATGATGACAGCATCCACCATCCCCTGATGTAGGGCATCAAGTGCTGGGCCATCTGCAAGTGAGATTGCACTATATTCACCAGAATTAATGCCAACTGCCCTTAGCATAATTTGTGCTAATTTCTTTGCACTTCCTCCCTCGGCTCCTAAATTTAAACGCTTATATTTTAAATCCTTTAGTGAAAATAATTTACCATCAGCGCGAACCACGACCTGCAATACAAGCGGCGCAAGGACAGAGATAACGCGTATATCCAGAGGCGTTTCCCCTTGAAATAATCCGCTTCCCTTAAAAGCATAATAAGCAAGATCAATCGGTAAGATTGCCGAATCTTTATGACCTTTCCTTAAAAGATTAATATTTTCAATTGGGCCTGCTGTGGATTGTGCAACGGCAATTAACCCTGGCACACCGCAAATCCCGCTTTCATCGCATGGGCTGGAACCAGGAGGGCGTGAAATTCCAGCCGAAATTGCACCTGCCAAGGCATAGGTTGCATCAGAAGGCGGGCCTGAATAGATTCTTAAAAAAGTTAAATTTTGATCGGTTTTCCCTGAGGTTTTATTAGCATCTTCAACATTCGTTGCCATAAGTGATCTGACATAGCTCGTTACCGTTGCTTCCCCATAAGCCAAAATAAAAAAGGCAATAATTGTAATCAAAGTTGTAACACTGCCGCCAATTAGCAAATGCTTTAGCTTAAGCTTAGAAAAAATATGAATAAGCCAGCGAACAAATATCATGGTTAGACGTTATTTTGTACGCCAGCTGGTTGTGCCATCAGGACGGTCTTCCAGCGTGATTCCTGCTTCTTCTAATTGGTTACGAACAGCATCGGCGGTGGCATAATCTTTTTGTGTTTTAGCCTGTGTTCTTGCGGCAACCAATCGTTCAATCTCGTTTTTTTCTAATGTTAAGCCAGTTCCTTGTAGCCAGTGATCGGCGGGTTGGCGCATCAACCCTAATAAATCAGCCGCAACCATAAACAGATTAAGGGAATTTTTACGCATTTCTTCATCTTTAGCTTGATTGACCTGCTTAGCAAGCTGATTAAGGCGCATCAATGCTTGTGGCGTGTTTAAATCATCACAAAGGGCGGTAAGAAATTTATCATCTATTTTTGTGTGATCTATCGATATTGGTTGATAATCAGCCAGCAAACGATAATAGCCATCCAATTCTTGTTTGCATTCTTGCAGCCTTGCTTTCGTGAAATCCAGCGGTTTTCGATAATGTGTTTTTAAAAGATTTAGGCGTAACGCTTCCCCTGGAAACTCTGCTAATAATTCATGAACACTATAAAAATTACCTAGCGATTTTGACATTTTCTTGCCTTCAGATAGCACATAGCCATTATGCATCCAAAAATTTGCAAAATGATGGTGATGCGCATCATCGCCGTAAAAGCAGGTGCTTTGCGCAATTTCATTTTGATGATGCGGAAAGATTAGATCAATGCCCCCCCCATGAATATCAAAATCTTCGCCTAATAAGGCATGTGACATTGCGGAACATTCAATATGCCAACCAGGGCGTCCACGTCCAAACGGGGACTCCCATCCAACTGTATCAAGGGGTGATGGTTTCCACAGAATAAAATCCGCAGGATTGCGTTTATAAGGCGCAACCTCAACCCTAGCTCCCGCAATTAGCTCATCCATCGTTTTGCCTGAAAATTCACCATAAGCAGCAAAAGATTGCGTATCAAATAATACATGACCTTCAGCTTCATAAGCATTGCCGCCATCAATCATTCGCTTAATCATCGCTAACATTTCAGCAATATAGGCGGTTGCGCGTGGCTCATGATCAGGGGGATGGCAATTTAAAGCTTGTGCGTCTTCATGAAAATGTTGGATGGTTTGTTCGGTTAATTCACCGATAGAACAGCCTAATTCACTGGCACGCTGATTAATCTTATCATCAACATCGGTGATATTACGAACATAACATACTGAAGGATAAAAGCAGCGGAGCAAGGAAACCAGCACATCAAAAATTACCAAAGGCCGCGCATTGCCAATATGAATGCGATCATAAACAGTCGGCCCGCACACATAAATCCCCACTGATTGCTGATTAGGATCACGCGGAATAAACGGAACTAGCTTACGGCGTTGCGTATCATGGATATGGAGCATGGCGGTCATGCGCTTAACTTACCAGCGAAACAGGGATGCGCCCCAAGAAAATCCGCCCCCCATTGCAGTACAGGCAATCAAATCGCCCTTATTAATATTCCCATTGCGAACGGCGTGATCTAAGGCAAGTGGAATGGTTGCTGCTGAAGTATTTGCGTGGCGTTCAACCGTGACCACAACCTTTTCAGAAGGGATATTTAAACGCTGTCCAACCTTATCAATAATGCGTTTATTTGCTTGATGAGGGATCAGCCAATCAATCGTGTCTGTTGTTATGGATTGATCAGCACAGACCCGTAAAACAGCATCCGCCATTTTTTCAACTGCGTGGCGATAAACCTCTTTCCCATCCATCTTAACATAGCCATAAGCACCAAGCGAACCCACGCCGCCTTGTACCAGCAAATGGTCATAATATTTGCCATCAGAACATAAATAATGCCCAACTATCCCTGAATTTTCTGTATCTTTATCATTAGCTTGCAAAACAACTGCGCCTGCACCATCACCAAATAAAATACAGCTTGTGCGATCTTGCCAGTCCAACATTCTGCTATAAACTTCTGTGCCAATTACCAAGGCAGTGGTGGTTTGACCAAGCTTAATCATATTATCTGCTTGGGTTAGGGCAAAAATAAATCCTGAACATACTGCCTGAACATCAAAAGCTGGGCATGGTGAAATATCAAGCTTATGTTGAATACGGGTTGCGGTTGCAGGAAAGAAATTATCAGCTGTTGTTGTTGCAACGATGATTAAATCCACCTGATCTTTTGTAATGCCTGCATGATCCAATGCGTTGTTTGCCGCCATTACCCCTAAATCAGAGCAAGTTTGATCATCAGCCGCAATATGGCGGTATTCAATGCCTGTGCGCTGTTTGATCCATTCATCGGAGGTGTCTAGGCTCTTAATTGCAGCAAGTTCATCATTGCTCCATTTTTTTTCAGGTAAATAGCTACCAACACCCACCATCTTTGTTTGTTTTAAATCATAAGGATTAGCCATCATGCACACCATCGCGCATACGATCCATTTCCTCGGCAATACGTTCATAAAAGCCGTGGGTTGCCATATCATAACCAACCGTGATTGCATGGCTAAATCCAATTTCATCTGAACTTCCATGTGACTTCACCACAATCCCGTTAAGGCCAAGCAAAACTGCACCATTATAACGCCGTGGATCAAGCTTTTCTTTTAATTTGCCAAGGGTTGGGCGGGTAACTAGGTAACCTAGTTTTGAAAACCAGTTTGCTTCAAACGATTCCCTTAATGCTTGTGTGATTAGCTTTGCGGTGCCTTCAATAGTTTTTAAGGCGATATTCCCTGTAAAACCATCGGTTACGATAACATCGACCACACCACGCCCAATATCATCACCTTCGATAAAACCGCGGTAATTTTCGGATAAAAAGGAGGCTTCAAGTGCCGCCGCAGCCTGACGCACTGTATCATTGCCTTTCATCGATTCGACCCCGATATTTAAAAGACCAATCGTTGGATTATCTACATCCATAACGGTTCTGGCAAATACTTCGCCCATCACCGCAAATTGCACCAAGTGATCAGAGCTACATTCAACATTTGCTCCTAAATCCAGTATGCAAGATTGCCCAACCATCGTTGGACAAGTTGAACAGATTGCGGGGCGATCAATACCGTTTAATGTTCTTAGGGTGAATAGCGCAAGTGCCATCAATGCGCCTGTATTGCCTGAGGAAACGATGGCGTCCGCTTCCCCCTCCTTAACCGCTTGAATGGCCTGACCCATCGTTGAATTTCGTCCATTACGCATTGCTTGCGATGCTTTTTCATCGCTTGCAATCATCTGAGTACAATGACGAATATTAATGCGCTTGGCAAAGGAGGTATTTTTGGAAATTGCATTGGAGATAATGGGTTCCAACACCCCTTCATCCCCATAGATCAAAACCGATAGATTAGGATGGCGTTCAAGGGCTAAAACTGCGCCTTCAACCACTGAGTTAGGCGCATGATCTCCTCCCATTCCATCTAGTGCAATTGTAGCCTTATCCTGCATAAAGCATCCTCAAATTATTTCTTTAAAAAAGAGTTATTCTTAATTTTGGGATATGCTTATAACCGTTTTTTATAAAGCCATCAATCCCGAAAGGTGAAAGGTAAAATGGAGGATATTGATAATTATGAATCCGTTTGATTGCAAACTCTTTCATTATCCATAAGTAAACCAAATATCATATCATTTTTATAAGTCCTGAGTATCATCTGGTTTGTCGATGGTCATCTAGTCCTTAAGATTTTATAAATTAAAATGGTTAAAATAAAAAGCCCCGCATTTGCAGGGCTTTTCATTGGATCGCTATAAAAAGCGCAACTATTAACCAAAGACATCCTTGGAAATAGCATCATACCAGCCAAAGGCTTCCATGCGGGTTTGCATACGAACGCCTTCATCTTCACCAGTTTTGCTAATAAATTTGTCTTTAGCAACGGTTTTGCTGCCGTCAATATCATAATTTGCGCCAACCTTAACGGCATCTTCATTATTAACAAGAGACCAGCAAGTGTTACGCAATCTTGCAGGGAATTTCGCGCCATCAATCAATTCATGGGCGATCATCATTGCAACATTCTTTGCTTGGCTGTTGGCAGAGAAACCTGATTTTGGCATAGCACCATTGATTGACGCATCACCAAGGACATGAACCCCATCAACCATCGCTGATTCAAAAGATTCAGCTGAACGAATAGGACACCAGCCAGATTCATTCGTAAGCCCAACCGTTTGTGCAATTTTTCCAGCCATTTGGGGTGGAATGACATTAATGACATCGGCACTAAATACTTCATCACCAGCCGTTACGGTTTTATTCGCAACGTCAATTGAAATAATATCGCCAATTAGCTCGTTTGGTAGCCATTCAATCATATCGGGATAATATTTTGCCCAAGCTTCTTGGAATAATCCTTGTTTAGAAAATTTATCCTTAGGATCAAGAATAAGAATCTTTGATTTTGGTTTATGTTGGCTAAGATAATAAGCAATCATCGATACGCGCTCATAAGGGCCTGGTGGGCAACGATAAGGATTAGGCGGCGCAACCATTAAGAACGTTCCACCATCTCCCATTGCTTGAAGCTGCCGCTTAAGTAGGGTGGTTTGTGGCCCTGCTTGGTAAGAATGGGGGAGTTCCCAGCTTGCTTCCTCGCTATATCCCTCATAGGCCTCATAATCAAAATCAATCCCAGGGGACACAACTAAGCGATCATAATTGACAGTTCCGCCCTGCGCCAAAGTAACGGTTTTAGCTTTAGGATCCGCACCATACGCCATTGAATGTGCAAATTTAATCCCATAATCACGCTTTAAGGTCTCATAGGAATGGGTGATGGACTCATAACTGCGGATACCGCCCAAAAAGAGATTAGAAAAGAAACAAGTGGTATAAGCACGATTAGGCTCAATCACAGTTACATCAATCCCACCGCTTTTTGCAAGATAGCGTGCGGTTGTTGCACCGCCAACGCCGCCGCCAATAACAACGACTTTTGGAAGCGCACCGCGCGCTAAATTCGGCATTGCAAGCGAAGCGGTGATTGCTCCCGTTGCGATTGCCGCCTGTTTTAAAAACTTACGTTTGCCAGCATTTTGTACATCATTTGTTGTCATGATTTTTATCCTCCTTCACTAAATATACAATTAATATATAACATGATAGATATGGTTTAACAATTTATCACTGTAAATTAAAAAGTAACTTACAATTAAAATTCTTCAATAGCAACCTTATACATTAAAATAAACTCAAGGTTTTTTAATCAACCGTTTTGACCTTGTTTCAGGGCTATAATAATGGCAATATTAAATAAGAATTTCAAATGATTTATGGAGCTTTAAAGAATGGTGGTAAAGTTTGCCCTATTAGGCGCAGGGCGTATTGGCAAAACGCATGCGGAGGCAATTCACACACATTCAGGGGCAAGGCTTATTAGCTTATTTGACCCTATGGAAGCCGCGGCGCAGGCTTTATCAGTACAATATGATTGTGCCATACAAACGCCTGAACAAATGGTGAAGGATAAACAAATTGACGTTGTGGCAATCTGCACACCAACCCATACCCATGCTGATTTTATTGAAATATTTGCAAAGGCAGGAAAAACAATCTTTTGTGAAAAGCCGATTGATCTTAGCATTGAACGCGTCAAAACTTGTTTGGAAACTGTGAATAAATATAACGCAAAATTAATGGTTGGTTTTAACCGCCGCTTTGATCCACATTTCAAAGCAGTGCGTCAAGCAATTGAAGAAAATAAAATTGGTGCAGTAGAGCAAGTTGTGATTTCTTCACGCGATCCTGATTTGCCATCGCTTGATTACATTAAATCATCTGGTGGGATTTTTAAGGATATGACCATCCATGATTTTGACATGGCACGATTTTTATTGAATGAACCGATTGAGAGCGTTTTTGCAACTGCTTCTGTTCTGGTTGATGACGCGATTATAGAGCATGGTGATTTTGATAGCGCAATGGTTGTGCTACGCACAGCATCAGGAAAGCTGGCGCATATCAATAATTCACGGCGGGCAAGCTATGGCTATGATCAGCGAATTGAGGTGCATGGATCGCTGGGGATGGTAAGTGGACAAAATCCCCAGCCGCTATCAATTGAATTTGCGGGAAAAGCAGGCTATCACCAGCCGCCTTTACATGATTTTTTTATGACGCGTTATAAAGAAGCTTATAAGAACGAAGTGGATGCCTTAATTAACAGCGTCAAAGAAAACAGACCTTTATCGCCAACAGGTGAAGATGGGTTAATCTCTCTGGCGATTGCTGAAGCGGCCATTTTATCAAACAGTGAAGGACGACAGGTAAAATTATCTGAGATTATTTAAATTTATCCAGTGCGATTAAAGACTTTAGATGAGGAGTGAAGAGGAATGACCACCATTAAATTAAGTGCCGCACAAGCGATGACCCGTTATGTTGCCGCACAATTAAATGAGGATAATGAATCATTTATTGCAGGATGCTGGGCAATCTTTGGGCATGGCAATGTTGCAGGATTAGGGGAAGCCTTATATGGCGAGCGTGATCGGCTTCAAACTTGGCGCGGTCATAATGAACAAACGATGGCGCACACAGCGATTGCCTATGCCAAACAAAAAGCACGGCGGCGGGCAATGATGGTGACCTCTTCCATTGGGCCTGGGGCTACCAATATGGTAACCGCCGCAGGACTTGCCCATGTTAATCGTTTGCCCGTTTTATTGGTACCAGGGGATTTCTTTGCGCATCGTGGCCCTGATCCTGTTTTACAGCAAATTGAAGCCTTTCATGATGGAACGCTTGGGGTTAATGATTGTTTTAAACCTGTTAGCCGTTATTTTGATCGTATTATGCGCCCTGAACAGCTATTAACTGCCTTGCCACGTGCCTTTCGAACCATGACTGATCCTGCTGAATGTGGCCCTGTTACCTTGTCTTTTTGTCAGGATGTGCAAGCAGAACCTTATGATTGGCCAGAACAATTTTTTGAACCCCAGCAATGGCGATTACGGCGTATTCAGCCTGATCCTTTTGAATTAACCCATGTTGCAGATTTAATCAAAGCGGCCAAAAAGCCAGTGATTATTGCAGGGGGGGGCGTGCATTATGCGGGGGCTTGTGAAACATTAAAAACCTTTGCAGAACGCCATCATATTCCAGTTGTTGAAACGCAAGCGGGTAAATCTGCCCTTGCCTTTGACCATGCGCTGAATTTTGGACCTGTTGGCGTGACGGGTGCAAGCAGTGCGAATCATCTGTGTGAACAGGCTGACCTTATCCTTGGTGTTGGCACACGCTTTCAAGATTTCACGACAGGTAGCTGGAGCCTGTTTAAACGGCCAAACCGTGTTTTAATTAGTTTGAATGTTCAAGCCTATGACGCAATGAAACATGGTAGTGTGCCGTTATGTGCAGATGCGCGTGATGGATTAGCGCAATTATCAGAAGCTTTGGGGGAATACGCAGCCGCCTCCCCCGATATTACTTTAAAACAAGATTGGTTTGCAAAAGTTGATCCACTAACCGCTCCGCCTAATCCTGATGACAACACCCTTCCAAGTGACCAGCAAGTAATCGGAGCCGTACAGCGTTGCAGTGATGCAGATACAATCGTGATGTGTGCCGCAGGCACTATGCCAGGGGAACTTCATAAATTATGGAAAGCACCCTGTCCTGGTGCCTATCATATGGAATATGGATATAGCTGTATGGGCTATGAAATTGCAGGAGCGATTGGCATTAAGCTTGCCGAACCTGAACGCGATGTGATTTGTATGTTAGGCGATGGAAGCTATATGATGGCAAATTCTGAATTGGCCACTGCCGTTATGATGGGAATTAAATTGACGATTGTGCTTACAGATAATCGGGGATTTGGTTGTATCAATCGTTTGCAAATGGGTACAGGCGGCGCAGAATTTAATAATTTGCTGGATGATGCTTATCATAAAACACCTGCGCATATTGATTTTGCGGCGCATGCTGCTTCCATGGGGGCTATTTCGGAAAAAGTTGATTCAATTGAGGAATTAGAAGCCGCACTAAAACGCGCACAATCGGCAACAACGCCTTATGTAATTGTGATTGACACCGATCCTTATCCAAGCACCCCTTATGGTGGATGCTGGTGGGAAGTTGCTGTACCAAGCGTTAGTGAACGTCAAAGCGTTCTTGATAAGCACAAGCTTTATGAAGAAATGCTAGCGAAGCGCAATAAAGATGCGTTATCATGAGCGATCTTTTACGAAAGCCTAACGGAAATACGGGTAAAATCCATGATTTGTCGGTAGAGGCAATTAAGTCCCCCCTAACTGATCAATGGGCGTATGTTGGATTTAGCCTTTATCGTTTAACCGCTGGTGAGCAAGTGAGCGAAGCCACTGCAGATCGTGAAGTTATATTGGTATTGGTTGAAGGAAAGGCAGTTATTGAAGCAGATGGCACGCATTTTGGTGAATTGGGCGCGCGAATGAATGTGTTTGAACGCATTCCGCCTCATTGTCTTTATGTATCAGGGAAAACAAGTTGGATTGCAACTGCGTCCACGGACTGCACTTTGGCGGTTTGTAGTGCGCCAGCCCGTGGTGACTATGCAACGACCCTTATTGATCCTAATGCCATTGAATTAATGACAAGAGGAAAAGACACCAATACCCGCTATATCCATAATATTGCAATGGAAGAAAAGGATATTGCGGGCAGCTTGCTGGTTACAGAAGTTTATACGCCATCAGGGCATTGGTCGTCTTATCCACCGCATCGCCATGATGTCGATGCGCCCCCTGATATCACTTATTTGGAAGAGGTTTATTACCATCGTCTAAATCCCGAACAAGGCTATGCGCATCAACGGGTATTTACCGAATCAGGTGATCTTGATGTAACCTTAAGCCCAAGCAACCATGATGTAGTACTGGTGCCAAAGGGACATCACCCTTGCGCTGCGCCTTATGGTTATGAACTTTATTATCTTAATGTAATGGCAGGGCCATTACGTCAATGGCGATTTAAAAATCATCCTGATCATGATTGGATTGCTAAAAGGGATATTTAATTATGAAAATGTCAATGTGCTAAGCATTCCACCTTGACGAATGGCATTTATCTTTAAGGCAAGGCCAGTTTCAGGACAACTATCGACAACAAGACCACATATTGAAGCTTCACCTCCCTCTGCAGGACGTAAGCGCGGTTTTGGTATCTTTCCGATCATGCGATCCAAGGTGGAATGCTTATCCATACCAATTGACGAATTATAATCTCCGCACATGCCTGCATCACATTGAAAGGCAGTGCCATGTTCCAAGATATGATGATCCGCAGTTGGAACATGCGTATGGGTACCAACCACAAGGGTTGCACGTCCATCACAAAAATGTCCCATACAATATTTTTCGGCGGTTGTTTCAGCATGAAAATCAACAATCACCGAATCAAAACCAAATTCCATCGGAACGCCTAAAGGAAGTAATGAATCGACGACTTCAAAAGGATCACGGCAAGGCTCCATAAAAACTCTTCCCATTAGATTTAGAATCAATACCCGTTTTCCTTGCTCGGTTTCATGGATATAATGTCCTTTTCCTGGATGGAATCTTGATTGATTATGGGGGGTTAATAATGGGGCTTCTGATTCATAAGCAGAAAATATTTCAGCCTTATCCCATGAATGATTGCCGCCTGTAATTACATCCACGCCAATAGCAAAAAAATCATCTGCAATCGCTGGCGTAATACCAAATCCATGCGCGGCATTTTCACCGTTCACAATGGTAACATCAGGTTGAATGGTTCGTTTAAGATTAGGCAAGTGCCTTTCAAGCGCAATACGCCCAGCCTTTCCCATAATATCACCTAAAAATAAAATGCGCATGGCGGCTATTTTGCTTTTAACTTAGGATTAATTTTAATGAACTCGCGCTCTGTTAAAATAAAATCTAATTTTTGATCATGGGCTTCAACAGGTAAATTTGATATTTCTTGAGTAGAAAAAGCGATACCAACAGCTATGAACGGCCTTTTCTCCGCACGATATTCTTGGAGTGTGGTATCGTAAAACCCGCCGCCATAGCCTAAACGATAGCCCTCTCGATTAAAAGCAAGCATGGGAACAATGAATAAAGTCGGATAAACAACTGGTGCCGAAGCTAAAGGCGCACGCGTTCCAAATTTTTCATATTCTAACGGGTCATTGGGTCTATACAAACGAAAAGACAAAAGCGGGCGATTATTTGTTGAAGCTTCAATACGCGGCAATGCAATCGAAACGCCCATATGATCAAGTTCAAGGATGATGGGTGCCAAATCAACCTCATCTTTAAAAGATAAAGATAGCGCAACACAATCTTTCTTTGTTAAAGGAAATTCAGAAAAAAATCGCTGTGAAATCATCTGGCATATTGTTTCCATTTGATCATAACCTTGCTGCCATACTTTTGCGCGTCTTGCACTGGCTTCACGGCGCAAAGCTTGTTTTTGCTTTTGATATTCGTTCATTTTGATATTTCCTAAATTGCGGTTATTTTGTTATTAATTTTGTTTCATTAATTTCATCATAGGCCATGAAAGGATTAAGCGAACAAGTGGAAAAATAAGCCAACTTGTTAAATGTGTAAATAAAGCATTTTGCCATAAAATCTGTCCTGTTTTGATAAATATAGCCAGCTGATCAATTAAGATGGGTGGAATTAAAATAAAAAATAATAATCCCCATTGTGCGCCCAGTCCTAATTTATTCACTTTATTGGCATAAAAACGTGTTAGCGATAACAGAATTAAAAAATTTAAGGTATTAAGTCCAAATGGCTCCATTGTTAATAAATCTGATACCATACCGTAAATAAATAATAATAGATAAGGCACCAATGTACGATAAAATAAGGCGAAATAATAAAGCACCACTAACGTTAATTCGGGAGCTATTTCATAAAAACTCCCCAACGGCCATGAAATTGGAGATAGCAAAATTAATAATAGTAATAGAAAACTAGGCAGGCAGGCAGGAAAGTAAAAAGCCAAGCCTTTCCATAATCCCTTATCTTGCGCTAGATTTACCATAAATAATTAGTTGCGTTTACTTTGTTTTTTTAAAATTGCTTGTTGCCGCCGCCATTGTTGAATAGGCACTGCAGGAAACCCGCCCAATATTTGTCCACCTGCCATATCTTTGGTAACACCACTTTTGCCTGCAATCATCACACGGTCGCCAATCGTTAAATGCCCAGCAATCGCACTTTGTCCGCCCATGACAACATAATCACCAAGTTTTGTAGAGCCTGAGATGCCAACCTGCGCCGCAATCGCACAGCCTTTACCAAGCATTACATTATGCGCAATTTGTACAAGATTATCCAGTCTGCAATAATCACCAATTTGTGTATCTTCACTCATACCACGGTCAATCGTTGTGTTTGCGCCAATTTCAACATGATTACCAATAACAACACGCCCTAGCTGAGGCAACTCAGTGTGCCCAAGGTCTATGCCGTCTTCTGCTATTGCAAATCCAAAGCCGCGTGTACCGATCTTGGCACCCGTATGAATACGACAATCCGTGCCAATTAAGGCATATTCAATACTAACTCCAGCCCCAATATGGGTTCGATCCCCAATTTCAACATGGGGTGCAATCACGCTATTGGCACCGATGATTACATTTTTTCCTAAACGCACACCGCTACCGATCACTGCATGGGGATCAATTTGCGCTCCTTCTCTAATCTGTGCATCGGGTGCAATTACGGCAGAAGGTGCGTGAATACCCGTTGATTGAGGTTCGGGATAAAATGCCCGCACGACAAGCGCGAACGCACGATAAGGGGTTTCCGTAATAATTGGAATTGTTGTTTTTGGTACATCAGGCGCATCTTTTGCCCGACATAACACAGCCATCGCTTTTGTGGTACGTAACGCATTTAAATATTTACGATTATCAAAAAAACTAAGGGTATTGGCACCTGCTTCATGTAAGGGTGCAATCTCTTCAACCAATAAATCACTATCTATTGAAGGGTCAAGCTGACCGCCGCATAGCGCACAAAGCGTTTTTAAAGAAACAGGTGGGTTTTTGGGAAAAAACCGATGATCAATCATTTTCGTTAATTTTCGATGGGTTGACCATTAAGACTAACTTGCATCGTTTCCAAATCAATTGAATCAGCAATATTATTCATTTCTTCTGTTACCAGACTGGTAATATTTAACTGCTCTTTCGATAAGATAACGGTGCGCTGGTCATTAGCAATAATCATATCTAATTCTAGGCGTTCTGCAACCTTAACCAAAGCACGTTTTGTAATATTTGAAATCACCGTACGCGCCCTTGCAAAGCCTGCATCAAGATTTTGCTTATAGGTTTCAGAATTGCGTTGTGCTTGTTGAACTTCTGCGGCAAACGCTGCACGCTTTTCATTAAAGGCATCTTCAGTCAATATTGCTTTTTCAGCTTCCAATGCCTGCCCACGTTCTTGAAACTCGTCTTGCAACTGCTTCACCTGTTGCTGATAGGTTTGACGAATTACATCCGATTGACTTTGATAGGAACGCCACACCAAGCTAGTGCGTTCTGCGCCATTTGCATCAATCACAGCAATGCGCCCAATATTGGGAAAAGCTTCTTGTGCTTGCGCCTCCACTGCAAAGCTCGTGGCAAGCAGAATTACAGAAAATATACTTAAAATAAATCGCATGGATCAATCACTTTTAAAGTTTGATTATTCTTTCAATCTTTACCATTATAAAGAATGTTATCCGCAAATACAAAATATGATTTACCCGATGGGATGAATTATTATCCCAATAAATTTTCATTGGAACAGCAGCAAGCATTGCTTCATGAGATACGGGAAAAAATAAGACAAGCCCCGCTTTATCAACCACAAATACCTGGGGGCGGTATTATGTCCGTGCGCATGACAAATTTTGGTTCAGTTGGCTGGGTTTCTGATCGCAAAGGGTATCGCTATCAAGCAGCACATCCCATCACAGGTAAAGATTGGCCATCCATCCCAAAATGCTTACTTGAATTATGGCAGGAATTAACTGAACGGAAAGATCAGCCCGATTGTTGTTTATGTAATTTTTACGATTCTCAAGCTAAAATGGGGATGCACCAAGACAAGGATGAAGCGGATTTTAATGCCCCTGTTCTATCTGTGTCATTGGGTGATCCTGGCTTATTCGCCTATTCTCCAACACGCCAAAAAAGACAGGGCGGTAAATTATGGCTATATAGTGGGGATGTTCTTATCTTTGGTGGAAAATCAAGATTATATTTTCATGGAATTGATAAAATTGACTTAGGCGCAGGGCCAGTCAATCTTTTGAACAATCAGGGGCGTGTGAATTTAACATTAAGGAAATTATGAAAGCTATTCATTTCATCGTTCGCGCATTGCGGAATGTTTGGCTCTTAAAATTGGTTTTAACAAATATTGCAAAACGGTTTTTGTACCTGTTAGGATGTCAATTTCGGCAACCATGCCAACGATAATTGGATTAGGCTGATCACCAAGATAAAGTGCATTACGATCTGTGCGCACTTGAATTTCATAATAACGCTCCCCCTGCTCATTCATGACACTATCAGGGCTGATATGGATTAACTTCCCTTCCAACATACCATAGATCGTGTAATCATAGGCGGTAATTTTTACCTTTGCGGGTAAGTTAGGGCGCAAAAAAGCAATGTCAGAAGGCTTTATTTGAGCCGAGATTAACAGGCTGTCATCAATTGGCACA
This sequence comes from Alphaproteobacteria bacterium, assembly GCA_965229675.1. Lineage (GTDB taxonomy): Bacteria > Pseudomonadota > Alphaproteobacteria > CBDDJK01 > CBDDJK01 > CBDDJK01. Next base: position 210,323 of record OZ245897.1, read on the forward strand.
ATCTCCACCAAATCCATGCCAGGTTGGATGACACCGCCAATCGTATTAACAAGCAAACGCTGAACTGTGCCATTAACAGGAGAGCGGACTTGGGTGCGCTGTAAACGATCCTGCCTTGCCGCCATACGTTTTTGCATTGGGTTTGCTTCCCCTTCAACGTCATTCAATTCCTGCTGGGCACGCGTTAAAAAACTTATGCGCTCATTTTCCGCCCGTTGTTCATATTCCCCCAATACCGCTTTTAAGCGTGGTAGCGATTCTTTTGCTGAAATTAACGCCGTTTCAAGGTCATTCACTTCCCGTTGGATGCGGATAAGTTCCAATTTACTTGCAGCTCCCTGATCAACAATTGGTGCCAGAATCGCTAATTCTTCTTTCCCTAAATTAAGGCTGGTTTGTAATTTGGCTATTCTTGAATCGACTTCAACCACTTCTTGGCGTTTTTGTTCTGCTTGTTTAGCAATGATTTGTAATTTGGTGGCTAACTCTTCACGCCTAGATTGCAAAAGGGCGGTTTGATTCTGTTTAGTAACCCTGTCTAAATCAGGGGCGAAATTTGGGGCTTCATTGGTAATTTCTGCTTCCAATCTTGCTATCGTTGCCCGCAAAAACTGCAAACGATCTGAGTCCTCCTGCAATTCGGAGCGAAACCGTGTATCGTCAATCGTGATTAAAGGCTGATCGATGGTGACTTGCTCGCCTTCTTGTATCAATATCTCGCTTACAATCCCACCTTCAAGATTTTGTACCTTTTGCAATTTGGAAGAAGGAATAACGCGCCCTTGCCCACGCACGACTTCTTCAAGTGGGGCATGATGCGCCCAAATGATTGCGCTTATGACAAATAAGATAATTGCGAATAATAATAAATGCGTCCAAAAAGAAGGACGGCTATGGCTTGCCGCTTCTAATTCTGACATAAAATTAGAATCATCTAGCTTAGCCATCGCCTTGCCCCTGTTTATTCGATAGATTTTCCAAGACCTGTTGCTTAGGCCCATCCATGATAATGCGTCCTTTATCCATCACAATAATGCGGCTTACCAAGCGCAAAAGCGAAGAACGATGCGTTGTTAAAATTAGGCTATGCGGATAATCCAAGCGTTCCAAATTGGCAATCATAAGCTGTTCTGATTTTCGATCAAGCTGTGCGCTGGGTTCATCCAATAATAAAATAGGAGGTTGGCGAATTAAAGCACGGGCAAGGGCGATTCCTTGGCGTTGACCGCCTGACAGGCCCTCTCCGCGTTCACCAACTTGATGGTCAAAGCCAGCTGGAAGTTGATTGATATAATGACTAATCCCCGCACGTTCTGCCGCAAGTTTTAAGGATTCAATCGATGCTTCTGGCCAGCCAATCGTGATATTCTCGCCAATTGAACCTGAAAATAAAAATGGATCCTGCCCCATAAAACCTGTATCGCGGCGAATATCCAACGGATCAATTTGTCGTAAATCAATATTATCCAACAAAATATCGCCTTCATTGGGCAGATATAGGCCGTCCAACAACCGTAATAAGGTACTTTTTCCCGAACCCACCGCACCGATAATTGCGATTTTCTCCCCTTGCTTTATTGTAAAATTAAGATTGGTTAAGGCGGGCTGCTTTGCTTCAGGATAGGTAAAACCAACCGCTTTGCTAGTGATTTTTCCGCTTAAACGCTCCGTTGAGATAAATTCAATATGCGGCGGGCGTTCAACGGGTTCTGCCATGATCTTGTTTAATGCCTGCAATGCAGAACGGGATTGATGAAAACGGGTTAATAATTGCGCAACTTGTCCAAGCGGCGCAAGGGTGCGCCCTGATAACATGACGGAGGCAATTAACGCCCCAATCGATAATTCACCCAAACCAATTAAATAAACCCCCATTAAAATTAGACTAACATTAGCAATCTGCTGAACTGCCTGTGTTACATGCCCCGCAGAAGCCGCCCAATTACGCGTGGTTACATTGGATTTTGCCGTTAATCCAACGGCTGTTTGCCAAGATTGCCTTATCCTGCCTTGCGCCCCTGCGGTTTTAATGGTCTCTAGGCCATTGATAGTTTCAATCAAAGTGCCATGACGTTGCGCTGTCTCACGAAAATGCCGCTTAACCGAAAAACTTAAGGGAAACTGCACAATCATTCCCCAAACAATAATCGCCATTGCCGCAATCCCCATGATTGTTGCCATATTGGGATTGATTAGCCATAATACGCCAATGAATAAAAGGGCAAAGGGTAAATCAACAAGCGTTACAAGCGTTGCTGAGGTAAAAAAATCACGCAAGGATTCAAATTCACGCAAACTATTGGCAAAAGCCCCCGCTGATGAAGGTCTTGAAGCCAATCGCATATCCAATACCTTATCAAAAATTTTGCAGGCAATGACGATATCTGCTTTTTTACCAGCATGGTCGATGAACCATGCGCGTAATGTTTTTAAAACAAAATCAAACAAAATTACCAAACTTACGCCAGTTGCTAATACCCATAATGTATCAATCGCTTGGTTTGGAACCACACGATCATAGACAATCATCGTAAAAAACGGGCTAGCCAATGCAAATAGATTGATGAAAATAGCGGCCAACCCCACTTGTAAATAAGTCCACCAATTTTGCTGTAACGTCCCCCAAAACCAATTTTGATAATTGATCTTAGCAGCAGCACGGCGATCTTCAGAAAGCGCATGGTGCGGGCGACATAAAATAACATATCCACTTATCTGATCGTTGAGTTCAGATAAGGTTTGCTCCGTTACTTCAAAATTTGTTTCAACCATACGGACTTTATAAGATTGTCCTTGTTTTTCAGTTAATAAAACTGCACGCTCGTCTTTGGTAATTAGGATAACAGGGAATAACGCTGTTGCTAGATTATTTAAAGAACGCTTAATGACCTTTGCGCGAAACCCATTTTTATCAGCAATGTCAATCAATTCAGCAGGGGTAAGCTGTGTGCCTTTTCGCCCACCGCCTCCTAAAAGTGCAGTTTTAGAAAGATTTTTTCCATGAAAAGAAAATAACCAACCAAGACACGCCAATAGGCTATCTTCATCTTGCAATAAAGATTCAAGCTTATCTTGTAATTGGGCTTCATGATCAGAAGCGTTCTGATTTTCCGATTTCATTTAAAGTTCAAAATGCTTACTAAGCAACCCAACCGCAGATAACACACGATAGCGGGTGACATGGGCATTAGACTCCGCATTAACAAGGTCTGTTTTTGATTGAAATAATTCGCGCTCCGCATCAAGAATGTCTAATAAAGTGCGCCGTTGAATTTCAAACTGCCTGCGATAAGCAATAAGGGCTTCCCCACTTGCAAGCGCACGTATCCTTGCTGGTTCCAGCCCTGCTTGTGCCGCCAAATAATCTGAATAATCCAAACGAACCTGTCGCTCAACCTCAAGGCGGGTGGCTCGCGCTTGTTCATAGGCCTCAGAAACCCGTTCCAATGCCTCTTTTTCGCGTGCGCTGGATGACCCGCCCTGATAAAGATTAAAATCAAACGTGATAACTGCACGGCGATCAATATTACGGTTATTTAAACCATCGGTATCGCGTTCACGGTTTTCGGTTAATTCAAAATCAATTTGGGGTAGAAATTCAGATTTTGTTGATTCAGCTTCGGCTTGCCGTGCCGCCACCTCTTCTTGTGAAGCCCGCCATTGAGGATTATTTTGCAATTCAGCCATTAAACTATCAAAATCCATGGACAGTGGTACTGGCTCCCCTGGTTCTTCAAGGGTTGGCGGGGCAGGTGTCCCCACAATCAATTCAAATTCAGTTTCGGCCGCACGCATCGCGGCTTCTGCACGATTAAATCTTGATTGGGCAAGGGCTAAACGACTTTCGGATTGATAAACATCGCCCAATGCCCCCTCCCGCTCAGCGCGTATTTTGATTTGCTCGGCAACTGTTTTATGGATTTCCAGATTTTCTTCAGAAAATGTAAATTCCAAGCGTGCGCGCCGAAGATCAAAAAACGCTTCAACCGCAGCAAGTGCGATGGTTTCACGCTCTTCGCGTATCGTAAATTGTGCGGCGGTAATGCGCCGTTCTTCAGCGATTAATTGCTGGTCGCGTTCTCCACCATCATAAAGGGATTGATTGACTGTTAAAGTTGCAGATTTTCGCCATGTACCTGTAAGTTCATTATCGGTTGATCCAGATCGTGTTGATTGTCCACCCGTATCCGCAGTAAAATCAATTGACGGTAAATAGCCCCCTATAATGATTTCCCGTGATTGTTGATTGGCGCGTTCATTCGCTTTGGCCGCTTTAATCAATGGATGATAAAGCACTGCTTTGCGAACAATTTCTTCAAGCTTATTTTCTGTTGGCTCGCTATAGCCAGTTTTTAAGCCAATAATGCAAGTTAAAAAAAATCCAACGAAAACAACGGTAACTGTCTTAACCGCTTTAGTGACTGCGATCAACAAAACTTAGCCTTTCCCCAAAGGGGTGTTTAGACATATTCTAATAATGCTCTACTGCCAAGTAGATCATCAATATCGATAGAGGTGTTATCTAATATGACCAAATCTTCAAAATTATAGGCATCACCTGCACCATCCGCATCAACTTGAATGACCGTATATTCTTTGAAATCTCCAGAAAGAGTATATATTGCTTCTGCTTTTATCCAGTCATTAATATCTTGTGAATCATCATAATCTTTAAATAAATCTCTAACATCTATAACATCACTCATTTTAAAATCAGAGATTATATCTTCATCGGCGGAACGTTCATAAAAATCTCCGTTTACGTTATCCACACCGCCATTAAGATCAGAAAACGTGAACACAAACTTATTTTTTCCATCTCCGCCAGTTAATTGATCTCTACCGGCGCCACCAATTAATACATCATCACCAGCATCACCAAATAACACATCATTACCTGCCCCCCCAATTAATTCATCATCACCATCGCCACCAATTAAGATATCATTCCCGCCACCACCAATCAGGGAATCGTTTCCGCCTTTTCCGTCAATGAGGTCATCCCCCGCAAGGCCATCAATTAAATCATTATTGTCTCCACCATCTAAATTATTTCCACCAGAATCACCCAAGACAGAAGTATCATAATCAGCTTCTTGTTGTTCCATTTCAAATTCAAGATCGTCATAATCATTATCTGCAGTGCCATCAGATAAATCGGTTGCAATATTATCAGCAACAGCCGCAACATTCGCAACCTCTTCTGCGTTAGTGGCAGCATCCGTCTCAGCGTTGGTTAGCTGAACCGTGTTTACAACATTATCAACCTGATCTCTGGTTAGTTCAACTTTTGCATTACCAGCGGCTTTTTCGACAATTTCTTTAACATCGTCACCAGTTAAATCAATTGCGCCCACTGAATCTCCAACAGTTTCGGCTAAGCTATTCCATCCTGCCGCCATGAAAGCATCTGCATCTTGTGCTGTTGGCTGAAGCGCACCCTTAATCTGATGAACCATATTGATTAGTTTTGATCCCGCCCCAAGAATAGCAAGGGCATCAGAATCCCCATCAGCTACGCCTTGCACAGGGTCATAGGAAGTTAAAGTTTCATTGGTTGTAAGCCCTAAAGCTGTTTTTACCATCGCTTCTGCTTCATCAGCAGTTGAAGCTTGTCCATTTTCAATCAAACTAACCATAAGGGTTGTTAAAGGGGTAATTACGGAGCTTCCTGCTGGAGCAGTAAAAATACCAGAATAGCTTACACCAGAGGAGACATCGGTTCCCCCTGTCGCAACAAGGTCACCTGCTTCCCCACTCATTGAATAATTTCCGTTAGCATCTGTAGTTGCAGAAGCCTCCCCCTCATCATAAACACCATTGCCATTCGCATCGGCGAATACCAAAGCATTTTCAATATAGCCATCCACCAATTTACCAACCATCACACTCACATTGCTAACAACATCGCCAATAACGGTAATGGGTTCATCGCCTGTGACCTCGCCAAAATCACCTCCGATTAGTTGTGGCATTTCAAATTCACCAGATTCAAACTGAATCGCAAGCTCAATATGATCTGCTTTAATAGCTTGCCCTGCACCTGAATCGGATGTTTGCGCATTAGACCCAATTGGATTCAACAGACTATCTTCCGAATAGCCCGTTCCAGGTGCCGTTGGCCCTGAAATTTCAACAGGGGCATTTAAAGGCCCATCAACTTGTGCTTCATTATTTGAAGAGTCATTATTTGCCTCTTGCAAAAGGGGATCCGAACCTTGTGCAGATGCAGAAACTTGAGGATTATCTAAAAGATAAGCAATTAAAGCATCTAAATTCTCAATGACCTCAGTATTTGCTTCATTTTCAGCCAATCTATCAATTGCTTCAAGTGTGTTAGGGGCTTGATCTGAAGAAACGGATAAGATTTCCAGTTGGTTTGCATTTTTATTACTGCCACTGCGTAGCTGATTAGCAAAATAAAGTGACATGACCAAATTTTCAATGCGTAGGACAGCACCTGAGTCGCTAGTAATCACAACATCACCTTGCTCTGATTGAACGCGCAGGGGCGGTAGTTCAGCTAAATCAGAGTCATTTGATAAAATAGGCTGAACCAGAACGAGACCTTCCCCTTTTCCAAGCCTTATTGCGGACGATTCTGTAAATTCAACAGGTCTTAATTCCCCACTTGCTTCACGGATAGCTACACGCATGATCTTAACTCCTTCAACTCTAAACCTAGCATTAAGGTTAAGTTATAAATCACCCCTAACTAAAAAAGATAGCACACTTTGCTTTAAAATGCAAGGAAATAGTTAAGGATTTTCAAGAATTATTGTTGGCGTGTTGAGATAACAAGTCGATCGCGCCCTTGCTGTTTTGCCTGATAGAGCGCACGGTCAGCCGCTTCAACCAATTCACGATAATGGTTATAATCACGCGCCGCGCTCAGCCCAACGCTAAAGGTCACACTAAATTGATTGTCCCCTGTTCCAAAGCTTAGGGTTTTGAACTCTTTACGAATATTATCAATGATCCTGCTAGCATCGCTTAAAGAGGCATCAGGAAGGATAATCCCAAATTCTTCACCGCCATAACGGCCAATTGTATCTGTTTTTCTTAATTTGGTTGTTAAATGATGCGCCATCGCTTTAATCACCTGATCGCCGCGTGCGTGGCCATGCGTGTCATTAACCTGCTTGAAATGATCAATATCAATCATCGCATAGGCAAGTTCGCCTTTAACCCGTTTTACGCGCCCAAGATCAACCTCCAGCTGTAACATAAGATTCTTATGATCTAATAAATCGGTTAGCCCATCGCGCGTCATCCCTGAACGGATTCGCCTAAACCGCATAACCCTTGCTTCCACCGATAGGAATAACTGCCTTGGGTTAACTGGCTTGATTAAGACATCATCGCCGCCACTATCCATCAAAAAATTACGATCCGCATTAAGATCACTATTTGCCAGAAAAATGATTGGAACATAATCATGGGATTGATCCATCCGTACAATTCTTGCCAGTTCCCCGCCACTCGTCTGCGACAGGGTTTGATCCATCAAAATAATATCGGGAGAGAAATTAACAATTTCTTCAAGGACAGCTAACCAGTTCCCAAGCTTGCGTACAACCATCCCCCTGCCCATCAAAGCGGCCTCATGGTAAGCCAATGAAACAGAATCTTCCTCAACCAATAAAACACGAATAGGTTTTTGCTCGGCCATATCAACAGAGGCCAATGCATTAGTATGTAGGTTACTTATTTGTCCCAATATATCAACTTCACTGCAAGGTGCTAATAAATAGCTATTAATTCCTGCCCTTAACGATTGTAACCGTGATTTTATGTCTGAATTATTCGATATTAAAATAATTTTGCTGCCACCCACGGAATCATTAATCGAAGCCGCTAGTTTCAAAATATGTTTAATTCCTGCCCTATGACGGATAATAACAGCAACAGTTTCACGCCGATTAGCTAAGGTTTGAAATTCACTATCCCCTTTAACAATAACTACCTTATAGCCATATCCTTCAATTGCCATGACGGATTCTTCTGGCGGCTTATATTCATCATCGTAAAAAACAATATGCTCCTCCCTCAACATACTATTGGAGAAAACTGACTTCAGCCCATTCGTTTTGGCTTCATCTAAATTAAACATTTCCATCATGCTATTTTTTCACTAACTTAAATTATACGAATAGAGATATGTTATTTATTAAATAATATTGCATATTATGAATATATTTTACATAATTCAACCTGAATTGATCGATAAATTACGGTTAATATAGTGTATTTGCAATTAGTATGATTTGCAAAAAAAAATGATTATGTTAATAAGCAAAAATAATTGCATGTTTGGATTACATAAAGGAAAATTCATGGTTCGCGGTTTTTGCTATGGGTGTTGTGCATTATTTTTATTAATTATAATGAACGGATGTGCGCCAAAAGTTGAGGTGAGAGGAAATATGCCTCCCGCTTCAAAACTGGAACGCATTAGCGTTGGCGAAACGCGTATGGATGAAATTGTTGCGCTGATTGGTACCCCTTCGACTGTAGCAACCTTTGATAGCTATGTTTGGTATTATATCAGTTCACGCAAAGAAGGCTTTGCGTTTTTTGACAAAGAAATTACAGATTATGTTGTGTTAGAATTAAAATTTAATAAAGAACGTGTATTGGAATCCATGAATCGCTATCTTGAAGAAGATCGTCTTGCTTTATCTTATAGCGAGCAAGAGACCCCAACTTCAGGGCGTGAATTTACTTTTTGGGAACAAATGTTTGGTAACCTATCCGCAAAACCAGTTGATAGCGGCGCAGAATAAATTATTTTAACTGTGTCCAAGCTTGATTATCAATTCATTCGCGATGCCCTTGAAGCCTATGGTCGCCCGCTTTGCTTGGTGGGGATGATGGGATGCGGAAAGACCGCGATGGGAAGATTGCTTAGTAAACGCTTGGACTGCCCCTTTATTGATGTAGATCACGAGATCGAATTGGCTGCAGGAATGACGATTGATGAATTTTTTTCTGTTCATGGCGAAGTAGCCTTCCGTGAAGGAGAGACACGCGTCCTCAGCCGATTATTGCAAACAAGCGAAGTACCATCAATCCTGTCAACGGGGGGCGGAGCCTTTATCAATGAACATAGCCAAAAATTATTACAAACGCATGGGCTCAGCCTATGGCTAAAAGCCGATTTTGACGTTTTATGGCCAAGATTGGAGAAAAAAACAACCCGCCCTTTATTAAATAAACCTGACCCGCAACAAACCGTTAAAACATTGCTAGCAAACCGTGATCCAATTTATGCGACTGCCGATCTTACGGTGACCAGTGAGATGATTGACAAAAACCAAATGGTACATAAAATTTTAAATGCGCTTTCAGAATTTTTGTCTGCCCACCCATCTCATGAACTATCAAAAGCCCAATAGAGCAAAAAATGTCTGACCTTATTGTTAAATTTAACGCTAACCAAGCTGAACGCACATACCCGATTTTTATTGATTCAGGGGGTTTAGCGTCCATTCCTGAAACCTTGCCTAATTGCTTGAATAATAAGCCGCCAAGCCGTTTATTCATTATTAGCGATAATGAAGTCGCCCCATTATGGCTATCGCCTGTGCGCAAGGTGCTTGAAACTTGTTATCCTGATACCCCCATTCACTGCATAGAAATTACGGCGGGCGAGGCAAGTAAATCCTTTTCAACGGTCGAGTTTCTACTGGAGCAATGTTTAGCAAATGGTGCTGATCGTGCCTGCTTGATTGTTGCACTAGGCGGCGGAGTTGTTGGCGATCTTGCTGGATTTTGTGCCTCCATTCTTTTGCGAGGGGTTAATTATATTCAAATCCCAACCACTTTACTTGCGCAAGTTGATAGTTCCGTTGGCGGCAAAACGGGTATGAACAGTAAACAGGGTAAAAATCTGATTGGAAGTTTTTATCAGCCCAAAGCGGTTTATGCCGATCTTGCATGTCTTGATACTTTATCTTTACGCCATAAGCAGGCAGGTTATGCTGAAATTGTTAAATATGGCGTGATTAATGATCCTGAATTTTTTAATTGGTTGGAAAAGAACGGAGAAGCCGTGCTTTCAGGTGATATTGAGGCTTGCCGTTATGCAGTTTTAAAATGTTGCGAAGCTAAGGCAAAGATTGTTGAAACAGATGAAAAAGAACAATCCATGCGTGCTTTATTAAATCTTGGTCATAGTTTTGGGCATGCGTTGGAAGCCGCCACAAGCTATAGTGACAGTTTGCTTCATGGAGAAGCCGTGGCAATCGGTATGGTGCTTGCCCTAAAATTATCGGCACAGCTTGGCTTTATGCAAGAAGAAGCCATTACCCGCCTTGAATCTCACTTACAAAAAATGGGGATGAAAACGCATCCGAATCAAATTATTTGCGATGAAAACGCACCTTTAAATGCAAAAATGCTTAGTGATTATATGCGTCAAGATAAAAAAGTTAGGGCTGGGCGTATTACCTTGATTTTAGTACGCGGGATTGGCAAAGCTTTTCTTGAAACTCAAGTTAGTTTTGATCAATTACAGATGTTTTGGGAACAACAATTATCGTATCATGATGAGGTATTATCTTAAATGACCGTAATTTTTTTACTTCTTTACGGGCTGGTAATTGTTGCGTTGCTTATGATCTCTGCATTTTTTTCAGGGTCAGAAACAGCACTTACAGCAACTTCCAAGGCAAGGATGCATCATGCCGCCAATGGGAATGACAAGCGCGCTCAACGTGTTTTAATCTTGCTTGAACAAAAAGAGCGGCTTATTGGCACCATTTTACTTGGCAATAATTTGGTTAATATTTTAGCATCTGCTTTGACGACCTCACTTTTAGTATTGCTTTATGGAGAAGCTGGCATCGCCTACGCAACCATAGGGCTTACTTTGATTGTTGTCATTTTTGCTGAGATTTTGCCGAAAAGCTATGCCCTTGCTCATCCAGAACGGCTTGCCCGCCGTGCGGCTTTGCCAATGCAGATTTTAATCAAAATCACCCTTCCTATCACTTGGCTTATTCAACAAATCGTTCGTGCTGTTTTGTGGCCTTTTGGCATTCAAACCAAGCAAGAATTTAATGTTGAACGCCATGAACAAGAATTGCGCGGTGCCATTGATCTTCATCGTGGGGAAGCACCAGATATTGTCCAAGAACGCCATATGATGAAATCAATCCTTGATCTGGATGAAACTACGGTTGAAGATGTGATGACCCACCGCAAACAGATTGAGATGATTGATGCCGATCAGCCCGTTTTGGATTTAATTGACAATGTCTTACAAAGTCGCTTTACGCGCATTCCAATCTATCGGCAGGAACAAGATAATATTATCGGCGTCCTGCATGCTAAATCACTGTTACGCGCCTTGCGTGGATTACAAAAAACGTCAAAAAACGGCATTCCCGATATGCCCGAAACAGTCGAACTTGCTAAATTAGCCAATCCTCCATGGTTTATTCCAGATTCAACCAGCTTAATGGATCAATTGCTTGCCTTCCGTGAACGGCGTGAACATTTTGCAATTGTGCTTGATGAATATGGCTCACTGATGGGGATTGTCACGCTGGAAGATATTTTGGAAGAAATTGTTGGCAATATTGATGATGAAACTGACCTTAAGCTAGCAGGCGGTAAAATTGCGGGGGTTAAACCACAGGCCGATGGTAGCTATTTAATTGATGGGGCGGTAACCCTTCGGACGTTAGAGCGCGAATTAGAATGGTATTTCCCGAACGAGGAAGCCGTCACCCTTGCAGGATTGATCCTTGATGAAGCGCGCCGTATCCCTGAACAAGGCCAACATTTCATGTTTTACGGCTTCCGCTTTGAAATTAAAAAGCGTAATCGCAATCAAATCCGCGAAATAATGGTGATCCCACCTGCAACTCTGACACAGAACAATCAAAAGAGTAAAAATTAAATCAGAACTCAGTGGTTAGAATACCACCGCAATCTTTTAATCCTAAGTAAACCTGTTTGGCTTCAAACTATCGAAATAAGCTCTGCTATCGGATGGGATTCATTATCTTTATTTTAGCATCTCAATAAAATTTACAAACAATAATTTGAATAAATAAAATAAATTCCTTTTTTACTTGCAAAAAATATTAAATATTATATACAATATTTTTTTATTTTTCGCTTAAAGGCTATTAAAATGATAAAATATCGAGATATAGATATTGATGAGTTTTACGACAGGTTAGATTTAAAAGGGCTGGCCGTTCAAAATGGTCAAAATAATAAACCTGATAGTGACAGTGAAACTTTTGATGCACCTCAACAAAGGGTAACACAAGAATTTAAAGATGTTGTTACTGAAGCAAGAAGTTCAACAAGAGAATATTCAGATAGTCTTTCAAACCAGCTTGATTCAATCGAAATAGAAATTGATAGTTCAAGGGTTGAAGAACTGCCTAAGGCTGCTGAACATGATGTAGAGAACAGGCTGATGACAAATAAAAATATTGTCAAGCAACTACGTAAGGAGGAGCAGGCGGTCGAAAGATCTTATAATGCATTTCGGGTTACAAACGATATAACAAGAGAACCGCAATATGTCGATTCTTCTTATTTACACTGGTCAATTATAGCTACCTTAATGATAGGAGAAGCAATTGCAAATAGCTATTTTTTTGCACTTGGTAGCAATTTAGGATTTTTGGGAGGGATTTGGAAATCCGCCTTAGTTTCAGCTGTTAATATTGGCATTGCCGTTCTGATAGGTACATTTATTTTACCTTATAAGAATAAAATAACAAAAAAAACTAACAGGGTTAATTTTGTTATTTTTAATATGCGCCGATTGGCGATTGCTGGAACTTCTTTGGCAATAGGGATCATTTTATTTTTCAATCTGGCTGTGGCGCATTATCGTTCACAGATGGATATTGATCCTGAAGGAGCAATTACAAGGGCAATTCCAGCAATGCTGAATGATCTATTGAATATTCAAAGCTTTGAAGCTTGGGTTTTGTTTATTCTTGGTATTTCCTTTTCTTTATTTGCTGGCATAAAATCTTATGGCCACGATGATATATTTCCTGGATATGGTAAGATTCATCGTAATTTACAAAGAAAAAAAGAGGTTTATCAAAATGCAAAAGAAGACCTGCATGATGATTGTGTAGAGATTATAAACTCGTATATGTCAAAAATTGATGGGGCAAGATCAGAGTTTCAAAGGCTGGTTAGAAGCTATGGTACTGTATTAGATATGGCAGAAGGTTTACAAAAAAATTATAAAGAACATATAAAATCCTTGGAAGGGCAATGTAACACCGTTTTGAAAAAATATCGAAGCCATAACGTCGATGTTCGTAACACAGCCTCCCCACCACCAAAATATTTTTCTGAAACGTTTAAATTTGATGATCAAGATTATTTAATTGAATTGCCTGATTTAAAAAAAAGATTAAGCAAAAGAGATGAATATCTATCAGATTTAGAAAATGTAGGAAAATCAGCTGAAAGTGCAAGGGATACCTTAAGAGCGCATTCTAGGGCAGTTAGAAATCAACTGAGCCTCTTTGTTAAAGAGATTGAAAATGAGGTTAATGAATTACAAGAGGAGCATGAAAAAATATTTGATGATGCTATTAATAATAATGAAGACCGTGATCAATAAAGGGATATCTTATTTTTGATTAATATATTCATAATTTATTGAGTACATATATGCCACGTCATCGATATAATAAAAATCGTTTGAAATTAAATTCGCAATTCTCAAATAAGGATGTTTTGGGGTTTCGGATTATGGGTGGTCTTGTATGCGTTGTGATTATTTTTGGCTTTATTACATGGATGTTACAACCCAAACCGTATGACAAAGAAACTTTTTGCTTATTAAATGAACCAACAAATCATTATGTGATGATTGTTGATTTAAGCGATGGGCTTTCCCCTAGCCAAAGTCAATATATTTTGCAACTAACCCGAAAAATTAGGGATGAAATGAATAAATTTGACCGATTAACTGTTTTTTCACTTCAAACCTCCAATAATGATATTCTCCCTCTTTTTGATAAATGCAATCCAGGCAGTGCCAAAGAAGCAAATCCAATCTATCAAAACCCTCAGGCAATCAAAAGAGCATTTGATCGTTTTTTTGAAAAACCTCTGGAAGAATTAATCTATGGCATGGGCGATCAAGGGATTGCAGACAGCACGCCTTTATTAGAAACTCTGACAAGGATCAGTCAAAAATATACTTCAGAAAATAATATAGAAGGCACAAAGTTTTATATTGTTTCTAATTTCATGCAACATAGCGAAAATGAAGATGGTTACAGTCATTATCGCTATGTTTCGCCACCGACCTATCAAGATTATGCAAACAAGCCAATCTCCAGAATAACCAATGGAAGGTTTGCTAAGGCAGATTTGAATTTAATTTATCTGCTTGATGGCAGAAAAAGTACCAACTGGGTTAATTCCCATATTGGATTCTGGGTGAAATGGTTCCAAAACGCAAATGCGAACATCATGTTTATTGAAAAAATAATTTGATGATAAGGGGGGATTGATGAATTTTATTATTACCTTTATCTTAGGAACTTGTGTAGTAATTCTTGACATTGAAGTGATCAAAGATCAAGCGGCAATTTCTTTAATTACCTTGCCTTTTATCATGGCCTGTTCAGCGTTTATTAGTTGGAAAAAATTAAAAAGAACTAAGATTAATCAGATGGAATTTGAAAGTCAGGCGGACAATCAATATGCCTTGGGTTTTTTATTTACATTGCTTGCCCTAGTGGTTCCCTTAACTTTAGCTTTCTTTAATGAATCAACCATTGAAAGTACAAAGCTCGTTGGTCAATTTGGTGCCGCTTTAACGACAACAATTGCTGGTATTCTATTACGCACCCTTATGCTATCAGGAGTTAAGAACTTATACTTATCTGAAAAAAGCAATAATGATAATACTAACCTCCAATATATAGCGCAGGAAATTCTAGATCAGTTAGGCAGAATAGAAATCAATCTTGATAAAGCAGTGACTGTACCTCAATTACAACATTCCTCGAATATTGCGATGAATAACGATGATACTACCATTCGTGATAACATATCAGAATTTGTTGAGGAACTTGCATCAACAAAAAAAGAATTTGGTAACATTAAAGCATCGCTAACAAGGTTAAATAAGTCGATAGATACCTCTGTTGATAAGCACGAAGCGTTTATACAAACCTCTGAAACTCTGTTCCAGATGAATACGCAGTTGGAAAATACAGTGAATTTATTTCAAACAATGGGGGAAGTGAATAAATCTTACCTATCCCCTTTCGTTGAATCAATTAAAGATTTATCACAAAATTCTGATGAAGCGATTTCAAGAACTGAAGGGTTAAAAAATGCTTATGAAGCGTTGCAAAAAAGCATAGAGAAAACCTCCTCTGCCGCTGAAATTATGAGGGATTCTACCAAGGAAGCAGGCAGCATCATTCAAACGTTAGAAACTTTTAAACAAACTATTTCTAATGCGAATAGAGAAGCTGAAAACATAAATAACACGATTAAAACAAGCAGTGAACAGGTTGATAATTTGGCTCAAAACCTTGAAGGAATAACAAAGGCCGCTGCTGATAAGGAAGAAGAAATAAAGGGTATGTTTGCAGGGCTTGATGCGTTATTAGAAAAAATTAAAAATAGTGAGCTTATAAAAAGCATCGATAAATTTGTTGGTAGTATCGAAAGTCAAACAAAATCAATCAAAACATTAACAGATAAAATCGTGGAAGCCTTAAATAAAAAGCAGAGCTAATCAATGTTACAAAACAAAAAAGGTGCCCTATTTTACACAATGATGGTGGCTGAGATCATGATCCTCCTCGCATTTGTTGTAATCATTGGGTTCACGCAATCTCAAGCTGATTTGAATCAAAAATTAACACAAGATGGAAAAACAATTACCATTACAGCAGAAGACCCCCCCTCGGATGATGTTAAAAAATTTCTGTTTGGCAACGATGTTATATCAGATCCATGGAGTAAGTTGGTTAATATTGAAACCTTGGAAACTAATCTTGCTGAAATAAGAAAAAATGAAAAAAAGTTAAGTGTTCAATTAGAATCACAGGAAAATAACGAAAGAAATATAAATACATTAAAGGAAGAAAATGAGAGTTTGAAAGAAGTAATTGAAGCCCTTGAAGCGGAAAAAAATGTTTTAACTCAAGCAAATAGATCCCTTATAAACGCTATAAATGAAGCAAACGAATTAGAAGACCCGCGAGAGTCTGGAGGGGTTCTTAGGTGCTGGTATCATCAGGACGAAGAAGGTGCATATAAATACACACCATTTTTAGAAATTACGATCATGATGGATCATTTTATTATTAAACCAATTTGGCAAGATGCACCCGACCAAGAAAGACGCACAAGACAAGCTGAACTTCTTGGTTTGCCAACTGAAGAAACTAGGATGAACGATGAAGATTTCAGGCAATTTGGAGCAAGAATTTTTGAAATTAGCGTAAATAATGAAGGTGATGAATCTACTGATGTAGATCAAGAGTGCCGTTTTTTCGTGGATGCAATCAACAAAACTGATTCTGACACACGAAGAAATATTGTATCGAATTACTTTTATTTTCGTCACTATCAATCAGATATTGAAACCTCAAATCCATAATAATGAACAACTTATTTACAGAAGACTATTTTGATGCATCAGAGGCATATTGGAATACAGCCATAACAGCCATAGAACAGATTTTTGATCTGGGCGAGGTAAAATTATCTTTATGGTCTAGGATAACAAGTCCTATAGGAAAGTTTGTGTTGGAAACGATCCGTGAATTTGGAATTTTACCGCTTTCAAGAAATGACCATGACTAAGTTAACACAAGAAGATGCAAGAGAAAACGCAATCCTCTATTTCAATCGTTATCATGAAGCTTTTGCTTTTGCATCGAAATTTTTAATTAACGCATCGCTAGGAATGATAACAGGAAATTTTTTAGGGTCATGACTAGTTGAGCGGTTTATTGCGACATATATTTAATATGATTTTGTATATGTTATTTTCCCTATTATTATACCTAAATTCAGTTTCTTTCAAATGATAATAGAAAGTGTTTTTACGCATACCTCTAAACTTTGTCATTCTTACCTTAGCGTATCCCCAAAATCCTTCAATTCCGTTAATATGTGCTTTACCCTTTACAAATTCATCTTTTCCATGATCAACCCTTAGATGCTTTTCATACCCTACGTCTACTAAGCCATTATAACCACGCCATCCATCAGAATTTATAACACTGTCAAGCGAGACTTTTCCTCTTATAACTGCTTGTATAGTGGCTTTTGAGCAATCAGGAACAATTTCAGTATAAACATGACCATTCCTTTTGAATATGCCAAATACGATTGTTTTACCATAAGCACCACGCCCCCTTTTGCCCTTAACACGCTTGGCTCCAAAATAACTTTCATCAACTTCAATAATCCCACTATAAGGGGAGCCTTCTTCACAATATTCGGCTAATCTTAATCGTATCTTATAAAGAATATTGTTAATCGTGTTTCTATTTAGCCTTGATATTTGTGCTATTTTGGAGGCTTCAATATCAAGGCTAAATAGGCGAATAATTTCCCTAAATTTAGCTTCAGAAATTTTTGAACGGTAATAATATTTGTTTCGCATCGTCAGCCCTAGTGTATAGCACAATAAAAAAGTGCTCAACTAGTCATGACCCATTTTTTATTAACCATATACGTTATAAGAATCACTGTTGATAATCCAAATCATAGTTTTGAACCTTTCTTTGAAATTTATGTAGAAAACTTCTACTATCTAACAGGTGCTTTGATAGCTTCACTGGGTAGCTATTTAGTTTATAATGGATTGGTTTATATGAAAATCCTAAATAAACTTACTAAAGCAGTTAAAACCAATGACCAAAAAGGGGTTGAGCAACCTATTTCTAAAGAAAAATTAGGAATAGCTTTTTGGGTTTATTTTTTAATAACCATAGTTGGCTATATATTGCTTTTTTATGTTATTTTTACCTTATTCAATTGTTTTAATAATATCATTGAATCACTAAGCACATCATTTAACATGATTTATTAATCATAGAAAAATATATTTCTTTTTTAAAAGCCTAAAACAACCCTTCAATCTGACCTTCAGTGTTGAGGCGGATTGCTTCTGCGGATGGTATTTTGGGGAGACCTGGCATGGTCATAATCTCCCCGCATATTACCACAACAAAACCCGCCCCTGCGGATAGGCGCACTTCGCGAATAGGAACCATATGCCCTGTCGGCGCGCCACGCAGATTAGGATCGGTTGAGAAGGAATATTGCGTTTTTGCCATACAGATTGGCAAATGTCCATAACCAGCTTTTTCCCATTCTTTTAACTGGTCACGGATTTTTTTGTCCGCCGCCACATCCTCAGCATGGTAAATACGTTTCGCAATTTGCTGAATTTTTTCAAATAGCGGCATATCATCTGGATAGATGGGGGAGAATTGTGCCATATCACTATCAACGACTTCAACCACACGTTTGGCTAATTCCAATGTCCCTTTGGAACCTTCCGCCCAATGTTTACATAAAATCGCTTCAGCCCCCTGTTCTGCAACAAAGGCTTTAACCGCTTCAATTTCTGCATCAGTATCATTAATGAAATGATTGATAGCAACAATTACTGGAACACCAAATTGCTTCACATTGGCAATGTGACGCCCAAGATTTTTAACCCCTTGCTGAACAGCATCAACATTTTCTGCGCCAAGATCACTTTTTTCAACACCACCATTCATCTTTAATGCACGAATGGTTGCAACCAGAACCACTGCACTTGGTTCAAGTCCTGCCTTACGGCATTTAATATCAAAGAATTTCTCAGCCCCTAAATCTGCGCCAAATCCAGCTTCTGTAACCACATAATCCGCAAGCTTTAAGGCCGCTTTCGTGGCAATTACCGAATTACAACCATGGGCAATATTAGCAAATGGCCCGCCATGGATGAAGGCGGGATTATGCTCCAACGTTTGGACTAAATTAGGTTGAATGGCCTGTTGTAATAAAACAGTCATCGCGCCATCGACTTTAAGGTCACGGGCAAAAACGGGGGATTTATCGCGGCGATAGGCAACAATAATATCGCCCAACCGTTTTTGTAGATCGGCAGCATCACTTGCCAAACATAAGATTGCCATAATTTCCGAAGCAACGGTAATATCAAAACCAGCTTCACGTGGATAGCCATTAGACACCCCACCAAGCGAAGCCACAATTTGACGTAACGCACGATCATTCATATCCATGACGCGCCGCCAAACGACACGCCTTGTGTCAATTTCAAGCGTATTCCCCCAATAAATATGATTATCTAATACCGCCGATAATAAATTATGGGCTGAAGTAATTGCATGAAAATCACCTGTGAAATGGAGGTTAATGTCCTCCATTGGAATGACCTGCGCATAGCCACCACCAGCAGCACCGCCCTTCATACCAAAACAAGGGCCAAGTGAGGGTTCACGAAGACAAATCATCGCCTTTTTACCGATTGCATTTAAGCCATCACCAAGCCCAACAGTCGTTGTTGTTTTCCCTTCCCCAGCAGGGGTAGGATTGATGGCGGTTACCAAAATTAATTTCCCATCTTTTCGTGACTGTATCCGATCAAGAAAACTTGAAGAGATTTTTGCTTTATCATGACCAAAGGGCAACAAATCCTGTTCAGGAATATCCAGTTTTGCACCAATTTCGGTGATTTTCTTTGGGGTAGCTTGACGAGCAATCTCAATATCGGTCATTGGCATGGGGATAAATTCCTTTTTTATAAAAGCATTATAATAAATTTTATCGTTTCTATTCTAAGCGCACTTAATATTCTGGCTTGTTCAAGGCGAATTTTTGAATAATCGCGGCAAAGCTTGGATAAGGCTTGAGGTATCTTGGCGGCTTTTGCCTTGGTCTTGTAGATTTGCATAAAACTGGTCAACCAATGCTGTTACAGGTAGGGAAGAGCCGTTTGCGCGTGCCTGTTGTAAGCAAATTCTTAAATCTTTACGCATCCAATCAATAGCAAAGCCAAAATCAAACCTATCTTCAACCATGGTTTTTCCACGATTATCCATTTGCCAAGACCCAGCCGCACCCTTGGAAATTACATCCAAGACTTTATCCATATCCAGCCCAGCGTTGAGACCGAAAGCAATCCCCTCGCTCAAGCCTTGAACCAGCCCAGCAATACAGATTTGATTAACCATTTTCGTTAATTGCCCACTGCCAACCCCGCCCATAAGCTGACATGCTTTTGCATAATGATTCAAAATTGGTAGCGCGCGGTCAAAATCTGCCTGTGTGCCACCTGCCATGATGCTAAGTTGACCGTTGATTGCACCGATTTCTCCACCAGAAACAGGTGCGTCAACAAAGCCAATTTCACGCTTTTCAGCCTCACTTGCAAGCTTTAGTGCAATTTCATAGGAAGCGGTCGTGTGATCCACCAATAAACTACCTGCTTTCATATTGGCTAATGCGCCATGATTAGGGTCAAGTAACACGGTTTCCAGATCGGGATCATCGCCAACACAGCAACAAACAATATCAGCATTATTAACGGCTTCTGCAACAGTTGGTGCAAAAAGATGTTCAGGATGGTCGGTTGCCCATGCTTTCGCTTTTGCCGTGGTGCGATTGTAAACCGTTACCTGTCCCCCCGATTTGTTGGCAAGATGCCCTGCCATCGGATAGCCCATCGCACCAAGTCCAAGGAAAGCAAGTTTCATAAGTTCAAACGCAATTAATGGGGTGGATGTTTGGTAATCGCCGCTTCATAAGCGGTCATTTTTTCAGGCGATTCTTCGGTTTTATAACGGTCGCTCCATTCAGAATAAGGCATTCCATAGACATGCGCCCGCGCTTCTTCTTTGCTAAGGCTTGCGCCTGCGGATTCAGCACCATTTTGAAACCATCGGCTTAGGCAATTACGACAAAACCCACTTAAAATCATTAAATCAATATTTTGAACATCGGTGCGTTTTTGAAAATGCGCAATAAGCGTACGGAATGCGGCGGCTTCTGCTTCTAATTTTTGTTGATCATTCATTAAAAATGCGCCCCTTCTTTTTTAATGATCCATCGCCTTAATAATCTGCTCGCAGACCTGCTTGGCATCGCCGAACAGCATCATCGTATTGTCACGATAAAATAATTCATTCTGCACGCCTGCATACCCCGAAGCCATCGAGCGTTTAATGAACAGCACCTGCCCCGCATTTTCAACATCCAAAATTGGCATGCCATAAATTGGTGAAGCCTTGTCCGTTTTGGCAGATGGATTGGTCACATCATTGGCACCGATGACAAAAGCAACATCGGCTTCAGAAAATTCGCGGTTTATATCTTCCATTTCAAATACTTCATCATAGGGTACATTCGCCTCTGCAAGTAGCACATTCATATGGCCTGGCATGCGCCCTGCAACAGGATGAATGGCATAGCTGACCTCTACCCCCTCCTTCTTCAATAAATCTGACATTTCGCGCAAAGCATGCTGGGCTTGCGCAACTGCCATGCCGTAACCTGGGACAATAATGACTTTTGCTGAATTTTTCATTAAGAATGCCGCATCATCTGCGCCGCCTGATTTGACAGGACGTTCTTCTTGTGTTCCTTCGGAGGTAGTAGCGGCTTCACCGCCAAACCCACCTAAAATAACATTAAAGATGGATCGGTTCATCCCCTTGCACATAATATAAGATAAGATTGCACCAGAAGCTCCAACCAAAGCGCCTGTCACAATCAAAGCGGTATTGGCAAGGGTAAAACCGATTCCAGCCGCCGCCCAACCTGAATAGCTATTCAGCATCGAAACGACAACGGGCATATCTGCCCCGCCAATCGGCACAATCAATAACACGCCAATCACGAAGCCTAGCAAGACAACAAACCAAAAAAGAGTCGTGTTTTGATAAATGCAAAATAGGATTAAAGCGAGGATCAGAAGGATACCAAGCCCTGCATTCAACATATGTTGACCTTGAAACACAAGCGGCTTAGAAGGAAGCAGTGCCTGCAATTTACCAAAGGCAATAAGGGAACCTGTGAAGGTAATCGCACCGATTGCGGTTCCAAGTCCCATTTCAATTAAGGAACCTGCTGGAATAGCCCCAACATTACCAATATTATAAGCCTCTGGTGAATAAAAGGCGGCGGCGGCCACAAAGACAGCCGCAAGCCCAACCAAAGAATGAAAAGCCGCCACCAATTGCGGTAAGGCGGTCATGACGATCTTACGCGCAATCAAGGTGCCGATTGCGCCACCAAGCACCAATCCAACTAAAATCAATTCATAGGATAGGACGGAGGGGCTTGCCAATGTTGTTAAAATGGCAATCGCCATCCCACCAATTCCGAATTGGTTACCACGGCGTGCTGTTTCAGGATGCGATAATCCCCGTAACGCCAGAATAAAACAGATTGCCGCGATTAAATAGGCAAAGCCGGCCCATTCCATGATCTATTTTCCTTTTCTTTTAAACATGCTTAACATGCGGTGTGTTACCACGAAACCGCCGAAAATATTGACGCTTGCTAAGACAACCGCAATGAATCCAAACCATTTTGATAGGCTCATCCCCTCAGGCCCTGCGGCAATCAATGCGCCGACTATAATAACGGATGAAATTGCATTGGTGACCCCCATTAAGGGGGAGTGTAATGCAGGGGTTACCGCCCACACAACATAATAGCCAATAACACAAGCAAGGACAAAAGCGGTAAATAAATGCAAGAATGGTACATTCTGTCCAACCATATCTGCTTGCTGTGCCATTGCTTCCAACGATTGTGCTAGCGAATCTGCTTGCCTTGAAAGTTCTTGCGCTTGTTCAATCAATCCATGATTAGCCATAATTATTTACCTTTTTTAATTTGACGAGGATTCGGGTTTAGCTTTAGGTGTTTGTGATTTTGGTTTGCTGGTGCGTTTGGTAGTTGGCTTATCGCCCTTTATAAGCTTTGCAATTGCCTCATGGACGAATTTGCCATCAGCCATGACACGGGTTCCCTTAATCAACTCATCCTCAAGGTCTGGTGAAAATGCTTTTGTTTCCTTATCCACCATCGGGGTTACAAAATTATATAGGTTTTGTGCAAATAGTTGACTGGTGGTATTGGCAACCCGTGCAGGAAAATTTGCGTGTCCAACCAAGGTTACACCATGCTTATGAACAACCTTGCCATATTGACTTAGCGGGCAATTGCCACCCGCCTCAACCGCAAGATCAACGATAACGGAACCTGCACGCATGGTTTTTACTTGATCTTCACTAATCAATACAGGGGCAGGACGGCCTGGAATTAACGCCGTGGTAATTACAATATCCATTGTTTTAATGGTTTCATCAATAAGTTCTGCTTGCTTTTTCTTATACGCCGCAGACATTTCTTTGGCATAGCCACCTGCGGTTTGCGCTTCCAAAAATTCTTCATCCTCAACGGCAACAAATTTTCCACCAAGGCTTTGCACCTGTTCTTTGGTAGCAGGGCGCACATCGGTTGCATAAACAATTGCCCCCAGTCTTTTCGCGGTAGCAATCGCTTGCAATCCAGCGACACCAACCCCCATTACAAGGACATTTGCAGGGGTAACACGCCCCGCTGCCGTTGACATCATGGGAACAGCGCGGCCATAATGCTCCATCGCATCCAAGACCGCTTTATACCCTGCAATATTTGCTTGTGATGACAGAATATCCATTGATTGCGCGCGTGTAATGCGTGGCAATAACTCAAGCGCGAATAACTGAACGCCAGCCTTATTAAGGGCAGTCATTAAATTCGGATCACTCATTGCTTGTGCGTGACAAACCAAAGTCTGCCCTTTTTTAAATAGACTAACTTCTTCTTCAAGTGGGCGTTGAATCTTAAAGATAATATCCGCATTTTTTAAACAGCTTTTCGGATCGGCGGCTAGGCTTGCTCCCGCTTCGCTAAAGGCTTCATCCGTGTAGGATGCGGCCACGCCAGCTTCTTTTTCAATAATAACCTCATGCCCATCCTTCACGAATTTTGTTACCATATCTGGGGCGATTGCAACCCTTGTTTCATGCGGACGGCGTTCTTTTAAGACGGCTATTTTCATTAAAAATCCTTTATTTAGTTTTTCGTGAACTAAAAATTGACTTTACAGGATTTAACCCACAACGTAATGATGCGCAAGTAAAAAACTATAATAAAGCTAGTTAAAAAGAAGGAGGCGGCAATGATCCCCGATTTGACTTTCCCACAAGAATTGCCAAAAGGCTACAGTTTGCTAGCAGATGAGCCTGTTTTTGATCCTGACCGCCATCTTCAACTTGAAATGCCTGAACAGGTTTTTAGCCTACAGGAATTTGGCTATGATGCACAAACTGGCCTTAATGATGCGCCTGTTGATTTTGCCGCAACCTCTGTTTTTAGGGTTTTAAGCGATGAAGGGGTGCATGCGCTTTATCAGGTTACCAAATTGCTGGAACCCTTTACGACATCTAATCCCAGAATTGCCCGCAATGTTCGCGGTGGTGCTTATCGATCAAAATTTTTGCGTGATTTATGTTTATCGTCAGAGATTGCTGATTTTATGTCCAAGATTGCGGGGATTGAGCTTGTTCCGCATCGGATTTTCCACCAGCTAGGCCATTTGAATTTTAATCCAAAAGAAGTTGGTGAAAATGTTGACAAATGGCATGTTGATACGTTGCGTTTTGATTATGTGTTATTTGTTACGGATCCAACCAAAAATGAAGGTGGCGAATTTCAATATTTTAAAGGCACAAAGCAAGCAATGGCTGATCTTAAAGCGAAGGGGGAGGCAGTGCCAAAGGCACAAGTTATCTCCCCCGCTATGCCAGGGCCTGGTTATGCGGTTTTACAGCAAGGCAATTATGTGGTGCATCAAGCCAAAGGCCTAACTAAAGCTGGAGAGCGGATTACGATGGTTAATGGCTATATTCCAAAAGACCCTATGATTAAAGATTATACACGCTTTGATCAGCTATGCCATGTTGATCCAGAAGATGTGGTTGCAACCGAATTTTCACGTCATTATGCCGTTCAAGCCGCCCAGCTTTTGGAACAGTCAATTATCCATGATTCGTTTGGAAAAGATCATCTATCCAAAGCAGAAAAGCTTGAAACAGTTGCTAATTTATTATTGGAAGCGGCAGGGCAAATCCGCAATGGCAAAGGGGAGATAGAACATTTCGGGGATTGATACAATGGAAGCCCCTTTTGAAAACCGTCTGCGCGTAGGGCTTATTCAAATGAATGGCAGTAATGAAGTTGCCGAAAATATTGCATTTGCGTTGACGCAAATTGCTAAAGCCGCCGAAGTAGGATGCAATCTTGTTCAATTACCAGAAGTTGCCAATCTGGTCGAACGTGACCCACAACAATTAGCACAAAAAATCGTATTTGAACAGGATTGCACGTTTTTAAGTGCGATGAAGCAAGCCGCACATACCCATAAATTATGGCTTCATATTGGTTCGCTTGCGCTTAAAAATGATCGACAAACAACAAAGACACCGCCGCCTATGGCGGTTAATCGTGGGATTATGCTTGATCCTGAAGGTATCATTCACGCACGCTATGATAAATGTCATATGTTTGATGTATCGCTTGCAGGGGGGGAGGTTTATCGCGAAAGTGACCATTACCTTGCAGGGGAAGCCTCATCATCTCTTTTAATCGATAAAGGGGTGCATTATGGATTATCCATTTGTTATGATGTTCGCTTTCCTGAACCTTTTCGTGCGATGGCAAGGCAAGGCGTTAATCTGTTTGGGATTCCAGCAGCCTTTACCCAAACCACGGGTAAAGCGCATTGGCATTGCTTATTGCGTGCGCGTGCGATTGAATGCAGTGCGTTTGTGCTGGCAGCAGCACAAACTGGTAGCCATAAAGATGGGCGCAAAACCTATGGACACTCCATGGTAATTGATCCGTGGGGGATAATCCTTGCTGAAGCTGGGGAAGAGGCAGGATTGATCTATGCTGATCTTGACCTTGCCAAAGTAACCAAAGTCCGTAACATGATCCCTGCTTGGTCACAAATTTAGCTTATAGTGAATCTAAATGTTTTGCCGTGCGAATCATGTTGAAAATTCCCGCAACAAAGCCAATTGGAATTAACCCAATCATAATCCACGGGGCTGTTTCTAGCCATTGATCAAGCATCCAGCCAATAAAGGCTGCAACGCCTATTGCGGATACAAAATCTATCGCAAGGCGGATCCCTTGTGCCATGCCTTTTGGCGCAGAAGAAGGCTGTAAAGTTTGATTGGAGCGGTTAGGATCGGCCTGTTGTAACTTATTTCCTAAAACGTCTAAGTCCTGCTTAAGTGCCTGTTCACGTGACTTATCTTTTTTGCTCATGTCATTGTACCAATTCAAGTGCCCAACTGATCAAGGTTTCATCCGTGCCTGTTTGATCTTCAATCACAATTTGTTGCGTTGAAACAATATGGGTTGCCCCCCCAAGATACACAGAATCGATTAACCGAACCTTCCGCCCCTGTGTATGGAGCCACCAGCTTGTGCCATTCTTGGTTTGCAGATAGGGGATGCCATCCTCCCCAACCAAGGTTACTTGAACATCGGGATGCACATGAAAGCGCAAAGCAAAAGGCACGGATGATTTGGTCTTTGTGATATGATCTTCACCAATCAAGGCAGTTTTATCGGCGGGCATATAAAGTTTTCTGGTGACCATCGCACCCATCTTTTTCATATATCCATTATGGCTAGCTGTAACCCAGATTGATCCATCTGCGTCATTACGATCATATTCAACAAGAAAATCAGGATCAGGTTTATTAACATCCACAGCATCGCGATCCCCAACATTAAGCGCATTATGCGCTGCAGTGCTGCGCATAGCGCGGTTCCATCCTTTGTGATCCAAGCGACAAGCCCCACAATTCGTAAAGATACGATCCGCATCATGACTTAATTCAAAAGCAAGCGGGCTTGCGTGATAATGCGCACTAAATTCTGATTTTGGCGGTTTACCAATATCCATTATAACGGTTAGCTGATTAGATTGCAGGCGGTAAAACCCACCATTTTTCAAGGTAAATGGGGCTTTATGATCTACATCAGCTTGAAGTAAAATCGCATCAATTAGGTCTTTTCGTCCTTCACGGCTACTATGAAAAAGTGCAAGTCCCCCATCGCCATGGCGTACCATACGAAGGGCAGGGATCACTTTTTCTATAGCTTGCATAATAAACGCAGGAACAGGCTGTTTTGCGTGTTTATAAGCCAGCTTTAACCCAACTAAATCATAGGCCATGCCGACTAAATCGCGTGGCGCACGTGATGTAATCATGCCATCGGGTAAGATTAGGCTTTCAAGCTCTTGTTGAAGTTCGTTTGATAAAGTCGAAAGATAGGGTTGAAAGCCTTCCAAACAAAGGGAAGCCAATACTGCACCACAAAGTGTGCGTCCTTGCCCAATTTTATCTTTCCTATTCACTATTCTTCTATTTTCAATCAGCCAATAAGCTTCTTGGCTTAAATAAATAAGCAGGCGCTCGCGTAATTCTGGGGGGGGATTAAATGAAAATAAAAAAGTTGCACGCCGACATAAATGGACAATGCGTGATGCAACCACATCACCTTGCCGTGCTATATTGATGGCTTCTGAAGAATTTTTTTGGTTTTCCTGCCAATCAATCCAGCTTAACACAAGCTCGCGTGCTTTATTGGCGGCAATTTCACCGCCATGCGCTGCAAGATCATCTAACCATAAAAAACTATAAACCGCCGCTTGCCACGCAGGTTCATTAACCTCAGCGACACCCGTCCAGCCTTGATCGCCAATGCGTTTGTCCAGTCCAGCATAATCAAAGCGATTGATTAAAACCCGCGCGCCTTGTTTGGGAAGGCCATTGCCAAGATTAGGGGGCAGGGATAAAAAACGCTGTGCAACAGGCTGTGTGCCATCATTTGCATTTTTATTTGTTATTTTCTTTATGAAATCAAACATCTGAATTATCATTAATTTTCTTATAATTTAGCAAGCCGTTCAATCGCTTCTTCAATATCAGCTTCATCAATAAAAAGTGGGTTAAAGCCAAAACGAATAAGATCAGGGGGGCGTAAATCTGCGATGACGCCGTGTGCTTCCAATGCTTCATAAGGTGCGGTCTCTCCTTTGATTTTAAAGGCTAAATGCCCACCACGCTGTGTGGGTTCAATCGGGCTAATCAATGAAAGCTTAGGAAGCTTTTGTTCAGCAAGGGTACGAAATTGTTCGCTAAGCCGTATGGCTTGGGCGCGAAGATCGTGAATTGAGACATGATCCCATAATTCCAAAGCGGCCTCCAACACCGATAAATGCAAAACAGGTGGGGTACCAATTCTCATGCGTTCAATACCAGTCGCTGGTTTATAATCAGGGGAAAAGGTAAAGGGGGCATGATGCCCCATCCAGCCATAAATAATCGGATTGACTTTATCAATGATATCTTTTCTGACATAGATAAAAGCGGGTGCGCCAGGCCCTCCATTCAAATATTTATAAGTACAACCAACCGCAAATTCAGCCTTACAGGCTTCAAGGTTAAGCGGTAGAACGCCTGCTGAATGTGCTAAATCCCAAATGACAACTGCGCCTTGTGCGTGGGCTAGTTCGGTTAAGCGTTGCATATCATAACACCGTGAAGTTTTATAATTAACATGGGTTAGCATTAATACTGCAAGCTTGTTACCTAGGCTTTGGATACGTTGTTCAACTTCCTGATAGGGTGGGGTTTCCAGCTGATAATCGTTACCTAAATTAGATAATAAACCTTGCGCGGCATAAAGATCGGTTGGAAAATTATCCTGATCTGAAAGCACAACCCGCCGTTTAGGATTAAGATTCAAGGCAGCTGATAAAGCTTGAAATAATTTTAACGTTAGCGTGTCGCCTGCAACAACAGTACCATTTGGCGCACCAATCAGATTTGCAATACGATCCCCAACATTGGTTGCAAGATTCATCCAATCCGTTTTTTTCCAAGCACTTCCTTGCAATTGATCCCATTCATCCACCATTAAATGTTTAAGACGGTTGGCAACGGTTGCAGGTTGTGGTCCTAATGAATTGCCATTTAAATGAATAAGCCCTGCTGGCAAGTGAAAAGCTTGTTTTAATTTTGCAAAATCGGTCATGATAGATACGAACCTTGTGGAAGTTTACCTTTAAGCATCACGGGTAGCTCGGTACCTGTTCTACCCATCGCATGGCGGGCAAATAGGGATTTTAACCCTTCGGCTTGATTAACCAAACCAAGCCCAAGCCGCCGCATTGGTTGTAACAATGGATGCTCATTTGAAAATAATCGCAATAGCCCATCACAAATCAGTGATAAGGAATGATTATCAAATCGCCGCCATTGTTGATAGCGGTTTAAAACACTGGCACTGCCAAAATCTTCACCCCTTGCACGTGCGCTCGTCAATATCTCAACTAAGGCCGCAATATCGCGCAAGCCCATATTAAAGCCCTGTCCCGCGATTGGATGAATGGAATGGGCGCTATCTCCAACAAGGGCTAGTCGTTTATCGACCATCCGTTCCGCCAACATAAATCCTAAAGGATAGCTAAAACGGGGGCCTGTTAATGTGATCTCTCCTAGCCAATCGCCAAATCGCCGATGAAGTGCAGCCATAAATTCAGGTTCAGGTAGGTTGATGAATTTATCCGCAAGCTCCCTTCGTTCAGACCATACAATATTTGTACGCTGTTCTGTCATGGGAAGCATCGCAAATGGCCCTGCTGGTAAAAATAACTCCACCGCAATCCCGTCATGTGTGGCTTCATGTTGCACCGTGCATACGATTGCATTTTGGTGATAATCAAATTGTTTCTCCCCGATGTTCGCAAGCTTACGCAGGGTTGAAAATTTACCATCACAAGCAAGCACCAATGGCGATTGCAATATTGATTGATCATCCAAAGTCACATTAATTGACTGTTGATTCAAAATTTCTATGGAATCAACGCTACGCTTATAAATTCGTGTAATATTTTTGTCTTTTTTAAGTTCAACTTGCAGGCAAGAAAGAATATGACGATTTTCAATAATCCAACCAAAACAAGCCTCGTCTTCCATTGACTGTTCATTCTTTAACATTGGCATTTTATCGAAATAACGATCCGCTAGAAAATCAAGGGTAAAAGGTGAAATTGCTTCAGATTGCCGATGGTTTTTAGCAGGTTTTAAACCGCTTATATTGCCATCCGCAACCCGAATATCATAAATTGGTTGGGCATGTTTTCTTAGCGTAGCCCAAATCCCTAACGCATGAAATAATTGCCCTGAAGACGCTGAAATGGCTGATGCACGGCCATCATAATCATTTTTAGTTTTTGTTTTTTCTTCTGTACGCTCAATAATTATTGGTTTGAAACCAGAACGTGCCAAACCAAGCGCAAGGCTTAATCCAACCAATCCGCCGCCAACAATAATTGGTTGATCTGACAATGTTTTAGCTTGGGATATAGTCATTCGCTTCCTCGCGTAAATGTTTAACAAACTCCCCAACGCCAACCAAGCGATGCCGCCGCAAGCGTTCAGAAGCCAGAATTGCCTTTAACTTTAATAAGGTGGCCGCAAAATCACCATTCACCAAAACCCAATCATATTCACTATAATGACTCATTTCATCGCTTGCTTTGGCCATGCGTTTGCGAACCGTTTCTGCGCTATCTTGTGCGCGCTTATGCAAGCGGTGCTGTAAAATTGAAACCGAAGGGGGGAGGATAAATACTTTTACAATATCATCATGCGCTTGCTCGCTTAATTGCTGCGCGCCTTGCCAATCAATATCGAACAAAACATCCCGCCCTGTGTTAAGCATGGCTTCAACTTGTTGTTTGGGGGTGCCATAATAATGGTCAAATACCTTGGCATTTTCCAATAATTCATGCTGTGCAACCATCTGATTAAATATATCATGGCTAATAAAATGGTAATCAACCCCATCCTGTTCGCCTTGACGCGGGGCGCGGGTTGTTACTGAAACCGATAGGGATAAATCTTGATCATCCTCCAATAAAGCCCTTGTAAGCGATGTTTTACCTGCGCCAGAAGGTGAACTTAGCACCATCATCAAACCACGCCGTTTGATTGTATCATTTGTTTTATCTGTAGCAGGAAATTCAACCATATGCTTTAAAATCCAATTATAAGCGTTCCGATAATTTAATCGCCAGTTTGGAAGTTTGGCGGATGAACTGATTTAATAGGGGGTAAGCAGGTGCCGCTTCAGCCCCTGCGGTTAGTGCATGATCGTGATGCTCAATCTCTTCTTCACGGAATTGATGTATTTTATCATAAAGGGGTTTTTCCGATGCTTCATCCATCGTATCTAGCTGTTCTTGATAATGATCTGCAATTTCGGTTTCAACCGCTACGGTACAAGCCATGGCCGCTGGTTTACCTATGCGCCCCGTTGCATAGCCAAGCATAAATCCAAGCTGATGCCATAAGGGAATCAACACGCTAGGACGCACCTTATATTCAGGCAGAGTCTTTTCAAAATAAGCAAGATGCTGTTGTTCATGGCCTAACATTTCGGTTAATTCATCCAAATAACGTTGTTGTGCCTCAGGGTCTTTCAAAGGGTTAGCTTTTGCCGCCGCAATTTGCCCTTCATAAATCCTAACCGCCCCATATTCGCCAGCATGATCCACCCGTAACATACGATCCATTGATTTTTTTTGATCCCCTGGTTTATAATTTGTCATCAACTCATTCCTTTAAGTCCAAGTGCCAAAAAACCACCAATCAATAAAATTGCGGCCAGTATGGTTAATAATCCAAGACGGCGTTCAATAAAGGCGCGAATGGGTTCGCCGAAATAATAAAGCAATCCTGCAACCAACATAAAGCGAATACCACGCCCAATCACCGACATTACAATAAACATAATCAAGTCAAGGTGCAAGGCACCGCTTGCAATTGTAAAAATTTTATAGGGTAGGGGGGTCGTCGCACTCATTAACACAAGCCACCATCCATGGTCTTGGTAAGCTAATTGAAGAGCATTTAAAGCATTTGTATGACCATAAAATGCTAATAAGGGGCGGCCAATCGTATCAAATAACCCATAACCGATTGCATAGCCAGCAATTCCACCAAGCACCGAACCTAATAAGCAAATGCCAGCCAATAAAAAGGCGCGCTTTCGCGCCGCCAAGCAAAGCGGAATTAATAAAATATCTGGTGGGATTGGGAAAAAGGAACTTTCAATAAAAGCGATGAAAAATAACCACCAAGCGGCATGGCGATGGGCAGCAAGACGAAGTGTGAAATGATAAAGGTTAGTCAGCATAAATAAACTTAATGATACCCAATTTTAAATGGTCGGAGCGGCAGGATTTGAACCTGCGACCTTTCGCCCCCCAGACGAGTGCGCTACCAGACTGCGCCACGCTCCGCCATTCTTGTTCTGCAACAAGCAGTGCTTTATAAGCAATGCGCCTTACAGGATCAAGGCAATTATTATTCTGGCATGAAATTTGAATATTATGTGTCATGGAAAATTCACTTTACATTGCATTATCAAAACAAAGCGCGATGCGGCGCGAGGTAGAAGTCGCCGCTCATAATATCGCTAATGTTGATACAAACGCGTTTAAAGGCGAGCGGGTTATCTTTCAAGAATATATCTCTGCGCCCAGTTTTCGCGAGCGTCATTCCTTTGTTGATGATCTTGGAACGGCAAGAGATACCTCTAAAGGTGGGTTTAAATCAACGGGCAATCAATTTGATCTTGCCCTTGCCGATGAACATAATTTCTTTGTGATCGAAACCCCCATGGGGCCACGCTATACAAGGAATGGTCGTTTTCAATTAGATGCTGAACGAACGCTGGTTACTCAACAAGGTTATCCCGTAATGGGCGATGGAGATCAAATTACAATTCCCCCAGCGGCAACCAGATTGACGATTGCGGGGGATGGTACCATCAATGATGACGCAAATTTTGGCGTGACCATTGATACCTTGCAAATTGTCCGTATTGATGATCCAGATATGCTAAAACGTGCAGCCAATAGCCTTTATATTGCTGATCCTGATTTTGATCCACCAGAAGCCGAAACGCCAGCAGTTGTTCAAGGTATGCTTGAATCCTCCAACGTTAAAGCCATTACCGAATTAACAAGAATGATGGAACTCAACCGCATGTACACAGCGGTTAATAAATTTGTTGAAAAAGAAGATGAGCGCATCAAACGCATGCTTGATAAGCTTGCAACGCCGCCTTCAGGGTAGGGATTAGATTAAGCAAAAAGGAAATTAAACCATGAGAAGTTTAAGTATTGGCGCAACAGGAATGCTAGCTCAACAGTTGAATGTTGAGATCATATCAAACAATATCGCAAATATGAACACAACGGCTTACAAAAGACGCCGTGCAGAATTTCAAGATTTGCTTTACCAAAATCAACGCCGTGTTGGTTCAGAATCTTCCGAATCAGGAACCATCGTTCCCGTTGGCGTTCAAGTTGGGTTGGGGGTAAAAACCGCCGCTGTTTACCGCGTTCAAACTCAAGGAAACTTAACCCTTACTGAAAATTCCCTTGATCTTGCGATTGATGGCAAGGGCTTTTTTCAGGTAACCTTACCTTCTGGTCAAACGGGCTATACGCGTGCGGGTGCATTCCAGCTATCTAATGATGGGACTATTGTTACTGTTGATGGTTATCAGGTTCAACCAGGCTTAACCATTCCTGAAAATACGGTTGATGTTATTGTCAACGCTTCTGGACAAGTGCTTGCACAGGTAGATGGCGAAGCAGAACAAACCGTTGTAGGTCAGTTGCAATTATCGACTTTTGCCAATGAAGCGGGGCTTTTGTCAATTGGTGAAAATTTACTCCTTGAAAGCCCTGCATCGGGCGCGCCTGCTTCTGGCACGCCGCAAGCAATTGGCTATGGCACCATACAGCAAGGATTTTTGGAAACATCCAACGTGAATGTTGTGGATGAGATTACACATTTGATTACAGCACAACGGGCTTATGAAATGAACTCGAAGGTGATTGAAACCTCCGATCAGATGCTCTCCACCATGACGAATATTCGCTAATAAGTAATTTTATATTCCCATGTTCATCATAAATAAATGGATAAAATGCGCTGGCGGATTACTGCTTGGTTTCACGATTGCCATGGAGGGGTTGGCTTTACCAAAGGGGTCTGAGCTATTTGAAAATGGGCGGTTAAAAAACACACCAGAAGCCACAAACACTTCTTCTCCAAAGAAAATTTTATCCTCCTCCCAAGATGAACCGTTAATTTTAAAACAAGTTATTCAAGTCAATGGGCCACAAGTCTATTTAAGTGATCTTTTTTCAAACAGTGCTGGGGTTAAAGATAAGGCTCTTTTCCCTGCGCCTGAACCTGGGCAGAGTATGCAATTGTCCAAAAAAGACCTTGATAAACTTATGCAACAATATGGGCTTAAATGGTATCAATTTGGTTCAGGGGCAATTAAAATTTCCCGTACGGCCAAGATTATCAATCATCAAATAATTGGGGATATTGTACAAACCTATCTTAATCGGTTTTCACAATTTAATGAAACACCAATGGAGATTCGTTTAAATGGTCGTCATAGTCATTATTATTTGCCTGAGGATATGAATATTCAAGGTGAAATTAGTGATTGGACTTACGATCCACTCAATGGAAATTTTCAAGCAAGGTTGCACATGCCTGATCAGGCACGATCCGTTCAACAAATTGCGCTTAGCGGCCGCCTTGTGAAGCTAATTGAAGTGCCTGTTCCAGTACGCAATTTATCAAGGGGAGACATTGCGACCTATAATGATTTAACCTTAAAATTGATTGCTGAGGATCGGCTTAATCCCGACAGCCCCCTTGATATTGAAGATGTGATTGGTAAAGAAGTACGTATGCGCGTTAAAGCAGGCGAGCCGTTTAACCATAAAAAACTTGTTCGCCAGCGCATTATTAAGCGCGGTGATCCTGTGCAAATTACTTTAATCACAAATAATATGCAGCTGGTTGCAGTTGGTAGCGCATTGGAACATGGCGCATTAGGCGATGTGATTAAGGTGCGTAACCAACAAAGCCTGACACAAATTGATGCGGTTGTTGAAGGGCATGGAAGGGTATCGGTTCAACCCTTTTCTGCGCTCTCATTAACCAGATCACAATAATATAAATTGCTTATGAAACAGTATTAGGAAATACCATTATGCCTATTAACTTAACCATCTGGCTAAAATTATTAATCGTTACCTCTTTTTTATGGCTTGGTGCTTGTAATACCCTAAGTCGATTAAGCAAGGTAGGCGAATCACCAGAATTATCGCCTGTGGAAAATCCCCAACATGATCCAAATTACAAACCGATTTCCATGCCGATGCCTAATCCTCAAATGGCAAGCGTTGGTAAAAATTCATTATGGCGGTCGGGTAGCCGTGCTTTTTTTAAGGATTTACGCGCCAGTCAGATTGGAGATATTGTTACCGTAGTGATTGCCATTGATGATCAAGCAGATATATCGAATAGTAGCAGTAGAACCCGCGGCAGTAGCGAAAATGTTGGGGTGCCTGCACTTGGTGGCCTTGAAGCTAATTTGGGCGAAGTGCTACCTGAAGCGATTGATCCAACAAATTTGTTGGAATATGATTCCGCCTCAACCAGTTCTGGAACAGGTACAATCAGCCGTGAAGAAACCATTGATTTGCGCGTTGCGGCAATTGTGACGCAAGTGTTGCCCAATGGAAATCTTGTCATTTTTGGTCGGCAAGAAACAAAAGTTAATTATGAAGTGCGCCAGTTGCAGGTTGCGGGTGTGGTTCGCCCACAAGATATTTCAAATCAAAACACTGTTGATTATGAAAAAATAGCTGAGGCAAGGCTTGCCTATGGCGGTGAAGGGCATATATCGGATGTACAAGAACCGCGCTGGGGAACACAAATTGTTGATGTATTAATGCCATTTTAGCATAGGTTTAGGATTTAGTTGAATGAATAATATTGAATTAGCGCAAAGTGAGCCTGAAAGTGCGCCTGTGGCTCCTGCCCCTGATGCGGGGACATTGGATTCTTTAACGCCAGGTGGCGAAGCCAGTTTGGGCATGAGTGCTGCAGAAGTTGAAATTGCCCATAATGCATTTAGCCTATTTTTTCGTGCTGATTTTGTGGTGCAAACGGTGATGATCATGTTGATTTTGGCCAGCATTTGGTGTTGGGCAATCATCATTGAAAAATCCATTAAATTAAAACGATTACGCGCTCACTCGCGTCAATTTGAAGAAGCTTTTTGGTCAGGTCAAGCTATGGAGGAGCTTTATCTTAAACTTAAGGGGAAAACTGCCGCTTGCCCGCTTCAAGCAATTTTCATATCTGCGATGCGGGAATGGTATCGCTCCGTTGGTAAAGGTGGCGGGAATTTAACATTGGCGATGAGTGAACGTATTGAACGTGGTATGCAAACCACACTTAGTAATGAATTAAATAAGCTGGAAAAATATTTAACCTTTTTGGCTTCCGTTGGTTCGTCCGCACCGTTTATAGGATTATTTGGAACGGTGTGGGGGATTATGAATAGCTTTGCATCAATTGCGGCTAGCAAGCAAACCAGCCTTGCCGTTGTCGCACCTGGTATTTCAGAAGCATTATTGGCAACTGCGCTTGGGCTTGTTGCTGCCATCCCTGCCAGTATTTTTTATAATAAAATTTCATCCGATTTAAACCGCTATGCTGCAAGTATGGAAGCCTTTTCGGCTGAGATGAGTGCAATTTTCTCCCGCCAAATGGACGAGCAGTGACGCAAAATGGCAGGAAAAACAATTCAATATCAACGCCGTAGCAATCAAGGCGGTAAAAGGCGCAGTCGTCATGCGCCGATGTCAGAAATTAACGTTACCCCTTTCGTTGATGTTATGTTGGTTTTGTTGGTAATTTTTATGGTGACCGCGCCGTTAATGACGGTTGGCGTTCCTGTTGATTTGCCGAAAACAGAGGCCGCACAGCTAAATGAAACACAAGAACCACTGGTGATTACCTTCAATCAAAATGGGGGCTTGTACCTTCAAGAAACCGAAATTGAAGCTGCAGCCCTTATTCCCCGCCTGATAGCAATAAGCCGCAATAATCCCGATGTTCGTATTTTTATTCGTGCGGATCAATCCCTTAATTATGGGATGGTGATGCAGTTGATGGGGCAAATTACTGCGGCAGGGTTTAAAAAAATTGCGTTATTAGCTGAACTTCCTTCTTAGATCATGTTTCTAACCCGCTTAAACCATAAATGGCACCAAACAAATTTATTGAATAAAGCCCTTATCATCTCATCGTTTGGGCATATTTTTTTATTATTATTTGCAATTATGGGACAGGTAAGTTTTGACCGCGAACCAATTGATCTTGGTCAACCAATAGAGGTTACGTTGAGTCCCCCTGAAACAGAATTAGCATCTCCGCCTAAACCAGTTGCCCCGCAATCTGAACCTATTCCCACACAAGCAATACCTAAACCCCCTGCACCGCCACCCAAACCTCCACCAAAAATATCAATTCCTAAAAAACCAAAGGTGTCTGAAGTCACGCCACCTAAGCCTGAGGTCGTGAAACCTGAACCGCCAAAACCTAGCTTTAATGCTAGCTTGCGTAATTTACAACAATCGCTGGAGCAAACGCCACCAGCACCTAAAGCGAAGGCTGAACCAAAAAAATCTTTAGCTGAATCGGTGAGAGAGGCAGTTGAAACGCCCCAGCCACAGGAAAAACCGCGCTCTCTTCTGGCAAAAGGATTAAAAGAAGATGAAATGGCAAGGGTACGCGATCAAGTGATTCGATGCTGGAATCCTCCAGTTGGTGCGCGCAATGCTGACCAAATGCGTGCCGTAATTGAAGCGGAGCTTGCACCAGATAAAACCGTAATCACCGCAGTAATTCGCGAACGTTCAGCTGAAACCACCTCATCCTTTGCAGAAAGTGCGCTAAGGGCGGTTTTGGTCTGCCACAAGCTTGATGTTCCTGATGGCAAATATGATTTATGGAATCGATTGATCTTAACCTTTACGCCCAGCGATATTTTTTAAAATCTATTAAAGCTTGCTAAGTTTTTAAGAATATGTTTTTATTTTTCCTTAGATAAAATTTACATAAAATTTCATTTTAGGAGGAAATCTTAATGATTAAACAAGTTTTAAAACGCCGCTTTTTAGGCGTAGGATTTGCAGTTGCGGCAATGATGGCGATGGCTAACCCCGCTTTAGCGGACGGGCATAAGGTCGATTCCATTCATTTCTTAATTCCAGGTGGTGCTGGCGGTGGCTGGGATGGTACTGCACGCGGCACTGGCGAGGCTCTAACCAAAGCAGGGTTAGTTGGCACAGCTTCTTACGAAAATATGTCTGGTGGCGGTGGCGGTAAAGCCATTGGTTATTTGATTGAAAATGCAGATAGCAATCATGGCACCTTAATGGTCAATTCAACACCGATTGTTATCCGTTCTTTAACAGGCGTTTTTCCTTATAATTTCAGCGATCTTACCTTGGTTGCAGGCACCATCGGTGATTATACCGCGATTGTTGTTTCAGCCGATTCTGAATTAAATTCTATGGC
Source organism: Alphaproteobacteria bacterium (assembly GCA_965229675.1). Taxonomy (GTDB): domain Bacteria; phylum Pseudomonadota; class Alphaproteobacteria; order CBDDJK01; family CBDDJK01; genus CBDDJK01. The sequence continues at coordinate 248,932 of OZ245897.1, forward strand.
AGATTTGATTAATGCTTATAAAGCTAATCCGTCAAAAGTTGCCGTTGGCGGTGGTTCTGTTCCTGGTGGAATGGATCATTTGGTTGCCGCCATGGTTATGCAAGCAGCCGATGTTGACCCAACAGGGGTGAAATATATTGCCTATGATGCAGGTGGAAAAGCAATGGCTGGTCTGCTTTCAGGTGAAATCGCAGCACTAACCACTGGCTTTGGTGAAGCGGTTGAGCTTGCTAAAGCGGGCGAAGTTCGTATTTTAGGTGTAACTTCTGATAAACGCGTTGGTGCCTATAGCGATGCCCCAACCATGAAAGAACAAGGCATTGATGTTTCTTTTGTTAATTGGCGTGGTTTCTTTGGTGCGCCTGGCTTGCCAGCAGATAAGCTTAAAGCCTATCAAAAAGTGCTTGCTAAGATGTATGATACCCCCGAATGGGAAGAAGTCCGCGCACGCAATGGGTGGGAAAATATTCATAATTCTGGCGATGCGTTCAGGGCATTCCTTGAACAGCAAGAACAGGAAATTGGCGATTTAATGCGTAAACTTGGTTTCCTTTAAACCGTAATCAGTGGTCAAGGATCAGGGATCAGAAATTAACGATTTAATAAAAATTGATTTTCTGGTTCCTGATCGCCTGATCTTTGTAACCTGAAAAGGTGTTTCAATGACATTAGAAAGATGGATCGCGCTGGCAATACTGATTGTGTTTTTCGCATATGGCTATTCAGCATTGTTTGCGATGGACGAGTTGCTACCACCCATTTTAAAACGTAATCCAGTTTGGCCTTCAAGCTTTCCCAAGATTATCGCTATTGGTGGGGTTTTAATATCGCTGGTTGTATTACTTAATTTAGAAAAATCAACTGAACCTAAAAAATCAGAATTAGATTTTACTAAATTACATGAATATAAGCTAGGACAAGCTTTTATCCTTATCGCAATGATGGTGGTCTATGCGTTAGTTCTGCGTGGTTTTGGCTTTATTGCGGCAACCAGTCTGTTTATCTTTGGTGGTAGCTTCATCTTGGGTGAACGGCGTTATATCCTGATGACAGTGGTGAGTTTAATTGCCGCTGTTGGCGTTTGGGCATTGGTTGATTCCGTGTTGGGAATTTATCTCATTCCCTATCCAGCATGGCTTGGATTTTAAAAAATAAGGAGTGGGGAGGATGTTAGAAGGGCTTTTAATTGGAATCGAAACCGCATTATCATTAAAAAATTTACTGATGGTAATTGGCGGCTGTATCATCGGTACCTTTATCGGTATGCTCCCTGGTTTAGGCCCAATGTCGATTATTGCGATTATGATTCCTGTAGCAATCTCGCTTGGCGATCCCTCTGCCGCACTTATCTTACTTGCAGGGGTTTATTATGGGGCAATTTTTGGTGGGTCAACCTCTTCCATTTTAATCAATGCCCCTGGTGTGGCTTCAACGGTTGCAACTAGTTTTGATGGCTATCCATTAACCCGTCAAGGCAAGGCGGGTAAAGCCCTGACGATTGCCGCAATATCTTCTTTTGCGGGGGGAACGATTGGGGCTATTTTATTGATTTTCTTTGCACCTGCCCTTGCGCAACTAGCCTTATTATTTCATTCAGCAGAATATTTTGCATTGATGGTGGTTGGTTTATCTGCAATTGCGGCTTTTGCAGGATCAGGGCAAATTGCCAAAGCCTTGTTGATGACATTGGCTGGATTGGCTCTTGCAACGGTTGGTGAAGGCGTGCTGTTCAATATGCCACGCTTTACCATGGGCATCATGGATTTACAGTCTGGCATAGGCTTTATAACGCTTGCAATGGCGATGTTCGCAATTCCTGAAACATTATTTTTGATTATGGATCCAGCGCGTTCTGGAAAAAAGGGAGACAAAGATAATTCCAAAATCACGGGATTGCGAATTACCAAAGAAGAAGCAAAGGCTATTGCACCTGTTGTTAGCCGTCAATCCTTACAAGGATTTTTAATCGGGGTAATGCCAGGGGCTGGGGCAACCATTGCCTCTTTCCTTGGCTATGCAGTGGAACGCAACCTTGCCCCAAAAGAAGAAAGAGAACAATTTGGAAAAGGTTCAGTCCGTGGATTGGCTGCCCCTGAAAGTGCGAATAATGCCGCCTGCACAGGTTCGTTTGTTCCCCTATTAACGTTAGGAATACCTGGTTCTGGAACGACCGCGATTTTATTGGGGGCTTTAATTGCGCTTAATGTTGCGCCAGGTCCGCGTCTTATGGAAGATCAGCCGCAGATTTTCTGGTCTGTCATTATATCCATGTATATTGGTAATGTTGTGTTGTTGATTTTGAATTTACCGCTTATTCCTTATATTGCAAAGATTTTAACCGTGCCGCGCAATTATTTAATTCCTTTCATTTTATTTTTTACGCTGATGGGTGCTTATATCGGACAGAATAACCCAACCGAACTTTTATTGCTGGTTGGTTTTGGGGTTATTGCAACTATTCTGCGGTTAGCATCTTATCCGCTTGCACCACTGTTAATTGGCTTTATTCTAGGACCAATGCTTGAAAATAATTTTGCACGCGCAACGCAGCTTTATGATGGAATTGGCTTTATCTGGGAACGCCCGATGACAATGGGGCTTTTGATCATTGCTTTATTGATGATCATCCTTCCTGCATTTCAATCATGGTTAAGATTCAAAAAAATGCCCGTTTATGGGGATTAATTGAAAATATTTTAGAAAATTGATCTTGGAGATGATGGTCTAATTCATTGAATGCACAGGGTTTGCCAAGGGCTTTTAATGAAGTCACTCCGTAATAAGGATCGTTGATCCCGCAAGGTACAATGCCTTGAAACTGTGTTAAATCAGGGGCGGCATTGATTGCTAATCCATGAAAACTTACCCATTTTCGCAGGCGAATCCCGATTGCCGCAATTTTATCTTCCCCCAATGAAGGGCGTTTAACCCATACGCCCACCTTATCTTGATAACATACCGCATTTAACTCATAAGCGGCAAGCACGGCTATAATCCATTGCTCCAAATGATGAATAAAGGCACGAACATCTTGTTGCCATTGTTTTAAATCCACCATAACATAAACAATACGTTGCCCTGGCCCGTGATAAGTATACTGCCCGCCACGTCCGCTATGATAAACGGGTAGGCCATTCGGGTTAAAGCAATCTTTTGGCTTTGCGCTTATGCCTGCACTATATAAAGCTGGATGTTCCAATAGCCAAATCAGGCCAGAAGCATTTCCTTTATGAATCTGTTTGACGCGCTCTTCCATGAGCGCAACTGCATGATCATAATCAACAGGTTCAGATTCAACCCGCCATTCAAGATTAGGCCAGATTGTATTATCGATGATATTAGGCAACATTACCGAATGGATAATTAATGCCAGTTCCGCTCAAGCCGCAATAGCCAAGTTGATTTTTGGCAAGATATTGCTGATGATATTCTTCGGCAGGGTGAAACTCTGGCTCTATTTTAATTTGGGTTGTGATTTTACCAAATCCTGCATGATTAAGGCGATCTTGATAAATTAATTTGGTTTTCTCAGCAAAATTTTTATCTTGTTCATGGTCAACAAAGATAACTGAACGATATTGGCTACCCACATCATTTCCTTGCCGATTGCCTTGGGTTGGGTCATGCGATTGCCAAAATAGCCCTAATAGGATTTCAAGCTTAAGACGATTGGGATCATAGACAACACGGACAAGCTCCGCATGGTTGGTGGTACCCGTGCAAACTTGCTTGTAAGTGGGGTCAGGTGAATTGCCGCCGCCATAACCAACCTCGGTAACGTAAACGCCTTGTTGTTGCCAAAATAACCGCTCTGCCCCCCAAAAACATCCCATGCCCAAACGAATTTCAGTATGCCCTTGGGGAATATCCCCAAAGCTATGACCATTCACATGATGGTTCGTTTGTTCACGCATTTTAAAGCCTCCTTATTTCATTGATTATAATTCTTGTATCAATGTAATCACACAGATTGGATGGTTCAAGCCTCTTCTCCAAATCGGTCTTTGAACAAGGTGGCTAGTTCATCAAGGGCGGCTTTAGCCTCAACCCCTCTGGCACGTGCTTTAACCTGTGTCCCTTTTCCTGCCGCCAAGATCATCATTCCCATAACCGACAATGCATTAACATAGCAAGAATTCCCGCTTGTTATTTCAACATCACAATCAAATGGGGTTAGGGTTTGCGCAACTTTTACCGCAGCGCGCGCATGAAGCCCGCGTAGGTTAATGACCTCAAATGTTGCTTCTAACCATGGGTAGGCATCATTCATGCTGATAATTTAAAGTGATATAACGCAATCGCTGTTGCGTTGGATACATTAAGTGAAGGCATGGCGGATTGGTTGATTGGAATTGCGATTGCCTCGTCACAATGGCTTAAGGTTAATGGACGCAGCCCCTTCCCTTCAGCCCCAACAATTAAAGCACTGCGTTGGCTTGGTGTTACTGCCGAAAGTGGCTGATCTTCACCGCTATTCAACCCATAAATCCAAAAATCATTTTGTTTTAATTGGGTAATGAAACGCGCAAGATTTACGATTTTTAAATAAGGCACATGCTCCAACGCACCAACCGCCGCTTTTGCAAGCGTTGCATTTTCAGAAGGACTATGACGGTCTGTAGCAATAACCGCATTCACGCCAAAAGCCGCAGCACTTCTTAAAATTGCGCCAACATTATGCGGGTCTGTTACTTGATCAAGAATAAGAAACCGCAACGCATTTTTGTTTGCTTTAAGGCTGATTAAAAAGCTTTCAGCATCGGGTTGAGATAAGATGGAGGTATTAAGCGCAATTCCTTGATGAACCGCCTCATCGCCTAATAATTCATTAAGTTCTTGGGATTTTACTTCTTTGATTGCATCAGATGCTAAACGGGGAGGAAAGGCTTTTTCCAATCGCGCCCGTGCATCTTTTGTTAAGAGCAGGCGATGAATAAATCGGTTTGGGTTATTCAGTGCCGCAATAACGGCATGGCTACCATAAAGCCAGTATCTGTTTTTAAAGGAGGAAGGATCACGTCCGTCAGTTCGACCATCGAAACGATCATGACGCCAATCATTGAACCTTTTCGGTTTATCTGATTGTGGACGTGATCCCCGCCCTTTTTTCATAAGGTTTAAAGACCGTGTGCTAATCCTGCCAACAGAAGCAGGGCAACGATATTGGTGATCTTAATCATTGGATTAACAGCAGGACCAGCCGTATCCTTGTAAGGATCGCCAACCGTATCACCCGTAACAGCGGCTTTATGAGCTTCTGAGCCTTTGCCACCATGATTGCCATCTTCAATATATTTTTTGGCATTATCCCAAGCACCACCACCAGCGGTCATGGATAAAGCAACAAATAAACCTGTGACAATTACGCCAAGCAACATCGCACCAACTGCTGAGAACGCAGCCCCCTGATCCGCAACCAAGGATACAACATAATAAAGCACAAGTGGGCTTAGCACAGGTAAAAGGGATGGAATAATCATCTCTTTAATCGCGCTTTTGGTCAACATATCGACACAGCGACCATATTCTGGCTTGCCTGTCCCTTCCATAATGCCAGGAATTTCTTTGAACTGACGGCGAACCTCCAGCACAACCCCGCCACCAGCACGGCCAACAGCAGTCATACCCATCGCACCAAACAGATAAGGCAATAACCCACCAATGAATAGACCGATGACGATATAAGGATTGGATAAAGAGAAATCGACATTCACATCGGTAAAGAGCCGATCAAGATCCGCCGTATAAGCTGCAAATAATACCAATGCCCCAAGCCCAGCAGAGCCGATGGCATAGCCTTTGGTTACGGCCTTGGTCGTATTCCCAACCGCATCAAGTGCATCGGTGATTTTACGAACATCTTCAGGCATTTCAGCCATTTCAGCAATACCCCCTGCATTATCTGTGACGGGACCATAAGCGTCCAGCGCAACAACCATCCCTGCAAGAGCTAACATGGTGGTAACCGCGATTGCGATCCCAAATAAGCCAGCAAGCTGATAAGTTGCGATAATCGCAATACAAATCAAAAGGGCTGGAATTGCGGTGGCTTCCATCGATACGGCAAGCCCTTGAATAACATTGGTACCATGACCCGTTTCAGAAGCCTTGGCAACTGAACGTACAGGGCGAAAACTGGTTGAGGTATAATATTCTGTTACCCAAACGATAAGAGCCGTTAAGACCAAACCAATCAAAGCACAGAAGAACAAGCTTAAGCCAGAGAAGCTAGCCCCCCCGATTGCAATCATTGTGTCCATGCCGACCAGACGATCCACAGCGAACCATACCAATATTGCCGATAGGATGGCTGAACCAAAAAAGCCTTTATATAAAGCTCCCATGATATTATCGCTTGAGCCTAAACGCACAAAATAGGTGCTGACGATGGAAGCAAGTAAGCTAACCCCACCAATCGCCATAGGTAAAAGTAAAAATTCGCTTAAAGCAATTCCGCTAACGCCATAAATTAAAGCAAGCACCATGGTTGCGCCCATTGTCACAACATAGGTTTCGAATAAATCGGCGGCCATACCCGCACAATCCCCAACATTATCCCCAACATTATCAGCAATAACGGCTGGGTTACGTGGATCATCTTCGGGAATACCTGCTTCGACTTTTCCAACAAGGTCAGCACCAACATCGGCACCTTTGGTAAAAATACCGCCGCCAAGCCGCGCAAAAATCGAAATTAAAGACGCACCAAAAGCTAACCCAACAAGGCCATTGATTACATCGACACTATTATCAGCAGATACAGGATTATCCATCGTCAAAAAACCATAATAACCCGCAATTGCAAGCAAAGCTAAACCAGCAACCAACATGCCAGTAACTGCGCCTGATTTGAAGGAAAGCGATAAGCCTTCGCCAAGCCCTTTGGAGGCTGCTTGTGCCGTGCGAACATTGGCACGAACCGATACAAACATCCCAACATAGCCCGCAACACCAGATAAAACGGCACCAACGACAAAACCAATTGCACTGCTTGCGCCAAGCGCAACAAATAGAATCACCGCAACGACAATTCCAACAATGCCAATGGTCATATATTGACGGTTAAGATAAGCAGATGCGCCTTCTTGAATCGCCCCTGCAATTTCCTTCATTTTATCCGTGCCTGCATCTTGCGATAGAATCGTTTTGGCGGTAACCGCCCCATATAATACCGCAATAACCCCGCATAGCAGAATTAAACCTAACATGCTCATATGCTATTTCCTTCCTGAAAACTATTTCATGTTAAACCAAATTATTTTCGCGATTGCATTAGCGTAATTTTACACAAAGTGCAAGGCAAACAAGTAAATCCTATTGCGACAAATTGATATAGCTATTATTCGGGAATATCGCCTATTCCACCGAAACGGCGTTCACGTGCCTTATATTGCGCCAATGCTTGGGCTAAATCCTGATCATTAAATTCAGGCCAGTAACGGTCACTAAATACAAATTCACTATAGGCCAACTGCCATAGTAAAAAATTACTGATCCGCATTTCACCGCTGGTGCGAATCAGCAAATCAGGGTCAGGAAGTTCTGCTGTCCAAAGCATGCGTGCAAACATGGCTTCATCAATCATTTCTGGTTCTAATGTTTCTGATTTCACCTGTGTGCAAAGCCGCTTTGCGGCTTGGACTAAATCAGCGCGCCCACCATAATTAAGTGCAATCATCACATGAATTTTTTGATTATTACGGGTTAATTGTTCTGCTGCATCCATCGCTTTAATAAGATCGGCATCAAATCGACTACGATCCCCGATAATGCTTAGCCTTGCCCCTTGCTGATGAAAATAATCCAGTTCATGGTTTAAATAATGTCGTAATAGCCCTATTAATTCGTTTAGTTCATTTTGTGGCCTTGTCCAATTTTCTGTTGATAAACCAAAAAAAGTTACATGCGGTACTGCAAGCTTTGCAAGGGCTTCAACCATTTTTTTTAAGGTTTCTGCACCTTTTTTATGCCCTGCGACTCTTGGCAAATGGTGGCTTTTTGCCCAACGTCCATTGCCATCCATAATGAAAGCAATATGATTTGGCAGATTAGATTTTATATCCATGAATAAGTGGTTTCAATAGATATGGATTTAAACCTGCATAATTTCCTGATCTTTTTCTTGAAGGCTTTTATCAATCTTACCGATATAGCTATCGGTTAATTTTTGAATCTCCCCTTCACCGCGATGGCGCGCATCTTCTGCGATTTCGCCATCTTTTTCCAATTTACGCAAGGTATCAATACCATCGCGGCGTGCGTTACGGATTGAGATACGGGCTTGTTCCGCATATTTCCCTGCAACTTTGGTCAGTTCTTTGCGGCGTTCTTCGGTCAATTCAGGCAGGCGCACGCGCACAATATTCCCTTCTGACATTGGATTAAGTCCAAGATTCGCATCGCTGATTGCTTTTTCAACCGCTTTAACCAATCCTTGATCCCAAACGGTCACGGCTAACATTCTTGGTTCTGGAACGCTGACGCTGGATAGTTCTTTTAATGGCATATGGCCGCCATAAGCTTCAACTTGTACGGGTTCAAGTAAGGCTGGAGTTGCGCGTCCACTCCTAAGTCCACTAAATTCCTTATTCAAGGCCTCAATTGCGCCATCCATCCGTTTTTTTAATGCATTTTCACCTTCAAAAGCCATGGCTTATCCCCCTTTTTTATTATGCTGTTTGTTCGCTAATTAGCGTAAAATTACCTTCGCCTTGCAAAATAGCAGAAAATTCACCTTTTTTGAACATAGAAAATACCATAATCGGCAACTGGTTTTCCTGACACATCACAATTGCTGATAAATCCATCACTTTTAATTGCCGTTCCACAGCTTGCTGATAACTTAAATATGAAAACCGCTGTGCTTGTGGGTTTTTCAATGGATCGCTGTCATAAACGCCATCAACCTTGGTTGCTTTCATCACCAATTCACAATTTAGTTCTGAACCACGCAATGCCGCCGCAGAATCAGTGGTGCAAAAAGGATTACCCGTCCCACCAGCACAGATCACAACCCGCCCCTTTTCAAGATGACGAATTGCACGCCGTCTTATATAAGGCTCGCACGCTTTATCCATTGGAATGGCGGATAATACCCGTGTTGGAATGGCTTGATTTTCAAGTGCAGATTGCAAGGCAAGCGCATTGATCACAGTTGCTAACATCCCCATCGTATCGGCAACCGTTGGTTCAATATCAGCAGCGGCGGAAACCCCACGAAAAATATTACCTGCGCCAATAACAATTACCAGTTCAATCTTACCATGATGAAGAACATCTGCGATTTGACACGCAACTTCAACCACAGCATCTTGGTCAATGCCATAAGGCTTATCGCCCATCAAAGCTTCACCAGATAATTTTAATAAGACCCGCTGATAGCGATAACTTGACTTGTCTGTATCTGATGAGGAATCGGGCATTAGCAAATAATTATCTGATGATTAACCTTTAGCGGCCGCGGCAACTTCAGCCGCAAAATCATCTTGTTTACGCTCGATCCCTTCACCAAGGGCGTAACACAAGAACCCTGCTAATTGGATTGATCCACCAAGTTCTTTGCCTTTATTTTTCAAAAGATCAGCAATTTTGGTTTCATTATCCATGATAAAGGTTTGTTCCAGCAATACAACCTCAGCATGGAATTTACGCATGCGACCTGTCACCATTTTCTCAACAATCTCAGCTGGACGACCTTCTGCAAGGGCTTGTTCGGTTAATATTTTACGCTCGCGCTCCAGATCAGCTTCGCTAATTTCTTCAACCGTTAAAAATTGAGGGCGCGCAGCGGCAATATGCATGGCAATTTGGCGTCCAAGATTTTGAACTTCTTCAAGATTATCAACCTCAGTTTCAAGCCCAACCAGTACACCAATTCGTCCTAATTTTCCGCCAGAACCTTCCGCACTACCATGGATATAGCCACTAACAACACCGCTTCCCAAACTTACTGCTTGCACACGGCGAATGGAGATATTTTCACCAATCGTTGCGATTTGGTTGGTCAATTCATCCGCAACGGAATGGCCTTTATCTTCAAAATTTGCCGCCATTAAGGCATCCACTGAATCGGAATGTTCTAAGCCAATTTTTGATAAGCTAAGGACAAATTGCTGAAATTGTGGGTTGCGCGCAACAAAATCAGTTTCTGCATTAACTTCAAGCAATACCCCTTTTTGATCAGAAAGTGCAACGCCAATCAAGCCCTCTGCAGCAATGCGCCCTGATTTTTTGGCCGCAACTGATAAGCCTTTTTTACGAAGCCAATCAACCGCCGCTTCAAAATTCCCTTCCGTTTCCGAAAGGGCTTTTTTACAATCCATCATACCTGCGCCAGATTTCTCCCGCAGTTCTTTAACCATAGAGGCCGTTATCGTCATCTTAACTACTCTTTTCCTTCAAGATAAATTTATTGTTTACTATTCACTAGAAGCTGGGGAAGCTGGTTGTTCATCAGCTACCGTATCCTCCACACTCGTGGGAGAATCAGCAGGCGTTTCCTCGCTAACTCCAGTTTCAATTGCTTGTTCTGATTGGGGTTCTGCCATTGCGCCAATATCCACCCCTGCTTGTTGAACTGATTTTTCAATCCCAGCAAGAATCGTTTGCGATGCTAATTCAAGATAAAGTCGAATCGCACGCATTGAATCATCATTGCCAGGAATAGGATAATCAACCCCTTCAGGCGTTGCATTTGAATCCAATACACCAATCACAGGCAAGCCCATGGTTTGCGCTTCTTTAACCGCAATCTGATCTTTAACCGTATCCAGAACCACCAGAATATCAGGGGTACTCCCCATTTCCTTAATACCACCAAGTGCCAATTCCAATTTTTCGCGTTGGCGGGAAAGTCCAAGCAATTCGCGTTTGGTTAGCCCTTCCATCTCTTCGGTATCATTCAGGCGTGCATCCAATTCTTTCAACCGCTTAATTGAATTGGAAACTGTTTGCCAATTCGTCATCATACCACCAAGCCAACGGTGATTGACATAATATTGACCGCATTTTCCAGCATATTCTTTGATTAAATCACGGGCTTGCCGTTTGGTACCAACAAACAAAATGCGACCACCCGCAGCAGCCACATCATAAAGGGCTTGTAAGGCAGAATGCATCATTGGCACAGTTTGGCCAAGGTCAATAATATGAATGCCATTGCGCACCCCAAACAAATAGGATTCCATCTTTGGATTCCAACGGCGTGTGGTGTGACCAAAATGAACGCCTGCTTCCAATAGCTGACGCATGGTAAAAGTTGGTATATCGGACATAATTTTTTTCCTTTTATTTTCCGGTTAAACCTTGAAAACGCCACTTAATGGTTCGCATTACGCTTCAATAAAATAAGAAACAGCAAACACCGGAACAACAAAGACGTTTTCTGTGAGATTTTTTGCCGAATAAATCCTTATCACTTTAAGGATTATAGGCAAGTTTAAGCATTGATCATTGCATCAATACAAAAGCAAGACACGCTATACATTGCCAATCCTTCATAATCAAGTCCTTATTACATCAAACTTCATTATAAGCGGCTTTTACTGGTGCGAAGCTGTTGCGGTGGTGCGGGGAAGGGCCAAGTTTTGCCAAGCCTTCAAGATGCAATTTCACACCATAGCCAGCATTACGGGCAAAACCATAAGCTGGATAGCGTTGATCAAGCGTTTGCATAAGCTGATCACGACATTCCTTTGCTAAGATGGAAGCCGCACCAATCGTAAAGCTTTTTTGATCACCTTTAATAAGGGTTTGCATGGATGGTGCTGGAATCCCAGCAGGATAGGGAAGTTTTTGATTGCCATCAATCAAGATGAAATGCGGCGAATGTGGTAGGCGATTGACCGCACGCCGCATTGCAAGCAAGCTTGCTTGAAGAATATTGATCCGATCAATTTCCTGCACACTGGCGGCACCAAAAGCATAGCATAATCTGTTTAACGCAGGCAGCAACCGTTTGCGCTTAATCGCGCTTAATCGCTTTGAATCCGTTACCATTGCCAGTGATTCTTGCCAATGCGCATCGGGTTTAAAAGAAAAGGGGGCAAGCATAACGGCGCACGCAATCACAGGTCCTGCCAAAGGCCCCCGCCCAACTTCATCCACCCCTGCAACTAGGAATTGTTCGCGTGAACAGCCGAAATTTTCCTTAAAGCCAGCTTGTTCATAGTCAAGATTCAGTGGATTGTTCTGCATCCTCTTTTGAAATTTCCTGTTTATTTTTACCTTTTTGTTTTGCCCAAGAGGCAGCGCGTTTCCCCTCCACCAATGCGGTTTTGCCAAGAGAGCGGCTAAAGCGGCGTTCCTTGAAAAAAACCAGCTTGAACAAGGCCTTCAAGCCATCAATATGGCGAATTGCACGATGGCGATTACGGCGGACAATCTGAACATAGAGCGGGCTGGTAATTAACGATAGCACACAAAGGGCAACAATAAAGCGATGGAGATCAGAATCAATCACCCCTGCACCAAGGGCGGTTGCCGCCATTACAAAGGAAAATTCACCCATTTGTCCTATGACGAGCGCGACAGTTAGCGAATCTGACCAATTTGCACCTGTTATCTTTACTAAAAATAAATTGCATCCTGTTTTGAAAATTAGAACCAATAGCCAAGAAAAGATGATTAGCCCAAGGTTATTCCACACATAACCAAGATCAAGCAATAGGCCAACCGATAGGAAAAATACCATCAAAAGAACAACTTGAATGGGTTCTGCGCTATGGCGCATAATATCCCTTTGGCGGCTATTGCCAACAATTAACCCTGCCATAAACGCACCAAAAGCAGGGGATAAGCCAATCAATCCTGCTAAGGTGGCGATACCAAAACAAGCAGCAAGCGCGATAAGGGGCAAAAGGTCTTTACGCTGTTCAGCCTGCCTAAAGAAAAACAGATCAATCCGTTTGCTTTTAGATAAGAAAATAATCACCAGCACAAGCAGGGTAATCGTAATCCCCAATTCAAATAATAGGATTGGTAAGCCTTCTCCAATAGCAGAATAAGAATCCACACCCGCATCACTTGCACTAGGCAATCCATTTAAAATCAATAGCATAGGAGCAACGGCAAGGTCTTGCGCAATTAAAATGCCGATGGCAATTCTGCCAGGGCGCGTCTTAGTTGTTTGCGTGTCTTCCAAAATATTGAAGGCAACGGCGGTTGAAGAAATGGCAAGGCAAAATCCTCCCAAAATCAACCAAGAAGGTGACCAATCAAAAATAAAGTAGGGTGGTAGCATGGCAATCAATCCTAAGGTGATCTGTGCGATTGCTACCAAAACAGCCCCTTTCCAAATCAAACGGAAGGAGCGTAAGGATAATTCCATCCCAATAAAATAAAGCAACAGAATAACACCAAGATCAGCAAGGAAGGCGATGGCTTCCCTGTCTTCCACTAATCCTAGGGCACTTGGCCCCAATAACACACCCGTTAGAATATAACCAACAATCGCAGGTTGGCGAACACGCGCCATGCCAAGCCCAATAACCGAAGCCAATACCGCTATCAAAGCAACCCCTGTTAATTGTTCTGCGCCATGCATTCGCTTTGCCTTTTCCTTTAAGGAGTTTGAAGGGGTTGAATGGTTGTTTGCTCCGATAACGGAAGCGCATCATAAAGTGCATCAATTCGTTGATTTTTTATTGGACATACCCAATCGGCGGCAATTTCTTGCGCTGGGCCTAAGACAAAGGCGCGTTCATGGTAACGGGGGTGAGGAAGCGACAGCACTTCATTGGGGCTTACCTCACTGCCATAGAAAATAAGATCAAGATCAAGTTCACGCGGGCCATTGCGATAGGTTTTACGGCGACCTGCTTTTAACTCTAATTGCTTAAGATGCGCTAAAACGGCCTGCGCTGATAAGGAAGTTGTGCCAATCGCCACTTGATTATAAAAATCAGGTTGATTTTCTTCATATTTTGGCTTTGAATGAAAAATTGAAGACATTGTTATTGAATCCATAAAACCGTGCAACCACTGAATTGCTGTTTGCAATTGTTCAACAGAATTTCCAAGATTACTACCAAGGGCAACCATAATCCATACAGGTTCATCAATCATATTTCTTAACTGGTAATCAAGCAATAGTGAATCTGTGGCGGCGCGTACATCATGGGTACGAATAATATGCGCCCCTTGACGCGCTGCAAATAATTGAATCGCCACAGAACCATCTTTACGCTGATTTGCAACTGATTGATTGGTGCGCTTGCCAATAAAGCTTTTGCGTGAGGCACCGATTAAGATTGGTAAGCCTAATCTTTTTAATTGATCAAGGTTACGAATAATCCTCATATTCTGATCAACGGTTTTGCCAAAGCCAAGCCCTGGATCAATGATAAGCTGATGGGGTTCAATCTCATGCTTATGTGCATTTGTGATCATTGCTTCCAGTTCATCCATCATTTGCGCCATAAAATCAGAGTTAGCACTAGCCCCAGCGTAGCTGGTGATTCCTTGAAGTGAAGTATCTAGGGCATTATGTTTCGTACTGTTATGCATTAAAATAAGGGGGGCATTTGCGTGTTTAGCATGGGTAAGTAAATCAGGATCGCTACCGCCATTAATATCATTCGTGATATCCGCACCTGCCGCAAGTGCGCATTTAATCGTTTGCGCATGATAGCTATCAACGCTTAGCCATACGCCATGATAACGTTCTTTCAATGCTTCAATCACAGGTAAAAGGCGTTGCTGTTCTTCCTTAGCTGTAATTGGTATGCTGCCAGGGCGTGTGCTTTCAGCTCCAAGATCAAGGATTGTTGCACCATCCACAACCATTTGATCACATGCTGCAAGAATAGTGTTTAAATCATCTCTACCTTGACGGTATAAGCCATCCCCTGAAAATGAATCGGGTGTTAAATTAACAATTCCCATGACGGCTGGGGGCAGTTCATCTGCCGTAATATGTGTTAAATATTGATGAAAAGTTTTGGACATTTTATTTAATAAATCTCAACTTGGCTAACCTCGATAATGTCGGCAACTTCGCGTTCAAATTGTTTAGTGAAGCGATAACCACCTTGTAACTGGCATTCATAGGAAATTCCATCTAATTCAGGTACAAGTCGTAACGCAATGCGCCCTTGTCCAGGTTCGGTTGTGGTTTCAATGATATTGGCTAGTTGGTCAAAAGGCATTTTAGGGCCAAATAAAGTGATTTCTGCCTTTTCTGCTGTTTCGGCAAGGGTGCCTTGTAAATCACGGATTGTTAATGCTTTTAAACGCATCATCTGATCTTGCTGTTCAATATCACTGGCGGGTGTATCCTGCCCTTCCTCAAATTGGGTATCCCCAACAGATTCCCCGTTATTAATTTCATCATCATTCTTTTCTGGTGTCTTTAAATAGGCCTGAACATTCAATAATAACAACCGCCCAACTGTTAATATAGAACCAAGCTCCCTTGCCTTTTCAGGTCTTATGGTTACTTCATATTGTCTGCTGGTATCTGAAAGCACCAACACGGTTAGGAACCGCTTTTTTTCTTCTTTTTTTGGAGCCTGTTCATCATTATCTTTTTTGTTTTTAGGAACATAAGAAATTTGACGAACTTCAAGCAATGCGCCTGCTAACGAATAATCATCATCCAAAGATATATTAGAATGAAAGGTTGCTTCAACAGCCTCATAGGTTAATACATCCAACCGTTTTAGCCCGCGTTCAAAGCCTTCAAGCGGGTGACCTGTTAAATAAAAACCAACCATTCCTGCTTCACGCAATAATTTTTCTGATGGTTCCCAATCTTTATAATCCACCAATTTAGGACGATTTTCCCGAACCATATCCATTCCAAACAAGGCGTTCCCATCCCGAACTTCTTCACTTGCGCCGCCTGTGTATAAAACTAATGCATCAAGATTTTCAAATAACCGCCGCCGATTAACATCCAAGCCATCAAATGCGCCAGCTTGGATCAATATTTCTAATTGCCGCTTAAAACCTGAAAAGGCGGGGACGCGTTCAAGAAAATCAAATAAATCCTCAAATGGCTTCCCTTGATTAAGACATTCCATAATCTGTTCAACCGCCGCAGCACTAACGCCTTTTAAGGCGGTTAATGGATAGCGAATCGCCCGATTTTTTTTGTCTTTATACCATTCCAACCTGCATTTATCACCTGAATGATTGATATCGGCGGGTAAAATTTTCACCTGATTTTTACGCGCATCTTGAACAATTTTTGCAAGCGTATCGGTTGACCCTGCGCGTAATTCTTGATCAATATTTGCCGCATAAAATTCCAATGGGTAATGTGCTTTAATCCACGCCGTTTGATAGGCAATCAAGGCATAGGCCACCGCATGCGATTTATTAAAACCATAGCCAGCAAATTTGGCAAGTAATGCAAAAATTTTCTTTGATTCTTCTTCTGGAAGCTGGTGGGTTTTCTTTGCGCCTTCAACAAATTCTTTTTCCAGCGGCGGTAATAATTCAGCCTTTTTCTTCCCCATGACTTTGCGCATTTTGTCCGCCATACCAAGCGTGAAGCCAGCCAAGACTTGGGTGATTTGCATCACCTGTTCTTGATAAACCGCAACGCCATAAGTTGGTTTTAAAATCGGTTCGGTGCTAGGGTGCGGATAATGCGGGGTTTTTCGTTGCCAACGACATTCAACATAGGTTGGAATATTCTCCATTGGGCCTGGACGATATAAAGAGGTCAAGGCCACAATATCATCCAATCGATCAGGCTTTAATTGTTTTAACCATTGCGCAACGCCAACCCCTTCCAACTGGAAGACAGCATTGGTATTGGCAGCTTGTAATAATTCAAAGGTTTTAGCATCATCCAATGGCAATTCATTAATATTAATTGTTCCCTCGCCAGTGGTTTGCTCAATCAATTTCCTTGCACGATCAATAATGGTTAGGGTTTTAACCCCTAAAAAGTCAAATTTAACCAATCCCGCAGTTTCAGCATCATCCTTGCTAAATTGGGTGAGTGGCATGGTGGAGCGTGGGTCACGATAAAGTGCAACAATATCGCTTAAAGGACGATCCGCAATCACCACACCGCCCGCATGGGTTGAAGCATGACGATATAATCCCTCCAGCTTTTGGGCAATATCGAACAAGGTAGCAATTTCTTCTTGTTCACGAATTTCTTTTAAAATTTCAGGCTGGTTTTTAATCAGCACTGCCAATGGTTCAGGGCTTGCAGGATTAAAGGGAATAAGTTTGCACAAGCGATCTGTAACGGGATAGGGAATTTCAAGAACCCGCCCAACATCCCTTATTGCAGCGCGCGCTTGAAATGTCCCAAAAGTAATAATTTGCCCAACACGATCTTTGCCATATTTTTCATAAACATAATCAATTACGCGGTCACGATTATCGGGGCAAAAATCAATATCAAAATCAGGCAAACTTACCCGTTCAGGGTTTAAAAATCGCTCGAACAGCAAATTCCATTTTAAAGGGTCAATATTCGTAATCCATAGGCAATAGGCAACCAGCGAACCTGCGCCCGATCCCCTTCCAGGGCCAACTGGAATTTGTTGTTTCAACGCCCAATCAATGAAATCATAGACAATCAGATAATAACCCGAATAGCCTGCTTTGATAATTACCCCTAATTCCATTTCAAGGCGATCATAATAAGGTAGGTCAAATTCAGCCTGCGCTTTGGGGGTAAGCTCTGCACGCTCTGCCATCGCTTCAAGGCGTGTTTTCAAGCCTTCCTTGGCTTTGTAGGTTAAAAATTCACCTTCCTCCATATGCACATCATCAGGGGTAATCGTATCAGGATAACGTGGGAGCATTGGCGATGCAGGCTTAACATAGAAATTACAGCGTTTGGTAAGTTCAAGCGTGTTTGCTAATGCATCGGGTAAATCACTGAACAATGCTTCCATCTCTTCCGATGATTTGAAATAATGCTGATCAGTTTTACTCCGCCGATAGGGGGAGCTAATCGTCACCCCATCTCCCACACATAAAAGAATGGAATGCGCTTCATAATGCTCTTTCTGTTCAAAATAGCAGTCATTGCTTGCGATAAGTGGGATATTTAAATGATCTGCAAGCTGGATTAGCGCAGATTCAATTTGTTTTTGCCACGTAAGCTGGTGGCGTTGAATTTCAATATAACAACGATTTGGAAAAAGCTTGGAAAGCGTGGTTAAAATGCTATCTGCTTGATCATCCGCATTTTTAAGCAGGGCTTTTTGTACGGGTGCATCTTCGCCCCCGATAATGCAGATTAAGCCTTCAACCGATGTTTCATCCAACCATTCGCTTTTTATTGCCACTAAATCCTGTGGTTCGCTGGTAAGATAAGCTTTAGAGATCAAACGGTTTAAATTAACATAGCCCGTTTCATTTTGAACCATTAAAATAAGTTCACTTGAATCCTTGTTGTTTTCCTTATCTGTATTGGAATCTAAACTACCTGCTAAGCTTATTTTACAACCGATTAAGGGCTTAATCCCTTGAGCGATTGCTGTTTGAGAAAAAGAAAGTGCACCAAATAAATTCATACGATCTGCAATGCCAACCGCCATCATATTTTTTTGCTTGGCAAGCGCAATCAATCGGTTGATCCGCAACGCCCCTTCTGAAAGTGAAAAAGCCGAATTGCAGTGGCAATGGACAAAAGAATTATGGGCGGATGAAGTAGGTTGTTGATCGTTCATTTTACTTTTTTAAATTTGGCGATAAAAAAGCCATCCATCTCTTGGGCAGGGGTTAAAGTTACAGTGCTATGACCGCTATCTATCGTTGTATGAGCCATCTTTAAAGCAGGGATTGGCGAAGGCATTATGCCAAGCTGCGCTTGATGCTTCAATATAGTTTGATATTGCCCATATCCCTCCTTACGGTCAAGTGAACAAACACAATAGAGTAAAATTCCCTGTGGATTTAAAAGGCTAGCAGCGTGCGCAATTAATTTATGTTGTAAATCAGTTAATGTAGCTAGCTGGCGTTCATAGTCAGTTTGATTGGCAAGACGGCGCAAAATTTCTGGATGACGGCGAATTGTACCTGTGGCGGTACAAGGGGCATCAACCACCACAATATCAAATTTATCGTCTGATTCATAAGTTAGGCCATCTTGCACGATCAGCTCCGCGGATAAATTTGTACGGGTTAAATTGTCCTGTAAACGTTTCATGCGGTGTTTATCAATATCCACAGCGGTCACTTTGGCACCTACCGCGCATAATTGCAGAGTTTTTCCCCCAGGTGCCGCGCATAAATCAAGAACTGATAGGCCGTCAACGGCTCCAAGTGTGTTAATTGCAAGATTGGCAGCTATATTTTGTACCCACCAATTTCCTTTTTTATAATCTGGTAAATCCCTTACTTGTCCAATTGGATTGGGTAATCTAACTACAAAATAGGGCGGGTGATCTACCAAAACTATAAGCTTAGCTGATGAGGGGATTTGTTCAATGAATGCGGTCATGGCATCTTTATTTTTAAAAGCAAGATCAAGCGGGGGAGGCGTTCTTAAAACCGCACAAATTTCCCTTACGGTTGATTCGCTATAATCAGCGCACCATTGCTGCCATAAAAAAGGTGGTAAATTTGCTTCGATTGGTATCTGTTCAAACGAATCGGTTGAAATCTTTTTTAAAATCGCGTGAATAAGATTGGTTAGTCCAGATAATTTACGCCCTATAGCCACTTGTTTCATCTTTGCAAACACCGCATAATCAGGCACAGCCATTAAACAAAGCTGGCAAGCCCCAATCATTAAAATTGGCATTAATTTACGTAATAAAGCAGGTTTGGGCGGGGTTTGGAATTGGGATATAATCAAGCGTTCCAATCGCCCATAATCCCGTAACGTCATCAAAACTATTTGTTTAGTGAAGCGTTGATCTTGATCAGATAATTGGTTGAATATTGGGGTTAGTGTGATTGCCTGTTCAAGCGTTTCATGCTTTGTTACAATCCTGTTTAGAAGGGTGACAGCAAGCACTCTTGAATCTGCGACAGGCACATAAATCTCAATTTAGTACTTCATCAAGCGATAGCCCCCAGCTATCTGCGCGTTTAACCCAGCCTTCATAATGCTCAACCGCAACATAGCACCAAACAGGTTCACAGCGATCAATTCGCCCAATAATACCCGTTACCAGCCTTGCAATCGCAGGGGATTGATCATCGGGTAGGCGGCGCATCACTGTTTCAGGGGCTCTAATAATTAAACTACGGCTAGATGATAATGCAGAATGAAAAATCCACCCTTCAGCCCCTTCCCAATCACGGATTTTGCGCCAGCTTTCATTTTCGGCAATAACCTCAACGGGAAAATTTTTCTGCATCAATACCCATTTGATTGAATAGGTCATGCCAGGTCCTGAACGAACATTGACACCTTCTGCTTTAACAGAAACCATACGCGGCAAGGGCAGATTGGTCATTTGCGCTAAAGCCTGACTACCTAATATTCCTGAGAAGGCGAGGATTAGGATGAAGCCATATGAAAATTTTAAACTGAAAATGCCGTGCATGATCAAGACAATTAGCCCCCATTTAAAAGAATTACATATTTATAAAGTGATTCTGTAGGATTTTACAAGAATGTTACAAGAATAATACTGGTTCTTTTCGATATAAATAAAACGATTGATTAAAGTACAAAAATTATCTATATGAATTTTACACGCTTAGTTTATGGTTTGGTTTGAGCGTCTTTGAGGTTCGCCCCTTGGAAAGATAACCAAACAGGAACAAGGTGGGCTTTTAGCCCGCCTTTTTTATTAAAAAAGATAACAGGATATGACGCTTAACGATCAAATTATTGCTTTGATTGATGCCCCATTACAAGATATGGGGTTTGAAATTGTTCGCGTACGACTTTCAGGGCATAAACGAATGACGTTACAAATTATGGTGGATCGTATGGATGGTATAGCGGTTTCGGTTGATGATTGCGCTGAAATTAGCCATGTTGTCTCAACCCTATTGGATATTGAAGACCCAATACAAGCCCGTTATCGCTTGGAAATTAGCTCCCCTGGGATTGATCGTCCTTTGACCAGATTAAAAGATTTTGAACAATGGCAGGGTTTTGTTGCAAAAGTCACAATGAAAAATCTGATTGAGGGACGACGGCGGTTTCAAGGGACTTTATGCGGTATAGAACGCACGAATATTCTTATTGAACAAGAAGGTCAAGAAGATCAGGGGAATATGTCTTTACCGTTTTCATTGGTTGAAGATGCAAAATTGGTATTAAATGATCATTTGCTGGCCGCCAGTGAGGCAAAATTAAAAGCACAAAATTTGGATAATCAGGAACAAGATTCAAACCATTATGAAGGAAGTTTTATCAACAATCCTTAATTCAATTAGAAGGAGATAGTTTATGGATAATGTTACGATAGCACGGGCAGATATGCTTGCAGTTGCCGATGCGGTTGCACGTGAAAAATTGATTGATCGCGAATTAGTGCTTGAAGCGATGGAACAAGCTATTCAAAAAGCAGGGCGTTCAAAATACGGAACAGAACACGATATTCGTGCGAATATTGACCGTAAAACAGGGGAGATTCAATTGGCACGCTACATCGAAGTTGTGGAGCCTGCCGAACTTGAAAATGAAATCACCCAGATTTTGCTGGAAGATGCACGCAAGAAAAAATCAGATATTGAAGTGGGTGATTTTCTGGTTGATCGATTGCCACCAATTGATTTTGGACGCATTGCCGCACAAACCGCTAAGCAAGTGATTGTTCAACGCGTTCAAGACGCAGAGCGCGAACGGCAATATGAAGAATATAAAGAACGTTCAGGACAAATTATCAACGGTATTGTTAAGCGTGTTGAGTTTGGTAGTGTGACGGTTGATCTTGGGCGTGCAGAAGGCTATTTGCGCCGTGATGAGATTATCCCACGGGAGAAATTTAATCGCGGTGATCGTATTCGCGCTTATATTACGCAAGTTAAGCGTGAAACCAAAGGGCCGCAAATCTTACTATCACGGACAAGGCCTGAATTTATGGGAATGTTATTCTTTCAAGAAGTACCTGAAATTTATGATGGCACGATTGAGATTAAACGCGTTGCGCGTGATCCTGGAAGCCGTGCTAAAATTGCGGTGTTGGCGCATGATCCTACGATTGATCCTGTTGGGGCTTGCGTTGGGATTCGCGGTAGTCGTGTCCAAGCGGTCGTCAATGAATTGCAAGGGGAAAAAATTGATATTATTCCATGGACAGAAGATCAAGCGCAGCTGGTTATTGCTGCCTTGGCACCTGCCACTGTATCAAAAGTGGTAATGGATGAGGATAGAAACCATATGGACGTTATCGTTGCTACGGGTGAAGACCAGTCTAAGGCGATTGGTCGTTTTGGACAGAATGTTCGTTTGGCTTCAATGTTAACGGGTTGGAACTTGGATATCTTAACTGAAGATGAAGCAAGCGAACGCCGCGAACA
The DNA here is from genome assembly GCA_965229675.1 of Alphaproteobacteria bacterium. Classification (GTDB taxonomy): domain Bacteria; phylum Pseudomonadota; class Alphaproteobacteria; order CBDDJK01; family CBDDJK01; genus CBDDJK01. The sequence continues at coordinate 271,333 of OZ245897.1, forward strand.
AGAAGCACAGGAAATTACAGCTAAATTTATTGATGTATTAGATGTCGATGATGTGGTTGCAAGATTATTGGTAACAGAAGGGTTTTCTAATATTGAAGAAGTTGCTTATATTGAAGAAAATGAATTAGCCCAGATTGAAGGATTTGATCCAGAAATTGCACAAGAATTACAATTACGCGCAACCAGCTATCTAACGCAGTTGAATGAGCAGATGAATGAAAAGCTAAACAGCCTTAATATGAGCGATCAATTAAAAGACATTGATGGTATCTCTGTTGAAATGCTGATTGCGCTTGGCGAAAATGATGTTCAAAGCTTAGAAGATTTTGCAGGGCTTACCACCGATGAATTGCTAAGCAATGAAGATGGTATTTGGAAAAATTTTGATCTTGATGCTGAAGATTTAGATCAGTTGATCATTGATTGTCGTGTTCAGCTTGGCTGGATTGAGCCTGAACCCGAGCCTGATTCGGATATAATTGATGCAGACGAGCAAAGCGATCAAGCATAATTCTAATCAGCGAAAATCTGTTGTCACTGGTACGATTTGCCCAAGACAAACAATGATCAGGTTTGTGATAAGTCCGCAACATTATCTGATTGCGGATTTAGCTGAAAAATTACCAGGTCGCGGCTTATGGGTTGAAGCAGAACGAATGCAACTTATCAAGGGGATTAAACAGGGGAAATTTTCACGGGCAGCACGCACTTCCATCTATCTAGATTCGGAAATGACAGCCGATGCGTTTGCGGATCAAGTCGAAAATAATCTGAAAAATCGTGTTTTGCATTATTTATCTTTGGCAAGGCGTGCAGGGCAGGTGGTCGTAGGCGAATCAAACATTAAGACTTGGCTTACAAAACATCCCATTTTAAACCATCAAGATGATTGCAAAATTGTTGAAGATAGTGCATTAAGCGATATGTTTGAAAAAGCAAATGTTAAAACTATAAGCAGGCTATGGTTGATTGCAAGCGATGCTGGTAAAGACATACAGAAAAATACCAGCTTTCATGCTGATCAAGCCCGCTTTGATGAACATTATGTAACGTTGCTTACGGGTGAAGAGTTGGGGCAGGTTTTTTCAAAAGCACGCTGTGTGCGTTTATTAGTCCATCAATCTACCCAGCAAGGTGGATTAATGGAGCGTTTGCAAATTGAATTAGAACGATTGGCTGGTTTTCGCCATCAAGAATTGGCCATTTAAGAGTAGAATAGAATGAGTGAAACGGATACACCAAAAAAATCTGAACGAAAATTATCGCTTGGTAAAACTGGCGGGGAGTCTGCGTCTGCTGGTGAAAAACGCAAGCTAAGCCTTGGTTCGTCGTCTCGCAATAATGCCACGGTTGAGGTTAGGCGTTCTCGTACCATAAAACCCTCAGATAAAAAATCATCGGGTGGAGGTTCGCTTTCGCTTTCAAGAGGGGGGAATAAAACAGGAGCGAATAAAGAAAATGCGGTATCCGCAACTTCGAATATGGTTTCAGATAATCCATTGGCAGGGCTTACGGAACATGAGCGCAAAATAAGATTACAAGCCCTTGAGCAGGCACAAACTCGTCAACCAGCAAATGCTGAGCAAGAAGAAAGAGCACCAGCGCAACGCAAAGTCCCAAGCCATGGGATTGTTAGCGCAGGGCCTAGCAAAGCAGTAAATAAAATAGAAAATAAGACGGATAGTAAAGCAACGGGGAAAACATTATCAGCGAAAAAGCCTCAAACACAGGAACCAGAATCAGAAACGGCAGTCGATCCTGCTGAAGTTCAAGCAAAATTAGAACAAGAACAGCGAAAAAATCAAGAACAGGGCGGCGGAAGCGGCAAAGATCGCGATTATCGTGATCGTGTTGATAGTGATGATGGCGATGATGGTCAGATGGAGATGGAGCGGGCAACGCGTCGTCATAAAACGCCAAGCCGTGGTAAGGGCGAACCCAAACGGCGTGAAGGGAAATTAACCATCACCCGTGCCTTGGAAGAAGAGGACGATGATGCCGTAGAACGCGGGCGTTCACTTGCGGCATTAAAACGCGCACGGGAAAAAGAGAAAATGCGCTCCCGCAATGCAGGGCGTGCTGAAAAAGTCTTTCGTGACGTCATCATTCCTGAATCCATTTCAGTTGCCGATCTTGCGAACCGTATGGCGGAGCGTGGTGGCGATGTCGTAAAAGCCTTAATCAAGATGGGCGTGATGGTATCGATCAATCAAACGATTGACGGCGATACAGCTGAAATTATCGCAAGTGAATTTGGGCATCGACCAAAGCGGGTTAATGAAGCGGCGGTTGAGGATGTTTTAACCCTGAATGAGGTTCAAGAAAAAGCTCCCGAAGTTCCACGCCCTCCAGTCGTAACAATTATGGGGCATGTTGATCATGGTAAAACATCATTGCTTGATGCCTACCGTGAATCCAATGTTGTATCGGGTGAAGCAGGGGGAATCACGCAACATATTGGGGCGTACCGTGTTAAAACTGCCGATGGGTTTCAAATTACCTTTTTGGATACACCAGGCCATGCCGCCTTTACAGCGATGCGCCAACGCGGGGCAGGCGTTACGGATATTGTTATTCTGGTCGTTGCCGCAGATGACGGAATTATGCCACAAACCGCCGAAGCGATTAGCCATGCCAAAGCTGCAGAAGTGCCAATCATTGTGGCAATTAACAAGATGGATAAACAAGGCGCGGATCCTGAGCGCATTCGCCAAGAATTATTAACCCATGAACTGATTTCAGAAACGATGGGCGGTGATGTGCAAACGATTGAGGTATCCGCCTTAAAGCGCCAAAATCTTGATAAATTGTTGGAGGCCGTCCAGCTACAAGCTGAAATTATCGAATTAACTGCGCCAAAAGCAAGCCATGCACGTGGTAGTGTTGTTGAAGCTAAACAAGTCGTTGGACGCGGGGCAGTTGCAACGGTTCTGGTACAATCAGGAACACTTTCCGTTGGTGATATTTTTGTGTCAGGTCAAGAATGGGGACGGGTTAAAGCGATGCTGAATGAAAGTGGGGAGCGGGTAAAAACAGCCCTTCCTGCCGATCCAGTTGAAGTATTAGGATTTCAAAATGTCCCTGTTGCTGGGGATGAATTTATTGTGCTTTCTAACGAAGTAAAAGCACGTGAAGTTGCTGATTATCGCCGTGAAAAACACCGCGAACGCGAACTTGGTGCAACGGCACAAGGCTCACTGGAACAGATGTTTGCCAAAATTAAAGAAGGTGAAGCAAAAGAACTTCCCGTTGTTGTAAAAGCAGATGTTCAGGGGTCTTTGGAAGCGATTGCGCATTCACTGGAAAAACTTTCAACCGATGAGGTCAAGGTTAAAATCCTGCATGCCTCCGTTGGCGCTATTTCAGAATCCGATGTTTCTTTGGCGGCGGCAAGTGATGGGGTTGTCTTTGGCTTTAATGTACGCGCCAACCCACAAGCACGCGATCAAGCCAAGCGGGAAGGCATTGATATTCGTTATTATTCAATCATTTATATGATTGTTGATGATGTAACGCAAATGCTATCAGGAATGTTATCTCCAGATATTCAGGAAAAAATCCTAGGATATGCTGAAATTCGTGAAGTCTTTAATATTTCAAAAATTGGCAAGATTGCAGGGTGTTATATTACAGACGGAGAAGTACGGCGTGGCGCAAAAGTACGCCTCTTACGCGATAATACAGTCATTTATGAAGGGGCATTAAAGCAGCTTAAACGCCATAAAGAAGATGTTCGTGAAGTTAAAAATGGCTATGAATGTGGGATGGCACTAGAAAATTATGATGATCTTAAAGTTGGCGATCAAATTGAATGCTTTACTTTTGAAGAAAATGAGCGTACATTAGGTTAGTGGTTACTAGAATCCCTGTTCAAACTTTACGCAATATAGGTTCTGAAACTGCGCAAGATTTAAAAGCAGTTGGGGTTCTATATTTAGATCAGCTTGAAGAACTTGGTGCAGAACAAGCCTTTATTCGCCTTATGGAAGGGCGCAAACAATGCGGTAAGCAAATGTCGTGTTATAATGCGTTGTATCTTTATGCTCTATATGGTGCCTTAAATGATTTAGACTGGCGTGCAATCCCAACCCATAAAAAACAAGAATTTAAAGAATTTACAAAAAAGATTAGACAGAAAAATAGCTTATAAATAACTGTTATTTTTAATAGTGATCTGTGAACAACTCTATTTTTAGATAGTTTCAAGTTTTTTAGGGTCCTTGGATGCGATATTTTGCAAAGACACAGATAATAATTTGATAAAAAATATTCCTTAGCGATCTTAATTATAGCCTTAAAGCTTGAACCCAATTGCAACCATAACGCAATTAACCTGATCACCGACACGATCTTTTAAGAAGTTTCGACCAAAGCATCCATGTATTCTCATATGTCCGACACAGGTTCTATGTCTGACCTTAGCTTAAGATCTCGTTTGATTTTGATTGTTGAAACGCCTTGTTTTGCCCCGACTAGTCATAACCCAAAAGCAAAAATGTATGGCGAAGATGCGAACCTATGCTTTTATGATGGAAGGCTACTGATTATAGAATTAAAAAACGACCGAAAGGTTCATGGGAGGAGGAGATATGGAACCTTCCGATCGTTTTTTAGGCTTCCTGCTGTCTTAGTTTGGGAAGGAGGAGGAAACCCAAAATTAAGACAGGGAGTTAAATTCCGTCATTTAAGTTGAGACGGAATGTCTTTTTGATGTTAGGCCGCAAACTGTTTAGAAGCGCGGTCAATCATCTGCATGGTTTGAGACTGAATTGGGGTTGTAACTTCATTGGCCAATTTCAAGGTCATTTCAGAGATTTTAGCCCCTTCAGCGGTTAATTTATCATAGCTATTGCGCATATATTCATTTTGAATATCCATTAACTCGTTCACATTGCGCGCACCAAACATAGCTTTCGTTGCTTCAATTTGCGCTTCAACCGAATTTTGCGCAAGATCAAAATAAACACGACCAATTTCTTCAACGCCTTTGGAAACAACATTGAAAGAGCTTACCAAATGATCAACATTTTCTTTGCTAACATTCGCTGCTTCTTCATAATGCTTGATTGTTTGCGCAGAAGCTTTTTCAACTTGTGCTTTGGTTACTTCAACCGCTTTTTCAACAGATTGCTTGCCAACCGATACAGCTTCATCCATTTGCTTAGCTGAAATCGTGGTTGCATTAATTTTTTTTGTTGCAGTCATTTTTTTGTCCTTTAATGATTTATTAACAATTTTTTATCGTTAAACACATTGCTTTTTTGCGCTGCGTTTTTTGTTCATGTAAGCTGTATAGAGGATAAAAATTATAATTGCAAGTATTTTTTTGCACTGCAACAAAATTTTTTGTGCGACGCAAGAAATATCAAAAATTTTCAGGAAGTGTAAGCCTTTTTTTGCTTTCTGATGCAGCAGGTTGTTTAAGAGAAGCTTGAGGAGGCTGCTTAAATGAAACACGCTGACGACGTTGTCCCCAGCTGCCTGGTGAGGTTTCAAAGATTCCTTTTAATGCAGTGCCACATTCTTGGCAATGGCCACCTTGGCCAATATTCCAACCTAGAATTTGATGCCAATCACGTATAATCAACGGATGATTACAATTCGGGCAATAAGTCGTTGCACTTTCCTTATCATGGACATTTCCACAATATACATGGCGAATCCCTTGATCTTTTGCAATAGCACGGGCGCGTTGCAGGGTTGAAAGCGGTGTGCGCGGCTTATCTTTCATTTTATAATCAGGATGGAATGCCGTGAAATGAAGGGGGACGTCAGTGCCTAACTCTGATTGATACCAATGACAGAAGGCTTTTAACTCTTCATCGCCATCATTTTCATCTGGGATTAAAAGCGTTGTAACCTCCAACCAGCAATCAGGTTTTTTAGCAAGATAAACCGCAGTTTCTTTTACATTTTCAAGATCACTGGCGCATAATTGTTTGTAAAATTCAGGGGTAAAAGCCTTAATATCCAAATTGACGGCATCCATTGCATCAAAAAATTCTTCACGCGCGTCAGGGCTAATATACCCCGCAGTAACCGCAACATTTTTCACATCAACCTTGCGGCAGGCTGCAGCAATATCAACCGCATATTCTAAAAAGATTACGGGATCATTATAAGTATAGGCAACCGAACGGCAACCCGTCTGTTTTGCTGCTTTTGCGATTGCTTCTGGTGAAGCCTCCTCCATTAAACGATCCATCGCACGACTTTTTGAAATATCCCAATTCTGGCAAAATTTGCAGGTTAAATTACATCCCGCAGTACCAAAAGATAAAATTGGTGTCCCTGGAAGAAAATGATTCAACGGTTTTTTTTCAATCGGATCAATACAAAAGCCTGAAGAACGCCCATAAGTGGTTAGCCATAATTGATTGTCTTTGCGCGCCCTTACGAAGCATAAACCGCGTTGACCTTCGTGTAATTTGCAGGCACGCGGACATAAATCGCACATAATTCGTCCGTCTTCCAATTCTTGCCAATAACGTCCTATTATGGCTGAGGATGGAAGTTCTGAAGGGTTAAGAATATTTTGATCGACCATCTTTTATTGATTTACATTTGCCTAACGGTTATAGGTTGCTAATATCGAATTTGCATTAAAAATGCAAAGAAAAAGCAAAATTTGGTTATATATAGGTGTATATTAATGACAAAGCGATCTACAAAAAGAATTTTGGTAACAGGCGGGGCTGGCTTTATTGGTAGCCATTTATGCGCAAAACTGGTCGCAGATGGCCATGATGTATTATGTGTTGATAATTTGTTTACTGGATCCAAACGAACTATCCATTCCTTAATGGCATATAAGAATTTTGAATTTATTCGCCATGATGTAAGCTTTCCGCTTTATCTTGAAATTGATCAAATTTATAATCTGGCTTGCCCCGCATCGCCAAAACATTATCAATATAGTCCAACGCAAACGATTAAAACTTCTGTTCATGGTGCGATTAATTTCTTAGGGCTAGCTAAACGCACCAAAGCAAGATTCCTGCAAGCCTCAACAAGCGAGGTTTATGGTGACCCACAAATTCATCCCCAGCATGAAGGCTATTGGGGACATGTCAATCCAATTGGAATCCGTGCTTGTTATGATGAAGGCAAACGCTGTGCAGAAACCTTATGTTTTGATTACCATCGTCAATTTGGTGTTGATGTTCGCGTTGCGCGTATTTTTAATTGTTATGGTCCGCATATGCATCCTGATGATGGGCGGGTTGTCTCTAATTTCATTGTACAAGCATTGGGTAAACAACCTATTACACTATATGGAGATGGCTCTCAAACAAGAAGCTTTTGTTATGTTGATGATTTGGTTAATGGATTGATCAAGCTGATGAATGTTGAATCACGACCTGAAACACCAGTTAATCTTGGCAATCCCGATGAATATTCAATGGTTGAATTGGCCAAATCCGTTTTAAGTCTAACCAATAGCTCATCTGAACTAACTTACCTATCTTTACCCGAAGATGACCCCAAGCAACGCCAACCTGATATTAGCTTGGCAAAAAAATTATTAGATTGGCAACCAACCATTCCCCTTAATGATGGGCTTCAAAAAACAATTGATTGGTTTAAATCACAGGAATGAATCAAACTGTATTCGCCCCTGAATTAAATCTTAACAATCGCATTCCCTATGCCCCTGCTTATGCCGATCCTTATTTTGGCTCTGATGATCCTGAAGCTGAAGGGCGGTATGTATTTTTAAGCGGTAATCATTTACCACAGCGTTGGCAAAATACACATTATTTTACAATTGGCGAGCTTGGTTATGGTTCAGGTTTAAATTTTCTAATCACTGCGGATTGTTGGCTGAAAATGCGTGGGAAGTGCCAGCATTTAACCTATATTGGCTTTGAGCGTTCACCCCTATCCAGCGACCAGCAAAGCCATATTTTACAATTAGCACCAAATTGTGATCCTGCACTTAGGGATATGATCATTAATCATAACCCGCTACCATTAGCTGGTTACCATCGTCTTGAATTTTACGGGGGGTGGATCAGGCTATTATTAATTTATGGGGAGGCATTGCCCGCTCTAGCCAACATTTCGGCTAAAATAGATGCATGGTATTTGGATGGATTTTCACCAGCAACAAATCCTGATTTATGGACAGATGAAATTTTTGAGGAAGTTGCACGACTAAGTGCGCCACAAGCAACGCTTGCCACATATTCTGTTGCAGGGCATGTAAGACGCGGGCTAACCAAAGTTGGATTTAATGTTCAAAAACAAGCTGGCTTTGGGCGCAAACGCCATATGCTATGCGCCGAATTTATGGGGAAGGCAACTAACCCTATTGCATTCAAAACTCCTTGGTTTCCAAGACAAAACATTAGTAAAACTGCCTATAATGTCACGATCATCGGTAATGGAATTGCTGCGATCATGCTTCATCGCGCCTTAGCAAATCGTGGCATTGAAACACAGCGAATTACAATGAATTCTGATAATGCTGAATGCGCTTCAACTGTTCCTATTGGGATATTAGCTCCCAAATTGCAGCTAGGCTCAACGGCTCCAACCGCTATAAATCATGAAATTTATTGGGATTCGTTAAGATTTTACCGTATGGCAGGCGCACCCATCATAAATGCCCCCGCCCTAATGACAACAAAATCTGCGGAGCATCGTGACAAGCTGATTACTCAGCTCAACTGGCCTGAAGGTATGATTGAGGAAAAGGAAAAAGGTTTATACGTCTCCAATGCCCCCTTATTTAATGGGTTAGAAATATTGGAACATTTTAATATACAAAATTCCCCCCTGCTTTATGGTAAAATTAATGCTATTATAAAAGAAGGCGATGAATGGGTTGGCTATACTGATGATAGGAAAGCGTTATTTAAAAGCCCTAATGTCGTGATTGCGGCAGGGGCTGGAAGTCCAACATTATGGCAACAAGAGGCAATAAAATTTAAATTAGTAAACGGGGTTTTTAATTATGCCACGCAACCCACCATGCATACTCCCCATAGCTTGGTTGGCAATGGGATTACCACTGCTGCTTTTAAAGGTAAAATTGGCATGATTAAAGGTGAGGATATTTGGCTGAAACAGCGAAATAGTCTTGAACCCTATTGGCAAGCAATGCGTTTATTAACCCCTGACCGTTTACCATTGGTCGGGGCAATTGCAAATGAATCCTTTTATCAAAAGGCGTATGACGATTTGCATCATGGACGACATTATAAAACCTATCCAATAGGGGAATTGTTAAACGGGCTTTATTATTTCACAGGACTTGGCGCAAGGGGATTTCAAGGTGCACCGCTTTGGGCAGATATATTGGCAAGTGAACTTACAGGCACGGCGTTTCCTGTAATTGAAAACAACCTAAATGCACTCCATCCCGCACGGTTTCTTATTCGTTGTTTAAAACGCAATTTCAAATAAGCGCGCAATTTATTGATTTAATTCAGCAAACATGCCTTCTTTATAACTAAAAAAATGCTCACCTTTGGTTGCTTTTCTTGTTACCGACTCGTCTAACATCTGTGTTGCAAAAACAGTATTTTCTATAGTTTCTTCTTCATCAGTTTTTTCTAATCTTTGTTTAAAGCCAGAAACATCAAGCATAACATCAAACACTTTATAATGATCAATCATATGTATTTGATCTTCTTGAATATGACGGCAAAATCTGCCACGATTTCCATGGCGTTCAGGGTTTGTTCTATTGCCAAATACAGTAACTGAAGGCACATCCAGCAACGATGCTAAATGCATCACACCGGTATCATTACCGATAATTGCTTTTGCCTTTGAAGCATAAGCCGCAAGCTCCAATAAATTGGTAGCCCCAATTTTGTTTTCAATGCTTGGAATTTTTTGTTTAATCATCTCACCTAACGCAATTTCGTGAGTCTCACCAATTAAAACAGGCGCAAAACGATTCGTGATGAGGGCAGTACATAAATTAGCAAAATGCTTAATTGGCCAACGTTTGTGAGGGTGCTTGGCACTGGAGCCGACCGCCAACAAAACCATATCGGAGGGGTAATTGCGTTTTTGATAGGGGGTTATTAACCAATCAAGCTCATCAGATTGAATTTCTGGAGCATCCAACCCAATGGCTTCCAAAAGAAATTGGAAGCGTCGATGATTATGCCAATCTTTGGTTGTTTCAGGGGGCAGGCCAACTATTCCTGTTTCATTGGCAAGCCCTGCCCATTCCTTCAACTGTGGATGAAGCTGCTTATATAAACGCCTAGTTAAGTCATTCATCTGCAAATCAAGAACATAATCAAAACCTTTAGACTTACATTTCTCGGCTAATTTGAACAGGTTAAGCGACCAACGTGACGGACGCTGTTCAAATAATACCCGATCAAACCAAGGGCATCTTTCCATCAAAGTTCGATAAGTTGGTTCGGTTAATAATGTAAGTTTTTGATGCTTCTTTAATGAACGGCGAAGCGTAGCAAATGCTGGAAAAGCCTGAAAAAGGTCACCTAACGCCCCAAATTTGATCACAAGGATATGTTCGACTGATTCGTCCAACATGACATCTTTTTCAAAACATAATCAAAAGTTACACTTGTTGCTTTGACATATTCCGACATAAATCAAGAATATTTTTACGCACATCAGGATCATCGATTCGATAATAAGAATGAATTAATTCTAATGTTTCACGCTTAGACATAGGATCATCGCCGTCATAGGTTGTTTGAGGAGATTCTGAAAGACCAGCACGTAACCTTGGTGATTGAGAATAAACCAACTCTGGCATATCTTCAAAAAAGAATTGAACTGGCACATCCAGTACGCGACTTACATCCCATAAGCGACTGGCTCCCATCCGATTTGTACCACGCTCATATTTTTGGATTTGCTGAAAGGTAACCCCAAGCTCCTCTCCAAGTTTTTCTTGGCTCATACCAAGAATGGAACGGCGAAGACGAACGCGCGCACCCACATGAATATCAACTGGATTTGCAATTCCAGGGCGTCCTGCTGGAACCACGCCATTCAACGGTTGCGGAATAGGAACCGCTCTGCCACTGCCAGGTTTTCTACCTCGTTTTGCCATATTTAATTAAACTCCAAAATAATTAAATTAACCTTTTTTGATAATATGCTAAATTACATATTGATTTGAAATCGAATATTTACAACCAGTCAGCTGTCTATTACAATTATTTTTATAATATAATATGTTAAATAAGATATTACAATCCATAACCTTAAACTTACGCACCTAAATTTAATAAATAATGCCAATCTAATGCCCTTAAAAACAACCTATATGTTGAAGCAGCTTGAAACGGAAAGTGCCTTTGGGCTGCTTGCCGATATTGAACGCCTTAAACATAAGGGACTTGATGTTATTAATCTTGGCATAGGACAACCTGATTTTTCAACGCCAGAAACCATTCAGAAAGCGGCTATTCAAGCAATCAAAGACGGCCATCACGGCTACACTCCAGCAAATGGAATTGAACCATTAAGGGAAGCTGTGATTGATAATTTGTATGCACGCCATGGCAAAAGTGGTTTTTTAAACAACCTTACACCAGATCGGATTATGATCGTTCCAGGTGGCAAGGTAACAATGGCACAAACAATTACAATTTTTGGTGGTAAGGGCAATGAAATCATTTATCCTGATCCTGGTTTTCCCATTTATAAATCATTGATTAACCATAGCGGCGCATGCGCAATTCCATTAAAGCTGAAAGCAATTCATGGATTTTCACCCCATATCGATGAATTGCGCCCTTTAATTAATGAACGAACAAGCCTGATTATTTTAAATTCACCTGCAAACCCAACGGGTGGGGTTATGCCTGCTGAACAAGTTAATGAAATTGCGGCACTGCTTCGTGAACACCCAAATATTGCGCTAATGAGTGATGAGATTTACGATGGACTAACTTTCAAAGAAAATGAGGGAAAAAGTTTTTGCCTTTGTGATGGGCTGGATAATCAGCTAATTATGCTTGATGGCTGGTCAAAACGCTATGCAATGACAGGGTGGCGTATTGGATTTGCCGTCTGGCCGCAATCATTGATTGCTCATGTTCACAAGCTTGCAATTAACAGCTATTCCTGCGTGAATGCGCCAACACAATATGCGGCACTTTCAGCCCTTACTGGATCGCAAGAATCAATTGCAACCATGCGACAAGCTTTTGCCAAAAGGGCTGAGTATTTTGTTAATGCACTAAACCAGCTAGCTGGGGTTTCATGCCAAATGCCAAAGGGAGCATTTTATGCGTTTGCAAATATTGAAGGCACGGGCTATTCAGCCCCAGAATTACAACAGCTTTTGCTTGAAAAGGCAGGGGTTGGTGCACTTGCAGGCGAAGGGTTTGGCGAGGCAGGAAAAGGGCATATGCGGTTTTCTTTTGCGGCCTCCCATGACCAATTAGAGCAGGCAATTACGCGGATGCAGGCCTTTTTCAATTCTTAAATTTTCATGCGAGAGACAAGTTGTGATACCCTTCTTGGTGGGCGGTTACGATTAACCCAGCTTGCAGGTAGGGGATATCGCACTGGAATAGACCCTGTTTTACTTGCCTCTGCGCTTCCAACCCCTAAGCGTAAAAAGAATAAGCCGACAACATTGCTTGATCTTGGGGCTGGGGTTGGAACAGTAAGCCTATGCGCCCTACATCATCATCATTATGATCATATCTATGCGGTCGAGATATTTGATATCCTATGTGATTTATGCTGCCTAAATTTTGAGGATAATCATGTTGCGGAGCGTTTAAATATAATTAACGCTGATCTAACCAATTCAGAAAGCCAAACATTGATCCCACACCAATATTTTGATCAAGTTACGCTAAACCCACCTTTCTTTGATCGTGACACTCAAGATATTGCGGTTGACCCACTTAAGGCAGGTGGGCGTCACGCCCAGCCTGATTCGTTAATTTTATGGATTAACCTTGCGCTCAATGCCGTAAATTATGGCGGATATATTCATATGATCTTAGCATCCGAACAGCTTCCATTAGCTTTGAAAGCCCTAGAAAATCGGCAATGCGCAATCACCATTAAGCCCATTCATACTTTTGAAGGGCTTCCAGCAAAACGTGTAATTATTCAGGCGCGAAAGCGTGGCAAAGGAAAACAATTTACTTTATTGCCGCCTTTATTCCTCCATGATGAAGCGGCTAAACTACCCAATGACCATCCACAGCGAAGACGTTACACAAAATTTGTCACTAAATTATTGGATGGCGAGGAACGCATCCCCCTTCATACATAATTCATTGGTTATTTACGGATTATGATTTAAGCGGCGAAATGCACGGTCAAGCAAATCTTGTGCGGCTTGTTGATCTGTTTGTGTGTTTTTAAGGGATGCGGATTTGTGATCATAAGCTTGCTTAATTTCTTCTGGCGTTGTTCCTTCTTCCACGCCAAGAATCAACAAAGCCTCAGTCCGTGACATAGAAGGTGAAACATCAGTCTCTTTTAAAATTTGTGCATCCTCTGCATTTTTTACATCTGAAGTTTCGACAATCGGTTCTTTTGACCGTGAAGACCCAAGCTTAAAGATATAGCGCAAAAATTGCCCAAGCCAGAATCTTGGGGATAGCCAAGGCAAAAAGAAGGGTAAAACTGTCCAAAGAAAGCTTAAACGGTTGCTTACAATCAATAATGCGCCAAGCGCAATCGCCAGCACAAGACCGCCCCATCGTAATAAGAATGAAAGCTGTTGCGGGGTTGAATTACGCAGGAGCGTGACCGCTCCCCATAATCCAAGCAAAACTGCAAGACCGATTAGTCCGTAAACCATGATATGTATCTTATAAGAATAAGTCCGTTATGCAGGTAATTTTAAACCTGAAAGTAAATTTCTAACTTCATTTCTGGCCGCAACATGCGACAGATTAAGTTTAGCATTATCACTTGATCGCAAATCAAGCAGCGTTAATCCATCAAGAAATAATTCACGAAAAATAACGCGTTCAGAAAAGCCAACTGCTTGGCGAAAGCCTAAACGGCGTGCCATACGATCCAAAACCAAACTCATCGCTTTTTGATTATTTGATTCAAGTGCGCTAGTTCTGTTACGGGCAACCACCCAATCAAGTGGGCGGTGTGCGTATTCTTGTTTTGCGCGTTTCATCCTAACTTCAAAAATCATTTCAGCATAATGGCTAGGGCGGCTCATATGCAATGATCCAGAATTAACCGTTCCCAATACGTCAAGATCAACAAAAGAATCATTGATTGGCGTCAATAAAGTATCCGCAAAAGAATGGCCAATTTGCGATAAAGTCGTATTATTGCCTGGGGTATCAATGACAATATAATCAAATGTATTTCTTAGGAAATGAATTAGCTCTTCAATATCACCGCGAATATTGGGATCATCCTTATGTTTTTCAGTAATATTGTCGGGCAATTCGGCCAATATGGGCATGGGAAGCGATAATTGATGTCCTTCGATAAAATGTTTACGATTTTCAATATAACGGCGCAAACTTTCTTGCCCTAAATCAAGGTCAAGGGCAGCCACTTTTCGCTTAGCAGATAATAAACCCGCAATAATATGCATTGCGGTTGTTGATTTTCCAGAACCCCCTTTTTGATTGCCAAGGACAATTATGTGGGCACGCTTGGAGCGTGCTTTATTTGTACGACTGGTGGCGACCACAGTAGAACGCTCAATCGCTTGGTCATCACGAAATGGCGATGGTTTGGAAGGTTTGACATATTCGTCTTTGCCATGCTTAGCATCGCTGTCTTTAGGTTCATCACGATTGGAATTCTCACTATAGCGTTCATCGTCAAAAACAAATTTTGACTTTCTTTCCAACAATTGACGAAATGATTTTTGATTATCATCCATCTTTTCTATTACATTTTCCAACAATGATTTAGCCCCTAACTATGATAAATATAGTACATCATATCTAATGATTTTTTCATAATTATTCAAGAAATATTTATTAATACTTTTTGCTTAGCGTGTTTTCCGTGCGGCAAATAAACGAATAATTACCTTGGTTATTCTTAAGTTTTATTGTTGAAACGTAGCTGCAATTCGACTATAAGGCGCACAAAATCAGATTACACGCTAACATTTTTTAAATTGGTTATATATGATTATGAATCAGATTCTCAAACAAACGTCAATTGCCGAATTAGACACCCAATCAGGGACTTCCAAGAAAAATGTTGTAAAAGAGGGGGCGGCTGTTACCGAAGGGGCAGAATGTTTATTACCCCCTGATTATCGTCCTAGCGAAGATGAACCCTTTATGAATATGATTCAATTGGAGTATTTTAAACAAAAATTATTGAGTTGGCGTAGCGAACTTTTAAATGAAACCACACAAACCTTAGATCATTTGCAAACCATCAGTCTTGCTGAACCAGATATTAATGACCGTGCATCACTTGAAACGGATCATGCAATTGAACTTCGAACCCGTGACCGTGAACGGAAACTCATTATAAAAATTGATGAAGCTCTGGCGCGTATTAAAGATGGGTCTTATGGTTATTGTGAAGAAACGGGGGAGCCAATTGCACTAAAACGCCTTGAAGCACGCCCAATAGCGATTTATAGCTTGGAAGCACAAGAACGCCATGAACGGCAAGAACGCACACATAGAGAAAATTAACTAAGGAGCAAGTTTGATGCATATTTTTAAAAGTGATTGGTTGTTTTCGAAAATTTTATTGTCAGGGTTATTAATAGCTTTTTTGCTTATGTTCGGAAATGCATCCTACGCTGACAATCATATGTTGAATAATGAATTGTTATCGCCACGAATTTTGGGGGAACCTGATGCGCCAATTACCCTACATGAATTTTCTTCATTAACTTGCCCACATTGCGCTAAATTTCATCGGGAAAAACTACCTAAACTAAAAGAAGAATTTATCGACCAAGGAATTTTAAAGTTAGTTTATCATGAATATCCATTGGATAGCCGCGCAGAAGTTGCCTCGCTTTTGGCAAGATGCCTACCTGAAGATACTTTTTTTCCATTTATTGAAACGCTTTATTCACAACAATCTAATTGGGTTAATGCTGAAGAATTTATGCCAAAAATGCGGCGTTATGGATTGCTTGCTGGCTTAAGTAGGGGAGAGATTGATGCATGTTTCAGTAACCAAGAACTTTATGAAGCAATCTTAGATAATAAACTGGAAGCTGAAAAGGTGCATGGCATTCGTTCTACCCCAAGTTTTTTAATCAATGATCGGGTCTTGTCTGGGAATCAAGATTATCAAATTTTTGCTGAAGAGATTCAAATGTCATCTGAATAAAGATGACATTATAACTTAGGATGATCCTCAATGGCTTATAAAATACCTTCACATCGCCAGCCTTCAAGACCAACTGCATTTGTATTGGGTGCGCTTGGTAATGGCACGGTAATTTATAACAAAAACGATTATCGGATCATGCCAAATGGAGAACAGGGACATGGTACCAGCCGTGTGATTGATCGTCATTCACAGGTAGATTTGATGAAATCACAACTGCTTCGCTATCTATCGCAAGAGTTACAAATAAAGCGTGGTGCCAAGATCATCGCCATCGATTGTGGGGCAAATTATGGGATGCATACGATCACCATGGCACAGGCAACTTATCCGCATGGCACTGTTCACGCTTTTGAGCCACAAGAGTGGGTTTATTATTGCCTGTGTGGAAATATGGCCTTAAATAATTTACATAATGCACGGGCTTATAAATTTGCTCTTGGTGATAAAACTGGAACGATAAAAATCAAGGTGCCAGATCCTTTAAAGCCTGCAAGCTATGGAAGCTTTGGCCTTGATCCAGCTTGGAATATTGATGTTGGGCAAAATAATGAACAGATGGTTGAACAAACGGTTCAATTATATAAATTTGATGATTTAACCTATCCACGGGTTGATTTGATCAAGCTGGATATTGAAGGGTTGGAAGCCGCTTTTATTCGTGGGGCAAGCGAAACATTGGCAAAATTCAAACCAGTCTTGCTGATCGAATATTTAAAAGGGGATCGTGCCGCCTTAGTTTCAACTTTGGAGCAGAATAATTATACCTGTCGCCGTTATTCCCAAGAACAAGATATCTTGGCTTGGCATAAAGAAGACACAGTCACAACTGAAATTATTGATCGTTTGGTTAGCGAAGAGCCGCTTGAACTTGGTTATACGCAACAACCAGCTCCCTCTCCTGCAACAGTTACCAATCCGCAGGAAGGGAAAATCACCATTCAACAGATTCCACCTGAGCAAAAAAAACCTGCTTAAGAGGGCGTTTATATATGCCTGCTTTAACCGCAAACAAATCGTTAATTAACAGGGATTGCGGGCTTCAAGGCACGGTAACGGTTGCGGGGGATAAATCAATCTCTCATCGTGCCGTTATCTTATCGGCTTTATCCATGGGAATAAGTCATATTGATGGCCTGCTTGAGGCCGACGATGTATTGGCAACCATTGCAGCTTTTCGTGCGCTTGGGGTTCATATTGAACGCAAGCAAAAGGGATGCTGGCAAATTGATGGGGTTGGGCTTGGCGCATTAAAAGAAGCTGAAACCATTTTGGACATGGGAAATTCAGGAACCGCCATGCGGCTAATGATGGGGGTGTTGGCAGGGCAATCTATGCGTAGCTTTTTAAGCGGAGATCAATCTTTAAACGGGCGCCCAATGCGACGAATTGCAGACCCTTTGCA
Source organism: Alphaproteobacteria bacterium (assembly GCA_965229675.1). GTDB lineage: Bacteria > Pseudomonadota > Alphaproteobacteria > CBDDJK01 > CBDDJK01 > CBDDJK01. The sequence continues at coordinate 289,001 of OZ245897.1, forward strand.
GGATATGGGGGCAATCATTCATTGTAGGGCGGGTAATTATCCACCATTATTGGTTGAAGGAAGTGACCATCTTCTTCCCTTTCGTTATGAAATGAAGGTGGCTTCTGCACAAATCAAATCCGCACTAATCCTTGCGGCAATGCAGGCGCATGGTGTGAGTGAGATTATTGAACCCACCCCTTGCCGTGATCATACCGAACGTATGATTATTGGACGCGGCGGTAAGCTTGAAAAAATACCGCTTCAAGATAAAAATAATTCAACACAAGGTTATCGTATTCGTATCCATGGCGGGCATCCGCTTAGCGCAATAGATTGTTCAATCCCCAGCGACCCATCTTCAGCCGCCTTTATGATGGTTGCGGCATTGATTATTCCTAATTCTGAAATCACCTTATTGAATGTTGGGCTTAATCCAACACGAACAGGGTTAATAATGGCCTTACAGCGCATGGGCGCAAAAATTAAAATTTCAAATCAGCGTGAAGTTGGGGGGGAGCCAATAGGTGATCTTCATATTCATCATACGCTTTTACAGGCGGTTAAGTTAGAGGCGGCACTTGCGCCTTCTATGATTGATGAATATCCAGTCATGGCGGTTGCTGCCGCGTTAGCCAATGGCACCAGCCGTTTTGAAGGTCTAAGCGAGTTACGGATTAAGGAATCTGATCGCTTACAAGCAATTGTTGATGGGTTACAAATAAATGGCATTACCTGCCGTAGCGGCGAAGACTGGCTTGAAGTTGAAGGCTGTGGTATAGATGGCTTGATTAAAGGGGGGGGGACGGTAAAGACCCACCATGATCATCGGATTGCCATGAGTTTTCTTATTCTTGGGTTGGCGGCGCAAAATCCGATTATGATTGACGATGATGCGGCTATTCGCACCAGCTTTCCAGATTTCACTGAGGTCATGGAAAAGCTTGGGGCGCAATTTATATCATCGTAAGTTTAGTATATTTATAAGGGAGCAAATTTATGTTTGATTTAACAGGAAAAAAAGCATTGGTGACAGGAGCCTCTGGCGGGATTGGGACGGCAATAGCCCATGCTTTGTATCGTCAAGGTGCTGAATTATGCCTAACGGGGACGAGAGAAGCGGTATTAGAAAATTTAAAGCAAGAATTAACGAAAACCAATCCCGATGGTGCGGTTATCCATGTGAGAACGGCTGATTTATCGCAATCTGAAGGGGTTGATCAGCTTGCTGAGGCAGCACAAGAATCGCTTAATGGTTTGGATATCTTAATCAATAATGCAGGGGCTACACGTGATAATCTTGCCCTTCGCATGAAACAAGAAGAATGGGATCATGTTATTAATCTTGATCTTGGTGCGGTTTCAAGGCTAACGCGTGCTGTCTTAAAACCTATGGTCAAACAGCGTTATGGGCGGATTATTTCTATTGCCTCCGTAGTTGGTGTAACGGGCAATCCGGGGCAGATGAATTATGCTGCGGCAAAAGCAGGGTTAATTGGCATGTCAAAATCATTGGCGGCCGAAATTGCTAATCGCAATATCACCGTTAATTGCATCGCCCCTGGATTTATAGCAACCGCAATGACCAGTGATTTATCGGAAGCGCAACAAGAAGGGTTGAAAACGCGCATCCCAATGGGTAAGATTGGCGTGCCAGAGGATGTTGCAGGGGCTTGCGTTTATCTTGCCTCAAGCGAAGCTGCCTATGTTACAGGCCATACATTACATGTTAATGGCGGGATGGCGATGCTGTAAAAAACGCCCACACCCGTTGATAGGAACGTTAGATGGACTAAATTTAGGGTGAAGCTAATAAAATGAAGTCATTATTTACAAAATTTGCCTTTATTATGATGATGGGATTGGGCTTGAGTGCTTGCGCTAACTCATATTATTCGGGGTCGGGTAATATTCGTGTGTTGGTAATGGCAGAAGATGAAGGGCAACAATCCCTAACGCGCTCTAGCAATGCGTTTAAGCGGATATTGACGGCAACCAAGCAGAGCCTTTCTTATAAAGGGTTTCATGTGGTGGATGAAGCGATGCTAGCAAGCGATCTTGGCTGGTATATTTCTGATCGGCGTTCTAAACATGAATTAATCAGATCAGCAAAGCTAGCTAATCAATCAGCACGCGGCAATTTATCTTCTCAGGCCTTGGTTCTACTTAAAATAAACACGAATGCGCGGCCATTACGCTTTGCCACAAAAATCGATATTCGTTTGTCGGGTGAACTTTACAACCTGCAAGATAACCGTTTTTTAGGTTCATTTGAATTGCCAGCACAATCCATATCAGCACCCGTTGCTTGTTCTGAATATTGTATAAATGAAGAAATTGGTAGAAAAGCGCGTGAGCTTGCAGCTGGGCTTGGCGATTTATTGGCAAATAGATTAGCACATCTTGCCCCCACACCATCCGCTTATTATGATGGACGGCCAACGGCGAATGATCCGCGTTGCAGTAACCTTAGAACAATATTCACATTGGAGTTTAAACGCTTTTCTTCACATGATATGCGACAAGTAATGAATGTTCTATCCAATGCTAATGCAGATCAATTTGATGCGTTTCCCTGTTATGTTGGTCATGATATGATATCGGGTGGTAATTCAACCTTGCGCCGTTATCGCTATACAACCACCGCAAACCGTGCAAAGTTATTTGATTGGTTAAACCAAGTGTTAACCGATTTTGGCTTTATTCCAGATCAAACGGTGGTGGTTTCAACCAGCGGCAATCGCATGATTATTGAACAGATTATAGCGGGGATTGAAACCAACGAAACTTCATCCGATTATAAGTTTCGCTAACAAAAATTATGAGTAGGAAAAGCCATGAGCGTTGATCATAAACATATCAAAAAACTCTATGGGGAAGTAAGCCAAAAGGAATTATTGGCTGTTTATCATGAATGGGCGGAAGGGTATGATCAAGACTCTGTGATTAAAGATCAATATGTTGCCCCGAAAACCGCCGTTTCAATGATGCTTCCAATGCTTCAAGATAAATCAGCTTCCATTATTGATTGTGGTTGCGGCACAGGGATTGTTGGCGATTTATTGCATCAGCAAGGTTATCAGCAGATTGATGGGCTGGATTTCTCCCCCGATATGCTAAAAATTGCGCGTGAAAAAGGAATTTATGGCAAACTGTTTACTGGCGATCTTAACGTTAAAGGTGAAGTCAAAGATGCAACTTACGATCATGCGTTTTGTATTGGTAGCTTTACCTATGGCCATGTTTATCCTTCTGGCCTTGATGAAATTTTAAGAATGCTAAAAAAAGGTGGGCTTATTTGTTTTTCAATCAATGAAGGGGTTTATGTCAAAGATCATTATGAAGAAAAACTGAATGATCTAACCCAAAAAAACATTGCCAAACTTATTATAAAAGAAAAATTACCTTATATCATCAATGAACAAATTGACGCTTTTTACATTATCTTAGAAAAAATGACGTAATTGAGTTACTTTCTCTAATTTGAGATGTAATTTTGGCAAATACTTAAAACAATATCAGGATTTACATTGCCATGCGTTCCGTCTTGTCTGATCCTAGTGTAATTTACTCCAACCAATTCAGATATCACTCTTCCTGCAGGAAATGGATCACCAAATTTGTCTGGATTTTTTGATGTGCCTAGATTTGGTAGAATTTCTATTATTAAAGTATTCTTACGCATCCAATAAATTGCATTAAGTGCGGCACCATGTTGTAAAATAAAAATATCTGTCTGCTGCATTAACATTATTTTTTCTTTTAATGTTTTACGTTCAAAAAAGTGACATTCAATATTGAATTTTGCATTTTTTAATATTTGAATAATTTCATCTTCGTTTTTAATATCTCTGCGCTCTGCACCTGATGTCTTAGTGCCTACAGTTTTGTAGAATTTATCTTGAGTTGCTTTTCTGGATACATAAGTTATCTTGGGAGCCTTGTTGTTGATTATTTGTTGTGAATTATTTTCAATTAAATTGAAAATAGTTCTGCGTGCTGTGGATAATGTAAAAGGAGACGGGCTATATCCATGCGTCCAAAAAAAGTCATAGGCAGGTAAAATTATATTTTTTATTGCCTTATCATTTGCCTTTAAAATATTAAGAAGCTGTTCTGTAAAATCAACATCAAATTGTACTAATTCAATATTTAGAATATTTGCTAACTCAAGGGCTTCAGTGTTCAAAGGTATGAAATGTGAAGTAACATATACCTCACCTTCTGATAATATACCAAGTCCATAGTATTCTAATACAGGTAACAGAAATGCTCCAAAGTAATGATTATAATGGATCATTGAATACCTATACTTATCAACTTGTAGAATTTTAATATTTTTTCTTGCTTCTAATAATCCATATAATTTAATTATATTTTCCAAATCAATTAAAGATAATATTTTTTCATCATAAAGAAACCCAAAGCTTTTTTTATGTAATAATGCATTGTAGGGAGCTAAAATTTCACTGCGTTTTTGAATGATCGCCAGATAGACACAGACCACGTGAAATCTTTTTCCAAGTGCAGTTATTTTATTTGATTGAACTATATCTTCAGGAAGCTGTTCAAAATAACCTTGAAATTCTTGCAATCTACCTTTTGATAGATGATCTTGTAAAATTGCTTCTGGATTTTTATTTACTGGATTTTGAATAGTTATTTTTTGCATGTTATAATCTAATGTTTAGGCCACTTAAAAATGCTTGGTTGCTCCATAAATAATCCCATTCGCCAAATCGTCCGCAAGTAATTATGCCTTGATTATAAAGAAAGTTTCTTATTTTTTGTCGATGAGTTTCCATATCTTTTAAAAAAATTACATTTCCCCACGGTAAAAATTTATGATGAATAAAGTTAATATCTTCATCTTTACAAAGTTTCATTTTTTTTAATGCATAAAGCGTATTTTGTTTTAAAAATTCTTCATCATATTGACTGACTCTTGATCTGTTGTAAATCTCAAATTGTATTGAACTACAACCAGCTGGAACGTTATTGGGAGATTTAACCGAAGGCGAATGCGCACGGCTTGCCAGAATATCCTCATCATAAATGTAAAACCAAAGTTGATCTATTATATTCTTATTAAACCCAATCGATATTAAATCAATTGAAGTTGCAGCAAGTTTGGAAGCGGCGTCATGATACTCCCTACCAACAGGCTCACACAATTCGATAATTAATGGCAAAGGTAGCGTGGAAACCAGCTGATTATAGTTTACCGTTTTGCCATTAGTAAAGGTAACAGAATGATTATTTAGATTGATTGCACAGGCTTTATGGTTAAGTTGAATATTCGCATTTTTTATTAGTGGTTCAATAAAAGCCTTATAACCACCAAATTTTGGATAGCGCATTTCCTTAACATAATAGTCATTAGGCGTTTCATTTGAAAATGCACCAAATAAAATTTCATCAATATTAGCTTGGCGCATTCGATTTCCAATCCAGCTTGTTGAAAGCTCTGCAGCCTCGGTTTGCCAATATTTTCTGGTATATTTTAAAGGATATCGTTCGGCAATTTGATTGCCATATTGATAACGCAACCAATCTTCATAATTATCTGATGTCAGTTTTTCTGGACGATCGATAACCCCCTTGATTAAATCTATTTTTTCGGTTGTTTCTAGTGGAAATAAATTATTTTGCGCGGGATGTTTTAACCATTTCCCATTATCAAAATTATATACTTCTGGCTTATGGGTAATATAAGGTGTTTTGTCAAAAATTGTTCGCACCTCGGATTCAGTTGCAAAACTTAAATGTACTGCCTTGTCAAAACGAAAGCCATCAATTGTAAAATTATCAAGCAACCCGCCAGCGGATGCTTCTGCTTCAAAGATAATCGCTTCGCGTCCACATTGTTGCGCTTTTAAACTCGCCCCAAGTCCTGCGATACCAGCCCCTAAAATCAATATATCAACGTGATTATTCACGATTCATTGTCTTCATTAATATTGGAATATATTCAGCTAAACGATGCCGCCAATCAGGCATTTGATCTAAACCAAGCTGCTGCAATCTTTCATTAACAGCACTCTCATTATTAGAAACTTTGGCAATACGTTTAAATTTGCTTGCATCGGCTGGTTCAACTTTGTTTTTAAGCCCACTAATGGCAATGATCATTTTAACATATTCAAAGCGGGAGGTTCTGTAAGGGCTTACACAGTTAAATGTCCCTGATAAATTTAGATTAATTAATGTCAGGATATGTTGGGTTACATCATCTGTAAAGGTCGGATTTCCATATTGAGAAATATCTGAATGAATAACATCATTGCTGGTCAATGCTTCCTTTATACGGTTAGCAACAAAATTTTTTGGATTATCTGATGCTCCCCCAAATAACCAACCAGTACGAATAATAAGGGGCGTCTTCGCTTGTTTCATTACAGCTTGCTCAGCAAAATATTTACTTTTATGGTAAATTGTGGTTGGTTCAATTAAATCATTTTCGCAGTAAGGCATGTCAGAATGATTGCCGTAAATACCAGTAGAACTGATAAAAACCAAATTAAAGTCAAGCTCTTTGCTTTGTTTTGCAAGATAATCCGTTAGTGTATAATTATCCTGATAACAGCTTTCAGGATTAAGTTCGCAAGCTTCGACATTCGTGTTAGCTGCACAATGAATTAGATAATCCAAATTTAATTTATCAAGATAGGCACTTACTGCTTTGTTAAAGGTAATTAGCTTTTGCCGATCAATTATGATAGGGTTCAATTGATCTTTATGCGTCAATATCCGCATAAGACTACTTCCAAGCAAACCAGATGCGCCTGTAATCCCAATTCGTTTCATTGATTTAAGATTGTGGTAAAGAAAAATGGTTCAATGGCATATTGACCGATTCTTCTGCTTCATGTTCTATAGAAGCAATATTTAAGATAAGATTCAAAGGTTCATCAAGCCCTTTAAAGGCAACCCAAAGCCCAGAATCGATTGTAAGACGCGCATAATTACCTTTACCAATTGTAATATCATTCCTGCGTTTGCTATCCTCATCAAAAATGTAAAACGTTACAAGGCCAACTGGAACAATTAAATTCATTTGCATCACTTGATGTTTTTTCCATCCCTTAGTTATACCTTTTTTTATCGTTGTAAAATAAGCTTCCCCAAATTGTTCGAAACTATCATTTTCAGATGCTTTTAATGCATGAAATATATCCCCTTTAGGGTGATAAATTTGCTTGAGTTGCGTAAGGATCACGCCGTCTATCAGATTAGTTGGATTAATTAATGCGTCCATATTAAATTTTGTTCTTTGGCAATTTTTATATACTGGTTAAGCTGTTCCACCGTGAAATCATAAATATCATCTTTGCCTTTATAAAACATATGATACCAAGAACCAACAAGCGTGACGGATTGTTGATAATTAAGATTTGCCTGCCATTTCAGATGAAATAAGGCTTTATCACAATTCAATTTAAGCAAGCTGGCTTCATGGAATGGAATTTCATTACTTATTTTAACGGCTTGATCGGGTTCTAATTTCCATAATTTACTAAGATCCGTTATTAGCTCCAAAACACTTCTATTTTGTTCTGAACGTGGTCCAAAATTAAATGCTTCTCCATTAAGATTAGAGGTCTCATTAAGAGCAGCTGCTAACGTTAGATAACCGCTTAAAGGCTCCAATACATGCTGCCAAGGTCTTGTGGCATTTGGGCTTCTTAAGGTTACGGCTTGTCCCTTAACCCAGCTTTCAATACAATCAACAACAATTCTGTCTTTTGTCCAATCTCCACCACCAATAACATTACCTGCACGCGCACTAGCTAGGCGGATATTAACATCATTAAAAAACGAACACTGATAAGCATGAAAAACAATCTCTGCTGCGCCTTTAGAACCGCTGTAAATATCTTTTCCGCCCAAAGCATCAGTTTCTTTATATCCCCATTCCCATTCCACATTTTCATAACATTTATCAGAAGTAACCAAGACTGTGGCACATGATTGATCAAGCTTTCTTAAACATTCTAATATATTTGCTGTTCCTATAACATTTGTTGTAAGGGTTTCTAAGGGCTGCTCATAAGAAACGGAGACAACCGCCTGCGCAGCCAGATGAAATAAAAAATTAGGCTTAAAATTCGTTATAATTTTGTCTAATTTTTCTAAATCACAGACATCACAAAAATGATGTTCAATTTTATTTTCTAAGCATAACGTTTGAAATAAAGAAGGCTTCGTTGGAATGCGATCTGATATGCCACAAATTTCTGCACCTAGTTGTAAAAGCCACAGGGTAAGCCAACTCCCCTTAAATCCTGTATGCCCCGTTATTACAATTTTTTTTCCTTTAAAAGCATCTTTAAACATTATGCAAAATTACCATATTTTCCAAGGCGCATTACCGCCTTCCCATAATTGGTTCAACTTATTTTTATCTTGTAAAGTATCCATCGGTTGCCAAAAACCATGATGCTCAAATGCCATTAATTCTTTTGATAAAGCCAGTTGTTCTAATGGTTCTTGTTCCCATGTTGTATGATTACCCGCAATCAAATCTATAACAGTCGGAGAGAGAACAAAAAAACCTGCATTGATCATTGAACCATCACCTTTTGGTTTTTCTTTAAAAGATTCGATAACACCATCCTTGACCTTTAAAGCACCAAATCTACCAGGTGGATAAGCGGTGGTCATGGTTGCTTTTTTTCCATGCTTATGGTGATAGGTAACCAAAGCCCCTATATCAACATCACCAACTCCATCACCATAGGTAAAGCAAAAAGCTTTCTCATCTTCTAAATATGGCATTACCTGTTTTAAACGCCCTCCTGTCATGGTTTGAATACCTGTATCAATCAAGGTAACTTTCCATGGTTTTGTACGCTTTTTATGAACCATCATGCTATTATCAGCCAAATCAAAGGTTACATCAGCAGTATGAAGAAAGTAATTGGCGAAATATTCTTTGATCACATAACTTTTATAACCGCAGCATATAATAAATTCATCGAGTCCATGCGCCGAATAAATATTCATAATATGCCAAAGGATAGGGTAACCTCCAATTTCCACCATTGGCTTAGGTTTTGAACCCGTTTCCTCTGCAAGGCGAGTGCCTAGCCCACCAGCTAAAATAACAGTTTTCATTAGGACTTAATTCCCAGCATTTTATTGTTGAAACGCTATTTCTTATTAAAAAATTCTAATTTGCTTAGGTTAGAACATATCGCATGAGTCATTGACTATCAATAAAAACTCGTAACGCATAAATAAGCTATTGCTTACGGGTTTGGAGTTGAAGAGGCAAATCATAAAACAAGGAAAGCGTGTCAGCGTTTCTGTTATTTTGTAGGGGTTTTAATGCTTGATGGGCAAGGACAGTTTGTTGTTTAGCCAAAGTACGTGCGCCATCAATCCCCAATAGATTCACAAAGGTAAGCTTTCCTTGTGTTTGGTCTTTTTGCGTTGCTTTACCTATTTGTGCGGCTGTGCTTTCATAATCCAATAAATCATCGGTAATTTGAAATAGAAGGCCAATGGCTTCACCATAGGCGCGGATGGCTTGGCGGGTGGTCATATCCATCTCGTTCAAAATTGCGCCACATTCAACCGATAGGCTTAATAATGCGCCTGTTTTTCCAGCTTGCATTGTGTGGATATAAGTATTTTTCTCTTCATCTGTTAAGCTTTGATGATCAAACGCACGCATATCAAGCATTTGACCGCCGACCATCCCTTTAAACCCAATTGCCTTTGTAAGGGCATTGATCAGCGAACAGCGTATATCAGCTGAAAAAATGGTCATTTCAGAAATCCATTCAAAGGCCAAGGCTTGCAAGCCATCACCTGCAAGAATTGCCGTTGCTTCATCATAGGCACGATGAAGACTGGGTTGCCCCCGCCGTAAATCATCATCATCCATGGCTGGCAAATCATCATGGATCAGTGAATAGCCATGAATTAACTCAATTGCGGCGGCGGCGGGTAAGGTTTGTTCAGGCTTTAGGCCAAATAATTGACCGCTATGTAATACCAAATGGGGACGCAAGCGTTTCCCACCTGCTAAAATCGCAGTTTTAATCGCCTCTTTTAACCGTGACTCTAAAACAGGGGTTGCTTCCAGCCGTTCTTCAAGAAAATCATTGATCAATGCATGATAACAAAAAAACATTAAACAAATTCATCCTCGCTTAACGTCATTAAACTGCTTTTACCGCTCATCAGCGCATTAAAATATGCGCTATGCATGGGGTAAAGCTTATCAATAAAAAATTCAGCTAACACCAATTTTTGACGATAAAATGCCTGGTCACTTGTTGAAGATTTTTGTGTATGCTCAAGACAAATCTTGGCTGTTTTTACCCAATACAACGTCAACCAGCCATAGCCAAATAGCCATAAATAATCATCTGCCATGCAAGCGGCGGCTTGTTGATCACGAAGGCCGCGTTTTGCTATTTCTGCGGTTGCTTGCTGCAATTTGGTAAAAAGTTTAGCAAGCTTAATCAAATAGGGGGCTAAAGCCTCATTTTCTGCTTCTTGTTCAATAAATTTAGATAGATGATGAAAGAATGGGCGTAAGGCACGCCCATAATGTTGACCAAGTTTACGCCCAATCAAATCAAGGGCTTGGATGCCGTTTGTGCCTTCATAAATCTGCGTTATTCTGGTATCGCGTACAAATTGTTCAACACCATTTCCTTTAATATAGCCATGGCCGCCATAAATCTGCATTGCTAAATTGGCAGATTGGCTGGCAAGTTCGGTCGTGATTGCTTTTGCAATTGGCGTTAGCAGGGCAACATAATCCCCCGCTAAATGATTACTGGCTAAATGATTATTAGCTAAATCCTGATGTAAGGCAATATCAAGACAAAGTGCGCGGCTGCCTTCCGCATTGGCTTTAATCGTCATCAACATTTGACGAACATGTGGATGAACAAGAATTTGATCGGCCGCTTGGTCTTTATCTTTAGCCCCTGCGATTGAACGCCCTTGTCGGCGTTCTTTGGCATAAGATAAGGCTGCTTGGTAGCTAGCCTCGCTCATTGCGGTACCTTGCACGGCAACACCAAGCCGCGCCAAATTCATCATGGAAAACATGATTTTCAAACCCTTATGAGGTTCTCCAATCAACCAAGCCTTAGCTTGTTCAAACTTCATGGTGCAGGTGGGGGAGGCTTTGATTCCCATCTTATGTTCCAACCCGATACATTCCACCGCATTGCGTTCCCCTGAGGGTAGGAATTTAGGAACTAAAAATAAGGAAATACCACGAACACCTCCGGGCGCATCAGGCAAACGCGCGAGTACCAGATAAATAATATTTTGACTTAAATCATGGTCGCCACCAGAAATAAAAATCTTTTCGCCTTCAAGAAGCCAATTGGGCGATTCCAAATCTTGTTTGTTTTTATCATTAGGAAGTGCACGGGTACGAAGCAACCCAAGATCACTACCGCAATGCGATTCGGTTAGGCACATAACCCCGCTCCATTGACCGTTTGCCATCTTAGGCAAGCAGAATTGTTTAACCCATTCATCTGCGTGGTTGAGTAAGGTCGCATAAGCTCCCCATGTTAATTGTGGGGTAATCATAAAAGCTAAATTTGCGCTATTCATTATTTCAGAAATTGCACTTACCATCACTTGTGGCAATGCTTGCCCGCCGTGATCTTCGCGTGCGCCACAAGCAGCCCAGCCATCCTGACAGAATTTTTGATAAACCGCTTGAAACCCTTCTGGGGTTGTTACTTGTCCATTTTGCAAATGGCATCCTTGATCATCGCCCGAATGATTTAAAGGTCGTAACTGTTCGCTTGCAAAATCGCCTGCCCCTTCCAATATAGATTGAATCATATCATGGGTTAATGCCTCACAACCCGTCATTTTATGCAACGGCGTTTCAGCAAAATATTGATTAAGCAGATAATCAAATTCTTTAATTGGTGCATGGTAAGGAAGCATTGCTATTCCCATCTACAAAAAAATGGTTTGTTTGATTTTATCTGACTGAAACTGCCGCGGCAAGGGCTTGTTGTAAATTTGTAAGGACTGGTGACCAGCCTAATTCTGCTTCAAATTGTCTGAATAATCGCATGGAAGGATACCAAGGCGTGCGATGAGTGCGCTCCCATTGATCGGGATTTTGACAGGCTTCTTGATCCATATAGCCCCAACGCCAATCGGTTCGCCTTGGTAGCAAAAGCCAAGTTGGAATCCCCAAAATACCCGCAAGATGCGCAGGTGCGCTATCAATCGTAATTAAGATATCTAATTCGCGCATAATCGCGGTACTATCAGAAAAATCCTTGATTTTATCCCCAAGAACCACCAACCGTGGATCATTGGGCAGCTGATCCAATTCATTATCAAGCTGATCTTTTTGTAAAAGTAAAATTGCAGCATCGCTTGGTAAAACGTTACCTATCGCCTCCAACAACTGATTAATCGCAATTGACCGATTATGATCGTTGCTATGGGTTATGTTGCCCCGTGCATTAACCCCAATTCTTATGCGTTTATCTTTTATCCCTAATTCTGCTAGCTGTTGCTGCCAAAATTGATAGTTTCGTTCCTCCAATTTTAAGCGCAGATTTGGATGATAAGGGGTTTCTTTTCCAGATTGACGTAAATAGGCTAGTGGCAAACTCATTAAGCCTGTAACGTAATCCCGATGGTGTGTTTCATCAAAAAATTCATTCAAATGATCAATCGCTGGTTGATTGCCTAAAATTGGGGATAAAGCTTTATAATGTGGTCCTAAGACCAGTTCAATTTTTGCGCCTTGCTCCTTTATCCATGGTAGATAGCGTAACATTTGCAGACAATCGCCGTAACCGATCTCACTCATAACCGTAATCTTTTTACCTTTTAAAGCTTGCTCACCATTCCAATAGGGATGGGTCTGCTTTGCTAAAATCTTAGTTGTATATTCTTTTGCCATAAATGGGCATTGCCAGCGTTTTTCACAAAGTACGAATCCTTTTTTTAACTGATCTGGTGTTCCATACCCTAATAATTCTTGACCATAATAATATTGTGCCAATACGTCATTGGGATTGTTCTTTGATAATGCCCCTAATTCTGCAAGTGCAGTTTTTGCGTCCCCTGCGCCAAGCGCAATTAACGCATGATTACGCCTTGAGTTCAGATTATTGGGATCAAGCTTTAAGGAATGTTTAATTGCCTCCAAAGCGCGTTTAGACTGCCCAAGATCATCAAGGGTTAGCGCAAGATTAGCTAAAAAAGCTGGACGGGATTGATTCGACTGCCCCCATGCTTGTTCAAAGCAAGTGGCGGCAAGTGAAAATTGTTTTTGCTCACGGGCAATCATGCCTTTAAGATTGATAAGATCAAGGTTCAACGGGTGCTTAGCCTGCTCCATCGCAGCAATAAACTGTCCTGCTTCCGCAAATTTACCTTCATTATAGCAAATTGTTGCCTTATGCCCCATCAAGGATGGTTCTTTTGGATTATTCATCAAGGCTGCATCAACCCGTTGATTGGCCTTATGATTTTGGTTCGTCATCTTACAAAAGGCAAGATAATTAGCAAGCAGGATCGAATCAAATGGACGTAACTTGAACGCATGTTCAAACGCTTGTTCTGCTTGAGGCCATGCTTGTTTTTGAACAAATGCAGCCGCTAATAATTGTGCCGCATCATACCAATCTGGTTGTTGTTTTAATAAAGATTGATAGCCATCAATTGCAACATCCAAACGCCCTGTTTGATGGTCAGCCATCAAAGAACGCAGGCGGTTCATATCCTTATGTTTAGGGTTCACTTAACGGGACAATCTTCGGTATTTAATACGATGGGGACGGTCAGCTTCACTGCCAAGGCGTCGCCGTCGATCTGCCTCATAATCTTCATAATTACCTTCAAACCATACAACTTCACTATCGCCTTCATAGGCCAGAATATGTGTTGCAATCCTATTTAAAAACCAACGGTCGTGGCTGATGACTACGGCTGAACCTGCAAATTTAGTCAATGCCTGCTCCAATGCCCGTAAGGTATCCACATCCAAATCATTGGTTGGCTCATCCAGCAATAGCACATTCGAACCAGATTTAAGCATTTTAGCAAGATGAACACGATTGCGCTCCCCACCTGAAAGCTGCCCAACCTTTTTTTGTTGATCACTGCCACGGAAATTAAATGCCCCCACATAGGCACGGCTTGCCATTTTACGCTTACCCAGCTCCAGCTGATCTAACCCATCTGAAATTTCTTCCCAAACCGTGTTATTCCCATTCAAGGAATCGCGCGATTGATCAATATAACCAAGCTTAACCGTATCACCAAGGATCAGCTTTCCGTTATCAGGTTGTTCTTGACCTGTAATCATACGAAAAAGCGTCGTTTTCCCTGCACCGTTTGCACCAATAATTCCAACAATGCCACCAGCAGGCAGGCGAAAATTAAGCTGTTCCATCAATAATTTTTCACCATAGGCTTTTGTAAGCCCTTCGGCAGTAATAACAACATCGCCAAGCCTTGGCCCTGGCGGAATTACAATCTGCGCTGTATCGTTGGCTTTTTCACCTGATTCAGCTTCAGCTACCAATTCATTGAAGGCTTGAACCCGCGCTTTGGATTTTGCCTGACGTGCGCGTGGACTTTGGCTGATCCATTCACGTTCTGCCGCAATTGAACGCATTTTAGCTTCTTGTTCGCGCCCTTCTTGGGCTAAACGTTTTTGTTTTTGTTCAAGCCAGCTGGAATAATTCCCTTCATAAGGAATACCTGCCCCACGGTCTAATTCCAAAATCCAACCTGTTACATTATCCAAAAAATAACGGTCATGGGTGATCATCACGACAGTTCCAGCATAATCCCCCAAGAAATGTTGTAGCCAAGCAATCGATTCAGCATCCAAATGGTTGGTTGGCTCGTCCAACAAAAGCATATCAGGTCTGGCAAGCAACAAACGACAAAGGGCAACACGGCGTTTTTCCCCCCCCGATAAATCCTTAACTGAACGCTCACCATCAGGGCAACGCAAGGCATCCATTGCAACCTCAGCCCTTGAATCTAAGTCCCACGCATCGGCGGCATCAATTTTTTCTTGTAATTCAGCCTGTTCGGCAATCAGCGCATCCATATCATCATCTTCACCAAGTTCAGCAAATTTCATGGATACGGCCTCAAATTGTTGTACCAGAGCCTTTAAATCTGCCAGCCCTTGCATCACATTTTCACCAACATTCAAATCTTCGTCAAGTTGTGGTTCTTGTGGTAAATATCCTATATTAACCCCTTCGGCAGCCCAAACTTCGCCATTAAATTCAGTGATCTCACCCGCCATAATCTTTAATAGGGTCGATTTTCCAGCCCCATTATAGCCAAGCACCCCAATTTTTGCACCTGGTAGGAATTGTAAGTTAATATTCTTTAAGACTTCTTTTCCACCTGGCCAAGTCTTGGATAATTGTTGCATACCAAATACATATTGATAAGATGCCATCAAGCATACTCCTTTAATGATTTACACATGAAAAAAAATTTACATCTTGTTTAGTATAATTTTTCACGCTTGATTTATAAAGAAAAATTTTGGGTTGAAGCGGTTTTGCATTCAAAAATTTTACGGTTTAATTGGTTTAAACTTAAGCATTTTCACTTGATTTTTTCTCTGAATATTTATTGTGATTACGATTAAGGGTATCTACTGATTTACTGATTTTAATTTTCTTATCATTTACAAAGGCTTCATGATTTGCTGCCAAATGGTCAAGATCATAAAGATAATTCACCATCGCTCCGTAAGCCGTAACCATTCCGTTTTCTGAACGATCTGCATCACCGTGAATGTCGTGCAATAATGCCCCATTTCCTAAATGGAAGCGTGCAACTGGGTCTAAGGGCAAGCCATCTTGGCGTTTTTCCTCAATCAGATAATAAGCCACCAACTGGCGGATGGCTTGTTGGCCTTCTTTATCAAGTGGCAAGGTACGATCTAACTTTAAAGCATAATTCACCACAGAAGCTAACTCATTATCTTCTGCTTTTTCTTTTAGCCAACGCCCAAATAAGGGCAAAGGCGATAAAGTGACAAAGGTTTTAAGGGTTTTAACCTCGGCTTGAAGATCGGTTACCACCTGTTTGATTAAAGAATTACCGAAGGAAATCCCTTTAAGCCCTGTTTGACAATTACTAATCGAATAGAAAACGGCGGTTTTTGCCTCCGATGGGCTTAAAATCTGTCGATCACTGCTTAAAATTGTGTTGATTGAATTAGGGATGGTTTTCATCAAGGCAACCTCAACAAAAATAAGCGGCTCCTCAGGCATTGCAGGATGAAAAAACGCATAACAACGGCGGTCAGAAGGTTGGATACGCCGCCGCAGATCATCCCAATCATTAATAGCATGCACGGCTTCATATTTAATGATTTTTTCAAGAATATTGGCAGGTGTTTCCCAATTAATGCGCCGCATTACTAAAAAACCACGATTAAACCAAGAAATAAACATATGTCTAAAATCTTGATCTGTGCGTGCAAATTCAGGTTCACTTCGCATCATACGCAACAAATCAACACGCATCTGTACCAATTCAGCAGTGCCACCTGATACCATATTTAATCGGCGTAACAGCTCTTGACGTGGCGGTTCACTGAATTTCATTAACTTATTGTAATTGGCGGGACTTGCCTCTTGAGCATAAGCACTTGCAGTATCTATAATTTCCTGCGGGTTTAAATCTAGCGTATTTGTTAAATAATCAAAGAAAGCTTTTTTCCCATCTTCATCCATCTTGCGATAGCGATTTAAAATTGTGTAGGCGTTATTGGCACCCGTTACCTCCCCATGCACAGAAATAAGTTCTTCGCATAAAGTTTGAATAGGACGGCGGCGGTCATCAACGCTCTCCCCCAATGTTCGTTTGTCAAATAACGAACTCAGAAGGCCTAAAAAAAATGAACTCATATTATTTCCATAAGATTATTATTTAATTCGCTGAATGCAACAAATTGGATCGGGTATTGACTTGAAACTATGCAAGCGGTTATTCACTTTAGTTAAGAAACCATCAAAAAGGAAACAAAAAATAGTGCCGAACATAAAATTTTTAAACTATGTTGCCTTGTTAGGTTTAATCCTCTTTTCATCGCAAGCCAAAGCAGATGAACCGTTAAAGGCAGTGACAACGTTCACCGTGATTGCTGATATTGTAAAAAATATCGCGGGGGATGCTTTGATCGTTGAATCCATCACAAAAGCAGGGGCTGAGATTCACGATTACCAACCAACCCCAAAAGATATTGTCCGCGCACAAGATGCGGATATCATTTTTTGGAATGGGCTTAATCTGGAGCGGTGGTTCAAAAAATTCTTAACTGATATAGAAGGGGTGCCAAGTGTAACTGTATCCAAGGGGGTTGAACCACTTTCAATCTATGACGGGGCTTATAGCGGGAAACCTAACCCGCACGCATGGATGTCAACACAAAACGCCCTGATTTATATTGAAAATATTCGCAAAGCATTCAACGATCTTGATCCTGAAAACGCCGAAACCTATAATACCAATGCTAGGATTTATGCGAAGAAAGTTACAAAAATTAAGGCAGAGCTTGAACAAACCTTAAGTGATATTCCGCAAGATCAACGTTATCTTGTTACCAGTGAAGGTGCCTTTAGCTACCTTGTGCGTGATCTTGATATGCAAGAAGTCTACCTATGGCCAATGAACGCCGATCAACAAGGGACGCCGCAGCAAGTTCGTAATGTCATTGATATCATTAACGAAAAAAATATCCCTGTTATTTTCAGCGAAAGTACAATCTCGGATAAGCCAGCACGTCAAGTCGCTGCAGAAACGGATGCGATTTATGGTGGTGTATTATATGTAGATTCACTAAGTAAAGCGGATGGAGCCGTGCCAACTTATCTTGACCTTTTAAAGGTTACAACAAGGACGATTGCCAACGGATTCCAAACCGCCTTAGACGCTAAATCTTCAAAATAAAGATGGGTCATGACTAGTTGAGCACTTTTTTATTGTGCTATACACTAGGGCTGACGATGCGAAACAAATATTATTACCGTTCAAAAATTTCTGAAGCTAAATTTAGGGAAATTATTCGCCTATTTAGCCTTGATATTGAAGCCTCCAAAATAGCACAAATATCAAGGCTAAATAGAAACACGATTAACAATATTCTTTATAAGATACGATTAAGATTAGCCGAATATTGTGAAGAAGGCTCCCCTTATAGTGGGATTATTGAAGTTGATGAAAGTTATTTTGGAGCCAAGCGTGTTAAGGGCAAAAGGGGGCGTGGTGCTTATGGTAAAACAATCGTATTTGGCATATTCAAAAGGAATGGTCATGTTTATACTGAAATTGTTCCTGATTGCTCAAAAGCCACTATACAAGCAGTTATAAGAGGAAAAGTCTCGCTTGACAGTGTTATAAATTCTGATGGATGGCGTGGTTATAATGGCTTAGTAGACGTAGGGTATGAAAAGCATCTAAGGGTTGATCATGGAAAAGATGAATTTGTAAAGGGTAAAGCACATATTAACGGAATTGAAGGATTTTGGGGATACGCTAAGGTAAGAATGACAAAGTTTAGAGGTATGCGTAAAAACACTTTCTATTATCATTTGAAAGAAACTGAATTTAGGTATAATAATAGGGAAAATAACATATACAAAATCATATTAAATATATGTCGCAATAAACCGCTCAACTAGTCATGACCCAAATAAAGATTTGTAATTAATGAACGCACTTATTGAATTAAAAAATGTTGGGGTTACCTATCCAAACGGGTTGATTGCCCTTGAAAATGTCAGTGGTGATTTACACGGCGGACAAATTTGTGGACTTGTTGGCGTGAATGGTGCGGGTAAATCCACCTTATTTAAAGCGATTATGGGCTTTATAAAACCAACGATAGGTTCAGTTAAAATTATGGGGGAAGAGGTACAAGCCGCCCTAAAGAAAAATTTTGTATCCTATGTTCCCCAAACCGAGGAAGTTGATTGGAATTTTCCAATATTGGTTGAAGATGTTGTTATGATGGGGCGTTACGGCCATATGGGATTTTTACGCCGTCCTTCAAAAACAGATCGCCATGCAGTTGATCAAGCATTGGCACAAGTTGATATGAGTGACTATAAACATCATCAAATAGGTGAACTTAGCGGCGGGCAAAAAAAGCGAATTTTCGTTGCACGCGCATTGGCACAAGGGGGAGGGATCATCTTGCTTGATGAACCTTTTTCGGGGGTAGATATTAAAACAGAAGAATCCCTAATCACGCTTTTTCGTCATTTAGCTTCTGAAGATCGTTTGATTTTGGTTTCCACCCATAATTTAGGAAGTGTACCAAGCTTTTGCGATGAAGTGTTGCTGATCAACAGGGAATTGCTTGCCTATGGCCCCGTTGAAACAACCTTTACCCAAACAAATCTTGTAAAAGCCTTTGGCGGGATGTTACGTCATCATCAATTAGTTGGCACAGATTTGCATGATGATGAAGACCAACGTGAAATTACCGTCTTAACCGATGATGAACGTCCGCTTGTTTTTTATGGAGAGCGCGGCGGAGAAAAAATCACCAAACATGACCGCAGGCAATGATCGAAACCTTATTAGAACCGTTTAACTATGCCTATATGGTAAGGGCAATTTGGGTATGTGCATTGGTTGGTGGCGTTTGCGCATTTTTATCCGCTTATTTAATGTTAAAAGGCTGGTCATTAATGGGCGATGCATTGGCGCATTCTATCGTCCCTGGGGTAAGTTTGGCCTATTTATTAGCTTTACCTTATGCGTTAGGGGCATTTTTTTCAGGCATTTTGGCGGCTTGCAGCATGGTAATCGTTAAGCATAAAACAAAATTGCGTGAAGATGCGGTTATAGGACTTGTCTTTACGACATTTTTCGCAAGCGGCTTATTGTTTGTTTCAATCAATCCAACAATGGTGAATATTCAAGCCATTATTTTAGGCAATATTCTTGCAATCACCGATGATGATGCTGTGCAAGTTGTGATTATTTCAATCATTTGCCTTTTTGCATTATGTTTAAAATGGAAAGATTTGATGGTTGTCTTTTTTGATGAAAATCATGCGCATAGCATTGGATTGCCTATTAATTTTCTTAAAATCATGTTCTTTACGCTGTTAAGTGCGGCTTGTGTTGCAGCATTGCAGACTGTGGGTGCATGCCTTGTGATTGCGATGGTCATTACACCGGGAGCAACCGCTTACCTCATCACAGATAAATTTCAACGGCTTATTGTGATTGCAGTTTTACTTGGCAGCTTTACAAGTGCGATTGGAGCTTATTTAAGCTTCTTTCTTGACGTAAATCCTGGGGGGCTAATTGTAACCTTACAAACGCTTATTTTTCTTGGTACTTTTCTGTTTGCTCCTAAATATGGGCTTATTAAAAGAAAATTCGTTGCCCATGGATAATTTCATTAATTTATTGCTTCAACCATTGGCGTATGAATTTATGCAAAGGGCATTAATGATATCTATATTGATTGCCAGTGTATGTTCAATTTTTTCTTGCTTTTTAGTCTTAAAAGGCTGGTCACTGATGGGTGATGCTGTATCCCATGCAGTTCTACCTGGCTTATGTCTTGCAATTCTTGTTGGGATTCCAATGATGATTGGGGCATTTATTGCGGGGTTATTTTGCGCGGTTGCTACGGGTTATCTTAAACAAAATAGCCGCCTTAAAGAAGATGCGGTAATGGGAATTATTTTTTCTGGAATGTTTGCACTGGGCTTAGTACTATTCACCAAGATTGAAACTGATATTCACTTATTACATGTTTTATTTGGCAATGTGTTAGGAATTTCCAAAGATGATTTAATTGAAATTGCAAGCATTGCTGTCATCACATCTTGTATCATGCTTATAAAACGAAAGGATTTTATGCTTTATTGCTTTGATCCCGCCCATACTAGTGTCATTGGCTTACCAGTAAAAACACTCCATTTTAGTTTGTTAACTTTATTAGCATTAACAATTGTTGCTGCATTAAAAGCGGCTGGTGTCATTTTAGTCATTGCTATGTTAATCGCGCCCGGGGCTACTGGATTTTTGCTCACGCGATCATTTGATAAAATGTTGATGATTGCGCTTACTTCCTCCGTCTTTTCCGCACTTACAGGAACTTATTTAAGCTATCATATGGATGCCGCCACCGCCCCACTTATCGTTGTCATTCAAGCAGGCTTATTTGTTATGGCAATTTTTCTTGAAAAATCTACAAAATTAGAATTGAAGCCATATTTAAGAAGCTAAATAAGAACGAATGGTCGATTGAATGCCTTGCTTGTAGAGTTGCGATAGCCAATCAATAAAGGCTTGCGAAAATTCGGGATGATTTCCAAGATCACCATAAATTGACTGATTATCTAGCCAATTGGCTGGTGATGATTTTGCATGTTTTGCACATAAGGTTAATTTTTCCCAATCTGGATCGTTGGGTTCAATCATGGTGCCATCTTCGCGTTCACCCAAACAATAGCGCGCCCAAATTGCGGATATAAGGGCTAATCCATGGGGCGCAATCCCTGCTGTTAAACAGTCATAAACAGAAGGTAAAATAAATCCTGACTGACGTGAAGAACCATCAAACGCCACGCGGCGTGTGGTATCAAAAATAGCAGAATTAGCAAATCTGCGTTTTATCAGCTTAACATAATCCAGTGGCGCATAGTTAGGAACTGGAGCAACATGAGGGATAATTTCCTCCGCCACTACTTTATCAAATAGGCCAGAAATTAATGGATGGGTTATTGTATCATAAATTGTCTCGATACCTAACAAATCGCCAACGGGCGCAATCACTTGATGCCCACCATTTAAAATACGAATTTTCATCCGCTCATAAGCATGAATCTCATCGGAAAAAATAACCCCCACCTGCTCCCAAGGGGGACGACCTGCACAAAATTTATCTTCAATCACCCATTGGCGAAAATTTTCATGGGTGACGGGAGCTTGATCTTCAATCCCTAACCCCCGAATTTTTGCAAACGTATCTTCACCACTTACTGGAACAATACTATCCACCATGGAATTTGGAAAACTGCAATTTTGATCTATCCATTCGGCAAGATCGGGATCACTTAACTTAGCCAAAGATATAACAGTCTGACGCATGATATTGCCATTGCCCTGAAGATTATCACAGCTTTGCAAGGTTACTCCACCCAAACCATGCCTACGCCGTAATTTTAAGGAAGCAATCATCGCACCAAATACGGTATTGGGTTGGTCAGGATTTTCCGCATCATATAAAATATGTGGATGGGAATGATCAAAGTTTTTGCTAGCTGGGTCGATATAATACCCACCTTCTGTAACCGTTGTTGATATGATACGAATAGCTGGATCGGCCATCTGTTTGATCAATGGTGCATTGCCTGATTGAATTGGAACATAATCTATCATCGAACCAACAATTTCAGCTGATTGTTGTTCAGGACTTAATTCTATCAATGTGGTTAAATAATCTTGTTGTTTTAATTTAAGACGCATAGCTTCGTCATAAGGGCGAATACCCGCACCGATAATTGCCCAGTCATGGGCAAGTCCCTGCTCCATCAAACGGTGCAAATACCATGCTTGATGCGCACGATGAAAATTGCCAACACCAATATGGACAATCCCAGCACGAAGCTTTGATCGGTCATAGCTGGGGCATTTAACCCCCTCAATTAACGGTAAATTTTCTTTATTTAATCGGGGCATTAAGATAGGTAATTTCCGCCGTCAACATTATAGGTTTGACCGACAATATAATCAGATTCCTTGCTTGCAAGAAAAATTGCCATCCCCGTTAGGTCTTCTGCTGTTCCCATTCGTCCAAAAGGGACTTGTGCGCCAACTTCTTGTTTTTTCTGTCCTAATGGTTTTTGTTCATAATGCGCAAAATAGGCATCAACGCCTTGCCAATGTTCGCCATCCACAACCCCGGGTGCAATCGCATTGACATTGATCCCATAACGAATCAAATCAAGCCCTGCGGATTGTGTTAAGCTAATCACTGCCGCCTTAGAAGCACAATATACCGCCACCAAAGCTTCACCACGCCGCCCTGCTTGAGAAGCCATATTGATGATTTTTCCGCCTGTTCCAGCTGCGATCATGGTTTTAGCCACTGCCTGCATCGTAAATAAAACACCCGATACATTAATCGAAAATAATTTATGATAATCTTCCTGTTTAATATCAACAATTGGTGCAGCGTTAAAAATAGCCGCATTATTAATCAAAATATCAATGCCACCCATCAATTCGATGCTTGTATTAACAGCATGATCAATATGCCCCTGATCCGTAACATCCATCGCGACTGCATGGATTTTATGGTTTTTGTTACCAATTTCCTTGATCGTTTGATTAGCGCGCTCAACGTCAATATCGCCAATAACAACCTGCGCACCTTCTGCAAGATAGGCTTTGGCAAAGGCAGCACCAATCCCACGCGCGCCGCCTGTAATAAGGGCGCGCCGCCCCTTAAGCCTCATATTGTTAATCCGTCTTTATTAAACCGATATAGGTTTCCAGCTATTTTTAAGCCAATTTCATCACCATAAGCTACGTTTACCTCCCCTGGGGAGCGCACGGTAAGCGTACCAATTCCATTAACGGAAACCCGCAAGAATGTATCTGATCCAAGATGCTCGGCAACGCCAACTTTTCCACGCCAATTGCCTCCTTTATGAACGACTTCTATATGTTCAGGGCGGATGCCAACTTCAAACGCATCATGTTTTTTTGCCCATTCACCGCCAATAAAATTCATTTTAGGAGAGCCAATAAAACCAGCTACGAACCGATTATGAGGATTATTATAAAGTTCAAGCGGTGCGCCCACCTGTTCAATCACACCAGCTTGTAGGACAACAATTTTATCGGCCATTGTCATCGCTTCTACCTGATCATGGGTGACATAGATCATTGTGGTTGCAAGCTGGCGATGAAGATCGGTTATTTCGGCACGCATATTCACACGCAGTGCTGCATCCAAATTCGATAAAGGTTCATCAAATAAAAAGGCGGTGGGTTCACGAACAATCGCCCGTCCAATTGCAACACGCTGACGCTGCCCACCAGATAGCTGCCCTGGGCGTTTATCAATATAATCTTTAAGGTTTAAAATCCGTGCCGCATTCATTATTTTCTCATTCGCCTCTGCTGGGTCAACACCCGCCATTTTAAGAGGGAACGCAATATTTTTATAAACACTCATATGCGGATACAGTGCATAGCTTTGAAACACCATGGCTAACCCCCGATGCGCAGGGGCGGTATTCGTAACTTCTTTGCCATCAATTTCGATGGTGCCTTCATTGACATCTTCCAGACCTGCAATTAGGCGTAACAAGGTTGACTTTCCACAGCCCGATGGACCAACAAACACAACAAATTCGCCATCATTGATGGTTAGATTTAAGGGTGGGATGACCTCAGTTGCGCCAAACCGCTTTGTGATATTATGTAAGATAATTTGTCCCATAGTTTGATCCTTATTTTACTGCGCCAAAAGTAAGACCACGCACAAGCTGTTTTTGTGAAAACCATCCTAAAATCAAAATTGGCGCAATCGCCATTGTCGAAGCTGCAGATAATTTTGCATAAAATAACCCTTCAGGGCTTGAATAGCTTGCAATGAATGCCGTCAAAGGTGCGGCTTTGGAAGCGGTTAATGTCAATGTCCAAAAGGCTTCATTCCATGCTAAAATGATGTTTAATAATAAAGTTGAGGCAATCCCTGGTACTGCCATTGGTAATAAAACATAAATAATCTCGTTTTTTAAGCTTGCGCCATCCATGCGTGCCGCTTCAAGAATATCATTCGGAATTTCCTTAAAATAGGTATAAAGCATCCATATGATAATCGGCAAATTCATAAGCATTAAAATAATAACCAATGCTGTGCGTGTGTCCAATAATCCCATCGATTGAACAATAAAATAAATTGGCATTAAAACCGCAACCGCTGGCATCATCTTGGTGGAAAGCATCCACATCAAAACATCTTTGGTACGTTTTCCAGGGACAAACGCCATTGCCCAAGTCGCAGGTACCGCAATCAATAATCCAAGCATGGTTGAGCCAAGTGAAATCACAACCGAATTCCAAAAATGCCGCGCATAATCAGAACGTTCCTGTACCGTAGCATAATTTTCAAATGTCCAATCAAACATAAAAAGATTGGGTGGGCTTGCGATTGCTTCTGCCTCCGTCTTAAAGCTGGTTAGGATTGTCCAGAAAATTGGAAAGAACAATAATCCGCCTATCACCCAAGCAAATAATGTCCAGCCTAGTCTGCTAGTGATCTTTTGCGTTCTTGCCATGACTTTCATCCAAATTCTTACCGATCATCCGCATAAGGAAAATCGCAACAATATTTGCTAAAATGATGGCGATAATGCCGCCTGCCGCCGCACCGCCAATATCAGACCCCAAGCGACCAGTTCGATAAATTAACCAAGGAAGATTGGTCGATGCCGTACCAGGTCCACCTGAAGTCGTAACAAAAATTTCAGCAAAAATATTTAATAGGAAGATTGTTTCAATTAAAACAACTACGGTGATTGGACGGGCTAAATGAGGAATGATAATATACCAGAATCTTGACCAAGCACTGGCACCATCCATTTCGGCCGCTTCCATTTGATCTTGATCAAGGGATTGAAGGGCTGTGAGTAGAATAAGCGTTGCAAAGGGAAGCCATTGCCACGCCACAATTCCAATCACAGATTCAAGCGGGTAATGCGCCAAAAAATCAATCGGTTCAACCCCAATCAGCTTAGCAAAATAACCAAACAAACCATTAACTGGATTCATAAACATATTTTTCCAAACCAGCGCAGAAACGGTTGGCATCACAAAGAAGGGCGCAATCACCATCAAACGAACAATGCCCCGTCCCCAAAAATCTTTATTGAGCAAAAGCCCAAGCAACACACCGCCAATGATGGAGATTACAATCACCCCAAGCACCAATAATAACGTATTGATAATGGCAGAAGAAAAAGCAGGGTCGGTTACAAAATATTCGTAATTTTTTATCCCCCACAGCCCCTTATTTCCGCGCAGGAGATTATAGCGTAAAAATGAAAAATAGAAGGTCATGCCCAAAGGCACGACCATCCATAATAACAACAACAAGACAGAGGGGGAGACCATCAACCTTGCCGCAGCGCGTGAATGATCTGTTGCCATTATGCTGGCTTCCCCCCCTCTTTAAAAAAATTTAAAAAATTAAAATTTTAATATCCTGCTTTTTCCATTTCTCGCGTGGTGATTTTTTGTGCGGCCGCAAGTGCCTCCGCCGCAGATTTATCCCCAGCTAATGCCGCAGAAAATTCCTGACCTGTTGCTGTTGCAATCCCTGCAAATTCTGGAATAGCAACAAATTGTATCCCTTGATAAGGAACAGGGTCAACCGTTGGATTAAGCGGATCGGCAGAATTTATGCTATCCAAAGTCATTTTTGCAAATGGCACTTTTGCATATTCAGGATTATTGTAAAGCGAGGTACGTGAACCAGGAGGCACATTCGCCCAGCCTTCTTTTGAAGCAACCAATTCAATATATTCCTTGGAAGTTGCCCATTCGATAAATTCCTTGGCTGCACCTTCTTTAGCGGTGCCTGCTGGAACAGCAAGTGCCCAAGCCCAAAGCCAGTTTCCGCGTGGCCCAAGCCCGTTATCTGGTGCAAGCGCAAAACCGACATCATTAGCAACAGTCGAATCTTTTGGATTGGTTACAAATGAAGCGGCAACTGTAGCATCAATCCACATGCCGCATTTACCTTGCTGGAATAATGCAAGATTTTCATTAAATCCATTGGAAGATGCACCAGGAGGACCATAATTATTCATAAGATCAAGATAGAAATCAAGGGTATTCGCCCAAGCTTGGCTATCAAATTGTGCATTCCAATCCTCATCAAACCATTTAGCACCAAAGGAGTTAGACATTGCTGTTAAAAACGCCATATTTTCACCCCAACCAGCTTTCCCGCGCAAGCAAATTCCATATTGCTCTGCACCTTTATCGGTCATTGCCGCTGCGGCTTGCTTAATGAAATTCCAAGTAGGATCACTTGGCATTTTCAAACCAGCTTTTTTCATTAAATCCGTACGATACATAACCATCGAGCTTTCACCATAGAATGGCGCAGCATACATGCTCCCTTCATAGGATAAGCCGTTACGCATCGCAGGTAAAATATCATCAATATCATAATCAGCTGAAAGATCATCAAGCGAGACCAACCAGCCTTCTTTCGCCCAGATTGGTGCTTCATACATACCAATCGTCATGATGTCATATTGCCCGCCTTTGGTTGCAATATCGGTTGTTACCTTTTCCCGAAGTACATTTTCTTCCAAGGTTACCCATTCCACTTCATGACCAGTTTTCTTGGTAAAATCATCGGTTAGCCCTTGCATACGAATCATGTCACCATTATTCACGGTTGCAATCGTTAAGGTTTCAGCCTTAACATTAGTTGCGACTGCAAGCACAAGCGCAGAAGCCCCCATCAACAGAGTTTTGGTAAATTTCATTATTTTCCCTCCTTAAGGTGTTAAGTCTATTAAAGATAGTTTTTATAATAACATGCAGATTATAAGAGTCAACCTTCCCCCGAATCTAATCCGCATTCGCAACGACGATTTATCAAAAATGTACTATGAACGATCAATCAATGGCGCAAGGCGTTGCTTAAGCTTTTGTTCTATTTGATCACGCACTTGGCGATAAGCTTGCAGGCGTGTTTCACGATTGCCTTCAATGATTGTGGGATCAAATGTATTCCAAAATTCAACTTCGCATGCCATCGTGCGGGTTAATTCAAGGGCATGATGCTGTGCTTCTGGTGATAATGTGATAATCAAATCAAATGAACCATCTTGTAATTCGCTTAATAATTTAGGGTTATGGCGGCTGGCATCAATTTGCTTTTCTTGCATTACTTCAATCATTAAATAATCGGTTTCACCCGTTCGTACCCCTGCTGAATCAAAATAAACGCTGGTACCAAATAACGCTTTTGCAAGCCCTTCTGCCATCGCCGAGCGCACTGCATTCATCGTACAACAAAATAAGACGGCATCAATTGGATAGTCAGGATCAAGGCTATTTGGAAACATGATTTACCCGTATCAAACCACCAATAAATGGTGATCCTTACATCGCATTATCTTAACGCAAACCGATAGGAAATTTAAAATATGCTCTCTCCTCCAAAGCCCAAAGCAGTAAATTAGGATTTAGACAATTTTAGTCAACATAAAATTATGTTAGCCTACTGTTTTAAAAATAAAAAATAAATTTAAGATGGTTATATATTTTTCTGAATCCAAATCCTTAAATGTCTCGCATCGGGTTTGATGGTCTCCAAAGCCTCATCTTTAACAGATATAAATAAAAATAGCATAAAACATCTGTTGTTTCAAATATGCATCAAAATATTCTATCTTACTCTGTGCTAAACAAATCTAGGAAAAATGTAAAATGCTTTTGAATATAATGTAAACTATTTTGGCACTAAACTTATTCGTCGAAAGAAAGTAATTGTTTGGTTCCAAATTCTTATGGCATTTATCCCAGCCTATAATCACCAAAAACCTCTAAGGGCATTGAAAGTACAAATCTCCTTATAACATCCTCATGGAAGAATATACAAAAACAACTAATTATTTCGTATCAATCCAAACTATAAGATTATGAGGATTAACAATTAGTGATTAGGTAGCGTACCCATAAAATTGTTGTATATTTAATTCAAATCTGATTCAGCTTTGGTATTACAACCTTTTTTTAGGAGTTAACCATGTCCAGATTTGATCTTAGTGATTTTGAATGGGAGCTTATCTTCCCACTTTTGCCTCAAAAGAGCCGTGGGGTTAAGCGTGTTGATGATCGTCGTATTTTAAATGGAATATTTTTCAAGCTTCGCACAGGCATTCCATGGCGTGATCTCCCAGAGCGTTATGGGCCTTACACAACTGTTTATAATCGATTTAATCGTTGGACGAAGGCTGGTATTTGGGATCGTTTAATGGATGCTATTTGTGATTATTATAACCATAATCTTGTTATGGTTGATGGGACTTCTATTCGTGTGCATCATTCTGCAGCGACAGTAAAAAAAACAGTAAATTTCGTTGTATGGGGCGATCAAGAGGAGGCTTGACAACAAAACTTCATGCCATCGTTAATGAACATGGTTTGGCAATGGGGTTTAATTTAACATCAGGTCAAGCACATGATGCCCCTGCTTGTCGTGATTTGTTACAAAATTTACAATTCGGGCAAGCAGTTCTTGCAGATAGGGCTTATGATGCAGAATGGATAAGAAACATGATCTGGGAACAAGGTGCTATCGAATGTATTCCGTCAAGAGCCAATCGAAAAACGCCTAAACCATACGATAAAGAGCTTTATAAACAACGGAATATTGTTGAACGATTTTTTGGAAGGCTAAAAAAATCATTTCGATCAATTGCAACAAGATACGAAAAACACTCAACAAATTTTATGGCATTTGTTAAATTAGCTACAATAAGACTGTGGTGCCAATTTTATGAGTCCGCTACCTAATCATTGGAGTGTGAGGATAAACAAAATCACCATCTATGACCATACCATTTTTGCGTGCTTGTTCTTCTAAAAGATCAATGTCAATTACTTGATCAATACCAGCGATTAAATTTTCCCAATGCTGACGTTCTTCAACAAGTTTTTTTAATTCCATCTGACCTTGTTCGGCTTGACGCTCCAGATGAAACATACCTGCTAAGCTATATTTACCGTGCCATGTGTGATATATAAAATATACAAGTAATAAAAATCCAGTAATAGAATAAAGATAATCGCTATATTTTGAAAAAAATGTTTGCGGCATGATTTTGAATAAATAAAAATGAAGTATTAATTTTTATTTGTTATTACAAGAAAAAATTAAATAAATCAATTGTAAACTTAAATAAAATTAGAGGCATTGCGCACTAATATGATAGGTATAGTTGACATTAAATGATTTTTAGTGTAGTTTTAAAATGAAGTATAGGTTTATACTCAAAGAAATAGGTAAAGAATTTACCTTGTTATAAACGTTAAATACGTTAGAGAGGATCAGAACGATGGAAATTTTACCACAATTCCCCCTTCCAGCAGCGAATGGGTCAAATACGGTTTCTCAAAACAACATTGCTTCTAATAATTCAGGTGCCATAAGCGATTTGCCTGATTATATGGTGACATCAATTGATGAAAACACAGATGCAAATGTTCGTGAAGAGGATGCCAACCGTGAAAATGAAGATGAACGGCGTGCGCGTTTACTCGAATTAGTAAATTCACGGATCAATGAAAGTAAGATTGAAGCCAAGCTAACCTTTGATGTGGAAAATATGGAAGTCTATGTCAATATTAGCGATTCTAAAAATGGAGAGACAATCTCGCGCTTTCCATCAGGGGATTTGAAGCCATTTTTTGAAGAAAATAGAGAACTTCTTGGCGAAACATCCGTTGAGAATCAGATTGATATTACGGCCTAATTTTTCATAAATTATTTTCTTTAAGGGTATTAGTGCCCGCCTTTTGCGTGTCAATTTTTTGATATTGGCGGCCAAAGGGAAGTTTTTGCCATATTCTTTCATGTAGCACGTAAACAATCAGCGATATGCCGCTTAGCGTGATTGCCATTCCAAGCGACTTAAATAAAGCCCCTGTAAACCCGTAGCTAATTAGCATGGTAGAGAGCAAACCAAGCCCCTGCCAGCTAATACCTTTCATAACAGAACGTAATGGCGTTTCATGCATTTAAGTCACCTTAAATAAAGAATGTTAAACTTTTTTTTAAGTAATCTTAAAATTGACTGATGACAATGTTATTGTTATATGCTTAAAATCATAAAAATATACAATTATCATTTTTTTGTATTTTAATTAATATTTATAGGATAAAAATCATGAGCAAGCAGGATACCGCCCGTCAATTTCGTGATAATTTAATACAGGCAATGCAGTGGGTTGGGGTGAATAAAACGCAGTTGGCTGAGGGCAGTGGCATTGATCGTTCAACTTTAATTCAATTATTAAATAGCAAAGACCCACGCCTACCTAACGGATATAGTTTGGCGCAAATTGCCTCCACCCTTGGGGTTAGCTGTGACTGGCTGTTGGGATTATCAGATGAGCCAAGAACCGTTACCACTTTTTTAGATGGTGCATTAAACTTTACACCTGAAAGCAGACGCGCCCCCATCGATACCAATCTTGAATTATGGCGGCGGGAAGCATCAGGTTATAAAATCCGTCACGTGCCAACCACTTTTCCTGAATTGCTTAAAACTCAAGCAGTGCTTCGTCATGAATATGGTGATTATGTCGTTAAAACAGGGGAGCAAGCGATTGAAGATCGTGATAGCCAACAAGATCATGCTCGCACCAGTAATAATGACTTTGAAATTTGTTTGCCGATTCAAGCGCTTCAACAATTTGCGCAAGGGGTAGGGATGTGGGAAAATTTATCTCTTGAGATTAGAAAAGAACAGCTTGCTTATATGATCAAAATGCTTGACGAATTTTATCCAAAGGTTCGCCTTTATGGGTTTGATCAACGTAATCATTATTCAATTCCCTTCACTGTATTTGGCCCTATTCGTGCGGTCATGTATATTGGGCAAGGCTATTTTGTTTTGAATACGAATAATCATATCCGTTATATGATTGATCATTTTGATGCGCTGATTCGTAATGCTGTGTTGCAAGCTCACGAAGTTTCTGATTATCTTGGCGCATTGAATGAAAAATTGTGACAAAAAATCGCGTATAACAAAGTTATTTTGTTATACGTTCAATCTTTGCACCACAAGCTGCTAACTTACGAACTAATCTTCCATAGCCACGATCAAGATGATAAACGCGATTGATCTGTGTTTTTCCTTCTGCGGCAAGTCCAGCAATTACCAATGACATGGAAGCACGTAAATCAGTTGCCATGACGGGCGCACCGCTTAGCCGCTTGACACCACGAATTAAGGCTGACCTGCCGTGTAAATTAATATTTGCTCCCATGCGTTGCAGTTCAGGCACATGCATATAACGATTTTCAAAAATCATTTCAGTAATCATGGCAGCGTCATCTGCCAAGGTCATTAAAGCCATAAATTGTGCCTGCAAATCTGTTGGAAACCCTGGATAAGGTTCTGTTATCACGTCAACACCACATAGGCGATTGGCAATATGATCGGCAGTCACCACAACATCTTGACCTTCACGAGTTATTTTAACCCCTGTTTGATTAATCACCGACCACAGAGCCTTCAAAGATTCATAAGGCGCATCCAAAAGCCGAACCTTACCCCGTGTCATTGCTGCCGCAATGGCATAGCTTCCTGCTTCAATCCGATCCCCAGTTACCCGATGCACCGCTTGATCAAGGGCTGGAACCCCTGTAATCTCCAACACACTTGACCCAATCCCCGTTATTTTTGCGCCCATTTTATTTAAAAGATGCGCAAGCTCATCAATCTCAGGTTCAAGTGCTGCATTGCTAATTCTTGTAACACCATGAGCCAAACTTGCTGCCATCAATAGATTTTCGGTTGCGCCAACAGATGGAAATTTAAGGCTAATATCTGCACCTTTTAATCCGCTTTTTGCAGTTGCATGAATATAGCCTTGATCAATATTGATCGTTGCGCCCATTGCATTTAATCCATTGATATGAAGATCAACTGGCCGCGCACCCAGCGCACATCCCCCTGGCAAAGAAACCTTTGCATGACCAAACCTTGCCAATAATGGTCCCAAAACCAGAACACTAGCCCGCATCTTCCGAACTTGATCATAAGGGGCAATCCCTGTTGTAAATTTAGGACAAGATAAATTAAGCTGATGCACCCCGCTCATTGATTGGTTTGCACTTTGTTTATCTTCGCTAAGCTCTGCCTCGCATCCCAAATGCTTAAGCAAGGTCAACATGGAATGTACATCTGCAAGGGGTGGAATATTGTGCAACCGCAAAGGTTTCGCACTTAAAAGGGCGGCTGTCATTAAAGGCAATGCTGCGTTCTTTCCACCACCAATGGCAATATCGCCTTGCAGTGGAACGCCGCCAGTAATTTCAATAATATCCATTTGGGATGGGCTTAAGCTAGATTTTAGGAAGCGTTACCCCACGCTGTCCCATATATTTTCCGCCACGATCACGATAGGTTACCTCAGGGCGTTGATCGCCTTTTAAGAACAAAAATTGACACGCCCCTTCATTGGCATAAATCTTGGCTGGCAGTGGGGTGGTGTTAGAAAATTCAAGGGTAACATGCCCCTCCCAACCAGGTTCAAGCGGGGTTACATTAACAATGATCCCGCAACGTGCATAGGTTGATTTGCCAAGACAAATTACCAACACATCTTCTGGAATTTTAAAATATTCAACTGTGCGTGCCAGTGCAAAAGAATTTGGTGGGATCACACAATGGTCACCTGTGCGTGTAACAAAAGTGGTTGATTGAAATTCTTTGGGATCGACGATTGCATTATCAACATTGGTAAAAATCATAAATTCATTGGCAACGCGTGCATCATAACCAAAAGAACTTACCCCATAAGAAATTACATTTTCACGCTTTTGGGATTCAACAAACGGCTCTATCATACCATTTTTTGTGGCTTGTTCACGAATCCATTTATCACATAAAATAGTCATCAGATTTTATTCTTAATCAATTATAAATCAGAATCTTCCCAGTTGCGTCTGGCACCTGACACAATTTTTTGGATTTCGGTTTGAACCATACGTTCTACCAAGGATGGTAGGTTTTGGTCTATCCAACCCCGCAACATTGGACGCAATAAGTTGCGCACAACATCTTCCAATGTATCGCCAGCCTTACCCATCCGCACTGCACGTTCCAAAGAAGCGAAAGAGGCTGTACCAAGTGTTTCAGTTGTCGCTGAAAGCAAGCGTTCATCTGAAAACGCATTATCTAACCCACGATCTGCCCGCCGCATATTAGAAGGTTTCATAACAGATTTTGAGTTACCTAAAGACCTTACCTTGCTTTCGGTTTCATCAATATCTAACGAATCCAATGATGGGCCTTTGCGTGATTTACGCGCCGCCCCAACAGCATCATCTTTAAAGGCTGGTTTTAAATTTGAAGCGTTTACCGTTGGCTTTTTCGCAGGGATTGGCGTAGGTTCTACCTTAGCTTGACTGGACGCAGGTTTAGTCAAAACCACAACATCATCGTCATCATCCTCGTCAATTTGTTGCATAGCTTGACTTTGTTGGGGAGCCTGCGCCTGCAAATTTCCCTGCGAATTAACTTGTGAAGTAGCTTGTGAAGTAGCTTGCGGATTATTTGCAGGTTCAGTTGTTTTTTCGCCTCCCTCATCCTCCGAAATAATTCGGCGAATAGAAGCCAATATATCATCCATTGTGGGTTCAGATGCTTGATCACTCATATGCAAATTCCAGCCAGAAATAATTTATTCTAATAATTATTTGATTAAATGCACGATTCGTACCATTTAAAGCAAGTGTAAAATCAGTCATCCACGCAAAAATTTAACAAAAACATTTTGTAAGCTAAAAACGATTTTTTGTTTGGTGTATTCGCAAGGTTAAAATATAAAATAATTAGTCATCTGTGAACACCTCTATCATTGTCTGTGGCTGTGGGTTTTAGAGGTTGAATTGATATATGAATTTCAAGAACCACGCTGATTTTGTTATTTTTTCTGCAATTTCTAATTCCCTTGAAGTGTGAATTGTAACTCAATTAAGCCTCATCAAGACTTGTTTAAAGTAAATGTGGTGCGTCCGAAGAAGCTTTTATCAAATTATTATCTGTGTCTTTGCAAAATATCGCTTTCAAGAAGCTTAAAAAAACTTGAACCTATCTGAAAATAGAGTTGTTCACATCTGATTAAACAATCCAACTCAACCTGTTTCACCAGTCCAATTTATTCTGCTTCTTCCCACACCTACCTAATTAATCTAACTTTTTATTAAAAAAACCTTTTATTAGCATTAAGTCTTCATGTTTAAAAAGAAATATATCTCCAGCGTGGAGTGAATAAGTAGGATTCTTTTGTCTTAAATATGTATAAAGGATAATAGTTATCAATAATCCGTTAATTAAAAATGCAACAATTCCACCAATTAAACCAAATAAGTACATCGCTGGAAGCATTAAAAACAACATAAAAATAACACGTAATAAGGCCATATTAAGTAACATTTTATTACGATCAAATAATATGAAAAGCACGGTTAAAACCCCGCCACCACCAAAAGGTAAACTAAGTGCCATAATTTGAAAAATTAAAATGGCTGATTGATATTTGGGGATAAAAATTGGAACAAGCCAAGGTATTGATAAAATTATCCCAGCTGCCACAACAAACATTATTGAAAATGTTAATCGTATCGCTTGGGAAAAAATTTCTTTTAATTGACCATCTTCAATAAGCTTTCGACTCATAAGCGGCAACAACACACGTTTAAGTGGCAATAACGATTTCACTGTACCACAAAGTGATTTTGCTGCACTAAAAAAAGCAAGTGCTTCTGTGCCTAATATAATCATAAACAACCATGCGCGTAAACTTTCGTGCCCTGTTGAAACCGCACCACGTGCAAGTGCCCATTTTCCTTCTTCAAGAAGTAAGGAAAACACTGGTTGTAAAGTTGTAAAGCGAAGCGCATACAGATATTCTACAAAAAACATGCGACCTAAGCAAATAATCGAGAATAACAAAGATATTAATATTGCACAAAGTGCCCCAAATAATCCAGAATCGAAAAGATATATAAAACTAAAATAGCCTACAGTTTTTAAAATACCTTGTAACAGCTCTAATCTTTTGATTTCTGCAAATTGTTCTTGCACTTGGTAAAAGAGTAAAATCAGTCGCCTGATGGGCATCAACAAGATAATGAAAAAAATGATGAGTAAGTCTTTTGGCTGAATCGTACTTTCAATATTTCCAAATTGTAACAATCCTAATATGGGAATGGTGGCTAAAATACTACCAAAGAAATTTAACCGAAAAAAAGAAGATAATAATTCATTACCTTTGCGATTTTTATGCATGCTTAATGCTTTAACACTTCGGCTTGCAATCACCTCGTCTAAAGATAATCCTGAAAAAACCGTAACTAAAACAAGGGTGCTATTAATCAGCGCAAAAATACCATAATCTATAATGGTAAGAAAATTCAATAAGATGTAAAGATTGACAATTCCCAATAAGCGTCCAATCACGCCAAGAAGGCTTAAATGCCTTAGACTATTCCCTATTTTATAATAAGAGTTATTCACGATTAGTAGTCAGAAAAGTCCGCAAATAAATAAAGATTGGCTTCATGCATTTTAATATAATCAATAATATCCAAAATGTAATATTCCTTATCATATAAACCTAATTGTGCGCGTCGATTCAATATGAATTTTAAATAATTAACATAAGATTGTTGCAAACCGTTTGCTGAAAGTTTTCTTTTTGAAACATAATAAAAAAGTAAATTTCTCAATAATTTACTAATTTTATTTTCATCGTTTAATATTTGTTTAATGCGCTTTTCTTTGTTTTGTTGTTTTAGCAAAATTATTCCTGTTTGAGTTATAAAGTGAAATAAGTCATAGATTTGATAGCCGTTCTTTTCATATAATTCCCAATCAATTATTGAAATTTTTTGCTTAGGATCTAATAAAATATTAGATGGCTTGAAATCACCATGATAGCCCCCTATACAATTGCCGATTTCGTTACCAGATATTTTAGTGTGTTCATGAAATTTTATCAGCCATCCAATTACTTCACTCAATTTTTTTTCTAAGTTAAAATGGCGCATAACAAAATAAAAATTCGATGCTAAATATCTTTCTATTGAGGTTCCAGATAAAATTGTTTGTATGAATAAATTATCCGTTGAATAAGATAGTCGTGGCACTGTTCTTTTTATATCAGAACCAGCGAGTTTGTTTTCTAAATAAGATAGATTTTTTATTTCTAGCTTTAACAATGGATCATCGTAAAAGGCTATTTTAACCATCCACCAGTTTCTATCGCCAGTTTGAACATGTAAAAATATACGCTTACTAATTTTTTCTGGTTTTGCGACATAGGCAATATAGCGTGCTATATAAGTTCCTTCTTTCTTGAAATGAGATTCCAACTGGTTAATTATTGGTAGATTCATTGTTTGAAACAATCCATAAAGAAGCACTTATTGGAAAATATTTATACCAATTGCATAGATATAACATTAATTTTAAGAATATATTATGATTAATATGCGTTGTTGATTTATAGCAAATTTCAAAATTAGGGTCTGCCGAAACTAACCATATTGGTCGCCATAAGCTTGGTAGAGGGCGGATTATTGTGTTATCGGGTTTTCTTAAGTTCAACCAAGATTTTATTTTTTTTATATGGCATCGTCTTTGGATTATATTTTTAATAATCATCTTAAGCGATTTTTTGTTTAATAAATCATCGATTAGGCATTCTACCCCAATGAATAGCCTGCCATTAGAGCTTAGCGAATTAGAAATCTGATCAAGATTATCTATAATATTTTCTTGTTCAATCCCGAATAGAACAATACAGTCATATTTGCTATGCTTCGTATTCAACACCTCTTTTAAACTGGTATGATTTAATGTAAATGAATATGCGTAATCAGGTAATTCGCCGACCCAATCAATTCTAATATTTTTATTTTGTAAAAGCGGCCAATATAAGAAACTATTAGTAATACATAACATATCATCAAGTTTTTGTGGTAACCACAATAAATAACCCATCTGGTTTTTAGCTGTATGTTTCATTTTTAAATTTAACTGAAATGGTTATTTCTTGCGTGCAGTAACGATATAACTTTCACTAATATCGCTTAACCAATTTGGCATGGTTTCTTGCCAAATTGGATCAATGAATCGTCTAAAATAGCGTATGAATTTCCATAAAAGAATAATTTTGGTTCTTCCTAAATAAGCAGGTCGTAATTGTATTTCAACAAAACCAGCTTGTTTTAATAACCCAACAAGCTCAGAAGGGGTAAGATTACCGCTATGTATATCTTTCTTTTTAGGATCACTATGCTGGCTATAACCACTATATTTTCTGTTTTTTGTCGCAATTAACAAGAAGCCATCAGGTGTAAGAACACGCCAAAATTCAATAAGTGCGGCAAGCTTATCAGGAAAATATTCAAATGCACGCAAGGATGCAAGTGCCTCAAC
Organism: Alphaproteobacteria bacterium; assembly: GCA_965229675.1. GTDB lineage: Bacteria > Pseudomonadota > Alphaproteobacteria > CBDDJK01 > CBDDJK01 > CBDDJK01. The sequence goes on from OZ245897.1 coordinate 327,229, forward strand.
CTTATAATCAGATAATGGCAAATGAGCAGCATCCGCACAACATTTTAAGACCGCTTCATGTGCTGGGCTTTGCTCCAACATCGCAAGTGATAAATCCATTGCAACAAAGTGATCACTGTGTTGGTGCAAAAAGGAACTCCATACACAAGGACCGCTACCAACCTCTACCATATTATTAACATAAACGCCTTTTAAACACCGCAATAAAGCCTCTTTGGTTTGTAGATAGGTTTCAAACCGTAGTGCCGATTGTCCCCAGCGAAAATGAAAATACCCTTTAGTAAACTCAGGGACATTATTATTATAATAATCTTTTACAGTCTTGCTATTTGGGGATTGATTGTTTTCAGTCATTGCACTTTATTTTATTGTTAATTTAGTCGCATTAAATGCAAGGGCTGTATAAAATGCATTATTATTTTTGTAAAGTTTTGAAATTATTTAGGGTCTAGACAATTTTAGAGTAGATTTTTTCTAAATTCATTTAATAATATCTTATAAACATTTCCTTGTCTATTGTTAAATCTCCATTCGCATTCTTTGGCATTGACAACTATAGATAGATAATTTAATATGTCTAAAGATTTTCACATTTGATATTGGAGGTATTTTATGGATCATTGTAAATATTGTGGCCATCAATCATTAGTCAAAAATGGTTTTGTTCGTGGTTTTCAGCGTTATCGCTGTCGTTCTTGTAGGCGTAATCAAATTGAAGGTGACCGCCGTGAAAAATATTCAAACTCACTTCGTAAACAAGCCTTGGCGATGTATCTTAACGGCAGTGGGCTTAGAGCCATTGGGCGGATATTAAATGTCCCTTATCAACTTGTTTCCAAATGGATTGAAAATGCGGGGAAGATTGTAGAGTGTGAACTTCTGAAACTTCAAATGCAGCGACGAGAAATAAGCATCTTAGAGATGGACGAGCTTTATACCTACGTACAAAAAAAGAAAACCGAACACGCGTATGGCTGGCTGTTGATCGGGACAGAAACCAAGTTATTGCGGCTCATGTCGGAGGAGGAGAATGGAAAGACGCAAGGCAACTCTATTGGATGATCCATAGACATAAAATCGATCTTATCGCTACTGATGGGAATTATAACTACGCAACTATGTTTCCTAATTATCAAAAGCATATTATAAGCAAAGCTGAGACTTGTCTTGTGGAAGCAAAAAACTCTTCTTTAAGGGATATGCTTGCAAGGTTAAATCGAAAAACCAAACGATATTCAAAATCAATCAAAATGCTACGATATTCAGTTCATTTATGGATAATGAAAGAATTTGCAATCAAATCTATCTATAATTGACAATGCCCATTCTTTGAAATGGAGATAGAATTTATCATCCGTTAATCCATTAAATTTAGCCAACCTTCTTTTTACATACGACCAGAATGATTCAATCCCATTAACATGGCATTTTCCTCTTACGAACTCATCCTTTGAATGAAAGACACGATAATGATCCCCAACCAATTATAAGCATAGCATTCAAAACTAATCCGTCATAGGCTTTCCATCCATCTGTATTGATCGTTGATCCCTCCAAAACCTTGCCTTGAATGATTGGCATAAGCTGCTCTTTGCTACAGTTATCAACAATCTTAACATAAACAGCATTTTTTCTTTTTAGCAAACCAAATACGGGTGTTTTTCCAGCAACACCTCTTCCTTTTTTGCCACGAATACGCTTCGTACCAAAATAGCTTTCATCTCATTCAAAAATACCTGATGTCTTGTTTGAATGTATTTCGTGCTGCGTAAGATGGAATATTCTGATGCGTATTTGAAAAAATAAATGGTTTATGCCATTCCTACTTATGCCTGTTAAAGATGAGGCATCTGAGGCCGTTAAATCTAATGCAAAACATTTAAGAATTTGCCTAAATTTAGCTTCAGAAAAGTGAGCAACTTTTTTATATTTATTTTTCATACTCAAAACAATAAGTTAACATAATTTCATGTCAACTAAAATTGTCTAGACCCCTCTTTATTTATAGGAGGTAAATATGATTTCATGCAAACATTGCGGCGGCTCATCTTATGTAAAAAGTGGCATTGTTCATGGTAAGCAGCGTTATCGTTGCAAAGCCTGTCTCAAGACCTATCGCTAAGGCATTATCTTGCAAGGTTTAATCGAAAAACAAAACGGCATTCAAAAGCGAAAGATATGATCGAAAATTCTATACTTTTACTGTTCAAAAAAGCATTTATATAATTAGGTAGCGTACCCATAAAATTGTTGTATATTTAATTCAAATCTGATTCAGCTTTGGTATTACAACCTTTTTTTAGGAGTTAACCATGTCCAGATTTGATCTTAGTGATTTTGAATGGGAGCTTATCTTCCCACTTTTGCCTCAAAAGAGCCGTGGGGTTAAGCGTGTTGATGATCGTCGTATTTTAAATGGAATATTTTTCAAGCTTCGCACAGGCATTCCATGGCGTGATCTCCCAGAGCGTTATGGGCCTTACACAACTGTTTATAATCGATTTAATCGTTGGACGAAGGCTGGTATTTGGGATCGTTTAATGGATGCTATTTGTGATTATTATAACCATAATCTTGTTATGGTTGATGGGACTTCTATTCGTGTGCATCATTCTGCAGCGACAGTAAAAAAAACAGTAAATTTCGTTGTATGGGGCGATCAAGAGGAGGCTTAACAACAAAACTTCATGCCATCGTTAATGAACATGGTTTGGCAATGGGGTTTAATTTAACATCAGGTCAAGCACATGATGCCCCTGCTTGTCGTGATTTGTTACAAAATTTACAATTCGGGCAAGCAGTTCTTGCAGATAGGGCTTATGATGCAGAATGGATAAGAAACATGATCTGGGAACAAGGTGCTATCGAATGTATTCCGTCAAGAGCCAATCGAAAAACGCCTAAACCATACGATAAAGAGCTTTATAAACAACGGAATATTGTTGAACGATTTTTTGGAAGGCTAAAAAAATCATTTCGATCAATTGCAACAAGATACGAAAAACACTCAACAAATTTTATGGCATTTGTTAAATTAGCTACAATAAGACTGTGGTGCCAATTTTATGAGTCCGCTACCTAGTGCGCAATGCCCGATATATCTTAAAAAGCGTGGGCTGGTTCTAACGCTTTTTTAGTCTTTGCCATTTCATAACAATTATATTCAACTTGAAGGGATTGCATTAAAGCATGAATTTCTTTATCTGGTGTATGAATCGCTTTGTGGAAGTTTAAGGTGGTTGTCAGAATCAATTGCGCAAGATTTGGAAGACAGCCAAAACATTTTCCGCGCTTATTTAACGCAAAATAAATGGTTTCAGGGGGAATAAACTGCCACGGATCACGGGTGAGTAGGTCATTTACAACCGCCTCAACTTCTTGTTTTTGAATAAGATTACAACTGCAAACAATCATAAGTCATTACGCATTTAGTATAGACGCTACACCAAACAAAAAATTCAGTGTATTTTCCTTCTTGGTAGATTCCATATAAATCATATTCATAAACTCAATCAGGTACGTTAGCGTTCGTTTTTTATTTTGACAATGATAATCATTGTCAACAAAACTGTCCTATCATAGGAACTTTTTTAAAGCAATCATTTTTTTGAGAATTATTCGCAAAAAAATAACCCTCGCGTTTTTACAGTTTTACCACCCTGATTATTTTATCGCCTAATTGTCGCCCCCCATAATCGTATGGTTTAAACAGTGCCACCAAGGGAACCTTCAAGTTCGGCCATTTCTTGACCGCCTGCCATCATATCTTGTAATTCATCGGCTTTAATTTCGCCTTTAACGGCTGTGCCAAGTGTGCGCCCGCGATTCAATACGGTAAATCGATCCCCAACCGCCATTGCATGGCGAACATTATGGGAAATAAAAACAATGCCAATTCCTTGATTACGGACACGATCAATCGTTGCCAACACATTGGAGGTTTGTCGTACCCCTAATGCCGAGGTTGGTTCATCTAAAATCAAGATTTTCGCACCAAAATAAACGGCACGTGCGATTGCAACGGTTTGGCGTTCGCCTCCCGATAAAGTACCCACGGCTTGATCGGGCCCTCGTAAATTAATTCCCATTTCACGCATTTGCGTCATTGTAATCTGATTGGCTTTTTCAATATCAAACCGTTTAAACAGCCCACGACCTTTCGTTGGTTCACGCCCCATAAAAAAATTACGGGTAACACTCATTAACGGGATCATCGCTAAATCTTGGAATACTATGGCAATTCCTGCATCCATAGCAGCACGTGGCGTTGAAAAATCCATACGCTTGCCTTCAAATAAAATTTCACCTCTTGTTGGTTTATGAACACCCGACATGGTTTTAATGAAAGTTGATTTACCTGCGCCATTATCACCAAGCAAGCAATGACATTCACCAGCGCGCACATCAAAGCTAACCCCTGCTAGGGCAATGATATTACCAAAATGCTTTTCAATTTGCAGCATCTGAACAATAGGAGTTTCCATCTTATCGTTCTCCAGTAACGCGTTTACGAATTGCATTATTAAATAAGACTGCAATTAAAAGCATGGAACCTAAAAATACCTGAAACCAGTCTTGATCAAAATCAGTATAGCTAAGCCCGATCACCACCATGCCGAAAATAATGGCACCAAAGAAAGCACCGATTGCAGAACCATAGCCACCTGTTAGCAAACACCCGCCGATAACGGCGGCGATAATTGCCTCAAACTCTTTCATAAAGCCACGTCTTGCATCGGTTGATCCTGCATCCATCACGGTGATAATTGCAACTAAAGCCGCACAGCAAGCGGTAACCATGAACAGTGAAATTTTTACTGCACGCACAGGCACACCAGAATTAGAAGCCGCAACCTTATCCCCCCCTGAGGCAAAAATCCAATTTCCTATAGGCGTGCGTAGCAAAACATAGGTGGCAACCAACGCAATCGCGATGAACCATAGAATCTCAACTGGCATTCCCTTTACTTTCGGCGCACCGTTCTTAAAGGTTTCAATCACACCATTTTCAGCTAGCCATAGAAAAAATCCAGGAAAAGCATCGCCAGAAAAAAATGGTTGCAACCAATGATCTTGAACAACATCACGAATGCCACGTAATTGGGTTGCCCCGCCTGAAGCCCATTTTAATCCAACCAATGAAAGCCCGCGTAAGATAAATAAAAATGCTAAGGTCACAATGAAGGATGGTAAGCCTGAACGAATTACAATTGTTCCATTAAAAGCCCCGACCATTGCCGCAAAAATAAAGGTAAAAGGGATTGCTATCGCAAGGTCTAAATCCCAAGTCACAACACAAATACCAAAAAATAACCCTGCAAAAGCAACCATTGATCCGATTGATAAATCAAATTCACCGCCAATCATTAACATGGCGGCACCAATCGCTAAAATCCCTAATTGCGAGGCAGGTGTCATAAAATTGAAAAAGCCTGCAACCGTAAACATGGCACTATCGGCAGTAAAGGCAAAAAAGATGGTTACCAGTAATACCCCTGCAATCGCCCCTAATTCTGGGCGTTTAAGTAATTTGGTTAATGCAGTTTCTGACTTTATACGCTCATCAGCGCTTGCTTCAATTACATCCGCATTTTCTTGCATCATTCTTCCTCGAAAGACAAAGGAAGCGACGAATTAACGTCACTTCCTCATCTTTATACACTTAATTTAGGTTTAGCGAATGCCTTTTGCAGAAAGGTCAATCACTTGTGCCGCTTTATCGCCTGTAATTAAGTTTGGACCTGAAGCAACATCTCCCCCAGGCATCAAGCCGAATTTAGCTTGTTGTGCCATGATCGCAACCGACAAATAGCCTTGCAGATATTGTTGTTGGTCAATCGCAAAGGCTGCATCGCCATCAACAATGGATTGCAAGAAATTGGCCGAAAGATCGAAAGAACCAACTGCAATGTCACGGCCAGAAGCTTTAACAGCAGCTACCGTTGGCTCACCTGCAGTGGAAGCCCCTAAGGCGAGGATAGTATCAACTGAACCATTAGCAGCAATTGCAGCGGCAACCTTAGATTCAATTTCTGATGGATCATTGGTTGTAGGAAGTATCGTTACTTTACCAAAGCCTTCAGCAAATCCTGCACAGCGTTCATCAAGGGAGACATTGCCTACCTCATGATTGACGCAAATCGCGGTTTTACCACCCATTTGGGCAAGTTTTTTACCTGCGGCGACCCCTGCATCATATTCGCTTTGCCCAACATGAAGTGCGGCACCAAGTGCCTTTGCGGCAGCACCACCTGAATTAATGGAAATAACGGGAATTCCAGCTTCAATTGCGCGTTGAACAGAAGGCCCAAGCGCATCAGCATCAGGAAAGGTAATAATTAAACCATCTGGCTCTTGTGAAACTGCTGAATCAATTAATTGGCTCATCGCAACCATGTCAAAGGTTTCAGGTGAACGATAATCAACATTTGCGCCCGTATCTTTAGCGGCCGCCATCACGCCATTTTTAACAACCGTCCAAAATGCGTCATTTGCCTGCCCATGGGTTACAACTGCAATATTTTGTGCTGAAGCAAAACCAACGCTGGTAATCGCCATTGCACCAGCCGTTAATAGGCTTTTCATCAAAGTCTTCATAAGTTTTTAACTCCTTTTTTAAAAAATTATTTCAAACGACTATATAAGCTATAGAAGTGGTATTGTTTTTTGAAAATAAAAGTAAGAGATAGAACTTAATTGCCACAAGATTAAAGTGCAATATAATATGCAACTATCTTACTCAATCCCCCTCCATAGGAATAATCATTACTAGATAGCCACGATAAAAATACAAAATCAAGCGTAAAGTTTCAAAAAGATGGCTATTGTTGAACGCTAATTTCCTTATTAGCAAGTTCTGTTGTAAGTTCTTTTGCTTTGATTGGATCCATTTGCGCCATGATCTGCGCAAGTTTTCTTGGGGTCATGGAGCGTACAACATTAATAAGAATATCTAGTTCAAGTTCGTTAAAAATCGCGGCGGCCGCGCGCGGTTTCATAATATTATAGGTTTGAATAACACTGCTTCGCGCTTCTTCTTTTTCATCCTCAAATTCACGAATCATTTCTTGAATTTCACGATTGAGTGCTTCCAAATTCTTTTGGCGTTCAACCATCTGTTGTTCCGCCGCAGTCAATAAAGCCTCTTTACGGGTGATTTCTGCTTCTCGGCGTTCTAAGTCCAATCGGCGTTCCCCAAGCTGGTTTAATAATTCTTGTTCTTGTCGTCCTACTATTCGGTTAATACCACTTGTAGCTTCTTCCATCGTAGCACGCGATGAAGAAGATGATTGTATGGGTTGTAATTCTGCTTCTTCTTCATCCGTTTCATCTGAAGGCGGATCATCGTTATTAACAATGGGAATAGGGGTTAGGTTATTATTGCCTTGCGCGCTAAACCCCTCGCTTTCAAGACCAGGTTCATCTAAATTGCCTGAATTTGTTGACTGCGCAAATTGCTGAAACCGTTCATTGATAAAATTTACACCCTCCCCCAATGCGCTATGATGCCATAAATTCACTGCCCGTAGAGAGAAGGTTAAAAATGCAACCAATAAAATAAAGCCAAATAAGCGCATCGGTTTTAGAGTGCTTGATTAAGGCGAATCAAAATGATTATTTTGCATATTTTCAAGCTGAGCAATTAAATTGTCACGTTTAGATGCCTTGATTGAAGCCGCATTGGCTGAGGGCGCAGGCGGGGGTGAAGCCGCCATTCTTGATCCTGCTGTGTTTTCATAAGGCGTTCTTTCATAGCTTGAAGGGGCTTGTTCTGCCATGGCTTGAACTGTACGCTTTTTTCGCTCCAAGCGTTTGAAATATCCCCCAGCATTTTTAATGAGCGTTGATAATTCATGCTTTAAAGGTTCGCCTTCATTGATTAGCTTTTCTAAATGTTTTTGACCATCCTCGGCATTGGATTGAAGACGAGCGATGGCTTGTTCAGCGCGTTCATTTTCGTGTACAAATTTCTTCAAAACATGATTTAATTCTGCTTTATCTGCGCGCAATGCCTCAAGCTGGCGTGAAACGCGAAGCCCATAAAAAATTGCGATAATAAGCAAGCAACCTAGCAAAATATCAGCAACAATTAGCAGTCCAGAAGGAATCATAGATTTTAAGTTTTTTAAAGATTAAATTAATTGAACTCTGAAAATGAAAGATTCGCTTATATAAATCAATAGGGTATTTCTGGGATATAACATTTAAGCCAAAGCGCAACATGCGCGAGTGGATATAGTATAATTGACAATTTTATTATTTATGATAAAATAATTAAGGATAGAATTACTTAAATACAAATTTAATTGGGCTTAATCTATTTAGTTATTATTGATTTTTTTAATTGGGTGCGCAATATGAAATGTCACGAATAATGGCTTTAACTGTCCAAATTTTCCGAAAAACAATCTATTTAACTTTGCTTATAACGCTAAGCATTGGGCTTACCACATGTAGCCCCGATAATAAGGAAGAGGTCGTTCAACTTGGCCTTGCAATAAAAGAATTTAGACAAAAAAACAATCAGATTCCTTATGAAAATCATAAAGTAGCCGCCCTTTATAATGATGTCATTGAATTGGTTGAAAATTATTATTTATTCGAGGTGGATCGTAAACAGCTTTTATCAGATGTTATTGAAGGAATTAAACAATTGGATGCGAGTGCAAAATCCAAAAGTGATCCACAGCTGATTGAAACGGGTTTAAAAACTGCACTTGAGAAAATGGATCGTTATTCCACCTATTATGACCAGTTAGCATTTCGAACCCTTAGAGAAAGCGTTGATGGCGAATTTGGTGGATTGGGAATTGAGGTAACTTTAAATCAGTTTGGGCTGGAGGTATTGGCCATATTACCGAATACGCCTGCGGCGAAGAGTAAAATTAGAGAAGGCGATTTAATCATTGCCGCAGGTGAAAGACGCCTTGCAAATTATAATTTGAGAGAGGCAACAACCATGTTACGAGGGCCACTTAATTCAACGATAGAATTATTGGTGATTCCCAAAAATGTTCGAAGTGCTTATAATGAAATGCAAATGGATTCTTTTGCTAAAACGATTACGATTGAACGTGATTTGATTCAAATTCGCTCTGTGCGATCAAAAATGTTAAAACTGGATGGTGAACAATTATCAGACTCCCATTCAAACAATTATAATAATGATTATGTATTGGTCGATATTTCACATTTTAATGACCATAGTGGAAAAGAATTATTGCGCGCAATGACCCTACAAACCCAAGAACATGGCCCGCCACTTGCATGGGTTATTGATGTTAGAGATAATCCTGGCGGGGTATTTTCACAAGCCTTGGTTATCAGCGATGCGTTTTTGACGGGGGGGAATATTGTCTCTACCTCCTCTAAAGTTGATACCTTACGCCATTTAGCTGATAAAGTTGATTATTCAATGGGGCGTCCTGTAATTGTTTTGATCAATGAAGCTTCAGCTTCGGCCGCAGAAATTTTTGCAGGCGCGATGCAGGATCTTGATCGTGGGATTTTAATTGGCGAGAAAAGCTTTGGCAAAGGATTGGTACAAACGCTTTTCCCCTTGGATAATGGGGGCGGAATTAAATTAACAACTTCAGAATATCGTACGGCAAAAGGCCATCCTGTTGGCGAGGGAATTGATCCTGATATTTTGGCAAGTGATGATCCTTCAACCGAAGGTGATGAAGTGTTGGAAGTTGCTGAAGCATATTTAAGAAAGCATTTGGCATCAAATGCGTTAATCGGAAAGGATATAGCATCCCATGAAAATTTCTTTTGATATTGATTGCACGCCCGAAGAAGCAAGGCGATTTTTTGGGCTTCCCGATATGAAAGCATTACAAGATAGCGTGGTTGAAGAATTACAAAAATCCATGCTTAAAACCATTCAAACCAGCGATGGGAAAGCCTTATTGGATAGCTGGATGCAATCAAGCGTAAATGGCATGAATCAAGTTTTTGGTGAAACCTTAAATAATGCGAATATGAACCCGATGGCAATGTCACAGCCTAATCTTGAACAAATGCAACAATTTTGGCAAACGATGATGCAGCAAGCGATGACGCCTACCAAGGGCAATGAAAAATCATAAGCACCAGATTTATAATATGAATCCGTTTAAAGCCTTCTAGCGGCCTTTCTGTGCGCCCTGCCATCCTGCTTCCGTTATTTGCGCCAATTATAAGCTTACCAGGCATTGGTAAGCAAATGGAACGCAAATATCAAAAATTGATTGGTGGCGATCAGGTAATTGATTTGTTACTTACAACGCCGCGTACGATTGCACGGCGGGTAAAGGTTGATAAAATTCAACATCTTCATGCTGGTATGCTTGCAACTTTGCATGGTCAAGTGGGCGAACATCGCCCGCCGCAAAACCAGTCACCTTATCAAGGGCGTGGACGAACAAAAGCCCCCTATCGCATTGCCTTTCATGATGAAGAGGGTGATTTATTGATATTGGTATTTTTTCATGGCGACACAGCTTATTTAAGGCGGCAATATCCAGAAGGAACGCAATTAGCAATTTCGGGACGCATCGAACAATATGGCGATCTTTATCAAATGCCGCATCCAGATTACAGCTTTCCAATTCAGGACGCTGAACGCATTCCGCAATTTGAGCCTATCTATCCGTTAACTGCAGGCATTAGCAATCGGCAAATGATGAAAATCGCCAAAGTAGCCTTTTCACAACATCGCATAACCTTACCAGAATGGTTGGACAAACGCTGGGTCACAGAACCGCAAAGCTGGCCTAGCTTTTTTGATGCATTATTGCAGCTTCATCAACCCGATGCGTTTGAACAACAATTATTTGAGCATGAATTTGAAGAAAATCAGTTTAATATATTAGCTGGCAAAGCTGGGCTTAGATTAGCTTATGATGAGCTGCTTGCTAATCAGCTTGGCCTATTGCTGGTGCGTCAGCGTTTGGGAAGAGAGCGCGGGCGGGTACTTAAAGGAGCAGACGCCCAAGAAAACTCTTTAACCTCAATGCTAATAAAAGCTTTGCCCTATCAATTGACAGCAAGCCAACAGCAGGTGTTAAAAGAAATTTATGGTGATATGGCAAAGCCTGAGCGCATGTTGCGATTGCTTCAAGGTGATGTTGGAAGCGGGAAAACCATTGTTGCATTGTTAGCAATGTTACGCGCCATTGAAAGTGCGCCTTGCCAAGCTGCACTTTTAGCCCCAACTGAGATTTTAGCTCGCCAACATTATGAATCGATTTCACCATTGGCCACCGCGCTTGGGCTTGAAACTGTGTTGTTAATTGGGCGTGGGCGGGGTGGAGGCCAAAAACAGCGCAAAATAACTTTGGAAGCAATCAAAACGGGAAAAGCAAAGCTAATCATCGGAACCCATGCTTTATTTCAAGCAGAAGTTCATTATCAAGATTTGGCCTTGGTTGTGATTGATGAACAGCATCGTTTTGGTGTACATCAACGCCTTAGCCTTTCTGGCAAAGGAAATGCCGCCGATATGCTGGTTATGACCGCAACGCCGATCCCGCGTACTTTAATGTTATCTTATTATGGAGATTTGGATCATTCGCGCCTAACCGAAAAGCCGCCTGGGCGCAAACCCATTACCACAGTTGTAATTCCAGCGCATCGAATTGAACAAGTGGTTGAGCGCATTTGTCAACGCTTGGTAGCGGGGGATCAAATCTATTGGATTTGTCCGTTGATTGAAGAAAATGAAAGCCTTCGCCTAATCGCAGCCGAACAACGTTTGGCTGCTTTACAACAAGCTATCGCAGAAAAATTATCGCCCGAATGGCAGGCGCGTATCGCCATGGTGCATGGGCGTATGAAATCTGCTGAGAAGGAAAAAATCATGCAGGCCTTTTATGATGGTGATTTAAGGTTATTAGTAGCAACCACAGTGGTTGAGGTTGGCGTTGATGTTCCTAATGCGTGCATAATGGTGATTGAACATGCCGAGCATTTTGGCCTGTCACAATTGCATCAATTACGAGGGCGGGTTGGTCGCGGCGAAAAACCTTCAAGCTGTGTTCTTATTCGCGCTGATCATATTGGGGATACAGCTTTTCAGCGTTTAAAAATCATTGCCGATAGTGAAGATGGTTTGTTGATTGCTGAAAAAGACCTTGAATTACGCGGAGCAGGGGAGGTTTTAGGCGCACGTCAAAGCGGATTACCTGAATTTCGTTTTGCAGATATTGGCGTACATAAGGATTTAATGGCATTGGCACATCATGAGGCCGAAAAATTCTTAAATAACGATCCGCAATTCAAAAGCGAACGCGGGCAGGCTTTGCGTAACTTACTGTATCTTTTTCGTTATGATGAGGCGATGAATTATATTGAATCTGGATGATGGTAGATTAAGTTTTTAAGAATCTCTATGTTCCTTGACGAATATTTTTAAACTAACTATCATGGGTGTTTCTATGAAAGGGTATAGAGTATCAGATGATGGTAGCATCAATTCTTCCTAAAGATGGGTTTTCACATGTGGTTGGGGATCAATCTGAACCATTATTAACACTGACTATTCCTGCCCTGCTTACCCAAACTGCAAGCCGTTTTCCAGATCATGAAGCTGCTGTTTTTTCTTCACAAAATGAACGTTTGACTTATCAACAATTAGCACAAAGAGTTAACCAATTGGCCGCGGGTTTAGTTGCCATCGGACTTGTTAAAGGGCAAAGAATTGGAATCTGGTCACCAAATCGATTGGAATGGTTACTTATCCAATTTGCTAGTGCCAGAATTGGTTTGATTTTGGTCAATATCAACCCAGCTTATCGCTTATCAGAGCTTGAATATGCTTTAAAACAATCAGGATGCACTGCGCTGATTTTAGCAGAATCGTTCAAAACTTCCAATTATATGGCAATGATACAAGAATTAGCACCAGAATTATCCAATAGTGAAAAGGGGCAATTAAAAGCAAACCGATTGCCAGATTTGCGTCATGTGATTGCGCTTACCAATACACCCCCCACAGGAATATGGGCTTTTAATCAGATATTGACGTTCGCAGATCAAATTCAACTATCAAAATTGGACGAGATAACTAAAACATTAAATCCAACCGATCCAATTAATATTCAATATACAAGCGGAACCACAGGTTCTCCTAAAGGGGCAACCTTGACCCATCATAATATTGTGAATAATGCGCATTTTGTAACAAGGGCTTTAAACTTATCTTCTGAAGATCGTTTATGTATTCCCGTCCCATTTTATCATTGTTTTGGTATGGTTATGGGAACATTAGGATGCGTAACCAAAGGAGCTACCATGATTATTCCTGGGGAGGGGTTTGATCCATCTCAATGTTTAAAAATCGTGGCTGAGGAAAAAGCAACGGCTCTTTATGCGGTGCCAACTATGTTCGTTGCGATGTTGGAGGATTCAAATTTTTCAACATTTGAACTTTCAAACCTTAGAACGGGTATTATGGCGGGTGCACCATGCCCTATTGAAATCATGAAACGGGTTATTGGCGAAATGCATATGCGCGAAGTTACAATTGCTTATGGCATGACTGAAACAAGCCCAGTGTCTTTCCAAAGTGCTGCAAATGATCCAATTGAACGGCGTGTTGGAACGGTTGGCCGTATTCATCCCCATGTTGAGGTCAAAATTGTTGATGAAGCTGGTGAAATTGTTCCCGTTAATACTCAAGGAGAGATTTGGACAAAAGGCTATTCCGTTATGCAGGGTTATTGGCAAGATGCGGAGCGGACAAAAAATGTTGTTACCCTTGATGGATGGATGAAAACAGGTGACCTTGGAGAGATCGACCAAGAAGGCTATTGTAAAATAACAGGCAGATTAAAAGATATGATTATTAGAGGAGGGGAAAATATCTATCCGCGTGAGATAGAAGAATTTTTATATACGCATCCAGCAATCAGCCAAGTGCAGGTATTCGGTGTTCCAGATAAAAAATTTGGTGAAGAGGTTGCTGCATGGATTGTCTTGAATCCTGACAAAACTTGCACAGAAGATTCCATTATTGACTTTTGTAAAGGTAAAATTGCCCATTATAAAATTCCACGCTATATTCGTTTTGTTGATGAATTGCCAATGACGGTAACGGGAAAACCACAAAAATTCATTATGCGGGAGCAAATGATAAATGAAATGGCCAATTGAGCCTTTTAATAATGATGGGAGATAATCATTATGTTTAACCATTCCATGCAGTTTGATCTTGGAGAAGAAATTAACGCATTGCGTGATAGCGTTCATCGCTTTGCGCAAGATCGTATCCGCCCATTGGCAGAAGCAACCGATAAAACAAATTGTTTTCCAAGTGAATTATGGGCTGAATTGGGTGGAATGGGCTTGCTTGGAATTACAGTGCCTGAGGCCTATGGCGGGGCAAATATGGGCTATCTTGCCCATACAATTGCCATTGAAGAAATTGCAAGAGCATCTGCTAGCATCGCGCTTTCCTATGGGGCGCATTCTAATCTTTGTGTTAATCAGCTATGTTTAAATGGCAGTGAGGCTCAAAAACAGGCCTATCTGCCTAAATTGATTTCAGGGGAACATGTGGGCGCACTTGCCATGAGTGAGTCTGGATCGGGTTCAGATGTGGTATCAATGCGCTTGAGGGCAGAAAAGCGTAATGATCATTATCGCTTAAATGGAACGAAATATTGGATCACAAATGGTCCTGATGCCGATATTTTAATTATTTATGCCAAAACAGATGTTGAAGCTGGCAGTAAGGGGATCAGTGCCTTTATCATTGATAAACAGATGACGGGGTTTTCAACCTCACCACATTTTGACAAATTGGGGATGCGAGGCTCTAATACAGCAGAATTGATTTTTGAGGATGTGGAAGTTCCGTTTGATAATCTGATCGGTGAGGAAGGCGATGGCGTTCGTATCCTTATGTCTGGGCTTGATTATGAACGGGTGGTTTTATCTGGTATTGGTACGGGGATTATGGCTGCTGTGATGGATGAGATCATGCCTTATATGGTCTCCCGCAAACAATTTGGTCAATCGATTGGCGATTTTCAACTTATGCAGGGAAAGACCGCAGATATTTATACCAAAATGAACTCTGCGCGTGCCTATGTTTATGAAGTTGCAAAGGCGTGTGATCGCGGCGAAGTTACCCGTCAAGATGCTGCCGCCTGTGTACTTTATGCCAGCGAAGAAGCCATGGTGGTCGCGCATCAAGCCATACAAGCCATGGGCGGTGCAGGCTATATGAACGATTCGCCTGTCAGCCGTATTTTTCGTGATGCTAAATTGATGGAGATTGGGGCGGGCACTTCGGAAATACGGCGTATGCTAATTGGGCGTGAATTAATGAATAAGATGCGATAAAAAAATGGCCATTCTTCAAACAAAGATAAATCGATCCTCTGAGGCATTTGCAGATAACCAACACGCAAACCGCCAAGCCCTTTCGTTGATTGAAGAAGTGATTGCCTTAACGCAGCAAGGTGGCAGTGAACAAGCACGTGAACGCCATCAAGCACGCGGTAAATTATTAACAAGGGAGCGCATCGCGCGTCTGCTTGATGCAGGGTCTCCTTTTTTGGAAATTGGTGCGCTTGCGGCCTATGATTGTTATGAAAATCAAGTTCCTGCGGCTGGTTTGGTGGCTGGTATTGGGCGTGTTTGTGGTCAAGAAGTGATGATTGCGTGTAATGATGCAACGGTGAAAGGGGGAACCTATTATCCATTAACTGTTAAAAAACATTTACGCGCGCAGGAAATTGCAGAGGCCAATCACCTTCCTTGCATTTATTTGGTAGATAGCGGAGGGGCAAATCTTCCTAATCAAGATGAAGTTTTTCCTGATCGTGATCATTTTGGGCGTATTTTCTATAATCAAGCAAATATGAGTGCAAAAGGCATCGCCCAAATTGCTATTGTGATGGGGTCTTGCACGGCGGGTGGTGCCTATGTTCCTGCGATGTCGGATGTATCAATCATTGTCAAAGAACAGGGAACAATCTTTTTGGCAGGCCCCCCTTTGGTTAAAGCCGCAACAGGGGAAGAAGTAACCCAAGAAGCCCTTGGTGGTGGTGACCTTCATACAAGCCAATCAGGGGTTGCAGATATATTGGCGGATAATGATGCGCATGCGTTGGAATTGGGACGGCAGGCAATCGCAAGCCTGAACCGCACAAAAAATCAATCCCCAACCTTTGAATCGATTGAGCCTCCTTTATATGATCCAGAAGAAATTTTAGGAATAGTGCCTGCCGACCCCAAAACCCCTTATGATGTAAGGGAAATTATTGCCCGTATCGTTGATGGGTCGCGTTTTGATGAATTTAAACCACGCTATGGTACATCTATTGTTACAGGATTTGCCCATATTTATGGAATGCCCGTTGGGATCATCGGTAATAATGGGGTTTTATTTTCACAATCTGCGCTTAAGGCCACGCATTTTATTGAATTATGTCAGGCGCGAAATATCCCATTGGTATTCTTGCAAAATATCACAGGCTTTATGATCGGAAAAAGTGCTGAATCTGGTGGCATCGCTAAGGACGGCGCCAAGATGGTGACTGCTGTCTCCACCAGTACCGTTCCTAAAATCACTTTAATCATTGGTGGGTCTTATGGGGCAGGCAATTATGGCATGTGCGGGCGTGCTTATTCACCACGCTTTTTATGGAGTTGGCCAAATAGCCGCATTGCTGTTATGGGCGGTGAGCAAGCGGCAAATGTCCTTGCAATGGTCAAACGTGGTGCGCTTGAAAAACAAGGAAAGGCTTGGTCAGAAGCAGAAGAAACTGCTTTTAAACAACCAACTCTTGATTTATTTACCCAGCAAAGCCATCCGCTTTATGCAACGGCAAGATTATGGGATGATGGGGTTATCAATCCTGTTAAAAGCCGTGAACATTTAGCTTTAAGTTTAAGTGCCACTTTAAATGCACCGATTGCGCCGACTAAATTCGGTATTTTTAGGATGTAGTGGCCTATGTTTAAAAAAATCTTAATCGCCAATCGTGGCGAAATTGCCTGCCGTATTATTACAACTGCCCGCAAATTAGGGATTGCAACCGTTGCTGTTTATTCAAAGGCTGACCAACAAGCCAAGCATGTCCGTATGGCAGATGAAGCGGTTAATATTGGTGAGTCCGCCAGTAGCAAAAGCTATTTGGTAATCGAAAAAATAATTGATGCTGCTAAGCAAACGGGGGCAGAAGCGATTCACCCTGGTTATGGTTTCTTATCGGAAAATCCAGAATTTGTTGAAATGATAATAAAAGCAGGATTGGTTTTTATTGGTCCCGATGCCAAAGCAATCCGTGCGATGGGTTTAAAAGATGCGGCAAAACAATTGATGGAAAAAGCAGGGGTTGCAGTGGTACCTGGCTACCAGGGTTCAGATCAATCCCAAGACATTCTGATAAAAGAGGCTGAGCGTATTGGTTATCCTGTTTTGATTAAGGCACATGCAGGCGGTGGTGGTAAAGGAATGCGGTTGGTTGAAAATCCAGCAATGTTTAAGGAGGCATTGGCGGCCGCTAAACGCGAGGCAAGTTTAAGTTTTGGTGATGATCATTGCCTAATTGAAAAATATATTCAAAACCCCCGCCATATTGAACTTCAGATTTTTGCAGATCATCATGGGAATGTCGTACATCTTTATGAACGCGATTGTTCATTGCAACGCCGCCATCAAAAACTGGTGGAAGAAGCCCCTGCACCCAATATGCCCGATGCGATGCGCAAAGCAATGGGACAAGCCGCCATTACCGCTACCAAAGCCATCAATTATCGTGGTGCAGGTACGGTTGAATTTATCGTTGACCCATCGGATGGCTTACGGTCAGATCGTTTCTGGTTTATGGAGATGAATACAAGGCTTCAAGTTGAACATCCTGTATCGGAGGCAATTACAGGACTTGATTTTGTTGAATGGCAGTTGCGAATTGCTGCGGGTGAAACATTGCCACTTAATCAAAAAGAAATACCTTTAAATGGCCATGCCATAGAAGCACGCATCTGCGCCGAAGACGCCACACAAGGGTTTTTACCTGCATTGGGCGCAATTGAATATATGGTGCATGATGCTGAAAATGTTTTTTCGCATGCGCCCATTCGCCTTGATTGCGGTGTGGAAGCGGGGGATGCAATCTCCCCCTATTATGATCCAATGATTGGTAAATTGATTGTCCACGCGAATACGCGCGAAGCGGCACTTGATCAATTAGCAACATCACTTGCCAATTTGAAATTAGCCCCCATTACCACAAATACAGAATTTTTATCGCGTTTAATCCAGCATGAAGCTTTTAAAGCAGGTAAGATGGATACAGGTCTGATTGAGCGCGATTTTGAAGCTTTAACATGCCCTACCCCGCCCACGACTTACGAACTGGCGGCGGCTATCATCGGTTTTTACGGGTTTCATAAAACACCTGACGGCAATTCACCATGGGATTATTTGCGCCATTGGCGGTCTTATGGTTTGGCTGAATGGCAAGTGAATTTACAACTTGATGGGCAAGCTTATCCACTATCCCTTACAGCAGAAGATGATCATCATTATCATATTCTTTATGAACAAGAACATATTCCATTTCAGCTATTAAAAACCGAAAACTCTGATCAAATCATCATGGAATGGCAAGGGAAACGGTTGGAATGCACAGCGGTAAAATTAGCAGATACACTCCATCTTTGGTATCAGGGAAAACATCGTAAATTTACAATTGCTGCAAACGCCAGTGACGGAACAGGGCAAGCTTTGGAAAACCAAATCATCGCCCCTATGCCAGGTCTATTGCAACAGCTTCACGTAAAATTTGGGGATCAAGTAAAAGCAGGGGATGTTGTTGCAATCCTTGAAGCTATGAAAATGGAGCATCCCCTAATTGCGCCATGTGATGGTAAAGTAATTGCCTTGCACGCAAAACAAGGAAATCAAATCAGCGATGGTGCTTTACTGATTGAATTAGAGGTAAACATAACGGATTGATTGACCTAAGATATTAGGATTTTGAAATCATGAGCTTGTGCTAGGTAGCGGACTCATAAAATTGGCACCACAGTCTTATTGTAGCTAATTTAACAAATGCCATAAAATTTGTTGAGTGTTTTTCGTATCTTGTTGCAATTGATCGAAATGATTTTTTTAGCCTTCCAAAAAATCGTTCAACAATATTCCGTTGTTTATAAAGCTCTTTATCATATGGTTTAGGCGTTTTTCGATTGGTTCTTGATGGAATACATTCGATAGCACCTTGTTCCCAGATCATGTTTCTTACCCATTCTGCATCATAAGCCTTATCTGCAAGAACTGCTTGCCCGAATTGCAAATTCTGTAGCAAATCACGACAAGCAGGGGCATCATGTGCTTGACCTGATGTTAAATTAAATCCCATCGCCAAACCATGTTCATTAACGATGGCATGAAGTTTTGTTGTCAAGCCTCCTCTTGATCGCCCCATACAACGAAATTTACTGTTTTTTTTACTGTCGCTGCAGAATGATGCACACGAATAGAAGTCCCATCAACCATAACAAGATTATGGTTATAATAATCACAAATAGCATCCATTAAACGATCCCAAATACCAGCCTTCGTCCAACGATTAAATCGATTATAAACAGTTGTGTAAGGCCCATAACGCTCTGGGAGATCACGCCATGGAATGCCTGTGCGAAGCTTGAAAAATATTCCATTTAAAATACGACGATCATCAACACGCTTAACCCCACGGCTCTTTTGAGGCAAAAGTGGGAAGATAAGCTCCCATTCAAAATCACTAAGATCAAATCTGGACATGGTTAACTCCTAAAAAAAGGTTGTAATACCAAAGCTGAATCAGATTTGAATTAAATATACAACAATTTTATGGGTACGCTACCTAATCAGTTCCTGCCATTCAGTTTCGTCTAATATGGCAATATTCAAACTTTCTGCTTTTTTGCGTTTGGAACCTGCATCGGCGCCCACAATCACATAATCGGTTTTGGAAGAAACAGAACCAGCAACCTTAGCCCCAAGCCGTTCGGCGGTTGCTTTGGCCTCATTGCGTGACATGGTTTGCAAAGTGCCAGTAAACACAACGGTTTTATTGGCGATTGGACTTTCAACTGTGACCAGCTGCTCAACCGTAATATCTGATAATTCAGTAATTAAATCCTGCAAGGCTTGCCAATAATCAGCGTTTTGCATCCATTGTAGCAAGGCTTCACCCATGATAGAGCCAAAACCATCAATCGCAATCAGATTTTGCCATAAATCATTATGATCGATTGCCTGCGCTGATCTAAGCTGTTGCATCGCTTCATGCCACGCTTCAAAGCTACCAAAATGGCGGGCAAGCTGTTTTGCGGTGATTGCACCAATCATTGGTATGCCAAGGCTGTAAATTAAACGATGTAAGGATAAGGAACGCTTTGCTTCAATTGCATTAAATAAATTTGTTGCTGATTTTTCTTCCCATCCAGGGAAGTTTTTTAATCGCGTCAACCCATCCTGATCACGTGCTTGCAATTTGAATAAATCGGCTGGGCTGTGCAACCAGCCAAGTTCAATAAATTGTTGCAAAGACCGCTCGCCAAGTCCTTCGATATCAAAAGCGTCTTTGGATACAAAATGCTTCAACCATTCAATACGGCGGTGTGGACAAGCAGCCCCGCCAGAACAACGCAAGGCAACTTCACCGTCTTGCCTTGTTATTTGACTTTGTAAAGGGCAAGGGCAAGTGCTTGGAAATTGGTAAGGTTCTTCCCGTTCAACACGGTTGGGATCAACCACACGAACGACTTGCGGGATGACATCACCTGCGCGTTGAATTTCAACCTGATCAAGCGGGCGAATATCTTTACGGCGAAGCTCATCTTCATTATGCAAAGTTGCGCGCGATACCATAACCCCGCCAACGGCTATCGGTTCTAGCTCCGCAACAGGGGTTAAAACACCCGTGCGTCCAACTTGCAAAGCGATTGCATTCAAGCGGGTAATTGCACGCTCAGCAGGAAATTTGTGGGCAGTCGCAAAACGCGGGGTTTTACCAACAATTCCCAAACGATTTTGTAATGTAAGTGCGTTTACCTTGTAAACGATCCCATCAATCTCATAAGCTAGGTCTGCGCGTTGATGTAAAAGCTGATCATAATAAGCCATCCAATCATCAACGGAATGGCAAAGCTGATTGCGTTCATTCATACGAACCCCGCTTTGTTCCATCATTTCTTGGGCTTGTTGTTGACTATCTGCAAAATTTTCTGAACATTTACCCCAACCAAACGCAAAGAATCGTAAAGGGCGTGATTGGGTAATGGTGGAGTCTAATTGCCTTAAACTACCAGCCGCTGCGTTTCGTGGATTAGCAAATAATTTATCATTTGCTGTAGCTTGAGCCTGATTAAGCGCAAGGAAAGCGGCACGCTCCATATAAACTTCCCCACGAATCTCCATCCGTTCAAGTGATGCAAGCGGTGCGTTTAGCTGGAGGGGAATATCCTTGATCGTACGAATATTTTCAGTGACATCCTCGCCAACCTCTCCATCGCCTCTGGTTGCGGCGGAAATTAATTGACCATAACGATAATGGAGGCTGATCGATAAACCATCAATTTTTGGTTCAGCCATGAACGCAAGTGGATGATCCTTATCAAGAGAGAGAAATTGACGAATACGCTTAATAAATTCTTCCACTTCATCACGTGAAAATACATTGCCAAGCGATAGCATTGGCTGTTCATGGGTGATTTTTTGAAAGCCGCGTTTTGCAGGTGCGCCAACCTGATCAAGCGTCGATTCTTTTCGCTTTAATGCTGGAAATTCAGTTATTAGTGCAGCTAATTCACGGCGTAATTGATCATAATCTGCATCGGAGATTTGCGGCGCATCTTCCCCATGATAAAGCTGATTATGGCGTGCAATCTCTTGTTCCAGCCAACGAATACGGCTGGAGGCTTCTAGTTCAGTTAGCATGATTCATGAACAGCCTTACGGATGGCTTGTTCAATCGCTTCAAACGCTGCGGGTAATCCAGCGGAATCGCTACCGCCTGCTTGCGCCATATCGGGGCGCCCGCCCCCGCCTTTTCCACCGATTAATGGACTACCAAGGCGGACTAGACTCACTGCATCAAAACGCGCAGTTAAATCATCCGTTACGCCAACCACCAGTGAAACTTTTCCTTCATTTACAGATGAAACGGCAGCAATACCTGATCCCATTTCTTGTTTAAGCTGGTCAACCAATGGTTTCAGTGCTTTAGCTGGCAAGCCTTCTGTGGGTTTGCAAATAAACGAAATCCCATCAATCTGCTGTGGGGCAGAATTGGATTGCGTTGCTTGATCCCCATGCAAAGCTAGTTTCTGTTGTAATTGGGTCAAGTCACGGTCTAGCTTTCGCCGTTCATCATAAAGAACGCGCACCTTATCTACTGCCGCATCGGCTGATGTTTTTAACAATTGTGCAACCTGTTCAAGCGATTTGTTTCTATTGGTCAGATAATCAAAAGCAGCAGCCCCTGTTAAACATTCAATCCGCCTAATTCCAGAAGCAACCCCTTGTTCATGGGTGATTTTAAATAACCCAATTTCACCCGTTTGCTCAACATGTGTCCCACCACATAACTCAACAGAATAATCATCCATTGCAACAACGCGTACTTCTTCGCCATATTTTTCACCAAATAAGGCAAGTGCGCCAGCTTCAATCGCCGCATCTGGCGTCATAATGCGCGTTTCAACCGCATAATTCATGCGGATTGCTTGATTTACATCCGCTTCAATCTGATGAAGTTCTTGTTCAGTTACAGGGCGTGGATGGGAAAAATCAAAGCGCATCGTATCGGCCGCAACTTGGCTCCCCTTTTGGGTTACATGATCGCCAAGACAATCCCGTAAAGCTCGATGTGCTAAATGCGTAACGGAATGGTTGGCAGCAAGCCGTGATCGCCGTGATGGATCAATTTTTAACTGAACCGCCTGTCCTGCTTTGAAATTGCCTTTTATACATTCACCTTTATGAATAATTAAATTATCAAGGCGTTTTTGCGTATCATGGACAATAAATTCTGCGCCATCTTCGCTTTTAATCATACCTTGATCCCCATGTTGCCCACCCGATTCACCATAAAAAGGCGTTTGATTCATCAATAATTGCGCAGATTGACCTGTTTGAATTTCAGTCACCTCTTTACCATCAATAATGCAAGCTTGAAGCGTTCCTGCAGCTTCGGTTGTGTGGTAACCTAAAAACTCACTTGCGCCATGGGTATCTTTTAACTGGTACCATAATTGATCAGTTGCGGTCTCCCCCGATCCACTCCAAGCGGCGCGTGCTTTATTACGCTGTTCTGTCATTGCAGCGTCAAAGCCTGCCATATCCAGCGCACGCCCTTCGCGGCGCATAATATCTGCGGTTAAATCGACTGGAAATCCATATCGATCATATAGGATAAAAGCGACATCACCAGGCAATGCTTCATCCCCTCCTAATTTTTCGGTGGCATCCTCAAGCAATTTAAGCCCGCGAGAGAGCGTTTGCCGAAACTTCGTTTCTTCCAATTTCAAGGTTTCATGGATTAAAGCCTCTGCGCGTTGCAACTCGTGATAATGCCCGCCCATTGTTCTAATTAAGCGGGGGAGTAACCGATGCAATAGCGGGTCTTCAGCCCCCAATAAATGAGCATGACGCATCGCACGCCGCATGATCCGTCTTAAAACATAGCCACGTCCTTCATTGGAAGGTAAAATTCCATCTGCAATTAAAAAGGCACTGGCACGTAAATGATCGGCCAGCACCCGATGCGATGCGGCAAGCGGCCCATCAGGTTCGCCATCGGTAAGATCAGCCGATTGTTCAATTAAGGCACGCATTAAATCAACATCATAATTGCTATGCACATTTTGTAAAATGGCGGCAATGCGCTCCAATCCCATTCCTGTATCAATGGATGGGCTTGGTAAATTGGTTCGCGTCCCATCCGTAAATTGTTCATATTGCATGAAGACAAGATTCCAAATTTCAATAAAACGATCACCATCTTCATCTTTTGATCCTGGAGGCCCACCTGCAATTTCTTCCCCATGGTCATAAAAAATCTCTGAACAAGGGCCGCAAGGGCCTGTATCGCCCATCTGCCAAAAATTATCTGAAGTTGCGATTTTGATAATCCGATGTTCAGGAAGCCCTGCTATTTTTTTCCATAAATTGGCGGCTTCTTCATCTTCATGAAAAATTGTCACCAATAATCGTTCTTTAGGCAAACCAAATTGTTGCGTGACCAATGTCCAAGCCGCTTCAATCGCTTGTTCTTTAAAATAATCGCCAAAAGAAAAATTACCTAGCATTTCAAAAAAAGTATGGTGGCGTGCTGTATAGCCAACATTTTCAAGATCATTATGCTTACCACCTGCGCGTACGCATTTTTGCGCCGTCACCGCACGGCGATAAGGGCGTTGTTCTTGCCCCGTAAAAACATCCTTAAACTGTACCATCCCTGAATTTGCAAACATCAAGCTAGGGTCATTGCGTGGAACAAGGGGGGAGGATGCAACTTCCTCATGTCCTTTTGCAATAAAGAAATCTAAAAACTCACGGCGAATATCATTTGCGTTCATCGAATTTGATCTTAATTAAAAAAGTGGAAATTTAAAGTCATTTTGTGGGTTTATAAATGCCACAAACGCCCTCTTATTCGCAAGTTATTTATTATTGAAATAAGCGATGAATTAAATGCGTAGGTTCAAGATTAGCAGGGGGGTATGCTTGTGCGCAAAGCAAGGCTCTTGCACTAACTTTTTCTGCAAATGAAGCTGGCGTAGTTGCTTGCGTTTGCCGTTCAAAAGCTAGCTGTTCTAATTCGCTATTGAACGCAGGCATATCACCGCCATTGCGTTGCATGATCAGGCGTTTGGTTGCTTCAATCCCCCAGCCTTCCAGCAATTCAGCTAATAATTTAAATTGCATCTTTTTTTGCGCGCCTGAAATGCGTTTTGCAAGCGCAACTCGATTATTAAAATTATTATCTGTTGGATCGCTTAACAGATTCAGCATCATATTATAAAGCAACCCCCCTTCCAGCATAATCATACGCGTAGCAAAACCAAAACTGCCTTCCGCAAGCTTAATAATATCGGTTTTATTTAAGTTTGTGTCTGGAAAGTGATGATCAATCAGCTGTGACATAACGCCATCGTCTAAAGGCGACAACGCTAATTTCAAGCAACGCGAACGTAAGGTTGGTAGTAAATTACCAGGACGATGGGCTGTTAGTAATAGTAAGGTTTTTGCAGGTGGTTCTTCCAATAATTTTAAAAGTGCATTCGCTGCTGGTAGGGTTAAATCATCCAACGCATCAATCAAAATTACTTTCCAGCCGCCGCTTCCTGCTGTTTTAGTCGAAAAACGGAGCAGCTCGCGAATTTGTTCAATCGTGATTTGTGTTTTATCTTCCAAAGGCTGTACCATGCGAAAATCGCTATGCGCACCCTCGACAAGTTGGTTAAATAAAGGGGAGTCGGGATCTATATCCAAGCCACTGGCTTCAAGCTTTTGTCCTTCATTGCTACTAAATAAACCACCCCCAAATCCAGTATTGCTTGTTTCATGCAGCACAAAGCGTGCAAATTTATAAGCAAGGGTTGCTTTACCAATTCCCTCTTTTCCAGTCAGCATTAAAGCATGGTGCGGGCGATTAGCATTCCATGCTTCAAGAAATAATTGTTCCGCGTTAGTATGCCCTAATATTGTGCGGGTTAAACCAGAAGGGGGAAGTTCCACCATCATTATTCAGCGTGAAGGGGGAGTAGGTTACTTGCCATCAAAATTATTTGAATTTCGCCTGCTACAGCATCAATTGATTGACTGCCATCAATCACATGGATTCTTTGCGGTGAAAGAGAGGCTAATTGCAAGAAAACCTGCCTTACGCGATGATGATAGGCCTCACCTGCGCGTTCAAACTTATCATCAAGCTCTGCGCGTTTGTCAATTCTCTTGCTTGTGCGATCCTCATCAACCATCAATAAAAAAGTCAAATCAGGTATAAAATTGCCCAGAATCTGTAGATGCAATTTCATGATCCATTCAGCATCAACCTTGCCGCCTCCCCCTTGATAGGCCAAAGTGCTATCATGAAAACGATCACAAAGCACAATCGTACCTTTTGCTAGTGCGGGTTTAATAATTTTTTCTACATGATCTAAGCGTGCCGCATAAAGAAGTAAGGTCTCGCTTTCCCCCGATAGATTTAATCCATCTTCATATTTCAATAAATCTCTTAGGCGTTCTGCGCCTTGCGTTCCACCAGGTTCACGTGTTTTAATAACCGAATGACCTTGCTGTTCCAACCAGTTTGCGGTTTGATCAATCTGTGTAGTTTTGCCAACACCGTCAGCCCCTTCAAAACTGATAAAGATACCGCGCTTGGGCGCATGATTGTCCAAAGGTGATGAAGATTGATTAAGAACCACCTTACACCTATTCCCCAAATAATAAATGGCGTCCTGCGGTCATAATCCGTGAAAATCCAGAAAGTGCTGCAACAGGATCGGCCGCAACCAGCTGGTGAGTTTGAATGATTTTATCGCCAATCCGTAATTCTAACCTGCCTAAAACATCCCCGCGATTAACAGGGGCTTTGACGGGGGCTTCCCCTTTAACATGAAAGCTAATTTGATCAATTTGCGTCCGTGGTAGATTAAGGGCAACTTGCGAATTTAAAACTGCCTGCGCATAAGGTTCATCACCAAGCCATACGGGGATTTCGGTCAGGCGTACGCCTTTAGAAAAAAATTTATAATACCCCCAGCGTTCATAACCCCATTCCATCAATCGGGAGGCTTCTTGTTCACGTTCTTGTACAGAATTTAGCCCATGTACTACCATCACCAACCGCCGCCCGTTACGATCAGCAGAGGCCGTAAGCCCATAACCAGCCGCCTCAACATGGCCTGTTTTAATTCCATCAACCCCATTAATTTTACCAAGAATTGGATTGCGATTAAACTGGCGTATGCCGTTATAGGTATATTCCCGCTCTTGATAGAGTTTATAATAATCAGGAAAATTTGTAACAATCGCAACCCCAAGCGTTGCAAGATCGCGAACCGTGCTATAATGCCCTTCTTCTGGCCAGCCACTGGCATTTTTAAATTGTGTGTTGTTCATGCCTAATTCACGGGCTTTTGCTGTCATCAATTCTGCAAAGGCAAGCTCCGATCCCGCCAATGCCTCAGCCACAACAATCGTGGCATCATTACCAGATTGGATAATAATTCCCTTTAACAAAGCATCCAGCGAAACTTGCTTGCCAACCTCAACAAACATTTTAGAACCGCCCTTACGCCATGCTTTTTCTGATACCAAGAACTGATCGTCAAGGGATAGGATACCACGCTCCAACCGTTCAAAAACAAGATAAGCGGTCATCATTTTGGTCATTGAAGCGGGGGCTACGCGTTGATCTGCGTGATGTTCAAATAATGAAGCCCCGCTTAATAAGTCAATTAAAATGGCTTGTTTGGCTAAAGGCTGAAAAGGCGGTGGGGTAATTGCCGCTTCCTGCGCCATGCTTGAACGGACAAGACTGGCATTAGGGACAATAAAATTAGGAAGGATCAAAAATAAAGCAAAATAAAAACATAACCAACGATTTGTCACTGTTTTTTCCTTCCTTTATGGATCAGTTTTAAAATGACAATAGGCATCCAATAGATGATTAACCAACCCAGCCTGTTTATCGGTGTAAAAGCTAGCTGCCAGTGCCACATATTCGTTGATAATACGAATATGGTGTTGTGGCTTTTCAAAGGACAGCTCCCCCACACCCACGATAATGATCGCCATTAATAATGGCTCTCGTTCAGGGAGGTTACCATCAAAGCTGTTTTTTTGCAATGCTGCGTTTAAGGCAATCAGCAATGAATCCCAATCATTGGTGGCAATTTCAACCAATTTACGGAATAAGCGAAAATCTGTTTCAAGCTGATCTGGTGCCTGCTGGTCATAATAAAGGTCTTCTTGCCCGTCATTATATTGCAACAATGCTTTATGACCATTATGGCGAAATGCATCAATCACCTGATACCGATCATGACCTGCAATATGAATGCTATAAACTGCTTGTACCGCAGCAAGGCGGGAAGCGCGCAACTGCCGCGCACGTTTGGAAGGCTGTTGGCTATTCATTATAAATTGGTTAAAATTATTTGTTATATGTATGCTGCAAATTAATTAAGGAAAGACAAGCGTTCAGTGCCCCCCCACCTCTATTGCGTAGGTTAGGATCAGCACGTGACATTGCCTGTGGCTCATCGTCAACCGTTAGAATCCCATTGCCAATCGCAAGATTATCCATAAGTCCAAGTTGCATCAAAGCCTGTGCTGATTGGTTAGCAACGATCTCGTAATGATAGGTTTTCCCACGAATAACACAACCTAAAGCAACAAATCCTGAAAAAACAGGCGTTTTATCAGAATGGCAAGCCTTTTTTAAATTTGCGATGGCTAGCGGAATTTCCAAAGCCCCTGATACACGAAAAATGTCATAGGTTATGGTTTTATCCGATTGATCAATGGCATTAACTGCCCCTTCAATCAACATATCTTCTATTTTAGGATAAAGTTGTGAAACAACAAGCCCTATATGAATCGCATCTTTATTATTTTTATCTTTGCTCATATCCTATTAATAGCCGAGTGGCACCCAATCTTCAATCTCTAATCCATAACCTTCAAGGCCAATAATATGGCGTGGCCGATCCGATAGAATCATCATTTTTCTAACGCCAATATCCAACAAAATCTGCGCCCCAACGCCATAATCACGTAAGTCAGGGGAAACATCACCCGCCGTTTCTGTTACTGTTTCTGGATGACTTTGCAATAACACAAGCACGCCTTGTCCATGATCAGCAATTTTCTTTAATGCTTGGTGGATGGATGGACTAAACCCACCATTGACCAGCACATCTTTAATAAGATCAAACGCATGCATTCGAACATAAACAGGGTGGTTGGATTGAATTTTTCCTAAAGTGAGTGCTAAATGTTCCCTGCCATCAATTGCGTTATGATAGGTTCTTAAGTTAAATTCGCCCAATTGATCAATCGCCATCGGCGTTGTATTGGTGCAATGAACCAAATGATCATGCTGCCTGCGATATGCAATTAAATCGGCAATCGTTGCAATTTTCATATTGTGATGGGCTGCAAATTTCTGCAATTCAGGAAGGCGCATCATCTCCCCCTGATCATTCATAATTTCACAAATCACACCCGCAGTACCTTTACCCGCCAATCGGGAAATATCCATCGCGGCTTCCGTATGCCCAGCACGCACCAACACACCACCATTACGCGCCGCAAGCGGGAAAACATGCCCTGGTGTTACAATATCATTATCAGTGCTATTGGGATTGCAAGCGACTTGGATAGTATGCGCACGATCAGCCGCTGAAATGCCTGTTGTCACGCCCTCTCTTGCCTCAATGGAAACGGTGAACGCCGTATCAAAACGGCTAACATTGCTTTTTGGCATTAGCCCTAAACCCAAACGATTTAAACTATCGCCATCCATCGCAAGACAAATCAAACCACGCCCATATTTTGCCATAAAATTTATATGATCCGCTTCAACGGCAGTCGCTGGAATGATTAAATCACCTTCATTTTCACGGTCTTCATCATCAACCAAAATGAACATACGACCATTTGCGGCCTCTTCAATAATTTCTTTAATTGGAGACAGGCCAGTCGTGCCTTCATTTGTGTTTGGATCAATTGGGTTTAACAAGGCATATCCTCCAATTTACGGGCTATATAACGCGCCAACATATCCGCTTCAAAATTAACATCATCCCCAACTGCCAAGCTTTGCAAATTTGTATGTTTCAAAGAATGGGGAACCAATAACACGCTGATCAAACACCCATCAGGCCGATCTTCAATTGCATTAACCGTCAATGACACACCATTTAATGCAACAGAACCTTTAAGCACCACCAGCGCACGATCTTGAGGAGGAATTAAAAATTCCATTTTACAGGCATCAGCAATCATCTCCCGCGTAATCAATGGAATAATATGATCAACATGGCCAAATACAAAATGTCCGCCAAGCGCATCCCCCATTTTTAAGGAGGGTTCAAGATTAATCTTTTTTCCAATCTTCCATTTACCAAGGGTTGTTTTTGATAAGGTTTCAGTGGATGCAGTTGCGATAAATCCCTGCTCCAACACCGTTTCAACGGTTAGGCAAATCCCATCACAAGCAATTGAAGCCCCAATGACGCACCCATCCATATCGCTTAATCCATCAATCGCAAGCTGATAATGCCCACCAGCAACGGCTTCAATTGATTTTAAAACGCCTATATCGCGGATTAATCCTGTAAACATTACACCCCTATTTTACAAAAAAAACACCTGCTTGAAGGGCGTTATTATTCGCCTTCAAACAGGTGTTATGCTTTAATTATTAAGCTTGCAAGAACGCACTTATTCGTTGCGCATAATGCCGATAATATTCAAAATGTGAATGAATAGGACGATGAAGCTTCCATAAAGTTGAAGCGCACCAAAAATTGCATAGCGTCCAATCACACTTTGATTGCCACCAGCAGATAAATACATCGACTTAATCTGCTGAACTTCATAAGCGGTAATGGCTGAGAATAGCAACACCGCAATGACCGAGAACATTAGGCTAAAACTGCTGGAAGGTTCAAAGAAAATCACATTGACCAACATAGCAAGCACCAAACCAATCACGGCCATCGTTGCAAAAGCAGCAATGGGAGCCAAGTTACGCTTGGTTGTATAACCAAACAGACTAAGCCCTGCAAATGCGCCAGCCGTGATAAAGAAGGCACGCGCAATATCCATGACACCGCCTGGAATATTTAAAAAGGCGAGAATCATTGGGGAAATCATTACCCCCCAAAGCGCACAATAAACCCAAAAAAAGCCTTGTGCGGCCGCAGTAGAACGCATGGTAATAATTTTAGGGGAGAACCATCCCATCCCTAACACCGTAAAAAATAAAACCCAACGCATTGGACCCACTGCCAATGTATAGGTTAATTGTGGGTTGAGTGCCATAAACAGGGTAATTGCCCCTGTTCCTGCAACCCCTAATGCCATTAGGTTATAGACTTTGAGCATATAAGCGCGCAGTCCAGCATCAATGTCGGTACCAGCTTGCGCCCCGCCAAAAGCGGCAGCGTTTAAGCGATTATTCGGTAGAGCCATTCTTTTCCTCCAATAGAAAAAAACAAAATATGTTAGTAATAATCAGCAGGCTAACCTGCTTCAATACCATTGATATAGGGCAAATTCGCTTAATTTTCAAGCGAATCTGATGCGATATATGCTAAATGCAATTTTATAATTTCTTTAACTGATAAAGCACCGCAAAATGCACGGTCATTAAGGCTAAAAGAAATGTTGCGATTGGGATCATCGATAAAAACGCCCAATATGTGAATGGTAAAATCATCCATTCATGAAGACGATACGCCTCCCCAAGCCCAACATGACCCGCAATCAAAATGAAAAGGCAGGCAATACCAAAACCGATACTAGCCCCAATTATACTAATTTTTGCCACAAGCATGTTAAATTGCTTTGCAATATAGTGATCGGTTGCCCCCATGAGATGTAATGATTCAATTGATTGACGATAGACCATCATGCTGGTGATCCCAAGGAATAAAACCATACCGATTATGCCTAATGCAACGGCAATTAAGATAATAATTCCTGTCGTCATAAGCGTATTAACTGATCGTAGCAGGCGTTCACGCCATTCGCTAAAGCTATTCAGCTTGGTTCCAGGCACAGCTTGATGCAACCGCCTTGAGAAATTTTCAAAATCAGGGGGATTATCACGATCAATCTTAAGCTGGATAATGACAGGTAAGGGTAGGCGTTCGATTTCTATGGCATCACTAAGCCACGGCTTTACCAATTCACGCATCCTATCACGATTTAAGATGGTTGCATCTGTAACCCCTTGTTCATTAAGGGCAAGGGTTAAAATACGAATGGCACGCGAATCTTCATTTTGTTGTGGGGAAAGTAAAGGAGGAAGGTCAATCGATACCGTTTCCGCCAATCCACCTTTCCATTTTTCCGCAACCTGATTAAGGGCTAGCAATCCGCCACAGGCCAACACCCCAATCATCACAAGCAAGGCAATGATTGCACCAATTAGCCCTAAATGTCGATCTTGTTCAAAAGGAATATCGGCTTTCATCGGTAACTTCTTGGGACGCGCGGTGGCAGCCCCTCTCCTAATAGGCTTTTTGATTGGTTTTGATAGTTTGCGCCGTATATCGCGCCCGCCTCAAGACGAATAACAGGATGCCCCATTTTATTGATTAACTGATCATTGTGGGAGGCAATAATCACCGTTGCGCCATGGCGATTTAATTCTTCAAATAGAGACATTAAACGATCTGCAAGCCGATCATCAAGATTTCCTGTTGGCTCATCAGCCAATAACAAGCGCGGACGTGCAATCACAGCCCTTGCAATGGCGGCACTTTGCTTTTGCCCCCCTGATAGCACAGCTGGTTTTACCGAAGCATAATCTGATAGCCCAACCCATTTAAGCAATTCCTTAACATTGGAAAGGCTAGCTGAATTAAACGCCCCTTGTAATCTTAAAGGAAGCGCAACATTTTCAAAAACAGTAAGATGATCCAATAAACGAAAATCTTGGAACACAACGCCAATTTTACGCCTTAATGCCGCAAGCTGATCACGGTTTAATGAAGTGACATTTGATCCAAATAACCGCATAGAGCCTTTTGAAGGGGGATGCGCCAGATAAAATAATTTTAATAGCGAAGATTTGCCAGCACCGCTTTCCCCCGTTACAAAATAAAATGCACCTGGGTTAAGCGATAAATTAATATCGTGAAGAATCTCGCGCCCTGTGCCATAGCGCATGGCAACTCGATTTAATTCAAGAATGGGGGTAGATTTATCCACCTTTACCGCGGATTGTCCCCATAGATCTTTACGAAATTTTGATAAAACACTCATTTTAATGCGCCTAACCAACTTTATATGGAAGCTGATCTAGGATGGCTGGATAAACCTCACTTACTTTTTCAACTAACCTTAAATTTGATAAATGTTTTTTCTGCGCAAAGCCTTGGGTTACCAACTGTTCCAGCAAATGGGCAAAGCTATCCCAATAATGGTCAATATTAACCATCACAATCGGCTTTTTATGGAGGCCTAATTGTTTCCATGCCAATATTTCAAAACATTCATCCAAAGTTCCAAGCCCACCCGGTAAAATCACAAACGCATCCGAAAGCTCTGCCATTAACTGCTTACGATGATGCATGTTATCAGTATAATGCAATTCATCCAACCCTGTTTGTGGGGGTTCAATTTCGGTTAAAAAGCTTGGAATAACCCCTGTGACTTTCACGCCTTGATCAATCGCAGCTTTAGACAAAATCCCCATCAATCCAGAAGAACCACCGCCAAAGACCAGCCGTAGCTGTTGATTAGCACACAGATTAGCAAGCTCAATTGCAGCTGATGCGTAAACAGGATGTTGGCCACTTTTTGCCCCGCAATAAACACAGATGGATTTAATCCCACCTCGCATAGGCTCAATCCATTATCGGCAAAATTTGTGGGGTGGTTGTAATATAATCATGACTTGAGATTTTTTGAATGGCATTCATACAAGTTTCAGCATCACTTTCATGGGTCACTAGCATTAAGGCAACTTCAGCCATTGGGTCACGCCCATGTTGAATGATGCTATTTAAAGAAAGCTGATATTCCTTTAAAACAGATGCAATCTCGGCAATTACACCTGGGCGATCAATCACATTTAACCTTACATAATGCGATTGACAAATTTGATCTGCATGGGCTGGTTGTAAGGTTCCAAGCTGACTTTGGGGGCAAGAAAATACAGGGCTAACCCGCCCTTGCATCTGATCCAAAATATCCGCAACAACGGCTGAGGCTGTGGCCTCCCCCCCCGCACCCAGCCCTTCATAAAGGCTGGTGCCAACATAATCCCCTTGGACAACAACGCCATTATATACGCCCTCAACGGCTGCAATCGGTGCGTCTTTAGGAACTAAAAATGGTGCAACCGTTTGACGAATCCGCCCGTTTTCAAGGCGTTCTGCAAACCCAAGCAATTTAATTCGCCGCCCCAATTCCTCAGCAAAGGCAATATCAATTGAATTTAAATTGCGAATACCCGTAATTTGAACAGAGTCAAAATCTGGTTTTACGCCAAATGCAAGCGCAGTTAATAAGCATAGCTTATGCGCCGCATCAATGCCATCAATATCTAAGGTAGGGTCGGCTTCAGCATAGCCCTTTTGCTGTGCCTCTTTTAAGACATGATCAAAACTCAGATGGTTATTGCGCATTTCTGTTAAAATATAATTGCATGTGCCGTTGAAAATTCCAAATAAGCGATGAATATAATTGCCTGCCAACCCCTCGCGCAATGCCTTAACAATCGGGATGCCGCCTGCAATAGCCGCCTCGTAACCAAGATTGGTGTTATTATCATCGGTAAGATCAGCAAGCAAAGCCCCATGATGCGCCAACATTGCCTTATTAGCAGTAACCACAGGCAATTTACGTGATAACGCTATTTTAACACAGTCAAGGGCAACCCCATCTTCTCCGCCGATTAGCTCAACAAATAAATCAATCTCAGCTTCCTTTGCCATGGTAAGCGCATCTGACCACAGGGTAATCCCATCAAGATTAAAAGGGCGTTTTTGCCCTTGATTGCGCACAGAAATATCCGTGACAACTGGACAAATCCCCATACGCTGGCCAAAAAAGTCACCTTTTTCTTGCAATAATTTTACAACATTCCCACCAACGGTACCCGCACCAGCAACTGCAATTTTAAATTCTTTCATTTTATTTTATCCATTAATTCTAAAATTCTGCATAAACTTCCACACGGCGATTGCCGATGATTCCATTAGGTGTGCCTTCTGAATAGATAGGTTGTTTTTCCCCGCGTGAATCAAGTTGGATAAGTTCACGTGGAATGCCAAGGGTTACTAATGTTTCGCCTACGCCACCAGCACGATCCAAAGCCTGTTTATAGCTGGATAATAGCCCGCTGGTAAACCCCTCGCTATCTGAGGCACTGGCATGGCCTACAATGTAAAGCCGTCTTACTTCATAATCCAAAAAAAATCGTGAAACTTGTTGAAGGATTTGTTTTCCTTCTGCATCAAGATTTGGGGTATTGGTTTTGTAAATCAGATTTGCAAGCAATCTGCCGCCTTGTGTACTTCGCCGCTGCAAATCAGTTAGCATTTTTGCCTGATTAAGTGGATGATTGGTTAAAACCCCACGGTCAAGAGAGGTAATCGCCTGCGGCACTTCCTCATCAACCATGTCCGCAGTTGGGGGAGCTTCCAATATGGGGGTTGCCACTGCTTTTGCTGCTTCTAATATATTTGAAACAGGCTCTTCTTTCTTCCCCTCTGGCTTTTCCTCTGGTTCAGTTATTTCCAGCAACGCTTCTTCGGGATTCATTTCTTCAACCCCAACTATGGTGGGTGAGACCATTTTACGCAGCTCTTGATCCGTATAATTGGCGTTCTTATAATCGGCTTCCAACCCTTTTTGTAACATATCATAATAAAGTCGTGCATCATTGTCTTGCGGATTTTCAAGATCCATTGCGGATAATTGTGGATAAGGCGAATCCTCGCCTGGAATTGTATTTGTGTTGATTTGACGCTCTGCTTCAACCCGTTCAGCTTCAAACCAGCTATCAGGGTTTAGGCTTTCGGTAATTTGGTGTGTATAGCCACATCCACTAAGCCCGATTAGTAAAGTAAGCATCAATAATGATAAAACGATCTGCCTCATTAAACGCATCATCTCTTGTAAAATTGCCTTATTTAGCGTATAAATCCTTTTTCAAAGATGAACAACTAAATATCGCATATCATTTCGCTATCATGGAAGAATCTGATCCTAAACAACAAAATTTACGTGCTTGGTCAGATAATATGGCCAAGGTTGCTGAAAAATTACAGGCATTATCCACGCATCATCTTGAACATAGAAAAGAAGCAGAACCGCTTGATCTTTTAAATCTTTCTGAAAGCTTTGTGAAGCTACAACAAGCCTTAATGCAAAATCCGCAAGAGTTGTGGAAGCATCAATGGCAGCTATGGGGGGATTATATGCAGGTATGGCAGCATGCTTCAAAACGGATGATGGGGCTGGAAAGTGAACCCGTTATTAATCCAGAAAAAGAAGATCGGCGGTTTTTAGCAAAAGATTGGCAAGAACATTTCATGTTTGATTTAATCAAACAAAGCTATCTCGTAACGGTGAAAGCAACCCAAGATTTAGTAAACAGCACAGATGTGCTTGATGATAAAACTACTAAAAAAGTTGATTTTTATTTAAAACAATATCTTGATGCATTGTCGCCAACCAATTTTGTAATGACAAATCCTGAAATTTTACAAGAAACTTTGGAATCGAACGGAGAGAACCTAGCAAACGGGCTTGAAAACCTTCTTAATGATTTCAAAAAAGGTGATGGCAGTCAGCTTAAAATATCAATGACCGATGCAGATGCGTTTGAATTGGGCAAAAATATTGCCGCAACCAAGGGAAGTGTCGTTTTTCGTAATTCCCTGTTTGAATTATTGCAATTCGCGCCAACAACGCAAGAGGTTAATGCCACCCCTTTACTGATTATCCCGCCATGGATTAATAAATATTATATCCTTGATCTGCGGGAAAAGAATAGCATGATTAAGTGGCTAACCGACCAAGGTTTTACGGTATTTTGTGTTTCATGGGTTAATCCTGATGAATCCATGCGCGATTATCAATTTGAAGATTATATGAAAGAAGGCTTATTTGCAGCCCTTAGCGCGATTGAACAAGCAACGGGAGAGAGAGAAATCCATACAGTTGGCTATTGTTTGGGGGGAACATTATTATCGGCAAGCCTTGCGGTGATGAAAGCACGGGGGGATATAAAGGAGAGCGCAAGGGTTAAAACTGCCACTTTCTTTACAACAATGGTTGATTTTGAAGAGCCTGGTGAACTTGGTGTCTTTATCGATGAACAGCAGCTTGCCGCATTGGATGCCAAGATGGATGAACGTGGCTATCTTGATGGATCAGAAATGGCCACCACCTTTAATATGTTACGGGCGAATGATCTTATCTGGTCGTTTGTTATCAATAATTACATGATGGGAAAACAGCCTTTTCCTTTTGATTTACTTTATTGGAATTCTGATTCTACGCGTATGCCTGCTAAAATGCACAGCTTTTATCTTCGTAATATGTATCTGGAAAATGCTTTGGTTGAGCCTGATAAGACAGTATTAGATGGCACACCAGTTGACCTTAGAAAAATTGACACACCGTCCTTTATCCTTTCCACCCGCGAGGATCATATTGCCCCATGGAAATCAACCTATCGTGCTACCCAGCTTTATTCTGGTAAAGTTAAATTTGTATTGGCGGGTTCTGGCCATATTGCGGGGGTAATTAACCCACCTAATCCTGAAAAAATGAAATATGGTTATTGGCAATATAACCGCCGTCCAAAAGACCCAGAGCGTTGGCTTGAAAAAGCAGAACATCATGAGGGGAGTTGGTGGCCAATTTGGGTTGATTGGCTTTTAACCCATGGTAAAACGAAAATTCCCGCAAGACAGCCTGGTGATGGTAAATTGAAAATAATTGAACCTGCACCTGGTCGTTATGTGCGCGTGAAAGTGTAAAAGTGTAAAAGGGATTTAGGCTATTTCACAATCTGCTGGAAATTATAGGCTGTTATCAACCTCAGCTGAGGTACAAGAATATTGTGCGCATTTATCAAGTGCAAACTATGTCTCAGTCGATACAGAATTTATGCGGGAGCGATCTTATTGGCCTAAATTCTGTTTGGTGCAGCTTGCCCCGCCACAAGCATGGATAAACAGTGCGCAAGATTGGCTTGATCAACCTGCGTTGATTGACCCTTTGGCGGAAGGGATAGACCTTAACCCATTTTTTAACCTTCTAACTAATCATAAAGTTTTAAAACTGTTTCATGCTTCGCGGCAGGATTTAGAATTATTTTTTCATCTGCTTAACGCGATGCCTGCCCCAATATATGATACGCAATTAGCCGCAAGTGTGTGTGGATTTGGTGATCAAATCGCTTATGGGGCGTTGGCTTATCAATTAATTGGTAAGGAAGTTGATAAATCGGCAAGACTAACCGATTGGGCGTTGCGCCCATTATCGAAAAAGGCGGCTGATTATGCGGCAAGCGATGTGTTATATCTTGGGGCAATTTACGAAAAATTACGGGATAAGATAGCAAAACTTGGACGCGAATCTTGGCTTGATGAGGAATTAGCGATTTTAACCAATCCTGAAACCTACCGCATGGATCCAGAACAGGCCATCAATCGAATTAAACGCCAATCTGTAAATCGCAAAGCTTATCCTTTATTAAAACGCCTTGCGCATTGGCGCGAAGAAACCGCACAGACAAAAGATATTCCACGCCAACATATTTTACGCGATGAAGCTTTGATCGATATTGCAGCACATGCACCCAAAGATAAGCAGGGGCTGGAACGTTTACGCTCCATCAGTAAGGGATTTGGCAATTCTGCCTATGGGCGTGCGTTACTTGCTGAAATTGAAAAAGAACGCCAAGACCCACAACCCATGCGCATTGAACCGTCAAAACCAGTAAATACGGCCGCCCATAAAAGCCGTTCAGAAATGATGCGCTTATTGCTAAAACTAATTGCTGCCAATCATGGGGTTGCTGCGCGTTTAATTGCAACCAGCGATGATTTGGATGCATTAGCCCGCGATGATCAAGCTGATATTTTGGCAATGAAAGGGTGGCGTTATAGGATTTTTGGGCAATTTGCCTTGAAGCTAAAATATGGTAAGCTATTAATTGGTCTTGACGCTGACGGTAAAATTATTTTTAAAGAACAAGCTTAAATTACAAATAAAAAGGGGTTTATGAATGGCCTATTGGTTAATGAAATCTGAACCTTCCAGCTGGTCTTGGCAGCAACAGCTTGATTGCGGTGCCGAAGGCACAGGTTGGGATGGCGTTAGGAACTATCAAGCTTCCAACAACATGAAAGCAATGCAACTTGGTGATCTCGCCTTTTTCTATCATTCTGTTAGCGAAAAACAGATTGTTGGAATTGTGGAGGTGGTTGGGCTATATGGCCCTGATGATACCGATGAAAGCGGGCGTTTTGGTATGGTACGGGTAGCCGCAAAACGCAGTTTCAAACGCCCTGTTAGCCTTGCTGAGATAAAAGCAACCCCTGCCCTTTCTGAATTGCCACTCATCCGTCAATCCCGTCTTTCCGTATTGCCGATTGATGAAGATAGTTGGAACCTATTATGTCAAATGGGCGATACGCCCGCGATTTGACGCTGATCCATCGTCTGCGTTCTATGGTCGTTGATTGGCCATGGAGTGCCAAACTTAACCAAATTCAAGCCCAAATAATTGCACAAGCAATCCAAGATGGGTTGGAAGCACGGCGTCGCCTTATTCTTTTTATTCCTGTATGCTTTGGCTTTGGTGCAGGAATTTATTTTCTCTCCCCACCCCCTTCTTTGTTATTTCTTCTTGTTGGGATTGGAATTGCGCTTAGCCTTTTCTTATTCCTAAAGTTAAAACCTATTGCCAAATTAGGATTGATTGGCTTTTCGCTTATCTTAGCTGGACTTGGTTATAGCGATTATCGCCTGACCGAGCGCACAGTTTTACTTGAAAACAAAACTTATATTAATGGGGTTATAGCAACCGTCCTTAAAATAGAGCGCATGGCCATAAAACCAGATCGTCTATGGGTACGGATTGATCCATCACAAGCCTCAGCCTTTAAAACTAATTTTTCAAAGCCAATTACCCTGCGGCTTAAAGGTAAAATTGATGAATCGACCAAGATCAAGGATCAGCTATTGATCGATGCCATGCTATTCCCACCAGCACCATCTGTCTGGCCAGATGGATTTTCATTTCGCCGTTATGCTTATATTCATAAGATCAGCGCAACAGGTTATTTAACCGCAAGCAGTATGGTGCCAATTCAAGAAAATTCAAATTTATCCCTTACTGATCATTATCAATCATGGTTTGAAGCGTTTAAACTGGAAGTTGATACGGCACGCGCCTTTATTTCTAATCGTTTGCGGCAAAGCCTATCCCCGCCTGAATTTACGGCATTCGCGGGTGCGGTAGCCGCCGCCTTAACGGTTGCGGATCGTTCTGGCCTTGGGCAGGAATTAATTGCAACCATGCAGGCTGCTGGTTTATCGCATTTATTGGCGATTTCTGGATTGCATTTAGGGCTTGCTGCCATGATTGCCTTCCAGCTTATTCGCTGGAGTTTAGCGTTAATTGAACGCCCAGCCCTTTACCATGATAGTAAGAAGCCTGCGGCTATTATCGCGATTATTTGTATGTTTTGCTATTTATGGCTTGCAGGTGCTACGCCGCCAACCCAGCGCGCCTTTATGATGGGTGGGCTTGTGTTGCTTGCCATGTTGTTTGATCGTCAAACCTTATCCTTAAGACCGCTTGCTTTTGCCGCAACGATTATTTTATTGGTCGATCCTGCTTATATGGTTCAAGCAGGATTTCAGCTATCCTTTGCGGCAGTAACCGCATTGGTGGCTGTTTTTGCGTTACGAAGACAACGAAAAATAGCCCAAATTATTTCAGGGGACTCCGATGAGCATTATTGGCGATCTAACCATAAATTTATATGGAAACTGGTTGATCATTTAGGATTGATTTTATTGACTTCCCTTGTTGCAACCCTTGCAACTACCCCTTTAATTGCTTGGCATTTTGGTCAATTTAGTTGGGTTGCCTTAATTGCAAATTTATGTGCAGTCCCATTAACCGCAATGGTTATCATGCCAGCGTTGATGCTAAGCTTGATATTGATGCCATTGGGGTTGGATAGCTTGTTCATTCTTACCGCAGGTTATGCGATTGAATTATTGCTATGGTTAGCCAATTGGGCGGCGACCTTGCCCTTAGCAGGTGAAATGATAAAGCCGCCTTCTTATTCGTTTTTAATCGGTTTTGTACTGCTAAGCCTTGGAGCAATTATTCTTGCTGGGATTTGGCGGTGGTTATTGGGCGTCCCTGCTCTATTTTTATTAGGGCTTGCCTTTTTGCTTTCCCCCGCCACCCCTGATTTGCTTATCAGTGGAGAGCGCAGGCTAATCGCAATTCGTGATTCAGGACAATTATGGTTGAATGATATAAATAAGCAGAAATTCGTCCAACAAGTATGGCAGCAGCGTTCAGGGCTTGAGATCGGTGGACGATGGGAAGATTTTTCCAATCAACATAGGCTTCAATGTGATGATATTGCGTGTATTTATAATAAGAATGGGGTTGTGATTACGATATTAAACTTGGATTACATGAAGCCCTTGGAAGAAGCGCAACGCCAAAATTTGGTTAAAGATTTTTGCCGAACAAGTGATTTAGTGATGCTCCCCTTATGGCTTGAATCGCTTCCTTGCCAGCGTCAAAAGCTAATTACCCTTTATGACCTTAAAACACGCGGTTGGCATCATATTTATCTTGATGAACAAGAAAAGGCAAAATTCCAAATTCAAACCGCACATTCAATTGAAACTGATCATCCATGGCGTTTTTATCGCAAACCGCTTTTAAAATGATCCCAAACCTAATATTAAATCGAATATGAAAAAAATTACAGCAATTATTGTTGCGGCGGGTGAAGGCCATAGGGTTCTGGAATCCGAGGCAAATCTTAAAACCAGCTTACCCAAACAATATCATGATTTAGGTGGTAAAGCAGTGCTTAATCATAGCCTCTCTTTATTTTCAAACCATCCATTGATCAATGAAATAATCGTGGTGATTGGTGCAACCCATGAACCGCTTTTTAAGCAATATTGCCCTGATTTTTTATATTTAAAAAGGGTAATTGGCGGTAAGACGCGCCAACAATCTGTATTTGCTGCTTTGCAGGCTTTAAGTAAAAATCCGCCTGATTATGTGTTAATCCATGATGCGGCACGGCCATTTATATCTGATGGTTTGGTGGATAGACTTCTTGCAAATTTGCTAGCGAATGGGGCAGTCGTTCCAGCTTGTCCAGTCGTTGATTCCTTAAAATATATTAGTGCCGAGAATGGCAAATTAACTCAATCGGTGCCAAGAAACCAACTGATGCGGGTGCAAACGCCGCAAGCGTTCCCCTTTATTGAAATTTTTGAAGCGCATCAAGCTATGGTTGACGACCCAACCGCAGAGGATGATGCGTTTTTATTACAAAAAGCAGGTCATGATGTTGCAACGATTACAGGTGAAGAACAAAATTATAAGCTAACAACCGCAGAAGATTTTATGCGGGCGCATGCCGAAATAACCCAAGCCACCAAAATAACGATACATCCAGCTTATTTAATTGGCTATGGGTTTGATTTACATCGATTGGTTGAGCGCGAAGCAAATGATCCAATTGATGGGGTTCGCTTATGTGGATTATGCCTTGATCAAACATTCAAGCTTGCGGGGCATAGTGATGCAGATTGCGCACTTCATGCATTAACGGATGCGTTGCTTGGCTTAATTGGGGATGGTGATATTGGGGATCATTTTCCACCAACTGACCCTAAATGGGCCAATAAAGATTCCAGCCATTTTCTTCATCATGCGTTGGAGAAAATCAACCAATCTAACCTCCAGCTTATGCAAATTAGCTTGACGATCCTTGCTGAATATCCCAAAATTGCCCCATATCGTAAGGCAATGGTGAATAATTTAATGCATTTGACTGGTTTGCAAGCCGATAAAATTAGCATCAAAGCCACAACGATGGAGGGGGTGGATGCTATTGGTAATAAACAAGCCATTGCCTGCCATGCTCATATTTTAGCTATGAACATAAAATAGATAAAAATGAATATTATCAAGAAAGCAGAATTTGCCCTAACCACAGATCGTTTTAATATAACGCCTGATGAATGCGACCTTGCACGCTTTGTTGAATGGATTGAATTAAAAAAAGAAGCGCAAATTAAGCAAACAACAAAATTTGCGATTGAGGTGATAGATTCCATTCCAATTTATGATACCACTAGACTTGATTTTTCCTCCCTTCTCTTATTGGCTGAATGGGCAAATATTCTTCAACATGGTGCGGGCGTTTTTGTCCTAAGACAAGCCTGCCGTGATCTTACCGCGATTGATGCCGCAACCGCTATCTATGAACAGCTTATCGCCGAAGAAAAAACCGAACGTGATAATGCAGGGGATCATTTTGCAACTGGTGGAAGCAATGATCGGCTATGGAATAGTTTACAAAAATTGGCGACAACCGCCCCTGAAATTTTTGCACGCTATTTTGCAAATCCTGCAATTGATGCGGTAGCACGGTCATGGCTTGGTACTGGTTATCAAATGACGGCACAAGTAAATATTGTTCATCCAGAGGGAAAACCACAAAAAGCCCACCGTGATTATCATTTGGGTTTTCAAACCCCTGAACAGCTTGAACAAGTCCCAAGGCATGTGCATCTTGTATCCCCGTTTTTAACGTTGCAAGGCGCAATCGCCCATACCGATATGCCTATCGAAACAGGACCAACCCGCTTACTTCCTTTTTCCCAATCTTATTTAGAAGGCTATCAAGCCTTTTACCGCCAAGAATTTACAGATTATTTTAATGCGCATTATGTCTCCCTGCCGCTT
Source organism: Alphaproteobacteria bacterium (assembly GCA_965229675.1). Classification (GTDB taxonomy): domain Bacteria; phylum Pseudomonadota; class Alphaproteobacteria; order CBDDJK01; family CBDDJK01; genus CBDDJK01. The sequence continues at coordinate 370,956 of OZ245897.1, forward strand.
CAAAAAGGCGATGCACTATTTTTTAATCCTGCCTTATTTCACGCCGCAGGTGAAAATCGTTCGAAAGATGTTCATCGCTTTGCAAATTTATTACAAATATCCTCACCCATGGCACGCGCGATGGAGGCAGTTGATCGTACCGCCCTTTGTAATGCAGTTTATCCCGTTTTGCTTTCGGGTACATTTAACATAAAAGAACAAGAGGCGATTATTGCAGCAACTGCTGAAGGCTATAGCTTTCCAACTAATCTTGAACGCGATCCACCAATTGACGGGCTTGCACCAAAAACACAAGCACAGTTAATGCGTGATGCCCTTGCGGCAAAGACAAGCCCACAAGAATTTTCTGATGCATTGATGGCACTTGCCAAACGGCAGGAACCTTAACCCTTAATCTTTTTTGGAGCCTTTTTATGATAAAAATAACTGGTTGGGCGCATAGCCAATTTTCAAAACATGATGATTTAGACACAGAAGGATTGATTGCGGCGGTTGCACGTGATGCAATTGAGGATGCAAAGCTTGAACCAGAAGCTGTGGATGCGATCTTTCTTGGCTGGTATAATGGTGGATTTTCGGATCAAGATTTCGGATCTTCACTGACCCTGCACGCACTACCTGAATTACGATTCACCCCCGCAACACGGGTTGAAAATGCGTGTGCAACAGGCAGTGCGGCGGTGCATCAAGCCGCAAATTTAATCGAGGCTGGACGCGCCCAAACTATATTGGTAATTGGCGTTGAAAAAATGACAGCCCGTTCAGGCGATGAAATTGGGCGTATTTTATTGCAAGCCAGCTATCTTAAGGAAGAAGGTGATATTCAAGGCGGTTTTGCAGGGGCCTTTGCCAGAATTGCCCAAGGCTATTTTCAAAAATATGGCGATCAAAGCGATGCGCTTGCGCATATTGCAGTTAAAAACCATCAAAATGGTCTTGATAATCCTTATGCACAGATGCGCAAAGCACTAAGTTACGATTTTTGCCGCTTTGAAAGTGAAAAAAATCCAATTGTTTCCGCACCCTTGAAGCGCACTGATTGTTCTTTGGTGTCCGATGGTGCGGCTGCTTTGATATTGCAATCAGGGGATCAAAAATCAAAATCGGATAAGGCTGTAAATTTACGCGCACGGGCGCAAATTAATGATTATCTTGCAATGTCAAAGCGCGATATGACCTTCATGGAAGGATGCGCCAAGGCATGGTCACAGGCTTTAGCCGAGGCTGAATTGACACTTGAAGAACTTGATTTTGTTGAAACCCATGATTGCTTTACGATTGCTGAATTGATGCAATATGAGGCAATGGGGCTAACCAAACGCGGACAAGGTGCAAAAGCCCTTGCCGAAGGTTGGGTTTACGCAGATGGTAAATTGCCTGTTAATCGTTCGGGTGGCTTGAAAGCCAAAGGCCATCCGATTGGCGCAACGGGGGTGTCGATGCATGTGATGAGTGCAATGCAATTATGTGGTCAAGCTGGGGACATGCAAATAAACAAACAAGGTGGTACCCCGAAAATAGGCGGCATTTTTAATATGGGCGGGGCTGGTGTTGCAAATTATTGTTCTATTCTAACCGTGTGACCGAAACCTCTGTTTCACAATTTGATGAAAATTGGCATCTGATCAAGCCAGATGCACGGCAATCGCTTGCCCTTCAACAGCAATTTCAAATACCAGCAATTCTTGCTGATCTTTTAGCAGGACGTGGTTTTACAACGGAAACGGTTGAACGCTTTCTTAATCCCAAATTAAAATTGGAGCTTCCTGATCCCTCCCGCTTTAAAGATATGGATAAAGCGGTCAAGCGTATTGCGGATGCCATTATAAACCGTCAGAAAATTGCTATTTTTGGTGATTATGATGTTGATGGCGCAACCTCTACCTCCCTTTGGTTACGCTTTCTTGAGCAAGTTGGTTGCCCCGCCAGCTTTCATATTCCAGATCGAATTGAGGAAGGTTATGGCCCAAACGCACCTGCATTGTTAGCGTTACAAAAGCAAGGTGCGCAATTAATTTTGACGGTAGATTGCGGTATCTCCGCTTTTAATGCGTTGGATGCGGCGGCAGATGCAAACTTGGATGTCATTGTTTTAGACCATCATCAATCAACAACGCAGCTCCCCAAAGCGGTTGCGGTGGTCAATCCCAATCGCTTTGATGAAGAAATGACTGAATTTGGTCATCTTGCGGCAGTTGGTGTATGCTTTTTGACCATCATTGCCGTTAATCGTTATCTGCGTGATCATGGGTTTTATACACAAACAAAACTGGAAGAACCTGATTTATTAAATTTTTTGGATTTAGTGGCACTTGGAACAGTTTGCGATGTTGTAAAATTAACGGGGCTTAATCGTGCTTTTGTATCTCAAGGCTTGAAAATAATGGCACGGCGGGAAAACCATGGACTAACTGCTTTAATGGATTGTGCTGAAATTAGCGAAGCACCAACAACCTATCACTGCGGATTTGTCTTAGGGCCACGTGTGAATGCAGGGGGGCGGGTTGGTGATTCTTCTTTGGGAACCCGTTTGCTAAGTGAAGCTGCGCCGAAAGTTAATTTTGCGCATTATGCCAGCACACTTGATCTTTATAATGAGGAGCGTAAAGAAATTGAGCAAGCCTGCCTTGATGAGGCAATGGAACAGCTAGCTTCAGAACATGATGATGAAGCACATGATTGGGCAATATTCGCCATCGGTAAAGATTGGCATTCAGGTGTGATTGGTATTGTTGCAGGAAGGTTAAAAGAAAAATTTCACCGCCCTTCCATTGTTATTACAATCGATGAACATGGCATTGGTAAAGGTTCGGCAAGATCCATTGAGGGGGTGGATATCGGTGCGTTAATCGGACGGGCGCGCGATCAAGGTATGTTGATAAATGGCGGTGGTCATAAAATGGCAGCAGGATTAACGATTGAAATAGGAAAACTTGCTGAATTTCGTACCTTTGTCCTTGATGAAATTCGTAACTTGCTTAAAGCAACCCCGCCATCCCGTATCTTAAAATGCGAAGGCATTATCCAAATACGTGCTGCAACGCTGGAGCTTTGTGAAACGCTGCAAACATTAGCTCCTTTTGGTGTTGGTAATCCAGAACCCCGCTTTATTCTCTATCCTGCAAGGGTTACCTATGCGCGTGTGGTTGGTAAAGATCATATTCGCGCTAATTTGGCTGGTGAGGATGGTGGCTCCCTCCAAGCGATTGCGTTTCGTGCGCTTGATACCGATTATGGTCAAACTTTACTTAAAGCTGGTGCAAATAGCGGAAGCCCTTTATTTGCAATTGCGGGTCGTTTGCGCACAAACCAATGGCAAGGAACCGTTTCCCCACAATTTCAAATTGAAGCTGTCACAAAAGGCTTCACTTGAATTTTTATCCATAATAGGGTAATTAGCAATCAACGGAGGGTCAAATGATGGCTTATAAGATACAAGATGGCTTAACAAGCGGTGTAGGGGGTGCGGGTGCAAACGAAGATGCCTTAACCTTAAGTGACAAGCTTTTTTTTGAAACAGAATCGTTTGACCTTAAAAAAGTTCAACGCCAGCTTGAACAAGATTTAGGTAAAGCCGAAGATGGCGAATTATTTTTGCAATATACAAGATCAGAAGCCCTATCACTTGAAGATGGGCGAATTAAATCAGCTAATTATAATGTGCATCAAGGCTTTGGCTTGCGGGCGATTGACGGTGAACAAGCGGGCTATGCCCATTCTAATGAATTATCGCTTGCTGCTTTAGCAAGATGCGGGGAAACCGTTGCAACAATTCGCAGTGATCGCGCCAGTGAACCCACAATCTTACCTCCACCTTTAGCTAATCATGGGCTTTATGGGCAGGATGATCCCTTACAAATTGCTGAATTTGCCGATAAAGTTGTGTTGTTGGAGGAAATGGATCGTTATGCACGCGCAAAAGACCCTAGGGTTGTGCAGGTTCAAGCCTCCATCGCAGGGGAGTGGACGATTGTTCAAATCATGCGAGCCGATGGATTTCGTGTTGCAGATATTCGCCCGCTTATTCGGTTAAATGTTGCGGTGGTGGTTGAACAAAATGGCCGCCGTGAAACAGGTAGCCATGGCGCAGGTGGACGCGGTGACATTGCCCGATTCCTAAAAGCAGACCATTGGCAAGGACAGATTGATGAAGCCTTGCGTCAAGCCTTGGTAAATTTGGAAACCGTTCCTGCCCCTGCGGGGGAAATGACGGTTGTTCTAGGAAGCGGTTGGCCTGGTATTTTACTGCATGAAGCCGTTGGACATGGTCTGGAGGGTGATTTTAATCGCAAGCAAACTTCAGCCTTTTCTGGGATGATCGGTCAACAAATTGCGGCTAAAGGCGTTACAGTTATTGATGATGGGTCGATGAAAGAACGCCGTGGGTCAGTAACGATTGATGATGAGGGAACACCAGGCAGTGAAACTGTGCTTATTGAAGATGGGATATTAGTAAATTATCTGCAAGATCGTCAAAATGCACGGCTAATGAAGATGGATGCTACAGGCAATGGTCGCCGTGAAACTTATGCAAGCCTACCCATGCCAAGGATGACCAATACTTATATGGCTTCTGGTCAGCATGAGGCAGAAGAGGTCTTAGCATCCGTTAAAAATGGTGTTTATGCCGTTAATTTTGGCGGTGGTCAGGTGAATATTACCAATGGTAAATTTGTGTTCAGTTGCACTGAAGCCTATAAAATTGAAGATGGCAAGCTTGGTGCGCCAATTAAAGGGGCAACTTTGATTGGTAATGGGCCAGATTCTTTGACCAAAGTTGGGATGGTTGGTAATGATCTTGCGCTTGATCCTGGTATTGGCACATGCGGTAAAAATGGTCAGGGGGTTCCAGTTGGGGTTGGGCAACCGACCATTCGCTTGGATGGCTTAACCGTTGGTGGTACCTCTGTTTAATTCAATCATTGATATTATGTTTAAAAAAATGCGCCATAGTTGCTTGATGGGGACAACGGGCTTTTTTGCCATGATAGCCGTTGCGGTGATGATCGTTGGTTGCGAGGATTCTAATCAACAGGCTGCTACGGCTCAACAACAAAGAATTACCCAATTTGAAGATTGCCGATACGCCTTGCCGCCAATTTCACAAGATAATTTAGAAAACAATCAAGGAAAAAGAGCAAACCTATCACTAAAATTAAGTGAATTTCAGATGGTTGAAACAGATATAGGCTATAAATACAACCATCGCCGCAGCTTTATTGAAAATCGTGGAGTAGGTGGATATATCTATCGTGGCCGTATTTGCCCAGGTGATAATGATGATGGTTGCGCTGATTCTTGTGTTGTTTATCGCTTTGATGCAAACACAATCCTTGAACGTCCAAATCAGAACTTCATCACCCAAAACATAAAAGATGTTGTGAGCGTGCGTTATTGGTATCGTGATGATTATGGTAATTTAGGGCAAATTAACATACTTGTGAATACTGATCATGGGCGTGCTTTCTCGACTAATCGATAAGGATTTTTTTATATCATTCATTCGTGGGCATACGGCCTTCAATGACTTCAACCCACCAAGAACAGCCTGCTGGAATGGCTTCATCATTAAAATCATATTCGGGATGATGGACGCTGGCGGTATCACCATTGCCAATTAAAATATAGGCACCAGGGCGTTCTTCCAACATATAGGCAAAATCCTCTCCGCCCATGACCAGTGGGGCTTTTTCACATTGACCCGTTACTTTTTGCGCAGCCTCAATTGCATGCTGGGTTTCTGTTTCATGATTAACCATCGAAGGATAACCTAACATAAAATTAAATTCAGCAGTTGCCCCAAAGGCATTAGCAATCCCTTCAATAACATTTCGCATCCGCTGTTCCCCCATTTGCCGCATCGCTTTTGTCATTGTCCGCATCGTCCCTTTCATCAGCACATCGGGCGGAATGATATTATAGGCATGGCTTGCTGTTTCAAAAGAGGTAACGGAGATCACAATATGCTCAACAGGATCAGAATTGCGCGATACAATCGTTTGCAATGCTAAAACAATCTGGGCAGCAACCACAGTCGGATCAACGGTTTCATTAGGTTTAGCTGCATGACCGCCTTTGCCAATCACCTTAATTTCAAACTGATCGGCAGCAGCAAAGAATGGCCCAGAACGAATGGCAAATTGCCCCGCCTCAATCCCTGGCCAATTATGCATGCCATAGACTTCCTGAATGCCAAAACGCTCCATCATGCCATCCTCACACATTTCAAGGCCGCCACCGCCACCTTCTTCAGCAGGTTGAAAAATTACAATCGCCGTGCCGTCAAAATTGCGCGTTTCAGCAAGATAACGGCTTGCACCCAACAACATTGCAGTATGACCATCATGACCACAAGCATGCATCATGCCGGGTGTACGAGAAGAATATTCATGTTCAGCAACTTCGGTCATTGGTAGTGCGTCCATATCTGCACGCAGACCAATCACGCGCCCTGATTTTTCGCTTTTCCCCTTAATAACGCCAACCACGCCTGTTCTGCCAATGCCTGTTATAACCTCATCACAGCCAAATTCAGTAAGTTTTTCAGCAACTAACGCAGAAGTGCGATGCGTATCAAACAATAATTCAGGATGCGCATGAATATCACGGCGCCATGCGGTGACATCATTAACAATTTCACTAAAACGATTACGAATAGGCATAGGAATTCTCCTCTTGCAAAATAAAATGGTTAGGGATGACCTCGTGGATAAAGTGCTATGTTAAGGATGAATAAGTCAAGTTATTTTTGTTTGCCCCTTTAATAAGCATATAAAAAATTAAGGTGTAATATTATAATTTTTTATGGAAAATTAAAAATTTTCCACCCTTGTTGATAAGGGCATTGAGATTAAAAAATCTTAACTTAACAACTATCAGGGAGTATAAAAAATGACACAGAATTTCTTCAAAACGATTGCACAAAAAAATGCGGCAAAAGGATTATTGCTTGCAGGGTTGATGATTGGTTCAACAGCTTGCCAAACCTTTAGTGGTGGTAGCACCGCCGAAGGAATTGGTTATCGCCAAGCGCGCTTTGCTGAACTTTCAGCAATGAGTGAGTTTCGCCAATGCCGTGAAGATGCCCTAGCATTGGATGAACAGGCGCGATTAACCGCATCCTCAGCAAAATATCTTGCAAGCGCACGGCTTTTGGAGAAATGTGAAACCATGGTGGGAGCAGAGGCTGCAAATGTTGGTGAAGAAGAACGCATGCGCGCTTACGCCCTTGCGATTCAAAATTATGTTAAAGGGGGTGATATTCGCCAAGCAGCGGATCTTTTACGGGCATTTCAACAGGCATTTCCAAACAAAGACCTTTATTATAGTGATCATGCCTCTTTCATCGAAACGATGCTGGTATTAACAACCCAAAAAGAAGATGCAAATTATTCACTGGCTTCAACCTTGAATGTTAGCCGCGACCTTAAACAAGAAAAAAATCGCGTTACCTATTGGGAAATCCATTAAATTAATACATAAAATCTGAACTAAACTGGAGTTAAAACCATGATGAAAACAAAATTTAAACATACATTATTAGCAGGCGGAGTAGCCTTAGGTTTATTCTTTAGCGCACCTGTGTCGATGGAGGCCTATGCTAATGTGGGTGGCAATCCACACTGGCAACCTTCAGCTAGTGAAACTTTGGTGAAAATGCCAACTTCGACCATGCAAAAGCGGATTGAACGCGATTATCGTAACTCCAGCCTTGCAGGGGCTATTCAAGAAAAAAGCACATCGCTGAATCAAAAGAAACAAACGATTGGTGAATTGATGCAAACCCTTGACCAAACAGAAGGGGAGATGCGAACCGAAATGCGCCATCAGGTGCTTGCACAAAAACGCGATTATCTTAATATAGTCGGCGAACGCAATGAAATGCGCAAACGCGCCGTTGAAACGCGTATCTCGCTCTATCGCAATTTGTTGGATAAGCTTAACCGCGAAAATCAAGCGATTACCCCACAACAAGAATTGCTGATTGCGCGCCAAGAAGCAGCACGTGCGCGTGCTGAGCAAAAATATGAACTGGTTGAAGATGCATTATTTGCGGATGGCCCTGGCAAAGAAAGTAAGTATAATCAGGAATATAATAAAAATCAGGGCTTGATTGAACAATTATTAGCGCAAGTTAAGGTTCATAAAGTCAATCAATCAATTGAAATTGACGGAGAGGCAATTAGCAAACAAGATTATTTGCGTCAGCTTATTGCCGATCAAGAAGCTGATCTTGCGCTTATAGATCAAGAAGAACAGATTTTAGGCCTGATGTCTAAACTTGTTGCACTTGATGCAATGGCATTATCTGAGGAAATTGCAGATGCACAAGATATTGAAGCAGGGGGTTTGGATGAAGCTGAAACCAATCCCCTTCATAACATTGCGGATATGTTTGTTGGTAATTTTTAGGCAAGGTTGCAAATTGGTATCGTGTGGGATAAAACCGCAACTGCAATAAAAAAGCTTTTACATCATGCTGGAAGTATCATTTGATGATGAACCTATTAAATTAATTAATAATGCCTATGAAAGGAAGATTTTCACACCCGCATGTCTATCTGGCTCTTAGCCATGATATTATCATGGCTATCCTTGCCTATCCGCTTGCGTTTTTCATTAGGCTAAGCGATAGTTTCTTTAGAGTCGAACTCCAATCGAATGAATTTTTGATAAGTTGGGGATTATTCGCAATCGTTGCGATTGGTATTATTTTACTTTCGGATATGCATCGGGGCTATTGGCGTTATGCTTCGTTTCGTGATTTAAGAATCATCTTTCAAACAACAATTTTTTTGACCCTTGCGTTTGTGGTGATTTATTTTCTAGTATCGCGTCTTGAAGGCTTTCCGCGCACGCTACCTTTTTTACTATGGGCATCGTTATTTACATTATGGATTGGACCAAGAGCTTTATTTCGCCTTTGGCGCGATGGCAATTTTGGTCTTAATCGATGGCGGGCGCGGCAGCAATATTTTGCGCGTATCCCTGTTTTGCTTTTCGGTCAAGTGAATGAAATTGAATCTTACCTTCGCCATCAATTACGTAATCCACAAAACCCTTATCATTTTGTTGGGATCGTTACCCCGTCTAAAGGTTCCAGCGGTAGGGAGTTGCATGGTGTCCCTATCTTAGGGGATATTGAAACTGTGCAAACTTTGGTTTCGGGGCATCAGCTTCATCCAATACCACAACGGATGATTGTTGCTTTGCGCTCCAGCGATGCCAATCAAAAATGGCTAGCTTCATTGACCTTATTTTCCGAGCGCACGATGATTCCATTATCAAGATTACCTGGATTTGATGAACTAAAAGAAGGGATTGATGATAGCTTGATAGCACTGCCATCCATTCCAATTGAAGATTTATTAGGACGCCCACAACGCGCACTTGATCAAGAACGCCTTAACAAGCTTATTAAAGATAAAATAATTATGGTAACGGGTGCGGGAGGAAGCATTGGCGCAGAATTATGTCGTCAGATTTGTTCTTATCAGCCGCGTTTATTGTTATTGTTTGAATTAAGTGAATATGCCCTTTATTTGATTGATCTGGAATTGGAAGAAACGTATCAAGCCATCCCGCGAAAAACAATTTTAGGCGATGTGCGTGATCTTTCAACGATTGAACGCTTATTTGAAACCTATCGCCCTGAACTTGTCTTCCATGCCGCAGCTTATAAACATGTGCCGTTGGTGGAAGCTAATCCTGTTGAAGGCGTTCGTACCAATGTTGAAGGGACAAAAATTATTGCAGATATGGTAGAACGCTATGATGCCAAGTTGATGCTTCAAGTTTCCACTGACAAGGCGGTGCGCCCATCAAATATTATGGGGGCAACCAAACGACTTGCAGAAATGCTATTACAATTAAAGGCCATTCATTCGACAGACAAAACCCAAACCCGTTTTGCAATCGTTCGTTTTGGTAATGTGTTGGGTTCCACGGGATCGGTGATCCCCTTATTTGAACGACAGCTTCGCCGCGGCGGCCCTTTAACCGTTACCCATAAAGAAATTACCCGTTATTTTATGACAATTAAAGAAGCCGTGCAGCTAATCTTATCTGCTGGCACACTTGCGGTTGAACAACCAAATGGGCTGGATACAGATAGCCTTGCAGGTTCTGTCTTTATTTTAGATATGGGGAAGCCAATTCGCATTGATGATCTGGCAAGACGAATGATCAGGCTAGCTGGGTTTCGTCCAGATGCTGAAATTCCAATTCATTATACAGGGCTTCGTCCAGGTGAAAAGCTTTATGAAGAATTGCAATATGCGGACGAAAATTCGGTTGAAACAGAATTGGATGGCATTGCGATTGTAAGGCCTAGCATTGAAGAACAACAAACATTTAACGCTGGCTATAATGAATTAAGAAAAGCTATTGAACGCCAAGATGAACAGGCTACGCTTGATGCGATAAAACAGCTTTTAGGAAATGATTTTATTGGTAATAAGGATCAAGTTGATGAAAAATGATGCAGTATCAATTAAACGCGCTTTAATATCGGTAAGCGACAAACAAGGCTTGATTGAGTTGGCAAAGATTTTGGAAGCTTATTCCGTTGAAATTCTTTCTACAGGTGGGTCAGCAAAGCTATTACGTGATCATGGAATTGCAGTAAAGGAAGTTGCTGATTATACAGGTTTTCCTGAAATTATGGATGGAAGAGTTAAGACATTACATCCAAATATTCATGGGGGATTGCTTGCTAAACGCGATGAAGAAACCCATAAACAAGCAATGATCGACCATGATATTAGGCCAATTGATTTGGTGATTATTAATCTTTACCCGTTTCAAGAAACCGTTGCAAAAGGGCTTGATGAAGCAGCATGTATTGAACAAATTGACATTGGTGGCCCTGCGATGATCAGATCAGCTGCCAAAAATCATGATTGGGTAAGCGTTGTGACCTCACCTAATCAATATCAATTGGTGATTGACGCTTTACAACAAAATAACGGAAGCCTTCCAGCTTCTTTGCGTCGAATTTTAGCGATTGAAGCTTTTAACCATACGGCTGGTTATGATCAAGCGATTGCAGATTGGTTTGTTAATGATTCTGGTGAAAGCCCGCCTCATCAAATCACGATGAAGCTTGAACGCCAACATAGTCTGCGTTACGGCGAAAACCCACATCAAAGAGCCGCGCTTTATCGTTTGGCAAATAGCGAATTAACAGGCGTTGTAGGCGCACAACAAATACAAGGAAAAACCTTAGGCTATAATAATTACGCAGATGCCGATGCGGCTTTGCAATTAGTCAAAGAATTTCATTCCCCAGCCGCCGCAATTATTAAACACGCCAACCCATGTGGGGTAGGGCTTGGGCAATCTGTTGGGGAGGCTTACGCAAAAGCCCTTGCAAGTGATCCGTTATCCGCCTTTGGTGGGGTTGTTGCCGTTAATCGTAAAATTGATGAAAACCTTGCGCGCCAGTTGGTTGATTTATTCCTTGAAGTGATTATTGCGCCTGAGATTGATGAAACGGCTATCACCATTTTAGTAACGAAACCTAATATGCGTGTGTTGATTGCCCCTGAAATAACCAAGCCAAATTGGATGGTTAAATCTTTATCAAGCGGTGGCTTTTTACTGCAAGATGAAGATCATGCAAAATTGGATCAAACCATTTTAAACAGGGTAACTGAACATAAAATTACCGATGAAAATTTATCAAATCTGCTATTTGCATGGCATGTGTGTAAGCATGTGAAATCAAATGCGATTGTGATTGCCGTTGGGAATCAGACGACTGGTATTGGTGCTGGGCAAATGAGCAGGGTTGATGCCGCAAAGCTTGCCATCTCACGCCATGAACATTGTTTAAAAGGCTTAAAACCAGCATCAAAGGAGCAAGCTATTTTTCCTGTTGTAGCCTCGGATGCGTTTTTTCCTTTTCCAGATAGTATTGAGCTGCTTGTAAAAGCTGGGATAAAAGCAATCATTCAGCCAGGCGGTGCTATGCGTGACGAAGCTGTTATAGAAGCGGCGAACGATTATAAGATTGCAATGTTTTTTACTGGAATACGCCATTTTAAGCATTGACGCGATTCAACATTATGATTATGTCTAATTAAGGTGAATGGATAGATAAGGAGTTTAAAATGCTTGAAATTGAACCATCGGAAGAAGTGCCATCCCCAGAAGACATGGCTAACCCTCTAAAACGAATTAAATCAAAAGTTAGGGGAACACCCGGTAAAGCTGACCCAAAAGTCATCGCAAAGGTTGACAAATTAATTGCTCGACATGCAAAAGATTATCGTAACTGGGCAACTGGTGATGCGCAAAGATTATATGATCTTTTGAATGAATTGACCACGCGACATCCTAACCATAAAGAATTGCTTGATAAATTGTTTTTGGTTGCTTTGGAAATGCGTGGACAAGGCGGAACGTTTGGCTTCCCACTAGTTTCAATAATTTGTCGAAATCTATGTATTTTGCTTGAAGGCTTAAAACAACTGGACAATATTGATGATACTGCACGCGAATTATGTCAAACCCATGTGGATGCAGTTAATCGTATTCTTAGCGATAATAACCGGAGCAATGGCGAAAAAATAGACCATCAAGTCATCGCCAGTTTAGAAAAAGCGATGCAGATTTTTGCAGAGCGTAGAGACATTAAGCTTGAATTTTAGCTAATCTAGCGAGTATTAGTTGAGTTTAAGGCAGCATTTTTTGAATTATTTAATTTACCCTGCGGGGCGGCGTTTTCGTTCTGGCGGGATGGCAGATGCGTTTCATCGTTTATTACATTACCGCCTTATTGTTCCGCTTAAACGCGATAAGAATAATGCTGTTCCCGTAGCACGTGGGATTGGACTGGGATTAGCTGTTTCTTTTACCCCAACTTTAGGGGTACAGATGATCATCGTTGCTATTCTTTGGGTTTTTCAAAAGCGATTTTTTCCCGAATGGCGATTTAATATGCTGGTGGCAATGGCATGGACTTGGGTAACAAATATTTTTACAGCCCCTTTTTTTTATTATTTCTTTTTCTTAACAGGTAGCTTGTTGATGGGAAATGGTATGGGCTTAGCGGTTGGATTTGACCAATTTGCAGCTTCGCTCAATGTATCTTTTTCGGAACAGCTTAGCTGGTATCAAAGCCTATGGCTAAGAACGACCTATCTGTTTCGGACTTGGGGCATTCCAATGTTATTAGGTTCCATTCCATGGATCATTCTAGCTTGGATTTTGGGCTATATTTATGGGTTAAAATTCATGACGAAACTCAATAGGCGTAGATTAGAAAAAGCAAAAAGAAAAAAGGAAAACCAAGAAAGGATTGAAAAGCATGGCTGAAATTGTTCCAACGACAAGGGTACGCCCTTCGCCTTTTTATGCGTCAACCCTTACAGAAGGGGTGACTGGCTTCACAGTTTATAACCGCATGTTGATGCCAACAGGCTATGGTGACCCTGAAGCTGAATATTGGCGGTTAATTGAAGGGGTTAGCCAATGGGATGTTGCCGTTGAACGGCAGGTTGAATTGGTGGGGCCAGATGCAGCAAAGCTTGCGCAAATTTTATGCTTACGCAATCTTTCTAATTGTAAGGTTGGGCAGGGAAAATATGCCCCAATTTGTAACCATGATGGGATTATTTTAAATGATCCAATCATACTCAAACTTGAAGAAGATCGTTATTTTCTTTCAATTGCTGATTCAAATATTGAATTTTGGGCAACCGCAATCGCGCATGAACGCAGGCTTAATGTGCGTGTTTTTGAACCTGATGTGTCGCCAATGGCTCTGCAAGGCCCAAAGGCAGAGGCGGTTATGGCGCATATCTTTGGGGATTGGGTAAAGGATTTAAAATATTTTTGGTTTAAAACGACTGAATTGGAAGGGATCCCATTGATTATCCAACGCTCTGGCTGGTCAAAACAAGGTGGCTTTGAACTTTATCTTTGCGACCATCGTAAAGCGGATCATCTTTGGAATCTTGTTAAAGAGGCTGGGCGCGCATGGGATATTGGCCCTGGTTATCCAAATCCATTTGAACGGATTGAAAGCGGCTTGCTTTCTTATGGAAATGATACGGATGCTTTTACTAATCCGCTTGAAGTACGCCTTGAAGCCTACACAGACCTTGACTTAGACGATGATGTGATTGGCAGTACAGCAATTCGTAAACTTCATGCTGAAGGGATTAAACGCCACCAGCTTGGGTTTGTTTTTGATGAACCTCTAAGCGCAGGTTTTTTCAGCTATCTTTGGCTTGATCTGGAGCATGAGGGACAAAAAATTGGTGATTTAACCAATTATGTGACCTCACCGAGGCTTAAAAAAACAATTGGCTTTGCCTTAATTTCACGGCAATTTCAAGTCGGAGACCAAGTTGAAGCCCGTATTAACGGACAGCTTCATACTGGCACCCTTGTCAATTTGCCATTTGTTTAAGTATCCAATTTGCTAATTGAAGTGACTAAATTAAGGATTTTTTAAAAATTCAATGACCATTGCTGCGGTCCATGTAAATTCACTACCTCCGCATGGTGCGCCTGTAATCGGGTTGTAATATTCAGAAAAACCAAAATGTTGAATAAGTGCAATACTATCTTTAAGCAAACGGTTTGCTAATCCATGTTCATCTGCTTCTTTTAAGCCAAGATAAATTAAATAATTGACGATTAACCAGACTGGCCCTCGCCAATAGCGCGCGCCATCAAATTTAGGATCAAGCGGATCATGACTTGGCACTAGATAGCGACAATGTTTACCAATCTGGTGAAGATGACGGGCAATATCTTTTGAATGATGACAATTTGCAAGAATGGGGATTAAACCACCAATGGAGGGACTTTCAATAAAGCATTGCTGCGCCCGATCATAACAAAGATATTGATTAAAATGTTCAGACCATAGGGTTTCAAGTGCTTCTGCCCCTTGTTCGCCAAGCTTAGTAAAACATTCGACAAGCTTAGGTTCATTCAAAGATAAAGCTGTTTTTGCCATATCAAAGGAAGAACGAATTAAGATTGCATTGAATCCTGGATCAACCACTTGAAACGGCGACGCATCATGTAATTTTTGATTATCCCAACCAAGAGTACGAAAATTTTGTAACAACCAAATATAACGATCATATTGGGCTTTTGTTGGTCGGTGATCTGGATTAGCATGTTGTGTATCGCGTCGTTGATAAGCCATTACCCCATCTGTTGGTACAAATTCAAAGGGCTGATCCCAATCAATGGAATTATCACGCCCACTCTCCCATGGGTGGAGAATGGCAACCAAACCTGTTTTTTGTGGATCACGGCAGGTATAAAACCATTCATGCCATGCAAGAATTTTAGGCAGAAGCATACGCACTTGTTTTTCAGCGGCAGAGCGATCCTTGGCGCGTTTGAATAATTGATGAACAACAAGCCCCGCTACGGGAGGTTGTGTAATGCCAGAAGTTGGAGGGGTACGTTTGGTTTGCCAAATTTCGGGACCTGGAAAATAGCCCGCATCCTCCTCATGAAAAATAATATGAGGAACCATGCCATCTGGCCATTGATTGGCAAATAGGGTGTTAATTTCCTGCCATGCTCGCCTTTCATCAAAATACGAAAAACCAAGCGCAGTTAAGCAACTATCCCAGTTCCATTGAAACGGATAAAGCCCATTGGTTGGCACTGTATAACCACCACGATCATTGTTAAGCAATTGCTTATAGGCGGTGGCAACAAGTGTCTCGATCTCATCCATCATTCAAGCAATTGCAAGCAAACTGTTGGGATCGAACCATCTTATACGATCTAATTGTGGTGATAAAGTTAGGCGATCACCACGCATAACCTCCATATCACTATCCAGAATCGCACGAAATAGCTGACCATCAACCTCACATGTAACCAATAAATGCGCACCTAATGGTTCGGTTAATTTAACCTCAGCCATAATACCTGTTTGTTTTTCTGATGCAGGAATAGGGCGTACATCTTCGGGACGAATGGCAAATTCAATTGTTTCCAAATCCGTTGTAGGTCCTGAAAATTCCTGATTGCTAACTGCCCATAACTGATTTTTACTTTTTTTAGCAGGTAAAAAATTCATAGGCGGATTGCCAATGAACCCTGCTACAAAACGGGTAGCAGGGTTACGATAAACTTCAATCGGAGATGTGGCTTGTACAATATGGCCTTTATCCATAACTGAAATACGATCGGCAAGACTCATCGCTTCAACCTGATCATGGGTAACATAAATTGCTGTTGTTTGTGATTCGGCAAGCACACCTTTAAGCTCGGCGCGCATTTCCAAACGTAGCAAGGCGTCTAAATTAGATAAGGGTTCATCCATCAAAATAACATCAGGTTCAACCGCCAAAGCACGCGCAACTGCTACACGCTGTCGTTGTCCGCCTGATAATTCGCCTGAATAGCGGTTTAATAATTGTTCAATATGCATCAATTCTGCATTACGCTCCACGCGACGTTTTACCGTTTCTTCTTCCAATTTAGCCATGCGCAAGCCAAAAGCAATATTCTCAAATACCGTTAAATGTGGAAACACAGCATAATTTTGAAATACCATTGCAATCCCACGCTCGCGCGGTGGCAAATGGTCAATTCGCCTGCCATTAATATGGACTTCGCCTTCTGTTGCCTGTTCAAGGCCAGCAATAATCCGCAACAAAGTTGTCTTGCCACAGCCAGAAGCACCCAGCAGCACCATAAATTCACGATCTGTAATCGTTAAATCAATTGAATGTAACGCTTGATAGTTACCAAAGCGTTTTGCGATTTGTTTAATCTCTATCTCAGCCATTTTTTCATATCTCTCATATAATCAACGATTGGCAATGCCCCACATAGCAAATAAATATTTACGTACGACAAAAATAAAAATAAGTGCAGGCAATACCAAGATTAATCCGCCTGCGAATTTAAGGTGAAGCGGCGATGTATCCAGATTTTGCAATAGAAATGCGGGTAGCGTCCTATTTTCAATGGTCAATACAGCGGAAGCAAAAACCTCATTCCAAGAAATTACAAAAGCAAAAATCGCGGACGCCGTCACCCCAGGTAAAACCAGCGGTAAAATCACCTTAAAAAAGGCCTGTATGCGATTACATCCTAATGTCCACGCAGCTTCTTCTAATTCGATGGGAATACCAGAAAATAATGAAAAAGTAATAAGCACAGCAAAAGGAATTGCAAGGGTCGTGTGAACAAGCGCAAGGCCAAGCAAAGTGTCATCAAGGCCAGTGCGAATAAACATGACGGCAAGCGGTAGTGCCAGTAATGGTAAGGGAAAAGCACGTGTGAGTAAAATCAAGATACGAAAAAAGCCTTTTCCACGAAAATCAAATCTTGATAAGGCATAGCCTGCTGGCGCACCGATTCCTATGGACAAAATCATGGTGATGGCTGCAACCAAAATCGAATTTAACAAAGCAGTTAAAATCCCTTGAAAGCCAACAAAAAAGCGCATGGAAGCAAAATCAAACTCAGGAAGTAAAGGTTTTGGAAAGCCATTTACCAATTCGGGGGAAGAAAACGCATTCACCACCAAAAAATAAATCGGCAATAACACCCATGCACATAACAATAAAATAAAAAGGTTAAAACCTAATTTATTCGTTAAACGGTTCATGATAATTGCGCCCCTTTGGGGACACGAAGCACCCACAAAAAGAACAAGGTAAATAAAATAGAAATTCCAAGTATTACCAAGGCAACAGCGGCAGCTGCACCACTATTTTGCAAAGCAAATTGATATTCATAAGTAGCCCCCATCAATACAGGGAACAAAGTGCCACCCAAAGCGATAACAACCCCAAATACCTCAAACGCCATAATCGTTCTTAAAATCAATGCGGTTTGCAGGCTTGGGCGTAATAAAGGAAGCGTGATACGCCAAAAACATTTCCAAGGGGAAGCGCCAAAAATCTCCCCCGCTTCATAATATTCTTTAGGAATAAGACCAATGCCTGCTACCAAGATCACCAGCATAATCGCTGTTGCCCGCCAAATTTCAGCAAGCATAATCGCGGCAAACAGTAACACAGGATTTTGATAGCTAAGCAACGTCAAAGGACGCTCAACCAAGCCCAAACCCGATAACATTGAATTTAAAAACCCAGATTGTTCAAAAATCGCAAGCCAAATAATCCCTGCCGCTAAGTCTGATATGCCAAGTGGAATTGTCCAAATATACAAAACAAGATCACGGCGTTTACCCATTCGACTAACCATGGTTGCCATAAGTAACGCCATGGCAGCTTGCATTGGCACTACCAAAATTGCAAGCAACAAGGTATTTTTAAATGTATCGGCAAATTTCCAATGCCCAAAGACAGTATGAAAATGTTGAAAACCAAATCCACCCTCTTGTATAAAAGCCTGTTGTGCGACAAGAAAAAAAGGATAAAGGAAAAAAACACATAAAAATACTGTAACGGGTAAGACCATTACATAAGGTAACCAGCGCACGCTCATGATTTTTTACAGAATAAAGAGGGTTTAAATCCCCTTATCCAAAAAATTAAATCACAGACGTTTATCTTGATTTAACCGAAAGGATAAGAGGATGTTTTAAGCAATCTTATTCAACTGGACAAGCCCCATTAGAAGGCGCATCAGGCGCCCAGCATGGTGCTCCTGTTTCGTTCATAATGGCTTGCAATACAGATTTTTGATCATTCAACACCGAGCGAATATCCTGACCTGCAAGAACAATCCGTTCGAAACTATCAACAAAGACGCGATTAAAATCACCGCCTTTATCACCGAGCCCCGCAGGCAATAGACCTGGATTAGCATCTGGCGCACTGCTCATGGTAGAGACGGCACCTCCAGCAGCGCGTACAGCAGGTGGCATATCATCAGGCAGTGCAACCTCAACCACAGGAAAGAAATTTGTTGCCCGCAAGGTTGCAATTTGTGTTTCAGGCTTTAGCATATATTCAACCAGTTGCTTTGATGCGGCCATATCTGGTGCGGTTTTTGGAATGGCAATGCCAGCAATAACAGGCATAAACCCACGTCCTGTTGGACCCGCAGGAGCTGGAAACGCAACAAAATCATCAGGACGCTGGTTGAATGCATCGGCTAAGCGCGAGGTATGATCAAAAGCAATCCAAACTTCTTCTGATAATAATTGTTCTTGCAAAAATGAAAAGTTAGTTGATCCAAGATGAGTATGTTGCCATAATTCTTTGAATTTTTTCCACGCACCTACAGCAGACTCGGATGCAAAGGTTCGAACAACACCATCAGTAAATGAAGGATAGAGATAACCTTGAAAAAACCGATGTTTTAACCCTTTTGGGCCTGCTGGAAAGCCAAATTTTTTATCGCCTGTTGCCGCTTCAACATTAGCAGCCCAAGCAATTAGCTGGTCATAAGATAGTGCATTGATATCAGCACCCGCTGGCAAATGAGGCAAGGCTTTCTTATTGGCGGCCATGATATAGCTTGCTTGCATCCATGGCAAATAAGGTTGCCCACTGGTGCCAAGCTTCGCTAATTCAACAAATTTTGCGCTTGCGTTATTCGTATTTACATCGGATAGATCAACCATATCCGCTGGATTGAGGGCAGCAAAATCGCCATGTAAAGCCCCTAAAACCCCAATCGCACCAGAATTTGCCTCAAGTTCAGCTTGCAATCTGGTTAGCCATGGCCCACCATCATTGGCCTGATAATTCACGCCACTTGAAAAATCAGCAAGGACTTGATCGCGCATCGCTTGTGTTTCTTCAACGGGTTTTGCTTGCGTTGACCAAAATAAGGTTTCAGCTTGCGCCGAATCCGCCGCAACTGTTAATAAAAACGCTGGCATCAATAACACAGCACTCGCACGAAATTTACGTTTTAAAGCAATGATTGACATGATAATTCCTCCCTTATTAAGGCAATCTGTTTGACCATTAAGATATTATCGAATAAAATCTAAATCTGTCAATTCTTATTATATATTTATTTTAGCTAACCAATTAAGCAGGATTTTATTAACAGGGTCAGGTTGTTCAAGGGTGGGAAGATGCCCTGCTTCAGCAATTTCGTGAAGTTCTGCATGCGGTATTAATTCTTGAAGCAGGTGATGGCGTTCAGGCGGACATAATCCATCATGCGCCCCATGTAAAATTAGGGTTGGGTTATGATATTGTTTAAGGACTTTGGTTTGATCTGCCCTATTTTGTAGTGCATGCGATTGACGAACAAACGCTTTTGAACCAATCGTACGTGCCATTTTCATACATAAATCCAACCTATCTTTATGTGCTTCACTATTATATAGATAATTTGGCTTCATTTCATCGCGCATAACCTTAATAAGCTTACCTGCCTTCACGTCTTTAATTTGGCGATTACGCCGTTTTTTAATTATGTCTTGCTCTGCTAGCGGATTTGTATCCATTAAACATAGGCCTACAATGCGTTTATTGGTTTTTCGTTTGTTGGTTTGCCGCACCATCTCCATCGCGACAATTCCACCCATCGAAAGTCCTCCCAAAATGAAGCGTTCAGGCGCATGTGATAATATATCAGCCGCCAATGCCTCTATCGTATCATGTGCAGTGATTGAATATCCCAACACTGTCCGATCAGTAATTGCTAAAATTTGCGGGGCAAATAACCTTGAATCACACATCATACCTGGTAATAAAACAAGGGGGATCACAGCGATTTTGCCCCTTTAACCAATGTTGTAAGCTTGGCATAAGCAATTTCAGGGTCAACTGCGCCAAAGCCAGCAAATGTACCAAAGCCACAATCAGAACCCGCGTAAACTCGTTCTTTCCCAACAATATTTACAAAGCGTTCTAGCCTTTGGGTAACCACACGTGGATGTTCAATAAAATTGGTTGTGGTATCAACACAACCAGGGACAAGAATTTTATCGTCTGGAATTTCTTGGCGACGATTTTTAAATACTTCCCATTCATGGGCATGGCGTGGATTGGAAGTTTCAAATAAAACATAGCGCGATTTGGTCTTCATTAACACATGAAACACCTTGTCCATATCAATATCGCAACAATGCGGGCCTTCATAATTGCCCCAGCAAATATGCACCCGAATTTGATCTTGTGGCACGTTGCTTAGGGCGTGATTCAATGCCTCAACATGCATTTCAGCGATTTTAATAAATTCTTCATCAGATTGATCGGCAAATAACATATGGCGTGACAGCGCAAGATCAGGACAATCTAATTGAAGATCAAGCCCAGCATCGGTGATAGTTTTATATTCTTCTGCCATTGCCTCAGCCAATGCTTCAAGATATAATTCACGTGTTGCATAATAGCTATTTTGCAAAAATAATGAAATCACCCCAGGGCTAGCCGCATTCATAAAACCGCGTTTTGCCTTATGATTTTTCATCGCTGCTTTTAAGTTTGTAATATCTTTTTGAAGTTCGCCTTGGCCTTTTGATTTTACTTCACCAACACACATAGGTCGCGCATATTGCGGTGTGCCACCTTCCTTTGCCAAGCGTTCAAGAAAGGTCGGGAATTGTTTTAAATCTGCGGGGGCGTTGCGCGGACTATCTCCATCAAAGCCAGTATAACGGTCTTTAACATAAGTCGCATAAGAAATTTTGGAAGTTTCACCATCCGAAACAACATCAACACCTGCTTCAATTTGACGGCGAACAGTCTCATCAACAGCAGTGGTCATTTGCGTATCAAACGCCGCTTCATCATAAGGTTCGCCGCGTTCACGCGCAAAGATGAAATCAACCGTTTCTTGGGTTCTTGGCAAGCTACCTGTGTGGGTTACGTTAATATCTGTCATGATTTTATTCCTCTTTAGTTTGTTGTTCATCTTCCAGTGATGCGGCAAGGCGGGCAAGTGCCTCGCGTAATTTTGGTTCTTTAACGGAATGATAAGTTTCAAAGGCTGAATGATAACTTGCCTGATTAAATTTAGGTTTATTCGCTTGTGCTTGGGGTAATTCATATGTTTCGGTGGAAGGCAAATGGCCTTGAAGTACACGAATATCTTTTACCAAGGCATAACCAAAATAACGGTTAATTCGTTCAATCAATTGCACCTTTGTAAAGGTAAGCTCGGTTGCAAGTCCGCTATCTGCCTGAAGAATTAGGGTGCCATGCACCCGATCTTTTGTTGTAAATTGAATTTGTTGGGGTTTGCTTCCCTTTGCGATGGTTTGGGGAACAATGGTTACCCAATCACTGATTAGCCTTGCCTCCCCCAATGCTTTGCTGCCCATTAATTCACGCAGTTGAGGGCGCAAAATATCCCCAAGCATAGCCGTTTTACCAGCAGGGGTTGGTTTATTATTAATAAAATGGTTTGTACGCTGTCGCATTATAAAAATACAAATTGTTAAAAAGTTTGAAAATTATCCGCTTGTTTCTATCTGTTAAAATTATCTAAAACATTATAGTAAATTAACTTAATAATCATTCATTATAAATGCAGAAAAAACAACCCTATTTTGGTACAGATGGCATGCGGGGCAGAGTCAACGCAGGGCTAATCACGCCACAAACCGTATTATCCCTAGCAATGGCCGCAAGCGCACATTTTCGCCGTGGCGACCATAAAAATCGTGTTGTGATTGGCAAAGACACACGGCAATCAGGGTATATGCTTGAAAACACCCTAACCGCAGGTTTCTTGGCGATGGGGATGGATGTTTTGTTGCTTGGTCCCGTTCCAACTCCAGCCGTTGCAATGCTTGCAAGATCAATGCGAGCCGAGCTTGGGGTGATGATTTCAGCCTCCCATAATCCTTTTTTTGATAATGGTATAAAATTATTTGGCCCTGATGGCTATAAATTATCTGATCAAGATGAAATTGATATTGCCGCATTGATGGATCAACAAGATTGGCGGCTCCCTCAATCGGAGGAAGTAGGGCGAGCTAAACGGATTGATGATGCTGCAGGACGCTATATTGAATATGTAAAATCAAGTTTTCCTACGCATTTAAGACTGGACGGAATGCGGTTGGTGGTCGATTGCGCCCATGGTTCAGCTTATAAGATTGCACCAATTGTTTTACAAGAATTGGGCGCAGATGTTGTCGCGCTTGGCGTTGATCCAGATGGCACGAATATCAACCATGACGTTGGTGCCACCCACCCACAAGCGATGGCTGATATTGTGAAACAACAAGGGGCTGATGTAGGAATTTCGCTTGATGGTGATGCGGATCGCGTAATTATTTGCGATGAATTAGGGCAGTTGGTGGATGGAGATCAAATTCTGGCACTTATTGGAACTGCATGGAAAGCGCAAGATCGCCTTAATAACGGGGTCGTCACAACCATTCTTTCTAACTTGGGATTAGAGCGTTATTTTGAAACACAAGGAATCCCCCTTTACCGCACCCCCGTGGGGGATCGCCATGTTGTTGCTAAAATGCGTGAGATTGATGCTAATCTTGGCGGGGAGCCTTCTGGGCATATTGTGCTTGACGGCCATGCAACCACAGGCGATGGGTTAATTGCTGCTTTGCAAGTATTAGCTTCGCTTCAACAACAAAACCAACCGATGAGCATTATCTCCAAATGCTTTGAACCCGTGCCACAAATTACTCGTAATGTAAAAATTGCACCCGATCATGATGCAAAACATAAAATGGACACAGATAGCAACCTGAAAACCTGCATTGAGGCTTGTAGGTCAGAATTAGGGGAAGAAGGGCGTCTTGTTGTTCGCCCTTCAGGCACGGAACCCCTGATCCGCATTATGATTGAAGGAGAGAATAAACCTGCCATGAATAAAATGGCAGATAGGTTAGAACAAACAATTTTAGCTGTTTAAGATTTTTTAAGTCTCCCAATAAAAAATAAGATTGACGCTTTAGGGCTAAATTCCTATATCCATTGCACAGTCGTTCTTGGTGCGGTGGCGGAGAGGCGACGCAAAGGACTGCAAATCCTTCCTACACCGGTTCGAATCCGGTCCGCACCTCCAATTCCTTAAAAGATTATTAAATCATGTTGCACGATTTTTCGAATGTCATTGCCATAGATGGTCCCGCCGCCAGTGGCAAAGGTACGCTTGCCAAAACTTTGGCGACAAAGCTTGATTATGCGCTGTTAGATACAGGGAAGCTTTATCGTGCGGTTGGTAATTTAACCGATTTTGACCAACCGCTTGAAATCGCGGCAATTGATGCGGTTAGTAAGTTAAAGTCCAAGCTTAAAGCTGACCCTGATTATTTAAAAATACCTGCTTTGTTGGATGAAACCGTTGGTGAAAAAGCCTCAAAAGTTGCAGTTTTTCAAGATGTGCGTGACCAGCTTTATGATTTGCAACGCGATTTTGCGCTATTACCGCCGCAAGGCAAGCAAGGCGCAATTTTGGATGGCCGCGATATTGGCACCGTCATTTGCCCTGAGGCAGTCGTTAAATTTTTTATTACTGCTAGCGCAGAAATTCGCGCAGAACGCCGTTTTAAAGAGTTGCAAGCACGGGGCATGCAAGCTATATATGCCGAGATTTTAAAGGATGTTCGCAAACGCGATGCACGTGATCAGAATCGGGAGCAGGCACCATTAAAGCCAGCGAGCGATGCGGTGTTAATTGATAGTTCAAACCTGACCCCTGATGAGGTTGTTGATAAAGCGTTAGCCCATATTTCCAATAAAATTTAAACAATAAACGGTGTAAATCAAGGGATGTGCCTTCCACCTTTGTTGCACGAATTAAATTTATGAAGGCAGTCCATTTGCAAAAGAAATGGCCAACTTTTTATGATGAATGACTGGAGTTTTAATGTCTAAGGAAAATTTTGCGGATCTGTTAGAAGAAAGCCTTGGCGATCAAGGCGCATTAGAAGGAAAAATCGTAACAGGTCAAGTGCTTGCGGTTGAAAATGACATGGTGGTGATTGATGTCGGTCTAAAATCCGAAGGCAGGGTGCCATTAAAAGAATTTGGCCGTGCCACCCAAGATATTAACTTAGCGGCAGGGGATGCCGTTGATGTATTTGTTGAACGGTTGGAAGACCGTAATGGCGAAACCATGCTTAGCCGTGAAAAAGCAAGACGGGAAGAAGCGTGGGTTGCGCTGGAAGCATTATTTGAGCGTGGGGAGCGTGTGATGGGTACCATCTATACCCGCGTTAAAGGTGGCTATAATGTTGATTTAAACGGTGCAACTGCATTTTTACCAGGTTCACAAGTCGATATTCGCCCCGTTCGCGATATTTCCCCATTAATGGATGTAGAGCAGCCGTTTCAAATTCTTAAAATGGATCGTTTGCGTGGGAATATTGTTGTATCACGGCGAGCAATTTTGGAAGAAACCCGTGCAGAACAACGCGCAGAAATCATCCAAGATTTAAAAGAAGGGCAAGTTTTAACGGGTACCGTCAAGAATATCACCGATTATGGTGCATTTGTTGATCTTGGTGGCGTTGACGGCCTGTTGCATGTCACGGATATTTCATGGCGGCGCATTTCCCATCCATCGGAAGCATTGGAAGTTGGGCAGCAAGTCGATGTTCAAGTCATTCGCTTCACCCCAGAAAATCAGCGCATTAGTCTTGGCATTAAGCAATTAACCGATGATCCATGGCAAGGGGTGATTGATAAATTCCCAAGCGGCACCAAGCTTTCAGGAACAATAAGCAATATCACCGATTATGGTGCGTTTGTTGAGCTTGAAACAGGCATTGAAGGGCTGGTTCATGTGTCTGAAATGAGCTGGACAAAGAAAAATCTTCATCCTGGAAAAATCGTTCAATTAGGCGAAACGGTTGAAGTAATGGTGTTGGATGTTGATTTAACCAAGCGGCGTATTTCACTTGGGATTAAGCAATGCACGCCTAATCCATGGGATAATTTCCTTGAAAGCTATCCTGTTGGTTCAGTGGTCACGGGTGAAATTCGCAATGTCACTGAATTTGGTATTTTCGTTGGCCTTAGCGATGATATTGACGGTATGGTGCATATGAGTGATCTTGATTGGGAGGTGGAAGGTGAAGCCGCCCTTTCCCAATATAAGAAAGGCGATCAAGTCACCGCGAAAATATTGGATATTTCCCTTGAAAAAGAGCGGGTGTCTTTGGGCGTTAAACAGCTTTCTGAACCCGTAACGCCAGAAGAGGCCACGCAAGCCTATAAAAAAGGTCAGATTGTTACCTGTGTTATCACAAAGATTGATGATAAAGGGATGGAAGTCTTGGTTGAGGAGGCTACCCATGGTTATATCAAGAAATCTGAGCTTAGCCGTGATCGTTCTGAACAAAATCTTGACCGCTTTGCAGTGGACGAAAAGATTGATGCAAAGATCACCGCCGTTGATAAGAAAACTGGTAAGCTAACCTTATCAATCAAACAGCGGGAACAAGAAGAAGAAAAAGAAGCCATGGCCAATTATGGGTCTGCGGATTCTGGTGCTTCGCTTGGTGATATTCTGGGGGCTGCATTGAAACAACGTGAAGACGAACAGCAGAACCAAGAACAAGCAAAAGAAAAGCCTGCTGATGGTGAAGCGGAAAGCGAAGCTGACGCGAAGAAAGAAGATTAATCCTGCTGCAAGATAAACAGGGGTGGGGCTTTTTTCTAACTGTCCTGCTTGGAATTGGCTTTTGTCTGTTATGGAGTTCAGCCTTTATCATGGGAAAGATGGCGGTTGCGGTCTCCCCACCCCTAACATTCTTGACCTTGCGTTTCTTCATTGCCGCCTTATTGATGGTGGTAATCCTAAAGCTGATTGGCGTTCAATTATTCAATGATTGGCAAGAAACGCGGCTAGCAGGTGCGCTTGGCCTATTTAATAATTCAATCTATCTTGGGTTATGCTGGGTTGCGTTTAAAACGACTTCGGCAGGGATGGTTGCAATTATTGTTGGCTTAAGCCCGCTTATTACAGCATTAATTGCTAATCTTTGGTTAAAGGAAGCTTTAGGATTCAGGCGTATCCTTGGGTTGTTAGCAGGGCTTGGTGGCGCATGGTGGGTAATTTATATGCGGTTTGATCAAGGGCTTGAAGTGGAAAGCGTCACGGGCATTATTTCCGTTTTTATCGCCATGTTTGCCTTGTCTTTTGGCACTTTGCTTTATCGCCGCTATGGTACTCATCCTACTTATAATTTATGGCGGGTGAATATGATTCAATCGCTTGCAGGTGGAGTATTCCTTGTCCCCTTTATTTTTTTGGAACCTTGGGGAGAGATTCAATTTAGCCTGAATTTTGTCCTGATCATGGCTTATGCGGTGCTTATGGTCTCGATCCTATCGTTGTTAATGTGGCTATTATTGATTAAACGGGCAGGAGCGGCTGGTGCTAGCACCTATCATTTTTTAAACCCCGCACTTGCGTTATTTTTTGCATGGGCAATTTTGGGGGAGCAAGTAACAACCCAAGAGCTAATCGGCATTCCCGCCATTATCCTTGGTATTTTATTGGTTAACTGGCCAGCACGTACTTAGTATTTTTCCTACTGCTTACCATATGCTTACTGGTGAAAAATTAAGAATTATAAAATTTAGCTAGGTAGCGGGTTCATAAAATTTGTTAAGTGTTTTTTATATCTTGTTACAATTGACCAAAATGATTTCTTTAGTCTTCCAAAAAATCGTTCAAAAAAATTTACTGTTTTTTTACTGCCACCGTAGAATAATGCATACGAACAGAAGTCTCGTAAACAATAAAAATATGGCACTTAACACTTAATCCATTTGAGAATGAGTGAATTATGGAAATTCTCCATAAATAAAGGAGAATACACAAAAAATATGATTGGTATACAATGTCTTTAAATAGTGTTTGGTATTATTTTTGCATATTTTTATAAAATATATGTTCAATTTAAGTAAAGGTGTTTCATGGCAAAAACGATTATTAACCTAGCATTCGGTTTATGTTGTTCAGGACTTATCTTGCTAGGGGGCTGTGCAGAATCAGGGGTAGGTTTTGCGGCTTCCACCATCGCGGTGATTATTAACGAGGATAAACTCCCTTCTGATTTCATTGGGGATGCAGTAAGTGGCGAAGATTGCAACTCAATCCGCAGAATGGAGGATGGAGGCCCTTTATGCCGTAAGCTTATCACGCCTGAATTTATTGATCGACCTGTTTATTGTTATCGCACTTTAGGGGCGGTTGAATGTTTTGATAAACGCGATCCTTATGGAACAGGTGCGCAAATGATTGAATAAGGCAAAAAAATCCTGTACTTTATTTTATCGAATTAAAATCTTTGCTACTAAAGAATAATGACTGAACCAATTTCATCATCCACTTCGCCTTTGGAAACACGACCTGCAGCGATTGCAGGCAGTTTTTACGATGCTGATCCTAATAAATTGAAATTATCAGTTGATGGGTTTTTAAACGAATCAATAACAGTTGAAACCCCTGACATAACCCCACCTAAAGCCATTATTGTCCCGCATGCAGGGTTACGTTTTTCGGGTAGTTGTGCTGCCAAAGCCTATGCTAAATGGAAGGGGGCAAATATCACACGCGTGGTGATCCTAGGGCCTGCGCATCGTATGGCGGTGCAAGGTGCCGCCACCAGCAGCGCAACCTATTGGCAAACGCCCTTAGGAAAAATTACGCTTGATCGTGAAGCGATTGCGGCTATTGAGAAATTACCTTTTGTAAAGCCAAACGATGCCGCCCATAAAGAAGAGCATGGGCTTGAAGTGCAATTACCCTTTTTGCAAACCATCTTAAAAGAATTTACCCTGATCCCCATTGTGTTTGGGCAAGCAGAAGCAGGGCAAGTACGTCAAATTCTTGAAACCGTTTGGGGCGGGGAAGAGACGGGGATTATCATTTCAACAGATCTTAGCCATTTTTTTCCTTATGAAGCTTGCAATCAGATTGATAACAAAACTGCAAAAGCGGTGGAAGCCTTTGACTGGCCTGCGATTGGCAGGATTGATGCTTGCGGGCGTATCCCACTCAATGGCTTGTTATCCATGCCTTATTTTTCAGATTCCAAGCGATATAACGCTGAACAATTTTCGATTGAACGGCTGGGGTTAAATAATTCTGGTGATACCGCAGGGGATAAGGCACGGGTTGTTGGCTATGGAGCTTGGGCAGTTTATGATCATGCGCAGCCGCCTCAAACCGCAATAAAAGCGCCTGTGCAATCAGAATTAAATAAAAATGAATTGGAAGATTATGATCTGGTTTCGCGTCATGGTCAGCTAATTTTACAGCTTGCGCATCAACTATTACAATTTTCTGTTACCAAGCGCCAGATGCCGCGTATTCGTCCTGAAGTTGTACCGAAAATCTTACATGAGCCACGCGCATTATTTGTAACATTGGAAAAACAATTTAGGTTGCGTGGATGCATCGGTTCACTGCAAGCAACACGCCCCTTAATTGATGATTTAAGTGCGAATGTCTTTGCCGCTGCTATGAAAGACCATCGCTTTAATCCTGTTACACCTGATGAATTGCAAGCCATCCAGCTAAGCCTATCTTTATTAAGTGCGCCACAACCAATGGAATTTAAGGACGAAGCTGATCTATTATCTCAACTTCGCCCATATAAAGATGGCTTAATCATTGAAGATCAGGGAAAACGCGCAACCTATTTGCCACAAGTGTGGGCGCAAATCCCGCAAGCTGAGGCATTTTTAACCAGCCTTAAGCGCAAAGCAGGAATGGCAGAGAATCATTGGTCGCCAACCTTTACGGTAAAACGCTATACTGCCCTTAAACTTGGTTAATGGCGATGGATTATCCCTCATGGTTTGAGACCACGCTTCCTCAATTAAAAACACTTATTTTAAAAGCTGGGGAAGCGGTAATGGAGGTCTATCAAACTGATTTTTCGGTGACGATGAAGCAGGATCGCTCGCCAGTTACAAAAGCCGATGGACTTGCAGAAACAATCATCTGCGAAGGGTTAACCCAACTTAGCCCCGATTGGCCGATTGTCGCAGAGGAAGCTTGTAGCCAATCAGGTGCACCGCAAATTAACAGCCCTGTCTTTTGGTTGGTTGATCCTTTGGATGGTACTCGTGAATTTATGGCACGAAACGGGCAATTTACGGTTAATATTGGCCTGATACATGAAGGTAAAACTTGCGCGGGGTTAATTTATGCGCCAGCGATGAATCAGCTTTATTGGGGCAGTCTTGGCAATGGCGCATGGCGTATGGATACCAATCAATCACAAGTGCCCCCTAAGCAGATTTTTACCAGAACGCCGCCAAAAGAAGGCATTGTTGTTGTAGCTTCTGCAAGGCATGGGAAAAGCCTTGAAGAGATGGGGATTCTTCCCAATACCAAAGTCATTGATCGTATTTCAATCGGCAGTTCGCTTAAATTTTGCCTGTTGGCAGAGGGTAAAGGCGATCTTTATCCGCGATTAGGACGAACTATGGAATGGGATACTGCAGCAGGGCATGCGATTTTGCAAGCAGCAGGTGGACGTGTTGAAACATTGGACGGCAAGCCTTTTGCCTATAAAAAGCAGGCGGATTTTTCCAACCCGTCTTTTTTGGCTTGGGGAAATAGTGATATAGAAAAATGAAAAGGATCATTTTAATTGCAGTCTTTGTAATGAGTTTGGTTGGTTATATCGCCCCTGTTCAGGCGATGGCCGTTCAACGGGCGCATTTGCAATGGCTGGACAAAGTGACGGCACGGATTTTTGATTTTGAGCTTGAAATAGGGCAAACGCAAACCATTGGGGTTTTATCAATTACCTTGCGCCATTGTGACCGAACCCCGCCGCAAGAACCGCCTGAATCAACCGCTTTTCTTGAAATTCGGGAGCAAAAAACTAACGAGACGGAAGCCGCTTTGCTATTTTCGGGGTGGATGTTTGCCTCCTCCCCCGCAGTGAGTTCGCTGGAGCATCCTGTTTATGATGTATGGGTTGTTGAATGCCTAGCCCCGCTATAGTCCAAAATAAAGAAGCTTGGTTAATCCTTGGGGGTATCCGCAGTGGCAAAAGCCGCTATGCCGAACAGCTTGCATTATCATGGCAAGCAACGCTGCCTGATGAACGTAAATTATGCTATGTTGCAACGGCTGAGGCACATGATTCATCCATGCAATCAAGAATAGACCAGCATCAACAACGAAGGGGAGAAAACTGGCAAACCATCGAAGAACCGTTACATCTAGGTCGCATCATTGCCGATCAATCAAAGGAAAATTGCTTGTTATTAATTGATTGTTTGACTTTATTTGTGACCAATGGTTTGCTATCAAATCCACCTTCATTGAATCAACACGCAGATCAAATGATGGACGCACTTAGCAAACGCCAAGGACCCATCCTTTTTGTTAGCAATGAAACGAATCTTGGCTTAATCGGGGATACGGCACTTGGACGGCAGTTTCAAGATGAGTCAGGCTTGCTTCATCAGCGCGTTGCCACTGCTTGTGAACGGCTGGTTTTGATGGTGGCGGGGCATCCGTTACAGGTAAAATAAATTTAAAAATGGGACTTATGAATGGTTGAGCATAAAAAAACACAATCGCAAACAGAAATAGCGATGGAAGCTGCAAGGGAACGACAAAATTCCTTAACAAAACCCGCAGGTTCCTTGGGACGGCTGGAGGATTTAGCAATCTGGTTGGCTGGAGTATTTCAAACCCCACGCCCACAGATTAACCAGCCAGCTTGTATTGTCTTTGCTGGCAATCATGGCATTACCGCACAAGGTGTTTCTGCTTTTCCTGCCGAAGTTACACAACAGATGGTTGAAAATTTTAATCAAGGCGGTGCGGCAATTAATCAATTATGTACGCTTGGCGGGATTAAATTAAATGTAGTATCGTTACAGCTTGAAACGCCAACCGCCGATTTTTCAAATGAACCTGCAATGACAGTTGAAGCGTTTGAAGAGGCTGTGCAGATTGGCAAAACCCAGTGTGATGCGTTAGTAAAAGACGGGGTTGATTGTTTGCTATTAGGGGAAATGGGAATTGGCAACACAACGGCCGCCGCTGCGATTGCCCATGCTGTATTTGGTGGGAAAGCACAAGATTGGGTGGGTGTTGGTACTGGAATTGACCCATCGCAATTAGCGCATAAAACTGCATTGGTTGAAAAAGCTGTGCGCCACCATACAACTGCTTTTGAAAATCAAAATGGATTGGAAATTTTAAGACGATTAGGCGGGCGTGAACTAGCCGCGATTGCGGGTGCAGTCATACAAGCACGCAACCACCATATTCCAGTTATTTTGGATGGATTTGTTGCAACTGCCGCCGCCGCGCCTTTAATTCGTGGGGATCAAACAGCATTGGATCATTGCGTGATTGCGCATCTTTCTGCCGAATCAGGTCACAAGAATCTTGCAAAATCCTTACGTAAAACCCCAATATTAGACCTTGATATGCGACTTGGGGAGGCAAGCGGTGCCGCAATCGCGCTTTATATTTTAAAGGCTGCGCTTGCGACTCATAATGGTATGGCAAGTTTTGCAGAAGCAGGAGTGAGTGAAAAAACCTAAATCATAGCGTTTCTTGACTTGGCAATTAAAATCAGCTTTGATATATAGCATGGCGAGTTTTTAAAAAAGAATAGTATTCCGCGGTAGCTCAACGGCAGAGCAATCGGCTGTTAACCGATTGGTTGTAGGTTCGAATCCTACCCGCGGAGCCATCTTTTTAAAACCCGCCGGTTCAAGCTTTGAAACCGAAAAGGGTAATTTTATGCTATCCCATCTTGGTCAATATCCTCAACGCCGTATGCGCCGCAATCGTGCCAATGCTAATTTACGTGCAATGTTAGCGGAAAACCAACTTGCACCACATCATTTGATTTGGCCAATTTTTGTGATGGAAGGGGAGGCAACAAGAACTCCAATCAATACCATGCCAGGAATTGAACGCATCACGCTTGATTTATTGCCAGAAATTGCAAGCAAAGCAAAAGCCCTTAAAATTCCAATGGTTGCGGTGTTTCCTTATATTGAAGAGGCTTTGAAAACCCCTTTATGTGAAGAGGCGGTTAATCCCGATAATTTAGTCTGCCGTGCGGTGCGCAAACTGCGGGCTTTGGCACCTGATTTAATGATCTTATGTGATGTTGCCCTTGATCCTTATAATCTTGATGGTCATGATGGGTTATATCGCCCATCCTCTAACGGGAAACAAGGTGTTATTCTAAATGATGAAACATTGGAATTATTATGCATTCAAGCGCAAATTCAAGCTGAAGCAGGCGCAGATACACTTGGCCCTTCCGATATGATGGATGGACGAATTGGTGTGATTCGCCGCCATCTTGACCAGAATGGCTTGCAGGATATAAGGCTATTATCCTATGCGGCCAAATATGCTTCGGCCTTTTACGGACCATTTCGTGAGGCAGTGGGCGCAGGGAATCTTTTAAAAGGGGATAAACGCACTTATCAGATGGATCCAGCCAATCTTGAAGAAGCCTTGCACGAAACAGCCCTTGACCTTGAAGAAGGAGCCGATCTGGTAATGGTAAAACCTGGCCTACCTTATCTTGATATTATCAGGGAAGTTAAGGCAACTTTTAAAGTCCCTGTATTTGCCTATCAAGTATCAGGGGAATATAGTGCTTTAAAACTTGCTTTGGATCATGGCGTAATTAACGAACAGGCAATTATGGAAACAATGCTTTGTTTCAGGCGCGCAGGGGCAAGTGCTATCTTAACCTATTTTGCGCCCTTGGTTGCTGAATGGCTTCAAGATTCATAAGCTACGCATTATTGAAGGATAATTAAGTATGCGTCGAATCCTATTTTTTGGTTTTATCGCGTTGATGTTGATAGGCGGTGGGATTGGTGGTTATTTTGCGTGGATCACCTTTTTTCCATCGCAAGATCAAGAAGTTGTTTTTGATCCTGTTTATCCATTAAATAGTATTATTTTTCCCGTGATTAAGGGCGATTCAGTTGCTAAATATGTGCATATTGATTTGCATTTAGTCGTTGCGGATGAAGAGGCTGTTGAAGTGGTTGATCGAATTAGGCCACGCTTGCTTGATGCCTATTTGATCGAGTTAATGGATTATTTTTCTGACCTTAATATAAATGCACCTGTTGATGCAAAAGAAATTAAGGATCGACTTAAGTTTGCCACAACCTCTTTTGTTGGGGATGGTATTGTTGATAATATTAAGCTAGATGGGGTATTTGAACGCCGTCAAGGGCGATAAATGAAATATTAAAAACACATATTAAAAGAAAAAATGTCAAAAGAACAAGGAAAACTATGTCCGCAACAGCTGCACAATCAGATTCTAATTTAAAAGCCCTAGCGCATTTGCCGTTTGAAGGCCTGAAGCAAGTTGCTTATCAAGGCGTTCCAGGGGCTTATTCTCATGTTGTATGTTCAAGCCTGTTTCCAACGGCTGAGGCAATCTCTTGCCAAAATTTTGAAGATGCGTTTGGAAAAACCATTGATGGTGAATGTATGTTTTCGGTTATTCCAATTGAAAATTCTTTGGGCGGACGGGTTAGCGATGTTCACCAGCTTTTACCCGATTCAGGGCTTCATATTGTTGGCGAATATTTTTTGCCCATTCATCATTATTTATGGGGCAGTGAAGGGGCAAGCTTGGACACAATTACCGAGGTGCATTCCCACGAACAAGCCCTTTCACAATGCCGAACAAATTTAAAAGGGTTGGGCGTTAAAACCGTCCCAACATCAGATACTGCTGGGGCTGCACGTGATCTTGCGCAATCGAAAAACACGAAGATTGGGGTGCTATCTTCCAAATTAGCAGGTGAGATTTATGGCTTGAATTTAATCCGTAGCCGTATGGAAGACCGCTTTGACAATGTAACGCGCTTCATTCTGCTTTCAAGGAATGCGTTTCATCCTGCTTATAAACAAGGGGAAGATTATATCACCAGTTTTTATTTCGTTGCGCGTTCTGTTCCTGCTGCACTTTACAAATGCCTTGGTGGCTTTGCTACCAATCAGATTAATATCATTCGGTTGGAAAGCTATATTTCGCTAACAAGTCCTAATCAGGTCAGTTTTTATGTTGAGATAGAAAATCATCCAACTGAAAAAATGATGGATCATGCGCTTCAAGAATTGCAATTCTTTACGACCCATACCAAAATAATCGGAGTTTATCATAAAAGCGATTATCGGCGTACGCTGGGTGGAAAGGCAACTTAATCCGAATGTCCTCCATCCTTGCCCATTTAGCGGATGAAATAAATCAAATCAATGATCATATCGTTTATGGGCGGGTTGTAAATATTCAAGGCATGTTGGTTGAAATTGAAGGCTTGGAAGGCTTTTTATCCATCGGGGATCGCTTAATTTTACAAGGACGTGACCGCCAAGTTGCCTGCGAAGTTACAGGCTTTCGTGATGGGCGTGCGCTTACCATGCCTTATAGTGGGCTTTCTGGAATTGGTAATGGCAATCGGGTGAAGCTTGAAGGGGCGCGCCCCGTTATTCATCCCCATGAAAATTGGCTTGGGCGGGTGATTGATGGCTTTGGTCGTCCAGTGGATGGTAAAGGAAGCCTAGCCCAAGGAGATACAGGGGTTCCAGTTCGCAATACCCCGCCAGCTGCCCATTCAAGGCAGAGGGTGCATCAAAAAATTGATCTTGGCGTGCGGGTGTTAAATAGCTTCACTACATGTTGTCGTGGTCAAAGAATGGGAATTTTTGCAGGTTCTGGTGTTGGAAAATCCGTGTTGATGGGGATGCTTGCCCGCCATAGCGAGGCAGAAATTATTGTCATTGGCCTAGTTGGCGAGCGTGGGCGGGAGGTGCAAGAATTCCTGCAAGGTGATCTTGGTGAAGAAGGATTAAAACGTTCGGTCGTTGTTGTGGCAACGGGCGATGAAAGTGCGTTAATGCGCCGTGATGCCGCCTATGTCACCTTATCTGTTGCAGAATATTTTCGTGATCAAGGAAAAGATGTTTTATTATTGATGGATTCAGTAACGCGATTTGCGATGGCGTTACGTGAAATTGGCTTGGCTGTTGGCGAACCTCCTGCAACGCGCGGTTATACGCCTTCTGTTTTTGCAGAATTGCCAAAATTACTTGAACGCGCAGGGCCTGGTTCTGGGGAAGGTACGATTACTGGGCTTTTCACGGTTCTGGTTGAGGGTGATGACCATAACGAACCTGTTGCAGATGCCGTGCGCGGCATATTGGATGGTCATATTGTGCTTGATCGGACGATTGCCCATCGCAATCGCTATCCTGCAGTTAATGTATTAAAATCAATTTCGCGAACGATGCCAGCTTGTAATAGCGAGCTTGAAATCAAGGCAGTTACAAGGGCGCGCACCTTAATGTCTGCTTATGATGATATGGCTGAATTAATCAGGCTTGGTGCTTATCGTCAAGGTTCGGATGCAAATGTTGATGATGCCATCGACCATTTTGATGATCTGGAAAAATTTATTGCCCAAGGCAAAGATGAAAAGGCGAATTTAAATGAAGATTTTCAACAACTTCATGAATTATTATTTAAAGAAGCGGATAAAAAACAAGCTAAGCCACCGCCGCCTTCTGAAGTTAAAAAATTAAAATCCACGCAACCTAAGAATTAGAATCGCTTTTTATACTTGAATTTTTGGGTAATTTAACTAGATATAGGACAAATTTAGTCCTATATCTAATATGTTAAGAAATGAATATGACAACACCCCTTTTACCAGATACACTAAAGCGACAAGAAAATTGGCGTTATAGTCCTGTTAGCCGCCTTATCACTCCAGATTGGCAGTTATCCCCTGCTACGCCTAAAAATGACGGATTTGATCATTGTGATCTTCTGATTAAAGATGGTTATGCACGGCTAAATGAAAAGGGCTTTCACGAAGCTATTCATATTGAACCACTTGAATCAGGCCTCCATCATAATGATTTTCACAATATCCATAAAAAATTTATGGCAAATGGTCTTAAGCTATCGGTCGAAGATGGAGCCGTTATAACAGAACCCTTGCGCTTATTATTTTCGCAATCTTCCACCCTATCCAATCCTTATGCGGCAGCGACCCCGCTTCATCTTGTCATTGGTAAGGGCGCAGAAGTTTCAATCAGCGAATTATGGCAATCAATGAGGGTGCAAGATTATTGGGCATTACCTAATATCATGGTTGAGCTTGGGGAAGGTGCAAAGCTATATTGGCAATGCTGTTCATCCTTGCCAGATCAAGTTATTGTAACGGAACGGCGGCGATTTACCCTCGCCCAATCTTCCACCTTGCATTACGGCGCAAAGATTGAGGATTTGGGTTATCGTAGAACTGAACTTGAATTAGTTTTAAATGGCGAACAAGCAGAGGCACGGATTGTCGCAAGCAATCAAGCAAAAGAAACAGCACAAATTGAATTGCTGATCGATATGCAGCATGAGGTCGGAAGTTGTGAATCTGAACAGCAGATTCATGCAATTGCAGATCACCAAGGCATGATCAATTTTCAAGGAAAGATCACCGTAAATGAAGGGGCAGATGGCACGAATGCCAACCAGCAACATAAGGCCTTGCTTTTATCCGAACGGGCTGAAGTGAATGCAAAGCCTGCTTTGGAGATTTATGCTGAAGATGTAAAATGTGCGCATGGCGCAACGCTTGGTGCGCTTGATCCGATGCAACTTTTTTATCTTAAATCAAGGGGAATTGAGGAAGAGGCGGCACGCGCACTCCTGATAAAAGGGTTTTTAGCACAGCCTTTTGACGAAATTGAATTACCATCAATGGCAGGCTTTGCTGATTATGGTGCTAGGGGGGAAGACGCATGACCAGCTTAACGCTTGAACGCCCCAAAGCATTAAATATCAAACAGGTTAAAGCAGATTTTCCAATCCTCCACCACCCTGTAAACGGTAAGCGATGTTGTTTTCTTGACAGTGCGGCATCATCACAAAAACCTATTCAGGTGATGGATGCGATGGATCAAGCCATGCAGCTTTATTATGCAAATGTTCATCGCGGAGCCTATCATTTTTCTCAAGAAAGCACGAATCGTTATGAACGCACACGCACCACTATTCGTAAATTTGTGAATGCCCCTGATGATAAAAATATTGTAATTGGCGCAAATACAACTTCACTTATTAATTTGATTGCATACAGCTTCCCGCGTGCCTTTATGAAAGCAGGGGATGAAATTATTATCTCTCAACTAGAGCATCACGCGAATTTCGTACCATGGATGATGCTTGCAGAACAATATGGATTTAAAGTCAAAATTGCGCCGCTTGATGCAGATGGGCAGGTGGATATGGAAGCCTTTTACGGCCTTTTGAACAAGCGCACAAAACTTGTTGCCATGGCGCATGTATCAAATGTGCTTGGAACAATTTTACCTGTCGAGCAGATTATTAAGGCTGCCCATGAACATGGTGCAAAAGTGCTATTGGATGGTTCACAAGCAGCCCCGCATCTTGACCTTGATGTTCAGGCGTTGGATGTCGATTTTTATGTCTTCACGGGGCATAAGCTTTATGGTCCCACGGGAATTGGTGTGCTTTATGGTAAATATGATTTGCTGGATGCCCTGCCGCCATTATTAGGCGGGGGGGATATGATCCGTCATGTATCAAATGACCGTGTGACTTTTGCCCCGCCCCCTGCAAGATTTGAAGCAGGAACGCCGCCGATTATCCAAGCGATTGGCTTGGAAGCTGCGATCAATTACGTTAATCAGCTTGGCTTATCGACCATAGCCGCCCATGAACAGAAATTAGCGGACGCAGCAACCCAAATGCTATCTTCATTGCCAGGGCTTACCATTCATGGAACGGCAAAGCATAAAGCCCCTGTTATTAGCTTTACCATTGATGGTTTGCATGCGCATGATGTTGCAACCATTTTGGATATGCAGGGTATCGCGGTACGGGTTGGGCATCATTGCGCTGAACCCTTACATGATTATTTAGGGGTTGAGGGAACCATCCGCGCCAGCTTTGCCTGCTACAATCAAATTGAGGATGTTCACCAGCTTCACGAAGGGCTATTAAAAGCAAAATCAATGCTAAGTTGATTATGGAGGATAATTGATTATGAATGACGATCAGAAAAAACAAGAACAAGAAGAATCAACTTACGATGCGCCGCCATTGGCTGAAATGGTTGCGCATTATTCTGTATCCCATCCTTATTTTGGAATGTTGGGAACGCCCGAACCTTTAGCGGCTAAAGAAGGAACGCAAGCTAAAGCAGGCACCCCCCTTCAAGAAGGCGTGTCCATTGCGAATGAGGAGCAAGTTATAGCTGCGATTCGTACCGTCTATGATCCTGAAATTCCAGTCAATATCTATGATCTTGGGCTAATTTACGCCCATGATTTGGAAAAAGATGGTAACTGTAATATCTTAATGACCTTAACCGCGCCTGCTTGTCCTGTAGCTGGTGAAATGCCACAAATGGTAGCGGATGCAGTAGCACTTGTTGATGGGGTAGGAGAAATTACAGTAACCTTGACTTGGTCGCCCCCTTGGAATCAAGATATGATGAGTGAGGAAGCCAAGCTCGCCCTTGATATTTGGTAAGAATATTTTTTTCAGATTTAACCTTAAAAAATACTTTTCTTTATCGAATAAATTGATCATAATTTCTTTTAATAAAGTTGGTGCTAACAATTGATTTTAAAGGAGGAAAAAATCTGATGTCAGTTACTGAGCGTCTTTCTAGTCTGAAAAGAAAACATGAAACTATTGAAGAATCTATTCACGCCGAATCTGTAAGGCCTTATCCAGATGAAGGAAAGCTTCTTGCGCTCAAAAAACAAAAATTAGCGATTAAAGATGCGTTAGAAAATTTGAGTTAATCCTCAACTTTTTTTAATCACGATGGGCTGAAAAGATGAAATTAGTTTCGCCCTTTATTTTGTCACGCGAAAGTGGATGTCCTTATCTTTCCACGCAAAATGAACGTCAACTTTATGTGGATTTGAATCAGTTCATTGCAGGCGGCGGTTCCTATGATCAGCTTATTAATAATGGGTTTCGGCGTTCGGGTAATATTGCGTATATTCCAACATGCCCTAGCTGTCGGGCGTGCGAATCAATTCGCATTGACATTGGTAATTATAAGGCTTCTGCAAGTGATCGCCGTACCCTCAATCGTAACAAAAAATTAACTGGGTCAATGGCTAATCCTTATGCAATGCCAGAACATTTTAAATTATTTAAACGCTATCTTCAAACGCGTCACCCTGAAAGCGATATGGTAACCATTGAATGGGAACATTTTATGCAGATGATAACGCTTTCCCCCGTCGATAGTTTTGTTTATCAATGGGTTGATATGGATGGAGAGCTTATTGCGGGCTGCTTAATTGATCAAACCCGTCAAGGCTTATCGGCGGTTTATAGCTATTTTAATCCAGACCAACCAAAACAAAGCCTTGGTACCTTTATTATTTTAAGCCTAATTGCGTTGACCAAACAGAAAAATCTACCTTATGTTTATCTGGGTTATGGGGTGCAAGACTGTAGCAGCATGGCTTATAAATATAAATTTTCAGCTCTTGAAGGCTTTAAAGCTGGTAGCTGGCAAAAAATCTTTAATACTTGAAAAGCGTTATGGCTTGCCTTAATAAAAGATTATGACAATGCTTAATCAACAGAATTTAGTTCAGCAAGCCATGGCAAATTATCAGGCAGATAATTTGGTTGAATGTGAGTTGCTTTGCCAGAAAATTTTACAACAAGACCCAAGGGAATTTAGTGGCAACCAGCTACTGGGTGTAATTTACGCAAGACGCGGTCAATTACGCGAAGCTACCAAATATCTTAAAAAAGCACGTGAAGCGCGTCCTGCCTCTTTGCCTGTGATTGAAAATTTAATCAATGTCATGGGAATGATGGGGAATTGGAATGAAGTTATAAAGCAGTTAAATGAATTACAAGCACTAACCCCTGAAGATAATAATGTTCCATTTCGCCGTGCAGAAATTGAAGATCGACTTGGACGCAAAGAAGAAGCTTTATCCAGCTATAGTCAAGCTTTAGACGGGAAAACCCCTCTGGTCAGGGCGGCGTTGCGTTGCGGTCAAATTTATCATGAACGCCCTGATTGGCTGGCTGCAAGCAATCATTTGATGCATGCCATTAAGTTAATTTTTCATAATGATGCTTCTGTTATTTTGGAAATTGAACCTTATCATCAGCATTTGGATTGGCTTGGTGTGATTGACGATTCTGCATTGAAAGCCTTGGATGATCAAAACCTGTTACAATTGCGTACAATTACGGATTTATTAATCCATGCTTGTTATGGTTTATGGCATGATCAATGTCAAATTGGCAATCAATCGCAAGCAACTGAATTGCGTCAACATTGTAAAGAAATTACCGAATTTACCACCAGAGTTTCAACGATTCGTAAACAGGCAAAATTACCTGCAACCCTTTGGGTTGAAACCATGCTAGCGATTGATCAAGAAGACTTAAAATTAGCCCAATCTTATTTGGACATATTATCAAAAGAAATGGATTCATCGGCCATTGGACAAACCGATCTGATCTATGCCGAAGGTTTGATTGCCATGCTTAAACAAGATTATGATCAAGCATTAACAAAATTTAATGCAATCATCCAGCTTGATCCTGATCATTGTGATGGGTTGGTTGGGCGTGGGTGTGCGCTTGCAAAATTAGGACGCTTAACAGCAGCGGCGGCATGCTTTAATCATGTGCTTGAATTATTACCAGATTACAAACAAGCGCATCTTGAATTGGCCGAGATTAATCTTTTAAAAGGCAATTATGATGCGGGCTTTAAGGCAAGGG
This sequence comes from Alphaproteobacteria bacterium, assembly GCA_965229675.1. Taxonomy (GTDB): domain Bacteria; phylum Pseudomonadota; class Alphaproteobacteria; order CBDDJK01; family CBDDJK01; genus CBDDJK01. Next base: position 412,591 of record OZ245897.1, read on the forward strand.
AGCGTCGAAATGCCCCTGAACAATTCTTAACCCAAATGGATATTCCAGCTCCCGAAGAAGAGCCAAAAACTTATACCCTTGATAAGCTTGCGGATAAAAAAGTGTTATTATTTTCGGAAAATCCTGTACAAGATTTTTTTATCTTTAGCCGTTATTTTCCTGCGTTTGGAGAACGCCCACAATCAATACGATTATTTTTACAAAAACAAGAAGAAAGCCTGCGTCCTCTTTATGAACATTATCGTAATATTTCTGGCGTTGAATTGGTTGAAGGCAAATTGCCTGAATGTGATGTTTGGATTTCCTTGCAAAGCCTTCCCTTTGTTTTTTCAACTCCAAATAAAGAACAAGTTCCCTATCCTTTACCGCCCAAACAAATTCACTTAGCCGCTGCTGAACAGCGTGAACGTTTATTCGATACCCTTCATAATATAGAACAACAAAGTGAAAAGCCGCAAGCAAAGCACTTGACGCAAGATGACGATTTAGAACTTGATTTTATTGATGAAGAAGTTGATGAAATTTTTTGGATTGGATTGGCTCCACTGCCAGCAAGTCAAGCTACAGAAGAACGCTTGAGTTTAGGTGAACTTGCAAAATTAGGGCGTAAATTTGAAAAACACGGATTGAAAACTGCGATGGTTTGTTTGCAATCTGATTTAACCAAGCAAGAGCATAAATTATTGGAAAAATCCGAAGATATTTTATTCTTTGAAGATGTTTTTGACGATTATCAGCAGTTAGCCGCAATTGTGAAAAATATGAAATTTATGATCGGCCATGATACGTTAGCAATGCATATTGCAGGATCGATGCAAAAACATGCTTGGGTTGTACTTCCAGCTATTCCAGATTGGCTTTGGGGGTTGGAAGAAGAGCGAACCCAATGGTATCCATCCTTTCGTCTTTATCGAATCAGTGAAGATTGGGGTTTAAAACCACTTTATAAAGAAATTGGTGAAGATATTGATTATGAATTGCAAGAAGGAATTTTTCATCGTTTTATTGATGAAGAGTTAGATGAAGAAGAAGCAGGCGATATTGAATTTATCGATATCGAAGATGAAGAAATAAACTGATTTTTTGTATGTCATAATTTTTTTGTTGAAAAACCTGCTTATGTTGCAAGGCACAAGATTTTATGATAATCAAAATAATAACGATACACTGAATATTTAATCTAAGATTTATGGAGTATTAAACCATGTCATCCATCGTCATTGCGGGGGCAGCACGCACCCCTGTTGGTTCTTTCAGCGGCGCATTATCCTCCCTTCCAGCTTCTGATTTAGGGGCAATTGCCATTGAAGCCGCACTTGGTCGCGCTAAGGTTTCACCAGAAGAGGTGGATGAAGTCATTATGGGGCAAATTTTAACCGCCAATACAGGGCAAAATCCCGCACGGCAAGCGGCCTTAAAAGCAGGCATTCCACAGGAAAAAACGGCATGGCAAATGAATCAGCTTTGTGGTTCAGGGCTTCGTTCCGTTGCGTTGGGAATGCAAGCGATTGCTAACCAAGATGCAGATATTATTGTTGCAGGCGGGCAGGAAAGCATGTCGCAATCGCCGCATTGTGCGCATCTTCGTAATGGCACAAAAATGGGTGATCTTAAGATGGTTGATAGCATGCTTAGTGATGCGTTGATGTGTGCATTTAATGGCTATCATATGGGGCAAACAGCCGAAAATATTGCCCGCAAATGGCAATTTACGCGCGATGCGCAAGATGAGTTTGCAATGAAATCACAAAATAAAGCGGAAGCGGCACAAAAAGCAGGGAAATTTGATCAAGAAATCACGCCTGTTGTCATTAAAGGGCGCAAGGGTGATGTTACGGTCGATATGGATGAATATCCAAAACATGGCACCACCATGGAAACACTTGGTAAATTGCGTCCCGCCTTTGATAAGGAAGGGACTGTAACTGCGGGAAATGCTTCTGGTATCAATGATGGCGGTTCGGCTGTTGTTTTAATGAGAGAGGCTGAAGCTGAAATGCGCGGGGTTACGCCTTTGGCACGGATTGTTTCTTGGGCAACTGCGGGCGTTGATCCGTCAATTATGGGAACAGGGCCCATCCCAGCGTCACGTAAAGCACTTGAACGCGCAGGCTGGAAACCGCAAGATTTGGATTTGATTGAAGCAAATGAAGCATTTGCAGCACAAGCCATGTCAGTCAATGTTGAAATGGGTTGGGATACGAATAAGGTTAATGTAAATGGCGGTGCGATTGCGCTAGGTCATCCTGTCGGCGCAAGTGGGAATCGTGTGTTGGTGACCTTATTGCATGAAATGGCACGCCGTGATGCCAAAAAAGGCCTTGCGACCCTTTGCATTGGTGGTGGAATGGGCGTTGCCCTTTGTGTTGAGAGAGATTAGGGCTTCCGCCTGATCCTAATTGATAGTTTCAAACGATGACAACACAACAAGAAAAATCTGCTAAGCCGCCTTCTGTTTACCAGCTAGATCGTGAATTGGGGGCAATTTATCGCCATGTATTTGCTGTGCTGGTTGATAATGAACCAGGGGTATTGGCAAGAGTCATAGGCTTATTTTCTGGTAGGGGCTATAATATTGAAAGCCTTACCGTATCCACGGTTACAGAAGACCAAACCACCAGCCGTATTACCATCGTCACGACGGGTACTGAAATGGTGATTGCACAAATAAAAGCCCAGCTTGGGCGGATTATTCCAGTGCATGATGTCCATGATTTAACGATTGAAGGCAAAATGATTGAACGCGAAATTGCCCTTGTTAAAGTGGTTGCCAAAGATCATAATCGCCGTGAATCGCTTAGGATTGCGGATGTTTTTGGTGCAAAAGTTGCCGATACTACCTTATCCAGCTTTTTATTTACACTTGAAGAAACCCCTGAACGGCTGGATAGTTTCATCAGCCTGATGCGCGCACTTGGCGAAGTTGAAGTGGCGCGTAGTGGGGTTGTAGCGATGCAATGCGGTGCCAATGTGCTTCATGCTTGATCATTCATAATATTGATAGGAAAAAAAGATGCTTACCATTAAATTTACAACCTTTGACGGCTTCACTGATCATTCTGTGTTTGACAAAGGGACGGTAACTGTAACCTCTGGAACTGGGAATAAATTAACGCCTTCAGCTACATTATTGGATCAACAACTTAACGGGCATCTCTCCCGCAGTTTGAAATTGCTTAAATTTAATGGTGAGGCACGCCAAATTGCGCATTTACCCGCACCATCTGGCATAAAAGCCGACCATGTGTTTTGTCTTGGGATTGGGGATGAGAAAAACGAAAAAGACGATGCGCAACAAATAATTCGCTCCGCGCAAGATTTAGGGGCAACGATTGTCAATCGCGCAGATAAAGAAGGGATTAAAACCCTGCATGTTATCTTGGATGGTACACAACAAGAGTTAGCTGCAGAATTTGCCTTTGGTGCTGTCTTGGCAAGCTATCGATTTTTGAATTATTTCACCAAAATGAAAGAGGCTGATAAGCCAACCTTAAAACAGCTTCATATCCATCTTTCAGAAGATGCGGTAAAGACTGCTAAAACGGAGTGGAAACGCCTAAAAACCCTTTGTGAAGCCATTTATTTCACACGCGATATTGTAAGCGAGCCTGGGAATGTGATTCATCCTGAAAGCCTTGCAGAACGTTGCAAATCACTTTTTGAATATGGTTTAGAAATTACTGTTTTCAATGAAGCTAAATTAAAAAAACTTGGCTTTGGTGCCTTGCTTGCCGTTGGTCAAGGATCGGTGCGTGAAAGCCAGCTGGTTGTTATGAATTGGCAGGGTGGCGTTAAAAATCAAGCACCCGTTGCCTTAGTAGGAAAAGGCGTGACCTTCGATACAGGCGGAATTTCCATTAAGCCAGCAGGTGGAATGGAAGATATGAAATGGGATATGGGTGGATCGGCTGCCGTGATTGGTACAATGATTGCCGCCGCCAAACGCAAGGCAAAGATTAATTTGGTTGGCATTGTTGCGTTGGTTGAAAATATGCCTGATGGTGGCGCACAACGCCCTGGCGATGTGATTACCTCTTTATCTGGGCAAACCATCGAAGTTATCAATACCGATGCTGAAGGGCGGCTTATTCTTGCTGATGCTCTACATTATGCAGAAAAAGAATTTAAGCCTTGTGAGATTATTGATCTTGCGACTTTAACAGGGGCAATCTTAATTGCTTTAGGGCATGAATATGGTGGGCTTTTTTCCAATAACGATACGCTGGCAAGTGCGCTTGCTAAAGCAGGCGCAGATACAGGCGAAAAATTATGGCAGTTTCCAATGGATCCTGCCTATGATCGTATGATTCGTTCCCAAATTGCTGACATGCGTAATACGGGAACAGGGCGCGGTGCAGGGTCAATCACCGCTGCACAATTCCTAAAACGCTTCATCGAAAATACCCCATGGGCGCATTTGGATATTGCAGGCATGGCATGGAATAATCAAGAACGCCCAACTGTACCTAAAGGCGCATCCGCATTCGGTGTGCGTTTGCTGGATCATTATTTACGGCAAAATCACGGATAGGATTAGATGGCCAAGATTGATGAAACGCCATCGACCAAGCCTGATGAAGCATTATCAAAAGGTGAATTGCGTTATTATCACCTTCAACATACCCAGCTTGAACAGGCGGTTTTAACGCTTATTTCAAGAACATTAGACCAAGGCTGGACCTGCTGTGTTAAGTCTAATCATAAGGATGTGCTATCTTGGTTTGACCAAAGATTATGGCAAACAGAACCCACCGCATTTATCCCGCATTGTTTGATAACTTCCGATCCACAACAGCTTGAAGAAGATACGCGGTACGCCTGCGAACAATCAGCGATTATTTTATCTGACCAAGATTATGCAGGCATATTAAATAAAAGCTCTGCGCTATTTTTGTTGGATGAAGCGGTGCAGGAGGAAAATCACGATTATCAGCGTATTTGTCGTTTATTTGATGGACGCGATACCACACAATTAACCTTTGCTCGTCAACAATGGCGAAATGATCGTGATGCACATTATGCGTTAAGCTATTGGCAGCAAAATAACGGCAAATGGCAACAAAAACAATGAACCAGCCCTTAACTTATTCCCGCACTTGTCCTTTATGCGGGCAGCATGAAGGAAAGCGTTTTCTTGAAGGGAAATGGCCGCTTACCGCGATTGGAACGGTGGAGATGGCTTATCGTATTTGCGATGGGTGCGGATTGGTACGTACAGATCCTTTGGTGCGTGATGATTTATTGGAACGTTATTATAGTACAATGTCCGCCTATTCAGATATTTATTCAAGTGCCAAACTAACCCCATTGCGGCAGCGTACCTTGCAACTTGCACTTGATCATATCGCGCAGCATCATGGTGGCGTTAAAGAACAAGATGTGCTTGAAATTGGATGCGCTGATGGTGCGCAATTATATGAATTAGCCAAGCTTGGTGCAAATACACTTGGGGTGGAGCCTTCAAAATCACGCGCTGCCTTTGCAAAAAGCCATTACGGATTAACCGTGATTGAAAGCGGTTTAGAGGTTTTTCAACCCGAAGCTGGGAAACAGTTTGATTTAATCTTGCTTTGCCAAATTCTGGAGCATTTACCAGATCCGCTTGTTGCATTAGCTAAAATTCGCTCCTTATTAAAGCCTACTGGCGGATTTTACCTTGAAACACCCTTATTATGTGAGCCAGAAGCAATTCGCTATCCAGGCTATTTTCAATTTGAACATATTCAATATTTTACCGTGCAAACGCTGGAAGCAATGCTTAATAAAGCTGGATTTATCGTTGAAGGTAAAATTGAACCTGATTTTGATAGCACTTATACGCCAGTTATGCGTGCTTATGTAAAGCTTGGAACGGTAATGGAACAATTTCCAGCCCCTTCACATATCGAAGAAATAAAGCAATGGATTAACCGCCATGAACCAGAAGAACGACAATTTTGGCAACAATTTGAAAATTTGGTAAAACAGCGTTTGCCGCAACCTTGTCCGATTGTGATTTGGGGTGGCGGGGTACATACCTCCATTTTATTGGCACGAACAAAGATTGCAGAATATTGTGAAATAAAAGGCATTATTGATTCCGATCCCGCCAAAGCAGGCAGCAATCTTGGGGGTTATCCAGTTCTTACACCAGATCAGTTTTTTGATTCTTATCACAAATTACCCGTGGTGATCTCCTCTTTTGGTGGGGAACATGCAATTCATGAACAGCTTTTGCAGCATGGAATTACGGAGGATAACTTTATTCGCCTGTATCATGAAACTGGGATGAATACTGCGCGTTGGTTTACATAAGCATCAAAAATGCTTGAAGATTCATCATCGTCCAGAATGTCTTTTTTGACTGCCATTGGGTTGATGAGTGGCACCTCGTTAGATGGTATCGATGGGGCAATGTTACGCAGTGACGGGGTTGCAATCGAACCAATATTGCTGAATGGGCAGGATGAAGGGCTTTTTATTCCTTATGACCCTTCTTTTCGTACAAGATTATCAAAATTATTTGGACAACGAATCCAAGATGCAAATAATAGGCAAGTTAAACAAGAACTCACCCAACGCCACGCACAGCTTGTGAAACAGATTGACCAGAAGATAGGGCATGGTTGCGATCTGATTGGCTTCCACGGTCAAACAATAACCCATGATCCTAATAATCAATTTACGTGGCAATTAGGTGACGGTCAGTATCTAGCCAATCTATGTGAGCGACCAGTGATTAATGATTTTCGTGGTTTAGATGTTAAAAATGGGGGGGAAGGCGCGCCTTTAGCCCCTTTATATCACCAAGCGATGATGCGATCAGTTGAAGCGGTAAAATCTGATCAAACTTACGCCTTTGTTAATTTGGGTGGCATATCGAATATAACCTATATTGGTGATCTTTATGATCCGATAAAGCTACTTGCAGGCGATTGTGGGTCATGCAATGCGCCGCTTAATGATTGGATGGAAGCCAATCAAAAAGGGATGTACGACGAAGATGGTACTTGTGCAAGGGCTGGTGCAGTTGATCATACTTTACTTAATAAATGGCTAGGCCATCCCTATTTCAAACGACCTATGCCAAAATCATTAGATCGCGATCAATTTTCAACGCTTTTTCAACAAGATATAGGCAATAGATCCGTTGCAGATGGTGCTGCTACCCTTACTGAATTTGCAGCCAAGTCGATCATGCTTAGCCTACGTCAGTTAAATAAAGGCAATAATGATCACTTAACTTTATTATGCACAGGCGGTGGTCGCCATAATCATTATTTAATGGAACGGCTATCCGTTTTATGCGCCCCTGCAACCGTCAAGCCGATTGAGGTCATTGGCTTTAACGGCGATTTTGTTGAAGCACAAGCATTTGCCTATCTTGCCATACGCTCTTATTTAGGCTTGCCGATCAGTTACCCTAATTTAACAGGCGTTAAATCCCCACAAATAGGTGGCACGCTTTATTATCCTGTATAAAAAACCAAACGGATAACCTTGACATTTACAAAGAACATATATAGAATAAAATTGCAATTTTTATGAATGAATATATTTGGGGCTTATTAAAGCACCTTATAATGAAGGAGAAGAGCAATTTTAACGCGCAAACAATATCAATTAGTGTTAATTCTGCACGATTATATGAAAAAAAATGGGGTTTCCCCCTCTTTTGATGAAATGCGGGATCAACTTGGCCTAAAATCAAAATCTGGCATTTATCGTTTATTGGATGGATTGGAAGAACGCGGTTATATTCGGCGTTTAAATAATCGCGCACGCGCGGTTGAGGTGGTTAAACTGCCTGAAAATCTTGATCCACAAACGTTGCCAATTCGTAATCGGCGTACGGATGCCGAAATACGCCAAGCGGCGATGGTTGGGCGTAAGATTACACAGCGCAATAGCGCATCGAATGTTTTCATGCAATTGCCTTTATATGGGCGTATTGCCGCTGGCACACCGATTGAGGCATTGCGCGATGAAACAATTTTAATTGAAGTGCCGATGGCTATGCTTGGTAGAGGCGATCACTACGCACTGGAGATTGAAGGCGATTCAATGATTGAAGCAGGAATCATGGATGGCGATACCGTTGTAATTGAACGCATTGAACGCGCTGAAACAGGGGATATTGTGGTTGCGCTGATTGATGGTGAAGAAGCAACATTAAAACGCTATCAATATCAAGAAGGTGAAATTATCCTGCATCCTGCCAATCGTCATTATCAAATCAATCATTATGAAGTTGATCGTGTGCGCATACAAGGACGACTTGTTGGCCTGATGCGTAAATATTAAACGATCAATATTATTATGACTCCAATAAAAACAAGAACCAAATCGATGGGGGAGGAATTTATTGCGTTTATTGAAGCGCGCGGATTTCTTCATCAACTTACGGATCGTCAAGGCTTGGCGAACGCATTGAAGGACAACGCACCTGCTTATATTGGATATGATGCAACTGCATCTTCTTTGCATGTGGGTTCTTTAATCTCGATCATGTTATTGCGTTGGTATCAGGCTTTTGGCTTTAAACCGATTATATTAATGGGGGGGGGAACAACCAAAGTTGGTGATCCAAGCGGTAAAGATGAAACGCGTCAATTGCTTGCACCACAACAGATTGATCAAAATATTGAAGGCATTAAACAGATTTTTTCCAAATTTATACAATTTGGGGATAAGCCTTCTGATGCAATGATGGTCAATAATGCAGATTGGTTAGATCATCTAAATTATATTGAATTTTTAAGGGATTATGGGCGCCATTTTTCCATCAATCGGATGTTAAGTTTTGATTCGGTGCGCTTACGGCTTGATCGTGAACAAACACTAAGTTTTCTTGAATTTAATTATATGATCTTACAGGCCTATGATTTTCTTGAATTATCCAAACGCCATGATTGTATCTTGCAAATGGGCGGTTCCGACCAATGGGGTAATATTGTGAATGGCATTGAACTTGCCCGCAGAATAGATGGCAGATCGCTTTATGGGCTTACAACGCCACTTTTAACAACGGCTTCTGGGCAAAAAATGGGAAAAACCGCCAATGGTGCAATTTGGCTTAATGATGAAATGCTCTCAGCTTATGATTATTGGCAATTTTGGCGTAATGTTGAAGATGCGGATGTTGAACGCTTTTTAAAATTATTTACTGAATTGCCTTTGGAAGAGGTTGAACGATTATCACAGCTTGGTGGTCAAGAAATTAACGAAGCGAAAAAGATTCTGGCAGATGCGGCGACCACACTTTGCCATGGCAGTGAAGCGGCTAATCAGGCACGCATGACCGCCGAACAAACTTTTGAACAGCAGGCGATGGGCGATGATTTACCGCAGCTTGCCTTGTCACCAGAACAATTTGAAAAAGAAAAAATTGGGTTGTTGCGGCTATTGGTGCTTGCAAATCTTGCCGCTTCCAACGGCGAGGCCAGACGATTTGTTGATCAAGGTGCAGTACGAATTAACCGACAAGCTGTTAAAGATCATGCTTACCATCTGCAACAAAGTGAATTTTCTGCAACCGATCCGTTGCTTTTATCTTGCGGACGCAAGAAACATGTGCAAATTATTATAAAAGACTAGGCTGATATATTCATTTCCTGGCTTCATAATGATTCAGTAGCCGTGAGGTTGCATTGCAAATCCCAGAATTTATTGAATTTAAAACAAATAAGCAGGCGGAAGATCGAAACTGGCACCCGTTTAGCCGTACTGAAATGGCACGGCGTTGGACTTCATTACGCCAGCTTATCGAGGATGAAGGGCTGGATGCGCTCATCCTGTTTAACCGAGAGAACGGGTGCTACAGCTCAGGCTATTTGCGTGGACGCGGGGAATCGCCGCAATGCGTCTATGTCGATAAAGATCATATCATCTTGATTACTGCAAAAAATGATGCCGAGCGCGCTTGGCGGGTTAGCTTTTTGGATTTAGCGATTTATGATCAACGCATGATAAACGGATTTTCAGATACGATTATTTTCATTCTTCAAGACACTCTTAATCATCACAAAAAACTTAAAATTGGGATTGATTCGCGTGACTTGCCTGATAGCGTATATGAAAAGCTTAATGGCACATTCCCTAAACTTACCGTCCAAGATATGCGGCCCGCGATTAATATCGTCAAACGCATTAAAAGCCGTGAAGAGTTGGATCATTTACGTTTTGTTGCATCAAGTGCGCGTTATGCGGCAAGAGTCGCAATGAGAACCATTCGCCCCAACCTTTCGGAACAAGAAGCACGCAATAAAATCATTCATGCTTTGGAACGCGAGATAGGAAGCAGCCTACCCTTTGCAGAATTGGAAGAAAATGATTGCAGGATTAACAGTGGCGAACAAAATATTGGCCCTAATAGCCCTGTGACAGGCGAAAATTTAAATGCGGCCTATCCATTATGTTTAACCATTTCTCCGAATGTATTTGGTTATGGTTCGCAGTTAAAGCGCACATTATTCTTAAACGACTTTCCATCATCCCATCATGAGCGTATTTGGCAGAAATTAGGGGACATTCATGCGGCAGCGATGGCACTCCTCTCCCCCCACAGATACCGCCGTGACCTTGCAAATGCGATTGATAGCCTTTATAATAGGGTGGGATTAAAGCCCTATCAAATTGGCTATTATGGTATTGAAGGGGGCATTCAAACCCTTGAATCGCTATCTAATCCTGCTTATCGTCTATTAACAGATGAAAAGCTTGACGAAATGGATGAACATGATCTGTTGCAACCAGGAATGGTGCTTTCGATGGGAACAATGGTTTTCATCCCTCCTGAAGAAGAAGGGGCAGGCTTTTATGCCGAACAGGATACATTGATTATTACTGAAAATGGTGCCGAGAATATTACACTTTTTCCGTTTGGCACAAGACAAATGGTTATAGAATCTGAACAAACATAACTCAGTTTATTTGAAGGAAAGGTTTATTCATGTCTATCGAACTCAGTCAGGATTTATTAGCGATGCTTGTTTGCCCAGTTAGCCATGGCGCATTGCGCTATGATCCAGAAACCCATGAATTGATCAGCGATCAGGCTAATCTTGCCTATCCTATTCGTGATGGTATTCCTGTCATGTTGGCGGAAGAAGCAAGAAGCCTATCCCTTGATGAAGAAAAAAATAAATTTAAGGATTAAAGGGTGATCATCGCTGTTGCTCAACAAAAGGGAGGATCAGGAAAAACCACCTTAAGTACGCATATTGCAGTTGGATTGGCAGCACGCGGCGCAAAGGTAACCTTGATTGATATTGATCCACAAGGCTCCCTTAACGCATGGTTTGCCATGCGTACCCAAATTGCAGCTTCCAAGCCCGTTGCACCCTTATCATTCAAAGCAATAAGCGGCTGGAAAGTTGAAAGTGAATTAAGTCGCTTAAAAAAACAGCAGGAATTAATCGTGGTGGATACACCGCCGCATGCAGATCAAGATGCAAAAGCAGTCGTTCGCCTTGCGGATCAAGTGATTGTTCCTATGCAACCAAGCGCACTTGATTTATGGGCATGCCAACCCACGCTGGATTTGGTAAAGTGCTATCAACGTACACCTATTGTGGTCTTTAATCGCGTGAACGCACGAAGCAAATTGATAAAAACAGCGATTGATTGGTTAAAAACACAAGCGATTGAACCTTGTCCAGCCATGTTATCAAATCGTGTGTTATTTGCAGAAGCAATGGCAAATGGGCTGAGTGTAACCGAATTAAAACCAAATAGTATTGCCGCCGAAGAAGTCCATGCGCTTGTAAATATAATAGGCTAAAATAAGGTTATTTTATAATGGATTTATTATCGATCATGAATACGCTTATGGAAACTATTTTTGTACAATGGCCACCACAAATGTTCGTTGTCATGCTATTGGTTGCGCTTGCTCTTTTTTTCTATGCGCTTGAAAAAATTACATTGGAATTTACTTCCTTGATGGTTATTGCCTGCTTAATGTTGTTGTTTCATTTCGCACCGATTGAGACGCAAACAGTTGGAACCGTCAATATAAAAGCATTGGAAGCAACCGATTTTCTGGCTGGCTTTGCTAATCCTGCGCTGATCACCGTATTATGTATGCTAATTCTTGGTGAAGGGCTGGATAAAACAGGGGTACTTGACCGCCTAGCCAACAGATTATGTGATCTTGGTCAAGGGCGTTATCTGGTAATTTTCGGCTTTACTTTATTGCTGGTTGTTTTATTCAGTGCGCTTTTGAACAATACACCAATGGTAGTGATCATGATCCCTGTAATGCGGACAATTGCAAGGCGGGCGCGCCATTCACCCTCCGCATTTATGATGCCCCTTAGCTATGCCGCTATTTTAGGCGGAATGCTTACCTTGATTGGATCAAGTACGAATTTATTGGTATCTGCTGAATTGGAAGAATTGGGCTATCCCCCACTTGATTTTTTTGCGCCCACCCAAATGGCCTTAATCCTTGCAGGGGTTGGAATGTTATATATTATTTTGGTAATGCCACGCATTTTGCCTGATTTAAGACCTAACGCCGTTGAAACATCAAGCAACAAACGCCATTTCACAGCACAGATTATGGTACATGAACGCTCACCCTTTAATGGATTAGCCCCTGTGGGTGGTGGTTTTACAAGCCTTAAAGGAATTACGCTACGTAACATTACGCGCAACCGTGAAACTTTTTTTCCACCGTTTGAATTTTCACTGGCTCCAGGGGATATGATTGTAATTGCAGGAACCAAAGAGGATTTAAGCGCAATTACTGGTAATGATAGCCAAACTATTTTTACCGACCAGCCTGAACATAGCCAACCTGCGCAACAAACCGTTTCAAAATGGTTTCAAGATGCCCAAATTGTGGCGGAAGTTATTATTCCACGTTTTTCATCCTTAATTGGTAAAACAACAAGGACGGCGGGGTTCCGCTCCAGCCATCATTGTTTGATCCTTGGCATACAACAAAAGCAATTCAGGACGAAACCGCGCTTAATGGATGAAGCATTGGTGGAAGGGGATCGTTTGTTAATTCAAGGCCGCGCAGGGGATTTGGAAAGTTTGCGCTCCAACCGCGATATTGTACTTTTGGATCAGACGGAGGCAAATGTCGCCTCTTCCCACCGTACTTTTCTGGCAATGGGGATTTTTATTTTAACGGTTTTATTGATTGCAAGCGGTTGGATTCCTGTTGTGATGGCCGCTATTTTGGGCGTAATTGCGATGATTGCAGGCCGCGTATTAAGCATCGGCGATGCGGTACGCGCCTTAAATCTTAAGATCATCATGGTTATCAGTGCTGCGCTTGCGATGGGGCTTGCGCTACAAAATACAGGCGGTGCAGAATTTATTGCGCTGTCTTTCTTTAAATTATTGGAAGGCGCAAGCGTTGTAACGATGTTAAGCCTAATGTTTTTGTTAATATCCGTATTGACTAATTTTCTATCTAATAATGCATCAGCTGTTTTATTTACACCGATTGCTGTTGCTTTAGCCAATTTTTTAAATGCCCCAATCCTACCATTTGTGATTGCGGTGTTGATTGCTGCAAATTGTTCCTTTGCAACACCAACGGGCTATCAAACCAATATTTTGGTTATGGGATCAGGCGGCTATCGCTTTGTTGATTATATTAAAGCAGGCCTACCCCTAACCCTTTTATGCTGGCTTAGCTTCACCTTCGCCGCCCCACTAATTTGGGATTTATAGACGTTTTCATATATAGCCAATGACATATAAAATGAGTTTATAAGTTTTGGATTTGCAAGACCTCTTCTATTATAGTTTTTGTGCGTCTGCTTTGGGGTGATATAGTGTTTTTTATAGCTAACCCCTAAACATTTTAATGCGTGCGTGATGTCACGAATGCTAACGCCTTGTCTTGGGGGGAAGACGATGTGACAACGAACTAAACTGGATTTACTAATACAAAAATGGGCTACCGTCGCCTCAAAGCTTAGGCCATGACGGATTTTATAAGACAATACGCGCTTTCTGAAATCTAAGCAATAAGTCATAATAAAATCATATTCAATTTATATACTATTTGCTATATACTCACCTAAAATACTATCGATCATACCATTCACTGAAAGTCACCTTGGAGGGCAATAAAGTGATAAATTACAATCCTATGACTACCATACATATTTCAATATGCGTTGAATAAACGTCAGATCGTGTATTTTTTTCCATCTGTTTCTTGAGTGAATAATACCCTTCCATCATTAAGCAAAATAAATAATCCGTCTCTACTTTGAGTTGCCCCCCCCCAATTAACACCTGTGATTGCAGCGTAATTAATGCCCATATTATCAATATATTGCTCAAGTTTTTTCACGCCTTCTTTTGTTTTATTTTTTTTAGGCATTACGACTGCTGCCCATGTTGAATTTTCTGCTACTGATTCCCTGATAAAGCAAGGCAACCAATCATTGGGTGCCACCAAACTATCGTCGGCATTCAATACCTCACCATGATGAGGAATTTTTATTAAATTAGCCGAAAAATCTATGCCATCATCGCACAATTTTTTTAATTGCTTACCTTGTGCATCCGCTAAAAACATAATACTTTGATGCTCGCCCCATTCAAACCGCCATATGCTTTCAGGATTAGAGTCTACCAAAGTTAGACATGCGCGATCACCCTCCTCAAAAGAATCTAAACAAATAGGTTTTATATTTGGAAAATTACTTTCATTATGCTTGATAATTCTGGCTTCAGGATATTTTTGCGCCACCTCGAAAAGCCCGCCTATATGATCCTTATCATTATGACTAACAATAAGTGCAACAATATTTTTCACTTTGATTTTTTCTAAAAAATTTAAAATCCCTCCCCCTTCATAGCCAAAATCAAGCACAACAGCCCTATCACCTTTCCTAATTACATGTGCTTCTCCACTGATTGAAGGAATATGCCATTCCACTAATTCAGCATGGGTTATAGATAGCGGAAAAAACAAGAATAAGGGGACAGAACACAATGCGAATACTATTTTTTTCATTCAGACTACTCCAGATAAAGTGTTTTTATTCATTAACTTTGGATATATTTTCACTCAGCTGGAAGCGTCCCCAATGATCAACAACGGTTTTGCGCTGACTTCTTTCCATCGCGGCTATTTTTTTATCCTTATAAACTGAATCATTATTATAATGTGTTGTTGAAACTTCTTCAAAAACACATCCAGTTTCTGTCCAAAAACTATGCCATACACCAGGCATAACTAGACTGGTTTCTCCAGGTCTGAGTAATCGTTCATACCCATCAACGATTGTATGAAGCTCGCCATGTAAGATTTGAAATGTTTCTTCTTTCAACTTATGAAAATGAAACGGATGCTTTTGACCTGGCAACTGAACAATAATCTTTTTACAATATTCACGATTAATACAATTAATAATAACAGCACCATATTTATAAAAATTTTCCATCCCATAATGATGTGAATACTCAACTTCAAATTCTGAATTTAAGGGAATACGTGCTTCATTCAATAATGCTTTAACTTCATGAATTGCTTGTTTTAAAATATGATGTTCTGGATTGTGAGGGATTTCAAGATTTTCAAGCATAAGTGGTTGATCTTCAGCAACCGTTGAATGGGCGATAATATTATCTTTCCATGTCCCTGATTGTAACTGTCCTTCTTGATATGGCATCGCGAAGTAAACCATATCCCTATCGATTTTTTGACCTGACTTAATCGGTTTTTTAGCAAATACACCACGGCGCAAGCTGTTAATCGAATCGATTTCTTCTGTATTTGGGGTGCGTACCGTACTACCGCACAGCTTAATTGCTGTGTGATAAGCAGCAATCCAACGATCAAGCTGATCGGGGGTAGAAGAATAAGCATTTAAGGTGATCTCATCTGTTTCTTTTCCAACATGGCGTTCAAATATACGCGCACCCTTGCTAACAGCAATCTGAATAGGCAAGGTAGCGTCGGGATCCTCATGGGTTGACCAACCTATCACGCGGTTACGATAGCGTTGACGAAACACTTCAATCTGACTTAATTGGAATTTATCTTCAGGAATAGGATAAATCGAAACACAATGCATGATTGCATAATCACACCCACGATGGTCAAAAAAGCTAACCAAATCATCAATTTTACTCAGTGCTAACCCACCAGTAGAAAACACAACTGGCAAACCACTTTCAGCAACTTTTTCCAGCAATGGCCAATCTGTAGCAGAACAGCTAGCAACTTTAATCAAATCAAATCCCATATCAGTAATAAGATCAACTGACTCTTCATCAAACGGGGTACACATCGCTAACATGTCTGCATCACGAACTGCTGAAAGTAATTTTTTGTATTGATCGGTTGTTAACCGTGTTGCTAAAAACCTTGGAATATGTTTATTGTCACTATTATTCTTATGGGCTTTATGAATAAAGCTATCCATTTGCCTAAATTGAAATTTAAAAACTCCACGCACTTTATGTTTACGCGCCACTGCGCCAACTTCTTTAATTATATCAATCGCATGATCAACGCTTCCTTGATGGTTATTTGCCAAATCAAAGACAAACATATCGTTAAAATCAAAACTTTTCTGCATTTTTCGCCTAAATCCTTTCAAATTATTTAAGCTTTTTTTTTAATTTAAAGCTTTTTCTGTATAACCATTGGTATAATCAATACTAACATTTCTTTGTTCTTGATGCGACTTATGGGCTGCGGCTAAAACAAGCATTGTGTCTAAACCTCTTTCTATCGAAATAGGGGAAACAGTAATGGGTTTACTGATAACTGATTGGATATGTTGCAACTCACAAATAAAATCATCAGGCCGTGTTTTTTCAAACAAAAATTCATTTTCAATACCATTCCTATTACCAAAAAATACAGCATCAACGCCTGATTGATAACTACAATGCCATTCGATGAAATTATCTATTGCTTGAAGGCGCGCCCATTTTCGTACAGGGCTTGTAACCACATCTTGGACAACACGTCCAATAAGTCCATTTTCGGTTTTAAGCTGTAAAAGGCAAAGCTTATCATAATCCACATTTTGATCGCAAACAAATGACAACGAGGCTTGTACCTCCACAACCTTACCTGCACCGATCATATGTGCAAAATGTTGCCATAAATTTAAAGCATGAGAATGTTCGCCCGATGCACCTCCTCCACGTTCCCAATAACCCAAATAGCTATCTTTAGGGCCATCAAGCCATGGATGCGCAGCAAAAATCCCTCCCCAATATTCCCTAAATTCCACATCCAAAGTTTCTATTTCATTAGCCTCAAATGCTTTAGCTAATTCAATAAATTGACAAGCTGCTTTTCCAACGACGTGATCATAACCTGTAAAAATTGCTATATTTGCTTTGTTTGCTTCTGTAAAAAGGGATTGCGCACCAGATAAATCAGGGCAACAAAATGGCTTTTCAACAAGAATTGCTTTTGGCTTCTCTTCCAATGCTTTAAAGGCCAATGGAATGTGAAATTCTGGCGGTGTCCCTATAAAAATATAATCGTATTCGCCGACAGGTGCGTCATGGTTCAAAAACTGCCTGATATTAGTATCCCATGCACCGTAACGGCTGGGGTAAATTTGTTCTCTACTACGCATTAAAGCCGCCTCATCAAGATCACACATTACTACATTCCATCCAAGCTCTCGTGATGCATGCGCCAAATGATTACCTATAGAGCCGGCACCAAAAATTTTAACATTAACCATATTAATCTCTTTGCAAACTTGAGTTTAAACGAAATAGGATAAAATCAGAGATACGTTGTCCTGCTTTACCGTCACAATCACCTGCAATTAATTTAACCATTTTTTGGCGTTTTTCACTATCAAATTGAGGATTATCAAGATATTTATTTAAAGAAGCAACCAACTCATCTACATTTGTTATTATACATATTCCACCGCTTTTTTCCAAATAAAAATTATGGGTAAAATGGCGTGAATAGCGTGCAGTTTCAAAATAAGAGGTTTTTTTAATTTCTTCTTCTATCGATAAACAAAATACTGGTTTATTCAAATAAGCTGCATCAAGTGCAATAGTTGAACCAACCTGAATCAATATATCTGTATGTGTTAATAATTCTTTTGCATGATACAAATCTTTTTTGGTTTGGTCTACTCTATCTACCCATGCAGGAACTACCTTCCCCGAATCTTCGGCACTACAATTAGGTAACATATCCACAAAATCAAAATCCTTTTGGGCTTTGGGATATTTTCGAATATGTAAATGACACATATGTTTTAAAGCATCACTTTCAAAAATTTTGTTAAGCAAGCGAATATTATTTTCATCAGAAAACGTCATTTTATTCGCAGCAGCATAAAGGATTAGTTTCCTGTCAGGTTTAACGCCTATTTTTTTAAAAAAAGCTTCTTTTGATGCCACAATAAATTTTGGATTCGCCAAGTGATCAAAATTAAGTGCACCTAACACCTTGATTTTATGTTCAGGGACAAAATGCAATTGCATGGCTTCTTGCTTTTGTTGTTCGCTCCAGACAACAATCCAATCTGGACACACCCTTATTCTAGTTTTACTTGTTAAATTATCCCAACTTTTTACCAAGCATATTGTCTCAATATTTTTTTTTCTAGCTTCACGAACAAAATGTAAATCAGGGCCAAACAAATCGGTAGTAACAAGTAAATCAGGGGCATATTTTTTTATTAATTGCTCAAAAGATGGATGAGAAAATAATTGCCAGTCTAATTTTTCTGCCCATAATCGTAAATAATAAGAACGGTCAAGACGCAAAAAGGAAACCAATCCAGCCATCAAAAAACTTAAATAAGCATGATTGCGAAGATCAATTAGCCTTTTTATTGCTAAAGTACGAGTGCATAAGGGATGAGAAAATAGCATAATATTTGCCGTAGCAGAAAATATTTTTTCCCAAAATCCTAGTTTAAATACAGGATATAATTCTAAAGTCGTGTTGTCGCCTAACTCTTTTTTAAGATAAGGTTCATTAGCGGCAGGACAAACAATGATTATTTTGCATCCATTTTTCTTTAGATTTTTATATAAGTCAGTCCTTAAAACGCTTCTGGCACTTAAGCCATACCGCATAGTAATCATAATTGTGTGCATTAAACGCTCTAACAGTTTGTTAAAAAATTGGCTTATGTTAATTCGTTGCCATTTTCAACCATATTTTTATATCATTTTAAACATGATTTTTACTGAAAGATTTGAAAAAAAGTGGATTAGTCATTATATAACGGATCAATTGATAACCCGTACAAATTTTAACCTTAATCCAAGAAAGCAAAACCAAGATGGAACAGGAATTAAAACAGTATTTTGATCAGCTTGTAAATCAACAACGCGTTGTCTTGTTTATGAAAGGAACCCCTGTTTTTCCACAATGTGGGTTTTCGGCGGCCGTTGTTCAGATTTTAAACCATCTTGAGACTAAATTCCATGGAATTAATGTTTTGGAAGATGATGGGCTAAGGCAAGGGATTAAAACCTATTCTGATTGGCCAACAATCCCGCAACTTTATGTGGACGGAGAGTTTGTTGGCGGTTGTGATATTGTTCGCGAATTATTTGATAGCGGCGAACTTGCTGAATTGTTAGGCGATAAACAAACCGCCTAATTTTCTTTTCATGGATTATGTAACCATCGGGGCGGTTGCTCTTATCGGCGCATTGCTGTTGTCGCTAGTCGCACTTGCGGTTGTGTTCATCCGCCTTAGCAAAACGCAGATTGTTACCCATGAAAATACAGTAAAACTGGATGCGGCTTTACAGTTAAATACAGAATTAACCGCAGAAAATCGAAAATTGCGTGCAGATGTGCTTGAAAAAGCTGAATTGGTTGCGGCCAAAGATCAGCAACTTCGCGATATGGAACAGAATTACATTCGTTTAAATGCTGAACGCGACAAAGATCGGGAACAATTTTTAAATAGTGCCAAACAAAGCGTTTTTGAAGCCGCGCAAACAATCTCCACTAAATTGATTAATGACCATAAGCAGGAAACAAAAGAAAATCGGGAATTAACCGAAAAAACGGTAAAGCAAACTTCAGCAGCATTATTGGAATCTGTTACAACGCTTAGCCATAAAATGGCTTCACTTGATAAGGATTATGACCAAACAAAGGCGACAGTTGGCACATTACAAGCGGCGTTATCATCCCCTGGGATGGCAGGGCAAACCTCCCAAATTGCGCTTGGCAATATGTTACAGCGAATTGGGTTAAAAGAAGGTCAAGATTTTCTTCTTGAACATAGCGTTACTTCAATTGAAGGGCAACGTTTGCGCCCTGATGCCATTATTCGTCTTCCTAATAATATGGCGTTGGTGGTGGATAGCAAAGCTTCGAAATATTTATGGGATATGACAGAAGCCGAGCAATCCAAATCAAAAGCCGATTATGACCAAGCGCAGAAAAACTTTTTATCTGCAATGAATCAGCATGTCCGCGATTTAAATGGAAAAGATTATCGTACGCATGTTGAACAAGGCCTGAATGCGCTTAAAATTGATGAATCACAAAAAATTCATACATTTCCAACCTTGATGTGGCTACCAACTGAAGGGGCGTTAGAACGCTTGGAACAAGCTGATCCTAATTTTATTGAAAATGCAGCAAGTAAGGGGGTATTCCCTGTTGCAACCAATGGGTTATGGGCGGCGATTGCGATTGCAGGCAGTAGCATTCACCTTCAACAACGTGAAGAAAACCTGTATGCCATTATTGATGAAGTGAGTATCCTGATCAATCGTATCGGCACAACACTTGGCCATGCTGAAAAGCTTGGAAAAAGCCTAAAAACAAGTGCAAAAACTTATGATGCGTTTGCAAATTCTTTAAATAGAAATATTCTATCTCAATCCAACAAGCTGGTTAAACTTGGGGTTAGCCCCCCTACAAAAGAGCTACGCCGTCTCCCCTCCATTGGTGACGCTCAGCCTATTGATGCCATCGGTGAACCAGTTGATGAGATGCCTACGCTCCCAAGTCCATCCGTTGAAACAGAGAACGAATAGGCATTGGCAATTCTAGACGCAATATCTTACAAGGCTTAAGATAGGTCGATAGTTTCATAAGCGTTGTGCCTTACTTTTTGAAACACTTGGTCGCCTAACTTTTAAGTCATTGTTTTATAATGAAATGGCGGAGGATCGAACCCCTTTGAGTTCGAATCCTCTACACTTACCATACTGTTGCAACAAATAATCGCCCTGAAAACAACGAAAAGCAAGTTTTATGTTGCAACACCTTGTGCAGCTTTGATTTCCGTTCTTGGCATAGCTTCAATCATAGTGGCGAAAGTACCGTACTAATCGTGCGTTCGAATCCCTGTTTGGGATTCATTGGAATTTAAAGTCACTTAGTATTTCTGGCAGATTGAATATCGCGTATTTTCTGCGGCCATGTCGATTTAATATAGTTTAATATTGCAACTATTTCTGCATCATTCAGGCTATCTTCATAAGCTGGCATGCCACTATTTGGGTTTTCATAACCCAACAGCTTGGCGATGCCCTTGCCCCCAAGTTTTGTATAATTAAATAACGTTTCATCATCATGATGCCATGTGTGTCCTGTTTCGTCATGGGGCGGAGCAGGAAAACTGCCATCAGCATTTGCTGAACGCCAATTGGGTTGACCTTTCAGATCTATCCCATGACAACTTGCACAATTTTGTTGATACAACTGCTTGCCAGCTTCAATATTCAGGATTTGATTGTTTGAAACGAATGTTGCTGGTTTGTTTTTTATGAAAATAGTACCACCAAAAGCGCCAACAATGAGAACAATAAATATCAAAATGATGGTAGTTTTATTCATTTTTTCTGCAAAACATCTTCACTATTAGAGTTTTTAGTCCCAAAGTGGCATGATTTTCCCATAAATTTATGCAGAACTAAGTGCGCTCCTATGCACAACAACAACGGACTGGCTTGAAAAGCCAGCTCAACGACATCAAAATCAGAGCTGTTGAATAGCAGAAAGCTAAAGAGCAGTATAATCATCACGATGCAGCATAACCACATCATTGCATGAGATTTGATGTTTGTCGCTATCCTTGACATGAGCACATTCATAATAATTACTTTCCTTTCATATGGGATCACTAAATATCTTTTATGCAACTTCAATCCAGGTTTTCATTCCTGCAGCTTGGTGAGCCAACATATGGCAGTGAAGCAACCACTTTCCTGGATTATCAAAAACACAGGCAATTGTTGTGGTTTTCTCAGCATCAACAAGGATGGTATCCCGTAATGGCGACATGGTTCCTGATGTGATTGCCTGAAAATGATGCCCATGCAGGTGAATAGCATGTGGAAATCTGGTGTCATTGACGAGTTCGATGACACCAGTCTGACCCACTTTGAACTTATGGAATGGCGTATCTGTCATGCCTGATATACCATTGAAAGCCCAAACATCACCGTTCATCATGCCGCCCATCATCATGCGGCGGCTCATGGCTCCACCTTCCATTTGAAGAGTTAATTGTACAGCGTTTTTCAAATCAGGAGTTTCGTAACGATTTGACATCGGTAGAATAATTTCAGTTTTCGTTGTTGGATCAACCAAACCTTGAACCGTCAAACTTCCCAATTGGAACAAACCATCACGCGTCCGAAAATCGACTTCTATCTTTTCACCCGTTACATCCGCGATGATGTCAGCGCGTTGTGCCGGAGCTAAGGCAAAATTATTGATGGGTTCTGGTGTTTCCAATGACATGCCATCATAGGCGACGACTTTCCCGTTTACCCCGGTAAGCTGGAGCGGAAATATCCGATCTGTTGCCACATTTATAAAGCGCAATCGAACTCTTTGGTTAAGCTTGATTGGAGAGGTTACACCTTGAAATATCGCCTTGGCAAAATTACCCATTCTGCCAGCATGAGCTTGATCGTGCATGTTCTCAAAATTACCGGCCTGCGAACCATCTCGGTTGAGACGCCAGTCATCGACAAAAACAATGATGTCATGGTCGACAAGAGGTGGATTTTCCTCTTCAACAATCAGCGCACCATACAAGCCACGTGCAACTTGTTCCCAAGATCGATCATGAGAATGATACCAGTAAGTGCCAGCATCCGGCACAACAAAGTCGTAGAGAAAATCATTCCCAGAGGAAACCCGCGATTGCGTTAACCCTGGCACGCCATCCATCTTATTATCAATACGAATTCCGTGCCAATGTACCGCAGAAGATTGCTTCAAAGCATTCTCAAACCGAACCTTTACGCGTCCACCCTTTCGGGGCCGAATGGTGGGGCCAGGGGTGGAGCCGTTGAACCCCCAAAGCGAGGTCTGGCCTTGGTCTGGTATGAGGTCAAGTTTAACTGGCTCGGCCCGTAGCCGCATGGTCTCATCTGCAAGAGCCAGATAGGGTATGCACAGGCTCGCGGCGGTCGAGGCCAAAAAATGTCGTCGTGTGATCATGAATGAGCCTCCGGCAAAGTAAGAACAGATGTTAGAACCGCAGTTATGGACAGTATAAAAATCACCAACATAATCTCAGCTAGAACTGAATATTTAAGATTTTTTAGGGACGCAGAATCTCCAGCCCTCAAGGCAGGGGTGAACCGTAGCTTGTTGGCAGCTGCCAAACCTAGCAATCCAGTCACAATGACAACCTTGATAAGCAAAGTCTGTCCGTATCCTGTGGTGAATAAATTTGTAAGCGAATTTACCAGTCGATAGGCAAGCCAGCCACCTGCGAATAGTAATATAGGTACAAAGAGCACTGCCAACCGACCAAATCGATGCGCGATCTCTGCAGTTGTTGCTATCTGTGCAGAATCTGCACTTAATCGGTACAAGGGAAACAAAACGCCGACCCAGCTGGCAATTCCAATCAAATGGATGAGCAGTAAAATCTGCAAAAGAAAATTCGGAATATCTGCTACATGACCAGTTTGAACAAATGATCCCAAAACAACCAAACAGCCAATGGCCATTAAGTTCTTACTCATTTTACCAGAAAAAAGCCCAATTATTATGAAGGAGAATCCCAGAACACGTAAAAGTAATGCCGTTCCAACCGGAGTTTGCCATAGAATACCGAGCATTTCCGGGTCGAATGCGCCAGCTATGTCACCGGTTAATTTTGCGCCTGCCAAGGCATAGCTGGTCAATGCAGAAATCAATCCAATCAAAGCAAACAGACCAGTCATTCGGCGACCATTGAAGCTTGATCTTGCTTTAATTGTATCAAAAAGTATCAAATAGATAACTGTGCCTGACGCAAATAAAGCTCCGATGTAAAGCATGAGCTTTGATGTGATTGAAAAGAGGCTCAAAAAGTCCATCTGCCGCTATTCCATTACAGTAAACTGGAAGGCACCCTCAATCGGATGACCATCCTGTCCAAGGGCACGCCAGATTATATTATAAATCCCCGTACCCATGGGTTTGATTGGCAATGTGAACTCTGTTTGGAAGCTCTTATATTCGGAAGTATCAATTTCAAGTATTTCATGATCTTCATGTTGCATTTCTACTTTAGTCAAACGAATTTTTTTGGCCATATGGATTGAAATCGTTTCAGGTACTTCATCTAATATCGCTTCATTATTAGGTACAGTCATTTCGGTTTTGGAATGCGCTAAAGCCTGTGAAGTTAAAAAAGCAGAAAATGCAACTATCGTTATCAGATTAAGAATGCGGTTCATTTTTTCCTCGTTGTTTGGTCGGTTAGTTAATACCATTTGCCCGCTGTAGCTCGCGAACGTAGGTTATAATGGAAGACACATCAGCCCGGGTTAGCCCATCAACTGGCGGCATATTGCCAAACGGCCAATGGTGAGCACGAACCCCGAGCGCAGCCGCACGCTGGAAGCTTTCGTCCCCGTGGTGAGATGGTTCGTAGATTTTGTGTATTAAAGGGGGGGCTACGCCCTGTTGCCCCGCTGCATTTTGCCCATGACACGATGCGCATTTTGCTTCAAATATACGCTTACCTATGATGGCATTATTGGAAAACTGCTCGGGCAATGTTACAGACACCAAGGTGCTGTTTAGCCTTATGTTGCCAGCAAGTTCTATGTCTTGTTCATCTTTGTTTATTTGCCATTGAAAAACACCATACCCAGCCACTAAAATAGCTAATATAATTAGGATTGTTTTTCTGTTCATTCTAAATGCCCTTCTTTTCCAACGAGCTTGTTATAGATGGCAGCGAAAAGTCCACATATAACAGTACCAACCAAGCCCCACCCGATTAGCCCGAATAAAATGCCGCCAAACCCCATTTGCCAGTGCATATCAGAATAGTTTTCATGCATCATATACCCGCCCATTGACATCATGGCATCAGGCATGCCCCACACCATCAAGGAGCAAATAATCCATAAAATACCTGATGTAATACCACCAGCGATAGCGAATTTTCCTGCATTCAGTTTCATTGTTTTTCCTTTTATTTATTGCGTTACACTGTTCATCAGCCAGGCAACGATCAGAACTTGCGGAACGGTTATCAACGGTAAGAACAAAGCTAGTTTCCAACTTTTAGCCGTATCTTTCAAAATCATAATCTCTGTATAATCAGTGGCTACGCCTGCCATAAGGAAAGCAAAACCATTTCCCGGGGCTTTAGCCCGTGTTAGAATATCTGCTGCAATCGGCGTTGATCCTTCGGAACAGACTTCCAGAACTGTAGCCACAAAAACGGTTATCATAAGGCCAATGAATGTAGGGCCGAAGAATTGTTCAAACTGTGAGGGGTCAAGTACAGCACGCAAAGCTGCAGCGAGCAAAATTCCGAACAGCAACCAGCGCACAACCATCCTAGAATCTTTAATCCCGCTAATCACCATGTCCTTAAAGAAAGGAAGGGTGAAGTGCGTGCCTTTCATGCGGGTTTTAGCTTCTTCCCAGAACCGAAAATCATCAGGCAGCGACGCCTCATTATGATTGGCAGGCAAAACTTTTCTTGCAACAAATTGGTCAAATATCCACCCCGTCACGAGAGCAATAACCATAGAAAAGGCGATAAAAGCCAATGTCCATTTAAGACCAATCGAACCAATAAGAACCAAAGTCAGTGAAAACGAATTCCATGGGCTGGCCAATAAAAAGGCGATCACTTGTCCGGCACTGGCTCCACGCTCATAGAGCTTTGTTGCAACCATCAAAATACCATGCGAGCATAAATCCAGAAGGACACCAGCACCTGTCGCGCGTAATAGTCCGGATACCGTCCCACCTTTACCCAGCATGGACATGATAAATTCTCGCGGAACTTTAGATAGAACGCCAACAAAAACAGCACCGATAGCAACGCCCCACCACATAGCATGGATCATATGATAGGCCGTATCCGCCATAGTCTCTAACCAAGGATAACCGGCGATTGCATTGGGAAAGAAAGCGGCCAATACAAAAAGCAAGGCAACGCCGATGAAAGAGCCCCATAATAGAAGGTCAAAGCGTTTTTTCTGATGAGCACGACCATCTTCATTATGGCATGAGGTGGCCATTGGCTCTTCTTCAATGTGGCAACAACTCGGCTTACGCATCACCTTCTCCCCTATTCATATTTTTTGAGGAGCGTTAAGATTTCCTCAATTCTCTTATTCTTCTCATCTGGACTATCACAACACGCCTGATCAAGGCAGGATTTCATATGGGTTTCGAGAACCGCAAGCTCCACGGCTTTCAGTGCGCTTCGGGCAGCGCGTATCTGTGTCATGATATCAACGCAGTACTTGCCCTCATCAATCATGCGCTTGACGCCTTCAACCTGACCGGAAACGCGGTTTAATTTTCCTAAATGATCTTTATGTGATGGATGCATCTCTTTATACCTATCTTAATATACCCTATACAACGATATACCCATATAGGGTATATTGTCAAGCGTTAACGCTTGCATATTCATCCATTTTCCACTATTTTCAATCCATATATCCCGAGAAGGACATAAAGCTATGCCCAATGATAACATTATGACTGTGAAAGAACTCGCCGATTACCTCAAGATTGCTGAGAAGACGGCCTATCGATTTGCATCTGAGGGTAAGGTTCCGGGCTTCAAAGTGGGAAGCGCGTGGCGGTTTCGCAAAAGCGAGATAGACCGATGGATAAGTGAACAAGAAAAGACGAAGAGCGAATGATCACACCCTACCACGCAAAATACTATGCTCATGAGCTGACCGCCAAGAAACCGGCGCATCTGGTTGATCGCCTGACATATTCCCTTGTCGAAGCCTCCGTTGATTTGAACCCACACCAGATTGAAGCCGCGTTATTTGCGCTGCGCTCACCACTTTCCAAAGGTGTGATTCTGGCCGATGAAGTGGGCCTGGGCAAAACCATCGAAGCCGGATTGCTGCTTTGTCAATATTGGGCCGAGCATAAACGCCGCCTGCTGATTATCTGCCCAGCATCCCTTCGCCGCCAATGGTCGATCGAGCTGGAGGAAAAGTTCCGCATGCCGAGTCTGATATTGGAAAACAAAACCTATCAGAAAATGCAAAAGGATGGTGTGGCCCCGCTGATGTTTGATGGTGCTATCATCCTGTCTTTCCACTTTGCCGCCCGGCTGAAGGATGAACTACAGCGCATCAATTGGGATCTGTGCGTGATTGATGAAGCCCACAAACTGCGGAACGTCTACAAAAAAGATAATAAGATGGGCAAGGCCATCTGTGAGGCATTGCGGGATAAACGCAAAGCGCTGCTCACTGCCACCCCGCTGCAAAACTCTCTCATGGAGTTATACGGCCTGGGCATGCTGATTGATGATCGTATTTTCGGCAGCGAGGAGGCATTCAAAGATAATTACATCAACGGTAAGCCCAACCTGACCGAGTTGCAGGAGCGCTTAAAACCATTTGTCCACCGTACCCTGCGCCGCGATGTGCTGGAATATATCCGCTACACCAACCGTGAGGCCATCACCATACCATTTACGCCAAGCAAAGAAGAGGAAGAGCTTTATAATCTGCTTTCTGATTTTATCCTGCGGCGTGATACATACTCCATCCCCACCGCCCAGCGCAAGCTGGTGGTGCTGGCGATCCGCAAGCTACTATCATCATCCACCTATGCCATCATCGGTACGCTAAAAACCATCAAACAGCGCCTGGTTGATCTGCAGCAAGGTGAAGAAGTTGAGGAAAACATCGCAGGCCAGCTATCGCATGAAAATGATCTTGGCTCTGAATATGACGAGGAAAGTGAATCACTGCCAGCCGAGCGTCCGAGAATCCTTAACCAGGATATCAACGAAGAAAAGCTAAAGGCAGAGCTGGCTGAGATCGATCATTATATCGATATCGCCCGATCCATCACCGTGGAAACTAAAGCGGTAAAATTACTGCATGCGCTGGAAGTTGGCTTTGAAAGAATGCGTGAGCTGGGCGCACAGGAAAAAGTGATCATCTTTACCGAATCCAACCGCACTCAGCGCTATTTGAAGGATTACCTGCAGGCCCAGCCGGAATACAAAGACAAGATTGTTACCTTCAACGGTCAGAATAATGATGAGCTGGCACGCAGCATCTACAATCAATGGAAAGAAGAGCATGATGGCTCCGATCGCATCACAGGTAGCAGAGACGTTGATATGCGCCAGGCATTGGTGGATCATTTCCGCAATCACGCCAAGGTGATGATTGCCACCGAAGCTGCAGCCGAAGGTATGAACCTGCAATTCTGCTCTTTGCTGGTGAATTATGATCTACCATGGAATCCCCAGCGTGTGGAGCAGCGCATAGGCCGCTGCCATCGATATGGCCAGCAATATGATGTGGTGGTGATTAATTTCCTCAATGAGAAGAATTGGGCCGACCAGCGCATCTATGAGCTGCTGCGTTACAAATTCCAACTGTTTGATGGGGTGTTTGGTGCATCGGATGAAGTGCTGGGCCGCATTGAAGATGGGATTGATTTTGAAAAGCGTGTCTCGGATATCTTCGATACTTGCCGCACGCCGGAGGAAATTGAGGAAGCATTTAACGGGCTGCGTGATGAACTGGAAGAGCCGATCACCGAGCGTGTCACCCAGGCACGCAAAATTCTGTTTGAGAATTTTGACGAGGATGTTCACCAGCGCTTAAAGCTGCATAAAAAGCAAGCCGAAGAGCGTAAGGATGAAATGCTCGATACTTTCTGGCTGTTAACCAAATATGTGCTGATTGAGAAATTCTCAGATCAATTCCTTGGTGAATATCACTTTGATGATCATCGCCGCATGTTTGGCACGTTGAAAGATGAAATTGAAAAACCTGCCAACTGGCATGAGCGCAAAGTAAACTGCTCCTTTGCCTACCGGCTGATTAGTTTTGATACGGAAGATAAGCGCGACCGCTGGAGTATGATGTCAAAGCAAGAGCGCAAACGCCTGAAGCTGCAGCCGAAAATCTACAAACCATCCAGCGACCTTGGCAAAAAGGTGCTGGAATCAGCCAAATTATTAAAAACCGAATCCACCCACTTGGTGTTTGATTATGAAAACTACCCTAACAAAATCACTGTGTTGGAGAATCTGCGCGGTAAAGCTGGATGGGTACGTGCGGCTGAGTTGACCACCAAGAGTTTTGAGGAAAATACCTATCTGATACTGGCCGCCACCGATGATGAAGGCAACCAGATCTCCGATGAAGTGGTACGAAAGCTGTTTAAACTGGAGGCCAAGGAGGAAAGCGCCTATCGCAACCCACCGGATGAAGCATTGCTGACAGGCATTGTAGAAGATTCTTTTCAGGAATTTTTAGCAGGCATGGATCAGAACAATAACGACTTCTTCAACGAGGAAATGGATAAGCTGGATAAATGGGCCGAGGATCGCCGCACCGGATTAAAAACCACCCTGAAGGAGCTGGACGATCAAATCAAGGAATTGAAAAAACAAACCCGCAACACCGGCAATCTGCCGGACAGATTGGCGCTGCAGAAGAAAGTGCGGAAGCTGGAAGGCAAGCGTGATGAAGCCTGGCGGGAATATGATGACTCGGCAAAGGTGATCGAGGAGAAGAAGGACGAATTAATCGATATGGTGGAAAAGCGGCTGAAGCAGCAAACCTCCACCCAGGAGCTATTCAACATTAGCTTTGAAATACATTAACTAAGGAGCATGGCATGGCAGAACCAGAAAAACAGACTAGTCTGAAAGTAAAATTAGAATCACTCGACCTCGCGGAGGAGAAGCGCGAGCAGCTCAAAGAGCTGTTTCCGGAAGCCTTTGCTGAAGACAAGGTAGACTTTGATCAGCTCAAGCGTGCGCTGGGTGAATGGGTGGAGCCTGCCAAGGAGCGCTTCGGCCTGAATTGGCCAGGCAAAGCCGAATGTATGAAAATCATTCAGCAACCGAGTGTCGCCACCTTAAAGCCTGCCCGTGACGAATCTGTGAATTTCGATGAAACGGAAAACCTGTTCATCGAAGGCGATAATCTCGAAGTGTTGAAGCTGCTGCAAAAATCCTACTTCGGTGAAATAAAAATGATATTTATTGATCCACCATACAACACCGGCAACGAGTTTATTTATCCTGATAAATTTTCTGAAACACTAGAAACTTATTTAGAATACACAGGCCAAAAAGATACGGATGGCAAGAAGTTCTCTACAAACACGGATGCAGCAGGCCGATATCATTCTCGTTGGCTGAATATGATGTATCCACGCTTATATTTAGCAAAAAATCTTCTACGCAATAATGGATGTATTTTTATATCGATTGATGACAACGAAATTAGCCACCTAAGAAAGTTATGTGATGAAATTTTTGGAGAAGAAAACTTCGTTGCCCAGGTAGAATGGCAAAAACGATATACGCGCAGCAATAACACCGATAATTTTACATCCGTCATTGACCACATTGTCATTTATCAAAAATCATCTGATTTTAAAGTAAATTTGCTTGAGCGTGATGAAGAAGCAAACGCCAGATTTACTAACCCTGACAATGACCCTAGAGGCGCATGGAAAGCAACTCCATTTCTTAATCAGGTTCCACCGGAAAAAAGGCCGAATTTATGTTATCCAATTAAAAATCCACACACAGGTACCGTGGAGAATCCTACCACAAAAGCATGGCGCTATGAGCAGAAAGTTTTTGAAAAATTGCTTGAAGAAGATCGACTATGGTGGGGTGTAAATAAAGATAAGAAAGTGCCTGATATTAAAACATTCCTTTCCGAAGTAAGGCAAGGAATGACCCCCATAAATTTCTGGGATTATAAATACGCAGGCCATACAGACGAAGCAAACAGAGAGATCAAAGACATCTTTGGTGAAAAGATTTTTGATACTCCGAAACCAACCCTTTTGATCAAAAGAATGATCGAGCATGCATGCTCAAAAGATGATCTTATAATGGATTTCTTTGCCGGATCGTCAGCTACAGCCCATGGGGTTATGCTTAAGAACAAAGAGGATGGTGGCAGCAGAAAATTTATAATGGTGCAATTGCCTGAGAATCTTCAGGAAAACAGCTCTGCATACAGCGAGGGATATAAAACCATCGCAGATATTGGCAAAGAACGTATTCGCCGAGCAGGAAAGAAAATTGAAGAAGAACAGAATGGCCAGCTGGATTTCAATGGTGAAGGAAAGCTCGATCTTGGTTTTAAGGTATTTAAACTCGACAAATCCAATTTCAAAGTATGGGAAGGTGATGTTGAAAAGGTTGAAAACCTTGAGCAACAGCTCTTTGACCATGTGGATCATATCAACGATGCCAGCGCACCAGAAGATATTCTGTACGAGCTGCTACTAAAAAGTGGATTCACACTCTCCACCCAGGTGGAGAAGCTTCAGCTGGCCGGTAAGGATGTTTTCTCCGTTGCTGAAGGTGCATTATTGATTTGCCTGGATAAAAACCTCACGCAGGAAGTCATAGATGCCATTGCAGATGCTGATCCCCTACAGGTGATTTGCTTGGATGATGGATTCGAAGGCAACGATCAACTCAAAGCCAATGCAGTCCAGACCTTCAAGGCACGCGCCCAGGAAGATAAAGATCATGAAATTGTGTTTAGAACGGTATAGGGGGCAGCATGAAACTTAAATTTGATCCATCGTTAGAATACCAGCAAGACGCCATCAATGCTGTGATAAATACCTTTGAAGGCCAGCCCATTGTGCAATCCCATTTTGAAATTAGCGCCACCGCCGGTGATGCCATGAAGCTATCAGATCTGGGTGTCGGCAATAATATCACTCTAAATGAAGAGCAGCTGCTGACCAATGTCCATAAGGTGCAGGAAGCCAACGATATCGAAAAAACACCGGAGCTTCAGGGCCGTGAATTCTCCATCGAAATGGAAACCGGAACCGGTAAAACCTATGTGTATCTGCGCTCTATCTTCGAGCTTTCCAAAAACTATGGCCTGCGGAAATTCATTATTGTGGTACCAAGCATCGCCATCCGCGAGGGTGTGCTGAAGAGTATCGATATTATGAAGGATCACTTCCGCACGCTCTATAACAACGCACCATTTGATTATTTCGTTTATGATTCCAAAAAGCTGGGCCGCGTGCGCCAGTTTGCCACCAGCAATCAGATTCAGATCATGGTGATCAACATCCAATCCTTCAGTAAGGATGTGGCTGATAAAGATATCGCTGAAATGACGGATGATGAGCTGAAAAAGCTAAATATTATTAACCGTGAGAATGACAAAATGTCAGGCCGCAAGCCAATCGAATTTATCCAGGCTGCCAACCCCATCGTAATTATTGATGAACCGCAGAGCGTGGATAATACCCCGAAGGCCAAGCGTGCCATCACCAATCTAAACCCCATCACCACGCTGCGCTATTCCGCTACCCACCGCAATCCATACAATTTGCTCTACAAACTCGATCCGGTGCGTGCCTATGATTTGCGCCTGGTAAAACGCATTGAGGTAGCTTCCATTCGCTCGGATGACAGTTTCAACGATGCATACGTGAAGCTGCTCAAAACCGACAATAAGAATGGCATTAAAGCCCAGGTGGAAATTCACAGAGAAAAGGATGGTAACGTCAAGCCAGCCAAGGTAACGGTTAAACAAGGCGATGATCTGCATGTGAAGTCCGGAGAGCGTGAAAGTTACCGCGATGGTTATATCGTGCAAAATATCGACTGTACGCCAGGCACTGAATATATCGAATTCAATAGTGGAAAATACTTGGAGCTGGGTAGCGAAATGGGTGGCCTGGGTGATGATATTATGAAGGCCCAAGTGCAAGAAGCGGTCGAGCAGCATTTGAAGAAGGAACGCGCCATGCGTGGCAAAGGCATCAAGGTGCTGTCCCTGTTTTTCATCGATAAAGTGGCCAATTACCGGATTTATAATGATGATGGCTCTACCACTCTTGGTAAAATTGGCCAGTGGTTTGAAGAAGCGTATAAAGAACTTTCCGCTAAACCGATTTATA
The DNA here is from genome assembly GCA_965229675.1 of Alphaproteobacteria bacterium. Classification (GTDB taxonomy): domain Bacteria; phylum Pseudomonadota; class Alphaproteobacteria; order CBDDJK01; family CBDDJK01; genus CBDDJK01. The sequence goes on from OZ245897.1 coordinate 445,913, forward strand.
AAGAATTCGCTGCAGCGAATATCAGCAAAATCCACAATGGTTATTTCAGCCAAGATAAGAGTGGCCGCGCCAAAGATACCAGCGGAAAAACCGCCGATGATGAAGATACCTACAACCTGATTATGCGGGATAAGGAGCGCTTGCTTGATCCGGTAGAGCCACTCCGCTTTATTTTCTCGCACAGCGCCCTGCGTGAAGGCTGGGATAATCCGAATGTGTTTCAAATTTGTACACTCAATGAAACGCAATCGGTGGAGAAAAAGCGGCAGGAAATTGGCCGTGGTCTGCGCTTGCCGGTGAATGAGCATGGCGATCGTGTGCATGACGAAAATGTTAACCGCCTTACTGTCATTGCCAATGAATCCTACGAGGATTTTGCCAGATCTCTGCAGAATGAATTTGAAGAGGATTTCGGCATTAAATTCGGGCGCATTGAGAAAATCACCTTTGCCAAAATCACCCGCGCTAAAGATGATGGCACGATCGCCGCCATCGGCCAGGAGGAATCAGTCAAGGTATGGGAGGAGCTGAAGGCCACCGGCTATATCAATGATGCCGGTGAAATACTTGACACGTTTGATCCTAAAAACCCACATTTTGAATTGAAGATTGATGAAAGCTATCATGATATTAAAGCCGATATCATCGATGAAATGCAGCGCTTTATCTTCAAAAACCGCGTGGTGAATGCACGCGACCGGCGTGAGCTGAAGTTCAAAAAAGAAGTGCATCTAAGTGAGGACTTCAAAGCGCTGTGGGATAAAATCAAGCACCGCACCCGCTATCGTGTGACATTTGACACCGCAGAGCTGATTGAGCGTGCGGTAAAACGCATCAAGGAGCTGGAGAAGATTAAACCGGTACGCATTGCCATGACGCGGGTGGATGTTGATATCACCGATGCTGGTGTCAGCACCGATCGCAAGCTGGAGGAAAAGAGCTTTGAGGCCGATGGTGTGAAAGTGCTGCCAGATATGTTGGCTTATCTGCAGAAGGAAACAGAGTTAACCAGGCACACGCTTGTGGAGATATTAAAAGACTCCGGTCGCCTGGAAGAGTTCCAGATCAACCCACAGCAATTTATGGCGTTCACAGCGCGGGAGATATCCAGAGCATTGCATGATTTGATGCTGGAGGGCATCCAATATGAGAAGATTGCTAACCATTATTGGGAAATGAGCCGCATCGAGGATGAAGCAGAAGAAGGCATCGTCCGCTATCTGAATAATCTTTATGAAGTGCAAAACCCTGAAAAATGCCTGTTTGACCAGGTGGAATATGATTCAGAGGTAGAGAAGCAATTTGCCAAAGATTTGGATAACAACGAGTACGTTCGTCTGTTTGTAAAGCTCCCCAGCTGGTTTAAGATCGATACACCCATCGGGCCATATAATCCGGATTGGGCCTTTGTTACCCACCGTGACGAAAAGCTCTATTTTGTGCGTGAAACCAAAAGTACGCTGGATAACCAGGAGCGCCGGACGAAAGAAAACCAGAAAATCCTATGCGGCAAACGCCACTTTGAAACCATCGATGTGGATTATGACGTGGTGACAAAACTAGCGGAGGTTGCGTTTTAGGAACAGCTATACAAACCGGCTTCCGCTTCTCGTCGTCGAACCAGTCCTTTGAGCTTACGGCCACCCGCCCAGACCCAGCGCATGAATTGCTCTGGCACTTCGGCGTGTTCCTCACGGTTAATTTTACGGCGCAGTGTTGAGCGTTGGAGCGCCCCACCACCAAGATTGTAGGTGAATGACACCAGCGCATCGAATTGGCCGTCTGTCAGCGGCACGTCAATCAGGCGCAGAACAGCGCGTTCTGCGATCTGGGCATCTTGGCGCAAAAGCTCTTCGGCTTGTGCTTCATCGATGCCTGCTGAAAAATCCTCGTCGTCTTTAACAACATGACCATAGCCGATGGTGGGATAACCAGCCGGGCAAAAATAAACGGTCTGAGAGAAGCCCTCGAACCGTTTGATCAGGCCCAGTCCGTTTTGTGTGATATGTCTCATTTTTCCAGTGTTCCTATAACTTTCAGGTTCTTGCTGCCATATTCAAAAACGCCATGCCATTGCTCTTGCCCGAGGACCTCTTTGCGCTCGATCATCAACGTAAAGCGGTCAATGCCGTATTGCTTGGCAGTGGCGTAATCTTCCAGCGCGTACCAAGCTTTACGGGCCAGAGTGGTCGCCATTTTTTTGACCGTGTATTCAAAAGCATTCAGCAGTGCTTCTAGCTCTGCATCGGTGCATTTCTCGTTTTGAACATCTTCAATCATGGCCTTGTAAAATAGTTTGCTCATGGCGTTATCTCCTTGTTTTCAATTGCTTTTTACACTTACAGTAACGCTTCATTCTGGGCGCTTATCAAGTGAATAAGATCATGTTTTTCAAGGGTTTGAGCGGAGCTTGGCCAAGGCGCGTTGTCCGAACCAAAAGGACATAACAGCGGCAAATAACGCCTGCGTTTCAGCGTCCCACACGGCGATCAGTCCGGAGGTCAAATCGACACCCTGATCCAACAGCTTGAAGAGTGCAGCGGTTTTGACGGTGGCGAACAGAATGAAAAAGGCATAGGTGATGATCGGACGCACAGAGGCACGTAAAGCCTCAACCCATTTCACACCGCTGGGTTGGCTGGCATGGGCATATAGTGCCTTACTTTCAGCCACATCGGCCTGCACCTGTATTTCTTCAAGGCGTTGTGTATGGCCTTGGCGTTGTGCCTCCATCTGGCGATCCAGAATGGCCAGCTCATGTTGGCGGTCGGCGTGGTCGCGCCAGAGTTTCAAAAAATCCGGAAACGCGGATGACAAAAAGCCCAGCAGGCTTCCAAGTAATGTCAGCATAGTTTTTCTCCTATTTATTTGGGGGTGAAAGGTCCAATTTTTGCAGCCACACCTGCGACCAAGAGCGCCAGAAGACCAATGGTGATCCAGCGCACGATGGTTTGCAGAAAGGTGCGTTGCATGGTTTTGATTGAGCCCGCCAAATCACGTAAATCACGGATGTCGTGAGCGGCTTCTTCATCGGCTAAGCCAACTTCTTTCAGGGCTTTTCTGGCCCCTCGGCAGGCAGATTGCTCCAGTAAAGACTCAAATTCTGTACGCGGCAGGCACACCATATCGTCCTGCCGCTGATGATTATCAGCGGTCATGATTACTCTTCCTGTTTTTAAGGGTTATTGGTCGGCGGTATGGACGACCGGATTTTCAGCAACGGCGCTGATTTCAACCAGCTCGCCCCGAGGCCGAACAGCTGTGACGCGGGCCAGCGTGCTCCATTTTTCACCAGCGCCAAAGGCAATGTGCGTGCGCTCCTGCAGCTCTCCGGTGTAGGGCGTGAAATCCAGTTCATCCTGTAGAACCACCTGACTAGGCGTCTCGCCGGGTAGAACAAGCCACGGCCCCGAAACGCTGCCATCAGCTTTACGCAGACTGATGAAATGATTCCCAAGCTCCTCAGACCATTCCAATGGCTCTGATAAGCTCAGAACATTGTCATCAACCGCAATAACCTCGGCACCTTGGCCCCAGCTCGGCATATCGTGGGCAATTGCAATCAGATCACCATAAGTGGGGATCAAGCCTTCCAACTCTGTTTGAAAGGTCACCAAGCGCCTTCGATAGCGATTGGCGGCGGCCATATATTTGCCTTCGCGGATGGCTTGGGCTTTTTCAGTACAGCCAAACAATCTCACCCGGGCGGGTTGATCGCTGGTGCTATCAGGCAAGCTGACGGTTTCTTCTGCCGTTTGCCATGTCTCCTTTGAGAAATACTCCACCGTCACGCTATCCGCTGTATCATCACTGGCCAGCAGATATTGGATTTTGAGGCTGTTCTTCACGATATTGCGGGGGCTGAACAAGGCCACAGGGATCGAGCGTTGCTCATCTCTGACAAAGCGAACAGTGCCACTTTGCATGAAACTCACGGCGCGGCCACAACGTGCTGTTCGGCTCAATGCCTCCCAAACCGTGACCGTTTGATCAAACACCGCATCGAAATAATCGCCGCGAGCTTGCCAATTGGCATCCAATGCCTTCAACTGTGCCAGATCAATCCGGCTATCATCCAGTTTTCCACCATATTGGCTGCGGGCAATATCAGCGAGAGCCCATGCAATGGAGCGCGTGGTTTGTGGTGCTGACCATCCGGTAGCTTCATCCCATATAGGCAATTTGCGCGTGACAAGGCAGTTCACCATCCGTGATGAGCGTTGCGATAAATTATCCGTAGCCCGCATTTTCATGGCGATGAGCGTGACATTACCGAAATCAGGTGTTTGATCCAAGACAGCTTTTAAGCCGCCCCAGCGAAGCTCATGCCCAGCTCTGGCAGATGTATCTTTGGCATCGGTTCTCAAAGCCCGCACTTCATAACGCCCAGTCGCCGCTGCGTAATCAAATGTCATGCGTTGCGGCGTATTGGTTGCTGCCGTGAGAGTTTCACTCCCTAATATCTGCCATGCGCCAATCGCTGTGCCGTCATCATCAATCTGACGCGCTTCAAATTGCCATGTGATCGTTCGATTGTTCAGGCCGCCGCTATCATTGGCGTAATAGACTCCACGCGGCATGACAATATCGACACTGATCTGGTGGCAGTTGGTTTGTGCGGGATTGGCCACAAAAGGCCCAACCCAATCACCGCCATCACCTGTGCTGAGTAATTCCTGTCCTGCGACCTCGGGAGCGGTGACCACATCCGTATCAAATAGTGTAACGGCATCACCGGGCTGCACGATTTCATGCTCAATTTCTTCAAAGGAGCTGATCGGCGTGTCCTCAATACGGATCTGCTCCAGATCATATTCACCCTGACCAATGCAGTGCAGCTGATGCAAATACTGCTCATTATTCTGATACAGCGAATATGGCGTTGCGGCCAAGTCGGGATAGACAATGTGCCGACCGTAAACCACTGGGATGGGCTGACTTAATCGCGCCTGATTGCCTTGTGCTTGTAATGAATATGTTGGGCTGGCTGCAGGTGTATTACCAAACCCACTATTCAAACTGGTGGATGGCACAGGTGGCGGCACCAAGACATTCAACAGCGCACTTCCTGCAAATGCCACACCAGCAGTGACCAATGCAATTCCTACAGTGCTGGTCACACCAATCGCCCCGGCGAGCGCAGCTCCGGCATAAGGGGCCGCAACCATCACAGCAATGGTCAGAACAGATCGTAAAATCTTACCGCCCCCACCACCGCCGCCTTGGGGCAATGTGATAAAGGTGACGATATCAGACAGACCAATGGTGATTTTATGCCATTGATCCCGTAACACCGCTTCGCCATTGAACAGGCAGATGGTAGGACGTTCAAATTCTGTAATGCCCGCTTCATCGAGCCATTCAAGGATAGTGATAGGATGATCGACCGCAAAAATATCGCGTCCGCGTGCTGGCATAAATGGATTGTGAAGCATGTGGACGCAAGCAAACATGGAAACCTCGTAATTTATTAAACAGGTTTAAGGGCATCCCCCTGAAACCGATAAAACCCTTCAATTTGCCAGCCTGCGAGTTTGAGGCTGGCCATATTCTGAAACACCACACCATTGCCTTTCACACAGTGAAGAACGCCTTGTTCTGTGGGGCTGATGGTGATCCATATGCCCACATGGATGGGATGGCGCGATTGGCGCATCAACACTGCATCACCTTGTGCTGGTGTATCAGTGAGCTGCCAGCGTTTACGCTCAGGGTGGTCTCGAAAAGTCAAAGCCAGACGCTTTAAATTTCCCTCGGCGACAGGAATGTCGGGCAGGTTTCGGCCAAAATGGTGCTTTTGCACCCAAACTACGAGGCTCCAGCAATCAAAAACATCCGGGCCTTTCGCGCCAGCCTGCCATGGCAAGCCGATATAGCGACACGCCCAGTGCAGCCCATCTGGCTGCTGGGTCAATTCATTCATGGTATTTCCTTTGTTTTGTTTAGCGGGTTAGCCCCGGAAAGCGCGTGGCGGTGTAGGTTTCTGACGGGAAACTCTTGTTGCCGATATCCAGCATACGGGCGCGACCTACAACGCGGCTGACATCCGCTTCAACTTCACTCAAGATCAAGGTGATCGGCGGGTCCATCTGCGGGCCGGACAGATCATTGCTTAAATACGGGCGATAGGTGATCTCAATTTTTTCTGCGCTTTCAACGGCGGCATCCAGATGCTTGATCAGCTCGCGGCTGACATTATCGATAGTGACCGTGATTTCCGGTACTGGTGATGTATCGACAGGTGGCAGCTCCAAATCAAAGCCCATGGCAATAAAGGTGACATATTCGTCTGGATTTAAAGGCGCGGTATCCTCCAGCTTGGCTGATAAATCCTGATGATCCCGCACCAAACGCACAGCAATGGGCTGGCCTTCATCATCCGTGAAATCAGGATGGCGTAGTTCCAGCGTGTGTAAAATCACGACATCACTGGGCGCAGAAGCGTAGGCTTCGGCAATGGCTTGGGATAGAGTCTGATCGCTCATTGGAATGCCTATAATGCCGGAAAGGTTGGGAATTCAGGCTTTGAATCGCTTGCAAGTGCGGCCTTACCTATAATGATGCACTGTTCTGCCCACTCTGTTCGGATAGCAATCTTGATGAGTTTTTCAACCATCTGTGTCGCATAGCTGGTTTTTTCAGCTTCGGACGCACCCTGAATTTTTTCTATAATATTGGCATCAAAAGTAGCAACGATATCCGCAGCCAGTATATCTACTGGATTATCAGGCGAGTAATTTCGAACAGCATCTATAACAAGCTCTTCAAGGTTCTGAATCCCTGCAGCCTTTAATTTTGTGGTAAAGCTGCTTGTCCACTTTTCATCCTGAGACTGCTTATCTTTCGAGTATTCGCCGTATATTGTGTCTTCAATGAGCTGATTTGATTCAACATAAGGCTTTTGCTCAGCATATCGAATTTTAAGTTCTTCCACTTTCTTGGATATATCCTTTTTTGTCCCCTTGAATTGAAGCAATTCCTTTGCTTTTCCTTCAAAATCAATTTTCCCATCGGGAAGCGTAACGAAGTCAATAATTTCCATAATTTAGTCTCCTAGATAGATTAGCCATAGACGGCCATACTGGCCAGCTGCGTGAAAGTTATAGGGGTTGCTTCCAGCTTGGTATGAATCGACGATTACTGTATCGCCAGCATTAAAATGCGATGCATACATGGGTGAAAATGACTGCCATGAACCGCAGAGATAGTGCCGTTCGTGTGTCATATAGCCGATAGCGCCATTGTGGAGAATTCGGGTATGTCCCCAAGCATTGACGTTATTTTTATGCTTCATGATATTGACAAGGACGAGATACTGCCCTGCCTTGTTTATCGTGATGGTGTCTGCACCATTTGCAACTGTGCAATAAGGTGATTTGGCTGGAATTGGTTGCCAGCTATAAGGCACACGCTGATAGGTAGCTCCAGCCTGGCCATGAGAAGCACTCCATCCCGAAAACACCACATTAGCCTGATGAAAATTGGCAATAGCAGCGTTAACACTGGATGTTGTACCATCTTGAAACTTTTTAATATTGGCAAAAGTTTGTGTCTGAATGGAATCATCGTCTGCAATCCAGTCGACGTTTACATCTTTTGGTGTCGAAGATGAAAATTCCTTCAGGAAATTAATGATGGCATTTCCATTTGCCACAAGTCGCTGTACGGGGGTCATAATGTTGCTCCTTCAAAGTGTAAACGTTGCGTGCGTATTGCGTTGCTCCATATTTCATTGCCTAAAATCGCGGCCTGATTGTCGAGCATGATATCCACCTCATCCTTCTTGTAATATTCAGAAGATACAAAGGGATCGGCTGTAACCACAGCTTTCCAGATGCCTGCGGTGTCATAGACTTTCATGACGTTATTGGTGCTATCGAACCACAAGTCACCAACATCAATCCTTTGCGTTGGTGGTGATGGTGAGGCCCCATGATAGGAATCCTCAAAGCCACTCAATGCCTGTTGTGCTTCATTTTTGTAGCGTAAGGCATTCGTTTCCGATTGGGCAGCAGCCTGCTTTGCATTGATCGCTAGTGATGCGGATTCTGCCGCATCACGAGCACTGCCAGCAGCGGAGGTTTCAGAAGATGCAGCACTCTCTTTCGATGCAAGGGCGCGTGCTTCAGATTGTGTAACACTGTTTTTATCCGCCTCGACTTGTGCTCTCCAGTTTTCAACTGACTGAGCGTCAAGCTCAACCTGCGTTGCCGAATTGAATGCTGCCGTTTTATATTGTTCCGCATAGTCTTTTGCGGATTCCGCTCTTTGAACCCAGTTATTGACAGAACCTGTTATCGTTTCCTCGATATCATGAATAGCTTTTGCAACCGACTTAACCTCGCCATTTTCAGTTATCTTGACAGTTGTTTGACTGCCATGAACGATGTCATGCAGAAGCCCTGTATCATTATTCAGTGTTGAGACAGCCTGATTGATTTGTTCTTGTAAATTTGCCATTTATCCCTCCTATAATTTACCAGTAGCGTTCCAGTGGTCTCAAAGTGTGAAGATGTCTGTGCAAAGCCGACACGGCACCAAGCAGACCCAAAACATTCTCACTTGCGGCTATTGCCATCGCACCCTCATCCAATACCGGTCTTTCTCTTACTTCTAGTTCAGAGCGGATTTCCCAAAGCGTGCCGCCAAGTAGCTGGGCCTGAAACTGCCTTGTGAATCGGGCTTCCTGTGTTAACAGTCCAAGCCCGCCCAACAACTCAATCTCAAACCATGCGCCACCTTCCTTGGCTTGCCAGCGATACCATGCTTCAAACAGGGCAAACTGATCACGCCGCATAATCCAGCGGACGGATACGCGGCTGGGCACTTGCGTAAACCGCCTGCGTTGCCTTGCCGGACCCGCTTCCATTTCTGTGCGGAGGATGGCATCGCCGGGCTGGATGCCATATCCTTCGACTGTTGGTAACGGTAATGTTTCTGGCCATGCGATCATCGGCAACTCCCCGCTGCTGGATTAAGTCCATAGCGCCGCTCCAAGGTTGGGGCCAATCCTTCCCCTCGAGCGACATTGCGGGTCATTTGGCCTTCGATCTGTTCGATAATAATATCGAGCCTGCTACCACCGCCCGGCAGAGGTGACGTCTCAGTTCTGGCTTGAACACCAGCAGCATTATTGTGAACATTGACCTCAACTTTCACGGGCTCACGGCCAGAAAAACCAGCGCCAAGCAGACGCATCTGTCCGGGTGTAAATACCGTCTCACCGCGCTTGGCGATAATTGGCACTTCATTGCCAATCACACCGCCACTATGAAACTTGTGCGCCCCGGCAAACACCGCAGGATTAACATTGCGACTAGCAAGAACATCACCGCCGATGACACCACCTGTATGCGCCGCCCCTGCGAGCGAACCAAAATCAATCGATCCCAATGCATTGGCCAAGGGCTGTGTGATGCTTTGGCGAATTTGTATCCGCACCAGATCAGCAATGATGGAATCCGCTAAGGATTTGAAATCCAGCTTACCTGTAGTTACAAATTCAACCAGCGCATCTTCCATGCCTTTGAAGGCATTTTTAACCAGCCGCTCGGTTTGTGAGGCCATGTCTTCAGCTTCATTCAAAACATCACGAAAGCCACGTTTTAGACCATCTTCCCAATGCTTTGAGCTTTGCAGGTCTTTTTCACGCGCCTCACGCAGCATGTTTTGATAAACATCTTCGACTTGAGCGCGGAATTCATCATAGCCAACACGGGTTTTATCCAGTCCAGCCAAGGCTTCTTCGCGCCATTCAATGGCTTTGAGGGTGGCCTGTTCAGTTTCAGATTTCAGGGCATTAAAGGCCCGCGTGATCTCTTCCACCGTATCTTCATGGCGTTCTGCTGCTTCTCGCGCACGCGTATCGGCTTCCTCCAGCTCATATTTGCGGCTGATCAGGCTACGAATACGCTGCTCATATTCTTGAGCACCAGCGCTTTGATTATTGCTCAGATCAATACCTAAACGGCGAAGCGCTTGTTCCTGCTCATTCAAAACAAGGGCGTTTTCAACTGCTGCACCTTCGCTAGAACGGGCGGCAATAACACGGCGCAAGGCCGCTTCTTCGGCTTCCAGCTCCTGAATGTAGGAGCGGATTTTCTCTTCTTGCCTTTGGCCCAACTGCTGCGGCGCTGCTGGCTGAGTCGGTGTTTGTGGTGTTTGCGGACTAGCCTGCGCTGCTGCCGTCTGGGTGACGCCAGAGCGCAATCGATCCAATTGATCACCCGCACGCTGTGCTGCCAATTCTGCAGCCTGCAATGCCAAAACCTGCTCTTGGATTTCCTTGGCATTTTCCGTGAAGTCCGGATATTTGACTGCCAAGGCCCATAACGCATCCTGATATTCTTCAACCGTGATCCGGCCTGTTTGAAAGGCGCGGCGCACTTGAAAGAGATCAGCCTGTAAATCACTGCCAAAGCGCGAGAACTGATCCCAGAAACCCCCGATTGCACCGTATTTCAGTTGCTTGGTGACTTCGCGGATATTCTCTTGGGCAATATTGAGTTTTTCAGTCCACCGCGCCAAGGCTTCATTGCGTGAGGCGGCATTTAGCTCCTCAATATCATCCGTTGTTTTTTGAACGGTCTCGCGCAATTCCTCCATTTCGGCGGCATGATCTTTGGCAGCTTTTCCGGCTGCATCATGACCTTGGGCCAGCTTATAGAGGGCCAGTCCTGCAATAATGGCAATCCCGGCGGGGCCGCCCAATAACAGCATGACATTGCGAAGCCCAACCATCGCCAAGGTGGCCAATTTAGCAGCACCTTCAGCAATCACCATTTTGGCTGCCGCTGCCACAGAAACTTGCGCCATTAAACGAAAACCGACAATGGCTCCAGCATTACCTAGCATGGCTGCGTTCATAGCTGTGATTGCACCACCGACCGTTCTAGCAATCAGTAAGGCTGTCAAACCTTCAACCGCCAGATCGGCATTGCGAACCAAAAACCCGAGGCCATCAGCAGCAACGCGCACAACGCTGCCCAAGGTTTCACCCAGAGCCCGCGCTGCTTGCTTGCCGCTATCGGTTGTTTCTTTCAAACTGATGGCCACATCACGAACGGCATCATTCAGGCCACCCGCACCAACCTCACGGGCCAGCTTAGAAAAGTTATCCTGAATATTGCTAAATATCCCGCCGAGCGTATTCATTTGCTCAGACATGGCTCCGGCAAACTGGACATTCCCAATCTGGCGCAGATAGCTCTCAATTTCAGTGGCGTTTTTGCCAACCGTGGTGGTCACGCCCTGAAAGGTGAACGAGACTTGCTCACCTTGGGTTCTGGCTTTAATTCCGAATTCTTTCAGGCGTTCAAACTCACCCGTAGCGGCATCGGCAATGGCCTCCACAAACTGCATCAGGTTTTTACCCATCGCAGAAGCGGTATTGCCGTATGACATCAGCGCTTCTTGTGAGGGATCAAGACCCAAGGCTTTCAGCTTGATAAAGGCTTCAGTAATCTGCTCCACATTAAACGGAGTGGAGGAGGCAAAATCCTCAATCATTTTGAAGGCGCGATCTGCCCCTTGCGCCGAGCCTGTCACGGTTTTCAAACTGGCATGTAAACGCTCAAACTCACGGTTGGTCGAAACAATAAACCCAAGCGAGCGGCTAATGCCTTGAATACCTGCGTATGCACCAATCAATCCGGCAGCCTGACGCAATACACCATTTAACGCCCGGGCTGATGCATCAACGGCTTTTAGCCCAGCACTTGCAGGAGCGGTAGCATGGCTGATTCTATGAAAGGCTTGTTGGCCTTCCTTACCCAGCTTGCCAAATTCACGGCGCAACTGCTCTCCACCCGTTGCTGACAAGCGGATCGATAGTTTTTTAGTTGCTGCCATTATTGTCGCCCATATCTTTTATTGCCAACAGCGTTCCCATCGCAACTTCTGGCAACAGTTCAGCCATCGCTTGCGGTTCATAGCCAAGCGAAGCGCTGAGCTGCAGAGCGGTCTCTAGGGGAAAGTGTTCATGTGATTGTGTGATTAATTTGCAAGCCACATCCCAAGCCTGCCAGCCTTCCAGAGTTTTTAGGCTGTGCTCGTGATAGGGGCATCGCTCGCCTGTTTCGCCTTTTTGCCCTTGGGCGCAGGCTCGGCCTTGTTCGGCGCAGTTGCCGCAATATCTTGGCCCGTCTCCGAAGTGCCACCGGATACGAGCCCGCGTGCGTTTTTTTCCGCTTCCAACAGCTCCCGCATACCTGTGTATTGTTGACGGAAGGTTTCGGCGATAACCCAATAGGCTCCGAAAAGCTCATCAATTTTTTCATCTGTCACCGGAGCGGGCTGATCTGCATCGGCTTCGAAAATACCTTCCCATTCAATAATCCCGGCGCGAGCCAGTCCAACCGTGAGGTATTGTTCAGCCAAGGCTTCACGCACATTGCTGTCTTCAAGATCAGGTAATTCTGAACGCTCCACGCCAACATCTTTTTCAGCGCGGTAGGCATCACCAAGTTTCTGCAGTTTTTGATTCATAAAGGCACGCGCCTGATAAAACACAGCACTTGTGCAAGGACGGACTTTCAAGCGGACATCAAGTCCGACGTCAATCCAATAGGGTTCTTTGGGCAGGGATAATTTAAGCATTAGAGATAATCCTCCACATCATTGGTTAGCGTTATGGTCAGCATTTTGCCGAGGCTGGCATCTTTAGCGCCTTGGAAGTCATAGGAGGCTTCAATCCCTCCGGGGCCGTTAATGCTGCGTTTTGGCTTTGGCAAATACACTTCATGCGCGGTGATCTGCAGCTTGCGATCAGCGTCAATGGTGTAGGCCAGTTCAATATCAATCGGCGTTCCGGATCTGGCCAAATCCATCAGCGTGTTATCGCCATAGCGCACAGAAATAGAGCCAGAAAGCGAGCTCATACCTGGATCAATGCCTTCGACCTTACCGTCATCACGGATGGTCTCAATCTTCTCCAGATTATTGCTGTAGGTCAGCGAGGCGGCTGTGACATCGGCAAGGTTTGAACCTGCACGTTTGATCGAGCCTTGGAATTGAGAAAAACGGCTATAAACCGCTTCCAAAGGACTGGCATCGCGTGTGCTGGTGGCGGGCGTTTCCCCCTGACCAATCAAGCCAATAGTCACTTGTGCTTCGCCGGACCGCTGAAAGTTAAAAGCACAGCTATTGGCACGAACACCTGTAAATAGCGGATAATCCGGCACATCAGGCAAACCAACTTCCAAGCTCAAGCTCGGCAAATTGACTCCGCCCGAAACAAAACCATGGGCGTAAGGGCCAGAGCCGTTGGTCGCAGGCATGCCAAAAAGCGCTTTTAGCCAATAGCCGATATTGCGAAGATCAACAGGCACAACAATATCGCCGTCCACATTGATCACATCCTGAAAGGGAGCCGTAGGATCACGCCCCAAGCCAAGAACACTGGATTCAATCAAGCCTTGCTCAGAATCCAATGAGCTTGAGATGAACGGAACCACGTTATAATCGCCGCTTACTGGCGGCTGTCCGTATGCTGTTTCAAAGCCAAGCAAAAGCCGGGCATTCCAACCATAAGCGCGAGCCATATGTTTTCTCCTGTTTGTTTGGTTAAATGAGTGGGTTTGCCGTCACATATTCCAGCGTGACAGGCAGTGTGGCAGCCTTGATTACAGCGGCACCTTCAATAGGTTCCGTCAGTAATTCAGGGCTTCCGGGGTTTAAAATATCGATGACACCATCAAGCGTGCCTGCCGTTTCCAGAGCAGCGCCAATTTGTGTGATCAGCTGATCAAGACCAGCTTCACGCTGTGCGGCATCGGCGTTTTGTACGAACACCTCAATATCAGCGCGGTGCTTGTAAATGTAACGCGGCGGTGAGAGCAGAATATCCGGCTCTCCGGGGTCACCATCGCGCAGCACGACAAGCCCCGTTTCAGGAATGGCCGTGGTCAGCACTTCATTGCGAAGCACACTGATACCGGGCAAGCCTGTTTGCAGGCATAAAAAAAGGCCCTGCAGGGCCTGTTCGCGTTTCGATGTCATTTCTAATCTTTCCAATATTTGACGATCAACTCAGGAATACGCCTGTGCCATGTTGCGGCTTCCGGCTCAAAACGGATGAGCTTTGGCATTTTGACTTGCGGAACCATCCAGAACATCACCACCGATGTGAGACCACGGCCAGATTTCAGCGCTGATTGACTGGCTTTTCTAAAACCACGTAAGTCACCTGTTTTGCGGCTATAAGAGGCACGCATATTTTCAGCAACAAGCAGCGATGGGCCATTTTTGCGATAAACAAAACGCAGCCTCATTCCACGCGCCTTTTCAAGATTACCGGGCGTGACACGCTTGCCCAGAACCTTCTTTGGCGCATTCGGAGTTGGAATAGCCAGCCAAAAGCCGTCTTTGCCTTTGATCACTTGGCTTGTCTCAAAACCCTCCATGATCTTGGCGGCTTTGGTATAAACCATACCAGCGGCTTTCAGGCTTTTACCCTGCTTGGGATAAACATCGCCGCGCCATGACTTTGCCAAACGCGGACCAAGACCTGCTGCTGTCACCTGAGCACGCATGCTGTTTTTAAGGCCGGTTGTCGCTGTGCGGATGGCTCCGGTCACAGATTGCTCGGCTTCCAGCAATTCAGCTTTCAGGTATTTATCCAGATCACCACTTATGGCAGCACGTAATCTCATTTCAGATTCCTTTTTTTGTCCTACCGCTTCGCTATTTGAGGACTTCCATTTTCCACACCAGATGATGCGTGTCTTGAACAGGTTCGCCCTGAACACGGTAGCTTGCGCCATCAAGGATGATTTCATCTCCGGCCTTTGGCTTGGCGATCTCCGACACCCGCACCTCCATCATATTGGTGGGGGTGTGGATTTGCGCTTCCCGAAAATCAATGATCTGATCCGGTGATTTCAGAATGACTTTGACAGGTATATCTTCGCCATTCACACGGTAGAGCGCATCAAGCCCCAAGCGATCAAACAGCCGATCTACCGCCTGTTTGAAACTTGGGATCATGAGGCATTGTCCTGTTCATAGCGTTTCCAAGCCTGATCGCGCTGCTCTTGGCTGATGTCACGATCCAGCACATCTTCCAGTGCTTTCACCAAAGGCTTGCCATCCTTACCAAAGCCGCTTTCATCCAACACCGCAATGGCATCAATGATTGCCAAAATATCAGCGTCAGGCTCGTCGGTTTTGGTTTCAGGCGTTTTGGCCGCCGTTGATTTTCCAGCAGGTTTGGCAAAGCCACGCGCAATCAGCGCTTTGGCTTGCCTCTCGTCCAACTGAATTGTCTCACCCGGCTGCACAGTGCCATCGGGCGTTTGAAGAGAGATTTTTGCAATAATATTCATGTTTCTAACCTCCCTTAAGCGACTGTTGCACACAAAGATGCGTTTGGACGATACGGCACCACCAACGGCGCAGACTGCATCAACAACCAGCGAACCGCAGGGTCTTCTTCCAGCCAAGACTTGGAGAAATAGCGCAGTGCCTTAAAGGCCGCTTTTTCATCCATGATCATGCCGTAGCAGCGTGTTCCTTCGAGCTGACCTTGGCTAACCAGCAAGACCGTGTAGTCGGGCAGCAAGTTTTGCGTTGTGCCGTCATCGGCGACATACACATCGTTATAGACATGGAAATCAAAATCCCCGATGGAGCCAACATAACGCGCTTTTTCATTGCCTTGACCACGCACGATGGGATCGGTTGAAATCGTCGCATTGGTACCGCGACGGATTTCAAGCTGGCCGACAACCTGCTTATTCTTGCGGAAATGTCGCCATGCTTTCGGGTCCATGATGACAACCCGTGCCACGGCACCAGATTTTTCCTGCACCAAGCTGGCCCAGTCTTCCAGATGATCCAAAGCAGGCGCATCCACGCTATCCCATTTGGCAGCACCTGTAAGTGCCAGTGTCAAAGCCGGATCGCGTTTAAAATCAACGATCTTGGTCGGATAATCTTCACCCGCAACGGTAACAGTGCCTTTGATCAAGGCTTCTGCTGCCATTACTTCCTCACGGCGTGTAAGATTTTCCAGCTGGTTACGCAGCGAACGACTGACAGCCGCTTCCAAACGCCGACTTGCCGGAAGAGAACCACCAATCTTTTCACCAATGCTGCGTTTGAGCGGAGTATTGGCATCAAAGCGGCGCTTATCCTTCACGTAAGCGGGCTTAAAGCTCTGGGTCGTAAAGCCTTCATTGGCCACAACACGGCCTGCGACTAGTGGCGAGACAAATGGTGCAAGACGTGGTTTCGACTGATCAATGTCAAAGTGGATTTCTTCGGACTCTTCCGTCTGGATCGAGCCAAAAAACGTGTCCAGCAAAAAGGAGGCTGGTCGCTCCAGATGCTCAACGGTGCGGTTCAGCACAAATGTAGAAAAAATATCAACCATGATTATACCTCCTGATTTTTGCGTAGAAAGATGGTGCAAGGCCCAACATTGCGGAGACTGTTCCAGACGCTCGTCGCGTCATGGCCAGCACCGTAGGTCAGTGCATTGCTGTTAAATTCACCTGAGTGATAGACAACCGCCTCGGCATCACCCGATGTGGTATCAATCGGCTCAGCCAGAATGGCGGCAGGTTTTTGTGATCCATCGGTTGCACTAGCGTCACTCAGGACATAAAGGCCAGATGCCGTGATACGGCCCAAGACAGCGCCGCGTGGATAGGCTGCACCACCTGTGATCGTTTCAATGCGCTGGACCGCAGGAAATTCACCTGCAACCAGATTATCCGGGGTATAGCCACCTTGATCGGTAAAGCCTCCGGCATGATTAGAATATGCGTTCATATCGATTTCTCCTTATCGTTAGTAAGTTGCCAGACGCTTGGCGACAGCTTCCTCGCTGTCATCCTCGGCCTCGGGTGACGGGGTGATTTCAGGATTGGGCGTTGCTTCCATCGCTGCACTAAAGCCCGACACATCATCGCGTGTGGGCGTTTCAAGTGGCGCTTTGGATAAAACCGATACAGCAGCTTCCACCTCCATATCGGTTTCAAAGGCCAAATGCTGCGCCAGCAATGTTCGAGCATTGGCCTCATCATGAGACAGAATGCCTTGCACACGGCTGCGCTCGGTGGCGACACCTTGTTTGACCGCATCTTGTTCAAGACTGGCTGTTAAATCGGGATAAGCCTCCCGCAGGCTTTGGATATCATCCATGCTTTTCTCCTGTTGGTTTGGATTGATAGAATGCGGGGAAGGCTCTGAGACCGGATTGCCGCTGAGCTCAAACAAGAGCTTCTCAAACGAGCCGATACGGTCGGCCAGACCTTGTTTTACGGCAGCGTCCCCAATGAACACATCGCCACTGCCGTAATGGTTTTGCACATGGCTGGAGGCCACGCTGCGATACTTGGCAACCGCATCCACAAACACATCTGCCATGGCATCAATGCACTTTTGCAATCGGGCACGACCATCATCCGTATCCGGATCAAGGCGCTTATAAGGGCTTTGTGAAGACACGACTTCCACCGCATCCTCACCTTTATTGCCGCGATAAACACCGACCACGCCAATGGAGCCAAGAGCGCTGGTTTTTGACACCACGATCTCGTCAGCTGCGGCTGCAATCCAGTAGGCACCAGAGGCCGCATCGCCAGAGGCGTAAGCGATAATGGGCTTAACCCCGCGTGCCTCATGGATCATGTCAGCAAATTCAGCGCAGCCATTCACTTCACCGCCCGGAGAATCGATGTTCAAGATAATGGCTTTCACATCGGGGTTCTCAACCGCTTGCGTGAAATCCTTGGCCAGCAATTCATATGAAGATGCGCCGCTCACCTGCGTAAACAGATTGGCGTAACGAAAAAGCGGCCCAACCACTGGCAGGACCGCTATTCCATCTCGCATCTCAAGGCGATAACTGTTTTGCAGCTCTCGCCCCAGCTTAGCTGCAACCGCTTCAGGTGGTGCATTCTGCCTTGCGGCGATGTCCAAAATTGTTGTCAGCGCCGATGATGTGATTGCCCAAGGCTCATCAGCGGCTTTATTCCATACTCTCATCTTTATCATCCTGTTTTAGTGTTGCGGCCATGGCCGGAGTGGTCAGGCTAAGCTCTTTCATCTTGGCTTGTTCACGCGCACGCTGTTCCAATACTTCTTCCCAGTCCAAGCCTTGTGAGGCACATTCTTCTTCCAAGGTGGAGAGACCGTTTTCCATGCGGATGCGTGAGGCTTCGGCCTCTTTGACCGGATCAATCCAGCCACGACCGGGGCCAATCCATTTAGAGCGTGTCCATGCAGCGCGGTTTTGATAAAAGCCGGGAGCCTCGATCAAACCTTTGCCAATGGCTTCTTCCAGCCACAATTCATAAACCGGGCGAGCCCAATAGGTCGCCAGCCATTGCCTGCGCCCCATGAAAAAGCGCCAAGCTTCCATAAGCGCGGCCCGCGCACTGGAATAATTGGTTTTGGAAAAATCTTTCATCAGCAATTCAAACGGAATGTTTAATCCCGTTCCGATATGCCGCAAAATATTCTCCACAAACTGGCCGTATCCGCTATTAGGGCGGCTTGGCGTGAAAGGTGAGACCTTATCGCCCGGAAAGACCGGAATAATGGCACCGCCTTGCAAGCGCACTTTCCACTCATTGCGGGCGGCGATGTAATCATCCACGCTGCCGCCAAACATTTCACCGATAGCCTCGCTATCAAGCGGGGTTTCAATAAACGCTGCTATCATGGCATTGACCACAGCCGCTTGCAGTTCGCTTCGCTCATAATGATCAAGCATCTTAAACAAAGGCATGATGCTGGTTAGAAGCGGTTTGCCTCGGCTTTGCCCACTGCGTTCCAGATCAGCAATGTGCAGCACACGGCGGCGACCGAATGGCGTTTCCACCGGGATGCGCTGCCAGTCTGATTCAGAGAGGGCCTTTTCTGATCCTGCCGATAACAAATAATCACCGGGATGGTTTTTTCTGATCCAGTAGACTTTGGCAGCACCATAGCTATCAATCTCAATACCGCCGCGCAGCGACTTGGAATCAGGCTTGCCGTCAGGATTACTAAGGCGATCAGGCTCCACCAGTTGCAAAACTGTCGAAAACCGACGCTCTTTCAACCAAAGCGGCAAGGCCAAGGCTTCACCATTAAGCATGGATGAGCGGAACACCTGCGATGTCAGTCCGGCAAAGGTTAAAGACTTTGCTGCGTCACAGTCCGTGGTTTCAGCCCAGCTGCGCCATAATGATTCCACATGACGCGACCATTCATCCGCCCATTCTTTGTCTTTGCCCAGCGACTTGTAATCTGGTTGCGCTGCCAATCTGAGACCTGTGCCGACAACATTATCCGTCAGAGTCTGAAATGCACCGGAGGCCACGCCGTGATTACGAACAAGGTCGCGTGAGCGTGACACCAAGGTGCCAAGTTCAGGAATTAAGTCACTATCGGCAGATCCGGCAGGTGGCAGCCATGATGCCAGCTCTCTGGCAGACAGGGATGCTGCCCGATGTGCTGTATCTGGCTGACCATTGCTTTTTGTCATGTCTAAAACTCCACATAAATTGCCTTGCGCCCGGAACCTCCCTGTTTGCGTCTGATTTCCAGCTTCAAATGGGCAATGTATTTTTCTAACTTGGGCGCATCAGCCGTCTGATAAGTGACAGCGCCGTACCCGCCGATATTGACCGAAGCTTCTTTGCCGCCTGTGACAGCCAAGTGATATGCATTTTCGGCTTCGCATAAGCGGCTTTGTAATGTGACCAAATCTGTCATTGCAGCTCCTTACAAATACGGATCATCAGCCATCTGAACGGGGCGCTGTTTCAAGCGCTCGTTCAAAGACGTTACTTCCTTTGTTTCTGTTGGTTGGGTTTGAATCTGCGCCGTTGGCAGAGGCTTGCCCAAGACTTCCTCCAGCTGCAGCCAATGGCGCTCTGAAAAACGATCTAATCCATAAATACTGGCGGCGGCGCGGGCATACACCCGACAATCCAGCGCCTCATTATTGCGAGTGGGGTCTTTCTCCCACACAGCGCGGGGATAACCGCGATGCACCCGGATAATGCGTTTCTCAGCCGTCAGCTGTTTGAAATACTCCTCCGCATATTGCGGAAAGTGACAGCTTCCTGCCGGATAGGGCATGCCGTCTTTCAATTCAGCCTCTGATGGCCAGTCCAGTTTCAGCCAGCGGTAAAGTTCAACCTTGGCCACCGGGCCGGAAACATTCCACACCCGAAGGCCACGCCTGCGACCGCCAACATCAGCTTTCGATACGCTCAAGATAAGCGCTGTATCTCGATCTTGGCCTTTAATCGCCACGACGGTGCGCGGCTGACTCGCTCTGGCACCGCCAGCGCCCCAAACAGCTTGGGGATGACCTTTGGCCCATGCATAGACATCCTGCGTGGCGTAGCCGGAATCCACCGCCATCACGCGGATGGGCATGGTGTGTCCGGTTTCATGCGGCCAATCACGGCGCAAGACATCTTCGAGCTTTTGCCATACATCGCGGCGGGCGGTATCACCATCCAGCACGATGTAATCGACAGACCAGCTTTGTTTATCGCGGCCCCATGCCACCACCTCACATTCAAGGCGGTCTTTTTGGACATCCACACCAGCGGTTAGAAATAACCCTGTCTTGGGCACAACACCTTGCGCGTAAGTTTCCCGCCGCGCATAAAGTCGCTCCCAGTCTGGTGCTTCATGTTCTTCTTCAAACGGCTCACCCAATACTGTGTTGACGAAACTTTTCATCAACTCCGGATGTTCCTTGGCTTGCTCAAACATGGCCGCTGCATCTGACCAGCTGAACCATCCCACCGGGCTGTAAAGGGAAGACAGGTGATAACCAACTGTCTGTCCATCGCCTTTGGCTGTTGCCATCCACTGACCTTTGGCAAGCATTTCTGTTTTGTGATGCTCGGCGATCAGTTCTTCGCAAGATTCACACTCATACGTCACATCTGAAGGCTTGCCTTCAGCCCAGCGGAGCTGTGAAAACCTTAATGGTTGCTCATGCCCGCAATGGGGACAAGGAACATGGAAATAACGTTGATCTGAATGGTCAAACTCTCGGGCAATGCGCGATAATCCTTTTAATGTTGGTGTACTCACAAGAAAAACCTTACGTCGCCCCTGAAATGTGGCACTCCGGCGTTCTGCCAGCAAAATTGGATCGCCTTCACCCTCGACATCCCCGGGATAGCCATCCACTTCATCCATAAACAGATACCGCGCAGGCATAGACCGCAGTCCCACAGCCGAATTCGCGCCTGTCATCACCAGAACACCGCCCGGAAATTCTTTCGACAACACGGTGTTGCCGGAATCTCTTGAGCGTGCGGGCTTCACCCGCGCTTTTAATTCCTTGGAATCTTCCAAAAGCGGATCAATACGCTGTTTAGAGTTCCGTTTGGCCATTTCCACGGTTGGTGCCACAGCCATCATCGGGCCGGGTGCCATGTGGATGACGTAACCAATCCAGTTATTGCCAGCCTCTGTCCCGCCGATCTGAGCACCTTTCATGAAGACAACCCGTTGCGCCCGTTTATGGGGCGAGAGCTGATCCATGATTTCGCGCAAATATGGTGTGCGTTCTGTGCGCCAGCGTCCGGGTTCGGCAGCGGCTTTAGGGGATAGAAAACGATATTCATCCGACCATTCAGAAATGGTCATAAAGGCATCGGGCTTTAATCCTTCAAACCAAGCCTGTTCAAGTGTTTGCGATCCATCGTACAGCGATGCCGTATCGAAAAGCATAGAGTGCTTTTTAGGCATTGCGCCGTCTTCCTTATCCTTTGAAGTTTGCTTTGATCCCTCCAAGTTCTTCCAAGTGTTCACGGACATAACGCTCCAACGTCACATGTAATTGGTGGGCATCGGTCTCGAGTTCTGCTGCCATCTGGCTTGAAATCCTTGCAGGCCATGTTTGCCATGCATCGCGTTCCTGACGTGCAAGCCGAAACACATGGGCAATGGCTTCATTGCGGTCGATAAGCTCACCTTTTAATTGCTTGAGGCGCACCCGGTTGGTTTGCGCCTTTAAAACCTCATTGGCGGTTTTGGCCTGCATGTAGGTCGTACCACCTGATGAAAATGGGGTGCCGCTTTCCTTCAAGGTTTCTTCAACGGCTTCGACCGCAGCCGCAGGCACTGGCTTGGTCTTTGCTGTCCGCTTTGTTTGCGGTTTGGCCGTATTGGATGACCATTCCCGATCAGCGCGCTCTACATCAATCGTGCCATCAGGCTCAGCGGTAATGCGGCCTTGTTTTAGCGCCTTTCTGACGGCGGTGTCGCTGACACCGCGCTGTCTTGCATATTCTCGGATCGATACGCCCATATTCTTTGATTAATCCCTTGAATTAACTTGATAAGCCTTGATTTTCACGACTGCGCGGTCTGGTCCATCAAGGCCGCATTAGAAGCTGCTTATGAAGCGGGCCAACAATCTGCCATCAAAGGAGGTAAGTAATGAGTAAAACCACCAAACAAGCACAGATCATCGACACACTCAGCACCAAGGAAGGAGCCAGCATCGATGAGATGATGAAATTGACAGGCTGGCAAAAACATACGGTGCGCGGCGTTTTATCCCGAGTTATCAAAAAACTCGAAGGCTTTGAGCTGAGCTCAGAAAAACAGGATGCCAACCGCCGTTACTACCTTAAACCAACCGAGAAAAAGGAAACCCAAGCATGAGCAACCAAAATCCCATTATCAATAACGCCATCCAAGCCAACATGAACGCCATGCGTGACATGCTGGAAAAGGCTGCCACCCTTGCAAAAGAGGGCTGCGGTTACATGGATGACGGCAATCGCAACGCTGCCATCGGCTCTATTATTGATCTTGATCGGCTGCTCGGCGATGCCAAAGCCTTATTTGAGGCTTCACTCGCCCTCCACAGGCAGTGAGGCTTCGGCCTTACCGCTAAGACGATCTTTTTCAACAGCCTTAAATTCCTGATCGGTACCAGATAGCGTTGCCTGTAATCCGGTCATTTCTTGCCAGCGCCGCACGATCACATCCACATATTTAGGATCAAGCTCAATCAGTCGTGCCTGTCGCCCGGTATGTTCTGCAGCAATCAGTGTTGAACCGGAACCACCAAAGGGGTCGAGCACAATATCCAACGTCTTGCTGGAATTCTTAATCCCGCGTACCACCAGATCAACCGGCTTCATAGTCGGGTGCAAATCGTTCTTCTGCGGTTTGTTATAAAACCAGACATCACCCTGATCACGCGCACCGCACCAGTAGCGGTCATTGCCATCTTTCCAGCCATAAAGGATGGGCTCGTATTGACGTTGATAATCAGAGCGGCCTAGCGTAAATGTATTCTTTGCCCAGATGATAAAGGTCGACCATTTCCCGCCCGCATTGCGGAAAGCGCTTTGCAGCGTGTCCAGCTCGCTGGAACTCATGCAGATGTAAAGAGCACCTTTGGTATGAGCCAACATGTTTTTGCAGGCTGCGGTTAAAAACTCCTCAAAGTCATCGCCCAGATTATCATTCATAATCTTAGCAATCGGTTTGGCTCCACCTTTGGAGCGCAGCTTATCTTTGGCTGTATCGCCGTAATTCACATTGTAGGGTGGATCGGTAAAGACCATGTCGGCCAATTCACCATCCATCAGTTTTTTCATATCGGCTTCGCTTGTGGAGTCGCCGCAGAGCAAACGGTGCTCACCCATAATCCAGATATCGCCTGTGCGGCTGACAGGATTTTCCTGTACTTCTGGAATGTTTTCATCAAGCGCGGCTGCTTCATCGTCATCCAGTGATGCCAATAAATCATCCAACTCCACATCGTCAAAGCCCAGCAGATCAAGATCGAAATCCTCATCCGCAAGATTTTGTAATTCTAATCGCAATAATTCTTCATCCCATCCGGCATTCTCGGCGATTTTGTTATCGGCAATCACCAATGCGCGGCGCTGGTTTTCTGTCAGGTGATCCAGCTTAATTGTCGGAACCGTTTTTAGCCCCAATTTCTTAGCCGCCATCACGCGGCCATGGCCCGCTATGATGATGTTATCGCCGCCAACCAAAACAGGGTTCACAAAACCAAATTCAGCAATCGATCCTGCAATCTGCGCCACTTGTGAATCACTGTGTGTGCGGGCGTTGCGGGCATAGGGAACCAGCTGCTCCAGCTCAATTTGCTGAACATTCAAATCCATTGTTAAACCTTTTTATGTGTTAGTGACGTGCGAACCCGAGTGCGAACTGCGAACCTCTTTTGCCGCCCTGACGCTAGCGAAATACTGCGCCCAGCCCGCCCGCATACGTTCCAGCCGCAGGAAGGACCCGTGGCTTGGTATGTGAGAGGAGCATCGATAAATGAGCGGTGTGAGGAAACAAAAAAGCCGCAATCAGATTGATGGCGGCTCGCTTGAATTCTTGACGGCTGCCTGTGCGTACACTGCTGCCGATTATGGTTCTTATAGTAGCCAAAAATGTTGCAAGTGTCGAATACTAAAGTGTTGCAACACTTTACTTCTGTCCTGCGTTCAAGCGAGCAGCAATTTTTGCCAGCGCAATATTCCACTTGCGCCATGCTGTGCTGCGATCACAGCCCAGCTCCCAGCAAATTGTTTTCCAGCGTCTACGTGCGGCGCGATGCCAGATCAAGCGACGCTCTTCAACATCAACCCATGTAATCCAGCGCAGTGTTTGCTCCATGCGTGAGATTGCATCAGGCGTTGCACGTAAGCGAAGCGGCATGGGTTCACCTGCCGCAATCTCTTCTGGGGTGCGGACAATCTCTGGCCACGCATTGAAATAGCCTTGCGCCCGCACAGGCGGTAGCTTTTTCAAAGTTGAAATAGATTCTTCAAATTGACCTGCCACGTCCTTTTCTGTCCAGTTATGCTCCATAAGCACCTCCGTTGTTATTGATGATTTCGTTTAAAATTGCTGCATACCCGGCAACATCGAGAATGCTGTCCTGATGCCTAGGGCTGCTGTTCAGTCGCGCCAGCTTCAGATCAATCAAACAAGTGATGACCTGTTCAGCACTCACATCCACGCCCAATGTCAGCGACCAGCGTTTGGCCACGTTTTCGAATAGCGGCTGCGGCGATCCGTAGCTTTCACCACGCTCTGCCAGTGTCCGTGTCGCTTGCTCCAAAAGTCGGTTGGCATGTCTCATGACTGGCCTCCCATCATTTGCTCACGGGCAAAGTGCAGGAGTGCCAGCGCATCGGCTTCGTTGTCATCTTCGGGTAAATGGCCGAGGGCTTTGACGGCAGTGATAACAGCTGCCTTGCCAGCATTGCCTTTGCCTGTGATGAACTTCTTGATCGTGCCGACTGGAACACCTTCGTAAGGGATGCTGTGCTCTTCACACCATGCGGTGAGTGAAGCCAGAAAGCCGCCATAAGCATGGGCTGCGTCCACGCCAAGGTGTCTTCGAACTTCTTCGAAATAGACCGCGCTGATCTCACCAGACACATCACGGGTTTCATTCAGCCAGCGTTCAAAACGCAGGTAACGCATGCCGCCACCCTCAAAGCGACGGGGACGAAAATGCGCTGTGCCACTCATGATGCGCCCATGTTTGTTGGAGAGTGCCCATCCGGTGGCTGTACCCAGATCGAGACTGAGCAAAATGGGTTGATTGGTTTTTTCCATGGAGACCTCCTGTTTGGTTATTGGGAAAGATGAAATGAGCACCCACAAAACCCTCGACTGGGGAGAGTTGCCCCCATAGGGGCACTCTCTCCCGTAGGGAGAGGGAGTCTTTTTCCTAAACACTTCCAAACTGGCTAAGCCTTGAAATAAAAGGCTTTCCGTCCAGTTTGGGCAGTTTGGAACGAAACTGGATGACCAAAACTGGAATTTGGCCCGAAACTGCGCTGAAACCGTTGATATATCTGGCTTTTTCCAGTTTTGGCAGATTTGCTGCAGTTTCAGATTGGGCCGAAACTGCTCCAGTTTGGGAGCGCATAAGACCATTTTTCCCGGGTGGGAAAATTGGTTTTTGTGGGTGTTTTGGGGTTGGTTTGTCATGCCTGATCCTCCTCGTCATAAATCCACACACGAGGGTTCTCGACAGGCAGGACGGCGGCTGTCTGACGGCATTTGTAATGAGTTGGATAGACCGCTTGCAGCTTGGTAGAGACTTCGCCTGTGTGCGGATCAACCATCTCTTCACCAGTGCCAAGATGCATATCTTCAACACATAAAAAGCCGTATTTGGTGCGAGAGGGACTGCTCAGGCCATAATTGTCTGCATCCTTGAAAAACTTGACGTAGCCCTTAGTGGAAAGCACATCCAAGCGGCCACGAATGGTGTCTTTGCCGCCAAGCCCGGCGCGGTTTTCAAACGCCTGACAAAACTGGTTCATGGTGTAGACACGACCAGCGCGGGATTCTGCGTAGATGATTTCAAGGATGACATCGCGCTTGCGACGGCGCTCCGCATCCAGCTTCTGGCCATAGTCACGATTGACCAGACGATCCGAGCTGTATTCCATCTCTTGCCACGCACCATCGACCTTATCGATCACTTTGGAGCGCAGACGCGGGCCGTTTCGCAGCTCAAAAATCAGCTGGCGATAGGACTGGTTTTCATCTGGCTGGAACATGATCAGCCCGGTGGTGTAATAGCCTCGCAGACTGCTGGCACCAGAGAGCGCTTGAAACGGATCTTCTTCCAGCTGCTTCTTTTGGATTTTGCGTGTGTGGTGGGCAAGGATAATTCCGGCATCGGGATTAACGGCATCACGCAAGGCATCAAGCCGTTGCTGCAAGAAAAACAGCATGGCGGCGTTATCATTTTCACCTGCATCACCTTCGCCGCCATCAAACACGTTACGCAGCGGATCAACGACGATAATATCAACGCCCAGATCACTAAAATGGCTACGAATGGCCTCACAGGTAGCGGCAACACCATGCTCATTGAGCAACATCTTGAATTGCGGCGTGACAACCAGATTTTTACGAACCAGCGGCAACAGGTTTTTATCAAACGCCATATTTTGCAGGCGCTCGCGCAAATAGTGATAGCCAATCTCTGCCTGCAGATAAAATATCCGCAAGGGGCGTGGTGGCTTCATGCCAAGAAAGGGAGCGCCTGCCGCCATATGGGCCAGCAGCGAGAGCAGAAAGTCACTCTTGCCGACCTTTGGCGCACCGCCAAAGACCATCAGCCCACCCGGCGTTAACACACGCGGCAGGATCAAATCCTCCGGCATGGGCGATGTGTCATCCAGAAAATGACCAACCGTGAAGGCAGGGACAGCAGTCACAGCGGCTTTTTCGGTTTTGATGCACGCCGCAATAAAGGCGCGTATGTCCAAGCCCTCAGACACCGCATCGGCTGCGTCCCATTTTTCAGGCTTGTCACTTGGCACATCCAAAATGGTGAGCGAGGCAGCGATACCTTGCGAGCCAAGATATGTGCTGACAGCCTCGGCATAAGCGCGGCCAGCCTCATCATGATCTGGCCAGATCAATAGATGCTTGCCTTTGAGTGGTGACCAGTCGGTTTTTTCGGGCGGGGCTTTCGCGCCATTCATTGCGGTTGTGGCGGTGATGCCATGGGTCATCAAAGCTTCGGCAGCTTTTTCACCCTCGACCAGCACCACATGCTGGTTTTCCCTGAGACCCGGCTGATTAAAGAGCGGTCTTGGTGTGGGAGCGCGGTGTTTTTTTGCCAGCACATCCCACGGCCTAAATTCTTTGCCGTCGGCTGTGTCATAGCGATAGACACAGGCAATCAGCTTGCCTTCACCATCCAGATAATCCCATTTGGCCGTGTGTGGGCCAAGCTCATCCTCGGGAATATGTTTTGCAGGTTTGGCTTGATTAGCAGGTATCGGAGCGGGCGATGACAGTCCCAACCATTCACTGGCTGAGCTGACCACCTGCGGGAATTGATGTTTGGTATCCAGATTGTGACAAGCAGCCCATAGATCAAAGATGTCGCCACCTTCGCCCGTGGCAAAATCATGCCACATTCCTGCTTTCTGGCCAGCCTTGCCGCTATTCAGCTCAATCTTGAGGCTGTCACCTTTGCTGCCTTGAATATCACCGATCTCATATACACCGCGTTTAATGCGGCCTGCAGGCAGCAAATAAGACAAGACTTGATCAAGCCGCCCGATAAGCTGCTGACGGATATCATCCGTAGGAACAGTAGCGTCTTTAAATTCCGGGTATTGGCTTGGCGCATCGTTGAAGTCGGACCAGCTTGCTGTCATGCAGGCACCTCCCAACAGCGGTTGCGGTAGGCACAGAAACGACATTCAAAATGTTCAGGATCAGCAGTATGGCGCGGTAATAATTCACCAGAATCGGCTGCTTTTAAGATGGTAACCGCACGATCACTGACCTTTTGAGCAAGGCTGGCATCAAAAGGTACGAGCTCAAAATACAGCTCTGCCGTATCTTTATTAATGGCTGTGAATAGCGCCGGGTTTTTGCTGATGCCCAGCACACTGCCTTCCATATAGGCTTGGTAGGTGGCCATCTGCGCGGCATAGACAGGTTTTGATTTGGCAACGCCGCGTTTGACGGTGTCTTTCCATGACTTGGCATTAAGCGACTTGCATTCCCAGAGCATTGGGAATGTCAGACCCAGCGCCTCGGGTGCGCCATTAATAATGCCGTCGACATGACCACGGATGCGGCCATCGGCGACAGAAAATCCAAACTGATAGCCATTTGGCTTTTCAGTGAAGAGCTCAAACCCGGCAAGACGTAGCCAACGAATGGCCAGCTCTTCAAACACGTGCCCTGCGGCAAATATCCGTAAGGTCTGCCCGGAAAAACCTTCGTCTTTGGGCGTGTTGGTATATTCGTACTGTAATTTGCGGCTGCAGTTTTCCCCGAGGCGGGAAGCCCCCAGATAATCGCGTTCTGGCTGGGTTTTATGTTCCGCGCACAGTGCCTGATCAATCAATTCAGACACACGCTCGGTAAAACTGGGCCTTGAATTGAAATCTAACATCCGGCCTCCCGATGTTCTCGGTGTTCAAGGCCGTGGCAGGTTGTGCATAGCCACTCCACATCAAGTGGCTGGGAATAATCATTATGGTGCGCTTCAAGATCGGTGACAGACCGACAGCGTTGGCACCAAAGAGGCGCAACTAATTTACCTGACTTGATGGCAATGCGAACGGCCTGCCTTGCGTCTTCTTTGTGCTTATTATTTGCTCTGTAGCGAATTATGCTGAGCCGATGTTTTTCTAAGTTACGGTGCTTTCTGGCGTAATCCCTTTGATATTCACGCCGACAATCACGGCACCAACATTGGAGACCATCTAAAGCTGTCTTGCGGAGGGCAAATTCCGTTGTTGGCTTTGTCGTTTCGCACTTTGAACAGTATTTTTCTATCAAAACGGAATCTCCCCAAAATCTTCTATGGGCTCGCCTTTGGAAAGCTCGTCCATGTAGGCCGTCACAACAACTTCAATCAGCGTCAGGACTTGCTCACGGGTTAAATCTTGGAAGGCTTTGTCGGTGCCAATCTCAGCGACATATTCGCCAAGGGGGCGCAGAGCCTTATTCATGCAATCACGTTCAAAATCTGATGCGTCAATCATGCAGCGATCCTCCCGTTTTCAATGACCTGACGGATGGCCGTATTGTTGAAACGCATGGTCATCAGCGCGGAAGCCTTGTAACGGGTCAGGCTGTAATCATTGCGATATTCAGGAGGGAGATGACGCAGCTGTTTTTCGGTGGCAGGCTGGTGCAACCAGTTCTTGGTTTTGTGAGCAGCGCTCTCGGTTTCAAACAGGTTGATCCAGTCATCAGCAGCGGCAAAGCACACAATACGCTCACCTGCAGCCAAGAGCTTAACCGCATGGTTTTTGCGGCCACCAACGGCGTACCATTCGCCATCACGGTAAAAGACACCGCCCCAAGCTTCAAAGCCGGTTGCAATGAAATACTGATCATCGCCGCGCAAATCGCACCAAAGAAAGCTGGAGCGTTTGAGAATATCGATTTCCGTCATGAGGAAATCGGCGGTCTGTGCGGTGTCAGCCTCGGGTTGTCCTTCCCAGATATAACCGCAGAGCGGACATTCCTTACTGGCGAGCGGCACATCAGCGCCGCATTCAGGGCAATCTTTGTATGGCGCATCGCCTTCAATAAACTGGTCATCCAGCTGGACTTCCTGTTCCAGTGAGCCATGCATCAGTGTCGATGTGCCAAAATCCAGCACAACGCAGTCTTTTTTGATGATGCCGGGAAACTCGGCTGGATCGACTGTTCGCAAACCACGCCCAATCATCTGGATCATCGTAGATTTGTAGGAACTTGGACGCAGTAAAACGATGCAGGACGTTGGCGGGTGGTCCCAGCCTTCAGTCAGTACCGCGACATTCACGATAACTTGCAGGTCGCCTTTGCCGTAGGCTGCCAAGGTATTAGAGCGATCTGTTTCGCTCATATCACCCCAGATCATGCCTGTGGCGATGCCTGCGCTGATAAAGCTGGCCATGACATCCCGCGCATGCTCAACGGTGGAGCAGAACACGACCGTTTGCCGATCTCCGGCTTTTTCTTTCCAGTGCTGAACAACCGCATCATTAATGGGGCGGGTGTTCATGATGTCGGCAACCGCACCCATATCATAATCAAGGGCGGTTTTACGGACTTTGCTCAGTTCTTCCTGAACGCCGACATTCATGACAAAGGTGCGCGGCGGTACAAGGTGACCGGAAGCGATCAACTCTTTAACCGTGATCTGGTCCGACACATTGGAAAAGATAGGGCGCAGACCTTTTTTATCACCACGGTTAGGTGTGGCGGTCATGCCTAACAGCTTCAAATTGGGATTGATGTTTTGAGCGTGCTCAATCACCCGCATATAGCTGTCGGCCCGAGCGTGATGGGCCTCATCAATCACCAATGCATCAAGCAGCGGCAATGATTGCAGGTTGCTCTCCCGCGAGAGGGTTTGCACCATGGCGAAGGCCACTTGGCCATCCCAGCTTTTCTCATTCGCATTGAAAATGCTGGTGGAAAGCGATGGATTTACGCGTTTGAACTTACCTTCATTTTGAAAGGTCAGCTCATCACGGTGAGCAAGCACGCAGGCACGCTCAATATCGCGGTCAAACATGCGTCCCAGCACTGCTGATAGCATGATCGTCTTGCCTGCACCTGTTGGCGCGACCGCAAGCGTATTGCCGTGGGTATAAAGCGCATCAACGGTCTTGGAGACGAGCTCCTTTTGTCTTGGTCTGAGTAACATGCCGCCCCCTTATCATTGTGCCCATGACGGCAGGTTGCTGGCAGAGCTCGCAGATGCGGACTGATCACTATTGGACTGAGGCGCAGAAGCTGCACCGGACACAGCGCCCATTAGGGAGGCGTATTCCTTATTGTCCGGTGTGATGGCCAGTTTGATGACGTTCTTGTCGTCACCATTCTGGTCTTTCTCAATATCAATACGGGCGGCAAACTCGACACCGTCCAGACACCCGAGGCCGTTGATACGGCGGGCATTCTGGGCGGCTGGCGAATTATCCTTGTTGGACACGCCGCGAGAGGAGTTCAGAATCCCTTTGATAAAAGCGCGACCAATATTGGCCCAGTCCGGTCCTTTGGCGCTGTAAAGGCCAATCAGGCTCCAGATTTTGCGGCGAGCATATTTGCCTTCCAGCACCACAAACTCACAGTTCAAATAGACGGCACCTGTGGTGTTACTGCGTGTGGCCCAGCCACCCGTCCAGCCTTGTGATGCCTCATCATGTCCGCCGGGCTTAATGGTCATACGGACCTTAGCCAGCGTTCCTTTGGGGATGACATCAAAGCCGCTTTGATCATCTGCACTATTAAAATCGTTCCAACTCATTCTTGGCCTCCTTGTGTCTCAATGTTGTGTTGGGAATCAGGGGTGCTGCTGGCAGACGCGTCTTGTTCAATTGAGAACGTGAGGCGTTCGGCAGCAGGCTTGGCTTTGCCTGCAATCTTCTGCATGAGGCGGCCAAGATGGGGCTCTTCCATCAGGTCAAGACGACCGGAGCGATCCTTGGCTGGGTATCCGGCATCATTGATGGTGTGGCAGATAAAGGCCCGGAATGACTTGCCTTCGGGGCTTGCCATCTCGGTCATGGTGATGACCTGATCGACAATTCCGGGAAGCTCTAATGCAGTTTTGCTGCCTTCAATTTGTGGCTGGAAGAAACGGCGATTAAAGTCGTCGATCTTTTCGTCCAAGATGCCGACAAACCAGATATTCTTGCCGCGTGTGTGTTGGAGATGCGTAAGCCACGCAATCATTTCCTGACCATGCAGGCCGTAAGCGCCTCGTATATCGGGTTTGCCTGTTTTGTCAGAAAATGCCTGTGGCTGGCCCTTGCACCAGTTGAAACACAAGCGTCCGGCAACGGTGATACTGTCGATGAAGATCGTGTCGTATTTATCCAGCGCACTATTATTTGGATTATTGGCATCGCCGTATTTGGCAGTGACCGCATCATAATGGGCTTGGCTGTATGGCTGCTCATCACGCAAAGCCGGGTTTGGACCGCCAATAAAGGCTGCAATATCACGGCAATCCTGCCAAGTGCGCGGGCGAATGGTATCGCCTTGCCAACCTTCAATGGCCAGATCACCAGCCTCAAGGTCAAAGAACAGCGTCTTTTCAGCGGGCAGTGTCCAAAGCAGTGATGTTTTGCCGATACCGCTCTTACCGAAGATGCATCCTTTGATGCCCTTGGTTTCTTTCAAGCGTTCATCGGCTGAGATGATAGGAAGGCTCATTGGGCACCTCCTTTGCGGGAGAGTGCATCCACAATATTTTCAGCACCTAATGCGCCTTTGGCACGTGCTTCCGTATAAAGCTCACGGATGGCAGACAGGCGCTTATAAATGGCGCTTTGTTCTTTATCCAAAGCCTGTGCGGCAAAGGCCAGATCATCCAGAGTGGCCTCATGGATGGGCTTATTTGTGTCTTCTTCTATGGCTCCAAGCGCCGGAATTTGGATAAATGCCGGAACATGTTTGGCGTAGTAGCTGTCTTTAATCAGCTTTTGTAACGATGGTTTAAACATGAAACCTCCTTGATTTCGTGGGTTAAAATTTGCTCTTTGGTCATGTCGTTTTGGCTGCCGGGTTCTGACGCCGCCCAAAGAGCAAAGCGGTCGCGGTATTTCCTGTTGGGGTCTTGTATTTCCGCGAGAACCCGGCATGTTTTCTTGCCTTCAAGGAATTACTTACCGAGAGGGCTCAAAAACTGTCGGCGGCTCAGTGCAGATATTCCGCAAAGCCACGCTCCTTCAGCGATCCGCGCAGTTCGGACAGCGTCCCGTAAAGTGTTGAGCGTGGGGTTTTGGTTTTGCGTGAGATTTCACTGATGCTGAGCGTTCGCAGATCAACCAGCAGCAACACCAGATGCGGCGGCATCTGCTGAACCGCCTGTTCAAGATCAATTTGAAGATCGCGGCTGGTCAGGTCTTCGGTTGCAGGGTCAGGCAAAGCGTTATCTTCGCCGTCCTTATCCTCAAGCCATGCATCGAGTGAAAAATCACTGATGCCTGAGCCACGTTTTTGTGCGCGGGCTGCTTCAATCAGGCTGGCACATTTGTGGTTGAGGATGCGGTCAACAAAGGTCGACCATTTTGCTTTTTCAGGATCATAAGCCTGCTTGCGGGATAGATAATCCAGCATCAGCTCTTGCTCGAGGTCCTCGACCTCTACGCCATGAATGGCGGAGTGCCGCATCAGGCTGCGTGCGTGATAACTGACTTGGTTTACGACATAAGGATCAATTCCTTGGTACTTGTTTTTGCTCATGGTTTTCGTCTCCAGTTGCGGTTAGCCGCCACGCGGGCGGGTCAACTGGGACTGGCGAAAACTCACTGGAGGCCCTGAAAATCGGTGCGTTACTCAGGGCGCAAAAACGAAAAAAGCCCCGTTATGCGGGGCTTTAGTGGGTGTAAATTTTTTTAAAAAAAATTTCAGAGTGTTCGGTGAAATTTCACTGGCTCAAAATAACTCTTGACTCTAGAGTATACTCAAGGGTTTATAATGATATTAATGGAGGTAAATATGGCGAATTTAACCATAGGAAAATTGGCAAAAGCCTGTGACGTAAATATCGATACCATTCGCTATTACGAGGGCTTGGATTTGCTTGTGCCGGAGGGACGCACCGCATCAGGTTACAGGGTTTATAATTCCGAAAGCCTGAACCGTTTGAAGTTCATTCGTCAGATGCAACGCCTTGATTTTACGCTAGATGAGATCAAGGAAATGCTGGCACTCCGCGTTTCAGACGCAGGGAAATGTGCTGATGTACACCAGAGGGCCGAAGCCAAGATTGCCCTTGTCGAGGAAAAAGAAAAAGAATTGAA
Source organism: Alphaproteobacteria bacterium (assembly GCA_965229675.1). Lineage (GTDB taxonomy): Bacteria > Pseudomonadota > Alphaproteobacteria > CBDDJK01 > CBDDJK01 > CBDDJK01. The sequence continues at coordinate 480,172 of OZ245897.1, forward strand.
GGTAATCAAGAAGGCGTTGAAGGAATTAGCTGCCGCCTGCCGCAATGGTGAAGCGCCCGCCATTGAATGCCCGATTTTAGAGATTTTGTATCCACAAGAAAAAATGCAGAACGACATACAAAAGCAAAGCATTAAAAAAACGAAATGATTGAAAGAATACGGAGGGAATTATGAGCGAAAATGAAAATAATATAAAATCTCCAGAAGGCACGAGGACAAAGTGGTTACTGGGTGCTGGAATTGTAGCCGCATTCACTGCCACGCTCTGCTGCATTGCCCCTCTGGTACTGTTTTTGCTAGGCATCAGCGGAGCATGGGTAGCTAATTTAACAGTATTAGAACCTTACAGACCTTATTTTCTAACTGCCGCTATCGTTTTTGTTGCTGCAGGATATTGGAAAGTATACCGAAAACCGAAAGCAGAAGATTGCAAACCTGGGACCTACTGTGCCATGCCACAATCGGATCGTATCAATAAAATCATGTTGTGGGTCGCTACAGGCATTATTGCGCTGGTGTTGATTTATCCATACGTCGCACCAGCTATTCTAGAAAACCTATAACTTAATACCTAAAGGAGAAAACCATGAAAAAATTACTATATGTCATTGCAGTTATTGTCGCGCTTGGTGGCGGTGCTATGTTAAATACAGCAAGCGCCGAAGTTAATGGCAAACCAGCTGGTGCCAGCACCGAACAAAAAACGGTAACATTAGATGTACCAGGCATGTTCTGTCCAACTTGCCCATTTACCGTTCGCAAAAGCTTGGAGAAGATTGACGGTGTGGGTGAAGTTAAAACATCTAGCGAAACCAAAACCGCTATCGTTACCTATGATCCCGCCAAGGTAAATGTTGACGCGCTGATCAAGGCCACAACAAATGTGGGTTATCCTTCTACAATCCATGAACAATAATGAAAGAGAGGCTACTAATGGATTGTTGTAACTTTACTGGAAAAGATAAACAAAATGCTGCTCCTGACCTGTTAGTCATCGGCGCGGGTTCCGGCGGATTCTCTGCCGCCATTACCGCCGCCGAGAAAGGCGCGGACGTGGTGATAACCGGAAGCGGCACGATCGGCGGAACCTGCGTCAATGTCGGTTGTTTGCCTTCTAAAACCATGATTAGGGCGATGGAGGGCATTTACCACGCAAACCATGCTTCTCGATTTAATGGTATCAAAGGAAGCGCGGAGATAACCGATTGGAAAGCAGCGGTTGAACAAAAGCGATCGTTGGTCGAAGAACTACGCCGGAGCAAATATATCGATGTATTGCCAGTGTATGAGAATATTTCCTACGTTGAAGGAAAAACACAATTCACCGGCGAAGGAGTCATGGTAGGCGATGTGCTTTACACGCCCAAAAAATCTATCATTGCCACAGGTTCTTCGCCCTCACTGCCGCCGATAGACGGCATGTTGAACATGCCGTATCTCACCAGCACCACCGCCTTGGAATTGGAAAAGCAACCTGAATCATTGCTGGTTATCGGCGGCGGCGTCATTGGCGTGGAATTAGGCCAGATGTTTGCCCGCGCCGGAACTAAAGTAACCATTTGCTGCCGTAGCCGGTTAGTACCGGAAACCGAACCGGAAATCAGCGAAGCACTGGCAAAATATTTGCAGGATGAAGGTGCGGATATATGTGCTGGTATTGGCTACCAGAAAATTGAACAAACCAATCGTGGCATTCGACTGACGCATGATAAAGATGGAGAAACCCGCACGATTGAGGCGGAGCATGTGTTGGTCGCTACCGGGCGTAAACCGAATACGGCCAATATGGGACTGGAAGAAAACGGTATAAAACTGATAAAAAACGGTGGCGTACAGGTTAATGAATATATGCAGACTACTCGTGAAGATGTTTATGCGGTAGGTGATGTGACTGGTAAGGATATGTTCGTCTATATGGCCGCTTATGGCGGCAAACTTGCTGCACTTAATGCACTTGATGGCAATAAAAATGCTTATGATAACGCTGCTATGCCTTCGGTGATATTTACTGACCCGCAAGTTGCCGATGTAGGGCTAACCGAGGCACAGGCTAAAGCACAGGGTGTGGATGTAAAAACCAGCAGTATCACGCTTGATCACGTGCCGCGTTTCATTGCCGCCCGTGATACCAGAGGCTTAATAAAACTGGTGGCGGACAGGAAAACCGACAGGTTGCTCGGCGCACATATTCTGGCGCCGGAAGCCGGAGATTTAATTCAAACTGTCGTTGTCGCTCTAAAAGCAGGAATGACGACCGAAGCCTTGGCAACAACCATCTTCCCTTACCTGACCGGTGTGGAAGGGCTGAAACTTGCTGCCCAAACCTTCGATAAGGATGTTAGCAAACTTTCTTGCTGCGCAGGATAATTCTAAAATCCAAAATGCTTTAATTGCTCATCCCAAATATCGGGAAATGGGGTTTGCATATCCTGCAGGCTTAACTGGCGCGGCTGTGTGCCGTCCAAGATAGCTTTTTTAATCTGTGGAGCGAGTTGATTGAGGCGCAGTATCCGCGACATATAAGAGGAATTGATTTTGCGCTGGCGCGACATGTCATCGATGGATTTATAGCGCCCGGTATCAATCAGGTTCTGCCAGTAATAGGCTTTGGCCAAGGCCGTTACGAGCGTTTCGTCGGGTTTCGAAGCTTCTTGCGGTGCAGTCATATGAGCACCTTCAGGAAGTAAAATCAGTTTTTTGCCGCCGTAGCGTTTGATTTTTATCGGCACCCGAACAGAGATCACATTGCCTTCCATCATTTTTATGCGTGCATCCATGCTTGCTCCTCCAATTGTTTGGTTGAAATTCCTTGGAGGCGCTTTTCTTGTTCGTCCAATTCTCGTGCAAGGCTGAGCATGCCATCTGCCCGGATACGAACATCGACATATTCATAATTGACGATGACTTTCTCAATCATCAGCTCAAGAATACGTTGCTGCTCTGCCGGAAAAAGCTCCTTCCAGATCGGTACAATATTGCCAAGCGCGTCCCGGACTTCCGTTTCAGTCACGCTTTCATCTTCTTTGTATGCCTCGCGCCATGTCTCAACGATCATTTCAGGTGAAGCAAAAACGGCTTGTAGCTGCGTCAGTATCAAAGCTTCCATCTCACTGGCACTGACATTACGAACTTTGCAATCTGGGTTAATGCCTTTGCGATAGTGTTCGCAGGTGTAATAGCGATAAAGCCTGCCGCCTTTTTTACGGGTATGGCTTGGCACCAGAGAGCATTCACATTCACCGCATTTCAAAAGACCCATCAAAATGGCCTTGGTTTTCTTGCGCGTGATTGCGCCTCGGTTGATTGTGTTTTCTTTCATGATGGCGCGGACTTTATTCCACATCTCCATATCAATGATGGCTGGATGGCGGCCTTCGTAGATTTTGTCTTTATGCTTGATCTTGCCGATATAGATGGGGTTTTGTAGAATCTTATAGAGGCCGCCTTTATCCAGTGCCTTGCCACCGATAACCCGTCCGTTCTTGGTTGTACGCTTCTTGCTTAACACTCCCATGCGCGGCAACATTTTCGCCATTTCCGTTGGTGACTTGGTCATCAAAAACAGATCAAATATTTTGCGGATACCCTCAGCCTCATCAGGCTCGATCACAAGCTCGCGATTTTTGACCACATAGCCCATGGGCGTGACACCACCCATCCACATGCCTTTGCGTTTGGAGGCTGCCAATTTATCGCGGATGCGTTCGCCAATTACTTCACGCTCAAACTGAGCGAAGCTGAGCAGGATGTTCAGTGTCAGTCGACCCATTGATGTGGTGGTGTTAAATTGCTGGGTCACAGAGACAAAGGAAACTTTGTGCTCATCAAACAGATCGATCAACTTGGCAAAATCAGCCAAGGAGCGCGACAAACGGTCAACCTTGTACACGACGACCGTATCAATCAGGCCGCTTTTGATGTCGTCCATCAGACGCTTTAAGGCTGGGCGATCCATATTGCCGCCTGTGAAGCCGCCATCATCATATTCATCAGGAAGCTGAAACCAGCCTTCATGCTTTTGTGAGGCAATGTAGGATTCACAAGCCTCGCGCTGTGCATCAAGGCTGTTGAACTCCATGTCCAAGCCTTCCTCGGTAGATTTGCGCGTATAAATCGCGCAGCGTTTTTTCGGTATGGTTTTGCTCAATGTTTGCCTCCTTGTGCTTTGTTGTTTAATCCGAAGAAGGCAGGTCCTGACCAACTACTGCCTGTTATGGCCAGTGCGACTTTCGACAGGCTTTTGTATAGGCAGCCTGCATATTCGTAGCCTTCTTCTAAAATGGTGACCTGATATTCGATGCCCTTATATTCCCGAACCAGTTTGGTGCCGGGGATGGGACGCTGATATTGTGTCTTGCGCTTCGGCTTGGCTTTTTTGCCTGAGCCGAATAAATCATTGGCTTGCTGTTCGATCCGGTTCTCAATCTGCGGATCAACGCCATAAGCAAGCTCTTGCAGGCGATAAGCCAGTCTGCGGACAATGTGGCTTTTATGGCCGCTGGGTGGTTCGTCCTGATACACATCCCGCCATAATGCTTTTAGGTCTGATAGAGGCATATTTGGGAGTGCCGCCACACGCGCCAGAAGTGTTTTATCCATCTGTTTCTCCTTGGTTTTTTGGTTCTTCGTCATGGGCATGAACGCTTGGAAAAACCCTGAAGTCCAATGAATTAGAGGGATGTGTTGGCTCGAACTGACGCTTCAGGCGTATCTTGCGGCGAAGGATGCCAAGCGCCAGCAAACGGGCCACTTCGGTGCGGCGATCTCGTTCATTTATAAGGTTTGGGGAAAGTGAAGACATGGGCGAACCTCCTTGAGAATTATTGCGTCGTTCAAGGAGTTACTTACTGAAATGACTTGAAAACTGTCGGTTCCGTCAATGCTGTGCATTGAACCAAATTAGGCTTGTGAAAATCATAAGCCTAATTTATATTAGGTTATTAGCCAAAATTGAAAGGATGCTATGGAGCAACTGACAAACGCACAGAATACGCTATTACAGGCCATTGAACGCCTGAAACGTGCCATGGGGATGTCACCCACGGTACAGGAGCTTGCTGTGGAATTGGGTGTAAAAGCGCCCAGTGTGTTTGAAGGGCTCAAGCGGCTGGAAGATAAAGGCTATATTCGCAGGCAAGCGCGAAAAGCGCGTTCCATCGAAATTCTCCACGCACAAACACCGGATAAAACCAACCTGACTGCCGTTCCTGTTTTGGGAATGGTTGCAGCTGGCCAACCGATTCTTGCCCTTGAAAACAAGATTGGTCAGGTCATGGTGCCGAATAATGTTCTGCGCGGGAAATGCTTTGCGCTCAAAGTGCAAGGCGACAGCATGATTGATGCTGATATTTTCGAGGGAGATTACGTTGTTGTGCGCCAGCAACCTATTGCTGAGAACAGCGATATTGTGGTGGCCATGGTCGGCGAAGAAGCCACTGTAAAACGGCTGAGTATTGAAGGGGAGCATATTGAACTGCGCCCTGAAAATCAGAAACTAAAACCCATCATCATAGGACAACAAGATGAACTTAAAATAATTGGGACGGTCTTACACGTCTGCTCGGGTGTTGACACCGAGGCCCTCCTAGACGAACCCCCAAGGAGGACAACCACATGAGCACCTATAATTTACGACGTTTTGCCCAACCTGATGTTTTGAAACACATCCAGCAAGATAATCTGATCACTTTTCTTAAGCGTTATGAAAGCTACCTGACCGGGCGCGGGTTCAGCTTTGAGTTAGATGAAGATGGCGAGCTGGATTTCGAGTGCTTAAGCCGAGTGCTGCTGGAACCCACAGACGATATCGATATTAATTTTGTGGAGGCGTTATTTTTTATTCAGGAAATGTCCGATGATGATCATTTTGAACAGCTTCATGGACTTGCAGAAGAAAATAAAATTGAAACGCAAGATGACGTTTCTCCGGCTGATCTCGCTCTAACGCTATGGCTGCATGATCCTGAGCTTTTAAAGCGCCCACATGCAGAAGTGCTGTTGCTGAAACCAAAGTCATTCATGTACTTCATGTCAGACAAGAAAGCGCCAGATGAATTCGGTGTTCCGAAGCAAGAAGTTCTTACCGCTCTTGAGAAGGAAATGGATGTTTGGTTCTCTAAAAATAAGCGTGGGACTGGCTGCCGCATTTTGGCAGTGAGCGCCGATGATGAAGATAAGATATATTTCTTGGTTCATCATGGAATGCCTTTTAAACGTGAAGGCAAGATTGAAGACGGAAAATCAAAGACAATTTTCTATCGTCCAGAATTTCATGACGTTTTGATATATGACCGTCCAAACAATGAGCTAGCAATATTCAATAAATCAAGCGCCAAGAAAGAGCGCACCATGTATTTGGATTTGTTCAGTCAGCATCTCTTCGGTCAGGCTGAATATTTCCCCGGCGCAGAAAAATACACATTACAGCCACTGATCGATAACGGCGTTGACGCTTTGGCCTGTGCTGATATTGATGGGCTTGAAGATATAAAGCTGGTTGAAATCCAGCATCAGTTTCTTGGGCCTTATAACGATAAACAGACATTGCGCTCAAATGATGTGTTTGCGTCATTAGCCTCAAGAGATCGTGAATTTCCAAATTTTGGCAGATTGGTCTCAGCCAGCTTTTCGGTGAAGTTTGAAAACGCTAAACGCCCGCGCATGGTTAAGGTACGAACACCGAATGTGGCCAATTTTGACCGTAAGGAAGATTCTCACCTGATTGAAACATGGCTGCGGAAGCGTGGCTTTGTGAATGAGCAGAAAGAGGAAGAAGACAGCACACAACCCGTAACGCATCAGGAGAGCCATGACGCCGTATCAATCGCCGCCATGGCGTAAACTCACAGAGCTTTCTGGTGGCAAGGGTGTAAAAGCTGAATGGCAGGACTTTCCGGAAGATCTGCTTGCCATCACCAATGAGGAAGCATCCGCCATTCCCTGTAATGGCCGATCCGGATGCTACATGAATGTCGTGCGGCATGGCCCAAGCGATATTGTGGGCGTTTGTACATCTGAGACAAAGCAGTGCGACCGCCGCACGCTCAAAAAATCAGAACTGGCGCTGTATCGCATTGATCACAAAAAGCTGGCTACCAAGATTGCTGCCGCCATTGGTTTTACTGAGGAGCATGAAAAGGTCACAGGCCATACAGCCCTTTGGAAATTTGGTGTGCTCAATCCACAGGCTGAGCATAGCTTTCCTGTCTATTGCTTTTTGGGCCAGACATCCTCGCAGCTGGATAAAATTGTCAATCAGCTTTGCATGGGCGAGCAGACGTTTCTGTTGATTGCCGCAACCAGCAGTCTCATCAACACTGCCAACTCTGATGCGAGCAGCAGGCATAAATCCAAACTCATCGGCATAGATGATGTGCTTACTATTGATGGTACAGGAAAGGTCACGGCGAAAGATAGTGCTCAAACCATCGTCTCCAACTGGCTGGAGACAGTGTTACCAAAATCAGCCAAGCCGGGATCGGAGTATCAATTCCCGACTCCAGCAGGCGCAACATGGGAACAGTTTGTGTTCGAATTTACTGCAACAGAGATGTTGTTGGTTTCGTGTGGGCAGATTCAAGAACGACTTGAACCTGAACACCTGAAGATGAAGAACCAGAATTCCGGCAAGCCAACGCTGCAGTGGACGTTGTTACGTTCTCTCGCCACAACAGGCGGCAGCATCTCATGGCAAGATCAGGACGCCACTGATCGCGTCAAAAAACAAAAGCAGGAACTGGCGAACAAGCTCAAACAAACCTTTGGCCTTTCGGAAGACCCGGTGCCTTGGAATGAGAGCGAGAAAGCATACAAAGCAAAGTTTGTTGTCAAAGCTGCTGATAATGTCCTGCGTCAGCACACTGGTTGACAATGATAGGCATAGACTGGTGCGAACTAGTCAATTGCCAAACCCTTGATTTTCCATGACTAAAAGCTCCGTACTTCGTTTTTCCAAGTACGGTGTTTTTCAGGAAAGGGGCATATATAGGAGGAAAATTAGAGAAAAACGGGGTGTTTTTATAGAGAGGGAGTCAATTGCAAACAGCAAAAAAGCCCGAAAATGCTGGGCTTTTCAGGCTATGCCATCTGGGGCATATGAAAGTTCGTTTGGTGTTAATGGCGGAGAGAGAGGGATTCGAACCCTCGGTACCTGTGAAGGCACAACGGTTTTCGAGACCGCCCCGTTCGACCGCTCCGGCATCTCTCCTAACTTGTATAATATTTGGGGGATGTGCCATAAAATAATGTTGTAAACAAGTTAAATTACTTCCCCTTGCTCTAACCTTGATAAAAAACGCTGGCTATCTGCTTTAATGGCTTGTTTTTTATCCTCCTCCATTCGATCATAGGTTTTATACATCATGCTTATTCGCGGATTATTTTCAAGCTTGTCACGGTTACGGATCAGAAAATCCCAATAAAGATAGTTAAATGGGCAAGCACCATCTCCGTTTTTCTTGGTTACCTTATAGCTACATCCTTTGCAATAATCCGACATTTTGTTGATATAGCTACCACCTGCGGCATAGGGTTTACTTGCAAGATAGCCTCCATCAGCAAATAAGATCATACCCGTAACATTTGGAAGCTCTACCCATTCATAAGCATCTGCATAAACAATCAAATACCATTCATTGACCGCTTCAGGATCAATGCCAGCAAGCAATGCAAAATTACCAAGCACCATCAAGCGTTGAATGTGATGGGCATAGGCATGTTGCTTGGTTTCAGTAATTGATTGATGGAGGCAATTCATTTTAGTCCTTGCGCTCCAATAAAATTGAGGAAGCTTGCGCTTCGCAGCAAAAAAATTTTCTTGCTTATAACCAGGCATTTTTAGCCAATAAAGTCCACGGACATATTCACGCCAACCAATGATTTGGCGGATAAATCCCTCAGCTGCATTTAACGGCACATTGCCTTTATGATAGGCTTGCTCAACCGCCTCAACGCATTCAAGCGGCAATAACAAACCACAGTTAAGATAAAAGCTGATATGAGAATGAAACATCCATGGTTCGCCTTGTAGCATGGCATCTTGATAATCGCCATAATGCACCAAACGCTCTTTAATAAATTGATCAAGTACATGCAGCGCATCTTTGCGGGTAACGGCAAAATAAAACGGTTCTAACTCACCAAAATGGTCATCAAAGCGTTCAGCGACAAGCGTAAGCACTTCCTTTGCAATCGTATCTAGTTCGCTGATTGTGGGGTTTGGAATAACAAGCCCGTCCTTTGGCGATTTACGATTTTCAGCATCATAATTCCATTGACCGCCAACGGGTACGTCGCCATCCATTAAGATATTGTATTTTTTACGCATCTCCCGATAAAAATATTCCATACGGAGCTGTTTACGCCCCTTCGCCCATGCGTTAAATTCATCTAAACTACATAGAAACCGATCATCTTCACGAATTTCAACAGGAATTGCTAAGGTTTTATTCCAATTACGCATTTCTTTCATTAGGCGATATTCACCAGCTTGCGTGACGATCATTTTTTCAAATTTATGGCTGTCAACTAACCGTTTTAATTCATCTTTGAACGATCCTGTATTTTGAAGCGCATCTAATTTTGTGTAATGAACTTTATAACCTGCTTCCTGCAATGAATGTGCAAAATGGCGCATTGCTGAAAATAAAAACGCGATCTTCTTTTTATGATGTTTGACATAGGTCGCCTCATCCCAAACTTCACACATTAAAATTAAATCATCTTGTAAATTACAGTTGCGCAAACTGCTAATTGATGAAGAAAGCTGATCACCAAGAATGAGAATAAGATTAGCCATGATTAAAAGATTAACACCTATTCAATTGCTTTTTGGCATTGTGGACTATAGATAGATTTGATTGCGCCTACAAGAGAGATAACGCTGAAAACCCCGAACAAAACCGTTTTTGACAAACGATTGATGACCGTAATATTTGCAATGATCCATAAAATACCTCCAATATCAAATGTGAAAATCTTAGAAATACCAAACAATCTATCTATAATTGTTAATGCCAAAGAATACGAATGGAGATTTAACAATAGACAAGGAAATGTTTATAAGATATTATTAAGCAAATTTAGAAAAAATCTACTCTAAAGTTGTCTAGACCTTAATTTTTCGGGGCAATTTAAACCATGTTACCTAAAATCATACTATTTAGCCTTGCTAATGGTGCAGGCATGTCAACGGCTGTTGTTGCCGTCACAGTTGGAATGCTTACTGCGCGCCATATTGGGCTTGAAGGGGCGATGCTAACTGTTCCTTTTGGATTACAATTTGTTGCTTTATTGGTGGTAACTGCGCCTTCAGAATGGCTTATGAGTAAATTCGGACGCAAAGCGGTATTTTTGGCCGCTGCGTTTATTGGCATGTGTGGTGGCGCAATAGGAGGAATAGCAATTGCAAATCAAAATATGCTTTTGCTATGCCTATCCCATATTATGATTGGGGTTAATTTAGCCTATATTGCATTTTATCGTTTTGCGGCAACGGATATGGCAAGTGAGGCACAACGACCAATCGTGATGTCATTGGTGGTTGCAGGGGGAACATTTGCAGCCTTTATCGGACCTTTTGCCTCACGCAATTCAGACCCATTTTTTCCAGGTGGCACATTCGAAGCCGCTTATTATAGTATTGGCGTTCTGTGTTTGATTAGCTTTATAATCCTTGCCAGCTTACCCATTCCAAATGCAACCAAACCAGATGAGGTTAAACCAGACCCACAAAAATTAAAGGCAGTATGGCATAACCCTGTCCTTTGGGGTGGAATGCTAGCTTCTGCACTTGGTTATGCGATTATGGGTATTTTAATGATTTCGTCAGGAATTACCATGGATGGGCTGGGCATTCATTATGTCCCAATTACTTATGCGATTCAAATGCATGTATTGGCGATGTTTGTTCCTTCCTTATTTATGGGTAAGTTCATCGCATTATTTGGCGGACGGGTAATTGCAACCATCGGTGCATTATTAATGGCAGCTGGCACGGCAGCGGCTGTGATTGATCCCGTTTCGTTACTTGGCTTTCAAATTGCGCTGATTTTTTATGGGCTTGGTTGGAATATGTTATTTTTAGCAGGGTCTTATTTGGTGGTGCATAAAGTTGAGCCATCTGTCTCCATGAAGGTTCAAACCGTTAATAATATGCTGATTGGGGTGACTACCATGTTGACCAGCTTTCTTTCTGGTTTGATTCTTACTCAATTGGGATGGTTAAACTTAAATATCCTATTTTTAGGGGTATCACTGGCATTATTTATCACTTTATTATGGCTGTTTTACGCTGGACGTAAGGTTATCGCTGTAAATGAGGCTTGAAGCTGAGAACTAATCCCCTTAAACTAGTTTTATTATGTCTAGTCCGCAAGCCAATCAAATCTCATTCGATATTGCAGTTTCTGTCTTTTTTGATCCGATCTGCCCATGGTGCTATATCGGCGCACATGCCCTTCAAAAAGCGGCCTTACAGCGTCCCCAATATAAGTTAAAACTTAATTGGCGTTGTTTTTTTCTTAATCCAAAAATGCCCGCCTCAGGGATGGATCGTAATGCTTATTTACTGGGTAAATTTGGTGGCATTTCGGGATACCAACGGGCTTATGAACCTGTTGTAAACCGTGCGCATCAGCTTGGATTAAACTTTGCGCTTGAAAAGATTAAAACAACACCATCAACGGTTTTAGCTCATCAACTAGTTCAAGCCTTTACAGCCAAAGCCGATACGACCCGCACCGGCCATTTTGTCTTTGCTTTATTTAAGGCCTATTTTGAACAAGGCAAGGATATTGGTAATCAAGACGTTTTACGAAAGCTTGCGCTTGACCATGGATTGGAAGAATCGGAAATTATGTCCGCCTATAAACTTTCTTTAGATGCGGGCGAAACCATACAAACCTATGGAATTAACGGGGTTCCTTTTTTCCTGTTTGAGGAGCGTTATAGCCTGAATGGGGCGCAACCGATCTCGGCCTTTATCGCCTTAATGGATTTAGTTGCCAATCAATAATAATGAATAAGCCACATCAAACCAATATAAAAGCTTCTGTGCAGGCAATTAGCAATCAGCCGCGCCATAAAATTGATTTGATTGAAGACCATGCAAACCGAACGCGTGCGTTAATGCTGCGTTGTTTGATTTTGTGGGTGGTTTTTTCTGTGTTTATTCATTTATTTGTCGATGCGCTTAATAATATTAGCTTTTTGGGATTTCCCCTTGGCTGGTGGGTTAGCGCTCAAGGTTCCTTAATTGTCTTTGTCGTTTTATGTTTTTGGTATTCTGCGCGGCAAAACCATATTGACCATGATTGCGGGCTTGCAGAACCCGATCAAAATTCTTCAAAAGATTAAGCAATATGCAACGGCTATATGGCTATTATACAGGTGGATTTGTCCTGTTTGTATTGGCGATGTATGGGCTAGAGCTGCTTGGCGTAGAAAATCGGATTATTGGCTTTTCATTCATTATCTTTACTCTATTTGTTTATGCAATGATTGGCTTTTTATCCAGAACCATGCTGGTTTCAGAATATTATGTTGCAGGTCGCAAAATACCTGCTGTCTATAACGGTATGGCAACCGCCGCTGATTGGTTGAGTGCCGCCAGCTTTATCGCCCTTGCAGGCGGGATTTATCAATCAGGCTATAGCTATATGGCCTATATCATAGGCTGGACAGGCGGCTATGTGTTGGTTGCAGTTTTAATTGCACCCTATTTAAGAAAATTTGGAGCTTACACAGTACCAGATTTTCTTGGCGCACGCTATGGCGGGCATTTAGCGCGCTCAATCGGGGTTGTTATCTTATTTTGCTGTTCTTTTTATTATTTGTTGGGGCAATTATCAGGTACGGGAGAGATTGCTGCCCGCATTTTAGGAATCCCCTTTGAACTAGCCGTATTTTCTGGCCTGCTTGGTATTCTTGCCTGTTCCATGTTGGGGGGGATGCGTGCCGTGACATGGACACAAGTTGCCCAATATATCGTCCTTATCATCGCCTATATGGTGCCTGTCATTTGGTTATCACTGAAATATACAGGACTTCCCATTCCGCAACTTTCTTATGGCGAGATTTTAACAAAAATCACAGAATTTGAAGCAACGCATGGCAGTTTTGATCAGGTACGCTCTTTCATTCAAACGCCGCAAACCAATGAAGAATTATTAAATTTTTTTGCACTTATCCTATGTTTAATGTTGGGTACAGCAGCATTGCCACATGTGTTAATGCGATTTTTCACAACCCCTTCAGTGCGTGATGCACGAAAATCAGCTGGCTGGGCGTTATTTTTTATCTTTTTGCTTTATATCACTGCACCAGCTTATGCCGCCTTTATTAAATATGAGGTTTATCAATCCATCATTAGTTTTGATGTAAGTTCGCTTGCAGCCATCCAAAATTTACCTGATTGGGTTTTTATCTATGGCGGATTGGAACGGGTTTTTATCTGCGGCGAACAAGCAAGTGATGCGACCCGTATATTGGAAGCTTGTGCGCTTAACGAAGTTAAAACCATCGGTTACAATGATTTTAAAATCAATACGGATGTAGTGGTAATTGCAACCCCCGAAATTGCAGGGCTTCCTTATGTCATTGCAGGGTTGGTAATGGCGGGTGGATTAGCAGCTTCTTTATCAACGGCCGATGGTTTATTATTGGCGATTGCAAACGCACTTAGCCATGATATTTATTATCGGATGATTGACCCATCTGCTTCGACTAAACGGCGGTTGATTATCTCCCGCACCTTATTGGTTTTGGTTGCTATGTTCGCGGCTGCCTTGGTTTCTAAAGGCGGGATGGGTAATATTTTATCGCTTGTTTCTTATGCGTTTTCATTTGCGGCGGCAGGCCTTTTTCCAGCACTGGTGCTTGGTGTATGGTCGGTTAAAACTAATAAATATGGCGCAATTTGTGGGATGATAGGCGGCTTTGCAGTTACCCTATTTTATATAATATGGACGCATCCAACCATCTTTGGCGCACCCTTATGGTTTGGCATTAAAAACGAGGCGGCAGGAATTTTCGGCCTGCCTGTTTCATTTATTTTAACCTATGGCGTTAGTCGCTTAACCCCCGAACCGACGCATGCCATGCAAAAATTTGTCCGTGAATTAATGCTTCCTATCACACGGGAAACTTAGATTATTTACTGAATGATACTAAACTCAGAACGCCCTTTTGATCAGTTATAATTGACGCTCCACCATCATTTTACGAATTTCTGAAATGGCACCCGCAGGATTCAGGCCTTTAGGGCAGGTTTTCGAACAATTCATAATCGTATGGCAACGATAAAGCCTGAACGGGTCTTCCAGATCGTCCAAACGCTCTCCATCATGATCATCGCGGCTATCAGCAAGCCAGCGATAGGCTTGCAAAAGAATTGCAGGCCCTAAATAACGATCCCCATTCCACCAATAGCTTGGGCAGGAGGTTGAACAGCTAAAACATAAGATACATTCATATAATCCATCAAGCGATTTGCGCTCTTCTGGGGATTGTAACCGTTCATGATCTGGCGGCGCAGGTGTCTTGGATTTTAACCAAGGCTCAATTGAAGCTAATTGTGCATAAGGACGGCTAAGATCAGGTACCAAATCTTTCACCACTGGCATATGCGGTAAAGGATGGATAAAAATATCGCCATCTAATTCATCAATAAAGCTGGTGCAGGCCAAAGAATTTAAGCCGCCTCTTTTATCACCAATATTCATAGCGCAGGAGCCACATATACCCTCGCGGCAAGAACGCCGAAAGGTTAAGGTTGGGTCAACTTCATTCTTAATCTTAATCAGTGCATCAAGCACCATTGGCCCGCATTCGTCCATATCCAAGACATAACGATCAAGCCTTGGATTCGCACCAGTGTCTGGATCCCAACGATAAATCACAAAGCGGCGGGTGTTTTTTGCCGCCTCGGGTGCAGGCCAATCTTTTCCTCTTACAATTTTTGAATTTTCGGGCAGGGTAAATTCAACCATCTTTTTAGCCTCCAAAAAAATAGGACATCGTTAAATCCGAACCAGCTCAATAAACACGCGCTTTTGGTGGGATTGCTTCAATTTCGTCACTCATTGGACTTAACTGAACAGGCCTGTAACCAAATTTAACATCAGCTTTTTCATCGCACCAAGCTAGCGTATGCTTCATCCATTCCTCATCATCACGTTCTTTATAATCTTCACGCGCATGCGCACCGCGTGATTCTGTACGATTTTCAGCACTGCGGATCGTAACCATGGCTTGACTGATTAGATTTTCAAATTCTAAAGCTTCAACCAATTCTGAATTCCATATCATTGAACGATCTGCCAATTTCAAATCATCGCGTGCCGCCCAAACCTCCATCAGCTGGGCAACACCTTCTGCCATTACTTCACCCGTTCGGAACACAGCACAGCAATTTTGCATGGTCTTTTGCATAGCCAATCTAAGCTCAGCCGTTCCAGTCGAACCTTCTGCATGGCGTAACTTATCAATACGCCCAAGAATGAAATCTGTTGAAAAGGATGCGGGCTTTGGCGCACTTGCTCCTGCAGTTAATTGTTCGCCGCAACGAAGCGCAACTGCGCGTCCAAAGACGACCAAATCTAAAAGCGAGTTGGAACCCAAACGGTTTGCCCCATGCACCGAAACACAAGCCGATTCACCCGCCGCCATCAAGCCTTGCACAGGATAATTTGGATCACCATCATGCAGGGTTACAACCTCGCCATGATAATTGGTTTGAAGCCCACCCATATTATAGTGACACGTTGGCAAAACTGGAATAGGTTCGCGTGTTACATCAACACCAGCAAAGATTTTTGCCGTTTCAGCAATGCCTGGTAAGCGTTCGTGAATAACCTCGGGCGCCAAATGCTCTAAATGCAGATGAATATGATCTTTTTGACTACCAACGCCGCGCTGTTCACGAATTTCCATGGTCATTGACCTTGAAACAACATCGCGTGAGGCCAAATCTTTTGCAGAAGGGGCATAGCGTTCCATAAATCGCTCCCCTTCCCCATTGGTAAGGTAACCACCTTCACCCCGTACTCCTTCGGTAATTAGGCAACCTGCCCCATAAATACCCGTTGGGTGAAACTGAACAAATTCCATATCTTGAAGCGGTAAACCAGCACGCAAGGCCATACCACCGCCATCGCCCGTACAGCTATGGGCAGAGGTTGCTGAAAAATAAACCCGACCATAACCACCAGTTGCCAATACGGTGCGCTGGGCAATAAAACGATGGAGGGAACCATCATCCAAATTCCATGCAAGCACTCCGCAAACCTCCCCATCATTGCTAAGCAACAGATCGACCGCAAAATATTCAACAAAAAATTCTGCTTGGTGCTTAAGGGATTGTTGATAAAGGGTGTGCAAGATTGCATGCCCTGTACGGTCAGCAGCGGCACAAGTGCGTTGCGCTGGTGGTCCTTCACCAAACTGGGTCGTCATCCCACCAAAGGGGCGTTGATAAATTTTTCCTGCTTCGGTTCTTGAAAATGGCACGCCATAATGCTCAAGCTCGATAATAGCAGGCGCAGCTTCCCGTACCATATATTCGATTGCGTCTTGATCCCCCAACCAATCTGATCCTTTAACCGTATCATACATATGCCACCGCCAATTATCTTCGCCCATATTACCAAGTGCGGCAGAAATACCGCCTTGTGCGGCAACCGTATGGCTGCGGGTTGGAAATAATTTGGTAACACAAGCGGTTTTTAGTCCTTGTTCTGCCAAGCCAAAGGTTGCACGAAGACCAGCCCCCCCTGCGCCAACAACAACAACATCATAATGATGATCGGTTAATGGATAGGCTTCTGACATTACTTCATCCTCCTTTATAAAGCTAGACGGAGAATAGAGAAAATTCCAACCGTCGCGAAAGCAACAGCACTTAATTTTACTGCCCAAATCAGACCTATTTTAATAGCCGTTTTATGAATATAATCTTCAATCACCACTTGCAGGCCAAGCTGTCCGTGATAAAATCCAGCAATAATGAATAAACTCAACAAAATCGCATGAACAGGATTGGCGATAACTGCAACGGCCTCCAAATAAGAGGCACCTGAAAGACTGGTAGCTAAAAAAGCAATATAAATAAAAAAGGCAATCAACACGACTGCGCTGAAACGCTGCATAATCCAATGTTGGGTGCCATGCTTGGCACTGCCAAGCCCGCGTACTTTGGCTAACTCAGAGCGGCGATCATCACTATAAGAAGGCATCGTCATTGGATTAACCTTTCATCCAATTAAGCATATCTTGGGGAAAGATATCATACGCAATTAACCAAAACAGCAAAGTAAGACAGCAAGCAAAGAAAGCCCCCCAATGCCCTGTCATGCGGGCAGGGACAAGGCTAAGCCCAATTCCCGTATCCCATAATAAATGTCGGATACCATTGATCAAATGGTAAAAAAACGCCAAGCTAACCGCAAAAATAATAATGCGCCCAATCACGCTAGATAAAAGCATAACCGCAGTTTGATAGCTTGTTTGCCCACCTGCAAGCGAAGCTAACCATAAAATCAATAGGACCATCCCAAAGGCTAACAAAATCCCTGTAATGCGATGGAGAATTGAATAAACCATCGTCCATTCGCGTTTATAAACGCTAAGATGCGGTGATAATGGGCGGCTATGAATCCTAGAATCAGTCATTTTTTTATTATAATCCTTACAAATATAAATTAGGGTGTTCGATATTAATTTACAAGCTTATTTTAACAAGGTGATTTTTTACATGAAAATAATGCGGTGGCATAACAAAATACCTAAATCTGCTTTTTTAATTGAATTTGTTGAAATTTAAGGTATAATTATTTTTAAGATGTAATAATTCATAACCTTAAAAGAGAAATAAAATGACCAGATCAGAACTGGTAGAACGCTTATCCGTTCGTTACCCAAGCCTTTATATGAGCGAAGTTGAACGCATCGTGCAAATTTTTTTCAATGAAATTGAACAAACCTTAATTGAAGGCGGACGCATTGAACTAAGAGGGTTTGGCAGTTTTGGTGTAAAAGATCGCGCTGGTCGTACTGCGCGCAATCCACGCAGTGGCGAATCTGTTCAAGTTGGCGCAAAACGCTCCCCAACTTTTAAAATGGGCAAACGCTTATTTGATGACATCAATCGCTAAATAATTACTTTTGTAAATTATTAATGCTTTATATGGAATCCTTAAAACTCAAAAATTCTTATGAAAAAGCACGCCTCAACTTTTCAAAAAAAACATTAAAAACAAGTGACTAAAATCTTTTTCAGGGCAATTTAAAGTAAAAACACTTTAAATCATATAGGTTTAAAATCCCAAAATCCAAACTATTGTTTGCCAGTTTTTTATATTGCTTTAATACAATGAAAAAAAGGGTTTAATTTTTTTCCGAATCGGTGTTATGTAGTCTATTGTTGTTTGTTTGTATTTGCTTTTTATTGGTAATGATTTGATAGTTAAAGGGCTAACAAATGAAAAGTTATAGTGTTGAAGAAGGTATTGTTAAAATTTTATGGTAACAATTTACCTTCAATTTATGGAAACTAAATGTTAAAATCTTATTCAGACCAAAATCGGCTGGATTTGTTAAATGCGCCTGCTAATAAAGCCGAGGGCTGGGCGCTTATTGAGCTTGCGCGTAGGCTTGATCGCGTGCGTCAAACACCTGAAAATAAGTCAGAAATTCGTGATGTTGTCCGTTTGAATTGGCGTGTATGGACAATTATTCAGGCCGCAATGCTTGATCCTGAAAATACTGTGCCGATTACGGTGCGCTCCAATCTTGTGAATCTATCGAACTTTATCGATAAGCGTTCAGTTGACATTTTGGCTTATCCCGATACGAATAAACTTGAAGTTTTGATCAATATTAATCGCCAAATTGGAGCTGGCCTGCTTGGTAATCCTGCTGAGGATGAAGAGGAAGAACAGTCATATACATCAACTGATCCTTCTGTTGATATTAACGAAACAGATGCAGATAATGATCCTGTAGCTGCGATTGTGAACAGCAAACAAGCTGAATTAGATTCGGCACCAATCATAACTGATCGACAACAAGAAACGACAAATGAAAGCCAAGCTATTTTTGCCGCCGTTAAATCACCTGCAACAGAAATGGAACCTGAACAAGCTGAAAATCCACCACCACAAGAAGATCAGATACAAGATTATGCCGCACAGCTGGAAGCCCAGCAACGCGCAAAACGCGCAGAGACTTTGAAAAAAATCTTACAAAACCGAACTGCAAAAAAATAAACATAAGCCGCTTTTAATTAGGTAGCGTACCCATAAAATTGTTGTATATTTAATTCAAATCTGATTCAGCTTTGGTATTACAACCTTTTTTTAGGAGTTAACCATGTCCAGATTTGATCTTAGTGATTTTGAATGGGAGCTTATCTTCCCACTTTTGCCTCAAAAGAGCCGTGGGGTTAAGCGTGTTGATGATCGTCGTATTTTAAATGGAATATTTTTCAAGCTTCGCACAGGCATTCCATGGCGTGATCTCCCAGAGCGTTATGGGCCTTACACAACTGTTTATAATCGATTTAATCGTTGGACGAAGGCTGGTATTTGGGATCGTTTAATGGATGCTATTTGTGATTATTATAACCATAATCTTGTTATGGTTGATGGGACTTCTATTCGTGTGCATCATTCTGCAGCGACAGTAAAAAAAACAGTAAATTTCGTTGTATGGGGCGATCAAGAGGAGGCTTGACAACAAAACTTCATGCCATCGTTAATGAACATGGTTTGGCGATGGGATTTAATTTAACATCAGGTCAAGCACATGATGCCCCTGCTTGTCGTGATTTGCTACAGAATTTGCAATTCGGGCAAGCAGTTCTTGCAGATAAGGCTTATGATGCAGAATGGGTAAGAAACATGATCTGGGAACAAGGTGCTATCGAATGTATTCCGTCAAGAGCCAATCGAAAAACGCCTAAACCATACGATAAAGAGCTTTATAAACAACGGAATATTGTTGAACGATTTTTTGGAAGGCTAAAAAAATCATTTCGATCAATTGCAACAAGATACGAAAAACACTCAACAAATTTTATGGCATTTGTTAAATTAGCTACAATAAGACTGTGGTGCCAATTTTATGAGTCCGCTACCTAACCTTATAAATGATTTAAGGATTGCAAATTCTTTGTGCCTGTGGCTTTTTTGCTAACTCAATATTTTTTAGGAAACAAGAGGATGAATAACCATCAAAAAGGGTTGTTGATTACCCTTGCAGGGGTGTTAATCTTAACCCCCGATACGATGATCATGCGTCTGATTGATCAAGATGCACACGTTATGACATTTTGGCGTAGTATCTTATTTGGCGGAATATTTGTATTATTTGGACTTTTTCGTTACCGTTTAGGGCTTGTGACAAAAATTAAGCAAGCAGGATGGATTGGCTTATGGTTAATGTTAAGCTTCGCTTTTTCTTCTTATTGTTTTATTGTTGCCTTAAGTTTCACAAAAGTCGCTAATTTGCTGATTTTTTTGGCACTTTCCCCGCTTTGGTCAAGCCTTTTATCAAGAATTTTAATGAAGGAGCGTTTAGCACCTGAAACATTAATTGCAATCGGTCTTTGTTTTATCGGCATCATCATTGTATTCCAAGATGGGTTATCCACCGAATTTTCAATTTATGGTGAATTGCTTGCGATGATGTGTTCAATCTTTCTATCGATTAATCTTACATTGATCAGGATGCGCCCTGATATTGATGTTGTGCCGATCAATGGGATTGGTTCGCTTAGCTTAGGGTTAATTTTATTACCATTTGTTTCGATTGCTATGCCGTTTGAAGCAATGATGCTGACCTTATTTTTATCGCTTGTTATCATTCCAGTTAGCTTTTTCTTGATTTTAACGGGGCCGCGTTATATCACCTCAGCCGAGGTTGGACTTTTGATGCTATTAGAATCAATTTTAGGTCCATTTTGGGTATGGCTTGCGGTTGGGGAAGTCCCTAGCCTTTATATATTCATCGGTGGGGGTTTGATTCTGACAACCTTGGTGGCGCATTCGTTATGGCGGCTAAAATTCCATGAACAGAAAGGAACAGCATAAATTATGAAAGTCAATGCAATCAATCTTCGTGCTGGCAGTGCATTTTATCATGAAGGCAAATTGCTGGTTGTTGTCAAAAACGAAATTAACCAGCCAGGAAAAGGTGCCGCAGTTTCACAGATTGAAGCACGTGACGCCGTAACTGGGCTAAAGACAAATTTACGCTTTAGAACACAAGAAGCCTTGGAAGCGGCAGAAATTTATGAAACCGATTATAATTATCTTTATCAAGAAGGCGATGTTTATCATTTTATGAATAATGATACTTATGATCAGTTAGAACTCCGCACAGAAGTAATTGGTGATCAAACGGTGTATTTAGAAGAAGGCATGACGGTCTCCATTCGTACCCATGAAGGTAAACCGCTTTCGCTTTCCTTGCCGCAAAAGGTAACATTGGAAGTGATTGAAGCTGATCCAGTGGTGAAAGGGCAAACAGCCTCATCTTCTTATAAACCAGCAAAATTATCAAACGGTGTTTCAGTGTTGGTGCCGCCTCATATTGAAGCTGGCACGCGCATTGTTGTGAATACCGAAGATGGTAGCTATGTTGAACGCGCAAAAGATTAAGGGATAATAAGATGCTGGTTCGCTCCGCCAATTTGAACATTATGATGAAAGCCGCAGTTGCTGCGGGGCGTGCCTTAACCCGTGATTTTAACGAAGTTGAAAAATTACAAGTTTCAAAGAAAGGTCCTGGAGATTTTGTTTCAATCGCCGATAAAAAAGCTGAATCAATTATTTTTACTCAATTACAAAAAGCCCGTCCAGAATATGCATTTTTAATGGAAGAAGGGGGTTCGGTTCCACCTTTAACCCCTCCTCAGAATAAATCTCATTGGGATGAAACGCATTGTTTTGTGATTGACCCTTTGGACGGAACAACCAATTTTTTGCATGGGTTACCGCATTTTGCGGTTTCGATTGGTTTGATGCGTGGGCAGGAACTCATAGCAGGCTGTGTTTATGACCCGATTAAGGACGAGCATTTTTGGGCAGAAAGCGGTAAAGGGGCTTATATTGGTTCGCAGCGGATTAGGGTTTCTGCAAGGGAACAATTACCCGATAGTATTTTTGCAACTGGCATTCCTTTTATTGGCCATAACGAAGCGCAAGATGGGCATCAAAAATTCTTAAAACAGTTGGGACGCGTCATGGCAAATAGCGCAGGGGTAAGACGATTTGGTGCTGCTGCGCTTGATTTATGCTATGTTGCTGCTGGTCGTTATGATGGCTATTGGGAAGCAGGACTTTCGCCTTGGGATGTTTGCGCTGGTGCGTTAATTGCACGTGAAGCAGGTGCAAAACTAAGCCAAACGGACGGCGGTGATTGGACACCAGATCATAAAACGATAATATGCGCCAATCCTAGACTTCATGGTAAGCTTGTTGGATTGCTCTCCAAACCATAATTCATAAATCAAACAATGCGTTATTGTTTACTATTTATTATCTTTATTTTAATGAACCTAGTAATAGGGGATACGGATTTTAATGCGTATGCACAAAGCAACGCAATTAATGAACAGTTAGACCGCCTTAATCGCGATATTGAGCGTACACGCCAAAACAAATCCCAATTGGATAGCAAAGCTGGTAAATTACAGGCTGACCTTAAAATTTTAAAGCGTGATCTTATCCGCATGGCGCAGGAATTACAAAATCAAGAAGCGATTGTCAGCCGCCTTGAATTGCAGTTAGAGTTATTAGAGCAGGATAATAGTACGCGTAGCCAAGAAATTGAACTGCATTATAGCCAAATCAGTCATGCAATTCATTTATTTTCAAATTATCATCAAGCCGATTTAGTGGCGATTTTGATGCAAGAAGCACCGCCTGATGAAATTTTTCAAGGTTTGGTTGTTATGGCAAGCTTACTGCCACAAGTTAGTGATCGTGCGCGATTATTAAATGAGGATGTTAAATCGCTCTCTAATCTTCAACAAGTCATCAACATAAAATTAAGTGATTTGGAAGATAGTAAAATAAGGTTAAACGAAGGTAAAGAACGGTTGGAAACCTTAGTCGCCCGTAATTTGGATCAATATAAAATAACAGAACGTTCAAGGCAGGTTAAAGCACTTGAATTATTGGCTCTTGGCAATGAAGCGGCCTCTTTAAATGAATTGATCACAAAATTAAACCGTCCACGCCCTCCGCTTCCAAGTGATGGAACGCAAGAATCGCGCGATGCTGAATCTCAAGGGGTGGAAGGTGAAGCAACCCCATTAATTGCACCATTGGAAACGGATGGCGAGACCCAAGAAAATATTTTACTTGCAAAACCAGAAGGGATTCGCCCCTTTCCTACTAAAGCCAGTCAGCTAGCCCTGCCTGTCCGCGGCACCTTAGTTCGTAACTATGGTGATGATTTGGAAATAGGCGGTACATCCAAAGGCATATCGGTACGTGCGCGTGCTGATGCGCAAGTGATCGCGCCCTTTGATGGCAAGGTTGCCTTTGCTGGTACCTTTCGTGAATTTGGGTTAGTTGTTATTTTAGAACATGATGGTGGTTATCACAGCGTCCTTGCTGGAATGGACGAATTAAATGTTGTTCCCCAGCAATGGCTTTTGGCAGGTGAACCCGTGGGTAATCTTGCAGATCAGGAAGCTTCTGAAGCCGCAATCCTTTATGTTGAATTACGCAAAGATGGCCAATCAATGGATCCACAAACCTATTTTGATTTCCCAACCAGTTAAATTATTACATAAAAGATTACAACGATCTGTTATATATCCTATTGATCCGCAATGAAGACTTGTCTTTGTTTTCCAAGTCCTTCTATTTCTAACTCAACAATATCACCATCTTTTAAAAATTGTGGAGGCTTCATGCCAAGGCCAACCCCTGGTGGTGTACCTGTAGCAATAATGTCACCAGAATGTAGTGTCATAAATTGGCTTAAGTAAGAAACCAAATAAGCCACGCCATAAACCATTGTTTTTGTTGATCCATCTTGGCGACGCTCACCATTGACATCCAACCACATTTTCAAATTTTGTGGTTCAGGCACTTCATCTTTTGTTACTAAATAAGGACCAATTGGGCCAAAGCGGTCACATGATTTTCCTTTTGTCCATTGGCCTTGGCGTTCCGCTTGATAGGATCTTTCCGAAACATCATTGACCACACAGTACCCTGCAACATGATCGAACGCATCTTTTTCATCGACATATTTTGCGGTTTTGCCAATCACCACACCTAATTCGACTTCCCAATCGGTTTTAACAGATGCTCTTGGAATCCATACATTATCATTTGGCCCACAAATTGCCGAAGTCGCCTTCATAAAAACAATTGGTTCGGAGGGGACTTCAGCCCCTGTTTCGGCAGCATGATCAGAATAATTAAGGCCAATACAAATAAATTTACCTGTACCTGCAATACAAGCACCATATCGATTATTACCCTCAATCATTGGTAAATCATCGATGTTAATTGTATCTAATACCGACAGATTGGCCAATAATGCGCCATCAATGTCCTTAATATGCGCCGATAAATCCCTTAAGTTACCATCACGGTCAACGATTGCTGGTTTTTCATGCTGTTCTTTGCCATAGCGTGCTAATTTCATTATATTTTATCCTTTTGTTGGAAGTTGAAATTTAAAAAAATGTATTTATAATGGAATATTATCATGTTTTTTCCACGGGTTTGAAAGCTGCTTAGTTTTAAGCATAGAAAATGCCTTACACAAGCGATAACGTGTATTATGTGGCATAATAATATCGTCAATAAAGCCAAGAGAAGCCGCCACAAATGGATTAGCAAATTTTTGTCGATATTCCGCTTCGCGCTCTGCTATTTTCTGTGGATCATCTCGGTCTTTACGAAAAATAATCTCAACTGCGCCTTTAGGGCCCATGACTGCAATTTCTGCCCCTGGCCAAGCATAATTAACATCCCCCCGCAAATGCTTGGAAGCCATCACATCATACGCACCGCCATAGGCTTTTCTGGTAATCAAAGTTACTTTTGGCACCGTTGCTTCTCCATAAGCAAATAACAATTTTGCGCCATGTTTAATAATCCCACCATATTCTTGTGCTGTTCCTGGAAGGAACCCTGGTACATCAACCAACGTTAGGATAGGAATATTAAATGCATCACAAAACCGAACAAAACGCGCTGCTTTAATGGAGCCTGCAATATCCAAACAACCAGCAAGCACCATCGGTTGATTGGCAACAACCCCAATCGGAGAGCCTTCCAATCTTACAAACCCCGTTAAAATATTACCTGCATAATTAGGTTGCAATTCAAAAAAATCACCATCGTCGGCTAATTTCTCAATCAATTCACGCATATTATAAGGTAAGTTTGGATTTTCAGGGGTCAGAGTATCTAGCGATGGTTCAAGACGATCAATAGGATCAGTTGTGGGTTTTATAGGCAAATCGCTTCGGTTAGAATCTGGTAAAAATGTCATAAATTCACGAAGGGTCAAAAGAGCCTCAACATCATTATTAAAAGCTAAATCTGCAACACCTGAAGTTTGCGTATGGGTGGATGCGCCGCCTAATTCCTCTGCGCTTACTACTTCATTGGTAACCGTTTTTACAACTTCAGGGCCTGTCACAAACATATAAGCACTATCTTTAACCATAAAAATAAAATCAGTCATTGCAGGTGAATAAACTGCACCGCCAGCACAAGGCCCCATAATCATTGAAATTTGTGGGATTACCCCCGATGCTAACACATTTTTTTGAAAAACATCGGCATAACCTGCAAGGGAGGCAACGCCTTCTTGGATCCGCGCACCACCAGAATCATTGAGACCAATAACAGGCGCGCCCACCCGCATCGCCTGCTCCATAATTTTGCAGATTTTCATCGCATGACTTGCGGATAATGATCCCCCTAATACGGTAAAATCTTGACTAAATGCAAAGACAGTTCGTCCATTCACCAAACCATGACCAGTTACCACGCCATCCCCTGGCACACGCTGGTTTTCCATGCCAAAATCGCTACAGCGATGTTCAACAAAACGATCCCATTCTTCAAAACTATTAGCGTCAAACAGTAAATCAAGACGTTCACGCGCCGTTAATTTGCCCTTGGCATGCTGGGCATCAATTCGCTTTTGCCCGCCACCCATATTTGCACGGTTGCGGCGGCTTTCTAATTCATCAAGAATATCTTGCATCAATCACCTTTTTTGAGATGAATTATTCATTGCTGTTTAAAAGCTTAAAAATTTTATCTATTGATTATGGAATATTTGAACCATCAAAGAAAGCAATATCTTTTATAGATTGCTGTTTTTCATATTTTTATTCAGGAGCATGAACCTCTTGGGTTGTCTCAAACTGAATTGATTCAAGTGGCACTTCTTGATTATGTTCACGTAAGAAATTTTGTTCGTCATAAGCATCCGCAACTAATTCTAAAATATCTTCTTTATTATTAGCTTTGGTTAAAACTAAATCTGTTGTACGCCGCATTTCATTAAGTTCATGAATTAAAACTTCTTTCAACCACGGGAAAAAATCAGCAAATTGTTGGTCTGGCAATCGACGAAAGAAATAATTAATCCCCGTAAATTCAGTAAATATTGTCCCCCTTAGCATCCTACGGTAACAATCAAGTTCATTATGCCCATGATCATTCATTAATTCATCATGAAAATAGCGTAATAAAACGCTAAAACTTGTTTCTTCTTTAGTTTTTTTGATCAACTGATCTGTATAACGTTTGATACGCCGCCGCATTTGAGAAAAATCGCCAATATAAGCACTCGCAGCATCTTCAATATAGTCCAATTCTTGAAAACATTTTCTAAGATCGATTGATTCACCATTTCCATCGCGTCTCATTGAACCAAACTGCTGAGCTGCAACTTCAAGTAAAATAGGCGTTGCTTTTTCAATCCTAACACCATCGCTACAATTATAAACATTTACATCTGGATATATTTTGATCAAATTATTTTTAAATAATAAAGTGATATCATAAGCATGATTGCTGTTTACCTGTCCGCCAAAATTTGCAGGACGAATATTTGCTTTTATTTCTTTTTTATCTTTCGAAAACATCTTAACAGATTCAATACGTTCTCCATGGATATAATAAAAACTATCTTTTGAATGGTGCTGCGCTCTATCCCTTGAGCCTAAATCAATGCCAAGAAGATAAATATTTTTGAACCCCATACTAATTGCAAATCGTAATCCTAAATTAGAAACCATTGGGCCAGTGTAATTCACTGTTGGACAGCTAGGCCATAAAGCTTCTGTGCAAAGGTGATCACGAAAAAAGATAATTTTGCGTTTAAATCTTGTAAGGGCTTTATAATAAACCGACGCAGACGTTAAAACTGTAATATCGGAAACATCAAATTCTCTGGTCAACTCTTCAATTACTTGCACTTGGTTAATAGTATTTTCAATTAAGGTATGAAAATCTGGTTTGATACCATTTTTTAACAAAACCCTTAAAGCTGTTCCACATGATATAATAATCACATCTTTTGCAATCTGTTTTAAAGTTTCGATTGAATGGTCAAGTGATGGTGCTGAACCAACAACAACAATTGGGGTTAATTTTTCATAACGTTGCTTTTGATACCAAAAATAGGCTGGTGAAGACTCGTAGAAATTTTGCAGCGCATGAACAATCATTACAGTTTCATCTTCAAAAAAACCTAAGTTTGAAGCAATAAAAGCCATGTTTTTAAGAATATATTGTTTTGTTCTTGAGAAATAAGCCGAAGGATAATGCATATATTGAATAACGCCATCAATTCGTGAAATTCCAATTTCGCGCAATGATCGTATCAATCCTTCTTGTACCAAATGATAATCGTTACAAAGAATTGACAGGTGCCCCCCTTTTTCTTCAAGCTTATGATAAAGGGCTTCCCAATCAGTAACAAACATAGAATAATATAAAAATTCACGCTGACATTCCGTGATAAATAAATATGATATATCAAAGGCATCAACCATCGCATCAATATGATGGCCAAGGCCAATACCAAAGCAAACAACCATTTCATCTTCAAATTCATGCTTAACTATTTTATTTGGATTGCGGCGTGTATTTTCTTCCAGCATAAATTTTAATGCTTTGTTGGAACGCAATGTATGATGCCTTAATTGCCCAAGACTAATGTAAAGCCGATCAGGCTTTTCTTTGTTTTTTTCAATCTGTTTTTCAACGCTATCAATTGCATTTTCCTCTGGATAAAGCAGGCGTCCTCCAATATCTAAATTCACAATTTGTTTATCGATGGTGTGGGGTGTTGCCTCTTCATAATCCGTATCCAGTCTGGTTCCATCTTCGTAAATTGGAACAGCAGCGGTTCTACCCATTGATTTAACCCAACTGGCATAAAGTCGGTAATGCTGCTCAAAAAATTTTAAATTCTTTTCGTAAAGCGCGTTCATTTTGATGCGATTTCTTTCAAGCTTTTTTAAATATTACAGTTCATTAATCATATTCGCAAGGCAAAGTGCCGCACCACGCCGCCAGCTACGATTAGAAAGACGCGTATAACGCTCTATCAATCGTTCTGTATCTTTTTCCGTCCAAGGTGGAAGGCTCCATAATTGATTAATATGATCAACGATACGCGATTCTAAACCAAAATTTATAAAAAGCTCCTGCATTATTCCATAACGCCTTTTTTTAGTATGCTTAACGGGTAAAGTAAGTAATGCTGGAACAATCCCTCCATTTAGATAATGATGAAAAAGATGTTCTTGTCCCCACAAGTCAAGGCAAAAGCATAAATCTTGTTTTGATGGAGTACGAAGCGTGATTTGTTGGAGTTGTTCACGAGTCGCAAGTTCCGATTCAAGCAAAATAGATTCTTTCGATACCGATGGATCTGAATTAATAATTTGCGTTGATATGACCAATTCATGATTTTGACGAAGTGGCAAAAATTGCTCAATAAATTCTGGAGACAATATGGCTATGCTAGAGGGAAGCACAAGAGTTTTTTTTGTAAGATTGCGTTTGGTATCTGTTACAGTCTCTGTAAATTTTTCATGATTCAATATCATAAATCGTGGTGGAATTAGGCAAGATGAAAGCTGATTACTGCTATTAAACAGCGGTTCTTGCCACGAAAATTGGGGGGCAAGAAAACGCATGCTTGTATTTGGAAAATGCGTCTTAAAATCAGAGGTTAAAAAATCACTTCTACCAAAGTGGCCTATCGAACTTTTCAGATTGATAATCACATTGGGATCAACCATTTTCACCATATGAGTTAGGGTAACGGAATCTATATTTTCAATATTGATCCAATCATCATAGCAGCCTGCATAGGTTTGAACGGAAGTTTCAAATTCATTTCCATCATTGAATATTACAACCGCAGCCCCCATATTCCTTAATTCAGCGATTAAATCTAGGACAAAAATAGCTTCAGCATGATTGCTAGATAAATCACAATAAACCAACAAACGTTTAGATTTAATTTTCTTTTTAGCAATGCGTTTTTTTTGATAGTTTAAATAATCATCCCCTGAAAAATCGTTTAGCTTTTGACGTAATAATTTTGAAACAATTTGCCTTTTTGGTTTGTTTAATGGAGCTTTTGGGATATTTGCAAGATAGTTTTCAATACGCAAATGAATCTTCAATTGATCCTGCAAATAATCAGCCTGCTTATCCGTTAATTTTGTAAAATCTAGTTTGCTAATCTTATCCCATGCTTTTTGTTCTGTTAAAATACGCAAGGCAAAATCACGCTCGTCTGAATTGGTGGTTAATTCAAATAAAGGTAGCGCAGCTTGCAAAGCTTGATGATGATAATGCTTTTGATCAGCACAATAACAAAGTCCCTCCCAATTTTTAACATCATCCTGATTAAACATAGCTGCATTTTCATAATGCTTTAAAGCTTCTGAAAAATTGCCTTTTTTACGATTAAAATTGGCTTGTTTATTAAAAGGATCATGTTGAATTGATTGAAAATGTGTTTCAAAATTTCCTATCATTCTGGGAATATTTGTAATCAACCCAACATCTGAAGCACTGGAAAGTTTGGCATAATAAACACTATCAGGTAAGCGTCCAATGCGTGCAGACAAGGCAGCCGCAGCTTCAATAATCATTTTTTCACCAATATCGGAATTTGCTGCCTTAACAATTAAATTATAACCTTGAGCAGTTTTACCTAATGTGATGCTTACTAATCCTAACAAATAGTTAAAAATCGGAACAGGTAACCGTTTTGCATCATCATCAGCCAATAATTCAATGGCTTTTTGACTGTCGAGTCGATCAATTGTTTGATTAAAAAGACTGAAGTCGAACATTACGGTGATATGGGTTCGCCATAAAAGTTCATAATTATTTCTAACAACTAAGTTTTAATTGTTATCATTATCCTTGGACAAGTCTAATAATTGCACGCTGTTGGTCACCAGATACTTTAAGTGCCTCTAAACCAATTTCTTGCCTTGTTTGTAGCGCAACTAAGTTAGCTCCCTCTTCGTTCAAATCGGCCAATGTTAATTTATCAGAACCAACAGATAAATCCTCCACATAATCTTCTGTAAAGTCAAGGCGAGTTTGAAGTACCGCAACAGATGCCCCAAGTTCAGTCGCTGCAGCGCGTAAATTATTAATGGCTTTATCAAGAACCAAAACCGCCCTATCGGCGATTGCAATAGCCGTATTAAGATCACCCATGCTTGAAAATCCAACTGGATTACCAACATCCATGTAACCACCAGCAGAAGACCATCCAATTACAATTGAAAAGGAGCGCATATTCAATAAATCATCAAAAGCGGCCGTTGTGAAAATAGCACGATCCGCACCCGCTCGTGTTGAGTTGAAATCAAATCCTTTGAAAATTAACCTTGATGTCGTACGATCAGAAAAAGAAATATCCAATTTGTTTTGGGTACGGTTTAAAATGTTCAACCCTTGGTACGATGTATCTTCGATGAGTTCTGATATTTGATTGCCAATCTCAATAAACTGTTCGGTCGCCGTTTGTCGCTCTTCTGCAGATTGTGACTTGGTGGCTTCGGCCATACCTTTCATCTGCTTTAATAGCTGATCGATGGCTTCAACCCCATCAAGTGCCGTCCGCATCGCTGAAATGCCTTGGTCAATATTTGATTTTTTAAGATCAAAATCATCAGCACGGTCAGAAAGCGACTTCGCCTGAAAATAAGCAACCGCATCATCAGTAACCGAATTAACCCTTCGCCCTGACGTTAATCTTTCTTGTGTTCGATCACTTAAATCGGCCACATCACGCAAGGTGATAATGGAACTTCTTTGTGCTTTTGTTAAGGCAATTTCTGTCGCCATGATTCGCACCCCTTTCTAGAGTTGCTAAATAAAATCTTTCTGATCTTTTTTCGTTTCTACCTTGAAATCGCCTCACTTAGGTTTATTCAAGCTTGTTATTTATCTATTCAAAAAAGCTAAAACACCATATTTTGTGGTTTAAGTTTTTTTAAATACAATTCATGCGTTGATAAAAGCAATCAGCGTGCCATTTTCTTTATTATTATTTATTTTCAAATAGTTAAATCAGTGAAATTTGTGGCTTAAGTAACTAAGATAGGTGTTTCTGTATATATATACAGCTAATCTTAATCGTATTTCACTTAACCTTGATATTCATATTATTTTGGAGTTTTTAATATCAAGGCTAAATAGGCGAATAATTTTTCCAAATTTAGCTTCAGAAATTGTTGAACGATAATAATATTTGTTTTGTATCGTCATCCTTAGCGTTTAGCACAATAAAAAAGTGCTTAACTCTTCATGATCATGATCCATCATTTAAATTTGCGGTGTAGAAAACGCATCGATTTGTTCGCGCGCCCATTTGATATTAATTTCGGCACCGTTATGATTACGAAAATCAAGGGCGCCGCCAATGCTTTCCAGCAAAGTGATTGCAATGAATAAACCAAGTCCCATATGGCCGTCTTTACCTGAGCGGGTGGATTGATAAGGCTCCCCTGCCGCTTGCAGAATATAAGAAGGAAAACCAGGGCCATCATCCGTAATAACGATTTTTACAATATTCCAATCCCAAAATAATTTTACGGAAACCTGTTCTTTTGCGAATTGCCCTGCATTAGATAATAAATTACCAATGCCATTGATAAATTCGGGCATTCTTGGGAAATTTGGTTCCATACCACGGGTTTCTGTTTCTATTTCTGTAACAAATTCAAGATGATCTGGAACATGCTTTTTGGCAATTTCTGCAATCAGGCTGGATAAGGTTGGTCGTTCATAGGGATCGCCACCATGTTTAGGCGGTGCCTTTGAAAGGCTTAATAAAATTTCACGGCAACGCACGGCCTGTTCATAAAGCAGCTGATGATCCTCTTGAATAAGATTCCAGTTGCGTGGGTCTTCTATATTTTGGTCTTTTAACTCTCTAGTAACAACGGAAATAGTGGCAAGGGGGGAGCCTAATTCATGAGCCGCCGCCGCAGATAGCGCGCCAAGTGCCGATAATTCGCGTTCATGTGATAAAGCACCCGTAGCTTCAGCTAAGGCTGAAGATAACCGTCTTGAATCAGCTGAAGTCGTCCAGATAAAGCCAATCAAGATAACATGACACGCAATCAGTGATAACCAAATTGCTAATTGATAAAACCAAGGGAGTTCTAATGAAGGTGCGCCCAAATCATATCCTAACAGATCAGGCTTCCACGGCATAGGATAAGCATAAAACACAAGCCCCGTCACAAGTATAATTGACAAAATTGTAAGTAAGCTGGAGCCAATTTTGGATAAGACTGTTGCCGCAACCACCAACGGTGCCAAGATCATAAAAATAAATGGGTTATTGATACCGCCATTAAAGCCTGCAAGCAGTGCAACTTGAATAATATCAACCGCCAACATAGGAAGCGCACGATATTCATTCAATCGCCCTAAACGAAAATTTGCTATGCTAAAATATAGGTTTAACAGCCCTAATAACACAATCAGGGCAAGGCTTTCTTTAAGTGCAATTGGAAATTCCATAATTAAGCCAACAATCATAACAAGCGTAAATTGGCCTAATACCTCAATCCATCGTAAATTATTTAAGGTTCGTGAGCTTACCCCGATTGATTGATGTAATTGTTGGTGATAGTGATTGAGTGCTTCTTTAACAGAGGCAAAGAA
Organism: Alphaproteobacteria bacterium; assembly: GCA_965229675.1. Classification (GTDB taxonomy): domain Bacteria; phylum Pseudomonadota; class Alphaproteobacteria; order CBDDJK01; family CBDDJK01; genus CBDDJK01. The sequence goes on from OZ245897.1 coordinate 513,381, forward strand.
ATTTATGCTTTTTGCAGTTTCCACGGCTGATCAAGAATCATTGATAATCAGATTGCAGTGTCGGAAGAAATGCCTTGATCTGTTTTGTCGCCGCTTCCACCTGTTGTTCATCAGTACCACGCACAACGATTGTTGCAATGGGTTTGCCAAAACTCCAGCTAGGATAACAGCCAATATCACACTCCTTAAAATTCTGTGCAACTCCTGATAAAGGTGTCGCCAATTCACTTTCAGGGCATTCAACCACCAAAGATTGGTTGATAATGGGCGCACCTTGTTTCAGTTCAGGTATAATATGCTTTACCATCGCGGCAAAAATAGCAGGAACTCCTGCCATGACATAAACATTTTCCATAATAAAACCAGGGGCAACCGATATGGTATTTTCAATCAAGCGTCCGCCTTCAGGAATCCGCGCCATGCGCTGTCGTGGTTTTGTAAAAACTTTTTCCTGTTTTTGATAATAATCCTCAAGAAGGCGCATTGCCTCCTCGTTATAATTCAAAGGCACTTTAAAGGCTTTTGCAATTGACTCTGCGGTTATATCATCATGGGTAGGGCCAATCCCACCAGAGGTAAAAACATAATCATAATGTTGGCGAAGCTCATTTATATGCTTAATAATGGTGGGTTCATCATCGCGAATAATTCGCACTTCTGCTAAAACAACGCCAATATCGTTAAGTGAGGAGGCAAGCAGGTTAATATTTTTATCTTGCGTTCGCCCCGATAAAACTTCATTGCCAATGATAACGGCCGCAGCTTGCATTATAAAATATAGGATAGGATAAAGTTAAAAGTCAAAGCAGCGTCCAGCCTTTTCCCAATCCCCATAACGTGTTGGCTCCAAACCCGTAGGGCCGCCTGTTTCTTTTGGGCGTGCTTCATTATTCGTTTCACTTTTAAGGGCGGCTTGTTCTGCCTTAGTTTCAGCGCGTTTTCGTGCATCAAGCCGCTTTGCCTCCCCTTCAGGAATGGGCGGCGGAATCATTCGTTTAAATTTTGATTTGAAAGGGTTCATCTCCTGTTCCTTTTTTGCCTATTATGAAGCTATATTTTTATTTAGGTAAGCGAACACGAACACGCAAACCACCAAGCGGTGAGTCTTCCAACATAATCTTTCCCCCATGAATATGAACAATATCGCGGACAATCGCAAGCCCTAATCCTGTGCCAACGCTGGAAAGATTACGCGAACGATCAAGACGAACAAAAGGTTGAAAGGCGGCTTCGCGATCTTTTTCTTCTATGCCAGGACCGTCATCATCAATCAGAATTTCTATAACAGGTTCGTTGGCTTGCGCATGATCATAATTACGGCGTTCTGCAATATAAACTCTTGCTGTTTTCGCATAACGCTGGGCATTGGTAAGCAGATTATCAAACAAACGCCTTAGGGCAACAGGGCGTGCGTTTAAGGTTAAATGTGATTCCAGATGCACATCAAGCTGTAATCCTTCGGCTTTATAATGGCGGGTTGTTTTATCAAGGAAATTTTTTAATGAGACAACCTCTTTTGCTTCTTCATCTTGGGCGCGTGCAAATGCAAGATAAGCATCAATCATTTGTTGCATTTCATCTAAATCAGCTTGAAGTTCTTGTTTTGCCGCAACCTCTTCCAAAAATTCAATTTGTAGCATCATACGGGTAATGGGGGTGCGTAAATCATGGCTAACCGCCGATAACATATCGGTACGCTGGCGCATTTGACGGCGAATACGTTCTTGCATACGGTTGAATGCCAAAGCAACTTGACGCACCTCATTCGCGCCTTCTGGTTTGATTGTAATTGGTGCATCTTGATCTTTTCCAAACGCATCAACAGCGGTTGCAAGGCGGCGGATTGGTCTTATTTGATTGCGCATAAACATTGAAGCGATTGCGAATAACAACATTGAAGAACCAATCATCCAAAGAATAAAGATAATCGTTGTAACGCTAAATAAGCGTTTTCCGTTGATTCTAATTTTTAAAACGCCATCGACCAGTTGGATAAATAGGCTCATTTCTTTACGAAACAAACGATCATCAATCCGATAAGGCTTATTTAATCGTTCAAGCCGTTCTGATAAGATGCGCGCAACATAACCAAGATCAGGTGCAGGTGCGTTTGGCAAAATCTCATCCGCAATAAATTCAAATTCAAGATAGCCATAATTACTTCTTGCCTGTTCAATTAAGCTTGTTTGATCCTCAGGATAGCGTTCCATCATTTGCAAAGCATAGGCTATTTCATTGGTAAGACTATCACTAAGCTGTAGGGTTACTCGTTCAACATGGCGGTCTAAAAACACCCAAACCGAGATAACCTGCAATAAAATCAAGGGTGAGATGATAATTAATAAGGCGCGTCCAAGCAGGCCTTTGGGTAAAAAATGTTTGATGAATTTAACAATCATGGGCGAAACACATAACCTTGACCGTGGACGGTGCAAATATGGCGCGGTGCTTTTGGGTGTGTTTCCAGTTTTTGCCGTAATCTGGCAATTTTAACATCAATCGCGCGGTCACCGCCTTGAATATTGGATAAATGCGCTAATTCTATTCTGGATAAAATGCGTCCTTGATTGCGAACTAATGCAATTAAAATGGCAATTTCACTGCCAGTCAAGCGTACAGGTTCACCATTATGATCACTAAGTTGCCCTGCTTTGAGATCAAGCCTAAAATTTGAAAATTCAAGCGGTTCTTCAATAAGATTTTCTGATAATGGCGCATGTTTGATTCGCCGTAAAATTGCCTCCAATCGCAACACCAATTCACGCGGTTCAAACGGTTTTGTAAGATAATCATCTGCGCCTTGTTCAAAACCATGGATGCGTTGATCACTTTCGACCGCAGCGGTCAACATTAAAACGGGGACTTTTGAAACTTCCCGTATGCGTTTTAAAAGAGAGAACCCATCTTCATCAGGCATCATCACATCAAGGATGATCAGATCAAACGTAAAATAGCGTAACGCCCCCCAAGCCTGCGCCGCATCTGATACAGCATTCACACTATATCCCTGCTTAATCAAATAATGCTTTATAAGATTGCGCAGACGGTCGTCATCATCAACAACAAGCAGGTGAGTCATCGGCTTTGTCTATAGGTCATCCTCCAAAAAAGAAGGCAAGTGCAAGTAAAGTCACAATGATTGCACCCGTTGAATAGACAATGGTCGTCTTTAATCCTTCCCATGCGGTAAGATGGGCTTTATCAGCTTGTTTAAATTCAAGATTATCATCCATATTAAATCATCCTTTCATTAATTATTTGGAATAATTATCAGATTTATATTTTATCGAAAAGATATTTTTAAGATTCTAAGTAGCGTACCTATAAATTTAGGGGTTAGACAATTTTGGAGTAGATTTAATTATATATTCATAATCAGCTTATTAATTCGCTATATCCAAACTTTTATAAAACACACATTATCCACACCACAAATTTAAATCTTGCATTCTGTATGATTTTAAAGCAAAAGCGGGTACTGGTTCTGTGGTTCAAAAATGCAACCAAACAAGATAAATAGGACATTTTTTACCGAATCATATTAAACTCAAAATATTCTAGTATAATCAATAGGTGAGAAGAAATAAGAATGGCTAGCGATAAAAACCCTGAAATCTTAATCAGTGAAGAAAAGCTTCAAGCGCGTATTGATTCTTTGGCGGTGGAATTATCGCAAAAAGTGCCTTCTAACTGTATCATTGTTGCATTATTAAAAGGCGGTTATATGTTTGCGGCCGATCTTCACCGTGCTTTGGGGCGTTTAGGCATGCAGCCTGAAATTGAATTTATGCGCCTATCTTCTTATGGTAATGAAAAAACATCATCGGGACGAGTGATATTTTATGGGCAACCGCCACAAGTTTATAAAAAGGATGTTTTATTGATCGACGATATTTTGGACACAGGACGATCATTGCAATTTTCTTATGCTTATTTGGAAGATATAGGGGCAAATTCCATCATCTCTTGCGTATTGCTTGATAAACCATCACGGCGTGAGATTGATGTTACGGCTGATTATGTTGGCTTTACAATTGAAGATAGATTCGTCATTGGTTACGGCCTTGATTATGCTGAAAATCATCGCTATCTGCCTCATATAGCGGCCATAGATTAATCAATTTACACGGATCAATGGATTCCCAAACCCACATCGCGATTATTGGTGCAGGTGGGCGCATGGGGCGTATGCTGATTGAAGCCGTTACCGACCATCCTAAATGCCAACTTGCGGGTGCAATTGTACGACCAAACACGCCTTTAATTGGTCAAGATTGTACGATATGGGCCGGTGGTGCGCCTTCAGCCATTTATTTTGATGATGATCTTCATGAATTGCTAGTGAGTGAGGTTGGGGTTGTGATTGATTTTTCGCATCGCGACCAAACAGCTGAGGTTGCTGAACTTTGCGCGCAATCACAAACGCCCTTGGTCATTGGCGTGACAGGCATAAGCGATCAGGATGAAGCCGTAATTAAGGCGGCGGCACGCCATATTCCAATTGTGTGGGCGGCAAATTACAGTGTTGGCGTTACGTTGGCGACAAATTTGGCTGAGAAAATGGCGCAAACCCTACCCGATCATTATGATATTGAAATTGTTGAAATGCATCATCGTCATAAACTTGATGCGCCTTCTGGTACCGCTTTAGCCCTTGGGCAAGCAGCCGCACGTGGACGAGGAATCGATCATGACGAACATGCTATTTATGAACGCACACAGCTTCATGCGGAACGCGAACAAGGTGCAATAGGCTATGCGGCGTTGCGTGGCGGGGATGTTGTTGGTGAGCATGAATTAATTTTTGCGGCAGCTGGGGAGCGGCTTAGCCTTAAACATAATGCTAGCTCAAGAAAGATATTTGCCGATGGCGCAGTTACGGCTGCATTATGGGTTGCCGACCAACCTAAAGGTATTTATTCAATGCAAGATGTATTAGGGCTGACCTAGATAATATAATGACCACCAAACAAGCGGATCAATCTGATGAAGAGGGGCAAACCTTCACCGATGATATCCCGCAGGAATTAAAAGCTGCGGCAAGTAGCTTTGCGGATTTATGGCAAAGTGAATTATCTGCGATTGCCAGACACCCATTTTATGTGCAAGGATTGAATCAGCAACTAGCTTTATGGCAGCAATTAATGGCAATGAATACGCCAAATGGCACACAAACAGAAAATGACACAAAAAAAGATAATGCAGGCGAACCGATTGGCGATCAGACTGGGGCCACGCCCTTTGCAAGCACATTACCTCAATGGCTTGAGCTTTGCCACAAGCTTACCCAGCGCATTGACACACTTGAAGAACGGTTGGAACGGTTGGAAAAAGACCAATCCTAATCTGAATCTTGAAATATTTGGGGCTTATCCTACGCCACAAATTGAACAGGCCTTATTAAAAGAGGGGGCAAGGCGGCTTCAAGAATTTACTGATGGGGTAAAAGCCTATCGCGCCCATCCTTTTACAGCCGAAAATCATTCTACGCTTCCCCATGTGATAGCGCAGGAAGGATCGACTTGCTTGCGTTCAACCCATTCCCTTGATCAAATCCATCCTGATCAAACCGTTTATTTAATCATGCCATCATTGATTAATCGTTATGCCATCGTTGATCTTAGTCCTGATTGCAGCTTTGTTCACACGCTTTCTAAAATCAGTAATCATCCCGTGCTTGTTATTGATTGGGGCTACCCACAAGCAGAAGAGCAATTTATAACGATTGAGGGATTGATTGAGCGTACAAATCGCCTGCTTTTATCACTTCCAGAAATTCAAGGCCTTAATCTGATTGGCTATTGTATGGGGGGGATATTAGCCCTTGCGCTTGCCCATCATTTACCGCCACCGCTTAGACAAAAACTGGATCATTTTATTGCGGTTGCAACCCCTTATGATTTTCAAGCTGAATGGACAGAAATCGAGATTAAGAACTGGAACATCATGCTTGAAACCCTAACCCCAATTTTAAAGAATGGGCAGTTTTTTCCTGTTGATCTATTACAAATTTGTTTTTTAAGTGTTGATCCTTTGTCTGGATTTAAGAAATTTATTAAATTTAATCAATTTGTTAAAGAAAACAATCAAACGGCAATCAAACAATTTATTGCAATTGAGGATTGGTTGAATGACGGGGTGCCTATGGCAGGGTCAGTTGCCGCAGAATCGTTAAGTTGGTATCATAATAATGCAATTATTAGTGGTCAATGGCAGGTGCTAGGTCGCACGATTCATCCGCAAACCCTATCTTGTCCAACTTTGGTGGTTACAGCAAATAAAGATCGTTTGGTTCCTTATTCATCCGCGATACCGTTTGTCGCAGATTGCCCAAATGCAAAAGAATATACCATGAATTGCGGCCATATTGGGATGATGGCAGATCCTAATTTCATGCAGGAATTAGTCAAAGAAATTTTAAAATTTACTAAAGCGAATACGCATAAACCATAAGGATGATTCCAAGCCCAATTCGATAGAGAACGAAAGGCATAAATCCAGCACGCTCAAGCCAACGCATAAGATAATACATAACAGCATAGGCCACCAAACCAGAGATTAAAGCTGCCAATCCCATTGTCGTTAGGGGTAATTCAGAATAAGTTGGATTGTTTGTAATCTCCGCCATCATCAATAGGCCAGCCCCTGTAATTGTGGGGATGGATAATAAAAAGCTAAATTTTGCTGCAGATTTACGATCCATGCCAAGGCTTCTTGCCGCCGTGATGGTAATGCCTGAACGGCTAACCCCTGGAATAATGGCAAGCACTTGACAAAAACCAACCCATAACGCTTTTTTATGGTTAAGCTGTTCAAGGCTTAAATCTTGCCGCGCATAATGATCAACAAACCCAAGTAATATCCCGAATCCTAGCGTTGTTGTTCCAATAAGCCATATATTACGCAAGAAAAAATCAATATAATCTTTAACAAAAAAGCCAACAATAATAATGGGTAAGGTTGCGAGAACTAACCAAAGCATCATCCAAGACCCCGCAACCATTTTACGTGTTTTCAGAGTTTGGATTAGCCCTAAAGCCATTTCAATAATGAATTGCCTGCAATAAAAAATGACTGCAATCAGGGTTCCGACATGAACACTAATATCAAAATTAAGTCCTTGATCTTGCCAACCCATTAATGGAGAGATAATGACCAAATGCCCCGAGGAGCTTATCGGCAAAAATTCTGTGACGCCTTGTAGCGTGGCAAGGGTTAAAAGCTGTGGCCAGTCCAACTTGAATGTTCCCAGATTTTAAGGATACTGATTTATTGTAAGACTTCTTCGCCAGATTCCAATAAATAATCCATTAAATAGCGCGCCATTGACCATCTAACCGCCATCCGAAATTCAGTAGCATCATGGCGGATCAGCAAAATATTTGCTAAATGCCAATCGGTGAAGCTTGCCTGTAAATCATCAAATTGATTGTCATCAAGATCAAGGGTAATACCAGCAGAAAGCAAGGTGCGGGTAAGTTCGCCTTTAATTTCAATCTCGGCATAATAATCGCTAACGTCAACCAGCGCATAATGTCGCCCCTTTAATGCCGAATGCAATTTGTCAGTTAAGGCTGGAATCGCTTCTGGTGGTGCAAAAATAAACCATTCATCATAAGCAGTACTGCAAACATAAAGCCCCTGTTTATTATCTTGGATACCATGTAACACGGTTTTAGGTAGGGTGATCCCCAAAGCTGTTTTAACAGCGCGAATGAATGCGCCATTTGGTGCTTTGATGCCTGTACTGTTATCCCCACCGCGTAAAATAAGCTTTCCACGAAATGGCGCAGGTGTGATTGTCAACCGTGCGTTTTCTAGGGCTTGGTAATGATCCAGTGGTAAATCGATTGCCTCAACCATTGGTACGGCTCCCTTCCTTATCAAAGAAAATCGGTTCACAAATTGTTGCAACCCGATTACGATTCGTTTTTAAATCAGGGATATTCACTTTTTCTCCCATGCGATTACGTCCATCGGCGATTAATGCCATTGCAATCGAACGTCCTTGATCGACATTCGGACTCATATAGCTGGAGGTAACATGACCAATCATTGTCATTGGCAGCTTTTCTTTATGTTCAGCAACGATCTGCGCCCCTTCAGGTAAGACAAATTTTGGGTCTTCCGTCAATAAGCCTACCAGCTGTTTGCGTCCTTCTTTTGCCGTATCGCTACGGCGATGCGATCTTGACCCTAGGAAATCATCTTTTTGTTTGGATATTGCCCATTCCATTCCTAAATCTTGCGGGGTTACTGTGCCATCGGTATCTTGTCCCGCAATGATAAAGCCTTTTTCGGCGCGTAAGATATGCAAGGTTTCTGTGCCATAAATACATAAATCATGCGCCTTGCCAGCTTGCTTTAATGCTTGCCATAATGCTTTACCAAAACGGGCGGGAACATTCACCTCAAAACCCAGATCGCCTGTAAAGCTAATTCTGAAGACTCGTGCTGGAATCCCTGCAACTTCCCCGCTTTTATAACTCATAAATGGGAAATTTTCTTGCGACAAATCTATATCGGTCAAAGCTTGTAACATAGCGCGTGATTGTGGTCCATTGATGGAGGCCACTGCCCATTGCTCAGTTACTGAGGTAAAAAACACTTCCCGCTCAGGCCATTCAGTTTGTTGCCATTCTTCCAGCCAACTCATCACACGTGCTGCGCCGCCCGTTGTTGTTGTCATGTGAAAATGATGCTCATCAAGCCTTGTTGTGACCCCGTCATCAAAGACCATTCCATGCTCATTACACATTAAGCCATAGCGGCAACGACCAACCCCAAGCTTATCCCAACGGTTGGTATAAATCATATTTAAAAACCATGCGGCATCTTTGCCTTGTATATCAATCTTACCAAGTGTGGACGCATCGACCATGCCAACGCTTTGCCTTGTTTGCAAACATTCACGCTGGACGGCTTGGTGCATGGTTTCATTTTGATTTGGAAAATAATAAGGGCGTTTCCAATCGCCAACATCTTCAAAGACTGCGCCATCAGCTTGATGGAGGTCATGCATTGGCGTGAACCGTTCTGGATGGAATAGGTGGCGGCGATTCTGCCCCGTAATTGCGCCAAAACTGATTGGCGAATAAGGCGGGCGAAAAGTTGTTGTTCCAACTTCTGGAATTGAACAGCCACGAATGCCTGCCATAATTGCAATTGCATTGATATTGCTGGTTTTTCCTTGATCTGTGGCCATGCCCGTTGTGGTATAGCGTTTTAAATGCTCAATCGACAAAAAGCCTTCGCGGGCGGCAAGATGAATATCAGCCGCCGTTGCATCATTTTGAAAATCATGAAAAGCCTTTTGACCAGATTTTGCTGGCACTTCCCACAAAGGCATAAGATTTAAACGATCCCCGCCCATAGCTTTAGGGCTTGTAAGCCTTGCAGGTGGTTTAATACCTATTCTGATTAAAGCTTGTTTCACTGCTGTCCCTGCCTCTTTCAACAGATCAGTTAGATCAAAGGTGCCATTAGCTGCCCCGATAATACCCACTTTATCCAGCTTGCCATCTGGCTTGAATAATTGATTTTCATCTTCCCAAATCAACTTACCACGGGCTTGCGAATAAAGATGAACAATGGGATTTAAGCCACCTGATGACCCAAGACAATCTGCGCTGACCCATCGTGATTCTTCGGTTAATTTTGTCCCTTCAAGCTTACCAATTTCAATCATGGTTAGGCGATCACGGCCTTTTGTATTAATAACAGTAGAAGACAAAGAAAGGGTTATGCCTAAGGCCTCCACTTGCGTCCGCAAGCTTGGATCAATTTTTGATCTTGAATCAATGATTCTTACATTTGCTCCCGCTTGTTTTGCAATAAAAGCAGCACGATAGCCATGATCATTATTGGTAAATAACGCAATCTCACGCCCTGGTAACACACCATATTTGTTAATATAACCGCTAATCGCACTGCTAAGCATAATGCCGGGTCGATCATTATTGGCAAAGACTAAGGGTCGATCAAACGCACCTGCGGCAACGATTAAATGTTTAGCTCGAATTTTCCAAAACCGTTGGCGTGCCAATTTTGGATTTTGTGCAGCAGGGTGCAGATGATCTTGCACGCGTTCTTGCGCAGTAATAAAATGATCATCATAAACGCCGCTAACCGTTGTGCGCTTTAACAAGGTTACATTGGGTAGGGCAGATAATTCTTCCAGCCATGCTTGCACCTGATCATAGCCATCTTGATTACCAAATTTACATAATTCAGGATCGCTTAAGACATAGCCGCCAAAGCGTTCTTGTTCATCGGCAATCACAACCCGTGCGCCTTGCTTACCCGCGATTAAACCAGCATAAAGCCCTGCAATCCCCCCGCCAGCAATTAATATATCGCAATGATGGAAGCGTTGCGAATAAAAGGAAGGATCAGGCGCATCTGGTGCAACACCAAGCCCCGCAGCACGGCGAATTATTTTTTCATAAAATTTTGTCCATAATGGCGCAGGCCACATGAAGGTTTTATAATAAAAGCCTGCTGGAAAAAAGCGGCCTAAAACGCCGTTTAAGGCTCCAATATCAAATTGTAGGCTTGGCCAACGATTTTGGCTATTGGCCTCCAACCCCTCATATAAGGGAATGGTTGTTGCTGGAAGATCAGGCTGTGTTTGTGCGCCATATTCAAGCTGGATAAGCCCATTGGCTTCTTCAACACCGCAAGCCATTAAACCGCGCGGGCGATGATATTTAAAACTACGCCCAACCAAAAGCTGATCATTTGCAAGCAATGCTGATGCAAGGCTATCCCCTGCTAATCCTTGATAGTGACGATTGTCAAACCTGAATGCTTGCGATTGATTAGGATCAACCGCAACCGTTTTTGCCATTTGATTTGCTGGTAAGCGTGATGCAACCATAGACTTAAATCCCACTGAAATGATAAAAAATTAATATGTTATTTTATTAGCGGGTGCGTTCTTTTGCCCCTTTTCTAATCACGACTTAATTTTATCTGATAAGGTAGGACGATTCAACGATCAATTATCATTGACGCATAGGATTAAAAGCCCTAAAAGCACCCAGTAATGTTTTACTGCGCGCCGCCGCTAATGCGGCGAGCCTGAATGGCGTGTGAATGTAAAAGATGTATGGTGGCTGTAGCTCAGTCGGTTAGAGCGCCAGATTGTGGCTCTGGAGGTCGCCGGTTCAATTCCGGTCAGCCACCCCAATAATGGGGATATTAAGGTAAAGGAATGGGGTATATGGTTAAATTAGTCATCATTGATAGCGATAATAAAGAACATGAAATTGAAGGTCAGGCGGGTGATAGCCTGATGCAAGCGGTTGTTTCTGCAGGGCTTGATCTTCGTGCAGAATGTGGTGGTGCTTTGGCTTGTGCAACCTGTCATATGTATATTGATTCTGATTGGTTGGATAAATTGCCACAACAATCTGAAGATGAAACAGATATGCTTGATTTTGCAGAATCGGTTCAACCTAATTCCAGATTGTCTTGCCAAATTGATCTTGATGATAGCCTTAATGGCCTTAAAGCGAAAATTGCCCCATCCTTTTAATCTTTCTTTTTTAATCTTTTTGCAAAGATGTAAGATATGATTGTTATAACAGGCGGTGCTGGCTTTATTGGTTCAAATCTTGTTGCGGCTTTGAAAGCAACACCAAGTAGGATTGCCGTTGTTGACCATCTTGGGCATGAGCAGAAATGGCGTAACCTTACCCATAGCCGTGTTGATCATTTAATTGAAACAGATGATTTATTTTCATTTCTTGAAACGCATTGCAATGAAATTACGTTAATCTTCCATCTTGGTGCGTGTTCAACCACAACGGAAACCGATGTTGATTATATTATCCGCAATAATTTCACGCTAAGCCTTGAGTTATGGGATTTTTGTAAGCGCAATGCAATCAGGCTAATTTATGCCTCCTCCGCAGCAACCTATGGCGATGGGTCACAAGGGTTTGAAGATGATGAATCTCTTGAGAAGCTGGAGGCCTTACGCCCATTAAATCCTTATGGCTGGTCAAAAGCCTTGACTGATCGTGCGTTTGTAGCTCGTGCGATGGCAGGGGAAGCGCCGCCGCAATGGGCTGGTTTGAAATTCTTTAATGTTTATGGCTCCAATGAATATCATAAAGGCGGTCAACGATCAGTCGCGCATCAAATGTTTGAACAATTGCAAAAAACAGGAAAAGTGCGGTTGTTTAAATCAGCGCATCCTGATTGGGCGGATGGCGAACAGCAACGCGATTTTGTCTATGTTGAAGATTGTGTTCAGCATCTTTTATATTTAATGGATAATCCATCAATCAATGGTGTTTTCAATTCAGGGAGTGGGACGGCACGCAGTTTTCTTGACCTTGCCAAAGCCTGCGCAAGTGCGCTTGAGCTACCACTTGAAATAGAATGGCTGGAAACGCCGCCTGAAATTGCCAAACATTATCAATATTTTACCGAAGCTGATATGACAAAATTAAAGGGGAGGGGGTATAATCACCCCGCAACTTCATTGGAAGTAGGCGTTAAGCAGTATTTTCATGAATTTCTGTTAAAAGAGGATTCATATCGTTAATGAATGAATTCTGGGTACATAATCTTGATCCTGTTGCACTGGAATTTGGTATGTTTCAATTGCGCTGGTATGGCATTGCCTATGCGGTTGGTTTTATATTCGCGTGGCGTTATGGCATGACCTTGGCTGCAAAAGGCCATAGCGCCCTTATACCCAAACAGATTGATCAATTTTTGCTTTATGCGTTATTTGGCGTGATGATTGGCGGGCGTTTAGGGCAAGTTTTGTTTTATTATCCTGAATATTATTTCGCAAACCCACAAGAAATTATTCAAGTATGGAAAGGTGGGATGTCCTTTCATGGCGGATTTTTGGGGGTTATTATCGCCGCTACCTTGTTTTGTAAGCGGCATCATCTATCCTTCTTTAGTCTTAGCGATAATTTGGCAATTACCGCACCTTTTGGAATTATGTTGGGGCGGATTGCAAATTTCATCAATGGTGAACATGCAGGGCGTATCAGTGACGTTGTCCATGCGGTGATCTTTCCTGCGATTTCACCTGATCCACGCCACCCAAGTCAGCTTTATGAAGCCCTGCTGGAAGGATTGATCCCGTTTATGATTCTTTATTGGCTGGCAAAGCGTGGCGCATTAAAGCGTGCTGGATTGTTAAGTGGATTATTTCTTATGCTTTATGCGATTGGGCGTTCAATTAGCGAGCTATTTCGCGATCCAGAAATTTTAATTGCTTCTTTGCCAAGCTTCTTAACCTATGGCATGTTATTATCGCTTCCGATGTTGTTGGTTGGCTTGTTTGTTGTGCATAAAGTCCTACAGCGTCCTATATCAGCTTGACCGCATTAGACGCATTATTGGTTGAACGGATTAAGGCTGAAGGGGCATTATCCGTTGCTGATTTTATGGAGGCCTGTCTTTATCACCCTACCCATGGCTATTATATGCGCCAAGATGGCATTGGCGCAGGGTTAGGGCGCAATAATTTTACAACCGCACCTGAAATTAGCCAGCTATTTGGGGAGATGTTAGCTTTTTATTTTATCGATTTATGGCAAAAAATGGGTATGCCAACGCCAATTAAATTGGTGGAGTTAGGACCAGGTCGCGGTACGTTAATGCTGGATATGCTATCAATTTTTACGCGCTTGCCCTCCCTTGATTTAGAAATTGAATTGATCGAAATTAGTCCGATATTACGTAATTTTCAGCAAAAAAGATTGCAAGCAGCTTATCCTAATTTACAGTTTAATTGGCATGAAACGGTAACAACGGTTGAAAAGACTGCGCCATGGTTTGTAATTGCGAACGAGGTTTATGATGCCCTTCCCATCCATCAATTTTATCAAGCCTCAGATTCAGATAAACCAGATAAAATTGAACGCAAAATCAATTTTCATCCCAATCAAGGTTGTTTCTATTTTGAACCAGAATTGGCAGATGTTCAGATTATCGAGGTTTGCCCCAAAGCAGATACCCTAACCCGTCAACTTTCTGAAAGCTTATTGAAAACAGGTGGGGCAGCTTTAATCATTGATTATGGTCATAACCATCCTGATCCTATTGGGGATACGCTGCAGGGATTATACCAAGGGCAACCCATCTCCCCCCTTTTTAAAATAGGGGAGGCCGATTTAACCGCCCATGTTGCTTTCAATAAGATCATTGAGATTGCAGATGCAACAGGATTGGAAACTTTGCCCTTACAAACCCAGCGCGATTTTTTGCTTTCGATTGGTGAGGGCAAGGGGTTACAAACACGCCTTGATTATTTATGCACATTGACTGATTCAGAAGAAACAGCCAATCGCATCAAACAATCTGCCTTACGATTAATCGCCCCAACTGAAATGGGTAATTTGTTTAAATGTCTAACCTTTTATAAATAAGAAAGACAGCAAATTTAACTCATCTGGCGGCGGAGGAAGGTTGGGATGGATAGAAAATCTTCATCAACCCCGTCTTCATTGTCCCCGTCTTCTTGCTCCTGATCTTCTTGTGGCGTTTCATTAACAGTTTGCTCGTGGCGATCCAATTGGTTCAAGAATGCATCATCAGGTTCCATATCTTCTTCATATGGAGCTTCAAAATCTGTTTCAGGAGGTTCATTTTTATTTGCTGAAGCGCGCCCTAACGGGTTTGATAGGTTCGAAAACCAGCTTTTTCCTTCCTTATCATTCGTTACAGGTTCGGGAGGGATAAAGGATTCCTCTTCTTTCTCCGCCTGCAAAACAGGTGTGTGTGGTTCCTCTTCCTCAATTTCCATATTTTCTTCAACCTCTACTTCCTCTTCAACCTGTACTCCGGGAACTTGACCTGGATTGCGTTGTTTGAATAAATCTTCTTGTGAGGGTGCGGGTTCATCTGCAACATTGAAAGCTTCTTCACTTTCCTCTTCGTTATTTGTGTCCATATTTAAATTAGGAACGGGAGCAACAAATGCATTGGTGGAGGTTTCAGTGGCTTCGTCAACTGATGGCTGGGTTGCTGTTTCTTGAACCTCAACTTTAGCTTGCGATACAGTTTCTTGCTTCGTTTCTATTTGTGTTTCAGGTTTTGAGCGTTGAAACGGCGTTGCTTGCTGATTAATCCGTTCGCGCTGTTTTTCAGCAATACGTTCCATTTCATCCCGATCTTTATCGATACCTGTTGCAATTACCGTAACGCGTAATTTACCATTTAATGCAGAATCCATGGAAGAACCGATGATGATATTTGCGTTTTCATCGCCCACTTCTTCACGAATGCGTTCGGCCGCTTCATTTAATTCATGCAAGCCAAAATCTTCGCCACCAGAAATACTAACCAGCAAACTTCCAGCCCCTCTTAAAGAGCTATCTTCAAGTAAAGGATTGGCAATCGCGGATTCGGCAGCTTGAAGTGCGCGCCCTTCGCCTTCTGCTTCCCCTGTACCCATCATTGCGCGTCCCATTTCCTGCATAACCGTACGAACATCGGCAAAATCCAAATTCATCAATCCAGGTAAAACCATAAGATCAGTAATCCCACGCACGCCCGTCAATAACACCTCATCTGCCATCCTAAAGGCTTCTGTCAGCGTTGTTTGATTATTCGCCACACGAAACAGATTATGATTTGGAATAATAATTAAAGTATCAATGAAATCTTGTAAGGATTCAATTCCCTCCTCAGCCGCTTTTGCGCGCTTGCTTCCTTCAAATTGGAACGGTTTCGTGACAACGCCAACGGTTAAAATTTCTTCTTCACGTGCAATTTCAGCAACCACAGACGCAGCACCAGTACCCGTACCACCGCCCATACCTGCGGCAATAAACAACATATGCGCCCCTTGAATTTGATCACGAATTTCTTCGGTGGATTCAAGCGCAGCTTGCCGTCCAACCTCAGGGTTACCTCCTGCTCCTAATCCTTTGGTCAGTGCGGAACCAAGTTGAATTTTTCGTTCTGCTTTCGTGTGGCGCATTGCTTGTGCATCGGTGTTTGCAACAATAAATTCGATCCCTTCCAATCCAGAATCAATCATATTATTTACCGCATTACCGCCGGCACCGCCAACGCCAATAACCACAAGGCGTGG
The DNA here is from genome assembly GCA_965229675.1 of Alphaproteobacteria bacterium. Taxonomy (GTDB): domain Bacteria; phylum Pseudomonadota; class Alphaproteobacteria; order CBDDJK01; family CBDDJK01; genus CBDDJK01. The sequence goes on from OZ245897.1 coordinate 529,453, forward strand.
CTTTAATTCAGACTCGGTTGGGGGGGCTTGTATTGAAAGCGTCATATCACATTCTCCAAATATATTAGCCAATTAAGTTAGCTTGGCTTTCATTTTTATTATATATTATTTTAGTTTTACTGTCAAAAGCAAAAACAATCGTAATATTTAACAATGATTCGCTTGTTCGAATCAACATTAAAAATCAATTATTTTAATTTGATTGTTATCTGCTTGCTTGGTAAGCTACGTAAGATAGTTTTTATATTCATTTAAGGTAATTTTTTTATGACTGATACGGAATTTGACTTAATCATTATTGGCGCAGGGCCTGGCGGTTATGTAACTGCAATCAGGGCAGCACAGCTTAAAATGCGAGTTGCTGTGGTTGAAGCGAATCATCTTGGTGGTATTTGTTTAAATTGGGGTTGTATTCCAACAAAAGCGTTACTTCGTTCTGCTGAAATTTATCGTAATATGAACCATGCTGCCGCTTATGGCCTTAGCGTTGAAAAAATTGGCTATAATATGGAGGCGGTTGTTAAGCGCTCCCGCACAGTTGCGGCTCAGCTTAGTAAAGGGGTTCAACATCTTTTGAAAAAAAATAAAGTAACTGTTATTGATGGCTTTGGGCGGCTTGGCAAAAAAACCGCAAGCGGGCGGCAGGTAACGGTCACCCCAACAAAAGGAGCGCAAAGCACAATTAGCGCAAAGCATGTGATCCTTGCAACAGGGGCAAGGGCGCGTGATTTGCCTGGTCTTGAGGCAGATGGTAAGCTTGTATGGAATTATCGCCATGCGATGGTTGCAGATCATATTCCTAAAAAATTATTGGCAATCGGTTCTGGGGCTATCGGCATTGAGTTTGCTAGCTTTTTCAATGAATTTGGTAGCCAAGTCACGGTTGTGGAGGTAATGGATCGTATCTTACCCGTGGAAGATGCCGAAATAAGCCAGATGGCAAAAAAATCCTTCACAGCGCAAGGTATGACAATTCGTGAAAAAGCAACCGTTAAAGCCCTTGATCGCAAACAAAATCAAGTCATTGCAACGATTGAACAGGGTGGAAAAACTGAACAACAAACCTTTGATCGGGTGATCTCCGCCGTTGGGATTGTTGGCAATGTTGAAGATATTGGGCTGGAGCAAACCAAAATCAAAGTCACCAAAACCCATATTGAAACCGATCAATGGTCAAGAACGGCTGAACCTGATATTTACGCGATTGGCGATGTCGCAGGTGCGCCTTGGCTTGCCCACAAAGCAGAACATGAAGGGGTAATTTGTGTTGAGAAAATAGCAGGGCTTTCAGGTGTGCATCCGCTTGATCCAACCCGTATCCCTGGATGTACTTATAGCCATCCGCAAATTGCCTCCGTCGGTTTAACGGAAGCTGCGGCCAAAGAAAAAGGCTATTCCGTTAAAATTGGGCGTTTCCCCTTTATGGGCAATGGTAAAGCCATCGCACTTGGCGAGGCTGAAGGCATGATCAAAACTTTGTTTGACAGTAAGACAGGCGAATTATTGGGGGCGCATATGATTGGCGCAGAAGTAACCGAGCTTATTCAAGGCTATAGCATCGCCCAAAAGTTAGAGACCACAGAAGAAGACTTAATGCACACCGTCTTTCCGCATCCAACCTTAAGCGAGATGATGCATGAATCTGTTCTTGATGCTTACGGACGTGTTATCCATATGTAAGTTAAGGTAAGTAGTAAAGATGAGTTCAGATTGTTTGATTGACGCAAGGAATTTGCAAAAGCATTTTAATAAAAAGCAGGTGATTTGCGATGTGTCCTTAAGGTTAATGCGCAATGAGGTATTGGGGTTTTTAGGGCCAAATGGTGCAGGCAAAACCACAACCATGCGAATGTTGGCAGGGTATCTTGCCCCAGATCAACCCCAAGCAGGGCAGATTGTGATCGATGGTCATGATCTTTATAAACACCCTTTACAAGCAAAAGCTAGCCTTGGTTATTTACCAGAAGGCACCCCCGCATGGAATGATTTGAAGGTGTGTGAATTTTTACAATTTTTCTGTAATGCGCATGGGCTTGACCGCCAACAAGCAAAAAAGCGGCAAGCGGAAATGCGGGATCAATTTCATCTATATTCCTGCTGGTATCAACCTTTGGAAACCCTATCAAAAGGGTTTAGACGCCGTGTTGGCTTCGCCGCCGCACTTATTCATGATCCAGATATTCTTATTTTGGACGAGCCAACAGATGGTCTTGATCCTAATCAAAAGCATGAAATGCGTGGTTTGATCCGCAATCTCTCTAGTGGGGCTGATATTGGGAGAGGGAGGGCAATCTTAATCTCCACCCATATTTTGGAGGAGGTCGAGGCGTTGTGTGACCGTGTGCTTATTTTATCAGAAGGTAAAATTGTTGCCGATGGCACGGCTGAGGAAATTGTCAATCAAGCAGAAACACCAGTAACGCATACGCTGTCACAAAGGCTTGAACAGGCTTTTAGAACGCTAACCCAACCAAGAAATGAAGAACAGGTTACGCCATGAACAAGGCATTTTTGGGCTTAAGTGCGATTTTTAAACGGGAGCTATTTAGCTATTATGCTTCCCCGCTTGCTGTTATGTTTATGATTATTTTTTTAATTATCGCCGCCAGTTTCACAATCCATTTAGGAAGCTTTTTTGAACGCGACCAAGCAGATATGTTAAGTCTGTTTCGCTTTTTACCTTGGTTATGTATTATTTTCGCACCCGCCCTTGCCATGCGCGTATGGGCAGAAGACATCCGAAATAATACACTGGAATTGCTAATGACCCTACCCGTTACGCCGCTTGCGCTTGTGCTTGGAAAATTCCTTGCGCTATGGCTGGTTGGTGCGTTAAGCCTTATGCTTACTTTGCCAATCTGGCTGGTCATCACCTATCTTGGGGAACCTGATCACGGCATGATCATTAGCGGTTATATCGGGGGAATCATTTTGATCGGTGCTTATCTTGCAATCACCCAAGCTTTATCAATCTTTACCCGCAATCAGCTATTGGCGTTAATTCCTGGGGTTGCTTTATGTTTTTTACTGACAGTCACAGGTTCGCAACTGGTGCAGGCCTATCTTGAAGGCTGGGTTTCGCCCTCTTTGCTTAATGTGCTGTCTTCCCTATCACTGATGGTGCATTATGAAAATTTTATCCGTGGATTGATTGACTTACGTTCAATTTTATTTTTCGCAACCGTTATCGTTAGTGCGCTTGCGATCAATTGGATTGGGCTTTATTACCGTAATCAGGCTTAATATGATGGCAGCAATCAATCTTAAACTACGCAGCAAGCTTTTAATCATGATTGGTCTAACGCTTATGGTGCTGTTTGCTATCACCCAGCTTCCATTGATGGGATTTGATGCAACGCGAACCAAACTCCATACCGTATCGGATGCAGCAAAGAACTTATTGCAGGCCCTTGATGAACCCGTTGAAGTGACCTTATATTTTTCAAGTGAGCTTGCAACTTTATCACCACAATATGGCACTTATGCAGGTAGGGTGCGTGATCGACTTCGTCAATTTGCAACCCTTAGTAACGGGCAACTTAGCTTGCGGTTTATCAATCCACAATCCTTTTCCCCTGAAGAGGATGAAGCCATCGCGCTTGGGCTTCAGGGTATAGATATTGGGCAGGGTGACCGCCTTTATTTTGGGATTTCTGCTAAAATAGATGATGGTGAGCCATATGATCCAACCCATTATATCGGAGCCACAAAAGAAGAAAACACGCAGCCCGTAACAGTTCTTCCCTTATTACAACCCAATCGTGAAGCCTTTCTTGAATATGATTTGGTAAAATTGATTGATGGGTTAAGCCAGCAGGTACGCCCAACCTTAGGCATCATCACAGGAACAGAATTATTTGGCGCGATAGGGGATCAGATGCGTGGTTTACCACCAACGCCATGGGCGATTTTAGGACAAGCAGAAGAATTTTATGACGTTCGTGAAATTTTGAATGTGGCAGACTTAATTGATCAGCCACCAGATTTGCTGGTAATTTTGCATCCAACCGCACTTGAACCAAGAATGGTTTATGCCATTGAACAATATTTATTTGGTGGAGGGAAGGGCATTTTATTCTATGATGCGTATCATGAAACCGCAGATATTACGGCGGCGGCAACGGGGATTACCCTGATTGATCATCACAGCCAATTAACACCACTGCTTGACCATTGGGGGGTTACCATTGATCAAACCCATATTATTGGTGATCGCAGGTTAGGCCAGCTGGTACAATTATCAGCAACCAGTCGTGATGCAGTTCCTTATCCTGCTTGGGTTGCAGTTACCCCCGATTATCAGCAAACCGATTTGCCGCTTTTTGCCAATTTGGAATCGTTAATGTTACCCTCAGCAGGGGCGATTGAACTTGATCGGTTAAATTCTGATCTTGGTTTTACGCCGCTAATCTGGGCAAGTGAGCAAGCCTATAAAATCCCTGTGGAGCGTTTGCGTGAACTTGATCCCTTAACGATTGCAGAAGGAACCGAACCTTACACAACACCGCCCGTAATGGCAGGATTGCTTACAGGAAAAATTACAAGCGCATTTAAAGATGGCGCACCAGAAATCATAAAAGAACCTCCACCTGAATCAGAACTAAAAAGCGAGGAAGCACATTCTCATGATACAGGTGAACATTCCCACAATCATGCAGAACTTCAAGCAGGGTTGAATGCGACTGCAACAGAAGAAGCGGATCCTTTTGAAAATTATACCCATTTAAACGATGGCAAAATTGACTTCATTGTAATTAGCGATGCGGATTTAATCGCTGATCCGTTTTGGGTCAATCGTCAATCTTTTCTTGGTCAAGAAATTTTAAACCCATTAAACGATAATGGCGCATTATTTTTAAACTTGTTGGATCAGGCAGTTGGCAGTGTTGGCTTTGCGGATTTAAGGGGGCGCGGCGTTGCAAAAGCCCCTTTCACCGTTATTCACGATAAACAGGCTGAGGCTGAATTACGGTTTCGTGCCTCAGAACAAGCTTTGTCGCAGGAGCTTAATGAATTGGAACAAACACTTTCCCAATTGCGGCAAGATCAATCCCCAGAAAACCAGCAAACAATCCTTGATGAAACTTTAAACCGCATTGTTGAAACCCGCAGTCAATTACGCATGGTCAATCATCAGCTACGCCAAGAAGTTGAAGGGTTGGAGCGCAATTTAACCTTGCTTATGACCTTTACAATTCCTGTAATATTGCTTGGTTTTATGCTTTACAGCCTAACGGTACGACGCCGCATGAAATAACAATAAAGATTTTAACTGAAATAAAGTGATTTAACATCTGTTACATGGGCAATTTTTGCAAGGGCGTTAATGATCTCTGGCTGAGGTTTAACATCAAGGCTAAGGATTGCAAGAGCCTTCCCGCCTGCTTGGTTACGACCAAGCGCGAATGTACCAATATTCATATTCGCATCGCCAAGCAAAGTGCCAATATTGCCAACCAAGCCAGGTTTATCAAGATTAGCAACATAAAGCATATGGCCTTGTGGAATGACTTCAATCTTAATGTCGTTGATTTTAACCAACCTTGGAACATTATCGCTGGATAATGTTCCTTTTAATTCCAACACACCCGATTCCGTTTTAACGCTTAGGCAAATTTGTTGCGGATAATCTTCAGAACTGGCGGTTACGGTTTCACAGACTTTAATGCCGCGTTGATCCGCCATAAATTCTGCATTGACCATATTCACATTCTGCATAGAAGGTGAAAGCAATCCTGCCAAAAGGGTTTGGGTTAAGGGTTTATGGTTAATCTTGGAAGCATGGCCGCAATAAGTAACCTCAAACGCAGTAATGGAATCATCAACGACCTGCCCACCAAACCGCCCCATCTTATCAGCAAGTGCCATGTAAGGCCTTAAAATTGGGGCTTCTTCTGCAGTGACGGAGGGCATGTTAAGCGCATTCGTAACTGCCCCATTAATCAAATAATCCGCCATTTGTTCCGCAAGCTGAACTGCAACTTTTTCTTGCGCCTCGCTGGTGGAAGCCCCTAAATGCGGTGTGCAAACCACATCATCACGGTCAAATAACAGGTTTGTTTTTGCAGGTTCTTCTTCAAATACATCCAAAGCAGCCCCTGCAACTTTCCCTGCATCCAGGGCATTTGCCAATGCTTGTTCATCAATAATTCCGCCACGCGCGCAATTAATAATCCGAATACCTGTTTTACATTTTGATAAGGCGTTAGCATCCAGCAAGTGATGCGTCTGCTTGGTTAAGGGCGTGTGGATGGTTAAGAAATCAGCCTGTGATAGGCAGGTTTCAAAATCGACTTTGCGGATATTTAATGTATTCGCGCGTTCTTCGTTTAAAAATGGATCATAGGCAATGACTTTCATCTTCAGCCCCATCGCCAAGCTTGCAACGATGGCACCAATATTGCCCGCACCAATTAAGCCCAATGTCTTTCCATGCAGTTCAACCCCCATGAATCTTGATTTTTCCCATTTTCCTGCTTGTGTTGATTGGTTTGCGGCTGGAATCTGACGCGCAACCGCCATCATCATTGCGATTGCATGTTCTGCGGTGGTGATTGAGTTTCCAAAAGGCGTATTCATCACTACAACACCTGCACGGGTTGCCGCTTCCCCATCAATATTATCAACGCCAATCCCTGCGCGACCAATGACTTTTAACTTGCCCTTAATGCCAGCTTCAATCACCGCTTCGGTTGCCCGTGTTGAGGAACGAACCGCAAGCCCGTCATATTCGCCAATAGATTTGATCAATTCGGCTTCATCAAGCCCTGTTCTAATGTCCGTTTCAACGCCCAATGCTTCAAATGTTTGGGTGGCAAGCGGACTCATTTTATCGGCGATTAAAATTTTAGGAGGATTCATGGTCATAACTTTCCTTAATGGGTTACAAATTGATGATAAGCCCAATCAATCCAAGGCATTAACGCCTTAATATCATCGGGATCGACAGTTCCCCCTCCCCATATACGCAAACCTGATGGTGCATCGCGATAACCATTTATGTCATAAGCGATGTGTTCTTCCTCCAATAATTTCGTGATCTTTGCAGGAAGGGTTTCTTTTTCCTCTCCCGTCAAAGGACATTGGTCGTTGATCGTCAAACATATCCCCGTTGAAGATCGTATGTTTGCATCTTGACATAGAAAATCAAGCCAAGGTGTTTGATCAACAAAATCTGCAATATACGCCAAGCTTTGTGCGCTTCGTGCATAAAGAACTTCAACACCACCAAGCTGATCAACCCAATCATAGCTGAAATGCAAATCCTCCACGCACAGCATAGATGGCGTATTGATTGTTGCCCCTTCAAAAATTGCGTCATTCAATTTGCCCTTTTTGGTTAAACGAAATAATTTAGGAAGTGGCCAAGATGGGGTATAATGTTCCAAACGCTCAACCGCACGTGGCGATAAGACTAACATGCCATGTGCGGCCTCCCCGCCCAGTACCTTTTGCCATGACCAAGTGGTAACATCCAGCTTTTCCCATGGCATAGGATAAGCAAACACAGCCGAAGTTGCATCGCAAAACGTCAACCCTTGCCGATCATCCGTAATCCAATTGCCATCAGGCACCCGAACACCGCCTGTTGTGCCGTTCCATGTAAACACAATATCAGCGTGGGGATCAAGATCATTCAAATCACAAATCTCACCATAAGCGCAGGTTCTAAGCCTTGCGTCCTCAAGCTTTAATTCGGTTTTAATATCATTTAACCAATCGCTGCCAAACGCCTCAAACGCCATTGCTTCAACTTGTCTTGCGCCTAGCATTGACCATAAGGCCATCTCAAATGCGCCCGTATCCGAACCAGCCACAATTCCTATTTTATAATCAACAGGAATGGATAATAATTGGCGTGTGCGGTCAATCGCACGTTTTAATTCTGTCTTGACCAATTTTCCCCGATGAGAACGTCCAATTTGCGCAGAACCCAGCCGTGATGCCTCCCAATTTGGCGGCTTTGCACAAGGCCCTGATGAAAAATAAGGGCGTTGCGGTTTGATTTCTGGGCGATTAATAGGCATAGTTGGATCACTTTCAGGCATATTTATAATTGATGTATAATCCAAGCCTGTTTTAATCTTTGATTAAACTATCGTCAATGCGACATTCGCATAATTTTTTTAAGGGGGCTGTATGAACTAACTACTGATGAAAATTGGTTTATGGGTTATACTAACTTTCAGGGTAGATAGGTTGGATGCATGCGTTTTTTGATACCTTTTTAATAACCCAACTATAAGAAGAAATTTCTTCGTAATATTCAGCTAATCTTAATCGTATCTTATAAAGAATATTGCTAATCGTATTTCTATTTAGCTTCAGAAATTTTTGAACTGTAATAATATTTGTTTTGAATCTTCATCTATAGGCATAGCAAAATAAAAAAGCACTCAACTAATCGTGACCCATAAAAAATCACAAAATTCAGCTAACCCATTGATTTTATTGGCGCGCCCGGCAGGATTCGAACCTGCGACCTTTGGCTCCGGAGGCCAACACTCTATCCAGCTGAGCTACGGGCGCTTGTTTAAAAAGAGGGTGGCATCAAAGCTTAAAGGATAATATCATAAAAAACTTTGTGTATGGTGGAGGGAGTTGGATTTGAACCAACGTAGGCATAGCCAACGGATTTACAGTCCGTCCCCTTTAACCACTCGGGCATCCCTCCACTTAATTGGACAATCAAGTCTTTTCTTTTGCCAATCCGTTCCTTTGTTGTCAAGCTTAGGATGATAAAGAGGGCATTGCGCACTAATTATATTTTTGCGTTTATCTCTTTATTTATGAAGGAAAGACGTGATTACGAATAGCTGCTATTATTTAACTATCTTAAGCTGCGACTTCTTCGTTAGTTTCTTCGCCATCTAAACCAGAATCTTGGCCTTTTGCGCTAACGTCACGATCAACAAATTCAATGATTGCCATCGGCGCATCGTCACCATAACGAAACCCAGCTTTGATAATGCGTAAAGTGCCACCTGCACGCGTTTGGTAGCGTTCTGCAAGCGTCTTAAAAAGCTTAGCAACCATTGCTTCATCCCGCAAATAAGCAAAAGCCTGACGGCGATGATGCAAAGTTCCTTTTTTACCCAAAGTGACCAAGCGTTCAACAATTGGGCGTAACGCCTTTGCCTTTGGCAATGTCGTTTTAATTTGCTCATGCTTAATCAGCGCATTGCTCATATTCACAAACATGGCTTTACGGTGTGAAGCCGTACGATTAAGTTTTAAACCTTTTTTATGATGTCGCATAATTTTTCCTTAACTATCTTATTTGAATGCTTGATAATCAGCTATAGGGATCGTCAAGTTTACGTGCCAAATCTTCAATATTCTCTGGAGGCCATTCAGGAACATCCATCCCTAAACCTAGTCCCATCTCTGTCAAAACTTCCTTAATCTCGTTCAATGATTTACGCCCAAAATTAGGGGTACGTAACATTTCATATTCAGATTTTTGTACTAAATCCCCAATATAGACAATATTATCATTCTTAAGGCAGTTTGCTGAACGAACGGAGAGTTCAAGCTCCTCAACCTTTCTAAGTAAATGCTTACTAAAGGGTAAAGAGGCCTGTTCTTCATCAATTGATTTCTTTGCTTCGGGTTCTTCAAAATTAACAAATACCTGCAACTGATCTTGAAGAATCCTTGCCGCCAAACCAAGCGCATCTTCTGGTGTGATTGTTCCATTCGTTACAATCTCCATTACCAAGCGATCATAATCGGTATTTTGACCAACGCGGGTATCTTCAACCTGATAGGAAACTTTGCGAACAGGAGAGAAAATAGAATCAATCGGAATAAGACCAATCGGGGCTTCTTCAGGGCGATTTTCAACTGCTGAAACATACCCTTTTCCAGAAGCAACCATAAACTCAATATTAATAGAAGAGCCTTGATCCACATTGCAAAGCACTAGGTCAGGGTTCATAATTTCAACCTCATGGGTGGTTTCGATCATACCTGCTTTAACTTCACAAGGACCTTGTGCAGAAAGTCTAACGCGGGCAGTACCAGAACCATGCATCCGCAATTCCATTTCTTTAATATTCATGATAATTTCAGTTACATCTTCGCGAACACCAGGGACGGACGAAAACTCGTGCAACACGCCATCAATTTGAATAGCAGTCACAGCCCCGCCTTGTAAGGCACTTAAAAGCACACGACGCAACGCATTACCAACCGTTAAACCAAAGCCACGCTCAAGCGGTTCAATATCAATCACAGCTTGACGCGCTGGATCTAACCCTGGCTTAATTCCTGGCTTATTTGGTTTAATAAGTTCTTGCCAGTTGCTATTTAAATTTTGTGCGCCCATTTATATTTGCCTCTTCTTATTATTAAAAACTGATTCCTGATACTTAATTTCTGATCCCTGATTTAAACCCGCCGACGCTTACGTGGACGACAACCATTATGAGGAACAGGCGTTACATCACGGATAGAAGTAATCGTAAATCCTGCCGCCTGAAAAGCCCTTAATGCAGACTCCCTACCAGAACCAGGACCACATACATTCACGTCAAGCACCCGCATCCCGTGTTCTGCAGCTTTCTTTGCCGCATCTTCAGCCGCCATCTGGGCAGCAAACGGCGTTGACTTTCTGGAACCTTTGAAGCCTTGAACCCCTGCTGTTGACCATGACACTGTATTACCTTGTGTATCGGTAATCGTAATCATCGTATTGTTAAACGTCGCATTGACATAGGCAATGCCTGAAACAATATTTTTCTTTTCCTTACGCTTACGTGTAGCCGGTCTTGCCATCTAACCTATCCTTTAAAGTTTTTAAAATCTGATTTATTTCTTCTTGCCTGCAATCGCTTTGGCTGGGCCTTTGCGTGTGCGTGCGTTGGTATGGGTACGTTGCCCGCGTACAGGTAAATTACGGCGGTGCCTTAATCCCCGATAACAGCCAAGATCCATCAAGCGTTTAATATTCATTGCAACCTCGCGCCGACGATCCCCTTCAACAACATAATCGCGATCAATCGAATCGCGAATGCTTGAAAGCTCACTTTCAGTTAATTCATTCACGCGTTTATGCATTTCAATATTACATTTTTCTAATATCTGCGCTGCGCTTGTCCGCCCGATTCCTGTAATATAGGTTAAGGCAATCAATACGCGTTTTTGCGTTGGAATATTTACCCCTGCAATTCGTGCCACTTTATATAACTCCTATTTAAAAATTCATCTAATCAAAGAACCCTGCAACGCTTTTCAAATTCACATTAAACGCATCAAATTTAATAGATTTGGAAACCGCACGGAGTATAAAAAAAACTTAACTAATGTCAATCTTTCTTTTTACTTTTACCCTCTATAAATCTCAGTTTTAAGACAATAATGTCATAAGACTGGTTTCCACCGCATCAATATCTGCCATTCCATCAATTTGGTGAAGAATTTGCTTTTGTTTATAATAAGGCAAGATTGGTGCAGTTTGCTCATGGTAAACTTTTAAACGATCCCGCACCGTTTCTGCATTATCATCTTTACGCCGTGTAAATTCAGTACTGCCACAACGATCACAAACCCCTTCAACATTTGGTTTTTGAAACTCGTCATGGTAACCTTGGCCACAATTCGCGCATGTAAATCTTCCTGTGATGCGCCTTGTTAGGGCTTCATCATCAACCACCATCTCGATCACTTTATCTAACGGCATTGATTTTTCCAAAAGCATTGCATCTAAAGCCTCTGCTTGTGCAACATTGCGTGGAAACCCGTCCAAGATAAAACCTGCTTTGCAATCAGGTTGGTCAATTCTTTTGGCAATAATCCCAATTACCAGCGTGTCGGGTACAAGCTGTCCTGCTTCCATAAGTGCTTTTGCTTGTTTACCAAGTTCTGTTTCTGCTGCAACCTCTTCGCGCAACATATCACCTGTTGATAATTGCACCATCCCTTTTTTCTGTTCAATCCGCTTGGCTTGCGTACCCTTCCCAGCTCCAGGTGGTCCTAATAAAATGATATTCATCGCCCCCCCTTTCCTTTTAACTTGGATTTTCTTATCAAACCTTCATATTGATGCGCAAGTAAATGGCCTTGAATTTGCGTCATCGTATCCATCGTTACGGTCACAACGATAAGAAGACTTGTCCCCCCAAGATAAAACGGGACAGAGAAATTAGCAATCAACATTTCAGGAATCATACAAACAATCGCAAGATAGGCTGCACCAACAACCGTTAATCTTGTAAGCACATAATCAAGATAGCTCGCGGTATTCGTCCCTGGTCTAATCCCTGGAATGAAGCCGCCATTGCGCTTAAGATTATCGGCAGTATCCTTGGGGTTGAATACAACAGAAGTATAGAAAAACGCAAAAAATACGATAAGGGTAACATATAGCCCTAAATAAAGGGGGCGACCATGCCCTAAATAGCTACTGATCCATCCGATCCAACCTGTTGAACCTGCTGCGTCTGGCCCTGAAAAATTAGCAATCGTTAATGGCATCAATAACAAAGAGCTTGCAAAAATCGGTGGAATAACCCCCGCTGTATTGAGTTTTAGCGGAAGATGTGAATTTTCCCCCCCATACATTTTATTGCCAACTTGGCGTTTAGGATATTGCACTGTGATACGGCGTTGTGCGCGTTCAAAAAACACAATGACGGCAATCACAGCTAAAGCAAGGATAATTAATCCAATGATAATCAAGGTTGATAAACGCCCTTGACGTCCTAATTCCAAAGTGGTTGCAAGCGCAGTTGGAAGCCCTGCAACAATCCCTGCAAAAATGATTAACGAAACCCCATTACCAACGCCGCGCTGGGTAATCTGTTCCCCAAGCCATAATAAAAACATGGTGCCACCCACCAAAGTAATCACGGTGGTTAATCTGAAAAACATACCAGGATCAATGACAGCTCCCATCCCCAAAGAGGTTTGCATGCCTTCTAATCCCACCGCAATACCATAGCCTTGCACCGTTGCAAGCAACACCGTTCCATAACGTGTATATTGATTGATCTTTTTACGCCCAGATTCACCTTCCTTTTTCATTTGCTCAAAGGTTGGAACGACCGAAGTCATCAACTGCATGATAATAGATGCAGAAATATAAGGCATGATATTTAAGGCAAAGATCGTCATTCGCGACAACGCTCCACCTGCAAAAGTATCAAAAATATCAAGTACACCGCCCCGTTGTTGATCGAATATATCTTTTAAAACAACTGGATCAATCCCAGGGAGTGGGATATAAGTACCAATGCGATAAACGACCAATGCGCCTAGGGTAAACCATAGGCGCTTTTTCAATTCCTCTGCTTTTGCGAAGGAGCCAAAATTAAAATTGGAGGCTAATTGCTCGGCCATAGAAGCCATGGATTAATTGCTCCTATGACGCTTGTTTGCGTTCGGCTCGTCTCGACGCGGCGGCTTGACGGCGTAAGGCGCGTTTACCTGTTCCCTGCTCTTTTACTTGCTCAGGAAGCGTGACTTTGCCACCTGCGGCTTCCACTGCCTTAATCGCAGAAGCCGATGCACCCGTAACTGAAAACTGGACACTGGCGGACAATGTCCCTTTTGCAAGCAATCGAACGCCATCCAATGGTTTGGAAATAAGTCCTGCGGCCTTTAATGCCGCAGAATCAACAGGTTGTTTTGGATCAAGACGACCTGCATCAATTGCTTTTTGCACACGCCCAAGATTAACTTCATTAAAATGCTTTGCGGTTGGGTTTTTAAAGCCAAATTTTGGCAACCGCCGATAAAGCGGCATTTGTCCGCCTTCAAACCCATTAATGGAAACCCCAGAACGCGATTTTTGCCCTTTAACGCCACGCCCTGCGGTTTTGCCCTTACCAGAACCAATTCCGCGTCCAACGCGTTTTCTTGTTTTTACGGCACCTGGCAAATCAGCTAATTCATTTAAACGCATATTCCTTACTCCTCAATCACCGTGACCAAATGCTGAACTTTTCTTATCATTCCACGAATTGCTGGCGTATCTTCAAGCACACGCCGACGGTTCATTTTATTTAAGCCAAGGCCAATCAAAGTTTGCCGTTGATCAACCGTGCGTCCAATCGGACTTCCAATCTGTTGAACTGTAATTGTCGATTTTTTTGCCATCTTAACCTTATCCTTCTACTGGCTCGCTTTGTTCTTTCTTCTCAGCCCGCTCTCCAGGACGTCTTGATGAAATATCCGCAGGTTTTAAACCACGCCTTGCAGCAACATCACGTGGCGTTTGACAGCGACATAGCCCATCAAAAGCGGCTTTTACCATATTATAAGGATTAGAACTCCCTACTGACTTCACCACAATATCTTGAATGCCTAAGGCTTCAAACACTGCGCGTGTAGGACCACCAGAGATAATTCCCGTTCCAGTTGGTGCCGCACGCATAATCACTCTGCCTGCTCCAAAGCGGCCTTCAATATCATGATGCAATGTACGCCCTTGACGCAATGGCACACGAACCATATTACGCTTTGCCTGTTCCGTTGCTTTACGGATTGCTTCGGGGACTTCCCGTGCTTTACCTGAACCATAACCCGCACGGCCTTTACCATCGCCAACAACCACCAGCGCGGCAAAACCAAATCGCCGCCCCCCTTTGACCACTTTCGCAACGCGATTGATCCCAACCAGTTTTTCAATTAATTCTGGCTCGTTAGTCTCGCGTGCCTGTGTTTCTGGAGCTCTTGCCATAATAATTAACCCTATCTCGTCTTAATTTTAAAAATTCAAACCTGCATTGCGTGCGGCATCCGCCAATGCTTTTATCCGACCATGAAATTTATAACCGCCACGGTCAAATACAACTTCGCTAATACTTGCAGCAACCGCACGTTCACCAATCAATTTACCAACTGCCTCGGCCGCCGCAACTGGCTTTACACCTGATAGCTGATCTTTTAACGCCTTATCCAATGTGGAAGCCGAACATAAAGTATGCCCCGCCCGATCATCAATAATCTGTGCATAGATATGATTAGCTGAACGGAAGACTGATAATCTTGCACGCCCTTTACCACGCTTACGTAAAGCATAGCGAGCGCGTACCGCACGGCGTTCAAAAAGCTGTTTAACCTTAGTCATCGAATCTCAAGCCTTTCACTTATTTTTTCTTCTTACCTTCTTTGCGGACAATTACCTCATCCTCATAACGAATGCCTTTACCCCCATAAGGTTCTGGCACACGATTTTGTCGAATATTACTGGCAAACTGACCCAAACGCTGTTTATTCGCCCCTTTCAGCGCCAATATATTCGCACGGTCTCCTTCAATGGTGACCTCAACCCCCTCCGGGATTTTCATCTGAACTTCATGACTTAATCCCAACGATAATTTCAATAAATCACCACTTAATTGCGCACGGTAACCAACCCCTTGCAGCATTAAGCGGCGTAAAAAACCTTCATGCGCACCTGTAACTGCATTTTGAATTAAAGCACGCATTGTTCCCCAATTTTGGCGGCTTCTTTTGCTTTTTGAATGCGGTGTTACAACGACTTGCTGTTCTTGCAAATCAACATCGACATAATCAAGCAATGTTACTTCCTGCGTTCCTTTTGCGCCTTTCGCAAAAAGCTTACCGTCCTCAAGCGATATATTCACCCCTTGAGGAATATTAACTGGATTTTTTCCAACACGTGACATTGCCTTATTTCCTTAATATATCTATGCTTAATATACTTGGCACAAAACTTCACCGCCAACATTTGCTTGGCGTGCTTCATGATCACTCAACACACCACGTGGCGTAGAAATGATTGATACCCCAAGCCCGTTATAAAAGCGTGGTAAGTTTTTAATCGTTGTATAAACCCGACGCCCTGGTCTTGAAACACGCTGAATTTCACGAATGACTGGTTCGCCATCATGATATTTCAATTCAACATTAAATTCAGATATTCCACCACGAACTTCGGATTTACTGTAACCGCGAATAAATCCTTCGCGTTCCAAAACATCCAAGACGCTTGCCTTTAACTTAGAAGCAGGCATCACCACCATTTTTTTATTAGCCATTTGCCCATTGCGAATGCGCGTCAACATATCTGCTACTGGATCGCTCATCGACATGATTTTTATCCTTTTTTTAAAACCCTTAAAAAACCCGTTTAATACCTATTACCAGCTTGCTTTCACAACACCTGGCAATTGACCATTAGAGGCCATATCACGCAACGCAATTCTGGAAATCCTGAATTTGCGATAAAATCCTTTTGGTCGCCCTGTAATCTCACAGCGATTATGAACACGTACTGGACACGCATTGCGCGGAAGCTGATCAAGCCGCATCTGCGCTTCAAAGCGTTCTTCTGGTTCAAGCGAACGATCATGCACCAACCGCTTCAGCCTTGCGCGCTTTGCTTTAAGGCTACTGGACATTTTTTCACGCTTTTTATTGCGGTTGATTGCACTCATTTTTGCCATGCTATGCGGTCTCCCTTAACTTATTCTATTCAGTTATGCCCTAAATGGCATATTGATATGGGACAATAAAGCGCGTGCTTCTTCGTCATTATTCGTACTGGTGCAGATCACAATATCCATACCGATCATATCCTCGGCCTTATCATAATCAATTTCAGGAAAAACAATTTGCTCCCTTAAACCAAGCGCATAATTCCCACGCCCATCGAAACTTTTTTTACTAACCCCACGAAAGTCACGAACTCGTGGCAAAGCGATATTGATCAAGCGGTCTAAAAATTCATACATTTTTACGCCGCGCAAGGTGACTTTACAGCCAATGCCCATGCCTTCACGCAACTTAAATGTAGAAACCGACTTTTTAGCTTTGGTAATCACAGGTTGTTGACCTGTAATATCGCGTAAGGCTTCAACTGCATTTGTCAATTTCTTACGATCTGCGGTTGCCTGTCCTACCCCCATATTGATCACGACTTTCGTGATTAAAGGGATTTGCATCGGGTTCTTATAAGCAAACTCTTCCTGCAATTTTTGCCGAATTTGATCCTTATAAGCAATCTCTAGCCGAGGGCGATAATGCGTATCCGTATTTGCCATTTCCTTATAAACTCTCTTTTAAACTTTCCTTAAAATTAGCCCTTATCAATCATTTCACCTGAACGCTTGGCATAGCGAACTTTATTACCAGCTTCATCCAGCTTAAAGCCCACACGCGTTGGCTTATCATCTGCCGGATCAATTAACGCCAGATTAGATAAATTGATTGGCATTTCCTTTTCAACTTTACCGCCTTCTTGACCCATGCGTGGGCGCATATGACGGGTAACCATGTTTGAACCACGAACAATTGCTTTATTTGTTTTTGGATTAACGGAGACAACATCGCCCCGCTTACCAGAATCCCGCCCTGAAAGCACTTGAACCATATCGCCAGTTTTAATCTTTGCGGCCATCACAGCACCTCCGGAGCCAAAGAAATAATCTTCATAAACCGCTTTGCGCGTAATTCACGAACAATCGGGCCAAAAATACGGGTGCCGATAGGATCGCCCTGTTTGTTGATTAAAACAGCCGCATTTGAATCAAAGCGAATGATCGAACCATCAGGACGGGTAATGCCTTTGGCAGTACGCACCACAACTGCGCGATGCACCGTCCCTTTTTTCACCCTACCGCGTGGAATTGCATCTTTAACCGAGACAACGATAACATCGCCAACCGAGGCATATTTACGCTTCGATCCACCCAGTACTTTGATGCATTGTACCTTACGTGCGCCTGAATTATCGGCGACATCAAGGTTGGTTTGCATCTGAATCATTTTCTAACTACTCCTTAACCGTAAATATAAACCTTAAGCTTCATCAGAAGCGGAAGTTAGAATGGATTCTAATTTCCAGCTTTTTAGCTTTGAAATAGGACGACATTCCTCAATCCGCACAATATCACCTGGTTTAGCCTGATTTTCTGCATCATGAGCATGAAATTTTTTCGACCGACGAATGGTTTTCCCAAGCATCGGATGGCGCACACGCCGTTCAACATTAACGACAATTGTCTGATGATTGGCACTTGAGACCACTTGACCCTGTAATAACCGTTTTGGCATCTTATCTTTTCCCTATCTCTTATACGTGCCTAATAACCATTTATTTCGCCTGTGATTGTGCGCGTTTACGCTCGTTCATCACAGTTTTAATTCTTGCAATATCGTGTCTTACCGTGCGAACACGTGCTGTGCTTGCAGCCCCACCCGATACTGTTTGAAACCGTAAATTCAACTGTTCTTTGCGCATTTCAAGCAATTCATCTTTTAATTCATCATCGGATTTTGCGCGAATATCAATTATTGTACTCATCATCTATTCTCCTTGATAGCCAAGGCGGGTGACCATTTTTGTGCGCACCGCAAGCTTGGAAGCCCCAAGTGCGAAGGCTTGACGCGCAGCCTCTTCACTAACCCCATCCATTTCAAACATGACACGACCTGGTTTGACACGGCATACCCAAAATTCAGGTGACCCTTTACCCTTACCCATACGAACCTCAGCAGGTTTGCTTGAAACGGGAACATCAGGAAAAATTCTAATCCAAACTTTACCCTGACGCTTTACCGAACGGGTAATGGCACGCCTTGCAGCCTCAATTTGACGCGCAGTAATACGACCTGGTTCCAATGCTTTCAGGCCAAACGCGCCAAAATTAAGTGAAAATCCACCCTTAGCAACGCCATGAATACGGCCTTTATGCGCTTTACGATATTTTGTCTTTTTTGGTGATAACATAATCTTTCTTCTTAACCCAAACTAATAATTAACTCGCGTTATTTCGTGGTGCCGCCGCCGTACCAGAAGAGGCAACCCCAATCGCACCCAACGCATCGATTGAGCGTTTATCTTGCGCATAAGGATCATGAGCCATAACTTCACCCTTGAAGATCCAGACCTTAACCCCAATCACGCCATAAGTTGTATTGGCACGCGCAATCGCATAATCAATATCGGCACGCAAAGTATGAAGCGGCACGCGCCCATCACGTGTTTGTTCAGTCCGCGCAATTTCAGCACCGCCAAGCCGTCCTGCAACTTGAATACGAACGCCTTCAGCACCTGCACGCAACGTCCCTTGCAATGCACGCTTCATTGCACGGCGGAAAGCAACACGGCGTTCTAATTGCTGAGCAATCGATTCTGCAACCAGCTTGGCATCCAATTCAGGCTTGCGAATTTCAACAATATTAAGCCCAACCTCGGTGCCTGCCATCTGGTTTAAAGAATGCCGCAATTTTTCAATTTCAGCTCCTTTCTTACCAATCACAACCCCAGGTCTTGCCGTATGAATCGTTACCCGCGCACGGCTTGCTGGACGTTCAATCATGATCTTGGAAATGCCTGCATCCGATAATTTACGCTCAAGAAAACGCCGTAATTTAACATCTTGATGCAACAACCGTGAGTAGCCTTTAGCGGCAAACCAACGATTATCCCAAGTACGATTGATCCCGACACGAAGCCCGATCGGATTAACTTTTTGACCCATTAATTTACTCCCTCACGTTCTTCAAGAACAATCGTCATATTCGAAAATGGCTTTAAAATCCGTGATGCACGACCACGACCACGCACACGAAACCGTTTCATAACCATCGCTTTTCCAACATAAGCCTCTTTAACATAAAGCGCGTCTGGATTAAGCCCATCATTATTAACCGCATTGGAAACCGCCGACCATAATAATTTACGAACTGTCCCTGCAATGCGCCGACGCGATAATTGCAACTCATTTAAAGCAAGACTAACTGGCTTACCACGCAA
This sequence comes from Alphaproteobacteria bacterium, assembly GCA_965229675.1. Taxonomy (GTDB): domain Bacteria; phylum Pseudomonadota; class Alphaproteobacteria; order CBDDJK01; family CBDDJK01; genus CBDDJK01. The sequence continues at coordinate 549,182 of OZ245897.1, forward strand.
AGTCATTGCCACCAAATTTAATTTTTGCGGGCTAATCCGAATCATCCGTGCCACTGCTTTTGCAGTTGCGCGCTCCATATCAAGCGCAGCATCATTGGCGACTGGTTCAACAATTTCAGCTTCTTCTGCCATCTTACTTCCTTTTTGCCTTCTTATCAGCGGCATGCCCATAATAAGTACGGGTTGGCGCAAATTCACCAAATTTATGACCAACCATATGTTCTGTTACATTAACGGGTACATGTTTTTTCCCATTATGAACCGCAAAATTTAACCCAACAAATTGCGGCAAAATGGTTGAACGCCGCGCCCATATTTTAATGGCATCACGGCGACCCGAAGCATGTGCTGCTTCTGCCTTTTTAAACAGATAATGGTCAACAAAAGGACCTTTCCAAACTGATCGCGCCATAATTTCTTATCCTTTTTTGCTATTTTTTCGCGTAACGGCGACGAATAATATATTTATCAGATGACTTATTGGTACGGGTGCGTTTACCCTTAGTTGGTACCCCCCAAGGCGTTACAGGATGACGCCCACCAGAGGTACGTCCTTCCCCACCACCATGCGGGTGATCAACAGGATTCATCACAACTCCGCGCACATGTGGGCGTTTACCGCGCCAACGATTGCGCCCAGCTTTACCCAAATTGACATTTTGCCAATCTGCATTGGATAACGCCCCCAAACTTGCAACACATTCCGCATCAACAATGCGAACTTCACCAGACATTAATTTAATTTGCGCAAAGCCTTGATCACGACCAACCAATTGCGCATAAGCACCAGCTGCACGTGCCAATTGCCCACCCTTACCAGGCTTCATTTCAATATTATGGATAATTGAACCAATCGGCATATTCGCAAGCTTCATGCAGTTGCCTGGTTTAACATCAACCTTATCACCAGAGACCACTTGATCCCCAACCTGCAAACGCTGAGGAGCAAGAATATAAGAAAGTTCTCCATCTTCATAACGAATTAACGCAATGAAAGCGGTACGATTTGGATCATATTCCAAACGTTCTACAATCGCTGGCAATGGATTACGGCGTTTAAAATCAACCAAACGGTAACGCTTCTTGTGACCACCACCACGGTGACGCATTGTCATACGCCCTTGATTGTTGCGTCCACCAGTGCGCTTTTTGCCGCTGGTTAACGCCTTTACTGGCCCACCTTTATGGAGGTTACTTTTATCAACCAATACAAGGCCACGGGTGCCTGGTGTATTTGGTTTATATTGCTTTAATGCCATAATCCTTAACCTCTATTCTTATATTCCAGCCGACAGATCAAGATTCTGCCCCTCAGCCAAGGTTACAATCGCCTTTTTCTGATCGGACTGCATCCCCTTGCGTCCACGAAAACGTTTTGTTTTACCTTTACGAATTAACGTATTGACGGCCACGACCTTAACCCCAAATAATTTTTCAATGGCGCCTTTAATTTCACCTTTGCTTGCATCTTTAGCCACATCAAACATCATCTGATTATTGGCTGACATTAATGTTGATTTTTCAGACACAACAGGGGCACGTAAAATCGTATAAGCACGCTCTTTTGATAACTGTTCACGCGCTTCTTTTACCCGCGCATAATATTTATGGCTCATTTCAAACGCTCCTCAAGCTGGTCAACGGCTTCTTTGCTTAACACCAACATATCATGGCGCAAAATATCATAAACATTAATGCCTTGAATTGGTAAAACATCAATATTGGGTAGGTTACGCGCTGATCGACCAAAATTATGTTCAACAGCTTCACCACTAATCAAAAGGGCGTTCTCTAATCCCAAAGCCTGAAACTTATCTGCCAATAATTTTGTTTTTATTGCTTCCAAGGTCATGCTTTCAACAATTTTTAACTGCCCAGCACCATATTTGGAAGACAAGGCATGTTTTAACGCTAACATACGCATTTTACGGGTAAGGTCATGGGCGTGGCTACGAACTACTGGGCCATGCGCTCTCCCGCCACCACGAAATTGTGGGGCTTTCCCTTCACCTTGACGAGCATTACCGCTTCCTTTTTGCCGACCAATTCGCTTTGTTGACCCTGCAACTTCACTACGTTGCTTGGCTTTATGCGTTCCCGCACGGCGTTTGGCAAGCTGCCAATTAACCATACGCGCTAAAATATCCGCACGTGGCTTCAAGCCAAAAATCGTTTGTGATAATTCCAGCGTTCCAGCTTTTTTATTATCTAATGTGACAATATCTAATTTCATAATACACCTAATTCAAAAAATTAACTTGCGGGCAATTAACTTGCAGGCTGATCCGCTGTATTATCAGCAGTTTCTTTTGTCTTTAAACCAGCAGGCATAGGCAAATCATCACGCGCTTTTGCTTTAACCGCATCACACACTTTAACCCAACTATTTTTAGATCCTGGCACCGCACCTTTAACAAAAACCAATCCCTTTTCAGCATCAACCGATACAACTTCAAGATTTTGCGTTGTAACCTGACGTGCGCCCATATGCCCTGCCATTTTCTTACCTTTAAACACTTTTCCAGGTTCTTGACATTGCCCCGTGGAACCATGCGAACGATGCGAGATAGACACCCCATGCGATGCACGCAAACCAGAAAACCCATGACGCTTCATGGCACCCGCAAAGCCTTTACCGACAGAACGTGCCGTCACATCAATTTTTTGCCCTGCAATAAAATGATTGGCACCTAACTCATCTCCAATATTTAAAAGATTAGCTTCACTTACACGGAATTCTGCTAACTCAACCTTTGGCGCAACATTTTGTTTTGCATAATAGCCTTGTAATGGCTTGTTTACTTTGACCTGACGCGCTTTCCCTTGTTTAGGGCGACGGCTACCTGCACCAAGCTGAACCGCAACATAGCCATGGGTTTCTTGCGTCCGTAATCCTGTTACGGTTACGGTATCAAGATAAAGTGCGGTCACAGGCTGTTTATTGCCATCTTGATCCCACACCCGTGTCATCCCCAGCTTTTTAGCAATTACTCCGCAACGCATCGGATCACCCTTTCCTTACAGCTTAATCTCAACATCAACGCCAGCAGCCAAATCTAGCTTCATCAGCGCATCCACGGTTTGTGGCGTTGGATCCAAAATATCTAATACCCGTTTATGGGTTCTAACTTCAAACTGCTCACGGCTTTTTTTATCAATATGCGGACTGCGCAAAACCGTAAAGCGTTCAATGCGTGTTGGAAGCGGGATTGGACCACGTACATCTGCACCAGTGCGCCTTGCAGTATCGACAATCTCCTGCGAAGATTGATCAAGCACCCGATGATCATAGGCACGCAACCGAATTCTAATATTTTGGTTATCCATTTCCAACCTCTTAAATTATACCCAATTTCCAGATAATCTGGACAAAAACAAAGGGTCAAACCTTGATTTATAAAAATTTGACCCTTTTTTTATTATTTCACCACTTCTGACACAACACCAGCACCGACTGTGCGCCCACCTTCACGAATAGCGAAGCGGAGGTCTTTATCCATCGCAATCGGACTGATCAGCGTTACATCAAAGCTTGCATTTTCACCTGGCATAACCATTTCAGTTCCCTCAGGTAATTTAACAGAACCTGTAACATCCGTGGTACGAAAATAAAATTGCGGACGATAATTATCAAAGAATGGCGTATGACGACCGCCTTCTTCTTTGGTTAAGATATAAGCCGCAGCCTTAAATTCTGTATGTGGCGTAATTGAACCTGGCTTGGAAAGCACTTGACCGCGTTCAACATCCTCACGGCCAACCCCGCGAAGCAACGCCCCAATATTGTCACCCGCTTCCCCTTGATCAAGCAGCTTACGGAACATCTCAACGCCCGTAACCACTGTCTTGGAGGTCGCACGAATGCCAACAATTTCAATCTCTTCCCCGACTTTAACAACGCCTTGTTCAACACGGCCTGTAACAACAGTCCCACGACCAGAAATTGAAAACACATCTTCAATCGGCATCAAAAATGGACGATCTTTTGGACGATCAGGCTGTGGAATATAGCTATCAACCGCCTCCATCAATTCTTTAATTTTATTCTCACCAATTTCAGGATCACGCCCTTCCAATGCCGCTAAAGCAGATCCTGCAATGATTGGAATATCGTCCCCTGGAAATTCATATGAACTTAAAAGCTCCCGCACTTCCATTTCAACCAATTCAAGCAATTCCGCGTCATCAACTTGATCAACCTTGTTCAAGAATACAACCAACGCAGGAACCCCAACTTGGCGGGCAAGCAAAATATGTTCGCGTGTTTGTGGCATTGGGCCATCAGCAGCATTCACAACTAATACCGCACCATCCATTTGTGCAGCACCTGTAATCATATTCTTCACATAATCGGCGTGACCTGGGCAATCAACATGCGCATAATGGCGATTATCGGTTTCATATTCAACATGCGCCGTGTTAATCGTAATTCCGCGTTGACGCTCTTCTGGTGCCTTATCAATATTGGCATAATCAACAAAATCAGCACCGCCGCCTTCGGCCAATACCTTCGTGATTGCCGCCGTAAGCGTCGTCTTACCATGGTCAACATGACCAATCGTTCCAATATTACAATGCGGTTTCGTCCGCGAAAATTTTTCCTTTGCCATAACCTATATCTCCGTTGTTATAATAAATATTAAACCTTAATTAATTTAGGCGTATTTCGCCCGAACCTCTTCAACAACATTTTGTGGCACTTGCTCATAATGATCAAATTGCATCACATATTGCGCACGACCTTGAGACAATGACCGCAAATTATTGACATAACCGAACATGGTTGAAAGCGGCACCATTGCATCAATGACCTGCGCAATTCCACGCTGGCTCATACCGCTTACCTGACCACGGCGACTATTCAAATCACCGATGATATCGCCCATATAATCTTCTGGCGTAATTACTTCCACCTTCATAATGGGTTCAAGCAATTTAGCGGCTGTTTTGCCCATTGCTTCACGAAAAGCAGCACGCGCCGCAATTTCAAATGCCAATACAGAAGAATCAACATCGTGGTAGGCACCATCTTTTAACACAACTTTGAAATCAATCACAGGGAAGCCCGCAATAGAACCCGTTTCTTTTGCAGATTCCAAGCCTTTAACAACCCCTGGAATATATTCTTTAGGAACATTCCCACCAACAATCTTACTTTCAAACTCAAAGCCAGAACCAGGTTCAGTTGGCGTAAATTCCATCACAATCCTTGCAAATTGCCCTGCGCCCCCTGATTGTTTCTTATGAGTATAATCAACTTCACCTGCTTTACCCAAAGTTTCGCGATACGCAACTTGTGGCTGACCGATATTCGCCTCAACCTTAAATTCACGCCGCATCCGATCAACAATAATTTCAAGGTGTAATTCACCCATCCCAGAAATAATTGTCTGCCCTGATTCTTGATCAACGCGCACGCGGAAGGAAGGATCCTCTTGCGCCAAACGCTGGAGGGCAAGGGACATGCGTTCTTGATCTTGTTTTGATTTAGGTTCAACGGCAATATCAATAACAGGATCAGGAAACTCCATTCTCTCCAAGATTACTTGCTTAGCAGGATCACATAGAGTATCCCCTGTTGTGGTGTTTTTAAGTCCAGCAATTGCAACAATATCACCAGCACAAGCTTCTTTAATATCTTCACGGCTATTGGCATGCATTAACAACATACGACCAACCCGCTCACGATCCCCTTTTACAGGGTTTTGCACATAGCTACCTGAAGATAATTTCCCCGAATAGACACGGCAAAATGTCAACGATCCAACAAAAGGATCATTCATAATTTTAAAAGCTAGCGCAGAAAACGGAGCTTCATCAGAAGTTTTGCGCTCGATCTTAACTTCAAAATCATTGACATCAACACCTTGGACATTATCGATATCCATTGGCGATGGCATATAATCAACGACCGCATCCAATAATGGCTGAACCCCTTTATTTTTAAAAGCCGTGCCGTTTAGTACGGGAACAAATGCTCCACTGATTGTACCTTTACGAATGCACATCCGCAATTGATCTTCGTTTGGCTCTTCCCCTTCAAGGTAGGCTTCCATCAGCGCATCATCTTGCTCAACGGCCATCTCAACCAATTTCTCACGATACTCGGCAGCTTGATCTGCAAGCTCCGCTGGAATATCGACATAATCGAATTTTGCGCCTAATTCTTCACCCATCCACGCAACTTTTTTCATGCGGACAAGATCAATAATGCCATCATAATCGCTTTCAGCCCCAACAGGAAGATTAACAACCAATGGATTTGCGCCCAAACGATCAACAATCATATCAACACAACGGAAGAAATCAGCACCAAGCCGATCCATCTTATTCACAAAACACATGCGTGGCACACCATATTTGTCCGCTTGACGCCATACAGTTTCAGACTGCGGCTCAACGCCAGAGACAGCATCAAACACCGCAACGGCACCATCCAGCACACGCAATGAACGCTCAACTTCAATCGTGAAATCAACATGACCAGGGGTGTCAATAATATTAACACGATGATCCCGCCAAAAACAGGTGGTCGCGGCGGAAGTAATTGTAATTCCACGCTCTTGCTCTTGCTCCATCCAATCCATGGTAGCAGCACCATCATGCACTTCACCGATCTTATGGGAACGCCCTGTATAATATAGAATACGCTCGGTCGTTGTCGTTTTACCCGCATCAATATGCGCCATAATGCCGATATTTCTGTATTTATCGATTGAATGTGTACGCGACATTGACTTATGACTTCCTTAAATTTAACCTAAATTTTACCAACGATAATGCGCAAATGCACGGTTTGCATCCGCCATTTTGTGGGTATCTTCACGCTTTTTAACCGATTGCCCACGATTATTTGCCGCATCGTTTAATTCTGCGGCAAGGCGATCAATCATTGTTGTCTCCCCACGCTTACGCGACATTGCGATAATCCAACGAAACGCGAGTGCTTGCGCACGCTCTGGCCTAACTTCAACAGGCACCTGATAGGTAGCCCCCCCGACCCGTCTTGAACGCACTTCAAGATTCGGCTTAACGTTATCAACCGCCGCACGAAAGCGTTCAACTGGATCGCCGCCTTCACGCGCAACCAAACGGTCAAGCGCACCATATACAATGCGTTCAGCGACCGACTTCTTACCTTTTAACATCAGAATATTGATGAATTTCGATAACATCACTTCGCCATATTTGGCATCAGGATAAATTTCACGTTTTTCAGCTTTACGGCGACGGGACATTTATTTTCTCTATAACCTTATAATTTTTCCAATAAAAAAACACCCAAATTACTTTGGGCGTTTTGTTCCATATTTAGAGCGACGTTGCTTACGATCTGCAACCCCAGTTGTGTCAAGCTTCCCACGGATGGTATGATAACGCACCCCTGGAAGGTCTTTCACACGGCCGCCACGAATAAGCACGGCAGAGTGTTCTTGTAACTTATGCCCCATACCAGGGATATAGCTTGTAACTTCATAGCCATTTGTCAACCGCACACGACAAACCTTACGCAATGCTGAATTAGGTTTCTTTGGTGTTGTTGTATAAACCCTTGTGCAAACCCCACGTTTTTGCGGACAAGCTTGAAGCGCAGGCACCTTATTACGGGCTACTTTGCTTTTTCTTACCTTGCGCACCAGTTGGTTAATCGTTGGCATAGTTTCAATATTTCCTAATAAAAACAAACTAAAAATAACCCATCGCAAAAGTTAAACTCATGCAATAGGATTTAATTATGCTAATTTAATGGTTTAAGCCGAATGCGTTTAAAAGAAAGCCTGTTGGTTATGGAACCACAAAAGCAATTAATTAATAACTGCACACACTTTTACGACCATTCGTGTTCAAACACCAAGGGCTTATGCCTATAAAATTAAGCCTCGTCAATCCCTATTTTAAAGAAAAACAACTTTTTTAAGGATTCAGCTTTATATCACATAATCAGGTGGACGCCGTGATTGGGTTTTTACCCCAGCTTGTTTGGCGTTTAGGCATAAATCTTCAATGGTTGTCTGTTCCAATTTACGATACATATCATCAAACAAAGTCTGCCATAAGGGCAATAATACTTTTTCCCCTAATTCAGAACTTTCATGATGAATTGGGTCTTCGGTAGTTTCCATCTGGCGGATCGTATCATAAATTTCCCCAAGATGGATACGCCTGCGCTCCTTCGCCAGTCGATACCCCCCTTGAGGGCCACGCACCCCACTTAAAATTTGCGTTTTCACCAGCTGTTGCAAAACCTGTTCTAAATAGCGTTTTGGAATTTTCTGCCGCCTTGCAATGTCACTGGCCTGAACTGTATCTTCGGTGCTGTTATAGGCAATATCCAAAACAGCCTCGATTGCATAAACCAGTTTCTTGGTAATTCGCATGTTTGATTCTACGCCTAATTTATACCTGTTGAACCAAACCCTTTATCGCCGCGCACTGTATCGGATAAGGGGTGCTTCGTTCTTTCCCATTCTATCTTACAATAGTTCGCAACCACCAGCTGAGCAATGCGCATCCCGCGTTCAAAGCTAAAGGTATCCTGCCCCAAATTAATCAATAACACTTTAATTTCACCGCGATAATCGCTGTCAACTGTGCCTGGTGCATTTAAAACGGCTAGCCCATGATTCAAGGCAAGCCCTGAACGGGAGCGTATCTGCCCCTCCATCCCAAGCGGAAGTGCGATGATAATACCTGTTGGAATCAAGGCCCTTTGCATTGGCAGTAAATTTATTGATTCGCTTATAGCAGCGTATAAATCCATACCCGCCGCACCATCACTACCATAAAAGGGCAAAGGCAACCCCTCCCCATGAGGCAAAATATGAATGGGAACCTTGGAACTCATCCTTCCATACTTTGCTTAAAAAATGTACAGATTTCATCAACAAGGTGCTGTGACGCCTGTTTTTTCGTCATTTGTGACCAAGGGGATACAGTGTCGCCTTGAATCAAAGTTAATGACGTTTCATTTCCACCAAAAATTTCTGGATTAGCCCCAACATCATTCATCATAATCCAGTCACAACCCTTTGCCTGATATTTTTCCTTTGCATGGGCTAGCGCATTTTCTGCCTCGGCCGCAAAACCAACAACAAGGCGCGGGCGGTGATGCTTATGATTGGCAATGGAAGCTAAAATATCTGGATTTTCAATGAGTTCTAATGCAGGCGGTGCGCTGCCTTTTTGCTTTTTAATCTTTCCTTGCTGCTGTGCAGGTCGCCAATCCCCAACCGCAGCAACCATAACGGCTATATCAACGGGCAGCTGATCAATCGCCGCTTCATGCATTTCCATGGCGGTTTCAACCCTAACCATCGATAGGTTGGTAGGCACGGGTAAAGCAGTTACCCCTGATATTAACACTGTTTCTGCGCCCGCATGGGCAAGGGCTTCTGCAACCGCATAGCCTTGTTTGCCCGAGGAACGGTTGGCAATATAACGCACATCGTCAATTGGCTCATGCGTGGAACCTGCGGTCACCAAGGCCTTTAATCCAGCAAGCGGCTTGTTCTGTGTACTTTGTAATGCCTTTAAACTATCTGAAACAAGCCGATCAATCGCAAGCAATCTTCCTTCCCCTTGTTCGCCGCAAGCCATATCACCATGATCTGGCCCTAATACATGCACGCCACGCATTTTCAAAGTCGTAAGATTAGCCTGTGTGGCTGGATGATGCCACATTACAGGATTCATTGCTGGTGCAACATAAATAGGCAAATTGGTTGCAAGCAATAAGGTTGAAGCTAAATCATCACATAAGCCATGTGCCATTTTTGCCAGCAAATCAGCACTTGCTGGTGCCACCAATACCATATCGGCATCGCGCGCAAGCCTTATATGGCCAATTTCCGTTTCTTGGGTAAGAGAGAATAAATCTTGATGCACACGCTCCCCTGCCAAGGTTGCAACCGATAAAGGCGTAACAAAAGATTTTGCCGCATCGGTTAAAACTGGTACCACCCGCACCCCATGACTACGACATTGGCGAATGTAATCAAGCATTTTATAGGCGGCAATGCCGCCACTGATGATTAGCAAAACGGTTTTGCCACGCACATTCATTAGAATTTTTTCTTAGCCTTTACCTGGTTTTTCAGAAAAATGTGCGTCAAACTTCCCTTTAACATCCTTCCATTCTTCTGCATCGGAAGGAACCTCGCCAATCCGTGTAATATTTGGCCAAAGCTCAGCATATTTACGATTCATTGCAAGCCAATCTGACGCACCAGGTTCTGTATCAGGTAAAATTGCATTAACAGGGCATTCTGGTTCACACACCCCGCAATCAATGCATTCATCAGGATGAATAACCAGCATATTCTCCCCTTCATAAAAGCAATCAACGGGACAGACCTCTACGCAATCTTGAAATTTGCAACGAATACACGCATCATTAACAATATAAGCCATTTTTTTACTCACCTTAAAAAAGTAAAGGGAATTTATATTAATTTACCTTAGATTATTTCTATAAAAACTATTATACGATTTTTCAATGTAATATTTGCCTAATAAAGACACAAAAATGATAAAATAGTTTAATCTACATGCGCCCATAAGGTTTGATCAATATGATCTGCGCCACTAACCAGCATAATCAGCCGATCAATGCCAAGTGCGATCCCTGCGGCAGGAGGAACATTGGCAAGAGCATTCAGAAAATCTTCATCAATCGGATATTGGCAATCATATAATTGCTGTTTTAACGCCTGATCTTCAATAAAACGGCGGCGTTGTTCCTCAGGATCAGTTAATTCACCAAAACCATTCGCAAGCTCAACTCCGCAACAATAAAGCTCAAAACGTTCTGCCCATTGCGGTGCATTATGTTTTGCCCGTGCAAGGGCTGCCATCGAAATTGGATAATCAACCACCAAAGTTGGTGCAGATACACCAAGATTCGGTTCAATATATTCCAAAAACAAACGAAAAAATATATCTTCAAAACGATCTTGCTCCGATAAATGCAAGCCCTTTTCTTGTGCCGCATATTTGATGGGAGCTAACGGTGGATTCAACCAATCTGTGCCAATTAAACTTTCCAGATTAAGGTTAAGATGGGTTTCAAATAACTCCGCCATCGAGCATACTTGCCAAGCTTCAAATGGGTCACATTGCTTATCCCCAAATTTAAGCTTTTGATCGGGCGCAAGCGCAGCGATTCGCCTGATTAGCCCTTGTAAATCCAATTTAAGTTCTTGGATTACCGATTGTTCGGCTTCTTCTTTTGGCAGATCAGCATCAGCGCGATACCATTCAAGCAAGGTAAATTCTGGATGATGAAGTGCAGATCCCTCCCCATTACGGTAGGTTTTGGTCATTTGCCAAATCTTATCTAATCCACCCGCCAATAATTTCTTCATCGCAAATTCAGGGCTTGTGTGCAAATAGCGCACTGCACCTTGGCGTGGATCGTCAAAGCCTTTTCCTGCGGGCATTAAATGCGTTTGAAAAGCGGCTAAATGTGGTTCCAACCCAGGGGAGATTTGTATCGCGGGCGTTTCAACTTCAATAAATTCGTGGCGATTGAAAAATCGCGTAACCTCTGCTTTGACCTTGCTGCGATAGCTAAGATAAGCGGCATCGCGTGCTAAACGCTGTGCGTTCCACCACTTCACATGAAACCCTTTAAAAACGCTTTAACGCAACTAGCCTTTAAGGGCTTTCGTCATCGTAATCCCAAGTTCTGAAGGTGAATAAGAAAGATGAATCCCCGCAGCTTTCATTGCCTCAAATTTTGATTCAGCTGTTCCTTGCCCGCCAGAAATAATTGCTCCAGCATGCCCCATCCGTTTACCAGGCGGAGCAGTCGTGCCTGCAATAAAGCCAACCGTGGGTTTTTGAATTTTACTACGCTGGAGGAATTGCGCGGCCTCTTCTTCTGCGGTACCACCAATTTCACCAATCATAATGATTCCAACTGTTTCATCATCGGCTAAAAATAATTCAAGGCAATCAATGAAATTCGTTCCATTAACAGGATCACCGCCAATTCCAATGCAGGTAGTTTGTCCAAGCCCTTCAGCACTTGTTTGCGCCACCGCTTCATAGGTTAAAGTGCCTGAACGCGACACAACCCCAATCTTACCACGATTATGAATATGCCCTGGCATAATCCCAATTTTACACTCATCAGGCGTTATAATCCCTGGACAGTTTGGACCAATCAATCGCGTATTTGAATGGGCAAGCGCACGCTTTACCCGTACCATATCAAGGGCTGGAATCCCTTCGGTAATGCAGACAACAAGGGGAAGTTTTGCATCAATCGCCTCAAGGATAGAATCCGCAGCAAAAGGTGGAGGCACATAGATGACCGAGGCATTAGCACCTGTTTTCGCAACCGCTTCTTCAACGGTATCAAAAACGGGCAAATCCAGATGCGTTTGCCCGCCCTTACCGGGGGTTACTCCGCCAACCATTTTGGTTCCATAATCAATAGCCTGCGTTGAATGAAAGGTACCCTGCGCCCCTGTAAAACCCTGACAAATTACTTTAGTTTGTTTATCGACCAAGACTGCCATGATTTAAGCTCCTTTCACCGCATTCACGATTTTTTCAGCCGCATCGCCAAGATTATCGGCGGCAATAATCGCAAGATCAGATTTTTTTAATATTTCTTTACCCTTTTCAACATTGGTTCCTTCCAGTCTGACAACTAAAGGAACTTGTAAATCAACTTCTTTGGAAGCGGCCAAAATTCCTTCGGCAATAATGTCACAGCGCATAATCCCACCAAAAATATTAACTAAAATTCCTTTAACATTAGGATCGGATAAAATAATTTTAAAAGCGGCCGTTACACGCTCCGTTGTCGCACCACCACCAACATCAAGGAAATTTGCAGGTGCGCCGCCTTTTAACTGAATAATATCCATTGTTGCCATCGCAAGACCAGCACCATTTACCATACAGCCAATCGATCCATCCAGCTTCACATAATTTAATTCATGTTTTGCCGCCTCAAGCTCCATCGCATCTTCTTCGGAAGGGTCGCGCATTTCAGAAATTTTAGGCTGACGGTAAAGCGCATTATCGTCAAAATTCATTTTTGCATCCAACGCAATGACTTCTCCTGCCCCCGTAATCACCAACGGATTGATCTCGACCAAAGACGCATCAAATTTCCAAAACGCATGATAAAGCGCATTCAAAAATTTATTTAGATTTTTTAGGGCTTGCCCCTCCAAACCTAAAAAGAAGCCAATCTGCCTACAATGAAACCCCGAAATTCCCGTAGCAGGATCAACCGCCACCTTTAAAATCGCCTCAGGATTACGATGGGCAACTTCTTCAATTTCCATACCGCCCTCGGCACTTGCCATGATCGTCACCCTTGAAGTCGCACGATCTAATAATAAAGACAAATAAAGTTCACGGGCTATATCACAACCTGCTTCAATATATAGCCTTTGGACTGTTTTACCAGCCGCACCTGTTTGCTTGGTAATCAAGGTTTGATTTAACATCGCTTCGGCATTTTCCTTCACGGCTTCAACCGATTGAACAACCCTAACGCCGCCTTTGCCATCTGGATCATTTGCAAAACGCCCTGCGCCGCGCCCACCCGCATGAATTTGCGATTTAACAACGATTACAGGAGTTTCCAATTTTTCTGCCGCCGCTACCGCTTCATCAGGGGTAAATGCGACAAAGCCTTTTGGTACTGGAACGCCAGCCTCTGCTAACAATGATTTTGCCTGATATTCATGAATATTCATAATGTTCTCACTTAATAAGGTTAATTTTGGCTAACTGATGCTAGCACAGCGTTTAATGATTTAACCGCCTCTATCGAATGGTCAAGCATCGCTTGTTCAGGCTTGGTTAATTCAATTTCAATAATGCGTTCAACGCCATTTGCGCCAATAACGCATGGCACGCCCACATAAAGCCCATCAAGCCCATATTGACCATCACAATAGGCTGCACAAGGAAAAACACGCTTTTTATCTTTTAAATAAGCATCTGCCATCTGTATTGCCGAAGATGCAGGGGCATAAAATGCAGACCCTGTTTTCAAAAGATTAACAATCTCTGCCCCGCCATCACGCGTGCGTTGAACGATTGCTTCAATCTCTTGCTCACTAGCCCATCCCATTTTCACCAGATCAGGAACAGGAATCCCTGCAACGGTTGAATAGCGGACAAGCGGCACCATCGTATCACCATGACCACCAAGCACGAATGCCGTTACATCTTCAACCGATACATTGAATTTTTCTGCCAAGAAATAACGAAACCGTGCTGAATCCAATACGCCTGCCATCCCCACCACGCGATTTGCAGGAAGACCACATTCTTTTTGTAATAGCCCAACCATGACATCCAATGGGTTGGTAATACAGATCACAAAAGCATTGGGGCAATGGGCTTTAATACCTGCACCAACCGCCTGCATCACTTTTGCGTTAATACCAATCAGATCATCACGGCTCATTCCAGGCTTTCGCGCTACCCCTGCGGTAACAATCACAACATCTGAATTTTCCAATGCCGCATAATCATTCGCGCCAACAACATTAGAATCAAAACCTTCAACGGGGGAGCTTTCAGCGATATCCAAAGCTTTTCCTTGTGGTATCCCTTCTGCAATATCGAATAGCACAATATCCCCAAGTTCCTTTAAACCTGCTAATAACGCTAAGGTGCCTCCTATATTGCCCGCTCCAACCAATGCAATTTTATGCCGTGCCATAAATGCTCTCCTGATAAAATTATTGATGAATATCTTTAAGTAATGTTTAAGCTAGATTAGCCCTGATTGCAAGACGCCGAATTGTCGCAATGAAAAATGATCCAAAAAACAACAGGAATTTTACTTAATTGTTATAAATGCATTAAAAGAAGCAACAACAAACTATTGAAGTTAAAGGCTTAACGCTTTAATAATTTAATCCATGCAAAAAACACTTTTATTAATTGGGTGCGGAACAATGGGGTATGCCATGCTAACTGGCTGGCTAGAAAAAGACCCATCCTTGAATGTTCATATCATTGACCCTGCTGAACCGAATCGTCAACGCGCAAAAGATATTGGGGCTAAGGCTTATGAGAATCTTGATGCGCTTCCCATTAATCTTTCACCTGAATTAGTGATCTTGGCGGTTAAGCCCTATCTGGTTTTACCTATTCTTGAACGATGCCGTGATTTAGCAATATCAAAAAATACTTGTTTTATATCGGTGGCGGCAGGGATTACCCTTGATCAGATGGAAGAGGTATTACCGCCCCAAACGCCATTTATTCGTTGTATGCCAAACACGCCCGCTTCAATTGGAGAGGGAATGCTAGTGCTTTGTGCCTCCTCCTCTGTGACAGAAGCAATGTGTGAATGGGCAGAACAATTATTTAGCGCATCTGGTGCGGTGCTGTGGCTTGAGGACGAAGCTATGATGGATGCAGTCACCGCGATTTCAGGATCAGGGCCTGCTTATATTTTCTATTTTATTGAAGGGTTAATTGAAGCTGGAGTTAGCCTTGGGCTGTCAGAAGAAACCGCGACCTTACTCGCGCAACAAACGGTAGCAGGTTCGGGGAGGATGGCATTACAATCCTCCCATTCAGCAAAGGTTTTAAAAGAACAAGTTGCCGTTCCAAACGGCACGACTGAAGCTGCAATAAATATATTTAAAAAAGATGAAGGCTTGGTGCGTTTGATCAAGGAGGCAAGCCGTGCCGCCCGTGATCGCAGCATTGAACTTCGCAACCCATCCACTTGATTTTTAAAAAAGCAAAATGAATAAACGCGTTAATATTTCATCGGGATCAGAATTTGAAACCGCTTTTGGCTATAGCCGATTGGTAAAAGTTGGGGATGTCATCTATGTTTCTGGTACAACGGGCTATGATTATGAAAAAGGCCATATTGATCCTAATCCAGTGGTGCAATTCCACCAGCTTATTCATAATATAGAAACTGCGCTTGTTGAGACGGGTAGCGGCCTTGGCGATATTGTGCAAATGACGACTTATGTTAATGCTCAAGAAGTTTTTGATGAAATCGCCCCCGAACTTGGTAAGGTCTTTGGTCAAATACGCCCAACCAACACAGCCTTGATTGTTCAATTCCCACTGCCTGACATTAAGATAGAGATTTCCACGACTGCGATCATTAATTGTGGAAATTAAGAGATTAGGGAAATGATGAGGGTGGATTTTAAAGCTTTTATCGTGTAATTATTTTAAAAAATTTAATAAAAAAGGACATTATGGCAGTTATTACAATCATCGGCGGTTCTGGGTTTGTTGCACGCACCTTGGTGCCTTTATTGGCACGCAAGGGGTATGATTTGCGCTTATGTTGTCGCAATCCCCATCGCGTTGCAGATTTGAAAACAGCGGGGGCAGTTGGACAAATTGTGCCAATGGCTGTAAATTTAAATGCTCCAGCAACCTTAGAACCAGCCATCGCAGGGGCTGATTATGTCATTAATCTGGTTGGAATTTTAACCGAAGGCAGCGGTCAGAAATTTCGATCAATTCATGCTGATGGCGCAAAAGAGATTGCAAGATTAAGCACCCATCACGGCGTTAAACGGCTTATTCATTTATCGGCATTGGGTGCGGATGCAAATTCAGCGGTTCCTTATGCACGCAGTAAAGGGCTTGGTGACCAAGCCGTATTGGAACAAGAGATTGGTAGTGTTGTTTTACGCCCTTCCGTTATATTTGGACGGGAAGATAAATTCGTAAATCTTTTTGCTAAAGTAATGACTTTATCGCCTATCATGCCGTTGTTTAATAAGGGGGAAGCAAAATTTCAACCTGTCTTTGTTGGCGATGTTGCTGAAGCGATTGTCAAACTATTAACGGATAAAAGCTATTCTGGTATTTTTGAACTGGGTGGACCACGCATTTTATCTTTACGTGAAATATTGGAACTTATTGCAAAACATTGCCAGCGTAAGATCGGTTATATCCCGCTTAGTCCACCTGTTTCTAAGCTAATTGCATCCTTAATTGGATGGGCACCTAGTGCGCCGATTGACCGTGGACGCTTAGCAATGATGGATCATGATAATATTGTATCAGGCAATTATTCTGGGTTTTCAACCTTGGGGATCAATCCAAGCGATATGGATATGATCCTACCTGATTATTGTGATATTTATCGTTCTGGTGGGCGTTTTGCCTCACATTATGGGCGTAAATCCAATTAATTATATTCTTTAAATTTACCCATTATTTGTTAAGGATTTATATGATGGCAAATTTTCCACGAAACTATAGCGCACAAAAATTAAAAAAATACGATCATGATGCGCAGCCAGATGATATTTCCCTTGCGAACGAACGCGATTTTATCCTCCTAATTGGTAGTAGCAACCCACAGCTTGGAACAAAAATTGCCGAAAAATTATGTATTGCGGCGATTCAAGCACCAACCAAGCGTTTTTCAGATAACGAAATTTATGTTGAAATTAAACAAAATGTGCGTGGGCGTGATGTCTTTATTTTTCAGCCAACATGCTATCCTGCTAACGATAATGTGATGGAATTACTGGTAATGATTGATGCGGCAAGGCGTGGTTCAGCAGGGCGGATTACAGCGGTTATTCCTTATTTTGGCTATGCACGGCAAGATCGAAAAAGCGGGCCACGAACGCCCATATCTTCAAGATTAGTTGCAGATTTGATTGAAAAAGCAGGGGCAGATCGTGTCCTTACCGTTGATCTTCACGCGGATCAGATTCAAGGCTTTTTCCATAATCCCGTTGATAATCTTTATGCCCGCCCTGTATTTGTTGAATTTATAGGGGGGCTTGGATTTAAACCTGGGGAGATTACGGTTGTTTCCCCCGATGTTGGTGGGGTTGCACGTGCAAGAAGCTATGCGGCTCGCTTACAAAGTGATTTAGCAATCATTGATAAGCGCAGACCACGTGCAGGCGAAAGTGAAGTGATGAATGTTGTTGGGGATGTTAGCAATCGTCAATGTATGTTAATTGATGATATTGTTGATTCGGCAGGTACCCTTTGCAATGCCGCAGGCGCATTAAAAGACCGCGGGGCGATTAGCGTGTGTGCCTTTGCAAGCCACGGCGTTTTATCAGGCAATGCCGTCAATAATATTATGAATTCCCAAATTGAAAAATTATATATCACCGATAGCATTCCAGCTTCAAAAAGCGTTCTTGCTTGCCCTAAAATTGAAATTATTTCGCTCGCTGACCTGCTTTCAAAAGCCATTCACAACACTTATCACGAATTATCGATCTCTATTTTATTTGATTAATACGCTTTTTTGTTAAAATGTGCTAAATTTTCCTATGTTCGCCAACAAGCACTTCGCGCTTACCATTATGACTTGGGGCGGAGATAATGCCTTCCTGTTCCATGCGATCAACAAGATCAGCCGCACGATTATACCCAATTTTAAATTGCCGTTGTAATAAGCTGGTTGAGCAACGCCCTTGCTGGGCAACAAAAGCAACGGCCTGATCATAAAGGGAAACTTCTTGTTCTTGCCCCTGATCATCTTTCATAAAATCAAAATTGCTTGCGCCGCTAACATCGGTGTCAAACCCACCTTCAGTATCAGCCTCATCTGTTACTGAAGATATATAATCAGGTTCACCTTGCGAACGAATAAAATCACAAACCTTTTCAACATCACTATCTTCAACAAAAGGCCCATGGATGCGGGCAATACGTCCGCCAGAACTTTTAACCAGCATATCACCTTTTCCTAATAATTGTTCTGCACCTTGTTCGCCCATAACGGTTCGCGCATCCACCTTTGACGTTACTGCAAAGCTTACACGCGTTGGGAAGTTTGCTTTAATCGTCCCTGTAATCACATCGACCGAGGGGCGTTGCGTTGCCATAATGATATGAATGCCTGCGGCTCTTGCCATTTGTGCTAAACGCTGGATGGAAGCCTCAATTTCTTTGCCCGCGACCAGCATTAAGTCCGCCATTTCATCAACAACCACAACGATATAAGGAAGAGGTTCCAAGGTTAATTCCTGTTCTTCAAAGATCGGCGTTCTTGTTTCTGGGTCTATGCCCGTTGTTACTTTGCGGGTAATCGTCTCTCCGTCAGCGATAGATTTTTGTACTTTTTTATTATAGGAATCAATATTACGCACACCGCCAAGTTTAGCAATTGCCCGATAACGATTTTCCATTTCCCGAACACACCATTTTAACGCAACTACTGCCTTTTTAGGATCAGTTACCACAGGCGTTAAAAGATGCGGAATATCATTATAAACGGATAATTCCAGCATTTTAGGATCAATCATAATGAAACGGCAATTTTCAGGGGGATAACGATAAAGCAAAGATAAGATCATAGCATTCAAACCAACCGATTTACCAGAACCCGTGGTTCCTGCAATCAAAAGATGCGGCATGGTTGCCAAATCCATAATCTGTGGATTACCTGCAATATCTTTCCCTAAAATCAGTGGAAGGGCTGCCTTACTTTTAGTAAAATCACCTGAATCCACTAACTCATAAAATGGCACCATTTCCCGTACCGCATTTGGCAATTCAATTCCAATCACATTACGCCCTGGTACTGTTGCAATACGTACCGATAAAGCGGACATGGAACGCGCAACATCCTCAGCAAGACCAATAACACGGCTTGCCTTAATGCCTGGGGCTGGTTCAAACGCATATAAGGTGACCACTGGGCCAGGACAAACCTCGACAATATTTCCTTTAACTCCAAAATCTTGTAAAATCATTTCAAGCGCACGCGCATTTTGTTCTAAGTTATGTTCCATATCCTCAGTTTGGGACGGGCGCGGTGGCGGCAAATCAAGCAATTCAAGACCAGGCAATTGATATATATCAGAGTCAAAATTCATTTTTGTTTGACGCTTTTTCATTTGCTTTTTAATAGAAGCCGCAGGGGATGAATCTTGACGCGGTTTAATTCTTCCCTCTGGTTCAGCGATAGCTGTCTCATCAGATAAATCTGGCTCTTGAGTCGTATGCAGCCCCCTTTTTATTTGTAATTGTGGCACAAAATCTTCATGATCCGCATTAAGGTCATTATCGGTGGCTGAAATAGCAGTTAATGCATTGGTGGCTTTTGTTGCCTTACGGCCTGTAATCCATTGATCGACTTGTCTTTTAATAAACAAAAAAACTATCATAGATTTTCCAAGAGCCTTTGCTAGGCTGTGCCATTCTTGTCTTTGAAGCGCAATCGCATGATAAAGCCCAAAAAAGACACCGACCGAAAGCAAGATTGTAAGCACAAGCCCAACAATCATAAAAGGGGTGAAAACCGATAAAAACGGTGCTTGAAAATAAAACCCGTTCATATAAGCTTGTAATTGCCACCCACTATATTGTGCCGCAACACCAGCAAGCCCACCGAAACTCTGCGTAGAATGTGCATTATGAAGCGGAAGAGTTGGAAAAATAGCCTCGACCAATCCCAATAAAAAAGCAGTTAATAAAATTGCCACGATTCCAGCGGCTAATCTTGAGGCAATGGGACGTACATTAGAACTGCTTAAAAAACGCCATGACCAACCCAGCCCTATCAATCCTAAAATCCAGCCAGCTATGCCAACCGTTTGAAAAATGAAGTCGGCAAGATAGCTCCCTAAATAAGAAAGAATATTTTGCGGAGGAATATCCGTTACAATATTAAACCCCGTATCATTAGGATCGTAGCTTCCAAGGCTAAACCAATAAGCAAAGGTTAAACATAATAATCCAATTCCAATCAGACGATTGGTTAACGTTCTAAAGAATGTGAGCATCCAGTTTGGAAGAAGGGGAATTGCAGATTTATTTGTTGTGTCAGCCATTGTAATATTTTATTTGCTATTATATGTTATTATTCAACAAGAAAATAAAAAATAAAATAAAAAGACAAATAAATCAAGTAAAATAACCAATTCTACTTGGCCGTTCTTGTTTTTCTTAAATAAATAACTTTATAAATTGCAAGCCAATCGATTATATTGGCTATGCACAGACATTAAATTTTAAAGACGCAAATCACTTTCATGTTTTTGAAAGATATGTTTTAGGTCATAAACCACATGGTTGGATTTTCCAAATGCACGAATTGCTTCTATGCCTAATTGAATAAATTCATCATGGGCAACCGCAATAAAAACGGCTTCATACTCATTGGGTTTAGGTGAGTTTATAGGGGTAATATCATAAATTTCTTTAGCTTCAGCAGGATCAATAACAGGGTCATAAACTTCAACATTACAGCCATAATCTTGCAATTCTCTAATCACATCGATCACACGGCTATTGCGCAAATCAGGGCAATTCTCTTTAAAGGTTAATCCCATAACCAAAACATTCGCTTGATTAACTGCAATATTTTTTTTCAACATTGCTTTTACAAGCTGACTTGCAACATAGCTTCCCATACGATCATTAAGCCGCCTGCCTGCCAGAATAATCTCGGGATGATAGCCAATTTCTTCGGCTTTATGGGTTAGGTAATAAGGATCAACACCAATACAATGACCGCCAACTAAACCAGGGCGAAAATTTAAGAAATTCCATTTTGTCCCTGCGGCTTTTAAAACATCCTCCGTATCAATGCCCATTTTATTAAAAATGATTGCCAGTTCGTTAATGAGTGCGATATTTAAATCGCGTTGGGTATTTTCAATGACCTTTGCGGCCTCAGCCGTTTTAATTGTTGGGGCTTTATGGGTACCTGCGGTAATGATCTTTGCATAGAGTTGATCAATAAAATCAGCAATTTCTGGAGTAGAACCAGAAGTAACCTTACAAATATCGCTTAAACGATGTTGCTTATCACCTGGATTAATGCGTTCTGGAGAATATCCAACAAAGAAATCGTGATTGAATTTTAAATTAGATCGCTTTTCAAGCATAGGAACGCAGGATTTTTCCGTTGCACCTGGATAAACCGTTGATTCATAAATCACAATATCACCTTTATTTAAGACACCGCCAATCATTTCAGAAGCCGTTAATAAGGGAGATAGATCAGGATTTTTATGGTCATCAACTGGCGTTGGCACGGTTACTATATAAATATTAGCTTGTTCTAAATCAGAGATTTGATGGCTAAACCGTAAATTTTGGTTTGATTGTAATTCATCTATATTGGCTTCATTTGTGCGATCATTACCAGATTCTAATTCTGATATACGCATTTTATTCGTATCGTAACCAATTACAGGAAATAATTTACTGAATGCTAATGCAAGCGGCAATCCAACATAACCAAGCCCAATTACAGCAATCTTTATTGTTTTTTGTTCAAGCATCATTGAATATACAGCACGCTTAACATTAATGGCTAATTTACTAAATGTATTAGCTTTAATGCCTGCAATCTTAAATCAAAAATGGTGTCGCGCGCTAGGGTATCTGGTATGAAATCCCCCCAAGTTTCAACCGTTTCATTAGCGGCCAATTCTGGGTTTGCTGGATATTCATAGGTAGGATTTGTGTAAAGGCTTTGTGCTTCCATAGAGACCAAAAACTCTAAAAGCTTAATCGCGTTATCTTGATTTTTTTCATTCAAAGTCAAAAAGGCTCCTGAAATTTCGGTATAAACTCCGCCATCGCCATCAATGGAAAGTTGATCTTGTGGGTAAAAAGACAAGAAAATAGGAAATAGCTTGGCATAAAGCTCCCTATCTTCTTTGGTTCCTTGTGCAATCATTCCATAATGATGGCTATCAGCAATCGTAATTTGGCATTCACCGTTTGCAACTTGACGCAACCTTGCACGATCAGAATATTCAGAATTATTAACCCGATTAGTCTTTAATGCATTTAACCAATCAAGGGTTACATGTTCACCAAATTCACTAAAATGATGAATAAATGCTGAAACAAGCCCCACAAAACGTGCATGATTAAAATTTGGCAAACAAAGTTGACCGCGCCATTGAGGTTGCACTAAATCAAACCAAGTTTTTGGCCGTTGATCAGCAGGCAAATCAGCTGAAACATAAGCAATATAAGCGCGCTTGCTAAGCCCAACCCAAGCAAATTCCTTGGAACGAAAGGCTTCGGGAATTATCTCAAATGGTTTATAGAAAAGTGGCTTTTTTGTTAATCCATTGGTAGCCGCTTCTCTTAAATTATCACTACCGACAATAATCGCAAGATCAGCAGGCGTATAACGTCCTTCGCGTTTAAGGCGATCATTCAAATCGCGTCCTGTATAAACGACTGAGACCTCAATATCATTCAATGCTGAAAATAGATCAACTACGGGCTGAGTAACACTAGCACCGCGCGCTGAATAAACAATAAGTGGTTCATTAGCATGCGCTTTCGCCCAGCCCATC
Source organism: Alphaproteobacteria bacterium (assembly GCA_965229675.1). Lineage (GTDB taxonomy): Bacteria > Pseudomonadota > Alphaproteobacteria > CBDDJK01 > CBDDJK01 > CBDDJK01. The sequence goes on from OZ245897.1 coordinate 572,455, forward strand.
AAGTTACCAGCTAAGCCAATAATCAATAAGACTATAGAAAATTTTATGCCCCATAAGGATTTTTTTAGAATTATAGCAGGCATTTTTTATTAATAATCAGTTTGTTCTGTTTCTATGCGTGTAAATTTTTTTATGTGCGCGAGGTTTTGACTAGCTAAATAATTATTTTAACTAAAGCAATTCCAATGATCCAACCATATCATTACCTGTTTTATTTTGTTATAATAACGCACTGAATTTTTTTACTATCATAATCTTTTAATACCGTCAAGATAGATGCTTTTAATCGATGCGCCGATTAATTTGAATTGGCACTTCTTTTACTGCGCCTTGTGCAAGTGTGCCTAAATAATAAGGGCCATAATGGGTTCGGATCAATCGACTAACACGCAGATCGAATGCACCAAGCAATTTACGAATTTCGCGATTTTTCCCCTCGTTTAAACTTAGGGTTAGCCAATGATTATCAACATTTGAATGCTTTGATGGTTTAGCGGCTTGCTTATTTTCAATCTTTAATGCCACTGGACGATAAGCGATTCCATCCACAACCATACCCTCCGCCAAGCGTTGCTGGATATTAGCTGGTAATTTACCATAAGCACGAACCTTATAAGTACGCTCAAATCCTTGGTCAGGATGCTCTAACCGTCTTGCAAGACTACCATCATTGGTCAATAATAATAATCCTTCGGAATTTAAATCTAACCTACCAACTGTGACAACATGGGGCAATTCTGGTGGCAAATGATCAAATATAGTGTCCCGCCCTTGTGGGTCTTTATTTGAAACAATTAGCCCTCTTGGCTTATGATAAAGCCATAATCGGCTACGCATAATGGAGGGGACTGGCTTACCATCTATTTCCAATTTATCTTGATCTGTTACATTAAGCGCAGGTGAAGCAATCAATTCACCATTTACCTTCACCCGACCCGCCGTAATCCATGTTTCCATCTGGCGTCTTGAACCCAATCCAAGTCGCGCTAAATATTTTGCGATTCGTTGTGAATTTTGCTCTGTCAAGTTAATTTGGCAAGTTAATCTGGTAACGCAAAGACTTGACCGGGGTAAATCAAATCAGGGTCACGAATTTGGTTTTTATTAGCTTCATAGATAATCGTGTAACGAAGCCCATCACCGTAAACCCGCCTTGCAATCCGCCATAAACTATTTCCAGGTTGAACTACAAATCGTTCGTCTTTTGAAAGTTCTGTTGGTGCCATTCGCGTTATTGGTTGTTCTAAGCGGTCGGTAACGATATTATTTTCAATACGATCCAATCGTAAAATTCGCTTACCAACCGCAATGGGCTGATTAGGACGAATGATCCATTCCCCTTGTTCATTCCCTTCATGAACCCCAACCAATTTATTATCAATATAGGCAAATATTTGCGCAACAGGGCGAACCTTTCCCTTTAAAATTAAATTCCCTTTTTCATCATAATCAACCTGATCAAGCAGAAGTGCGGGCGGAACTTCCCCCTCTTTTGTATTAGGTTCGGGCTTTTGTGTTACCTTCAAAGGCATCTCAGTTTCTGTTGCTTCAGGTACAATGATAACCAATGGCGTTTTTTTCAAGTTTTTATCGGTTTCAAGTTCAGGCACAAGTACCATTACAGTGTCACCTGATTTGATGCGCCGTCCATCATCAAGCGTAGCCTCAAGATGCATTTCATGCACCCCAGGCTGTAACTGATCATTAGGAAGCCAAACAAATTCCCCGCGATCATCGGCATCAACCTCCCCAAACCGTTCAGCATTATTGTAAATTTCAACAAGCTGTTTTGGTGGTGCGCGCCCTGCTACCACTAAATTCCCATCTTCTGAGACACGAACAACATCAAATGAAAGAGACGCCTTTGGCATTTCTTCTATGGGCGATGAGGAAGATTGCGGAGATTGCGGCTCTGACTTTATGCTATCCTCAACGGGTTCAGGCACGATCTGTGTTTCTTGTGAAGAAGGGGCTTCTGATTGGCTTATTTCTTCCTTTTCAACTGTGTTTTCCCCTGGAAAATACGCAATGCCAAGCGCAATAATCAGGAAAAAGATACCAATCGAAAATAAAACCCAATAATTACGATTACTCATCATTATTCCTATTTCTGCGTTGAAATTTTGCAAGTTCAACGCTAGCGCGCAATTCAATATCTTTAATTAATTTTAATAGGTTTGGATCTGCCTGTTGTTGCATTTCCTTATTTAATCGTTGTTTAAGCTGCATTAGCCCTACTTCATCAATCTCTCCACTTAAAAGCTGTAATTGTAATGCTTTCAATTGTTCCAATAAAAAATCTGCATGTTCAACCAATGTTTTTTGTTCAGATGATTGATTTTTTTGTTGGTTTGAAGATGGGTTATTTTCGTCTTCATCAATGCCTTGAACCGCGATTAACGTTTCAATCGCCGCAAGGTTCGCTACATTCTCTACTGATTCAACAGAACGATTCCCCCCCCTTTTTTTCGTGCGCCCTACGCCAGAGCTGAGTAAAGCCGAAAACTCACTACTCGCCGCATTTTTGGTTCCAGAACCCGTTGTTTTTGAAACTGGTTTAGGGGAATTAATATCTGAGTTATTGGTGATCTTCATCCATAGTTCATCCAGATTAAATTTTAAAAATCATTATAACTATGAGTCGTTCAAAAGCAAAGTAAAACAATTTTTTCTATTGCTTACGATATGCTTACCAATAAAAAAACAAAAAAATATGCCTCAAAACCAGCAATTTTAAAATGGCATCAAAGGCCATAGCGTTTAACTTATGCCTGATAATGGATGTCACAACCAGCCTTAGCTTTATAAAAGCTTGTGCCAATATGGGCGTAAAACAGGTGTTTACAGGCTATAAAAATCCAGATTGTGGTTTTATTGTAAGATTAATCTTAAGCAAGGTTGCAGATTTTATCCCAATCGGGATGACGATCCGCTGGATAAATCTCTATACTGCCATCATCATTGGTGATTTTACAGCGTAAATATGGCCAAGCCTCAGGCGATGCATTGGTGACAAACCCTTTCCCGTCTGCGACCGCCCATCCTTCAGGCAAATGATATAATTGCCTTATAATTTCACCTGTATCCTTGGATTTTACTAATACGCCGCCGCGATCAAGTACTAGCTCTAAATCCTTTGTTTGTTGTGCTTTTGATAACCATGCTTCAATTTTTTCTTCTGCTTCTTCAGTGGAAAATTTTTTAATTTCCTTACCCGTTTCAACATCCCAAATTCGTGTAGTTTTATCACGGCTTGCGGTTACAATCTGCTTCCCGTCTTGGAAAAAGGAGGCACTGTGAATAGAGCTTTTATACCCTTTTAGCACCATAAGTTCTTGACCATTGTGACTATCCCAAATGCGTGCAGTTCCATCATAACTGGCGGTTACAATCTGCTTCCCATCTGAGGAAAAGGAGGCACTGAGAACATCATCTTCATGGCCGTTTAATACCATCAGTTCTTGACCATTGTGGCTATCCCAAATGCGTGCGGTCTTATCACTACTACCAGTTACAATCTGCTTCCCATCTGGGGAAAAGGCGGCACTACGAACAAGTCCTTCACGAACAAGTCCTTCATGCCTATTTAATATTATCAGTTCTTGACCATTATGGCTATCCCAAATGCGTACGGTGTTATCGTTACTACCAGTTATAATTTTCTTCCCATCTGGGGAAAAAGAGGCACTGGTAACAAATCTTCTATGCCCATTTAATATCATCAGTTCTTGACCATTATGGCTATCCCAAATGCGTGCGGTTTCATCATAACTGGCGGTTACAATCCGCTTCCCATCAGAGGAAAAGGAGGCACTGGTAACAAATCTTCTATGCCCATTTAATATCATCAGTTCTTGACCATTATGGCTATCCCAAATGCGTGCGGTTTCATCATAACTGGCGGTTACAATCCGCTTCCCATCAGAGGAAAAGGAGGCACTGAAAACATGATCTTCATGGCCGTTTAATACCATCAGTTCTTGACCATTGTGGCTATCCCAAATGCGTGCGGTCTTATCACTACTACCAGTTACAATCTGCTTCCCATCTGGGGAAAAGGCGGCACTACAAACAAGTCCTTCACGAACAAGTCCTTCATGCCTATTTAATATTATCAGTTCTTGACCATTATGGCTATCCCAAATGCGTGCGGTGTTATCGTTACTACCAGTTATAATTTTCTTCCCATCTGGGGAAAAAGAGGCACTGGTAACAAATCTTCTATGCCCATTTAATATCATCAGTTCTTGACCATTATGGCTATCCCAAATGCGTGCGGTTTCATCATAACTGGCGGTTACAATCCGCTTCCCATCAGAGGAAAAGGAGGCACTGGTAACAAATCTTCTATGCCCATTTAATATCATCAGTTCTTGACCATTATGGCTATCCCAAATGCGTGCGGTTTCATCATAACTGGCGGTTACAATCCGCTTCCCATCAGAGGAAAAGGAGGCACTGAAAACATGATCTTCATGGCCGTTTAATACCATCAGTTCTTGACCATTATGGCTATCCCAAATGCGTGCGGTTCCATCATAACTGGCGGTTACAATCTTCCTCCCATCTGGTGAAAAGGAGGCCGTACTAAAAAAATTTGTATGCCCTAAAGCATAAGTTAATTTGACTGATTGATTTATTAAGGTCGGCGGGCTTGGTAAGCCATAACATTCACGGTTAGCAAATCGAATTTTCTGCCAAACATCGCTTTCATTTGGATAAAAATGGCATGACTGAAAAAGGCTACTGGCAAGATAACGAGGGCGACCTTCACAGTTAGTAAAGTGGCAATGACGATAATGTCCTGACCCCATCAAACAACCTTCCAACTGGCAGTTTATTAACTTAACATTGTTCCAATTTGCTGCAGTTAGGCTATTGTCAGTTAAGTTAATGTTCATCATAGATAATCCTTCTGCCTTCCAATGCGTTAAATTGACACCAGAAAAATCTAATCCATCAGGTTCAATTCCGCCCAGTAATAATTTACGGGCGGGGGTAAAGTCTTGAAATAATAAATCAAACCAAAATTGATGATTATGTTGTTTGCCTTTAAAATAATTTGCAATTCTGGCGCCTGCTTTTTTTTGCTGTTGTTGGCTTGCCAGTTCAGCATATTCGTAAAAAAATATCTGTGTTTCTTCGCTAATAACAGGTAATTCAATTTCCTTATCAAGCTCTATATCGCCAACCAACACATGCCATAAGAATTGCGCTAAAAAAAATTCAAAAAACGAGGTATGTGCAAAACCAAAATTATGATTACCATGACGCACCAATAGATTGGAATTGTGCAATTCAGTTAAAAAAGAATCACGTTTTGTTGTCCAATCTATCCCCTGATCAAGCTGTTGCACGCCATCACGCGCAAACCATTGATCTAATGCGTCAGCAGGCAGGGTGCGTTCTTTCTCAAGCCATAACTGTTTTGCAAACATGCGTAATATATTGATTTTTTCCCATATTTGTATCTGCAAGGATTTACTAGAATCATCACGCTTAATCGTACGACGAAAAATTTTATCATAAATTAAAGCATTATTTAAGGGTTTTCCTGCTTGGTGTTCAAGGGCGATGTCATCCAAAGACTCCGTTATCAAGCGCAGTAAAATTGGCCGTTCCGCCAAGCCAACCAGATCATGCAATTTTTGCATTTTTTCAAAAGCGATAAACCCTTCTTCTTTTCCTAAATTTCTATTCAACCATTCTTGAATTTGCTTAAGTGTAAAAGGCGCAAGATAAAGCCGTGAAAACTGTTTTTTACGCTCGCTAAAAGTTTCATTGCGATAATGGGCAGATAAACTAGCTGTTTCCTCTTCTTGATCACGAAAAAAATGGGTTCTACATGATAAAATTAAGCGGGTCGGGCAATATTCCCAATCGGGTTTGTTATGCTTACCATCACGCACCCAAACTTCGGGGGACAAAATATTTAATAATTCTTCCAACAAATGATTGGCGGCATTCACTCCAATGCTATTACCAACCTCATCCAATCCATCCATAACAATAATGCATGAATGATTACGGATATAGGTAAGCCAACGCTCAATCATTTCTTGTGATTCATCATTAATGGCCAAGCCTTTTGCGATTAATCTTTCCAATGAAAAAGGCTTGTTTGGATTGTTACGATCAACTTCGGAAACCATTTCACGCAACCCAAGATAGATAGGAAGTGGCACGTTTGGATCGTTCTTACGCCGATCCATCAATTGCCGACAAAAATATTTAAGCCCCGTTGTTTTTCCTGACCCGAAATCGCCTAATAACACCATAAAACGCGTTGAAAAATTAGGGCAATCATCGCAACGATCATCAGGCAAGCCAGCCCATTTCATCAAGGCTGATTGCACAGGAAAACGATTAACATTTTCTGATGATAAACGCGCATCAGATAATAAATAATCTTCGGTTATTTTGGGCGCAAATTTATCAACAACTTCCACCGCTTCATAATCAGATAGATGTTTTGAATATCGCCTAGAGGTTGAAGAAGAATTTTTAAGTTCACACAGTTCTTTTATAAAACTATCCCTTATTGAGTCTATAAAAGCCAATTTATCAGGTTCATTTGCGCATTCCCAAAAATCAATCAATGTTTGATAATCTTGATTGCTTTTTTTGCCAAACCATTGAACCCAATTCACCCGATCTTCAAAATCTTCACCCAATTCACAAAATTGATTATCCATCGCAATAAAAATACAACGGCGATGGGAAACTTGCTTACGCTGATTTTTATTGTAAAAATAGCTAAGTTCCTTTTTGCATGGGTAACTATCGCGCCATTCATTGCTGGTTAGAAAAATAGCAAATAAAGAATTTGCTGCGCTGGTATATGTAAAATCATTAAAGCTTTGGGTTGCTTCTAATGCTTCTTTGTCATAAATCAATTTGAATTTTATATCTGAATTTCCTGCGGGCAAATTTTCAAATGCCCCCTGACAATATTGATAAAAATCATTTTTTATTGCTTCAATTTTCTCACTTTTCGAATGAGCATGGCTGATCAACACGCAAATCGGATTATTCATTAATTCGCCTAAGGTTGGACTAGTTTTAACATCAACCTCAATTATCCCTTGGTCGTCTCCTATTGTTTTAGCCTTAGTAATTTTTTGTAACTCGCCTGAAATGTCAAATTCAAAATGAATAAGAACATTATCCTGCTTTTCTGATAGGGTGATAGAAACCAGACTGTCTGGATTACTGGCTTGCTTAAGTGCATCATTAAGGGCTTTACGCAATCTATTCATACGTTGCTTGAAATTATTATTTGTTATTCGCTCTCCTTCTGATCGCGCTAACGCATCAAGGATATTTTCACGCTGAAGTGACCATTTAATCCTATCGCCATCATTTTGTGATATGGAGCGGGCTTGCAAATCACCAATAATTTTCCATAAACGGATTAAAGCTTTACCCCCAAATTCATCCAAATATTTATCAATTTCTGGTGTTTTCATTAGTTTGCCTATAGTTAATTTATAATTAATATAACTATTTTGTAACCAAAAATGATTTGGAAGTCAAGTGGTAAATTTTTAAGGCGCACAATCGAATTAATAAACTCTTCATTCAACGGGCATTATTTTTAATCAACTGCTTAATGGTAAAAAATTAAGAATTGTAAAATCAACTAATCCATTGATTTTGCTGGTCGGAGTGGCGGGATTTGAACTCGCGACCCCTGCCTCCCGAAGGCAGTGCTCTACCAAGCTGAGCTACACTCCGATCATTCACCTATGATAGGTCAAATTTTTAATATTTTATAAACAGACGAGAGATGACACACAACTTGATATTGCCTAACCTTGATTAGGGAGCGTGATTGTCAAGCTGCGGATGCGCCTTGGGTCAACGCGAATGATTGTAAACTCAATGCCTGAAGGGGCGTGGCGGATTAGCTCCCCGCGTGACGGAATACGCCCACATAAATGATAAATTAACCCACCTAATGTATCAATATCTTCTTCTTGTTCTTCTGCGGTTAGGAATTGACCAATCTCCTCGGTCACTAATTCAAGAGATACTCTGGCACTTGCGCGATAACTACCATCAGGCAATAGTTCAAGTGAGTGTTGGGAATCGGTATCATACTCATCTTCAATCTCGCCAACAATTTCTTCAACCAAATCTTCAATTGTAATCAAACCATCCACCCCACCATATTCATCGACAACTACGCCAATATGCATTTTTGACCGCCGCATCTCCAACAATAAATCCAAAACAGGCATTTTAGGGGCAATAAATAAAATGGGGCGTAACATCCGTTTAATGGAAGCGCGGGTTTGCTTATTTGCCTTGCTGTTGATCGCGGCAAATACATCTTTGACATGGATCATGCCTTCGATAGAGTCCATATCCTCGCCAAATACGGGATAACGCGAATGCGGGTGTTGGGTCATTGCCTCAGTCAATTCAGTCAATTTTATATTTTTGGGAAAGGCAACAATATCTGCACGTGGGATCATCACATCAGAAGCAGTCTTTGTGCCAATCGTTAAAATATTTTCAATTAAGGTGCGCTCTTCTGGTGCCATCGCGGCATCGCCATCAAATTCTTCCAGAATCTCATCCAAAGAATCACGGATGCTGATAATTTGAGGTTTTGAAAATTTGGGAAATTGTGAAACCAGTCGGCTCCATAATGAACGAAACGGGCTTGTTTCGTCCTCAGCTGTTTGCGCCATTATCGTAAATCCATTAAACGCTACATTTCAAATTGAGTACCAAAAATCACGCGCGGCAACCAGTTTGCAAGTTCAGGGAACAAGGCAACAATCAAGATTGCCACAAGCTGCAAGCCAACAAATGGAACCACACCACGATAAATATGCATGGTTGTAATTGAAGGCGGTGCAACCCCACGCAAATAGAATAAGGCAAAACCAAAGGGCGGGGTTAAGAATGATGTTTGTAAATTCATCGCAATTAAAATACCAACCCAAATCGGACTGATTGCGTCATTGGCAAGTAAGACGGGGGCAACCATCGGCACAACCACAAAGGTAATTTCAATAAAATCAAGAAAAAAGCCAAGTATGAAAATGACCAGCATGACAACGATTAATGCACCCCATACGCCTCCTGGTAAGTCACTTAAAGCGGCGTGCACCATTTCTTCACCGCCAAGCCCACGAAAGACAAGGCTGAATAAAGCCGCACCAATCAAAATAACAAAAACCATGGAGGAAATTTCCATCGTTTGGCGATTGACTTGGGATAAAATACCTGTTGCCCACACGCGATAGATTGAAACCAATACCCCCCAGCTGATTATCAAGCAACAAATCAAAGCAAAACCAATCCCAAATAAAGTAAGATTAGATTTTTCAGTTTGTCCTACCCTAAGATCAATCAGCATTTGTAAAATCAACATGATAACCAATGCAATTGCGGATAGGTAAATGGGTAATTTAACCCCACTCACCCGATCGAGTTTAGCAAGAATTGTTTTTAAAATTCCCGTTCCGCCCAAAATAAACCCTGCAACCACCCCAATCATTACGCCAATGATTGGGGCATCAAAGATCACGGCACCTGTTAATATACCCGTTAAACCGCCACCGATTAATGCACCTAATTGATGGGTTGTACGGTCAATGCCTGTTTTGGAACCGATATCTTTATCCGCTTCATCGGTTGCCATCCCTAATTCACGTACCCGAATGCCCGCTAATAATAAAGCACCAATCCCGCCAACTGCGGCCGCTTCTGTTGGCGTGGCAACCCCTGCAAGAATGGAACCTAAAACCGCAATGATTAGTAACACTGGCGGTACCAACGCATGCATCACTTTTGCCAATAATTTACGTTCATCGCTTTCATCTGCTTCAAGGGCAGGACATTGGTGCGGGCGAAGATAAGCTATAATCAATTGATAAAGAATATAAAGCCCAACCAGAATTAAACCTGGAAGCAGGGCGGCGGCAAATAAATCTCCAACTGAGATTGGTTCTGGTGACCAATTGCCAATTTTGCGCTGTGCATCAACATAAGAATTAGCAAGCTGATCCCCCAAAATCACCAATACGATTGAAGGCGGGATAATTTGCCCAAGTGTACCTGAAGCGCAAATCATCCCGCAGGATAAAGAAGGATCATAACCACGTTTAAGCATGGTCGGCAAACTCATTAATCCCATCGTGACGACGGTTGCGCCAACGATCCCTGTTGAGGCCGCCAAGAGCATTCCAACAACCGCAACTGAAATGCCAAGCCCGCCGCGCATTTTTCCAAACAGGCTCCCCATCGTCTCTAATAATTCTTCTGCGACTTTGGATTTTTCCAGCATCACGCCCATAAATACAAAGAGGGGGACGGCGATCAAAACCTCGTTCCACATGGCACTACCAAAAATGCGATTGGTTAAAGCCTGCACATATTGCCATTCAAATACGCCAAATAAAATGCCAAGCGTTGCAAAAAGCAACGCCGTCCCTGAAAGCGTGAACGCGACAGGAAAGCCCATCAGCAAAAAGCCGCAGGCACATAAAAACATCAAAATATCTAGGGTTTCAGCTAAGCTCATCTTAATTTAAACGCTTATTCTTTATCAAGAAGCGTTGCAAGCGATTTTAACAGAATCGAAAAGGCTTGTAACATTAACACAAAGGTAAACACCAAAATCACGGATTTCAAAAGGTAAACGGCATGAATACCGCTTGTTTCTTTTGAACCTTCCATTACCGACCAGCTATCTTGGACATAACCAAGTGAGATTATAAAAATGGTCACAGCAACAGGAATTAAAAAGACCAAAGTACCAAATAAATCAATCTTTGCTTTTGTTTTCGCAGAAACCTCACGATAAAACACATCCACACGCACATGCCCATCTTTTAACAAAGTATAACCTGCCCCAAACATGAACAGGCTTGCATGCATATAAATGATTGATTCTTGCATAAAGATGGAACCAATCCCAAAGACATAGCGCATCACGACAACCGTAAATTGGGTAAGCACCATAAATAAGGCAAGCCACGCCACGCTTTCCCCAACCACACGGTTAAACCCATCAACGCCACCTGCGATTTTACGCATTATTGAAATCAATTAAAAAAGCTCCTCACCGAAAACATAAATTAGCGTAAAATGATTTTTCTAACCTGTCAATGCAATAAACTAAAGATTAATTTGATATGTGACATTTTCATACCAAGCCTCATGAGAAGAAAAAATAACCATCCCCCCCGATTCATTAAGCCCACCTTGTTCAAGATAATCGGTTACCATTGCATTTAATTGGGTTTTTGCCTCATGATCAAGCCCGCTTAACGGCTCGTCCATAAGCCATAATGGCAGATGGGACAATAATTTTAAGCGTGCTAACCCCGCCCTTCGTTGATAGCCAGTGCTTAAATTATGTATGCGTTGATTAGCATAGGTTTCAAGCTGAAACTGATTTAAAGCTTCTTCGACTAGAATTTGCTTAAGCCCGTAAATTTGCGCCCAAAAGCTTAAATTTTCCATAAGTGTTAAATCGGTTTTCATCGCATTTTGATGGCCAAGATAACCGATATAATTTCTGTAAATTGTCCCATCTTGTACAGAATCCAAATGTTCGGCTATTGAATCTTGATGGTTTAAAAGAAAAATCTTTCCTTCTGATGGCGGGCTAAGACTAGCAAGATATTTGAATAAGGTGGTTTTGCCACTACCATTTGCTCCCTTTAGCCAAAGGCACGAACCAGCTTCTAATGAAAAATTAATCGCTTTGAAAAGGGATTTTCCGCCACGCACACCTGCAACATTTTCTGCTATCAATTTCATTATGCGTTTAACCCGTTAAAAATAGTTCAAACGGCTCCTTCAAGTGCCTCAAACATTTTTTGAATTGTATCAAGGGCTTTTGCCGCCGCAGAATAGGAATTTTCCAACACAGTCAATTTCATCATTTCTTCATCAATATCAACCCCAACCTTATTACGCAATGTTGATTGAAGGCCATCGCGCAATGCCGTTGTTGTATCAGCCCTTGAAGTTGCATGGCTGGCACGCGCACTTAAATCTGTTAAAATTGAAGAACCTAGCCCCAAATAAGTCACGTCATCAAAATTTACACTTGACCCTTTAATAGTACGATTATTAGCATATAGAGCTTCCATCACTGCATTTCCCGATAAGTCCTTAAGGGTGGTCTCACCGTTAAATAGATCGCGATTAATCCTAAAATTCATGCGGCTACCGCCCATTGGTGTATCACCATCACGTGTTTCAAAAAAAACTTCACTTTGCCCCGTTTCAGCTGCGATATCATTATAGGCTTTGGCAAAAGTAGGGGGATCACGCTCCTCAAATCGTTGCGGTGTGGCCGTGATTAATCCTAATGTTGTAAGGGTGGTGCCATTCGTATCTTCCAAAATTAAATCACCCGCATTGGTACTAATTTCCAGTGAACCATGACCAGTGACTCTTGCACGGAGTTCAGGTTCGCCCGTTGGAATGGTTAAGGCATTAATTTCGGCAACCACATCTTCCAAAGTCATCGTATTTGTAATGTTAATGGTATAAACGGCTTGAAGCGTTTCAACCCCTGCACTGTCGAAGGTTGCTGTTTGTAGGGTGAAGCTATCGCCATCCGCAATCCCTGCCTGTTCAGTTATGATATCATTGCTATTGAATGGTAAGTTACCTTGGGAAAGGGCGGTTGAATCATCAACAAAATGAAAGGCCAATTCATCCAGCTGGTTTCTAAATTTTTGTAAAGGTGCCATTTTATAATCGGCATCGTCTGTTGCCTCGACATCTGTGCGCATCATATTAATTTTTGCGCCCAGCTCTCCACCTGGCATATTCGAAGTGCCAACTAAATTTCCGCTATTTCCCGTTAGAGACAAACTCATTGTGTTTAAATCCCATGTAAATTCTGCGTTATCCAGATTGACTAGGCTCAAGCCTTCTGCACTATAGACCGTTAATGCACCATTATCATGGGAAAATAACCGTATATCAATAATTTTGGCAAGATCAGTCAAGGCGGCATCGCGGTTATTTTCATAAGAAGCGGTGCTAATATTCTTACTTTGGTCACGAATGATATATTCATTTAAACGATCAATTTCATCCATCAATTCATTAGCGGAATCGACTAAATCTTCAATATCTTGATTGATCTGAAATTCTAATTGATCAACCCCTGCAGATAGCCGTTCAAATTCCTGCTCAATTTCGTAACCAATGCGTACAACTTCGCGTTCTGCGGCATAGTTTTCTGGCGCTGCCTCAAAGGCTTTCCATGCATCGCCAAATTCTTGAATCGTATCCGAAAGATAAGTATAGCCTAATCCTCCGCCCGTTAATTCTTCTAATTGTTCGTATAAAGTGCGCAATACCTCATCTTCTGCGCTATCGGTCGTTGTCATCAAATAATCGCGCCGCAACCCTTCATCCACAAGCCTTGTAATATCGGTTAATTTAACGCCGCCATAGCGTAAATCCTCATAAACTTCTATCTGACGATTATAATCTTCGTTATTGGCGTTAGCGATATTATCGCCAGCGACTTGGATTGCCGAATTAATCGTATTAAAGGCTGAGAAGGTCGTTTTTAACGCTGAAAATAGATTGGACATGCCCTATAAATCCCTATCAAGCGATACGGGGGCAATTGTCCCTTGCCCTTTTTGACCAGAGCTACTTTTACCCAACCGATGATAGGTTCCTGATTTTCCTTGCGCCTTAGTTGCCGCATTTTTAATCAAGCCCATAAGATGATGAGAAACCTGCAAACTGCGTTCTACCGTCTTTAAGTTATCTTTTATCATTTGATCAACTTTCACCGACATTTCACGTAGTTCACTTCGCCGTTCAGAGGAGATTTTTTGAACAAATTCAGGATGAGTCGCAAGATAATCCGCTTCTTCTTCGTAAAGTGTGAGCAACGCATCTTTTTCCTGCACTAAGGGGGAAAGTTCATGAACATTAGGGCGATTCAATGCTTGATTTTCGGTTTCAAGAACACGGATAATATCCCTCATCAACGAAATAATATTGCTCGCCCGATGTTCTGGTGATAATTCAGGACGGTAACGACCCGACACGCGCTCTATTAGCTGTTGTTGCTGGGCGGTCATTTCAGGGACTTCTTGTGGTGTATCCGCCAAATTATTTAATTGGTTGGTTTCAGAGGAATTATTCATCATTTTGCTCCCATTATTTCATACCCATTACTTTGCGCCCTGTAGGGCAATCAATTCTTTAAGCACCATATCGCCAACACCAATCCCGCCATCGCTTGCTAATGTTTTGGCATATTCATCAATTAATAAAGAACGAAAAATTTCTTCTGCTTGACCACCGCCAAACATACCGCCTGTTTCAACCCCTTCCCACATAGGTTTTAACATTTCAGAAAGGAATACGGCCTCAAACTCTTCGGCACGCTCTTCAAGCAATTGTTGCTTATCAGAACCAATATTTGTTGACTTGATTCCTGCCAACATATCTTCAGGTCGTGATCGGCTGATCATGTTTAATGTTTTAAAATCGGCAGTTGTTAAATCCATCACATCACCTCTATTTCTGCTTGTAGGGCACCTGCGGCTTTAATGGCCTGTAAAATTGTAATCATATCGCGTGGGGCTACCCCTAACGCATTTAAGCCATTCACCAATTCTTGCAAAGACACCCCTGTTTCCAAAATTCCTAGCCTACGTATTTGGGGGCCTTGCTCATCAACCTCTATTTCTGTTTCGCGCCCTGCTAATCCTCCTGCATTATTGAAAGGTTGCGGAAGATTTTGTTGTATAATTTCAGATACGCGAATGGTTAAATTATTTTGCGCGATTGCGACTTCGTTGATTTGTACATTTTCCCCCATGACAATCGTTCCTGATTGTTCATCAATAATCACGCGTGCAATTTGATCGGGATCAATTCGTAATTGTTCTATATCCGTTAATAAATCAACTAACCGATCATAATATTCTGGCGGTGTATCAAGGCGAATGGTACCAGGGTCTAATACTTCTGCGGCGGGAACGCCGATAAAACCATTCACAGCCTCGCTAATGCGTCTTGCCGTTGTAAAATCAGGGTTGCGTAAGTTTAAATGAATATGCTTCATATCAGCAAATTCAAAATTAATTTCACGTTCAACAATACCGCCATTGGCAATCCGACCACTGGTTGGAACGCCTCTTGTCACTGCGGCGGCAGCCCCTTGTATTTCAAATCCGCTAACGGCAACATTACCTTGGGCGACAACATAAGCCTCACCATCCGCACCAAGCAAAGGCGTTACCAATAATGTGCCACCTTGCAGACTATCTGCATCCCCTAAGGCAGAGACTTGAACATCTAAGCGTGACCCCTGCCTTGCAAAGGGGGGAAGCGTGCCTGTTACCATAACAGCCGCAACATTTTGTGCATCAAGATCGCCATCTCTGGCATTTACCCCTAACCGTTCTAGCATACCAACCAAGCTTTCCCGCGTGAATAGAGCGTTATTAAGCCCATCCCCCGTGCCATTCAGCCCCACAACCAAACCATAGCCAACCAGCATATTATCGCGTATTCCTTCAAAATCGACAACATCCTTAATCCGCGATTGCGCAGAGGCTTCAGCCATAAGCATAATCACTAAAAGCATAGTGATTCCTGACCAATATAGCGATTTTATCATGGTTTTTATGGGTTTAAATTGTATCATCATCACTCCTAATCACATTAATTTAAGCAATTTATATGCCATATTTTATATATGTATAAGGCACTTGAAATCTTGGCATATTTTTTTTATTTCATAGAAAGAAAATTTAGCATTTAAAAATAATATAGATGGGCAATGATAATGAGATCACAAACAGGAATTTATGATTCCATCCTTGATACAATCGGCAATACGCCTTTAGTACGCTTAACGAGGCTGATGAATGATTTGGGACTGCATGCTGAGTTGCTTGCCAAATTAGAATATTTTAATCCGTTAGCAAGTGTAAAAGACCGCATTGGACAAGCCTTAATTGATGATTTGGAACAGCGCGGATTAGCGAGTCCTGACAAAACCGTTTTGATTGAACCAACATCAGGAAATACGGGGATTGCATTGGCCTTTGCGGCAACGGTGCGTGGCTATCGGCTTATTTTAACCATGCCTGAGAGCATGTCGATTGAGCGGCGAAAGATGCTTAAATTATTGGGTGCAGAGCTTGAACTCACTGAAGCAGAAAAAGGAATGAAGGGCGCAATTGAACGCGCACAATCTTTGCAAGCCACCATTCCCAATTCAGTTATTCCAAGTCAATTTGAGAATCAAGCGAATGTTACTATTCATGAGCGCACAACCGCCGAAGAAATTTGGCAAGATTGTGATGGCAAATTAGATATATTTATTTCTGGGGTTGGAACAGGCGGCACTTTAACAGGGGTTGGTAAAGTTTTAAAAGAACGCAATCCCAACATACGGGTGATTGCCGTTGAACCAGAAGACAGCCCCGTTTTATCAGGTGGCAATCCAGGGCCCCATAAAATTCAAGGAATTGGCGCAGGGCTTATACCACCCATCCTTGATCGCACCATAATTGATGAAGTGCTTACCATCGCGAATGAAACCGCCTTTCGCCTTGCGCGTCTTGTTGCAAGAAAAGAAGGAATTGCATGTGGTATTTCTTCAGGCGCAGCCCTTGGGGCGGCCATCGAAATCATTGAACGCGATAAACTTGACCATCAACGTATTGTGGTTGTGTTTCCAAGCTTTGCAGAACGTTATTTATCAACCTCTTTATTTGAGGGATTATAATTGCCCCGTATCTTATTATTGGTGATCGCACTTTTAGGATTATGGTGGGGTCTCGCTGTTATATTGGCATTGCCTTCCTTTATTTTACCAACACCTGACCTTGTATTTGCAACCTTATTTCGTGAAGCACCAAACTTATTTCATCACGCCTTAATCACTTGGATGGAAATGATTTTGGGATTATTATTTGGCACCTGCCTTGCAATTACCCTAGCCCTATTCATGGCAGGCTATCCAAAAATAAAAGCTTGGGTTTTTCCAATTTTAATTGGCTCACAAGCCCTGCCTGTATTTGCACTTGCACCAATTTTAACCCTTTGGCTTGGGTTTGGTCTTAGCTCTAAATTGGTAATGACCTGTCTGATTGTTTATTTTCCAATCGTTGGTAATTTTTATGATGGATTAACCGCAACCCGTCCGCAACTTATTCGTGCCGCACAATCTTTAAATGCAACACCGCAGCAAATTTTATTTTTAATTAGGATACCAGCCGCCCTGCCCAATCTTGCAACGGGGATTCGTATTGGCGCAACATTAGCACCGATTGGCGCAATTGTTGGGGAGTGGGTTGGAGCCGCCGAAGGGCTTGGCTATATCATGCTACATGCGAATGGGCGTATGCAAACCGATTTAATGTTTGCAGCTTTAATTTTGGTGATGATTTTGGCGTTTGGCACCTATGGGCTGGTTAGCTTCTTGCTTGGCCATCTTCCTAATTTACCCAAAAAAATATTTGGATGATGAACTTCTCTACTTGAAACTAGCTATAAAATTTTTTAAATACGCAAAATGGCAAATACAGATACTTCCCTTGATTTTATCCCTTCCCCTTGTATTGGGGTGTGCAAAATTCCTGAAGGTTCAGAATTTTGTGAAGGTTGCCTTAGAACACGTGCAGAAATTAAAGGTTGGAGGCAATCAGAACAGTCTGAACAGCTTGCTCTGCTGGATGTTTTAAAAGAACGCAGGCGCGCCCTTGGCCGCGTGGGTAAAGGTGAAAAACGCCATCGCCGTCGTCGTTCCAAATAATATTCATATTATTATAATTTAGGGTTTTTGACTTCCATCTTGATTGGGCCTTCTGCGCTACCTGTAATAAATTGACGAACATAGGGATTGTCACATTCATCAACGGTTGCGGTTGCGCCCTGCCAAATACATTTTCCTTTATACAACATCGCCATTCGATCTGATATCCGCCTTGCTGAGGCCATATCATGGGTAATACTAATGGCGGTTGCGCCCATGCGTTTAACAGTATCAACGATCAAATTATCGATCACATGCCCCATAATCGGATCAAGGCCAGTCGTGGGTTCATCAAATAGGATCAATTCTGGATTAGTTGCAATCGCACGGGCAAGCCCAACGCGCTTACGCATCCCCCCTGATAATTCTGCGGGATAGAGTTTTGCGACCTCTTCCCCTAATCCAACTAAGGCTAATTTTTCAATCGCGGTTTCTTTTGCTTGATTACGATTCATGCCATGGCCTGATATTAAGCCAAAGCTAACATTTTCCCATATTGTCAGCGAATCAAATAAAGCCGCATTTTGAAATAACATACCAATTTGCTGATTAACCGCTTCGCGCGTTCGTGCGCTGGCTTGGGTCATATCTTGTCCATTGATGGTTAAGGTTCCCGAATCGGGATGCAAAAGCCCTAAAATCGTTTTTAAAAGCACTGATTTTCCTGTGCCAGATCCCCCCACAATTACCACGGATTCCCCTTTTTGAACCTCAAGGTCAAAGCCCGTTAATACCTGTTTGCCGCCAAAGGCTTTATGAATATTCTTTAAAGAAACTAAAGTGTTCATGGGTAGCTAGAAAAAAATTTCTGTAATCAAATAATTAAAAATTAAAATCAAAATTGAAGCCGAAACCACCGCATTGGTTGTTGCATTCCCAACCCCTTCTGCGCCGCCTTTTGAATAAAACCCATGATAGCACCCAAGCAAGGTAACGATAAACCCAAAGATTGCAGCTTTTACAAGACCAGAAAGCACATCTTCCACCACCAGATAATTTAGCGTATTGGTTAGGTAAAGTTCAGGGATAAATTCTAACCGATAAACCGCAACAATATACCCGCCAAAAACCCCCATAATATCACCAATCAAGACCAGAAGCGGCATCATACAAACTCCAGCAATCAGGCGGGGGATAATCAAATATTTATAAGGATTTGTTGCTAATGTCTGCAAGGCATCAATCTGTTCTGTAACCCGCATCGTACCAATTTCAGCAGCCATGGCAGCTCCGATTCGCCCCGCAAGCATCAGGCCTGCTAACACGGGCGATAGCTCCCGCGTGATTGATAAAACAACCACGTTAGGAATCGCACCTTCTGCAGCAAATCGTGCAAAACCTGTATGGCTTTGTAATGCCAGAACCATACCAGCAAATAAGGTTGTCATCCCAACCACGGGCAATGAATAATAACCAATTTCAATAAATTGCTTTAAGATCAAGCGTGGATAAAAAGGCGGGGTGAATAAACGGAGTAAAACTAAAAACGCAAACTCCCCAAGCCTGCCAAGGGCAATCATTAAATTCAAAAAAGCCGCGCCTATTGCGCGTATAAATGATAATATAACCATAAGGTGTTTTTATGGCGTTCGACCAAAACTAGCAACCCCCTTATTAATTCCATCAATTTCTTTAATGATCAAATATTGTAATTGCTAAGATATTCAGTTCACTTATGGATAATGAAAGAATTCGCAATCAAATCTATCTATCATCCACAATGCCATTTGTTTTATTCAGGAATGATTACGGAAGCAGGTGGGATATAGTCGGGTTCTTCCTCTTCTCCCCACCCATAATAGCGTGTGCGTGTTTTTTGATAATTGACGGATGGATTATATTGCTCAACATTAAGCTCAAGCGTGGCTGCATTAAATGCCCCCATTACACTTGCAAGCTGATAGGTTAAAACCTTTAAATCGCGATGGGTACGCACCAATTCGACTTCTGTATCCATAACATCCTGTTCGGCATCCAAAATATCCAAGATTGTGCGCGTTCCAAGCATTAATTCCTGTTCAATGCCTTCTAAGGTAAGCTGGTTTGCTTCCAAAACAGCTTCATTCGCAGTAATCAATGCTTTGGAAGATTGATAATTTTCCCATGTAGTGGAAGCGCTTTCAATGACTGCGCGTTGGGTATCCGTAAAATTATGTGCCGCAGAAACAGCATTAGAACGCGAAGCACGCAATTCACTACTAGCAATTCCTGCTTGATATAATGGCACGCTTAAGGTTGCTCCGAATGTAAATCCTTCTGTTTCGACATCATTCCCTGCAATTTGTTCTTGAAGATAGGTTGATCCATTAAGTTCAAGCTGAGGCAATAAATCTGCTTTTTCAATGGCAACGCGTTGGCGTGAGGCGGTTAGTGCATAGCGGCTGCTCAGTAAATCAGGGTTTTTTTGCAAAGTTTGTACTTTCACATCCTCGATTGTCTCAGGGATTGTTACAATAAGATCAACTGTCTGCAACATAGAAGACGGCTCAAGATCAGTTGCGTCCTCTTGCATTTCTGGAAGGGAGCCAACCACCCGTTCATAAGCTGTTTTTGAAATTTGCACTTGTCCACGCGCTGATATTTCATCAGCAACCGCATTGGCTAAACGCCCCTTTGCTTGTGCGACATCGGTTCGACTAACTTCACCTACTTCAAAGCGATCCTCTGCCGCTTCTAGTTGGCGTTCCAGCCGCTTCACATTTTTCTCCCGCAAGGCAAGCACTGCTTGATCCCGTAAAAGATCAAGATAGGCCGTGGCCGCCGATAATAACACAGATTGCTCAGTTGATAAAAGTTGATAACGGCTGGCTAAAACCGAAGCGTCCGCCGCTTGCACAGAAGCATGACGCCGTCCTGAATCATATAGGGTCTGATCAACTGATAAAGTTAGCTGATGTTCAGGGCGGCTTTGATCGGCGATGGTACCTGAATAATCATTGCGTTCATAGGTTGATTGTAAACTGCTATTCACAGTTGGACGTTTAAGTCCTAATGCCTGCGCAACCCCTTCATCGCTTGCACGCAATTCTGCCCTTGCTGCTTTTATTTGTGGATTATCAAGATAGGCTTTAATCAAAGTTTGTTGTAAGCTTTGCGCCTTGACAATATCACCATCTGCCAACAGGAATCCCGCTAGAACCACATAAAACACTAACTTAGAAAAATAATTCATTTCAATTCCTTAAACAAAAGAAAATCCTGATTTAAATTCGAAACCAGGCAATATATCAGCGTGACAAAAATGGTTTTCTTTACGCCCGATATGCCCAGCTTGTTTTGTATAAATAATCATTCCATCCACGCCATGCGTCAGGGTTCCAATCATGATTAAACGCCCATTTTCAGCCAATAGATCAAAGAAATCATTCGGCGGAACCTCTAATTTTCCTTCAAAAATAATCGCTTCAACCGGAATTTGTTGCTGAATTGTTTTGTTTTTAGGCAATGTTTTAAACTCTGTCTCAACCAAAATAAGGTTATCAATTGCAAGTTCTGTAGCTGTTTGATTAATTTTTTCAACCAGTTCTTTATCCTGTTCAGCAGCTAAAACCAGCTTTGTATATTGTGCGGCAACCGCCGCCAAATAACCGCAACCCGCCCCAACGACCAGAACAGAACATTCTTCTGTTAAGTCAGCTAAATCAAGTAGGCGTGCTTGTGTCAGTGGGCTTAAGATTGTGCGTTGCTTGTTAAGGGGTAACATTGCATCGCTATAGGCTCTTGGTTTATAGGGATCAGGAACAAATTTTGAACGATCTATTTTGCTGATCGCCCGCAATAACGTACCATCAATGATTCCATTCGGCCTTAACTGCCCTTCAATCATGTTAAAGGCAGGTGTATTAAATGCAGGTATTTCATGCGTATTTGTCATATTATTCAAATTGTTCAAAGATAAAATTAATCATTTATTAACATAAATTTTAAAAAATTGCTTGCCATTTTCCCTGTTTATCTTTTAATGCTCATCACAGTTTATAGCAAGCAAAATGATAGACAAGTTTTATACGGAAGCGTGGCCGAGTGGTTGAAGGCACTGGTCTTGAAAACCAGCAACGGGCAACCGTTCGTGGGTTCGAATCCCACCGCTTCCGCCATATCTATGGAAGTATATTTTTTGCCTATGTGAGTGTGGTGGCGGATCAGGGATTTGAACCCCGGACACAAGGATTATGATTCCTCTGCTCTAACCACTGAGCTAATCCGCCAAATAAAGGGTTATATTTATAAAGTTGTTTGCAACACAGATTTGTCTTTAGCCTTAAAATTGTTTAAAACGCAAGAATTATTTTTTGCAACACAATTATTTATAACGCTAATAAGACTGTGGTCTCAATTTTACGAGTCCACTACCTAATCATGCCTCAAAATGTAAAAATCTTAGGTATATTAAACAATTTGTCTATAATTACTAACGCCAAACTTGTGGATTAATCATGTGGATGGGGTTGCCTGCAGTATAGGCGTTGATCTGGTCAAAAATATCTTTAAATTGTAGGTTAAATTCATCTTCGGTGACATAACCAATATGTGGGGTGGCAATCAGGCGTGGATGCGATAATAATGGATCATTAGCATCTTGCATCGGTTCATGGTCAAAAACATCAATTGCAGCAGCGTTAGGACGACCTTGTTCAAGTGCAGTCAACAACGCATTGGGGGCAATTAGCCCCGCGCGCGATGTGTTCACCAGTAAAGAATCGGGGCGCATCATCATTAAATCATCAGCAGTGATCAGCGCACGGGTTTCAGGCTTTAAACGAACATGAAGCGATATAATATCGCATTTTGAAAAAAAGGCTTCACGATTGGCGGCCACTTGTTCCCCATCCGCCAAAGCTTTGGCGCGTCCTTGTTCGGAAGCCCACCATACGACTTCCATACCAAAAGCGTCTGCATAAGTTGCAACCGTTTTAGCAATCCTACCATAGCCATAAAGCCCAAGAAGCCGCCCGCGCAAGGTCTTCCCAACGCCTGCTTGCCAATTTCCTGCTTTTACCGAAGCCATCTGCCGTGGCAAATCGCGCATTGCGGCAAGGATCAACGCCCATGTTAATTCTGCCGCAGCATAGGATGGTGTATCATTATGCATGTTGGAGCAAACCAGCACCCCATGATCACTGCAAGCTTCAATATCAATATGCGGATAAACACTGCGTTGACTGATCAGGCGTAACTTAGGTAGCTGTTTAATCAAATCGCGCGATATTGCTGTGCGCTCCCGAAATAATACCAATGTCTCCGCTTCTTGCAAACGATCAGCTAATGCATCAACCTCTTTGATATGATCTGTCCAAACTGTGACATCATGATCATTTAGCAATGAAAAACAAGGTAGGGTTCGTAATGTATCAAACCAATCATCAAGAATATGAATCTTCATGGAGTCCATACTGATTTAGGAATATAAACATGCCCATCGGCTATTTTTCGTGCCGTGCGTACCAATCCTGCTGAAGTTAAGCTAAACCCATTTTCACGGGTAAAGCTGATCATGACTTCAATCTTGCCAGAAGCATGTTCAAGCGTGATTGGGATAGGGCTTTGTTCTGTAGGAGGGAATAATCCTTCAGAAATCGTTTCAGGGGTTAATAGGCAAGCTGCCAAACATTGCGCCCCTGTTACAGCCATGCTTGGATGGGTTTTCCATGGCATGAAATAGCGGGCTGCAGCCGATCCGCCTTCACGTGCTGGGGCTAAAAGCCCAAATTTTGGCGTTACCGATTGTGCAACATCGCCCATACCCATAAGTAAACCAGCTTTACGGCGAATTGCCTCCATCTTTTTAAAAAACGGTTGGTTATCATCCAATGCTTGTGCAGATTCATAGCCTGTTAATCCAAACGCCTCCGCACGGGCGATCACAAGCGGCATCGCAACATCCATGCAGGTGACTTCTATTCCATCAATCAAATCTTTAGGCTTACCAGAAGGCAGGAATCCCCCCATCGCAGAACCAACAACATCCATAAAATTAAGGGTAATTGGTGCTGCTTGATCGGGAACGCCCGCAATCTTACAATTGCCATCATAGGTTAATTGTCCCTTAGGTGTTTGAACATTCGCAATTATTTTTGCCCCTGTATTGACGGCATGGATACGAACCTCCGTTTGATCTTGCGTTGGGGTGATCAATCCCATTTCAATCGCCGCAGGTGCAACGCCTGACAAAATATTACCACAAGTGGGTTTGAAATCCACCAACCGATCTTCAACTGAAACCTGTGCAAAGAAATAATCAATATCCGAATCGGAATTTTTTGAATGGGATAGCATTGCAACCTTGGTGGTTACGGCCGCTCCACCACCTATGCCATCAATATTAAGCGGATGTCCTGACCCGATAACAGCAAGCAATATTTTTGTAATTTGTGCTTGATCTTCTGGAAGAAATTGCCTGTTAAAATAAGGGCCGCGTGAGGTCCCTCCACGCATCAATAAATACGGAATGGCAGTTTGACTCATAACCTTATCTTAAAGGCCAAGGCAGGGATATGAATTGTTGTAACAAACCAGAAGGGAAATCACGATTAAGCATATAAGCCATAAAGCAAATAAAACTAACGCCTGCACCTGTTAAAACAAAGGTTTTCATCCAACCTGCACCAGCACGCAATTTAAAAAATAAGATAAAAAAGCCAATTAATGCCAAAATGAAGCCAACACCCCCCGTTGCAAGGATTAACCCAGCAAGCCATGCCATTGTTGTCCATAAGCCGTGGGGCGCGTTCGCTTCTTCTCCATGCGTTTCCTTATCGGCAAAAATAATATTTCCTTCTTCTGCCCTTAGCATTTTTATGAATAATAAGACGCAGCATAGTAAGGATACGCCACCGAACACCAGTGGGATAATTTTATCGGTCATATTAAAGTCGGAAATTCCATTGGCATTGATCAATGAAACGATAAAATAGCCTGCAATGATTAGCAAAAATAAAAGGGGTGCGCGTTTGTTGCCAGCTGAAACTTCCCCCTCTGCCATAATCATTTTATTTTGACGAATGCCTATAATTACGGAAATAACGGTAACCACCAACAGCACAAGTACGATTGGGCTGAAAATATATTCCATTCCATCTTCAAAGCTTTTTCTAAAGCGAAAATTTGCAATCTGATAGGCTTGGTTAGTAAATTTTTCAACGGGGCTTGATAAAACAAATCCGATTAAAAAAGCGGGCCTTGACCAATCAAAGCGTCTTAAAAAAATACCAATTAAGCCAATCGCAAATAATGCCAATAAATCTTCAAAACTTTGTCCTGATTGAAACGCAGCAAAGCTGATCAGCATTAACAAAAAAGGCGCAAGATAGGTAAAGCGAATGGTTGTCAAGCGTGCGATGGGGGAAGAAGCCGCAATGCATAATAACGTCCCCACGACATTCGCAAGTGCCAATAACCATACAATTGAATAGGTAATATCCAGATTATTTTTAAGCATCCCAGGCCCAACCTCAATATCGCCCGAACCCAATAGTGCGACTGCGCCAATAAAAATTGCCATAGAACCAGAGCCTGGTATTCCAAATAATAGAGTCGGCACCAATCCGCCGCCTTCTTTTGCATTATTGGAACTTTCAGGGCCAATCACGCCACGAATATTGCCTTTACCAAAACTTGATTTATCTTTGGTTGTTTGTACTGTGTGGCCGTAAGCAATCCAATCAACAACTGAACCGCCAAGCCCTGGAATAATGCCAACAACCACGCCGATTAGCGAACAGCGCACGGATAACCATTTATTGGCAAACCAGTCTTTTACCCCATCAAGCCATCCAGCACCAAGATTGGGGGTCTTTGATATAGAACGATCTTGACGCAATAAGGCGATGATTTCAGGAATAGCAAAAATACCAAGCCCAACAATCACCAACTTCAACCCGTCAACCAAATAAGGAAAATCATAGCTTGCCATCCGCAGACTTCCGCCCGCATCCGCTTCGCCAATCGTACCAACCATTAAGCCAAGCCCTGCTGCAGCCAATCCTTTTAAAGGAACCCGTCCTGCAAGAATGGCAACCATAGAAAGTCCAAGCAAGGTTACCATCAACATTTCTGGTAAGCCAAAGGCAAGGACAATCGGTCTTGCCAATAATAAAAACAAAGTTAAAAAACACGCCCCAACCAGTCCACCGAATAAAGAGGCAGAAAAGGCCGCGGATAAAGCGCGTGCTGCTTCCCCTTTCTTGGATAATGGAAAGCCATCAAGCACGGTTGCTTGTGATGCGGAAGAACCAGGAATCCCCATCAAAACAGAAGCAAATGTATCTGAGGTTGGTACTACCGCTACCATGCCAATCATTAAAGCTAGCCCTAAAATCGGGTCTAAGCCAAACATGAAAGGTAAAACGAGTGATAAGCCTGCAATCCCGCCAAGCCCTGGAAAAACGCCAACCGCTAATCCCAGCACAACTCCACCCACCAAATAAAGCCAGACAACTGGCTGGAAGATCAGTGTCCAAGCTTCAGCAAAAGCAGGGATCGCAAGTGTGATCGCGTCCATTTTACATTATTCCATTAAAATAAATGGCATGCGAAAACATATCGCATGCCATAAATTCATGTTATTTCAGCTCAACGCCATAGGCTTCTTTAAGCCAGTTGGTGACATAAGCCTTTGCGCTTGCAGGAACACTGGTTGCAGATGCAAGGGCATTTTCAGCTTCTTTGCCAACAAACATTGGATATTTACCAACGCGTTTTGCCGAAATTTCAGCAAAATCAGGGCGCGCACGCACGGCTTCAAAAGCGGTGACATAGGTATCAATCACCTCTTGCGGGGTACCTGCTGGTAAAAAAGCAAGCTTTTGTGATGGAAAACCAGCGATGAAGAAGGCACGCCATGCCTCCCACGTATCACCAGAAGTCTTGCATCCTTCAGTTGCTTCACAAACTTCCTTGAAGCTTGGCATATCAGGGAAGGTGGGATCCCGAACAATATTGCCATTATCATCCAATGCCCCCCATGTCATCATTGGGACGGCTTTGCCCTCTTCAACCAAGGGTGCAGAACCGCCAAGAAAGCCTGAGGTTGTCTGATAATCAATATTGGCTTCGCCGCGTTCAAACATTAAGCGGCCATCCCCGCGCCCTTTAATCCCAAAGACAGGTTCAACGGACATGCCAAGCATTTCCCACGCTAACAGCGGCACTAAATCAAGGCGGGTTGCCCCTTGGCTACCATAGATAAAGGATTGATCTTGCAGACCATTTGCAGAACCATCATATTTTTTACCATCTTCTGCATTAAGGTACGCAACACCGCCCGTCCCCGTTGCCATCACGGGGTTCCAGTCTTTATATTCATAGCGAACCCTTGGATCATCCAGTAGGTAGGGAAATTGCGTTGACCCTGATGATCCGAATAATAAGGTACCATCGGTATGGGTTTGTTCCTGAAACCAATTCGCCCCCTTTGTCGAACCAGCCCCTGGCATAAATTTGACAATCACAGTTGGGTTGCCAGGTAAAGCTTCCGATAGTAACGGCGCAAAAAAGTTTGCCCATTTTGCCGAACCACCTGTTTCTGAAAATGGGATAATCCATTCAATCGTTTTTCCTGAAAAATCCACTTGCGCCATTGAAGCGTTTGGCATGACCATGCCAGCCAGCCCGAAGCTGGTCATTCCAATCACTGCGCCCTTTAACCATTTCATAGGATTCATATTATCTCCCCTTAATGTTATATAAATTAATTGAGGCTAGCATTATTGAGGTTACGGCCAAGATTGTCAATCATTGAAACCACAATCTTTTAACGCAAATCGTTTTAATTTCATAAAAATTCTTGCATCACGGTTTCTTATAAGCTAAATCACCCCAGCTTGTTTAAAGGTTTTGATTAAAAAACCTTATAAAAAAAGCACCCTCCTTGCTGAACATTCATTCAGCTTTCTTTCAGGTTTTTATATCCTGATCGTCATTAGCCATAAGGAGATATTTGATAATGACAAATTATGAAACCGTGATTATCCTACGACAGGATGTATCCACCAACCAAGTTGAACAGCTTGTAGATGAGCTGATCGGCATTATTACTTCTGCGGGTGGGAAGATTGCTCGCCGTGAATATTGGGGGTTAAAAAGCCTTGCCTATCGTATTCGTAAAAATCGTAAAGGCCATTACTGCCTGCTAAATTACGAATCAAATCCTGAGACACGCATGGAATTTGAACGGATTATGGGAATTAACACCGATATTCTCCGCTTCATGTCTTTGACTACCGAAGATTTACCAACCGAACCCAGCATCTTTATGAAAGAGACGCAGGGCGGTGAAGATTCTTAAAAATGCAGAATTAATATATAGGAAAAAATTAAATGGAAGATCAAATTGAACAATCGAATGACGAAACGCCAAAAGCGGCATCGTCAGATGCGCCCGTTGTTAAACGCTTTGTAAATCGGCGGCGTAAAACTTGCCCATTTTCTGGGCCAAATGGTATCGTTATCGATTATAAGGATGTTGCAATGTTGCAACGCTTTATTTCGGAGCGTGGAAAAATCATTCCAGCCCGCATCACAAATGCTAGCGCACCAAAACAGCGTGAGTTAGCCAAAGCGATTAAAAGAGCGCGCTATATTGGCCTGCTCCCCTATATTGTACGCTAAGGAGGAGCCAAGCTATGGAACTAATTTTATTAGAACGCGTTGAAAAATTGGGGCAGATGGGTGATGTTGTCAAAGTCAAAAATGGTTATGGTCGCAATTATCTATTGCCGCAGGGTAAAGCCATTCGCGCGAGCAAAGCCAATCTTGCTGAATTTGAGTCGCGTAAAAGCGAATTGGAAGCGCGTAACCTTGAAAGCTTAAAAGAAGCCAAAGCGGTTGGTAAAAAGCTGGATGGGATTGAAGTCGTGTTGATCCGCCAAGCCTCCGAAAGTGGGCGGCTGTATGGCTCTGTTAATGCAAGTGACATTGCAGAAGCCTTAAACAACGAAGGCACAAAGATTGAGCGTAACCAGATTGTGATGGAGCGTCCAACCAAAGCCATCGGGATTTATGATTACAAGGTGCGGTTGCATCCAGAACTTACAGTAACCATTTATATCAATGTTGCGCAATCTAATGAAGAAGCACAGGCACAATCTGAACGGCGCGCACGCGGTGAACAGGTTGTCGTAACCTTTGCTGAACGCGATGCACAAGAACAGGCAGATCAGGCAAAACAGCAGGCGGATGCCCTTGCTGAGGCGGCACTTTTAAACCAGCAAGAGGCTGAAGCGGCCGAAGCTGAACAAACCGCCGAATCTGAATAGGTTAGGCATCGCCATGATCACAAAAATGCTTTTGTTGGAGCGGTTGGAAAAAGCTGGGCTTAGCCTACCAACTGCTTCCGCCCCCGCTGGTGCTTATGTTGGCACACGCATTCATGGGAATATCTTGTTTGTTGCAGGGCAAATCCCGATGAAAGAGGGTGAAATTATCTATAAAGGTAAGGTTGGTCAGGATTGCACCGTTGAAACAGGCCAGCAATCTGCAAGGCTTTGTGCGCTTAACATATTATCGCAGATTGACCATGCGCTGGATGGAAATTGGGAACGCTTTGATGTGATCCTGCGCCTCAATGGCTTTGTGAATAGTGAAGGCAGTTTTGGTGATCATCCCAAAGTTATCAATGGTGCCAGTGAATTGATGGCTGAAATCCTTGGGGATGCGGGCATTCACACACGCATTGCCCTTGGTGCTTCCTCCCTTCCATTCAACGCCGCAACCGAAATTGACGCTGTCGTTGGGCTGAAATAGCTATATACACTTCAAATAGGAGGAATGGCCGAGTGGTTTAAGGCGCACGCCTGGAAAGCGTGTTGGCGGCAACGCCTCGGGGGTTCGAATCCCCCTTCCTCCGCCATTAACTACAAACGAACTTTCATATGCTAGAAATGATATAGCCCGAAAAGCCCAGCATTTGCCGGCTTTTTTGCTGTTTGCAATTGACTTCCTCTCTATAAAAACACCCCGTTTTTCTCTAATTTTTCTCCTATATATGCCTCTTTCCTGAAAAACACCGTACTTGGAAAAGCGAAGTACGGTGCTTTTAGTCATGGGAAATCAAGGGCTTGGCAATTGACCAGTTCGCACCAGTCTATGTCTGTCATTGTCAACCAGTGAGCTGACGCAGGACATTATCAGCAGCTTTGACAACAAACTTTGCTTTGTATGCTTTTTCGCCGTCATTCCAAGGCACCGGGTCTTCCGAAAGGCCAAAGGTTTGTTTGAGCTTGTTCGCCAGTTCCTGCTTTTGTTTTTTGACACGATCAGTAGCGTCCTGATCTTGCCATGAGATGCTGCCGCCTGTTGTGGCGAGAGAACGTAATAATGTCCACTGCAGCGTTGGCTTGCCGGAATTCTGATTCTTCATCTTCAAGTGCTCAGGTTCCAGCCGTTCCTGAATCTGCCCGCACGAAACCAGCAACATCTCTGTTGCAGTAAATTCGAACACAAATTGTTCCCATGTTGCGCCTGCTGGTGTCGGGAATTGATATTCCGATCCCGGCTTGGCTGATTTTGGCAACACTGTTTCCAGCCAATTGGAAACGATAGTTTGAGCACTGTCTTTCGTCATGACCTTGCCTGCACCATCAACGGTGAGTACATCATCCATGCCGATGAGTTTGGATTTATGCCTGCTGCTCGCATCAGAGCTGGCAGTGTTGATGAGACTGCTGGTGGCAGCAATTAACAGAAACGTCTGCTCGCCCATGCAAAGCTGATTGACGATTTTATCCAGCTGCGAGGATGTTTGCCCCAAAAAGCAATAGACAGGAAAGCTATGCTCGGCTTGCGGATTCAGTACACCAAATTTCCAAAGGGCAGCATGGCCTGTGATTTTTTCGTGTTGCTCAGTAAAACCAATGGCCTCAGCAATTTTGGTAGCCAGCTTTTTATGATCAACGCGATACAGCGCCAGCTCTGATTTTTTGAGCGTGCGGCGCTCGCACTGTTTGGTATCTGATGTACAGATACCAACAATATCGCTTGGTCCATGCTGCACGACATTCATGTAGCATCCAGCTCTGCCATTACAGGGAATAGCAGATGCTAGCTCATTGGTTATTGCAAGGAATTCTGCCGGAAAGTCTTGCCACTCAGCTTTTACACCCTTGCCACCAGAAAGCTCTGTCAGTTTACGCCATGGCGGCGATTGATACGGCGTCATGGCTCTCCTGATGCGTTACGGGTTGTGCGCTGTCTTCTTCCTCTTTCTGTTCATTCACAAAGCCACGTTTCCGCAACCATGTTTCAATCAGATAAGAATCTTCCTTGCGATCAAAATTGGCCACATTCGGTGTTCGTACCTTGACCATGCGCGGGCGCTTGGCGTTTTCAAATTTCACAGAAAAGCTTGCAGACACCAATCTGCCAAAGTTTGGAAATTCACGATCCCTTGAGGCTAATGAGGCAAATACATCATTTGAGCGCAATGTCTGTTTATCGTTATAAGGCCCAAGAAACTGGTGTTGGATTTCAACCAGCTTTATATCTTCCAGCCCATCAATATCAGCACAGGCCAAAGCATCAACGCCGTTGTCGATGAGTGGCTGCAATGTATATTTTTCTGCGCCCGGGAAATATTCAGCCTGACCGAAAAGATGCTGGCTGAATAAATCCAAATACATGGTGCGCTCTTTCTTGGCACCGGACTTATTAAAGACGGCCAACTCATTATTGGCGCGATCATAGACGATTACATCGTGAAATTCCGGGCGATAGAAAATCGTCTTAGACTGCCCGGATTCAATCTTGCCCTCACGTTTGAATGGCATGCCATGACGGATCAAGAAGTATGTCTTGTCTTCGTCCTCTGCGCTGACAGGCAGAATACGGCAACCAGTACCGCGTTTGTTTTTCAAAAACCATGTATCCATATCCGCTTCCAGCGTTCGCATAGTCTCTGGCTTTGGAAGAGCAAAAGTATCAGGCGATTTTTGATCGGATTGGAAGTACATGAATGATTTGGGCTTGAGGATCATCACCTCTGCATGTGGACGTTTCAAAAGTTCGGGATCGTGTAGCCATAACGCCAATGCCAAATCGGCTGCGGTCGAATCCTCATGTGTATCAATATTGTTTGCTTCGGCCTGTTCGCTCAGCTCTTCAAAATGCTCATCATCGGACATCTCCTGAATGAAGAACAAGGCTTCAACAAACTCGATATCCATGTCCTCGGATGGATTCATCAATACTTGGCACAGTGTCTCAAAATTCAGCTCATTATCTTCATTCAGTTCAAAGCTGAACCCGCGCCCGGTCAGGTAGCTTTCATACCGTTTCAGAAAAGTGATCAGATTATCTTGTTGGATGTGTTTCAAAACATCAGGTTGGGCAAAACGTCGTAAATTATAGGTGCTCATTTGGTTATCCTCCTTGGGGTTCGTCTAGGAGGGCCTCGGTGTCAACACCCGAGCAGACGTGTAAGACCTTCCCAATTATTTTAAGTTCATCTTGTTGTCCTATGATGATGGGTTTTAGTTTCTGATTTTCAGGGCGCAGTTCAATATGCTTCCCTTCAATGCTCAGCCGCTTTACAGTGGCCTCTTCGCCGACCATGGCCACCACAATATCGCTGTTTTCAGCAATCGGTTGCTGGCGCACAACAACGTAATCTCCCTCGAAAATATCAGCATCGATCATGCTATCGCCTTGCACTTTGAGCGCAAAGCATTTCCCACGCAGCACATTATCCGGCACCATGACCTGACCAATCTGATTCTCAAGGGCGAGAATCGGTTGGCCAGCCGCAACCATCCCTAAAACAGGAACAGCCGTCAGATTGGTTTTATCCGGTGTTTGTGCGTGGAGGATTTCGATGGAACGCGCTTTTCGCGCCTGTCTGCGAATATAGCCTTTATCTTCCAGCCGCTTGAGCCCTTCAAACACACTGGGCGCTTTTACACCCAATTCCACAGCAAGCTCTTGTACCGTGGGCGACATCCCCATGGCACGTTTCAGGCGTTCAATGGCCTGTAATAGCGTATTCTGTGCGTTTGTCAGTTGCTCCATAGCATCCTTTCAATTTTGGCTAATAACCTAATATAAGTTAGGCTTTTAATTTTCACAAGCCTAATTTGATTCAATGCACAGCATTGACTGAACCGACAGTTTTCAAGTCATTTCAGTAAGTAACTCCTTGAACGACGCAATAATTCTCAAGGAGGTTCGCCCATGTCTTCACTTTCCCCAAACCTAATAAATGAGCGAGATCGCCGCACCGAAGTGGCGCGTTTGCTGGCGCTTGGCATCCTGCGCCGCAAGATCCGTCTGAACCGTCAGAAAGAAGCAGCACATCCCTCTAATTCATTGGACTTCAGGGTTTTTCCAAGCGTTCATGCCCATGACGAAGAACAAAAAAACCAAGGAGAAACAGATGGATAAAACACTTCTGGCGCGTGTGGCCGCACTCCCAAACATGCCGCTATCAGACCTGAAAGCATTATGGCGGGATGTGTATCAGGACGAACCACCCGGCGGCCATAAAAGCCACATTGTCCGCAGACTGGCTTATCGCCTGCAGGAGCTTGCATATGGCGTTGATCCGCAGATTGAGAACCGGATCGAACAGCAGGCCAATGATTTATTCGGATCGGGCAAGAAATCCAAGCCGAAGCGCAAGACACAATATCAGCGGCCCATCCCCGGCACCAAACTTGTTCGGGAATATAAGGGCATTGAATATCAGCTCACCATTTTAGAAGAAGGCTACGAATATGCAGGCTGTTTATACAAAAGCCTGTCGAAAGTTGCGCTGGCCATAACGGGCAGCAGCTGGTCAGGACCTGCCTTCTTCGGATTAAACAACAAAGCACAAGGAGGTAAACATTGAGCGCAACTACACCGAAAAAACGCTGCGCGATTTATACGCGCAAATCCACTGAAGAAGGCTTGGACATGGAATTCAACAGCCTTGATGCTCAGCGCGAGGCTTGTGAGTCCTACATTGCCTCACAAAAACATGAAGGCT
Organism: Alphaproteobacteria bacterium; assembly: GCA_965229675.1. Classification (GTDB taxonomy): domain Bacteria; phylum Pseudomonadota; class Alphaproteobacteria; order CBDDJK01; family CBDDJK01; genus CBDDJK01. The sequence goes on from OZ245897.1 coordinate 606,195, forward strand.
GGTTCCAGCTTCCTGATGAATATGATGATGGCGGCTTCACAGGCGGCAATATGGATCGTCCGGCTTTGAAGCGCCTGATGGACGATATCAAAAATGGCCTGATTGATACAGTTGTCGTGTATAAGGTTGACCGTTTGTCGCGCTCCTTGGCTGACTTTGCCAAGTTGATCGATCTATTTGACGAGCACAAAGTGTCTTTTGTCTCTGTTACCCAGCAATTTAACACCACCACATCGATGGGGCGACTGACGCTAAACATTCTGCTCAGCTTTGCTCAGTTTGAGCGTGAGGTGATTGGCGAACGCATCCGCGATAAATTGGCAGCCTCCAAACGCAAAGGCATGTGGATGGGCGGCGTCACGCCCATGGGCTATGTGGTCAAAAACCGCGAGCTTGTGATCGAGCCTGATGAGGCTGAGGGCATCCACAAAATATTTGATCTGTTTTTGATGACTAAGTCACCAACGGAAATGGCGAAAATGTTGCCGCGCATGGGAGTGTTAAGCAAGAAGCGTACAACCAAGAACGGACGGGTTATTGGTGGCAAGGCACTGGATAAAGGCGGTCTCTATAAGATTCTGCAAAACCCCATCTATATCGGCAAGATCAAGCATAAAGACAAAATCTACAAAGGCCGCCATCCAGCCATCATTGATATGGAGACGTGGAATAAAGTCCGCGCCATCATGAAAGAAAACACCATCAATAGAGGCGCAATCACACGCAAAAAAACCAAGGCCATTTTGATGGGGCTTTTGAAATGCGGTGAATGTGAATGCTCTTTGGTGCCAAGCCATACCCGTAAAAAAGGCGGCAGGCTTTATCGCTATTACACCTGCGAGCACTATCGCAAAGGTATCAACCCTGATTGCAAAGTTCGTAATGTCAGTGCCAGTGAGATGGAAGCTTTGATCCTGACGCAGCTGCAAGCCGTTTTTGCCTCACCTGAAATGATCGTTGAGACATGGCGCGAGGCATGCAAAGAGGATGAAAGCGTCACTGAAACGGAAGTCCGGGACGCGCTTGGCAATATTGTACCGATCTGGAAGGAGCTTTTTCCGGCAGAGCAGCAACGTATTCTTGAGCTGATGATTGAGAAAGTCATCGTCAATTATGAATATGTCGATGTCCGTATCCGGGCAGATGGCATGCTCAGCCTTGCACGAGAATTGGACGAACAAGAAAAGCGCCTCCAAGAAATTTGGCTTGCGCCGAACTCCGTTTCAACCAAACAATTGGAGGAGCAAGCATGGATGCACGCATAAAAATGATGGAAGGCAATGTGATCTCGGTTCGGGTGCCGATAAAAATCAAACGCTACGGCGGCAAAAAACTGATTTTACTTCCTGAAGGTGCTCATATGACTGCACCGCAGGAAGATTCGAAACCCGACGAGACGCTCGTTAGAGCCTTGGCCAAAGCCTATTACTGGCAGAACCTGATTGATACGGGGCGCTATAAATCCATCGATGACATGTCGCGCCAACGCCAGATCAATTCCTCTTATATGTCGCGGATACTGCGCCTCAATCAACTCGCCCCCCAGATTAAAAAAGCCATCTTGGATGGTACGCAGCCGCGCCAGTTAAGCCTACAAGATATGCAAACCCCATTTCCCGATATTTGGGATGAGCAATTAAAGCATTTTGGATTTACTTCCCGATTAGAAAATTGAGAATTTTGTTAAAATTGACCCCGATGCCCATAAAATTAGGCTGGAGCATAATAATTTCATTTAACCGGTTAGACATGTCATCTTTATGAGCAAATTTTAATTCTGAAAATCTGATCATTAAGCCCATCATCATGTATAGTTCAACATCCGAATCTTCGGGGTTTTCTTTACCAATTTGTATCGAGGAATTTTTACTATTTCGCACTAAAATATGAAAAAACAAATCAAGCCTATCAGCTAAATTATCTCCTTCTTTTCGCCCTTCGAACATTATATCCATAATCTCTTTAGGATTATGCTCAACAAAGCTGATTTTTGCTCCTATTTTATATCTATCGCTGTTTACAAAATACTCACCGTAAAGATATCCACGATAAAGAGCCATTATCAGTAAAAATTTTTGCGTATCTTCTTTGTCGGGTAATTGCAAAATTCCATTCCCCACAGAAGTTATTTGTTTAGGTAGAATTTTTATAAGCTCAATTACATCTCCAATTGGTTCAAGCCAAGCCTCAAACTCGATTGCAAATCTCGCAACCGATCTTTCAATTTCTCTAAATGCTTCGTGGAACACTTCTTCATCCATTATAGAACTATTATAACATTTTTAAACTCTGTGTCACGGTGAAATTTCACCGAACACCCTGAATTTTTTTTGAAAAAAATTCACACCCACCAAAGCCCCGCATGTCGGGGCTTTTTTCGTTTCTGCACCCTGAGCAACGCATCGATTTTCAGGGCCTCCAGTGAGTTTTCGCCAGTCCCAGTTGACCCGACCCAATGACCGAACCCGGGGCGGCTAACCGCAACTGGAGACGAAAACCATGAGCAAAAACAACTATGAAGGAATCCATCCTTATGTCGTAAACCAAGTCCGTTATCACGCACGCAGCCTGCTGCGGCACTCCGCCATTCATGGCGTAGAAGTCGAGGACATCGAGCAAGAGCTGATGCTGGATTATCTATCCCGCAAGCAGGCTTATGATCCTGAAAAAGCAAAATGGTCGACCTTTGTTGACCGCATCCTCAACCACAAATGTGCCAGCCTGATTGAGGCCGCCCGTGCACAAAAACGTGGCTCAGGCATCAGTGATTTTTCACTCGATGCATGGCTCGAGGATAAGGACGGCGAAGACAACGCCTTGCCTGATCCCGCAACCGAAGATCTGACCAGCCGCGACCTACAAATTGATCTTGAACAGGCCGTTCAGCAGATGCCGCCGCATCTGGTGTTGCTGCTGGTTGATCTGCGGACGCTCAGCATCAGTGAAATCTCACGCAAAACCAAAACCCCACGCTCAACCCTCTACGGGACGCTGTCCGAACTTCGCGGATCGCTGAAGGCGCGTGGCTTTGCGGAATATCTGCACTGAGCCGCCGACAGTTTTTGAGCCCTCTCGGTAAGTAACTCCTTGAAGGCAAGAAAACATGCCGGGTTCTCGCGGAAATACAAGACCTGAATCAGGAAATACCGCGACCGCTTTGCTCTTTGGGCGGCGTCAGAACCCGGCAGCCGAAACGACATGACCAAAGAGCAAATTTTAACCCACGAAATCAAGGAGATTTTATGTTTAAGCCATCGTTACAAAAGCTGATTAAGGACAGTTACTACGCCAAACATGTTCCGGCATTTATTCAAATTCCAGAGCTTGGTGCTATTCCTGAAGACACCACCAAACCTATCCATGAGGCAACTCTGGATGATTTGGCCTTTGCTGCACAGGCTTTGGATAAAGAACAAAGCGCCATCTATAAGCGCTTGGCTGCCATCCGCGAGCTTTACACAGAAGCGCGTGCCAAAGGCGCATTAGGCGCTGAAAATATTGTGGATGCACTCTCCCGCAAAGGAGGTGCCCAATGAGCCTTCCTATCATCTCAGCCGATGAACGCTTGAAAGAAACCAAGGGCATTAAAGGATGCATCTTCGGTAAAAGCGGTATCGGCAAAACATCATTGCTCTGGACGCTTCCTGCAGAAAAGACGCTGTTCTTTGATCTTGAGGCTGGTGATCTGGCCATCGAAGGTTGGCAAGGCGATACCATCCGTCCGCGCACATGGCAGGACTGCCGTGATATTGCAGCCTTTATTGGCGGCCCAAACCCGGCCTTGCGTGATGAGCAGCCATACAGCCAAGCCCATTATGATGCCGTCACGGCCAAGTATGGTGATGCCGGAGCGCTAGATAAATACGACACGATCTTCATCGACAGTATCACCGTTGCCGGACGCTTGTGTTTCAACTGGTGCAAGGGACAGCCACAGGCATTTTCTGATAAAACAGGCAAGCCTGATACGCGTGGTGCTTACGGCCTGCATGGTCAGGAAATGATCGCGTGGCTTACTCATCTCCAACACACACGCGGCAAGAATATCTGGTTTGTCGGCATCTTGGACGAAAAGATCGACGACTTTAATCGCCGTTTTTTCCAACCACAAATTGAAGGCAGCAAAACTGCGTTAGAGCTTCCCGGTATTGTCGATCAGGTCATCACCATGACCGAGATGACAAGCCCCGAAGGCAAGTCATTCCGCGCCTTTATCTGCCACACCATCAATGATGCCGGATATCCGGCCAAGGATCGTTCCGGTCGTCTTGATCTGATGGAAGAACCCCATCTTGGCCGCCTCATGCAGAAAATTGCGGGCAAAGCCAAGCCTGCTGCCGAACGCCTCACGTTCTCAATTGAACAAGACGCGCCTGCCAGCAGCACCCCTGATTCCCAAGAAAACAACGAAACGCAAGGAGGCCAAGAATGAGTTGGAACGATTTTAATAGTGCAGATGATCAAAGCGGATTTGATGTCATCCCCAAAGGAACGCTGGTTAAGGTCCGCATGACCATTAAGCCCGGCGGCCATGATGATGCATCACAAGGCTGGACGGGTGGCTGGGCTACACGCAGTAACACCACAGGTGCGGTCTATTTGAACTGCGAATTTGTGGTGCTGGAAGGCAAATATGCTCGCCGCAAAATCTGGAGCCTAATTGGACTGTACAGCGCCAAAGGTCCGGACTGGGCCAATATTGGTCGTGCCTTCATCAAAGGGATTTTGAACTCCTCTCGCGGTGTGTCCAACAAGGATAATACGCCAGCTGCCCAGAATGCCCGCCGTATCAACGGCCTCGGTGATCTGGATGGTGTCGAGTTTGCCGCCCGGATTGATATTGAGAAAGACCAGAACGGTGACGACAAGAACGTCATCAAACTGGCTATCACACCGGACAACAAGGAATACGCCTCTCTCATGGGCGCTGTATCCGATGCAGCTTCTGCGCCTCAGTCCAATAGTGATCAGTCCGCATCTGCGAGTTCTGCCAGCAACCTGCCGTCATGGGCGCAATGATAAGGGGGCGGCATGTTACTCAGACCAAGACAAAAGGAGCTCGTCTCTAAGACTGTTGATGCGCTTTATATCCACGGCAATACGCTTGCGGTCGCGCCAACAGGTGCAGGCAAGACGATCATGCTATCAGCAGTGCTGGGACGCATGTTTGACCGCGATATTGAGCGTGCCTGCGTGCTTGCTCACCGTGATGAGCTGACCTTTCAAAATGAAGGCAAATTCAAGCGCGTAAACCCATCGCTCTCCACCAGCATTTTTAATGCGAATGAGAAAAGCTGGGATGGCCAAGTGGCTTTTGCCATGGTGCAAACTCTCTCGCGGGAGAGCAATCTACACTCATTGCCACCACTTGATGCGTTGGTGATTGATGAAGCACATCACGCCCGGGCCGACAGCTATATGCGGGTGATTGAGCACGCTCAAAACATCAATCCAAACATGAAGCTGCTGGGCATGACCGCCACGCCGAACCGTGGTGATAAAAAAGGTCTGCGCCCGATCTTCTCCAACGTGTCGGACCAAATCACGGTCAAAGAGCTGATCGCTTCCGGTCACCTTGTGCCGCCACGCACCTTTGTCATGAATGTCGGTGTTCAGGAAGAACTGAGTAAAGTCCGCAAAACCGCCCTTGATTATGATATGGGCGCGGTTGCCGACATCATGAACACGCGCCCCATCAATGATGCGGTGGTTCAGCATTGGAAAGAAAAAGCCGGAGATCGTCAAACCGTCGTATTTTGCTCGACCGTCGAGCATGCGCGGGATGTTATGGCCAGCTTTATCAGCGCGGGCATCGCCACAGGTATGATCTGGGGTGATATGAGTGAGACAGATCGCGCTGATACCTTGGCAGCTTACAGCAAAGGCGATCTGCAAGTCATCGTGAATGTCGCGGTACTGACCGAAGGCTGGGACCACCCGCCAACATCCTGCATCATTTTACTGCGTCCAAGCTCCTACAAATCCACAATGATCCAGATGATCGGGCGTGGGTTGCGAACAGTCGATCCGGCTGAATTTCCCGGCATCATTAAAAAAGACTGTGTTGTACTGGATTTTGGCACATCGACACTGATGCATGGCTCGCTGGAACAGGAAGTCCAGCTGGACGACCAGTTTATTGAAGGCGATGCGCCCTATAAAGATTGCCCGGAATGCGGTGCTGATGTGCCGCTGGCCAGTAAGGAATGTCCGCTGTGCGGCTATATTTGGGAAGCCCAGCCCGAGGCTGACACCACACAAACAGCCGATTTCCACATGACGGAAATTGATATTCTCAAACGCTCCAGCTTCCTTTGGTGCGATTTACGCGGCGATGATCAGTATTTTATTGCAACCGGCTTTGAAGCTTGGGGCGGCGTCTTTTACCGTGATGGCGAATGGTACGCCGTTGGTGGCCGCAAAAACCATGCGATTAAGCTCTTGGCTGCGGGTGAACGTATTGTGTGCTTCGCCGCTGCCGATGACTGGATCAACCTATTTGAAACCGAGAGCGCTGCTCACAAAACCAAGAACTGGTTGCACCAGCCTGCCACCGAAAAACAGCTGCGTCACCTCCCTCCTGAATATCGCAATGATTATAGCCTGACCCGTTACAAGGCATCCGCGCTGATGACGATGCGGTTTAACAACACGGCCATCCGTCAGGTGATTGAAAACGGGAGGGTCGCCGCATGATTGATCCCACCGATTTTGAACGTGATTGCATGAATAAGGCTCTGCGTCCCCTTGGCGAATATGTCTCCGAGATTGGCACTGACAAAGCCTTCCAAGATTTAACCCGTGAGCAAGTCCTGACGCTGATCGAAGTCGTTGTGACCGCTTACATGGACGAGCTTTCCAAAGGCTCGGAGGAGATTCCGTTTTAGATGCTTGATTTTAATCACAGGCCCAGTTTTACCGAGCGTGTGTCTGAATTAATTGATCAGGCACTGTGCGCGGAACATAAAGCCCAGCCAGAACGCGATTATCTGGGGGCTTCACGCCTCGGGGAAAACTGCAGCCGTAAATTACAATACGAATATACCAATACGCCCAGAGACGAAGGTTTTTCCGGTCAGACCTTACGAATATTTGCCGCAGGCCATGTGTTTGAAGATCTGGCCATTCGCTGGCTGCGTCTTGCCGGGTTTGAGCTCTTCACTGAAAAACCGAATGGCTATCAGTTCGGATTTTCTGTCGCCGATGGTCGCATCCGTGGTCATGTTGACGGCATTATTAATGGCGCACCCGAGGCGCTGGGCCTCACATTCCCGATGCTTTGGGAGTGTAAGTCGCTGAATGCCAAGTCATGGAAAGACACCGTCAAGCGCGGCGTTGCTAAATCAAAACCTGTCTATGCCGCGCAGATGGCCACCTACCAAGCCTATATGGAAGGCAGTGTGCCGGGCATCAGCAAGAACCCGGCGCTATTCACGGCCATTAATAAAGATACGGCAGAGCTGCATTTTGAGCTTGTACCTTTTGATGCGAGCCTTGCTCAAAAGGTCAGTGATCGTGCGGTTACCATCTTAAAAGCAGCCGATTCTGGTGAATTATTGCCGCGCCATACCGCTGATCCTGAACATTTTGAATGTCGTTTCTGTGCCTACCGCAACCGTTGCTGGGACCAACTCGTTGGGGAGGTGCCTGCATGACAGCAAACTGGTCCGACTTCAACGATGCGCCAAGCCAATATCCTGAGTTTAAAGACGCTGCTGTTCCTACGGACGATATCCGTCACCAGCTTATAGGGCGACTGGATCAAGTCTTGTCTTATTTGCTGCCCGCAGGACGCATAAAGTGCGGCGTGTATGAGATTGGCGATATTCAAGGTAATAAAGGTGACAGCCTCAAGATTGAGCTGAATAGCGGCAAGGCTGGCATGTGGCATGATTTTGCCACGGGCGAAGGCGGCGACATCTTTGATCTATGGGCTGCTTGTCACAATCTGGATACCAAACATCAATTCCCACAGGTGGTCAGCTCGGCCAGTGAATGGCTTGGACTGGCTTCACCTGCGCCGATACCTGCTAATCAAGCCAAACCTGCAAAACATATCCCCGAGGATGAGCTTGGCCCGCACACGGCCAAATGGGATTATCTGGATGGCGATGGCAAGCTGATTGCCTGCGTCTATCGCTATGACACCGCCGACGGCAAGGAATTCAGGCCATGGGATGTGCTGGCAAAAAAACATCGAGCCCCCACACCAAGACCGCTTTTTAATCAGCCGGGCCTCAAGGAAAACCAGCATGTGGTGCTGGTTGAAGGTGAAAAAGCTGCCGAAGCTTTAATGACCCATGGCATCACCGCCACAACCGCAATGAATGGCGCGAAAGCCCCGCCCGAAAAAACCGACTGGTCACCGCTCAAAGGCAAACACCTGCTGATCTGGCCGGATCATGATGAAGCTGGCCGCGCTTATACCGAAGCCGTCAGTACATATCTTGGCGCACAAGGCATTGCCGCTTCGCTCACCGTTTTGGATGTACCAAGTGATAAGCCGGAGAAATGGGACGCAGCCGATGCTGTGTCTGAGGGTTTGGACATACGCGCTTTTATTGCTGCGTGCATCAAAACCGAAAAAGCTGCTGTCGCCGCTGTGCCTGCCTTCACGGTTGGGCATTTTCTGGATGACACATCGCCCATGCCGGAAGATTTAATCCTGCCGCGTGTATTAACGCCGGGCGGATTGATGGTCTTTGCTGGTGCGCCCAAGGTCGGCAAGAGTGACTTTCTGCTCTCGCTGCTGGCCCATATGGCGGCAGGCGTTCCTTTCCTTGGCATGAAACCACCACGCCCTTTGCGGATATTTTATCTGCAGGCTGAGATTGGCTACCACTATTTACGCGAGCGCTTGCAAAACATGGCGTTTGATAAAAACCTGCTGCCGCTGGTCCGCAAAAATCTGGTCGTTACACCGCAATTCAAGATGCTGCTCAATGAGCATGGTGTGGCCGCTACCTGTGAGGCAATTCGCAGCCATTTTGGTGATCTGGGCGTTGATATTATCGTCGTTGATCCGCTGCGTAATGTGTTTGACGGCGGTGAAAGTGATGCGGGTGAAAACGACAACGCCGCCATGCTGTTTTTCTTGCAGCAACGGCTCGATGCTTTGCGTGATGCCGTTAATCCCGATGCCGGGATCATCCTTGCCCACCACACACGCAAAATCCAAAAGAAGCAGCTTGAGGAAGACCCGTTTCAGGCGCTCTCCGGTGCCAGCAGCTTACGAGGCTATTACACCACCGGGCTGATCATGTTCCAGCCGGACGAAAACCAGTCTTATCGTCAGCTGATTTTTGAACTGCGAAATGGCCCGCGCCTGCGCTCAAAAGTGATCGATAAGGTCGATGGTGCGTGGCAAGAGATGGAATACAGTTCGGATCGTCTGGTCAATCGAGACTATGGCCAGAAGCTGGATGCGGAGCGTCGCCGCAAGCGCGATGTGATCCTTGAAATCATCTATGCAGAATCCCGCGCTGGTCGTGTCTACACCATGAACCAGTTTTGTCAGGCGTTTGAAAACCGCGCCGGGCTTGGTGGCAAAGACACCATTCGTGGTCGCTTGGATGTGCTCTCCACCAAGGGCTACGTCAAGTTTTTCAAGGATGCAGACAATTACGGCCTGAGCAGCCCCTCTCGCACCAAATACGGCTTTTTGTGCGTTGAAGATATGCATCTTGGCACTGGTGAAGAGATGGTCGATCCGCACACAGGCGAAGTCTCTACCAAGCTGCAAGCGGTCTATCCAACCCATTACAAATGTCGTCAGACAGCCGCCGTCCTTCCTGTCGAGAACCCTCGTGTGTGGATTTATGACGAGGAGGATCAGGCATGACAAACCAGCCCCAAAACACCCGCAAAAACCAATTTTCCCACCCGGGAAAATTGGTCTGCCACGCTCCCAAACTGGAGCAGTTTCGGTCGAATCTGAAACTGCAGCAAATCTGCCAAAACTGGAAAATGCCAGCCATATCAACGGTTTCAGCGCAGTTTCGGGCCAGATTCCAGTTTTGGTCATCCAGTTTCGTTCCAAACTGCCCAAACTGGCGGGAAAGCCTTTTATTTCAAGGCTTAGCCAGTTTGGAAGTGTTTAGGAAAAAGACTCCCTCTCCCTACGGGAGAGAGTGCCCCTATGGGGGCAACTCTCCCCGGTCGAGGGTTTTATGGGTACTCATTTCATCTTTCCCAACAACCAAACAGGAGTTCTCCATGGAAAAAACCAAGCCCAATTCAGTTATCAAGGATTCCTTGACAACTCCAGTTCGTCGGAATTCCCGACAAACTGAAAATGACCAACCCATTTTGCTTAGTCTCGATCTTGGCACAGCTACCGGATGGGCGCTCTCAAACAAACATGGACGCATCATGAGCGGTACAGCCCATTTTCGTCCCCGTCGTTTTGAGGGTGGCGGCATGCGTTACCTGCGCTTTGAACGCTGGCTGAATGAGACCCGCGATGTGTCTGGTGCGATCAACGCAGTCTATTTTGAAGAAGTCCGCAGACACCTTGGTGTCGACGCAGCCCATGCTTATGGCGGCTTTCTGGCTTCACTCACCGCATGGTGTGAGGAGCACAGCATCCCTTACGAAGGCGTTCCGGTCGGAACGATCAAGAAGTTCATCACTGGCAAAGGTAATGCTGGCAAGCAGGCTGTTATTGCAGCCGTCAAAGCCCTCGGCCATCTGCCCGAAGATGACAACGAAGCCGATGCGCTGGCTCTTTTGCATTTTGCCCGTGAGCAAATGATCGGAGGCCAGTCATGAGACATGCCAACCGACTTTTGGAACAAGCGACACGGATACTGGCAGAGCGTGGTGAAAGTTACGGATCACCCCAGCCGCTATTCGAAAACGTGGCCAAACGCTGGTCACTGACGTTGGGCGTGGATGTGAGTGCTGAACAGGTCATCACTTGTTTGATTGATCTGAAGCTGGCGCGACTGAACAGCACCCCCGGGCATCATGACAGCATTCTCGACGTTGCCGGGTATGCAGCAATTTTAAACGAAATCATCAATAACAACGGAGGCGCTTATGGAGCATAACTGGACAGAAAAGGACGTAGCAGGTCAATTTGAAGAATCTATTTCAACTTTGAAAAAGCTACCACCTGTGCGGGCGCAAGGCTATTTTAATGCGTGGCCCGAGATTGTCCGCACCCCAGAAGAGATTGCGGCAGGTGAACCCATGCCGCTTCGCTTACGTGCAACGCCTGATGCAATCTCACGTATGGAGCAAACATTGCGCTGGATCACGTGGGTTGATGTTGAAGAGCGTCGCTTGATCTGGCATCGCGCCGCACGTAGACGCTGGAAAACAATTTGCTGGGAGCTGGGCTGTGACCGCAGCACAGCATGGCGTAAATGGAGTATTGCGCTGGCAAAAATTGCTGCTCGCTTGAACGCAGGACAGAAGTAAAGTGTTGCAACACTTTAGTATTCGACACTTGCAACATTTTTGGCTACTATAAGAACCATAATCGGTAGCAGTGTACGCACAGGCAGCCGTCAAGAATTCAAGCGAGCCGCCATCAATCTGATTGCGGCTTTTTTGTTTCCTCACACCGCTCATTTATCGATGCTCCTCTCACATACCAAGCCACGGGTCCTTGCCTAGCGCGGAACGTATGCGGGCGGGCTGGGCGCAGTATTTCGCTAGCGTCAGGGCGGCAAAAGAGGTTCGCAGTTCGCACCCGGGTTCGCACGAAACTCAACACATAAAAAGGTTTAACAATGGATTTGAATGTTCAGCAAATTGAGCTGGAGCAGCTGGTTCCCTATGCCCGCAATGCTCGCACACACAGTGAATCACAAGTGGCGCAGATTGCAGGCTCGATTGCTGAATTTGGCTTTGTGAACCCTGTTTTGGTTGGCGGCGATAACATCATCATCGCAGGTCATGGTCGTGTGATGGCGGCCAAGAAATTGAGCCTGCAAACCGTTCCAACCATCAAGCTGGATCACCTGACAGAAAATCAGCGCCGCGCATTGGTGATTGCCGATAACAAAATCGCCGAGAATGCCGGATGGGATGAAGAATTACTGCGATTGGAATTACAAAATCTCGCCGATGAGGATTTCGATCTTGATCTGCTGGGCTTTGACGATGTGGAGTTGGATGATTTGTTGGCATCACTGGATGACGATGAAGCAGCCGCACTTGATGAAAACATTCCAGAAGTACAGGAAAATCCTGTCAGCCGTACAGGCGATATCTGGATTATGGGTGAGCACCGTTTGCTCTGCGGCGACTCCACAAGTGAAGCCGACATGAAAAAACTGATGGCTGGGGAGCTGGCCGATATGGTCTTTACCGATCCACCCTATAATGTGAATTATGGCGATACGGCAAAGGACAAGCTGCGCTCCAAAGGTGGAGCCAAAGCCGGACGCAAGATTATGAATGATAATCTGGGCGATGACTTTGAGGCGTTTTTAACCGCAGCCTGCAAGAATATGTTGGCTCATACCAAGGGCGCTCTTTACATCTGCATGAGTTCCAGTGAGCTGGATACGCTGCAAAGCGCCTTCCGCAATGCGGGTGGCAAATGGTCAACCTTTATCATCTGGGCGAAAAACACCTTCACCCTTGGCCGCTCTGATTATCAGCGCCAATATGAGCCCATCCTTTATGGCTGGAAAGATGGCAATGACCGCTACTGGTGCGGTGCGCGTGATCAGGGTGATGTCTGGTTTTATAACAAACCGCAGAAGAATGATCTGCACCCGACCATGAAGCCTGTTGATCTTGTGGTACGCGGAATTAAAAACTCCAGCAAGACACTGGATATCGTGCTCGATCCGTTTGGCGGTTCTGGTTCAACACTGATTGCTGCAGAACATACCGGACGACAGGCACGACTGATTGAGCTTGATCCTAAATATGTGGATGTGATTGTGCGGCGCTGGCAGGAAATGACCGGATTACAGGCAACGCTATCTGGTACCGATCAGGAATTTAAGGCTGTTGAAAAAGACCGCCTTGGCGGTAAGGCCGAAGCCTCACTGCCTGTGGAGGGCGAGTGAAGCTTCGTGTAAGGCTTTGGCATCGCCAAGCAGCCGATCAAGATCAATGATTGAGCCGATAGCAGCGTTGCGATTGCCGTCATCCATGTAACCGCAGCCCTCTTATGCGAGGGTGGCCGCTTTTTCCAGCATGTCACGCATGGCGTTCATGTTGGCTTGGATGGCGTTATTGATAATGGGATTTTGGTTGCTCATGCTGGGGTCTCCTTTTTCTTGGTTGGTTTAAGGTAGTAACGGCGGTCAGCGTCTTGTTTTTCTGAGCTCGGCTCAAAGCCTTCGAGCTTTTTGATGACCCGGGATAAAACGCCGCGCACCGTATGTTTCTGCCAGCCCGTCAGTTTCATCATCTCATCGATGCTGGCTCCTTCCTTGGTGCTGAGTGTTTCGATGACCTGTGCCTGTTTGGTGGTTTTACTCATTACTTAGCTCCTTTGGTGGCAGATTGTTGGCCCGCTTCATAAGCGGCTTCTAATGCGGCCTTGATGGACCAGACCGCGCAGTCGTGAAAATCGAGGCTGTCGCTCTTGCGGGTCTCAAGGGTTTCAAGGTGCAGCTCGTCTTTGGCGATCTGTGCCAGTATTTGGTCTTTTGGTGTGTGTTTTATGTTGTTTGTCATGGTTGCTCCTTTGCTTGCCCGTGTGTTCATGAACGCTTGGAAACCAAGGATTATCAAGTCAATTCAAGGGATTAATCGAAGAATATGGGCGTATCGATCCGAGAATATGCAAGGCAGCGCGGTGTCAGTGATACCGCCGTCAGAAAGGCACTGAAACAAGGCCGCATTACCGCTGAGCCTGATGGCACGATTGATGTAGAACGCGCTGATCGGGAATGGTCATCCAACACAGCTAAACCGCAAACAAAACGGACGGCAAAGACCAAGCCAGTGCCTGCGGCTGCGGTGGAAGCAGTTGAAGAAACCTTGAAGGAAAGCGGTACTCCCTTTTCATCAGGCGGCACGACCTACATGCAGGCTAAAACCGCCAATGAGGTTTTAAAGGCGCAAACCAACCGGGTACGCCTCAAACAATTAAAAGGTGAGCTCATCGACCGCAACGAGGCCATTGCCCATGTGTTTCGGCTTACGCGTCAGGAACGCGATGCATGGCAAACATGGCCTGCAAGGATTTCAAGCCAAATGGCAGCAGAACTCGAGACCGATGCCCACCAATTACATGTGACGTTGGAGCGTTATGTCCGTGAACACTTGGAAGAACTTGGCAGCGTCAAAGCAAACTTCAAACAATAATGGATATGACGGCACTTTGTACGATGGATCGCAAACACTTGAACGGGCTTGGTTGGGAGGCATAAACCCCGATGCCTTTATGACCATTTCTGAATGGTCAGATTTATATCGGTATCTATCGCCTAAATCAGCTGCAGAACCTGGTCGCTGGCGCACAGACCGCACACCTTATTTGCGAGAGATTATGGATGAGCTATCACCTCATAAGCGGGCGCAGCGTGTGGTTTTCATGAAAGGCGCACAGATCGGTGGAACCGAAGCTGGCAATAATTGGATGGGTTATGTTATCCATATGGCACCAGGCCCGATGATGGCGGTTGCGCCAACGGTAGAGATGGCAAAGCGTAATTCCAAACAACGTATTGATCCGCTTTTGGAAGATTCCAAGGAATTAAAGGAGCGGGTTAAGCCTGCTCGCTCAAGGGATTCAGGCAATACGGTTTTGTCCAAAGAATTTCCAGGTGGGGTTTTGGTGATGACGGGGGCAAATTCTGCGGTGGGTTTGCGCTCTATGCCAGTTCGTTATTTGTTTATGGATGAAGTTGATGGCTATCCAGGTGATGTTGAGGGAGAGGGTGACCCTGTTTCTTTGGCAGAAGCAAGGACGCAGACCTTTTCAAGGCGTAAGATATTTTTAGTTTCCACCCCGACCATTAAGGGGGTTAGTCGCATAGAGCGAGAATATTTGGCATCGGATCAAAGGCGTTATTTTGTGCCTTGCCCTCATTGTGGAGAAATGCAGTGGTTGCAGTTTGAACGATTACGCTGGGATAAGGGCGAACCACAATCGGCGCATTATGTATGTATTGCTTGTGAAGCCAAGATTGCAGAGCATCATAAAACCAATATGCTGGCAAAAGGTGAATGGCGTGCCATGATAGAGGAGCCTTGTGATACAGTTGGCTTCCACATATCATCGCTTTATTCACCGATTGGCTGGAAAAGCTGGGCTGATATTGCTTCTGCTTGGGAAAGCGCACAAGGCAATGATGCTGCTTTAAAGACGGTGGTCAATACTTTGCTTGGTGAAGTTTGGCAAGAAAGGGGAGAAGCCCCTGACTGGCAAAGGCTTTATGATAGGCGAGAAGATTTTGCCTTGGGTTTTGTGCCAAAAGATGCGGTTATTCTAACGGCAGGCGGTGATGTTCAAGGTGATAGGATAGAGATTGATGTTTGGGGCTGGGGCAAAGGCATGACCAGCTGGTTGGTTGACCATATTGTGCTTTATGGTTCCCCTGGTTCCAGTGAGGTATGGGAGCAATTAAGCGATGTAATGAAGCAAGCATGGCAACATCAATCGGGCAATTATATGAAGATTGCCAAATTAGGGATTGATACGGCAGGCGGTTTTGAAGCGATGGCTTATAAATGGTGCCGTGGCATGGGAACACAACTGGTTATGCCGATTAAGGGGGCAAGTGGTTATGATCGTTCATCCCCTGTAACGGGGCCGACTTCGGTTGAAGCCATGGAAGGGGGGCGTAAGCTTCGTCATGGGGTTAAGTTATGGCGGGTATCGGGTGCGGTGTTTAAATCAGAGCTTTATGCTTGGTTAAGACTGGATAAGCCAACTGATGAAGGGTTGGTTAATGGAGAGGAAGCATGGCCAGAAGGCTATGTGCATTTACCAAAGCAGATAGATAGCGAATGGATTAAGCAGCTGGTTGGTGAACAGCTGATGACCATTACCAATAATCGTGGCTTTCCCAAGTTAGAATGGCAAAAAATCCGCGAACGCAATGAGGCACTGGATTGCCGAGTTTATGCAAGGGCGGCGGCTTGGTTAATTGGCTTAGACCGTTGGCATGATAAAAAATGGCAACAGCGTATTGAGGAAGTTAATCAAAAACCTTCCCATGGGGAAGCATCAAGTTTGGATATTAACCGACAAAATACGGGTTCTATTGCCATGCCAGCACCGATTTACTCAGATAATCCTTGGTTGTAGGAGAATAATAAATGACAGAATTAGCAAGATTAGAGCAATCCCTCAATGAAGCAGAAACTGCATTGCATCAGTTGATGATTGGGGGCAAGGCACAGTCTATTGACTATGACGGCAGGCGAATAAGTTACCATGCGGCTAATATAGATGGCTTGCGTCGTCATATTGCTGAATTAAAAAACCGCATTTCTATTTTAAAAGGCTATCCAAAACGTAACCCCATTCACATTGCTTTTTAGACCATGTTACAAAAACTTATGTCAGTATTATCGCGCCCTAAAGCGATGGGCGCGGCGCATGAGGGTGCGTCCTTAACGGCAAGGGAGTTTGCGTCTTGGCAACCTTTGCAAGGGTCGGCTAATGGTGATTTGCTGGATGATTTGCCAGTCTTGCGCTTACGCAACCGTGACCTTGCTATCAATAATGGTATTGCCTCAGGGGCTATTCAAACCATCACCGATAATGTGGTTGGGGTTGGGTTGCGGCTATCTTCCAAACCTGACTATCGGGCATTGGGTCGGGATAAGGATTGGGCAGATGAATGGAGTAATCAGATTGAAGCTTTATGGCGGGGCTGGGCAGATTCATATGATTGCGATGCAGGTCGTAGTTTAAATTTTGCAGGGCTAACGCAACTGGTTTTTCGGTCATCATTGCTCAATGGGGAGGCGTTGGCATTGCCTGTATGGTTAAAGCAAAAAACGGGCTTTGCTACCGCTATTCAGTTGATTGAAGCCGATAGATTAGAAACCCCATCTCAAAGACAAGAAAGCAATAGGCTTTGTGGCGGTATTGAGCTTGACCAATATGGCGCGCCGACGGCTTATTGGATAAGAAAAACCCATCCAGGTGATATATTCCGCTCTATGCAGTTTAGCAGACAAGAATGGTTAAGGCTGCCAGCTTTCACCGATTGGGGACGCAAAAGGGTTATTCATGTGCATGATAAGGAGCGCACAGGGCAAAGCCGAGGAAAACCCTTATTTAGTGCCATTATGAAACAATTTAGGATGTTGGATCAATATCAATCCAGTGAGCTACAAGCGGCGGTGATCAATGCCATGATTGCGGCTTTCATTGAAACCCCATTGGATCAAGGCAGCATTATGGAGATGTTTGGGGCAGATGCCAATCGCTGGATGAATGACAGAAACAGCCATATTCAAAATACGGTGCGCTTAAAGGGCGGCTCTATTATGCCTTTATATCCGGGGGATAAATTATCATCCTTTGCGCCTTCAAGACCAGGTGATGTCTACGCCCCTTTTGTGGAGAGCCTATCGCGTCATGTGGCGGCGGCATTAAACCTGCCTTATGAGTTGCTGCTTAAAGATTTTAGCAAAACCAATTATTCCAGTGCAAGGGCGGCCTTATTGGAGGCATGGCGATATTTTAATGGCAGGCGAGCTTGGCTGGCGGCAAATTGGGCGCAACCCGTTTATGAGTTATGGCTAGAAGAAGCGATTGATAAGGGGCTGATTGAAGCCCCTGATTTTTATGAGCAACGCCATGCTTATGCAAGGGCAAGATGGATTGGTCCTGGTAGGGGTTGGATTGATCCTGTTAAGGAAGCCAATGCCGCTAAAATCCGTATGGAGGTTGGGATTTCTACTTTAGAAAATGAGTGTGCCGAGCAGGGCTTGGATTGGGAAGAAGTGCTTGAGCAACGGGCAAGGGAGCAGATGCGTATGCAGGAATTGGGATTATCACCTGATGAAGCAATGCTGAATGACAAGGCAGATGCACAGGATAAAAACGATAATGAGAAAGCAGATGAAGAAGATGAAAGACAGGACGATAAAAAATTATCCAAATCTGTTTGAGCGGGTCTATAACACGCCCTTGGCGATTCATCCTGATAAGCTAAGCATGATTGAGAATGTCTTTAGAGGGCATTTATTACAAATGGATGGCTTGGCCTTTGATGCCAAGCATGGGGCAAATACAGCAAGTTCCCAATCCTATCACCAGGCAGATAATATTGCGATCATACCAATTTATGGCACGCTGGTGCAACGAACAGGGGGCATGGATGCGTTAAGCGGCTTAACCTCTTATCAATCCATTCGCAGTGACTTATCCCAAGCCATGAATGATAAAAAAGTCAAGGCAATCATGCTGGATATTGATAGCTCTGGCGGTGAGGTGGCAGGGCTATTTGATTTGGTGGATGTGATTAAGCAAGCCAATGCTCAAAAACCCATCTGGGCGATTGCTAATGAGGCGGCGTTTTCAGCCGCTTATGCTATCGCTTCAGCTTGTGAACGCATCGTTATGCCGCGCACTGCCGCTGTTGGCTCTATTGGGGTTATCGCCATGCATGTGGATCAAAGCCAGAAAGATTTGCAGGACGGCTATCAATATACGGCCATTCATGCGGGGTCGTGTAAGGCAGATGGCAATCCGCATTTTCCATTATCGGATGATGCCAAGGCAAGGTTACAGGTAGAGATTAACCGTTTGCATGATCTTTTTGTTGGCTGTGTTGCACAAAACCGTGACCTGCAAGAAGCAGCGGTCAGGGCAACTGAAGCAAGATGGTATGTCAGTGCGGAAGCCATCACGCTTGGTCTGGCCGATGAAATTTTAACCATTGAGGGGGCAGTTCATGCGCTTTCAAATCAAATTAACGTCAAACCGATAAGGACCATAAAAATGGAAACGGATGAAGAAATTGTAATGGATAAGCAAGCTTTGCTAGGTGAGGCTAAAATGGCAGAGCGGGAACGCATTGCTTGCATCCTTAATCATGAGGCGGCGGAGGGTCGCAATGATTTAGCTAAGTCATTGGCACTGGAAACCGATCTTAATCTTGATGCAGCAGTGAAGGTTTTATCCTCTGCCCCTAAACAAAGCGTATCTTTTTTAAGCGATGCTATGGCGCATATTGATAATCCCGATATTGGTGCGGATGGTGAGCAACAGGATGATGATCCCATGGTTAGTGAATTAGTGGCAGGGGCGTTTAATGCCCTTGGCTTTAAGCAAGGAAAGCGAGGTTAATCATGCGTGTTTATGGAAATCCACATTTTGGTGATAGTGGCTCAATCGGGCGAGAAAACCTGATTGCAGGGGATTTTCCCCGTCATACCGATACGGTAACCCTTGCCAAAGGACAAAGCTTGAAGGCTGGCTCAGTTCTTGGAGAGGTAAGCGAAACTGGTGAATATCTTTTAAGTGCCAAAGTGGCACAAGATGGCTCACAAAATCCATTGGCTATCTTACAAGTTGATGCTGATGCTAGTGATGGTGCCATTCGTGCGCCTGTCTGGTTTACGGGTTGCTTTAATGAAGATGCCTTAGCCTTTGGTAAGGACCATAATAAGCAAACCACCAAGGCGGCTTTAAGGGCAAATTCCATTTTTCTAAAATCGGTTGTAGGAGCATAAAATGACGATGAACGCATATGATACGGCACGCTTGGAGCGTGTGATTGAACGGATTATTGGTGAGGGTGCAGAGCCCTCCCAGTTTTTAAACCGCATGTTATTTTCTACCGTGAGCCGTTCGGATACGGAGGAAATTTTCTTTGATGTGGTGGATGGCAAGCCTCGCATTACGCCGTTTGTGTCGCCTTATGTTGAAGGTAAGGTGATTGCCAATCGTGGCTATGAAACCAAAAGCTTCCGCCCTGCTTATTTGAAAGAAAAGCGAGTTATTCGCCCACAGATGGGTTTGAAGCGTAGAGCTGGCGAGGCATTGTTGGGCGGCATGTCCACGCAATCAAGGGTGCAAGCGGCGGTGTCGGATAATCTTGCCGATATGCTTTCCATGCTTAATCGCCGCTTTGAGGTCATGGCGGCAGAAGTGTTGCTGACGGGCAAGCAGATTGTGGCAGGGGAAGGCTATGCCACGCAGGTGGTTGATTTTCAACGCAAGGCAGAACAAACCATTCAGCTTGCCGATAAAGCAAAATGGGGGCAAGCAGGGGTCAGTCCTCTGGCTAATCTTCGGCAATGGGCAAAGACGGTGCGTTCTAATTGTGGTCTTGCCCCAAGAACCGTGATTATGGAAGATGATGCGTTTGAGCTATTCTTAAAAGATGAGGAAGTTAAAGCCTTATTTGATGTTAGGCGTGGCACCAATATCAATTTATCGCTTGATCCCCATATCAGTGATGAAAAAGCGGTATGGCGAGGTAATATTGGTTCATTTGATATTTGGACTTACAATGATGCCTATATTGATGATGAGGGCAAGGATAGGATGTTATTGCCTTCTGGCACTGTTTTGATGGTTGCCAAGGATGGGTTTGAGGGGGTGCGCCATCATGGAGCCATTTTGGATGAAGCCGCAGGGATTAGACCCCTTGAGTATTTTGTTAAAAGCTGGTCGGAGAATGATCCGCCTGTTCGTTATATGCTCATGCAATCATCCATGTTGCTGGTGCCATATCGTGCCAATGCATCGCTTTGTGCCACGGTTATTTAATGGGGGGATTTAATGGGGGGATTCAATGAAGGTGATTTGATGGCGGTTTATGCAACACAGGTGGTAAGGGTGCTTGATGAAGTCTTTGCCATCTTTGGCAAAGTCATAGATTATTGCCCAGCAGGTGATGAAACAAGGCAGCTTATGGCAATTATCAAGCAGCCTGATATGATATCGGAGTTTGGGGAAAGTCGTATATTATCTTCCAGCCTTATCATTGAAATCCGCAAGGCAGAAGCCCCCATCATTCAAGCAGGTGATGGTTTTATCATTGATGGTATAACTTATCAGATACAAGGGGAAGCCATCAGCCATGACCCTGATAATCTCATCTGGCGATTGGAATTACTATGCGCTTAGCCATTAAAGCGGTTGGTTCATTACAAAAGGATATGGATAGGGAGCTTGGTAAAATTCGTAAATCCATCCTAACGGGGGTAAAGGAAGCAGGCTTAGGCTTAAAGCAGGATTTGCGCCGTCAGGTTATCCATGCGGGTCTGGGTAAGCGACTTGCTTATTCTTGGCGGGGTGAGTTTTATCCAAATAAAGGCTTGGATGCGGCATCTTACCTTTATAGCAAATCCCCTGATATTATCAGGGCATGGGATAAGGGGGCAGTGATTAGGGTAAGGCGTTCCAAATGGCTGGCGATTCCAACCGATCAAGCACCGAAGAAAGGCATTGATGGTAAGCGTTTGACCCCAGCTAATTTTAATGAAAGCCGTTATGGTAAATTGCGCTGGGTAGAACGCAAAGGCAATCACCCCTTATTGGTGGTAGATGAAGTTAAGCTTGGCCAGGCTGGTAAGGTAACAAGACGACAAAAACAAGCCCATACCAAGTCAGGGAATTATAAAAAAGGCATTGTTACCGTGGTTATGTTTATCATGGTCAAACAGGTTCGGCTTAACAAAAAGCTTAATGTTCAAAAAGCCACTAAGCAATGGGCGAATAGATTGCCTGATTTGATTGATAGGAATTTAAGAAAATAAAGCAACGAATTTTTTAGCTTGGTATTATTACTTGACGAATTGTCATTTTTGTATTACATGTGATATTGAAATTACATAACCCATAATGATAGAGTATGAAAATATGACGGTAAGTATTCGTTTGTCCCATGATGAAGAAGCAAGGTTGCGTCACTTGGCGAAGGTGACAAGGCGAACCTTAACTTCCTATATCCAAGAATTATTAGATGAACATTTGGATGATCTGGAGGATTTTTACCTGGCCGAACAGGAATTACGCGCTTTAAGACAGGGAAAAGTCCAAACAGAATCGCTTGATAAGGTAAGCAGAGATCTTGGCTTGGACAATTGAACTTACCCCACAGGCCAAAAAGGATTTGGGCAACATAGATAAATCACAAGCGCGACGGATTAGAGATTTTCTAAATGACAGAGTTGCTTGCATGGAAGATCCAAGGCAGAGTTCAAAAAAATTAAAAAACTCAAAATTTGGTGAAGTATGGCGAATTCGCATCGGAGATTATCGTATTATTTATACAATTGAAGATGACAAGTTGATATTGCTTGTCGTTCGTATTGGTCATCGCCGTTCCATTTATCGTTAAGTGTTCTCTTGGCAGGGTCAGTGGTATTTTGCACCCGCTTCATATCTTTCTTAAAGCGGCTGGTAACAACAAGATTAAGCATTATCAAAATCGGTGGTTAGGCTTTGGACATTGTCATATCGGCTAAGATTACGATCCATCGCGACATCGTTAAGGGCAGCTAGGGGTTTCTTCGTTGGGTAACTTAACCGCAAAAGGTAAGCCCCGTTGTAAGGCAATTTGCTTGTAAAATAAGGTAATGGCTTCGGTCGTTGATAATCCAAGGCTATGCAATATTTCTTCTGCATCATGCTTTAGATTAGGCTCCATCCTTGCGCGTATCATTGCAGTTTTATTCATTTTCATAGCTCTTTTAAGTCTTTTACATCACAAATGGAACACAAAATCAATGGCGGGTTCAAAAACCGAACAGATATATCATGCCTTGTTAGCGCGGTTGCAAGGCTTGGAAGGGGTGAAGCTTGAACGCAATGCGCCATTGCCAGAGCGCATTGCCGAAGCGGGTCTTATTATCCTGCGTGATGGTGAAATGGTGGAGGTGGAGGAAGCCTTGGGTGGTGTTGGCAGTTGTTATTGTGCCTTGCAGGTTAGCATAGAATTATATGTGCAAGAACAGGATAATGGCAAAAGGGATGCCGCGTTTGATGGGCTATTGATGCAAGTGGGGGAGGCCTTGCTTGCCGATATAAGCTTGGATGGCCTTGTCTTTGGAATAAGCTTAACTCGCCCTGATGCCAGCACCGAAGCGGTAGCAGGTGCGCCTGCCATTAAATCAGGGGTTTTAGCCCTTACCATAGAATATGAATCATTAACATCTTTGGGATGAAAGGAAGTTACCATGGCCAGAGCCTATGGATCAAATGCAACTTTATTGCTTAAAACAGAAAGCCGGTATGGCGAAATAGCCCAGGGCGATTATTGGCGTATGCCCTTTAATCGTTGTTCTTTGGGTAGTGAGCAGGGTTTGATTGATGACCCTGTCTTGGGGCAAGGGCGTGATCCGCTTGCCCCCATGCTGGATGTTATCAATGTAGAAGGGGATATTACCGTTCCGCTTGATCCTCGCTATTTGGGAATGTGGCTTGAGGGCTTATTGGGTGAAGCCTCAAGTGAAGAATATGGTGAGGGTCTTTACCGTCATTGCTTTATATCAGGCAAAGAAACCTTACCCAGTTATAGTGTGGAATTGGGTTTATCCAATGTGCCTGCTTATTTTGTTAATATGGGTGTGGTCTTGGGTTCTGTTGCTTTGGATTTTCAAAGATCGGGCGCGGCATCGGCGACCATTACTTGCATTGCCCAAGCCGAACAGCGTTTTAATCAATCGCAGGCAGGCGATCCGCAAGATTTACCCTTTACAAGGATTAGCCAGTTTCAGGGTAGTGTTTTAAAGCAGGGCAAACCCATTGCCAATTTAACTTCGGGTTCGCTTAGCTATAGTAATAATTTAGAGAAAATAGAAACCATCCGTGATGATGGCAAGATTGATGGCGTTGACCCAACCATTGCCAGCCTAACGGGCAAGATTGATGTGCGGTTTGCCGATACCGAACTGGTGGATTTAGCCAGCAATGGAACGGCGGTTGATTTAACATTTGGCTATCAGCTTAAAAATGGCATGGGGGTTAGCTTTATCTGTCATGAGGTATATTTGCCAAAGCCCAAGCTTAGCGTAGATGGTCCAGGCGGTGTGCAAGCAAGCTTTGATTTTCAAGGGGCAAGGAACGAGGCAAAAGGCAATATGCTGGAAGTCGTGCTGGTGAATGATTTAAGCAATATCAATGGTGGGGTGCAATGATGATTACATTAAAACAACCAAGTGAGCCTTACGAGCTAGCATTGCCCTACGGGGTAAAGGTAACGGTTAAACCCTTAACCAGTGCAGGCATGGCATTGGCGCAAGCAAAAGCCAGAGGATGTTTAAGTGAGGATGAAGCCGAAGAAGGGCAGTATCAACTGCATTTGATTGACGCATTGGCAAAAGCCCATATCATAAGCTGGAGTGGTATTGAGGGTGAACCAGCGGTAAATGATAAAAATATCGTGGCACTCATGGCACTTTATCCTGTGGGGGAACGGTTCTTTACGGAGTTCACCCTTAAGCAAATATTACTTAATTCAGCAAAAAACGCCTAAAGACCCTCTGCTACTGGCACTTTCAAAAAGGTGGAGGGTCGCAATATTGTGCCGCATGTGAGGGGGTCTGTCCAACCTGCCCTTATCTTATCCATCAAGCCCAAACCATAGAAGAACAACAAGCCTTTGAGATTATCACGGCATCACTGGGGCAATTAAACATTGCGCCATCGGGTCATGTCATAGGGATTGATATGGTGGCGGCATTAAAATTGGCAGAGGCAAGGGGTTATGACCTTAGCCTATTATCGCAATTATTGCCTGCTGGTGAAGCGGGAATGGTAGAAGCATTTTCAAAAAAAAGTGGATGCCGGTTTTTCGAGCAAGAAAATGCGACAAATAAGAGAAGCATTGAAACATGAGCAGTAAAAAACAAACCTATGCGGTGCGCCTTGCGGTGGAAGGAGGCGGAAGGGTTAAGGCCGAATTAACCGATATTGGTAAATCGGGCGATAAATCCATTCGCAAGATAGAAATAGCGGGTTCTTCTGCTTCCAAAGGTTTAATGCGCTTGGGGGATAGGGCAAAAAGCCTAACCGGTTCCATTAGGAGTTTGCATGGTGCGATTATAGGAGCTGTGGCAGTGGGTGGCTTTGCCGCTTTGATTAACCGTTCCATTGATTTGGCAGACCAAATTGGCAAGACCTCTGCCAAGCTTGGCATTGGCGCAGAAGCCTTGCAAGAATTACGCTATGCAGCCTCTTTGGCAGGGATTGAACAGCGAACCCTTGATATGGGTTTGCAGCGTTTTACCAGAAGAACGGCAGAAGCAGCCAAGGGAACGGGCGAAGCCAAGGAAGCGCTAAAGCAGTTAGGCATTAGCATTAAGGATCAAAATGGCAATATCCGCAAAACCGAAGATATGATGGGGGATTTAGCCGATGCTTTTCGTGGAGTTGGTGACCCAGCAGAACGTCTACGCCTTGCCTTTAAATTATTTGATAGTGAAGGGGTGGCGATGGTCAATATGCTGGTGCAAGGCAAAGATGCCTTAGATGAGACAAGACAACATGCAAGAAGCCTTGGCATTGTCATAGAGGAAGATTTAATCCGCAATGCGGAGGCGGCGCAAGATGAGTTAGATACTTTATCCAAGGTGATATCAGCAAACTTGACCAAAGCCGTATTGGGGCTTGCCCCTGCCATTAGTGATGCCTCATCCTATTTAGCCGAATTTGCAGCCGATGCTGGCATTGCTTATGAGCATTTAAAATTCGTATTATCAGGGGAAGGATTGGAAGGGCTATCTGAACATGCCTTAAAGCGTAGCATTGATAATCAAAAGAAGCTTATTGCAGGGTTTAAAGCAGAACTTGCTTCAATTGGTCAAACCGAATGGTGGAATATCTTTGATAATGGGCAAAAAGATAGTTTAACCAGAGAGATAGAATTACAAGAGATGGCTTTAAAACGCTATCAAGAAATTTTAGACGCCAAATATCGCGTTGCAGAATTTGTGGATGCAGCTCCTGCCATAGGGCAGGGGCAGGGTGTTGTGGATATTGAAGCCGATATAAAAGCCCACGGCCAAGCGGCAACGCGCATTAAGCAGATACAAGATGACTTAAATAAGCAGTTGTTTGATATCAATCATCAAGGGGCAGATCGTATTCGGGCAGAATATCAAAGATTGGCTGATGAATTACAAACGCTAATCCAGTCCAATATCAATGCCAATATCAATGATGGCGAGATTGCGGCTTTGCTTAATCAGGCTGGTGCGCTTCGGGATAAAAAATTATCTGAACTGCAAGCCAAGCAGGAAGCCATATGCGCAAAGGAATATGCTCAAAACCAAAACATCATTGCAGATTTGCAGGCAGAAAATAACGTCCTTTATCAAAATGAACGACAAGTTTATGTCAATCAAGCCATGCGTAAATTATCTGCAGCGGCAACGAAAGAACAGCAAGCGGAGGTAAAAGCACTCGCATCAGAGCTTTATGATGAAAAACAAGCATTGGAAGCCAAGGCAAAAGCAGAAGAAGCCGTCAATCAGCTAAAGGCAAAGGGGCGCTCCTTAACCCTATCTTTGCGTCATGCAGAAGAAATCCATGCAGATGAGCTAAAAGAATTGAACGAGCTTTTGCAAGCAGGCGCGATTGACTTAAAGATTTATGGTCAGGCGGTTGAAGAAGCCCATCAGCGCATGGATGCGGCTTCACAAGATTGGTCATCAGGCATTAGTAGGGCTTTGCGCAATTACGCTAATGAGGCAAGCAATGCCGCAAAGCAATTTGAGAATGTAACCAACACCGCCTTACAATCGTCAGAAGATGCCTTTGTGCAATGGGCTATGACGGGTAAGTTTTCGGCAGCAGATTTATTTAATAGCATTGCTGAAGAAGCCATCAGGGCGGCCTATCGCATGATGATTGCAGAACCCATTGCGGGGCTGTTTTCAAGTTTGTTTTCTAATATTGGTTCTTCGTTTTTTTCTTCAAGTGGCACAGGGCTTCAACCCGTAGAAGGGTTAAGTGCGGTTGCCCATACAGGCGGGCTGATTGGCAAAGACCATTTGCAAAGCCGTATGGTATCGCCAGCCTTGTTTGCAGGGGCGGATTATTATCATTCAGGAGGTTTGGTTACAGGCTTAAAACCAAGAGAAGTTCCCATCATCGCCATGGAGGGGGAGCGGGTATTAACCGAAGCCCAACAAGCCAATACGGCACGAACCATAGCAGCATTAGCCAATAAGGGAAATTCTGGTGCTGGGCAGGTAAATATTATCATTAATAATCAAAATGCCAATGCTAAGGTGAGTGCCAATAGTAACCCTAATCCTAATGGCGGCATGGATATAAATATCATGGTTGAGGAGATTGAAACGCGCTTTGCCCGTAACATTGCCAAGGGGGAAGGCATGGCTCCCGTATTGGAAGGGCGTTATGGGTTAAATCCTGCTGTTGGGGCTAGGAGGTAACAGATGTCGGCTAAATTAACATGGCCTGATATTTTACCCAAACCTACCTTTGATGGTTATGGCTTGGAGCCCATGGATGCGGTGCTACGCACAGAAATGGAAGCAGGGCCTGCAAGGCAAAGGCGGCGTTTTACCCATGTGCCAACTCGTATTGCGGTTAGATGGCGCTTTAGTGCTAATCAAATGGCAATCTTTGAAAGCTGGTTTGTGCATAAGGCAGAGGCAGGGGCGGTCTGGTTTGAAATGGAATTGCTATCAGGGCAAGGCTTGGTCGTGCATGAAGCAAGGTTCTTTGGTTCAGGCAGCAATCCTTATAAGGCGATTCCGTATCGTTCAGGGCATTGGTTGGTTACTTCCAGCCTAGAAGTGCGGGAGCGTCCTATCATGAGTGAGGGGGTATTAGATTTAACCCTAAGTGAAGATATTGATGCTCTGCTGTTTGCTATGTCCAGTTTTAATATTTTGATAAATAAGAGGTTAACCCTATGACCACATTACAAAAACGCATCGAGGATGCAACAGAGAAGATTGAGGCTGATACCGCCCTTTTACATCAGATCGTGCATGGTGATGAAAATACACTGGTTGCAACGGGTTCTGGTGAAGTTAAATCAGCGGCTAAAGCTTTAAAAGATATAGAAAGCACCATCAATCAGGAAGCTGATGGGATATTAGAAAAAAGCACCAAGCAGGCAGATAGAGCAACCAAAGCCGCCAGTAACGCACAATCTTGCGCCAATATTGCCAATGACGCAGCCGTAGAAGCGAGTAAGGCTGCTGAACAAGCAGCAACCTGTTCAAATTATAAAAAAACCTTACTCAATCTTCGCCTACTTAACTTATTTTGAAAGGAAATATCATGAGTGATGAAGAAACCATAGAGAACGCCCAATCTAACAATCCCGTTAATATGTCGATTGAACCCTCAATATCCGCCCTTAATAAACGGCTGGTTAATTTGAGCGAGAATGCCACCCCAGAGGAGCTTGCCTATTTAGGGCGGGCATTGGAAGCCTTTGGCGGCCGAGTATCGATTATGGACGTGCAAGCACTTGGTGACCAGCAAAATCTTCGTTTGCAGGACACGGGCGATGAACAAAGACGCTTGATTGATGAAGAAGGGGCAAAGCAAATTGGTCTGCTTGCCGATGAACGACCATTCTTACGCATGGGGTCTTATGGAGGTTGGGTGAATCATACCGTTTATCCTAAAAATACATGGAATGCCCTACAATGTTTTGGCAATGTTATCATGAATCGTGGGGGTTTTACGGTGCAGTCGGCTACCAGAGTTATCATCCCAAGGGATGGGCTTTATCATCTTCATTGCTCTGCCTATGCCCACCAATATGACTATCACCATACCCAAATTAGGGTCAATGATTCTGCCACCATCCAAGGGGGCAACACCCATACCTATTGGAATGGCAATGGCAACGGCTATTTTCAGCATGAATGGCATGATTGTGTTTATCTTAAACAAGACGATTATGTAGAGTTTTGGTTTTATCAAAAGAACTCAACCCATAATGATCATATGATTTATCACGGTCATATGCATGGCTCAATTTTATATATAGGAGTGTAAGAAGATGGATAAGAAAATGCAAATGGCAATGGTATTATCGCGTTTAGCCCCTGATGCGCTTTATTATCAGCTTGATGACGAGGGCAATATTATCAAATGGTGGGATGGCATTAAACAACCAAGCCAAAAGCAAATCAAGGATGAACTTCAGCGTATGGAGGTGGAAAAAGCCTCTACCCAATATCGTGAGGATCGCCAAGCCGCCTATCCAACCGTAGGTGAGCAATTAGGCTTACTCTTTGATGACATTAAAGCTGGTAACCTTGAAAAGGGGAAATGGGTTAAATTGATTGAAGATATAAAATCTGCCCATCCTAAACCGCCAACACAGGCTTAAGGGGGGGTAATATGACCAATATTCAATTAAATCTATCCAGCATTATTCAAGCTTTGTTGGGGGCATTGCTAATCGCTGCCACGCTTGGACTTTGGAATACGATTGCGAATTTAAATCGTGCGGTCTGGAAATTAGAAAGCGCGGTGCAATTATCCAATGCCGCCATCACGGTTCTGGATAAGAAAATCAATAAAATGGAAATTGAGATAGAAAATCTTAAACATATGCAAGGACAGAAAAATGGCAAAATTTGAACCAGCATTCCAAGCCACCATGAAATTAGAAGGTGGCTTTGTCTTACATGAAGTTAAGGGCGATAGGGGCGGTATGACCTATGCTGGAATTGCGCGTAAGTTCTGGCCAGACTGGCAAGGTTGGAAAGCTATTGATGCAGGTGAAACCCCTGATACGCAATTGGTTAGAGATTTTTATCAGCAAAATTTCTGGGATATGATTAAAGGTGATGAGATTGCTTGTGATGCCATAGCGGCAAGCCTGTTTGATTTTGCGGTCAATGCAGGACTTGGCACCGCCACGAAGCTTGTCCAAATGGTGATAGGTGCCACCCCTGATGGGGTAATAGGTAAAAAGAGCCTGCAAGCCTTGAATGAATGGGATGGGGAAGCTTTTATCCAGCATTATACCATAGCCAAAATCAGTCGTTATGCCGCCATTTGTAATAAGAATAGGGAACAATCTAAATTTTTATTGGGCTGGATTAACCGCTCTTTAAGGAGCATATCATGAATCTATTGGGCATTGGTGGTTTGGTGCAAAGCATCGGCTCTGTCGCGGATGAATTATTTACTTCTGATGAGGAACGGCTAAAAGCAGAATTGGCAGAAAAGCGGCTTAACCTTGAGGCAGCAAGGATTGCCCAAGCGGGGGATTTAGCGCAAATCAAGGTTAATGAAGCAGAAGCCAAACATCGTTCACTTTTTGTGGCAGGCTGGCGACCTGCGATTGGCTGGATTGGGGCTTTCGGGCTTGGTTTTCGTTTTATCATATATCCTATTTGTGTCATGTTTGGGCTTGATTATACCACAATACCCAATCAATATTTTGAGGCGATGGATTTTATTATCCTTGGAATGCTTGGCTTAAATGGTTCTATGCGGACGTTTGAGAAAGTCAAAGGGGTGACCAAATAATGCCGAACTTTGCCTTAAAACAAGCCATCAAGGAAGCCTATGCTTCAGCCCCCATTGATGCGGTCATCTTGCATACGCTAGAATTACGCCATCCTGCCTTTAACCATCCCATTCGTGTGGTTCGCAATTATGCCGATGAGGATCGTTGGCTGGATATCGGGGGCGATGAAGTCAAAGTCTTGCTGGATGCTATGGAAGATAATGAAAGGCGCATGGTCGGCTTGGTGGCTAGGCTTGAAGCCAATGCACCCATAGATGCAAGCAAGATGGTCAGCTTTATCGCCCTTGGCTTTAACCTTGACCTTCCCCCCATTGATAGTATCCCGGTTCCAGAGATTACCGTCACCATGGATAATGTGGGCAGGGAAATTACCGATGCATTGGATTTAGCCGCCACCAGTCAGGATAAGATAGAAATCACCTATCGTCCTTATCTTTCAACCGATATTGAAGGACCACAAATGGAACCACCCATTACTTTAATCATCACAGAAGTAGAAGCCACCCCCTTAACCGTCACCGCAAGGGCAAGGATGCTAGATATTGGCAATAAAGCCTTTCCAAGCCTAACCTATGATCCAGAAACCTTTCCTGGGCTTATTAGATGAACTATTGGGCATATCATTATATTGGGCTTCCTTATGATGAGAGGCGTAATTGTTGGTTATTCGTTAGGCAAGTTCAAAAAGAACAATTTGGCAGAGATTTACCCATCATTACCGATCCTCATGTTTTATTAACCCAGGCAAGGCTATTTAAAGATCATGCTGAGCGGCAAAGATGGCAGAAGGTTGATAGGCCTGTAGAGGGGGATTGTGTTCTATTAAAAAAATCCCGTTACCCTGCCCATATTGGCATTTGGCTAGAGATTGATGCAGGGGGCATTATCCATTGTGTGGAGGGGCAAGGGGTTATCTTCCAGCGTCTATCTTCTTTGCTGCTTAATGGGTGGCAAGTAGAGGGCTATTATCATTTTGTAGGAAATTAAGAAAAATCATGGCGCATATCATTATCATTACCAACAGCTTTGAGCCTATTCAAAGCCGCTCCATTCATCAAATAGAAGCAGGAATGTCTATTTTCAGTTTGTTAGAAGATACGGACATATCCCAAAGCCAATGGGGTCATTCGGTTGATATATTTCTTAATGGTAAATCATTATCCACTGATGAATATGGCTATATCATCACCCAAGGCGATGTGCTTGGCATGGTTGCCTATCCGCAAGGTGGAGGAGGAGGTGGTGGTTCTAACCCTTTACGCACTGTTTTATCGGTTGCGGTCATGGTTGCTTCTTTTGCTTTTGGGCCTGCCCTTGGCGCAGCCATGGGCATATCCCCCACAGCAGGCATGGGGCTTGGATTAACTCAAGGTGCTTTAGCCTCAGCTATTGGTGGTGCGGTTATATCATTGGCAGGGGGTGCCTTGGTTAATATGCTGGTGCCAGCACCATCTGCAGCTGCTATGGGTGGTTCATCTTCGTTGCCTTCTCCATCACCCACTTACAATATTCAATATCAAGGCAATAGCGCCAGGCTGGGGCAAGTTATTCCCTGCCAATATGGTCGCCATCGTATCTTCCCCGATCTTATCATCAGCAAAGCATGGAGTGAATATATTGATAATGAGCAATTTCTTTATGCGCCGCTTTGTTTGGGGGTTGGCGAATATGATATTGAGAAAATCCGTATTGCCGATACCGATATTAGCAATTTTAGTGAAATCAGTTATAAGATCTATAAGCCCAATCAGCAGGTGGATTATTTTGACATCAATGTTATCACGAGGGATGAGGTGATAGGACAGACCCTGCATGGCACCAATGAAGATGAACATGGCTATGTCGGCCCTTTTATTGCCAACCCTGTTGCAACCCAAGCCCATAAGATAGGCATAGATATGGTTTGTCCCTATGGGCTTTATTATGCCAATGATAATGGTGGTATGGATAATCGCACCGTTAGCTGGCAGGTAGAAGCAAGGCAAATTGATGATGATGATGAACCCATTGGAGATTGGATTATCCTTGGCAGCCATAGCCTGACCGATAATAAGAATAGTGCCATCAGGAAAAGCTATGCTTATACTCTAAAAACCCAAGGGCGATATGAGGTCAGGGTTAAGCGCACCAATAGCAACGATACATCCTCAAGGGCAGGTGATGAATTAAACTGGGCTAGCCTAAAAGCCTTTGTGGATGGTCCAACCAAATTTGCGGATATATCCTTGCTATTGGTTAAAATGCAGGCAAGCGATAATTTATCCGCAGAAACATCACGGCAAATCAACCTGGTTCAAACCCGTAAATTACCAATCTGGGATGGTGGAAGTTGGTCAAAACTTACCCCAACCCATTCCATCATCTGGGCAATATGTGATATTGCCAAGGCAAGCTATGGGGCGGGGTTGGAGGATAGCCGTCTTAACCTTGATGATTTGCCTGTCTTGGATAGGCTGTTATCGGATCGCAACGATACATTTAATGGCGTATTTGATGTAAAAGTCACGGTTTGGGATGCATTAACCAAAGTGGCGCGATGCGGTCGTTCTGTTCCTATCCTTCAAGGGGGGCAATTACGCATCATGCGCGATTCTAAGCAAGCTTTGCCCGTGGCTTTATTTTCTCCCAGAAACATCATTAAAGGATCGTTTAAGCTGGAATATATCATGCCCTGCGATGATACAGCCGATTGTGTTACCACCCAATATTTTAATGAGAAAACTTGGAAGCCTGCCGAAGTAACCACCAGCCTTGAAGATAGCACACAGGATAACCCAGCCATCATACAACTGTTCGGTGTAACCAATAAAGCGCATGCACGAAGGGAAGGTATGTATATTGCCGCCGCCAATCGCTATCGTAGACGGCTGGTGACCTTTATGACGGAACTGGAAGGCATGATCCCCACTTATGGTGATCTGATCGCCATATCGCACGACTTGCCATGCTGGGGGCAATCGGGCGAGATTATTGAATGGGATCAAAGCACAAATACAGCCCTATTATCAGAGCCATTGCAATGGCAAGAAAACAGCCAGCATTATATTGCTTTGCGCAAGCAAGATGGAAGCCTAGCAGGTCCTTATCAATGCAGGCAAGGCAATATGGAAGATAAAGTCATCATGGAGGATACACTTGATTTAATGCCCTATATTGGTGGCAACCAAGAACGCACCCATTTTAGCTTTGGGAGTGGTGATGCTTACACCATGCTAGCACGCATTCTTACCATCCGTCCCCGTTCATCGGGCGAAAAAATCCAAATCACCGCCGTCATTGAAGATGATCGGGTGCATGTGAATTAATCTTTAAAAATAATGCAAATGATAATCTAATTGTTAAGCCCCATATTTGAGGAGGGCTAAAACCATGCGATATATCACACAAAACGGACTGGATCTGATCAAACAACCAATGGTTTTATTTCTGGGGCTTCTCTCAGACCGTTTATTTTTGCCCGGCTGGCTATCCCACTATCGGCTATGGCCATGTTATAAAGGATGGTGAAGATTTATCCGCAGGCATTGATGAGGCGAAGGGAGAAGAGCTTTTGCGCCATGATGCCCAGATTGCAGAACGTGCCGTCTTGCGCCTGATTAACGTACCCCTGACAGACGGCCAGTTCGATGCGTTGGTGTCATTCACCTACAATCTTGGTGGTGGGGCGCTTCAACGCTCAACACTGCGCCGTAAAATCAACCGTGAGGAACACGCCGAAGTACCAGAACAATTGGCTTGCACCGAACTTCGTTTCATGCGCTGGGTTTGGGCTGGTGGCCGCAAGCTCAAAGGGCTGGTTCGGCGTCGGGCTGCTGAAGCTGGATTATATGTCAGCGTCTCTTAACGCTCTCTGATGGCTTCATCCTTGTAGCGCAACAAGGGCGATAGGAAAAACTCAATAATGCGCCTTGTTCCCGTTTTAACCTCAATTGATGCCGTCATCCCCGGTGAAAGATTGATCGCTTTGCCATCTACTGTAATTTGTTGGCTGTCCAGAGTGACCTTGGCTTTGTAAACAGGGCCAAGCTGGTCGTGAATAATCGCATCATTGCTGACGGAGACCAACTTACCCATCACAGTTCCATAGCGTGTAAAAGGAAATGCCTCAAACTTTATCTCTACAACCTGACCGCTTTCTACAAAGCCAATGTCTTTGTTTAATATCATGGATTCGATTTCCAGGGGCGTGTTCTCAGGCACAATAACCAAGAGCGGTTCAGCTGTATTGACAACCGCCCCAATCGTATGAACGCTTAGCTGCTGGACAACCCCGTCAACCGGTGCTTTCAGTTCAAGATAATTAAGCCTTTGTTGTTCTTTTCGGATGCTCTGCTCTAAAAGGGAAATCTGTCTTTGCGCTTGAACACGTTTCTGGGTTGCCGCACTTCGGTAACCTGCTGTTAGTTCTGCAATGCGCGATGTATTCGCCTCAATTGAGGCTCTAGCCTCATGCCCTGCCCCTATCGCTGTTCTAAGAGCAGCTTTCATTTCAATCACTTCTTGCTGGAGCGCCTGAACGATAGGCTTTTGTGTAATGCCCCGCTCAAGAAGGGATTCTTGAGATTGCAGACGATCTTCGATCAATGGGAGCGTGGCTTCAAGCTTTTCCTGTTCAATCTCAGATGCCCTGCTTGTGGCAGCAAGACGCTGATTATCGAGCCTGATGGTTTGAAGAGATGACACATGTCTGTTATGCTCTTCAATGATCAGCTGTCGTGCTGTTTCAGTGCTTAAAGCACCTGCATCCTCCGGCGGCGTAAACGCTGTTTCTGGGCTGGATTGAAGCAGCGCAAAGCCAATGGCCTCATCCATCCGGGCTTGAGCAAGATCGATATGCAAAGCATCCAGATTGGCGGCAGATTCTGTCGGGTCCAACTCAAGCAAAAGATCACCCTGTTTGACAGGATCACCGTCCTTAACATGAATGGCTCGCACAACCCCGGTCTCCAGCGGTTGAATTATCTTGACATTGCCCGCTGGAATGGTTCTTCCTTCCGAAACGGCGACAACGTCTATCGTGCCCCACCATGCCCAGAAGACCGCAAGTACAAAGAAGGCTGAAATGGTAATAGCGATGATACGGCCAAAGGGTACAGGTGGTGTCTCCAGCACCTCCAGAGCCGCAGGCAAAAATTCGTAAGCCTCGCGACCGTCTTGATTGAAATTATTTTGTTTTGTTTTCATGGGAGAAGATCTAACATAAAGTTGTGTTGCGATAAAGAATTTGTTAATGATTAAAATGACTAAACCAAAGTAATTAAGGCATAATGACAGCAAAAATAGAAACGCTTACCCCTACGTTAGAAGAAAAAGAGCGAGAGCAGGACTCTCCTCTTGATAGTGGGGCTTTGTGTTTGCATTTCCTGTTGTCCTACCACGGCATTCGCTCGGCTCCAGAACAGATATATCATGATTTCAGCGGGGCAGAAGGCAGGCTTGATCTCATAGCGCTTGTCAGAGCTGCTCGCAAGAATGGTCTTAAGGCAAAGGCTATTTCGAGTGGTTTCAAAAAGCTGACTAAGCTGCCACTGCCTGCGATTGCCGAGTTGAAGGATGGAAAATTCCTTGTCATTGCCAAAATTGCAGATGGTAGGGTTTTGGTACAACGTGCAGAAAGCCCACCGGAAGAACTCAGTCAGTCAGACTTTGAATCCGAATGGAGCGAGCAACTGGTGTTGCTGGCACGACGCGCCAGTGACATGGTGGCTGATCTAAAATTTGGTCTGCGCTGGTTTTTGCCTGTCATGGCAAAGTACAAAAAGCTGTTCTCAGAGGTTTTACTTGCCTCATTTTTTCTGCAAAGCTTTGGCCTCATTACCCCGCTTTTCTTTCAGGTGATTATTGACAAGGTGCTGGTGCACCGCGGCCTGACAACGCTGGATGTGTTGATTATTGGCCTCATCGGGATCACGGTCTTTGAAGCGCTGCTTGGATTTTTACGCAACTACATCTTTTCGCACACGACAACGCGCGTGGATGTCCAGTTGGGCAGCCAGCTTTTCGGCCATCTGCTGGCCTTGCCAATTTCCTATTTTGAAACAAGGCCCACGGGTCAGACGGTGGCAAGGGTGAGAGAACTTGATAGCGTTCGGGAGTTTTTGACGTCATCCGCCCTAACAGTGGTGATTGACCTTTTCTTCACGGTGATTTTCTTTGCGGTGATGTGGCTGTTCTCACCCACGCTAACCCTGATTGTTCTGGCTTCCATTCCTTTCTATGTTGTCCTGTCTATTGCCATTACCCCTGAACTGAGGCGGCGGGTGGAAGAACGTTTTTATCGCGGGGCCACCAATCAGGCTTTTCTGGTGGAAAGTGTTTCCGGTGCTGAAACGCTCAAGGCCATGGCGGTTGAGCCACAAATGCGAGCGAGATGGGATGAAAATTTGGCCGCCTTTGTCAAATCTTCCTTCCGCACGATCATTCTGGGAGCCGCAGGGTCACAAATTGTAATGCTGATCAACAAGGTGACCATGGCATTGATCCTGTTTTTCGGCGCAAAACTGGTCATGGCAGGTGAACTCACCGTGGGCCAGCTTGTTGCCTTCAACATGCTGGCTGGCCAAGTCAGCCAGCCGATCATCCGCATTGCACAGCTCTGGCAAGATTTTCAGCAATTCCGCATCTCTATCCAGCGACTGGGTGATATTCTCAATACCAAGACAGAAAACCTCACAAGTTCCACACCGGAAAATCTACCGCCCGTCAAAGGTGGCGTGTCACTTGAAGGCGTTACCTTCCGCTATCGTCCCGGTGAGCCGGAAGTTCTGCGCAATGTCTCACTGAATATCAACGCAGGTCAAAAGATAGGCATTGTTGGGCGGTCTGGTTCTGGTAAATCCACCATTACCAAGCTTATTCAACGGCTCCATGTTCCCGAACATGGCCGGGTTTTGATTGACGGCATTGATATTGGTCTGCTTGATCCTGCTTGGCTCAGGCGACAAGTGGGGGTCGTGCTTCAGGACAACATTCTCTTTAATCGTCCAGTCAGAGATAACATCGCCTTTGTGGATCCGGCCATGCCGATGAACCGGATAATCCGAGCTGCGCAATTAGCCGGTGCCCATGACTTTATCCTGCAACTCCCAAAAGGCTATGACACGGTTTTGGAAGAGCGCGGCGCAAACCTCTCCGGCGGTCAACGCCAGCGTATTGCCATAGCTCGTGCGCTTGCCACAACGCCGCGCATTCTCATACTTGATGAAGCCACAGCAGCTCTTGACTACGAAAGCGAACGCATCTTCCAGAATAATCTGAAAATCGTTGCCAAGGGGCGCACGGTGCTGATCGTCGCCCATCGACTTTCAACCGTGCGCGATTGTGATCGTATTCTGGTCATGGACAAAGGGCAGATTGTTGAAGACGGCACACATGATGAACTGGTCAAGC
This sequence comes from Alphaproteobacteria bacterium, assembly GCA_965229675.1. GTDB lineage: Bacteria > Pseudomonadota > Alphaproteobacteria > CBDDJK01 > CBDDJK01 > CBDDJK01. The sequence goes on from OZ245897.1 coordinate 643,952, forward strand.
AAGACGGCATTTATGCGGATTTGACCAAGCAGGATCGGGGAGAGTGATGGCAGAAGAAGTCAAAGCCCAGAGCAGTATCCATATTGCCCGCGCAAAGAAGGCAGACAAGGCCACCATCATAGCTTTGGCCGCTGAGGACCATGCAGAGAGTATCTTTGGCGACCTACCGTTTTCGGAGGCAAAGTTTTCCACACTTTTTGACAAAAGTATCGACCAGCCGGGACGCTGCATCACCCTCAAGGCAGAGGCCAAGGGTGAGATCGTTGGCTTTCTTTATTGTAATCTTGGCGAATACTTCATTGCCGAAAACAATTTACAGGCGAATGTTCATGTTGTATACGTTAAGGAAGAATTAAGGCATAACATGCTTGGCGGCAAGATTGCGGTGAAGCTCATAAAAGCCATCACCAAATGGGCAAAGGCGCAAGGGGTGCAGCATGTGCTCTTCTATGTCACCTCTGGCACCCGCATCGCCCAAACTGATTCGTTCTTCCGTAAAATGGGCATGACAACGCTGGGAGGTAATTATGCAATTAGGGTTTGAGAATTGACGATGACGTTATTTACAAAATTTGGAAACTGGTTCCTCCGCAACTCGCGGAATGTGTTTTTGATTTTCATCATCAATTACATTGTAATGATCCAAATTGGATATAATTTTTTGGGTGGAGGACTATGGTATTTTCTCACCGGAGAATTGAGTGAATCTCTAGAATTGTTGAATAAAGAGTTTTCTAGAGGTAGGTACAATTATTTTTGGGCGCTCACATCTTCAACAATATTACATGTATCAATTTCTTTTATTATTTATATATTTTTTCTTTTTGTGTTTGTAATAGCTGGTTTAACAAAATCTAAACGCTTGGTTTTTGACGCACATGGCTTATGGTTATGGGTTCTGGTTGGAAGTCAATGGTTCCTATCTATTGTATATTTTGCCGATGCAATAAGTCACTTCCTTAGGGGTGAAGAAGATGGGTCATTTTTAAAGACAGTAGTTTACGCTGCTTGTTATTCGTTGATGCCGATCTTATTTAGTATTGGTTTTTGGTATTTTTTAGGCAATGCACACCGCAATTTTAATTCACAGAAACAGGGAGCCGTCTGATGGGAGATAATAGCTATAGAAACTATGCAGGGCCGTCACAGGAATATAGTCCCGGTGACCTGCCCCCCGAAAACTAGACCAAAAATTAAGAGAGTCTGTTATAGTAATTTTAGAAAGGACTCTATAGATGAAAAAAAGATTTAGTGAAGCACAAATTTTAGGGATTTTACAGCAACAAGATGCGGGTATGAAGGTTATGGATATTTGCCGTGAGCATGGCATCGCAGAAAGTAGCTTTTTCCGTTGGAAATCAAAATATGGCGGTATGGAACTATCCGAAATGAAGCGTTTGAAGGCCTTGGAAGATGAGAACCGCCGGTTAAAGCGGCTTGTTGCGGATTTATCTTTGGATAAAACAATATTACAGGATGCCTTGTCAAAGAAGTGGTAAGCCCATCATCTAAGCGGATATTGGTTGACCATTATCAAGAAGATCAAGCTATATCGCAGCGACGCTGCTGTGAGATATTGGATTTTGATCGTGGAACAAATCGGTATCTATCATTGAAAGATGATGGGGTTATTAAGGATAAGCTGATTGCGTTATCGCACCAACGCAAGCGTTTTGGTTATCGTCGCTTGCATATTTTAATGTTACGCGAAGGGTTTAAGATGAATATAAAAAAGACCTATCGTATTTACCGTGAAGCAGGTTTGTCCGTAAAGCAACGCAGTGGCCGCAAGCGTGCGCTTGGCACGCGTCAGCCATTGCCAAAAGCTTCAAAGCCTAATGAAGTGTGGTCGCTTGACTTTATGAGTGATTGCTTGGAAGATGGTCGCCGTTTCCGTGTTTTAGGCATTATGGATCAATATGGCAGGCGCTGCCTTGATTTAATTGCGGATCGTTCCTTGACGGGCGAGCGGGTTGCACGAGAACTCAATCGCATTGTCGCCTTACATGGAAAACCTGCAACTATTGTTAGTGATAACGGGACAGAACTTACCAGTAAAGCCATTTTGCAATGGGCAAGCGAATATGATGTTGATTGGCATTATATCACGCCTGGCAAGCCATCAGAAAATGGTTTTACCGAAAGCTTAAACGGCAAAATTCGTGATGAATGTTTAAATGAACATATTTTTATCAATTTGCATCATGCACAGACTATTTTGCAAGAATGGAAGGAGGATTACAACACACAAAGACCGCATTCCAGCCTTGGTTACAAAACACCAATGGAATATTTAGAAAGCCAAAATTATTTGTTTGGGTTAACCCAAACAAATAATTTTAATGACAACAACAAACAATTAAGCTATGCTTGAAACTCTCTTAAAAAATGGTATAAAAAATGGGAGCAGGTCATAATTAGTGCGCAATACCTCATTGCCGAAAACAATTTACAGGCGAATGTTCATGTTGTATATGTTAAGGAAGAATTAAGGCATAATATGCTCGGCGGTAAGATTGCGGTGAAGCTGGTCAAGGCCATCACCAAATGGGCAAAGGCGCAAGGGGTGCAGCATGTCCTCTTCTATGTCACCTCCGGCACCCGCATCGCCTAGTCTGATTCGTTCTTCCGTAAAATGGGCATGACGACGCTGGGAGGTAATTATGCAATTAGGGTTTGAGAATTGACGATGACGTTATTTACAAAATTTGGAAACTGGTTCCTCCGCAACTCGCGGAATGTGTTGTTCTTGCATGTGATTAATTATGTTGTAGTTTTTCAAATTGGTTATATCCTTTTCAACTCTTTGCAGTATCTGATGCTGGGTGAAAGTGAGTTGTATGAAAATATTCGCAGGCAAATTGTTTTCGAAAAGCATAACTATTTATATGTTTTCTTCGGTGTAAGTATTATTCCATTTTTTTTTAATTTCCTTGTTAGCAATATAGTTTGGTTTTTTATGTCGATTGCTAACAAAAAAATGATAAGAAATCTAAGTACGTTGCAATTTTGGTCTTTCCAGATTAGCTATGTTATTCTGTTTTTTTTGTTAGGCTCAGTCAATCTTTTGGCATCTATGTCTAAAGGTGAGTATCAGGGGCTTGGGGGTTTTGTTTTTATTTTTTACCCATTTTTATATTTCCTTATATTCTGGCTGATCATTGAACATTTAAGAAGAAAAACAATAACCCGACAGGAGAAATCTTATGTCTGATCCATCTTACCGCTACTCTGGTCCCTCACAAGAATATTCTCCAGGCGATATCGACCCAGTCAGCAACCATGTCGTACTAGACGTATCTTATTCAGGAGAGATAATAAGCAGACAACCGGGTCCAAATGGCGAACTCACACAATCTGCAATAAATCAATTTGGCAATTATGCTATTTCTGGAGATTTGCATGGTTATTATTCATATCTTGAAAGCTATGGCTCTGATTACGGTTCGGTAGGTAAAAGTTATCATGACGGAAAATTCAATCCACTAGAATTTAATGATTGGGCGGCAGTTTACTCCGACTATTTCTCAACAGCAAACTCTTGGGGAGATTTTAATCCATGGAGCGATGTATACGATCATACTGCACAAAATATTGTAACTCTGCATCATTCATATATGCAACAATATGGACGTATACCAACAACAGAAGAGATTTTTGCTGCCCATGAAATTGGATTTAACGCGCTAGGGTTAAATGGACACTGGATTGGATCTCATGCACCCGGTCTCATTGATTGGGGAATGGGAAGAGAGCCGTCTGATGAGTGCTTCCCCGCTGGCACATTGATCACTCTCGCTGATGGCAGCAAGAAAGCCATTGAGCTGATTACGATATCTGACAAGGTTCTGACGTTTGATGATAAGGGCAATCGTCGTGTTGGCGAGGTTGTCCGTACCTATACCAATACCACCCCAGAATTCATCTGGCTAATTTTTGAAGATGGTCGTGATGATTTGGTCGCAACTCCGGGCCACGTGTTTAAAACTGAAACGGGAGACTATCTGGAGATTGGGAACTTGGCTCGTCTTGGCGGTGGAACCGTGCGACTGGTTGATATTGATGGAACGATTATCACAGCCAAAGCGGAACGCCTTGTGTATTCATCTGAGACGGCGCATCTTTTTATGTCCTCTCAAACCCGCTCCATGAGCGTGGCTGGCAATCTGGCTTTCAAAGAAGATGTGACTGAAGGCTGGGCAACGCATAACTTTGAGGTGCGTACCACCCATAATTATGTCGCAGGTAATATCCGCGTCCATAACAAATCCGGCCCGATTGGTCAGCTGGGTGATAGTCTTGATACGGGGCTGGATCGTTTAAGCGGTGTGACGGATGGTGATGGGTCGTTCCTTGATAAAGCCAGCGACCTCATCAATGCAGGAATGCATGTTGTTGACCGCGCGATGAAGAACGTCTCGGCAGGGTTTTCCAATATCGGTAATTCCATTGCTGCGGGTGTGACGGGGGTTGCGGCCTCGATTGCAGGCGGGGTTTCCGGCTTTGTTGGCAATTTGGCGCGTGGAAATGTTGTCGGTGCGATTGGATCGGCTGTTGCGGGTGCTGTGGGTGCGGTGGCATCGGCTGTTGGGGCGGTGGCTTCTGCGATTGGCTCGGTTTTTAGCGGGATTGGCAATGCGATCAGCTCTGCCTTCAGCAGTTCTTCTTCCTCCTCTTCCTCAAGTGGTGGTGGAGGTGATAGCTCTGGCAAGCCGGTGATTGTCGATATGGATGGCGATGGTATTGAGCTCACCAAGCTGGATGAAAGCACGACCAATTTTGATTTTGATGATGATGGTTTTCTGGAGCGTACCGCTTGGACAACGGGTGATGATGCGCTGCTTGTTTTTGATCTTAATAATGATGGGCGGGTGACAGAATCCAAGGAAATCGCTTTTGCCAAATGGACAGAGGAAGACGACACCGATCTGGAAGCCTTGGCTACGCATTTTGACACCAATCAGGACAAGGTTCTGGATGAACGCGATGCGGGCTGGAGTGAGTTCAGGCTCTGGCAGGACCGTGACAGCGATGGTGTGGTTGATGACGGTGAAATGGTCACGCTGGATGAAGCGGGTATTAAATCCATCGGTCTTGAAACGCGCGAAGGCACGGGCAAGGTATTGGATGACGGCACGGTGATCCACGGACTTGTGGATGTTCAAAAAGCAGATGGGTCGATCACAGATGGCGCAGATGTCGCCTTTGCCTATAATTCACTTGGTTTCCGTTCCTATGAAGATGAAAACGGCAATCTCGTCTATGAATTTGAGGATGGTGATGTCCAGAAGATCAAAAAGCTGGGCGATGGTGAAAGTGATTTCAATTTAGGCGATGATGCAACCACATGGATTGGCGCTGAGGGGAATGCTCTTGCCAATGTAATTGATGCATCGGGCAAAACAGAGAATGTGCTGCTGAATGGCGGCGCTGGGAACGATACGCTGATTGGTGGCGCCGGCAGTGATTATCTCATTGGCGGTGAAGGCGCAGACGCGCTGCAAGGCGGTGGCGGCAGCGATATTTTGTTTGTCGATGGCGAGGATTTAAGCGATCCGACAGGCATTGATGGCGGTGAAGGCTATGACCAGATCATCATGACCGATAGCACTACACTGGATATCAATGTCGATGAAATGAACGTCGAGGCGGTGCGCTCTGCGGGCGGAGATGATAAGATCACCGGCTCAAAAGATGACGTAAACTACGCCTTTGCTGGTGGTGCAGGAAACGACACGCTCACAGGTGGTGGTGGGCATGATTTGCTTTCGGGTGAAGACGGGGATGATGTCCTTGTCGGCAATGGCGGTAAAGACCGTCTGTTCGGCGAAGATGGCAGTGATGATTTACAAGGTGGTGAGGATGAAGACTTCCTTGCTGGCGGTAAAGGCACCGATGTGCTGAATGGTGGTGCCGGGGATGACATCTATTACTATAATCGCGGTGATGGTGCCGATACCATCCACGATTATGCCGAAGGCACCTTTCAGGAAGAATACTCTTACGAAGAACAGATTGCCTATCAATATAATGTGCAAGTGCGTCGTAAGTCTGGAAAACGCACGCGCTGGGTGAATGAAACTCGTACGGGCTATCGCATGGAGACGCGTACAGGCTTGCGGGATGTGTTTGGTGAGATTGACGGTGGTATTGATACGCTGCAATTTGGCGCGAATATCGCGCTAGCTGATATTATCCTCTACCGCTCAGGCAATGATATGGTTGTTGCTTTGCGTGATAAAGATGATGCGAATGTTATATCGGGTGATAATGTTACGGTTACCGATTGGGTGGATCAGAAAAACCGCATTGAGAATTTCTCGTTTTCTGACGGAACAAAGCTTGATTTTAGCCGCATCATGCATGGTCAATATGGCCTCAGTGCAGATGATACGCTGAACGGCACCAATGAAGGTGATTTTCTGTCCGGCGGCAATGGCAATGACACGATCAGTGGGAATGCAGGGCGTGATGTGATCACGGGCGGTGAAGGGAATGATGCCATTGACGGCGGTGCAGATAAAGACTTCCTATTTGGCGATGGCGGCGATGATACCCTCAAAGGTCAAGGGGGGGATGACTATCTGATTGCCGGAAGCGGGAATGACACCCTGCAAGGTGGAGACGGCAAGGATGCGCTTGCTGGTCAGGATGGCGATGATCGGCTGGAAGGTGGTAATGGGGATGATATCCTCTTGGGTGGCAAGGGCAGCGATATTTTGCAAGGCGGTGCTGGGGATGACACCTACATCTATTTCCGGGGCGATGGCAAAGATGAAATCCTTGATCAGGTACTTGCCGAAGAAAGCTATCAGGAAAGATACTTTGCAGGCTATCGCTATCAGCGCTCTGGCAAGCGTGGCCGTTGGGTTGCCGAGTACCGCACCCGCACCAAAACCCGCACGGTAGAGCTTGATGGCGGCAATGATACGCTGCAATTTGGCTTCACGCTTGCGCTTGAGGATTTGTTCTTCAAAACTGAGGGCGAAGATTTATTGATTGGTATACGTGACCTCGATGACCCGAATACCGCGCTTGCAAACCTTGACGACCAACTGACCATTAAGCAATGGGCTGACAGCAAAAATCGGATTGAGACCTTTGAGTTCGCGTCAGGTCTTGCTTTGGATATGTCCGATGTCACTTACGCCAATTCCGGCTATGAAGCGAATGATACGCTGAATGGTACAGCTGGCGGTGATATTCTCTCCGGCGGTGGCGGAAATGATATTCTGACTGGGCTTTCTGGCAATGATTATCTGATCGGCGGCAAGGGTGATGACACGCTTGAGGGCGGTGCTGGTGATGATGATTTATTCGGCGGTGACGGCGATGATTACCTCACCGGTGGAGATGGTGAAGATTATCTGCTTGCTGGGGATGGAAACGACACGCTGGATGGTGGCGTGGCCAAGGATGTTCTGACCGGTGGTAAAGGCGATGATTTGCTAAAAGGTGGCCGTGGTGATGATATTTATATCTTCAATCGCGGTGATGGCAAAGATACCATTGATGAAACGGCTTTTGAGACGGTTCAGGAATCTTACCAATACACAACTCAAGTACGCAGATGGCAGGGATCCGGTAAAAGCTGGCGCATGGCTTGGGTGAATGAGACCCGCACAGGATATCGCTCTGTAACACGTGCGGCAGACGGCGGTGATGATACACTTCAATTTGGTGCCAATATCGATATTTCCGATTTGATTATATCCATGGTCGGTGATGATCTTGTTGTTCAGCTCAAGCCTTTGGAAGAGGCAAGCGAAATTAGCGATCAGGTCACAATCAAAAACTGGATAACTCCGGAATTCCGTGTCGAGAATATGCGCTTCATCAATGATTTTGCTATTGATCTGGGCAATATTGATCACGCACAAACCGGCGATGAGACGGCCAATACGCTGACAGCCCAAAATAATCAGGCCAGCTGGCTTGGTGGTGGTGCCGGTGATGATAGCTTAAGCGGTTCATCAAACAATGATATCCTCTTTGGCGGGACGGGTAGCGACAGCGTGAATGGTGGCGCGGGCGATGATGTGTATATCTTTAATCGGGGTGATGGGCAGGATAGCCTCGAAGACACTGGTAGCGGCTCTATTGGTTCTGATTCCAATAATCCGGGCGGTGATAAACTCCTCTTTGGTGAGGATATCACCATTGAAGATTTGATCCTGCAACGTGATGGCAATGACCTTGTCATTTACTTACGGGATCGGGATAATCCTGATACGGCCTTGAGTGAGCTGACAGATAGTGTCCGTGTTGAAAACTGGGCATCCAGCGGCAATCGGATTGAGGTGCTTCAGTTCTTTAACGGTATGGACTTTGCGGTCTCGCATATCGTCAATACCTATCTTGGTGCCGATGTGTTGGGTGCTGGTTCTGATACTACGATCAATGACAGCTTAACAGGCTCTTCATCTGGAGACTGGATGGATGGCTTTGCTGGCAATGATACACTTTATGGCCGTGCCGGGAATGACTTCCTGTTTGGTAGATCAGGTGATGATCGGCTGTATGGTGAAGCTGGCGAAGATATTCTGTCTGGTGATCTTGGCAATGATTATCTCTCCGGTGGAGATGCCGATGATATTCTGGCCGGTGGCGCAGGTGATGACGAGTTGATCGGTGGTAACGGTAAAGATGCCATGATGGGCGGCGACGGCGATGACAGCTTTGATGGCGGTGCTGGTGATGACGTGATCGTCGGTGATGCCGGTAATGATACTTACACGGCCAGCGCAGGTTACGATGTTTATCGCTTTGGCTATGGCGATGGCAAGGATACCTATAAGGGCAGCTCTGCTACCAATATCAAAGGTACCGATGTTTTTGTCATGGAAGATGATGTCAAGAAGGAAGCGCTTTGGTTTGAGCGAATCGGTAATAATCTGGTGATGAAGCTATTGGGATCAGAAGATAGTGTTACCTTTGAAAATTGGTTCTATAGCTCAAGCCCGAAAAACTATATTGATGGGTTTATCGCTGGGGACGACTATCTGAACTATAGCGATGTTAATCGTCTGGTCTCAGCTATGGCTGGCTTTGATCCTAATGATGGTACAACCGCTTACGGTGTTACAGCATCTGAGCTTCCAGATAGTGTTCAAGTAGCGGTGAATGGTGCATGGAAAGCAGCGTAAAAACAAACGAGGCATTGAAGAACGGTAAAGAGAATGCCCCGGCCATCTCTAATGCGACCATTCTTGGTGAGGTTGTCTGGCTTTTAAGCTATTCCAAGCTTCATCAGGATTGGCCGATTGGCTCTATCCAGCAATGGGTTTTTCCTGCTCTGTTGCATAATCAGTTTCGCATTTACAGGCGTTCGGGAAAGCCACGGGGATTTGTTTCATGGGCATGGATGTCAAAAGAGATTGAGGAAGCCTATGTACTCAATACATCTTCACTGAGACCCGAAGGTTGGAAATCAGGAGAACGTGGCTGGATCATTGACTTTGTTGCACCCTTTGGTGATGCCAAAGATATTGCGCATGATCTCAAATATAATATCTTTCCCAATGATGTGGGGAGATATCTTCGGATTAAACAAGGCTCAGACACGATGCAAATTCGTTACCTGCATGGGGCAAAGGCAATCACGAAATCAAAAGACCCAAAATATAATCCAACCGTCGAGCTACGTCAGAGTAATTGACCAAACCTGTTGCTCCTGTTGTCAATGAGTAGATAAGGCAAATAGATCGTCTAAAGCGTTGCTACATAAAACGCGGATATCGTTGTTTTCTTAGGCGTTATTTGTTGCAACACAATGGTGAGTGTAGAGGATTCGAACTCAAAGGGGTTCAATACACCGCCATTAAATACAAACAAACTTTCATATGCTAGAAATAGTACAACATCAAAAGCCCAGAAAATGAATGCTTTCTGGTGCATCATGTCCTGACTACGCGCAGCCAAAACACTCCCGTTTTTCTCTATTTTTTCTCCTTTCCTGAAAAACACCGAGGTACGGAGCTTTTAGTCATGGGAAATCAAGGGCGCAATTGACCAGTTCGTACCAGTCTATACCTGTCATTGTTAACCAGTGAACGGGCGTAGTATATTATACGTGATGGACAGAGCTATATTTTTAAACTTTTAACCAGCGTAATTTTATCATCGCCACTATCCCAGAAGTCAGGAATACAAGCCACTTCCATATAGCCGTTCTTTTTATAAAATTCTCTGGTTTTAAGGTAGGCTTCGGTTCCTGAAGTATCCACGATGATAATTCTTCCTCCGTTTTTGCTAAGAAATTCTTCCAGTGCAGAAACGATCTTCGAGCCAATGCCAGATTTTTGAGAATTGGGAGAAACTGCAATCGCAACCATATTCCATGATCCGTTTGTCAGTTTTTCAGGTATAGCATAGCAAAAACCCAAAACTGTTGATTTATCTTTTACTGTAAGCCAGACACCTGCATCCTCAGCACCTGAAAAAAAGGGATCAACCATTCCTGATAAAAGCTCGCTCGGAAACAGTTCCGTTCTGTCTAAAATCTCAGAGATTCCAGTGATATCTTCTTTTTTTGTTAAATCAATTTTCATTTTATTCTCCATTATTTATTCAAGGGGGGAATATGATAGTGAAGAAAATGCTCCATGCAATGGGCGTGCGCCAATGATGGCGATGGTTTGTGCGGCAAGGGTGGCAGCGATTCCACCGCATTCTGTTAAGGGTTTATTACAAACTAAGCCATATAAAAAACCAGCGGCGAAGGCATCGCCTGCGCCTGTTAAATCTTTGATGCTATTAACAGGAGCCGCAGCAATTTCAATAACCATACCTTGATCAATGATTAGCGCGCCTTTTGCGCCTAGGGTAATCACTGAACGCATGGAACGGGGTTTTAAGGCTTCAATGACCTCCGCCATTTGCTTGGCTTTAAACAGGGTTAGGGCCTCGGTCTCATTGGCAAATAACAGATCAATTTGCGTTTCGACCAATTGTTTGAAATCGTCATAATGGCGATCCACACAAAAAGCATCGGATAGGGATAAGGCAACCTGATTGCCTTTGGTATGCGCAAGTTCGGCAGCTTGCTTAAAGGCGGTCTTTGCCGCATCAAGATCAAATAAATAGCCTTCTAAATAGGTGAATTTAGCCTGTTCAATTAGGTCGTGATCTAAATCCGCACTTGAAAATTGGCTGGAAGCCCCAAGCGTGGTAACCATCGTCCGTTCATGATCGGGTGTAATCATAATTTGGCAAGTACCAGAAGGCAATTTAGGGTCACGCGCCAAGGCTTTTGCGGTCACGCCGCATTCTGCCATGTCTTGTAAAAACGCATCGCCATAGGCATCTTGCCCAAGCTTGCCGATAAAGCCCGCTTTGCCCCCTAATTCAGAAAATAACGCAACTGAATTAGCAACAGAACCACCTGATGCGGTTTTGCGTTCTGTTCCCAACTGGTTCAGATGGGTGTGGACGGCTTGTGCTTCTTCCACCTCCATTAGCGTCATGCCGCCCTTAGGCAGGTTTAATTGCGTTAGCGTTTGCTCTTCCACGGGCTGTAAAATATCCACCAGTGCATTGCCAATTCCAACCAAATCTATTGTCATTATTTTTCCTCCAATGCTGAACGATAAGCATTTAATGCATTCACCATACCCATCCATAGGGAGTCACTGGTAAACGCATGACCGATTGAAACCTCAACAAGCGGGATAACCGCCTGCTTAAAGGCTTTAAGATTATCCAAATTCAAGTCATGGCCTGCATTGACCTGCAACCCTACTTGATCAGCTAACTTTGCCGCAAGCTGATAGCACGCCAAGATTTTAGCATGGTTAGGCTGGTTGAAATGCCGTGCATAGGGTTCTGTATAAAGTTCAACGGCTTGTACGCCAAGCCCCGCTGCCGCCTCAATTTGCTGTTGCATCGGTTCAGCCGCTTCCTCTGCATCCAAGAATAGGGAAATACGCTGCGTATTGGGTGTAAGCTTAGCGATGGCATTGCTCAATAGCCCATGTGCCATTTTAATATTCCATCCATGGTCAGAGGTTCGTGCATCGGGCGCATCAGGCACCAAGGTCACTTGATCTGGCTTAATTTCTTGAATTAATTCAATAAATTCTGCGGAAGGATAGCCTTCAATATTCAATTCTCGTCCTTTGGAAAACCAGCCTTGGTTATGCATCATTGCAGATAGATTGGGAACATCATCGCGGCGAATATGGCGTTCATCAGGGCGGGGATGAACGGTTATGCCATCTGCCCCTGCGTCAAGCAAAGTATCTGCTGCCTTTACAGGATCAGGCAGATTCAAATCGCGTTGATTGCGCAATAGCGCAATTTTGTTAATATTGATCGACAGCCGTGTCATTTTGAAAAAATTATTTTAGCAGGTCAAACCCATCTTTAATGGGTGCGCTTAGGCGGGTTTCAAGATAATCTTCCGTCACTTGTACGACCTCATCAAGCTGATTTTTATAAAAATGATCTGCGCCTTCAATCGGATTATAGACAATCTCTATCCCCTTTTGAATCCGCAAGCGTTCATAAAGCTGCTTTACATGCGCTTCAGGCACAAAATTATCTTCATCGCCATGGATAATCAGCCCCGAAGAAGGGCAGGGAGCTAAAAAGCTGAAATCATAAAGATTGGCGGGGGGAGAAATACAAACAAACGCCGAAACCTCAGGTCGCCGCATCATTAATTGCATTGCAATCCATGCGCCAAAGGAAAAGCCAACAATCCAGCTCTCTCGTGTGCTTTGATGTTGAGCTTGTAGCCAGTCAAGTGCAGTTGCGGCATCGGCAAGCTCGCCCTCTCCCTTTGAAAATTCACCCGTTGACCGTCCAACCCCACGAAAATTAAACCGCAATGCCATTGCCCCTTTGCTCGCAAACATCTGATAAAGCTGATAAATGACCCGATTATTCATCGTTCCGCCATAAAGCGGATGCGGATGCAGAAATAAAACCGCAGGGGCTTGATCGTTATTGCCATTATGGAATTGTGCCTCAAGGCGGCCATCAGGCCCTGGTAAAGACATTTCTGGCATTGGGTGTGTTCTCCTTATTTTCTTAAGAGGTTATGGCGGGCGGTTGCACCCATAAGGGCTGATTATCTTCGGCCATCCATTGATCCAACGCATGATCAGGATCATTATAATCGGCCTCACTTACAACTTGCCCAATCACGGATTCCCCTGCTGCTACCACCGAATCTTGTGTGCCTGAAACCAACGGATGCCAGCTTGCAAGCCCCCTTCCTTCTTCAATACGACGATAGGCGCATTCAGGCGGCAGCCAACCCAATCCCCCAATCATATCTGGGCTTAATGCGACACAATCGGGAACACGGCGTTGACGGTTGGCATAATCACCACATTTTGCGGTTGATACATCCAGCAAGTGGCAAGCAATATTGGTGCAATAGAAAAAACCCGTTCGTGTATCTTCAATTTTATGGAGACAGCAATGCCCGCATCCGTCACACAGGCTTTCCCATTCCGCTTTTGTCATCTCTGCAAGCGATTTTTCCTGCCAAAAAGGGCGGTTGGGGGATGGTTTAGAGTCGGCTTTGGTCATTAATTAAAGCGTTCAAAACCCATCATCAGTCACTGCTATCAAGCAATTCAGCTTTTGCTTCGGCTAAAAAGCCTTGCATTTCCTGCCGCAAACGATTTTCGGTTAATTCAACGCCTTTATTTATGAAATCGGCAAGCACTTTTTCAACGACATCATCATCGCCAGGCTTTTCAAAATCGGCTTCAATTACTTCTTCAATATAAGAATCCAGCGCATCACCCGATAGTCCTAATTGGCTACCTGCCCATACACCAAGTTTGCGATTGCGCCGCATTTCCGCTTTAAAGGTCATTTCTTGATCTTGACCGAATTTTGCTTCAAATGCTTTTTCACGCTCGTTCATTGCGCTCATTCACTTTACTCCTTATCAAAAACGGTTTGCTTTGGTTTTTTTAAGATGCCCCCATCAATACTGCAACATCTGACATACGATTAGAAAAGCCCCATTCATTATCATACCAAGACAAAACACGGCAAAAGCGGTTTTGTAGCACTTGGGTTTGGGTCAAATCAAACGCCGAACTTGCAGGATTATGGTTAAAATCAACGGATACTAAAGGTGCATCGTTAACAGTCAATATCCCCGCAAGTGGCTTTGAATCGGCAGCATCGCAGATTGCCTGATTAATTTCTTCAACCGAAGTATCACGACTGCTGGTAAAAGTGAGATCAATCATTGATACATTTGGGGTTGGTACCCGTACCGAAGTCCCATCCAATTTTCCTTGTAATTCGGGTAAGACTAGCCCAAGGGCTTTAGCTGCGCCTGTTGAGGTTGGAATCATTGCCACTGAGGCCGTACGTGCACGCCTTGGATCAGAATGAAACTTATCCACTGTACTTTGATCACCTGTGAAGGAATGAATGGTCGTCATAAAGCCCAATTCAATTCCAACTTTGTCATTCAAGACTTTGGCAACAGGTGCCAAGCAGTTGGTGGTGCAAGACCCATTTGAAACCACAAGATGATCCGCGGTTAATTGTTGATGATTAACACCATAAACCACGGTCAGGTCAGCATTTTTTGCTGGAGCTGAAACTAAAACACGCTTTGCTCCCGCTTCCAGATGCGTGGCGGCTTTATCACGGTCAGTAAAAATTCCCGTGCATTCCAGCACAACATCAATCCCTAATTCCTTCCAAGGTAAATCTTGCGGATTGCGATGCGCCGTTACTTTAATTTTATGGCCGTCAATCGCAATAAAATCATCACCAGCCGTTATATCATTCGCTAATATACCATGAACACTATCATATTTCAGCAAATGCGCACTGGCCTCAGCTGAGGCAAGCCCATTGACAGCAACAAATTCAATATCCTTACGACCGCTTTCAATGGCAGCACGAAGCACCAGCCGACCGATGCGCCCAAACCCGTTAATGGCAACTTTGACCGTCATCCTAATTCTCCTGATATTGAATTAGTCATGATGGCGTTTGCGTGGACGGCGTTCAGAACGTTCTGACCGTTCCGAAGGTTCACGCGGTGGACGGGTATCTTCCAATTCCTCACCTGTTTCTTGATCAACCAAGCGCATGGAAAGTTTAACCTTGCCACGATCATCAATGCCAATACATTTGACATAAACTTCTTGACCTTCTTCAACAACATCAGACACTTGATTGGTGCGCCCTTCCGCCAATTCGGAAATATGCACCAAGCCATCGCGTGCGCCAAGGAAATTAACAAATGCACCAAAATCCATGATTTTTACGACTTTTCCTTCATAGATAACACCAGTCTCAGGTTCAGCAACAATCCCTTCAATCCAGTTAATGGCGGCTTTTGCGGCGGCTTCATCAATGGCGGCAATTTTAATCTGCCCATCATCATTGATATCAACCTTTGCCCCCGTTGTTTCACAAATTTCACGAATAACCTTACCACCTGTGCCGATGACATCGCGGATTTTCTCCCGTGGAATATTCATCGAGAATATGCGCGGCGCATTTGAAGACACCGTGCCACGGGTTGTATCAATCGCTTTTGCCATTTCACCCAAAATATGTAACCGACCATCGCGGGCTTGCCCCAATGCAGTTTCCATAATATTGGAAGTGATGGAAGTGATTTTAATATCCATTTGTAGCGAGGTAACACCATTTGCAGTTCCTGCTACTTTGAAATCCATATCCCCAAGGTGATCTTCATCGCCCAAAATATCCGATAATACTGCGAATGCGTCCCCTTCTTTAATTAATCCCATCGCAATCCCTGCAACTGGCCTTGCAAGCGGTACTCCTGCATCCATAAGTGACATTGAGGTACCACAAACTGTTGCCATAGAAGAGGAGCCATTTGATTCCGTAATCTCACTCACCACGCGCACTGTATAGGGAAAATCTTCCTGACTTGGCAAAATCGGGCGAATGGCACGCCATGCAAGTTTGCCATGACCAATTTCACGCCGTCCAGGGGTGCCGAAACGCCCCGCCTCCCCAACAGAATAGGGTGGGAAATTATAATGTAACATAAAGCTTTCACGATATTCACCTTCGAGCGCATCAATAATTTGTTGGTCTTGGCCTGTGCCAAGAGTGGTTATAACTAGGGCTTGTGTCTCCCCCCGTGTGAAAAGGGCAGAACCATGGGTACGGGGAATAACCTCAACTTCGCCAACAATCGGACGAATATCGGTGGTGGTACGCCCATCAATGCGCTTACCGCTATCCAGAATATTGCCACGGACGACATCGCTTTCCAATTTTTTAAATAGGGTTGCGCCAAGCTCAACATCAAGTTCTTCAGCTTCAAGTTTTTCTTGTGCCGCCTGTTTAACTTGACCAATGGCCTCCACCCGCTGTTGCTTGGTGGTAATGGCATAAGCTGCGCGTAAATCTTGCTCATAATTGGTTTTAAGCAAGGCTTTAATTTGATCTGTGCTTGCATCAGGTTCAGGCATTTCATACGGGTCTTTTGCCGCTTCTTCTGCCAAGGAAATAATGAGATCAATCACAGGCTGGAATGCTTTATGACCAAAATTAACCGCTTCAAGCATAATTTCTTCGGATAATTCATTGGCTTCTGATTCAACCATCAGCACACCCTCACGGGTACCAGCAACCACTAAATCTAATTGTTGTTCTGTATCTTCACGATCAGGTGAAAGATTAAGGGTAAATTCACCATCAACATAGCCAACGCGTGCGCCGCCAATGGGTCCTAAGAATGGTGCGCCTGATAGGGTTAATGCCGCCGATGCCCCAATCATGGATACAATATCAGGATCATTTTCAAAATCATGACTAAGAACGGTGCAGATGATCTGCGTTTCATTACGAAACCCATCGACAAATAGCGGACGGATTGGGCGGTCAATTAATCTGGAGGTCAATACCTCTTTTTCTGAAGGGCGACCTTCACGCTTAAAAAAGCCACCTGGAATTTTACCAGCGGCAAAGGTTTTTTCCTGATAATGCACGGATAGTGGAAAAAAATCGACCCCAGGCTTCATCTTTTTTTCATAAACGACTGTGCAAAGCACTTGCGTATCGCCATAGCTTGCCAAAACGGCACCATCGGCTTGACGGGCAATTCGACCCGTTTCAAGAACAAGCTTGCGCCCGCCCCATTCCATTTCTTTTATTACTTTATTAAACATCGTCTTCTTTCATTTTAAGTATATATAAATCGTCTTTAGATAGGCTTTGCTTATCGGCGCAATCCTAATTCTTTAATCAGTGCAGAATAGCGTGTTGAATTAATATTTTTTAGATAATCAAGCATGCTTCGGCGTTTGCTTACCAGTTTTAACAACCCACGGCGGGAGTGAAAATCTTTTGGATGCTGTTTCATATGTTCGGTTAAATTAACAATCCGTTCCGTCCAGATGGCAATTTGCACTTCAGGTGAACCTGTATCGCCTGATTTTGTTCCATGGGCTTCAATAATTTCTTGTTTTTTCTTGTTTTCAATCGACATTCTTATGCTTTCACGTGTATCTTAAGGGTTAGAATAAATTGGTTTAATGTTGCAAAAGCTTGACTGGCTTTACCATTCCCTTTGCATAAATCCCCCATCCTAATGTCTTTAAACTTTGAGTAGATTTATTCTGCAACTTGAAAATCACCAAACTGTCCTGATTTAGCCCAGAGCGTCTTAGATGATCACAGGGGCGATAGATGGCAATCGCACGGCCAAGTTTCAACATTGCCATTTCCCCATCATTCACGATCAAAGCCGGGATACCGTCCAGCACAGCGTCAACGGGCAAAAACCAAGTTTTATCTTTGATTGATTCTTGCCATGGGTTGAAGGCGGCATCCTTATGCAACAATTTTTCTAATTCTTCAAGCATAATTGCATGATTGATTGAAAATGATTCAACCTGCACCCGTCTTAATGCACTTGTGTGGCATAAATGCCCTAAACGCGTACCAATATCACGGGCAAGCGCACGGATATAGGTGCCTTTTGAACAATCACAAACAAAGCGGCTATGTCCTTGTTCATCTGTGCCAAGCCATTTTAGGCGGTCAATCCGTATTGTTCTTGCTTGAGGGGTAACAGGCGTTCCTTGCCTTGCTAAATGATAAGCGCGTTTACCGTCAATCTTCAATGCGCTATATATTGGGGGAATTTGTTTAATCTCCCCGATAAATTCATCAAGCACTGCCTGTATTGCTTCAGGCGATGGCGGTGGTTTATCTTCTTGTTCGGTGATCGTTCCATCGCAATCCAGTGTATCGGTTGCTTGCCCCCAACAAATTAAAAATTCATATCCTTTTATGCCTATGGCGGCATCTTCATTTAAAAAGCGGGTTGTTTTTGTTGCCTCTCCAATCGCGATTGGTAGCAACCCTGTTGCAAAAGGATCAAGGGTGCCTGCATGGCCAACACGCTTTACGCCAAAAAATGATTTAACTTTTGCCACTGCGGCGGCTGAACTTATTCCTGCTGGTTTATCCAGTAGTAACCAGCCATGAACGCTAACCATTGCGTTTATCCTTATATCAGCCAGCGGTTTCTTGCGCCCATTCAAAATAAAGTCTATGCGCCTTTGTGCCAATTTTGGTTGCTGGATAAATCCTATCCTCAAATTGGGTAACAGGCGCGACTTTGGCAAAATTAGCTGTTATAAATAACTCATCGGCTTGGTGAAGATCATTTACAGTCAACGTGACCTCCTCAACCGTCACCCCTTCATTACGAAGTAGTTTAATCACCCGCGCCCGCGTGATCCCCGCAAGGAAAGTCCCGTTGGGAATTGGAGTTTGAACAACACCATCTTTAACAATAAAAAGATTGGTACTTGCAGTTTCTGCGACGTTACTGTTGCCATCCAAAGCAACTGCATTATGAAAACCACGTGCGCGTGCATCAGCAATAATCCGTCCTGAATTTGCATAAAGGCTTGCTGCCTTTGCATTCGCAATCGCTGTTTCTATGGTTGGACGGCGATAAGGGCTAAGCCCCAATTTTTGGGTTATTACGGTCTTTGGCATTGCAATTTCTTCAAGGCAGATTGCAAACCCTACCAAATCAGGAACGGGTTCAATAAACCCATCGCCACTGCATAAAGACCACATCATCGGACGAATATATAAATCATGTTCATCAGGGATTAGTTTTAAACCTTCACGGATGATTTGTTCTATTTCCTCCCCTGTAAGTTCAGGAACAAGTGCCATTGCTTTGGCTGAGGCAATAAGCCGCTTGCAATGCAAATCAAGATCAGGGGTAAGCCCGCGAAAGCGTCTTGCGCCATCAAATACCAGCGTGCCAAGCCAAGTTGCATGATCTGCTGCGCCAAGAATGGGTTGGTTCCCATCCAGCCATTCACCATTAAAATAGGTTTTGATAATTCGATCATTTGCAATCTTCATTGCTTCATTTCCAATTCTGTTTTTTGGTATTTAATCCCATAATCCGTCTATATCTTTATAAAGCTCTAGGGCTTCAGGATTAAGTAAGGCTTCTTTATTTTTAACAGGATTTCCGTGAACAACATCGCGTACCGCAAGTTCTGTGATTTTACCTGACCTTGTGCGGGGAATATCTTCAACGGCAAATATTTTAGCTGGCACATGTCGCGGTGTACAATTTTGACGGATGCGCTGTTTAATTGCATCCACCAATTCAGGAATTAAAGTTGCTGTTGGTTGCATCCGCACAAATAATACAATGCGGGTATCATTTTGCCATTCTTGACCAATGACGATTGATTCAGCGATTTGGCTAAAACTTTCAACTTGGCGATAAATTTCACCCGTTCCAATGCGCACCCCACCAGGATTTAAAGTCGTATCCGACCTACCTGAGATAATAAATCCACCCGTTTGGCTTGATTCCATTAAATAATCGCCATGCGCCCAGCAATTAGGATATTTTGCAAAATATGCCTCAAAATATTTTTCATCATCGGGATCATTCCAAAACATAAGCGGCATGCTAGGAAATGGCTTGGTGCAGACAAGTTCGCCTTTTTCATCTTTAACTTTGTTACCATTATCATCAAAGACTGCAACGGCTGTTCCCAATGCCTTGGCTTGAATCTCCCCACGATAAACGGGCAGAATGGGTGATGATGTAACAAAACAAGCAAGCAAATCCGTTCCCCCTGAAATGGAGCTTAATTGAACCTCTTCCTTGATATGTTTATAAACAAAGTCAAAACCTTCGGGAGCGAGGGGGGAACCTGTTGAACAAATTAGGCGTAAATTAGAAAACGAATAACGTTTATCATGACGCGGTGAGAGATTCATCTTCGCACAAGAATCAATAAATTTTGCTGAAGTCCCAAACATAGTGAAATCTTGTTCTTCAGCGTAATCAAACAATACATATCCATTTTTTATGGTTGGTGAGCCGTCATAAAGCATCAAGCAAGCTTTTGTTGCAAGCGCACTGACCAACCAATTCCACATCATCCAACCGCAAGTGGTAAAGTAAAAAACGCGATCTTGTGGGTGAGTATTACAATGAAGCAAATGTTCCTTTAATTGCATCAGCAAAACACCGCCAACTGAATGGGTTATGCATTTGGGTTTGCCAGTGGTTCCAGAAGAATACATGATATAAAGCGGGGCATTAAACTCAACTTGAACGAAGGGAATCGTGTCTTCATCTTTGATTGTGGGAATAGCGTGACAAAATTCTTCCAAAGTTGCGGCATTACAAGCGGAGGATAAGGAGGATAAATCTGGACTTGAAGAGATTAACGGAAGCACAACTACTTGTTCAACGCTTGGTAAATCCCCTATCCATGACTGAACATTGCTAAGTGAATCAACCGTTTTTCCATTATAATAATAGCCATCAGCGGTAAAAAGTAACTTTGGCTGGCTTTGCCCAAAGCGGTCAATCACCCCAAGTGCGCCAAAATCAGGTGAACATGAGGTCCAGATTGCGCCAAGTGCAGTTGTCGCTAGCATTGCAATCACCGTTTCGGGCATATTGGGAACGAATCCCGCAACACGATCCCCTTTTTCTATGCCCATTGCTTTCATTGCTTCGGCTAATTTTGCAACAGCTTGATAAAGTTCTTTGTAGCTTAATTGGCGTTCAACCTTATCTTCAGCGCGAAAAAAGATGGCTTGGCGGTCATCGCGGCAGCGTAACAGATTTTCAGCAAAATTTAGATGCGCATCAGGAAAAAACCGTGCCTTAAACATTGGCATATCCGCACGATCCGTACCATCCACAAGCACGCGCTTTCCCTTAGTTTGCGCACGAATATCCGCAAATTCCCAAAAATCAGACCAAAATGTCTCCATCTCGTCAATTGACCATTGCCAAAATGCTGCATAATCATCAAATGTTACGCCATGCTGTTTTGATACATGCTGCATGAAATTCGTTAAATAACACGTATCAATCAGATTTTGTGATGGTGACCAAATTGGAGTCATAAAGTTAATCCTATTGATTTAAGCTTACATATTTATTTAAAAATTGGATTTTAACCAATTTACAAAACGATTCAAGGGATTTTCATTACGATTCACGCTTATTAAAGCAGGTTTTTCGGTTGTGTAATTGCTAAACGCTTGATCATTAAAATGATGTAATAAGCCCGTAACAACGGCGGCTCCTGTATATTGTAACGTATCCATTGCTCCAGCTACGCCTTGTGGCTTTCCTACCCTTGTATTGCCTTTGAAATAATTATGGGCAGCTAATTCAAGGCCTTCAAGCTGGCTTCCCCCACCTGTAAAGACCATATTCCATAACCTTAAATGCGTTATTCCTGCTTGGGTTAGCTTTTGTTCAATCTTGGAAAAAATTTCATTCATGCGTTCGGCGATAACACCATTAAATCCAGCAATATCTTGTTGATGTTGTGCGCTATCAGGATCACTCCCTACAGGATGAAATGTAAAAAAATGACTTGATTCCTTGGGGCTTACAACGGCACTACCAAAACGGCCGATAAAATGCTCAGCATTTTTACGGCTCATTCCAAAAAAGCCAACAATATCTGAACGCACAATATTCATGCCAAAGGGAAGGGTGCAGGCAAAAATCTGAACCTGATTTTTAAAAACACTAATACCAACGGTTTCAGCCCCTAAATCAATAATAACAACACCGTTTTCAGCTTCCTGTTCATCATAAACGGCATAGGCGGCGGCATGCGGCGCAAACACCTGATGAACAGCCTGCAACTGACATTTTTTAAGTACCGTATTTACATTACGAACTGCATTTTTATCAACGCTTACATAATGAATCGTTAATTGTAGGCTATGCCCATAAAGCCCAATTGGATTGGGGGTGCGCACACCATCGTCCAAATTAAATGCCACAGGGTTAAGCGTTAAAAGCACATGGTTTTCAAGCACAGGAATTGATTTTTTTGTTTCTTCAATCAGCTTTGCGATCATCGCTTCATCCACAGGTTGATCCCCTAATGTAAGCGTGTGGCTATGTAGCTTGCTAATTGCTTGGCTATGATTGATTGAGACGATCAGATTATCAATATGACGATTGGCGGTTAATTCAGCTTGGTGCAAACAGGCTGCAATATTTTCTGCGGCCGCATCAATATCTGCGATTTGCCCTGCAACGATTCCCTTTGCCTCCATATTCCAGCCGCCCAGCGCATGGAGTTTATTGTTTTTATTCTCAGCAATAATGGCTTTCACATGGCTTGATCCAATATCAAGACCCGTAATAATAGACACGGCTTAAACGCTTTCTAAAAAATAATCAAAAGTGAATTATTTATGTTTTTATATGCGCTTAAAGACAAAGGCAAGATTTATTACTTCCCTGACATATTCTCGTCAACAGGGTCAGCTTTGGTAACATCGGCACGCACCCGTGGATGTTCAAGCAATTTAGATACCGTATCAATATTATCAAAGGTACGATCATAGAAAAATCGTAACTTAGGGACATGACGGGTGGTCATACGTGACGCTAATTTCATCCGCAAGCTACGTTCTTCAGTTTCAAGGGCGGTTTGCAAGGCTTGCAATTT
Source organism: Alphaproteobacteria bacterium (assembly GCA_965229675.1). Taxonomy (GTDB): domain Bacteria; phylum Pseudomonadota; class Alphaproteobacteria; order CBDDJK01; family CBDDJK01; genus CBDDJK01. Next base: position 666,916 of record OZ245897.1, read on the forward strand.
TTCTTGGCTAAAGCCAGATGCCAATAACGGCGTATAAAACAAGGTTGCATTGCGAAGGTCAGGGCTTACTTGAACTTCCGTTAAAGTGATGGAAGATGCGAATAAATCAGGATGACTTAATTCTCCGCGTGCTAAAAATTCAGCTAAAATATGGCGAATTTCCTCCCCAACCTTTAATTGGCGTTGTGATCTTTTTTCGGAATAATGGCTAGCTTTTTTAATCATGGGGCTTTTTTAATCATGAGGGTTCGTTCCATGGAGGGTATATTGGTATAATAGTTTGGTGGGCCTGGCAGGATTTGAACCCGCGACCAAACCGTTATGAGCGGTCCGCTCTAACCAACTGAGCTACAGGCCCTATCTTATTGCATATATAACTGCGCCTGCCTTATAACTGATTATAATCTGCTTGGCTATCTTAAAAACACATATGATTTGCATTAAAGATTGCATTTATAGCGTATCTTTGGCAAAAGTTTTTAACAGAATGAAGGAGATTTCAGCGATGCCAAATAATGACTCTGATGTTAATGAATTTGATTTGATTGTAATCGGTGCGGGGCCAGGTGGCTATGTTGCTGCCATCCGTGCCGCCCAGCTTGGGATGAAAACAGCTTGCATTGATAAGCGTGCATCTTTTGGCGGCACTTGCCTTAATGTTGGCTGTATTCCCTCAAAGGCCTTATTGCAATCTTCAGAATATTATCATCAAGCCGTGCATCATTTTGCCGATCATGGGATTAAAGTGAAGCCTGCGCTTGATCTTAAAAAAATGATGGCGCGCAAGGATACAATCGTTGGCGATTTAACCAAGGGCATTCAATTTTTATTTAAGAAAAATAAAGTAACTGGCTTTGAAGGCACTGCCAAAATCACCGCCGCCAACTCGGTCGAAATTACCACAGGCAAAGATCAAGGGAAAATATTGCAAGCAAAGCATATTTTAATCGCTACGGGTTCTGAATCAACGCCACTTGCTGGTGTTCCTATTGATGAACAGCAAATCGTAACCTCCACAGGTGCGCTTGAATTTGATAAAGTGCCAAATGAATTGGCTGTGATTGGTGCGGGGGTGATTGGGTTGGAGCTAGGATCCGTATGGATGCGGCTTGGTGCAAAGGTCACAGTTATTGAATATTTGGAACGCATCTTGCCTGGCATGGAGGATGAAATCGCCTCAAAATTCCAAAAAATCATGGCAAAGCAAGGGATGGAATTTAAACTTGGCACCAAGGTCACTACCGCCAAGTTAAAGGGTAAAGATAAGGTTGAATTAACAACTGAACCTGCAGCAGGCGGAAAGGCAGAGGTCATTACCGCCGATAAAGTGCTGGTTGCGATTGGTCGCCGTCCTTATGTTGACGGGTTAGGGCTTGATGAATTGGGAATTACCCGCGATGGGCGTGGCTTTATTACGGTTGATGCGGATTATCAAACCAATGTTAAAGGCATCTATGCGATTGGTGATTGCATAACAGGCATGATGCTTGCTCACAAAGCAGAAGATGAGGGCGTTGCGGCGGTTGAGCGCATGGCAGGACAAAAACCCCATATTGATTATAATGCGATTCCAGGTGTGGTTTATACCCATCCTGAAGTGGCGGTTGTTGGTAAAACGAAGGCAGAGCTTGATGCGGCAGGCATAGCTTACACCGAAGGCACCTTTCCCTTACTTGCAAATTCGCGGGCAAAGGCCAATAGCGAAACGGATGGTTTGGTTAAAATTCTGGCAGATAAAACAACAGATCGCTTACTTGGCTGTCACATCATCAGCCCCAATGCGGGGGAGATGATTCACGAAGCCGTCACCATCCTTGAATTTAGTGGTTCGGCAGAAGACATGGCACGCCTATGTCACGCCCACCCAACCTATTCAGAAGCGATGAAAGAAGCCGCCCTTGCCACAGCAAAACGCCCAATTCATGCTTAGGATTTGAACTTTTTAAACTATTTTCAGCATAAATGGGTGGGTTTGTTAATCTTCATCATAATATAGGTAATTATCATCCAGATCGGCTGAACTAACGCCCGTGATGGTTGCGGCATGTTCAGATGAGGCAACAGTACCAGCAGTGCCATCCGTGTCAATATGGATTTCAACATTACTGCCATTATCGACTCTTGTTACAAAGCCTTGGGCTTCCAGATCATCCCATAAATCGCCATTGCCTGTATTGCGGACAAAGCCGTTTAGCAGTGATCCTAAATCAAGGGAATCGGTTGTGTGGTCAAATACACCTGCGGCAACCACATCCGTATCGCCATCAACATCCAGAATAAACCGTTTGGAGGTATAATTGCCCGTTCCCGTTCCATCATCATAGGCAACATGTAGCATACCATTTGCTGGATCGCCGTAGAATACCGACTTATTGCTTGTATTATGATCCTCAATCTCGCCATAAATCAATGTCGGATCTGTAACCCAGCCTAAGCTAGCTGTCTGCGCGCCAACGGATATATAACCTTGATTAACGTCATTTTGTGTGATTACATACGGATTCACGCCAGCAACGGCTTCCAAACCATTTGCGCCATCATACATCAGCGTTAATTCATCATCTTGTTGAACAGATGGATCAAGCCATACAATAAAATTATTATTGTTATCATATTCAACATATTCATTATTATTATTTTGCGCAGGAATTGGATCATATTGCAGGTGGAAGTCTTGGGTTAGGGTGATTTGCTTCCCTGAACCTGAGGTTGCGGTGATTTCAAAGGATTTTGTCCCCTCGTCCCCCAAGGTTGTGGTGTCAAGTTCAACGCGTGCAATGCCTTCGGTTGCTTCTGCGGTCGATACGGTATGGGTTGAAACAACCGCACCATTATATTTAATTTCAACTTGTGTCCCTGCGGACAGATTCTCTATTCCAAAATTGATATGTTCAGTTGCATTCGTCAACATCGTCCCTGTTGTCCCATCCACAACACCCGAAGCTTTCCCATAATAAACATAAACGGGGTTGGTTAGCCTAGCGGTATTTTCCCGATCACCAGTCGTAACCCAATCATCAATGCCATCATGATTAATATCCATCATTTTCTTTTCACCATATACATAGTGATCCAAGTAATTCGCATTGACCTCATCAGGGTCATAGATGCCTGTAACAAATCCTGTGGAGGTAAATGATCCATTGCCATCCCCCACAAGCAATTCATGAGAATTATAATCATTTCGTAAAATATCCAAATGGCCATCCCCGTTATAATCTGCTGTGATCAAAGAGGTTGTATATTGCCTACCAGTAAAGGCGATGGATTGCTTATAGATTAAATCACCAGAAGCAGGATCATAATTATAAACATGGAGGAATTTTCCATTGCTAACATCTGCAGCGTACGTTATGATCTCAACAATTCCATCGCCATCCAAATCAGCAATTTCAAAACCATCTACTTTTTCCTTTAATTCAACCCCATTAGAATATTTAATTGCTGTCACGTTATTCGCGCTTGGATCGGTTTCGATGATATACATCTCGTTAAAACTTCCAAATAGATAATCTAAATCTCCGTCCCCGTCCAAATCAACTTCCATCATGCCATGTACCGTTTCTTTGCTTCCAAACGGATAAGCCCCACTGGAAAGCGATAGGCCTGATGCACCGCCAAAATAGATTACACCACTTTCATAAACCAAAATATCTTCATGACCATCCCCATTAAAATCCCCCTTAAAGGGCGTTCCAAAATACTGGTTGGTTGGATTATCGATATATGTCTTTGCAAATCCACCGCTACCATTCCCTTTGATCATTAACCCATCAAACTGAGTAGTTTGGGACCCCAAGATGATGTCATCAACAAAACCATCCGCATCAAAATCGCCGACCGCTATCCCTATGTTGCCATATTTTGCGGTTCTTCCTCCCGAGACAGTAGTAAAGCTACTACTAAGAACCATATTAAAATTCTCATCAAATATATACAAAACATTTGAGTTAGTGGACATCGCATATTCATCTGCAATACCATCATTATCCCAATCAATGAGTTCAAACCCGCGTGTAACGCCTATTCCAGCAGGATCAGTAAATTCCAGTTCGCCAAAACCATCAATTAAATTGGCATCATTGCTATTGAAAGCCATATCCAATAAATCCGCCACATAAGTTTGCGTGGCGGCGGCGGTGGCACCAACACGGTCTTCTGCTAGGGCGTTTACTGTAACCACTTCCCCATGATCAATATCGGGGGCTGTGCCTGCAACGGGGATGGCGGTTGCAAGATCCAAAGTCCAAGTGCTGTTATCGAAGGAGGTGGGGGTATAGGTCGCAGTATCAGTGCCATCTGTTACCGTAATCCATAAATCTTGGAAATCATTGCCATGGGTTCCCGTAATCACTGGCGGATCATCCACAAGATAGCCTGCAACAGAGGTTCCGCCTTGTATCGCATCAATCACGGGCGTAACAGGTGGTACTGTATCAATATCCAGCGCAACCGTTGCGCTTGCAGGTTGATGAATCCCCGTGGAATCGGTAATTTCAAGGTCAAATTGAACGCCATTGCCATCCGCAATAGTGCTTAAATCCAACGGAATATCGACATAGTTATTGGCGGCATCGGCTGAACTAACCTGATAGGAACCACCGCCATCAATAACATCCGTTCCATTTTGTGAAACCGTGATTGTATCGCCAGCTTTAATGCTTGTTAAATATACCCGCATCGTGTCACTGCTATTGTCAAAATAATCATTTCCATCAGCAGGATAAGCGATTTTATCGGTTCCAGTGATCACACTGAATTTCCGTTCACCCTGATCATAAAAAACAATTTCATCCTGACCATCGCCATTAAGATCAGCCATCATATCCATATCACTGACTTGACCGTAAGGGTCAATATCAATGCCTGTATCAGTGGTACTTAATGTAAAATTACCCGATCCATCATTTTCAAAGAATTGAACATCTGAATTGGCAGTATTTTTTGCAGCTAAAATATCCAAATCGCCATCCAAATCATAATCTAGGGTAACGATATTCTCCCCATTCGTTATACTGATGGAGGAGAGTACTTTTTCCGTAACAAATACCTTATTTACAGAATCAAAGGATAATAGTTTAGAGCTACTACTGCTTGATACCAAATATTCCACTTGGCCATCGCCATCAAAATCACCAATATCAAAGTCACCATATTGGGTTAGATCAAGATCATAGGTTGATGATAAAATTGTTGCCCCTGCCCCTAATGTGTTAGTTTGGTTAAATAAAATAACCAATGCATTATTTACTTCTCCTGTTACAAAAAGCGTATCCAAATCGCCATCGTTATCCACATCATATTGCATTTCATGGCTTATAAACTGCCCTGCAGTAACATAAAGATCAAGTTCTTGGGTCATAGTAAAATTACCAGTTCCATCCCCATAATAAATATAACCATATTCATTTGAATTAGCACCGCCCCCCACAATCAAATCCATATGATCATCGCCATTCACATCAAGGGCAAAAGTCCCCCTATGGTCATACGAATTATTAGCAACATTCACGTTTGAAGTGCCACTGCCCGTATTAAAGGTAAGGTAGTCATAGCCAGAACCATATGCGTTTGAATATACATCATCGCGGCCATCGCCATCAAAATCACCAACAGCCATCCCTCTGTAATCCACACTGCTTCTTGTGTTCACTGACGTGGTACTGGTAACTTGTGTGCCATCATCACTGAAAAACAGAATATAGATTTGATTGCTTTCTTGGGCAAAAATTTCATCTTTGCCATCGCCATCCCAATCGCCTGCTTCCAGCTGATAAAAATTAGAGTTGGGTGTTCCACTGCTGTTGGTAGTAACTGCTGCGGAATTAGTTGCTGTTGAATAATCATTAAACCGTTTGAAACTATAATTAAAAGCAGGCCCTTCCAGATTGATTATAAATTCATATTGAAGGTCATCCGTTGGATCATTTTGGACGTAATCATCTCTGTCTATACTATCATAAGTGTAAATATTACCCAACGCATCGGTGGAGTTAATGATCGCGGTAACTTGTGCGCCATGCGACAAGGTTGACATGCTAAAGGTTGATCCTGTTTCTTCGATGTAGGTACTCGAATCCTCAAAATCCAAAGTATAGTAGCCATCAGATTGTGCAAAAACCGTATAGGTACCCGTATTCGTGCTATCGGATAGGGTCAACATAACTTCCGTCCCCACAAGCAAACCACCATCCCCACCAATTAAATCACGTGTGGGGTCCGTAACCAAACGGCTAACGGCTGGGTCGGTAGCGTTAACGATGGAATTTGCTGTTTCATCAGGGTTTGGCCAAAGCAGCCCTGCATTATGATCGCTGTGCATGATATAGTTCGTAATGCCACCTGCGGTTATATTGCCAGCTTCATCAACTGCATTTGCAATTGCTTTAATTGTACTGCCATGTTCCATTAATAATTTATTTGCCCCCAAATAAGTGGCGGCAGTTGCCAAATCAATTTCCCAATTTCCATCATAATCCGTCTTGGTCATATAGGTCACAAAGCTGCTTGCACCCCCCCCATTTGGCACCTCCTCCAAAGTGACAAAAACGGCTGTATCCCGCTCTGACAGAGACCCTTGAAAGCCGAGGGTGAGATGCATTTTTTCGCTCTATAACCCCCTATCAGAGCTATTTTCAGTAAATTAACCTTTCCAAGAATCTCATTTGTAAGCATATTGTAAGCAAAAAATTTGTAAAAAAACGATAAAATGAACCATTTTTTAACGAATTTGACATGAAGCTAAATCGCTGAACCCCCAGTATTTCCTGATATTTTCAAGCTTCAACCCCACACAACCAACCCCCATGCTTACAACCCATTTTTGTAAGCATATTGTAAGCAGAAAATAAAAAAACACCCCTGTTGCCTAAAGCAAAAACAGGGGTATTTTATATTTATTTTTAACATTAACTATCTGTATTTATTTACATTTTTGATTTAAACTACTAAAATAATTGTTTTGATGCCTATCATTAGCTGTGATTTATGAAAAAATGTGAGTTAGAAAACTGATATAAAAAGGAACAGCAACCCTTTTAGCGAATTAGATTCTAAGCAATTTTTTGAAGATAATCGGCGAATAGTAATTTATCGCCTGTATGATCAAATGTCACCATAATATGGGGATGTTTAACTGAACGCACTGTGCCATCGCCAAATTTATCATGATGAACACGATCACCTGCTTCAAATTGCACGCTTTCCCTGTGATTGAATGCTTGTTTTATCGTTGGAGATGCAAATCTTTGGCCATAGCCGCCCCTGCCAGCAGCAACCTTAACTAGGTTAATTTTATCAACCTGATCAGCAGGTAATTCATTGATAAATCTTGATGGTGTAACGAAAGAGGTTTCACCAAATAAATTACGCTGTGTGGTGTGCAAGATGGTAACGCGTTGACGCGCACGCGTAATACCAACATAAGCAAGGCGACGTTCTTCTTCTATGCCATTTCGACCACTACCATCATGGTCAGATTCGGCAATTGATCTTGGATTGGGAAAGATTTGTTCTTCCCATCCAGGCAGATAAACCTCGTCAAATTCTAATCCTTTTGCACTATGAAGCGTCATGATTGAAATAAAATTTGCACCTTGTTCATTGTCTTGATCCATAACCAAGGCGACATGGTCAAGAAACGCCCCCAACCCATAAAAGCCACGCATGGCCTTTACAAATTCAATTAAATTTTCAAGCTTTCCTGCTGCATCTGGCAATTTAGAAGCCTGTAATTTAGCCCGATAACCACTTTCATCTAGCAACCATTCAGCCAGTTCAGGATGCTGCCGATCAGGGTTAAATTTTTGACTGTTTTTATGAAGCTCAATTAACTGCTCACTTCCTTTTTTCGCCGTACCTTTTATTTCATTGGCTTCCAGCATCTCACACATAGCCGTGAATAAGGAACAACCCTTCATATCAGCCCAAGTGCGCATTTTGGCTTGGGTAGTTGCACCAATGCCACGGGTTGGCTTATTCATAATCCGAAGCAAGGCTAGATCATCATCGGTTGAACGCATTACCCGCAAATAAGCCAATAAATCACGCGATTCTTCACGTTCATAAAAGCGTAACCCTCCTATAACACGGTAAGGCATTGCGCGCGCAATAAATTGTTCTTCAAACGGGCGGGTTTGAAAACCTGCCCGTACCAGCACAGAAAAAGACACCCAAGATAATTGATCGGTTTTTTGACGGCTGTCTATATCTTCTGCAACAACCCTAGCTTCAGCATGATCATCCCAAACTGAGATTACACGGGGCTTAAACCCACCTTGCTGTTCTGTCCATAAAGTTTTTCCATGGCGTCCTTGATTATAGTGAATAAGATGCGAGGCCGTATTCAAAATTGGCGCACTGGAACGATAATTACATTCCAGCTTAACAAGCTTTGCATTATTAAAATCCTGTTCAAAGCGCAAGATGTTACCAACCTCAGCCCCACGCCAACCATAAATCGCCTGATCATCATCGCCAACACAACAAAGATTATGCACGCCTTGCTGACCACCAGAATTTTGCGCCAACAAACGCAACCATAAATATTGGGCAATATTGGTGTCTTGATATTCATCGACCAGAATATAACGAAACTGGCGTTGATAGGATGCAAGTACCTCAGGGAAAGTTAAGAATAAATTGATACAATGAAGCAATAAATCCCCAAAATCCATGGCATTTAGGCGTTTTAAAGTTTCATGATAAATTGGATAAAGCTGGTCAAGCCCTGAACCTTCAAGGGCTTTATATTGGTGCGCCTCCACTTTTTCGGGGGAGAGGGCTTGGTCTTTAAATCGGCTGATCTCATGCATTAATGCGCGCGGTGACCAATCGCTTCGCCCTTTTAACAAATCCTTACTTAATTGTTTGATTAAACGAAACTGATCATCCATATCCAGAATTGTAAAATCAGAATCAAAGCCAAGCTTATCAGCATGGCGGCGCAAAATCCGTGCGCCAAGCGCATGAAAGGTACCTAGCCACATTCCGTCTGTCCCATGGCCAAGCAATTGTTCAACACGGTGGCGCATTTCGCGTGCGGCTTTATTGGTAAACGTAACGCATAAGGTTTGATTAAACCCTGCCCGTCCTTCATGCAAAAGCAAAGCAAGCCTTGTAGTCAACACACGAGTTTTACCAGTTCCAGCCCCTGCAAGGATCAATAACGGCCCTTCCAATGTTTCAACGGCTTCACGCTGGGAAGGATTTAAGCGTTCAATCCATTCTGGAGTTTCTTGTATTTGCTGTGGCACGGATTGCGGAATAGAGGACTCCGCCGCTTCATCCAATACCCAGTCATCATCATCTACCATAATTAACTTGCTCTTTCTCACGCTTTATCTAACTTATATATAGGGATTGATTCTATCCCTTCACAACTTTATATCACATAAAAGGGTATGTTAATTTTTTAGGACAATTCATGCATTCAGCAATCTTATCACATAATTTAAAGCAATCAATTCAAGCAAAACAACAGCTGCTTGAGGCAACAGATCAACATGCAGTGTTTGATCAGTTTTGTAATTTAATTCTGGAGCGTTATGATCAAGGGGGGCGATTATATATTGCAGGCAATGGGGGATCAGCAGGCGATGCACAGCATATGGCAGCTGAGATTGTGTGCCGTCTAACCCAAGATCGCAATCCCTTACCAGCCGAAGCCCTAACCGTTGATAGTTCCGTAATCACCGCGATTGCCAATGATTATAGCTATGAACAAATTTTCTCTCGTCAATTGGCTGGAAAAGCAACCAAGCGCGATTTATTTTTGGGCATCACAACATCAGGAAATTCACCAAATATTATTGCAGCGTTGATTGAAGCGCGTAAAATGGAAATTCCTGCACTGGTTTTAACAGGGCATCAAGGCGGGATTATTGCCCGTGATCAACTGGCTGATTTAATGCTGATTGCAACAGGTACACTAACCCAAACCATTCAAGAGGTTCATTTGGTGATGATTCACAGTATTTGTGAAGTTATTGAAACCCATCTTTTGAAGAAATCCAAATAACCGCTTAGCTGTCAAATGATACAATTAAAACTGCTTATAATGGTGGCTATAGGGGGCGCAATCGGGGCAGGGTTGCGTTATATCATCTCAACCCTCACCCATAGTTGGTTGGGTGGGCGTTTTCCATTTGGAATTTTAATCATCAATAGCGCAGGTTCATTATTGATGGGAATCGTAATTGGGCTATTATTACGCTATCAGCCTTTACTGGATGCTAAAATCACATGGTCGCATCGGCTACTTGACGCTTCCCCCAGCGTCCTGCTACATAGTTTTATTGCGGTAGGGTTGTTGGGTGCCCTAACAACTTTTTCAAGCTTTTCATTGGATGCAATCAATTTAATTGAACGTGGAGATTATGGATTGGCCGCAATCTATATCTTTGGTTCGGTTGGTTTAGCCCTGATCGGGCTTTTATTTGGGCTGTGGGTAACGCGATAAAAGAAAGAAAAACAAATGGCAATCATGTTAAAAGATCAAAATTTACTGCGCAATCAAAGCTATATTAATGGAAAATGGGTTGATGCACCCAATCAATTCGCTGTTGAAGACCCTGCAACGGGGGAATGCCTAATCAAAGTCACCGATCATGGTAGCGAACAAACTAAATTAGCGATTGATGCGGCTGAGCAGGCACAAATTGGTTGGGCGCGCCTTACGGTAAAAGAGCGTTCTTCAATTATGCGGCGTTGGCATGATCTTATTCTTGAGCATCAAGAAGATTTGGCAATGCTGATGACACGGGAGCAAGGAAAGCCATTAGCCCAATCAATGGGGGAGATTGCCTATGCCGCCTCTTTCGTTGAATTTTATGCCGAGGAAGCAAAACGCGTTTATGGGGAGGTTTTGCCATCTCCAGCCCATGATCGGCGTTTTGTTACCCTTAAACAACCCATCGGCGTGGGGGCGGGCATTACGCCTTGGAATTTTCCCTCAGCAATGATTACAAGAAAGGCGGCACCTGCGCTTGCAGTTGGCTGTGCCATGGTCATAAAACCTGCGGAAAGCACCCCCCTTTCAGCTTTGGCATTAGCAGAATTAGCAGCACGTGCAGGCCTGCCCGATGGTGTGTTAAATGTTGTGGTTGGTAGCAAGCCAGCCCCTATTGGAACGCGTTTATGTGAAGATGAGCGCGTGCGCGCTTTAAGTTTTACGGGTTCGACCGCGGTTGGCAAACATCTGTTATCACAAATGGCATCAACGGTTAAAAAAGCATCGATGGAGCTTGGTGGCAATGCTCCTTTCATTGTCTTTGATGATGCTGATCCCAAGGCGGCATTGGAAGGATTAATGCTATCGAAATTTCGCAATTCTGGACAAACTTGCGTTTGCGCCAATCGCATTCTTATCCAAGATGGAATTTATGATAAATTCATGGATTTATTCCGTGCAAAAATTGCCAGCTTAACAGTTGGAAATGGCTTGGATGAAGGCATTGAGATCGGTCCACTTATCAACGAAGCGGCGATTGCTAAAGTAGATCGATTAGTTGATTCTGCGACTAGCGCAGGGGCTAAAGCCGTGATTGGCGGCGCACCCCATGCGCTTGGCAAATTATTTTATCAACCAACCTTACTGGAGCAGGTGAAGGCAGATATGGCCATCACCCATGAAGAGATTTTTGGCCCCGTTGCCCCTGTTTTACGATTTAAAACAGAACAGGAGGCTGTTTCCCTAGCTAATGATACACCTTTTGGCCTTTCAGCCTATTTTTATGCACGTGACCATGCCCGAGTTTGGCGAGTGAGTGAAGCCCTAGAATACGGGATTGTTGGCGTTAATTGCGGGATTATTTCATCTGAAATGGTACCGTTTGGCGGCGTAAAACAATCCGGATTGGGACGGGAAGGTGCCAAGCACGGGATTGAAGAATGGACAGAACTTAAATATATTGCTTTTGCTGGTTTGGATAGTTGAAGCTGGATATTTAAACTTGATGCTTGAAAAATCAACGGATAAAGCTTATTCAAAATAGAATATGGTCAAAATAAAATATGGCATAATAAAATATGAGCTTTTTAAAATGATGTTAAAATTTATGAAACATAGATGGGTAAGTTTGGGAAAAATCGCGATGATTGCGTTTGTTTTGCAAGCATGCGGTAATATTCAACCAAAGGCAGAATATCCTGATGAATTGGCGGATCGCTACGCAGAAACAGGTGGTTCGGTTCTTGGCTCCCCTGGATTTAAATTATTTGATGATCAGCAATCTAATACCGATACTGGTGGCGACGGGCTTGCCGTCAATGCTTATTTATGGCGGGCAACGCTTGATACTTTATCCTTTATGCCAATGCTACAAGTTGACCCATTTGGCGGCGTGATTATAACCGACTGGCACGATGCCACGCAAAGCGGGCAAGAACGCATGAAAATCAATGGTTATATTCTTGGTCGTGAATTGCGGGCGAATGGGATTCGCATATCCGTCTTTCGGCAGGTTCGGGCTTCCAACGGTGAATGGATTGATGCGGCTGTTAAGGAAGAAGTGGCCACTAAATTAGAAGACGCAGTCCTCACACGCGCAAGGCAATTGCGCATTGCCTCCAACGCCCCTCAAAAATAACTAAATTATGACCATTAAACCTGAAAACAGTACGCATAATACTGCACAGTTTGACTTTGTCGCCATTGAAAAAAAATGGCAACAGGCATGGGACGAGCAACAAGCCTTTAAGGCAGGTTTGCGTAAAGATGCCCCAAAATATTATGTGTTGGAAATGTTGCCCTATCCTTCTGGGCGCATTCATATGGGGCATGTCCGTAATTACACTTTGGGGGATGTCGTTGCGCGTTATAAAATAGCCAAAGGTTTTGATGTTTTACATCCGATGGGGTGGGATGCATTTGGATTACCCGCAGAAAATGCCGCACTTGCACGCAAAACACATCCTAAAGACTGGACACTTTCAAATATTCAATCAATGAAAGACCAGCTTGATACGCTTGGTTTATCAATTGATTGGGAACGCGAAGTTTCCACCTGCATGCCCGATTATTACAAGCATGAACAGGCAATTTTTCTTGAATTTTATAAACATGGATTGGCCTATAGACAAGAAGCATGGGTAAATTGGGATCCTGTGGATCACACTGTGCTTGCTAATGAACAGGTCATTGATGGGCGTGGCTGGCGCACAGGCGCATTGGTTGAAAAGCGTAAATTATCCCAATGGTTTTTGAAAATTACTGCTTATACAGAATCCTTGCTTGATACCCTAGAAACCCTTGATGGTTGGCCACATAAAGTTCGGTTGATGCAAAAAAATTGGATTGGCAAATCCAAGGGCGCACGAATTTCATTCCAACTTCAAGGCAATTCATCCCTGCTTGATCAATTGCAAAATGATCATATAGAAGTTTTTACAACACGCCCAGATACGCTATATGGCATGTCATTTATGGCGATTTCCCCCAATCATCCTATTGCGGAAACATTGGCAAAGCAAAACCATGATCTTAGTGAATTTATCGCCGAATGTAATCGCCTTGGCACAAGTGAAGAAGTAATTGGTTCAGCCGAAAAACTTGGGCTGGATACTGGATTAAAAGTACGCCATCCCTTCACCGATCAGGAATATCCTGTATTTGTTGCTAATTTTGTGTTGGCTTCCTATGGTACAGGTGCATTATTTGGTTGCCCAGCCCATGATCAACGTGATTTTGATTTTGCTACCAAATATAATTTACCGATTATTCCCGTTGTTTTACCCACAGGCGAATCAAAAGAAACCTATAAAATCGGATCAGAAGCTTATACAGGGGAAGGGGTTTTATTTAATTCTGATTTTCTGGATGGGTTGGCAGTTGAACCTGCAATTGAAACGGTTATTAAACGCTTGGAGGCTGATAAATCTGGTGTAGGGGAGACCACATGGCGATTGCGCGATTGGGGTGTTTCGCGCCAACGCTATTGGGGCTGTCCAATTCCAATGGTGCATTGTAAGGATTGCGGGGTTGTTCCTGTGCCTAAAGATCAATTACCCATCACACTCCCTGAGGATGAGTTAGACTTTGATACAGCAGGCAATCCACTTGATCGGCATCCGACATGGAAATATACAATCTGCCCTAAATGTGGCGGGGAGGCAGTGCGCGAGACCGATACATTTGATACATTTATGGAATCTTCATGGTATTTTTTACGCTATTGCGACCCAAATAATGAGCATGCGCCGTTTGATCCTGAAACCATCGCAAAATGGTTACCCGTTGATCAATATATCGGGGGAATTGAACATGCGGTTCTTCATTTGCTTTATTCACGGTTTTTCACGCGTGCGCTTGGCGAATGTGGCTTTTTAAAAAATTTGCCTGAACCTTTTACCAATCTTTATACCCAAGGTATGGTTTTACATGAAACCTATAAAAATGCCGAAGGGAAATGGCTTACCCCGACCGAGGTTGAACGCGGAGAAAACGGTAATTACTTAGATAAAGCAAATCAAAAGCGCGTTACAGTGGGTCGAGCTGAAAAAATGTCTAAATCCAAAAGCAATGTTGTTGATACAGAAATAATTGTACCAAATTATGGGGCAGATACAGCAAGATTATTTATGATGTCAGATAGTCCCCCTGATCGTGATTTAGAATGGACAACTGCTGGCGTTGAAGGCGCATGGCGTTATTTAAATCGGTTATGGCGTTTTGTTTTGATGGTTGCACCAAACCTACCTGAACCTAATCAACCTAGTTTAAAAACATTATCAATTAACGGTAAAGCTGAATCCATTGATCGCTTGCGTCATCGCACTGTGCAAGGGGTTGAACAAGATATTGAAGGGTTTCACTTCAATCGTGCTGTTGCGCGGATTCGGGAATTTTCCAACGCACTTTTTGAATTTACCCCAAATTCAGATCAGGAATGGCAGGCTATGCGCAATTGGGTTGAAACTTTGATTCAGATGCTTGCTCCCTTTACCCCGCATTTGGCAGAAGAATTATGGCACCGATTGGGACATAATAATTTACTGGTATTCGCAGATTGGCCAAAATTTAATCCAGATGCGCTAATTGATGAAGCGGTAACACTTGCCGTGCAAGTAAATGGAAAATTACGCACGACCATAGAACTTGCACGCGATTGTGACCAAGAAACCGCCGTCAAAGCAGCGCTTGAACAACCTGCAGTAGCCCGTGCGATTGATAATAATCCTATTCGCAAAACAATTCTTGTTCCCAATCGGATTTTAAACCTTGTTATTTAAGCAAATAAATAAGGGCATTGTTTGCCTATTGATCGTGATCATAGCCACAGGATGCGGATTTCAACCAATCTATGGTGACCGCGCAAGCGGTGTATCCACCCAAACAGCAGTCAGGCTTGCCAATATTAAGATTCAAACCATTCCAGACCGTCAAGGGCAGATTTTACGCAATTTATTACTGGAACGCTTAAATCCGCGTGGCGAACCTTCAAATCCACAATATTCTTTAAAAACTTCAATATCCTATAGCACTTCTGGACTTGGTACCAATATTGATGATGAAACAAGCCGTGCGCGATTGACTGCAACCGCAAATTTTACCCTTTCTGGTGATGCCTTTGAAACGCCTAAACGCTTTACCCAAACCATCCGTGTTGCTTATTCAGTTGGTGATGAACTTTATCCACGCAAGGTGGTATTAGATGACGCTTTGAAACGCGCATTAAGAATTATCGCCGATGACGCAAGGCTACAGCTTGCCGCTTTACTTACGGATATTCCATAAATTCTATGATAATATTGGTTACAGGCGCAACAGGATTTGTTGGGCAAGCGGTTGCTAAAAAACTGTATGATCTAGGTATTCCAACTAAACTGGCGGTACGGACACAAACAAACGACCACCCTTCCTCTTTTATTATTGAAGATATTTGTAAAGACACAGACTGGTCAACTGCATTACAAGGAGTTGACTGTATTATTCACTGTGCAGCGCGCGCCCATGTTATGAAAGAAACTGAAAAAGAAGCCCTTAAAGCTTATCGTATTGTAAATGTTGATGGAACAAAACGATTATGCAAGCAAGCAGTTGAAGCTGGTGTGCGGCGTATAATTTATTTAAGTTCAATCAAGGTTAATGGTGAGCAAACTTTGAGAAAGCATGAAAAATTTTCTGCTGATGATGAGGCTAAACCAGAGGATGCATACGGAATTTCAAAATTGGAAGCTGAAGAGGTTTTGCATGAGATATCTGCAAGAACAGGTCTTGAAACCGTTATCATTCGACCGCCTTTAATTTATGGATCTGGTGTAAAAGGTAATTTTTTATCAATGCTTGGCTGGCTTTATCTTGGCGTTCCTTTGCCTTTAGGTGCAATTCAAAATCAACGTAGTTTGGTTGGAATCGATAATTTGATTGATCTGATCATCACTTGTATCGACCATCCAGCTGCTGCAAACCAAACCTTTCTGGTTAGTGATGATGAAACACTGTCAACAACTGAACTTTTGCAACGGTTAGGAATAGCACTGGACAAACCAGCACGCTTATTTCCGGTTCCAGCTTCATTCTTGGGATTAGCAGCACGGCTTATTGGCAAAAAAGATATCGCACGGCGTGTGCTTGGTAGCCTACAAGTTGATATTTCAAAAACTAAAAAAATGTTAAATTGGACTCCACCATTTAATGTGGATGAAGGGTTAAAAAAAACGGCTGAGTGGTATTTAAATCAACGATAAAAATTCTAACAGCTTGAAAAATGCCTTCCAGCTTTTTCAAATAACGTTATAAAATTGAATTAATTTCTTCTAAACTATCTATGACATGATTGGCATTCATGGCTTCACAAGGGGTTGAGGTATAACCACCACGTACCGCAATTGAGATTGCACCAGCATTGCGGGCGGCATCAATATCGTTACTGCTGTCACCGATCATAACGATCTGATTAGCCTCCACACCCGCTTTTTCTTTTACATAATCAATCATATCAGGGGCGGGTTTTCGTTCTATTCCATGATCCCCACAAACGATCCATTCAAAATAGCTGGTAAGGCCATAATGGTCTAAAATCGTGCGGGTTGGCTTATCTGGTTTATTGGTTACAATCGCCAACCTGTAAGATTTAGCCAAGCTTTTAACGGCCTCTTCTGCTCCCTTCATCAGAACAGTTTGATCGGTTAAATGCGCCGTATAATGGGCAATCATCGCAGTTGTATGTTGTTCCAGTTCAGCATCTGTGAATATAACATGATTAGCTTTTAATGCACGTTCGGTTAGCTTTTTTGCCCCCTCCCCAATCATATGGCGCACGGATTCAGGGGGGATTGGAGCAAGCTTAAGGGAAACCATAACATGATTAACTGCAGCCGTTAAATCAGGGGCAGAATCAATCAAGGTTCCATCAAGATCAAAGCAGATAACGGATACCGCCATGGTTTAAACCCCACGGATAGCTTTGATATTTTTCCTATAATCAGCCTCCCCCTGTCCTTTGAAAATAGCAGAACCTGCAACTAATATTGTTGCGCCTGCCGCAAGGATATCTGGTGCTGTGTCAGGGGTAACGCCACCATCAACCTCAAGCTCAATTTGGCGGTCGCCGATCATGGCTTTTGCTTTACGGAGTTTCGTTAAAGTTTCAGGGATAAATTTTTGACCGCCAAAACCAGGATTGACGCTCATCAACAAGATCAAATCAACACGATCCAACACATGTTCAATTAAATTAAGAGGCGTAGAAGGATTAAGGGATACCCCAGCCTTTTTACCCAACTCACGAATTTCTTGTAAAGCACGGTCAAGATGCTTTGTCGCCTCGGCATGTATGGTAATAAGATCAGCCCCCGCCGCCGCAAAAGATTTAAGATAAGGCTCGCATGGTTCAATCATCAAATGACAATCAAATAATTTATGGCTACAGGGACGCACAGCCTTAATAATGTCAGGGCCAAATGTTAAATTAGGGACAAAATGGCCATCCATAACATCCAAATGAATCCAATCAGCCCCCGCACGATCAATGGCGGTGATTTCCTCACCCAAACGCGAAAAATCTGCAGATAAAATGGAAGGGGCTATTTTTATCGTCATTTTCACTGCATACTATCGGACTGGCGTATTGTAAAGCATCGAAAGAATTTGGTGTATATAAAAGAGCTATCTTGCATTAGATGGGCGTAAAACCCGTGCTAGGGTTAAGACCTTAACCTCCCCTGCACCTGCTTTATTCAGGCAGTCACAACAAGCTTCAACCGTTGCGCCAGTGGTCATCACATCATCAATCAATAAAACGCGTTTATTTTGTAACTGTGCCTTCCAATTGGGGGATATGATAAAGCTTCCTGTTACATTGGCACGGCGTTGAATGGCCGTTAATCCCCCTTGTGATACGGTTGCGCGTTTTCGTTTAAGCAGGTCAGGAGCATTAATTGCACCAATTTCTTTTGAAAGTGCGGATGTTAGCAATGCCGCTTGATTATATTTACGCAACAATAATCTTCGATAATGTAAGGGAACGGGTACGATCAAATCGATATTTTTCAACCAATCCTCCCCAACCTGAAGAAACAAGCGTATTAAAATCGGGGTAAGTTCGGTTCGATCAAGATGCTTATAAGGCAGGATTAACAAGCGACTAACTGCATCATAAGCAAGGATGGTACGTCCCGAAACATAAGGCTTAGGATTGGTCATACAATGTCCGCATAAAAATGCATCGCCTTCAGGGGGATGAATTTCAAAGGGAAATCCACAGACTCGGCAAAAAGGCTTCGTCACAAAAGTTAATTTTCCCCAACATTTAGCGCAAATTCCATCACGATCATCGACATCGGTTTGACATAAATAACAAATTGGAGGAAAAATACCATTAAGACAAGAATGCCATACCCGATCCACCTTGATTGAATTTGCACCGAACATATGACAGAAATTCCCTCTAATTCCAGTTTATTTGACCTGAATGCAATCATAGCAAGCCGCAATCGCTTTGCCAAGGTGCGCTCGGCTTTACATGAGCATGTTGCTGAATGTCTTTACGAACGTTTGCAGGAAATCAATCGTCCATTTTCACGTATTTTAATGGTTGGTTATCGCCCGCATACGCTTTTAACTTTACTTGAACAACAAACAGAACAGGATCAATCTATTGTGGTTGACCTTGTTGAACCCTCTCCCATCTTATGTGAACTTGCACAGAAAAATCACCCAACCCTTATCCATAAACTCCATCAGGTTAATCCTGAAAATTTTATCCCTAATGAGGAGGCGTATGACCTTATCCTCTCTAATCTTTATTTACACTGGATTAATCAAATTCAAGGCTTTTTGCGTAGTATGCTTAAAGGGTTGGAAGCCGATGGCTTATTGCTTTGTAGCATGATTGGTGGTTATTCTTTGATGGAATTACGCCAAGCCCTCATCACCGCAGAAACAGAGCTAAAGGGCGGTGCCTCCCCCAGATTATCGCCCATGATTGATATAAAAGATATGGGAAATTTAATGCTGGCAGCGGGTTTCCGCCTACCGATGGTTGACCGTGATCCATTTTATATTGAATATAACACGATCCATGCGGGGCTTCGTATATTGCAACGCATGGGGGAGTCTAATAAACTTAATTTACGGGTTAAAACCTTCACCCCTAAACAGCTATTTGATCGGGCAGGCGAATTAATGAACACTAATCAGCTTTATTTTGATGTTCTTTATCTAACAGGTTGGAAGGCACATCCTGAACAGCAACGCCCACTTAGCCCTGGTAGCGCGAAACATGCGCTAAAAGATCAACTTTAATTATGCAACAACGTAATCTTTTTTCAATTAATGGTGAGCGCTCATTTTTACCCGCCTTAGCAGGGCATTTATTGGATAGTGTTGATGAGCAACCGCACCGCTTAAGCCGCATCTTAGTTTTATTACCAACCAGACGTGCTTGCAGAACGCTTGCCGATTGCTTTCATAAACAATCTTCTAAACAAGCAAGCTTATTGCCAGGGATTCGCCCGTTAGGTGAATTGGAACAAGGGGATCACTTACCCTTTCCCATTTATAATCTTTCGATGAACGAAAATACATCTTCATCCTCTTCACCAGAAAAATTATGGACAAATATTCCCCCTGCTATGCCTGCCCTTCAGCGTCAATTTTACTTTGCACGATTATTAATGCAAAAAGAGTCCAGCCTATCAGATGAGCGCGCCTTTATGCTTGCCGAATTATTAAGCCAATGGATGGATGAAATACAAAGCGAGGAACTATCCTTTGATCGATTAGACCAGCTTGTACCAGAATCGCTTGCTAGTCATTGGCAAGATACGCTGAAATTTTTGGATATTATTAAACATTTCTGGCCACAGATTTTAGCCGAGCATGGTATGATTGATCGTGCCACCCGCCGCACATTAATAATTGATAAACAGATTGAAGCTTGGCAACATTCTCCCCCTGATTATCCAATTGTGATTGCAGGATCAACAGGAACAGTGCCAGCAATCAGGCGTTTATTAGATTTTGTAAGCAAACTACCTCAAGGTAAGGTCATTCTGCCAGCCTTGGCTATCCCACCTGCTTTATTTAGTCATATTAGCGAAGATCCCACCCATCCCCAATATGGGCTTGCACAATTATTAAACAGTATGGAAACAACGCCTGATTCGGTTCAAACCTTACCGCAATCTGATTATGAACCCTCACAACCAATTATTAATCGAACTCAATTTTTAATACATGCGATGCTACCCGCTAAAGCAGCAGAGTCCGATTTAATAGACCTTCCGCAAACGCATGATCAACAAGCCCTTGATGGCATCAAAATTATTAAAGCGGTAACCATCCAGCAAGAGGCAGAAACCATCGCTTGCCTTTTTCGTCAATTTGCCGAAGAACCTGAAAAAACTGTGGCTTTAATCACGCCTGATCGCGACCTTGCAAGGCGCGTTATTAGCGCATTAGCACGATGGGATATTTCAATCGATGATAGTGCAGGAATCCCAGCTTTAAATACACCACTTGGCAGTTATTTAAGCCTTGTGATTGAGGTTGTTCGTAATCAATTAAGACCGATCGCGCTATTATCACTTTTAAAACACCCTTTTTGTGCGCTTGGATTTCAGCGCAAAACATTCCTTGATTTAGTTCGTTATCTTGAACGCGAATTATTGCCCGCTGATATTCCCCCAACTGGAATTGAAGAATTAAAAGCTTGTGTTCACAAAGGGTCAAATAAAGTGATGAATGCTGAATGTTTGCAATTAATTGAACGGTTGGAACAAGCACTTTTTCCCTTATTACATAATCATGATCGGCAGTCTTTAACAACATATTTAACTGCGCATTTAAAGGCAGCAGAGTCGCTTGCGCAAACAGAAGAAGAAATTGGCGCACACCGTCTGTGGAAAAGAGAAGCTGGACGGGTTTTTTCCAATCATTTTGAAGCGTTGCTTAATCTGCAAGACCCCATCCCCATGGTTCGCGCTAAGGATTATGCTGGCGTATTTCGTACGCTTTGCCGTTCGCTGGTTGTGCGTAATAATTATGGGCTTCATCCAAATTTTTCAATTTTAAGCCCGCTTGAGGCGCGCCTTCATCAATTTGATCATGTCATTTTGGGTGGGCTAAACGAAGGACGCTGGCCTGCACAAATTCGCCATGATCCTTTTTTATCGCGCCCAATGCGTAATGATTTTGGTTTGCCCGATGATCAACGGCGCATTGGCTTATCTGCTCATGATTTTATTACGGCCTTGCATGGAAAATCAGTAACCGTGACCTTTTCAAAAGAGATTGATCATGCGCCTGCCGTCCCTTCAAGATGGTGGGAGCGTCTATTGGTGATGGCTGAAAAAGCAGTTTTATCCATAGAAGAAGATAAGCATACGCTACTCTATATGCAAGAAATTGATAAAGCTCCTGAATTTGTGCCTACCAAGCGGCCTGCGCCTTGTCCCCCACTGACTGCAAGACCAAGATCATTATCGGTAACCGCCATCCGCACTTTGCTTAATAATCCTTATCAGCTTTATGCAGAAAAAATATTGCGCCTTCGTGAAAAAGAAGGGTTGGAACAACCACCAGATGCCGCAATGCGTGGACAACTGATCCACGGGATTTTGGAAGATTATTATAAGGAGCGTATGGCACAACCCCATCTTCCTTTTAATCTGCCGCGCTTGCTTGAACTTGCGGAAATTCAGCTTAATCCTTTAAAAGCACAACATCCTGAAATTTATTATTTTATTCGTGAACGCTTTACCCATATTGCCGATCATTTACGCAAAATTGAAGAATCCCGTAATCAAAACCCACAAGTAATTTACACCGAAATAAATGGCGAATTGAATTTAGAGTTAGAAAATAGTTTATTTAAATTAACCGCAAAAGCGGATCGTATTGACCTGCTACCTGATGGATCGCTGGAAATTATCGATTATAAAACAGGGACAATCCCAGCCGTGAAACATATTAAGGGCGGCAATGATCCTCAATTATTGCTTGAAGCCCTTATTTCTGAACGTGGAGGCTTCAAAACAATCAAAGATGGGGAAGCATTGCCAGTATCCAGTATAAATATTTATGATTTAGCAGGAAGACGCGAACCATCGCATAGGTTAATCGCATTAGATGAAACGATTCCTACAGAAGTTGAACAAAAATTGCGCAATTTAATTACTTATTATGAAGATGAGCAAACAAATTATGCCGCTAAACCCAATTTAAAAACAAGCTATCTTAATGGCTTTGATCATTTTCAGCGTTTCGATGAATGGAAATTAACCCATGCCCTTTAATCATTTTATTCATCATGGCTAAAACCCCTTATAAGCCATTAGCACATTCCTTTGTTGCCGCCAATGCAGGATCGGGCAAAACGACGGTATTGGTTAATCGCCTGTTGCAATTATTATTGCGTGATGCCATGCCGCACGAGATTTTGTGCCTAACCTTTACCAAAGCAGCCGCAGGTGAAATGGCTGAACGTTTGCATACCATCTTACAACGATGGGCGGTTATATCCGATGAAGAATTGTTAAAAGAGATCGCAAGGGTTGAAGGAGAACAGGCTACCATCAATCAGCTTGAACCTGCACGAAAGCTATTTCGTAAGGTCTTGGATGCTCCAGGGGGATTGCATTTACAAACCATTCATTCTTTTTCAGAATCTTTATTAAAACGTTTTCCAATTGAAGCTGGTGTGCCCCCTGATTTTACGATCATTGAGGGCAATGAAGCCAACCTTTTATTAAATAATGCCGCAAAGGAGGTGATTGAAACATTAACCCCAGATACGCCTGTCTTTAAGGCTTTAACACTACTTTTTGGTCAAATGAATCTTAATGAAATTTTATCACTTACCCGTAAGCTGGCAAGCGAAGCGGTCATTGAGTCTGATGTTAAACCTGAACCCGAAAGCTGTTATCAAGCCATCGAAGCCTTAAATCAGTTGTTTAGCGACCAATCCGTTGAAAAAAGCCAATCTGAAATCGATACAAAGCTTTATGAACAATGGGCAGATCATCCTGAATTAAAAAATCTAGCAAAATCGCTTGAAGGCGAATCCGCAAAATATAAGAAAAAATTATTAGGTGCCATTAATTCAGATCAGCAGAATAGCGATTATATTCACACGCTTGCAGATGCATTATTTACAAAAGAAAAAAAACCTATAAAACATCTTGTAAAATTAAAAGAAGAACACCCTGTTCTTGATAAATTATCCGATCAGCTTGAAAACTGGCTTGATCAACAACACTTGCGTGATTGCTTGGAGGTTACAACTGCGCTTTTAACCCTTTGTCCGCTTATTTGGGAACGCTACCGCGATACAAAAATGCGGTTGGGGCGATTGGATTATGAGGATTTGATCCTATTTAGTGAACAATTATTGACCAATATTGAATTGGCTTGGGTGCATTTTAAATTGGATAAAGGGTTGCGCCATATTCTGGTTGATGAAGCCCAAGATACCAATCCAATGCAATGGCGGATTATTCATGCGTTAAGCGAGCCATTTTTCTGGCAATCCGAACGTGATAAAAAAGAACGCACCTTATTCATTGTTGGTGATGTTAAGCAAAGCATATATAGCTTTCAAGGGGTTAATCCGCAGGAATTTATGCACAGTGAAACAAGGCTTGAACAGTTGGCAAAAGAGGCTGATCAGCCCTATCACCCAAAAGCCTTATTAAAATCCTACCGTTCTTTACCTGTGATTTTACAGGCGGTGGATCAGGTTTTAAAACCGCAATGGCAAGCCTTGGGAATCAGAAGTGAAAATAGTCTGCGCCATGAAGCTGCCCGTACAAGCCTTGAAGTAAGCGAAAATGAAACAAGCCAAGGGCGTGTGCTTGTCTGGCCACCTTTTTTAAATAAACCAACCGAAAGTACCAGTAAAGAAAAATGGCTTGTGGATTTTACCCCTAATCTTGCAACAGAGGATGAGGATGCGTTTGATGCAAGGGATCAGCTTGCCCGCGCCATTACCATTTGGATTCAATCAAGGATAGATACGGGGGGATATCGCGCAGGCGATATTATGGTATTGGTGCGGCGGCGTTCTGAATTTGTTACAGTGCTAACCCGCCATTTGCTGGAGGCAAATATACCCGTATCAGGTTCAGATCGCATGGTCGTGACGCAGCAATTAGCCGTTAGAGATATTGTAGCCATCCTAAATTGGTTACTGGATCCAGATGATGATTTAACCTTGGCAATTATCTTAAAATCCCCCTTTTGTGGTTTGGAAGAAGAAGCATTATTTGAACTTGCTTATGATCGCGGAGATTCAACCCTTTATAACCGCTTAAAACAGCATGGTGGTTACCAAAAAATTCTTGATTGGTTAAAAGGATTTTTGGCCAAAACTGATTTTTTACCGCCTTTTGAATTGATCAGAATGCTATTGCAAAGCCCAATCTCCACCCATTCTAATTGGAATGGAAAACAAGCATTGATGGCAAGATTAGGTAAGGCCTGTGCAGAACCAATTGAAGCCTTTCTTGATTTAGCGCTTCATTATCAATCGCTTCGTGATAGTAGCTTGCAAGGCTTTGTCGCTTGGCTTCAAGAAGGCGATACTGAAATTAAATATGTTAAAAAAGGCGATGATAATGAATTGCGTATTTTAACCGTTCATAATGCCAAGGGACTGGAAGCACCAATTGTTATTTTACCAGAAGAGTTAGATGCCAAACAACCGAATCATAAGGAATGGCAATGGTTAAAACGACGGGATTCGCTTAGCAATCAAATTCCCTTTAGAACATTACCTTTTTGTGTACCGAGAAAAGATGATCATCCCAATCTGATTGAACCATTGCTTACAAAAACTGATTCTGGTGAAAAGGATGAATATCAACGCCTGCTTTATGTTGGTATGACACGCGCTGAAGATGAATTGCTAATTTGCGGTTATGGCAACGCAACCAAAGAAATGAAATGCCTTGATGATTTTTTTGCTAAGCATCAAACAAGCTGGCTAGCCCAAGCCTATCAACGGCTTTCGCTTTTAATTGATCAGGAGCAAGAAACGAAGATTTGCTATATCCCTCCCCCATGTTCTGCTGATCAATTAAGTGCCAAATCTGAATTAGCAGAAAATGCCATTGAATTTGGTACCGCCCCGATGCGCTATCAAGCCAAAGAAAAAACCAAAGATGAAAACACATCCGATAAAGAATTAAACAACATTCCCATTCCTGATTGGTTGAATAAGCCACCCCAAGAAATAGCACAATCCCGCATCCCGCTAATGCCAAGTCGCTTAAATATTGAAGCTGATAGCTTTGCGCCCTCCCCACTTCATGGCCAACCCGAAGCCTCAAAAAGCAAGGCTGGGATTGCAAAGGGGCGCATCATCCATCAATTATTGGATTATTTACCGAATGTACCAGCCAATGCACGACAACAGGCAATCAGCACATTCTTGGATCATCATGCCCCCACTTTGAACATAGAACATCATGATATAATTGAAAAAGAAGTTATGGGGGTGCTTAGCCATCCTGATCATGCACGATTTTTCTCAAATAATTCAGTTTCAGAAGTGATGGTTAAAGGTGAATTAGTGATCAATGGTAAACAGGAAATGGTGAGCGGACAAATAGATCGCCTTGTGATTGAACAAGATTATGTCTTGGTGATTGATTATAAATCATCAGCAATCGTCCCTGAAGGGTTAGAACAACTTCCCCAAAGCTATGCAAAACAAATGCGGCTTTATCGTGATCTTGTCCGCTTATGTTATCCCCAACATAGGGTCGAAACCGCATTGATTTGGACACAGCAACCTAAATTGATGGTGTTGGAGGATGCCTATCTTGATCAGGTGGCTTTGCCATGAGTCGTGAGCATCCATCAAAAAAGCGTATCTGCGTATTGCGGCTTGATCGTGAAGATGAAGATGGCACATTTTGGGGCATATCCATCAACAAAAACAAGCATCACCCACTGAAATTATGTTAGCAACGCAAGCGCGCCATGGCGGTGCCGCAACCCTTTATGATCTGGTGCTGGTACGCTTGGAGCCACAAGAAGACGCACCACCAATCGCCCATGGCATTCGTACTTTAAACCACGCAAATAATAAACAAAACAAACCCATTCTTGGTATCATTGAAGAAACAGGTAAAGGTGGATTATTAACTTCTGTTGGAAAAGGAAAAAAGCACCAATGGCGAATATCTGCAAATGAAATGAATGGCGCACAAGCTGGTGAATTGGTTGAAGCCCATCCACTTCCAACTAATGCGCCTGTAGGCAGAAGAGGGCGGGAGCTTTCACTTCCAAAAGCCCGTATTGTTAAGCGGTTCGGTAGGGGAGAAGATTATCATCATTTCAGCCAAATTGCGGAAATTGAGCGTGAACTTCCCGATCAATTCCCAGAATCCGTATTGAAACAAGCACAAGACTTGCCTGAATTTTCACCCAACAACAAAGATTATGATCGTACCGATTTACGCCATATTCCATTTGTAACCATCGATGGCGAAGATGCCCGTGATTTTGATGATGCTATCGCAGCCGAACCAGTTGCTGATCATTCTGGTTTTTTTACCCTTTATGTGGCAATCGCTGATGTTGCCCATTATGTTGAAGCTGGCTCCCCTCTTGATATAGAAGCACAAAAACGAGGTAATTCAGTTTATTTTCCTGATCGTGTTATTCCAATGCTACCTGAACGCCTGTCAAATGATCTTTGTTCTTTAAGACCTGATCTTATTCGTCCTGTTGTTTGCGCAATTTTAACCATTAATTCACATGGTAAGTTGGTTAATTCTGAATTTAAACGGGCGATGATCTGCTCCCGTGCAAGGCTAACCTATTCCAAAGTTGAACAAATTTTATTCAGTGATTCACCGCCAAAAACCAGTAAGACCAATGCGTTAAAAACCCCGCTGCAATCGCTGAAGCAAGTTTGGCAATTATTAGCTGCTGAACGCGCCCAGCGGCAAGCCCTTGAACTTGTAACGCAGGAAATGGGGGTGGTATTCGCTGATAATGGCACCCTTCAATCCATTGCGCCAAGGGTTCAATTAAACGCCCATAAGCTGGTTGAAGAATGTATGATTGCTGCCAATGTCGCGGTTTCAAAAACCCTTGCCAAAGCCAAACGCAGTTTTTTATATCGCGTCCACGAACCCCCACCGCTTGAAAAATTTGATGTGTTAAAACAAACCTTGATTGAACAAGGCGTGCGCGCTGGTAGTATTCAGCCGACTACACGCTGGTTTAATTCGCTTTTAAAACGATGTGAGAATGAAACCGAAACCCGCCAAATGAGCGAACTTATTTTACGTAGCCAATCGCAAGCTGTTTATCAACCACAGCAAGAGGGGCATTTTGGCCTTGCCCTTACCCATTATTGTCATTTTACCAGCCCCATTCGCCGCTATGCCGATCTTTATACCCATCGGGCATTGATTGCATTTTTATCCAATCCTAAAAAAGCCAATGAAACTTTTGATCAACAGCTAATCGCACTTGGTGAGCAGCTAAGCCTTTGCGAACGCCGCGCCCAGATAGCTGAACGCGATACATTGGCAAGATTCATGGCTTATTTTTTAAAAGATCAGGTGGGCGCAACTTTCACCGCTAATGTGACGGGAGTCCAGCCTTTCGGCTTATTTGTTGAATTACAACAAATTGGGGTAGAAGGATTAGCCGCCTATCCTTTTCATCGCTATTTACGTGGTAAAAACCGTAATATGCGGGGCAAACGAAATTATAAAAGAGGTGGCAAGCCCCATTCAGCAAAGGATGATCAAGAATTGATTAAACATATTCCCTATAAAATTGGTGATGAGGTTCAAGTACGCTTAATTGAAGTTGCCCCATTACAAGAAGGTTTACGCTTTGCACTGCTTAATGTGAAACGAATTTAAATATTTTTAAATCCTATTCCTAACTGTTCTAACTCTTTTAATAGCTGATAATCTTCTGCATCTTGAGCATTATTTGCATCTGGTGGCGTATCCTCCTCATGTAAATAACGCCAACCTTGAAACGGGCGATGTGGCCATGCAAAAACAGGAATAAGCGTGGGCGATAACATAATTCGACAATAAGGTTTATGATCTGCATTTAATTCAAGCGTGGGATCAACGGGGGCTTCTTCAAACCCTATGATGGGCTGACGTGCCGAAAAAAATCCCTTAATAATCCAATAGATGCACCCTTGATTATCCAAGATTTCATCGCGGCTTTTAGGCCAGCTACGGGTTGTATGCCAAATTGCACCATGGCGTTGACGAAACCCTGACTGCCATTGCTTCATCATATTTAAATCGATGGAACCCACCGATAATTTCTTTAAATGAGGCATGAAAATGATTTAAAATAAGTGAATTTCATAGCCAAGCTTACGAATAAATTGATATAAATCACGCCCTTTAAGCTGTAATGTACGATCATTGCGTAGCGGGTGTGGGTTAATCAGCGCATCATCACTTGGCGCATCCTTATCCAAATAAAAGGTTACAACGCGATTTACATCATTGATAAGGGAAAGCGGCGTTACGGAACCTGGACGTACCCCTAAAATCTCATAAAGGCGTTCATCACTTGCAAAGCTTAAATTACCTTTGGCGTTCAGCGTCACTGCTAATTCTTTAAGGTTAATCTGGCGTTGAAAATGTGCGGTAACTAAAAAGAAATTACGCTTTTTATCACGCAAAAACAGATTTTTAATATGAAACCCAGATAGGTCGCCACTATGGGTTAAAGCCGCCTCCACCGTATAAACAGGGGGGTGTTCATGAAGCTGATAATCAATTCCATCCGCTTCAAGCAAGCCATAAAGCCCCTTATCATCATAAGTTGGGATCATCATAAGTTAGCGTGGATTATTTTTTTGTAATGGAAGCTTTAATAATTTTTTCAGGATTAGCAACCATACCAGAACCGCTAGCCCCTTTGGGGAGCGCATCAACATGCTCCATTCCAGATTCAACTTGTCCCCATACTGTATAATCGCCATCTAACCAATCTGAGCGTTCAAAACAGATAAAAAATTGACTGTTTGCAGAATGCGGATCGCTAGTGCGCGCCATGGATACAGTACCCCTTTCATGCGGAGCATCGTTAAATTCAGCCCTTAAATCAGGATAGGTTGACCCACCCGAACCTGTACCCGTTGGATCCCCTGTTTGTGCCATAAATCCATCAATTACCCGATGAAATACCACGCCATCATAAAAGCCTTCTTTGGTAAGGGTTTTAATACGCTCCACATGTTTAGGGGCAAGTTCAGGGCGTAACCGAATTTTAACATCGCCACCTTCAAGCGTTAAGATTAAATATTCAGCTGTTGCTTTAGCTTTAGCTTTTTTTGCCATGGACAAGTCTCCTTTAACAATGGACGATGGATGGAGGCCGCCCATCAAAGTTAAAATAAAAATAATTGAACATAAAAATAAACGTTTTGTCATTATGCCACCCCAGGTTCTGGTTCAATATTGCCAGAAAATCCATCATTAAAGGGTTTCTTTTCCCGCTTATCAACATTTGGAATATGGGCACGTGTTTTACCTGCTTGGGGGCCATCGGATGGGTCTTCATCGCGGATAATTGGTTCCCCTTTTAGCAAACGATCAACTTCATCGCCGCTTAAAGTTTCATGTTCCAATAATGCTTCAGATAATTTATGTAAATCATCAATCTGTTCTTTAAGCACCTTATTGGCAAGTTTTCGTGCATCTTCGCATAATTTATAAACTTCTTCATCAATCAGCTGTGCTGTTTTTTCAGAAATATTTTGTTGGCGTGCCACCGAATGCCCTAAAAACACCTCATCTTGGTTTTCATTGTAACGCAATGCGCCCAATTTATCTGACATACCATATTCAGTAACCATGGCACGTGCCATACGCGTGGCCTGCATAATATCGTTGGAAGCCCCCGTGGTAACATGCTCATTACCAAAAATAATATCTTCGGCTTCACGGCCACCATAGATCATGGCAAGCCTTGCTAGCATTTCTGATTTTTTATAGCCTAATCGGTCGCGTTCGGGAAGATTCATTGTTACCCCAAGCGCACGACCACGTGGAATAATCGTAACTTTATGTAATGGGTCATTCCCTTTGATACATAAACCAACCAATGCGTGTCCCGCCTCATGATAAGCGGTTAATTTTTTCTCATCATCGGTCATCGCCATTGATCGGCGTTCTGATCCCATTAAAACCTTATCTTTTGCATCTTCAAATTCAGCCATCGTTACCTTTAGGCGATTGCGTCTTGCGGCAAGCAAAGCCGCTTCATTCACAAGATTAGCAAGATCAGCACCAGAAAATCCAGGGGTTCCCCGCGCAATTATTTTTGCATCAACCCCTGGTGCCAATGGTACTTTTTTCATATGGACTTTTAAGATTTTTTCCCGTCCTAGCACATCGGGGTTAGGAACCACGACCTGCCTATCAAAACGACCAGGGCGTAAAAGTGCGGGGTCAAGCACATCTGGGCGGTTGGTCGCCGCAATTAAGATCACGCCTTCATTGGATTCAAAACCATCCATTTCAACCAATAGCTGGTTTAAGGTTTGTTCACGCTCATCATTACCGCCGCCAAGACCAGCACCGCGATGCCGCCCTACTGCATCAATCTCATCAATAAAAATGATACAGGGTGCGTTTTTCTTACCCTGTTCAAACATATCACGAACACGACTTGCACCAACACCAACAAACATTTCAACAAAATCTGAACCTGATATGGTAAAAAATGATACATCAGCTTCACCTGCAACTGCGCGTGCGGTTAAGGTTTTCCCTGTCCCTGGTGGACCAACCAGCAAAACACCTTTTGGAATTTGTCCACCCAGTTTTAAGAATTTTTGAGGATCCCGTAAAAATTCAACGATTTCTTGTAATTCTTGCTTTGCTTCTTCTATACCAGCAACATCTTCAAAAGTAACTTTACCTGATTTTTCAGTAAGCATTTTTGCCCGCGATTTTCCAAAACCCATAGCACCACCGCGACCACCGCCTTGCATTTGACGAAACAAGAAAATCCACACACCGATCAATAGTAACATTGGAAACCAGTTAATTAAAATCGTCAATAAAGTTGGCATGCCATCTTCGGGGGCTTGCACCTCGATTGCAACATTTCGTTCACGCAATGTTTTGATTAATTCTGGATCATTGGGGGTATAAACAATGAAATTGCCACCATTTACAAAATCGCCCTGCAAAGCCCCTTCTGTGACCGTAACATTACGAACATTACCCGTATTCACCTGATCAAGGAAGGTACTGTAATTTATAACGTTTTTTGTAACCTGAGGCCCTTCAAACATATTATAGAGAAACACAATAGCAAGGCCTAAAATAAGCCAAGTAACGATATTACGGCGGGAAAAATTCACAAGACTAATCCTTAATCAATAAAAAATTATATTCACAAACATTATGCCTTAATATAGGCTAAGGATGCAAGAATAAAAGGGGGGATTCTGTTATAAAACGAATAGAAATTTTATCGAATGGAGCATTTTCAATAAAATCACAGCTTGGATCAGTAAAACTAATTGCTGGGATATAAAGCGGATTACCAGCATGATCCAATAAACATGGTAGTGATTTTAACCATAATTTTGGATAAGGCAAATCTGGTGGATGATTAACGGTTGCGCCAAAATAAATTGGCGTTTGGATTTTTTGCGACAAAACCACATGTACTTCTGGCGTAAGAGTTAATTTATAGCGATGATCCCAGAAAAGAATCGGTTGTAAAGGCACTTGAAGTTGAATAGGGGAGGCCATCACCGCTGGTTCACGGACAATAAAAATTGTGTTTCGTGTTTTTCGCCGATGCCATAAAAGACCTGCCAAGGAACCGCCAGATTGACCTTCATTGATTGATTGCAATAAACGATAAATCTTCTTTTGTTTAGGTGGATAGGGGGTGCCGCTTACAATATGCCATAGATGGCGTAAAAACTGAATTTGTAGGTTTATTGGAAATTTGGCTAAACGGTAAGGATCAAATTCTATCCATAACCCACTTGACTGGTTAATATGATGATCGGGAGGGGGGAGCATGACCTCCGCAGCAATCTTACAAAATAATTTACTTTCAAATTGATCAAACCTTTTTGCAATCATTCTAAGCCGTTGTAAGGACTGATCTTTAAACCCAGCATGTTCAAGTCTTGTGGTATATTGTCGCCACCATACCCGCTCAAATTTTGGGTTATGGTTAGATGGATCTTCAACATAAGCTATTTTATGACGTTTCAAATAGGTTTCAATGTCTTTACGAAAACAATCTAACATTGGTCGCAATCGCCAAATATGCTGTTCAGAAGGACGCGATAGGCTGTTCATCCCTATCAATCCTTTAAAACCAGATTGCTTGATCAATCGCATATAAAGGGTTTCAAGCTGATCATCGGCGTGATGGGCAAGCACAAGTGCATCAATCGCATTTTCTGCCGCCCATTCATCAATTAAGCGATAGCGAATTTCACGAGCCTTATTTTGGCTTGAAGCTGGAACATATTTAGGAGACAAGATGGTTGAAACTATCCCCAACTCTTTTAACCAAGATTGGGCTAGCTTAGCTTCTGCAACAGATTCAGGACGTAAGCGATGATCAACAATGACGGCTTCAATCTGTAGTTGCGGTGCGTGAATCTTTTGCCAAGCAATCAACAAATGCGATAACGCCATTGAATCGCCACCACCTGAACACGCAATTGCTAATTTGCAAACAGATTGTTTTGTCTTAAGTTCAGCAATTAACGCTGAAATTGATCGATGAAATTGCTGTTCAATCAATCTTGAAAAAAACGTTTAAATGTACCATCGCTAATGGCGGCCATCAAATCATCACTTCCGCCAACATGCTGATCATTGATAAAAATTTGTGGGACGGTTGTTTTTCCACCAGAACGCTTAATCATCTCGTCACGTTTTTCTGTTTGTTCCCAAATATTATATTCGGTGTAATGCAAGCCTTGATTATCCAATGCGCCCTTTGCCCTTGCACAAAACCCACACCAATCACGCATATAGATTTCAATTTTTGCAGGAGCTGCCATTCGTCTCTTCCATCTGATCAATTTCATTCATAAAGGTTAAGATATTTGGTGCAATCACTTCACGCCATTTGCGCCCATTGAAAATACCATAATGGCCGACCTCTTCAACCAGAAACTGCCGCCTGTAAGCATCGAGAACATTGGGGCATAATTCATGGGCTGCAACTGTTTGACCAGGGGCGGAGATATCATCCAACATGCCTTCAACCGTCATCACCCCAACGCGTTCAATCGCCGATAAATCAACCTTAGCATTTTCATAACTAAATTTACCCTCAGCCAGTGAGTGATTTTGAAAAATATGGTGGATTGTTTCCAGATAAAATTCTGCAGGAACATCCATTACTGCCATATATTCATTATAAAATTCCTGGCTTTTACTTGCCGATTCTTCATCACCGCGCACAAGATGCTTAAACATATTCCAATGCGCCATATTATGCCTTGCTGGATTCATCGACCAAAAAGCGCGTAATTGAACAAATCCAGGGTAAACATGACGTCCTCGCCCTTTATATTGATTAGGAACGGGATGAATATTTGTATGCTTAAACCAGCTAAGTGGACGATTTTCAGCCAAACGGGTAACCAAAGTGGAAGCCGCCCGTGTATCAATTGGTCCACCCATCAAAGTAATGGATTGAGGTGTATTTTTGTGATTTTTAGCTGCCAAAATAGCAGTTGCCGCCAATAATAGCGGGGCTGGCTGACAAACTGCGATACAATGAGTTCTTGAACGCATATCAGAGTTATCGCCAATTTTTTCCAAACTTTCGATCAGTATTTTTATATAATCAGACAGACCAAAATTCCCAGCACTTAAAGGCACATTTCGCGCATTATGCCAATCCGTGATATAAATATCTGCATCGACCAGCAGACGGCGCACTGTATCACGAAGCAAAGTTGCATAATGCCCTGACATGGGCGCAAGCAAGAAAATTGCTTTTCTTTTTGTTTTAAACTGCTTTTGTAATGAAAATCGCCGTAGCGCGCAAAAGGAACTATCCATAACAATTTCATGGCGAACCTGTATTTTTTCACCGCCAATTTTAACAAAGGGAATATGCCATTCAGGTTTTTGTCGTTCATTCACCAAAGATTCAAGCACATTAACCCCCGCACTCACCATACGCCCTGACATCGTCCACGCCCATGGGTTCGCAGGATGGCTAAACACCGATCTTGCAATTCGTGCACCTTGTAAAAACGGTGCCATTGCTTGTGTTTTCATATCATAAAGGGAATATAACATGGTCAATCTTTCGCTTAATTTGAAGAAATCACTCCCCAATGATTAAACCATAAGTGATTTAACGGGGCTTTCCAAGCGAAATATAAAAAACCGTTATAAAGCTTGTCACAAACTTTAAAAAAAGTGAAGTTTTAAAAATCTTCTTTGATTTGGGAAGGTTTGTCGGCACCGATTCCTTGTGTGCCAGGGGCTTTGCGCCCTAAACCAATTTGCTTTGCATGTCTTGACCGTAGTTTGGCATAATTGGGCGCAACCATTGGATAATCGCTTGGAAGACCCCATTTTGCGCGATATTGCTCAGGGGTTAGCCCGTAAGAGGTTCTTAAATGACGCTTTAACATTTTTAACTTTGCACCATCTTCCAAACAAATCAAATAATCAGCAAAAACCGATTCATCAATCGGAACAGCAGGGCGTTGTACCATGGATAGATGGGAGTTCATATGCGCAGGTAACGCCGCAGAAGGCGCAAGCGGTGGACCACTTGCATTCAAGGTTGTTAATTTTTCATAAACGCGCTCAATCACATTTGCAACATCTTCATCACCAACCTTATGGTTACCCAAATAGGCAGCAACAACATTGGAAGTCATGTTCAACAAATCGCGTTTATTCGCAACAAGCGACATATCAACCTGATCAATAACCTTATTTAAATCTTTTGCCATGAATACTCTCACCCTCAATAAAAAAACATAATTACATTTTTTAGTTTTGTTTACTTTTTTAAGTTTCTCTAATTTTTTTTACTTACCAGTCTTTTATAATAAATAGAAAAAAAATCAAAAGCAACAATATTCTTAATAATAAATCATTATTCTTCTTGAGATAAAGGAAATAAGGATAAAGATTGCAGCTCCATTTCAATATCGTGATCAACCATGAACGCCAATAATGACTCCCTTACTGATTCATTTGGGGCATCAAGCCATTCCATCATTGCCTGCTTAAGCGGGTGATAAGGGGTTGTTCGAATAAGCCGACGCAAACCACCAATCGCGGAAGGGCGCACCGAAAATTGTTTTAAACCAAGCGCAATCAATGCCAATGCATATGCTGGTTCTGCTGCCATCTCCCCACATAGAGATAAAGGAATATTCGCTTGATTACATTGCTGAATCAGGCTGGATAAAAATCGTAACCAACCTGTATTAAGTGCGTCATAATGCCCGCCTAGCCTTGGATTAGTCCGATCAGCCGCAAAAAAGAACTGCATCAAATCGTTACTGCCAATCGATATAAAATCAACACGGTTTGCAAGGTCTGGAATTTGCCAGATTAGCGCTGGCACCTCCAGCATAATGCCTAATTTAAGATCACATGAGGTTGAAGGGGCGCATTCTGCTTGAATCTCGGCCAAGCGTGCCTTAACCTCGTTAAATTCACTTAGCGTTGAAACCATCGGGATCATAAGCTGTAAAGGACGACCATTTGCCGCCAAAATCAAGGCTTTACATTGCAAGGTCATCAATTCTGGTCGATCAAGCAACAAGCGAACCGCCCGCCATCCCAATACTGGATTATCTTCTTTAGGATGCGGATAATAGGGTAAGCGTTTGTCCCCCCCAAGGTCAAGCAAACGAAACACAACTGGCTTACCATCAGCTTGATCATAAATTTTTTTATAAAAAGCGATCAGCTGTTCCAGCGTTGGCAATTCCTGCTGTAACATTAAGGATAATTCAGTCCGAAATAGGCCAATCCCTGCGGCTCCCGTATCATAAAGATGGGGAATATCCATTAACATGCTAGCATTGATCATCAAGCGCATTGATTCACCATCTTTGGTGACAACAGGTAAATCACGTTCCTTGCGATAATCTTGTTGTAGCGTACGTTGCATGGATAAGGCTTGTAATAAGGTCTGACAAATCTCGTCATCTGGATTGATAAAACATTGACCATTGGCAGCATCAACCGCCACTTTATCATCGGGTAAAATATGCCGTAATGCAAATTTAACCCGCCCAATCATTGGTAGCCCCATCGCCCGCGCAACGATTGAAAGATGCGAATTTGGTGAACCTTCCTCAAGAATAACGGCCTGCAATTTATCACGATCATATTCCAACAATTCAGCCGCGTCCAAGGTACGAGCAACCAATATTGCATCATCTGGTAAGTCTTCTGCTATGATTGATGGCGTTTGATTTTCAACAAAATATCGCAATAGACGATTAGCGACATGCGTTAAATCTTCCAACCGTTCACGCATCATCGGATCAGATAATTTGCGTGCGCGAAGAGCAACATCGTTGCGAATTTTTAAAATTGCGGTCTCGGCAGCTAATCCTAAATCAATTTCAGCCTCAATGCGCTTTATCCAACCTTTATCATCGGCAAGCACACGGTAAATGCGTAAAATATCCGTAACAGTGTCCCCTGCTGGGTCTTGATCACGAATAAGCCGATCCAACCCTTTACGCATTTGATCAAGCGCATTATGCAATCGATCATACTCAATAGCTGGATCTTCTGAAATCGCCGCCTTTCCCAATTCCAAATCATGACCCAAATCATGTTGATGCAAAACAGCGCGTCCCATCGCAAGTCCACTGCCGAACCTTTGCCCCTCCAAGCGGATATTTATATGATTTTCAGGGGCTTGTCTTGCCTGTGCTTTAAGTTTTGGAATGGTTTTAGGATTAAGTAACCTATGGTGCATAATAATTTCTGCAACCACCATGGCAATAGTTGCAAGCCCGTCAATCTCGCTATCATGAAATGGACGTGGGTCAATCGTCTGTACCGCCAGCACCCCAATAACACGCCCACTATGCAAAATTGGGACACCCGCCATTGCTTTATATTTCTGTTCGCCTGTTTCAGGGCGTTCTGCAAAGCCTTTAAATTGTTTTACCTGTTCAACTGCCAAGGATTGGGCAGTTTGGGCGATATGACCAACCAGCCCTTCCCCCAATTTTAAGCGCGTATGATGGACTGAATCAGGATTAAGCCCGTGGGTTGCATAAAGTTCTAATTCATCGTCCGCAAGCTGTAGATAAATGGAACATACATCAAGCGTTAATGTGGTTGCAATCGTTCCAACCAAATGATCAAATTTTTCCTGAACCTCACCAGATTCAGCCATCAACAAGCGAACCTGCCTTAGCAGGTCTGAAACACCTGAAGATGGTTTTATGCTACTCACGCGCTATCAAGCCCATAAGCATGATGAAGGGCTTTCAAAGCAGGTTCAAGATGATCTTCACTAATCAATGTTGATATTTTAATTTCACTGGTAGCAATCACTTGAATATTTATCCCACATTCTGCCAATGTTTTAAACATTTGCTGGGCAACACCTGCATGGCTACGCATCCCAACACCAATAACAGATAACTTAACGACCTGATCGTCCGCACCAAGACTTTCAAAACCAATCTCGTCTTTTGCCTGTTCAAGTAAGGCCTTAGCACGCTCAAGATCACTGCGCGACACCGTAAAGGTCATATTGGTATATTCCCCATCGGGAGAGACCGATTGCACAATCATATCAACATTAATCGCAGCCTCGCTTAACGGACCAAAGATATGGGCAGCAATTCCAGGTTTATCTGCAACTTTGAACAAAGTTAATTTTGCATCATCGCGGCTATAAGCCACAGAACTTACCATCATTTTTTCTATCATATCATCCTCACTTACGATTAAAGTCCCAGGTAAATCTGAAAAAGACGATAACACCTGAACGGGTAAATTATAATTCATTGCCAATTCAACTGAACGCGTTTGTAAGACTTTGGCACCCAATGAAGCCATTTCCAGCATTGTTTCATGGCTTACTTGGCGAAGCTTACGCGCATTTGGTACCAGCCTTGGATCAGCAGTATAAACACCATCAACATCCGTATAAATATCGCAACGATCAGCCCCAAGCGCAATGGCAAGCGCAACGGCCGAGGTATCAGACCCCCCCCGTCCCAATGTTGTAATACGGTTCTGGCTACTAATTCCTTGAAAGCCTGCAACCACCGCAACCATTTCTTGGGAAAAACGATCTTCAATCGCTGCAGGTTCAATTGATTCTATGCGGGCTTTTCCATGGACATCGCTGGTGTGAATCGGAACTTGCCAACCAAGCCATGACCTTGCAGGTACCCCTAAATCTTGAAGGGCTAAGGCCATTAAACCCGCCGTCACCTGCTCTCCCGTTGCAAGCACCGTATCATATTCGCGCGCATCATAAACCCGCCCCATCTGATCAACAAGATTAACCAGCGTGTTAGTAACCCCTGACATGGCGGAAACAACAACCGCCACCTTTGCGCCGTGATCAACCTCGCGTTTAACCTTTAAGGCAGCATTTTTAATTTTATCTGGCTCTGCCAAAGATGTGCCGCCGAATTTCATTACAATAATAGACATATATTCCTAACGCCTTTTTGCTTTATTTTGTATAAGCGATTGTCTTAACTAAAAATTATAAGCGTGACAAGGGTGCAAGCTTATATTTTAAAATCTAAACAATTTAATTTATCATGATTCATTTGGGATTCATTTAGCATTATTCATTTGACAGGGATTTAAAGTTTTGGCAAGGAAGCACGAATATAATTTCAAGGAGTATAAAAACGTGATCAAAGCTGAATGGGGAACCAAGCGTCAATGTTTGGAATGTGGCGCAAAATTCTATGATTTTAATAAAACTGATCTGGTCTGTCCTGCTTGTGAGGCACCTTTTGATATTGAAGCTTCAATTCGCTTAAAGCGTAACCGCCAGCAATTGGATCAAGAAACCGATGAAAAGCCACTTGAAGATGAGGCAACCTTGCTTGATGATGAGGTTGAAGCCGATCTTGGCAGCGATGATGATGAAGGCGTACTAGAAGACACCAGCGACATAGACACCGATGATGATGTGCCAATCGTTAATATGAAAAAGGAAAACGACTCCGAATAAATGGAGGTTATCAAACCTTAAACCCGCTTTTTGAGGTCGTTACTAATTCAAAAAGCAAGAATTAAATCGTTATATGCAATTAAGCTCTTTTTCTGCGTGTAAAACTGCTTGCGGATCGCCAATATGGTGCCATGGTTGTTCAAACACAACGCCATAAAGTGCATGTTCATGAATCAACTGATCATAGATTAAATTTAAAGAAAAACACTGCTGTTTTAAATTTGAAAAAACGGATTTATGCAGGCGTTGTTTGCCCGTAAATACAAACCTATTGCCACGCTGTATAAGATTTAGCTGTCTATTTTCCTGTTTTGATGGTGCGTTCCAGCTAAAATCGCCCCCTCCATCATAACCTTTTGCGTGGTTGATAGGCGTTAATAATAAAATGGCTTTGTTAGCAGGGTCTGCTTGGAGCAAAGGCGCATATTCATCATCATCACCCAAAAATAAAGAATCACTGTTAATTACCAAAAACTGGTCAGGCAAATCTGGAAGCATCGCCGCTACCCCACCACCTGTATCCAGCAATTGCGCCTCCTGCCTAACTTCAACACTAGGATCATCACGAAAATGGTCAATCAGCTGTTCTGCCAAATAATAGGCATTAATAAAAAACCGTTTAATACCAGCTTGCTTTAAACGATCAATCTGCCAATCAATCAACGCCCGCCCTGATAGCTGAACCAAGGGCTTTGGTCGCTGTTGTGTTAATTCCCCCATCCGCCGACCATAACCCGCCGCCAAGATCACCGCCGTATCAATTTCATACTTCATGATTGCAAAACTTTACCTAATTTAGTCAGTCTTGGTATCCATTTTCCCCCTACACGCAACATTTTTACTTCCCGAATTTCTGGTTGATCAACGACATGACAAAGTTGAAGCCATAATACCCCATCGCCTTGCAAAGCAGAATGATCAGATAGGATTTCAGGCCATTCAATTACCAATGCTCGCGTTTCTTCTTCCTCAAATAATCCTAATGCTGTCACTTCATCTGCTGAAGCTAATCGATAAAGATCAGCGTGAAGAATTGGAAAGGCACCCCCTTCATAAGGTTGAACTAATGTAAAGGTTGGACTTACCACCGTCTCGGTAGGTATATTTAAATGACTACGGATTAAACTGCGCGCAAGCACGGTTTTACCTGCCGCCAACTCCCCCGATAAAGCAATTATATCCGCAGGTTCAAGCATTGAAGCCAATGCCTCCCCCAATCTGCACATTTCATCTTCGCTTTCAATCCGTATCAATGGCCGTATTGATGAAATGGTCACAGGCTTAAACCAGCAAAGAATGGCCTGTCATTTCAGGGGGAATATCCAAACCCAAAAGCTCCAGCATGGTTGGTGCAATATCAATTAAACTACCAGAATTAAGCGTTGGTTGATTACCATCTTTAACCAATATAAAAGGAACTTTGCATAATGTATGGGCGGTATGCGGAATGCTATGCTCAAGATCAATCATGGTTTCAGAATTACCATGATCTGAGGTCACAAGGATGGTACCATTTTGTACCAATACACACGGAATCACCTGTGATAATGCACGATCAACCGCTTCAATCGCTTTTACTGCCGCTTCATAACTTCCTGTATGCCCAACCATGTCAGGATTTGCGTAATTCACAATAATCACATCATAAAGCTGATTGTTTAATCCATTCATAAGGGCATCTGTTACGGCCTCTAATGACATTTCTGGCTGTAAATCATAGGTTGCAACTTTAGGGGAAGGGATCAATATTCGCTCTTCCTTTTCAAACGGCTGTTCACGCCCACCATTAAAAAAATAAGTCACATGCGCATATTTTTCAGTTTCTGCCAAACGTAATTGCCTCAACCCATGCGCAGCCAGAACCTCACCTAAGGTTTGGGAGGGCTGTTGGGGTGGAAATAAAATCTCAACCTGCCCCAATAATGCTGAATCATAATCAGCCATGACTAGCTTTGTTACAAAATGTGGTCGATTAGAACGCAAAAACCCATTAAAATCATCCAAAAATAAAGCTGAAGAAATTTGCCTTACACGATCTGCACGAAAATTAGCAATCGCCACCCCATCGCCTGAGGCAATTCCTTCAAATCCATCAAATACCGTTGGTTCAATAAATTCATCTGTTATTTGACGATCATAAGCAGATTCTATGGCTGATACCCAATCCTCAGCCTTACCATCCGATATGCCTGAAACCATCGCATCATAAGCTGGTTGCATACGCGCCCAGCGTTGATCACGATCCATCGCATAATAACGCCCGCAAAGCGTTGCAATCTTTGCCTTGGGACATGCCTTTATAATAGCATCAACATAGGTTTTTGCGCTCATTGGCGGTGTATCACGACCATCCAACCATAAATGCAACCACACGCGAACACCTGCTTGTAAGAACGCATTCGCAAGCGCAATTAAATGATCTGAATGCGAATGCACCCCACCTGAGGAAGCCAATCCCATCAAATGTAAAGCACCGCGCGATTGTTTAAGTGTATTGATTGATTGTTTAAGCTTTGCATCACGCGCTAAGCTACCATCCGTGATGGCTTGATTTATTCTTGGTAAGTCTTGAAGGATCGCACGTCCAGCACCAATTGCTGTATGCCCTACTTCAGAATTACCCATCTGTCCTTTGGGTAAACCCACTGCTTGTTCAGATGCCTCAAGCAAGGTCATTGGATAATTTGCACGTAATTGATCTAAGGTTGGTGTGTTCGCACCCAACACAGCATTTCCCTTGGTCTCAAGCCGCTCACCTAACCCATCCATAATACACAGAACAAGCGGGTTATTTGTCATCATTTTATCCTTAATAATCGTTTTAAATTAGTTCAGAAACTAACTGATTTTAAAACAAATTATTAAGGTAAATTCAAGAAGGTTTGTTGGCCTAATTCACGATTAAATCGAAAATCTGATACAGGTTCAAGCTTGGCAAGATCAAAGCGTGTCAATTGATTCTGCCTGATTACCGATTGCAAGAGGTTTACATAAGTCTGCCGTTCTTCAGAATAAACACTAAGACCTTGCAATAACACATTTAAATCTGCCTTTTCGACTCTGGCTTCACGAAATGCTTTATAAGCTGAATGCGTATTTAAATTATGAATATAGGCTTTTACCGCATGATAGGGAGAGTCAAATTTTCGAACCGAATAAGTTTCACCCGCATCCCTTAATTCAGGAACAATTCCTAATGCATCATTTCCCCATACCCATTGACCAAAAAGCGCATTACCTTCCACTGCAAAGCGTGAACTACCCCATCCAGATTCAATGGCCGCTTGCGCCAATGCAATCGCAACAGGAACGCCATTTACACGCCGTAATAAACGCTCCCACTCACCAAAAGGCACACGATACGTATCAAACATTTCTTTCGCCCATAAATATTGACGAAAACTCATATCTTTTTCGGCGATTTTAGCATAATCTGCCAGTCGATCATGCTGTTTACTCAATTCCTCATTAACTAACAAAATAAGCGGTAACACTGCTTTTAAAAATAAACGCTTCTTTTCTTCAACATCATTAATCGTATTAAATCCCTTGGGTATCGCTGTTATTGCTAATCTTGGTGTCGTTGATAATGCGTAATCTTCTTGGGAAAAAACCAAATCAAGCTGATGCGCTTCATCAACAAAGATAGGCGAAGCTGTTTTAATGCCTGTTTGTAGTTGTAAAGAATCGCTAAATTGATTTGAATAAGATACTGGTTGCCTTTTCGTTTCTCTAACGAAAAAGCTATCTTTAGGAAGTGTTGAAAGCGTATTTGCGGTTACAGCACTAAATGTAATAAAACCTAGTGCTACCGCTAAGCCCAACCAAATACGCTTACGATTAGAAAGCGTTAAACTATATTGCCCCAATTTCATTATTCTTTCCTTCTAGTATATTAACCCAACCACGGCATCAAAATACTATTCTTTGATATAATTTGGGAGATAGGGTGATTCTTTATAAAAATCAAGGTTAGGAATGAAATTTCCTACTTTACTTTAACATCTTAAAATAATGCGTCAGAATCTTTTTTATGGAGGGATTGAACCACATCATCCAACTGTTCCATAGTTTGAAAATGGATGGTTAATTGTCCTGATTCGCCTTTTTTATCAAAAGCTAGGTCAACATGCATGCCAAGCGCATTCGTAAGCCCTTGAATAAGGCTGGTTATATTAGGATCAGCATCCACATTATTTTCACTGATTTTATCCAAACCACGAACTATTTTTTTAAGGGCTACTTGTTCTTGATCTTCATGTTTATTTGATAATTCTTTTTTAGAAAGAACATCTTGTTGTTGTTCTTTAATTTTTTGCTCTAACTGACGAACATTTAAAGATTTTTTAATAACTTCATGCGCAAGCAATACTGGGTCTTTTGCCGCCAATAAAGCCCTTGCATGTCCCATGGATAAATGACCATCTTGAATCATTGCTTTAACTTCTTCGGGTAACGCCAGTAATCGCATTAAATTAGCAACATGGCTACGGCTTTTACCAACGGCTTTAGCAACCGCTTCTTGTGTATAATCATAGCGTGCAGTTAATTGTTGGTACCCTTCAGCCTCCTCCAATATATTTAAATCTTCACGATGAATATTTTCAATCAAAGCAATTTCTAGCGCTTCTATATCTCCTAATTCCATAATTGAAACTGGCACTTCATGCAATTTAGCACGTTGTGCGGCACGCCATCT
The DNA here is from genome assembly GCA_965229675.1 of Alphaproteobacteria bacterium. GTDB lineage: Bacteria > Pseudomonadota > Alphaproteobacteria > CBDDJK01 > CBDDJK01 > CBDDJK01. The sequence goes on from OZ245897.1 coordinate 711,264, forward strand.
GCGCTCCCCCGCAATAATCTGATAATGATCTTTTTCTTCTGGATGCACACGAACCAGAATCGGTTGCAACACCCCTTTTTGAGAGATTGAAACAGAAAGGCTTTCTAATTCCACCTCTTCAAATACACGGCGTGGTTGCTTTGCGTTGGGTCGCAACCGTTCAATTGCCACCATTGGTGTGGTGGATTCATTGCGCCCTTGTTTATTAGGTTGCACATTTTGATTTAATTCTTCTGGATCAATTCCAGGTGGCGCATCATCTTCAAATAAAGCAGATAGACCACGTCCCAATCCCTTACGCTGACCGTCTTTAGCATCCACCGCTTGTCCTTTATATGCTGCCATATTTTTTCCCTTACGTTATTACGCTATATTAAACCTATCTGCTTAAGCTTTTGCCTTCTAAGCGGTCATTGTTCCTAGCACATGTTCTTGACGTAACACTTCACCTGCCAAATGAATATAGGCCTGCGCACCACGACTTTTAAAATCATGAATCAATACTGGCTTACCATAGCTTGGTGCTTCGGAAATTTTAACATTACGCGGAATAATCGTGTTATAAACTTTTGCTCCTAAATGGGTACGAACATCAGCCGCAACCGAATCGGATAAATTATTACGACCATCATACATTGTTAAAACAATACCTTGAATCTCTAATTCAGAATTAAAATTACGGCGTACCCGTTCAACTGTTTTCAAAAGCTGCCCTAAACCTTCTAATGCATAAAACTCACATTGTAAGGGAATCAATAACGATTGCGCAGCACTCAACGCATTAATGGTCAATAGACCTAATGCAGGTGGACAATCAATCAAGATATAATCATAATCATTTTCAAGGGCTTTGCATGCAGATTTAAGACGATAAGCACGCTCTTCATGCGAAACAAATTCAAGTTCAACCGCAGCTAAATCAACTGAAGCAGGCAAAATAAATAAACCTGGAATCGCACTTTCAACGATCGCCTCTCGTACACGGTTAGAATCAACATAAATATCATAGCTAGAAACAACCCTTTGTTTAACCTCAACACCAAGTCCAGTACTAGCATTACCTTGTGGGTCATTATCAATCAATAACACCGACTTATGACAAGCAGCTAAAGCAGTTGCTAAATTAACAGCGGTTGTTGTTTTGCCAACCCCGCCTTTTTGATTAGCAATTGCAATGATACGATTTGATTGCCCTGTTTCAGAATCTTTTTCCATCATCAATGCAGGCAAAGCTTCAGGATGAATAAGTTTAGGTTTATCTTGCTTTTGTTTCCGTAAATTAACTGGGGAAAGCTTTGGGGTTGGCATTAGAATTCTCCCTTATAATGAAGCAATAAGCATCAGTTGCCGTACGACTTTGTTGAAGACTATAGTCGATATACCCATTTTCTTTGAAGGCTGTCAATGCGTTTTTAATCTGCCTTCCCCCTAAGCCGATAAGTTGAATCCTTGTTTCAGATACTCTAATTGCTTGTTTTTCAAATAAATTATGGGTATGTGCAAGTAATTTATCAAATTTTGCAAATGCACGCGAAACAACCAATGTTTTATAATGATCTAACCGATTCACCGAATCATAGGATTCTATCCAAGCTTCCACCCGAACATTATGGACACGCACACGAGCCTTATTAAGCCCTGTTTGGCGAATCACCTCGTTCATAAAAATGGTTTTACGACGATCCGAATCAATTAAATCAAACGTCAAATCAGGCCTTAAACAAGCTAACACCAAAGCAGGAAAGCCTGCACCACTACCAAAATCAACCAACCGTTCAATATCTTGTGGAATTAATTTTGCAAGCTGTGCTGAATCCGCCATATGGCGATGCCATAATTGCGGTAGAGTAGTTGCACTCACTAAATTTAAGTTTTGCTGCCATTGTGTTAAAAGCTTGGCGTAAATTTCTAAATATTCCATTGTTTCACGTGAAACATTGAAGATATCAGCAAATTCACGATTGGTTATCAATGACATCGATAAAAGGCGTCACGCCGCTTTTGGATATTTTTTAAGGTAACGAAATAAGGCCGTTAATGCAGCTGGTGTAATCCCTGGAACACGAGCCGCCGCCGCCAAAGTTTTTGGCCGTGCTTGTTGAAGACGTTCAACCATTTCTGTTGAAAGCGCACCAATTTGATCATAACACAATGCGTCAGGCAAATGAAGCTGTGAATCTTTTCGCATTGCTTCAATATCTGAAGCTTGCCGTTCCAAATAAGTCGAATAGTGCGAATCAATTTTAAGCCTTGCTAAGATTGATGGTGTAATCTCACGAATTTGTGGAAAATTTGTTTCTAAATCTTGATTTTGTCTTTCATTAAGATGGCCGATCATTGTCCATAAAGAACGTTTAATTCCATCTTGCTTTACTGAAACACCCAGTTTATTCCATTCATGAGGCGATAGGTTGATTTGTTGTAAAATTTGTTTTCCATGATTAAGTGCATATTTTTGCTCCTGCCAATGTGATTTACGCTTTGAACCCACGATCCCTGCTTTAACCCCCCAATCCGTTAATCGTTCATCCGCATTATCGGCACGCAAATAAAGACGATATTCTGCACGAGATGTAAACATACGATAAGGTTCATCCACCCCTTTGGTCACTAAATCATCAATCATAACACCAATATAAGCCATCGCACGATCAAGTTCGACGGCTGAGCCTCCACCAACAAATCGTGCCGCATTTAAGCCCGCAATTAAGCCTTGCCCTGCCGCTTCCTCATAGCCTGTTGTCCCATTGATCTGACCTGCAAAATATAATCCTGAATAAGCCTTAACCGCCAATCCATGCGTTAATGCGCGTGGATCAAAATAATCATATTCAATCGCATAGGCTGGACGCAATATTGAAACTTGTTCCAATCCTTTTATCGTCCTTAAAAATTGCTCTTGTAACGGCACGGGTAAACAATTTGAAAGCCCATTTGGATAAATCGTATGATCATCAATTCCCTCAGGCTCTAAAAATACCTGATGGGCATTGCGATCTTGAAAACGAACAATTTTATCTTCAATAGATGGGCAATAACGCGGACCTGTACCAGAAATAATCCCACCATAAAGCGCAGAATGTTCAAGATTATCGCGAATGATTTGATGTGTTTTTTCATTCGTATGGGTAATATAACAACAAATTTGTGGTAATGTTATTTTTTCGGTTAGTGTTGAAAAAGCCTCTGGTATTTCGTCCCCCCATTGCGCTTCTAATTGTGATTTATCAAGTGTGCGACCATCAAGCCTTGCGGGCGTTCCCGTTTTTAAACGTCCTTGTGGTAAACCCAAACCATTAAGAAATTTTGCTAATTTAATTGCAGCAGCATCACCATCACGCCCCCCTTCACGCGCCTGATGGCCTTCATGAATTGCCCCTTTTAAAAAAGTACCGACCGTTAGCACAACTGCGCCAGCCATAATATGCTGTCCATCTTCAGTAATTACAGATTGGATTTGATTTTGTTGGTTAAAGGTAAATTCTTCGGCGGCTCCCTCAACGATTGTTAAATTCGATTGTGCCTGCAAAGCTGCAAGCATCGCTTTACGATAATGCTCCCGATCCATTTGCGCACGGGGGCCTTGAACTGCTGCCCCCTTTGAACGGTTTAACATACGATATTGAATGCCTGCTTGATCTGCAACCCGTCCCATTAACCCGTCAAGCGCATCAATTTCCCGCACAATATGGCCTTTTCCTAGACCACCAATTGCAGGATTGCATGACATAATACCAATACGATCTTGACGATGCGTAAGCAGGATTGTATTTGCTCCATAGCGTGCAGAAGCTGCGGCGGCTTCACACCCAGCATGCCCCCCACCAATAACAACTACATCTGCATAGATTTTTTGTTTCACGTGAAACACTCCGACAAATAGCTACTTACCAATACAAAATTCTTTAAATAGGATATCTAATATCTGCTCAATATCAACACGTCCTAATAAGCGATCAAGTGCCGTTATCGCGGTACGAATTAACTCAGCCTTTAACGCCAAATCAGATGGTGGGCAAGTTAAAAATTCTTCAATTGCACCTAACGCTTCCTTTAAAGCTGCTTGATGGCGTTCCCGTGCAAAAGCAGGAGCTTCTTCAAAATTAGCCAATTCTGTAATTTTATGAACCAATGTGTCATAAAATATATCCAGATTTTTAGGTTCTAAAAACGATATATAGTTGTCAATAGTATTATCTTTATCAATATATGGATTTAAATCGACCTTATTAATAATACGAATATAATTTTGCTTGGATAAATGATCGGTTTTAATCGCTAAATTTTTATCAACCGAATAATGAATATCTGTCATAATAATGATAAGATCAGCTTCTTCCAAACTTTTATAAGCGCGTTTAACCCCTTCTTGTTCAATAGGGTCTTTTGTCTCCCGAAGGCCTGCACTATCAATAAGGGTTATGGGAACGCCTGAAATTACTAAGGGGGCTTTTAATAAATCACGCGTGGTTCCAGCCTGTTCACTTACAATAGCCGTTGATTGACCTGAAAGCCAATTCATTAAGGTTGACTTCCCAACATTAGGTGGCCCAGCAATTACAATTTGCAAACCAGCTTGAATGCGCTTTGCCCGCTGTGAACGGTCAAGATGCACACGCATTTGATCATCAATCGGCGATAATAATCCGTAAATAGTCTGTTCCAAATTTTGTGGTAAATCTTCTTCTGAAAAATCAATTTCAACTTCCAATAAAGCCAAGCCCCTCATAAGGTCTTGACGCCAATTTGTGCATAATTGCGTTAATGCACCATCAAGCTGACGCAAAGCTTGCTTTCGCTGCAGTTCAGTTTCTGCATCAATAAGGGCAGATAACCCCTCCGTTTCAAGTAAATTGATCTTATCATTATAAAAAGCACGCTTTGTAAATTCACCTGGTTCTGCCATACGCAATTTGGGAAAACTATCAAGTGTAGCTAAAACAGCTTCTCTGGTTGCTAATCCACCATGAATATGCAATTCAGCCATATCTTCACCTGTATAGCTATTAGGAGCAGGAAAAAATAAAATCAGTGCTTGATCAAGAAAAAGAGGTGGTGAGTGGTTTTTTGAATCATAAAGATTTGCTAAGATCGCTTTACGCGGGATAAAATCCTCTTTTCCTGTTAAATTTGCCAGCGTATTTTTAGTTTCAGAACCTGATAAACGAATAACCGCAACCCCTGCCTTGCCAACCCCTGTTGATAGCGCAAAAATTGTTTCCATGGATTTATTGCCCTTAAAAACTAATAGTTGACAATCGCGCTTGTTAGCTTTAATGGCTCTGCTGAATAGGGCGCGTAGCTCAGCGGGAGAGCACTACGTTGACATCGTAGGGGTCGCTGGTTCGAACCCAGCCGTGCCCACCATCACTTAACCTGATATTACCTGAAATAGGCATAGCAAAGTCCTATTGTCAAGAATATCCGCTTATTTAATCAGTTTGTTAAATAAAGTGCGCATATCCTCAGCTTGTTTTTCTATAAATTGTTTTAATTCATCAATAGAATCAATATCATCAACAAGCTTAATCATTGATTGTTGAAGGCCAGTTGGCATTGCTTCAAATTCTGTTTTATCATCTATAAGCGTTAATCTAAACAAAGCTTGGAGTGATTGCCAAAGATTCATAGATTGATTGAGTATTTCAAAAGATTGATCATCAAAAAGATGCACTTCACGAAGCCTTGATAAATAAGTCACCATAGAGGTTGGATTTCCTGCAATTAAAGCTGGATATTCATAAGCATAACGAAGAACTTGATATTGAATTAAAAATTCACAATCAATTAATCCGCCTCGGCGATGCTTAATGTCCCATAAATTATGTTCTGAATATTGATCTGCTATTTTTTTGCGCATTTCCACAATATCTTGGGCTAATTGCTGCTTATCACGTTCAAAGCCCAAACATGCTTGCCGCCAATTCATTATTTTTTTTACTAAACCTTTTTTGCTTTCAAAAATTGGTCTTGCCTTTGTCAAAGCCATATATTCAAAATTCCATGCTGTTCCAGCAGATGGTTTACCCTGTTGAAGCTGATAATAATGTTGCAATGTACGAAATTGGACAGCAAGCGGACTTGCGGAGGGGCGAAAACGTAGGTCAATTTCATATAACTTCCCACCTTGCATTTCACGATTAAATGCTGAAACAAAACGCTGCGCAAGCCGTTGGTAATAAACTTCAACCCCAAGCGGTTTTTGGCCATCAGAATATAATAATTGATGATCTTCTGATCCATCAACATCATAAATAAACAATAAATCAAGATCAGAAGCATGTAATAATTCTCTACTACCAAGCTTACCTAAGGCTAATAAACAAAAACCGCTATTTTCTATAGTACCGTGATATTGTGAAAAATCATCAATGATTTTTGGTGCAATAAATTGAATTAATGTTTCAGCAAGATTGGTTAATTGATTGCTTAACCCTTTCCAGTTCACTTGGCGATTAAGATATTGCACGCCAATATGAAACTGATAATCTGCTGAAAATTCACGGCATAATATAAGCATTTGTTCATAATCTTGATGCGGTGCGTGCGTTAATTGCGTTTGTAATACAGCTCCTAAAGCTTCAGACGTTAAAAAGGTTTCATTAATCGCTGGATCAAGAAAAATTTCAATAAGCTGCGGTCGTTTTGCAAGCAATTCACCTAAACGCGGTGCGTTTCCTAGAATATTTATAATTTTAGCAATCAATGTAGGATTATTATCGAATAGTGAAAAAAGCTGCACACCAGCAGGTAATTTTGAAATAAATTGATCAAAATGAATCAAGGCGCGATCTGGATCCAAACTATTTTTAATTGCTTCAAGAAGCACCCCTAACTGATTGGAAAGAAGATTGCGCGCCCGTTCAGAATGTAGCGCACGAATGCGTCCTTGATGCCATTCTTGAATAAGACGATAAGCTTGATCAGTTTGTTTAAGTTTAAAATCCGTTAAATAATTTAAAATTGATTCTGATGGCGTATCCTTGTCAAAATTCAAAAAATCCAATTGTGTTTGATCCGAAAACTGATCATTTTCTTGATAAAAAAACTGATCAAAATAATTCCCAACTTCATTTAAATGATTGAAGTAATCGGTTTGAAATTTATCAAATTGATCATAACCCATTAAGCATGCAATGATGGACAATTCCATTTCAGTTTCGGGCATTTTTTGGGTCTGTAAATCATCAATCATTTGTAGGCGGTGTTCAAGCTTACGCAAAAAATGATACGCTTCAGATAATTGATTTTTTTGTTCGACAGAACAAATTATTTCTTGAACAAGTATGGCTAACCCATCCAATGTTTTTTTACATCTTAAAGCTGGCCTGCGCCCTCCCCAGATTAATTGATGTGTTTGAACAAAAAATTCTATTTCACGAATACCCCCATGTCCCAATTTGATATTGTGACCCGCAAACACAATTTCTTTACCTTTTCGATGATGTTCAATCCGTTTACGAATCGTTCGGATATCTTCAATCGCGGCAAAATCCAAATGCTTACGCCAAATAAAAGGTGAAATTTGTTTTAAAAACTGCTTTCCAATTTCTTGATTACCAGCGCATATTCGCGCTTTAATCATTGCTGCACGTTCCCAATTCAGACCTTGACTTTCATAATAGGTTTCCGCCGTCAAAATTGGTAAGATTGGCGGGGTTATATTGGGATCAGGTCGCAACCGAAGATCAATACGAAAGACATAACCATCTTGCGTTTTTGTTTCCATGATACGCGTTAAAAGCTGTATTGCGCGTGTCAATCCTTGATCTAATCTATCTTGATCACAAAAATAAAAATAATCTGGTTCATAAAGGATGATTAGGTCTATATCACTGGAATAATTAAGCTCTGAGGCACCTAATTTACCCATAGCAAGGATTGTAACGCCTTGACGCTGTAATTGCTCCTTCAATGATTTATTACATTCAGGCCAATCATTATAAGCATTATCAAGCCTTAGGCTTTGTTTTAAGGCATAGATTAAAGCAATCTCTAAACAAAGATCTGCAAAAGAAGAAAGATAATGCGTAACTTCATCAAGAGTAAATAATCCAGCTAAATCAGCAAGTGCAATAGTAAGCGCAATTTTTTGTTTTGCTTTGCGCAAATAAGACATAATTTCATCAGTTGAATAAGTATAATCTGATGAATTTAAAATATTATTCAAATCATTTAAGACTTGTTCGCAATGTTTTTGAGGGGATAGGTCAAAATATTGTTGTGGATACTCAACAGATTTAAGTAATTTTCTAAGATGGGGCGAAGCGGAAGCAATCGTTTGTAAAAAATATTTTAATTCTTTAGGAAGATTTTTAAATTCAGATAAAGACCTGTCTGAATCTTCATTATTTTTTAAATAGATCGGTGATAAAGGATTAATATTTTCCCATGATGTCATAATTTAACTGCTCATGAATAAATGATTTATAAAAATCTATCGCTTCATCACTTGAGTTTATACAAGGAATATAGATTAATTCTTCCCCGCCTGCTTCAATAAAAAATTCTTTATAGCCAATGGCGATTTCTTCCAAAGTTTCGATACAATCCATCGAAAAGCCAGGAGCCACCACAGCTATTTTTTTTATTCCTTGACTTGCAAGTTCACTTAAAACTTCTTCAACAGAAGGGCCAAACCATTTTGCTGGCCCAAATCTTGATTGAAAACAAAATCTGAACTTTGTTTCATCAAGACCAAGCTGTTCACGAATCAACCGAGCCGTTTTATGTGAATGACAATAATAAGGATCGCCAAGTGGCAATGTACGTTCTGGCATGCCATGAAATGAACATAAAGTTACTTCGGGTGCATCGGATTCTATTATTTTTTTAACCGAATCAGAAATGATACAAATATAATTAGGATGATCGTAATAGGGTGACAGAAAATAAATGGAAGGCGCCCAACGCATCTTTTTTAATTGATAAAAAACAGCATCATAACAGCTAGCAGTCGTTGCTGCGCAATATTGTGGATAAAGCGGAAGAATAATTATTTTATCAACTTTTTTTTCTAATAAATTTAATAAGGCCTTTGCAATTGAAGGATTTCCATAGCGCATTGCAGGTACAATTTCGGTAAAAATTGTAATCTCATTTGCCATTTTTTCAGTTAATTGCTCTAAATGATAACGTATGGGTGAATCACCATGTTCATAATCCCATATTTTTGCATAATTTTTTGCTGATTTAGGTGAACGTATTGGTAAAATAATGAAATTTAAAATAATCTGCCATAGGAATTTTGGAAGTTCAATTACACGCTGATCTGAAAGAAACTCCCTTAAATAACGACGAACAGCCGAAGGGGTTGGCGCATCAGGGGTTCCAAGATTAACTAAAACCAGCCCTATGCCTTTACGACGCTTTTCTGAATGAGATGTTAGAGTATGAAAGGTCATTTTGATCGAATATAAGTTATAATATCTTGAACAGCTTGTGGATTGGTTTGTTTATCAATGCCATGTCCTAAATTAAATATAAATGGTTTTCCATAAAAATATTTCAAAATTAAATCAACTTCAGCCTGCCATAAGGATTTTTCACCTTGCAATCTTAAAGGTTCTAAATTTCCTTGAACAACCCCTAAGGGTAACAAATGCTCACTTGCATATTGCAAAGATACTGACGAATCAATCGAAATTCCATTAATTTTCGTTTGCATAAAATAATCTTTATATAAAGTACCACATCCTCTTGGAAATCCAATAATGGGAACTGTAACCCCAGCTGCCCTAACCGAATCAATAATCCGTTTTGTTGGTTGAATAACAAATTGCTTGAACCCATTTGAATCTAACAATCCAGACCAACTATCAAATAATTGCAATAGTTCTGCACCATTTTGAACCTGCTTGATTAGATAATGACTAATCGCTTCAACCAATAAATCAATCAATTCATCAAGCAATAATGGGTTATGATAGGCAATCCTACGCGCTTTTATAAAGCCTGGATCGCTTCCACCACATAACATATAACAAGCTAATGTCCATGGTGAGCCTGAAAAACCAATTAATGTTGTTTCATTAGGTAATGATTTCGTCAAACGCCGTAGCGTTTCATAAACAGGTTGCAATTGATTATCAATATGATCAAGATTTTTTGTTAATGTTTTAATCATATCTTTATTTTCAACAGGGTTAAGGCGTGGTCCTTCGCCATCTTCAAACCATACTTCAAGCCCTAATGCATCAGGAATGACTAAAATATCACTAAATAAAATTGCACCATCAAATCCATAGCGTTGAATGGGTTGTAATGTAACTGCTTCAGCTAATTCAGGTGTATAACAAAGATCAAGAAAATTCCCTGCCTTTTGACGAATTTCACGATATTCTGGTAAATAGCGTCCAGCCTGCCGCATAAACCAAATTGGCGGATTTTTTTGTTGTGTTTGATTAAAAACAGATAAAAGTTTTTTGGTCATTTCTAAACTATTTTATAATTTAACAATTTAACAGATTATGAACCTTAATACCTTATTTATATATTAAATAAAAGGAGGAGATGGAGAGGGATGTTAAATTGGGGAAAAATAAACGGCTTGGTTCAATTAAATTTAAAAATAAAATATATAACAGCTTGTGAATTTTGTTAAATTTGGTGGAGCCGAGGAGGATCGAACTCCCGACCTTCGCATTGCGAACGCGACGCTCTCCCAGCTGAGCTACGGCCCCATGATTTATATACGCCAAATATGGTTGCTTTATTAACCTGCAAAACATGTTTGTCAAGTTGGTTTAAAATTTCATTATCCTGTGAATTTTTTGTTTCATTTTATTTTTTATACAAATTAACAGTCTGTGATATAGATCACTGATTATGTGATATAATGATCAAAATAGTTTGAATGAACTGTTAAGAATTTTTCAATGAGTCTGAATAAAGTTCGATTAATGTATATAATTTTTCTAATGCTTGTTTGGGAGACAAGGAATCAGGGTCGATGATTTCTAAAGTTTCAATTAATTTACTATAGTCAGGTTGAGCTTCTGTTTCTTCATAAACAGGTTCATTATTTTTATTCGTTCTAAATAAAGGAAGATCATCAGCAAGTTCATGTAAATTTTGTGAATGATTACTTTGTTCAAGCAGATTCAGGACTTGTCGTGCGCGAATTGTCACGGATTTTGGCAAACCAGCTAGTTCCCCTACATGAATACCATAGGAACGATTGGCAGTTCCTTTAATAACTTCGTGAAGAAAAATGATTGTTCCTTTCCATTCCCTAACCTTCATACTATGCGGGCTAAGACGATCAAGTTTTGCAATTAAATTGGTTAATTCATGATAATGGGTAGCAAATAATCCACGGCATTGAATATGATCATGCAAATATTCTATGACTGCCCATGCAATGGATAGCCCATCAAAGGTTGCAGTTCCACGTCCAATTTCATCAAGAATTACCAAGGAACGTTTACTGGCTTGATTAAGGATGGTTGCTGTTTCCACCATTTCTACCATAAAGGTAGATTGACCTTTAGCAAGATTATCGGCGGCACCTACTCGGCTAAATAATCGATCAATTATACCAATTTTTGCTTCATCAGCAGGAACAAAACTACCAATTTGGGCTAGGACGGCAATAAGTGCATTTTGGCGTAGAAAAGTTGATTTTCCTGCCATATTTGGTCCTGTTAATAGCCATAAAGATTGTGATTGGTCTAAATTGCAATCGTTTTTAATAAAGTCTTGGCGGCTTAACATAGATTCAACAACTGGGTGGCGGCCGCCTTTAATATGGAATTGTTCATCATCGCTAAGCTGGGGTCTGCAATAATTAGCTTTTAATGCTAATTCACCAAAAGCTGAAAAAATATCAATTTCAGCAAGCATGTTTGCAGTTTCCATTAAACGATTTCTAATTTCAAGGCAGGCATTGGTAAGCGTTGTAAACCATTGTTGTTCAATGCCAAGGGCGCGTTCAGAGGCATCAAGAATTTTTGAAGCTAATAGGTCTAATTCTTCACAGCTATAGCGCACAGAATTATTCATTGTACGGCGATGGACAAATTTTTCATTTAAAATTGATTGTGCGCGTTCGGCTTGTTTATCAGATACTTCGATATGATAGCCCATTACGTTATTATGACGAATTTTTAAGGTCTCAATGCCAGTTAATTTACGATAACGCGTCTCAAGTCCAGCAATATGGCGTCTTCCTTCATCTCTTAAAGAGCATATTTCATCAAGTTCAGGTGCAAATCCAGGATTAATAAAACCGCCTTCGCGTGCATGATAAGGTAAATCTTCTTTTAATGCGCGGCGCAATAAATCACTAAGTTCGCTGTGATCATGAATATTTTTAACTGCATAACATAACCGCAATTCAGGTTGTTGGGTTGACGAAGCCAGTAATGCTTTTATATGCAAGCTTTTTGAAAGGGCTGTTGCGATTTGTCCTAAATCTTTCGGTGAACCTCGTCCCATTCCAATGCGTGATAAAGGACGGATTAGGTCGGGAAGTTCTTTTAAACTTATTTTTAAAGATTCATGACAATCAGGATGATCATGGAACCATGAAACCGAAGCAAGCCGTGCATTGATTATATTTATATCAATTAGGGGTGCTGAAATCCAATCTTTCAATAATCTTGAACCTGCTGCTGTTTTACAGTGATCAATTACATGAATTAAGCTGTCTTGTCGTTTTCCACTGATGGATTCAATTAATTCAAGATTTTTTCTTGTTGCAGCATCAATGATCATTAAAGATTTAGGATGAAGCTGAAAAAGCGGTGAAAGTTTCGGCATATTTTCAAGCTGGGTAAGGTAAAGATAATCCAGAACTGCCCCCGCACAAGCAAGCTCATCGTTTGAAAAATTTCCAAACGCTTCAAGTGATTGCACTTGATAATAAGTTTCAAGCTTTTGCATAGCAGAAGAAGCATTAAATTTTTGATTAGCAACTGGGGTAAGCAGCCGATCAATCTCTGTTTGATGATCAAACAAATCGCTTTCTTGCAAAAAATTCTTGAAATAACTATATTGATCATCTGATAACAGTATTTCACAAGGCTGTATGCGCGATAATTCTGAACCGATCAAATCCGCTTCAATCTTGTTGCAATAAAATTGACCATTGGTAATATCGCACCAAGCAAGCGCATATTGGCTTTTTTGATCATACTGAATTGCCAATAAAGGTTGATTGCCTTTTGGATCTAATAAACTATCTTCGCTTAAAGTGCCAGGGGTGATAACTCGTACGATCTGGCGTTTAACCACTGATTTACTGCCGCGTTTTTTGGCCTCTATTGGATTTTCCATTTGTTCGCCAACGGCAACCCGAAAGCCTTGCTTGATCAATTTAGCAAGATAAGCTTCGGACGCATGCACAGGGACACCACACATTGGAATATCTTGTCCTTTATGCTTTCCACGCTTGGTTAGGGCAATATTTAATGCTGTCGCTGCTTTTTCCGCATCGTCAAAAAATAATTCGTAAAAATCGCCCATCCGATAAAATAGTAAACATTCGGGATGCTGCTGCTTGATGGCCAGATATTGTTCCATCATTGGTGTGTCTTTATCTTTTGTCATGATCATGTTTCTGCTGAAGGGCAAAGATCATTTAAGCAACATTCTGAACAATTTGGCTTTTGTGCCTTACAGATATAACGGCCATGTAGAATAAGCCATTGATGCGCATGATAAAGATGGCGTTCATGGATGAGGGTCAATAAGTCTTCTTCCACTTTAAGGGGCGTTTTAGCCTTTGATAGGCCGAAACGATGCGCTAATCTGAATAGGTGGGTATCAATCGCCAAGGTTGATTGACCAAAGGCAATGCTTAAAACAACATTCGCTGTTTTACGGCCAACACCAGGTAAAGATTCCAATGCTTCCCTTGATTGTGGGACAATTCCATCATAATCATTTACCAGAATTTCAGCCATTTTAATAAGATTCTTTGCTTTACTGCGATAAAGTCCGATTGATTTAATATGCGCGATTAAACCCGCTTCGCCAAGTGTTAAAAGATCGTTAGGGTGATTGATCACTTCAAATAAGCTTTTTGTTGCTTTATTAACCCCTTTATCAGTTGCTTGTGCAGATAGGGTAACAGCAACCAATAAAGTATAAGGATTCGTCCAGTTCAATTCGCCTGTAGGTTCTGGATTTTGTGCATAAAGGCGATCAAAAATTGCCTCAGCTAAGGCTTTTTTTGCTTTTATGGAGCGCGGAAATCGGGTCATCACCCTTTAAAAATAAGCTCCAGAGCTTCCAAAGAGGTAGATTGATCATGGGTTGGGGGCTGAATCTCCCTATGAAAGCAGCTTTTCTTTCCCAAATGGCAGCATCCGCCATCCCCTTGCGGCTGCACTCGCATTAATAAAGCGTCTTGGTCACAATCCACAGTAATGGAAATCAGCTTTTGAATTTGTCCACTTGTCTCCCCCTTATGCCATAAGGCTTTACGTGACCTTGACCAATAATAAGCTTCTTTATGGGTAAGGGTTAAGGATAAAGCTTCTTCGTTCATAAAAGCTAACATAAGGACATCCCCTGTTTTATCATCCAGCGTGATAACAGGGATTAAAGGTTCATCGCCATTATCCTTGCTGAAAAACGGCAGGAACTGGTTACCCTGCTCCCGCTGTTTTTTGCTTGGATAATCGTTCATGATCTACCTTGAGTAATATTCGACCACCAGATTGGGTTCCATCGTAACTGGATAGGGTATTTCTTCCAATTTTGGTGTACGACTCAAAGCGACTTTGAGCTTTTTATGATCAACTTCGACATAATCAGGCACATCGCGTTCCGTGGATTGAATTGCTTCTTGGACAATACCAAATTCACGGGCTTTACCCCGAACTTCAATCACATCACCAAGTTTGATATTATAAGAAGGGATCGTAACCCTTTGACCATTGACGCTTACATGCCCATGATTAACAAATTGACGTGCAGCATGAACTGTAATCGCTAATTTAGACCGATAAATAATGGCATCCAAGCGGTGTTCAAGCAATCCAACTAAATTTTGACCTGTATCGCCTTTCATGCGAACAGCTTCCTTATAATAACGGCGAAACTGTTTTTCACCAATCGAACCATAATAGCCTTTTAATTTCTGCTTTGCCATTAGCTGAATACCAAAATCAGTTGGCTTTTTACGGCGTTGGCCATGCTGTCCTGGACCATATTCACGTGAATTATATGGGCTTTTTGGACGCCCCCAAAGATTGACCCCAAGGCGGCGGTCAATTTTATATTTTGCCCCGATACGTTTAGACATAAATCAAATTTCCCTATAGTAAAGGATGAAGAATAGGTGTCCGGTAGTCCGAAATTTATTTAAATATCGGCGGGAGGATTGAGTCTAATCCACCACATTCCCAGACGCGAAACTGGCATAAAGCAAAAAAACCTTTTACGGTCAAGTCTTTTTATATTAAATCCAAAAAATGCAAACAAAAACAAGCGATCAATCAGGCTATATAAGCTTATTATTTGGTGATAAAGCTCTTATTCTCTGGGCAATGTTTCTTGGGATCGGGTTACATGCCCTAAATTGGTATATTATAGCAACCATAACGCCAAGTATGGTTACAGAACTTGGTGGCGTTTCCCTGATAAGCTGGGTAACCACCATTTATCTTGCCATGTCGATTTTATTTGGTGCTTACGGTGGGTATTTAAAGCGTCAGATTGGGATTAGGGGAGCCACAATTCTTTCGTCGTGTATATTTTTATTGGGTTCCATTTGGGTAGCCCTTTCCCCAACTATGGAGATGGTCGTTATCGGACGGGCGTTACAAGGCATCGGTGAGGGCATGATCATGGCCATTTCTTATGGCTGTGTCCATGAATTTTTTGAAGAATCTCAAATCCCAAAAATATTCGGATTGTTTGGAATTTCCTATGTTTCTTCTGCGGCAATAGGCCCAATCTTTGCGGGTATGTTGACAGAATTTTTTTCATGGCGTGCCGTTTTTGCTGTTAATATCGTCTTGGTTGCCATTTATCTTGGATTGGTTTTTTCTTCTGCTATGAATAAAAAGCATGAGATTCAAAATGATAATCAAGATAAACCTAAACATAAGCCAATTGGAAGATTACTGCTTGTTGGGGTAGGCATTACAGCAGTTGGTATGACAGGCGGCATTGAGGATGGTTTAAGTAGCTTATCTTTAATTGCAGGCGCAATGATTTTATTATTCATTGCAATTAGGCTTGATCGAACCAAAGCAAATAAATTGTTCCCTACTAATTTATTTCAATTAAGCACGGTTTCTGGAAGCGGTTTTTGTTTAATGTTTTTGCTTTTATTACCAAATTCTTCTGTACATGTATTTATTCCATTATTGGCGCAACGGCTTCATGATTTATCGATTGCCAATGCGGGCTATCTTGGTTCTTTTATTTCCTTTGGCTGGTCTTTAGTTTCTTTGCTCGTTGGGTTAAGGGATCGTCAAAATAGTGCAAATTTATTTATTCTCGCAGGGATAACGGGTCATTTTTTGGGGTTTAGTCTGTTATTGGCTTCTTTGTTTTACAATTATCTTGCCCTTATTATCATGGGTTTAATTTTTATTGGTTGTGGGATGGGTGCTTGTTGGGCATTTGTCAATCAACGCACAATTTCAAACACTGATCGGGGTGAAAAGGATTTGGTTGCCTCGCTCATACCAGCGATTCAATCAACTTCCTATGCGATAGGTGCAGCTGCGGCAGGAGCCAGTGCTAATCTTGGTGGATTATCAACCCAACCCCTTCAAGATGCTTTAAGCCCTGTATTTTTTATGAACGCTTCAATCAGCGCACTCGCGCTTATTTGCGGTATTTGGCTTATCAAGCACAAAACCACATCATAAATTAATCGTTGGTTGGCCAGTCAGGTTCTTCTGTAACGAATGATGCGGCCGTGCGCGCATGTTCTTTCATTGGGTCTTCCAATGGTTGCCGTCCTGCTCGTATTGCTTTTTCAACCTCTGTTGCCAAATCTAGCTGAGTGCAAAGCCCAAGTTCTGCGGGCGAACGCGGTTTTAAATTCGGACTGTTCCAATGGCTTTTATCACGTATTGCCAAGATCGTTGGTTTTGTTGTACCGATTAAGCGGCAAATTTGCGCATCGACCAATTCAGGGTGATGGCGTAACAGCCATGCGATTGCATCAGGCTTATCTGCGCGTTTGGATAAAGGCGTATAGCGTGGCCCTTTATGGCGAACAACAGGTTCTGGTAAATCAGAACGTAATAATTTAAGTTCTGCATTTGGGTCTTTTTCACAAGCCTCAATCATCTCTCGTGATAGCTGGCCGCCTTGAATAGGATTGCTTCCTTTCATATTCGAACCAACTTCACCATCGGCTAGTGCTTGAATTTCCAGCATATGTAAATCTGTGAACGCTGCAATTTGTTCAAATGTCAAAGTTGTGTTATCAATCAACCATACCGCCGTTGCTCGCGGCATTAATAATTTTGCCATTGTTTGATTCTCCCTATTCAAAATCAAATTGGCACCTAACAAAAAATCAAACGATTTGCAAACATTTTTAAATGCGGTTAAATAACCAATCAATGCCAATTGACAAATATACGATACGATTTGCTGAATGCAATTCTGCTGATGCGTTTATTGCGCATTTGGAAGCATATTGCCCTGAATTAGAGGTAGCGGTTGTACTTTCCCAAGATTCTAAAACCTATGAATGGGTAATTGAATTATTTGGTACGCCACAGCTTGATCAAAGACTAATCGAAAATCAGCTAAAAATATTTTTAAAACAATCGACTAACGTATCAAGCTATACCAATTTTGAACAGTTGCAAGATCAAGATTGGCTTGCTGAAAATCGTAAAAGTTTTCCTCCTATTAAGATTGGCCGTTTTTTCATTCAATCAATAGAAAATGATAACAGAAAGCCACCTTCAGGCGCAATTTTTATGAAAATTTCAGCTGCACTTGCTTTTGGAAGTGGCACGCATGCAACCACCTCACTTTGCCTTGAAGCAATGATTGAACTTAGTAAAAAAAGCTTTAATCCGTTACGAATGGTCGATGTTGGATGCGGCACTGCAATCCTTGCGATGGCAGGACAAAATTTATGGAAACATACATTTAAAAGCAATGTTGCAATCGATAATGATAAAAAATCAGTTGTTCAATCAGTAAATAATATAATAAAAAATAAATTAAAAAATAAAATCAATGTATTAAATGCATCATACATCCCAAGTTTTAATAATAAAAAACTTTATAATATTGATTTAATTACAGCGAATATTTTAGCGAATCCTTTAAAAAAATTTGCGCCGATTGCAGCACAAAAAATGATGCAAGATGGTTATATTATTTTATCAGGAATCACAGAAAAACAGATAAATCCAGTTCGTGCAGCTTATCGAAATATTGGCTTTATCCATTGTAAAACAATGAAAAAATCTGGCTGGGCAATGATTTTGATGAAAAAAGTAAGCTGATCTATTTCATCTAAAAAATTAATTAAAATTTTAATCTAATGGTTAAAAAAATGTGATGGTTGTCACAGATCAAACAAAATTTTCCAATTTTTTACTTATTCTTTACTGATTAAATATATTTTAATATTTAAATTTTTTTAAAAATCAGTATAATACAAACATAATATATAATTAACATTAATATTGAAATTAAGGCGAATTCGTTTTAAAACACCTATTGTGCTAATAGTGTAATTTAAAACTATCAGCCTAAGTTCAGGTGCGAGTATTTGGTATGGAAATATTAAGGTGAACATGATTGCAAGCATAAGATCATAAAGCCTACCGACTCGTGATGAAAATCTTGATGCCGTTTTATAATTATATTTTGTTACGGTTTTATCAAGAAATATATTTTACGGGCGGATGTTTAAAAAGCATCGCTTGAACTTGAGAAGTTAATGTATGCGCGTTATTATTGAACAAGAAGATGGTACCACTGATGATATTACCGAGGCAGTTTTAGCTGGCTTGGATGTCACTCAGCTTATTGAAAGCTCATCTTCTATTAGCATTAGTCTTTCTACTGGGGAATTATTAGTTTCCGAGGGGGGGATGCTTTATGTTCTTGATGCCGATTCTGGTAGCCGCTATCTTTTAGGTCCTGTTGTTGGTAGTCTTTATGTAAATGAAGAGCTGGTTCGGCTATGGGATGTTAATACCGATTGGCTTGGCGCACGCTTTTTTGATCCTTCTACGCAAGAATGGCTAGATTTTGATATTGAGTTTTGGCTTGATTATTATTCACAAGTCACGAATGATGAATTAGAAGAATTTTTATCAGAAGATGATAACGAGCTTGAAGAATTTTTAAGCCTTGGTGAAGAAACAGATCCGATCACAACCGCTACATCACCATTTGATGATGACGATGATGACGATGATGCGGGGTTATTAGCAAGTCCTGCTGATGCGCTTGTTCCAACTTTAACCAGTCCAAGCGGCGGTTACCTTAATGAAGAATGGCTAAAAAGTTCAACTTTTTCTGGAACGGCTGGTGCTGATAATGAAGTCTTTTTAACTTTTACGATTACAGATCCAGACGGCCAACAAACAACTTACACAACACAAACAACTGCAGATTCCGCAGGCAATTGGTCAGTGGCAATTGATCCTAATCTTATTCCTGATGGAAGTACTGTTACTTTAGAGATGTATTCAACCAATGCAGATGGGGATCAATCTGCAACCGCTACACAGGATTATTTAGCCGATTTTACGCCGCCCGATAAACCAATCGTCAATGATGCAGATGATTTTGGTGAGGTTGGATATGTTAATGAAAATTATAGCCCGCTTAGTGGAACCGCCGAAGCGGGTAGTACTGTTCATGTTGTTGTTAGCGATGATGATGGTGGAGAGGCAACTTGGGAAGTCGCCGTTGATGATAATGGCCAATGGATGGTTGATTTGGACACCGATGATCCAACCGCAGGCACGATTGAGATTGAAGAAGGGGATGAATTAACCATCTCCGTCACTGCTGAGGATGCGGCAGGTAATGTAAGTGAAGAGGCTGATGGTTTCCCCTTGACGGGTGAATTAGATACGATTGCACCAAGTGAACCCGTTATTACCTCTCCACAAGATGGTGGTGGGGTTGTTACCCAAGAATTTCCGATTGAAGGGACAGCAGAACCTAATAGCACGGTTGAGATAACGCTTGAACAATCGGGAGGAGAGATAGAGACAGTTCAGGTAACGGCCGATCAAGATGGTTACTGGTCTTTGGATGCGGCGGATTGGGATGGCTCCACTTTTTATCCAAATGAAATTTTGACGGTTACTGTGGTTTCTATGGATGCTGCGGGCAATCAGTCTGATCCAGTAACCAGCCAAACCACAAATTATTCAAATCCACCTGTTATTACCTCCCCTTCAACTGGTGATTCAATCAATGATTTAACGCCTACGATTGCGGGGGTGGCAACGCCTAATACAACGGTTACAATAACTTTGTCAGATAATAATGGCGAATCAGCAACTTATACTGCTGATGTTGATGCTTATGGTCAATGGGTATTGGATTTAGATGATAATTCAAGCCTTATTGGAGGTGCAATTACCTTCGAAAATGGTGAAATTATGGACATTCATTTGACCGATCCACGCGCAAATGCAAGCGATACGGTCACCAATGTAACCTTCGATACAGTTCCACCTGATTCGCCCACTGTTACCAGTCCAACGCCTTCTGGTGGGACAACTGATGAAACACCAGAGGTTACAGGAACGGCTGAAGCAGATTCAGAAATTCTTATGATTGTCAGTGATGGTGTTTACAGTGCTACGTATGAAACCACTGCGGATAGCTCAGGAAATTGGACAATTGATCTTGAAACCGCAACACCTGTTGACGCTGATAGTAATTTTGCTTTAAGCACGGGTGAAACTGTAACGTTAACGGTTAATGCTACAGATGAAGCTGGTAACCAGTCCGCAGATACAACAACAGAGTTTGAGATTGTTGATCTTGGTGATGGAACGCCACTGATTACAGTACCAAATACTGGAAGCACAACGAATGATGTTACACCCTATCTTGAAGGGCTTGCTTTGCCAGGATCAGTGGTGGAGGTAACGGTAAATGATGGAACGGATCAGGTAGTTTTTACAACAACGGCCGATAGCGAAGGGGTTTGGTCTATTGACGAGAATACTCAGGCAAATTGGGGTAATTTAGACGATCTTGATCATGGGGATAATCTTACCGTAATAGCAAGTGCTGATGTTGACGGTCAGACCTTAATTTCTGATTCTGTATCTTTTGCGATTGATCTTGTTGCGCCTTATGCGCCAGTGATTTCATCACCAGCCCAAAATGGTACAGCTGATGATACAGCGGTGATTGAAGGAACAGCGCAGCCTGGTACAACGATTGAAGTAACAGTAACTGATGGGCAAGATACCGCTGTTTATGAGGTTGAAACTGATTCCAATGGCGATTGGTCACTTGACCTTGAAACGGAGCAACCGATTAGCGGTAATTTGCCTGATAGCGATGATGGCGATCAAATTACCGTAACCGCAACTGCAATTGACGAGGCGGGCAATGAATCTCCCGAATCCAAAGTTACTTATACGGTGGATACGCAAGCACCAGAGGCGCCTACTAATATTATTCCACAAGATGGCGCGGCTATTACTGATGATCAACCCATTATTTCAGGGGAAGCAGAACCAGGCTCAACCATTACGTTAACTATTTCAGATGATGATGGTGGCGTTGCAACCTATCAAACGCAGGTCGATCAAAATGGTGATTGGTCGATTGATCTTTCTACTAATAATGAGTTAATTGATGGTTCGATTGATCTTGATACAGATGATGCGGTTCAGATAACCGTTACCGCAACAGATGAAGCGGGCAATGTTTCCGATCCATTAACTTCAAGCTTTGATATTGTGGATATTAGTGGTGGCGTTCCTTATATCTCTTCACCATTAGATGGATCGGCAACCAATGATACCACGCCGCTTGTTCAAGGGGCGGCTGAAGCAGGTGATACGGTTTTCTTAACGGTTTCGGATGGAACATTAAGCGCAACTTACTCAACAGTGGTTGAAAATGACGGATCATGGGAAATTGATCTTGATAATGATCAGCCTATTTCAGGTTCTGGCTATGTTAGTTTAGATGATGGTGAAACAGCAACCCTTGTTGCAACTGCAGTTGACAGTGCGGGGCAAACTTCAAGTCCATCAAGTTCAGTATTGGTGACGATTGATACAACTGAACCTGAAACCCCAACGATTACCAGTCCTGCCGATTTAAGTTCAGTAACAACGGAAACCCCATTGATTGAAGGGGAAGCAGAGGCGGGTTCAACTATTTATGTGACGCTATCTGATGGCACGGGTGACGCAATTTACACTGTAGCAGCAGATGATCAGGGAAATTGGTTACTTGATTTAGCGCAAGAGGGTGAACCCGCTTTTGGTTTAGATGACGGTGAGGATATTACCATTCGTGTTGTTTCTGAAGACGCAGCAGGTAATCAATCAACGGCAGGTCAATCTCAATTTAGTGTTTCGGCTTTAAGTGGTGATGGTGCGCCTGTTATTTTATATCCTGCGGATGGAGGGGCGACCAATGATTTAACGCCTGTCGTTAGTGGGGTTGCTGTCGCAGGTGAGGTGGTTACGGTTACCCTAACCGATAATAATGGTGAAAGTGCGACTTATCAGGCGACTGCAGATAGCCAAGGTGGATGGTTAATTGATTTGGATAACGCAACCCCGATTGATTCAACATCAACTTTTAGTTTGGTGAATGGGGAAACTGTAACCGTTGAAGCTTCAGCTGATGGTTATACTCTTAATGATTTAACCGCAACGCCAACAAGCTTTGAAATTGATACAGATCCACCAACGATTGCACCTGATTTGACTAGTCCACAAGGAGCGATTGACAGTGCCCCAGATTCTTTAATTGGTACAGCAGAACCCAATGGAATGGTGGTTGTCACTTTAAGCGATGGTACAAATGAATTGGTTTATGAAACCGATGTTGATACTCAAGGAAATTGGACAATTGACCTTGCTAATGATGCGCCACTTTCTGGTAATACGAATGATTTATTTGATTGGGAAGATGCGGATTATACTGTGGAAATGACCGCAAAAGATGCGGCAGGAAATCAAGGAACACCTGTTACAGAGACCTTTGTCTTAGATACGCTTGAACCTTCTGTGCCAACAATTACAGCTCCAGAAAATGGTGCATTTGTTTCGGATGATTTTGTAATTGGGGGTACGGCCGATGCAAATGAAGAAGTACAAGTTACAGTTACCGATGAAAATGGAACCGCGTTAGTTTATTACGCAACCGCCGATCAAAGCGGTAATTGGTCAATATCTGTTGCTGATGCTGATTTTGCTGATCCGAATAAATTAAGCATAAGTGCAACTAGCTCCGATGCGGCGGGTAATATTTCGGAAAGTAGCGGTTTGATAGAGGTTGACGTTGTTGATTTGCCAACCGCCCAAGCAGAAATTCTTGATCCTATTGCCAATGATGTAATTGGTGATGAAAGCATTATTTCAGGGCTTGCCCCTGCTGGTGCAACGGGGGTCGAATTGGTGTTTGAAGATGCAAGTGGAAATCTTTGGACCTATGAGGCAGTGGTGGATTCAAACGGCAGTTGGCAAGTTGATTTGGATCAAGATATCCCACTTGGAACACCTGACTTTGATGACGGGGAAGCTTTAACCTTGACGGCTTCTGCACTACCTGCGGCAACGTTCACAGCATCACCGACGCCTGTTACTGTGACAACAGATTTAATTGCACCGCAAGACCCTGTTATTTTAGAACCTAGTGCGAATGCAACCTTCACAACCCAAGATTTTCCTATTATTAGCGGTTCAGTTACGGATAGTGATGTTGCTTATGTTGAATTGGTCATTGGCGATGGAAGTGATTTACAGACCTTTGAAGTATCAGTTGCAGGGAATGGCACTTGGACTTTGGATGTTGATGAATCCACCTTTTTATCGATTGATGATGGCGATGGTTTTACGATTAGCGCAGTTGCGGTTGATGAGGCTGATAATCGTTCTGGAACTGTTGATACTACAGTTTATTATAATGAGATTTCGGGGGGTATGCCTGAATTAGCTTATCCGCAAGATGGCGATATAATTGGGGACGCTGATCCAGTTTTAACGGGAGCCGCAGAAGCAGGTGCAATTGTTTATGTCACCATTGTTGATTCAAATGGTGATGATTCAAATGTTTATACGGTGAATGCTGCCACGGATGGAAGCTGGGCGTTAACTTTAGCTGATTTGGATGATACTGATGCAATCACAGTTACCTTAAGTGCGGATAATGGTGATGGTCAAATTATTCAACAAACAACAAATTATGGCTTTACAGTTGATTTATCTGATCCCGATGCGCCCGTTTTAACGATTCCTGATCCCAATGATCCTTATGTTGCCATTGATGGTGGGGTTGAAGGGCAGGCTGAAGCAGGATCAACTGTTCTTATTACGGTCACTGATGGGCAAACGGCTGCAACCTATCAAACTACTGCGGATCAAAATGGTGATTTTGTCATTGATTTTGATGATCAGCCAATTGATGGTTCTCTTACCCTTGATCAAAATGATACCAGCGTTACGATTACGGCAACTGCGACCGATGCGGCTGGTAACGTCTCTCCTTCTACTACGGTTACCGCCGCTATTGATAATGATGCACCGCAAGCGCCGCTAATTTTAACGCCGCTTGATGGTACGGATGTTAATGAAACTACCCCTGAAATTACAGGATCGGCAGAGGCGGGCGCAACCGTCTTTGTCACGTTAAGCGATGAAGATGGGGATCAATTTATCTTTGAAACCACCGCAGATGCTAACGGCGCATGGATTTTAGATTTATCAACTGAAGATTCAGCAGATGTTGCATTTTTGGAAGATGATGATCAGGTTGATGTGCGGGTAACCGCCGTTGATGGCGCAGGTAATGTTTCTGATCCTGCAAGTTCGGCTTTTGATATTGCTGTCTTGCCAGCAAGTGGGTTGGAGATTACTAGCCCAGCTGATGGCGATAAAACCAGCGATACAAGGGTTGATATTGAAGGGGTTGCTGATAGCGGTTCCGTTGTTACTTTGACGGTTGATGATGGCGATGGTAATATTGGTACTTATGAAGTAACGGCCGATTCAAATGGTTATTTTATTTTGGATTTGGAAGATGCTAGCACTTACACCCATATTGGTGGTAGTACGAATTTTGATATTGGGGAGACGGTAACAATCACCGCAACTTCCGATCAAGGTGGATCAACTACGTCAAGCTTTTCTTTGGTTGATACTGTTGTCTCTGCCCCAGAGATTCTTCATCCAACTGACGGAGAGGATATTAACGATTTAACCCCAACCATTACAGGAACGGCGGAAGCGGGAATAAATGTTCTTTTAACCATTTCGGATGGTACCAGCACATATATTGCTTCAACCCAAGCGGATAGTTCTGGAAACTGGTTATTGGATACGGAGGCCGCTGGACTGCCAGCAGGGTTCTTCTCTAACGGTGAAATTGCCACGATTACGGCCTTTGCACAAGATGATGCGGGGAATACATCACAAAATTCCGATAGCGTTATGTTTGATATTGTTTGGTATGATTCTGATGTTGTGACGATTGATACGCCGAATGATGGTGATTTTGTATCAGATAACACGCCAGAGATTTCTGGTTCGGCTGGTGATAACCGTGAAGTTCTTGTTACAGTTAGCGATGATGATAATAACTCGATTATCTATACAGTAACGACTGATTCAAATGGTCAATGGTCATTGGATGCTACGGAAGCTTGGATTGATGACGGCGATGGGATGACTGTTACCGCAACTTCAACAGATGATAATGGAGACCCAGTTACAAGCGGTACCAGTAGCTTTACGATTGATACAACCGCACCGCAAACCCCATCGTTGGATGCTTTATCAGATAGTAATGATCCTGATCCTGTTATTTCAGGAACTGGAGAGCCTGGAACAACGATTAAGGTTACCCTTAGTGAAGGGTCAGATTATGCAGTTTATACCGTTGAGGTTGAAGCTGGAGGCACTTGGACGCTTGGCGATGATGAAGATTTACAAACCAGCTTAGTTGAAGGCGATGCAAATTTCCTTGCCGATGGCGGGGCTATATCGGTTTCAGCAAAGGCAGTTGACGAAGCAGGAAATGAATCTGGTGGAAGTGTTACAGGTTCATTCACACTGGATTATGATGCGCCTGACCCCCCAACGATTGATAGTCCGAATGCGGGATCTGTTGCAACCAACACACCATTGATTGAGGGGACTGCTGAAAATGGTTCAACAGTTTTAATCACTTTGGATGACGAAGAAGTGGGCAAAGTTACTTATGAAGTAACGGCAACAGGGGGAACTTGGCAACTTGATTTATCCACCAATCCAACCCCGATTGCTGGTACACCTTTGACCATTTCGGATGGTGATCAAGTTGTTATTGAAGCAACTGCAACCGATACTGTGGGCAATGTATCGGGGGTAAGCACATTAACCCTTAATTATAATCAAGTAACGGTTACTGATCCAGAATTTGACGATACGGCTTACCTTGATGGGGATTTGGTTGATCCTGATCGCGATGGTTTGACGCTTAAAGGATTTGCACAAACAGGCGATACATTCTGGGTTGTTGTTAATGATGGCGCATCTTCGCAAAGTCTTACCTATGAAGTCACAGGGGATAATAATCTAGGTTGGGAATTAGATTTAGCAACACAACAACCAATTGCCCCTTCTGGTGTGACCCTTACTTATAATGAAGCCAATACTATTTCAGCGATATTGGTTGATCCTGCGAATACATCAACCCAATATGATACATTGGATTTGGTTGTTGATGAAACTGCGCCTGACGCACCTTATATTGAAAATCCACCTGATGGGACGCAAATTACTTCGGCTGATCCTGTAATTTATGGAACGGCGGAAGCGAATAGCACCATTTTACTTACTTTATATGATGGTGATGGGAATCAATTATCTGAAAATGTTACTGTTGATGCCAGTGGAAACTGGACTTATGATGTTGAGGCGGGCGCAAATGTTATCTTAGATGACGGAGAAAGCCTAACAATTCATGTTCAAGCAGAAGATTCTCTTGGTCACGTATCGCAAACTTCAAGCTCTGTTGTCGAACGCCGTGATATTGCAGATGGTGCGGTTGAAATTGACGAGCCATCTGATGCAACAATTGGCGGTGCCGATCCGATTAGCTTTGAAGGGCGTGCCGATCCTAATGACTTTTCAAAAGTTGCTTTGACCTTAACCGATATTACAGGAGCCGTTGTTGGCACGCCGATTACTGTTGATGTGAATAATGGGTCTTGGGCTTATGACCTTGATTTGGCAGCCGCAGACCTTGATGGTGACGGAACGCCTGATTTGGCAGATGGCGATCAGTTGCAAATTTATGTTCAAGGAATTGATAGCAATGGAAATCTTGCAGGGACACCAGATAGTGCAACCTATGACATTGATTTAGATCCACCAACGGCACCAAATATTAATTTGCCAACGACTGGAACGTTGGTTGACCCCTATCCTGTGGTTGAGGGGACGGGGGATGCTGGTTCAACGGTTCGTGTTACCTTACTTGATGAAGACGGGGTTAGCCAAACTATTTATGAAACCACAGTTTCTTCTGGTGGCACTTGGTCGGTGGATACAGCAACGGCAACGCCGCTTAGTGGCGGCACTTATACTCCAGAATCAGGGGAAACTAGCTTAACCGTTCAAGCCCAAGCGGTGGATGAATATGGTAATGTTTCAGGCACGGATACTGTTGTTACGCAAATTGATATGGATGCGCCAAATGCACCTGTTTTAATATCGCCTGCGGATGGTTCTAATTTAAACACTTTAACTCCTTTGTTGGAAGGTACGGCTGAAGCAGGTTCAACCGTGCTTTTAACTTTGGAAGATGTTGACACGGGCGCAGAGATTTTTACCGTTCAAGCCGACAGTAATGGATTATGGTCATTAGATTTAGGGGTAACGCCTTTTTCTGATGTTGATGAGGGTGAAACCTTTAATCTTACCATGACCGCAACGGATGCTGCGGGTAATGTTTCAGATGTTTCACAAGCTTATAATTATACAGTAAATAGTCCTGTTGGCTTGACAATTGACGAGCCTGTAAATGGAACAATTACAAATGCAGAATATCCAGAACTCTATGGACGTGGAAATCCAGGAGACACAGTTTCTGTGACTGTGACGGAAAGCGAAGTTGGTGGTGCCGTTCGGGCTTATACTTATACAACAACTGTTAGCACAAATGGGGAATGGCTGATTGATCTTTCAGCCCCTTCCGATAGCGGATCAAAAATTGACTTAGATCACAATGCAACCGTTGATTTTGAAGCAGTTTCGGGAACGGATACTGCAACCTCCTCAATTACAATGGATTTAGATCCACCCGATGCACCAACGATCACGTCACCAGCGAGTTATAGTAGTGATCACACCCCTGAAATTTCAGGGGCAGTTACCGATAATGATGTTGCTTATGTGGAGGTGACAATCAGCGATGGTTCCATTACTGCTGTTGTAACGGCCGCTGTTGAAGCAAATAATACATGGACAATTGATCTTGATGATTATGATGCAGGAGCCGAGTTAAATGGCTTAGACTTTGATACGGGTGAAGAGGCAACGATTACCGCAGTTGCAGTTGACGAGGCAGGGAATAGCTCAACTTCTCGCACCCATAATTTTGATATTCTTTCTGATCAACCAGGAATACCAACGATTATCCAGCCTGATACGGCTACCAACATTGAAAATCCAGAAATCATTGGGACGGCATTGGATGCAGAAGGATCAACCGTTTATTTGACTCTTTCTGATGATCAAGGGGAAGCAGCAACCTTCACTGCTGTTGTATTGGGTGGCTTATGGACAGTTGACGTTCAAAATGATACGCCAATTGATAGCACAGGCAGTTTTTCGTTAACTAATGGTGAAGCGGTAACAGGAACAGCTGGAATTTATTTACAACCAAATGATTTAATTTTGGGGCCAACTGCTAATTTTTCGATTGATCAGGATATATCACCGCCAACAATTGATGCAGTAGGCGTGGGGGGAATTACAGGTGACACCACGCCAACCATTACTGGTGACGCAGAAGCGGGGGCTACTGTTACCGTAGAACTTTATGAGGCAACACAAAATCAACGTGCCACTTATGAAACAGTGGCGGATCAAAATGGTCAATGGACAATTGATGTTGCTACTGATTTGGTCGCTGGTGATGATAGTTTCCTTGATGATGGTGGCGATATTACTGCCACAGCAAGTCAGACGGATCTTGCTGGTAATGTTTCTTCGAATGCGTTTGAAACATTTGAAATTGATGCAACGCCACCTTCTTTATCAATTGATAGCCCTACCGCTTATGTGACAACCAAAACCCCAGAAATTCTTGGGACATCTGATGCAGGCGCGGTCATTTATCTTACCTTGGAGGATGATTCTCAGCTTGGCCAATCTTCTACTTATAAAACAACAGCAGATGCATCAGGTGCTTGGACTCTTGATCTTGGAAATTTAGGGCAGACTGGATTATTCCTTGGCGGAAATTTAGTGATTGAGGATAAAGAGACCATTAGCATTACAGCCAATGCAGAAGATGAATATGGCAATCAATCTGCTTATAAAACTGAAGATTTTACTTATAATGACAGCACGGGTGTTGATGTTATTGAGCCAACAGATTTAAATGTACTTGATCCTATTCGTGATGATCTTTCGATTTCTGGAACTGCAACCGCAAACCAGCTAGTAAAGCTTACTTTGGCAGATAATACGGGTCAGTATAACATTTATAATGTTTATGCTGATCGTAACGGAAGTTGGGAATTAAATATTGATATTACTGATACTGGTGCCTTAGGTACAACATCTGGTGGAACTTTTGGGGGTGGTGGTGGTCTTGTTTTAAGTGATGGTGAAACTTTAACCATTACGGCTCATGATACGGTACATGGCAATTATGATACGCAAACTCATGCAATTGATACGGTTGACCCGTTACCACCAGATATTACCTATCCTCCTGACGGTTCATTATTGACCGATGATGAGCCAATTATTGAAGGGACGGTTGAAAATGGGGCAACTGTCCTTTTAACCGTTTCTGATGGTAGTTTAGAGACCATTTATACCATTGAAGATTCTGATGGTGACGGTAAATGGACATTTGATATGTCAACGGTTGATCCTGGTTTTGTTTTGGAACATGGGGAAGATTTAACGATTAAAGCAGTTGCCGTTGATGCTGCGGGGCATACCTCAACCACAGAAGAATCAATTACGAATGCCTATTTAAATCCAATTTCTGAACCCACCATTACTGATCCTCAAAATGGGGATATCGTTGGTGGCCCTGACCCGCTTGTATTCTCAGGGGTTGCACCCCTAGGTATGAACGAGGTTTATGTTACCCTCATTGATAATACAAATCTTAGCACTGGTCCTGATTCAAAAATTTATACGCTTGATTCAAGCACTGGGTATTGGGAATTGGATATGACGGGCGATACATTTGTGTTTGAACATGATGATGAGATTATTATCCAAATCTCAGGGACAGATGGGATTTCAACTGTATATGGAACTAGTGTTACAGTTGATTATGATATTCAAGGGCCAACAAACCTAACGGTTGATAACCCAGATGCGGATGCAAATGGTTTTATTACTGCAACAGAAAGCTTGTTGACGGGGGTAGCGGAAGCTGGTGGGTATGTTGTCGTTACGATTACTGATAATCTTGGCGGCGATAGTGGCCCCATAACTGTAGCAGTGGAATCCAATGGCACTTGGACGTTAGATGCAACGAATATTTACGCCGATTCAACCGATGCAACAATCCATGTTACGGCTTATGATTCGCTTGGGAATGCTGGGTCAAGTGATACGCAAACCTTGTCAGTCGATTTGGTTGCGCCAGTTACACCTGCCTTGACCAGTCAATCCACAGGTTACGCCCTATCTCAAGTCCCAGTACTTGAAGGAACGATTGAACCAGGCGCAACCTTGTTGATTACTTTGGAAGAAGGCGGTTGGATTGCAACTTATGAGGTTCAAGATAGCGATAATGACGGTCTTTGGCAGTTAGACCTTGATTCAACCTCTCTGACTTATGTTGCGCCAATTGCTGAAACGGGTACATATGATTTTCAAACAAATGATATCATGACTATAGAAATGACTGCAACCGATGCGGCAGGTAATGTTTCGGGGGTTGTAGCTGATTCTATAGAGCTTATTGCCTACACAGGTGCCCCTTTAATTCTTGAGCCTGCATCGAATAGTTTAACAAATGACCCTGTATTTGAAGTTAGCGGTTTAGCTGCAACGGGTCAGATTGTTTATATTACTGTTTATGATGCTGATGAATCGGCAACTTATACGTTACAACCAGATTCAGCAAATGAATGGACGCTTGATTTGGCAACTGAAACGCCAATTGCACAATCCAGTAATTTTGATGGGTTTGATGATAATTTAGACAATAACCAAATTACGATTTATGCAAGTAATGGGTTTGGTACTTCTGGGGCAACTGTATTTACGCTTGATACTCATGATCCTGATGCTCCTGTCTTTATTTATCCTGCTGCAAACTCACTACACGACGATGACACACCAGAGATTATTGGAACGGCAGAAGCAAATAGTACGGTTCTGATCACTTTGACTGAGGTTAATCAAGACGGAACTGTTGGCGTAACCTTAACTTATACCGTAGCAGCCGATTCTCAAGGTGGTTGGACATTAGATTTAGAAAATGAAAATGTAACTGGACTTGATTTTGAGTCAAATGATGAATTTCACTTAACTGCAACCGCAGTTGATGCTGCGGGCAATGTTTCAAATTCTTCCAGCCATGAATTTACTTATTACGAGCGCATACCAGGGCAGGTGACGATTGTAAGTCCTAGCACGGGTGATATTACAAATGATACAACCCCAGAAATTGAAGGATTTGCTGCTAATGATGCCATCGTGATTGTTACGGTGTCGGATGCTTTAGGGAACGATTTTCTGTTTACCACAACTGCAGATGCTGGCGGTGCGTGGGTTGTTAATGATGATATCATTGAAGAATTTACAATTGATGTTGACGGAAATTATACGATTAATGTTAGCTCTGAAGATCCATTAGGCAATATTGAATATTCAAATAATACCGTTACTTATGAGCTTGATACAACCCCGCCGAATCCACCAACGATTGATTCTTCGCTTGATAATTTAACCATTGCTGATGACACGCCAACCATTTATGGGTCGGGGGAGCCAGGTTCGAAACTTTATCTTACTGTAACAGATGGTACCGAAACAGCGACTTATGCCACAGATGTTGATGTATTTCATGATTGGACGATTGATTTTGATACTGATTTCGTTGCAGGAACGTCTAATCCTGTTGATTTTGATCATCAAGATGTACTTACGATTACGGCAACACAAGAAGATGGTGCAGGCAATGCCAGTTCTGAATCAAATCAAGTAAATGTTACTCTGGATTTAGAAACCGATGTCCCAACCATAGATGATATACCAGATATTATTGGAATTGCAGATCCTTTATTAACGGGTACGGCCGAAGCTGGTGCAACTGTTGAAGTAGCAGTGAACGAAATTTCAGGTAATGATGCAGATTATCACGTATTCACCGTGACCGCTGATGCTAATGGCATATGGACAGTTGATTTAGCAAACCAAACTGCTCTTACGCTTGATGATGCAGATGTGGTGGAGGTTACAGTCACCGCGACTGATCAGGTTGGCAATACAGAAACGGCTGTGGCACCAGAACAATTTACCATTGATTTTCCTGAAGGCCCAGAAATTCACGAACCCCAAGATGGGGTAACAACTGCCAGTTCTGTTGTATCAGGGGCTTTCAATCCTGATCCTTATTCAGTTCCAGGTTCAACAAATTTAACTGGTGATGTATGGATCATTGTTGAAGATATAACAGGTAACAACACAGCAACTTATCAAGTTGCAGCGGATCCAACATATGCCACTTGGTCAATTGATCTTAATGATCCAACAAGTTACACGCTTGTTGCTGGAACAACCGTTATTCTTGATGATAACGATAATTTAACGGTTACGGCTAAGGTACCAGACGGCCAAACCGCCAATCCCGTACCCAATGATACAGTAACCTATACGCTTGATTTTTCTCCTCCAGCAACGCCTACGATTTTAAGCCCAGCTGATGATAGCTATTTAAATGATGATACGCCAGAAATTACAGGTTCAGCAGAAGCAGGATCGTTAGTTTATTTAACTTTGAATGATGCAACCAGCGCAGCTGTATTTGAATTAACAGCTGATTCAGGGGGGAATTGGACATTTGATGTGAATAGTTCAACTCGTGTTCAAGACTCCACACCAAGTTTTATCATTGAAAATGGTGATGCGTTGACTGTTGTTGCAACTTCGATGGATGCAGCGGGTAATGTTTCTGGTACAACAGGCGAGGTTAATTTATATATTGATACACAAGAGCCTGATGCGCCAATTGTTGATCAACTTGGTAATGATTATGATTTATTAAATGATCCAACGCCAGAAATCACTGGAACGGCAGAGGCGGGGACAATCGTCTATGTCACTGTATCAGATGGCGCTGGTGGTGAGCAGGCAACCTTCACCGTAACAGCAGATAGCGGAAATACTTGGACGGTTGATCTTGATAATCCACCAAGCCACACAGGGAATATTACTTTTGATCATGAAGAAATGGTCACTGTTCATGCTAATGCGGTTGATTTAGCTGGAAATGAATCTGATTATTCAGCTTCGGAGATAGTGGAAATTGATTTAACTACCCCAACACCAACTATTACCTATCCTACATCAGGGATTTTTATTGGCACGGGGAATCCAATTATGATGGGTTCGGCTGAGCCAGCCGCTACTGTCTATTTAACCCTTTATGATCAAGATGATAATGAAACGGCTTATTATACGCTGGATGATGTTAAAACCGATGGTACATGGACGATTGATTTAAGCTTAGTTAATCCAGATCAGGGTAATATTACTTTCGACCATCTTGATGAAATTGAAGCCACTGTAACCACAGTTGATAAAGCAGGCAATCAATCCGCCAGCACAACAACAAGCTTTTTCAATATTTGGGATGAGAATATTATTGATGATTTAAATATTCTTTATCCTAGTCCCGACCAATTGTTGGGAATTGATGAAACAAATGCGCTTGTTATTGAAGGGATTGTGCTTTTTGATGGACAATTGAGTACTCCAGATGAACAAGATACAATCAATGAAATTAATACCAATGGTGGTGTTTTGGTTACAGTTACGGATTCAACTGGTGGCACTGATATTTTTGAAGTAACACTTGATTCAACTGGTCAATGGACATTGGATTTTACCAATCCAAGTCAATTAACACCTGTTGATGGTGTTTTGGATGTTGCCATTGATGACGGTGATGTGTTCGATGTATCTTTCAGTGTCATTGAACCAAATGCCAATATTGAACAATCTTCAACAACTTCTTTTACTTTTGACTTAATCCCGCCAACTGATCCTGATCTTTTGGAAATTGATGGTGACACAGCAGTTTCGGGTGATTTAGTTGATGGTACTCCCGTTTTAATTGGAACGGCTGATCCTGATACTACGGTTTATATTACGGTCACGGATGACTTTGAAGGGACCTATACTTACTCAATTATGAGTGATAGTACGGGCGCATGGACGCTTGATTTTGAACAGGAAACGCCGATCTTACAAACAGGAACGCTTTTGATTGAGCATGATGATGTGCTTTCAATTAGCATGTCAGCCCTTGATGCTGCTGGAAACTTTAGCTCTGTAACACCTATTGAAGTCTATACAGTCGATGCAAAGACAACCGTTCCAAGCTTTACAGTCGATGCGCTTGATGAAGAAGGTGGGGTTATCAATGCAACGCCGTTGATTGTTGGGACGGGTGAAGCAGGTGCAGTTTTAACCATTTCTTTGACCGATGATGATCAAAATACCGATATGCTGTTTACCAATATTACGGTTAAAAATGATGGCACTTGGACTTTGGATTTGGAAACCGATACGGGTACAGGATCCTATAATCCTGATTATGCAGATCAATTAACCATCCATGTCACAGCAGAAGATTCTGTTCATAATATTGAAGAATTTTCAAATGTTTATATTGTTGATAATACAACTATCGCACCTGTTTTTAGTATTGCAGGCTATGATCCTTCTGTTAAAGCGTTCAATGGCGCAACAACAGTTGTTGGTACCGCAGAAGATAATGCCACTGTTTATGTCACTCTAAATGACGAGACAGGTGAAATTTCGACCTATATTATTCAGGCTGATGCTGATGGGGATTGGAATTTTGATATCCTCTCTTTATCCTCTTTATCTGTCGTACCTGGTGGTACTTATACCATGGATTATTCTGATATGTTGACAGTGCATGCAAGTGCAGTTGACGCAGTTGGCAACGAAAATAGCCATGGTGAAATTTATAATATTGATTCCACAGTTGCTACCCCCAGCTTTACCATTGATGAGGCTGATTACGAGGGCGACTATATCAACAATACCCCTTATTTTCATGGAACAGCAGATACGGATAGTAAAGTCTATATTACATTGAGTGATGATGGAGGGGAGGAATCCATTTACATTGCAACAGTGGAGCCTAACGGAACTTGGACTTTAAATCTGGAAACCGATACTGGTACTGGAAATATGGTAATCAGCCATTCGGATGTTTTAACCATTGAAGTTCGTGCTGAAGACCGTGCTGGTAATGTTGCCTTTTTACCAAACCAAACCTATACAGTGGATGCAACAGCATTAGCCCCGACCTTAACGCTTGATGGCGATGATGTATTGGATTCGCGTGATACTGGTATTCATACAGGG
Organism: Alphaproteobacteria bacterium; assembly: GCA_965229675.1. Classification (GTDB taxonomy): domain Bacteria; phylum Pseudomonadota; class Alphaproteobacteria; order CBDDJK01; family CBDDJK01; genus CBDDJK01. The sequence continues at coordinate 747,233 of OZ245897.1, forward strand.
CTTGATTATGTCAATGATACGCCTTATCTCTCAGGCACGGTTGAACCTGGTGCAACGGTTTATATCACGGTAAGTGATGAGGATAATACGCAACATATCTTTACAACCAATGCGGATAGTTCTGGTTTCTGGTCACTTGATATTGCAGCCCAATCCACAACAGGCACGCTTGATATTGAACATGATGATTTATTAACCTTTACGATTACAACCACGGACTTGCTTGGTAATGAGTCTTCTGCGACTTCTGTTACTTATACGGTTGATGCGTCCATTCAAACGCCTAGCTTGTTGGTTGATGATGCGGATCAAGAGGCCGATGGATCAGGTTCGATTAATGCCACGCCACTTCTTTATGGTACAGGGGAGGCTGGTAGTGTTCTAACGATCACGCTAAGTGATGGAGATACGGGTAGTAGTGAGACGCAAGCCATCTATCTCGTTACGGTTAAAGCCGATGAGACTTGGACGCTTGATTTAGAGACTGCAACAGCTGAGGCAGGTTCAGTTGTTTCAATTGAGCATGATGATGTGCTAACGGTTGATATTGTTGCGCAAGATTGGGTTGGCAATACAGCTTATACAAATGAGACCTATGAGGTTGATGCGTCATCCCAGCAACCAACGATGAGCATCCATGATGATGATCAGGAAGTCGATGGTTCAGGGTCAATCAATGCCACACCAACCTTGCTTGGTTCAGCAGAGGCCTTTTCAACGATCTATATAACAGTTGAAGATAATACTGGTGAGGTAACGACCTATATCACTACGGCAAATGATCAAGGTGCTTGGACATTTGAAGTACAGGATGTTGCTGGAGAATTAACGATTAGCCATGATGAGACCTTAAGCATTACGGCAACTTCTGTTGATCTTTTGGGTAATCTATCTGACCTATCTGATTATGGCACCTTTGTTGTTGATTCCAGTGCTGCTGCGCCGACTTTAACGCTTGATGCAGATGATGTCCTTGATCAGAATGATGCTATCTATGCAGGGCTTGATTATGTCAATGATACGCCTTATCTCTCAGGTACGGTTGAAGGTGGCGCAACGGTTTATATCACGGTAAGTGATGAGGATAATACGCAACATATCTTTACAACCAATGCGGATAGTTCTGGTTTCTGGTCACTTGATATTGCAGCCCAATCCACAACAGGCACGCTTGATATTGAACATGATGATTTATTAACCTTTACGATTACAACCACGGACTTGCTTGGTAATGAGTCTTCTGCGACTTCTGTTACTTATACGGTTGATGCGTCCATTCAAACGCCTAGCTTGTTGGTTGATGATGCGGATCAAGAGGCAGATGGATCAGGTTCGATCAATGCCACGCCACTTCTTTATGGTACTGGGGAGGCTGGTAGTGTTCTAACGATCACGCTAAGTGATGGAGATACGGGTACTAGTGAGACACAAGCCACTTATCTCGTTACGGTTAAAGCCGATGAGACTTGGACGCTTGATTTAGAGACAGCAACAGCTGAGGCAGGTTCAGTTGTTTCAATTGAGCATGATGATGTGCTAACGGTTGATATTGTTGCACAAGATTGGGTTGGCAATACAGCTTATACAAATGAGACCTATGAGGTTGATGCGTCATCCCAGCAACCAACGATGAGCATCCATGATGATGATCAGGAAGTCGATGGTTCAGGGTCAATCAATGCCACACCAACCTTGCTTGGTTCAGCAGAGGCCTTTTCAACGATCTATATAACAGTTGAAGATAATACTGGTGAGGTAACGACCTATATCACTACGGCAAATGATCAAGGTGCTTGGACATTTGAAGTACAGGATGTTGCTGGTGAATTAACGATCAGCCATGATGAGACCTTAAACATTACGGCAACTTCTGTTGATCTTTTGGGTAATCTATCTGACCTATCTGATTATGGTACATTTGTTGTTGATTCCAGTGCTGCTGCGCCGACTTTAACGCTTGATGCAGATGATGTCCTTGATCAGAATGATGCTATCTATGCAGGGCTTGATTATGTCAATGATACGCCTTATCTCTCAGGTACGGTTGAAGGTGGCGCAACGGTTTATATCACGGTAAGTGATGAGGATAATACGCAACATATCTTTACAACCAATGCGGATAGTTCTGGTTTCTGGTCACTTGATATTGCAGCCCAATCCACAACAGGCACGCTTGATATTGAACATGATGATTTATTAACCTTTACGATTACAACCACGGACTTGCTTGGTAATGAGTCTTCTGCGACTTCTGTTACTTACACGGTTGATGCGTCCATTCAAACGCCTAGCTTGTTGGTTGATGATGCGGATCAAGAGGTTGATGGATCAGGTTCGATCAATGCCACGCCACTTCTTTATGGTACTGGGGAGGCTGGTAGTGTTCTAACGATCACGCTAAGTGATGGAGATACGGGTACTAGTGAGACGCAAGCCATCTATCTCGTTACGGTTAAAGCCGATGAGACTTGGACGCTTGATTTAGAGACAGCAACAGCTGAGGCAGGTTCAGTTGTTTCAATTGAGCATGATGATGTGCTAACGGTTGATATTGTTGCACAAGATTGGGTTGGCAATACAGCTTATACAAATGAGACCTATGAGGTTGATGCGTCATCCCAGCAACCAACGATGAGCATCCATGATGATGATCAGGAAGTCGATGGTTCAGGGTCAATCAATGCCACACCAACCTTGCTTGGTTCAGCAGAGGCAGGTTCAACGATTTATATCACGGTTGCGGATAATACTGGGGAGGTAACAACCTATACCACGATAGCAAATTCTCAAGGCGTATGGGATTATGAATTACATGATGTTTCTGGTGAATTAACGATTAGCCATGATGAAACCTTAAGCATTACGGCAACTTCGGTTGATTTGCTTGGGAATGTATCTGATCTATCTGATTATGGCACCTTTGTTGTTGATGCCAGTGCCGCTGCGCCGACCTTAACGCTTGATGCAGATGATGTTCTTGATCAGAATGATGCTATCTATGCAGGGCTTGATTATGTTAATGCTACGCCTTATCTTTCAGGCACGGTTGAACCTGATGCAACGGTTTATATCACGGCAAGTGATGAGGATAATACACAACATATCTTTACAACCACTGCGGATAGTTCTGGTTTCTGGTCACTTGATATTGCAGCCCAATCCACAACAGGCACGCTTGATATTGAACATGATGATTTATTAACCTTTACGATTACAACCACGGACTTGCTTGGTAATGAGTCTTCTGCGACTTCTGTTACTTACACGGTTGATGCGTCCATTCAAACGCCTAGCTTGTTGGTTGATGATGCGGATCAAGAGGTTGATGGATCAGGTTCGATCAATGCCACGCCACTTCTTTATGGTACTGGGGAGGCTGGTAGTGTTCTAACGATCACGCTAAGTGATGGAGATACGGGTACTAGTGAGACACAAGCCACTTATCTCGTTACGGTTAAAGCCGATGAGACTTGGACGCTTGATTTAGAGACAGCAACAGCTGAGGCAGGTTCAGTTGTTTCAATTGAGCATGATGATCAGTTAACGGTTGATATTGTTGCCCAAGATTGGGTTGGGAATACGGCTTATACAAATGAGACCTATTCAGTTGATGCGTCAGGTCAACAGCCAACGATCACAATTGATCCAAATGATTTGGATCCTCTGGCAGGTGATATAATTAATGCAACTCCTTCATTGTCTGGTTCAGCAGAAGCAGGTTCGACAATCTATATAACGGTTGCAGATAATAATAGTCAGGTTTCAACTTATACGGCTATGGCCGATGATCAGGGATTTTGGTCAATTGATTTAGAAACAACGACACAGGTTCAAGGTAGTCTGGTAATTAGTCATGATGAGATATTAAGCATTACGGCAACTGCAGTTGATTTGCTTGGGAATTTGTCTGATGAACAAGATTTAGGATCATTCACGATTGATATGTTCACAAATGCCCCAGCGGTTACTCTTGCTGATGAGGATACATTTGACTCAAGAGATTCAGCTTATATTGCTGGTTCTTCCAAATATGTGAATAAAACGCCTTATATGTATGGTACGGTTGAACCCGATGCATTAGTATTTGTCACCGCTTCGGACAATAATGATGAGTATATTTTTACGGCAACTGCTGACAATGCAGGGGTATGGACGCTTGATCTTGAAGGTAAATCAACGGGTAGCTTATCTCTTGAGCATGATGACATATTGTCCTTGGAGGTTACAACAAAAGATAAATTAGGTAATTTATCTGATCCAAGTTATTATGTTTATACGGTTGATGAATTTGCGGATGCTCCAGTTTTTGATGAGGATCTTGATGGAGTGGCAGGGCCTGGGAACGATTTTTATATTTTAATTGACTCAGAAGTTCTAACAGGAACGGCTGAGGCAAATTCCGAGGTAATTTTAACAATTACTGACGATGATGGTTTGGGCGGTCAAGTGATCGCGACTTACGAGGTCACCGCAGACCAAGCGGGTTTATGGTCACTTGATTTTGGTAATGATGCCGATCAGCAATATTTGCTAGCTAGCAGCCCCAATCTTTCCTTGCAAGATGGTCATACTTTATCAATTACGGCAACAACCCGCGATGTTGTTGGTAATGAAGCATCCGCAAGCATTGCTTATACGATTGATATGACAGGCCCAAGCTTTGTTGAAGATGAGCTGCATGAAGATTTAGACGGCTATGTTTCAGGGACAGATACAGCACAAACTGGTTATGATATGCAGGTGCTGGACTTTAACGGGGATGGTTATGAAGATTATATTGTAAGCTATGGTTATTCTACTGAAAGAGCTTTGTTTTTATATAATAGCGGCACAGGTGAATATGATCGTGTGGATGTACAAAATCTTGGTACCCAGCATGTTTTTGATATGTCAGTTGGTGATTTAAACAATGATGGATTGGATGATATTGTTTTTAATCAAAACCTTGAATCGGATATAATTTTATTTGGTAATGAAAGTGGCTTAACTACGGATACCTTAGAGTTATCAGGAGGGAATGTAAATGATTCCAGAGGTATTGAGATGGTTGATGTCGATAATGACGGTGATCTTGATATTGTAACAGGGAATTATGAGGATAATAATTCAAATTCAACAGAGCTTGAAATTTTCATTAATGATGGCACGGGTCAATTTACGGAAGATGTGGCTAACAGCCTTGATTTGGGCAAGAATGTCTGGGAAATTACTTCAGGTGACATTGGCGGAGATGGCTTACAAGATTTGGTTGTTGGAACTTCTGATCGCGAAGTCTATCTATTAATCAACGAAGGTTTTGATCCGAATGGAGATTGGAAAGGTTATTCGGAAGTATTGTTGGTAGAAACTTCAATGAATACCAGTGTTGTTTCTGGGTTGGAAATTCTGGATTTAGATGGTGATGGGGTTGAAGATGATTTAATTGTCACTAACGAAACAGGCCATAACTCAATCTTTATTGATGTGGCTAAGGACGGTAGTGCATTAACCGAAATAACCTTTGGAAGCTCAAGTAATGAGGAGACTACTGACTTTGCGGTGATTGATTATAATAGTGATGGTTATTTGGATATTGTTGAAGTTGTAAATGATAGTACAGCAGGGAATGATCAAATTTTCGTTCATTTTGGTGGGGAGGATAGTTCAGGTGTTTATACGTTGGGGGCAACGCCTTACACAATAGAAACATCGTCAATCAACAGCCTAACAGATATTGAGGTTACGGATTACAATAACGATGGGGTTGATGATCTGGTCTTTACAGGTACGGATGCTAATTCAGATGCAGTGATTTTGATGGGTGGCGGGGTTGTTTATGCGGATAATTTAGCCAGCTTTACAGGTACCACCCTTGATGCGGATGCCGAAACCAATCTGGTGAATGATAGCAGTGGCACGGTTACCACGCGGCTTTATCTTGATTCTTCCACGCTTGAAGCTGGCGATATGATTACAATTAAAGAAGGCACCACAGATATGATTGGGGGTGTTTATACCATCGATACAACTGATATAAGCAATGGTTATGTTGATATTGCCTTGGATAAAACGGAGATTGATAATCTTGCCGATGGTAATGTCAGCTTGACCATTGATTTATACGATGCGGCTGGTAATAGCGAAATTCGTGTGCTTAGTTTTGAAATGGATACAAGTGCGCCTGCGCCTTCCAGCTTTGAAGTTGCCAACGAAGATTTATTTGATGATACGGATGCTAATTATCCAACAAGCATGACGCCGCAGATCAACGCCACCCCTTATTTATCGGGTAGTGCAGATGGCGCAGATTATGTGTTGGTGACGATTAGTGATGGTCCCAACAGCTATACCTATCAAGTAGGCACGAATTCTGATGGCGCATGGCAGCTTGATTTTGGAAATGACCCAGATTCTTTACATACCAGCACTGATTGGGCACCAAGCGATGGGCAGGTGGTTGATATTTCCGTAACGGCGTATGATGATGCGGGGAACAGTACTTTTACCCCTGCCGAGACCTATACCGTTGATATGGATGTGGACACATTTGATGTATCAATTGATCCTGATGATCAAGAGCTTGATGGATCGGGATCAATTAATGCAACGCCATTGATCTTTGGTACGGGGGAAGCAGGAAGCACCCTTATCTTAACGGTTAATGATGGTGAAACGGGTGCAGATAAAACCTTGGCAACCTTTACGGTTACAGTTGATGATCAAGGGCAATGGTCACTTGATCTTGATGGGACAACAACTTCTGATCCGTTCTCTATCCAACATGATGATGTCTTGACGATTTCAGGGCTTGCAACGGATGCGGTTGGCAATCAGGCCTATATTCCTGAACATACTTATGTTGTTGATTCCAGTGCTGCTGCGCCCACGTTAACGCTTGATGGGGATGATGTATTGGATGCGCGTGATGTTGGTATTCATGCAGGGTTTGATTATGTTAATGATACGCCTTATCTTTCAGGCACGGTTGAACCTGATGCGATGGTTTATATCACGGCTAGTGATGAGGATAATACACAACATATCTTTACAACTACCGCGGATAGTTCTGGTTTCTGGTCACTTGATATTGCAGCCCAATCCACAACAGGCACGCTTGATATTGAACATGATGACTTATTAACCTTTACGATTACGACAACGGACTTGCTTGGTAATGAGTCTTCTGCGACTTCTGTTACTTATACGGTTGATGCGTCCATTCAAACCCCTAGCTTGTTGGTTGATGATGCGGATCAAGAGGTTGATGGTTCAGGTTCGATCAATGCTACCCCACTTCTTTATGGTACTGGGGAGGCGTTTAGCACGCTTTATATTACGCTAAGCGATGATGACGGGGCTAATTCTTCCAACTTGATTTATACGGTTACGGTTAATGCGAATGAAACATGGACGCTTGATTTAGCAACGGAAACAACGGTTTCAGGTGAACGCTTTACGATTGAGCATGAGGATCAATTAACGGTTGATATCGTTGCGCAAGATTGGGTTGGTAATACGGTTTATACAAATGAGACCTATTCAGTTGATGCGTCAGGTCAACAGCCAACGATGGGTATCCATGCTGATGATCAGGAAGTTGATGGATCAGGTTCGATTAATGCCACCCCAACCTTGCTTGGTTCAGCAGAAGCAGGTTCAACGATCTATATCACGGTTGCGGATAATAACGGGGAGGAGGCGACCTATACCACGACAGCCAATGATCAAGGTGCTTGGACATTTGAATTACATGATGTTACAGGTCAATTAACGATTAGCCATGATGAAACCTTAAGCATTACAGGCACTGCAGTTGATTTACTTGGGAACTTATCTGACCTATCTGATTATGGTACCTTTGTTGTTGATTCCAGTGCATATGCGCCAACTTTAACGCTTGATGCAGATGATGTTCTTGATCAGAATGATGCTATCTATGCAGGGTCTGATTATGTTAATGCTACGCCTTATCTTTCAGGTATGGTTGAGCCTGATGCGATGGTTTATATCACGGCTAGTGATGATGATAATACGCAACATATCTTTACAACTACTGCGGATAGTTCTGGTTTTTGGTCACTTGATCTTGATGGCCAATCAACGGGTGGGCTTGATATTGAACATGATGATTTATTAACCTTTACGATTACGACCACGGACTTGCTTGGTAATGAGTCTTCTGCGACTTCTGTTACTTATACGGTTGATGCGTCCATTCAAACGCCTAGCTTGTTGGTTGATGATGCGGATCAGGAGGTTGATGGATCAGGTTCGATTAATGCCACGCCACTTCTTTATGGTACAGGGGAGGCTGGTAGTGTTCTAAGGATAACGCTAAGTGATGATGATGGGGCTAATTATTCCAACTTGATTTATACGGTGACGGTTAATGCGAATGAAACATGGACGCTTGATTTGGCAACGGAAACAACGATTTCAGGTCAAAGCTTTACGATTGAGCATCAGGATGTGTTAACGGTTGATATTATTGCACAAGATTGGGTTGGCAATACGGTTTATACAAATGAGACCTATACCGTTGATTCAATTTCTGAAATACCAACCTTTGATCCTGATCTTGATGGGGCGGAGTTTGGTAATAGCGGTTATATCGTTCAAGATTCCGAAGTGCTATCAGGCACGGTTGAATCTTATGCGGTTGTGACCCTAACGATTACTGATCAACCGTTTACGATGACGGATGTGGGGGTACAGAATCTAAGCGGAACTGAAGTTGCAACCTATCAGGTGACCGCAGATGCTAATGGGGTATGGACCCTTGATTTTGGTAATGATGCGGATGCCGCTTATCTAATGGCAGGTAATAATTTAAGTCTACAAGATGATCATATTTTCTCCATCACCGCGACGGCGCAAGATTTGGTTGGCAATATTTCTAATGCAGGAACAACCACCTATACGATCGATTTGCAAGGACCCGAATTACAGGATGGAACGATCAATAGTAATTTAGCAAGCCCCCAAAGTGGTGGTCAGTCAGATTCAGTTCTTGCCATTGATTTTAATGCAGATGGTTATGATGATTATGCTTCGGCTTATTTTTGGACAACTCAAGCTTTATATATTTATGATTATTCACAAGCTGGTTACAATCAAACTGGTTTATCTGCAGGAGCCGCTTTGGACTTTAATTTGACAGCAGGAGATTTAAACCAAGATGGCGTTGATGATATTTTGGTTAATCGTGACGGTCAAGATCAGATTATATTTAGTAATGATCCAACAACTCCTTTTGAGCTTTCAAGCTTAGGTGGGGATGGTGCAGGATTGGAAGTAGCGACTTTAGTCGATGTGAATGATGATGGCGCGTTGGATATTGTTGTCGATAGCAAGGATAGCAGTGGTAATAGTGAATTGGAAATTTATATCAATGATGGCGTTGGTGGTTTTACCTTGGATGCAAGTGCGGGTGCGGTTACATTTTCATTAGATGTTGCGGATGATGCTGAGGCAATTGACATTGATGGCGATGGTTATGCCAGTGATTTAGTGGTCACAACGGATACGGATAAAAATTATCTGTTGGTCAATCAAGGGAATGATCCAACAACGGGTGATTGGTTGGGCTATACCCAAGTTGAATTGGCTGATAGTACGTTAAGTGCCTCTTCAGTGGTTGATGTTACTGATCTTGACGTCAATGGTCAAGATGATGTGATTATTGGAACAGCAGGTGGGGAGAATATGATTCTCTTTGATGTTGATTCAAATGGTGATGCTGCATCCAGTCTTTTATTTGGTGTAACAAATCTGGATACCATTGATATTGAAATGATGGATTTCAATAATGATGGCGTTATGGATATTATCGAAATTACAAAGGGTACCAGTGGAACTGATGCAGATTTGTTAGTTTATTATGGCGGATTAAATGGAAATGATTATCAAATAGCCTCAACTGAAACCTTAATTACTGATACCCAAGGTCTCGTTGATCTTGAAATTATGGATTATGACCATGATGGGGTCGATGATCTTCTTATGGTTTCGCAAGATGCAAATTCAGACCGTATTTATCTGCGTGCAGGTGCGATGGTTTATACGGATAATCTGACTTTATTTGATGGTATAGCAGGGGGATCAGCTACAGGTTCTGTTGGGGGTGAGGTTAATGTAATTAATGGGGATAGCACCTCAGCGGTTATACGGGTGGATGTTAATCCTGCAACCGCAAGGGTTGGTGATACAATCTTGATTAACCAAGATGATGGTGATACCTTAAACCAAGGTGGGGTAGCATTTACCCTTGATGAAGCGGCCTTATTAGCACTGAGCCAAGATAATTATATTGATATAACGTTGGATATTGCAGCCTTTGATGAAGGAGAGCGTTCTTTAACCATCTCGATGGAAGATATCGCTGGGAATCATCAAACCTATATGATGGATGTTATGGTGGATACGTTAGCCCCCACCAATGCCCCAACCTTCACCTTTGATCCAGATGATATTATTGATGCCAATGACATTCCTAATTATGCTGGCCATGATTATTTAAATAATACGCCTTATTTAAGTGGAACAACGGAGGCGGGTGCAACCGTCTTTATCACGATTGAGGAGGATTGGACGGGCGGTGACTTCTATACCTACCAAACAAAAGCCAATAGCGATGGTTTTTGGGAACTTGATTTTGCACTTGATCCTGATGCGGTATCAACTTCTGGTGCAGATTCGGCTGTTGCAGGGGCTAAATGGCCAGCCCTTGATGGCGATGCGATTGTGCTTCACATTGCGTCTGAAGATGAAGCAGGCAATCGATCTGCCTATGCGGTTGATCGCTATACCGTTGATATTGCAGCCCCAGCAATTCGTGAAGGGGAATTAATTACAAGTTTAACAGATTTTATAGACACTGGAACACATAATGAGCCAGGCGTCATCGCAGCGATTGATTTTAATGGCGATGGTTATGACGATTATTTTGGGGCTGGAAGTCTTACGGATTATCCACTTTATTATTATGATCCAACCAATGAAGAATATGTCAGGGAGGATAGAACAGTTGGTCTTGGATCAAACGTAACTGACGCAACGGTTGGTGATTTAAATCAGGATGGCGTTGATGATATAGTATTTGATCTTGGTTCAGGAGATAAAAAGATTTTATTCAGTGATGATCCAAATAACCTAATTGATATTACAGGGAGTGGTAAAGAAACGATCAATATGGTGGATGTCAACAATGATGGTGTATTAGATATCATTTCAGATGGTGCGGCTGGTGCGTTAGATATTTATATCAATGATGGAACGGGCGAATTTACGTTAAATACGGTATCCCTTGGAACAACTGAAATTATTACTGGCGTTGAGGAAATTGACGTTGCGGATTCAACGGGTAATGGCGATGGTTATGCGGATTTAATTGTTACAACGGTTACAAATAAAAACTATCTTCTATTAAATCAAGGCGATGATCAAAATGGTAACTGGCAGGGTTATCAAACCGTTTCATTGGCAGATAGCAGTATAAGTGCTACTTCAGTTGTTGATGTTGCTGATGTTGATGGCAATGGTCAGGCCGATGTGATTATTGGAACATCAGGGGGTGCGAATACGCTCTTACTCAATATCAAGGAGGATGGTACATACGAAACTTCAATTGATTTTGGTGTTTCTGTTATTGGTGCCAATCAAACTTTACATTTAATTACAACAGATATTGAGGTGATGGATTTTGATAATGATGGGATCATGGATATTATTGAAGCTGGTCATTACTATTCAGATAATAGATTGCCTGACGTATTAGTTTATCATGGTGGTTATGATCAAGCAGGTGATTATGTCCTAACGTCAACGCAGACATTGGTTATGATTGATAACATGAAAATAGAGGATGTGGAAATCATGGATTATAACCATGATGGGATTGATGATCTGGTGCTTACATCTTCAGACCAAGCAGAAAGTGTATATCTACGTGGTGGCGCGATGGTTCATACGGATAATTTGACCTTATTTGATCCCACATCAGGTGCCGTTGGCGGTGAAGTTAATGTGATTAATGGCGATAGCACTTCTGCTTCCATGCGGATTTATTTTGATACAGATACGGTTTATCTTGGCGATATGGTTGATATTAAAGATGATCAGGGCAATCTGCTTTTGTCCTATACGGTTGATGCGGCGGATATCACAACATTGACCAACCTTGATTACCTTGATCTGTCGCTTAATATTGCCAGTATTGCAGATGGCACAGAAGCACTAAATATCGAAATGTATGATATTTCAGGGCAGTATAATTATTATACGGTGCCAGTGCTGGTGGATAAAACCCCACCAACTAATTTACATTTAACCTTTGATCCCAGCGATGAAGCCGTTGATCCTTTTGGTAATAATTATACAAACCCAACACCTTTATTTATGGGAACAGCAGAGGCAGGCACAACCATCTATATCACGCTGGAAGAAGCGGGGGTTGAATATGTCTATCAAACCAAAACCAATAGCCAAGGCGAATGGAAACTTGATTTTGCACTTGATCCTGATGCGGTTGCAAGTGCTGGAACAGATTCGGCTATTGCAGGGGCTAAATGGCCAACCCCTAATAATCTCGATGTGATTACCATTCGCGCAACTGCGATGGATGAGGCTGGAAATCTATCTTCCGTGGTATCGCTTGGTGCTTATACGATTGATGCCACCACGCTTCCTCCCAATATGGAATTTGATGATGCTGATGTTGAAGGCGATTATATCAACGCAACGCCATATTTATTTGGAACAACCGAAGGGTTTTCAACGGTTTATGTAACAATCAGCGATAATAATGGCGAAGCAGAAACCTACACCGCTTTTGCAAATAACGCTGGGATATGGACACTTGATATTGCAACTGAACCACAAAGCCAGAATCTGACCATTTCGCATGATGAAACATTGCTAATAACCGCTTCTTCAGTCGATTTATTTAATATTATAAGTCATGATCCCGTTTATACCTATACCGTTGATTCATTAGCAGAATCTCCAATTCCAACCTTTGCTGATGAAGATCAAGAAGTCGATGGTACAGGTTCAATTAACGCAACCCCATTGATTACGGGTACAGGGGAAGCGGGGAGCGTCCTTGTCATTACGCTAAGCGATGATGATGGAAATTATAGTTCAAATTTAATCTATACGCTAACAGTTAAAGCTGATGATACTTGGACTCTTGATCTGGAAACAGCAACAACACAATCAGGTGCAGGCTTCACGATTGAGGATAATGACGTCTTAACGCTTAATGCCAATGTAACCGATTTGCTGGGGAATATTTCGGTCTTCTCTCATACTTATGAGGTTGATGCGTCTGGCGTGCAGCCAACGATGAGCATTCATGATGATGATCAGGAAGTTGATGGTTCAGGGTCAATTAATGCCACACCAACCTTGCTTGGTTCAGCAGAGGCTGGTTCAACGATCTATATAACGGTTGCAGATAATAACGGTGAAGGGGCGACCTATACCACGACAGCCAATGATCAAGGTGCCTGGACATTTGAAGTACATGATGTTGCTGGTGAATTAACGATTAGCCATGATGAAACCCTAAGCATTACAGCCACTGCTGTTGATTTGGTTGGGAATCTGTCTGACCTATCTGATTATGGTACCTTTGTTGTTGATTCCAGTGCTGCTGCGCCAACCTTAACGCTTGATGCAGATGATGTATTGGATGTGCGTGATGTTGGTATTCATACAGGGTTTGATTATGTTAATGATACGCCTTATCTTTCAGGTACGGTTGAATCTGGTGCAACGGTTTATATCACGGCTAGTGATGAGGATAATACACAACATATCTTTACAACCACTGCGGATAGTTCTGGTTTCTGGTCACTTGATCTTGATGGCCAATCAACGGGTGGGCTTGATATTGAACATGATGATTTATTAACCTTTACGATTACGACGACGGACTTGCTTGGTAATGAGTCTTCAGCGACTTCTGTTACTTATACGGTTGATGCGTCCATTCAAACGCCTAGCTTGTTGGTTGATGATGCGGATCAGGAGGCAGATGGATCAGGTTCGATTAATGCCACGCCACTTCTTTATGGTACTGGGGAGGCAGGTAGTGTTCTAACGATCACGCTAAGTGATGGTGATACGGGTATTAGTGAGACGCAAGCCACCTATCTAGTTACGGTTAAAGCCGATGAGACTTGGACGCTTGATTTAGAGACTGCAACGGCTGAGGCAGGTTCAGCTGTTTCAATTGAGCATGATGATCAGTTAACGGTTGATATTGTTGCCCAAGATTGGGTTGGCAACACAGCTTATACAAATGAGACTTATGAGGTTGATGCGTCATCCGTGACCCCAACGATGAGCATCCATGATGATGATCAGGAAGTCGATGGTTCAGGTTCAATTAATGCCACACCAACCTTGCTTGGTTCAGCAGAAGCCTTTTCAACGATTTATATCACGGTTGCGGATAATACTGGTGAGGTAACAACCTATACCACGACAGCAAATTCCCAAGGCGTATGGGATTATGAATTACATGATGTTTCTGGTGAATTAACGATCAGCCATGATGAGACCTTAAGCATTACAGCTACCGCAGTTGATTTGGTTGGCAATGTATCTGACCTATCTGATTATGGCACCTTTGTTGTTGATTCCAGTGCTGCTGCTCCGACCTTAACGCTTGATGCTGATGATGTTCTTGATCAGAATGATGCTATCTATGCAGGGTTTGATTATGTTAATGATACGCCTTATCTTTCAGGTACGGTTGAAGGTGGCGCAACCGTTTATATCACGGCTAGTGATGAGGATAATACGCAACATATCTTTACAACTACTGCGGATAGTTCTGGTTTCTGGTCACTTGATCTTGATGGAGAGTCAACGGGTGGGCTTGATATTGAACATGATGATTTATTAACCTTTACGATTACGATCACGGACTTGCTTGGTAATGAGTCTGTTGCGACTTCTGTTACTTATACGGTTGATGCGTCCATTCAAACGCCTAGCTTGTTGGTTGATGATGCAGATCAAGAGGTTGATGGATCAGGTTCGATTAATGCTACCCCGCTTCTTTATGGTACTGGGGAGGCTGGTAGCGTTCTAAGGATAACGCTAAGTGATGATGATGGGGCGAATCCTTCCAACTTGATTTATACGGTGACGGTTAATGCGAATGAAACATGGACGCTTGATTTAGCCACGGAAACAACGATTTCAGGTCAAAGCTTTACGATTGAGCATAATGATGTGCTAACGGTTGATATTATTGCGCAAGATTGGGTTGGCAATACGGTTTATACAAATGAGACCTATGAGGTTGATGCGTCATCCGTGACCCCAACGATGGGTATCCATGATGATGATCAGGAAGTTGATGGATCAGGTTCAATTAATGCCACACCAACCTTGCTTGGTTCAGCAGAAGCCTTTTCAACGATCTATATCACGGTTGCGGATAATACTGGGGAGGTAACAACCTATGTCACTACGGCCAATGATCAAGGTGCTTGGACATTTGAAGTACAGGATGTTGCTGGTGAATTAACGATTAGCCATGATGAGACCTTAAGCATTACAGCTACCGCGGTTGATTTGGTTGGGAATGTATCTGACCTATCTGATTATGGAACATTTGTTGTTGATGCCAGTGCTGGTACGCCCACGCTAACGATTGATGATGATGATTGGGAAGATGCGCCCGCCGATTATCAAGATGGTACGGCTGGTGATGGGAATTATATCAATGCGACACCTGAATTAAGTGGGACGGCGGATGCGGGCGGCACGGTCTATATTATGGTTGAACAAGGTGGCGCGATTGGAACCTATGAAACAACCGCGGATGCGAATGGCGATTGGACGCTTGATTTTGAAAGTTCCCCCACGGCTATTGCTGGAACGGATTGGTCACCTGCGCATAATCAGCTATTGACGGTTTCTGCAAGTTCAGTTGATCTGGTTGGTAATGTGTCTGCGGTTCAGCAAGGTTCGGTTATTTATACCGTGGATATGACAACATATGCTCCCGATTTTGATGAAGATTTGGATGGCGCAGATATTGGGAATGACCATTATATCTTAATTGATTCAGAAGTCTTAACAGGAACGGTTGAATCTTATGCAAAAGTTACCCTGACGATCACCGATGATGATGGTTCGGGTGGTTTAACACAAGCAACGTATGAAGTTACGGCAGATCATAAAGGGCTATGGTCGCTTGATTTTGGTAATGATGCGGATGCGAATTCTTTGTTAGGTGGCAGTCCTAATCTTTCGCTTGTTGATGGCCATACGCTGGACATCACCGCCACTGCCACGGATCATGTTGGCAACCAGAAAACCGATAGCACCAGCTACACCATTGATATGACCGCCCCAAGCTTTGCTGATGATGAATTGGTGGAAGATTTGGATTTTGTTGGTGGAACGTCAGACCCTGATAATGGTTATGATTTACAGGTCTTGGACTTTGATGGCGATGGCTATGAAGATTATGTTATTACTGATAGTACACAAACGCTTTATTTGTATGATTCTTTAAATAATAGTTATAATAGTTTTAGTATTGACGCAGGGAGTTCTACTTCTATTGTTTACAACTCTGCGGTTGGTGATCTGAATAATGATGGGTTGGATGACATAATCTTTAACATTGATAATGGTGAAGATGTAATCTTATTTGGTGATAAGGATGGGGTGACCACAAGTCAGACGACCTTGACAGGAGGAGCCACTGTTACATCAAGAGGCATTGAAATGACCGATGTCGATAATGATGGCGATCTGGATATTATAAGCGGAAATGATAATGATGATCTTGAATTATTTATCAATGATGGCGCAGGAAAATTTACATTAGATAGTGCTGTTAATGTGGGTGGGGATATTACCCATATATCCGCTGGTGATATTGATGGTGATGGCTTCCAGGATTTAATTGTTGGGACGAGTAGTAACAATGTTTATTTATTGGTTAATCAAGGGCTTGATCTAATAACGGATGATTGGCTTGGCTATCAAACGGTATTGCTGAATAATAATGCAGGTAATGACATTCGTGGTACGGAAATTTTGGATTTGGATGGTGATGGATTTGAGGATGATATCGTTATTACAAGCATTGGTGGTGATAATTCTGCTTTGTTGGATGTAACGATTGACAAAACCAATCCTACTTTTACAGCAGCTGTATCAAGTGAATTTACCTTTGCAGGATCAAGTGCCAACAATAATTCTCATGATTTTGAAGTGATTGATTTTAATGGCGATGGTCATTTGGATATTGTTGAAATTATAAGTAATCCCGCAACAGGGGGTGACGACATTTTCGTTCATTTTGGCGGGGAAGATGGAAGCAGTAATTACACGCTTGATGCCAACCCTCACACAATTGAAACTACGAATATTAATAATTTACAAGATGTTGAGGTGATGGATTATAATAAAGACGGGGTTGATGATCTGGTTTTCACAGGTACGGGTCCTGATTCAGATGCTGTAATCCTAATGGGTGGCGGGGTTGTGTTTGCGGATAATTTAGCCAGCTTTACAGGCACCACCCTTGGTGAGGATGCGCAAACGGGGATTGTCAACGGCGATAGCACGGTGACCACGGTACGTCTTTATCTTGATCCTAATAGCTTTGCAGAAGGTGATGTAATATCCATTACCTTAAATGGAACAGATGTCATTGATAATGGTGGTAATGGCGGTCCGCTTGTGGTTGATGCAGCAACTTTAGCGAATATACAAAATGATGGCTATCTTGATATTGCACTTGATAGCACTGATATTAACGGCCTTAACGATGGCAATCACAATTTGACGGTTGAATTATCGGATGCGGCTGGCCATAGTGAAATTCGTGTGCTTGGTTTTGAAATAGATACAACTGCGCCTGCGCCTTCCAGCTTTGAAGTTGCGGACGAAGATTTATTTGATGATACGGATGATCATTATCCAACGGGCATGACACCGCAGATCAACGCCACCCCTTATTTATCGGGTAGTGCCGATGGCGCAGATTATGTGTTGGTGACGATTGGTGATGGCTCTAATAGCTATACCTATAAAGCAGGCACGAATTCCGATGGCGCATGGCAGCTTGATTTTGGGAATGATCCAGCTCCCTTTACCATTGATTCCTTGAATTACAGCACTGATTGGGTGCCAAGCGATGGTCAGGTGGTTGATATTTCAGTAACTGCATTTGATGATGCTGGGAACAGCACCTTTGGTTCTTCTGAAACCTATACGGTTGATATGGATGTGGATCCATCATTTGATGTATCGATTGATCCTGATGATCAAGAGCTTGATGGTTCAGGTTCAATTAATGCAACGCCATTGATCTTTGGTACGGGGGAAGCTGGAAGTACCCTTATCCTAACCGTTAATGATGGTGAAACAGGCGCAGATCAAACCTTGGCAAGCTTCACGGTAACGGTTGATGCTCAAGGGACTTGGTCACTTGATCTTGGTAAGGAAACAACTTCTGATCCATTCTCTATCCAACATGATGATATATTAACCATTTCAGGGCTTGCAACGGATGCGGTTGGCAATCAGGCCTATATTCCTGAACATACTTATGTTGTTGATTCCAGTGCTGCTGCGCCCACGTTAACGCTTGATGGGGATGATGTATTGGATGCGCGTGATGTTGGTATTCATGCAGGGTTTGATTATGTTAATGATACGCCTTATCTTTCAGGTACGGTTGAACCTGATGCGATGGTTTATATCACGGCTAGTGATGAGGATAATACGCAACATATCTTTACAACTACCGCGGATAGTTCTGGTTTCTGGTCACTTGATCTTGATGGTAAATCAACAGGTGGGCTTGCAATTGAACATGATGATTTATTGACCTTTACGGTTACAACGACGGACTTGCTTGGTAATGAGTCTGCTCCAACGGAAATGATCTTTACGGTTGATGCGTCCATTCAAACGCCTAGCTTGCTGGTTGATGATGCAGATCAAGAGGCTGATGGATCAGGTTCAATTAATGCCACGCCACTTCTTTATGGTACAGGGGAGGCAGGTAGTATTCTAAGGATTACGCTAAGTGATGATGACGGGGCGTATTCTTCCAGCTTGATTTATACCGTTACGGTTAATGCGAATGAAACATGGACGCTTGATTTAGCCACGGAAACAACGCTTTCAGGTCAAAGCTTTACGATTGAGCATGATGATCAGCTAACGGTTGATATTGTTGCACAAGATTGGGTTGGCAATACAGCTTATACAAATGAGACTTATGAGGTTGATGCGTCATCCGCCACCCCAACGATGAGCATTCATGATGATGATCAAGAAGTTGATGGTTCAGGTTCAATTAATGCCACACCAACCTTGCTTGGTTCAGCAGAGGCCTTTTCAACGATCTATATCACGGTTGCGGATAATACTGGTGAGGTAACAACCTATGTCACTACAGCCAATGATCAAGGTGCTTGGACATTTGAAGTACAGGATGTTGCTGGAGAATTAACGATTAGCCATGATGAAACCTTAAGCATTACAGCCACTGCGGTTGATTTGCTTGGGAATCTGTCTGACCTATCTGATTATGGCACCTTTGTTGTTGATTCCAGTGCTGCTGCTCCGACCTTAACGCTTGATGCAGATGATGTCCTTGATCAGAATGATGCTATCTATGCAGGGTTTGATTATGTTAATGCTACGCCTTATCTTTCAGGTACGGTTGAACCTGATGCGACAGTTTATATAACAGCGAGTGATGATGATAACACGCAACATATCTTTACAACTACCGCGGATAGTTCTGGTTTCTGGTCACTTGATCTTGATGGTAAATCAACAGGTGGGCTTGCAATTGAACATGATGATTTATTGACCTTTACGGTTACAACGACGGACTTGCTTGGTAATGAGTCTGCTCCAACGGAAATGATCTTTACGGTTGATGCGTCCATTCAAACGCCTAGCTTGCTGGTTGATGATGCAGATCAAGAGGCTGATGGATCAGGTTCAATTAATGCCACGCCACTTCTTTATGGTACAGGGGAGGCAGGTAGTATTCTAAGGATTACGCTAAGTGATGATGACGGGGCGTATTCTTCCAGCTTGATTTATACCGTTACGGTTAATGCGAATGAAACATGGACGCTTGATTTAGCCACGGAAACAACGCTTTCAGGTCAAAGCTTTACGATTGAGCATGATGATCAGCTAACGGTTGATATTGTTGCCCAAGATTGGGTTGGGAATACAGCTTATACCAGTGAGACCTATGAGGTTGATGCATCATCCGTGACCCCAACGATGAGCATTCATGATGATGATCAGGAAGTTGATGGATCAGGGTCAATTAATGCCACACCAACCTTGCTTGGTTCAGCAGAGGCAGGTTCAACGATCTATATCACGGTTGAGGATAATACTGGTGAGGTAACAACCTATATCACTACGGCAAATGATCAAGGTGCTTGGACATTTGAATTACATGATGTTTCTGGTGAATTAACGATCAGCCATGATGAAACCCTAAGCATTACAGCAACTTCAGTTGATTCGGTTGGGAATGTATCTGACCTATCTGATTATGGAACATTTATTGTTGATGCCAGTGCTTCTTCATCAAGCATTACGATTGATGATGATGATTGGGAAGATGCGCCCGCCGATTATCAAGATGGTACGGCTGGTGATGGGAATTATATCAATGCGACACCTGAATTAAGCGGAACAGCGGATGCGGGTGGCACGGTCTATATTATGGTTGAGCAGGGTGGCGTGATAGGAACATATGAAACAACCGCGGATGCGAATGGCGATTGGACGCTTGATTTTGAAAGTTCCCCCACGGCTATTGCTGGAACGGATTGGTCACCTGCGCATAACCAGCTATTGACGGTTTCAGCCAGTGTTGTTGATTTGGTTGGTAATGTGTCTGCGGTTCAGCAAGGTTCGGTCATTTACACGGTGGATATGACAACAGGCGTTCCTGATTTTGATGAAGATTTGGATGGCGCAGATATTGGTAACGATCATTATATTTTGACGGATGATGAGGTTTTAACAGGAACGGTTGAATCTTATGCAAAAGTTACATTGACGATTACCGATGATGATGGTTCGGGTGGGCTAATCCAAGCAACGTATGAAGTTACGGCAGATCATAATGGGCTATGGTCGCTTGATTTTGGTAATGATGCTGAACAGGCTTATCAGATTAATTATAGCAGTGCTAATGATATTGATCTTACGCATGGCCATACGCTGGACATCACCGCCACTGCCACCGATCATGTTGGCAACCAACAAACTGCCAGCACCAGCTACACAGTTGATATGATCGCCCCCAGCTTTGCTGATGAAGAAGAGCGTTATTTAGATGACTTTGTCGATGGAACAGGAAATGCTGCTAGTCCAGCCGGTGACGTGAAGGTATTGGACTTTAACGGTGATGGTTACGAAGATTATATTGTAGGTGGATTTACGGGACATGGTACGTTACCTAGCGCAAATGCAATTTATTTATATGATAGTACTTCAGGTAATTATTCTAGCGTAGGAATAGGTGGTCTTGCCAGTAATAAAAATATAAAAACTACAGCAGTTGGCGATTTGAACAATGACGGATTGGACGATGTTGTTCTTAATATTGATGGTTCCCAGGATGTGGTTATATTTGGCGATGCATCAGGCGCGATAACCAATTCTGTACTTTTAACGACCAGTAGCACCAGTAACAGCGCTGGATCGCAAATGATTGATGTAGATAATGATGGCGATCTTGACATTGTTGTTGGCGCTTTGGGGGGGTCAGGACAAACAGAGCTTGAACTTTTCATCAATGATGGTGCGGGTCAATTTACTGAAGATACCAATATTTCCAGCTGGGCAGATTTAGGGGGGGCTTCAACAAATTTAACGGTTCAAGACTTAGGTTCAGGCGACATTAATGGGGATGGGTTACAGGATTTAATTGTTGGGACGTCAGGTGAAGAAGTTTATTTATTGGTTAATCAAGGGTTTAATGCCGCAGGCGATTGGCAGGGCTATTCACAGATTTCATTGATTGAAGGGGCTGGTGTCACCAGCGCCGCTCAAGGTGTTGATTTTGTTGATATGGATGGTGATGGCGTTGAAAATGATATTATCATTGTTAACGCGAATGGTTATAATTCCTTATTGCTTAATGTTGATCCTGCAACGGGTCAGGGGACTGAGATCACGTTTGAAGGTTCAAGTACTAATGATGATTCTTATGATTTTTCAGTGATTGATTTTAATGGTGATGGCTATTTGGATATTGTTGAAATAGTTCTCGATAATAATACAAGTAATACACAGCTGGCTGTTCATTATGGTGGTAAGGATGGTTCTGGGAATTATACCTTGGATAGTACTCCTGACGAGCTGAACACATCATTAACAGGATATATTCAAGATATCGAGGTTATGGATGTTAATAGGGATGGTGTTGATGATCTGGTATTGACTACGAATATTAATAGCAATGAACCAACCGTCTTATTAATGGGTGGCGGGGTGATTTATTCAGATAATCTGGCCAGCTTTACAGGCGACACACTTGATAAAGATGCAGAAACCAATCTGGTGAATGATAGCAGTGGCACGGTTACCACGCGGCTTTATCTTGATCCTGCTACGCTTGAAGTTGGTGATATGATTACGATCACAGAAGGCACCACAGATATGATTGATGGGGGTGGCCCTTATTTGATCCAACAAGCGGATATTACCGTAGGCTATGTTGATATTGCTTTGGATAAAACGGAGATTGATAGTCTTGCTGATGGTAATGTCAGCCTAACTGTTGATTTACATGATGCTGCGGGACATAGCGAGATTCGTATCCTTAGTTTTGAAAAGGACACAACAGCCCCTGCGCCTTCCAGCTTTGAAGTTGCGGATGAAGATTTATTTGATGATACGGATGCCAATTATCCAACAAGCATGACACCGCAGATCAATGAAACCCCTTATTTTAGTGGTAGTGCCGATGGCGCAGATTATGTGTTGGTTACGATTAGTGATGGCACCAACAGCTATACCTATCAAGCAGGTACTAATTCTGATGGCGCATGGCAGCTTGATTTTGGTAATGATCCCGATCCTTTACATACCAGCACTGATTGGACACCAAGCGATGGGCAGGTGGTTGATATTTCCGTAACGGCGTATGATGATGCGGGGAACAGCACCTTTGGTTCTTCTGAGACCTATACCGTTGATATGGCGGTTGATACATTTGATGTATCGATTGATCCTGATGATCAAGAGGTCGATGGGTCGGGTTCAATTAATGCGACCCCATTGATCTTTGGTACTGGGGAGGCTGGTAGCACCCTTATCCTAACCGTTAATGATGGTGAAACAGGTACAGATCAAACCTTGGCAACCTTTACGGTAACAGTTAATGCTCAAGGGCAATGGTCACTTGATCTTGATGGGACAACAACTTCTGATCCGTTCTCTATCCAACATGATGATGTCTTGACGATTTCAGGGCTTGCAACGGATGCGGTTGGTAATCAGGCTTATATCCCTGAGCATACTTATGTTGTTGATTCCAGTGCTGCCGCGCCGACCCTAACGCTTGATGGGGATGATGTATTGGATTCGCGTGATATTGGTATTTATACACAGTTTGATTATGTTAATGATACGCCTTATCTTTCAGGTACGGTTGAACCTGATGCGATGGTTTATGTTACGCTTGATGATGATGACAATACGCAGCACATCTTTACATTAACAGCCGATAATTCAGGTTTTTGGTCCCTTGATCTTGATGGACAATCAACGGGCAGTCTTAATATTGAACATAATGACTTATTGACCTTTACGATTACGAACACGGACTTGCTTGGCAATGAGTCTGATCCAACAAAACTGATCTTTACGGTTGATGCGACCTCTCAAACGCCAACCTTCGTTACGGATTTTGATGGCACTGGCCCTGGCTTGGACGGCTATATCTATTCAGAAAATCAGGAATTATTGGGTACGGTCGAGCCTCATGCCATTGTTTCCTTAACCCTTACCGATGATAGTGGGGCTGGCTCCACCGAAGTTGGAACCTATGTCGTTACCGCAGATGGTAATGGGGTATGGACGCTTGATTTTGAAAATGATGATGATTCAAACTATCTTGTGAATGGGACGAATATCACCTTGCAAGATGCCCATACCCTGCGGGTTGAGGCCAGTTCCCGTGATGTTGTTGGCAATGAATCCATTTCAGCATCAACTATATATACCATCGATCTTGGCGATCCTGCCTTTAAAAAGGATGAAATGGTTCATAACATTTTTGGTGCAGCGTATGATTTCGCAGTTTTGGATTATAATGGTGATGGCTATGATGATTTTATTGCATCTTACACTGATACGAATTCAGTCCTTTATATTTATGATAACACACAACCTAATGGTTATAAGAGTACAACAGTTCCATCATTAGGAGGTTCTAGTTTCGGCGTATCTACTGGTGATCTTGATAATGATGGGTTGGACGACATTCTCTTTAATGTGAACAATGCAGAAGATAAAATATTATTTGGTGATAATAATTCTTTAGTCACTTTGAGTGGTGGCTCAACAGGTATCAGTTATCCAAATAATGTTATGGTTGATGTTGATAATGATGGTGATTTGGATATCATTACGGGGCATTCTAACAGCATACTTAATCCGGGTCCAGAATTAGAATTATTTATCAATGATGGAACGGGTCAATTTACAAAAGAAACTGGTTACGACATTGCAACTTGGGGAGAATTTGGCACCAAAATTCGCAGTATTGATTCTGGTGATATTAATGGTGATGGCTATGAAGATTTGGTGGTTGGAGATGACTCTGGCACAAGTTATATTCTGATCAACCAAAAACATGATGCTAGTGGAGTTTGGCAAGGATATGCTACGGTTCCAATTACCACAAGCCCAATTAATGCAGCAACTGATAAGTCACTCATTATTGATATTGACGGTGATGCAAGTGGTAATAAGCAGGATGTATTATTTGCTTCTAGTAGCGAAGACAACGTACTTTTATTAAACTATGATTCAGCAACAGATACTTTTGCCGATACTGTATCTTTCAAAGGTTCAAGCTCTGAGGTCACTGAAGATCTTGAAGTGATAGATTTTAACAATGATGGTATTATGGATATAGTAGAAGTTACGTCAAATTCTATCTATGTTCATATTGGCAGTATGAATGGCGGTAACTACACGCTTGATCCCGCAGATATGGTTACGATTGATAGCACTAATATGAGTTCAATAAAAGATGTTGAGGTCATGGATTATAACAAAGATGGGGTTGATGATCTTGTTTTCTCTGGTTCGACTACATCAGAAGGGGCTTATCTGCGTGGGGGTGCCATGCTTTATACGGATAATTTAACCTTATTTGATTCCACAGGTGCCGTTGGGGGCGATGTTAATCTTATCAATGAAGATACACAAGACACCGTCACACGCGTTTATTTTGATACCCAAACCACGATTGCGGGTGATATGATCAATGTTAATATAGGGTCAGATAATTTAATTGATGGCTTAGCCACCTATACAATTGATGGTGCGGACATTACAAGGGGCTATGCCGATGTGACTTTGGACGACAGCTTGCTCTTGCAAGGAAGCCTGTTCGTTGAAGGGGAAAATCAATTCACAATCTCGATTGAGGATAATTCGGGTAAGGGTGAAACACAGATTTTAACGATTACAAAAGATACAATTGCGCCCGATGCTTTCACCCTTGAGATTGCAGATGAAGATTTATTTGATGATACGGATGCGAATTATCCAACGGGTATGACACCGCGAATCAACACCACCCCTTATCTTTCAGGCACAGCTGATGGCGCAGATTATGTGTTGGTTACGATTGATGATGGCGGCTCTAACAGCTACACTTATAAAGCAGGTACTAATTCTAAGGGAGTATGGCAATTTGACTTTGCTGATAGCCTTGTTTCCTTAAATGGTAGCGGTGATTGGGTACCAAGTGATGGTCAGGTGGTCGATATTTCAGTAACTGCTTATGATGATGCAGGGAACAGCACCTTTAGCGGTTCTGAGACTTATATGGTTGATGCGTCCATTCAAATGCCAACCTTGTCGATTCATGCGGATGATCAAGAGCTTGATGGGTCGGGTTCGATTAATGCCACGCCATTGATCTTTGGTACTGGGGAGGCAGGAAGCACCCTTATCCTAACGCTTAATGATAATGAAACAGGTGCGGATCAAACCTTGGCAATCTTCACAGTAACCGTTGATGCTCAAGGGAATTGGGAACTTGATCTTGATGGTGCTTCTACCTCTGATCCGTTTTCGATTCAGCATGATGATCTGTTGACCATCTCAGGGCTTGCGGTTGATGCGGTTGGTAATCAGGCCTATATCCAAGAATATACTTATTTTGTTGATGCCAGTGCTTCCACATCAAGCATTACGATTGACGATGATGATTGGGAAGATGCGCCCGCCGATTATCAAGATGGTACGGCTGGTGATGGGAATTATATCAATGCGACACCTGAATTAAGCGGAACAGCGGATGCGGGTAGCACAATCTATATTATGGTTGAACAAGGCGGCGCGATTGGGACGTATGAAACAACCGCGGATGCGAATGGTGATTGGACGCTTGATTTTGATGGCTCACCTACACTGATTGATGGAACGGCTTGGGCACCTGCGCATAACCAGCTATTAACGGTTTCTGCAAGTTCAGTTGATCTGGTTGGTAATGTGTCTGCGGTTCAGCAAGGTTCGGTTATTTATACCGTGGATATGACAACATATGCTCCTGATTTTGATGAAGATTTGGATGGGGCAGGCATTGGTAATGATCATTATATCCTGATTGATTCAGAAGTCTTAACAGGAACGGTTGAATCTTATGCAAAAGTAACCCTGACGATTACCGATGATGATGGTTCGGGTGGGCTAACCCAAGCAACGTATGAAGTTACGGCGGATCATAAAGGGCTATGGTCGCTTGATTTTGGTAATGATGCGGATGGGCAATATTTGTTATCGCCAGCTAATACCAATCTTTCGCTTGTTGATGGCCATACGCTGAACGTCACCGCCACTGCCACAGATCATGTTGGCAACCAACAAACCGATAGCACCAGCTACACCATTGATATGACCGCCCCAAGCTTTGCTGATGATGTTTTGGAAGAAGATTTGAATTTTACTGGTGGAACGTCAGCCCCTGATAATGGTTATGATTTACAGGTCTTGGACTTTGATGGCGATGGCTATGAAGATTATATTGTAAGCTATAATTCACAAACGCTCTATTTATATGATTCTTTAAATAATAATTATAGCAGTGTTGCTACAGGAGTGAGTGGTCTCGTTCGCGATTCTGCGGTTGGTGACTTTAATAATGATGGGTTAGATGACATTGTCTTTAATATTGATGGCGGTGAAGATGTTGTCTTATATGGCGATAGTGGAGGTGGAATCGCAAGTAAAGAGACTTTGACAGGGGGAAGTACAAGCGGTTCAAGAGGGGCTGAGATAATTGATGTCGATAATGATGGTGATTTGGATATTATAACTGGTAACGATAGTGGTGACCTTGAGCTATTTATTAATAATGGTGTGGGACAATTTACACTTGATACCAATACTTACTCTCTGGGGGATCGCATCCGCCATATTTCTGCTGGTGATATTGATGATGATGGATTTGAAGATTTAATTGTTGGAACAATTGGTGCGCCTGTTTACTTGCTGCACAATTTGGGACTTGATGCGGCAACGGGTGACTGGGCAGGTTATGAAACGATATTATTGACAGAAAATGCAGACAATGCGGTTTATGGTGCTGATATTTTGGACTTGGATGGCGATGGATTAGAGGATGACATTATCCTTACAAGCCTTAATGGTGATAATTCTGCTTTATTAGATGTAACAATCGATAAGACTAATCCAGCTAGCCCAACAGCACAGGCAACAAGCGAATTTACGTTTAAAGGAGGTTCCATCAGTTCTGATGATTTTGCAGTGATTGATTTCAATGGTGATGGTCTTTTGGATATTGTTGAAATAGTTGATACGAACACTGTTAATGATCCAGATATTTTTGTTCATTTTGGCGGAGAAGATAATAGCGGTAATTACACGCTTGATGCCAATCCTTACACAATTACGACCACTCTAAGTCGCGTTATTGATGTTGAGGTCATGGATTATAATAAAGACGGGGTTGATGATCTGGTCTTTAGTGGCGTTAATGCAGATTCAGACGCAGTGTTATTAATGGGTGGCGGGGTTGTTTATGCGGATAATTTAGCTAGCTTTACAGGCACTAAGCTTGATAAAGATGCAGAAACCAATCTGGTGAATGATAGCAGTGGCACGGTTACCACGCGGCTTTATCTTGATTCTTCCACGCTTGAAGTTGGTGATATGATTACGATCACAGAAGGTACCACAGATATGATTGATGGGGGTGGTCCTTATTTGATCCAACAAGCGGATATTACCGCAGGCTATGTTGATATTGCTTTGGATAAAACGGAGATTGATTCTCTTGCTGATGGTAATGTCAGTCTAACTGTTGATTTACATGATGCGGCTGGTCATAGTGAAATTCGTATCCTTAGCTTTGAAAAGGATACAACCGCACCTGATCCTTCCAGCTTTGAAGTTGCGGACGAAGATTTATTTGATAATACGGATGCTAACTATCCAACGGGCATGACGCCGCAAATCAACGCAACCCCTTATTTATCGGGTAGTGCAGATGGCGCAGATTATGTATTGGTGACGATTTCTGATGGTGCGAACAATCATACTTATCAAGTAGGTACGAATTCTGATGGCGCATGGCAGCTTGATTTTGGAAATGACCCAGATTCTTTACATACCAGCACTGATTGGGTGCCAAGTGATGGGCAGGTGGTTGATATTTCCGTAACGGCGTATGATGATGCGGGGAACAGCACCTTTGGTTCTTCTGAAACCTATACCGTTGATATGGATGTGGATACATTTGATGTATCAATTGATCCTGATGATCAAGAGGTCGATGGGTCGGGTTCAATTAATGCAACCCCATTGATCTTTGGTACGGGGGAAGCTGGAAGTACCCTTATCTTAACCGTTAATGATGGTGAAACGGGCGCAGATCAAACCTTGGCAACCTTCACGGTTACAGTTGATGATCAAGGGCAATGGTCACTTGATCTTGGTAAGGAAACAACTTCTGATCCGTTCTCTATCCAACATGATGATATCTTGACGATTTCAGGGTTCGCAACGGATGCGGTTGGTAATCAGGCCTATATTCCTGAACATATTTATACGGTTGATGCCAGTGCTGCTGCGCCGACCCTAACGCTTGATGGCGATGATGTATTGGATTCGCGTGATGTTGGTATTCATGCAGGGCTTGATTATGTTAATGCTACGCCTTATCTTTCAGGCACGGTTGAACCTGATGCAACGGTTTATATCACGGCAAGTGATGAGGATAATACACAACATATCTTTACAACTACTGCGGATAGTTCTGGTTTCTGGTCACTTGATCTTGAAGGGCAATCAACGGGTGGTCTTGATATTGAACATGATGATTTATTAACTTTTACGATTACGACGACGGACTTGCTTGGTAATGAGTCTTCTGCGACTTCTGTTACTTACACGGTTGATGCGTCCATTCAAACGCCTAGCTTGTTGGTTGATGATGCGGATCAAGAGGCAGATGGATCAGGTTCGATCAATGCCACGCCACTTCTTTATGGTACTGGGGAGGCAGGTAGTGTTCTTTATATCACACTAAGCGACGATGACGGGGCGTATTCTTCCAACTTGATTTATACGGTTACGGTTAATGCGAATGAAACATGGACGCTTGATTTAGCCACGGAAACAACGGTTTCAGGTCAAAGTTTTACGATTGAGCATGATGATGTGCTAACGGTTGATATTATTGCACAAGATTGGGTTGGCAATACAGCTTATACAAATGAGACCTATGAGGTTGATTCAATTTCTTTGAAACCAGAAATGAGCATCCATGATGATGATCAGGAAGTTGATGGTTCAGGGTCAATCAATGCCACACCAACCTTGCTTGGTTCAGCAGAGGCAGGTTCAACGATCTATATCACGGTTGCGGATAATACTGGGGAGGTAACAACCTATACCACGATAGCAAATTCTCAAGGCGTATGGGATTATGAATTACATGATGTTTCTGGTGAATTAACGATTAGCCATGATGAAACCTTAAGCATTACAGCCACTGCCGTTGATTTGCTTGGGAACGTATCTGATCTATCTGATTATGGTACATTTGTTGTTGATGCCAGTGCTGCTGCGCCAACTTTAACGCTTGATGCAGATGATGTTCTTGATCAGAATGATGCTATTCATACAGGATTTGATTATGTTAATGATACGCCTTATCTTTCAGGTACGGTTGAACCTGATGCAACGGTTTATATCACGGCTAGTGATGAGGATAACACGCAGCATATCTTTACAACCACTGCGGATAGTTCTGGTTTCTGGTCACTTGATATTGCAGCCCAATCCACAACAGGCACGCTTGATATTGAACATGATGATTTATTAACCTTTACGATTACGACGACGGACTTGCTTGGTAATGAGTCTGCTGCGACTTCTGTTACTTATACGGTTGATGCGTCCATTCAAACGCCTAGCTTGTTGGTTGACGATGCAGATCAAGAGGCTGATGGATCAGGTTCAATTAATGCCACGCCACTTCTTTATGGTACAGGGGAGGCTGGTAGCGTTCTAAGGATAACGCTAAGCGACGATGATGGCATCAATAGTTCAAGCTTGATTTATACGGTTACGGTTAATGCGAATGAAACATGGAGTTTGGATTTAGCCACGGAAAAAACGCTTTCAGGTCAAAGCTTTACGATTGAGCATAATGATGCGCTAACGGTTGATATTATTGCACAAGATTGGGTTGGGAATACAGCTTACACGAACATGACCTATGAGGTCGATTCTGTTTCTGCTAAACCCCAGATGAGCATTGATGATGCTGATCAAGAGCCAGATGGTTCAGGTTCGATTAACAGAACACCAATGTTACTTGGTTCATCCGAAGCGGGTTCCACGATCTATGTTACGATTGCAGATAATCATAATCAGGTTTCTACCTATACGGTTACGGCTAATGCTCAAGGGGTTTGGTCAATTGACATAGAAAATCACGCACAGTCACAGGTTCAAGGTAATTTAAAAATTGATCATGATGAGATTTTAAGCATTACAGCGACTTCGGTTGATCTTTTGGGTAATTTATCTGACCTATCTGATTATGGTAGCTTTGTTGTTGATGGGAGTACGGCTACGGCTTCATTGACCTTTGCGGATGAAGATACATTTGATTCACGGGATGTAGGGCATACGGGTTCTGGTGATTATATTAATGATACGCCAACCTTGTCAGGTACGGCTGAGGCGAGTGCGGTTGTTTATATCACGGTTAGTGATGGTATTGGCACGGAAGTTTTTGTGGAAACGGCTGATGGTTCTGGTGTTTGGTCAGTTGATCTTGCTTCAGCAGGTAATTTACAGATTGACCATGATGATACCTTAACCTTTAGGGTTACGACTGAGGATAGGCTTGGTAATCTATCTACTGCGACTTCTGTTACTTATACGGTTGATGCGTCCATTCAAACGCCTAGCTTGCTGGTTGATGATGCGGATCAAGAGGCAGATGGATCAGGTTCGATTAATGCCACGCCGCTTCTTTATGGTACTGGGGAGGCTGGTAGTGTTCTTTATATCACGCTAAGCGATGATGATGGGGCGAATCCTTCCAACTTGATTTATACGGTTACGGTTAATGCGAATGAAACATGGACGCTTGATCTAGCAACGGAAACAACGGTTTCAGGTCAAAGTTTTACGATTGAGCATGATGATGTGCTAACGGTTGATATTATTGCACAAGATTGGGTTGGCAATACAGCTTATACAAATGAGACCTATGAGGTTGATTCAATTTCTTTGAAACCAGAAATGAGCATCCATGATGATGATCAGGAAGTTGATGGTTCAGGGTCAATCAATGCCACACCAACCTTGCTTGGTTCAGCAGAGGCAGGTTCAACGATCTATATCACGGTTGCGGATAATACTGGGGAGGTAACAACCTATACCACGATAGCAAATTCTCAAGGCGTATGGGATTATGAATTACATGATGTTTCTGGTGAATTAACGATTAGCCATGATGAAACCTTAAGCATTACAGCCACTGCCGTTGATTTGCTTGGGAACGTATCTGATCTATCTGATTATGGTACATTTGTTGTTGATGCCAGTGCTGCTGCGCCAACTTTAACGCTTGATGCAGATGATGTTCTTGATCAGAATGATGCTATTCATACAGGATTTGATTATGTTAATGATACGCCTTATCTTTCAGGTACGGTTGAACCTGATGCAACGGTTTATATCACGGCTAGTGATGAGGATAACACGCAGCATATCTTTACAACCACTGCGGATAGTTCTGGTTTCTGGTCACTTGATATTGCAGCCCAATCCACAACAGGCACGCTTGATATTGAACATGATGATTTATTAACCTTTACGATTACGACCACGGACTTGCTTGGTAATGAGTCTGCTGCGACTTCTGTTACTTATACGGTTGATGCGTCCATTCAAACGCCTAGCTTGTTGGTTGACGATGCAGATCAAGAGGCTGATGGATCAGGTTCAATTAATGCCACGCCACTTCTTTATGGTACAGGGGAGGCAGGTAGTATTCTAAGGATTACGCTAAGTGATGATGACGGGGCGTATTCTTCCAGCTTGATTTATACCGTTACGGTTAATGCGAATGAAACATGGACGCTTGATCTAGCAACGGAAACAACGGTTTCAGGTGACCGGTTTGTCATTGAGCATAATGATGTGCTAACGGTTGATATTATTGCACAAGATTGGGTTGGGAATACAGCTTACACGAACATGACCTATGAGGTTGATTCTGTTTCTGCTAAACCCCAGATGAGTATTGATGATGCTGATCAAGAGCCAGATGGTTCAGGTTCGATTAACAGAACACCAATGTTACTTGGTTCATCCGAAGCGGGTTCGACGATCTATGTTACGATTGCAGATAATCATAATCAGGTTTCTACCTATACGGCTACGGCTAATGCTCAAGGGGTTTGGTCAATTGACATAGAAAATCACGCACAGTCACAGGTTCAAGGTAATTTACAAATTGATCATGATGAGACTTTGAGTATTACAGCGACTTCGGTTGATCTTTTGGGTAATTTATCTGACCTATCTGATTATGGTAGCTTTGTTGTTGATGGGAGTACGGCTACGGCTTCATTGACCTTTGCGGATGAAGATACATTTGATTCACGGGATGTAGGGCATACGGGTTCTGGTGATTATATTAATGATACGCCAACCTTGTCAGGTACGGCTGAGGCGAGTGCGGTTGTTTATATCACGGTTAGTGATGGTATTGGCACGGAAGTTTTTGTGGAAACGGCTGATGGTTCAGGTGTTTGGTCAGTTGATCTTGCTTCAGCAGGTAATTTACAGATTGACCATGATGATACCTTAACCTTTAGGGTTACGACTGAGGATAGGCTTGGTAATCTATCTACTGCAACTTCTGTTACTTATACGGTTGATTCAGCGTTTGATACGCCAGGTTTATCTGTTGATGATGCTGATCAGGAAGTTGATGGTTCAGGTTCAATTAATGCAACGCCTTATCTGTTTGGTTCAGCTGAGGCATTTAGCACGCTTTATATTACGCTTAGTGATGATGATGCTGTTGGTAGTGCGAATGCAACGCTTCATGTTGAGACGATTAGCGTTGATGCGAATGAGCGTTGGACACTTGATTTAAGCAATGCCAATGTTCCAACCTCTCTACAGCATGGAGATGTCTTAACGGTTGAGATTAATGCGGTTGATCGTGTTGGTAATAGTTCATTTAGTCTTGAAACCTATACAGTTGATGCGCAGGTTGATACCTTTGATGTGTTTATTGATGATGCTGATCAAGAGGTCGATGGTTCAGGATCAATTAATGCAACGCCATTGATCTTTGGTACGGGGGAAGCAGGAAGTACCCTTATTTTAACCGTTAATGATGGTGAAACGAGCGCAGATAAGACCTTGGCAACCTTTACGGTTACAGTTGATGATCAAGGGCAATGGTCACTTGATCTTGGTAAGGAAACAACTTCTGATCCGTTCTCTATCCAACATGATGATGTCTTGACGATTTCAGGGCTTGCAACGGATGCGGTTGGTAATCAGGCCTATATTCCTGAACATACTTATATTGTTGATGCTAGTGCTGCTGCGCCGACCTTAACGCTTGATGCGAGTGATGTTACTACTAGCGCAGGGTTTGATTATGTCAATGATTCGCCAAGCTTGTCAGGCATGGTTGAACCTGATGCAACCGTTTATATCACGACCAGTGATAATGATAATACGCAATATGTGTTTACGACCACTGCGGATGCTACGGGGTTCTGGTCCTTTGATATTCCTGATTCTGCGGGTAGCCTTTCGATTGAACATAATGATTTATTAACCTTTACAATTACAACCACGGACTTGCTTGGTAATTTATCTGCTGCGACTTCTGTTACTTATACGGTTGATGCGTCTGTTCAAGCGCCTAGCTTGTTGGTTGATGATGCAGATCAAGAGGCCGATGGTTCAGGTTCAATTAATGCAACGCCGATGCTTTATGGTACAGGTGATGCAGGTAGTGTTCTTTATATCACGCTAAGCGATGATGATGGGGCAAACTCTTCCAACTTAATTTATACGGTTACGGTTGATGCGAATGAACAATGGAGTTTGGATTTAGCCACGGAAAAAACGCTTTCAGGTCAAAGCTTTACGATTGAGCATGATGATGAGTTAACGGTTGATATTATTGCAAAAGATTCGATTAAGAATACGGCTTATACGGGCATGACCTATGAGGTTGATTCTATTTCTGCTAAACCCCAGATGACCATCGATCCTAATGATCAATATGTTCATGGGACTGGATCAATCAATGCAACGCCGACCTTGCATGGTTCAGCCGAAGCGGGTTCCACGATTTATGTCACGGTTAGTGATGGTATTGGCACGGAAGTTTTTGTAGAAACGGCAGATGATTCAGGGGTCTGGTCACTTGATATTACTTCAACGGTTAATTTACAGATTGACCATAATGATGTCTTAAGCATTGCAGCCACTGCCGTTGATTTGCTTGGGAACTTATCTGGCCTAGCTGATCTTGGTACTTATGTTGTTGTGGATTCCAGTGCATTTGCACCATCGACGACATTTGCAGATGAGGATGTTCTGGATAGTCGTGATTCTGTCTATGCACAGCTTGAGTATGTGAATGCAACGCCGATGCTGTTTGGTACGACTGAACCAAGTGCTACGGTTTATGTTACGCTTGATGATGATGATGGCACGCAGCATATATTTACGGTTCCAGCGGATGGTTCAGGGCAATGGACGCTTGATATTGCTGGTCAAACAACGGGTAGTTTGAAGATTGAACATGATGATTTATTAACCTTTACGCTTACAGCTGAGGATTTACTTGGTAATGTGTCTTATCCAACTGCTCCATTTATTTTTACGGTTGATGCGTCCATTCAAACGCCTAGCTTGTTGGTTGATGATGCGGATCAGGAAGTTGATGCTTCAGGTTCAATTAATGCGACCCCTTATCTGTTTGGTACAGGGGAGGCAGGTAGTGTTCTTTATATCACGCTAAGCGATGATGATGGGGCGAATCCTTCCAACTTGATTTATACGGTTACGGTTGATGCGAATGAAACATGGAGTTTGGATTTAGCCACGGAAAAAACGCTTTCAGGTCAAAGCTTTACGATTGAGCATAATGATGTGCTAACGGTTGATATTATTGCACAAGATTGGGTTGGGAATACAGCTTACACGAACATGACCTATGAGGTTGATTCTGTTTCTGCTAAACCCCAGATGAGCATTGATGATGCTGATCAAGAGCCAGATGGTTCAGGTTCGATTAACAGAACACCAATGTTACTTGGTTCATCCGAAGCGGGTTCCACGATCTATGTTACGATTGCAGATAATCATAATCAGGTTTCTACCTATACGGTTACGGCTAATGCTCAAGGGGTTTGGTCAATTGACATAGAAAATCACGCACAGTCACAGGTTCAAGGTAATTTACAAATTGATCATGATGAGACTTTGAGCATTACAGCGACTTCGGTTGATCTTTTGGGTAATCTATCGGCTTTATCTGATTATGGTAGCTTTGTTGTTGATGGAAGTACGGCTACGGCTTCATTGACCTTTGCGGATGAAGATACATTTGATTCACGGGATGCAACACATACGGGTTCTGGTGATTATATTAATGATACGCCTAATCTTTCAGGTACGGCTGAGGCGAGTGCGCTAGTTTATATTACAGTTAGTGATGAAGATAACACGCAACATATCTTTATGACCACTGCGGATGGTTCTGGTCTTTGGTCAATTGATCTTGCTTCAACGGGTAATCTTGCGATTGAACATGATGATACCTTAACCTTTAGGGTTACGACTGAGGATAGGCTTGGTAATGAGTCTGCTGCGACTTCTGTTACTTATACGGTTGATGCGTCCATTCAAACGCCTAGCTTGTTGGTTGACGATGCAGATCAAGAGGCTGATGGATCAGGTTCAATTAATGCCACGCCACTTCTTTATGGTACAGGGGAGGCAGGTAGTATTCTAAGGATTACGCTAAGTGATGATGACGGGGCGTATTCTTCCAGCTTGATTTATACCGTTACGGTTAATGCGAATGAAACATGGACGCTTGATCTAGCAACGGAAACAACGGTTTCAGGTGACCGGTTTGTCATTGAGCATAATGATGTGCTAACGGTTGATATTATTGCACAAGATTGGGTTGGGAATACAGCTTACACGAACATGACCTATGAGGTTGATTCTGTTTCTGCTAAACCCCAGATGAGTATTGATGATGCTGATCAAGAGCCAGATGGTTCAGGTTCGATTAACAGAACACCAATGTTACTTGGTTCATCCGAAGCGGGTTCGACGATCTATGTTACGATTGCAGATAATCATAATCAGGTTTCTACCTATACGGCTACGGCTAATGCTCAAGGGGTTTGGTCAATTGACATAGAAAATCACGCACAGTCACAGGTTCAAGGTAATTTACAAATTGATCATGATGAGACTTTGAGCATTACAGCGACTTCGGTTGATCTTTTGGGTAATCTATCGGCTTTATCTGATTATGGTAGCTTTGTTGTTGATGGAAGTACGGCTACGGCTTCATTGACCTTTGCGGATGAAGATACATTTGATTCACGGGATGTAGGGCATACGGGTTCTGGTGATTATATTAATGATACGCCTAATCTTTCAGGTACGGCTGAGGCGAGTGCGGTTGTGTATATCACGGTTAGTGATGAAGATAACACACAGCATATCTTTATGACCACTGCGGATGGTTCTGGTCTTTGGTCAATTGATCTTGCTTCAACGGGTAGTCTTGCGATTGAGCATGATGATACCTTAACCTTTAGGGTTACGACTGAGGATAGGAATGGTAATGTCTCCGCCGCTGTTCTTTCTACCTATACGGTTGATTCAGCGTTTGATACGCCAAGCCTATCTGTTGATGATGCTGATCAGGAAGTTGATGGTTCAGGTTCGATTAATGCAACGCCGATGCTTTATGGTTCAGCTGAGGCATTTAGCACGCTTTATATTACGCTTAGTGATGATGATGGTAGCAATAATTCGCATTTAATTTATACGGTTAGTATTGATGCGAGTGAAACATGGACGCTTGATTTAGCCACGGAAACAACGCTTTCGGGTCAAAAATTCACGGTTGAGCATGATGATTTGCTAACGGTTGAGATTAATGCGGTTGATCGTACTGACAATGTTTCATTTAGTCGTGAAACCTATACGGTTGATTCGATTACGGAAACACCAACCTTTGATGCTGATCTTGATGGGGCGGAGTTTGGTAATAGCGGTTATATCGTTCAAGATTCCGAAGTGCTATCAGGAACGGTTGAATCTTATGCGGTTGTAACGCTGACGATTACCGATCAACCCTTCACGATGACGGATGCGGGCGTACAGAATTTAAGCGGAACTGAGGTTGCAACCTATCAGGTGACCGCAGATGCCAATGGGGTATGGACGCTTGATTTTGGCAGTGATGCTGATGCGGTTTATCTGGTCGCGGGTAATAATTTGAATTTACAAGATGATCATATTTTCTCCATCACTGCGACGGCGCAGGATTTAGTTGGCAATATATCCAATGTAGGAACAACCACCTATACGATTGATCTGCAAGGCCCTGAATTACAGGATGGGCAATATGTGTATGATATAATGCACACTACTACGAATAATGCATTTGATGATGGGCAAATTATTGCCATTGATTTTAATGCAGATGGTTATGATGATTATTTTTCATATGCTGGTACACAACACTATCCGCTTTATCTTTATGATTCTTCGACAGAGCAGTATAGTTCCATGTTTAAATCAGGAATGTTATATGAAATTTCTGATGCAGCGGTTGGTGATTTAAATCAGGATGGGGTGGACGATATAATCTTTAGTCGTAGAGATAATACAAATCAGGTAATATTCAGTGATAATCCAAATCAGGTTGCTGTGACTGATATTGGTGGTAGTGGTGATAGAGTCATCAATGTCGTGGATGTCAACGATGATGGTGTATTAGATATTGTTGCAGATGGTGCGGATGGTGAGTTAGATATTTATATCAATGATGGTTCGGGCGGATTTACCTTAAATACGGGATTTGTATCCTTTGGAACAACCGAAATCATCACTGGTGTTGAGGAAATTGACGTTGCTGACCCGACAACGGGCAATGGGGATGGCTATGCGGATTTAATTGTTACAACGGTTACAAATAAAAATTATCTTCTGTTAAATCAAGGCGATGATCAAAACGGCAACTGGCAGGGTTATCAAACCGTTTCATTGGCTGATAGCAGTACAAGTAATGATTCAGTTGTTGATGTTGCTGATGTTGATGGCAATGGTCAGGCCGATGTGTTGATTGGCACAGAATTTGGTACGAATACGCTCTTACTCAATGTCAAGGAGGATGGTAGTTACGATGCTTCAATTGATTTTGGTGTTTCTCTTATTCTTACCAATCAAACTTTACATTTAGTTACAACAGATATTGAAGTGATAGATTTTGATAATGATGGGATCATGGATATTATTGAAACTGGTGATTATTATAGTGATCAGAGATTGCCTGACGCATTAGTTTATCATGGTGGTTATGATCAATCTGGTGATTATGTTATAACGTCAACGCAGACATTGGTTCTGAATGATCCAATGAGAATGGATGCTGTGGAAATTATGGATTATAACCATGATGGGATCGATGATTTGGTGTTTACCTCAGACCAAGAAGAAAGTGTGTATTTACGCAGTGGCGCGATGGTTCATACGGATAATTTGACCTTATTTGACCCTACAACAGGTGCCGTTGGTGGGGATGTGAATCTGGTCAATGGGGATAGCCAAACGGCGGCTGTGCGGGTGCAGATTGATCCAGCAACGGCAAGGGTTGGGGATATCATTGAAATTAATGCTGAAAATGGTGATATTTTGAACCAAGGCGGTGCGGCATTCACGCTGGATGAGGCAGCTTGGAATTCCCTGAAAGCCAATAATTATCTTGATGTCACGATGGATCTTGCGGTGTTGGATGATGTGCAGGGGGATCGTTCGCTAACCATATCGCTGGAGGATGTTGCGGGGCATTCACAAACCTTTATGACCAGCCTTGTTGTAGATACGGTTACGCCACCAACCCCAAGCAGTGTTACGTTTGATGGAGATGATATTTTTGATAGCCGCGATGTGACATGGACAGGTCCTGATATTTATGTCAATCAAACGCCGTTATTGCTTGGTTCGTCGGAGGCGGGGTCAACCATATTCATAACGATTGAAGATGTCACGAATAGCGCATTTTATACCTACCAAACCCAAGCCAATAGCCAAGGCGAATGGAAACTTGATTTTGCTACCAATCCTAACACGGTTGCAAGTGCGGGTACCGATTCAGCCATTGCTGGACCAGTATGGGCAACGCCAAGTGCAAATGATACATTTAAAGTTTCGGTCGCCACGGTTGATGAGGCGGGGAACCGTTCCGCCACAGTGCAGGATCCAACCGTTTACACGGTTGCGCCGCCTTTGACCACGCCGACCTTGACGATTGCGGATGAAGATATTGACAATGATATTATTAACGATACGCCATTCCTTTATGGAACTGGGGATCCAGACACAGTCATATTGCTTACGCTGCGTGATGATGACACGGTTGGTTCGGGTGATGATACGCTGGTGACTTATCAAATTACCATTGATGCGAATGGGAATTGGTCATTGGATACGGAAACGGCGTCTTATCTTTCAGGGGGTGCATATAATATTGATCATGATGATGAATTGACAATTTCTGCGATTGCGTATGACAGAATTAACAATTCAAGGGATATGGGAACGACTGTTTATACGGTGGATTCTGTGTTTGATGCGCCAAGCCTATCGGTTGATGATGATGATCAGGAAGTTGATGGGTCGGGTTCGATCAATGCAACGCCGATGTTGTTTGGTTCCGCCGAAGAAGGCAGCACGCTTTATATCACATTAACGGATGAGGATGCGGCTGGTTCTGCCAATGCAACCCGTTCGACTTATACGATTCCTATTACTGCGAGTGAGAGCTGGTCCCTTGATTTGGCTGATCCAGCGGTTATAAGTTCGCTACAGCATGGTGAGAAATTAACGGTTGAGATCAATGCAGTGGATCGGGTTGGCAACACATCCTTTACGCGTGAGGTCTATACCGTTGACGCTGAGGTTGATGCAGTTGGCATATCCATCCATCCTGATGACCAAGAGGTTGATGGTTCAGGTTCGATTAACGCCACGCCATTTATCTTTGGTACTGGGGAGGCTGGCAGTACCTTGTTACTAACGCTGAGTGATTCTGACACGGTTGGTTCGGGTGATCAAACCTTATTGACCTATGAAATTACCGTAGATGCGAATGGGAATTGGTCACTGGATGTAGAGAAGGATGCTTACCTTACAGGTGGCTTAGATAATATTCAACATGATGATATTTTGACCATTTCAGGGCTTGCAACGGATTTGGTTGGGAACGAGGTTTATTTAACCCCACAAACCTATCTTGTTGATGGGACGGTTGAGATCCCAAGCCTTACGGTTGATGATGCAGATTGGGAGCGTACGGCAAGCGATTACCAAGATGGCACAGCAGGTGCGGGTGATTATATTAACGCAACGCCGCATATAACAGGTACCGCAGAAGCAAGCGGGGTTGTCTATATCACAATCGAGCAAGGTGGCATCATCCATACTTATGAGGAAGCGGTAAGTACCTCGGGGGATTGGACGCTTGATTTTGAAGCGGGTGGTGGCACAACATCGACAGGTTCAAGTGCATGGGTGCCTTCCCAGCATCAAGTGGTCACGGTTACGGCTTGGGCATTTGACGAGCTTGGCAATGAAGGAATGTCCCTACCGCCCAAGACTTACACGGTGGATATGGATACCGATACGCCCGATTTTGATGTCGATTTGGATGGCGCAGATATTGGGACTGACCATTATATCCTGATTGATTCAGAAGTCTTAACAGGAACGGTTGAATCCTATGCGGTGGTTACATTGACGATTACCGATGATGATGGTTCGGGTACACAAACGCAGGCAACTTATGAAGTTACGGCCGATAAGGATGGGCTATGGTCGCTTGATTTTGGTAATAATGCGGATGTGAACTTTTTGTTATCGGGAACCGATATTGACCTTACCGATGGCCATACGCTGAACATCACCGCCACTGCCACCGATTATGTTGGCAACCAGAAAACCGATAGCACCAGCTACACCATCGACATGACCGCCCCAAGCTTTGCTGATAATAAATTGGTGCAAAGTTTGGGGGCACACGCAACTTATGATATGCAGGTATTGGACTTTGATGGCGATGGGTATGAAGATTATATAACCACCCATGATGATCGGGTGCTGTATTTATATGATGATTCTACAGGCGATTACAATTCAGTTAATCTATCGACTGGTACAACGGGTGAGTATGATATGGCGGTCGGTGATTTTAATAATGATGGGATTGATGACATTGTAATTAATGATAATAAAGCAGAAGACGTTATTTATTTTGGTACTACGAACACAAATCAAATCCAATCGACTACATTATCAACAACTACCAGCAATGCCAAATCAAGAGGGATAGAGGCAGTTGACGTTGATAATGATGGGGATCTGGATATTATATCAGGTCATGACGGGGGGGTACTGGAGTTATCAATTAATGATGGCACGGGGCAATTTACACTTGATGCCAATACTTATTCTATGACGGGAGACATTCGTCATATTTCTTCTGGCGATATTAATGATGATGGATTTGAAGATTTAATTGTTGGCGAGAATACCACAAATGTTTATTTGCTGGTTAATCAAGGGCTTGATGCTGCAACGGGTGACTGGGCAGGTTATTCAACTGTTTTATTGAATGAAGGTGTATCTGGAAATGAAAATGCCTATGGTCTTGATATTTTGGATCTGGATGGAGATGGCAAGGAAGATGATGTGATTATTACGAACTCTACGGGATATAATTCTGTATTGTTAAATGTTGATCCTGCAACGGGTCAGGGAACTGAGATTACTTTTGCAGGAGGAGGGTCAAATGATGATGGCTCATTTGATTTTGCGGTGATTGATTTTAATGGGGATGGCCATTTGGATATTGTTGAAATTTTTGGGGATTCCCAATTGGCTTCAGACCCTGACATTGCGGTTCATTTTGGTGGAAAAGATAATAACGGTAATTACACGCTGGATGCCAATATTTACACAGTTGATGCTTCAGGTATTATAGAATTACGTGATGTCGAGGTCATGGACTATAATAAGGACGGGGTTGATGATCTGGTCTTTAATGCCAATAGCGTAGCCAGTAACACGGCTGCAGAAACAGTCTTATTAATGGGTGGCGGGGTTGTTTATGCGGATAATCTGGTCAGCTTTACAGGGGATACCCTTGATGCCAACGCCGAAACCAATCTGGTGAATGCAGGTAGCACGGCGACCACGGTACGGCTTTATCTTGATCCTAATAGCTTTGCAGAAGGTGATGAAATTACAATTGTGGATGGATCAGGAAACAATATGATTGCTGGTCCTAATCAGCTTGTGGTTGATTCAGCAACTTTAACGAATATACAAACGAATGGTTATCTTGATATTGCGCTTGATGGCACTGCGGTTGGCAACCTTAACGATGGCGATAACAATTTAACGGTCACCTTATCGGATGCGGCGGGGCATAGTGAAATTCGTGTCCTTAGCTTTGAAAAAGATACAGCTCCGCCAAGCACGCCAACGATGCAGGGTACAGACCCATCTTATACCCCCACCAACTTTACCGATATTT
This sequence comes from Alphaproteobacteria bacterium, assembly GCA_965229675.1. Lineage (GTDB taxonomy): Bacteria > Pseudomonadota > Alphaproteobacteria > CBDDJK01 > CBDDJK01 > CBDDJK01. The sequence continues at coordinate 790,860 of OZ245897.1, forward strand.
ACACCAGCGACACGCCAATCCTGTTTGGTAATGCCGAGGCTTATTCAACCGTTTACGTAACCGTTGATGAATTGGGGGTTGGTGCCGCAACTTATCAAACCAAGGCGAATAAAGATGGGGATTGGCAACTGAACCTATCCGCCACCCGTGATATTTTAAACAGCACCACAAAGGGTACGAACATTCAGCATGGAAGCCAGATTGCGATTACCTTAATGGCGATGGATGCGGCGCATAACCTATCTTCGGTATCCACCACCTTTAATTACACGGTGGATATTTCAACCGATGTTCCAACCTTGACGATTGCGGACGAGGATACGGACGGCACCTTTATCAATGCAACGCCTTACTTCACGGGGGATGCAGAAGCGGAATCAGAAGTTATCATTGAATTTGACGATGGCAGTGGTACCGTTCATACCGAAACCGTTACCGCAGAACTAAACGGCACATGGACTTTGGATGTTCCTGACCTGATGACCAATTATCAGAATAATGACGCACTTAATGTAACGGTGACGGCAATTGATGGCCTTGGCAATACTGCATCTTCAACGCCTGTTGATTATACTTTGGATTCAGTATCCGCTGCCTTGTCGATTGACGAGCTTGCGGCAAATGGTGATGGCACGCTGGCGTTGGATGGCAGTGGCGCCAGCTATATCACCAGCTATGATGCAGATTTTAAAGGCACAACAGAACCCGATGCGATTCTGTTGCTAACCATCAGCGATTCATCCACCGCCGCCACCTTTGAAGTCACCGCAGATAGCGCAGGCGTATGGTCCTTGGATATTGATACCGATATTCCGATTGCGCAAACCGCCACCGCCTTTGCGTTTGATGAAAATGATGTGGTGGAATTATTCGCCACCGCCTTTGATCGTGTGAATAATGAATCTTACGCATCGCAAACCTTCACGGTTGACACGCTGGGTGCATTCGTCCGCGAACATGAATTTTTGGATTTTGGGGCTAATTTTGGGAATAGAACTGATTTTATAAACGTAATAGAAGTAACAACACTGGACTTTGATGGCGATGGCTATGAAGATTTTGTTGTTGGCTCAAGAAATAACTTTGGTGCTTTGATGGTTTATAATCCAACTTCAGACCAGTATGAACAATATGATTTTAACACAATTACTTCTTCAAATATTGATGTCAGCGAATTTACATTTAAAGCAGATCTTGATCACGATGGTAGGGACGATCTTTTGCTTGGAGTGGCTTCCAACGAACTTTACCTATCAAGTCAGAATGACCTTTCTTTAGCCTCATCAGCCAACCCAGTGACAACCCAAACATTAGGTTTTAATACAGCAGTGTCATTAGTATATTGGGTTGAGGCCGTAGATGTTAATGGTGACGGTCATATTGATCTTGTAAGGGATAGCGATCATGGTTACTTGGAGATTGAGCTTAACAACGGCGATGGAACATTTTCAAGCTATAATCCAACAACTCAGATAACCTCAAGAACGGGTGGATTTGGGCAAGCAGTTGATCTTGATAACGATGGTGATTTGGATATCGTCACGGCCACAGCAGTTTATGAAAATCTGGGGGTCGATACCACAACAGGTGTTTGGCAGGGTTATGAAGATGCTGAAAGCTTAGACCTATATGCAACCTCACATGTTACCACAGATCTCCATGTTGCGGACATTGATAATAGTGGTGGCTATGATATGGTTCATGTTATGGAACATGGTACCACTGGTGTTGTCAGAATTGCGATTGGATTTGATGTTGATAAAGCAACTGGTGGGGCTGCGAGTTCCATTGAATTTGATGCTTTGTCTGCCGACTTTGAAGCTAGAGGGGTTGAACTCTTGGATGTCAATGGGGATGGCACTAAAGATGTGATCGTGCTGGCTCATGATAAGACCACTGATTTAAGTTCAGTTGTTGTGTATTATGGGCAGCAGGCTGGCAATTTTTATACCCTCAATACAACGGGTCATACATTGGATTCTGGTATAGCCCATGCCCGAGAATTTAATGTCATGGATGTTGATAAGGACGGCATTGATGATTTAATGGTGCTAACAGGCGAATTGACTGGTACAGGAGCCTCTAGTAGCCAAGTCATCAGGATGGGTGGGGCGTCCTTGCGTCAAGATGGCTGGGGTGGGCAAACAACAGGGCTTCAAAACACCAGCCAAACCAATATCGTTAATGGTGAAACCACAACCGCCACCATCCGCGTATCGCTTGATGATACCTATACAGGAACGGATGATGAATATCGAAGCTTTGCGGGCGATAAGTTATCCTTCTATTTGGATGGGGCAAACACCGCTTTTGATACGCTGACCTTAACCAGCACCGATATTACCAATGGCTATGTTGATTTAACCAATGTGGCGGTTTCAAGCTGGGCGGATGGCGATCATACGGTTCGTGTTGAATTTAACGATAATGTTCGTTTGAATGATTATGTATTTGATGTCACGGTGGATAAAACGGATGTTACCATTCAAACTCCCCTTGCGGCGGCGACCACAGTCGCTATTGGTAGCGATATTTACATTGGCCCGACACCCGCCTTTCAAGGGCGGCTGTCAGAGCGGGATACAGCGATTTTTGTCACTTTGGAGGAGGCCCCAAATTCGGGTGCGGCGAGCAGTTTTGTGACCTATATGACCAAGACAGATTATGATGGAAATTGGGAAATTGATTTGGCAACTGCCGCCACTTATTTGGGGGCAAATAAATTACCAATGACTCATCGCAGTACGATTAAAGCAATTGCAAATGCGGTTGATGAAGCAGGCAATATAACCGCAGGTACCCTTGCCACTTATATCATGCACAGCGATCATAATGCAGGGCTGCTTTGGCCGAATCCTAATGAAACAGCGATTACCAGCAATGGTTCTACCGACACAGCCATCACCCATTTGGTTACGGACACCACACGTGATTTAATTGGCGGGGATGGCTTACTTGTGGGGACGGAAGTTATGCTAACCCTATCCGATGGCACAGATACAGGCACCTATACGGTTTTCGCACAATCCGATGGACGCTATACTTTGGATTTTGAGGATGCTAATACCTACACTGAAGAGGCAGGATCAACCTTTAGCATGACATCCCTATCGCATGGTGCTGAAGTCACCGCGATCATTAACTCCACCGATGCGCTGGGCAATGTTTATACTTATGACAGCGCAACCAGCGATGATGGGGTTCAACAAGATTCAAGTGATGATTTGGCTTATGAATTTAAAATGAGCATTGATGGACCCACTTTTGGCAACACCGCCTTGCAATATGAATATGATAGCACATCGGGTCAAACTGATTCTGTGGCTGCTACGGGTACGAATACAATAACAGAAGTCGAATTTATTGATTGGGATCAAGATGGGTTACAAGATGAACTTGTTGCGGCTGATACAAACGGCTATGTCGTCTTTTTTGAATTGGACGGTACAGTAATAACATCATTGACTTTGGGTGATTCGAGGTACGGTAGACAAGGTTTGGCGGTCGGTGATCTTGATAATGATGGTTTTGTTGATGATATCGTATTTGGCGCTGATGGTACTAGTAATAATAATGTAAATGGTGTGTTTTTGATGACGGGTGATAATAATAGCAATGGCTATGACAAAACAGATATTTTAACGCTTTCAGGTGACTTTGATCATGTAAATGTTGCTGATCTTAATAATGATGGTTATGATGATGTTATTGTTACAGAAAATGGTGCAATCTTCTATGGCTCCAGCTCTGGTCTATCGACAACGCCAGCTCAAACCATAAGTGAATTTACCAATGATTCTTATTCTTTCGCAGAATTTGATATTGATGGGGATGGGGATTTAGACACCATTATGTCTGACAGCACAGATAAATTGATCATGTTATTTGATAATGCTACTACAGGACAGGTTGACCCCGTTTATTTTGATGCAGCTACCGTTTCCAGTATGCTAGGGAAAGATGCATCGGGTAATTCAGCACTGTTTATGGATTTGAAATTTGCTGATTTGGATGGCGATGGCGTAACAGAAATCCTTGCAGCTTCTTATAGAAGGGGGGTTATTGCGTTTAATTACGATCCCCTAACCCAATCATTAACGTTAAAGAGTGAAATTCCGTTCGGGCTAGATGTACGTGAGGTTATGGTGATGGATTATAATGGGGATGGGTATTTGGATATTCTGGCGGCTGATGCTGCTAATTTTGATGTAATGCTGGGTGATGGGCAGGGGAATTATACACAAGGAACCTTTAATGAATCGATTGATATCCCAAATTCATCGCATCCTGATAATCAAATATTGCATGATATTAATCAAGATGGGATTGAAGATTGGGGGGTTCTAAGTGCCACGAATAGTTCATTGCATGTTTATTATGGGGAAAAATCCGCACAAGTTAATGATACCAGAGATTTTGTAATCAATGAAGCAGATGATAAAATAAAGTTAGAAATTAACAATGCCATCCAAGATTCTGTGATTACCATTACTGATCATGCAACGGGAACGGTCATCGGAACCCATACCATAAGTGCCGCAGAAATCTCACCAACTGGTGATAGTGTCATTGCGATTGACGTGGATACTAGCACACTGAATGACGGAACGCGCCAGTTTGATTTTGAGGTCACTTCCCCGACATGGAAAACGGATAGTTTCTCTCAAGACTTTGAGATTGATACAGTACCACCTGTTGCGCCTGTGATTGATGCAGCACAAGGCAACACATCCGTTGCAGGCTATCTTGTTGATGATCCGCCAGTAATCACAGGTACCCATAGCAATGATTTTATTAATTTATGGATCACGGTAAGCGATGTCACCGATACCGCCACCTATGAACCCACCTTTGTCGATGGTGCAGGTGGAACTTGGACGTTGGATCTTGCAACTGCAATCCCCGTTGCAGGCACAACCCCAACCCTTGATCATGGGGATACGATTACGATTGACGCATCCGCAGCGGATCGTACTTTCGTAACTGCCGCCACCCAGCAAACTTATGTGGCTGATTTGCTTGATCTTTCCTTTGGTAACACCGCCTTACAATATGAATATGATAGCACATCGGGTCAAACTGATTCTGTGGCTGCTACGGGTACGAATACAATAACAGAAGTCGAATTTATTGATTGGGATCAAGATGGGTTACAAGATGAACTTGTTGCGGCTGATACAAACGGCTATGTCGTCTTTTTTGAATTGGACGGTACAGTAATAACATCATTGACTTTGGGTGATTCGAGGTACGGTAGACAAGGTTTGGCGGTCGGTGATCTTGATAATGATGGTTTTGTTGATGATATCGTATTTGGCGCTGATGGTACTAATAATAATAATGTAAATGGTGTGTTTTTGATGACGGGTGATAATAATAGCAATGGCTATGACAAAACAGATATTTTAACGCTTTCAGGTGACTTTGATCATGTAAATGTTGCTGATCTTAATAATGATGGTTATGATGATGTTATTGTTACAGAAAATGGTGCAATCTTCTATGGCTCCAGCTCTGGTCTATCGACAACGCCAGCTCAAACCATAAGTGAATTTACCAATGATTCTTATTCTTTCGCAGAATTTGATATTGATGGGGATGGGGATTTAGACACCATTATGTCTGACAGCACAGATAAATTGATCATGTTATTTGATAATGCTACTACAGGACAGGTTGACCCCGTTTATTTTGATGCAGCTACCGTTTCCAGTATGCTAGGGAAAGATGCATCGGGTAATTCAGCAATGTTTATGGATTTGAAATTTGCTGATTTGGATGGCGATGGCGTAACAGAAATCCTTGCAGCTTCTTATAAAAGGGGAGTCATTGCCTTTAATTATGATCACAACACCCAATCATTAACGTTAAAGAGTGAAATTCCGTTCCCGAATATTGTCTCGAGTCGTAGTGGTGTCCGTGAGGTCATGGTGATGGATTATAATGGGGATGGGTATTTGGATATTCTGGCGGCTGATGCTGCTAATTTTGATGTAATGCTGGGTGATGGGCAGGGGAATTATACGCAAGGAACCTTTAATGAATCGATTGATATCCCAAGTGCAACGCATCCTGATAATCAAATATTGCATGATATTAATCAAGATGGGATTGAAGATTGGGGGGTTCTAAGTGCCACGAATAGTTCATTGCATATTTATTATGGGGAAAAATCCGCACAAGTTGATGATTCCAGAGATTTTGTAATTAATGATGTAAATGATCAAATAAGATTAGAAATCAACAATGCTAGCCAAGGTTCTGTGGTTACTATCAAAGATCATGCAACGGGAACAATCATCGGAACCCATAGCGTAACTGCCGCAGAAGCCGATGCTGGTGTTGTCATTGCTACATTGAATGCTAGTTTGTTAACCAGTAATGGTACGCGTCAGCTTGATTTTGAAGTCACTTCAGGTTCGGGCAAAACGGATAGTTTCTCTCAAGATTTTGATGTTCAGCTTTCCACAAATCCCATCATGGCGCCAACGCAACCCGTTTATGATGCGGGCGATCCACTGCCTGTGAATGACGCAGTTACCAACCAGCCCGTTGGGGATGCGAATGGCGATGGCGTGATTGATGCGGCTGACAATCATGAATTTACCATATGGTTTAAAGAAAACGCATCAGACCCTTCCGCAATCGAAGAAGATGATATTATAACCTTCACCAATTTAGTAACAGGGGCGCAAAGCGCAGCAAGCTATGTCGTCACCAGCGCAGATGTTCAAAATGGCTATGCCAATGTGTTGGCGGAATTTACAACAGGCACACCAGCAAGCACCAACCTATCTGATTTACAAATTCAAATCGAAGACCATAATACGGGCAATATTGTGGTGTTCTATGGCGATCATAACAAGGGCAATATGTATGTCCATCAAGCGGGTAGCATCGCAACAAAACACTTTATTTTGGATGTTGATGGCGATACAGACGTCATCGCTTCAGGGGAATTTAATGTGCATACCGACTCCCTTGATTTAGGTTCCCTGCTAAACGGCTTTGTCCGCAATACAGGCAATGGCGATTTATGGGATGATCTGGAAGCCCAAGGCTTTGTGAAGAAAAGCGGCACCACCGACACCACCATCGAAATTGATGTGAATGGCACTGGCAACTACACCCACGCCGTAACCATTGAAGGCATCGACTCAAACAACCTCGACGAAGATAACCTTGACTTATGATGATCTTTGCATAATATATCCTAATATGAAAAGGATATATAAATGAGCAGTGTGATCACATTTGATAAACTTGCCTATGTCGAACGGCTTAAGGAATGCGGCTTTACCCAAGACCAAGCAAAAGGGGCGGCTGACGCTTTGGATAGCGCACTTAAGGATTCAGTCGCAACAAAATATGACATTGAATTATTACGCCGTGATATGGCAAAATTGGAAGTTAAGCTATCCATGTTACAATGGGTCGTTGGTGGTATTGGCGTTGGTGTTCTGCTACTTGTGATTAAATCATTCCTACCCGTTTAGCCCCCTATTTTGAACATTATCAAACCATAAAATCTTAAACCATTATTGCTGATAATAAGCGCGATACCATTCAACAAAGCGTTGAATGCCATCTTCGATGCGGGTTTGTGGTTTATAGCCAAAATCACGGGTAAGATCGCTGACATCCGCATAGGTTTCTGGCACATCACCCGCTTGTAGGGGGAGGAAATTCTTTTTTGCCTGTTTACCCAAGGCCTGTTCCAATGCCTCAATATAAGTCATTAAATCAACAGGTGATTGATTGCCAATATTATAAACACGCCACGGGGCTTTGCTGGAAGCTGGATCAGGCTGTTTTGCATCCCATTCTTGATTTGGGGTTGCGGGTTTATCATTAACGCGGATAATCCCTTCGACAATATCATCAATATAGGTAAAATCACGCTTATGATGACCATGGTTGAAGACATCAATCGCCTCGTCCTCCAAAATAGCTTTCGTGAATTTAAATAAAGCCATATCAGGGCGTCCCCATGGCCCATAAACCGTGAAAAAGCGTAAGCCCGTAGTTGGCAAATGATAAAGATGGCTATAACTATGCGCCATCAATTCATTCGCCTTTTTACTGGCTGCATAAAAGCTTAGTGGATGGTCAATATTTTGATGAACGGAAAAGGGCATTGCCTCGTTCGCGCCATAAACGCTGGAGGTACTGGCATAAACCAAATGTTTTACATTATGATGGCGACACCCTTCCAGCACATGGGTAAAACCAACGACATTGCTATTGATATAAGCGATTGGATTTTTAATCGAATAGCGTACCCCCGCCTGTGCTGCTAAATGAATAACCGATTGCGGCTGATATTCACGGAAAATTTGATCCATTGCCGCCCCATCTGTTAAATCAATGCGGTGATGGGTATAGTTTTTATGTTGGAGAAGACGATTAACCCGCGCTTCCTTAAGGGTGGGATCATAATATGTATTATGGTTATCAATGCCAATGATATGATCACCACGTGCCAATAAATAATGTGCAACATGGGAGCCAATAAAACCAGCCGTTCCTGTTACGAATATTGTCATATTATCTTTTAACCCATGAAGCTAAATCATTATTTTTGGTGCCCAGAAGAGGACTCGAACCTCCACAAAGTTTCCTTCACAGGTACCTGAAACCTGCGCGTCTACCAATTCCGCCATCTGGGCGTAAAAACATTCAAATTATGCTTTAACAAGGCTGTGATGCCTTTAATCCTATATTCTGTCAAGCCGCAAGATTTAAAAAATTCCCAGCTATGTTGATAGGAAAGATAATGGATAATCATTTAGTCAATGAAAAGGAGATAAACTGATGACCCCTTTAATTAAAACAGCAGCTTATGCAATGGCAATCCCCGTATTGGCCTATAGCCTTATCACTACCCCTGTAAAAGCAGATAGTCTTGAAACGATGGAGCGGGAACGCGCACAGATTGTAAATGTCATTTTGGATGCCAGCCTGACCCCTGAACAACGTGAGCGCAAATTGATCGATTCCAAACGCCGCTTGGCAGATATGGAACGGCGCGTACTGCGTGATGATAGTCTGGTTGGTAAAAATACAAGAGCCGTGCGTCAAGCCTTTGACAATTATGATTTGACCTTCTTGGTGCATGCTTCGGCTGAAAATAGCAAAACACTTGCAGATCAATGGTTGGATCAAATTGGTATTAGCACCCATTCCTTGATGAATACCACGGTGCGGAGGCGTTAATCATGCTTAACCAATCACCCAAACCAGTTTGGAAAGTTCGGTATGAGATGGCCATGGTCTCTAATACCATAACGGTTTTATTGGGCGGGCTGGTGATGGTGTTATTCATAACAATCATCACCACACACCTTACCATGCATGATATTGCAAGCTGGGGGAACGAGGTATTGGGGCCTGGCTTTATCGGCTTGATGCTATTGTTAAGCTTTGTGGCACTTTACGGCGTTTGCCGCAGTGAAGTCCAATTAAGACAAGGGCGTTATGAAAAGGCATGGCTGGAAGCAGGATATCAAGCCGCAAATGGGATTACGACCTTGGCACTTACCTATACATTGCTTGGGATCAGCCTTGGCATTGGAACGCTTGCTGAGCAAAGCCTAACCCCTGAAACCATCCAAGAGGTCACCAAAGCCCTAACCGCAAAATTTGCACTGGCGTTTATGACAACGGTCATTGGGCTTCCATTATCTGCTTTTTTGCGTGCAATTTTGGCGATTACGAACGCCCGCATCGATACTCAATCAGAAATAAGAAAGGAAAAAGAAAATGCGTTTAATCCTGTTTAATTTATCAATTGTGGCAATGCTTGCCTATTTAGTGTGGGATAGCGTGCCGCAGCAAACCAAGGAAGCCATGAATGTCCCATTATCTATGGTTGAAACACAAATAGAATCGTTGGAAGAAAAGATAGAATTGGAACCTGTGCTAGAGGCCGTGGAAGAACCCTCCGAACCGTTGACAGAACAAGAGCCTATTTTCATTGAGGCGATTGAAACCGCACAAGTTCCCCTTGAAGAACAATTAGAAGAAGCTTTAGTAACAGAGCCTTTTCAGCCAAAGGTCGAATTAGCAGAAGGGGAACAATTAATGTCGGCAACGGATCGGATCAATGCCCTTCATGAAATGGCTGAAGCATTAGAGGCCACCTTTTTAACTTCAGGAAATTAAAGGATCGGTTTATGAAATTAACGGCTAAGCTTGAATGGTGTGTTATTGTGGCGGTTCTGATCTTTATGGGTTGGGTTGGGTTTAAGCAATTTAATTCATCGCCTGTAAAGGCAGAACCCCCAAAAAAAGCAATGCTTAATGCCATGGATGAACCCCCGCCAATGGGGGCAAAAACAATGAAGCCGCAAGCAATGCGGGCGATTACCCTCCCGCCGCCTCCGCCCCTTATTGTCACGCCGCAAACTCCAACGGTCAAAGTAAAAGCAATGGTTAAGAAAGCGGTTGAGGCAAAACCGCCCCAGATTAAACCTATTGGGATTAAACCCCTTAATTATAATTATAAAAAAATTGAAACCAGCAGGGTTAAACCAATAGCATCCAAACCAATCCCTTCTTTAAATGAATTAGCAGAATTACCATCAGAAGCTCCTGCGGAGCAGGCAATATCTGAAACCATACCACCCAAAAAAGCACAAGAATTTATTGCCAAAGGACGGCCAATTTTACGGCAAATGGAATTTGGTAAGGGTCCTGCCATTCATCTGATTTGGCCAACATCGCCTGCGGCAATTAATCGACTGCATAAAGCATTATCTGCTTGCTATGGGATGAAATCGTTGAGTTTGCAAGGGGAGGTCTTTCAAGACACACAAGGTGCCTTTACCCCCAATCAAGATTATTATAGCGGCTTTATGCGGCAAGCTTCAGGGCAATTACCCGTCGCAGAACGGCAATTAAGCCATGGCTATCAAGGTCAAATTGTCCGCATTTTTCCACGCAATCTTGATGGGTTATTATTGGGGCAGCTTGCCAATCTTGTTGGGGAGGATTTTATGCAAGCTTCTATTGAAGGGACATATCACTTAACACAAGATAATCGCTTAATCATTGAAGCGTTAAAAATTGATGGAAACCCAATGAATGCAACCATCGATCTTGGAGCCGCCCGCCAATGCGTTTAATCCTGCTCATTTTAGTACTCTTTGGGCTGCAGGCCTGTCAAACAATGGATAGCGTGCGTTATCAACCCTTTTCGCAATCGCCCGAAATGCAAGATGAAATTGCTTGGCATCAACAAACGGTATGGTTTGAATTAAAAGATGAATTTGACCGCATTCTGCCTGATTGTGTCATGATCATTCCAAATGAAACAACGCCTGACCCAGTCATGGAGGTAGCCTTGGCACGTCATGCGTTTTCAGTGTTTCCTAAGGTCTATTCTGCTAATCAAATCATGCGCTATAGCCGCAAACAAGCCCTTGATCCAAATAAATCCAATGAATTAAAGCAGATTGGTGCTAAATTTTCTTGCCATACAGCTTTGTCATGGACTTATTGGTCAAACGAGGGTATTAATGTCGGTGTTTGGGCGCAAAAACGGGCTGGTCTGCATTTAACTTTAACCAGTTTGGATGGAAAATTATTATGGCAAGCAAAACATTCTGCCGTCCGTTCACAAGGTGCTTTGCCAACCTCACCATTAGGGGTTTTATCTGGGGCATTGCTTGCAACTCAATTAACTATGAATGAAGATGTTGATCATTCTTTAATTGACGATGCGTTGCGGCGTATGGTTTTAACACTTCCTGACATGCATCATGGCTATTAAAATCATAATGTTGCGCTTGCTAAGTAAGTTCGCAAAGGATAAAATATAAGAATGTTGAATCCTTTATTTTTTTATAAATAATTAGCGTTTAGTTATCTAAAATTATAGCATGAAAATTTTACAAATATTGCCTGAGCTGAATGGTGGTGGGGTGGAGCGTGGAACATTAGACATCGCCCAAGCCCTTGTAAAAGCAGGCCATGAATCACATGTTGCGTCACAAGGGGGGATTCTTACCCACCGATTGATGCGTAATGGTAGTCACCACCACACATTACCACTAAAATCCAAAAACCCAATTCAAATAGGCATAAATAGCCATCGACTTACCCAATTGATTGCCAATCAGGATATTCAACTTATCCATGCCAGAAGCCGTGCGCCTGCTTGGTCTGCTTTTATGGCGGCAAAGCGTGCAAAAATCCCATTCGTGACCACCTTTCATGGCACTTATAACCGTCAAAACTGGTTTAAACATCAATATAATAAAATTATGGCTAATGGGGATAGGGTGATCGCAATCAGTGCGTTTATTAAAACCCATCTGATAGAGCATTACAAAATAGCTGAAGAAAAAATACATGTTATTCCGCGTGGGATTGATCTTGATCAATTTTCGCCTCAAGCCGTAAAAGCTGATTGGCTTCAAGAATTATCACTGCGTTTAAGATTGCCAGATGATCGACCAATCATCATGCTTCCTGCACGATTAACCCGTTGGAAAGGCCATTTGTTTTTATTGGATGCGTTAGCAATTTTGGCTGAGAAATTACGCGCTCAACGTCCAGATCAATCCATGCCCTTCTTATGTTTATTACTTGGCGATGATCAGGTGGCTCCTGCCTTTGTTGCTCAAATTACCAAAAAAATTACACAATTAAATTTAAACGGATTGGTGCAATTTGCAGGGCATAGCCAAGATGTACCAACCGCTTTAATGCTGACTGATGTTGTGGTTTCAGCCTCACTGGAGCCTGAAGCCTTTGGACGCACGACTGCTGAAGCGCAAGCAATGGGGCGACCCGTGATTGCACCTGCACATGGCGGCGCACTTGAGCAGGTTATTTCAGGTAAAACAGGATGGCTTTATCCGCCAAATGATGCGCCCGCCCTTGCGGATTGTTTAATTGAGGCATTATCGCTTAATCAAGCCAAGCGGGCAGAGCTTGCGGCCTCTGCGCGTAAGCATGTCGAAAACCATTTCAGCTTAACACAAATGACCAATAAAACCTTGGCACTTTATGAAACCCTTCATCAATTAAAATAAAAGATAAATGAACCGTCCCATACTTGCAGATATGCCAATTTTTGAACCTGTTCCACGTTCGGCAAGACCGCTAGGGATGGGGGGAAAATCATTCGTGCTTCAATCTGATTACAAACCAGCGGGCGATCAACCAGCGGCAATTAATGCGCTTGCTAAAGGCTTGGAAGCAGAATCACGGGATCAAGTCTTATTAGGGGTAACGGGTTCAGGTAAAACCTTTACAATCGCCAGTGTTGTTGAAAAAATTCAAAAACCTACCTTGGTGCTTGCTCATAATAAAACGCTTGCTGCGCAATTATACGGTGAAATGAAAGAATTTTTTCCAGATAACGCCGTCGAATATTTTGTTTCTTATTATGATTATTATCAGCCCGAAGCCTATGTCCCGCGCACTGATACTTACATTGAAAAAGAAAGCTCTTTAAACGAGCAGATTGACCGTATGCGTCATTCAGCAACGCGCGCATTATTTGAACGCGATGATGTCCTGATTGTTGCTTCTGTTTCTTGTATTTATGGGATTGGTTCACCTGAAACCTATAGCCAGATGATTATTCCCTTGGCAAAAGGGGATCAGCAGGATTTGCGAGAATTAACCCGCCGTTTAGTTGAAATTCAATATAAGCGTAATGACCACGGGTTTATGCGTGGCACGTTCAGATTGCAAGGCGATGTCTTAGAGATTTTTCCTGCCCATCTTGAAGATCGTGCTTGGCGATTATCCTTTTTTGGTGATGAATTAGAAGAAATTACCGAATTTGATCCTCTAACAGGGGAGGTGCATGGTGAATTAACTGAAATTAGCCTTTATGCGAATAGCCATTATGTGGTGCCTAAACCAACAATCAAACAGGCAATTGATCAGATTAAGAAAGATTTAAAGATACGCTTGGACGAATTATATGATGCTAAGGATTTGCTTGCCGCCCAACGACTTGAACAGCGGGTTAGTTTTGACATTGAAATGATTGAAGCAACGGGCATGTGTGCGGGGATTGAAAATTATTCGCGCTATTTAACAGGACGAAAACCAGGGGAGCCGCCACCAACCTTATTTGAATATTTGCCCGAAGATGCTTTGTTGGTGGTTGATGAGAGCCATGTGACTGTACCTCAGCTTGGCGCAATGTATAAAGGGGATTATGCGCGTAAAAGCACCTTGGCGCAATATGGATTTCGCCTTCCTGCTTGTATTGATAACCGCCCGCTTAAATTTGAAGAATGGGAAAAAATGCGCCCCGCCACCATTTATGTTTCTGCAACGCCAGGGCCTTGGGAGATGGAGCGCACCTCAGGTAAAATTATTGAACAAGTGGTTCGTCCAACTGGTTTGATTGATCCTATATGTGATGTGCGCCCCACACGCTATCAGGTTGATGATTTGTTGGAAGAATGTAAACAATGCCAACAAAAGGCTGAACGCGTACTGGTTACGACCTTAACCAAGCGCATGGCCGAAGACCTTACAGAATATATGTCAGAAGCAGGGATAAAGGTTCGCTATCTTCATTCTGATATTGATACAATTGAACGGATTGAAATTATCCGTGATCTGCGTTTGGGTGTATTTGATGTTTTAATTGGCATTAACCTATTGCGTGAAGGGTTGGATATTCCCGAATGTGCGCTGGTTGCGATTCTTGATGCAGACAAAGAAGGGTTTTTACGGTCAAAAACCTCTTTGGTGCAAACCATTGGTCGCGCTGCTAGGAATGCGGACGGGCGGGTGATCTTATATGCTGACCGTCTAACCAATTCATTGGATTATGCGCTAAAGGAAACAGAGCGCAGACGAACCCGTCAACAAGATTACAATAAAGCACATGGTATCACGCCACAATCGGTTAAGAAAAATATTGGTGATATTCTCTCTTCTGTTTACGAACGCGATCATCACACAGTTGATCTTGGCACAGGGCCAGATCATCTTGTTGGTGTGACTTTAAAAGCCTATAGTGAATTATTGGAGAAAAAGATGTTAGAAGCTGCTGAAACATTAGATTTTGAACAAGCCGCGAAAATGCGTGATGAGCTGGTTCGTTTGGGAACCCTTGATTTGGATCGCCCTGCCGCACTTGCCCCACTTAATCCTGAAGTGGCTGAACTTGTTTATGGTGCAGGGGCAGTAAAAACGAATGTTAATAACGCGAATGGTCGTGGTGGTAGCAAAAAAGTACGACATAAAAAAACTGGGCGCCCCCGTTCATAGGATAGGGTCATAGAGTAAGGCAGGGCTTAGATGCCTACATTTAAACCAAAATTAATTACATTAGTCGCCGCATTTGGCGGGGGGTGGCTGTTCACCTTATTAAATATCCCGCTTCCTTTCTTGTTTGGGCCAATGGCCGCGTGCTTAATTCTGGCGTTAAGTGGCGTTCGCCTAGAAAAAGTTAATAACGTTTCAACGGCGGCAAGAACCATTCTTGGCGTTGCCGTTGGCGCATCCATCACACCAGCAGTGCTTGAACAAATCCCACAAATGCTTGGATCAATTTTGTTTGTTCCGCTTTATATTTTTTTCATTGGTTTGATTGGTGTCCCTTTTTTTCGTAAAATATGTAAATTTGATTGGGCAACTGCTTATTATGCCGCCATGCCAGGTGGGCTTCAAGATATGATTTTATTTGGCAAAGAAAGGGGCGGGGATGTTCGCGCTCTTTCTTTGGTACATGCAACAAGGGTATTGATTGTTGTCACCCTTGTTCCCATCATTTTAACCCAATATTTTGATGTATCGCTTGACCAGCCCATTGGTCAGCCAACTGCTGAAATTCCTATATCTCAATTGGTCTTAATGGCATTTGCTGGTCTTGCTGGTTGGAAAATTGCAGAACGCTTAAAATTATTTGGTGCCTCCATCACAGGGCCATTATTTCTTTCTTTAATCTTAGCCCTTAGCGGGGTATTAGAATATCGTCCCCCCGCCGAAGCAATTTTAATTGCCCAATATTTTATTGGAATTGGGATCGGGGTATATTATGTTGGAATCACTTGGCAAGAATTAAGAAAAATCGTTACCGCAGGGATCGCTTTTATGGTGATACTATCGCTACTTGCGATGGTTTTCGCACTGGCCATTGCCGCCTTCAATGATTTACCTGTAATAGAAGCATTCTTAGCTTTCGCCCCTGGTGGGCAAGCAGAAATGACGGTTCTTGCGATTGTTTCAGGGGCTGATCTTGGCTTTGTTGTTAGCCACCATCTGGTTCGTCTTATCGTTGTGATTACTGGCGCACCAATTGTTGCAAAATTACTCAATAAACACTGAAAATCAACTGAAATATTTTTATTAAAATTCGCTTAATAGCACAACGCGGTTACCTGGAAGACGTTCAACCTTTCCTGCAATTTCCAATTCCAATAAAGCCCCAACAACATATTGAGCAGGGACATTTAATTGACGGATCAACACATCAATTTCGGTTGGATGATGTCCAAGTAGCGTTAGAATTTTATCTTTATCAAATGCTGGTGTTGGGGCAGGTGACGGGCTTTGTGGTGGGTCAACACGATCTTCTTTAGGGGCAGCCGCATAGCTAAATAAATCAGAAAACGCACCGTGGCTAAGGTTTAAATGTTCGTAAATATCTTCTGCTTGCTCGGTTAAAATTGCGCCTTGGCGTATCAATTCGTTGCCACCCTTTGAACGCCCATCCAAAGGTGAACCTGGTACCGCAAACACATCCCGCCCCTGATCAGCCGCCATTTTTGCGGTAATGAGGGAACCTGATTTAAGTGCAGCTTCCACCACCACAACCCCCAAGGACAAACCAGAAATGAGCCGATTACGCCGTGGGAAATGACGCGCTTGTGGTTCAAGATCAGGCGGCTGTTCAGAGATAATTACCCCAAGCTTTTGAATGGTTTCATGTAAATCCTTATGTTCAGCAGGATAGATAAAGTTAACGCCACCTGCCATGACCGCTAGGGTTGAGGAGCCAAATTCACTTGCCGCTTGTAATGCGCCTTGATGGGCTGCGGCATCTATCCCACGCGCAAAACCAGATACGATCAATAGCCCTGATTGCGTTTCCGATTGTTTGCTTGCTAAATCAAAGGCAAGTTTACGCGCCATCATCGTACCATTGGCTGAGGCATTTCTTGCACCTACAATCGCAATTGCAGGTTTTTTTAAAAGTTCCATATTACCAAGGCAATAAATCAGTGGCGGTGCATCATCAATTTCTGCCAACAAGCGCGGATAATCCTCTTCACCGTGACAAATCAGCTTTGCGCCAATTTCACCTGCGCGATCTACTTCCTGTTTTGCAGTTGCCCGTGGGCAAATTTTATATTGTCGTTTGCCACCTCTTCCAGCTAATTCTGGCAAATGATCAAGCGCATTGCCAGCACTGCCATAGCGTTCTAATAATTTATGAAAGGTAATTGGCCCAACATTTTCGGAACGAATAAGCTGGACAACATCCAATTTGGCTTTTTCACTTAACCGCATGAGGCTTTAAGTCTTTTTAAGCTTAATTTTGGATTCTTCACCGCGACATAACCGCCGAATATTATCGCGATGGCGTAAAAAACATAAAAAGGCCAGCAATGCCCCGAAATAAGCCGCAGGACGATCATCAGTAAACCACCAAATATAAGCAGGCGAAAGACTTAATGAGACCAAAGCTGCAAGCGAGGAATAACGGGTAACCACCGCAACCAATAGCCATGATGCACCAACCAATAATCCGCTTGGCCAATTGAGCATGGTTAAAATTCCAAGGCTGGTGGCAACCCCTTTTCCCCCTTTAAAGCGTAACCAAATGGGGAAGTTATGTCCCAAGATTGCGCCTAAGCCTGCGGCTAACACAGGATCATCGCGCCACCATATCCCTAATCCTAAAATAAGGACAAGCCACATTGCAATCGCGCCTTTACCGCCATCAAGGATTAATACAGCAAAGGCAATGGTTTTTTTACCTGTTCTTAGGACATTGGTTGCCCCAATATTGCCTGAACCAATATTGCGGATATCGCCTTGACCAAACAAACGGGTTAATAAAAGCCCCCATGGAATAGAACCAAACCCATAGCCAATCAGGGCTGAAATCAACAATAATACTGCATAAGGAAGTTCTGTCATTTCGATTCGTTTCTAACGCTTGGTGGTCGGCGTAAAAATAAATAATAAGCCCCTGTTCCACCGTGACGCGGCAATGCCTCAGCAACCGAATGAATAAAGGGGCGCAAGTTTGGATGGTCAATCCATTGCATAAAGCCACGTTTTAAAATGCCTTGACCTTTTCCTGTAATAATCAAGGTGATACGATGATTTTTATCATATTGTTCAAAAACGAACCGCTGAAACTGATCAAAAGCATGGCGTTGATCCAGCCCATGAAGGTCTAAACGCCCATGGATTTTATCTTTCCCCTGACGAAGGCGGCGGATCCGATTGGGATCGGTTGTTTGAAGGAGTGGGGCTTGCTGTTTTTCTTCTTTGTTATTTTTTCTATTTTGTAAAATTAAAGGTGCGGTATTAAAAGGCGTTGGTGGCAAGTCGGGTAAAGCTCTTAACTTTGGAAACATACGACCTGGTAACGGGCGTATTGTTTTACAAACCTCCAACCATAAAGCTTCATCTTGCATAAATATAACTCAATCTTCAAAAAGTAAAATCGGCGTTAAACTAAAAAGTTTTTAAAATCAATCTTATCAATTTGATTTTGTCTAAGATGTTGTTCGGCATAATGTAACCATACTTTACTTTCCAAAAACAAATTATAGATATCTGGGTCAATATGCCCTGTTTTTGCCATATGTGTCATGATTGCAAGCGATTCATTCAAGGTTTTAGACGGCTTATAAGGTCGATCTGCTGCGGTTAAGGCTTCAAAAATATCAGCAACCGCCATAATACGCGCTGGGATCGACATTTGATCACCCGTTAAGCCGCTTGGATAACCAAGCCCATCCATTCGCTCATGATGCCCCCCTGCATATTCGGAAACCCGCGACATTCCTTTAGGAAAGGGAAGGGATTCAAGCATCTGAATCGTTACAACAATATGGTCATTGATAGTTTCACGTTCTTCTGCAGTCAATGTGCCACGCCGAATGGAAAGATTGTAAAGTTCACCATGGTTATAGTCCCCCCGTTTATGTTGAGGCAAATCTGCAAGCAATGATTCTTGATGGGGTAGCTTTGTTGTAGGAATATTTTGCATTTGATGAGTCTCAAGTGGCGATAAGCCAAGCCGATCATCAAAATGCCGTACCCAAGCTTGTTTGCCAATTTGTTGAATATTTTCAATGGTTTCGTCCGATAAAACCTCCCCCCCAATATTCGCTTGTGCGACCACCGAAAATTGTTGTCTTAATTCGTTGAGGCGCACCTGCAAATCTGCTTCGCATTTTGTTTGATCTTCACCTACAAGCTGACGTTTTAGGCAATCGATCTCTGCGTCACGATACAGCACTTCAAAACGTGTACGAATTTCATGGATTCGATTATAAATCGTTTCAAGCTTACTTGCTTTATCCACAATAAATTCTGGCGTGGTAATCTTACCGCAATCATGTAACCAAGCCGCGACATGAAGTTCGTACCATTCATCATCATCTAAATTAAAATCTTTGAAAATTCCATAATCAGCCTCGCAAGCAGATTGTGCAATCATCTTTGTTAAAACAGGCACGCGCTGACAATGCCCACCTGTATAAGGCGATTTATTATCAATTGAGGTCGCCAGTAACTCAATTAGTGAATCCCAAAGATTGCGTTGCGCCGCCAGCAGGTTTTGATTATCCAGTGCAATCGCAGCTTGGCTTGCAAGAGAGCGAATAACAGGAATCAATCCTGCATCAAATGCAATCGTTTGCCCTTCATCATCCAATGCATTAATCAGCTGAATAATCGCAATGATTTCATCTTTTGAATTGACCATTGGAATCGTCAAAAAAGACTTTGAAAGATAGCCTGTATTTTTGTCAAATTCCTTGGTTCCTGAAAAATCATGCTTTTTATCTTGATACGCATCGTCAATTACGCTGATTTCACGTTCGTGATATACGCTGGAGGCAACATTATGAAGGTTGGGACTTCCATCCTCTTTAAACAGTAGGACGGGTTTTAAATTATGCGCTTTACCACCTATGCCACCAAACTTTAAATTAAGGCTATCATTCACCAATATCTTAAAATCAAGCTGTTGTTCTGTTTGATCAACTAAATAAAGTGTTCCGCCATCGGCGTGCATGATTGATTTGAGGCCTAGCAAAATCTTCTCGATCAATATGCTATAATTACGCTCTGAAGAAAGGGAGATTCCAACCTCGACAATTTGCTGATAATTTGCTGCAAGTTCTGTGTTGGTCTTTTTAACGTGCAAATGATCTGATTGTGGTTTTTTTGCCTTATCAGCATCAATTGATGTTAATCGAGGTTGGCTAGTTTGCATTTTCTTCACTTGAAATTTTGATATATATATTAAAAACCTTACTTGTTATAAGTATTTTAACAATAATTTAAAATAAATTGCAAAGCAAAATTTAATTTTTACTACAATTATTCAAACTCCTTGAGATAAGTTAGCTAATCGTTTATAGACACAAATTAAAACATATAAACATAATTTTAAATGTCGTGATTTTTAATACTATACAAAAGGAATATGACCATGTCAGATTATAAAGTAAAATCGCTTGAATTGGCCTCATGGGGGCGCAAAGAAATCAGCCTAGCAATGGATGAAATGCCAGGCTTAATGGCTTTGCGTGCGGAATATGGGGAAGATAAACCACTTAAAGGGGCAAGAATTTCTGGCTGTTTACATATGACGATTCAAACCGCAGTGTTGATCGAAACCTTGACGGAATTGGGCGCAGAAGTACGCTGGTCATCTTGCAATATTTTTTCAACCCAAGATCATGCGGCGGCGGCGATTGCGGCGGCAGGCATTCCAGTTTTTGCATGGAAAGGCATGAATGAGGAAGAATTTTGGTGGGCGATTGATCAAACCATTCAAGGCCCTAATGGCTGGGTACCCAATATGATCTTGGATGATGGTGGGGATTTAACCGTTAGGATGCATGAAAATCATCCCGATCTTTTGCAGGATGTGCGGGGTATATCTGAAGAGACAACGACGGGTGTTTTACGGCTTTATGATATGGCAAAACAGAATAGCCTATTATGTCCAGCGATTAATGTGAATGACTCGGTCACAAAATCAAAATTTGATAATAAATATGGGTGCCGTGAAAGCTTGGTGGATGCGCTTCGCCGTGCAACGGATGTCATGCTAGCAGGTAAGGTTGCAATGGTTGCTGGCTATGGTGATGTTGGGAAGGGATCTGCCGAATCCCTACGCAAAGCAGGTTGCCGTGTTATGGTCTCAGAGGTTGATCCAATTTGCGCCCTGCAAGCGGTCATGGAAGGTTATGAAGTGGTCACGATGGAGCAAGCTGCCCCTAAAGCAGATATTTTTGTGACAGCTACAGGTAATATTGATGTGATTACCCTTGATCATATGCGGGATATGAAAGACCGTGCCATTGTTTGCAACATTGGCCATTTTGACAATGAGATTCAAGTGGCTTCCTTACGTAATTTCAAATGGGATACGATCAAACCACAAGTGGATGAGATTACCTTTTCGGACAATAAACGGATTATTTTATTGGCCGAAGGACGATTGGTTAATCTTGGCTGTGCAACAGGCCATCCCAGTTTTGTTATGTCAGCAAGCTTTACAAATCAGGTTTTGGCACAAATTGAACTATGGCAAAATTCGAAAAGCTATGATAAACAGGTTTACGTTCTTCCTAAACATCTGGATGAAAAGGTGGCTGCGTTGCATCTTGAAAAAGTGGGCGCATCCTTATCAACACTATCCAATCCACAGGCAGATTATATCGGCGTTACACCAGCAGGGCCTTTTAAATCAGAAGGCTATCGCTATTAAACTGTTTGTATTTTTAAAGATGGGCAAGAGGGAAATCGTATTATAAAAATTACATAAAGGAGGCATAACATGCTTTATATTGTTGGGAATTGGAAAATGAATGGAAGATTGCCAGCAGCCTTAAGCCTGTGTCAGGAAGTAATGACGGGTATTAACGGACTTGACCGCTCTAATACCGAAATTGTTTTATGTCCGCCAGCCCCCTTATTATCAACCATCCGCACCCTTATTAAGGATACAAATATAAAAATTGGCGGGCAAGACTGCCACAATCATGAAGAAGGTGCTTTCACTGGAGATTATAGTGCAGGAATGATCCGTGATGTCGGGGCTGATTATGTCATCCTTGGCCATTCTGAACGCCGTCAATATTATGGGGAGGATAATGCGTTAATCTGGCAAAAAGCCAATCAAGCATGGGCAGAGGGTTTGCGTGTTATTTATTGTGTTGGTGAAACCTTAGAACAACGGAATAAAAACCAAGCATTGGAAATTATTAAAACGCAATTAACACCTTTTTTTGATGAGGCATGTAAGTTAAAGCAGCTTTTAATTGCCTATGAACCTGTTTGGGCGATTGGAACGGGTAAGACGGCAACCCCTGAAGATGCTGATCAAGTCCATCAATTTATTCGGGGCTGTTTTGAAGCAGAGTTTGGAAAAGTAGCAGCGCGTGATCTTGCTATTCTTTATGGTGGATCGATGAAACCAGATAATGCGGTAGCCCTTTTGGCAAAAGAAAATATTGATGGTGGATTAATCGGCGGCGCAAGCCTTGAGGCTTCTGCATTTCTTTCGATTATTAAAGCAGCCACAGCTTCAAAAAAGGTCGCTTAAATCATGCAAAAATCAATCAAGGTTCGCGGTGCGCGCGAGCATAATTTAAAAAATATTGATGTTGAATTACCCCGCGATGAGTTGATTGTCATCACGGGGCTTTCGGGTTCAGGAAAATCTTCGCTTGCGTTTGATACCATTTATGCGGAGGGGCAACGCCGCTATGTTGAGAGCCTGTCTGCTTATGCGCGACAATTTCTTGAAATGATGCAAAAGCCTGATGTTGATCAGATTGACGGCCTCTCCCCCGCTATTTCAATTGAACAGAAAACAACCAGCCGTAACCCACGGTCAACCGTTGGAACTGTTACAGAAATTTATGATTATATGCGGCTATTATGGGCAAGGGTCGGGGTGCCTTATTCACCCGAAACTGGCTTACCAATTGAAAGCCAAACCATATCGCAAATGGTTGATCGTATTTTAACCCTGCCTGAGGGGGATCGGCTTTATATTATGGCACCATTTGTGCGTGGGCGCAAAGGGGAGTATCGCAAAGAATTAGAAACCTTAAAAAAGCGTGGCTTTCAAAGATTTAGGATTGATGGCAAGCTTTATACCGCAGAAACATTGCCAACGCTTGATAAAAAGCTGAAACATACGATTGATGTTGTGGTGGATCGTTTTATTGTTCGCCCTGATCAGCAAAGCCGCCTTGCTGATTCACTTGAAACCGCCCTTGATCTTTCTGATGGTTTGGTGGTGGTTTGCCCGTCTGATACGGTTGAAACAGGTTCGCATAAGCAAAATAAAGTGGTTGCGCCAGAAGGTGAATTTATCCTATCGGCAAAATTTGCCTGCCCTGTTTCAGGCTTTACGATTGAGGAAATTGAACCCCGCTTATTTTCTTTTAATAATCCGTTTGGGGCTTGTCCAACTTGTGGTGGTTTGGGTACGGATATGCGTTTTGATGAAACATTGATCATCCCGAATCCTGAAAAATCTTTGGCGGCTGGTGCCATTCAACCATGGGCGAATAATACCGCACCGATGTATCGTCAAACCTTAGAAGCGATCATGCGCCATTTTAATCTATCCATGGCAACCCCATTCCAAGAATTACCAACTAATGTAAAAGACCTATTATTACATGGCAGTGATGAACAAATCGAATTTGTTTACGATACAGGGCGCAATATCCGTCAAGTTAAGCGTAAGTTTGAAGGAATTATTCCCAATATGGAACGGCGTTTTCGTGAAACGGATTCCAATTGGGCGCGTGATGAATTAAGTAAATATCAAACCTCTTTTCCCTGTGGAGCTTGTAATGGCGCACGTTTAAAGCCAGAAGCCTTGGCGGTAAAAATTCACCAGCATCATATTGGTCAGGTTACAGAATTTTCTATCAAGGCTGCCCAAGATTGGTTTGCGGATCTTCCCAAACATTTAAGCGCGAAACAAAATGAAATTGCACAGGCAATTTTAAAAGAAATTAACGAAAGATTGGGGTTTTTAAATAATGTTGGCTTGGATTATTTAACGCTTTCACGTAATAGCGGTACGCTTTCAGGGGGGGAAAGCCAGCGTATCCGTCTTGCCTCCCAAATTGGTTCTGGTTTGACGGGGGTATTATATGTGTTGGATGAACCTTCCATCGGACTTCATCAACGCGATAATGATCGATTATTAAAAACTTTGAAACGGTTGCGTGATTTAGGCAATACCGTGATTGTGGTTGAACATGATGAAGATGCCATCCGTAGTGCCGATTATTTGCTGGATATTGGTCCTGGTGCAGGGGTGCATGGCGGTCATGTTGTTGCTGAAGGCAAACCCGAACAGGTCTTTAAATCGAAAAAAAGTTTAACGGCGCAATATTTAACAGGTGCAAAATCAATTCCGATTCCTAAAAAACGCCGCACGGCTCATCGCGGTCAATATCTTGTGTTGGAAGGGGCAAGTGCCAATAACCTCCATAATGTGACTGCAAAAATTCCACTTGGCGTTTTAACCTGTGTCACTGGCGTTTCTGGTTCGGGTAAATCTTCTTTAATTATTGAAACCTTATGGCAAATTTTGGCAAAAAGCTTGATGGGTGCGCGCGCAATTCCAGGGCCTTATGAACAAATTCAAGGCCTTAAATATCTTGATAAGGTCATTGATATTGACCAATCCCCAATCGGGCGCACACCGCGCTCTAATCCAGCAACTTATACGGGAGCCTTCACCCCAATTCGTGATTGGTTTGCAGCAATGCCTGAAGCAAAAGCACGGGGCTATGCCCCTGGTCGCTTTAGTTTTAATGTAAAGGGCGGACGTTGCGAGGCTTGTGCAGGCGATGGCGTTATAAAAATTGAAATGCACTTCCTACCTGATGTTTATGTTCAATGTGATCAATGCCGTGGCAAACGTTATAAT
The DNA here is from genome assembly GCA_965229675.1 of Alphaproteobacteria bacterium. Lineage (GTDB taxonomy): Bacteria > Pseudomonadota > Alphaproteobacteria > CBDDJK01 > CBDDJK01 > CBDDJK01. The sequence continues at coordinate 816,004 of OZ245897.1, forward strand.
CGTGAAACGCTGGAGGTTACCTATCGCGATAAATCAATTTCTGATGTATTGGAAATGACGGTTGAAGAAGGATGTAGCTTTTTTAAGGCCGCCCCACAAATTTATGATAAGCTGGAAACTTTGCGTAAGGTCGGACTTGGCTATATTCGGATTGGCCAGCAAGCAACCACCCTATCTGGTGGCGAAGCGCAACGGATTAAATTAGCCAAAGAATTATCAAGACGCGCAACGGGGCGCACCCTTTATATTTTGGATGAACCAACAACAGGCTTGCATTTTGAAGATATCCGAAAATTACTGGAAGTATTGCACCAGCTTGTTGAACAAGGAAATAGTGTGCTTGTCATTGAACATAATCTGGAGGTCATTAAAACGGCTGATCATGTGATTGATCTTGGTCCGCTTGGCGGCAATAAAGGCGGAAAAATTATTGCAACAGGAACACCCGAAGACGTTGCAGCCAACAAAGATTCCCATACAGGTCAATGGCTTGCGCCTTATTTCAATAATAAATAATGACTGTTACAAAAAAAATTAAATTAGTCATTGCAACGACTGAGGCACCAGCAACCCTCACCAAACTTCAGCAAGAACAACCCATCCTAAAATCCCGAATGGAGTGGACAGGGGATTTTGCACCGCTTCATCTGTCTTATGATGATTTTGTAAAGCAAGTGATCCATAAATTATGGTTTTTCCAAGAGCCTCCCGATCAGCGGTCTAGCTTTGTTGCAAAGCTGGACGCAAAAATAACCCAAGGCGAAAGCTGGCAATTGGGAATGTTAATTGCCCATGCTGCGAATCATGCGGGATGGTTGGAATTTGAGGATCAAGAGTGCGATGTAATCTGGGCAAGCGGCATTTTGACCAATGACGATGATTTAAAGATAAAACGCATTGAAAGCCTTGCGCTTAAACTTGAACGTTCAGCTAATCTTTTTGAAGCCGTCCTAACAAGTGGGCGTGGCTTGACCTTATGCTTGCCCGCTGAAAATCTACAAGATCAAGATTCTATTACATTGTTAAACACCTTGAAGGCACAAGGCGCACGCATAATCTATGCAGATAATGGTTTAAACCTTTTAACTGCACTTGATCTAAGCCCACAAAAAAAATCATCTGCTAATCTTACGTTAAATTGGATTTTTCCTTTGACTTTAATATGCGTATTGATCGTGGGTGGTTTAGGTTATTGGGGGTATCAGCAATTTTCTAAGCCAACTGAACCTACAACCATTATAGAGTCAGTGATCAGTGAAATAGAATCACCATTAAATTACCGCTTAATTGAACGGTTAGCCTATACCAATAATCGATGTGATCGCACGCTTTTACGCAATGGAAAAGCGCTTCCGTTGATTGCGGATCAACCTTTAAGTATTGAAAATCATCGCGACCTTTGCGGGTTTGAATTTATAATTGAACATGAAGGAAAGACGGCAATCACCCTAACCACCAATACCAATCTTTTGCCCGCAACAATCGGCCTATCGCCTGCAGAAACAAAATCTTTCATGCTTGAACCGCCACAAGATAAAACCATTGAAAATAAATGGAATATTTTTATTAAGGGCAAGACTGATGGTGACGATTCACCACAGCAATTTGAAGATCAGTTGCAAATCCAATTTACACCCAACACAAAGTCGAAATTTCGTTGAGTTAGCGTTTTAAATAACCTTCAAGTGCAGATTGGACATAGTCAATGGATAGTAATTTATCCTTAATTTCATCCAAGGTCATAAAATCACCCATATTTGATTGCAAATCACCTGAAATGTTATTTTGATCTGATCCGCCTTGGTTTTTAATACTATTAGGAATACGGTAATAATCGCCAATATCTTCTGCGATGGCAAGCTCCGTTGAACTTGCAAGCACTTCATGTAATTTTTCCCCAAGCCTGACCCCAATCGTTTCGACCTTACTTTTGGATTTGAAAAGATTTAATATTGCCGTTGCTAAGTCTTGAAGCCTGCAAGCAGGAGCTTTGTGAATAAATAAATCGCCTTGTATGGCATTTTCCATCGCATATTCAACTAAATTTAACGCATCTTCCAACAAAACCATAAATCTTGTCATTTCATCGGATGTGATTGTAATCGGCTTATTTTCAAGGATTTGCTGGACAAAAACTTCTATCACAGAACCACGTGAACACATTACATTCCCATAACGCACCAAAGATAAAATCGTTTGATTTTCATTCATCAAAGCTGATTTTGCTTGAAGCGTCTTTTCCATTAAAGCTTTTGTCATTCCCATTGCGTTGACGGGATAGGCTGCTTTATCCGAACTTAAACAAACGACCTTTTTTACTTTATTTGCGATGGCGGCCTCCATTACATGTTTGCTACCTTCAATATTTGTCTTTACGGCCTCCATTGGAAAAAACTCACATGAGGGAACCTGTTTAAGTGCCGCCGCATGAAATAAATAATCAACCCCATGACAAGCATTCATCATGCTATTTGGATCACGAATATCACCGATGACATATTCAATGCGTTGGTCACGAAGCGATTGCCGCATATGATGTTGTTTATTCTCATCACGACTAAAAATACGGACTTTGGCAATATTCGTTTTTAAAACCCGCTTTACATAGGCACTGCCGAATGATCCCGTCCCACCCGTTATTAAAACTGTTTTATTTGTGTAATCCATGGAATATTAGCCCCTTCTAGGCCTAAATAAGTTAAACTGTAACCAATCAGTTATACACTGTTCTAGTGCATATATTGTTAATGAAATAATTTTAAGCTTATAACATCATTCTTTTAAAAAAACAAATATGACCTTGCGCAGCAAAACGATTTTTATCACCCATCTATTACCATTTACCATATTTTTAATTGCAAAGCATCGTTGCTTATGGCATTAACCGCCAATTATCTAGGGGGAAAGCCGCAGTAGCTCAGCTGGTAGAGCGGCGCATTCGTAATGCGTAGGTCGGGGGTTCAAGTCCCTTCTGCGGCACCACTATCGCAATCAATTTTGTAATTTTTTCTATTTATTTTTTATTTTCTACTGCGTTATTGAAATCTTTTATTACAGTATCAATATCTTTTGGTAGTAAAGTTCCTATTATTGATCTGATTTTAAGATTTTTGCTATCAAGCTCTAGTTTTTGTCTAACAATCAAAATGGCATGTGCCAATATATAATACCCACCTGCACCAATCGGATTTTGGAATACCTTATAATGTGTTTTATAAAATTGTTCTTGCACCTTATTATCCATGTGTAGCGCAAAGAAAATTCCAATTTTTCTTATTGCATTATTAAGTGCTTCGTCATTATGTGGATTATTTTTTGTGGCTTCAAAGAGTTCTTCCAAAATTGGGATAAAGTAATTTGTAAAAATTACAAATTTTCTATTCTTTTTATCAAAATATTCCTTACCAAAATAACCAACAAAACCTGCAAAGATAGGAAATAGAACATAGGCAAAATCTATTAACGTCATTTTATTTTCCTTTGATTTTAATACATCACTAGATAGATTTTCTTATAAAACAATTAACAATCACTCATTTTTATATTTTTTTAATCGGTTAAATTGTTTATAAACAAGGTAAATATACAATAGAAAGAAAGCGCATGGCAAAAATAATTTTAATCAATGGGCCTAATTTGAATTTACTGGGGTTACGTGAACCAGAAACTTATGGCTATGCTAGCCTTAAGGAGGTGGAGGGGGAATGTCGCGCCCTTGCCAGTACGTTTGGGCATACCTTAATCTCATTTCAGTCCAATCATGAAGGGGAAATCATTGACACCATCCATCAGGCGCGCGGGGAAGCCAAAGCGATGATCATCAATGCGGGGGCTTATTCACACAGTTCGATTGCGATCATGGATGCGCTGAATGCGTTTGAAGGGCTGGTGATTGAGGTGCATATCTCCAATCTTTATAAGCGGGAGGAATTTCGTCATCACTCCCACATCGCAACGCGCGCTGATGGCGTAATTGTTGGTTGTGGCGTCCATGGTTATCAACTGGCGGTACGCCATATTGATACATTACTGAAGAAACCTTCTTAAAAACTCACTAAATAAACTTAATCTAATGCTGTGGTGGTAATGGCACCATGTTCAAGCTGGATTTTTTCAACCCGCATCTTGGCTTCTTCCAGCTTTTTGGCGCAATGGCGGCGAAGGGCGTTCCCGCGCTCGTAAACTTCAATGGCTTGTTCAAGCGCAGTTTCACCCTTTTCAAGATCACGAACAATTGCTTCAAGGGCTTCTAAGGCCTGTTCAAAGCTCATTGCGGCGATATCGGAAGGAATATCTATCTGTTCATTTTGATCTGATTTTGCCGCCGATTTTGTCACGTCACCACTCCGTTTATTTCATAGTCACTTCAAGATTTTCAGCAATTTTTGCTAAAAACTGTTCGGTGGTTAAAAATGGTTGATCATCACCAACTAAAAGTGCCAAATCCTTGGTCATTGAACCCGATTCAACCGTTTCAATACACACATTTTCCAATGCATTGGCAAATTGTTCAACTTCAGGTGTATTATCAAACATGCCACGATATTTAAGCCCGCGCGTCCAAGCAAAGATGGAGGCAATCGGATTGGTGGAAGTTGCCTTACCTTGCTGATGTTGACGATAATGGCGGGTCACCGTACCATGCGCAGCCTCCGCTTCAATACAATCACCGCTTGGCGTCATCAATACCGAGGTCATAAGCCCCAACGATCCAAACCCTTGCGCAATCGAATCCGATTGGACATCGCCATCATAATTTTTAGCCGCCCAAATAAACTCCCCATGGCTTTTCAACGAATAAGCCACCATATCATCAATCAGGCGATGCTCGTAAATCAAGCCTTTTGAAGCAAATTTTTCCTTAAATTCATTATCAAATACCATCTGAAATAAATCTTTAAACCGCCCGTCATAGGCTTTTAAAATCGTATTCTTGGTTGAAAGATAAACAGGATAGCCGCGCATTAGCCCATAATTAAAGCAAGCACGGGCAAAGCCAGTAATTGAAGCATCCAGATTATACATACCCATCGCAATCCCTGGGCCATCAAAACGAAAGACTTGGTGACGAATGGTCTCCCCATCAGGGTCTTCAGGGGTAAATGTAATGGATAATAAACCCGCCCCTGGAATCAGAAAATCGGTTGCACGATATTGATCGCCAAAAGCATGGCGTGCAACAATGATCGGATCAGTCCAGCTTGGCACCAGCTTTGGAATATTTTTGCATACAATTGGCTCTCTAAACACAGTGCCGTCCAGAATATTGCGGATGGTGCCATTAGGGGAACGCCACATCTGCTTTAGGCCAAATTCGGCAACCCTTGCCTCATCAGGGGTGATCGTTGCGCATTTAACGCCAACGCCATATTTGCGAATAGCATTCGCGGCATCAACGGTAATTTGATCATCGGTCTCATCACGTTTTTGAACACCCAAATCATAATATTTCAAATCAACATCCAAATAAGGAACAATCAATTTATTTTTGATAAATTCCCAGATAATCCGCGTCATTTCATCGCCATCAAGCTCCACAATCGGATTTTTTACCTTAATTTTAGCCATAACAAACTTGCTCCTAAATTTATTTAATTTTCCTATTTTATATAAAGGCTATTACTCTTTTTTTCAAATCAACAAATTGCGGCATTTTCTCCATGGTCGTTATTTGTAAGCGAGGATACATAGCCTTCCCTAATATGATCAGGTGCATAGGCTTTGCGGGCAAAAACTTCTTTTACCATTGGTTCAAAAATTTCAAGGGGTTCCATCGGATAATCAGGATCAAAACTAGACTGATCCCAACGTTCACAAAATTCGGCACAAGAGTCAAATAACGGATGGTCACGATAGCGGTCACGTGCATCCTTATCCCAACCATAATGATGACCATAATAAAGCATTTGAAACAAGCCATGATGCTCCACAACCCATGCAACATCCCACCGAACAAAGGGGCGAATAATCTCGGCGGACATTCTATCGTGATTTTGTGGCGCAAGCCCATCCCCCACATCATGGAGGAGCGCACCAACAACCCAATCCACATCCGCGCCATCGCGCATTGCCCGCGTTGCAGATTGAAGCCCATGTTGCAAGCGTGTGATTTGATATCCCTCAAGCGTTACCTCGCCCGCTTGGCGTAATTCTTGTAAAACCCGCTCTGCCGTTAGCGCAAGAAACGGTTTTTCCAAGCGCGCCAATAATTCATATTCTTCGCGCGTGCCATCCTTCATGGCGGTGAAGCTTACGGTTTCACGCATTAAGAAACCCCCACAGAATAAAGCCCAACCTTATCTTCTGCCCCTGCGGCAAGGGTTTGGGTTTGCCCTGCCAAAATACGATTATAAAGCGCAAGATCAGCAGGATGAAACAGGCTACGCGCCCCTGCAATGCAATTCCACCCGCTATTGGGTGTGCCTTTTTGCGGGGTTTCTCCGCGCACAGGCATTGCCCAATCTTCGCCTCCTGCTTCATCACGCACCTCAGGTGTGACATAACGAATGGCAAGCCCAATGCGGCGATCCGATGATTGATTCTGCCCCGATGCGTGATAACACCGCCCGTGATGCAGCGATAATTCACCGGGTTTAAGGGGGCCATAAACAGCACACGTTTCATCAACTTCCGCGATTTCTTGCCCACGTGATAATAAATTATCTTGTGAAAATGTATCATGATGCGCAACCAACCCGCCTTTATGGCTTTGTGGGATAAAGCGCATGCAACCAGCCTCGATACTAACATCCGATAGGGCAATCCACGCTGTTACCTCTTCATCGGTTTCCCCCATCCCCCAATAAGTAAGGTCTTGGTGCCAAGAGACCGTTTTTGTACTGTTCGCTTCCTTAATAAACAGCTCAACCGACCATACCAACAAATTTGCCCCCAACACCATTTCAATTATATCTAATAAAGCAGGGTAGCGCGCAATTTCAGCCAATTCTGGAATCACAACATGACCATTTACACGAAAAAATTGGTTTAGTGTATGCCCGCCTGCGCCATTGGCATAGTCTGTCTCCAACCATTCAATATGGTTACGTAATGCTTGCACCTTATCAAGCGGCAATACTGGAATCCCCGCAACAAAACCATTTTGACGATAAAAGGCAACTGCATCCTTTAAAGCATTACGCATTTAACCCTTCCCCCTAAGTGGATATGCTTTAATACGCTATACTGTTTATTTTATGCTTTATCAATTCAATAAATTAACTATGCCATTGCATGGAGTATTTTCAGCAAAAGTGCGTAGCGGTTTTGCCACTGCATGGAGCATTTTTAGCAAAAGTGTATAACGGTTTTGCCACTGCGTGGAGCATTTTTTTAGTAAAAAAAATGGCTGGGTTCGTTAGCCTTCATCATAAGTCAAGGTTATCTTCGTCGAGGTTGGTTGAGTCGATGCCTTCAATGGTTACGGCGTGGGTGTAGTTGCCAGTGCCATTAACATCAATTTCGATGGTGGTGTCGGTGGTGCCGCTTTTCTTCACAAAGCCTTGGGCTTCCAGATCATCCCATAAATCGCCATTGCCTGTATTGCGGACAAAGCCGTTTAGCAGGGAGCCTAAATCAAGGGAGTCGGTATGCACATTAAATTCCCCTGAAGCGATGACGTCTGTATCGCCATCAACATCCAAAATAAAGTGTTTTGTTGCGATGCTACCCGCTTGATGGACATACATATTGCCCTTGTTATGATCGCCATAGAACACCACAATATTGCCCGTATTATGGTCTTCGATTTGAATTTGTAAATCAGATAGGTTGGTGCTTGCTGGTGTGCCTGTTGTAAATTCCGCCAACACATTGGCATAGCCATTTTGAACATCTGCGCTGGTGACGACATAGCTTGCTGCGCTTTGCTCCCCTGTTGCTAAATTGGTGAAGGTTATAATATCATCTTCTTCGATTGCGGAAGGGTCTGATGCGTTTTCTTTAAACCATATGGTAAATTCATGATTGTCAGCCGCATCAATCACGCCATCGCCATTCGCATCCCCAACGGGCTGGTTGGTGACCGTATCATTCACAGGCAGTGGATCGCCCGCATCATAAACAGGTTGCGTTGGTGCCATGATGGGAGTTGCAGAAGGCAGAACATCGATATTGGCGGTTGTGGTGACGGGGGCGCGCCCAACATTGATGTCGGTTAGGGTAATCTCAAAGGCAATGCCCGTACCATCCGCGACATTGGTGAAATCCAGTTCAACCTCAGCGTAGCCATTGGTAACATCGGCGGCGGTGATGGTATAGGTACCATTCACCGTAACATTATTTGCGCCTTGAATAATTTCAATGGTATCACCAGCCTTAACATCTTTAAAATAAACCCGCATCTTATCATTTGCAGCATCAAAATATCCTAAACCATTGGCAGGGGCAGCCCCTTGTTCGGTGGCTGTAATGACACTTGCCTGATCATTTGGATTATCATAAATAATTAATTCATCCTGACCATCCCCATCAAGATCAGCATAAGTATTTTGAAGGTAATAGTTACTAGATTTAATCTGAGGCCCAATCGCCCCTTGATCGGTAAACATCCCCGTTCCATCATTTGACCAAAAATGAAGATCAGACGAACTAGCTGACGATGGCGCAAGAACATCAAGATCACCATCCCCATCGTAATCTAAACTTATCATATTTTGGCGACCTAACCACAGACTACCAGATGCAAGATCGGATTTTTCAACAGTAAAGCTATTACTATTCTTATCATAAGATAATAACATTGGATAGAAATTATTATCCACCGTCAATATTTCTTCTGTACCATCGCCATCAAAATCACCCGTAAGGAAATTTGTGTCAGAGATTATATCAGGCGATGTATAGACCGATTGCACAACATCGTTACCAGACCCTTGATTAAATAAAATAGTTAAATCACCATCACTATTCCTAAATAATCCATCCAAATCCCCGTCACCATCAACATCAAATTGCGTTCCTTTCTCTAACCATTGTTCAGTATTGGAAGTTCCAAATAAAGCCAATTGTTGGGTTCTGGTAAACCCTCCATTGCCCCCATAATAAATATATGCTGGCTTGTTTTCCCATACCTTACCGCCACTAACCAACAAATCCATATACCCATCGCCATCAAAATCCATGGCTTCTGTGTGTCGATTATCTTTGGCAACATCAAACCCAGAAGATGAATCAACCGCAATGTCTCCACCCGTGTTATAATAAATATAATCGTTATTATTATTATTATATAGACTTATCGCATAAAAATCATCCCGCCCATCGCCATTAAAATCACCAACGGCTAAACCAAATTCACTCGTCCCTGCTGTGGAAACTTCCATTGAATGCGTAAGTATTGTTCCAGATTGATCAAAAAATAAAATTTCTACATTTCCATTTTGGTTCACTGCAAAAAGCTCATCCTTGCCATCGCCATCCCAATCCCCAGAATCAATCCCAACATAGTCATCAAGATGTAATTGAATGTCATAATCATCCGTCCTTACAAAATTTGTGTTGAAGGCAGGGGCTGCCAAGCTAACCTCAAAATCAACGGCTTGGGCTGCTGAAGTGGATTTCCCTGTATTTTCATGGGCGGAGAGGTTAATATTAATTTGCCCGCCCTCAACATAATCGGGGTCTGCGCCGTTATTGGTAACAGGGGTTGCCGTGGCAATATCCAATGTCCAAGTCCCAGCAGGATCAATAAAGGTTGGTTCATAGGTCGCGATATTGGTACCATCGCTTACCGTAATTCGTAAATAATCAAAATCATCGTTATGGGTACCCGTTATTGCAGGCGGATCAGTAATGATATAATTATCATTGGCACCTTGACCCAAATCAACCGCAGGCGCCATAGGAGCCATTACATCAACATCAATCTCAACCGTTTGGGTAACAGGATTATAAATCCCAAGGGAGTCGGCTAAGGTAACATCAAAAGCAACATTCGCGCCATCATTGACATTGGTTAAATCCAGTTCAATATCGGCATAACCATTGGTAATATCGGCGGTGGTGATGGTATAGGTACCATTCACCGCAACATTATTATTATTTTGGGTGATTTCAATGGTATCGCCTGCCTTAACATCTTTGAAATAGACCCGCATCTTATCATTTGTAGCCTCAAAATAGCTATTGCCAACGGGGGCAACCCCTTGATTGGTGCCTGTAATGACACTTGCCTGATCATTTGGATTATCATAAATAATTAATTCATCCTGACCATCCCCATCAAGATCAGCATAAGTATTTTGAAGGTAATAGTTACTAGATTTAATCTGAGGCCCAATCGCCCCTTGATCGGTAAACATCCCCGTTCCATCATTTGACCAAAAATGAAGATCAGACGAACTAGCTGACGATGGCGCAAGAACATCAAGATCACCATCCCCATCGTAATCTAAACTTATCATATTTTGGCGACCTAACCACAGACTACCAGATGCAAGATCGGATTTTTCAACAGTAAAGCTATTACTATTCTTATCATAAGATAATAACATTGGATAGAAATTATTATCCACCGTCAATATTTCTTCTGTACCATCGCCATCAAAATCACCCGTAAGGAAATTTGTGTCAGAGATTATATCAGGCGATGTATAGACCGATTGCACAACATCGTTACCAGACCCTTGATTAAATAAAATAGTTAAATCACCATCACTATTCCTAAATAATCCATCCAAATCCCCGTCACCATCAACATCAAATTGCGTTCCTTTCTCTAACCATTGTTCAGTATTGGAAGTTCCAAATAAAGCCAATTGTTGGGTTCTGGTAAACCCTCCATTGCCCCCATAATAAATATATGCTGGCTTGTTTTCCCATACCTTACCGCCACTAACCAACAAATCCATATACCCATCGCCATCAAAATCCATGGCTTCTGTGTGTCGATTATCTTTGGCAACATCAAACCCAGAAGATGAATCAACCGCAATGTCTCCACCCGTGTTATAATAAATATAATCGTTATTATTATTATCATATAGACTTATCGCATAAAAATCATCCCGCCCATCGCCATTAAAATCACCAACGGCTAAACCAAATTCATTCGTCCCTGCTGTGGAAACTTCCATTGAATGCGTAAGTATTGTTCCAGATTGATCAAAAAATAAAATTTCTACATTTCCATTTTGGTTCACTGCAAAAAGCTCATCCTTGCCATCGCCATCCCAATCCCCAGAATCAATCCCAACATAGTCATCAAGATGTAATTGAATGTCATAATCATCCGTCCTTACAAAATTTGTGTTGAAGGCAGGGGCAATGAGCGCCATTTCAAATTCATAAGCCAAGTCATCACTTGAATCTTGTTGAACGCCATCATCGCTGCTTGCGCTGTCATAAGTATAAACATTCCCCAGCCCATCGGTGGAGTTAATGATCGCGGTGACCTGCGCGCCATGGGTTAAGGTTGTCATATCAAAGGTTGATCCTGCCTCTTCGGTATAGGTATTTGAATCCTCAAAATCCAAAGTATAGCGTCCATCAGATTGTGCAAAAACCGTATAGGTACCTGTATTTCCAGTATTATCGGATAGGGTTAGCATAACTTCCGTCCCCGTAAGCAAGTCAACCCCACCAATTAAATCACGTGTGGTATCCGTAACCAAATGGTTGATAGCTGTATCGGTAGAACCAAGGTTGGAAATTGCTAGTTCATTAGGATTTGGCCAAAGCAGCCCTGCATTATGATCGCTTTGCATGATATAAGTGGCGATGCTACCTGCGGTTATATTGCCAGCTTCATCAACTGCATTTGCAATTGCTTTAATCGTACTGCGATGTTCCATTAATAATTTACTTGCCCCCAAATAAGTGGCAGCAGTTGCCAAATCAATTTCCCAATTTCCATCATAATCTGTCTTGGTCATATAGGTCACAAAGCTGCTTGCCCCCCCCCCATTTGGGACCTCTTCCAAAGTGACAAAAACGGCTGTATCCCGCTCTGACAGAGACCCTTGAAAGCCGAGGGTGAAAGGCATTTTTTCGCCCTATAACCCCCTATCAAAGCCATTTTCAGTAAATTAACCTTTCCAAGAATCTCATTTGTAAGCATATTGTAAGCAAAAAATTTGTAAAAAAACGATAAAATGAACCATTTTTTAACGAATTTCACATGAAGCTAAATCGCTGAAACCCCAGTATTTCCTGATATTTTCAAGCTTCAACCCCGCACAACCAACCCCCATGCTTACAACCCATTTTTGTAAGCATATTGTAAGCAGAAAATAAAAAAACACCCCTGTTGCCTAAAGCAAAAACAGGGGTGTTTTGTCTTGATTTTTAATATTAACTATCTGTATTTATTTATTTTTTATGGCCTTCAATTAGAAGATCAGGGCTATTTTTACAAAAAGCAATCTCAATACCAATTTTATAAGTCAATTTTATGGTATTTTTGGACGGAAAAACCAGCCTCCAGCACTTTAAAAAAATACTCTAAATATGGCTTATGTGTTATGTCATATATAACAAACGTTACCACAAATGATTTTAGGGATTATTACGCCGTAACATAATTGCCTATATTCAGGTTATCCATACTGCAACAGATGATTTTCGGAATCAGTATTAATATGTTGTTGCCTGTGATCAAATCGTTCTTGTCTGCTTGGTTGTGTTGATCGTACCATTAATTTTTCCAATATAACTTCTGCGATTTCATCGGCGGCGTTGACCAAAGCGCGATCATAGCGTTGAATATAGCGGCTTGTAATGGTTGACCCCTTATGACCGATTAATGCCCCAATCGTTGAATCTGAATAGCCCAGTTCAGCAGCAAGAGAGGCAAAACAATGCCGTATATCATGCAACCTAAAGTCAGTGATTTCTGCTTGCTCTCTAATCTGCCTAAATACCTTTAAATTCACAATATGACTATCCGTTGTGTTGGATGGGAATAAATACCTCTGATCATTAGGCGTTAGTTTTTCAAGCAACTTAATAGCGGGTCTTCCGATAGGACGCGATTGCTTACCCGTCTTTGTACTCGGCAAATTGACGACCTGATTATCATAATCAATATAATCTGATTTGAGGCTTAATACCTCTCCTTTACGCCAACCAGTAAGAAATAAAAATAAAACTGCTTGGAGTGGGAGAAAATTGAGACTGTTCTGCTTATGCTGATTCCATATTTCTCCAAAGATAGCCAGCTCCTTATTCGATAAGATTCGCGTACGGATGCCATCTGCTGGCTTTTCAATGTCGCGAACAGGGTTAGCTTGTCTAACAAAAGCTTGTTTTACCCCCCAATCCCACATTGCTCCCAATAAATTTATTGTTTTTTTGGCTGCCCCAGGGCCGCCTGTTACAATGATGCGTCCTCTGCCTTCGGTTTTAATATTGCACGCAGTCTTACCTGCTATAATATCGTGCATTGCCTGTTCAGCGATTGATCTTGTGACTGCCTCGATTGGCATATTTCCCAATAACGGCTTGATATGACGTTCAATGCGCCCTAAATCGCTGAGAATGCTTAATTGTGTTTTAGCTTTCCCACGATAGAAGATTTTTCCCTCTTTCATCGCAGTGGCGTACATATCACATAAATACTTAATTTTTGCCGCAGATTTATATTTTGTTTTTTTATCGCTTGCAGGATCTTCGCCCGCTAAAACGCTGGATAACGTTTTTATGGCTAATGCCCTTGCCTGTTCAGCATTAAGCGCTGGATGGGCACCCAATTTTAAGCGCTTAGTTTGGGAATACTGATTACGATATTGGACAACATAGGTAATATTTCCTTGTTTTCCAACCCGTATTCCATAGCCTTTTAATTCATTATCCCATAAAAAGCGTCCTATCATTTTATCGTCGATCCTCACCTGATCGATGATTTTTTTTGTAATTTTTATTGTCATAATTTGCCCCTACCATTTGTTACTAATTAAATTAATAAACATATAGTAAGCAAAAAATCAATAAAAACAAGAAAAAACAACGAGTTTATTTTTTGTAGTTTAAGTTGTGAGCCTTTGTTTTCTGAATTTTAAGCATGGTATGGTACCATATTTCTACTCAAGGGATCAAAGATCAATCTAAATTGGCGGCAAGTAATCTTCTTGTGACTTCGGTTGAAAGATTGCATCGCGTAGCGTAATCTTCCAGCTGGTCTTCACCAATTTTACCAATTCCGAAGTAGCTTGCTTCGGGATGCGCAAAATAATAGCCGCTAACCGAAGATGCGGGCATCATCGCAAAGGATTCGGTTAAGGCAATGCCGCTTTCTTCCTTTGCTTGCAATAGATCAAATAAGAATGGTTTTTGCGCATGATCAGGGCAAGCAGGATAACCAGGGGCGGGACGAATGCCTTGATACTCTTCACGGATCATTGAGTCGTTATCAAGGGCTTCGGTTGCGGCATAGCCCCAAAATTCTTTGCGTACCCGTTCATGTAAATGTTCGGCAAAAGCCTCGGCTAGACGATCCGCCAATGATTTTAACAAAATGGATGAATAATCATCGCCCTTTTGTTCAAATTGTGCCGCCAGCTCATCGACACCATGCCCTGTTGTAACGGCAAACCCGCCAATATAATCTATTTTTTTGTGGTTTATCGCTTCCTTTTTTGGCATGATATAATCAGCAAGGCAAAAATTAGGACGATCCGATGATTTTTGCATCTGTTGACGTAAAAAATTGATGGTACCGATGGCGGTTTTTCGTGTTTCATCTTTGTAAAGTAGCACATCATCACCAAGCGCATCGGCGGCAAAAAATCCGAAACTGGCATTGGCGGTTAGCCAATTTTCTTCTAATATCCGTGCAAGCATCGCTTTTGCATCTTCAAAAAGGGCGGTTGCAGTATTGCCATAAGTGGGATGGGTTAGAATTTTTGGATAGCTTGCCTTTAATTCCCAGCTATGGAAAAACGGCGTCCAGTCAATTCTATCAATCAAATTTTCAAGCGGATAGGCTTTTAAATGCTGAACACCAAGGAAGCTTGGACGGGGCGGCGTATAATTTGCCCAATCAGTGGAAAAGCAATTATCACGCGCGGCTTCAATGGATAAAGGGGGGCGGCCGCCACTGGCCTCAAATGTACTCCTTACCGCATCATAATCTTGTTTTAATTTTTCCAATAATGGTTTTTTCTGCGTTTTACTAAGCAGGCTTGTTACAACCCCCACCGCCTTTGATGCGTCACGGACGTGAATGACTGTATCCGAATAAGTAGGATCGATTTTAACGGCAGTATGCGCTTTGGAAGTTGTCGCACCGCCAATCAATAATGGCATTGTCATTTGTCGCCGTTCCATTTCGGTTGCGACTTGAACCATTTCTTCTAATGATGGGGTGATCAATCCCGATAGCCCAACCATATCCGCTTGTTCTTCAAGTGCCGTATCAAGAATTTTGGTCATCGGCACCATCACGCCTAAATCAATGACCTCATAGCCATTACATTGCAAAACAACCCCAACGATATTTTTGCCAATATCATGGACATCACCTTTAACAGTTGCCATGACAATTTTACCCTTTGCGCTTCTGGTTTGATCGGTCTTTTCAGCCTCCAAATAAGGTAAAAGCACCGCAACCGCTTGTTTCATAACCCGTGCAGATTTAACCACTTGCGGTAAGAACATTTGACCAGAACCAAATAAATCACCAACGACATTCATGCCATCCATAAGCGGGCCTTCAATGACCTCAATCGGATGGGCGGCTTGTAAGCGGGCTTCTTCAACATCTTCCTCAATAAACTCATTAATACCACCAACCAGCGCATGTGATAAGCGTTTGGCGACCGATTGTTCGCGCCAAGATAAATCGGGCGCTTGGCCTTTGCGCGATGCGCTAACTGCTTGATCTGCAATCGCCAACAGATTATCGGTTGCTTGATCATGGCGATTTAAGACAACATCTTCAATGCGTTCGCGTAAATCGGTTGGAATATCGCTATAGACAGTCAACTGCCCCGCATTAACAATTGCCATATCCAGTCCCGCTTTAATCGCATGATATAAAAAGACGGAATGCATTGCTTCCCGTACAGGATTATTACCACGAAATGAAAAGGACATATTGGATAAGCCACCTGAAGTACGAACCCCTCGAAATTCTGCCTTTAATGTTGCAACTGCACGAATAAAATCCGCGGAATAAGCGTTATGTTCTTTAATGCCTGTGGCAACTGGAAAGATATTGCTATCAAAGATTAAATCTTGTGGCTTCAGCCCTGCTTTTTCGGTAAGTAAAGCATAGACACGGCGGGCAATCTCAACCATGCGTTCATAAGTATCTGCTTGACCTTGCTCATCAAAGGCCATGATCACTATCGCTGCGCCTAACCGTTTAGCCTCTTTAGCTTGTTCCAACAGGGTTTCTTCCCCTTCTTTTAAGCTTAGCGAATTAATGATCCCACGCCCTTGCAAGCATTTAAGCCCTGCTTGTAAAATTGACCATCTTGAAGAATCAACCATAATTGGAACGCGAGCAATTTCTGGTTCGCTTGCCAAAAGGTTCAAAAAATGCACCATTTCTTGTTCGCCATCCAGCATGGCATCATCCATGTTCACATCAACAATTTGCGCCCCACCACGTACCTGACCAAGGGCAATTTCAACAGCTTCACCATAAGAATGCTCACGAATAAGACGGGCGAATTTTGCTGAACCTGATACATTTGTACGCTCCCCAATATTGATGAATCCTGTTTGGTCGTTGGCATAAAGTGGCTCCAAACCCGATAAGGCCATGGAACGCATGGGCGATTCGCTACCATTCATCTGTGGGCGCGGCGCAAGCCCTGAAACAGCCTCAACAATCGCGGCAATATGGTCTGGAGTTGTACCGCAACATCCACCAATAATATTAACAGTGCCATCGCGTGCTAGGCTTGCCATTTCATGTGCCATCTGTTCTGGTGTTTCATCATAACCCCCAAACGCATTTGGCAATCCTGCATTAGGATGAACGCTTACATAACAATCGGAAGTGCGGGCAAGTTCACGAATATGTGGGGCAATAGCAGCCGATCCTAACGCACAGTTAAAGCCAATCGAGAAGGGCGCAGCATGGGAAACAGAAATTCGGAACGCATCAGGCGTTTGCCCAGATAAAGTACGTCCAGAAGCATCGGTGATAGTACCAGAGATCATGACGGGCAAACGCGCCCCCCAATGATCAAACACATGTTCAACTGCATAAATTGCGGCCTTGGCATTTAAGGTATCAAACACGGTTTCAATCAACACAAGATCAATACCACCAGTGATTAAGCCTTTGAGGGCGGTCTCATAAGCCTCCACCAGCTGATCAAAGGTAACATTGCGATAGGCAGGGTCTTCCACATCAGGCGATAAGGAGGCGGTGCGATTGGTTGGCCCCAAGACGCCCGCAACCAATCTTGGTGATTGTTCGGTTGAAAAGCAATCTGCAGCCTTACGCGCTAGCTTAGCAGAGGCTTCATTTAATTCAAACACCAGTGATTCCATGCCATAATCGGCCATTGAAATTGCATTCGCATTAAAGCTATTGGTTTCAATAATATCGGAACCTGCGTTCAAAAAATTACAATGAATATCATAAATAATTTCAGGTTGCGTTAGGACAAGCAGATCATTATTGCCAATCAGATCATTTGGATGGTCTTTAAAGCGTTCGCCGCGATAATCACCTTCGGTTAATTGATGCCCTTGGATCATCGTTCCCATTGCACCATCAAGAATAAAAATACGTTCTTGCAATAATTGCTCAAAGATGCGGATTCGTTGATGCGTTTGTGGTGATAATTTTGGTAAATTCACGGGATAACTCCAATCAAATAATCATATAAACATTTATTTATATGTTGTTCATAGCGAATAATTCTTAATAAAACAAGACTTGATTATTATCCACAAACTATTGTATGGCTTAATTATGTTTAATTTAGCAGACTATTTTCCTATTCTTGTTTTTTTAGGGCTGGCAAGTTTTATCTCGCTAGCGTTGGTGTTTGGATCTATGTTGGTTGCACGCCAACGCCCAGATAGTGAAAAATTATCGGCCTATGAATGCGGGTTTGAAGCGTTTGGTGATGCGCGCCTACGCTTTGATGTTCGATTTTATCTGGTATCCATTTTATTTATTATTTTTGACTTGGAAGTCGCTTTTCTATTCCCATGGGCAGTATCGCTTGGCACGATTGGCGTGTTTGGCTATTTTTCAATGATGCTATTCTTGTTAATCTTAACGGTGGGATTCATTTATGAATGGCGTAAGGGCGGACTTGATTGGGAATAATATTTTACTAAATAAATGCTATAATTAGTAGGAAGAAAATTAATGAATTATGCGCCATCATCCACACAAATTAATGAAGTAACCTTGCAAGGCAATGCCAATGCAATTACTGATTTTATGACCGATCAATTACAAGATCATGGTTTTTTAATCACCAATATTGATAAATTAGTAAATTGGGCGCGGACAGGTTCATTATGGCCGATGACATTTGGGCTAGCCTGTTGTGCGGTGGAGATGATTCATGCTTACATGCCACGCTATGACCTTGACCGCATGGGCGTTGTGCCAAGGGGAAGCCCACGTCAATCTGATGTTATGATCGTTGCTGGTACGCTTACCAACAAAATGGCACCTGCATTGCGTAAAGTCTATGATCAAATGGCTGAGCCCAGATGGGTGATTTCAATGGGGTCTTGCGCGAATGGTGGTGGGTATTACCATTATAGCTATTCGGTTGTTCGTGGTTGTGATCGAATTGTACCTGTTGATGTTTATGTACCAGGATGCCCACCCACTGCAGAGGCATTGGTTTATGGAATCATGCAATTACAAAAGAAAATCCGCCGTACGGGAGGGATTTTAACCTCTTAATTGCGCTTAAAAGCGTTTTTTTATGAAAAGATTAAATTAGGATATTTAAGTAATAGCCTTGCTGAGGAACATCTTGTCGTGGGCCATTATCACCGTCTTGTTCAAGCAATGCGCGTAATCGTTCAATTGCATAATCAAAATTAAGTGGATCGGGTGCGCCGCCGCGAAAAAACTGATTAAAGTTTGGTCTTATTTGATCCGTTGCAGAAATAGCATTGCGATACTGATCTCTTGCCCAGACAAGGGAGTTGGTTGAACCAACAGTACGAGTTGGATTAAATCCAGCGGAACCAATTGATACCATTTATATGTGCCTCTATCTCTCAACAGATTTTAACTTGCCTTGATTCGTTATTCTTTTGCAACATCGGAATGATATGGTAAAACTCGTTTAAAAGGAATTTTAATGCAATGAATATACTTTCAGACGTAGCTTATCAGGTCATATGGAATCGATTGATCTCGATTGTCGAAGAACAGGCAATCGCGCTTGTTCGCACCGCTTTTTCAACTTCAGTCAGGGAAGCTGGAGATTTATCTGCAGGCGTTTATAACGCTAAGGGGGAGATGTTGGCACAAGCTGTTACAGGTACCCCTGGCCATGTCAATGCGATGGCCGATGCGGTTCAGCATTTTATTAACCATTTTGGCAAGAAAAATATGTTTGAAGGTGATGTTTATATCACCAATGATCCTTGGAAAGGCACGGGGCATTTGCATGATATTACCGTTGTCACCCCTTCTTTTTATGAAGGGAACTTTATTGGCTTTTTCGCTTGCACCGCCCATATAACCGATATAGGCGGGCGTGGCTTTGGCGCAGATGCCAATTCGATTTATGAAGAAGGGCTATATATCCCCATCTTAAAATTTGCGGATCGTGGAGTGATTGATCCTACCTTATTATCGATTATTCGTGCTAATGTTCGTGAACCGGATCAGCTTGTTGGCGATGTTTATGCGCTTGCAACTTGTAATGAGGTTGGGCATCAACGGCTAATGACCATGATGGATGAATTTAATTTGAAAGATTTAGAACAAGTTTCACATTATATTCTATCGCATTCGCGCGAAGCCACATTAGATAAAATAAAAGCCCTTGCAAAAGGTAAGGATAAAAAAAGCACTGCCAAGGGGCATATGCGCATAGATGGCTATGATAAGCCGATTGACCTTAACGTTACGCTAACGATTGCAGAAGATCATATTTTAGCAGATTGGACGGGAACTTCCAGAATTGATAAAAAAGGAATTAATGTTCCATTAGTTTATACCAAAGCCTATACTTGTTATGCGCTTAAATGCGCGATTGCACCAGAAATTCCAAATAATGCGGGTTCACTTGCGCCTTTTAAAATTACTGCCCCACAAGATTGTATTTTAAATGCCATTCATCCTGCCCCCGTTGCTTTACGCCATGTGACAGGCCATATGATTCCTGATGCGGTTTATGATGCGCTGGATCAGCTTTTGCCCGAACATGTACCAGCCGAGGGAGCAGGGGCGTTATGTAATTTTCAAGTTAGCTTGCGTCCATCTTCAGAATATCCACCCGCTGAGGCAGGACTTACAGCAGAAGTTCTAACCTTTAATTCAGGGGGTGGCGGCGCACGCCCTAGCGCAGATGGGCTGAATGCAACAGCATTTCCTTCTGGCGTAATGACAATGCCTGTTGAAGCAACTGAACAGATTGGTCCAATTATAATCTGGCGTAAGGAATTGCGCCCTGATTCAGGTGGGGCAGGTAAATATCGTGGAGGCCTTGGGCAATATATGGAGGTTGGCGCGCAGGAAGGTTATGAATTTGATATTCAAATCATGCTTGATCGTGTGCATTACCCTGCACGAGGGCGTCGTGGCGGAGAAGAAGGCGCACCAACCATCGTTGTGCTGGATGATGGTACAAAAATGCAGGGTAAGGGTAAACAATCCGTGCCTTATGGACAGATTGTAAAAATGGCCTTTCCTGGGGGAGCTGGTTATGGTTCCCCTGATCAACGCCCATTTGAAGCCATTCAAAATGATTTGGAATTAGACTATATCACGCCTGAATTTGCTGCCCACTATTACAAGAAGATATAACATAAGTTTCAATCATATTTAGTACTAAAAATTATAAGTCACCTAAACCCTAGCTTTACCGCAAACGGTACAATTGTGGTTTCGGTGGGTGGTAATTTCGTGGAAGCGTTGGGCGAGCGCATCATAGAGCAATAAACGACCTTGCATCGATTCCCCTAAAGCAAGTAATTCTTTAATCGCTTCGGTCGCTTGTAAGCTACCCATTACCCCTGCGATTGCGCCAAAAATGCCAACAGTGTCACAGCGCGATAAATGCCCCAATGATTGTGTGGATTCTCCAGGAAAAATGCAATTATAGCATGGGCCACCCATATGCGGGCGATAGGTTGATAATTGCCCTTCAAAACGAATAACCGCCGCGCTTATCAGCGTCTTTTTTGCTTTAACGCAGGCGGCATTGATTAAAAAACGGGTTGGAAAATTATCACTGCCATCAACCACCAGATCATAAGCCGCCACCAATTCATCAACATTATCCGCATGAATACGGGTGCGGTATGCCTCCACTTTAAGTTCAGGATTAAGTAAAGTAATTTGTTCTTGTGCGCTTTGGACTTTGGATAGCCCAATCATCTCGCTATGATGGATAATTTGTCGCTGTAAATTGGCAAGATCAACACTATCATGGTCAACAATGCCAAGCCGCCCAACGCCAGCCGCCGCCAGATATAATAGGGCAGGTGACCCTAATCCACCTGCACCAACCACCAAAACGCTTGAATTTAAAAGGGTTTGTTGCCCTTCTTCGCCAACCTCGTTTAAAATGACATGGCGCGCATAACGCTCCAGCTGATCATCAGTTAAGGGATGTTGGTTGGGGTGGGTCAAAGAATCCTATTTTTAATAATCGGCAAGTGCCATTGCAGGAACCTCAGACATTAGCAACTGGTAAGCATCGCGTGCCGATTCTGCATTTCTTAATGCCTTACACCGTTTTTTATCGCGTAATGTTCGTGAAATAACCGATAGAGCTTGCAGATGATCTGCTCCTTCCAATGCAGGGGTTAGCAGGATGAACACCAAATCAACGGGACGATCATCCAGCGCATCAAATTCCACCTTTTTATCCAAGGTTAGAAATAAGCCTACCATATGGTCAAGTTCTTTAAATTTACCATGGGGAATTGCAACCCCACCGCCAAGCCCAGTACTTCCAAGCCGTTCACGTTCAAGTAGTTTTTCCAAAATTTCCTGTTCAGGAATATTGGTCGATTGTGAAGCAAACCTTGCGCATTCTTTAAGTAATGCGCGTTTAGACTTTGCGCCCACCCCACAAGCAATTTGCTCGCAGGATAAAATATCAGATAATTTCATAGCCCCTCTTCGTAAGAAGTATTATTCCTCACAATTTGAACCGCTCATATAAACTGCTTAAAGACTGATTGCAAGCCTTTAAGCATCATTGGGATCAACCCAGCCAATATTACCATCATGGCGGACATAGACCATATTCAATCGTCCAGACCCTGCGTTGCGGAACATAAGGGCAGGCACATGATTCAAATCCATACGCATTACCGCTTCGCCAACGGATAATTCTTCCAAATAGCTAGCTGTTTCAGCAACAACAAGCGGTTGATCGGGTTCATCGACTGCAACCTGATCATCTTCAACCAGCGGTTCAGGCTGCAAAACATATTGGGTAGTTGGCCAAATCTCTTTTTGCGGAAGTTGCTGCTTATGATCGCGCAAACGTCTTTTATAACGCCGTAACCGTTTTAAAACATGTTCTGTTGCTTCATCCAATGCGGCATAGGCATCACGGCCTTCCCCGTGGCCTTGTACAATCACACGCTTTGATACATGAACTTGAATATCTGCGCCAAAGAATGCCCCCCGCTTCGAAAACGTTACCGTGGTATCGGTGGTGTTATCAAAATATTTACCAATGGAATCAGGTAGGTTTCCTTCAATATATTGCCGAAGCGAATCGCCAACCTCAACATGTTTGCCTTGAACGGTTAATTTCATAATTTTTACCTCCTACAAATAAATTTATATTTAAGGATGATGTTTGCGTGTTTTTTACGATTTGTCCAGCAGTTTAATTTATTAAATAATAAAGACGGCCTTGCAGCTCACGAATAGACTGGCTGGTTGAGGCAAACGCACTCGCATTGGGAACAAAAGCCTTCGGTGTTAATTTATTTGTTGCTTGTTTAAAATCTGTGGCATAGGGAATGATGGTTAAGCCTTGGCGTTCAAATAGATGCTGTGCCCGCTTCATGTGAAAGGCGGAGGTCACCAAAATAATTTTAAGATCGGGTTGATCTTTAAATAAAGCTTTTATTGCCTTTGCTTCATCGGCTGTATTTTGAACCGCTTCTGTTAAGATGATCGCGGATTCTGGAATGCCTAATTTTAAGGCGTGATTTTTTAAAAAATCGCCTTCCGTTTCGGCTGTTTGCTCCCATGGTAGTAGTCCGCCTGTAAAAATTAATTTGGGAGCTCGCTTTGCCTGATATAAATTAATACCACCCCAAAACCGACTAGCGATTCCCCATTGCCGAAACTTTATGTCATTAATCTGTTTTGATGCAGTCATGCCGCTTAAGACAATAATTACATCTGCAAGTTCAACTTGTTCAGGGAGCTGTTTGATTTGCCCCTTTTCAAGGTAGCTTTTAAGATAATTTGCAGTAAAACTGCTGCTAAATATACATAACATCAAGAACGCACCAAACATATAGCGGCGTTTTTTGGTGAATAATCCTAAAACAATCAATCCAAAAATTAACCCAAGAGGGGAGAGGATTAGCGGTAAAAATTTATGGAGATAAATCATCATTAAAACGATCCTTCAATTTTTGTATCAATTGCGATTGTGCGTCGTTCAAGGTCATTATAAATCGGCCACGATGTTGCCAATAAATGCCATAAAGACGGGGTTGGTTGCCCTAAACGATAACGATAAATCCATAAATTTGCCAGAATATGTTCAACATAATTTCGGGTTTCAAGCGAGGGGATAGTTTCAATAAACAACAAAGGATCGCCGTTATAATCAAAGGCTTCCTGCCATTGCCTAAGATTACCAGGTCCTGCATTATAGCCGACTGCAACAAAGAACAAATTTCCTTCAATTTCAGAAATCGTCATTAAATAGCGTAGATAATTTTGACCCAGCGCAAGGTTAAAAGCAGGCATGATGAGTTGCTGTTGGGAATCATAGGGAAAATCGGTGATACGACTGATATAGCGTGCAGTGGCTGGCATAATTTGCATTAAGCCTGTTGCGCCCGCACGGCTTTTCGCCTTTGGGTTAAAGCGCGATTCTTGGCGTATAAACGCATGGAGCAGGGCTTGGTCAAGATGAAAACCTTGGTTCGCTTGCCAATCGCCAAGTGGATAATATGCGGCTTGTGGGATAAATAGCCCACGATCCCTTAGTTGGCGTGTTAGCTTATAGGTCAAATCAGCAAATTGTGCCTGCTCAAATATTCCAAGCAAAGCATATAAGGCTTCATTACTAAGCTTAGGGGCAATACGGTCAAATAAATTCAGAGCAATCGGCAATAGCCCAATTTGGCGTAAAGCCAAAACCCGTTGGATGACTTGTTCTTTGCTTAATAAAGCAATCATTTTTTGATCAATGGCAGGCATTGACCAATCATAGGCAGGCGTTCGTCCTGCGGCATGGAGGGCTAATAACCCATAAAAATTATGACTGTTAGCAGATACTCTGTTTAATAAAGGCTGGACTTTTTGTGGGTGACCAGCGCGTAACCATGCGCGTGAAGCCCAAAAAGCAGCTGCATCATGGCGTTCTTCATCAGTTTCTGTTAAGGTCATTGCCTCAAAAAAATCTGCTGCGTCCCTATAGGCTTCCTGCCGCCAAGCGGATAAACCAGCCCACCATCTAGCTTCAGTTGAGGTTGCATCTAATGCTGTAGCACGCTTTGCCATTTCCATAGCTTGTGCATCTTTATGGTAGCGGTAATAGCCGCGCGCTAACACCCCCATCAAATCGGCAAACGCAGCTTTTGAAAATAATTTGCGGATATTTGCTTGTTCTAAACGTTTTAATGAACGTGTTACATAACCATTTTGTACTTGCCTGATGATTGATCGCCGTTCACGTGCGGCAGCTCGGCTATAAGCAACCGTTCGCTTTTTTGGTGATGGATCAATTTTTGGTGGCTGATCTTCATTCGTTACCTTATGTAACAATAGCGGATTGATTGTAATGGATTGCGGCGAAAGCGGTGCAGGTAAACCCGCAACCTGCCTGCGTTTTGCCAAGCGATAAATCCGTGTCGCCCCATCATGGTCACGATATTCCAACAACCATTGCCGTAATTCTTGAAAGGAAGAGCGATATTTATTTGGGTGCATATAGCGTTGAAACTGGATATACCCCATTAAAATAGGGTTTTTTAAGGAATTTATAAGCCGATCTGCTTCATCCCAAGCACCAATTTCTTGAAGCGCATAAATTTCTTTATAATGCTGAACATCTTTTGATGAAAGTGGTGCAGTTAGGCTTATATCCGCTTGTGCATCCAGCGAACCACCCACCCCTGAAGTAACATATAAAATAAATAAAATAAGCGTTAGATAACGCCAAATTTTGTAATTGCTTAGCCTATTAACCATCGCATAAGCTGTTCTGCATCTTTTGATGCCCAATTCGCATCCCCTAACAAGGTTGCGACCATTTTTCCTGAACGATCAATGACAAAGGTTGATGGAAAGGCTTCAATAAAAAAGCGATGAATTGCCTTTTGATTTAATGGAGCATCCAAAATTTCACGCGATAAAGTCAAGTGATTAAGCCCAAGCTGATTCCATATTTTTTTAGCATCAGGCATATCCTTTGCTGTATCCAAATTAACGGCTAAAATTTTTACTTTATCTGGATTAAATTTTGCCTGTAATTGGTTGAAACTTGGTAATTCTTCAATACAAGGGGCGCACCAGCTTGCCCAAAAATTTAAAATAACAACCTGCCCTTTATATTGATTAAGTGATTGTGGACGCCAAACAGCGTCATCTGTCTTGGCTTCAAATATGTAATCAGGAAGCGGTTTAGGCGTTTGGTACCAAGTTAAAGATTTATAGGCACCAGAAAATTGTGGACGATTGGCAGATTTTTGATCCATCAAAAGATAATCTAGCCCAAAATAAAATCCAATAAAACTAAGGACAAAGATAGCAATCAGTGAACGTCCAATCAATGAAGTAATGGACTTACCAAACACGCTTGTTTTATTCATGATTGGCTAGATAAGGTTCGATTAAATGCGCTGGTAACCGCCTTTAACGATGCGGTCACGATATTACGATCCTCACCAACACCAAATTGGCGTTGACCATTTTCAAGTTCAACCTCAACATAAGCAACAGCGCGTGCATCTGCACCGCCTCCAACCGCATGTTCAGAATAATCCATCATTTTTAATGTTGGGCTACATTCTTGATTAAGAGCATTGAAATAGGCATCAATTGGCCCATTCCCTTTTCCCTCTAACTTAAATGGTTCAGATTGCTTTAGCATATCCGCTTCGATGATACGCATTTCACTTTCATGTGGATCATAATGCGTGACATGACCTTTAAATTCATAAGGCGTTACCATTTGCAAATAACATTCTGAAAAATGGTGATAAATCTTTTCTGAGGATAATTCTTCCCCCGTTTCATCAGTAACTGTCTGAATATATTTTGAAAATTCAATCTGCAAACCACGTGGCAATTTAAGCCCATAATCTTGCTCCAGTAAATAGGCAATGCCGCCTTTACCAGATTGTGAATTAACCCGTATTACCGTGTTGGTATATTCTGCACCAACATCCTTTGGATCAACAGGCAAATAAGGCACATCCCATTCGGGGCTATTTGCGGTTTCAAGCGCGTGAAGCCCCTTTTTAATCGCATCTTGGTGACTGCCTGAAAAAGCTGTGAAGACCAAATCACCACCATAAGGATGACGCTCATCCACCTCCAGCCGATTGCAATATTCAACCGTTTCGCGAATATGCGGTATGTCCGAAAAATCAATGCCTGCATCAACACCAGTTGCAACCATATTCATGCCCAAGGTGATTAAATCAACATTACCAGTGCGCTCCCCATTGCCGAACAACGTCCCTTCCACACGATCAGCCCCCGCCATTTGTGCAAATTCAGCCGCAGCGACCCCCGTTCCACGATCATTATGCGGATGTACGGATAAGATTAATCGCTCACGATTGCTAAAATGTCGATGCATCCATTCAATTTGATCAGCAAAAATATTGGGGGTTGCGACCTCAACCGTTGCAGGCAGATTAATGATTGCTGGATGGTCTGGCGTTGCCGCCCATTCATCAAGCACTGCTTCACAAACCTCCAGCGCATAATCAAGTTCAGTCTGGGTAAAGCTTTCAGGTGAATATTGGAAAGTCCAATCTGTTTTTGGATAATGGCTTGCAAATTCTTTAACCAAGCGCGCACCATTAAGGGCAATTTCTTTAACTGCATCGCGTTCCATATTAAACACCACACGGCGTTGAATGGTTGAGGTTGAATTATAAACATGAACAATCGCACGTTTAACGCCTTTTAATGCCTCATAAGTGCGTGCAATCAATTCACGGCGTGCCTGTGTTAGCACCTGTACTGTTACATCATCGGGGATTAAGTCCTGTTCAATGAGGGCACGGGTAAAGTCAAAATCTGTTTGAGAGGCAGAGGGAAAACCGATCTCTATTTGTTTATAGCCCATTTGAATCAATAGATTGAACATCCGCTTTTTACGTTCAATACCCATGGGTTCAATCAGCGCTTGATTACCATCACGCAGATCAACCGAACACCAGATAGGGGGCTTGGTGATTAGCTTTGCTGGCCAAGTTCTATCGTTAAGATCAACTTGTTCAAACATACGGTAGCGATGCACTGGCATCGCAGGTTTTAAAGGATCAGGACGAGATTGGTTCATCGCATTTTCTTAAGTTTAAAAGGATTATTTATTTTATAAGCGTTCCTTTTAGATTTAATGCCATTCGGTTTCAAGCAAAAGAATTATTTTGTATCCACAATCTCTGCTTCCGTGATGGTTGGTTCCACGGATTCGACTGATTCCTCATTATCATAATATTCAGGCACCTCAGCTTCAGGGTTCAAAGCCGTTGCAAGGGCAGCGTGACGTGCAGGCATAGCAACGAACTGTCCGCGATCATCCATGGAAATTTTTCTAGCCATCATGCGCCATTTTGCAACGCCTGCCATTAAGGTATTAAAGATGATCAACAGAACAAAAAAGGCAACAGCCCCAGAATATTCCATAATCACCCCACCAAGGCTTGAACCAAAAACGGCTCCAGCCCCATGGACTAAGACTAAGGTGCTACTTGCCGCAACCATTTGCGTTGGCTTTAACATATCATTCGCATGGGCTAAGCAAAGCGAATAAATTGGCAGGGCAAATCCGCCATAAATCAAGGTCGCAATTAAAATGGCGGTGGCTTGTTGTTTCATCCCAAAATAAAGGCAGAAACAGGCCGCAAGTACGGATAAAAGTGCTGAAATAATAATTACAATACGGCGGTCTATACGATCAGATAATTTACCAAGCGGCCAAGTTAGTAATAATCCGCCAAAAGAATAAATTGCAAGAAAATAGGCCGTTTCCGTCGTTTCAAAGCCAGATTGCAACATATAAGGACCACCAAGTCCAAGAAAAATTCCCATCGAATTCCCTACCAGAAAGATAAGAATAATCCCAAGCGGACTGGATTTATAAAGATCGAGCATACTCATCCGTTCAGGTTCTTCAAAGCTTGGCATGCGTTGGGCGGTCGCAAGCACTGGTACCACCGCAAGCGAGATCATGATGGATACCAGTGTAAAAAGATGAAATTGTTGCGGGTCATAAAGATTGAGCATCACTTGCCCGCCACTAAGCCCAATCAGGTTGATAATCATATAGATAGCAAGCATTTGTCCACGCGTATCGTTGGTTGCGCTATCATTTAACCAGCTTTCAACAACGATATAAAGACCAGCAAAGCTGAAGCCGATGGCAACCCGCATCAACGTCCAAGTAATGGGATCTTCTTGAACAGGAAAGGCAAGAATCGCAATGGAAGCTAAAGATGCCAATGCACCAAAAACCCGTACGTGGCCAACTTTTGCAATTAAGGATGGAGTTCCTATGGAACCTAGTAACAGGCCAGCAAAATAGCCACTCATAATCACGCCAGTGATTACATTATCGTAATTAAGTCGCTGTGTGCCAACCCCAATCAATGTGCCTTGCAATCCATTGCCAAGCATGATTAAAAATAGGCCGAAAAACAGCACCCAGCATTGCCGAACAGCTAACCACATTGCGCTATTGCCTCTTCATAAAAGGGGGTTGATCTTAATTCCTCCCTTAATCCCTTTTGAAGCGGTTGTCGATAGAAATATATACGGATTCTAAGAAATTTTTTTATTGGTGCTGGTCGCAGTAAAAAGTGGCACGACCTGCTTGAACGATTCTTTGGATGGAACCAGTGCATTGTGGGAAGCAACATGCCTCCCCTTTACGGTTATAAGCATTGAAATTATGCTGAAAATAGCCAAGCGTACCATCCACCTGCAAATGATCTTTTAATGAAGAGCCGCCCGATTGAATAGCGCGAGTTAAGACATCTTTAATGGCGACAACTAGGTATTGGCACGCATGTTCTGTTAATTGATTGGCAGGCATTTTAGGATTGATACTTGCCTGCCATAACGCTTCACAAACATAAATATTACCCAACCCAGCAATCAGACTTTGATCAAGTAATACGGGCTTAATCTGCCCTGATCGTTTTTGAAGCATTGCATACAAATCAGCCGCATTAAAATGATTGGATAAGGGCTCAACCCCCAAGCGGTCAATGGCTGGAATCACTTGATGCGGTTGGTAAAAGCCAATCGCACCAAAGCGTCTTGGGTCATAGAAACTAAAAAGCTTACCTGTATCAAGCATGAACTCAAGATGGACATGTTTTGGTAAGTCCTTTTGTCTTGGCGTGGCATCAATACGGCAAGACCCACTCATCCCAAGATGGAGCAACATGACCCCCTTTTGCCTAATCGAAAAAAGCATATATTTTCCACGCCTTGCTAGACCTTCTATTTTGGTGTTTAACAAGCTTTTACTAAGATCAGGTGGCAAGATGCGTCCGTGCATTGGCAATCCGCTTTGACGAATATAAATAATTTCTGCGCCTTCAAGCCAAGGTTGCAGACCACGTACAACAGTTTCGACTTCAGGTAACTCAGGCATATTCTCCCATAATTTTTAGCCTAGGTAATTTTAGTTGAAATAAGCCTATGTTGACTCATTGTTTTGCTACTTAGATAGATTATAATTTTACTTATTTGAAACAGCGTATAATACAAGCTCAAATAAATTTTGAGAGTGATGACCTAAATAAAAATTATAGTCTGGATTCATTTCGTTTAATAATTTAGGAATTTCCCATAAATCGTTCCATTCATGATACAAACAAATTTGTAATTTTGGACGGTATGTTTCAATTATTTTACGCCCACCTAATAATACGTTTGTTTCGGCACCCTCGATGTCCATCTTAATTAAATCAGGGCGTATATTTTTTTCTGAACAGAACTCGTCAATAGTCAAAAAGCTTAAATTAGTAAGTTTTCCTTCTTTTTGCTGAGTTTTAGAAATTCTATTTTGGTTACCATAAAGCGGATCTTTTATGAATTGAAGAGTAGCCGTTTCATTCCAAAAACCTTTATTAACGCCAATAATATTGTCCAAGCCCCATTTTTTAATATTTTCTTGTACAAGTTTAAAATTTTCTAAATCAGGTTCAAATGTATAAACGAAAGAAGCACCACACTCGCAAAAATATTTTGCAGTTTCCGCATCATAAGAACCAACATCAAAAACAATATCATTCTTATTTACACTTGCCTTAGGATGTCCATAAAAATTAAAGCTTGATGGCTTCAGAACCGAGGCATCACCTGTTCGCCTAAACGTTAAATAAGCATCCCATATTTCTAAAGAGTTTTTATCAAAAATTAACCTCCTTGCCGATTGTTGATCAATCAGACTGTTATCTAACCTTTCAAAATCAAAATTAACTCTCCAACGATCATCCCAGCACGTTAAATCAATATTGCGTAACCCCAATTTATTTAACTGTTGAGAAATATCCCGAGCCCAGTTACTTGCAATTACAACTAAACTGTTTTTAGGTATTTTGTCAGGTTCAATTACAATTTTATTTTTAATCTTCATACCTAATTTTGAAGGATCATTATCACTAAAAGAAGCAACATCAATACCATTTTGAATAAGATAATTTTGTAAAACAAATCCACCAGAAGAAGCGCCAAAAATAACGATATGCTCAGCGTCAAATAAAAATTTAAGTTCGGATATATTGGGATGCATTTTTTGGTTTTTCTTATATAAGGAAAATTAAACGATATACACAGGCATTAATTTAAGGGTCTAGACAATTTTAGAATGGATTTCTTTTAAACTTACTTATAAATATTTTTATGTCTATTGTCTAATTTTCATTCTTTGAAACTTAAATTGAATTTATCTTTTATATTCACAATATGTATCTTAGCATAGATATAATATCAACTAAAATTGCTTAAGCTTTTTTAATTTACTGTGCAAACATACCGATAATCTAATAAAGGCAGTTGCACAATTAAAGAAATTATGTCAATGGTGCCGCATCATTTTATTCATCTTCAAAGGAGTTTTATCAATGGGACAAGAGCCTTTTGCAACCTTATTATCTGTATATTATCCAGCAATCATTTCCCTTAGTGCCTTAGCCGTAGTTGCACTTGTATCAATGTTGACTGCCAATATATTTAAATTTTTTATTGGCAAGCATGTTGCGGGTCAGGCCGTTGATACGGGTCATGATGATCTGACCTATCGTATGGTTCGCAGTTCGGAAAACCTACTTGAAAATCTTGGTGTGATTACCCTTACAATTGTTGCCGCTATTCTTTCTGGTGCCTCTGCGGATTGGGTTAATATCACGGCGGTTATTTTATT
This sequence comes from Alphaproteobacteria bacterium, assembly GCA_965229675.1. Taxonomy (GTDB): domain Bacteria; phylum Pseudomonadota; class Alphaproteobacteria; order CBDDJK01; family CBDDJK01; genus CBDDJK01. The sequence continues at coordinate 847,932 of OZ245897.1, forward strand.
AGGCGCAAGATTAGCTCATTGGTTTTTTTATGCAATCGGGATGGCACCATTGCGCACCCTGTCTTTTGTGACTGGCGTAATATCAATGCTTGTCTTGGCAATAGCAACATTTATCCAGTTGATTTAGGGGCATAGGGAACAGGTGACCCCTGCTGAGATTGCAGAACATGGGCTAACGCCCGAAGAATATGATGTTATTTTAACCATATTGGGGCGTGCGCCCAATTTGCTGGAATTGGGCGTGTTCTCAGTTATGTGGTCGGAGCATTGTTCCTATAAATCCTCCAGAAAATGGCTAAAAACCCTACCAACTGAAGGCGACTGCGTTATCCAAGGCCCAGGGGAAAATGCGGGCGTTGTTGATATTGGGGATGGGTTGGCAGCCATTTTTAAAATCGAAAGCCATAATCATCCAAGCTATATTGAACCCTATCAAGGGGCGGCCACGGGCGTTGGCGGTATTTTACGTGATGTTTTTACGATGGGTGCGCGGCCAATCGCCAATTTGAACGCATTGCGTTTTGGGGATCCGCAGCATCCTAAAATGCGCCATTTAATTTCAGGGGTTGTTGCTGGTATTGCAGGTTATGGCAATTCAATCGGTGTGCCTACGGTTGGTGGGGAGTGTAATTTTGACCCAAGCTATAATGGTAATATTCTTGTGAATGCCATGACCGTTGGCATTGCAGTTCAAGATCGAATTTTTTATGCCAAAGCGGCAGGCGTTGGTAATCCTGTTATTTATGTTGGTGCTGGAACTGGGCGGGATGGTATTCATGGGGCAACCATGGCCTCTGCTGAGTTTTCTGATGAACAAGAAGCAAAACGCCCAACAGTCCAAGTTGGTGATCCTTTTACCGAAAAACGCTTGCTTGAGGCCTGTCTTGAGTTGATGCGCACTGATATGGTGATTGCAATTCAAGATATGGGGGCAGCGGGCTTGACCTCTTCTTCGGTTGAAATGAGCAATAAGGGCGGGCTTGGTATTCAGCTATGGTTAGATAAAGTGCCAATGCGTGAACAGACAATGACGCCTTATGAATTAATGCTATCCGAAAGTCAGGAACGAATGCTGATGGTGCTAACCCCTGGGCGGGAGGATGAAGCGGCCGCAATCTTTAAAAAATGGGAATTGGAATTTGCCCATATTGGTGTATTAACCGATGATGGACGGCTTGATCTGCATTGGCATGGGGAACAGGTTGGACTTATTCCGCTTGATCCGCTGGTGGATAAAGCCCCTTGCTACGACCGTCCGTATCAATTGCCGTCAGACCCACCTGCATTAGAGGTTTCTGACGATTTACTAGCTTCACGTGATCCTATGCAAGATGTTTTGAAATTAATTGGCAGTCCTGATCTTTGTTCAAGACGCTGGATTTACGAGCAATATGATTATTTAATTGGCGGGGGAAGCATCATCACGCCAGGGGGCGATGCGGCCGTTGTGCGGTTAATGCCATGGCCACAAGAATTTACACCCGATGAAGTTGGAAACAAAGCATTGGCGGTCACGGTGGATTGCACGCCACGTTATTGCGCCCAATCCCCCAAGCAAGGGGCAGCTCAGGCGGTGGTTGAAAGCTGGCGTAACTTAACGGCTTGCGGGGCAACACCCCTTGCGATTACCAATAATCTAAACTATGGCAATCCTGAACGTGAAACAGTTATGGGTACTTTGGTTGCGGGGATTGAAGGTATTGGAGAAGCGGCAAAAGCCCTTAACTATCCTGTCATTTCAGGCAATGTATCGCTTTATAATGAAACGGATGGAGCGGCAATTGCGCCAACACCAGTAATTGGTGGGGTTGGATTGATTAAAGATTATCACCATACGGTTGGTATTGGTCTTAAAGCTGGTTGGTTATTATTTCAAATTGGCGATGGCGGTCAATGGTTAGGTCAAAGCCTGTTCGCACGCAATTTATTAGGATTAAAAGAAGGTGCGCCTCCACCAATTGATTATGATACAGAAGAACGTCATGGGGCGTTTGTTCGTGATCATATTTTGGCAGGATCAATCAAAGCCTGTCATGATCTTAGCGATGGTGGATTGCTTATTGCTATTACAGAAATGGCATTGGCGGGTGCGTGCGGGGTTACGCTAACTTGCGCACAAGACAGCGCATTTTTATTTGGTGAAGATCAAGCGCGCTATGTCATTGCGATTGAAGCCGAACAAGAAGTGAATTTAACGAATGCAGCAGCAAAGGCTGATATTCCTTTAATCCGTCTTGGTAATTGTGGTGGGGATAATGTTGGTTGGGATGAATGTAAAATACCGCTTAAAACGCTACGCACAGCGCATGAATCATGGTTTCCTAACATGATGCAAGCTTAAAGGGCGGGTGTATTCATGGATAAAGAATCTTCCCCCACAAATTTTACTTTTGCGGTACCAAAAGGGCGGATATGGAAAGAACTTGCACCGATTATGGCAGGCGTTGGTATTGAACCAGAACCTGCTTTCAATGATCCCAATTCACGAAAATTATTATTTTCAACCAATTTGCCTAACCTATCCTTGATAAGGGTGCGCAGTTTTGATGTTGCGACCTTTGTTGCCTTTGGTGCGGCGCAGCTTGGAATTGCGGGCAGTGATGTTATCGCTGAATTTGATTATGAAGGGCTTTATGCCCCGCTTGATTTGGGAATAGGAAAATGTCGGCTTGCGGTTGCTGAACCAACAACGCTTCATGAACAAGATGATCCAAAAAGCTGGAGCCATATTCGAATCGCAACGAAATATCCGCAATTAACCCGCAAGCATTTTGCAAAACGTGGGGTGCAAGCTGAATGTATTAAATTGAATGGTGCGATGGAGCTTGCGCCAAAAATGGGATTATGCAGGCGTATTGTTGATTTGGTATCTTCTGGGCAAACCTTGAAAGAAAATGGTTTAAGTGAAGTTGAAACGATTATGGAGGTGTCTTCACGGTTGATTGTCCATCGCGCATCCTTTAAAATGCATTCGATTGAACTTAAATATTGGATTGATTGTTTTTCAAAATGGGTAAATTAACCACCTATGTTCTTGATACTGCAAGGGGCGTACCTGCCGTTGGTATGCGCTATGCCCTTTATCATATTGGGGAAGGGGATACCCCAACCCTAATTTGTGGCGGACAAACCAACAATCAAGGCAGGACAGATGAACCATTGATGAAGGGTAAGAAATTAACTGTAGGGCAATATCAGCTTATTTTTGCGGTTGGGACTTTTTTTCGTGAATTAGGATACGGTCTCCCTGATCCTTCTTTTCTTGAAAAAGTGCCGATTTTTTTTAACATAACCGATGCCAATAAAGATTATCATATTCCTTTGCTGGTCTCGCCCTATTCCTATTCAACCCATCGTGGATAAAAATTTTATGAACAAACCAGCACTACCTTTTGATCAGCCATCTTTACCGAATATGGGTGCCGTGAATTGGATTGGTGTTTATAGCCTTTATCGTAAAGAAGTTATGCGCTTTTTCAATGTTGCGGTACAGACGGTGGGTGCCCCCGTGGTAACCACCTTATTATTCTTGGCAATTTTTACCCTTGCGTTGGGTAAAGCGGTGCAGACAGTAGGCGGGGTACCCTTTACTTATTTTCTTGCACCTGGCCTGATTGTTATGACCATGGTGCAAAATGCCTTTGCCAATAATTCAAGCTCAATGGTGATTGGAAAGATGCAAGGGAATATTGTTGATGTGTTGATGCCACCAATTTCCGCCATGGAGTTTGTCTTTGCCTATGCAATGGCGGGTACAACGCGTGGAATGTTGGTTGGATTTGTTTCTTATGTTGCGATTGCGTTCTTTATTGATGTGCCAGTAACCTATCCATTATTAATCATATTATTTTCATTTTTAGCATCGCTTATGCTCTCACTCCTTGGACTAATAAGCGGAATTTGGTCGGATAAATTTGATCATATGGCGGCGATTACCAATTTTGTGATTACACCCTTTTCGTTTCTTTCAGGGACATTTTATCAGATTGAACGCTTGCCTGAACCCTTTGTAACCATTGCTTATTTCAATCCATTTTTCTATATGATTGATTCGGTACGGGGCGGATTTTTAGGGCAGGTTGAATCCAGTTTTTTATCTGCATTTATTATTTTAACTGGTGTTAATGTTGCGCTGGTTATATGGGCATGGTGGTTAGTTAAAACGGGTTATAAATTAAAACAATAGGGATTATTTTTAATGACAAGCTATCATTTATTATTGTTACCAGGCGATGGCATTGGGCCAGAGGTCATGGATGAAACCTTAAAGCTATTTCCATTTGTTGAAAAAAATTACAATGTAAGCTTAAAAACGACTCAAGCTTTGGTTGGCGGCGCTTGTTATGATGCCCATAAAACAGCACTGGAGGAAGACACTCTAGCCATCGCGCATGAAGCAGATGCAGTTTTGTTTGGCGCAGTTGGTGGCCCTCAATATGATCATGTTCCTCGTGATGCGCGCCCTGAAGCTGGATTACTGAAATTACGTAAAGAGCTTGATTTATTTGCAAATTTACGCCCCGCTTTATGTTTTGAAGCCTTGATTGATGAATCCACCCTTAAGCCAGAGGTTTTAAGCGGGCTTGATCTTTTGATTGTCCGTGAATTAACCAGCGGTGTTTATTTTGGTCGTCCGCGTGGGATGGAATCTTTTGAAGGGCAAGAGCGGTGTATAGACACCCAAGCCTATACTAAAGCAGAGATACAAAGGGTTACAGAGGCCGCTTTTGATCTTGCCTGCAAGCGCCGTGGGGATGTGGTTTCGGCTGAAAAAGCGAATGTGATGGAAACAGGGGCTTTTTGGCGTAAGGTGGTCACAGATTATCATCAACAGCATTATCAAGACCGCGTTAAACTTTCGCATATGTATGCAGATAATTGCGCGATGCAGCTGGTGCGTAATCCCAAACAATTTGATGTGATTGTAACCGATAATTTGTTTGGTGATATTCTATCGGATGTTGCGGCGATGCTAACAGGATCGCTTGGGATGCTGCCTTCAGCTTCTTTGGGGGCGAAAGATACCAATGGTCGGGCAAAAGCAATGTATGAACCTGTGCATGGTAGCGCACCTGATATTGCAGGGCAGAATATGGCGAATCCTTCCGCAATGATTTTATCTTTTGCCATGTGTTTGCGCTATAGCCTTGATTTGCCTGAAGCGGCTGACCGCATTGAACAGGCGGTACAAAAAGCTCTTTCCAAAGGAGCTCGCACCGCTGATATTGGGAATGCTAAACAAGCATTATCAACGACTGAAATGGGGGCAGCCATTCGTGCTGAACTCTAATAACTTAAATTTAATAAAAGTTGCAAAATCCACCTTCGAATCATAGCCCTGAGCTTAGCTGCGCGCTTGAAGCGCATCGCCGTGGTGATTATAAAACTGCCGAACCAATTTATGAACAGATTTGTAAGCATGAACCTGAAAATTTGACGGCATTAAATGCGCTTGCCACCCTTAGGGCGCAGCAGGAACGCTATTTGGAAGCCGAACCGATTTTTGAACGGATTTATAATTTAGCCCCTGAAAATAGTGCAATTATTTCCAATTATGGGCATCTGCTTTATCGCCTTGAACATCATCAAAAAGCTTACCATATCTTAAGAAAAGGGGTTGCGGCCGAACCTTATAACCAAGGATTATTGGTCAATCTGTCTTTGGTGCAAATAAAGCTTGAGCGTTTCGATGAAGCCCTTGAAGATTACAACCGCCTATTTTCTTTTCTTCAATCCCACAAACAAGCTATCCCCCATAAATTCTATCACGAACGTGGGGATATTTATTTAAAGGCAGGACGCCTTGAGCTTGCGATTCAAGATTATGAACAGGCTTTAAATCATGGCAGTGCAGATCCTAAAACCTTGTTACAGCTTGCTGAGGCATTTAATCAAAATGGCAATGTTACAAAAGCGATTGAGTTGCTTGATCGTTTGCTAGCTTTTGCGCCATTAAACGGGGAATATATGAACCATAAGGCCGTTGTCTTGGCCAATCATAAATTATATGAGGAAGCATCTGTTGTGATCAATCGCGCAGTGCGCCATTTTCCTGATAATGCAGATTATCGCCTAAATGAAGCAAATATCGCTGTTGAGTGTAAGCGTTTTCAGCAGGCAATCACGGCAGCAAGCCTGTTTCTTCAAGCAAGACCGCATCATCTTGATGGCTTAAAAATATTGACCACTTCTTATCGTGAAACCTATCAATTTAAAAAAGCCCATCTTGCTTGCCGTGAATTAATTGACCTTCAACCTAAAAACGCCGATTCATGGCGCGCACAAGCAATGATTTATAAGATAGAAGAACGCTTTGACCTTGCTTTGCAATCCGTTGAAAAAGCAGTTGCGCTGGAACCTGAGGGAGAAGAGCATCATATCTCCCTTGCATTATTATATTTGTTAATGGGAAATTTCAAAAAAGGTTGGCGGGAATATGAATGGCGGTGGCAAAAAAAATCGCAGCAGGTTTCAGAATTTCATGATCTTAAAATCAAGCATCCCCAGAATTATTGGCAAGGCAAAGAAGACCTAAAGGGGAAGCATTTTATTTTAAGCCCCGAACAAGGCTATGGTGATTTCATCCAATTTGTTCGCTATGCGTATATTTTAGCCAAAGAGGTTGAAACTGTATCAATCCCGCTATCGGTTGCCCATTTTCCTTTAATACCATTGTTAGAACCTTCAATCCCAGAAAATGTGATTTTAAAGCCGCATGGTAGTATTATCAATGAATTTCATCATCATGCAACTATGCTGGATGTCGCGGGTACGTTATGGCCTGATGATAATCAGCCACCACCGCCTGTGCGATTTAATATTTCAACGGCAGCAACCTTGCGCGCTCAAGAATTGCTTGGACAATTTATGCCGATCTATCCAACAGGTCAAAAAATTGGTTTGGTCGTCAGTGGTAATCCAGGCCACAGCAATGACCGTAGACGTAGTATCCCCGTGGAACAATTTAAAACCTTACTGTCCTTGCCGCATGATTTTTACTTGCTACAAAAAGAAGCAAAGCCAGAAGATATTGAAAAAATGGCGTATTTTAAAAATCTTCATAGGATTGGTTTTCATTTTGATAATTTTGCTGAAACTGCAGCCGTGATTGATGCGATGGATCAAGTGTTTTCGGTTGATACATCGGTTTTGCATTTAGCGGCCACTCAAGGAAAACCAAGTTATATCCTGCTTCCCCTCAATCCAGATTGGCGATGGCGTGATCGCGGTGAACATTCCAGCTGGTATCCAAGCCTTACCTTATTAAGGCAAACCAAGCATGGCGAATGGCAGGATATAATGCAGCGTTGCGTTCAAATTTTATCATGAATGAAGCGCAGCTTACCCCCGCAATCGAACGAAAAAAGATAGGCAATCAAATTGCAAAACTTGGAGTGCAAGGCGATTATAACCAAGCGATAAAGCTTGCAAGACATTATCTTATCACTATTGATCAGCCACGTGTTGCAGATTTATTGAATATTGCCGCATTGTACATGCATTGCGAGGATTATACGCTTGCCCTGCAAGTCCTTCACCATGCTTTAGCCATTGAACCTGATCATGTTAAAGCCCATTATTATTTGGGCTATTGTCACCTTTATCGAGGGGATTTACGGGCGGGTTGGCCAGAATTTGAATGGCGTTACCATTTACCAGAAACACAAGGCACCCAAGGTGCGCATAGTTTCAACTTGTTTAAAACTAAGCGTTGGACAGGACTTACATCGTTGAAAGGAAAAACAATCCTGATTTGGCTAGAGCAGGGGATTGGCGATATTATTCATTTATTGCGCTATATAAGGCTGGTAAAGCAAGAAGGGGCGCGGGTGATGATGCTTGTTCCTTATCATTGGAAGGCCTTAATTCCGTTAATGAAGCATGATCAAAATATCGATGAAATCCTAACCGATTGGGCGGGGTTGCCACCTTATGACCTTCATTGTCCAATATTTGGTTTGCCGTTAGCCTTTAATACTAGCCTTGAGACAATCCCGCCACCAACTCCTTTTAATATTGATCCTAAATTACGGGATCAATGGTATGAAGGGACCACACAACATACCAAGCAAAAAAGCCAGTTAAAGCAAAAACCATTACGCATTGGTCTTGTGTTTCATGGTGGGGTGCATCTTAGCCAAGCCGATCAACGCGATTTACCGCCCGAATTTGTAAGCCCACTTTTAGAAAAATTATCAGGCCATATCTGCGTTCATTTGCAACGGGATGAAAATGAAGCCTATCTTCCCATCTTAAAACACCATCATGTCCATTTAACCCATAGCAATGATTTTATGGAGCTTGCGGCACTGATTCAAACGATGGATCTTATCATTGGCGTTGATACGGCGATCATTCATGTTGCAGGCACGCTTGGTATCAAAACCCATCTTTTAAATCGTTTTGAAAATGATTGGCGGTGGCTTAAAGGGATGGCTAGCAATCCTTGGTATCCTTCTATTACCCTTCATCGCCAACAAAAAGTTGGTGATTGGCAATCGGCTTTGGATTCCCTTTATAATCATCTTTAACAGGGGATAAGGTTATGCAGGTCCTAGTAATTTTGTTGGGTTAAGTTTGGTGCGTGCTTTACGAATTTGAAAATGTAATTGCGGGCGATCAACATTGCCTGATTGCCCCACAGTTGCAATTGGTTGTCCTCTTGTTACTTTTTGTCCTAATTCAACCAAACTATTCTGGTTATGGGCATAGGCGGTGACATAATTATCCGCATGGCGAATTAAAATGAGCTGCCCGAATCCTTGCAATTCAGAACCGCTATAGGCAACTACTCCATGCTGGGCGGCGCGTACTTTTGTCCCTTCAGGTGCAGCGATATTAATCCCATCATTATGTAACCCCTGATTAACCGCCCCAAACCAAGTAATAATCCGCCCCTTAACTGGCCATAAAAATCCATCTGTATCAAGCGCAGGGGGGGCAGATAATCGAACAGGTCGCGTGCGTTTATTGGCTGTAATTGGGTGATCTGCTCCGCTTAAAGATGACACAGGTGGGATTGGATTTCCCGCCGCACTAAATGTTAATGGTGAAGCTTTTGCAATGGGTTTGGTTCGTGTTTGAACAGGCTGAGGGGGTGGTTTATTCGGTGTAGGTTGAATAGGTGCAACGGTTGAAAACCCACTAACCGCCGCAGGTAACCTTAATATCTGACCTGGATAAATAATATAAGGCTTTTTCAAGCCATTCACCCGCACAAGCTCGCTTAAGGCAAGATCATTATTAACGGCGATGCGATAAAGCGTATCACCGCGTTGTACCTTGTAATTGCGTTTTGATGGAATAATCAGTCTTTGCCCAATATAGGGAATATAAGGGGGATTTAATTGATTGATTACCAATAAATCACGTAAGCTAACCTTGTAACGTGTTGCAATTGTATAATAGCTTTCATTGGCTTGCATAATATGAATGGCAGATTCTGGTGAAGATGAACCCATATTTGGTTGTTTCGCGGGGGGTATTCTTTGCCCTCCCAATGATCCTGATGCAATCGGGTTATAGGGCGCATCCCCTTCCCCCCATGCACAAGCAGAAAGCATGAAGGCAGTTATAATCAATAAAACTTTTCCTCTATTCATGGGTGATCCCTGCTTTAATTGGAACGAACCGCACTTCTCCCATTACCGTTTCTTTAAGCTGCCCTTGCTGTTTTTCAACTTTTATTAATTGCTGATTGGCACCTTCTTCGCCAAAGGGGAAAATCATAATCCCGCCTTCGGCTAATTGATCAGATAGGGTGTGAGGCGGCTTAGATGCCGCCGCCGTTAAAATAATACGATCAAAGGGGGCTTGTATTGACCACCCATCAAAGCCATCCGCCCATAAGGTTGCAATATTATTCAAACGCAAATCCAAAAATCGTTGCTCAGCTGGTTTAACAAAGGCACGAATGCGTTCAATCGTATAAACCCATTTTGCTAATTTCGCCAAAATAGCAGTTTGATAACCCGATCCCGTGCCAATCTCAAGCACGCGGCATTGTTTATCAAGGTCAAGCTCCATGGTCATGCGTGCCACTAAACTTGGTTGGCTGATTGTCTGCCCATGACCAATTTCAAGTGCGCCATCTTGTATTGCTAAATGTTGAAGCTTATCTGGAATAAATTGCGCACGCGGGATGGTAAGCATAGCTTCCAAAACCGCAGGATTTGCAATCCCACGCTTACGCAAATTTAAAATAAATTGTGCCTGTTGTTCGTAATCCATTTTATTTTATATCAGCAATTTAAATGCCAGTGCAAAGCTAACCAAAATTAAAATGGGGCGGATCAATCTTTGTCCATTTTTAATCACCATTCGCGATCCTATCATGGAACCCAAAATCTGCCCAACAAACATCACGAGTCCAATTCCCCAAACCAGCTGTTCAAATAATGCAAAATAACCAAGCGCGCCAAAATTGCTGACAAAATTTAATAATTTGGTGTGGATGGTTGCTTTGGTAAGGTTATACCCAGCAAGCGCAATAAAGGCCATTGCGAAAAAAGTACCTGTACCGGGGCCAAAAAAACCATCATAGAATCCAAGCCCCCCAGCCGCCACAATAGCAAATAATAAAGGGGATAGCCTGCGTTCTTGATCTATTGCGCCCAGTTCAGGGCGAAAAATCATAATCACCCCGATTAAGATCAACAAGATTGGGATTAACTGCGCTAACACATCAAGATTAATTCTAAATACCAGCCACCCACCCAATATAGTTCCAATCAGGGTCATCAAGATCATTAACTTACAATCTTGTGGCCGCATAAGCCCTTGCCGTATAAAATAAAAGCTAGCATAGCCCGTGCCGCCACAGCTTTGTATTTTATTAGTTGCAATCGCAAGGCCAGGGGGAAGTCCTGCCATAATCAAAGTTGGCAGAACAATCATTCCGCCACCGCCTGCAATGCTATCTACCCAGCCAGCAATCAGGGCAACAAAGAATAGCAATAACAACCATTCAAATGATAATCCGTAAAAAAATCCATCTGGTATTAAGGCGAATAAGCTATCCATTTCATTATTAACCAATCGCTTTATTAAGATGCGCAAGATGCAATGAAATTTGCCGAATATGCCCGTAAAGATCGGTAACAGGTTCGATTAATCGCGCCCGTTCATGGGCGTAATCGTGAACATCATCGGCATTAGATGCTTGTTCCGATTCCTGTGTTTTAGGAAAAGCGCGATATAAAATTTCAGCAGCTTGTTCAATTTCAAGATGGAGGCACAAACTCATAACATCTTCCACCCTAGCTTCGGGATTAGACGAAAATTCAGGTAAATAAGGCACATGTAAAAATAATCTAACCATCAAGGCAATTCGCATCGCATGTAATTGTTGACGCAATTCAATTGTATCTGTTGAATCATCAAGCGAATCTTCCATCGCTAAAAAATAGGTTAAGCGATTTGCATCATAGCCAAGCAAGGTTGCGATATGGCTTGCGGGTGCATAAAAACCCATTTTATCCATAAGTTTTGCAACATAGCGTGCAGCGCGTTGCTCTTTATAAGGAAGGGATTTTGCAAGCCTTAACCATAAAATTGGATTATAAAGTTCTATATACGCCAAAAGATAATCCATATCATTGGTCGCAGCACTTAAACGAATCATTGACCAGATTTGTTTTAATCGTGAAGAATTATTTTTTAACTCCATAAACCATTCAGGGTCACGGGCAATTGCTTCACCTATCCCGCCAAGCACAGTTGCAGGCCAGCCAAGCTGTAATAAAATTGCATTTTGTGGAATGGCGCGCATTTGTGATGGTAAAAGCTTGTCATTCATTCTGCCGCCTTCATGTTGGCGTTTAATCGGTCTTGAACCTGTTGGATAGAAAAGATTAGGTGCAAATTCGAATAATAACCGTCCAAAATCATTACTTTCCATCAAGCGGCGATTAAATTCCTGCAAAGTTAAAAAGAAATCCAAGCTTTGGTCTTGATCTTGATAAAACGGGTCTGGTTCTGATTGAGAACAAGGAATAAGCTGATTAGTAATCCCTGTGATCAAGCTAGCATAGGCCAATGCGGGTTTACGAAAAAATAAATAACCGTCCGCACCTTGAAAGCTAACTTCAGCCTTAATCGGATTGGTAAAGCAAGATTTGGCATAAGGGGTTAAAAGATAATTAAAGCGTTCTTGTAAGCTTTCAGGATGCGCACCGCGCCCCACACTTTCTCCATGCGTATTAAATAAAATAAGCTGCACCTTATCTAATCCATGTTTTTCAAAAATTGTAGCAAGTTTGATTTGAAAGCGTTCAAAGGCCAAGCCTGCGGCAACCTGACCCAAATGTCGTCCTGCATCCGAAAACCCTGTTTGAACTGCCAAAACGCCCCTGTTGATAATTGTGTCTTTATAAGCTGGAATATCCAACAATTGGTCTATGATCTCAGCCCCATGTTCTAATGCAGAGGGTGTTTCAAAAAGGGGTGAAATATCCACCCGATCAATAATCTGATAGCGTTTTGCAAGATAAATGGCAGCTAGAACAGTGAACGGCGTTTCACTTTCAGCGATTAAAATCCTTATCGGTGAAATGGGGTCAAGCACATCCCCTAACTTCTGTACTAACATAAATAACCGCCTTGCGGTGTTCTGTTCGCGGGCAATCATATTAAAGTCAACAGTTTTTGGGGATACCTCTTCCATAATTTGAACCAGCTTTCTAAGCGCACTGCGTTTTAAGGCAGGATCGGTGGGTTCCCCATCCAAATTTAATTGATAGCGTAAGCTATTATGAAGCTGGGTTGCATTTAAGCGGACATGCAGGCGACTTCCGCCTAATCCAATACAAGCTAACATTGCGCGTTCAACCAGCAGGCGGTTCAAAAACGCTCCAAGCGGGCAAGTTGCAATCAGCTGATCTAGCTCTGCTAACCATTCCATATTTGGTGGCGTGGTTAATAGTTCCGAATCTTTGCGCTCTTTTGCCAATGTTTGCAATATATTGGCAATCTTAGTAAGCGGTTCGCGTAAATCAGCAGGTGCCAATTCATCAGCAAGCGTAAGCCATTCTTCGGCAAGGCTTGAAAGCCAGTTTTCGCTTGCTTGTTGACGCAGAAGATAGCTGGTCTTCCAATTAATATCATTGCGCCCGTCAAGATCAGCCCCAACCCAGCTTGCTAAATCAGCAATGACAGGTCGAAAAGATCGAATATGGTTAGGATAATGTTCTGCGCATGATTTTATAATGTGTGTAAGGGCACGCCTTAAAGCCAATCTTGCATGGTTTATCGCCTGTTCTGATTGTAAAAATTCTTGTTCAAGCGTAATTGGCTGTTGTGGTTGATGCGGGGTTGAAATTATACCTTTTGCATCACTATCAAGCACAAGATCAGCAATCGCTTCAAGGATTGGGTCTTGAATCGCAAAGGTTGGGTGTGCGGTAAAGACAATCCCAAATTGAGGATTTGAAAAAATAGATTCAATTTCAGAAAAAGGTCTTGGGGATTTCCCATGATCGCCTGTTGGAAAAATTAGTTTATCAATCAATTGTTCCAAGAGGGCATCATTTTCGGTTAAATCCAACTTTCCGATATAATGTTCTATTGCCTTAGCCCGTTTTAAAGCAACCTCAACCCGCATCTTTTTTGATAGCGCGTTAACTGCTTTTAAGCACCCATATTCAGGCGATTCGGCGGTTACGTTTTTTTGATTCTCGCCTTGCCATTGCGCAACATAATCTAATGCTTTTTGTAAGATTGGATTGGTTAAAGAAATAGGCGTTTGTTTTTTCATTGTTTATTTTCTATGGAAAACTTAATGATTTTATTTCATCAAGAATAAGCGTATAATCATGTAAACATAATATAAATTAGCCCTTAAACATGGGATTTAATTATGGTTAAAGAAATTTCACCTACTCATAAGTCAAATCTTAGTGAAGATCAAGTAAAGGCGATGCATCGTGCATTGATTGCATGTATGACCTTGGCCTCAGCTGCAGATAATCAGCTTAAACCCGTTGAGTTGCGCTTAATTGGTTCACTGGCGGCACATTTGCCTGTATTTGCAGATTTTGATCTTCATAATTTGCCAATTTATGTTGAAGATACACTTCATCGTCTTAAAACGCTGGAAAATATTGAACCATTATTGGTAGAAATTCGTGAAAAGCTGCCTGATTCCATGTATGAAACTGCTTACGCTTTAGCCCTTGATATGGTTGCTGCTGACCTTAACGCAAGCGAAGCAGAATTAAATTTCTTACAAATCTTACGACAGATTTTGGGGCTTGATCGTTTAATCTGTGCGGGCATAGAGCGTGGTGCGCGCGCCCGTGTTGCAACACCATAAATTAAGTCCAGCTATATGAAAAAACTAAGCCTTTTGTTTTTTTTAATTGGAGTGTGCATGATTAGCGCCCCTGCTAAAGCCCTTAATTTTTGTCATATTAGCGATCCAAACCATTTTAATCCTGCTTATGATGTTGAGCATCTTGCAGATCGTAGCTGGGCACGTGTTTTATTTGATCGAATGGTTGAGTTTGGACCGCAGGGAATCGGGATCGTGCCAGGGCTTGCTGAATCGTGGGAAATTAGCAGAACGGGCAAAACTTATCGCTTCAATTTGCGTAAAGATGTTATGTTCCATAGTAATACGGATTTTACCCCTTCCCGCCCTTTGAGTGTGGAAGATGTGATTTTTACCTTTGAACGCCTACGCGATATTGAGCATCCACTTCATTTAACGATTGAAACAGAACGCTATAGCGAATTTATTCGTTCCCCCCTTTATAATTATTTAGAATGGGTACGCAAAATTGACGAGAGTACGGTTGAGTTTCGATTTTCAACCGCAGATGCAGGGATTTTAGCAGATTTTGCAAAGGATTTTAGCTCTATCCTATCCGCTGAATATGGTGAGTTGCGAACTTATCAAGGTGAATATGAACTATTTGATCGCATGCCAATCGGCACGGGACCTTTCAGGCTAACCGCCTATTTCAAGGATAATCTTATAAATTTACGACATTTTGAAAGAAGCTGGCAGGCCTTAACAGGGGATTCCAATCTTATCCTAACCCCAATTGCTAGGGAAAAAGATCGGGTTGCTGGCTTGTTGAATGGAAAATGTAATGTAATCCCTGATCTTTCTATTGAAAGCGTGCAATCACTTAGTGAAGTACAATGGGTCAATTTAATTAAACGCCATACAAATCAGGTTACTTATATTGCTTATAATACGCAATGGCCGCCGACCAATAAACTTGAAATCCGTCAAGGATTAAGCATGGCAACCAATAGAGAATTTATTCAGCGTGCTGTTTTTAAAAATATGGCTTCAATTGCAAATTCTCCTATCCCTGTAGGGGTATGGGGGCATCATGAAGCCTTACCAACTTATGCTTATTCGCCAACAGCCGCCAAAGAAAAGTTTAGTGCGGCCAATGTAGATCGGTTTAAATTAACCCTTTGGGTACAAAATGAACCCAATGCACTTATCCCTGATCCTGTTTTGTTATCAGAAGCATTGGCGGCAGATTGGTCTTTAGCTTCAGTTGATGTGAAGGTTAAACTGGTGGATGAATCTGAATTACTTCGCCAAGCGGCTAATCCTGAACGTGATGGCGCAATCGTATTAAATGCGCGTAGCTTAAACGGCGTACCAGAAGATTTTTTAAACGCACTCTTAAGGTGTGGATCGGACAGTGGTCGTAATTATGCCCATTGGTGCAACAGCATTTATGAACGCTTAATGCAGGCCGCTGATGAAGAAAACCAATTGGATATTCGTATGGAATATTATGAACGGGCGCAGGAAATTTTTTATGAACAGGTGCCATGGACACCTTTAGTTTACCATTTCACCTATGTTGCGATGGGTAATAATGTAAAGGACTTTGAAGTTAGCCCTAATGGTTACTATGATTTTTACGGTGTGTCGCTGGAACGTCGCTAATAAATGATTTTTTTACAGTGAGTGAATTTAAGCGTATCAATACTTATCTTGCGCCCTTAACCGCTGGTTATGATCGGGCATTTAACCTTAGGGATGATGTTGCCCTTTTACCTGATTGTGCGCCCTCCCATGCTTTAGTAACCAGTATGGATAGCTTGGTTGAAGGGGTGCATTTTTTAAAAAACAGTAATCCTGAGCGTCTTGCGCAAAAGCTACTTGCGGTGAATTTATCTGATCTTGCGGCAAAAGGGGCGACTCCGCTTTGTTATTTTCTAAGCCTCGCTCTACCGAAAACGATTAAGGATGAATGGCTTGAAAGTTTTTGTAAGGGGCTTGCTATGATGCAATCGCGTCATGGGATTTATCTTGCAGGGGGCGATAGCGTATCCCAACCGCAAGAACAACAAGGGATGACATTGACCGTTACGATTATTGGGAAAACAGCATCTTCTTCAACAGGTTCACCGTTATGGCTATCAAGGGTGGGCTGCCGTGCGGGTGATACGATTTATGTCACTGGTACGATTGGCGATGGGCTTTTGGGGTTATGGGCAGCACAAATTCACTCTGGAATACAAACACCAAATCAAGCATTAAGCAATTATTTAACTACCAAATCGATTGATGAATTTAATGCTATTCTTGCGTATTATGAAACCCCAACGCCGCGTTTGGAAATTGGTCAAGCATTGGTTCATCTTGGCGATCAAGCACAGAATATTCATGCGATTGATATTTCTGATGGTTTGATTGCCGATTTAAAGCATCTATTGGGCGGGGATGAAGCCCATTCTTTAAGGGCTGAATTGGATTTAACCGCTATTCCCTTATCAGATATTGCAGCTGAACTTATAGCAGATGATCCAGATTTGCTATTATCGTTACTTGCTGGCGGTGATGATTATGAAATTTTATTTACAGCACCACTGAATTTAGAGGCTGAAATCAATTATCTTTCCCAGAATTATCCAATTCATAAAATTGGCAAAATTGTGGAAGGTGATCAATCTGGAGTGCGTCTGCTTGATCGTGATGGTAGGAAAATTGCTTATAATAAAACAGGCTATCAACATTACAATATGGGATAAGCAGAATATGAAGCCTAAATTACCTCAACATCCCGTTCCTAAAGATGCCGATGCACGCCGTTTGGCACCTAAAGTTATTTGTTATGATCCAACAAAACTGCAATTACCGCTGCTTTCTTTTTATCATCAACGCCGTAGCCAAGCAAAGGCAGTTAAAGACATCTTAGTTACGCCAAGAACAGCCAGCTGTTTTCAGGTTGAGCAAGGTAATTTTTTTCGGATTGAATGCGTTGAAGGTTCACAAGTTGGTGATTTGAACTTATGGAACGCTAATCAGCTTATCGAACATTTTTACAGTGGAAAAACCCGTGCTTTTCATGGCACGCATGTCAGTAGCGGTGATCGGTTATGGAGCAATTTTCCTTTCCTATGTCCTCTTGCAACGATTGTTGATGATAGTTTGGATTGGTATGGATTTGACCAAGATGGTGCTTCGGTTCATGATGTGATTGGCACAAGATGCGATCCCTACAGCTATATGCGCCTAAATCCAAATCTTGAGGATGGACAGTCTTATGAGCGTTGTTGCCATAGTAATTTAATGCGGGCAATGGCCGATTATCTTAACATACCCGAAGCTGAGGCTGAACCTTATATTCATGATGTTTTAAATGTTTTTATGTGTACAGGCTTTGATCTTTCAACCCATCAATATTTTATGAAGGCATCGCCAGCACGATCAGGCGATTATATTGAATTTTATGCTGAGGTTAATTTGCTAGGGGCGTTATCAACTTGTCCTGGTGGTGATTGTGGGCAGGAACATTCTTCTGATGTTGCAAAAGTTTGCCCATTAAAGGTAACTATTTATTCGAGATGATTTATTATATTCCGCTATGATGCACTAAGCCCGCGTAAACGTTCTGAACGGCGGCGTAATAATTCCAAGGTTGATAATAAAAGAATTGAAAGCGCAACCAAGATTGTTGCCACTGCTAAAATGGTTGGGCTGATTTGCTCTCTAAGTCCTGTAAACATCTGCCACGGCAGGGTTTTTTGTTCGGCTGAACCAACAAATAGCACAACCACCACCTCGTCAAACGAGGTAATAAAGGCAAACAATCCACCAGAAATCACGCCTGGCAATATAAGCGGCATTTGAATTTTAAAGAAAGTATGAATGGGATCCGCCCCTAAGTTAGCAGCCGCACGCGTTAAAGAACGGTCAAAACCAACCAAAGTTGCAGTCACCGTAATAATCACAAATGGAATCCCTAAGGCGGCATGGGCTAAAACTACGCCCCAATAGCTCCCTTGTAGTCCAATACGCGAATAGAAAAAATACATGCCCGCAGCTGAAATAATCAAAGGTACAATCATCGGGGAGATTAAAATTGCCATGATCGCTCGTTTGAACGGAACATGCGACTGGCTAAGGCCAATTGCCGCCAAAGTGCCAAATCCAACCGATAATAATGTTGCCATCGGCGCAATCCGCACAGAATTATAAAGCGCAATCTGCCAGTTATCATTGGTAAAAAAATCATGATAATGTTTCAATGAATAACCTGCTGGCTCAAAGGCAAGCATTGCTCTAGTAAAAGTAAAAAAATCTTCGGCATTAAAGCTAAGCGGAATGATCGTAATAATTGGTGCAATTAAGAAAAAGAAGACTAAACCGCAAAAAATCCGAAAGCTATAATACCAGATTTTTTGTAACGGGGTTGCATAGATTGGAAGTGACATTTTATTTATCCCAATTTAACATTATCAATACCAACGATACGGTCATAAACCCAATATAGTACCAGAACAACGACCAGCAATAATGTTCCCAACGCAGCCGCTAATCCCCAATTTAACGAGCTTGAAATATGATAGGCAATTCGATTAGAAATAAAGGTTCCAGAAGTTCCGCCAACCAATTCAGGTGTAATATAATAACCGATTGCTAAAATAAATACCAGAATAGACCCAGCCCCAATTCCAGGGATAGATTGAGGGAAATAAACCCGCCAAAATGCCGTGAAATCATTCGCACCAAGCGATTTTGCCGCGCGAACATAGCTGGGCGGAATGGTTTTCATCACCGAATAAAGCGGTAAAATCATAAAGGGTAATAAAATATGCGTCATCGCAATCACTGTCCCAAAGGCATTATTCATCATAATCAAGCGCGATTCATCGCCCACCAAGCCAATCCACACCAAAATATCATTGATTACGCCTTGCTGTTGTAGCAGCACTTTCCATGCAGAGGTACGTACCAATAAAGACGTCCAAAACGGTAATAATACTAAAATCATCAACAGATTTGCGGTTCTTGCACGTAAATTGGCAAGCAAAAAAGCGACTGGATAACCAAGCAACAGACAAGAAAAGGTAATAATCAGGCTCATGATAAAGGTGCGTTCAAACAACATAATATAGATTTGTAGCTTTTCAGGCTTTGCCTGTATTACATCTTGGGTGCGCTCAAGATCGACTGCTCCCAAATAATAATCGGGGATATAAGGCGGCGCAAACCGCTTAATCACTTGAAAGGTTTCAATCTTACCCCACGCCTGATCAGCCTCAAGAAATTTTGCTTTTAAAGAAGGTTCTTCGGCTAAATCCCAACGACCAACCCGCCGTCCTGTTTTTCGAAATAAGGAGGACATCCCGCTTTTTTCATAATTTAAACGTGAACCAAGCCGCGTATGGGTTTTTGCTTTACGCGCAATCACCAAATCTTCTGCTAGCGCACGATAAACCGCTTCGTCAGGGAGTTCGCCTGAAACCGCTTCCCACCCTTCCAACGCTTTAACCGTACGCGGCAAAGTATCCGATACAATTTGATTTTCAACCGAACGAAACAACATATCCATAATCGGCATGATGAAAGTCAGCAGCACAAACAGCAATAATGGCGCAATGAGGATCAATGCCTGCAATTTTTGTCGCCGCAATGCATGCGCCAAACTAACCTTTAACGGCGTTCCATCGGCAGTGGTTAGGGGAATTGATTGCGAAGACATGGTAATAACTGTTGAAAGCAGATTATTTTATTAACTCATCGAGATTACTATTTGCTTTAATATTTTTAATCCCAAATCCACCTTCAAGCTTTATTAAATGGATTCGTATATATCCAATATTATTATTTTTTGTTCTAACAAAATATAATTTTATATCTAAACTGTCACCATAGTCTAAATGTTGAATAAGGCTAACACTCGAAACTTCTTTTTGTGCAAATAGAGCGTCAAAAATTTTTACAAACTGATCAAGGTCAATTGAACCAGAAAAGTTCTGTTCAAGATTTTGATAAAATTTATCCCAATCCGAAGCTTCTAAAGGTTCAATTAAAAAATTATAAGCATCTTTTTCACTATCAAATAACTTTAATACGTCATAACTCGAACTATAAATATTTTTTGTGAAAAACGTTAGCGTTAATATTAAAGATAGAAAAAATAGTAACATAGAGCGGTTAGTAGACATTTTTTATACTTAACTTGTAAAAGTTAAAGACCTGTGGAACAAAATATTTAATCCCACAGGTCTTTATTGCAAAAATTACTTAGCCAACCACGCTTGGAACTTGGCGTCCAAATCATCGCGATAGTCTGCCCACCATTCATAATTGAATAGGAAAGTATTTTTCGCGTTGTTTGGATCGGTTGGCATATGCGGTGCCATATCAATTCCAAGGGAGGCATGCTTACCAACTAATGGCGCAGAAGATGCGCGCGCTGGCCCATAAGAAATATATTTTGCTTGATCCGCAAGGCGTTGCGTATCGGTTGCAAAATATAAATAATCCATCACGCGATTAAGGCGATCTTCAGACAAACCAGTAGGAACAATCCAACCATCAAGATCAAACACCTGCGCATCCCATAACATGCCAACAGGTTGCCCTTGTTCTTCAATGACTGAGAATAAACGCCCGTTATAGGTTGATCCCATCACCACTTCACCATCAGCCAATAATTGCGGTGTATCTGCACCAGCTGACCACCAGATCACATCATTTTTAATAGTATCCAGCTTGGCAAGGGCTTGTTCTTGACCCGCTTCGGTTGCCAATACATTATAGACTTCGTCTTTAGCAACGCCATCACATAATAATGCCCATTCCATATTATTAATTGGGCGTTTTTCAAGCGAGCGTTTGCCAGGATATGTTTTCGTGTCAAATAATGCGCAAATATCGGTTGGTGTATTATTGCCGACCATATCGGTACGATAACCAACGGTTGTTGAATAGACAATTTGTGGAATGAAACAATCGGAAACAATCAAGTCCCCGAAATCTTCTGATGCGGAGGTGCCATC
This sequence comes from Alphaproteobacteria bacterium, assembly GCA_965229675.1. Taxonomy (GTDB): domain Bacteria; phylum Pseudomonadota; class Alphaproteobacteria; order CBDDJK01; family CBDDJK01; genus CBDDJK01. The sequence goes on from OZ245897.1 coordinate 869,196, forward strand.
AGGCGCAGCAGCCAGCATTTTGTCATGATCAATTTCCATTGCTAACCCTTCATCACAAAGGCGAATTGCATCTGAACCCACAACATCAACCAAATCCCAAGTGACATTACCCGCTTCATTCATAGCGCGTAATTTAGCAACTGCTTCGGCAGAACTATCATCATTGACAATGGTAATGCCTGGATTATTTGCCATATAAGGATCATGATAGGCTCCTTGTTGGGAAGCAAGATAAGCCCCGCCCCAAGAAACAACCGTCATTTGGTTCGACATTTTATCATCTGTTGGCCACAACTTTATTGCGACTACCACGGCACCAACAGCAACCGCAAAGCCAATTAAATAAGTGGTCATTTTATTCATTAGATTTTCTCCTTTTTAATGAACGTTAAATTAAAGATTAGCTTTTAGGATAATCCAAAGCCCGACAATCACTGGCGGGCAAACCAACTTTAACGGTCTGCCCTAAATTTAAATCTGGATGTTTTGCTGAATTAGGAATCTTAACGATCAAATCGCGTTCTTCGGCAATAGATAATCGACAACGCAGATGATCCCCTAAATAAATGACTTCTTCTATTTTGGCATCTAAACACGTCTCCCCCTCACCTTCAAGGCAAACCCGCTCAGGGCGAACAGATACCAAAGTTTTATCACCAATTTCCCCGCAATTAACGGGAATTGCTTGAAAATCAAACCCATCATCGGAGCGAATAAACACGCGTCCCGCATCAATTGCGGTGATCGTGCCACAAATCTGGTTATTTTCGCCAATAAAGCCTGCAACAAACGCATTTTCTGGTTCTTCATAAAGGGCTTCTGGGGCGGCTAATTGCTGAATACGACCATCATTAAAAACCGCAATACGATCAGACATGGTCAAGGCTTCACTTTGATCATGGGTTACATAAACGATGGTGATCCCTAAACGTTCATGGAGGTGTTTGATCTCATATTGCATATGTTCGCGCAGCTGCTTATCAAGTGCGCCAAGTGGCTCATCCATCAGCACTAAATCAGGTTCAAATACCATCGCACGTGCTAAAGCGATGCGTTGCTGCTGTCCGCCCGATAATTGTGCTGGGCGACGATTAACAAATTCTGCCATTTGCACCATATCAAGCGCACGCTTAATTTTTTCTTCGCGTATGGGTTTTGATAATTTGCGAACCTCAAGCGGAAACGCAAGATTTTCACCAACCGACATATGTGGAAATAAGGCATAATTTTGAAATACCATGCCAATCCCACGCTTATGGGGGGGAATATTATTGATGGATTGTCCACCCAAACGAATATCCCCATGGGTCGCCGTTTCAAACCCCGCAAGCATCATTAGGCAGGTTGTTTTGCCTGAACCTGAAGGCCCTAACATTGTTAAAAATTCACCCGCTGAAACTGTAAGGTTTAAATCCTTAACAACCAGCGTTTCCCCATCATAGCTTTTTTGCACATGATCAAAAATAACAAATTCTTCTGACTGCACTTTTTTTCCTAATTATTAATATATTTTTAATAAATTAAAGATAAGCATCTAACCGCTAATTGACAAGCATTATTTAAATCTAGCCAAAAGCCGATTCATCTGTTAAAAAATATTACAGTTAAAATAGAATTTGTGAAGTAAAAACCATGCCTACACTGATTACACATATTAAAACTTTTTTATCTGGTGAATTGGTTGGAACCGATTCATTCGGCAATCATTATTATCAAGATAAAAAAATCCCTAAACAGGGTAAAAGGCGTAAACGCTGGGTTGTTTATGCGGATTCTGATGCTGAAATTGCGGGGGATGATGCCTCACGTGTTCCTGCGTCTCATTTTGGTTGGTTGCATCATACCCAAGATGACTTTCCAAATGGTGATGGCATTCGCTATGATTGGCAGCAACCACATGCGCCAAATAAAACGGGAACGCCACATGCCTATCGCCCTGAAGGTCATGTATATCAGGGCGGAGAACGGCCAAAGGCAACGGGTGATTATCAAGCTTGGTCGCCTGAGTGATTTTTGATCAAATCATCATTGTTTATGTTGAAATTTTTTAATACGAAATATGATGATCAACGGCATTTTATGCTGGGGGCATTAATGTTGATTGGCTTAGCGATGCTGTTTTGGTTTAGTACCAATCCGAAGGTCACGGCAGGCCATTCACAACAAGCATCCCTTATTTTATATGCTGAGTTTGACCAGATTCAAGGGATAGAGATTGGCAGTCCTCTCACCCTAGCAGGGATCAAAATAGGTGCAGTTTCAGCAATTAAACTTGATTCAGAAACACATCGCATTCAATTACGCCTTGCTGTAGATGAACCGTTGGAATTGCCATTTGATAGTTCCGTTAAGATTGTCAGCGATGGCCTGTTCGGGCAAAAAACGCTTGCATTGCAGCCAGGCGCAGAGTTTGATTTGCTTCAAAACGACGATACGATAGAATATAGCCAAGATGCAATTATTTTGGAAGAAATTTTGCAACTGATTGTGGAACGGGCTGAGGCCGTACGCGGCCTTAATCCTTAAATAAGGGGATGGTTTTATCATGAACAGAAACGCAATTGAAGCAGTATTGGGACTGGTTGTGCTGGTTGTCTCTGGTCTGTTTTTAATGGGTGGTTGGCAAGCTGGATCGGTAAAAGTGGCTCAAGAGGGCACACAGCTAGAAGCAAGTTTTAACAATATTGATGGCCTTGGCAAAGGAGCTGAAATTCGGCTTGGCGGCGTTAAAATTGGGAATGTTTATGACATTCAACTTGATCCCATGCGCTATCAAGCAAAGCTCTTGCTTGCAATTGATCCATCGGTTAAAATTCCTGAAGATTCTGAATTAAAATTAATGAGTGACGGCTTGCTTGGTGGAAAGTATCTCCAGCTAACTGCGGGAGAGGCTTTGACCTATCTTAAAACGGGGGATCGTATTGATAAAACCCATGATGCCGTTAGTCTTGAAGATTTAATGAGTCGTGCAATTTTTCTTGTAAGTGATAATAATTAAGGAAATTAAAAATGGTAGAATCAGCAAAAATCGAACAGTTACAAACTATTATTGATAAAGGGTTTGAGGAACGTGATCAGGTATCAACCGACACAATGGGCGAATTACGTGATGCTGTAAATGAAACCCTAGCTTTACTTGATCAAGGGAAAATTCGCGTTGCAGAACGCCAAGAGGTTGGAAAATGGCAGGTTAATCAATGGACTAAAAAAGCGGTATTGCTGTCATTTCGCTTAAATCCAATGGCACGAATTGCAGGCAATGTGGGGGAGAATAGTTGGTGGGATAAGGTACCAAGCAAATTTGATGGTTGGGGGGATGCGGAGTTTAAACAAGCAGGTTTTCGCGCTGTGCCAAATTGTGTGGTTCGCCATTCTGCTTATATAGCTCCCAATGTTGTCTTGATGCCAAGCTTTGTTAATTTAGGGGCATTTGTTGATAGCGGTACAATGGTTGATACTTGGTCAACTGTTGGGTCTTGCGCACAAATTGGCAAAAATGTTCACCTGTCAGGCGGGGTGGGGATTGGCGGCGTCCTTGAACCCTTGCAAGCAGGCCCTGTGATTATTGAGGATAATTGCTTTATTGGTGCGCGTTCTGAAATTGCTGAAGGCGTTGTGGTGGAAGAAGGCGCAGTTGTTTCAATGGGGGTTTATATTGGCGCATCAACCAAAATCATTGATCGGGAAACAGGTGTGATTTACCAAGGACGAGTGCCTGCTTATTCGGTTGTCGTTGCAGGGTCACTGCCAAGTGCGTCCCCAAATATACCACGTGCCGATGGCTTGCCTTCCCCTTCACTTTATTGCGCCGTTATTGTAAAACGCGTTGATGCTAAAACAAGAAGCAAAACCTCCATTAACGATTTGTTAAGGGATTAAGATGATGAGCGAAACAACGCTTCCTCCCTTAAAAAATCCTGTGTCATTGGATGTAAATCGTATTATGGCTGCGATTCCGCATCGCTACCCGTTTTTAATGTTGGATAGGATTATATCCCTCACCCCGATGGAAGAAGCCGTTGGACAAAAGGCAGTAACCGTTTCTGAACCGCATTTTCAAGGCCATTTCCCTATTCAACCTATTATGCCGGGGGTGTTAATTGTTGAAAGCATGGCGCAAACCGCCGCCGTTATGGTTGTTGAAAGTTTAGGGGATCAAGGCAAAGGCAAGCTTGTTTATTTCATGGGGGTTGATAAAGCAAAATTCAGACGCCCCGTTGTCCCTGGGGATCGTTTGGATTTACATGTCATTAAAATCCAGCAACGCGGTGCCGTATGGAAGTTTGATGGCACCGCTTATGTTGATGGACAAAAAGTCGCCGAAGCTGAATTTTCAGCCATGATCCGTGATCCTGAATAATTAACGCCTTAAATTTAAAAGCATTTTTAGCAAAAACACTAAGCGGTTTTGCCACTGCGTGGAGCATTTTTAGCATAAATGGGTGGGGTTGTTACTCCTCATCATAAGTCAAGGTTATCTTCGTCCAGATTGGTGGAGTCGATGCCTTCGATGGTTACGGCGTGGGTGTAGTTGCCAGTGCCATTCACATCAATTTCGATGGTGGTGTCGGTGGTGCCGCTTTTCTTCACAAAGCCTTGCGCTTCCAGATCATCCCATAAATCACCATTGCCTGTATTGCGGACAAAGCCGTTTAGCAGGGAACCTAAATCAAGGGAGTCGGTATGCACATTAAATTCCCCTGAAGCGATAACATCCGTATCGCCATCAACATCGATGATAAAATGTTTGGTTGCGATACTACCTGCTTGGTGGACATACATATTGCCCTGATTATGATCGCCATAGAACACCACAATATTGCCCGTATTATGGTCTTCGATTTGAATTTGTAAATCAGATAGGTTGGTGCTTGCTGATATGCCTGTTGTAAATTCTGCCAGTATATTGGCATAGCCATTTTGAACATCTGCGCTGGTGACGACATAGCTTGCTGCGCTTTGCTCCCCTGTTGCTAAATTGGTGAAGGTTATGATATCATCTTCTTCGATTGCGGAAGGGTCTGATGCGTTTTCTTTAAACCATATGGTAAATTCATGATTATCAGCCGCATCAATCACGCCATCGCCATTCGTATCCCCAACGGGCTGGTTGGTGACCGTATCATTAACAGGCAGTGGATCGCCCGCATCATAAACAGGTTGCGTTGGTGCCATGATGGGAGTTGCAGAAGGCTGGACATCAATATTTGCGGTGGTGGTGACGGGGGCGCGACCAATATTGGTGTCGGTTAGGGTAATATCAAAGGCAATGCCCGTACCATCCGCGACATTGGTGAAATCCAGTTCAACATCGGCATAGCCATTATCGACATCGGCTTGGGTTAGCACATAGGTACCGCCACCATTCACCACATTATTGCTGTTTTGGGTGATTTCAATGGTATCACCGACTTTAACATTTTGTAAAAAGATGCGCATTTGATCATTTGTAGCATCAAAAGAATCCGAACCATCGGCAGGCATGGCGATGTTACCATTTTTAATGACATTGAATTTATCCGCATCCCTGTCATAGAGGATCATTTCATCCACACCGCTACCATTCACATCACCAAACTGATCCAATCTTCTGCTAGTATTCTCAGAGTCAAAATTAAGACCCGAATCCCCACCATTGGTAAAATTACCATTCCCATCATTATACCATACAATAAGATCACCAGATGCGCCTGTGCTAGCTAAAGACAATATATCCAAATCGCCATCGCCATCAAAATCCAATGTCATTTGACCCCATAAATCCCCAAAATTTCCCCCCCCTGCAATCACTGTTTTTTCTGTAACCATTGTATTGGTTGCCGCATCATAAGATAATAATGATGCGATCCCAGAAGTTCTTGCCAAGATTTCTTCTTGGCCATCGCCATCAAAATCACCAAATAATAAATTCCCGTTTTCAGTACCTGCTCCATATTCTGATACAACAAACCCATTATTGCCATCATGGAATAAAATATGAAGATATTTAATATTCGTACCCCCATAAAATAATGTATCCAAATTACCATCATTATCAAAATCACGCTGAAACGCATCATTTCCTAACCAAGAATTGTTGCCCCCTAATTTCCCCAAATTAATGGAGGCAGAAAAGCCACCAGAACCATTGCCAAGATAAAGATAGGCACTGCTATTTGAAGCATTACTACCAAACAAAATATCCATATTGCCATCATCGTTATAATCCATGGCAATTGAACCCGCTGTCCCTTGAGATGCATTTTGAACAATTATTGTTGATTTAGTCGTACCCGTTGAAGGATCATTCAAAAACAGATAATCAGAAGGAGTGTTTGAATAATTAGTAGTGGTGTTCGCATAAACATCGTCCGTGCCATTGCCATCAAAATCACCAACTGTCATTCCATATCGTTCCGTATGAGCTGTTGATAGCTTTTCAACGCTTATAATTTCCGTACCATCGGCATTTAAAAATAAGATGTCAATATTATTACCAGATGTACGGCCAAAAATCTCATCCCTACCATTGCCGTCCCAATCGCCCAGTTGAATATCATAATAGGTACTCAGCGTAACCCCTGATGCCGCCGTTAATTCATGAGTCCCCGCATTCACAAAATTATCGGTGCCAAGGGCAGGGGCTGTCAAGCTAACGTCAAAATCAACGGTTTGGGTTGCTTGGGTAAAGCTCCCTGTATTTTCATGGGCGGAGAGGTTAATATTAATTTGTCCGCCATCGACATAATCGGGGTCTGCGCCACTATTTCCAAGCGGGGTTGCCGTGGCAATATCCAATGTCCAAGTTCCACCTGCACCATCGACAAAGGTTGGTTCATAAGTCGCGGTATTGGTGCCATCGCTTACGGTAATCCGTAAATAATCAAAATCATTGTTATGGGTACCCGTAATCACGGGCGGATCAGCAATGATATAATGATCATTCGCACCTTGATCCAAATCAACCGCAGGTGCAACAGGCACCCTTGCATCAACATTGATCTCAACCGTTTGGGTTGGAATGGTATAAATCCCAAGGGAGTCGGTTAGGGTAATATCAAAGGCAACATTCGCCCCATCATTGACATTGGTTAAATCCACGAGAATATCAGCATAGCCATTATCAATATCGGTTTGGGTTAGCACATAGGGATTGATACCATCAATGATATTATTGCTATTTTGGGTGATTATGATGGTGTCCCCCGCCTTCGCACCCGTTACAAACACACGAATGGTATCATTTGTGTTATCAAAATAATTCAAACCATCGGCAGGTATGGCAATGTTACCATTTTTAATGACATTGAATTTATCCGCATCCCTGTCATAGAGGATCATTTCATCCACACCGCTACCATTCACATCACCAAACTGATCCAATCTTCTGCTAGTATTCTCAGAGTCAAAATCAAGACCCGAATCTCCACCATTGGTAAAATTACCTGCCCCATCATTATACCATACAATAAGATCACCAGATGCGCCTGTGCTAGCTAAAGACAATATATCCAAATCGCCATCGCCATCAAAATCCAATGTCATTTGACCCCATAAATCCCCAAAATTTCCCCCCCCTGCAATCACTGTTTTTTCTGTAACCATTGTATTGGTTGCCGCATCATAAGATAATAATGATGCGATCCCAGAAGTTCTTGCCAAGATTTCTTCTTGGCCATCGCCATCAAAATCACCAAATAATAAATTCCCGTTTTCAGTACCTGCTCCATATTCTGATACAACAAACCCATTATTGCCATCATGGAATAAAATATGAAGATATTTAATATTCATACCCCCATAAAATAATGTATCCAAATTACCATCATTATCAAAATCACGCTGAAACGCATCATTTCCTAACCAAGAATTGTTGCCCCCTAATTTCCCCAAATTAATGGAGGCAGAAAAGCCACCAGAACCATTGCCAAGATAAAGATAGGCACTGCTATTTGAAGCATTACTACCAAACAAAATATCCATATTGCCATCATCGTTATAATCCATGGCAATTGAACCCGCTGTCCCTTGAGATGCATTTTGAACAATTATTGTTGATTTAGTCGTACCCGTTGAAGGATCATTCAAAAACAGATAATCAGAAGGAGTGTTTGAATAATTAGTAGTGGTGTTCGCATAAACATCGTCCGTGCCATTGCCATCAAAATCACCAACTGTCATTCCATATCGTTCCGTATGAGCTGTTGATAGCTTTTCAACGCTTATAATTTCCGTACCATCGGCATTTAAAAATAAGATGTCAATATTATTACCAGATGTACGTCCAAAAATCTCATCCCTACCATTGCCGTCCCAATCGCCCAGTTGAATATCATAATAGGTACTCAGCGTAACCCCTGATGCCGCCGTTAATTCATGAGTCCCCGCATTCACAAAATTATCGGTGCCAAGGGTGGGACCTTCCAGACTCATTTCAAATTCATAGGCAATGTCATCACTTGTATCACCTTGAACGCCATCATCGCTGGTTGTGCTGTCATAGGTATAAACATTCCCCAGCCCATCGGTGGAATTAATGACCGCTGAAACGGTTGCGCCATGTTGCAATGCCGTCATATCAAAGGTTGATCCTGTCTCTTCAGTGTAGGTCAAATTATCTTCAAAATCCAAAGTATAGCGGCCATCAGATTGTGCAAAAACCGTATAGGTACCCGTATTTCCAGTATTATCGGATAGGGTTAGCATAACTTCCGTCCCCGTAAGCAAGTCAACCCCACCAATTAAATCACGTGTGGTATCCGTAACCAAATGGTTGATAGCTGTATCGGTAGAACCAAGGTTGGAAATTGCTAGTTCATTAGGATTTGGCCAAAGCAGCCCTGCATTATGATCGCTTTGCATGATATAAGTGGCGATGCTACCTGCGGTTATATTGCCAGCTTCATCAACTGCATTTGCAATTGCTTTAATCGTACTGCGATGTTCCATTAATAATTTACTTGCCCCCAAATAAGTGGCAGCAGTTGCCAAATCAATTTCCCAATTTCCATCATAATCTGTCTTGGTCATATAGGTCACAAAGCTGCTTGCCCCCCCCCCATTTGGGACCTCTTCCAAAGTGACAAAAACGGCTGTATCCCGCTCTGACAGAGACCCTTGAAAGCCGAGGGTGAGGGGCATTTTTTCGCCCTGTAGCCCCCTATCAAAGCCATTTTCAGTAAATCAACCTTTCCAAGAATATCATTTGTAAGCATATTGTAAGCAAAAAATTTGTAAAAAAACGATAAAATGAGCCATTTTTTAACGAATTTTACATGAAGCAAAAACGCTGAAACCCCAGTATTTCCTGATTTTTTCAAGCTTCAACCCCGCACAACCAACCCCCATGCTTACAACCCATTTTTGTAAGCATATTGTAAGCAGAAAATAAAAAAACATGGGGGGAATCATAAAACAGAATTGCATCTAAAAACCGAATAACCTATTGTTTTATAAAACAAAATAGCGTTTAAAGATGCTGATATTACAATGTTGTAAGAAAAATCCAAAAAAATAGGGCAATCAAATAAGAATAATCGCTTCTTTTACCCCCCTAAATACAGTTGCGCCATCTGAATAAACAATCTATTAAATATGTTGAATAATTTTTAAGGAAATATCATCATGACTGATAATAAAGATCAGCAGGCATTGGATTATCATCGTGCCCCGCCTGCTGGAAAAATAAGTGTAACGGCTACGAAACCGCTTGCCTCGCAACATGATCTTTCGCTTGCTTATTCACCAGGCGTGGCGGCAGCATGTAAAGCGATTGAGGCTGATAAAGATCAAGCCGCCGAATTAACCGCTAGGGCAAATTTGGTTGCAGTGATTACAAATGGTACGGCCGTGCTTGGGCTTGGTAATATTGGTCCACTTGCTTCCAAACCCGTTATGGAAGGCAAAGGGGTTTTATTCAAAAAATTTGCTGGAATTGATGTGTTTGATATTGAGGTTGATGCAACCGATATTGATTTATTTTGTCAAACAGTTAAGGCACTTGAACCTACTTTTGGCGGAATTAATTTGGAGGATATAAAAGCCCCCGAATGTTTTGAAATTGAAAAACGCCTCAAACAAGAAATGGATATTCCTGTCTTTCACGATGATCAGCATGGAACGGCGATTATTGCGGCAGCAGGCGTTTTAAATGCAGTGGAAATTATTGGAAAATCAATTGAAGAGCTTAAAATTGTTTGTTCAGGTGCAGGTGCTGCTGCGTTATCCTGCCTTAAAATGTTGGAAGTTGTTGGTGCAAAGCGTAGCAATATGACGGTTTTGGATCAAGATGGTGTGCTTCATGTTGATCGGTCGGAGGAGCTTGATCCCTATAAACGTGAATATGCCATCAAGACCAATAAACGCACATTAGATGATGCGATTGACGGCGCAGATATGTTTTTGGGACTATCGGTTGCAGGGGTGCTTAATGGTGAAATGGTTAAAAAAATGGCAAAACAGCCGATTATTTTTGCCTTGTCTAATCCCAACCCTGAGATTAACCCCGAAGAAGTTGAAGCAGTACGCGATGATGCCATCATTGCCACGGGACGATCCGATTATGCCAATCAGATCAATAATGTCTTATGTTTTCCCTTTATTTTTCGTGGCGCATTAGATGTTGGTGCCACCATCATTAATGAAGAAATGAAACTGGCAGCAGCAAAAGCAATTGCTAGCTTGACCCGTAAAGAGGTCACTGAAACGGTTGCGGCGGCCTATGGTGAATCGCCAATTTTTGGTAAAGACTATATTATTCCTAAACCGTTTGATACCCGTCTTATTCTTGAAATTGCGCCCGCAGTTGCTAAGGCGGCGATGGAAACTGGCGTTGCAACACGCCCGCTTTCGGATATGGCGGCCTATGTTCGTAAATTGGAAAGTTTTGTTTATCGCTCAGGCAGTGTTATGAAGCCAATCATTGTAAATGCCCAAAATGATCCTAAACGGGTGGTATTTGCTGAAGGTGAAGAAGAGCGTGTCTTGCGCGCAACTCGTGCAATCGTGGATGAAGGCATTGCAAAACCAATTTTAATTGGCAGGCGTGAGGTTGTTGAGAATCGGATCAGCCGTATGAAATTACGCCTTGAGGAAGGCCGTGATTATGAATTATGCGACAATCAGCAGGACGCACGCCATAAAGAATATTCACAATATTATCATAAATTATTAGGACGTGATGGGGTTGCGCCGCGTTTTGCGGATCTTGTTATGCGCACACGCAATACTGCAATCGGTGCGTTAATGGTTAAACTTGAACAAGCAGATGCGATGATTTGCGGTACAATAGGACTGTTTGATAAACATTTACGCCATGTTCAGCAAATTATTGGCACGAAGTCAGGCGTACATTCATTATCGACTTTAAATATGCTGGTGCTGGATCAAGGTGTATATTTTCTTACCGATACGCATGTTAATTATGACCCATCAGCAGATACTTTGGTTGAGATTGCAAAATTAGGTGCCGAAGAGGTGGAACGTTTTGGGATAAAGCCTAAAGTTGCGATGATGTCGCATTCTAATTTCGGTTCACAAGCTAGCCCTTCTTCAAAAAAAGTGCGTGAAGCAGTCGCGCGCCTTCAAGCGGAAACAGAATTTGAAGTGGATGGGGAAATGCATGCCGATACCGCGCTCAATGCAAAATTGCGCGAAAGCCTCATTCAAGATAGCCGCTTGGAAGGGGAAGCGAATCTGCTGGTTATGCCTAATCTGGATGCTGCCAATATTACCTATAATTGTGCTAAAATGTTAGGAAATGGGCTGTCGATTGGGCCAATTATGGTTGGGGCGGCACGGCCTGTTCATATTTTAACGACCTCTGCCACAGTTCGTAATATTGTGAATATGACTGCGCTTGCGGTCGTTGGTGCGCAGATTGAAAGCGGTCAATAGATGGTTTTGTTGGTTAAGTAGGATGAAAAAGCGTGGCCGAACAAAATACTGCCCAGAAAATCATTGTGGAAGATGGTGTTCATCCACTTCCAGAAGGGGCTTTTGACGAATTATACGGATTAAATAACACTCTGCTTGATCAAGTGAGTGAAGCCTTACATACAGGGCTTCCAGCCCCTGATTTAATGGCCTTAGTTTCCCCGCTTCATGGGGCTGATTTTGCCGATTTGATTGAACAGCTAGACCATGATGCGCGGGTATTATTGGTTGAAAAGCTTGGGAGCAAAATTGATTCAGAAGCAATTTCTAATTTAAATTATACCCTGCGCCTTGCTTTAATAAAACATTTGCCGCTTTCTAAATTAGCGGTATTGATAAATGACCTTGAATCCGATGATGCGATTGATATTATTGAAGATTTGGATGAAGAAGAGCAAACTGCGCTTTTAAACCTTATTCCAGCGAATGATCGCGCAGTTTATGAGCAAGGACTTTCTTATCCTGAGGAGTCTGCGGGGCGTTTAATGCGCCGTGAGCTGGTCACTATTCCAAATTTTTGGACGGTTGGCCAAACAATTGACTTCCTGCGCGGTCAAAAAGATCATGATATTCCAGAAGAATTTTATAGCTTAATTGTGGTGGGACCTAACCATCGCCCAGTTGGCTTATTAAAACTATCAAAACTATTGATTGAAGCAAGGGTAACCGCGATTGCAACGATCATGGATCGTGATGCCAAACCAATTTCTGCTGAAATGGATCAAGAAGATGTCGCTTTTCTTTTCAGGCAATATGGGCTGGTAGAAAGTCCAGTGATTGACGAGGCAGGACGCTTAGTTGGCTCCATCACAATAGATGACGTTGTGCATGTGATCCATGAAGAGCATGAAGAAGATTTGCTATCTATGGCGGGTGTGCGTGAAATTGATTTTTATGCAGATATAAGACAAACGACTTTAATGCGATTTAACTGGCTAGCACTTAATCTGATAACCGCGATTGCAGCAAGCTTGGTGATTTCTTTATTTTCAGATGCGCTAGAACAGTTGGTGGCACTGGCGGTACTGATGCCGATTGTAGCTTCCATGGGTGGAAATGCAGGGACGCAAACTTTAACGGTTGCCGTGCGCGCATTAGCAGTGAATGAATTAACTCCTGCAAACGCATGGGCGATTATCACAAAAGAAACACTTGTTGGTGGTGCAAATGGGTTGATCTTTGCGCTGTTGATGGGGGGGATTGCTTGGGTTTGGTTTTCTGACCCTGCGCTTGGTGGGGTGATTGCGGCCGCAATGATTATCAATCTGGTGCTTGCGGGTTTGGCGGGCGTGGTTATTCCAGTGATGCTAGAACGCATGGGAAAAGACCCTGCCATCTCTTCTGCCGTTTTTTTAACAACGGTTACAGATATTGTTGGCTTTTTTGCATTTTTAGGGCTTGCGAGTCTATTTTTAGTGCTAAGATGACCGATATCGCTCCCCACACATTATCCATTGCGCCGATGATGGAATGGACGGATCGCCATTTTCGTTATTTATTTCGTCAAATTAGTCATCATGCCCTGCTTTATACGGAAATGGTGCATCACGATGCCATTCTTCACAATCAGTTTGATGAACAAAAACGTAATTATCTTTTGGGCTATCACCCGCAAGAACAACCATTAGCCTTTCAAATTGGTGGAAGTGATCGTCATGCTTTGGTGAAAGCGGCTGAAATTATCCAAGGGCAGGGCTATCAGGAGCTAAATCTTAATTGTGGTTGTCCATCCCCAAAAGTAAAAAAAGGTGCATTTGGTGCGGTGCTAATGCATGATCCAGACTTGGTTGCTGAATTGGTTAAAGCAATGCAGGACAAGGTTGGGTATTCTATGCCAGTGACGGTGAAGCATCGCCTAGGCGTTATAGAAGGAAGTTGTAAGCCACCCTATGAAGCGGATTATGGTCGTTTGTATGAATTTGTTTCTACATTGGTTGATGTTAGTGTGACGCGGTTAATTGTTCATGCACGGCTTGCGGTGCTGGAAAAACTCTCCCCTAAACAAAATCGTGATATTCCCCCGCTTGATTATCAGATGGTTACCCGCTTAAAACAGGATTTTCCCGCCTGCCAATTTATTCTTAACGGTGGAATCACAGGATTAAATTCGGTTAAAGAAGCCTTGAAAAATTTTGATGGCGTAATGGTTGGACGTGCGGCGTATAAATCGCCCTTCGCTTTTCTTGAAGCTGATCCGCAATGTTTTAAAACCAATATTCAATTCAATCGATCAGGGGCGCAACGACGCTATGAAATTATCATGGCTATGGCGGATTATTGTGATGCATGGATTAAGACTGGGGGACAGTTTCGACAAGTTGCACGCCATATGTTAGGGCTTTATGCAGGCGAAATTGGCGCAGGCACTTGGCGGCGACAATTAACCAAAATCATGCAAGATTCGGAACAACCCACTTATGCGTTACGGCAATTAGCTTCTGATTTATATAAAATTTCTTCAAGCCTTGAGGCGGCATAACAACAAAAAATACTTGACGATTCGTAATAGCTTTGATTTTAATCTACAATAGGTTGTTATGAAACAAAAAATTAAGGAAAAATAATTTGTTAAAATCATTATTTGCTATTGTTGGGATGGGGGCAATGCTCCTATTTAATACGGCCTGTGTTACCGTAAAAAGCGGGCTTGGCAAGGTTACCAGCGTTGAAGATACCCTTTTATTAGAAACAGGTTCAAAATTAGAACGCTGTCTTGTTGACCATGATCTTATTCAATCGGTTGATTTGAACACAGAAGCCCTAGCTGATGTTGAACTTGCCGCATTGGCTGAAACTAACAGCTTTGCGGCTCTTGGCCAATCTATGAGTGGGGGGGGCTTCAGTGGTGGTCTTAGTCCGTTATTTAATTATGGCTATGCTGGTTATTCAGCCGAGTTTCGTGGCGTCGCAAGCTTGATCGAACAAGATAGCTTTGATGAAGCTGCGGCTTATTATGCACGGCGCAGTGGCTCCATGATCACGGGCGAAGCGGATACCTTAGAAACCGCCAAAAAAGTTGGCTCCCTTGGGCTTGTAACACGCGGTGCCATCGCCCTTGATTATGGCGATTTGGATTGTTCGACTGCGTTTTTAACGGCGGCGGCAGATATAAGAAGTGATATTGAAACAGGTAGTCTATTTGAAGAATTTGTTGGTAAAGCAACTGATTATTCACTGGATGGCTATGAGCGCGTGTTAATGCTTAATCAGCTTGCATTAAATTATTTATTGCAAAGCGAGCCTAATGCGTATCCAGTAACGCAACAATCACGGCGTTATCAAGATGAACAACGCGAGCTTTACGCCAAGGAATATGAACAGATTAAAGTCGAGGCCGCCAAAAAACAACAAGAAGCCAATAATTATAATCAAAATGCAATGGGCGATATTTCCAGTGATGAAATGTTGTTAAGGGCAAAAGAGATTGCAGGGCGTGTTCCCTCCCCTTACGTTAATCCTTTGGCGGATTATTTTTCGGCTGTCATGGCAGAAATTGAAGCTACGTCACCAATGGCACGGTTCGGCGTATGGGACGAAGCGCGAATAGCATGGTCAAAAGCGAATAAGCTTTATCCAGATAATCCGTTGATTGAACGCGCGCTTGAACATGCAACATTTGAAACAAACAAACCCAAAGATGCTGTTGAGGCCTATACCCTCAGCCAATCAGATTTGCAAAGCAGTGATTTTTTTCGTGGCGATCCTGATGCGCAAGTGCGCCCTATTACAGGGGAAGAGCGCATTATTCACGTGTTAGCCGCTGTGGGGTTATCGCCTGAACGCAAAGTCCTTATGGTGCGTATCCCGATGGAAGATAATTTTATCGCGATTAAAATTCCTTACATGTCAGAAGTTGAAACAAAAATTGCGGGCGTGGAGGTGCATATCAACGATAAAACCTATCCATTAACGCTGATTTCAGATGTTGAAGCAATGATTTCACGCTATCATGAAGATTCAATGCCGCTTAAAATCGGTGCGGCTTTGGCAAGTGGATTTGCGGGTTATTATATGTCACAAGAATTGGGCGGTGGCGGTCTATTCAGCATGATGCTTAATGAAATGACCCAGCAAATGACAATGCCAAGCACGTTGGGTTGGATGAGCTTACCCAAATCCTATTACGCCGCAAGAATTGTTGCGCCACGCGGAATTGATCAGTTACAAATTGATATCATTGGTGAAGATGGTGATGTTATTAGCAGCCATCAACAAACGATTATTCCCGATAATAGCACCATGGTCTATGCGCGGGCGGTCAATGATAAAATCCGCTCCGTTGCGCAAGAAAAAACCTTTACATTAAATCTTGTCAATCAATAAAGGAAGTGAAACAGATGTTGAAGCAAATATATCGGCAAATTATTATGCTTTTAATGGGTGCAATCCTTATAACAGGGTGTGAATTAACGGGGGGCGGTAAAGTCAGCCTGCTGAATAGCGATCAACGCGGTGAAGAGGAAAAAGTTTCAACCGATCTTGACCTTGTTGATTTTAAAGAAATGGCGGCCGAAGTCTCCCGTGAAATGCTGGCTGATGCAAGGTTATTTGACCGTCAGGATGATTACAAACTCTCCATCGGGGCGGTGCGCAATTTAACTGAAAATGAACGGTTGCGGGTTTCTGATATTGTTGGGCTTATCCGTGAATCGCTACTCCAAGACGAACGAATTAGGATTTTCAATACAGGCGAATCCTTTTATGTTGTGCATACTGAGTTAAAGTCTGCTGTTTCCAGTGGCAATGAAGGCAAAATCGTCGATTATGAATTACGCTTTGAATTATATAATTTTGATACCGAAGAATATCTTGGTAGCTGGAGTGCGCATAAAAGCTATAAGCAAACCGCACGTTCACTTTTTTAATCAAAATTCCCAGCTGTGTTGATAGGTATAATAGACTATAATTTATATAATAGGAGATTAAAAATGCGCTTTACCTTTTTTACGATATTCACTCTAGCAATATTTTTTGCCGCTAGCCCATCGGCACAGGCACAGACCCAAGATGGCATTCGTGTCATTGTCATGGGGGAGGATGAAGGGGTTGAAACTGTATCCCGCAGTTCCAATGTATTTGACCGTGTGCTTGCTGAATTAAAAGAAAGCATGTTTCGCCACGGTTTTCAAATGGTCGATGAAGAAATGTTGGCTGTTGAACTTGGTTGGCGGATTGTCGATAGCCGTCCTAAACAAGAATTAATCAGTGCCGCCAAGCTTGCGAACTCCGAAGCACAGGCCAATCTTTATTCCCGTGCAATGGCGTTATTTAGGATTGTCGCAACGGAGCAAGACCTTGGCTATGCCACTAAAATTGGCGTGCGGGTTGAAGGCGAATTATACGACCTTGAAAGCAATACGTTTTTAGGCGCATTTGAATTGCCACGGATCACCGCTTCTGCCCCTGCAAATTGCAGTATGGCTTGTTTGAATGAACGGGTTGGTGATAAAGCACGTGAAATTGCTGCAGGTGTCGGTGATATATTGGGCAGGAAGCTTGCTTATCTTGCGCCAAAACCTGGTGGGAATAGAGGGGGGGCGCAAGCGTCCAATCAAGACCCACGTTGTAATAATCTGGTTACCAGCTACACGGTTGAATTTAAGCGGATTAATGGGCAGGATATTTCTGCGATTATCAACACGATTACCAATAATGTATCAAATCTTAGTGCTGAAGATAGTTTTCCTTGCTATATGAGCCATGATATGATGGCTGGCGGTAATAGCACCTTGCGACGTTATGCCTATACTTCCACTGCAAGCCGTGCCAAACTATATGATTGGTTAAATATGGTTGTGATGGAGCTTGGGATGACACCCGATCAAGATGTGTTAATCCTCAATGATGGCAGTAAAATCATTATTGAAAATATTCTGCAAACCCAAGCCCCGCAAACGGTGCCAACTGGCTCAAAATTTCAGTAGGCTGAATGTTTTTTTAAGGCTTTTTAAGATAGAATGCTTGACGGTTGACTAAAGGTCGTTTAATTAAGCCTTTATCGTAAGGATGACTAATCCTTATCACTGTCTTTCTGGGGGGTGTAGCTCAGTTTGGTTAGAGCGTCGGCCTGTCACGCCGAAGGTCGCGGGTTCGAGCCCCGTCACTCCCGCCAGTAAAATCCCTACTAGGTAGCGTACCCATAAAATTGTTGTATATTTAATTCAAATCTGATTCAGCTTTGGTATTACAACCTTTTTTTAGGAGTTAACCATGTCCAGATTTGATCTTAGTGATTTTGAATGGGAGCTTATCTTCTCACTTTTGCCGCAAAAGAGCCATGGGGTTAAGCGTGTTGATGATCGTCGTATTTTAAATGGAATATTTTTCAAGCTTCGCACAGGCATTCCATGGCGTGATCTCCCAGAGCGTTATGGGCCTTACACAACTGTTTATAATCGATTTAATCGTTGGACGAAGGCTGGTATTTGGGATCGTTTAATGGATGCTATTTGTGATTATTATAACCATAATCTTGTTATGGTTGATGGGACTTCTATTCGTGTGCATCATTCTGCAGCGACAGTAAAAAAAACAGTAAATTTCGTTGTATGGGGCGATCAAGAGGAGGCTTGACAACAAAACTTCATGCCATCGTTAATGAACATGGTTTGGCAATGGGGTTTAATTTAACATCAGGTCAAGCACATGATGCCCCTGCTTGTCGTGATTTGTTACAGAATTTACAATTCGGGCAAGCAGTTCTTGCAGATAGGGCTTATGATGCAGAATGGATAAGAAACATGATCTGGGAACAAGGTGCTGTCGAATGTATTCCGTCAAGAGCCAATCGAAAAACGCCTAAACCATACGATAAAGAGCTTTATAAACAACGGAATATTGTTGAACGATTTTTTGGAAGGCTAAAAAAATCATTTCGATCAATTGCAACAAGATACGAAAAACACTCAACAAATTTTATGGCATTTGTTAAATTAGCTACAATAAGACTGTGGTGCCAATTTTATGAGTCCGCTACCTAGTAAAAACCCCACCAGTAGAAATAATATGTTAGCTAAATTTTGAAATTCTTAATTTATCATCAGTAAGCATATATTAAGCAGTAGATCAAAAATGATACCTGTTGAATGAAAAGCTTGCTAGTTCAGTTTCGCGCCTTAAAAGTTCATCGGTTTAATTCATTGATCTTGTTTGTTCAGGTTACCCTGCTTCATCGGAAAGATTGGCTCTATTGATTACATCAAGTTTTTTGTCTGCTAATACGAGAAAGCTTGTGACCGTTTTTTAAGCATCACCGTTAAAACTATAATCTTATACATTTCACAATTTAAAACAGATGAGGCCTTGCCAAGCAATGGGGCTGATGTAGGGTTTAAAAAAGATGGTGATGGATACCCTTGACTTAAGCCGATCTATGCATATATATTTTAATATGAAAGGGACAAGTAAATGAATAATGTAATTACATTTGATAAACTTGCTTTTGTTGAACGACTTCAAGAAAGTGGCTTTTCACAAACCCAAGCTAAAGGAGCAGCTGAGGCCTTAGATAATGCGCTTAAAGATACGGTTGCAACAAAATATGATATAGCTAGGCTTGAAGTTAAACTATCTATGTTACAATGGGTGGTTGGTGGTATTGGCGTTGGTGTTCTGTTGCTTGTAATTAAATCATTCTTTCCTATTTGAATAGTTTGGCGGTAACGTCAACCTTTTACTGATTTTATTATTTATATTTGTCTCATCCCTAGTACATAGCGGTTTTGCGGTTCGGAAATGCGACCATTGCATGGAGCATTTTTAGCAAAAGTGTATAGCGGTTTTGCCACTGCGTGGAGCATTTTTTTAGTAAAAAAAATGGCTGGATTCATCAGCCTTCATCATAAGTCAAGATTGTCTTCGTCGAGATTGGTGGAGTCGATGCCTTCGATGGTTACGGCGTGGGTGTAGTTGCCAGTGCCATTCACATCAATTTCGATGGTGGTGTCGGTGGTGCCGCTTTTCTTGACAAAGCCTTGGGCTTCCAAATCATCCCATAAATCACCATTGCCTGTATTGCGGACAAAGCCGTTTAGCAGGGAGCCTAAATCAAGGGAGTCGGTATGCACATTAAATTCCCCTGAAGCGATAACATCCGTATCGCCATCAACATCCAAAATAAAGTGTTTTGTTGCGATGCTACCCGCTTGATGGACATACATATTGCCCTTGTTATGATCGCCATAGAACACCACGATATTGCCCGTATTATGATCTTCGATTTGAATTTGTAAATCAGATAGGTTGGTGCTTGCTGGTATGCCTGTTGTGAACTCTGCCAGCACATTGGCATAGCCATTTTGAACATCTGAGCTGGTGACGACATAGCTTGCTGCGCTTTGCTCCCCTGTTGCTAAATTGGTGAAGGTTATAATATCATCTTCTTCGATTGCGGAAGGGTCTGATGCGTTTTCTTTAAACCATATGGTAAATTCATGATTATCAGCCGCATCAATCACGCCATCGCCATTCGTATCCCCAACGGGCTGGTTGGTGACCGTATCATTAACAGGCAGTGGATCGCCCGCATCATAAACAGGTTGCGTTGGTGCCATGATGGGAGTTGCAGAAGGCAGAACATCGATATTGGCGGTTGTGGTGACGGGGGCGCGCCCAACATTGATGTCGGTTAGGGTAATATCAAAAGCAATGCCCGTACCATCCGCGACATTGGTGAAATCCAGTTCAACATCGGCATAGCCATTATCGACATCGGCTTGGGTTAGCACATAGGTACCGCCACCATTCACCACATTATTGCTGTTTTGGGTGATTTCAATGGTATCACCGACTTTAACATTTTGTAAAAAGATGCGCATTTTATCATTTGTAGCATCAAAAGAATCCGAACCATCAGCAGGCACAGCGATATTTCCATTTTTAATGACATTGAATGTATCCGCATCCCTGTCATAGAGGATCATTTCATCCACACCGCTACCATTCACATCACCAAACTGATCCAATCTTCTGCTAGTACTCTCAGAGTCAAAATCAAGACCCGAATCCCCACCATTGGTAAAATTACCAGCCCCATCATTATACCATACAATAAGATCACCAGATGCGCCTGTGCTAGCTAAAGCCAATATATCCAAATCGCCATCGCCATCAAAATCCAATGTCATTTGACCCCATAAATCACCAAATTGTCCACCGCCTGCAATCGCTGTTTTTTCTGTAACCATTGTATTGGTTGCAGAATCATAGGACAATAATAATGCGTTCCCAGAACCATGTGCCAAGATTTCTTCCTGACCATCGCCATCAAAATCACCAAATAATAAGTTCCCATTGGAAGGAATTGATCCATATTCTGATAAAGTAAACCCATTGGTGCCATTGCTGCCATCATGGAATAAAATATGTAAATATTTACCACTCGAACCCCCTATAAATAATGTATCCAAATTACCATCGCCGTCAAAATCACGCTGAACCGCATCATTTCCTACCCTAGCAGAGTTGCCCGCTAACTGCCCCAAATTCTTTGAAGCAGAAAAGCCGCCTGAACCATTGCCAAGATAAAGATAGACATTACCATTTGAAGCATTACTACCAACCAACAAATCCATCTTGCCATCATCGTTATAATCCATGGCGATTGAACCCAATGTCCCTTGAGATGCACTTTGAACAACTTTTGTTGATGTAATCGCGCCTGTCGAAGGATCATTCAAAAACAGATAATCAGAATCTGATTGGTAACCATTAATGGTGTTTGCATAAATATCGTCCGTGCCATTGCCATCAAAATCACCAACGGTCATGCCATATATTTCCGTATGCGTTGTTGATAACTTTTCAACCCCCACAATTTCCGTGCCATCGGCATTTAAAAATAAGATGTCAATATTATTACCAGATGAACGTCCAAAAATCTCATCCCTGCCATCGCCATCCCAATCGCCCATTTCAATATCGTAATAGGTTTGCAATGTAACCCCTGATGCCACCGTTAATTCATAATCCCCCCCATTCACAAAATTATCTGAACCAAGGGTGGGGGCTACCAAACTAACATCAAAATCAACGGCTTGGGTTGCTTGGGTAAAGTTCCCTGTAGTTTCATGGGCGGAAAGATCAATATTAATTTGCCCGCCATCAACATAATCGGGGTCTGCGCCGTTATTGGCAAGCGGGGTTGCCGTGGCAATATCCAATGTCCATGTCCCATTTGGATCAATAAAGGTTGGTTCATAGGTCGCGATATTGGTGCCATCGCTTACCGTAATCCATAAATAATCAAAATCATCGTTATGGGTACCCGTTATTACAGGCGGATCCGCAATGATATAATTGTCATTCGCACCTTGATCCAAATCAACCGTAGGTGCAACAGGAGCCACTGCATCAACATTAATCTCAACCGTTTGGGTTGGAATGGTATAAATCCCAAGGGAGTCGGTTAAGGTAATCTCAAAAGCAACATTCGCCCCATCATTGACATTGGTTAAATCCACGGGAATATCAGCATAGCCATTATCAACATCGGCTTGGGTTAGTACATATTCAGTGGCAGCACCATCAATCACATCTGCCCCATTATGGGTAATTTGAATGGAATCCCCCGCCTTCGCATCGGTTACAAACACACGAATGGTATCATTTGTGTTATCAAAATAATTCAAACCATTGGCAGGCACAGCGATATTTCCATTTTTAATGACATTGAATGTATCCGCATCCCTGTCATAGAGGATCATTTCATCCGCACCATTACCATTCACATCACCAAGACCATCCAATCTTCTGCTAGTATGCTCAGAGTCAAAATTAAGACCCGAATCCCCACCATTGGTAAAATTACCAGCCCCATCATTATACCATACAATAAGATCACCAGATGCGCCTGTGCTAGCTAAAGCCAATATATCCAAATCGCCATCGCCATCAAAATCCAATGTCATTTGACCCCATAAATCACCAAATTGTCCACCGCCTGCAATCGCTGTTTTTTCTGTAACCATTGTATTGGTTGCAGAATCATAGGACAATAATAATGCGTTCCCAGAACCATGTGCCAAGATTTCTTCCTGACCATCGCCATCAAAATCACCAAATAATAAGTTCCCATTGGAAGGAATTGATCCATATTCTGATAAAGTAAACCCATTGGTGCCATTGCTGCCATCATGGAATAAAATATGTAAATATTTACCACTCGAACCCCCTATAAATAATGTATCCAAATTACCATCGCCGTCAAAATCACGCTGAACCGCATCATTTCCTACCCTAGCAGAGTTGCCCGCTAACTGCCCCAAATTCTTTGAAGCAGAAAAGCCGCCTGAACCATTGCCAAGATAAAGATAGACATTACCATTTGAAGCATTACTACCAACCAACAAATCCATCTTGCCATCATCGTTATAATCCATGGCGATTGAACCCAATGTCCCTTGAGATGCACTTTGAACAACTTTTGTTGATGTAATCGCGCCTGTCGAAGGATCATTCAAAAACAGATAATCAGAATCTGATTGGTAACCATTAATGGTGTTTGCATAAATATCGTCCGTGCCATTGCCATCAAAATCACCAACGGTCATGCCATATATTTCCGTATGCGTTGTTGATAACTTTTCAACCCCCACAATTTCCGTGCCATCGGCATTTAAAAATAAGATGTCAATATTATTACCAGATGAACGTCCAAAAATCTCATCCCTGCCATCGCCATCCCAATCGCCCATTTCAATATCGTAATAGGTTTGCAATGTAACCCCTGATGCCACCGTTAATTCATAATCCCCCCCATTCACAAAATTATCTGAACCAAGGGTGGGGCCTTCCAAACTCATTTCAAATTCATAAGCCAAGTCATCGCTTGGATCTTGTTGAACGCCATCATCACTGGTTGCACTGTCATAAGTATAAACATTCCCCAGCGCATCGGTGGAGTTAATGATCGCGGTGACTTGTGCGCCATGCGATAGGGATGTCATGTCAAAATTTGATCCTGCCTCTTCGGTATAGGTATTTGAATCCTCAAAATCCAAAGTATAGCGTCCATCAGATTGTGCAAAAACCGTATAGGTGCCTGTATTTCCAGTATTATCGGATAGGGTTAGCATAACTTCCGTCCCCGTAAGCAAGTCAACCCCACCAATTAAATCACGTGTGGTGTCCGTAACCAAATGGGTGATAGCTGTATCGGTAGAACCAAGGTTGGAAATTGATGTTTCATCCGGATTCGGCCAAAGCAGTCCTGCATCATGATCGCTTTGAATGATATAAGTGTTGAGGACACCTGCGGTTATATTGCCTGCTTCATCGACCGCATTTGCAATTGCATTAATCGTACTGCGATGTTCCATTAATAATTTATTTGCCCCCAAATAAGTGGCGGCAGTTGCCAAATCAATTTCCCAATTTCCATCATAATCTGTCTTGGTCATATAGGTCACAAAGCTGCTTGCCCCCCCCCCATTTGGGACCTCTTCCAAAGTGACAAAAACGGCTGTATCCCGCTCTGACAGAGACCCTTGAAAGCCGAGGGTGAGGGGCATTTTTTCGCCCTATAACCCCCTATCAAAGCCATTTTCAGTCAATCAACTTTTCCAAGAATCTCATTTGTAAGCATATTGTAAGCAAAAAATTTGTAAAAAAATGATAAAATGAGCCATTTTTTAACGAATTTTACATGAAGCAAAAACGCTGAAACCCCAGTATTTCCTGATTTTTTCAAGCTTCAACCCCGCACAACCAACCCCCATGCTTACAACCCATTTTTGTAAGCATATTGTAAGCAGAAAATAAAAAAACACCCCTGTTGCCTAAAGCAAAAACAGGGGTGTTTTATATTTATTTTTAACGCTAACTATCTGTATTTATTTATATTTTATGACTTTCAATTGGAAGATCGACACTATTTTTACAAAAAGCAATCTCAATACCAATTTTATGAGCCAATTTTACGGCATTTTTGGACGGCAAAACCAGCCTCCAGCACTTTAAAAAAATGCTCTAAATATAGCTTATTTTATGCCATATACAAAAGGCATTACCGCAAATGATTTTTTAATATAATAAGCTAACTTGGGCTTGGCGTAATTGAGCGGCACGATCATTTGATAATAAATCTTCAAGCATAATCGCATTATAATCCAAAACCATAGCGCGCGGTCTTGACCCTGAAAGATCAATATAATAGGGCTGTTTGCTCCCATAAAATGCCATGGCATCTTCTTCCCAGCTGTTATCGTAAAAATCATAATTTCCTGCATCGCGTAAATATTCAGGAACAATATGAAATTCGGTTTCAGCATCATCTTCTAAATAGCTTGGGAGAATAGAGGTTTGGGTGATCTGCGCAGTATTGGCGCGCACTACAACTTCTCCATCATCATCAATATCAAGAAAATAATCTTCGCCCGAAGAACGTTTCCCTAAAGCGGAATATTGCCATAATTCCGTTGCCGCTTTTATATCATCATAAACTTTTTCAGTTTTTGAACTGGTTGTCGTCGTGACAATTGTGGTTTCCCCTGTGTTAGGGTCGGTCGTTACTGTGGTGGAAGTATTGTCATCATCTTCAGGGATATCAGGCAACGCCTCACCAGCAGGGACAGTGGTTGTTGTGACCGTCGTTGTCGCGGTTGTCATATAGTCATTTTCGTCCGTGGTTCTGGAATCGGTTCTTTGCGTTTCTGTTACAATACCACTTGTGCTATCTGCATCTTCATCATCATCATCATCTGAATCTTCAACATTCTCAACCTGTTTTGAAATATTAACCGTGGTAATCGTGGTTGCACCCGTTGTAGGATCAACACTGATCGTGGTCGTTTCATTATCAGAATTGTCTAAATCTTCCTTGGTATCAGGAACTTCAACCCCAGCAGGATAAACACTGCTCGTGGTTGTAGTTGTCGTATTGGTGATATACGTTCCATCATTAACCTCGTCCCTTTCAATCAAGGTTGAGGTTTTAACACCGTCATCATCCACGCTTTCTTGTAAACTGGTGCTATTATTATTCGCTGAAGAACTGGTGGTAACCGTCAAGCTATCGGACTGTTTGCGAACTTTATTCATATCTTCAAAAATTGCTTCTAACTCTGCCATTGCTAATTGAAGCTTAAGCCGCTTATCATCATCTTCAACATAATCAAAATTTGTTTCTTTTTGATCAAATACGTCCAGCTCCCCATCCTTGTTCAATCCAATCATCATGGGGCGTCCCATAGTTTTCCGTCTTTCAAATTCTTGTTCCCAATCTTCGCGTATAGGGGCAAAATTTTCTAATTCGGTAACCCGCAACATGGCATAATGTAATTTGTCTCTTAGCTCTTCTTTTGTGACTTCCTCGTCAAATTGCCCGCGTACTTCATCAAGACGTTCAAGTGCTTCCCTCATTTTTCCTTGTTGCTGGAGCGGTAACTGATCAATTAAATCAGATTGAGGATTAACAATAATTTCCCCTGTTTGGCTGACTTCAAGCTTGAAAGGAACCCCCGTCTGGGCTAGGTAACCGCTGGTCAATTCCCAATCAGCGGTTGGCGTAATTCTGCCTGCAGCGATGTCTTGGACGCGCCCAATTGCCCCAGCCATAATTCGCTGACGCGAAGCAAGCGCATCCATATTATTCAAAGTAGTTTGTAAATTTGTTATTCCAGAACTTCTATTGGCATCATTCCCTGTGCGGGAATATTTTAGCATGGAGGCAATTGATACGTCACCTCCCAGACCCGAAGCTCTTGATAAAACAGTAGGGGTATAATAACTTCCTGATATGTCCATTTTCAAGGTCTCCTTCTGATCCCTATTGAATGTTGATTTTACAAATTTGGTGCTACCAACCTATATGGCTATATCACCCTTGCTATACCTGATAAGACTTTATGCAAGCTTTGTGCCGACATTGATCTAAACCATTTTTTGTATAGACATGGTCTTCTGACCTATAGTAAGGATACGATATTACATGCTTAAATACAAGTCTTTTTTTACTAAGGATTTATTTATGGTATTTCCATCTTATTCTTGTTTGAAAATTGATAAAATAGAGACGCAGATTATTTGCTTGACCCTTAATCGTCCTGAGGTGCGCAACGCCTTTAATACGCGTATGGCAGAGGAGGTTATTGATGCGCAAGCTAAGATTGCTTTGGAAGTTAAGCAAGGAAATTGTAGGGTTTTAGTCCTTACTGGTAGCAGCGATAAAGCCTTTTGCGCAGGTGCCGACTTGAAAGAACGTGATGAGCTTAGCCGTGAACAATGGGAACATCAACATAAATTATTTGAAACAATGGCGTATCAATTTATGAATTTTCCAGTTCCCGTATTGGGGTTAATCAACGGTTCTGCCTTTGGTGGCGGCATGGAATTAATGCTTGCTTGTGATTTCGTCATTGCAGCCAATCACGCACGATTTGCCTTGCCAGAAGTTGGGCTTGGAATCATGCCAGGACTTGGGGCAACCCAATTATTACCGCGTACAGTTGGAGCTTCTATGGCAAAAAAAATTATTCTTTCTGGGAAACCAATCACGGCAATTGAAGCATTAGAAATGGGTCTAGTTTTACATTTATCAAAAAGTGAAACATTAGCAGAAGAAGGGCTTCAATTTGCAAGGGAGATTACAAATAATGCGCCCCTTGCCGTTCAAGCGGCGTTAAAATCCATACGGCTATCACAAGAATATGGTTTAAAAACTGGAATTGAAAAAGAGCTTGCCCTTTATAACACGTTGATCGGCACCAAAGATCGGCAAGAAGGGGTCAAAGCATTTAATGAAAAACGTAAACCTAATTTTATGGGTCATTAGAAGAAAATAAATAAAGGCTTTTAAATGAACGCATTAAACAAAAAGCGGATTTTATGTGTTGGGACGGCAACAATTGATATTATTGTTATCACTTCGCCAGAACAGATTGAAAAAATGAGCTTTGCCAATGCCTCTTCAGCTTTTTTATTGCTTGAAATGGGGCGTAAGCTGGAAGCACAATCCGTAAACTGGTTTTTTGGTGGCGGAGCAACCAATGCGGCCATTGCCATGAACAAGCTTGGCCATCACACTGATTGTTTTGTAAAACTTGGTCAAGATCATCATGGCGATCAAATGATTGCGCATTTAAAAGCACAAAATATTGGAACGCAGCTGATTCTTCGTGATCAAAATCATCCAACCGCAGTTTCGATCATGGTATCGGCGCATGACCATGACCCAACCATTTTAACCCATCGCGGTGCGAATGCTAAACTTACTGAGGCAGAGATTCCAAAAGAAGCCATTATGGATTATGATGCACTCTATATTACCAATCTTTCCAATGAATCTGCAGCAATTTTTGCACCATTGATTGAACATGCCCATAAAAATGGCGTTAAAATCATTTCTAATCCAGGGATTCGGCAGCTTGGGCGTTCGGAGGGGCATTTTCTTTCTATTTTACCTAAATTAGCAATGTTGGTGATCAATCGCGCAGAAGCAACCCAGCTTTTAGCTTTGCTATTGGAGCATGGTTTGGTGAATCCACATAAATATTCTGCCACCATGGTGATTGATGCGCCAATCTTGGTTGAAGGCAATCTTTATGTGCTGATTGAAGATTTTTTACACGCGCTTAATCGCTTAGGGCTTGCCCTTGGCGTTGTCACCGATGGTAGGGCTGGTGCTTATTATTTTTACCAAGAACAATTTTATCATCAACCATCTTTTCCAGCATCAGCGATGGGAACGGTTGGGGCTGGGGATGCGTTTTCTTCTACATTTTCAGCATGTTGGTTAAGCGGGATGGAGATTACCGCAGCCGCCAAGCTTGCAACCTTAAACGCCTGTTCTGTTGTGCAGTCTTTGGATGCACAATCTGGTCTTAAAACTTTTGAATCCTTGCAACAAGAGCTAAGTTAAAATGTTTGTCATTGCAGGAGAAGCGTTAATGGATTTGGTGCTGGAAGCTGATGGCAAGCAAATTTCAGCCCACGTTGGCGGGGGGCCGCTTAATTGTGCGATTGCACTTTCAAGACTGGAAAAACAGGTTGGTTTCTTGCATCCGATTTCCACCGATTATTATGGACGCCGATTAATGCGTTATTTACAAGATAATCATGTTGATTATCTTTGCCCTTATCGCAGTGAAGAGTCAACCCCGCTTGCCATGACCCATGTCAATCAACAAGGGGAAGCCGAATATCGTTTTTATCGCCATCAGACCGCAGAACGTGATTTAAGATTAAATGCACTGCTTGATAGATTACCCGCCAATCCAGCAATGATTCATACGGGAACTTTAGCCATCGCAGAAAATCCTGACGCTGAAATTATAAAGGCTTTATTATTGGAAGCACGGGAAAGGGGCGCAATGATCTCCGTTGATCCTAATATTCGCGCTCGTAATTTTAAAGACCATACACTTTATCGTACAGTCGTCATGGAAGTTATGGCGTTAGCAAATTTAATTAAAGTTAGCGAAGATGATCTTTATTTTCTGTTTCCTGAGCATCAAAATCATCAAAAAGCAGCATTTTCAGCCCTATGTGATGCTTTTCCTCAAGCGGCATTAATTGTGATGACCGCGGGGGCAAGCCCCGTGCTTTATCGCTATTTTGATCAAATAGGCAAACAAGCACCTGAAAAGCTGAATGCTGATCAAATAATCGATACGATTGGGGCGGGGGATTGTTTTGCCGCTGGCTTACTGCATCAATGTGCGCATCATAATTTGTTAAAGCCTGATTTTTATCAACAAAATCGTGACCATATTGGGAATTATATTCGTTGGGCGAGTCGGGTTGCAGGGCTTAATTGTCTCAAGGCTGGATGCGATCCACCTGTTCTGGCTGAGGTTGGGGATACATTTTGATTGAATCAAGGGGTAAGTGCTATCTCGCCAATTTTTTCACCGCTATGGATTGCAAAGATAAAAATGCGGCTTTGACCTGAAGTGTTTTGTCCCCATAACATAAGATGATCACCATCCAATTCGGTATGTTGAATTGAAAATCCTTCAAGATTTTGCTCCCAAGCTGAGGTTGCTATCGTCTTATTATCTGTTACTGCGTTCCATAAACCCCATAATAATACGCCAAAACCTGCTATAAGCAAAAAGCTCATCACTGAAACCGAAAGCTTAACCATACGTAGGGTAGAGGATTGCATGATTTAAGCCTTTTGTGTTGCAGTTGTAGGATTCAGCCTTGCCTCGATTGAAATTTCACGGATTGGCCAATGAAGGATGCATGAAATAACCCCAAGCGCGATCATAATTGTCCATGCCAAATCGTAATTTTTATTAAGATCAAATAAATATCCCCCTAACCAAACACCAGAAAATGAACCTAATTGATGGGAGAAAAATACAAATCCCGCCAACATTGACATATGTTTAACGCCAAAAATTGTTGATAAAGTGCCATTGGTAAGCGGTACCGTTGATAGCCATAATAATCCAATGAAAATAGCCATGATATAAGTTGAGAGCGCAGTGATTGGCAGCAGAATATAGATAATCAGCACAGCACTTCTTGCCAAATAAAGCCAAGATAATAATTTAGGTTTACTACGGGTTTGTCCCCATTTTCCTGCATAATAGGTGCCAATAATATTAAATAAACCTATTAATCCTAATGCGGTGGTTGCAACATAAAGCGGCAGACCAATATCAACAATAAAGGTTGGAAGATGAATTGCAATAAAGACCACTTGAAAACCACATGTAAAAAATCCAAGAGTCAATAACCAAAAATCCCACGAGCTTGCAGCTTCATAAACCGCTTGTATAATTGTTTGTTGAGAGCGCAAGCTAACACCAGCTTCAGTTTTTTTCAAGAAATCTACTGGAGGCGGTTTATGCTTTTCAGATAATCCTAAAGCCATTGGCCCCATAAATAATGCTAAAATGCTTAAAAGAACCAATGCGATCTGCCAATCAAATTGATCCAACAATACCATCTCAACGGGCATCATCGCAAATTGTCCAGAAGAAGCAAGTGCCATCACCAGCCCCATGGCAAGCGAACGTTTTTCAGGGGAAACCAAGCGATTGATGGTACCGAAAATAACGGGAAAAGTAACCCCAGATAACCCTGTTCCGATCATAATTCCTGCGCCGATGATAAAGGTGCTTTCACTTCCAGCCATTGACATCAGCCATAGACCACCTGCATAAAGAAAACTCCCAATCCATACAACAATCGGTGCGCCATAACGATCCGCAATCATGCCAACAAAGGGAACGGTTACGCCCCAAATTAAATTTTGTAAGGCTATGGCGAAGGAATAAGTCTCCCGCCCCCAACCTTGCGCATCCGATATTGGTTGTTGAAACAAGCCAAAGCCATGGCGTATCCCAAAGGATATAAATAAGATAAGCGAACCGCAAATAATTGCGGTGAAACCTGCACCCCAAAATGTGCGCATCTTATTATAGCGTGAAGAAACAAAATACATATAAATTACGAAGCTGGATAAACGATCCAGTTACCTGCGCCATTTAAGCAAGCCGTTTCAACGCCAGATACTGGCTTTCCATCAACATTGATATGCGCTTTATAATCACGGCATAAACGCCCATTATCATCAAGATAAGTACGTGTTGGTGTGATTTTACCATAATTGCTGGTATATTCACTTTCCCAATAAGTTGGCTCTCCAGTATGGGCTGAAGCTAGGCTTTGGAAAGTTGCTTCCCGCATTTTTTGGCGATCCCATTGATTAAGATTATCTGCCAACATCGTTCCTGCATAGGCACCAAGCCCACCAACAACAATACTTGCAATCGCGCTACTACTGCCGCCTCCACCAGACGCATAACCAATAAAACTACCAACAACGGCACCCGTTATTGCAGATTTAGCACGAAAATTTGCATCACTTTCTTGTTCAGGTTTGGAAGCGCATGCAGTCAGTGTGCTAACAACCAGCGATAAAATAATCCATTTTTGTAGATTGAAACGCAAAGAAAAAGCCCCTAAAAAAGAATGATCTTATGAAATAATTTATCTATAACTTTTTATATTAAGCCCTAAAATGACATTTATCACAGAATAAATATTTATACAATGTTTTTAAGTAATCAGCACAATATTATTTGGATAATGCTTATAGTTGCTCTTTCAGGTGGCTGTATGGCACACCGAAATGATGCAACATGGCTTATCCCGAAAAATAAAGCTGAGTGCTATCATTATGCAGATCGTAAGGCTGCTAAGTTAAGTAAGCTTGACCAATATGGACAAACAGGTTCAAACGGGGTTGCTGCTTTAATGGCGCAAGAAGGGGCACGTACCCTCCGCGATGAACTTTATGCAAACTGTCTTGCTAACTTTTCGGATTAAATCATATGATAAGACGCTGGTTTAAACGTAGCAATTATGCGGTGCCAATAAGTTACCTGCTTTATTGTTATTTGTGGCTTGTTCGTATCACCAGCCGCGTCACGATTGAAGGCGATGAATATTTAAACGATGCTAGGCAAGAACGGCTGGTGATCGCAACATGGCATGAAAATATCCCATGTTTTTTATGGGCTTGGCCGTTCAATGCTGCTTTTCCATTATCGGCCTTGGCATCGGATCATCGTGATGGTCGTTTGGTTGCTTATACAATGCAGCGTTTTGGGCATTTCATTCAACCTTATGATAAGCATGCATCTCATAAAAGCTTGATTGCAGCCGCTAAACACTTAAAATCTTATAAAAGAATGGCACTTTCTGTTGCCATTGATGGGCCAAGAGGCCCCCGTCATGAAGCAAAAGGGGGGGCATTTATTATCGCCAAACGCGCCGATGCCAAGCTTATCCCATTAGCCTCGTGGACAAAACGCGCAATCCAGTTAAAAAGCTGGGATCAAATGCGCTTTCCACTTCCATTTAATCATATATATATAAAATGGGGCGAATCAATCCCAATAGAAAACCAAGAAACCATACAAAGCGCTTGCGAAGCCTTGGAAACTAACTTAAATCAGCTGCATGCTGGCTTTTATTGATTTTTATCCGCTTTATCGACTAACGAGCTGGGCTTTAACGCCTTTCTTGCCGTTATGGCTTCATTATCGTAAGCACAAACATGATAAAGAAAATGCAATCAGCATAAAGGCACGCCAAGGATATTATGATGTATCGCGCCCATCCCAACCATTGGTTTGGGTACATGCGGCAAGCAATGGGGAGGTTCGTTCCGCCCTTCCTCTAATTAAAAAAATCCATAAACAATATCCCGAATTATCCATTTTATTAACCTGTACCACCCTTTCAGCCCATGCAAGTTTGCAAGCGCAATTACCATCAACAGTCCAATTTCAATTTGTGCCTTGGGATTGTCCAAGCTGGGTTGAACGGTTTTTTGATCATTGGCGACCTGATCTTGTTATGATTGTGGAACAAGAATTATGGCCAAATTTACTGGAAACAGCTGGGAAGCGTAATCTTCCGATTATTTTAATTAATAGCCGTTTATCAGAACGAAGCTATTATAAATGGCGGGTTTTTCGTAAAACAGCAAGGCGGCTATTTAACAATATTACAAAATGCTATACGCAAGATGAGTGCTATGATGCGTTTTTTCGTCATTTAGGCGTTCATGAGGTTAGCTGTTTAGGGGATTTAAAACGCCAACCAACAAAACTTCCATTTAACCCACAAGATTACACAAAAATTCGTAAACATATTGGCGATAGACCAGTATGGATTGCGGCAAGCACCCATGCGGGGGAGGAGGAAATTATCCTCAATGTTACCAAGCGATTGCGGCAAGATTATCCTAATTTGCTAACCCTTATCGCGCCGCGCCATCCAAAACGAATGGATGAAATTAAATCATTATTTAACCAACAAGGATTAGCGTTTCAAACACGAAGTCATGATCATGTGCCAAATGCTAAGATTAATTATTTCATCATTGATAGCTTTGGCGAATTGGGTTTATTTTTTGCACTTGCAAAATTCTGCTTTATGGGCGGTAGCCTTGTTCCTAAAAAGAAGATTGGCGGACATAACCCGATGGAGGCCGCAATGTTTCGCTTGCCAATTTTAATGGGGCCTGATCAGGAAAATTGCCGAAAAACCACCCATCTTTTGAAGATTAACCAGATTTTAACCGAAGTTAATCATGAAGATGCGCTTTATGAGCAAGCAAAAATCCTGCTCGATAAACCAGAATTAAGGGATTGGATTGCAAGCGCACTTGATAAATTAATAAACGACCTTCCATCCCCCGCAGATGATTTAATGCAAGCCTTAAAGCCCATCCTTGAAACAACCCGAACCCGCTTTTAAATCTCGTATAAAAAAGCCAATCAGATGAATATAGATTCCAATTCTTCCCCCCCCCGCTTAATTGATGCGCCAGATGCCGTTAGAGTGACTGAGGTGCAGCATTGGAATGATTTTTTATTTTCTTTTAAAGTGGAGCGTCCACAAAGCCTACGCTTTCGTTCTGGTGAATTTGTAATGCTGGGCTTGCTTAATGAACAAACGGGAAAACCGATTTTGCGCGCTTATTCAATTGCATCGCCTGCTTGGGAAGATACACTGGAATTTTATTCCATCAAGGTTCAAGACGGGGCTTTAACCTCAAAATTGCAGCATTTACGCCCAAACGATCAAATTATTCTTAAAACCAAGCCCGTTGGCACCTTGGTTCACGATGCCTTGGCGCATTATGATCCGCCACCTGACCAATCACGGCTGTATCTGATTGCAACGGGGACAGGGGTTGCGCCATTTGCCTCCCTCATTCGTGATGTGGAAACTTATGAACGCTTTGATAAAGTTATCCTAACCCATACTTGCCGCCAATTATCCGATCATGGCTATTCACAAAATTTGATTAATCTTTGTAAATCCCATGAATTTATTGGTGAATTTGCACGAGATAAATTGATTTATTATCCAACAACAACCCAAGAAACTTCACCTAAGATGGGGCGTATTACCGATTTAATTCGCAAGCAAACGCTTTTTCATGATTTAGTCATGCCGCCATTTAACCCTGAATCTGATCGTGTAATGGTGTGTGGATCAATGGCATTAAATCGTGATATGATAATGTTACTTGAAGAAGCAGGCTTTCGTGAAGGGGCTAATAGCGACCCTGGAGATTATGTTATTGAAAAAGCATTCGTAGGTTAAAAAAGCACTTGTTTTCTTCCTACAACTAGCCTAGAAGAACGCTTAACGCAGTTACCAGTCCGCGAGTTTCGCGCACTGGTCTTTTTTGTTTGTTAAATTTTTTAAGGATTTATTTATGTTTGACGGGTTAAACGGAAAGCTAAGCCAAGTTTTTGACGGATTGAAGCGGCGCGGGAGCTTGCGGGCAGAAGATGTTGATCTTGCCCTGCGTGACATTCGTTTGGCGTTGCTGGAAGCCGATGTTGCCTTAGGTGCGGTTAAAAGCTTTATCGATGAAATCCGTGAACAAGCAACAGGGCAAGCCGTAATTAAATCCGTTGCCCCTGGTCAACAGGTGGTTAAGATTGTCCATGATGCGATGATCCGAATGTTAGCTAGCAAACTGGATGAAGAAGGAAAGCCCGTCCCTGTTGGTCTTAATTTCATGGCAGCCAAACCCGTTATTATGCTGATGGTTGGTCTGCAAGGTTCAGGGAAGACAACCAGCACCGCTAAACTTGCGCATCATATAACCCATAAAGAGAATAAGCGGGTGCTGATGGCTTCATTGGATGTTCAGCGTCCTGCCGCCCAAGAACAGTTGCGTCAGCTTGCCGAAGCAAATGGGCTTAATGTTTTACCAATCGTTGCCAATCAAACTCCAAGCCAAATCACTGAGCGTGCGCTTAGTGCGGCCAATCTTGGAGCCTATGATATTTTACTTTTGGACAGTGCTGGACGCACCACGCTTGATCAACCGTTAATGGATGAATTGGTTGAAGTAAAACGGATCGCTCCGCCAACCGAAACCTTATTAGTTGCAGATGCGATGACGGGGCAGGATGCAGCCCGTACAGGTAAAGCCTTTCATGATCAGCTTGGGCTTAGTGGGATTATCCTAACACGAGTTGATGGTGATGCGCGTGGCGGTGCGGCTTTATCCATGCGCCATGTCACCAATTGCCCCATTAAATTTATTGGGGTGGGTGAGAAAATTGATGCGCTGGATCGCTTTGATGCAGAACGAATTGCAGGACGTATTTTGGATATGGGGGATATTGTCTCTCTGGTTGAAAAAGCTTCTGAAACCATAGAACAAGAAGAAGCTGAAAAACTTGCTAAAAAAATGCAAAAAGGACGATTTGATCTTAACGATATGGCGTTGCAACTAAAGCAAATGAAGAAAATGGGCGGTGTTGGCAACGTATTAGGACTAATCCCAGGCATGGGACAAATGATGAAACAGATGGACTCCAATAAGCTGGATAAAGATGTATTTACAAAGCAAGAAGCCATTATCAACTCCATGACCAAGGGAGAACGCCGTAATCCAACAATCCTTCATGCATCCCGTAAACAACGTATTGCCAAAGGTTCAGGCACAACACCAAATGATGTTAATAAACTGCTTAAACAACATGCGATGATGGCTAAAGCGATGAAGCAAATGAGCCAAGGGGGCGGCGGTATGATGGGCGCATTAACCCAAATGATGGGCGGGGGTGGCATGCCTTCCCCAACTGGCGGTGGGTTAGGCTTACCTTCTGCTGGGCTTGGCATGGGTGGTTTGGGGGGTGGTTTAGGCATGCCCGCGATGGGAATGCCTGCAATGGGTGCTGGTCGAAAAACTAATAACCGTAAAAAGAAAAAACGTAGAAAATAATTTTTAATTTTTAATCTCTAACTTTTATTAAGGAGTAATAATCTATGAGTTTAGCAATCCGTATGTCCAGAGGGGGTTCAAAAAAGCGTCCCTTTTATCATATTGTTGTCGCCGATAGTCGTAGTCCACGCGATGGGCGTTATGTTGAAAAAATTGGATTTTTTAATCCAATGGTACCAAAAGAATCAGCTGAACGGATGCGTATTGACTATGACCGCGCGAAATATTGGCTATCGGTTGGTGCAAAGCCAAGTGATCGTGTTGCAAAATTCTTAGCGGCGGCGGAGATTATGGAACCACGCCCGATCCCAAAACAGACCAAAAAACATTTACCAAGCGAAAAAACGCTGGAGCGCAATCAAGCACGTGAAGAAAAGCGCAAAGAACAAGAAGAACTGGTGGCGGCTGCAACGGCAGAACCAGAAGCACCTGCTGAAGAAACACCAGCTATAGAAGACACACCTGAAGCTGAAGCAGTTACCGAACCTTCTGAAACTGTTGAACCAGAAGCTGAATCAGAGACACCTGCGGCCTAATAAGTAATAATTTTCATGCGAACGCCTCAACCCCATCTTGAGCGGCCTCAAATTATTGTGGGGCAAATAAAATCGCCGCACGGCGTTAAAGGGCTTGTGCGGGTTAAAAGCTATACAGAGCCTACAGATAATCTTATGGCCTATTCCAGCCTTTATGATGAGGCTGGAACACGGCTTGACCTAACCTTTCTCCATGCGGATAAAGATAGTTATTTATGTAAGGTTGAAGGCTTAAATACCCGTAATGAGGTTGAGGGTTTAAAGGGGGTTCAGTTGATGATCTATCGTGATCAACTTCCCCCTTCTGAGGATGAAGATGAATTTTATCATCATGATTTAGTCGGACTGAATGTGGTTGCAATGGGTAACGATGAAATTATTGGAACGCTGATTGGTGTTCAAAATTTCGGTGCGGGCGATTTACTTGAACTCTCTTTAGCCAAGCATTCTGATAAAGCTAGCATCTATCTTCCTTTTACGCGTGACAATGTCCCAAAAATTGACCTTGAAAAGGGAAAAATTATGGTTGAACATCAAGCGATATTAGATGCAATTACGCTTGAAGGGAGTGCATGAGGATGCCGTTCATTGCAAGCATATTGACCTTATTTCCTGATATGTTTCCAGGGCCGCTTGGTCAATCCTTAATTGGAAAGGCCTTAGATCAGGGTTTATGGCGGCTGAATTTGGTTAATATTCGTGATTATGCAACCGATAAACATGGGACGGTGGATGATACCCCCTATGGCGGCGGGGCAGGTATGGTGATGCGTCCTGATATTGTTGATCATGCAATAGAAGCGGTTGCTGAAGCACCAGGCCCTTTATTGATGTTAAGCCCAAGAGGTAAGCCCTTAACCCAAAACACTTTGCGTGCATTATCCAATGAATCGGGCGTCCGTTTATTATGTGGCCGTTATGAAGGGATTGATCAACGCGTGTTGGATAAATGGCAGGTTCAGGAACTATCGTTGGGCGATTATATTTTGGCAGGTGGAGAGCTGGCGGCAATGGTATTGCTTGAAGGGGTTTTGCGCTTACGCACAGGGGTAATTGGCGCAGAAGAATCGCTTGAAGAAGAAAGTTTTGAAAATGGCTTGTTGGAATATCCACATTATACCAGACCTGCTTTATGGGATGGACGATCCGTACCAACCCCCTTAACAAGTGGCCATCATGCGCAAATTAAAGCTTGGCGATATGAACAGGCTAAAGCACTCACCCAAGAACGCCGTCCTGATCTTTGGCAGACCTATCAATCACAGCAAGAAAATCAACCTATGGCTTGATTTGAAGGCAAAAATATTGTTTAACCACTTTTAAATTATTAGTAAGGAGTTTTAAAAAAATGACCCATCCGTTAATTCAAGAATTTGAACAGAATGAAATCAATCAGCGTACACCAGAGGGTGGGCATCCTGATTTTTCACCAGGTGATACAGTGCGTGTGCGTGTTCGCGTGGTTGAAGGCACAACTGAACGTATTCAGGCATTTGAAGGCGTTTGCATTGCAAAAAATAATGCGGGATTAAATTCTTCCTTCACGGTACGCAAAATCTCTTATGGGGAGGGGGTTGAACGGGTATTTCCGCTTTACTCTCCGCGTCTTGAAGGGGTTGATGTTGTTCGCCGTGGGAAGGTACGCCGCTCTAAGCTTTATTATTTACGTGAACGTTCTGGTAAATCTGCGCGTATTGCCGAACGCACAACAGGGCGTGGCATGAAAGATGGACGCCCTATAAAACGCGAAGGATAAAATATATAAATAAATCATAGGATTAAATAAGCCGATGATGCAAAAACGCCCCACAACCCTATTTGATAAAATCTGGAACCAACATCTTGTTGCTGAAAATGAGGATGGTACAGCCATTCTTTATATTGATCGACATTTGGTGCATGAGGTCACAAGCCCGCAAGCCTTTGAAGGGTTACGGATGAATAACCGCAAAGTGCGCAGGCCTGATTTAACCCTTGCCGTTGCAGATCATAATGTTCCAACTTCCAATCGCGCAGGTGGAATTGACGATCCTGAAAGCAAATTACAGGTGGAAACGTTGGAAAAAAACTGCGCCGAATTTGGGGTACGTTATTTCGGGATGCAGGATATCCGCCAAGGCATTGTTCATATTATTGGCCCAGAACAAGGTTTTACCTTACCGGGGGCAACAATCGTATGTGGCGATTCACATACCTCAACCCATGGTGCATTTGGGGCGTTAGCCTTTGGGATTGGAACGTCCGAAGTTGAGCATGTGCTGGCAACCCAAACCTTGGTACAGGTGAAGCCTAAAACCTTGGCCATTCGCGTGGAAGGCAGTTTTTCTGATGGCTTTACAGCAAAAGATTTAGTACTGGCAATCATTGCAAAAATCGGCACGGCGGGCGGAAGCGGTAAAGTCATTGAATTTTGTGGGCCAGCGGTTCAAGAATTATCGATGGAAGGGCGTATGACCATGTGTAATATGTCCATTGAAGCTGGCGCACGTGCTGGGTTGGTTGCACCTGATGAAAAAAGTTTTACCTATTTAAAAGGAAGACCATTCGCGCCTTCAGGGGCAGCATGGGAACAAGCGGTTGAGCATTGGCAAAGTCTTGTGACCGATGTGGGGGCAACTTATGATGAAGAAGTTGTCTTGCAGGTCAGCGATATTGTGCCACAAGTCACATGGGGAACAAGCCCAGAAGATGTCATTGGAATTACCGAAACAATCCCTAATCCAACAGATTTTCAAGATCAGGGCAAGCAGCAAGCAGCAGCACGCGCCCTTGATTATATGGGACTGCAAGCAGGTACCCCAATTTCTGATGTGAAAATTGATAAAGTTTTTATTGGTTCTTGCACCAATGGCAGGATTGAAGATTTACGCGCGGCGGCCACCCTTGCAAAACAGGCAATGACAAAAGGCTTAAAGGTCGCTGACCATGTGGAGGCTATGGTCGTCCCAGGTTCTGGACTGGTAAAACAGCAGGCTGAACAAGAACATCTGGATCAAATTTTTATTCAGGCAGGATTTGATTGGCGTGAACCTGGTTGTTCAATGTGCCTTGCGATGAATGAAGATAAGCTAAAACCGGGGGAGCGCTGTGCCTCCACCTCTAACCGTAATTTTGAAGGGCGGCAGGGGCGCGGTGGGCGTACCCATCTTGTTAGCCCAATCATGGCAGTAGCAAGTGCTTTTGCTGGACATTTAGCCGACCCTCGTAGCTTTTCTTAATTTCATAATATTTTCATTTTTCTTACAATAAAACATTTTCAGCAAAAGTGCTAAGCGGTTTTGCCATTGCATGGAGCATTTTTAGCAAAAGTGCTAAGCGGTTTTGCCACTGCATGGAGCATTTTTAGCAAAAGTGTATAACGGTTTTGCCACTGCGTGGAGCATTTTTTTAGTAAAAAAATGGCTGGGTTCGTTAGCCTTCATCATAAGTCAAGGTTATCTTCGTCGAGGTTGGTGGAGTCGATGCCTTCAATGGTTACGGCGTGGGTGTAGTTGCCAGTGCCATTCACATCAATTTCGATGGTCGTGTCGGTGGTGCCGCTTTTCTTCACAAAGCCTTGGGCTTCCAGATCATCCCATAAATCGCCATTGCCTGTATTGCGGACAAAGCCGTTTAACAATGATCCTAAATCAAGGGAGTCGGTATGCACATTAAATTCCCCTGAAGCGATGACGTCTGTATCGCCATCAACATCCAAAATAAAGTGTTTTGTTGCGATGCTACCCGCTTGATGGACATACATATTGCCCTTGTTATGATCGCCATAGAACACCACAATATTGCCCGTATTATGGTCTTCGATTTGAATTTGTAAATCAGATAGGTTGGTGCTTGCTGGTGTGCCTGTTGTAAATTCCGCCAACACATTGGCATAGCCATTTTGAACATCTGCGCTGGTAACAACATAGCTTGCTGCGCTTTGTTCCCCCGTTGCTAAATTGGTGAAGGTTATGATATCATCTTCCTCAATTGCGGAAGGGTCTGATGCGTTTTCTTTAAACCATATGGTAAATTCATGATTGTCAGCCGCATCAATCACACCATCGCCATTCGCATCACCAACGGGCTGATTGGTGACCGTGTCATTAACGGGCAGTGGATCGCCCGCATCATAAACAGGTTGCGTTGGTGCCATGATGGGCGTTGTAGAAGGCAGGACATCAATATTGGCGGTTGTGGTGATGGGTGCGCGACCAACATTGGTGTCGGTTAGGGTAATGTCAAAGGCAATGCCCGTACCATCCGCGACATTGGTGAAATCCAGTTCAACATCAGCATAGCCATTGGTAATATCGTTTGCATCAATCACATAGGTACCGCCACCATTCACCACATTATTACTATTTTGGGTGATTTCAATGGTATCGCCAGCCTTAGCATTATTGATATAAATGCGCATGCTGTCGGTCGGGCTATCAAAATAACCCAAGCCATTGGTTGGCTCAATTTTCTTCTGTTCCCCCGTCATAATATCAAATTCTTTATTGGTCTCATGGTAAACAATAATTTCATCTTCACCATTGCCATCCAAATCCCCTTTGACAAGCATATCTGTGTACGGCTCATTTTCATACCGGCCTAAACCAGTGCTGCCATACGAGAAGTTTCCTGCACCATCATTATAAAAAACTTTAAGCGTACTAGCAGCTGCGCTATTATTATGAACAACATCCAAATCACCATCACCATCATAATCCAGTGCCATCATATCCCGGTAACCAGCCCATACTGACGTACCCGTTTTTTCTGCAATAAATTGGTTCGTTGAAGAATCATAAGAATATAAAACTGGATAACGATTACCATCAACGCCTATGATCTCATCTTTACCATCCCCATCAAAATCACCCATCAACAAATCCGTGCCATCATTCCCCGTAAGCGCATTATAGGTTGATGTTTTAACATTATTCCCCGCACCATCGCCAAATAAAATGGCTGTATAATCATTGAAAGAAACAAGGTGATCCAATTTCCCATCGTCATTAAAATCATTTTGGATCACAGAACCAAAGGCATCATCACCGCTACTTGTAAGTATTTGGGTTCTGGTAAAATCAAAATTATTGCTCCCATTCCCATAAAGAATAACGGCTTCATCACTTGCATTGTGACCACCCCCAAGCAGTAAATCCAAATTCCCATCCCCATCAAAATCAAAGGCTTCTGCGCCATAATAATTTTCAGATATAGTGACCGATTTTGTACTTTCAGCTTGTGGATCACTATTCGTATTAAACATAAGATGATTTGTTGATCCTGTATGGGTTATTGCGTAAACATCATCGCGACCATCACCATTAAAATCACCCACCGTTAGCCCGTACGGGTCGTCGCTAGGGTTGCTAAGCTGCTCAGTATAAGTGATGGATGTTCCTGT
Source organism: Alphaproteobacteria bacterium (assembly GCA_965229675.1). Classification (GTDB taxonomy): domain Bacteria; phylum Pseudomonadota; class Alphaproteobacteria; order CBDDJK01; family CBDDJK01; genus CBDDJK01. The sequence continues at coordinate 911,743 of OZ245897.1, forward strand.
TGCGTCAAAAAATAAAATATCTACTACATCAGAATTATAATCTCTAAGGGCAAAAATCTCATCCCGACCATCACCATCCCAATCGCCTGTCGCGAACCCTTGATAATACCAATAATTATTATATACATCATAATCACCTGACGCATCACGCGTCCAATTAGTATTAAACGTGGGCGCAAGCAAGCTAACATCAAAATCAACTTGGGTGCCTTGGGTAAAAGAGCCCGTATTTTCATGCGCAGAAACATTAACATAAAGATCACCGCCATCCGTAACATCAGGGTCTGCGCCGTTGTTTCCAAGCAGGGTTGCCGTGGCAATATCCAATGTCCAAGTTCCACCTGCACCATCGACAAAGGTTGGTTCATAGGTGGCGGTGTTGGTGCCATCAGTTACCGTAACCCATAAATAATCAAAATCATTACCATGGGTACCCGTTATTACAGGCGGATCAGCAATAATATAGCCATCATTCGCACCTTGCGCCGCATCAACCACAGGCGCAACAGGCACCCTTACATCAACATTGATCATTGCTTGGGTTGTTACAGGAAAATGAATACCAAAGGCGTCGGTTAGGATAAGATCAAATACAACATCCGCACCGTCCAAGACATTGGTGAAATCCAGTTCAACATCAGCATAGCCATTGGTAATATCGTTTGCATCAATCACATAGGTACCGCCACCATTCACCACATTATTACTATTTTGGGTGATTTCAATGGTATCGCCATCCTTAGCATTATTGATATAAATGCGCATGCTGTCGGTCAGGCTATCAAAATAACCCAAGCCATTGGTTGGCTCAATTTTCTTCTGTTCCCCCGTCATAATATCAAATTCTTTATTGGTCTCATGGTAAACAATAATTTCATCTTCACCATTGCCATCCAAATCCCCTTTGACAAGCATATCTGTGTACAGCTCATTTTCATACCGGCCTAAACCAGTGCTGCCAGACGAGAAGTTTCCTGCACCATCATTATAAAAAACTTTAAGCGTACTAGAACTTGCGGTATTATTATGAACAACATCCAAATCACCATCACCATCATAATCCAGTGCCATCATATCCCGGTAACCAGCCCATACTGACGTACCCGTTTTTTCTGCAATAAATTGGTTCGTTGAAGAATCATAAGAATATAAAACTGGATAACGATTACCATCAACGCCTATGATCTCATCTTTACCATCCCCATCAAAATCACCCATCAACAAATCCGTGCCATCATTCCCCGTAAGCGCATTATAGGTTGATGTTTTAACATTATTCCCCGCACCATCGCCAAATAAAATGGCTGTATAATCATTGAAAGAAACAAGGTAATCCAATTTCCCATCGTCATTAAAATCATTTTGGATCACAGAACCAAAACCATCATCACCGCTATTTGTAAGTATTTGGGTTCTGGTAAAATCAAAATTATTGCTCCCATTCCCATAAAGAATAACGGCTTCATCACTTGCATTTGGACCACCCCCAAGCAGTAAATCCAAATTCCCATCCCCATCAAAATCAAAGGCTTCTGCGCCATAATAATTTTCAGATATAGTGACCGATTTTGTACTTTCAGCTTGTGGATCACTATTCGTATTAAACATAAGATAATTTGTTGATCCTGTATAGGTTATTGCGTAAACATCATCGCGACCATCACCATTAAAATCACCCACCGTTAGCCCGTACGGGTCGTCGCTAGGGTTGCTAAGCTGCTCAGTATAAGTGATGGATGTTCCTGTTGCGTCAAAAAATAAAATATCTACTACATCAGAATTATAATCTCTAAGGGCAAAAATCTCATCCCGACCATCACCATCCCAATCGCCTGTCGCGAACCCTTGATAATACCAATAATTATTATATACATCATAATCACCTGACGCATCACGCGTCCAATTAGTATTAAACGTGGGCGCAAGCAAGCTCATTTCAAATTCATAAGCCAAGTCATCACTTGAATCTTGTTGAACGCCATCATCGCTGGTCGCGCTATCATAAGTATAAACATTGCCCAGCGCATCGGTGGAGTTAATGATCGCGGTCACCTGCGCACCATGGGTTAAGGTTGTCATATCAAACGTTGATCCTGCCTCTTCGGTATAGGTATTTGAATCCTCAAAATCCAAAGTATAGCGTCCATCAGATTGTGCAAAAACCGTATAGGTGCCTGTATTTCCAGTATTATCGGATAGGGTTAGCATAACTTCCGTCCCCGTAAGCAAGTCAACCCCACCAATTAAATCACGTGTGGTATCCGTAACCAAATGGGTGACGGCTGTGTCGGTAGAACCACTGCTTAAAATCGCTTGTTCATTAGGATTTGGCCAAAGCAGCCCTGCATTATGATCGCTGTGCATGATATAGTTCGTAATGCTACCTGCGGTTATATTGCCTGCTTCATCAACTGCATTTGCAATTGCTTTAATCGTACTGTGATGTGTCATTGCTAATTTATTTGCCCCCAAATAAGTGGCGGCAGTTGCCAAATCAATTTCCCAATTTCCATCATAATCTGTCTTGGTCATATAGGTCACAAAGCTGCTCGCCCCCCCCCCATTTGGGACCTCTTCCAAAGTGACAAAAACGGCTGTATCCCGCTCTGACAGAGACCCTTGAAAGCCGAGGGTGAGGGGCATTTTTTCGCCCTGTAGCCCCCTATCAAAGCCATTTTCAGTAAATCAACCTTTCCAAGAATATCATTTGTAAGCATATTGTAAGCAAAAAATTTGTAAAAAAACGATAAAATGAGCCATTTTTTAACGAATTTTACATGAAGCAAAAACGCTGAAACCCCAGTATTTCCTGATTTTTTCAAGCTTCAACCCCGCACAACCAACCCCCATGCTTACAACCCATTTTTGTAAGCATATTGTAAGCAGAAAATAAAAAAACATAGAAGGAATAAAGGATAAATTTTATCGTTTTTTCGATAAAATCATTTAATAATCAATAGGTTAAGATGATTTTATTGTTTTTTCTTTCAACCGCGATAAATATCGTAAAGAATCTTCTCAAAAATGGTCAGGATTCCTATGTTATTTTGATTAAGATGCGGTTAAATGGGTGTTCAAACTATTGCCTGAAAATTCATGGCCTAACATCGCAACTTTGCGTGATAATCCCCAATGATAACCATTTAATAATCCTGATTGCGCAAGGACTCTGTGACATGGAATTAACCAAGAAATTGGATTGGCACCAACTGCGCCGCCTATGGCTCTGCTGCCAATATTAGAGGAGTTTCCAATATGATTCCCTAATGTTTTATAAGATATAATTTGCCCTGCAGGGAGTGCAATCAATCCCTGCCAAACCTTTAACTGAAATTCTGTTCCCTTTAATAATATGGCAAGGGGTGCTTGTCGATCATTAGGACAGGCATAAAATAATTGATCACGTATATTAATCCCTGCGTTTGGATCGGCGATTAGGCGGCTTTTAGGCCAGCGTTTTTGAAGCCCCATAATTGCTTCATCGTCACCACTGAATCTATTATTATCTATTGAAAAAGGAAAGCTTAAACCCGCCAGACCACGATCGGATATTGCAAATAAGCCCCTGCCAAATGGAGTTTCATGGAAGGCGTAACGAATTTCAATGCCTTTGCCAAGCTGTTGATATTGCCCTGGGGTCATTGTTTCTAATTTTAAGAATAAATCATGGAGGCGGCTTGCCCCTGATAGCCCCGAATCAAGCGCAACTTCCAATAATGGTTGGCCTGAACGCAAGGCCAGCGCAGCATGTTCATGGGTTAATAGCGCGCATAATTGTTTAGGGCTGACCCCCACCCATTCAGAAAAAATGCGTTGAAAATGGGCAGGGCTTAGGGCGGCAGCGGCGGCTATTTCATTCAAATCAGGCTGTTTTCGCCAATTTTCAGCAATATAGCTAAGCGCGCGCTCTAATCTATTATAATAAGGGTGATGTTGAGTTTCCATAGATCAAATATAATCAATGATCCAAAGTGAACCAACCCGATTCTTGCGCTTTATTGATTTATATTAACCTCGTGCAAATGCCCATCTGTAATATCATAAATCAAACCATGGACGGATAAGGCTTGCCCACGCTTCAACGCATCCTTCACAACAACATGATTGGAAAGGGCTTTGACTTGCGCTTTTACATTTAATTCGCATAAATGATCCACGCGTTTGGTTTCATCCTTAATCGCGTCTAAAGCCTGATGATGCGTACATAAAGCCTCATGGACGGGAGCCAACCAATGTTCAAACAAGCCATTACGGCCGCTCTCTAGGGCAAACTTCACGCCGCCACAACGATAATGACCGCAAACAATGATATGTTTTACCTTCAATGCGGTTACGGCAAAGGTTAGTGCCGTATTCAAACTTGGATCGGCTGGATTAACAATATTAGCAACATTGCGGTGAACGAAAATATCCCCTGGTTCCAAACCAACAATCGTTGTTTCTGGGACGCGGCTATCGGCACACCCAATCCACATATAGTCTGGGGTTTGCTGATCGGCATAGCGGGTGAAAAAATCAGGATTTCCCTGTTTCTTCTCCCGCGCCCATTGTCGGTTATTTTCAATTAATTGCGACAATCCTGCCATATTTTATTGTTCCTCATCAAGCAACATGCCTGCGCCTGTATAACGCTGGCTCAACTGCTCAAGGAAGCTATCAAGTGCGCTTTGTGCGTCTTCATCCTCAGCCGAATCTCTTAATAAAGAAAGCAGAGTCATAAAATCTTGTTGCGCCGCAGATTGACCTTGCTTAATCACATCCATATCAAGATTTAACGGTGGCCCCATATTCCCATTGCTTTGTTGGGCGATGCTACGCATTTCCATAGGGTCAAAGCCTGCTTCCATCAACATTTTTCCAAGTTGCGGGCCAGGCTGAATACCAGCTTCCTTCAATGCGTCAATCATTTCTTGCTTTTCTTCATCCGTTGCATTGTCTGCATCGTAATTTGCAATAATTTCTTTTGCTTTTTCACTTTGCTCGGAAGAGAGCATTGAAAACGGCATCCCTCCTTGTGCGAAGGGCATTCCAATTCCAAAATTTTCCATTGCTTAGGTCTCCTTTAAGCCTTAAATAAACAGATTAAATAAAACTATATTTGCAAACCTTGTGCCATTAAGGGCTAAAGAAAAGGGATAGGTAATGGTGTCTTTGTCTCAACCTGCTGTGATTATTATTCCTGCAAGATTACATTCTGTTCGATTGCCGAATAAACCTTTGGCGGACATCAATGGAAAGCCGATGATTATCCATTGCCTAGAACGCGCCTTAGAAGAAGATATCGCACCTGTTATCGTGGCAGCCGCAGAACCAGAAATTGTGACTTGTGTTCAAGATGCAGGAGGAAAGGCTGTCCTAACCAATCCTGCATTGCCAAGTGGTTCAGATCGGGTTTATGCGGCTATTGAGGCCATTGACCCAAATAAAAAATATCAAATCATCTTGAATATGCAAGGCGATTTACCAGCACTTCCCCCGCATTATCTACGCCAGCTTTATTCGCTATTGATCGAGGATGAAACCGCCGATATTTCAACACTTGTTAATGTGGTTGATCGTAAGACGGCTGAAAACCCGAACGCGGTTAAAGCAATTTCGGGCGTGCATGGGGTTGGCGCGCGTGGCTACGCCCTTGCCTTTACAAGAGCCATTGCGCCTTGGCATGATGAAAAGGGGGGCGATGCGTCCTATCTGCATCATATTGGGCTATATGGTTGGCGGCGGCAAGCATTGGAAAGATTTGTAAGCCTGCCGCCATCCGTCTTGGAACAGCGCGAACGCTTGGAACAGATGCGCGCATTGGAAGCTGGAATGCGTATTCGCCTTGCAGTCGTTGAGGATTGCCCGTTAGGGGTCGATACGCAAGAAGAGCTTGAAGCCGCCCGCAAAATTCTATTAAAATAATATTGGAAAACAAAAAGGATGATGTGATGAAGTTTGACCTGCGCATTTATTTAAGCCTATTATCAAAATCCTGTTTCATGGTGATTTGTGCTGTTATTTTATCAGGATGTGTTTCGGGGGGATTGGTTGAATTGCCCTCTTTTGGCAGTGATAAAGCCTATGAAACCCTTCAAGAAGGGACATTTTCAGGAAATTGGCAAGGGCGGCTTGATCGTTCAGCAGGGTCTGATCGTTGCACTGTATCCGAGCTTGGCTTACGTTTTGAAATTGATGGGTCAGATATTTCAGGCAAAGTGAAACGCGATGATCGAAGCTATTTTATGAATGGAGAGGTTACGCCCGATGGCACCATCATTAATTTATCAATCGGTGGTTATTTTGATAAAGAAATTTTGTTTCTTAGCGGGCAGTTCAACGAATATTCAATCTCTGGCACATGGCAATCGGATTTTTGTAGTGGGATTTGGCGTGCGGATCGTGTTGGGTGAGGTTATTATCCCTTAATGTTGACGATTCTGAGGCAATCGCCGCCCTTTATCAACAATTACCCCATGATTTAAATTTACCCAAATGGTGTGCAAAAGATTTTTATGATTTTTTAAGCCATCCACATCATGTTGGTTGGGGAATATATAATGACCAACACACATTGCATTCCTTTTTATTGGCAATCCATCTTGACCATGAGGCGGAAATTATATTGCTAGCAACCGCTAAATCGTATCAAGGGCAAGGCCATGCACGTAAATTAATCGAAAATTTAAAGCATATGACCGCTTCCATTCAGCTTGAAGTTGCGGCAAACAACCAATCAGCCCTTATTTTTTACCAACGCCGAGGGTTTAAACAATTTGCAATCCGCAAACATTATTACAAATCCCAAATTGACGCCTTATGTTTTCACTGGCAAAAAGAAACTGTTTAGATTTTAGTAAAAATCTTAAAAAATAAACACATTAAACTAAAGCAGGTTCATATATGATGGCTAAATCATGGGTTGAAAAGCGTGATTGTGGGAAAACGCCGCATATAAAAATCCTTGAAAAACCCTTTGCAGGCATGAAGCAAGGATGCAGGATGCTGATTTCTTCCCCGCAAGAGATTGATAGATTCATTCGTGAACTTCCTGAAGGGGAGGTCATCACCCCCAAAGACATGCGTCAACGGTTAGCCAACAAGCATAAAGCAGATGCAACTTGCCCCGTTTCAACGGGCATCTTTCTTCGGATTGTGTGTGAAGCCGCTTTGGAAGAACATGCAAGGGGGAAGCCTTTAAGCACACTCACCCCCTTTTGGCGCATTGACCTTGAGAACACAACAACTGCAACTAAGCTTAGCATTGACCAAGCCACCTTAAAAGCCATAAGGGCAGAAGCGGAAAATCAAAATTAGCCCTTCATTAATAAAAAAGGGCGGGATACCCCGCCCTTTTCCGTAACAATTACTGAACGATGAACTTACCAGCTGGTTTTCAGCTCGATTGCCATACCATCATAATCATCATCATCACCAGCGACACCGTTATCGGCTTCACCAGAATGGGCACCAAGGGTTACAGAAACCCCTTCACCAAGCGTGTGTTTTACGCCAATACCATATTCGGTTACTTCTTCATCATTAGCAGCTGCGGCGTCAAAGTTAGCTTCTGAGTTTTCATAAAGAACACCAATGGAGGTATCGCCCATTGTATAGCCGACACCAACATTGAACCCATTGACGTCTCCGCCGTTATTGGCACCAGCAGTTGCCTCATCAACTTCTTCGTTTTTATAACCGAAACCAACTTTAAAGCCACTCATACCAACATTCAAGCCAAACAAATAACCTGAAATATCTTGGTCAGTACCTACATTATTATCTTGACTTTGAGCATAAACAGCGGATGCTACGACCGATGCGCCACCCATTTCTTGGGAGAATTTAACACCAGTTTGAAGCCCATGACCATAAGCACGTGCTCCGTCATCAGTGCCATCTATGTAAGAAGCACCAGCTTGCACACCACCCATTACAGGGGTCATATAGGTAATTTTGGTAGTATCACCACCATCTGAAATCAAACCAACAGTCATGTTACTGGTACCATTTAAAACCAAACCGTTGGCATTCGTTATTGTACTGGCATGGTTCACCCCACCAATCATGCCTTTTGTGGTGCCTGAAGAACCTGTTGCATTGGATTTGAGCTGATCGGCGGCACCATCTTGATTACCAAGAATGACTTTACCCCAGTTACCTTCCAATGAAATATCAAATTCATCAAAACCAGTAGTGTTATTGGAAGTAGCAGTACCATCACCTAAGGTGTTCACTTCCAATTCAGCATAAATGCTGGCAGTTCCAACGGAAGTTTCCTTGCTACCTTTGAAGCTGATTTCAAAGTCGGTACCGATTGTTTCATCACTTGCGCCAGTTCCACCGACTGTTTCACTAACACCATCTGAAACACCCAAATTTACTTCACCGAATGCACCAACTGTGATTTCGGCCATTGCAGAGGTCGTAATCAACGAGGCTGCGCCCATTGCTGTACCTGCTAAAAGCACTTTTTTCATAATTCAAATTCCTTAAAAAAGTTAATCTTAAACTCTAAACGATATTTTTATAATATGTTTCAGCCGCCCATGCAAGATCAATGATTTTTTCAATAAAAAATTTCCAATTTTGTTGCAAAAAAATCACAGCAAATCGTTAAAAAAAGAAAAGGGCGAGATAACCCGCCCTTTTCCGTAACAATCATTAAAAGATGAACTTACCAGCTGGTTTTCAGCTCAACGCGAAGACCGTCATAATCATCATCAGTTGTAGCGGCATTGTTATCATCTGCTTCACCAGAATGTGCGCCAAGCGTGACGGAAACACCTTCACCAAGATTATGCTTCACACCAAAACCGTATTCAGTGGTTTCTTCTTTAGCATTAGCACCATCAGTGTATTCGGAAGCTTCATAAATTAAGCCAAGTGAAGTATCGCCCATGGTGTAGGCAACACCAACATTGAAGCCATTAACTTCTTGGTTATCAGTACCACCAGAAGTGGTTGCATCAACTTCTTGGTTCAAATAACCGAAGCCAACTCCAAATCCGCTCATCGCAACATTCAAACCGAATGCATAACCATCGCGGTCAGCTTCTGAGCCAGCATTTGCTGTTGCTTCATCATTCGCTGAATCTTGTGCATATACTGCTGTAGCTGCAATTGAAGCCCCACCCATATCTTGGGAGAATTTAACACCTGCACTAAAACCTCTTTCGGTAGCAGCATCTGCACTTTGGTCATAATAAGATAAACCTGCTTGAACGCCACCCATGGATGGAGTCATGTAGGTTACTTTAGTGTTATCAGAACCACCTGCATTTAAGCCATTCGTAATATTGCTTGTACCGCTTGGTGTGATGCCTGTCGAACGGCGTGCGCCACCAATCATACCGTTATAAGCACCAGTAGTACCCGTTGCATTGGAGTTCAGCTGTGAAGAAGCACCATCTTGATTACCAAGAATGACTTTACCCCAATTACCTTCCAATGAAATATCAAATTCATCAAAACCAGTGGTATTATCGGAAGTTGCGCTTCCCGAGCCTAAACTGTTTACTTCCAATTCAGCATAGATGCTGGCGGTTCCAATAGAAGTATCTTTGCTACCTTTGAAATGAATTTCAAAATCGGTACCAAAGGTTTCATCACTAGCATCTGACAAGCCATCTGAAACACCCATGTTGAACTCACCAAAGCCACCAACGGTGATTTCGGCCATTGCGGAGGTAGCAATCAATGAGGCTGCGCCCATCGCCGTACCTGCTAAAAGCACTTTTTTCATGTTTTAATCCTTTTGAAAAAAATTGTTAAACAAAGTTATAATGATGCTTTTTGCACGATTATTAAAATTTAAACAATAATAACACTATGTTTCATAATAAATAAAATTAAGGCTGTTGTAAAAATGTCACACCTTGTTTTTTGTAAGCTTAACCAAGAATATCCAACATTTCGGATAAATCATTCAGGCGTTGGTCAATTTCGCCTTTGCGTTCTTGCAATTCGCTTACAATCTCTTCGGGGGCTTTGGCAAGGAATTGTGGGTTATCAAGGCGGGCTTGTAATTGGTTTAATTCCTTATCCAGCTTTGCCTGTTCCTTGTGAAGGCGTTCGCGCTCAACCTCAAATTCAATCAAGCCTGCAAGCGGTAAGGCAAGGCGTTGGCGGTCAATTTGCAACAATGCAACCCCTTTATCAGGGGTTGCGGGAACATCCGCCATCTTTTCCACCCGTGCCAAGCGTTGTAAAAGCGCATGATTATCGGTTAATAAGGATTGCCACGCAGGTTCAATACCACCAATATGCAAGGTTAAACCCGCTTTTGTTGGAATATTTAATTCTGACCGCACACCGCGAATCGCAATAATCACCCGCCGCAACGCATCGGTGTTTGCCCATGCAGGTTGAAACGCTGTAACCTGATATTGATCAGGCCAAGCGGTGCGAACAAGCGATTCGGCTTTACCTTCATGCAAATGCACCCATAATTGTTCGGTGACAAAGGGGCAGAAGGGATGAAATAATTTTAACAATTCACCAAACGCCCAGCCTGTAACCTGTTTTAATTCAGTTGCTATAGGCGTATCCTCAGCCAATAAAGGCTTGATAAATTCCACATGCCAATCACAAAAGGTTCCCCAAATAAAATGATATAACCCCATTGCGGCATCAGCGAAGCGGTAATTTTCCAATTCATCCCACAATCTAGCCTTTAACGTTTCAACCTCATAAATAATCCAGCGGGATAAATCATGCTTGGCAATGGTGGGGTCAAATTCATCTTGCAGGGTGATTCCATTCATTTCCAAAAAGCGGGCAGCATTCCATAATTTGGTAATGAAATTACGGCTATTGCGCACCCGATCATCCGAAATACGAACATTGCGCGTTCCCCCTGTTTGAGAGATTAAGGAAAAGCGCAACGCATCCGCACCATAATCATCAATCGAGGCCAAGGGGTCAATGACATTGCCCTTGGTTTTTGACATTTTCTTCCCCTCTGCATCCAGCACCAGTGCATGAACATAAACGGTATGAAACGGCGGCTTGCCCGTGAAATGAATCCCCATCATCATCATCCGCGCTACCCAGAAAAATAAAATATCAAAGGCGGTGATCAAGATTGAATTGGGGTAAAACCGTGCCATATCAGGTGTTTCATGCGGCCAACCAAGCGTAGAAAACGGCCAAAGTGCGGATGAAAACCATGTATCTAGTACATCGGGGTCTTGGGTTAGCCCTTGCCCTGCCTTGATTTGATCCAGCATGGCTTGGTTGCCTTCCCCTTTATAATGCTGTTCAGCTTGGGCATAGGCTTCCTGTTCAGTGAGTGCCACAAAAATCTTGCCATCTTCCCCATACCAAGCAGGAATGCGATGCCCCCACCATAATTGCCGTGAAATGCACCAAGGCTGAATGTCTTTCATCCAGTTAAAATAAGTCTTACGTTGACTTTCGGGCAGGATGCGTGTTTCCCCCCGTTCTACAGCCTCAATCGCAGGTTTAGCAAGGGTTTTTGCGTCAACATACCATTGATCGGTTAAATAAGGCTCCACTGGTACACCGCCACGATCTCCATAAGGAACGGTGTGCATAATATCTTGTGCATGGGATAACAGCCCTTGCGCTTCCAATTCTGCAATGACCTGCTTACGGGCGGCAAAACGCTCCAAGTCCTGAAATGCGGCAGGCACAGAATCGTTCAAATGCGCATTCGGGGTTAGGATATTCAATAATTCCAGCTGGTGGCGTTTGCCAACCTCAAAATCATTGAAGTCATGGGCGGGCGTGATCTTCACTGCGCCTGAGCCATGTTCAGGGTCTGCGTGCGTATCCGCGATGATCGGGATCAAACGCCCTGTTAAAGGAAGTTCACAAAATTTACCAATTAAATGTTGATAGCGTTGATCTTCGGGATGCACCGCAACCGCCTGATCACCAAACAGGGTTTCAGGGCGGGTGGTCGCCACCATAATCACGCTATCAGCCTCATCCTTAATTGGGTAACGTATATGATATAGTTTCCCCTTAACCTCCGTTGGTTTAACTTCAAGATCTGAAATCGCAGTTTCCAGTGCAGGATCCCAATTTACCAGCCGCTTATCACGGTAAATCAACCCTTGATTATAAAGCGTAACAAATACATTCAAAACCGCTTCGGATAGCCCCGCATCCATTGTAAAGCGTTCACGTGACCAATCGCAAGACGCCCCCAAACGCCGTAATTGGCGCATGATCTGCCCGCCTGATTGCTGTTTCCATTGCCAAACACGCTCCAAAAACGCATCGCGCCCCATTGATTTACGGTCTTGCATGCCTTCTGCCGCAAGTTGGCGTTCCACCACCATTTGGGTGGCAATCCCCGCATGATCAACACCAGGTACCCATAACGCATCCTTGCCACACATGCGCTTCCAGCGAATCATCACATCTTGCAAGGAATTATTTAACGCATGGCCAATATGTAAAAAGCCCGTCACATTCGGCGGCGGGATCATAATCGTGAACGGGTCTTTATCGCCATCTTCATCGCGTCCAGCAATAAACAGCCCCTGTTCTTCCCATCCTGCATAAAGGGATTCTTCAAGTTTTTTAAAATCTAAGGTCTTATCTAACATTATCTTATCCAATTTTTAGTATGCTTGCGCCGAATCAATAAAATTCCTTCAAGATAAAATCAACCCCAATCATTTTATCTCCCAATCATTTTATCTGTTGTGGCTTGTTGCATTTTTATCACATTAAATCTTTTTCTTATGATTTTAAAAAGGAGTAACAGGTTGACTCATGATCAACGCATATTTAATAGGGGTAGAGGTTAGAGTAAATTCCACAAGATATAATTTTATATAAAGTATTTGAATTATCGCGATGCTAAATAAATTAAAATCAGTTATGATCCCTATGTTAATAGGGGCTTTTTTTGTAACAGATGCGGTCTGCCAACCTGCTTATACGCCGCTTAATGACCCGCTGGAACCCGTTAATCGTGCGGTTTTTGAATTTAATCTTGCCGTTCAAAAAGTGTTTTTGCGTCCTGTTGCCAAGGGCTATGATGCCGTTACCCCTGAATTTGCACAAGCGCGTGTTGAAGATTTTCTAATCTTTCTAAGATCACCGATACAATTTGGTAATAATGTCCTTCAAGGCGATATGGAAGGGGCGGCAGATACCGTTGTTCGCTTTATCGTGAATGGCACAATCGGTATATTTGGGCTGATTGATGTGATGGAGCCGAAAATCCCCTATCGCAAAGAAGATTTTGGGCAAACATTGGCCGTTTGGGGCGTTGAATCTGGGCCTTACCTGATCTTGCCATTCTTGGGGCCTTCAACCGTGCGTGATACGGGTGGCTTTGTTGTTGACGGCCTAAGCGATCCAATGCCTGCCTTTGCTGAAAATCGTGATCTTATCAGTGAATCTGAATATGGGATTGGCAAAGCGTTTATCGGTGCCATTGTTGCCGAAGCCAATCGTTATGAAATGCTGGAAAAATTGGAAGCAGAATCGCTTGATTATTATGCGGCTGTGCGCAGTTTTCATGGACAAAATCGTCATCGTCAAATCTATAATCTTGACCCTGAAACTGCGCTTGACAAAGCGTCTGCGGATGCACCTCAGTCAGCCCCCGAACTGGCTTGGGATTAGAAATTTATTAAAAAATAAATATCCTACTTGAAAAAGCCTTTTTTCGTGATAAATTCATGGGCTTGAAATCATTTAAACCATTCTAATAGGTAAGATACATATATGTTGGAGAAAGTGCCAATGACCTTGCAAGGCTATGAAGATTTGCAGGAAGAACTAAAAAATTTAAAATCGCAGGATCGTCCAGCTGTTATTCAGGCAATTGCCGAAGCAAGGGCGCATGGTGATTTATCTGAAAATGCAGAATATCATGCTGCGCGCGAAAAGCAGGGCTTTATCGAAGGGCGCATCGCTGAATTGGAAGATAAGTTAGGGCGTGTGGAAGTGATTGATCTATCCACGCTTTCAGGTGATACCGTGAAATTTGGGGCAATTGTAACGCTTGCTGATTGCGATAATGATGAAGAAACAACCTATCAAATTGTTGGGGAGTTGGAATCGGATATTGCACAAAAGCGAATATCGGTAAAATCGCCGCTAGCACGGGCAATGATTGGCAAATCAATTGGCGATATGTTTGAAGTGCAAACCCCAGGTGGCACCCGCGATTATGAAGTCGTCTCAGTGCGTTTTCATTAAGCTGTTCTTGTTTTTTAACCTAACCCTCTAATTAAAGGAAGTTTGTAATGGCGTATCGTGGAAATTCGGCTGAGGCGCGTGATGTCGCCCATATTCTTCACCCTTATACAAATTTAGCTAAGCATCGGGAGGTTGGGCCACTAATATTAGAACGTGGGGACGGGGTTTGGGTTTATGATACCCAAGAAAAACGCTATTTAGAAGGCATGTCAGGGCTGTGGTGCGCTGGTCTTGGCTATAATCAGGAACGCTTGATTAAAGCTGCCAGTGAGCAAATGCGCAAACTCCCTTTTTCGCATATTTTTGCCCATAAATCCCATAATCCTGCCATTGATTTGGCTGAAAAACTATGTCAAATTGCCCCGGGCGCAGGCACAGAGCGGGCGATGGACAAAGTATTTTTTGCCAATTCAGGATCAGAAGGCAATGATACCGCTGTCAAAATGGCATGGTATTATCATAACGCAATCGGGAAGCCTGAAAAAAAGAAAATTATTGCACGGGTAAAGGGCTATCACGGGGTAACAGTTGCTGCCGCTAGCATGACAGGGTTGCCCCCCTTACATCAATCTTTTGACCTGCCGATTGAGCGTATTTTACATACAAACTGCCCGCATCATTATCATTTTGCCAAGGAAGGCGAAAGTGAACAAGAGTTCAGCAAACGATTAGCGCAATCTCTGGAAGATTTAATTGAAAAAGAAGGCGCAGATACCATTGCCGCCTTTATCGCCGAACCTTTGATGGGTGCAGGGGGAGTAATTATCCCGCCCAAAGGCTATTTTGAAGCGATACAACCCATTTTAAAACGCCACGACATTTTACTGATTGCAGATGAGGTCATTTGCGGCTTTGGGCGTACAGGTGCGATGTTTGGCAGTGAAACCTTTGGTCTTGATCCTGATATGGTCACAGTTGCCAAGCAATTATCTTCGGCTTATTTGCCAATTTCAGCCTTGATGGTGAATAAGAAAATAGGCGATGTTGTGTGCGAACATTCTGGACAGCTTGGCACGTTTGGCATGGGCTATACCTATGCAGGGCATCCTGTTTCTTGTGCAGTTGCCCTTGAAACCTTAGCAATTTATGAAGAAATCAAGATTATTGATCATGTTCAAGAAATGACCCCTATCTTTCAAGAAGGATTACGACAATTTAAATCGCATCCGCTGGTTGGGGAAGTGCGTGGGATTGGCTTGATTGCAGCGATTGAATTAACTTCGGATAAGGAAAATAAAACGCCATTTGATCCTAAAAAAATGGTTGGCCCTACGCTTGCTAATCTTTGTCAGAAGCACGGATTGATTGTGCGCCCCGTTGCCAATGACGGCCTTGCTTTATGCCCGCCTATGATTATCAAAGAAGATGAAATTCAATTCATACTTGATGTAATCGGTAAGGTGCTGGATGAAGGCTGGCAATGGGCAAAACAAGAAGGGCATGTCTGATCATGGCGATTGACGATAAAATGATTGACCGCATTGCTGTGCTATCGCGTCTTGAGTTAGGCGAGACAGAAAAGCAGGCATTGGGTAAAGAATTAAACGGTATTTTGAATTGGATTGAACAATTATCTGATATTGATACGGACGGAGTAACCCCGATGACCAGCGTTAAAGAAGCGGTGGAGGGAACAAAACGGCGTTTGGATAAAACCGAACCCACCGCAGGGGCTGAAGCGATCCTTAATAATGCGCCCGCCCGTAAGCTTGATTATTTCACCATCCCTAAAGTGGTTGAGTAATTCATGTTTGATGATCTTACTTTAAAATCTGCACTTGATGGGTTAAATTCAGGTCAATTTTCTGCAAGTGAACTTGTTGAAGCGCATATAAGCAAGCTTGAGGCGTTAAAGCCGCTCAATTTATTGATCAGTGAAACATTTGATCAAGCAATGGATGCGGCTAAGCAATCCGATCAAAACCGTAAAACAGGTGAAACGGGGGCATTAGAAGGCTTGCCAATTGCCAATAAGGATTTGTTTTGTACTGAAGGTGTATTAACCACCGCCGCTAGCAAAATTCTTAATAATTTCATTCCGCCTTATGAATCAACGGTTTCCAATAATTTAAAGCAAGCTGGCGCAATCAGTCTTGGCAAAACCAATTTGGATGAATTTGCAATGGGATCAACCAATAGCACAAGCTATTTTGGTGCGGCACAAAACCCATGGCGCAGCTTGGAAAATCCTGATCAGATATTAACCCCTGGTGGGTCTTCTGGTGGGTCAGCCGCAATCGTTGCGGCTGAAGGTGTGCTTGCTGCAACAGGTACTGATACAGGCGGTTCCATCCGTCAACCTGCTGCTTTATGCGGCATTGTTGGCATGAAGCCCACCTATGGACGATGCTCCAGATGGGGGATTGTTGCGTTTGCTTCCTCCCTTGATCAAGCAGGGCCAATGACAAAAACCGTTGGTGATGCCGCTTTGATGCTGGAAGTAATGGCAGGCCACGATCCAAAAGATTCGACCAGTGCTGATCTTGAGGTTGAAGCCTTTTCCACCGCCTGCACCCAATCAATTAAGGGCTTAAAAATTGGCATTCCAACCAGCTATCGCAATGCTCATTTGTCAGAATCGATTGGTAATTATTGGGATAAAACTGCAGATTGGCTTGTCCAAGAAGGCGCAGAATTGGTTGAAATTGCGCTTGATTACAGTGATCAAGCATTACCTGCTTATTATATTATTGCACCTGCTGAGGCGTCTTCCAATCTAGCACGTTATGATGGCGTGCGTTATGGCTATCGTGCTGAAGGCGTTGATTCATTGGAAAATCTTTATAATAAAACGCGCGGTGAAGGGTTTGGCGCAGAAGTCAAGCGACGGATTATGATTGGAACCTATGTGCTATCAGCAGGCTATTATGATGCATATTATCGCCAAGCACAAAAGGTGCGTAGCTTAATTGCACGGGATTTTGAAATGGCCTATCAAACATGCGATGTTATCCTTGCGCCAACCACGCCAACGCCTGCCTTTGCGCTTGAAGATGAGCCTGATGATCCCGTTACGGTTTATTTAAATGATATTTATACAGTCCCCGTTAATTTGGCAGGGTTGCCCGCGATCAGCCTTCCAGTCGGACTTGACGGAAATGGCTTGCCGCTTGGGATGCAGTTAATTGGACGTGCTTTTGATGAAATGACCTTGTTTAAAGCGGCGGCGGCATTAGAACGTTGTGCCAATTTCACCCATAAGCCTCAAATGATCAGAGGTTAAGACTATGTCAGATTTATTAATAAAAGGCAAAACGGGCATGTGGGAGATGGTCATCGGAATTGAAGTGCATGCACAAATTTCTTCCAACGCAAAGTTATTTTCATCTGCACCAACCCAATTTGGTGCAGAACCTAATGCGCAAGTTTCGCTTGTTGATGCGGCCTTTCCTGGTATGTTGCCCGTTGTGAATGGTGAATGTGTGCGCCATGCGATTCGCACCGGTTTGGCGTTGAACGCCAAAATCAATAAACAGTCAGTCTTTGCGCGTAAGAATTATTTTTACCCTGATTTGCCACAAGGTTATCAAATCTCTCAATTTGAAGAGCCGATTGTTGGTAATGGTCAGATTGAAATTGATCTTAAAGACGGGGTTACCAAAACAATCCGCATTGAACGCCTGCATTTAGAGCAAGATGCGGGTAAATCCTTGCACGATCAATCCCCTGAACTTAGCTTCATTGATCTTAATCGCTCAGGCGTTGCATTGATGGAGATTGTCTCTTTCCCTGATATTCGAAGCGCAGAGGAAGCGGCGGCCTATGTCGGCAAATTGCGGTCAATCCTACGCTATATTGGGGCATGTGATGGCAATATGGCGGAAGGGTCAATGCGTGCTGATATTAACCTGTCTTTACATCGCCCAGATGAACCATTTGGCACACGTGCAGAGATTAAAAATGTCAATTCTTTACGTTTTATCCGTCAAGCGGTCGAAGCTGAGGCAAAACGCCAGCTAGAAATTTTGGAAGAAGGCGGCACGATACGCCAAGAAACACGGCTATTCGATCCTAATCAAGGTATTACGCGCGCGATGCGGTCAAAAGAAGATGCGCATGATTACCGCTATTTTCCAGATCCTGATTTATTGCCTTTGATATTAACTGAAGATGAAATCAAGCAAGCTGGGGCAAACCTTCCTGAATTACCTGATGCGCGCAAACATCGCTTTATCGATCAGTTGGGCTTATCTGCCTATGAAGCAGGCGTACTTACGCAGGAGCGCGAAACCGCAGATTATTTTGAACAGGCACTTGGCAATGATGATGTAATCGATCCCAAACAGGTGGCAAACTGGTTAAGCGTTGAATTATTTGGGCGGATGGCAAAAGCAGGGCAAACGCTTGCCACAACAAAGGTAACGCCAGCTGCAATTGGTGATCTTGTAAAGCGCATTCAATCCAAAGAAATATCTGGTAAAATGGCCAAGGATATTTTCGATCAAATGTTTGAAAATGGTGAAATGCCTGAAAAGATTATTGAATCCCAAGGGTTAAAACAAATTTCGGATGAAGGCGCATTAAGCGAAATCATTGATGCGCTACTTGCCGATAATGCAGGTCAAGTTGAAGCTTACCGCAATGGTAAAACAGGGCTAATGGGCTGGTTTGTTGGACAAGTGATGAAAGCAACCAAAGGCCAAGCTAATCCGCAACTTGTTAATCAGCTATTAAAAGAGCGGCTGGAAGGCTAAACACTCGTCGGTTGGCACTTATTTTGCATGTTCCTTTCTTGAGGTTGTAGAAAAGAGATTTTAACGAAAGGGAAGGGGTAAGCAATGACTGTAGCAAACTCACCAATTTTTGGAATGCTCAATGAGAAAATGAACTGGCTAACCCAGCGTCAGCGCGTGTTGGCACAAAATGTTGCGAATGCAGATACGCCAACTTATCGCGCAAGAGACCTTCGTCCCCTTGATTTCAGGCAAGAATTAGCAAGGGGGGTACCCAGAATTTCAATGGCCTATTCCAATTCGCGCCATATTGTTAGCTCGGATCAAAATTATCAGTTTCGTGTTGAACGCGCAAAACGCGCTTATGAAACTGCACCAATGAAAAATAATGTCGTGCTTGAAGAACAGATGATGAAATTGACAACAACACAATCGGATTATCAGATGGCAACTTCTGTTTATCGTAAATTTACACAGCTTTATAAGCAATCGCTTGGTAGCGGTGGTGGTGCATAATTAATTACGAACATAAATAACGAAAAGGATCACTATCATGGATGATTTAAAAGCAAGCTTATTTATTGCAGGTTCAGGCATGTATGCACAAGGCACACGCCTTAGAACCATTTCCGAAAATATTGCAAATGTTAATTCCACAGCGCAAATTCCAGGGGGCGACCCTTATCAACGAAAGATGGTTACCTTTAGGAATATTCTTGATCGCCAGCTTAACGCCGACCTTGTGCGGGTCGAAGAAATTGTACCAGATCGTAAAACAAGCTTTAAAATGAAATATGACCCTTCCCATCCAGCTTCTGATGATGATGGTTATGTTAAATATCCAAATGTATCGACCCTTGTTGAATTGATGGATATGCGGGAGGCCAATCGAAGCTATCAATCAAATTTAAAAGTGATTGAAGCGGCAAAAGACATGCATTCAAAAACGCTAGGTATCTTGAAATAATATAGGGTATCTTAAAATAATTACACCTTTAACAGCCCCTTCATTTGATTTTGATAGTATCCACCACGGTTTTTTTACGCGACAAGGTGGTTATTCAAACGGGATTTATAACAGCTTAAATTTAGGCTTTGGTTCAAAAGATCAGCTAGATTGCCTTCAACAAAACCGTGCCTTAATCGAATCTTATTTTAATGTACCATTATTTACTGCTTATCAGCATCATTCTGCCGATGTTTTTATAATTGATGAAATAACGCCTCAATTTAGACCTAAGGCGGATGCGCTGATAACAACCATGCCTAACATTGTAATTGGGGTTTTGACTGCGGATTGTGTTCCTATCCTATTGGTTGAGCCAAATATACCCGTAATTGCGGCGGTTCATGCAGGTTGGCAAGGTTGCTATAAAGGCGTGATTGCGAATGCAATTCACGCCATGCTTGATTTGGGGGCTGATCTTACCAAGATTAAAGCGGCGGTTGGCCCTGCTATCGCGCAACCCTCCTATGAAATTGATACTGCTTTTAAGCAGCGTATGCTTGACCGCTATCCTTTTTCAGAATCGTTATTTATTGCAGGACGTGATAAGACACATTTTTATTTTAATTTACCTGCGCTTGCCATAAAGCTATTGCAACAATCTGATCTTACGCAAGATCAGATTTACCATATTGATCAAGATTGCTACCTGCTTGAAGCGCAGTTTTTCAGCTATCGCCGTGCCACCCATCGCAATGAGCCTGATTATGGCCGTCAATTATCCGCAATTTGCTTAAAAATATAGCTATAATTTAACTTGTGATTTGATGGCGAATCACGCCATGCATCTTTATATTAGCATGTGCGTAAGAGAGGTCAATTTACCGTGGAAGCCATAAATCTAGCATCCATTAAGGATGGGGGAACAAAGAAACAAGCTTTGTTGCAAGACCTCAATGCGCTTGCATCGTTACAAACCCCAACGCTTCCTGCAATTAAAAAAGAAAAACTTGAAGATCATGCGGTTTATCGTGGTTTGCTAGACCGTGTGCATCAACATTGTTACGCCGATCTTGATTATTCAGAACAGGATGGGCAATATCGCAAAATGTCAAGAATATGGGCAATTGGTGCGGTTCATGCTGATTACAAAGAATTAAAACGCCTGCATAAAAAGCTGATTAAACGCTTACAACCAGGAGACGGGATTGTTTATCTTGGGAATTATTTTGGGTTTGGAAGTGAGGCCTATGACTGCTTGCAAGAATTATTAAATTTCAGAATATGGTTTTTATCAGGAACGCCTTATCAAGAAACAGGAAAGCTTGTTTTTTTACGCGGCGCACAAGAAGAAACCTTAGCCCGCCTTCTCCAGCTTGAGTATGCCGAAGAACCCGAACTGATCTTAAATTGGATGGAAGAACATGGCATGGTTCCTTATATTGAAGGGTTAGGCCTATCTTGGTCATTGCTACAGATTGCTGCAAGATTCAGCCATGAAACGATTGGAGAGTGGACAAAGGCAGCACGCAGCCATCTTTATACATTGCCTGGCTTTTATGAATTAATTGGGGATTTAAAGCGGGCAGCATTTAGCATGAATGCAAGGGTTGCGCTGGTAAATAGCGGTTTTAACCCAAATAAACCCTTACAACAACAAAGCGATAGCTTGTGGTGGGGGTGGCGTAAATTTGAAAATCATGAAGAATCTGTAGAAAATTTTCGCTTGATTGTGCGCGGCTATGACCCGCTTAATCGTGGGCTTGCGCGTGGACTTTATCGCTTATGTGTTGATGGTGGTGCAGGGCGTGGCGGTGAATTATATGCAACCCTAATCTCTCCAAAAGGGGTTGCGTTACAATGGCTTTAATATTTTTTTAGGAGCAAAAAACCAATGATCAGTCGAATTTTATTGTTTTCCTTATGCTTTGTGATGACCCTTAATTTTGGGAGCTTAACGACCATCAATTCTGCCAAGGCTGATCCTGCAACAGAGGCAGAAGAGATTGTTGCAAAATCTGGCTTCAGCCTAACTAAATTATGGAATCATGAACAAATCAGTCCACATTTTAAACGCTATTTATCCCAAGCAGTAGCGATTGTGATTGTCCCACAATCAATTTCAGGTGGTTTTATCATCGGGGGAGAAGGCGGAACAGGGATTTTGCTTGCCAAGGGAATGAATGGCTGGAGTTATCCTGTGTTCTTAACGGTTAGTTCCGCTTCGATTGGATTGCAGATTGGGGCACAAACCTCCGAAAGTGTTTATCTTATTATGACGCGCGCTGGGCTTGATGCAATTTTGCGTGATTACGTAAAAATTGGCGGAAATTTAAAAGGAGCGGCAGGGCCAATTGGGGCTAGCATGGACGCAGCCAGTACAACCGCACTTAATTTGGATGTGATCTCTTGGTCAATTTCCAAAGGTGCCTTTATTGGCGCAAGCGTTGCTGGAACGGCTTTTGTTCCACGTGAGGCCTTAAATCGTGTGTATTACGATCAACTGTTAAAACCAGAAGATATTGTGCTTTATGGTCGTGCTTCAAATCCTGCGGCGGATCATTTACGCCTACAATTACAAGAATATACCAGCCAAGGATCATAATCAGCCGTCATGGATTATTTACGCTATTTTTTAGCCTTATTTGTTGTTTTAGGGTTGCTTGGGCTGCTTGGGCTTGGACTTCGTAAATATGGCATGACCATTGGAAATGTGTGGGCAGGGCGCAAACGGCGTTCTGGAAATGCCCCATCAGCTTTAGCAGTAAAAGATAGCTTGATGTTGGACCCACGGCGCCGTTTATTGTTAATTGAATGGAATGGGGAGGAGCATTTGCTACTCCTAGGCCCTAACGGTGATATGCAAATTGGTAGCACAGCAAGCACTGCCACAAGTCTAGGGGCAAAATCTGATGATGGCGCATTTGCCAAGCTTGTTAGACAATCTTACGCCCAAGCTCCACCAGCAGAATAATGGGTAAGATGTCACGCTTTTTGCGTCCAAGCCGTCTTTTTTCAATCGCACTCATTATTATGGCGATAGGCTTATTATTTAGCAATCCATCATGGGGACAAGCCATCACCTTTGATATTGGTGAGGGAGGAACCGTCACTGGGCGCATTGTTCAAATGGTTGCTTTATTAACTGTATTGTCGCTTGCGCCTTCCTTTTTGGTGATGATTACGTCTTTCACACGCATTGTTGTTGTCTTATCTTTACTTAGGACTGCACTTGGGGTTCAGCAAACCCCCCCTAATTCGGTGTTAATTTCTTTAGCGTTATTTATGACCTTTTTCATTATGCAACCAACCCTTGAAGAAGCATGGAATAATGGGATCACCCCGCTTATCAATGAAGAAGTCGATGAAATGGTGGCTTTTGAACGCACCTCTGCACCGTTTCGGGAATTTATGCTTGCCAATGTTCGCGAAAATGATTTGCGTCTTTTCCTAGACCTTGCGGGCATTGATCTGGTTGAAAATCCTGCTGAAACCCCTTTACGCTCACTGGTGCCTGCCTTCATGATCTCAGAACTTAAACGCGCTTTTGAAATTGGCTTCCTACTTTTTATCCCATTTTTGGTAATTGATTTGGTTGTTGCCTCGGTGCTTATGTCCTTAGGGATGATGATGTTGCCACCTGTTATGATTGCACTTCCTTTTAAATTAATTTTCTTTGTCTTAATTGATGGGTGGTATATGGTGGTAGGCTCGCTCATTAAAGGATTTACTGCCGCATAATTTTAAAGATACGCCGATGACTGTCTATATACTTCGCCGTTTATTGCTGATTATTCCAACCTTGTTGGCGATCATGGTAATTAATTTTATGATCATCCAAGCCGCGCCTGGGGGACCAGTTGATCAAATCATTGCAACGATTGAAGGCCATGGTGGTGCCAATATTCAACGCGTCACAGGTGGTGGTGGCGATTTTAATGAAACGGGCAATAAATCGAATCAGGCGCGCGGACTGGATGAGGATTATATCGCCGAACTTAACCGTCAATTTGGCTTTGATAAGCCTTGGCCAGAACGCTTTATCACCATGGTGATAGATTATCTGCAATTTGACTTTGGAGAGAGTTATTTTCGCGATCAAGCCGTATTAGAGATTATTGCAGATAAATTACCTGTTTCCATCTCGCTTGGAATATGGTCAACCTTATTGATCTATTTGGTAAGTATTCCGCTTGGTATCGCAAAAGCGGTGCGCAATGGTACAAAATTTGACTTTTTAACCTCGTTAATAATCGTAACGGGCTATGCCATTCCTAATTTTTTATTTGCCGTTTTATTGTTAATTTTATTTGCAGGCGGTGAATATTTTAGCTGGTTTCCACTGCGTGGATTAACCTCAGAAAATTTTGATAACCTGTCGTTTCCCATGCAAATTGTTGATTATATTTGGCATTTAATTTTGCCAATTACCGCAATAGTTATTGGCGGCTTTGCAACCTTAACCATGCTCACACGCAATAGTTTTTTGGAAGAAATTAATAAGCAATATGTACAAACTGCCCGCGCCAAGGGTTGCAACGATCAAATGATTTTATATGGTCATGTGTTCAGGAATGCGATGCTGGTTGTAATTGCAGGGTTTCCTGCTGCCTTTCTTTCAATGTTTTTTACTTCAACCTTGCTGATTGAAGTTATATTTTCTCTTGATGGGCTTGGGTTGCTTGGCTTTGAAGCTGCTTTAAACCGCGATTATCCCATTATGTTTGCAAGTCTTTATATTTTTACCTTGTTTGGCCTATTGCTTGGTTTGATTACAGATTTAACCTATGTCGTGATTGACCCACGCATAGATTTTGAACGCCGCAATGATTAGCCCGCTTACCCGCCGCCGTTTAAAAATTTTCATGCAAAGCCGCCGCGGTATGGTTTCGCTTAGCTTGTTTGCCTTATTGTTTATCCTGTCACTTGCCGCTGATTTTATCGCGAATGACAAGCCAATTTTTGTTTATTATGATGGTCGATTTTATATGCCTATTTATCAAGCTGTTCCAGAAACAAATTTTGGTGGATTCTTTGCAACTGAAGCCGTTTATACAGATCCTTATGTTCAAGATTTAATTCAAGAAAAAGGATGGATGCTATGGCCGCCAATCCCCTATGGCCCAATCAATCCAGCATGGGATTTAACAGCCCCAGCCCCAACCCCACCAGATCAATTCCATTGGCTTGGAACGGATGATCAGGCACGTGATGTTGTTGCAAGGCTAATCCATGGGGTGCGTATTTCTTTATTATTTGGTTTGGCGTTGACGCTTGCAAGCTCGCTTATCGGGCTATTGATTGGTGTATTGCAAGGCTATTATGGCGGTAAAATTGATCTTATTGGCCAACGCGCGATTGAAATTTGGGGGGCATTACCTGCCCTTTATTTATTGATTATCCTTTCCAGCATGACGCAACCTAATTTTTGGTGGCTGCTTGGCTTGATGGTGCTATTTGGTTGGCCTGCTTTGGTTGGACTTGTTCGGGCTGAAAGCTTAAAGGTACGTAATTTTGATTATGTCACCGCCGCTAAAGCAATGGGGGTGCGTGATCCCATGATTATGTGGTCGCATATTCTGCCCAATGCAATGGTTGCAAGCCTTACATTTTTACCCTTCATTGCAACGGCTTCCGTTACCACCTTAACTGCATTGGATTTTATTGGTTTTGGGCTTCCCCCTGGTTCCGCTTCGCTTGGTGAATTGCTAAAGCAAGGAAAAGAAAATCTATCGGCACCATGGTTGGGCTTGACGGGCTTTTTCTCTATCGGGTTGCTATTAACCCTTTTGGTCTTTATTGGGGAGGCAACGCGTGATGCCTTTGACCCACGAAAAACGGTTTAAATTACGATGACAGAATCTTGCCTTACCATAGATAACCTTTGCCTACAGGTTGGTAATCAACCTTTGGTAAAATCAGTTTCTTTTTCAATTCCAAAGGGGAAAACCGTCGCGCTGGTTGGCGAATCAGGTTCAGGAAAATCCTTAACGGCACTTGCAATTATGCGCTTGCTTGATCATAGCGGCGTGCATATTGAAGGTGGTTCTATTCAATTTGGGGATACGCTCCTTTATCCTGCGCTTGAAGATGATTTACAATCAATTCGCGGCAATGAAATATCAATGATATTTCAAGAGCCTATGACCTCACTCAACCCGCTTCACACGATAGAAAAGCAAATCGCTGAAGCAATCACCCTTCACCAAAATTTATCAAAAGCTGAAACGCATGCGCTTGTTCTTGATTATTTAGATCGGGTAGGGATTCATAATCCGCAACAAAGGCTTAATAGCTATCCACATCAATTATCAGGTGGCCAGCGTCAGCGTGTCATGATTGCCATGGCCTTGGTTAATCATCCGCAATTATTGATTGCTGATGAACCTACCACTGCCCTTGATGTCACGGTGCAGCAACAAATCTTGGCCTTGCTTGCAGACCTTAAAGCGCAAATGAACCTATCCATGTTGTTCATCACCCATGATTTAAAATTGGTAAAAGCGATTGCGGATCATGTATTGGTGATGCGTCATGGTGAATTGATCGAGTCGCAATCTTGCGAAGCATTTTTTAATAAACCCCAACATGAATATAGCCATGAATTACTGCATTCTGCACCGCCACCCTTAAATCGTGATAATAAGCAGGTGAATGAAACAGATTTGCCAGTCATTAAAACGGAACAATTAAAATTATGGTTCCCCTTAAAATCAGGATGGTTTGGGCGCACAAACGCTTATGTAAAGGCGGTGAATCAGATTGATCTTTCGGTGCATTCAGGGAAAACGCTTGGCATTGTCGGTGAATCTGGTTCAGGCAAAACCACGCTTGCGCTTTGTTTATTAAAATTACTTAACGCAGAGGGAAAATTGCAATTTTGTGGGCAGGACATAACCCATCTTGGTGGTGCGCCACTTAGGACTTTACGCAAAAATATGCAGATGGTGTTCCAAGACCCGTTTAGCAGTTTAAGCCCACGCATGATGGTTGGTGATATTATTGCTGAGGGCTTGCGCGTTCATCACCCTGAGCTTAAGCCGCAACAGCGCATTGAAAAAATCAATCAAGCCTTGATTGATGTGCAGCTATCCCCAGAAATGGCAGACCGCTATCCGCATGAATTTTCAGGCGGACAGCGTCAACGTATTGCGATTGCGCGCGCGATTATCTTACGCCCGAAGCTAGTGATTTTGGATGAACCAACTTCAGCCATGGATGTAAAAACGCAATTACGCTTAATCGAATTATTATTGGAGATTCAGGATAAATATAAGCTAAGCTATATCGTTGTAAGCCACGATCTTGGCGTTATTCGTGCCTTGGCAGATCGCCTAATTGTTATGCAGGAAGGAAAGATTGTTGAACAAGGCTTGACCGAACAAGTTTTAAAATCACCTAATCATCCTTATACCATTCGCTTGACAGATGCGGCAATGCTTGAATTTTAATACAAATCGCTCTAACTATAAATAATGACGATAAAAAGTGAAAAATCAGATCAGGCCATGCGCACCATTACCGAGGTTTCGGATGAGCTAGGAATCCCCCAGCATGTTCTAAGGTTTTGGGAAACACGGTTTAATCAGGTGCGACCTTTAAAGCGCGCAGGTGGGCGGCGTTATTATCGTCCTGTTGATGTTAAGCTTTTAGGTCGCATTCGTGAAATGCTTTATGATGAAGGCATGACGATCAAAGGGGTTAAAAAACGGTTACAAGAACAAGGTATCCGCCAATTCCTTGGTATGGAAGAAGCTAAAGAAACCACGCCGGAAGCTTTACTAGAATCGACACCATCAGAACCCCCAGAACCGATTCCAGAACCAACATATGAAGCACAGAAAGAGATTGCCCCTAATCCATCCATTCCTATATTGGAACAACTTGACATTATCCGCCAAGCATTGTTACGCGCAAAAACGAATTTATCATGATCCATCCTGATCAATTACCCTATCGACCTTGCGCAGGGATTTTCTTAATCAATGATCAAGGGCGGGTATTTGTTGCTGCCAGAATCGATCAACCCTCACATTATTGGCAAATGCCACAAGGAGGAATTGATGAGGGGGAAAGCCCACTTGAAGCTGCCTTTCGGGAAATGAAGGAAGAGATTGGCACGAACAACGCCAAATTACTTGCCGAAACAAAAGATTGGATAAATTACGATTTACCTGCGCCAATGATTGGAAAAATATGGGGGGGGCGTTATCGTGGACAAAGCCAGAAATGGTTTGCCTTCCGTTATTTAGGAAGCGATCAAGAGATTGATATTGAAACAGAACATCCTGAATTTAGTGAATGGCAGTGGATAAACCCTTCTGAATTATTAAATTATTGTATTGAATTTAAACAAGAAACTTACCGTAGAGTCCTTAATGAATTTCAAAGCCATTTATAACCTTATCTGCATCAGCGTATTGGTTAGCATGTTATTTATCTTGCCAGCACAAGCACAAATAAAGCTTGGTGGCCCACCACCATTATATGAGTTTGTTGAAAAAGGTGATCTTTCAAAAGCACGCGAGCTAATGACGGGTGGGCAAAGCCCTAATGGACGTGGCACCGATGGCATTCCAATTATCACGATTGCTGTGCGCAATGGAGATGAGGCAATGGTTGCCCTGCTTTTATCCATGGGGGGGGATGTAAATATTGCTGATTCAAATGGAAATACCCCTTTGCAATGGGCGATTACCAGCAATCAAGATGGCGTGTTCCTGCAATTATTGGATCAAGGGGCGAATATTGATGCAATCAATGAAAATGGGGAAACCGCTTTAATGATTGCTGCGCGGGAGGGGGATAATTTTTTCGTATCTGAATTGGTGGCAGCAGGTGCAGATATCAATTTAATTGATTATACGGGACGCAATGCCTTTGATTGGGGCATGAACAGTCGTAATCCGAATGTGGTTAATTTATTGCGCTAAGGAAGCATTATGGAACAACGCCTAAGCATTATCACGTTAGGAGTTTCCAATCTTCAACAATCAAGGGCATTTTATGAAAAGTTAGGCTGGGAAATTGCTACCGAACAGCAAACCGATGATATAATCGCATTTAATTTGCAGTCATTCGTACTGGCACTTTATCCAAAAGAGGGGCTTGCCAAAGAATTAGATATTGAGGTCAATTTATCCACCACCCCCAGCTTTACACTGGCCTATAATGTAAATTCAGAAAATGAAGTGGATAAGATAATTGAGGAGGCACGAAAGATAGGCGCAAAAATTTTAAAAGAACCACAGAAAGTTTTTTGGGGTGGGTATTCAAGTTACTTTTCCGATCCAAATGGTTATCTTTGGGAAGTTGCGTTTAACCCTTATTCAAAGGTAGAAAAAGACGGTTCTTTTAAATGGATATGAAGAACATTCACTGCACCAAGCATGGTGATAATTTTCATACAATGTTCCAGACTTAACGCAATACAGCCTTCTGTGACTTGCAGCTGTTCTGGCGTTGGTGCGATATGTAAGAAAATCGCACTTCCTTTACCCGCAATCACTGGATCAAGATTATAATCAAGGACAAATAACAGATCATAGAGCGAATCTTGCCGCCATAAAATTTCATGGCTTGACGAAAAAGGAAGATGAATTTGTTGATTATAAGCTGTGTCTTCAAATGCATCACACCAACCCATATTAGGCAGAATTGGGATATAAGGAATGGCAGGTGTTACGGGCAGCTCCACACGATCAGACCGATAATAGAGCGATAAAATTTCAAACCTACCGATGGGTGTTTTACCATCACCTTCTTGTTTTTGTTCTTCAATGGCAAGGCCATTTTTACCGCATATCGCACTACAGAAAGAACCATCAGGAAAGACAAACTTACCCATTGAAGCTTGGCCATGATCCGCCGTAAATACAAAATTAGTGGGATTCATGCTTTAAAATCAAGATTCCACAACGCATAATATTCACGATTATTTTGCCATTCAGTTTCGACTTTGACAAATAATTTTAAATGTACTGTGCGTTCAAATAAATTTGTAAGATGGCGACGTGCTGCCTGTCCAATTGCTTTAATTTGCTGCCCCTTAGCTCCCAAAACAATTTGGCGATGGCGTTGGTTCGTGACCAAAATTGTTTGATGTAACCATAGGCTTCCATCATCGCGCTGTTGCCAATCATCGGTAATGACTCCCATATGATAGGGGAGTTCATCCCCAAGGCGCAAAAGCAATCGCTCCCTTGTGATTTCAGCCGCCAGCAGGCGTTCTGGCATATCTGATAATTGATCAGGGTCATAATGCCAAACCCCTTTTGGCACAACATCAGCCAGTGTTTGTTGCAAATGATCAACCCCATCGCCATTCAGTGCGCTGATCATAAATAAATCACGCGCGGGTAAGGTTTCAGAAAGATCACTTGCCAATTTAAGTAGTTTCGGGCGTTCCATCCGATCAATTTTATTTAGCGCAATATATAAAGGCGGCGCGTGTTGATGAGCAACCATGTTTTGTAATTTTTCGATAATGTCTTGGTCAAATTTCACGGACGCATCGATTACTAATAAAATAGCATCAACTCCGCTTGCGCTTTCTTCCGCAACTTTGACCATACCACGTTCAAGACGGCGTTTAGGGGCAAATAATCCTGGTGTGTCAATCAAGGCAATTTGGCTATGGTTATGGGTAAATAATCCTAAAATTCGATTGCGAGTCGTTTGCCGTCGCGGTGTAACAATGGAAACTTTTGCGCCTACCAAACGATTGACTAAGGTTGATTTGCCTGCATTGGTCTCCCCCAACACAGAAACAAAGCCAAAACGCGATTGTGGGTTTTCTTCGTTCATCATCAATCAATCCGATCAATTCAAATTAAACCAGTCAATCGGTTTGCGCCCATGGGCTAGCAAGAATTGATTTGCTTTTAAAAAATGGCCGCATCCTAAAAAACCCTGATGCGCTGATAGAGGTGAGGGATGCGCCGCACATAAAACCAAATGCCGCGCACAATCAATCAAATTTTGTTTTTGTCCTGCCATACGCCCCCATAACAAAAAAACAAGGCGTTGTGAATGATCATTAAGGGCTTTAATCGCCTGATCGGTAAATTGTTCCCAACCTTTATTGCGATGTGCGCCTGCTTCTGCTTCACGTGTGGTTAAAGCTGAATTTAGCAATAAAACGCCTTGACGCGCCCAATTTGTTAAGTCCCCTAAATTAGGCATTTGGACAGGCGTACCTGCCTTTTTATAATCAGTTTCAATTTCCTTATAAATATTTTTAAGGCTTGGCGGGCAAGGAACCCCTGCCTTAACCGAAAAACTAAGCCCATGCGCTTGCCCGCGCCCATGGTAGGGGTCTTGCCCCAAAACAACCAATTTTACTTGATCATAAGGGGTTAGGCTGAATGCGGTAAAAACCTCCTCCATTGGCGGAAACACCGTTTTTCCATTAGCCAATTCTTGATCCAAAAAGCGTGATAATTGTTGCATATAAGGCTGTTTAAATTCTTCTCCTAAATAGTGCGCCCAGCCCACTTCCAATTCAGGAAAATCAACCATCAACCAAACGCCTGCAATCCTGTTTGCGCACGCCCTAATACCAGCGCATGAATATCATGGGTGCCTTCATAAGTATTAACTGATTCCAGATTGATCATATGGCGAATAACCCCATATTCATCACTAATGCCATTGCCGCCATGCATATCCCTTGCTTCCCGCGCAATGGCAAGGGCTTTGCCGCAATTATTGCGTTTAACCAAGGAAATAAGCTCCCCACTTGCCTGATCTGAATCCATCATGCGTCCAAGGCGTAAGCAGGCTTGCAAGCCAAGGGCGATTTCAGTTTGCATATCCGCAAGCTTTTTTTGAATAAGCTGTGTTTGAGCCAACGGACGCCCAAATTGCTTGCGCTCCATCGTATAAGTTCGTGCACGATGCCAGCAATCTTCTGCGGCTCCCATTACGCCCCAACATATCCCATAACGCGCACGGTTAAGACAGCCAAAGGCGGCTGAAAACCCCGCAGATTCAGGAAGGAGATGCGATTCATCAACCTCAACATTATCCAAATTAATCATTCCCGTTTTTGAAACACGTAGGGAGAATTTTCCTTCAATTGTTGGTGTGGTCAGACCTTTCATTCCCCGTTCAACGATAAAGGCACGTAATTTATGATCATGGGCTTCTGATTTAGCCCATATCACAAAAACATCGGCAATCGGCGCATTAGAAATCCATGTTTTTGCACCATTTAGGCAATAGCCCCCCGCCGTTTTTGTTGCGCGCGTTATCATT
Organism: Alphaproteobacteria bacterium; assembly: GCA_965229675.1. Lineage (GTDB taxonomy): Bacteria > Pseudomonadota > Alphaproteobacteria > CBDDJK01 > CBDDJK01 > CBDDJK01. Next base: position 943,789 of record OZ245897.1, read on the forward strand.
GATCCTGGATCGGAGCCATGATCAGGCTCGGTTAAGCCAAAGGCTCCAATCCATTCCCCTGAAGCTAATTTAGGAAGATAGCGTTGACGTTGTTCTTCACTTCCATAAGCAAAGATAGGATAAATCACCAAGGAATTTTGTACGGACATTGCCGAACGATAGCCAGAATCCGCACGCTCAATTTCACGCGCCGCAAGCCCATAAGCCGTATAGCTTGCGCCCGTACCCCCATAATGTTCTGGCAAGGTCATCCCTAGCAGGCCTTGCTTGCCCATTGCATTCATAATTGAACGATCAAAGCTTTCATTACGATGTGCTTCAATCAATGTTGGCATTAAATGTTCATCACAAAAGGAGGCGGTAGCATCCCTTGTCAAACGCTCCTCTTCGCTAAGGCATTCCTCCAGCAAAAAAGGGTCTTGCCAGTTAAATGAAGCCGTCATTGATCAATCCTTTTCCAGTTAAACCGTTAAATTTATTCGATAGAATACAATCATCAATGGATAATTGCAATCAGAACAAAAATGATATTAAAGGAATCTGGTAAGCGTTAATTCTGCGCGTTTAGAAATAGTCGTATAAGACGCTTCAATCTGCGTATTAAGGGCCGATAGATTGATTGCCGCTTCCGTATCATCGGCATTACGCAAATTGTCACGAGAAACTTGGGCAAGCGACACAAGGCGCGAATGAAAATCCCGTGCTTCAGAAAATTCGGTCATTGCGGCACCGTTTCTAACCTCTAATTTACGGATTTCTGCACGTGCCTTTTCAGCAAGCGCATAAGCTTCCCGCAAAAAGCCACGCTGAATTTCCCAATTATCAAACTCATCATCGACAAAGGTTTGGGTTGCACTGCGCATCCGCAATAGGGATTCATTTAACATCTGAAAAGCCTGTTCATTGGAAGAGACTGAATAGGGATAATTCTGCTGATCATGAATGGTTAAACTCATTTGCGTCCATGACCGCGAGTCTGTGGTTTGATCCCCAGCAAATTTACTGGAATAGGATTGATGAAATTCTTCAAGGATAATATGACCATTGGTATCATATTGTGGATCCCCATTATTATCCAATATCGGTCGTTTATAGCTTGTTTGCGGGACAATATCGGCGGTTTCAATCGTATCCCCTTCTCCAAACAAGACGGGGGCTGAAAGGGTTAAACCGCCACTTCCATCATCTTCCCCAATGACATAAGAATCGGTTGGTAAAAGACCAAGATCGATTAATTCATCGCTAAAGGTTGCATCATACATTGAATATAATTGTAAGCCACGCATATCAATTGCGGGGGCTTCGGTGAAATTCGTCCCTGAAAAAATATAACGCCCACCAATTTCAATATTTAAATTTGCTTCAATTTCAACCATATAATTTTGTGCAAAAGTATCGGTTTCTCCTGGAAATGAATCACGCTGAACCGAAAGCGGATCCGTCACATTCATAATTTGACTTGCAACATCTGCCATTTGCGCAAGGGCTTCCTCGTAAGTGGAGGTGATCCCATCCACAAGGTCAATCGCACGCATATAGCCTTGGCGTTCGGTGATAATATTTTCATAATCCAGAATGCGCTTGGTGTCGGTACCATAATCTTGCAAACGCTGATATTTATAGCCAGTCGTCATCTGATTGGTATAAATATTCGATAATTCTTTATTTCGCTGTATGGATAATAAAGTGTGCAAATTCACACCAGCCGTGCTAATTCTTCCAACCATTGCGTTATCTCATTTTTTTTAATTAAGAATTATTTTATTTTTAATTTAGTAATTTAATAAGTTAGCAAGTTTCATACCAATATAATAATGGATATAAGCTTGTATTCCAAGAATTAAACCATATTTGACATAATATACCCATAAAATTTCAAAAGGTTCAATAAAAGGTTCAATCATGGCAAAAAAATTAGACCAAGACACAATAAACGAAGCATTATCCGCCCTTAACGCCTCATTAAATACGGCTTGGCAGATAAAAGAAGGCAAATTACATAAGGCCTTTAAATTTTCAAATTTTGCGGATGCGTTTAGCTTTATGACTCGTGTTGCTTTTTATGCCGAACAGCTTGATCATCATCCCGAATGGTTTAATGTCTATAACAAGGTTGAAATCAACCTAACCACCCATGATGTTGATGGCTTATCAAATTTGGACTTTCAGCTAGCAAACAAGATTGAAATTGCAGCGTTAAAAATGAAGCATGGCCCAGTTTAATCCACGATATTTTGAAGATTTTAAGGTTGGGGATTGCTTTACCCCGCCCCCTTGGTGCCTTAGCGAAGATGAGATTATCACCTTTGCAATCAAATTTGATCCCCAACCGATTCATGATGATCCTTCATTCGCAAAATCAGGGCCTTATGGCGGCTTGATCGCGTGCGGCCTGCATATTATCTCTGCCGCCTTTCGGCAATTTTGGGATTTAGGGCTATTTGATGGCACCTCGCTTGGGGGGACTGGCGTTGATGATGTGCGTTGGCTTAAACCTGTCCGCCCGAATGATCCATTAACACTAACGGTTACAGTGGAGGCACTTAGGCAATCCCAATCAAAGCCCGAACGCGGCTATATGACCCTTTATTTTGCAATCCATGACAGTACGGGCGATCTTGCTTGTGATTGCAGATTCAAACCAATTATAAAAACCCGATTATCCTAGTTTTGCGGCCACTGCCACTGCGTGGAGCAATATAGTATTTTTTAGCAAAAATGGGTGGCGGTTTTGTGCTGTTACTGATTGGATGGATGGGGTGGGTTGTTACTCTTCATCATAAGTCAAGGTTATCTTCGTCCAGATTGGTGGAGTCGATGCCTTCGATGGTTACGGCGTGGGTGTAGTTGCCAGTGCCATTCACATCAATTTCGATGGTGGTGTCGGTGGTGCCGCTTTTCTTCACAAAGCCTTGCGCTTCCAGATCATCCCATAAATCACCATTGCCTGTATTGCGGACAAAGCCGTTTAGCAGGGAACCTAAATCAAGGGAGTCGGTATGCACATTAAATTCCCCTGAAGCGATAACATCCGTATCGCCATCAACATCGATGATAAAATGTTTGGTTGCGATACTACCTGCTTGGTGGACATACATATTGCCCTGATTATGATCGCCATAGAACACCACAATATTGCCCGTATTATGGTCTTCGATTTGAATTTGTAAATCAGATAGGTTGGTGCTTGCTGATATGCCTGTTGTAAATTCTGCCAGTATATTGGCATAGCCATTTTGAACATCTGCGCTGGTGACGACATAGCTTGCTGCGCTTTGCTCCCCTGTTGCTAAATTGGTGAAGGTTATGATATCATCTTCTTCGATTGCGGAAGGGTCTGATGCGTTTTCTTTAAACCATATGGTAAATTCATGATTGTCAGCCGCATCAATTACACCATCGCCATTCGCATCACCAACGGGCTGGTTGGTAACTGCGTCATTCACAGGCAGTGGATCGCCCGCATCATAAACGGGCTGCGTTGGTGCCATGATGGGAGTTGCAGAAGGCTGGACATCAATATTTGCGGTGGTGGTGACGGGGGCGCGACCAATATTGGTGTCGGTTAGGGTAATATCAAAGGCAATGCCCGTACCATCCGCGACATTGGTGAAATCCAGTTCAACATCGGCATAGCCATTATCGACATCGGCTTGGGTTAGCACATAGGTACCGCCACCATTCACCACATTATTGCTGTTTTGGGTGATTTCAATGGTATCACCGACTTTAACATTTTGTAAAAAGATGCGCATTTGATCATTTGTAGCATCAAAAGAATCCGAACCATCGGCAGGTATGGCGATATTTCCATTTTTAATGACATTGAATGTATTGCCCGTTTGCTCATAAAACAGTTTTTCATCCGTACCATTATCATTGATATCCCCATCCGCCATTGAATCAGCAGAATAGGAAAAGTTACTGGCGTCAATACCTGTATCCCCACCATCTTTAAAATTACCTGTCCCATCATTTAACCATACATAAACATCTGTACCATAAGACACCAATAAATCCAAATCGCCATCCCCATCATAATCCAATATTTCGGAATTTTTAGCTGATAGTGATGAACCACCAAAAATATCACTTGACTTGGTTACCCATTGATTAGTTCCTGAATCAAAAGTTAATAGGCTTTTACCATTCACATTTAGCACTTCTTCTGCACCATCCCCATCAAAATCAGCATATAAAAGAGCTCGATGGCTTCCAAGAGAATTTGAATATTCTGATACCGCAACATTGCTATTTGCCCCTTGGCCAAATAAAATCATAACTCTATCACCATTATAGCCAGACATTATCAATGTATCCATATGGCCATCATTGTTAAAATCACGCTGAACATGATCATTACCTATCCTGACGTAATTATTACTATCAGAACGGCCGAATGTTTGTGTGCTTCTAAATCCACCCGAACCATTGCCATAATGAATATAAACGTCCTGATTATTTTGAATTGCCCCTTCAATTAAATCCAAATTCCCATCGCCATCAAGATCCACAGCAACTGTGCCAACAGCATCTTGGGTTTTGGAAGAATTTCTTGTGCTATCCGCCTGAGGGTCTGCATCTGTATTAAAAGAGATATAATTTGATGTACTGGTGCTACTGGACGAAGTCGCAAAAACATCATCCGTGCCATTTTCATCAAAATCACCAACGGTCATGCCATAGTTCCGTGTACCAGCCGTGCTTATTTGTTCAATATGGGTAATTTCCGTACCATCGGCATTTAAGAATAAAATATCTATATAAGCTTGATTATTTACCTTTGCAAAAATCTCATCTTGGCCATCGCCATTCCAATCGCCCAGTTCAATATCTGCGTAAGTATTCAGCGTAACCCCTGCTGCCACCGTTAATTCATAATTCCCTCCATTCACAAAATTATCTGAACCAAGGGTGGGGGCTACCAAGCTAACATCAAAATCAACGGCTTGGGCTGCTTGGGTAAAGCTGCCTGTAGTTTCATGGGCGGAAAGATTAATATTAATTTGCCCGCCATCGACATAATCGGGGTCTGCGCCATTATTGGCAAGTGGGGTTGCCGTGGCAATATCCAATGTCCAAGTCCCAGCAGGATCAATAAAGGTTGGTTCATAGGTCGCGATATTGGTGCCATCGCTTACCGTAATCCATAAATAATCAAAATCATCGTTATGGGTACCCGTTATTACAGGCGGATCAGCAATGATATAATTATCATTGGCACCTTGATCCAAATCAACCGCAGGTGCAACAGGCACCCTTGCATCAACATTAATCTCAGCCGTTTGGGTTGGAATGGTATAAATCCCAAGGGAGTCGGTTAAGGTAATCTCAAAAGCAACATTCGCGCCATCATTGACATTGGTTAAATCCACGGTAATTTCAGCATAGCCATTATCAACATCGGCTTGGGTTAGCACATATTCAGTGGCAGCACCATCAATCACATCTGCCCCATTATGGGTAATTTCAATGGTATCCCCCACCTTCGCATCGGTTACAAACACACGAATGGTATCGGCTGTATTATCAAAATACCCCAAACCATTGGCAGGCACAGCGATTGTGTTTTTAATGACATTGAATGTATTGCCCGTTTGCTCATAAAACAGTTTTTCATCCGTACCATTATCATTGATATCCCCATCCGCCATTGAATCAGCAGAATAGGAAAAGTTACTGGCGTCAATACCTGTATCCCCACCATCTTTAAAATTACCTGTCCCATCATTTAACCATACATAAACATCTGTACCATAAGACACCAATAAATCCAAATCGCCATCCCCATCATAATCCAATATTTCGGAATTTTTAGCTGATAGTGATGAACCACCAAAAATATCACTTGACTTGGTTACCCATTGATTAGTTCCTGAATCAAAAGTTAATAGGCTTTTACCATTCACATTTAGCACTTCTTCTGCACCATCCCCATCAAAATCAGCATATAAAAGAGCTCGATGGCTTCCAAGAGAATTTGAATATTCTGATACCGCAACATTGCTATTTGCCCCTTGGCCAAATAAAATCATAACTTTATCACCATTATAGCCAGACATTATCAATGTATCCATATGGCCATCATTGTTAAAATCACGCTGAACATGATCATTACCTATCCTGACGTAATTATTACTATCAGAACGGCCGAATGTTTGTGTGCTTCTAAATCCACCCGAACCATTGCCATAATGAATATAAACGTCCTGATTATTTTGAATTGCCCCTTCAATTAAATCCAAATTCCCATCGCCATCAAGATCCACAGCAACTGTGCCAACAGCATCTTGGGTTTTGGAAGAATTTCTTGTGCTATCCGCCTGAGGGTCTGCATCTGTATTAAAAGAGATATAATTTGATGTACTGGTGCTACTGGACGAAGTCGCAAAAACATCATCCGTGCCATTTTCATCAAAATCACCAACGGTCATGCCATAGTTCCGTGTACCAGCCGTGCTTATTTGTTCAATATGGGTAATTTCCGTACCATCGGCATTTAAGAATAAAATATCTATATAAGCTTGATTATTTACCTTTGCAAAAATCTCATCTTGGCCATCGCCATTCCAATCGCCCAGTTCAATATCTGCGTAAGTATTCAGCGTAACCCCTGCTGCCACCGTTAATTCATAATCCCCTCCATTCACAAAATTATCTGAACCAAGGGTGGGGCCTTCCAAACTCATTTCAAATTCATAAGCCAAGTCATCACTTGAATCTTGTTGAACGCCATCATCGCTGCTTGCGCTGTCATAAGTATAAACATTCCCCAGATCATCGGTGGAGTTAATGATCGCGGTGACCTGTGCGCCATGGGTTAAGGCTGTCATATCAAAATTTGATCCTGCCTCTTCGGTATAGGTATTAGCATCCTCAAAATCCAAAGTATAGCGTCCATCAGATTGTGCAAACACCGTATAGGTGCCTGTATCTGTGCCATCGGATAGGGTTAGCATAACTTCCGTCCCCGTAAGCAAGTCAACCCCACCAATTAAATCACGTGTGGTGTCCGTAACCAAATGGGTGACGGCTGTGTCGGTAGTTCCACTGCTAGTAATCTGTGCCTCCCCAGGGTTCGGCCAAAGCAGCCCTGCATCATGATCGCTTTGCATGATATAAGTGTTGAGGACACCTGCGGTTATATTGCCTGCTTCATCGACCGCATTTGCAATTGCTTTAATCGTACTGCGATGTTCCATTAATAATTTATTTGCCCCCAAATAAGTGGCGGCAGTTGCCAAATCAATTTCCCAATTTCCAGCATAATCTGTCTTGGTCATATAGGTCACAAAACTGCTCGCCGCACCCGAATTTGGAGCCTCTTCCAAAGTGACAAAAACGGCTGTATCCCGCTCTGACAGAGACCCTTGAAAGCCGAGGGTGAGGGGCATTTTTTCGCCCTGTAGCCCCCTATCAAAGCCATTTTCAGTAAATCAACTTTTCTAAGAATCTCATTTGTAAGCATATTGTAAGCAAAAAATTTGTAAAAAAACGATAAAATGAGCCATTTTTGAACGAATTTCACATGAAGCTAAATCGCTGAACCCCCAGTATTTCCTGATATTTTCAAGCTTCAACCCCACACAACCAACCCCCATGCTTACAACCCATTTTTGTAAGCATATTGTAAGCAGAAAATAAAAAAACACCCCTGTTGCCTAAAGCAAAAACAGGGGTGTTTTATATTTATTTTTAACGCTAACTATCTGTATTTATTTATATTTTATGACTTTCAATTGGAAGATCGACACTATTTTTACAAAAAGCAATCTCAATACCAATTTTATGAGCCAATTTTACGGCATTTTTGGACGGCAAAACCAGCCTCCAGCACTTTAAAAAAATGCTCTAAATATAGCTTATTTTATGCCATATTTAGCCAATGGCATATAAATTGAATATGATTTTCTTATGACTTATTGCTTAGATTTTAGGAAACGTGTATTATCTTATAAAGCCTGTCACGGTCTAATCTTTGAGGCGACGGTAGCTCATTTTTGTATTAGTAAATCCAGTTTAGTTCGTTGGTCACATCGTCTTTCCCCCAAGACAAGGAGGAATAAGAGAAGCGTTAAAATCGATATGGATTTGCCCAGAATATGCCAAGAACGTACGGATATAGTCAGATTGGCACAAGATATTAAATGGGTTTAGAAAAACCCCACTCTAAAATTGTCTAAACCCTAAATTAAATTAGCACGTGATAAATCAGAGATTTTTTCTGCCCCCATTAACCGCATGTTGCGTTCAATTTCTGCTTTCATCAGGCCAAGCATACGTTCAACTCCAGGCTGACCAGCTGCGGCAAGAGGATAAAGATAACCGCGTCCAATTCCAACTGCTTTTGCACCCATTGACAGGGCTTTTAAAACATGTGTGCCACGCTGAACGCCGCCATCCATCAAAACATCAATCTGATCACCAACTGCATCGACCACTGCGCCAAGCTGTGAAAACCCTGTTCGGGAGCCATCCAATTGACGTCCGCCATGATTGGATAGAACCACGCCCGTACAACCGATTGAAGCGGCACGCTTGGCATCTTCCACTGACATCACGCCTTTTAAACAAAATTCCCCATCCCATTCTTTAATCATCTCGACAACATCATCCCAATTAAAGGTTGTATCCAGCATTTCTGAAAAATAACGGCTGACCGTCAATGGGTCTGCCGACATATTGCGGTGTTCTCCCAACTGTGGCAGGCTAAATTTTTCACGAAGGATAAAATTAATCCCCCAGCTTGGTTTTAAGGCAAATTGCAGCATACCGCCAAGATTCAAACGCATTGGAATTGTAAATCCAGTGCGCAAATCACGCTCACGATTCCCGCCCGTAATGCTATCAACCGTTACCATCATGGCATTCACGCCAATTTCTTTAGCACGCTGAATCAAGGCACGGTTCAGGCCGCGATCCTTATGGAAATAAAATTGATAAACCTGTGGCGTATTATGCTTTTTACGTAATTCTTCAAGGCTGACAGTGCCAAGAGACGACACACCGAACATTGTACCATATTTTTCTGCGGCGGCGGCTACTGCACGTTCACCCTGATGATGAAATAAGCGTTGAAGTGCTGTTGGAGAACAGTAAAATGGCACAGCAAGCTTTTGTCCAAGCACAGTGACGGACATATCAATGTCTTTCACGCCGCGAAGCACGCTTGGCAATAAATCAACCTCATCAAAACTGCTTGTGTTTTTTTGATGCGTGACTTCATCATCCGCAGCCCCATCAATATAATTAAAGATTGGGCTTGGCAGACGCCTGCGCGCTAATTTACGAAAATCGTGAAAATTATGACAATTATTTAATCCCATGATAGCCCCCAAACCTATTATCTATTGAGAAAAATCTGAACCCTCAGCAGTTAAAACTGCCTTAACTTCTTCCAAATGCTGATCGGCTTGTTCAGGATAGGTTTCTATCTCATAAGCAACCTGCTCCGCTAAATTATCGGACATAATCCGTAACGGCATACCCGTTTGAAGGGCGCGAATATAAGTTTCCGCCGCGCGTTCAAAATAATAAGCACGGTTAAAAGCTTCTGCCACGCTATCGCCTAAACAAAGAATGCCATGATTGCCCATAATCAAGATTTGCTTGGTGGGATCAGATAGCAACTGCGCACAACGCTCCCCTTCATCTTCAAACGCTAGGCCACCAAATTCTTCGTCAATAACATAACGGTTATAGAACATTGCTGTGTTTTGATCGATGGGAGGAAGGTTACTATCCTTCAAGCAAGCCAAAACCGTGGAATGTGTAGGGTGAATATGAAGGGCGCAACGAATATGCGGACAGTGTCGATGCAAACTGCCATGCAAACCCCATGCAGTAATATCGGGTGCATCAGGGCGTTCCAAAGTTTCGGGATCATTCGCATCCAACAATAAAAGATCGGAGGCTTTAATTCGGCTGAAATGCATCTGATTAGGATTCATCAAAAACTGGCTACCCGATTCATTCACAGCAAGGCTTATGTGATTGGCGACACCTTCATGCATAGTCAATCGCTCAATCCAACGAAAGACGGCGGCAAGATCAACGCGTTCTTGCCAATGAGATACTTTTTCTGGTGATGGTGATTGCTTAATGCTATTTGGATTATTTGGTGTATCAAGCATCGCACACTCCTTATCTATATTCATTACGCCTATTCAGGCCTATTTCATTACGCCTATCTAGGTTTATATTCATTACGCCTATCTAGGCGTGGCGAAGAGGAAGATCGCGATAATTTAAAGCTTCAGCAATATGAGGGCGGGTAATAACGGCTTGACCATTAAGATCAGCCAATGTTCGTGCTACCCGCAATACACGATGATAACCCCTTGCGGATAGTTTAAGCTTTTCAGCCGCTTGTGTCAATAGCGTTAGCGCATCGGGTTCTGGCGTGGCAATTTCTTCAAGAATTTTTCCATCGGCTTCTGAATTACAGTAAAGATCAACCCCTAAATTTTGAAAGCGTTTGCGTTGAATGGCACGCGCAGCGGCAACGCGTGATGCGACTTCTGCGCTACTTTCTGATCTAGTTGATTGTCCAAGGTCTTGAATGGATACGGCTGGCACATCAATTCTTAAATCAATACGATCAAGCAATGGTCCTGAAATTTTAGCTTGATAATCAATGGCACATTTAGGGGCTCTGGAACAAGCGCGTTCTGGATCACCAAGAAAGCCACATCGGCAAGGGTTCATCGCAGCAACCAGTAAGATTTTTGCAGGGTAAGTGACATGGGCATTCACCCGCGCAATCGATACAGAACCCGTTTCCAACGGCTGGCGTAAGCTTTCAAGGGCTTGCCGTGAAAATTCAGGCAATTCATCCAAGAATAATACGCCATGATGGGCAAGTGAAATTTCCCCTGGTTTGCCCTTGGTGCCACCGCCAACCAAGGCTGGAACTGAACCCGAATGATGGGGATCACGAAAGGGACGGGTGGTTGAAATCCCACCTTCTTTCAATAAGCCTGCCACAGATTGTATCAAAGAAAGGGTTAAAGCCTCACTTGCATCAAGCGGGGGCATAATCCCAGGAAGCCTTGCTGCTAACATGCTTTTTCCAGAACCAGGCGGCCCACTTAGTAATAGATTATGGCCACCTGCGGCCGCAATCTCTAATGCGCGTTTTGCGGCTTCTTGGCCTTTAATATCCGCAAGGTCTGGATGGCGTGTATGATCATCCACCACGCGCGGTTGCGGTGGATTTAAAACCTGCTTTCCTGTTAAATGATTGATTAATCCTAATAAGGAAGATGGGGCAATAATATCCAACTCCCCTGCAAAGGCAGCTTCACTTCCCTGTGCTTCGGGGCAGATAAGACCAACCCCTTCCTCTACTGCGCGCATAGCCGCAGGTAAAACACCAGATACTGGAATAATCCGCCCATCCAATCCCAATTCCCCAAGCGCAAGATATTCAACCAAAGAATCTTGGGGAAGCGTACCCATAGCGGTGAGTAAGCCAAGCGCAATGGGTAAATCAAAATGGCTTCCCTCTTTTAAGACATCAGCAGGAGATAGATTTACCGTAATCCGTTTAGGCGGCATGGCTAACCCAAGGCCAGTTAAGGCACCGCGTACCCGCTCACGGCTTTCGCCAACTGCTTTATCAGGTAACCCAACAATAGTAAAAGCTGGCAAGCCAGAAGTTAGCTGCACCTCAACAAAAATTGGAAGCGTTTCGACGCCTTGAAAAGCTACCGTTGCGATGCGTGCGACCATGGCGGTATTTTTAAACTCTGATCTTTATTAAATCGCTCCAGCGATTGCATCAGCAAGATCAGTTTTTTCCCAGCTAAAATGACCATCTTGTGTCGGTGTGCGCCCAAAATGCCCATAAGCTGCCGTTTTCGCATAGATGGGGCGATTTAATTTCAAAGTCTCCCGAATGCCACGCGGGGTTAAATCTGTTACTTTTCTAAGCGCAGCAATCAAAGCAGTTTCATCGGCTTTTCCTGTATCATGCGTATTCACATAAAGCGATAAAGGCTCTGTCACGCCAATCGCATAAGCAAGCTGGATGGTGCAACGATCAGCCAAACCTGCGGCAACAACATTTTTAGCCAGATAACGCGCCATATAAGCAGCTGAACGGTCAACCTTTGTTGGGTCTTTCCCTGAAAATGCGCCGCCTCCATGCGGAGCTGCGCCACCATAAGTATCGACAATGATTTTACGCCCCGTAAGGCCACAATCACCATCAGGGCCACCAATGACAAAACGCCCTGTTGGATTAACATAAAATTGGTCTTCTTCACACATCCACCCTTGTGGCAGGGATTGTTCAACGATTGGGCGTACAATCTCCCGCACTTGGCGAACACTCAAGCTTGGGTCATGTTGGGTTGAAACAACAACCGAAGCGGTGCGCACAGGCACACCATTTTCATAAACTAGGGTTACCTGACTTTTTGAATCTGGTCCTAACCCACTTTGTTCTTGGCTATGTCTAAGCTGTGCTAAATTTCTTAATATTTGATGGGAATAATGAATTGGTGCTGGCATAAGCGCATCGGTTTCACGGCATGCATAACCGAACATTAATCCTTGATCCCCTGCGCCTTCATCCTTATTGCCGCTAGCATCAACCCCCATCGCAATTTCAGTAGATTGTCCATGCACATAATAATCAACCGCCATATTCTGCCAATGAAAGCCTTCTTGAGCATAACCAATTTCTTTGACGGCATTTCTTGCGACTTCAATCATCTCATCTGGTTCAACCGTCTCAGCACAACGAATTTCACCTGCCAAAACAACACGATTGGTGGTGGTAAGCGTTTCAACTGCAACCCGTGAATAAGGGTCTTTACTGATCAGCAAATCCACCATTTCATCGCTGATGCGATCACATACTTTGTCTGGATGTCCTTCAGATACAGATTCACTTGTAAAAAGATAAGAGGATAAAGCCATAATTTAAGTTTCCTTCAAAAAATTAAAATTTAAAAAAATTGTTACAACCAATTAGGCGAACCAGTCAACAATTATAATGTATTTGGTTCATTTTCTTTTGATGTTGACCTAGGCAACTATTTTTAATCTTGCTTATCTGCTATTGAGACTTTAATAAACTAACAACCAATATATATATTTTAAAGACGGGAGATTAAATTCATGCGCGTTTATTATGATCGGGATGCCGATGTTAACCTAATTAAATCAAAAAAATTGCTGGTTATTGGCTATGGAAGTCAAGGCCATGCGCAGGCGATTAATTTACGTGATAGCGGCGTGAAAGATGTTCGCATCGGGTTAAAAGCCAGTTCTGCTTCACGGGCAAAAGCTGAAAAAGCAGGATTTACCTGCATGACACCGAGCGAGGGGGCAGCATGGGCAGATGTGGTTATGATGCTAACCCCAGATGAGCTGCAAGCTGAAATTTATCAGCAAGATTTGCATGACCATATGCAAAAAGGTGCAATGTTGATGTTTTCACATGGGCTAAATATCCATTTTAATTTGATTGAGGCACGTGCCGATTTGGATGTTGTCATGGTAGCTCCCAAAGGGCCTGGGCATACCGTGCGTTCTGAATATTTGCGGGGTGGCGGGGTGCCGACCTTGGTTGCGATTGATCGTAACAGTTCAGGAAATGCACTTGATTTAGCCTTATCTTATGCCAGTGCCATCGGTGGCGGACGTGCTGGGATTATTGAAACAAGCTTCCGTGAAGAATGCGAAACAGATTTATTTGGTGAACAGGTTGTGCTTTGTGGCGGCTTGGTTGAGCTAATCCGTGGCGGGTTTGAAACATTGGTTGAAGCAGGTTATGCACCTGAAATGGCTTATTTTGAATGTTTGCATGAAGTAAAGCTAATCGTTGATCTGATTTATGAAGGCGGCATTGCGAATATGAATTATTCTATCTCTAACACAGCAGAATATGGTGAATATCGTACAGGGCCGCGCATTATCACTGATGAAACACGTGCAGAAATGCGGCGTGTGCTTCGTGACATTCAAGATGGTAGCTTTGCGCGTGACTGGATGTTGGAAAATAGAGCGCATCAATCGCATTTTAAAGCAACAAGGCGGTTAAATGATGAGCATCCAATTGAAGCAGTTGGCGAAAAATTACGCGCGATGATGCCGTGGATTGCTGAAAAACGCTTAGTTGATAAAGATAAAAATTAGGATTGTTAAAAAAATAAACTCGTTAAAAAAATAAACTGGGGTTGGTTGCTGAGTGCAGGCTATTACCAATTTGTGGCGTCAGTTTGAAGCAGAGCAAACCCTGCTTGAACAGGCAATACGCGAACATTATCAATCACATATTCCGGTCATTCGTCAATTATCGGGGCATTTGTTTGAATCAGGCGGAAAACGTGTTCGCCCGCTAATGTTGCTTGCCTGTGCAGCTGCTTGTGGGCATCGTTGTGATATTTCAAAATCACAAGCACAACATGAACAGGCACAACATGAACAGGCACCAGATGAAATTGGTTTGGCGGTTGCAATAGAATATCTCCATTCAGCAAGCCTGCTCCATGATGATGTTGTTGATGCAAGTCCTTTGCGGCGTGGACAACCTAGTGCCAATCACGTATGGGGCAATCGGTTTTCTATTCTGGTTGGGGATTATTTATTCGCGCGTTCTTTCCAATTGATGACTCAATATGGATCGTTGGAAATTATGAATATTTTGGCAGAAGCAACACAGCAGCTTGCAGAAGGCCAAATCCTAGAGCTTGGGCTTGCGCATGAAATGACTTGCGGCAAGGATAGTTATTTAAAAATGATCGGAGCAAAAACGGCTGCGCTATTTTCAGCTTCGGCTAAAATGGGGGTTCATATTGCTTGTGAACAACAAACGCAATCTTACCAAGAAATCATCACAGGATTTGAAAAATTTGGCTTTCAATTTGGGCTTGCCTTTCAACTGATTGATGATGTGATTGATTATGAATCTGAAAGTTCAGCAATGGGAAAAGCTACTGGTGATGATTTTCATGAAGGCAAAGTTACGATGCCAGTATTTATGCTTTATGAAGAATCAAATTTGGAAATGCAACAATGGCTAAGCCAGCTATTTAAAGACCCAGAAGCACGAACCGAAGCAAATTTCCTTGAGTTAAAAGCGCATCTGATTGAATCAGGGCATTTAACAAAAACACGGCAACTTGCGCATTCTGTGATGGAAGTTGGCTATCAAGAATTGGAAAAAATTTCTTTACCTATTATAAATTCTGATATTGTAGTCCAATTAAAAGCAGTTGCAGAAGAAGCCTTATCCCGTTCAAATTAGGTAATATTGTAAAATGAAACATATATTTGTAACAGGGGCGTGTGGTTATAAAGGTACCGTGCTAACGCAAAAACTTTTGGATGCTGGGCATAAGGTAACTGCATTTGATATTATGTGGTTTGGCAATCATTTATCAGATCATGTGAACCTGCAAATAATTAAAGGAGATTTACGCAATCCCCATCATTATGATTTAGAAGATTATGATGCCATCATTCACTTGGCATCGGTTGCCAATGATCCTTGTAGCGATTTAGACCCTCTGCTGACTTGGGAAGTTAGTTGTCTTGCTACGATGCAATTATTGGATCAGGCGGCAAAAAAGGGAGTTAAACAATTCATTTACGCCTCTTCTGGCAGTGTTTACGGCATAAAGGAAGAAGAACAGGTCACTGAAGATTTATCACTGGAGCCAATATCAGAATATAATAAAACCAAAATGGTAGCAGAACGGGTTGCATTTTCTTACTCAGATCAAATGGCAGTGCAGATCGTAAGGCCTGCAACCGTTTGCGGCGTTTCACCACGTATGCGGTTGGATGTTTCGGTTAATATGTTGACCATGCAAGCATTAGAAAACAAAAAAATTACAGTGTTTGGAGGGAGCCAAGTGCGCCCCAATATTCATATTGATGATATTACGGATTTGTATTTGTTTTTGCTTGAGCGGCCACAGATACAGGGTATATATAATGCAGGGTTTGAAAATATATCAATTTTAGATATTGCCAATCATGTATGTGAATTTGTACCCGCACAGATTACAGTCACACCGTCAAATGACCCGCGTTCTTATCGTGTTAATTCTGACAAATTGCTTGCAACTGGATTTATTCCAAAAAAGACGGTAGCAGACGCAATAAAAGAGATTGTTAATCAATATAATCAAGGGATTCTTGTGGATAAAGAAGATTATTATAATTTGAAAACAATGAAAACAATGATGGCGAGGTAATAAGTGGATATTCTCCAATGTAAACAATATGGAAGCAGACTTTCAGATGTTCTGCAGTCCATGGAATGGAAAAATCTTATATCATTATATGAAGATATTGTTGCCTGCATGGAAGATGGGTAGCGTGTATTTATTTGTGGTAATGGAGGTAGCATGGCCAATGCAATGCATATTGCCAATGATCTAACCTATCCGATTACCAAGCAAAAGGGGAAAGGGTTAAGGATTCATGCACTTGGCAGCAATCCGTCAACGGCATCTTGCATTGCTAATGATGAAGGCTATGATCAAATTTTTGCTTATGAACTTGCAGTACAAGCAGAAGCAGGAGATTTATTGATCGTGCTTTCTGGCAGTGGTAATTCATCCAATATTATCGAAGCTTTAAAAACCGCATCTGATATTGGGGTTAAAACATATGGGATTTTAGGATTTGATGGAGGGCGTGCGCTTGAGATGGTGGATATTCCCATTCATATCAAAGTAAATGATATGCAAATTGCAGAAGACATACAAATGATATGTTTTAATATGATTACACAAAGTTATTCTGGGTGATCTGAATGAAAAAATCGGAGTTTAAAGAGCCGCAATATAATGTGTTGTTTGATAATGAAACCACTTATGGGCGAACTAAGCTTGGTTTAATGACCAATCAAGTATGGCAGGATGACCCGCGGCGTTTGGTGTTTTCATTGTCGCGGTATAAATTTGTATCCAAGATGATCGCTGGTAAAAATAAGGTATTGGAAATCGGCTGTGGCGATGCCTTTCAATCGCGTATTGTTGCAAAAGAAGTTGAATCTTTAACCGTCATGGACTTTGATCCACTTTTTATCGACGATATTAATGAGCGAAATACTTGCCCACCATTTTTAAAAGCAGTTGAGCATAATCTATCAAAAGCACCTTTGCCCAAGGAATATGATGCAATTTACGCCCTTGATGTGCTGGAACATATCCCAGAACATGAGGAAAATAGGTTTTTATGTAACATTATTTATTCATTAAATGATAACGGCGTAGTTATTTTGGGAATGCCTTCTTTGGAGTCTCAACCCTATGCTTCTCCGCCAAGTAAAGCTGGACACGTAAATTGTAAATCAGGAGAAGATTTTAAACAATGTATGAACCAGTATTTCAAACATGTGTTTTTATTTTCTATGAATGATGAGGTTGTTCATACGGGATTTTACCCGATGGCGCATTATTTATTAGCACTTTGCGTCTCTCCGCGGACGGAAAAAAATGATTGATAAGATTCTGGTTATTGGCTCCAATAGCTTTTCTGGAGCCTATTTTATTAAGCATATTTTGGAAAAAAATATCCAAGTATTTGGGGTTAGTCGTTCCAGTGAAGCAGATAAAATGTTTCTTCCTTATCACTGGAATGATAACAAAAAACGATTATTTTCATTTTATTGTTATGATTTGAACCATAATTTAGATGAAGTAATTAATTTAATAAAACATAATAAAATTCGCCATATTATCAACTTTGCGGCACAAAGCATGGTTGGGCAAAGCTGGGATTATCCTGAACATTGGATGCAAACCAATGTTGTTTCGACCACAAAGCTTTTTAATCAACTTAAAAATATTGATTTTCTTGACCGCTATCTTCATATAACAACTCCCGAGGTTTATGGCACAACAAGCGGTATTATTGACGAAAATGCACCTTATTCACCATCAACGCCTTATGCTGTGTCAAGGGCTGCAGCTGACTTATCTATTAATAGTTTTTTTTCTGCATATGATTTTCCCTTTTGTGCGACAAGGGCTTCTAATGTCTATGGGGCAGGGCAACGCTTATACCGCATTATCCCTAAAGCAATCTATTGTGCTTTACGAGGTGTGCCATTGGAATTGCACGGTGGTGGCACATCAATACGAAATTTTATTCATATGCAAGATGTTGCACACGCTACTTTTAACCTGTTTGAAAAGGGAAAATTAGGAGAGTATTACCATATCTCAGGCGATGAATTTATATCTATAAAGGACTTAGTTTTCAAAATATTTGAAAGGGTTAATGCTGGTTCCACCCATTTGATACAAATAGGAGAAGAACGTCTTGGTAAAGACGCAGCCTATAAATTAGACTGCACAAAACTTACAAAAGAAATAAATTGGCAGCCAAATATTTCTTTAGACGAAGGGCTTAATGAAGTAATAAAATGGATGCATCAGAACCTTGAAAGAATGGATCGATTGCCGCATGAATATGAACATAAACCGTGATTTTGAAAATAATTATAAGGTCTCTTTAACCCGCTTATCAGACATCGCCAAAGACATAAGGCGGAAAATTATCACATATTCAAATTATGCCAAATTACCGCACTTGGCCTCTTGTTTATCTTGTGTTGATATTTTGGTAATATTGTATTTTGCAGTTGCGCGCATTGATGCCAAACACCCAACAGATCCAAATCGTGACCGTATTATTTTAAGTAAAGGCCATGGCGCACCAGCCTTATATCAAATATTAGCAAAGGCAGGATTTTATGATGAAGCATTGTTATTTAAGCCTGATCATGGCAATGGCCTGTTCGGTGAGCATCCGCCAAAGCCAGCTTATTTAGCGGGAGTTGAGGCGGCAACAGGGTCATTAGGACATGGTTTTCCAATGGGATGTGGTTTTGCACTTTCAGCTAAAATCCGTAATATGAACTATCACACTTATTGTATTTTAGGCGATGGTGAATGTAATGAAGGTAGCATTTGGGAAGCTGCAATGCTAGCAAGTGCACAAAAACTTGATAATCTAACGTTATTTGTTGATTATAACCGCTGGCAAGCAACAGGGCGTAGCGATGAAATTCTTAATCAAGCTGCGTTGCAAGCGCGATTTGCAGCCTTTGGCTTTGAAACTGTAGAAATTGATGGGCATGATCTGCAGGCTCTTATTAAAGCGGCAACCATGCGTTATCATGGCAAACCCTGTGCAATCATTGCCCATACGGTAAAAGGAAAAGGCGTTTCTTTTATGGAAGATGATAATAATTGGCATTATCGGATTCCTAATGAGGATGAATTAAAAAGGGCTTTATTGGAGTTGGATTGATGCGAGATGCCTTTGCCAAAGAATTAACAACAATCGTTCAAGAACGTGATGATGTAGTGTTATTATCTGGCGATATTGGTAATCGCATGTTTGATGAACTGCGTAACAGTAAACCCAAACAATTTTATAATTGTGGGATTGCTGAAGCAGCGATGATGAGTGTGGCAGCAGGACTTGGCATGACAGGGTTACGTCCAGTTATCTATACGATTACGCCTTTTGTGACCACACGTTGTCTTGAACAGATTAAAGTTGGAATTTGCTATCATGAATCTCCTGCAATCATTGTTGGCACAGGCGCAGGACTTTCTTATGCCCAGCTTGGGCCAACCCATCATTCATTGGAAGATATTGCAATCATGCGCAGTTTACCTGAAATGATAATATGCTGTCCTGCCGATGCGATGGAGGTACGCGCAAGCCTTCGTCAAGCTTTGGCGCAAAAACGCCCTGTTTACATTCGATTGGGTAAAAAAGGCGAGAAAATTGTGCATAATGCGCCACCAGCGGATTTCATGTTTGGTAAAGCTTTACCAATTGCAACGGGGGAAGATATTGCCTTGCTCTCTTGCGGGAATATATTTCCTTTGGCTGAAGGGATAAGGGCGCGCTTACAAAAACAATCCATATCAGCAAGCTTAACAAGCTTTCATACGATTAAACCATTAGACGAGGCGTTTTTGTCACAAGCGTTGGAGCGTTATAAACTGATCATTACATTAGAGGAGCATAATGGAATAGGTGGGTTTTATAGTGCTGTTAGTGAATTTTTAGTCCGTCATCACCCCAATCTAGCGCATAAAATAATGGCGTTTCACACTGAGGATAAATTCTATAGCCATGCTACTAGCCAAAATAATATACGATCTTTAGCAGGGTTAGACGAAGAGTCTATCATACATGAAATTGTTGCGCGCTTCCCATGAAAATCGGCCTTGATTTTGATAATACGATTGTTTGCTATGATCAATTATTTTATGATATTGCCCTTGAAAAAGGCTATATCAGCCCGCAAGATAGGATTGCAGTCAATAAAAATGCGGTCAGAAATGCTTTGCGCGCCAAAGCTATGGAAGATGAATGGACTTTGATGCAAGGCTATGGCTATGGTGTTAAAATAAAGGATGCTGTGGCGTTTGATGGTGCAGTTAAGATTATTCAAGCATTAATTAAACAAGGTGCCGAGCTGTTTATTATCAGCCATAAAACCCATTTTTCTGTTAAAGGCGAACCTTACGATCTTCATAAAGCAGCGCATGAATGGATTAAGGCAAATATCGTTGATGAAAAAGGAAAACAATTACTGCCCTTTGATCATATTTATTTCAACCAGACAAAAGAAGGCAAATTAAAAGTGATTGATCACTGCGCCTGTGATTATTTTCTTGATGACTTACCAGAAATCCTAAACGATCCGATGTTTCCAAAAAGTACAAAAGCTATCCTTTTTGCACCTGATCAATCACAAACATGCGAATCAAACAGTTACGATCAGGTGCGTCATTGGAGTGAATTTTATGAACGCATCAATCGCATCTGATCCTACCCAAGATATTCAAGATTGTTTTGAAAAAAAACCTGAGCAAATAACCCCTTGTCAGGTTAGCGGTAATAATCGTTTATATAGTTTTATGATTGAACGGGATCGTTATATCATAAAATATTATTTTCAAAACCAGTATGATAAGCGTGACCGTCTTTATAACGAAACATATTTTTTGAATTATTTGGCTACGCTTAACATTCATAATGTCCCAAAAGTGATTTATAAGAACCCACACAACCATTATACAATATTGACATTTAAAGCTGGAAAAACACCCGATAAAGTCACAGATGATATGGTAATACAGGCTGCAGATTTTATCGTATCAATCAATAATAAAACACAAAAAACGCTATTAAATGCCATGCCAATGGCGTCAGAATCTTTGCAATCAATTGAACAGTTTCATGACCATATTGGCGAACGGGTTATCATGTTGCAGCAGCAAAATTTTGCATCACAAAATATTAAGGATTTTAAAAATCTTGTGAATATGCTTGCAAAGGCTTTTGATCAGCAATCAAAATATTTGCAACAAGCGATTCAGCTTGATGATGCTCGTACCTTTTGGGATCAAAGAGAATATATTGCCTCCCCTTCCGATTTTGGCTTTCATAACGTTTTGAAAGAAATGGATGGCACTTGCAATTTTATTGATTTTGAATATGCTGGCAGGGATGATATTGCTAAATTATATTGTGATTTTTTATTGCATCCAGCGCATCAATTAAACAAGATACAAGCGGGATTATTTAAACAAAAGCTTTCCCCCTTGATCGGTGATAAGGCGATACAAAAGCGTATCGAGCTAATTTTTCCGTTGATTGCATTGAAATGGGCTTGCATTTGTTGCAATATTTTTGTGCCAGAATGGCTAGAAAGAAGAAAATTCTCTAATCCTGATTATGACTTTAACACAATGTGTGAAACCCAGCTTAAAAAAGCGTATGCTCTACTTGAGCGCGTGCATCATCCTATCTAAAGAAAAATGCCAATGAATTATATTGATTTTTTATCCATACATCATAAAAGTACCAAACGCGATTATTTGGCAAGGGTCAACGACCCAGACTATCCAAAACCTGTTGCGGCTGATTTAGCAAAGCAATGGGATTATGATTATTGGGATGGCGATAGGCGGGTCAATTATGGTGGCTATCATTATCGTGAGGGGTATTGGGAAAAGGTTGCAGCACGGATGATTGCGCATTATGGTATTAAAGATGGAGATCGGATTCTTGATATTGGGTGCGGTAAAGCGTTTATGTTATATGATTTTACCAAATTATTACCTAATCTTCAGGTTTATGGGATTGATATTTCTTCTTATGCGCTTGAACACGCCAAGCCAGAGGTTAAAGCGAATCTAACATTAGGCAATGCAACTAAACTTCCATGGGCGGATCATCACTTTGATTTTGTCTATTCAATTCAAACGCTTCACAATTTACATAATTATGATTTAGAAAAAGCACTAAAAGAAATGACACGGGTTAGCAAAAACCATAAATATCTATGTGTGGAATCTTATCGTAACGAGCTTGAAAAAGCCAATTTACCTTATTGGCAAGTAACTTGCGAAGCTTTTAATACACCCGAAGAATGGCAATGGTGGTTTGATCTAACGGGCTATGATGGAGATTATTCATTCATTTATTTTGAATAGGAAACACAATGTTAATTGATGATAAGCACCCTAAAACAACCATTGCCGCAATCTTGGAGACCCTTCATCAGCCACTGATCGTTGATGAAATTATGCTGCCACGTGAATTAGCGGCAGGTCAGGTATTGGTTGAATTATTCTTTAGTGGGATTTGCGGTTCTCAAATCGGAGAGATTAATGGCATAAAGGGCCATGATCATTTTTTACCGCATTTGCTTGGCCATGAGGGGGTAGGACGCGTACTACAAGCAGGCTCAGGCGTTCGCCATGTCAAAGATGGGGATCATGTCATTCTTCATTGGCGCAAATCACAAGGGATTGAGGCGATACCGCCATATTATCAATGGCAAGGGCGAAAGGTGAATGCAGGATGGATCACTAGCTTTAATAAACATGCAATTATTTCAGAAAATCGTCTAACTTCAATTCCTAAAACAATAAATTTGCAAATTGCGTCTTTATTTGGTTGTGCTGTAACCACAGGTTTTGGAGTCGTTGCCAATGACGCAAAAGTAAAAATCGGGGAATCCGTAATTATTTATGGTGCAGGCGGAGTAGGGCTTAATATGGTACAGGCAGCCAAATTAAGCGGGGCTTACCCAATTATTGCGGTTGATTTATTTGATGATAAGCTGGAATTAGCTTTCCAATTAGGGGCTACGCATAAAATCAATGGCCGAACACAGAATGCATTTGAAGAAATTCATACAATTCTTGGTAATGACGGAGCCGATGTGTTTATTGATAATACTGGTTTGCCAAATATCATTGAACAGGGCTATCAAATCATTGCAAATGATGGGCGGCTTATATTGGTTGGTGTGCCACGTCATGATCAAAATATCACCATTCATTCGTTACCAATTCATTTTGGCAAACAGATTATTGGTTCGCATGGCGGAAATGCACTTCCACATCGGGATATTCCGCGTTATTTACGGCTTTATGAGCAAAATTATATTGCACTAGACCATCTTATTAGTAAATTTTTTAAATTAGAAGAGATTAATGAAGCAATTACAGCCATCCGCAATGGTGAATTATCAGGTAGGGTCATGATAGATATGGAAGCACAATGATAAAGCCTGTGACACTAATAGACACATTAATCCAGCAAATTCACGATAAAACTGATTTGCCGATTATTCTAATCCCAGGTGTTTTTGATATTGTCCATATTGGTCATATGCGGTTAATTGATTATGCTAGCACGCTTGGTGGCTATATCATCATTGCGGTAATGGAAAAAGAACAAGGGCAAAAGACTTATTTTAGCGGCTTAGATCGTAAAAAAATGCTGGAACGCATTCGTTTTATTGATGAAGTCATTATTGTTGATTTTGATTATCTTGAATTTATCAAAAAATTACGTCCTGAATTTATCATAAAAGGGGAAGAGCGTAAATTAGCCATCAACGCCGAAACACAAATTTTAGCAGAATATGGCGGTGAATTAATTTTTCATTCTGGGGATTATCACCATGATGGCAATGAATCTTTAACAGATGCAATTTTGGCGCATGATATTGAATTTGTTAATCCCATGGTTAAGCAAAACCGATGTCAGCCCTTTATTGATCGCCATGGAATTGACATTAACGCATTGGACAATTTTATTGACCGTTTTAAAGATATTCATATTGGCGTTATTGGGGATGCTATTATTGATAAATATATGCATTGTTCAGCAGTTGGTATGTCAAGGGAAGATCCAACAATCGTTGTAACGCCTGAAAAAACTGAAACATTTATTGGTGGTGCTGCAATTGTTGCAGCACATGCCCAAAGTTTAGGGGCTACAACATCGCTTTTTACAGTGATCGGTGCCGATGATCATGGAAATTTTTTAAAGAAAACGCTTGAAGAACAAAATCTGGATTGTCACATGATCGAGGATAAAACCAGAAAAACCGTTAGCAAAACTAGGTAGCGTACCCATAAAATTGTTGTATATTTAATTCAAATCTGATTCAGCTTTGGTATTACAACCTTTTTTTAGGAGTTAACCATGTCCAGATTTGATCTTAGTGATTTTGAATGGGAGCTTATCTTCCCACTTTTGCCTCAAAAGAGCCGTGGGGTTAAGCGTGTTGATGATCGTCGTATTTTAAATGGAATATTTTTCAAGCTTCGCACAGGCATTCCATGGCGTGATCTCCCAGAGCGTTATGGGCCTTACACAACTGTTTATAATCGATTTAATCGTTGGACGAAGGCTGGTATTTGGGATCGTTTAATGGATGCTATTTGTGATTATTATAACCATAATCTTGTTATGGTTGATGGGACTTCTGTTATCCGTCAGGGGGTTTTTCAGTAGGAGGTGTAGGGGTTTATAGTGGGATAAGGCGGGATAATACGGGATGTGGTGGGATGTGTAACGGGCTGTGAGTAACATGAATAGGCGGGGTAATGCCATATGCCTTGACGGGTCGGCGGGCGGCTTTTTAAAAATCAAAGGTTTTGCACTAAACGGGCGAAATGGAGTTAAAAGGCGTTGTTTTGTGTGGCGTGCTAAAACCATCTTAAAAGTATCTTAAAACCCATATAAAGCGGCTTTTATAGCCTTCTTAACGCTGATTTACTGCGCCTTAATTGATCTTTATTTTCAGGCTTTCAAAGTGATTATTCTGGGACTTTTTGGCACAGAAAGGTTTTTGAGGACACAGAACGGAAATAATTAAATAAAAACAATCAGTTAATTTTTTTGATTTTTGAAAAACAGTAGATTATTCTGTGACAGATTTTTTAAAAATTCCATGTTAGCAATTTAAAAAATATTTTTCATTTTAGCTGTTGACATATAGGAAATAAAATCCTATATTAAAATAATGAAGCGCGGAGAACAACTCCAAGCATAAACAAGAAAAGGAATAAAGCAATGCAACAACGTAACTATTTAACTGGAAATATGGACAAGTCTGGCTATCGTGGTCGTGAAATTTCGATGGCAATGGCAAAGAAGAGCGGTTCACGGATGGCGGCGGCGATTAAGGAGGTTCTTGGCATAGATTTGCCAAGCATTCATATCAGCTATGCTAATAATGTAGCAATGGTCTACCAATTGGGTGTGAGTCTCAATCGCCGTATTCAATGGGTTCCCGTTTTCAGTTACGGAAACGGCGACTTGTCACAAGACTTTCAAAAAGACTTACCTGTTCTTCCAAAAAGGCAACTGCTGGTTCGTGAAGAAAAGGCCATTGAATCTGCCAAGGCTATGCGCTGATGGCAAAAGGCTTTGTTGCCTCTGTTCTGGAGGCATGGGCAGGCCGTGATCCTGATCACCGCCTGTCCAAGAATGGCAAAACAGTCGGACAGCCGAATCAAGTGATGTTCGCCCAAGCTTTGAGAATTACCCCGCGTACCCTTAGGGGGTGGTTAAGTGGCGATAGTTGTCCCTCTGCCATGGCGATGGAATTATTGCGCCGTCTAAAGGAGGAGGATTAGAATGATAAAAATTGAAACAAAACAAAAGTTCAAAGCCCTCCCCCGTTCGCAGGTGGAGGCTTCCCTTAAAGCCAATGACCAAACCGTAATTGATGAGGTAGCAAGGTTGATCACCAAAGCAACCGAAGATATTAACCAGCTAACCCCGAATCAATGGCACAATCTGATTATCATCAGTGATTGCGCAATTGAACGGATTGTTGCCGAAGAGATTCAAGCACTGATCAACGATTCTTGATAATCATCTCCTTCCAAATCCATATTTAACATAGCGAACGGGTCTGATATCCAATAATTCAACATTTTCAATCGTTGGCCATTCGCGGTTGATGCTTTCAAGATTAAATAGGCCTTCTATATCTCCACGGCGCAGGCGTTTCAGGTAAGATTCGCCGTGGCGGTCTCCGCCAAGATAGCACGCGCAATCCTTGCCGATCAGCTTGTTGGGTTCATATTTTAGTGGATCATTAGCGTATATATATATTGTATCGCCATCGTTATATTTGGGTGCCATTGATGCGCCGCTTACCTCGAACGCCAAGATTCCGCCCCATTGATTTAATTCTGCTGAAGTTAATCCAGCGGGAGCGGATGTTGTTTCGTCCCCTGTATCCTCCTGCCCAACCATAAGCATTCCCGTTGGATCATCGCCGCCGCCAGCAGCAATGCGCCCCAGATAGCTTACCTCTTCTGCAGATTCTTCTGTTAAGTTTGGAAGGCCTGTATAAAACTCAATCCCTAGTACCAAGCAAAGCTTCTGCCATCTTTCTAATGATGGCATAGATCCTTTCCTAATAGCATAAATAGCCTCCCTGTTGCCAGTTGCCTTTAAAGAGGCTTCAAGCGGAGTCATTCCTTTACGTGTCAGGGCTTCATTAATTATTTGGTTAATATCATTTATTTTAAGCATTTCGTTAAATAATACGATATTTTTTTTTGCACAAGTAGAAAATTTATTGTTGACTATCGTAAAATATTACGATAACTATGTCTTATGACACAAGAAACAAAAAACTTATTAGTCCTTGGGCAACTCTACGGAAAAGCAAAAGGATACAGCTTAACAACCGTTGCCACCTATTTTGCAAATGGGGGAACTTTTTTTGCCAAATTAGAAGAAGGCAAAAGTGTCACTGTTAGAAAATATCATCAGGTGTTAAGTACATTTAGTCGAGAATGGCCTGATGATTTGGAATGGCCTGAAGATATTCCGCGACCACGGAATGATAATGAAGACCTAAAGGGATCAGAGGTCAGGGATCAGTAGTCAGGGATCAGATTTTAATTTAACTTAAAAAAAGGAGATTTGTTATGAATATATCAACTTATATTACGCCTAGTGAAACTGTGTATGGGCGTGTTGATGAGGAAGGTTTTATAGACCTTTTAAACGACTTATCCGAAGACGATTGGAGAGATATTGCAAATTACACCGACTATAAGGATAAGCCTAAAGGCAAAACAGCGTTGCGCAACATGCTTATTATTGTTCAAGGGATTTTAGATGGTTTTGAAGACCAAGAAGATTGAGCCATGAAACAAAAATTTAAACAAAATAGAAAAGGCAAAAATGGACGTAAATCCCGTGCTTCGTTTAAGCGCAAAAATGGGAATGTGCCGCCAATTTATACAAGGCCTGTTAATCCTTGGATGGGTAACGGTATCCTCTCGATGATAAGGTGGAATTGATTATGGATGATACTGTTTTTCAAATTCAGAATAAAATGGTCTTTTATTGTGATCCGAATAATCCTGATTTTGCTAAGGTTGAGGTTGTGCATGGTGATCTTGCCAATGATGATTTGTTTAAGGTTACCATTCATAGCCCGCAACCGCTATTCCCTTTTGAACCAGATTATAAATATTTGGCGGGTGTGATCCTTCTTGATGAAAATACTGCCATTATCGGTAGTTATGATGCGCGTATTGACGGTTCGTATCACTTCGCTTCTTATGAGTTAGGGGGCATTTTTGAACCGTTTCGTAAGCGGTTTATTATTGATGTTCAAAATTCCATGCTGATCATGGGTAAAGTATTAGATGCTGATATTGCCCGTTATTATTATCAGCAGGGGCGGATGGTTACTCGTATTACCTCGGCCTATGTCATTCAAAAGGTATGTGAATATTATGAGCTAACACGCGACCAATTACTGTATGGCGGCAAGGAAAAAGAGATCGTTTACGCAAGGTATGTCGCGATGTTTTTGTTAAAAACACGGGCGTTTAAATCCTATCCAGTGATTGGTCGTGATTTTGGTGGATTTGATCATACAACGGTGATGTATGGCTGCAAAAAAATAAAGCAGATGGTTTTGGATAAGAACGCAGATTTATTAACAGATTTATATTACTTGGATCGTAGGTTGAGGCAGGATTCAGGGATCAGTGGTTCAGGGATCAGGCATCAGAAAAATAGTTTAACTAAAGACAAGGAGACGTGCTGTGCGAAATAATGAAACAATTATCATCGAATTTGAGGACGGTGGTCAAGATTTTTTGACTTGGATCATTCGCAAGGATAACGGCGAAGTTATAGATTGTAAGCCGTGTCAGGCGATGTTGTGGGTAGGTGGTCATATCCTTAATCATACAAGATTAAAGGTCGGAGGCACGGTTACTTATCAAAATGTAACTATTGGCCAAATGGAAATCAAATATCCCATTAAATCAATCACAAATACAAATCATAATTTAGATGCATAGGAAAGAAGAATGCAAATAGCGATTGATAAGATAAGGATTGAAGGTCGCTTGCGGCAGGTAAGTATTGAACATGTAATTGTGCTTGCAGAATCCATGAAGGAGGTTGGACTGCTTCAACCGATTGTGGTTACAACAAGTGATGGGGGTTATCGATTGCTGGCTGGTAATCACCGTTTGAGTGCAGCACATCGCTTAGGATGGGAAGTAATAGAAGCTGAGGTTCGCGACAATATTGATGATGATTTGGCAAAGATGGCGGAGATTGATGAAAATCTATGCCGTCATGAATTAAACCCACTGGATCGGGCGTGCTTTCTTGCTGAGCGGCAATGGATTTATGAGCGTCTGCACCCCAACAGTGGAAAAGGTAAATATAATCGTAATAATAAAAAAGGCATAACGGACACGGTGTCCGTTATGCCTTTTAGTGAGGATGCGGCGAAGAAAACAGGGTTAGATGAGCGCACAATTCGTAGATCAACGCACATCGCTAATAAGCTGGGACAAGAATTGATTGCTCGGTTACAGGCAATTCGGGTGTTCAAGCAATCTGAATTATTAAGGCTGGTTAAGTTAGAAGTTGATCAACGGGAACAGGCGGTTGCTTTGCTGGAAGCTGGGCAACCCTTTCAGCTTGCGATTGATCAAGTGATAGGGACAGTCAATCAAGAAGAATTACCCCAATTTAAGCTTAGTATAGCAATCGCGCAGATTGAAAAGATATTGTCCCCTTTTAGCGCAGGTGAACGGGTAAAAATATTAAAACGTATCACAGCTTCAATGAAAGTCAATATGGATCAGATGGATCAGGATGATGGGAATGAAAGTGAATGAAGGAATTGTCCTTGTTTACTGGGGCTGGTGGGGGCTTGTTAGCTTCGCATTTATTGGGATGGAGACCAATTGGATATGTTGAAAACAACGATTATTGTCAGCGAGTCATCAACCAAAGAATCCTTGATGGGTATATACCAAATGCACCAATCTTCAGCGATATCCGATCATTCAATGATCAAGGGTACGCCGCAAGTTATCAGGGGATGGTTGATGTCATTAGCGCAGGATTCCCTTGTCAACCGTTCAGCCAAGCAGGCAAGAAAAAAGGGGAGCATGACGAAAGAAATATGTGGCCTGCCACAATGGACACCATTCGCATCATTAAGCCAAAATGGGTGTGGCTGGAAAATGTCAGAGGCTTACTTGCCCTTAACGGTGGACGACCAGCTTATTTCGGACGAATTTTGTCAGACTTGGCCAATGACGGGTATGATGCGAACTGGACGGTGTTGGGAGGTCACGAGATCGGCCTACCCGTTGACGGAAAAAGAATATTCGTTGCCGCGACCAACTGCGAGTGGCTTTATGGTTTACAAGCTGAACAGTCCTTTCACCGTGCTATCAAACAAACGGTTCAAAAGCGGGTCTTTTTGGGAAGTGTTCGCGGAGCGTTACAGCCGCATCATTACCCCAACTTGCGCCGAGAACGCCTTGCTCTGGCCACAATCATGGAGCGACTTAAGGCCATTGGCAACGGTCAGAGTCCGCCGTTGGTTAAAGCGGCTTGGGAATATTTGACGGACTTAAAATGAAAGATATTTGGTTGACAGCATCAGAATTAGCAGGGTTGCCAGATATGCCTGAAACACGCACAGCCGTTGTTAAAATGGCAAAACGCCAGAAATGGAATGGATTTCATGATGGGGCGGGGCGGCCTTTGTTTAGGCGGCGCAAGGGCAAAGGTGGCGGCTTTGAGTATCATTGGATGTTGTTGCCTGCGGTGACGATGGCGCATCTTGCCAAGCAACATAGCCCCAAGATTAAACCGCAAAAGAATGTCGATTGGGAATGGTATAATGATCAACCCGATCATATGAAAAATAAAGCCATGAAAGCATTAAGCGTCCTTGAATTGGTTATGGATTATCAAGGCACAGGGCTTAAGCAGGATTATGCGGTCACGTGGGCGGCGAGTGAAAGCGATTGCACGAGGCGGACGATCTATAATTATCTTGAACGGGTTGAAGGGGTTGCGCGCTGTGATTGGCTTCCTGCGCTTTGTCCACGTTATACAAGGGGAGAGGCACGGCTTGCCGAAATTAGCGATAAAGCATGGGAGGTCTTTAAGGCAGATTATCTGCGATTAGAACGCCCGCCGCTGGAAACGGCTTATTACCGAACAAAAGATATGGCTGATTTACATGGGTGGGCATGGCCATCCTTACCAACAATCCGCCGCAAGATTAAGCGGGATATTCCTGAAGCGGTTAAGCGGTTAATGCGTTATGGGCGGTCTTCTTTGAAAGCGATGGTACCCGCACAAGAGCGGGATCGCACGCATCTTATGCCGATGGAAAAGCTGGTAACCGATGGGCATTTATTTGATGTGTGGGTTATTGACGATCAGGCGCGGGTGTTTCGCCCTATGTTGATTGCGGTGCAGGATCTGGCAACCAATTATATTGTGGGTTGGCGGCTGGATTACAGCGAGAATACAACGGTTGTGCGTTTGGCGTTCAAGGATGTTTTTGAAACATTTGGGATTCCTGAACATATCTATCTTGATAATGGGCGGGCGTTTGCAAGCAAGATGTTAAGCGGCGGAGCTAAAACCCGTTATCGGTTCAAGGTTAAGGATAGTGAGCCGCTTGGAATCTTTACGGCGTTAGGGATACAATTACATTGGGCAACCCCTGGCCACGGGCAAGCCAAGCCGATTGAGCGCAGTTTTGGGGACTTGGCCAATTATATTTCTAAGCATCCATCATGTGCGGGGGCTTATACGGGGAATAAGCCAGAAGCGAAGCCTGAATATTTTAAAAATAAAGCGATTCCGTTTGATGAATTTCAAGAATTGGTCGCCAAGCAAATCAATCGTTTTAATTGGCGAGAGGGGCGTAAATCATCGGTTGCTAAGGGACGATCTTTTGGGGCGGTGTTCTTTGAAAAATATGAACAGGCATTGCCCCGCCGTGCCAATATTGAGCAGTTGCGGATGTGCATGTTAGCGGCGCAATCGGTCAAGATCAGCCGTAAGGATGGCACCGTGCGCTTGCTTGGCAATCGTTATCATTCAGAGGTTCTGCATGAGCATGGTGGGGAGTTGGTCACCCTTCGCTTTGACCCTGATAATTTGCATGAAGCAGTTGCGGTCTATCGTCAAGATGGGCGGTTCTTGTGTGATGCGCCTTGCATTGCGGCAGTTGGCTTTGATGATGTTGATGCGGCACGCGAACAGGCGCGTAAGGTACGCTATTATAAGAAGGCAAAAATGGCCTTGGCTGAGCTTGAGCGTGGGGTTGACCTTGAAGAATGGGCGAAGCTTGAAGAAGCGGTACATCGCAAATTGAACGATGAAACGTCGTCTTTACCTGAACCCACGGTTATTCGGATGGTACCGCAAACAAGAGGCAATCAGGCGCAAGCCACTCAAGAAGGAGCGGAAATCATTGATTTTGATGAACGTTTAAGTGAGCGGCGCAAAGAAATTAAAAGGAAATATAGTGACAGGATTTAAACGACTATCAGCCATGATGGCTGTTTTAGGAATATTGATCATCGTGGTAGCCGAATGGCTATTCATGCAACCCAATTAAGGGGATCAATTAAAAACGGGTCGAAGCGGCAACTCCGACCCGAAATATAACTAAACTAGGTATAAGGAGATTATGCCAATGAATGATATGCAAGTCAATAAAATTCGCGGGGCGGTTAAAACCGCGATGGAAGCACAAGGGCTTAGCGTTAAAAAGGCGAGTACCTTAGCTGGCATCCCGCATAGCACATTCGCTGCATGGCTGAATGGTAAATATGCTGGAGATAATGAATCCATTACCAATAAGGCTGAGACTTGGCTGAACCAGCTTGAAGAACAAGCAGGAAAGAAACAAGTCGTGCCAACAATCCCTGCGTTCATCAATACGAAGTCTGCAAACGCCTTTATGGATGCGCTGTGGTATGCGCAAAACTTACCAGAAATCAGCGTAATTGCAGGTGGTGCTGGGATTGGCAAAACGATTGCGGCAAAGGAATATGTAAGCACGCATCCAAATTGCTGGATGGTTACAATGAATCCTGCGTTTCAACGGCAACGCCCCGCGATGCAAGCAATTTGTCAAGAAATGAACCTTAATACAAAAGGGCATGCTGATGCGCTATTTCAGCGTGTTGTCAATCGGGTGAAATCAACAAAGGGATTACTGATCATTGATGAGGCACAGCATCTATCCACAGAAACGCTTGATCTTTTAAGGTCAATCTTTGATGCGGCTGAGGGGGATATTGGGCTGGTGTTAATGGGTAATATCTCAGTCTATGGGCGGTTGGAAGGGGGAACCCGTGCAGCACAGTTTGCGCAACTGTTTAGCCGTGTTGGGGTAAAGATCACGCAACCCACGCCTAAGCGTGGTGATATTCAAGCCATTATCAAGGCATGGGGCGTTATTGAAGATCATGAACTTAATCAACTGTTAATCACCATCGGTAAAAAGCCTGGGGCGTTACGTGGGCTAACCAAAGTATTACAGATGGCGCATATGCTGGTTAATGAGGATGAGTATCTAAGCAAAGTCCATGTAAAGGCGGCATGGGATCGCCTGTCTGGTACTGATATTAGTGGGAGGGATTAAACATGATTAGTGAAAAATTAGCAAATGCAATGCGCTGGTTTGATGATCATGCGGATCGTTTAACCCCTGATATGATCGATATGTGGCGCACTTCCATGGATGGCTATATTGCTGAAGTGCGGCAGCTGGAGGATAACAGATTACTTAATCTGTTTAATGCTGAAGCACAAATCAGGACTTTAACTCAAGGCAAAAGCCCACCATTGGCACCATCCGCAAAAGACATTCATAACGATAATATGATTCAAATTGCAAAAATACTGGATCGTCAAGGTGTGGGGGTTGGGAAGCCTAAAAATGGTTGGCGTATCCATACGAATAAACGGCCACGCAAATGAAACGGCGTGGTCTATTTTGGCACCTACGCCAATATTGGCGGTGGTGGAAACTTTAATCAACCTTAAGAAAGGTAATAAAAATGAATGATCATGATCAATTAGAACTGCCATCAGGCTATATGAAAGATGCAAAAGGGCGACTTGTGCCTGATCATCTTGTTAAGGATTGGGAACGGCTTGAGGATGAAACCGTTTCTAAAATGATGGGCTTTGCCCGCGAATTGTCCAACGAAATTGCACGGTTTAAGGGGCATTGCTTTGATGATTGTGCTAGCTTGATGGAATTGCTGGCAGATCAATATAGCGTCAAAAAGGGCGGTAAAAAAGGCAATGTCACCTTCACAAGTTTTGACGGATGCCAGAAGGTAACGTTGCAGGTTCAAGAATATATTCAATTTGGTGCTGAATTACAGGTTGCTAAAGAACTGATTGATGAATGTATCAGGAACTGGAGTAATGAAGCCGATGCCAACCTGCAAGCCCTTGTAACCCATGCCTTTGCCGTTGATAAACAAGGGCGGGTTAATCGGGAGGCCTTGCTTGGTCTTCGCCGTCTTAAGATCAATGATGAGACTTGGGGCAGAGCCATGACAGCGATTACCGACTCCATCAGGGTAATTGGTTCCAAATCTTATATGCGGTTCTATGAACGCCCCACGCCTGAAGATGGATGGACAGCAATTACAATCGACATTGCCAAAGACCCTGCGGGTGGCAGTAATTTAGGAATCATAGGGGCAAGTACATGACTTATAAAATCACATGGAAAGACCGCTTAAAAGCGGCAAAATGGCCACTTATTTTGGTAACGGCATTAATATTCGGAGGCGTGGCTAAGCTAACCTCCGAAGCCTACCCAGTCATTGGAAAGATTATCTACACATCTGGCCTTGTTGGTGCGCTTGGGGGGTTTTTGTACATATGCTTCATCCTGTATCAGCATAAAATAGAACAGATTAAAAAAGAAAAAATGAATGACAGCGACCCACACAGCAACGGCTGGAGCGTGTAGGTGGCAAAATGCCAGAAATTTTTAACTTGAATTGCAATGAAAACTGGGGTAGCTTCACTATTGGATCTAAGAAGTCCGAAAAGAGCGGTTACCGCCCCGACATTGCGGTTTTTTCATTTTTCATCCTTAATGTCGGGAGTGCCGAGAATACAATACCTGCCCTGCAGGGAATAATCGCGCCTGTCTCTTTTCAGGTTCTTAGCTCCCGACGCCAAGGACGTCCCTTGGTAACTTCTAAGAAACAGAAAAGAGTAAATCATGAAAACCTATACAAAGTTAGACTCTGCCGATTCTGCGCAGGTCAGGGCGTTCAAGCGAAAATTGCGAACGCTCTCCCCAGAATTTTTACGCATTATTCAGCAATATCCAAGCGGCTTCACCGACATAGATCAAGTTGGGTCACATATCTATATGCGCTCTCACAGCAACCGTTCACTCAAAAACGCCTTGGTCGTATTGGGTGCGCACAGCCTGATCCATCCCGCTATTGGGGAAGTGATCATGGAAGCTTACAAACAACATCAAAACCAAATCAAGAAAGGATATTAAATCATGAGCAATATTGTAATTTTCGAAGGACACGAATTAGACAAAATCTACGCAAATGGTGGTATTTGGCTAAGGGGGAGTCAAATTGGGACGACCTTGGGCTTTATATTTCCAGAGGGCGGTATTCGCAAACTTTACAACAGAAACAAGCATCAGTTTACCGACGATATGACCAATCAGATTATTTTGGATACAGCAGGGGGCAAACAGCTCTCCCGTGTATTTTCGCCACGTGGGGCAGCATTATTGGCTTTATTAGCCAAGACCCCGATTGCAGATCGGTTCAGGGCGTTCGTATTAGACAAGCTGGAAAGCAAAACAAGGACAATAGAAAATTTCACCATCTTAGAGCAGGAATTTTTAAAAGCACGTCCAGATTTACACAATTTACTTCGCTATTCGCAAATGGAGCTTTCAGCGCAGGAAATCCAGCATCTGATGGGTTTAAAAGAGACAGCTATTCGTCGCCGCAAGCGGTTATTGGAATCTTGCGGATTGATGGAACCGCCATACAATCTAGCACGGATGCAAGAAATGGCTTATCAAAACCTGAACTCACGGAGATTAAACCATGCCTAACCCCTGCGATCTGGCGGAGCGGCGAGAGATTATGCTGTATCAATCGGTTAAAGGATTACAAGCGGTTAGTTATATGCTTTCAGAACGCAATGATCCTGAACTGCGTGATCTGGCTGAACTTATTGGGCTTATCCGTTTTAACTTGCTTGAGGCCACGGATTGCATGTGGATTGACGAGTTACCCCGCGAATAGCGGGGTATTGTTGGTGGCGCGGGGGTTTCCTCCTCCTTACCCCGCTCCACTAACGTTATTTAGATATCAAAATCGAATAGCATCAAATTTCCAAAGCGGCCCTTTTCGCACTTGGAAACTTTATCCCTTTTTTGATTTCAGAGATACGCCCCTGATTAACGTCAAAATGGGCGGCAATCTTACTTTGAATGATGCCTGCATTGAGCATCTTCCAAATTTTAACGGCATCCCTAAAAGTAAGACTTGCGCTATGATTACGATTCTGATTAAAAGAGTTATTAGTCATCGTTTTTTCCTTTCGTTGACTAAAAGATTGAAGTCAGGCTGTTTGCCACAACAGCCGCTTATTATAGGCTTGGGGGAGCAATCTTTGGTCGATAGACTCCCCCATGCCAACTTTAATTTTCTTTCGATTCTGAACACCAAGTCAAGCCTAAACGACTCTTTTTATTTAATTTTTTTAAGTGGGCGTTATGTCAGCCCGCTCTAACCAATGGCAATATTTGAATAGGACGATCCGTGCATTGGAGCGGACACGTGGATTAGATCGTGCAGCGCACGAGGCGTTGATCAAGGGGGTATGCAATAAAACCTCCTTGGCGGATTGCACGCTTGGCGAAATGCAACAGATCATTAACCGATTAAACGGTGCTGTCCCCCGTAAATCTAAATCTTGTAACTCCAGAACCCCTTATAAAAAATCGAATAAGGGCTATGTCCGTAAGATGTGGGGCTTAGCAATGGAATTAAATAAGATAGGTTATTGGAAAAAGCCTTATAAGCAAGCCCTACCCGCTATGGTAAAAAAAATGACAGGGGTTGATCACCCTGATTGGCTAGATTTTAATAATGCGGAGGCAGTGATTGAAGCATTAAAATCAATTCTTGCCCGTGAGGGAGATAAGAAATGACTGACCTTCGCGGATTACCAACTTTGCTTGCTGAACTTGCAAGGGATACGAATGGCGCAACGGCATTGTCTTTGGTGGATGCGAAGGGTGGACAACGGGTTTATATCCCTAAAACGATACCATCAAAAAAACATTGGCTAGTTCAGGTATTAGGGCGGGAGGGGGCTGATGCCATGATTACCCTATATGGCGGAGAGATGGTTGAAATCCCAACCGCACGTGCGCTTAAAAGCGTCAAAGCGTCCATCATAGAATCGCTTGAAAAAGGGCGTTCAAGTAATAATCAGATTGCCGCTGATCATGCGGTTAGCAATCGCTATGTCAGGCGTTTGCGTCAAGAATATGGTTTGCAAGCACCTTTGCCTTTGTTTGATTAGATACATGATTAGCGTGGAACTTGTTCCGCCTAAAAAAGGAATAGAATTTAAGATAGTAAGCAATTATGACTGATGAACGTTTTAAAATAGCAATAACACAAACCCTTGCGCATGAAGGCGGCTTTGTTGACGATCCAACCGATAGCGGCGGTGCGACCAACTGGGGAATCTCTTTGCGGTTTTTACGCAAGGTTGCAGGTGGTGATATTGATATGGATGGGGATATTGATGCGGATGATATTCGTGAGATTACCCGTGAACAGGCAACGGAGCTTTATTATAAGCATTTTTGGAAAAAATATCATTGTGATGCGCTGCCTGAACCATTGGCGATTAAGTTTTTTGATCTGTGCGTCAATATGGGGCCAGGGCAAGCCACCCGCTTGTTGCAAGAAGCTTTGAATTGTTGCCGTTACAAGGTGGTGGTTGATGGGATTATGGGGCAAGATACGATCTCCATTGCTAATTTGGTAACCACGCCTGAGGCGGTAGTATCGGCGTTAAGGGCGCGTGCCTTGGGGTTCTATCGTGAATTGATGGCTAAAAAACCCGAATTAAACAAATACCGTAAGGGTTGGGAACGGAGGGCGTTATCATGAGCCTGATCGGGATGAAGCTATTGGCCGCACCGCTTATGAAGCTTGGCGGTGATCTGATTGATAATATCTTTGAAACTGAAGAAGAAAAAGCTTCAGCCCGTGCAAAATTACTGAAGCTTGAACAAGATGGGCGGCTGGAAACTTTAAAGACTGAATTATCGGTGATGCTGGCGGAAGCAAATAGCAAGGATAAATGGACAAGCCGTGCAAGACCGACCTTCCTTTATGTGGTTTATTTGATTCTGATTTTATGTGTCATTGGGGCGATTGTTGGGATTTGGCACCCTGATGAGGTGATGCAGGCGGCAACCAACCTTCAAGCCTTGTTCAATGCCTTGCCTGAACAGATTATCTGGTTATTTGGTACGGTCATGTTGGGCTATACAGGCGGGCGTACCTTTGAAAAGGTTAAGGGGGTTACGAAGTGACCACTGATATTATTGCGGTTATTGCAGGGCTGGTTGCGGCTTGGTCGGGGCTTTTGATATGGATTATTAAATGGCTGATTGATCGTGCGGCAAAGCATTCGGATCATGTCATTAAGACCATGCGTGAAGATTTAAAACGGCTTGACGGTGATTTTCGTAATTTGTTGGCTGATTTACCTGAAAAATATGTGTTGAGGGATGATTGGGTGCGAATGGTTACCCGCTTTGATAGTAAGCTTGACGCGCTATCAGAACGCATCGGCAATGATTTAAGAGATATTTTAACCAGATTAGGAAACCGTAACCATGATTGATGAAGCCTTTCCAAGAGAAGTACGGTGGCGTACCTTGGTTGCATTAGGTGCAGGGCGGCCATTAGGATGTTCTGAAAATTTACTTCAATTAGCTTTGCAAGATGCGCAATTGCAAGTCACGATCAAAGATGTACGGCGTGCGCTGGATTATTTGGAAAAGTCAGAATTGGTTAAAATCAATCGTGCGCAAACTTGGCAGGCTGAATTAACAGCCGCTGGAATTGATGTTACTGAATATAATGCGCCTGCGCCTGCTGGCGTTGGACGACCTGATAAATGGTGGTGATATGCCACCAAGATCAAAAATAGAACAACTACCTGATAATATTCGTGTTGCGCTTGAAAAACGCTTAATCGGTAAGGGTTTTAGTGACTATGGCGAATTAGAAAGTTGGTTAAATAAAAAAGGGTATCAAGTTAGCCGTTCTTCTATTCATCGGTTTGGGCAAAGATTTGAGGAACGGATAAAAGCCCTTAAATCGGTGACCGAACAGGCAAAAGTGATTGTTGAAGAAAGCCGTGATGAAGATGGCGCGATGAATGAGGCACTTCAGCGTCTTGCGGCAGAAAAAGCATATCAAATTTTACTTGAGATGGAAGTTTCCCCTGATGATATAAGCCTATCTGGTTTAATTCGTTCCATTTCAGATTTAGGGCGTGCATCCGTTACGCAAAAGAAATTTGCTAATGATATTCGCCGTGAATACGCAGAAGAAACGGCTAAAAAGTTAAATGGGGCGGTTAAAACAGGTAAGCTCGATCCAGAAGCGGCACGCAATGCGATGCAGATCATGGGATGGAATGATGAATAATAAGCATCTTATCAATTTTTTACCTTATCAGCAGGCGTGGCTTGATGATGGCAGTCGCTTTAAAATTGGAATGTGGTCACGTCAAGTTGGCAAGACCTTTACTTGCTGTGCTGAACTGGTAAGGGATTGTATCTTAGCTGAAATTGAAGGACGGCGAATACGCTGGCTTATTCTTTCGCGGGGGGAGCGTCAAGCAAAAGAAGCTATGGATGAAGCGGTTAAGCCATTTATCAAAGCTTATTATGAACTTTATAAAGGCCTTGCCCCCCCTGAATTTACCGAGTTTGAAGAAGCGGGTTATAAAGCCCTTGAAGTAAACTTCCCCAGCGGGTCACGGATTACTGCGCTTCCTGCTAATCCTGATACGGCGCGTGGCTTTTCGGCCAATGTATTGCTGGATGAATTTGCCTTCCATCAAGATAGCCGTAAAATTTGGGGTGCCATGTTTCCTATAATTAGCAAGAAAGGGCTTAAATTGCGGGTGGTAAGCACCCCTAATGGTAAGGGTAATAAATTCTATGATCTGATGACGGATGAAGCAACGAATTGGTCGCGCCATAAAGTCACAATTTATGATGCGGTATCAGATGGACTTGATCGAGATATAGACGATCTTAAAAAGGCGGCAGGTGATGAAGATTTATGGCGACAAGAATTTGAATTAGAATGGCTGGATGAAGCTTCAGCATGGTTACCTTATGATTTAATTGCTTCAGTTGAGGATGAACAAGCGGGTATGCCAGAACATTATAAGGGCGGTCATTGCTATATTGGCAATGATATTGCTGCACGTAATGATTTATGGGTGGCATGGGTGCTTGAGCGGGTAGGCGATTCGTTATGGACACGCGAGATTGTTACCCTTAAAGGGGCTAGCTTCGCAGAACAAGATCGGGTGATGGATGAACTAATGACCCGCTATCATGTATTACGGCTTGCTATGGATCAAACGGGCATGGGTGAAAAACCTGTTGAAGATGCCTGCCGCCGTTATGGGGAATCGCGGGTTAATGGCGTATTATTTACCAGTG
This sequence comes from Alphaproteobacteria bacterium, assembly GCA_965229675.1. GTDB lineage: Bacteria > Pseudomonadota > Alphaproteobacteria > CBDDJK01 > CBDDJK01 > CBDDJK01. Next base: position 984,206 of record OZ245897.1, read on the forward strand.
CGACCAAGCAAGAACTGGCAACCATTGGCAAACAAGCTTTTGAGGATAAAATAATTCGTATTCCTTCAGGATCAACGGAACTTCGCAATGATCTTCATAAGTTAAAAAAAGTAACAAGCGCAACGGGTATTCCCCGTTTTATTGCTGAAAGTGATTCTTCAGGTCATGCGGATCGGGCGTGGGCTTGCTTCCTTGCGCTTAGTGCCGCCTCTTCCGCTCCTTATCAAAAATATGATTATCAACCCGTACGCCCATCTAATAATGCTAATTTTGGTGGATTTGGTGGGTTTGGACAGCAAAAAGGAATGTTCTGATGGCAATGAAAGCAAAGGAACTTGAAACGGATATTGCCCATCCAACCTTAACAGGGGTGCGCACGGTTTGGACTGAGCAGGTGACCTCAGGGCTTACCCCTTCGGCTTTGGCCAATATTCTTAAAGAAGCTGGGGAGACCACAAACGCCACGGACTTCCTTAAATTTGCTGAAGAAATGGAAGAGAAGGATTTACATTATGCCTCAGTCCTAGCAACCCGTAAACGTGCGGTTGAGGGGATTAAGGGGATCATTAAACCTGCAAGCGATGATAAAAAAGATCAAGACCTTGCTGAATTAGTTAGAACTCATATCATTGAACACCCCGAATTTGTCGAGATGAGCTTTGATCTGCTTGATGCTTTGGCAAAAGGTTTCTGCGTCATGGAAATTGAATGGCAAACGGGGCAGATGTTTGTTCCTAAAGCGTATCATTATCGCCCGCAACGGTTCTTTAAATTTGATGAAGCAACTGGTCGGGAACTACGATTGCTTGATGAAGCAGACCAGCAAAATGGCTTGGAACTGCCGCTTAATAAATTTATCATTCATACGCCAAGACTAAAATCAGGATTGCCTATTCGTGGTGGATTGGCAAGATTGGTGGCTTTCGCGTTTATCTGCAAAGCCTATACTGTTAAGGATTGGCAAGCATTCCTTGAAGTCTTTGGTATGCCATTGCGACTTGGTAAATATGATTCATCGATTACTAAAGAGGATATGAATACTCTTCGGCGGGCAGTTGCAAATATCGGAACGGATGCTGCCGCAATCATTCCAAGATCAATGGAGATTGAATTCGTTCAAGCCGCTAAGGGTAGCACCAGCAATGCCATACCATTTAAAGATAGCGCAGAATGGTGGGATCGTCAGATCAGTAAAGCGGTGCTTGGTCAAACGGCATCGGCTGAAGGTACCCCTGGCAAGCTTGGTAATGAAGATGCTCAAGCTGAGGTACGGCTTGATATTCTAAGATCAGATTGTAGGCAATTATCAGTCACAATCAATCGTGATTTAATCCGCCCCTTTATTGATCTGAATTTTGGGATGCAGGAACGCTATCCTATTTTTGAATTGCCTGTAATTGAACCTGAAGACACAGCCGCATTGGTTGATGGCTTATCCAAATTGGTGCCATTAGGGTTAAGGGTTAAGGAGGGTGAAATACGTGCGAGGCTTGGGCTTAGTGAACCGCAAAAAGGGGATCAAATTTTACAAGCCTCCAGCCCAACAACAACCCAACTTAACAACCTGTCGCTGAACCGAAAACAGATAGATATTGATGATGAGGATGATCCGCTGCTTACTGAAGCCCTTGCCGATTGGAAAGAGGTAATGGAACCAATGACCGATCAAATCTCTACAGCGGTTAATTCTGCAACTAGCTTTAAGGACTTATTAGCTAAGTTAGATGAAGTGCCAGGTAAGGCTAATCTTAAAGCCATGATTGAACAGATGGGCGACGCAGGATTTAAAGCCCGTGCTGAAGGGGATGTTGATGACCTTTAAATTTGGGGATGATCCCTCCCCTGAAACGCTAGCTTGGTTAAAAAACAAACAGCTGAAACCTAGCTTTTCTTATAAGGATGTATGGTTGGAAGAGCATGCAACCGCCTTTACCGTTGCAAAGGCAATGGAGTTGGATATCCTTAATGATATTCGCGATTCAGTTTTAAAGGCGATTGCAAAAGGTCAGACGCTTGAACAATTTAAAAAGGAACTTACTCCAATCTTACAAAAGAAAGGCTGGTGGGGGAAGCAGTTACAAACAGACCCTAAAACAGGTATTAAGCAGGATGCACAATTAGGATCACCAAGACGCTTAAAAGTAATTTATCAAGCCAATATCAGAACAGCACGTGCGGCAGGACAATTTCAACGGGCTTTAAGAACCAAGGGGGCATTACCTTATTTTGTTTATGAATTGGGGCCGAGTGAGAGGCACCGCGAGCATCATCAAGCCATGGCAGGTAAGATTGCACCTGTTGATGATCCGATTTGGAATGAATGGATGCCACCTAATGGATGGGGCTGTAAATGTAGGGTGCGACAAATATCAAAGCGTGAAGCAGGACGTAAAGGGTATGATGGTTCCGCTATAGGGGATATTCCACGCAAACAATGGAAAAATACCCGTACGGGCAAAACTGAATCCATTCCGCAAGGGATTGATCCTGGTTGGAATAGTAACCCTGGCCGTGCGCGGCAGAATAATTTGGATGCCTTCCTTGCAGATAAATTAGAAAGCTTGCCCTATGGAATGGCACGTACTGCTGCGCTTGATCTGGTCTCTTCTAATAAATTCAAGGAAATGCAAGCAGGTAAAATTAAGGGTAATATCCCGATTGCAGTTTTTGATGCAAAAGCAACCAAGGCTTTAGGCGCACAATCAAGAACCGTATTGTTTGAGCATACGATTGCCAATAAGATGCTAAGTAAGCACCCTGAAATTAAAGATTACTCAATCGTTCAAAAGGCAATCGATCAAGGGCAATATCACAAGCAGGGCAAAGACCGCTTCGCAGTTTCAATAGATCATGAAGATAAATCCTATAGAGTGGTTGTAGGAAAAGGAACAGATGATCAATTGAGGATAATTTCAATATTCCGTCAAAAGCAACGCAATAAAGCTGGCCTTGAAAGACAGTAACATGGCGGGCCGCCTTTCCCCGCAAGGTCGCTACGCCCTATTTAAGCATTGGAGACGGCATATAGTGGTTCATGTCACTGTCCCTTAATTACTACCACATTATTTTAAAAAATCAACCCTTGCTTTAAATGGGCGACAATCGCTCAAAACAGTTTTATGGCATAATTGCCTATCGCTTGTTTGTTCCGTTTATTCTGCCCCTTCTTAAACCATCTTAAACCCTTCTTAAAATCCGTTTAAAACCCATCGCGCCCATAGAGGAACTTGTTCCGCATGAAATAGGTTTGTGATTTATGACATTAAGGGCGTTATGAACAATACTTCATTACAAATTTTTGAGCTTTCTTTAAATCAGGCAGGAAAAGCCCCAAGCAGGGTGCAAATATTGCCTGCGGGATTGCATATTAAAGGGCGAGATGGCCGTTCTTTTCGTCTCTCAGACCCTGAAGGGTTGGTTGCACGGTTTAACGCACGACAAGAACCCACCCCTGTTGATTATGAACATGGATCAGAAATCAAAGCAAGGCAGGGTGAAAAGTCACCCGCCGCTGGTTGGGTTACTGGACTTGAGCATGAACCGCAGGTGGGCGTTTTTGCTACGATAGAATGGACACCAACCGCTGCCAGCGAAATTCAAGAACGTGCTTACCGCTTTATCTCTCCTGCCGTCCTTCAAACACCAAACGGAGAGATCAAAGGCATATCATCATTGGGATTGACCCATAAACCAAATTTAGAAATCGCAGCACTCAATAGAAAGGATGATGAGGCTATGAATAAACAAACCAAACAAACAGAAGCCCCGCCTGCTTACCTTGCAGAATTGGGGCTTGAAGCTGATGCGTCCCCTGAAAAAGTCGCAGAGGCAATTAAAGCTTTAAAAGCGAAGGGTGAAGAATCCAAAGAGGATGCGCCCTCGGTCGAGGATACCGTGTCTGATAGTCAAGTAGAAACACCTGCGCTTAATAATATGGTGCCACGTGCCGATTATGATGCATTGGCTGGTACGGTTCAAGCGTTACAGAAGCAGTTGAATAGCGTGACGGAGGCGGCGCATTCTGAAAAGGTAGAGGTCGCATTAAATAACGCACTTCAGCAAGGCAAGATCGTTCCGGCGTCCGTTGATTATTATCGTCAGTGCTGCATGCAAGAAGGTGGGCTGAAAGCGTTTGAGGCCTTTATTGAAACGGCTCCATCGCTTGGCGGCATGCAATTATCGTTGAACAATCAACTCGCCAATCAAGAGGCGGAAACGCCTGAAGACAGGCTGGTTAAAGCCCAGCTTGGCATTGAAGATTAACATTTAAACCAATCAAATTAATATAAGGAATTAAAAACAATGGCCATTATAACCCCTGCTTTAATTCAAGCACATTTCAAACAATTTTCAAAACTATTTCAAGGTGCCTTCGATGGTGCTGAACCTGAATGGGATAAAATTGCTTTCAAAACGACTTCATCGTCAAAAGAAAATACTTACGGCTGGTTAGGACAATTTCCAGGCTTCCGTGAATGGGTTGGAGATCGGGTTCATAAGGATATGGCTGCGCACGGCTATAGCATAACCAACAAGCATTTTGAGGACTCCGTTAGTATTAATCGTAATGAAATTGAAGATGATAATATTGGTGTGTACGGTGCTCTTATGGCTGAACTTGGACGTGCTGGGGCGATGTTTCCTGATCAATTGGTCTTCAATTTGCTGAAAAATGCTGAGAACGAACTTTGCTATGATGGGCAGCCATTTTTTGATACAGATCACCCTGTGTTTGAGAACGCAGACGGCACAGGAACAGTTGAAATGGTTTCTAACCATCAAGGTGGCACAGGAAAACCATGGTATTTGATGGAAGCACACCGAGTTTTGAAGCCATTAATTTATCAAGAGCGTAAAAAGATGCAATTTGTCACAATGAACAAAGATGATGATGAAAGTGTCTATGTGCGCAACGAATACCGTTATGGTGCTGATGTAAGATGTAATGTTGGTTTTGGGCTGTGGCAGATGGCTTATATGTCTAGGCAAGAACTAACTGGAGATACATTTAATGCGGCTATGGCTAGCATGCAAGAAACTAAAACAGATGGTGGGCGTCCGTTGGGTATTACGCCGAGCATGCTTGTTGTACCACCTTCCTTACGTGAGCAAGCATTGGAAACGGTTAAAGCAGAGCGTAATGCCAATGGGTCAACCAATATCAACCGAAATGCGGTTGAAGTTTTGGTTACGCCTTGGCTTGCTTAGTACTTAGATCGTATCAATCAATTTAATCATAGGAGATTAACAAATGGCAAAAAAAACCGCGCAACAAGCTAAAAAAACCGCGCAACAAGCTAAAAAAACCGCGCAACAAGCTAACCCGCAAGCTGAACAAGCTACTGACCTTGGAGGTCAGGCGGATCAAACACAAGCGCAATCTTCAACCACGTCCACTAAAGGAGGTGGTGCGCTTAAGATCAGAACTGGTGGTAATCTTAAACGCTTCTGTCGTGCAGGACGAGTATTTACTGATGAATCGCAGGTTATTCCGCTTTCGGATTTGAGCAAAAAGGATATTGATACGCTTAAAGACGAACAGCATTTACGGGTTGAAGAGATCAAAGCATGACCACAACCACCTTTGATGTGTCCGTTCCAGTTGGTGCTTATGTTCCGATTGCAGAAGGGGCTGATGAGATCAGCCTATCTAATAAGCGGGACATAACCATTATGATATGGGCAGGCGATGAGGCTCCGCCCGCTATTGATGGCCAATTTGGTGCGATTGGTCATGAATTGAAGGAGAATATGGGTATTGGGTTTGGCAGCGGTATTCCTGTTTATGCAACAGCGATTGGACTTGAAGGCGTATTATCTGTTACCGCAACCTATAAGGATTGAGATCAATGATGTCAATGAGACTATTCGATCACGGTAAAAATACAACGGCTTCAACCACATCAAGCTTCGATGGCACATGCGATGTTTACGATGCGCTTCCAAATGCAGAAACCCATGCTGGTCAGATTTGGCTTGTACGTGATCATAGTGGCATTGCCTTTATCAACCGTAAGAAGCGTGGGGTATATAAGTCGGATGGCACGGTTTGGAATTATTTAGCTTCCTTTGCCGCAAGCCAGATTGAATATGATGCAACGGCCAGCAAGCTTACGGCCAACAACGTCAAGGATGCACTGGATGAACTAAGTCACCAGAATACAAGCGAGGTTGGTACCCCCTATTTTGAAGGGGTTGATTGTTTATATGTTGTGTTTGGCGCGGATGAGAACTGGCAGGCCACAAAATGGGATGGCTCAATCTTAACACAAACCGCCAATCATCAGGCAGGCACCAAGCCCGAGACGCTTGAGACCTTGCGTTCTTTAAACTTTGCATAGGCAGGAATAATGCCCTTTTCATCAGACGGAAAGACTATCACGCAATATGGCACGGACACTGATTCAAGTGGGTTTGATGGCATTGCTGGCGCTTATTACAGAGAGTATATTGCAGGTATTAATGTTTTCAGGCGCGTAGAATTTGCCACGGGAATTAAGCTGCGTGTCAACGGCAATTTGACTATTGATGCTTCTACCGATCAACTTTTCTTTCCGCACACGTCCGATACGTTCGGCTGGCTTGAAGTAACTGATGGAGCCAGTCTCACTTTGACAGATAAGTTCGAAAAGGACGGAACAAGCCAATCTTATCAAAAGATTGCTGTTTGTTCTATGGCTCAAACGGCTAACCATTATTCGGCAGGACAGGGGATTGATATAAAAAACGGAGCGACCCTAGCGATGGATGGAGGCGGTCTTTGGGCAAATTCGCACATAAATTTTTGGGGTTCTGAAAGTAAATTTATAATTAATAGTCCCTCGCTTGTTCGTTTAGGGTTCGCCGCTAATGGACTTAAAAACATATTAAGAGGTGGCACGGGCGGCGCATCTTTTGACATAGACGGGCTTATATTACTGGATTCTACAAATGGTTTTCAAACTGGTACAATATCTAGGCTAGATAATTATTCACCTCAATTCTGCGCCGAGGGGGTAATGGCTAATGGTGAATTAACGATGTATAGCTATGATCCTATAGGTTGTGATATTGATTTTTCTGTAATTGCGCCAGGTTCTTTTTACAATGTTTATGGGTATGCGGATAAGCCTGTTACGTTCACTTTGCACTTTGATCATAACAATGCGGCTGGAGGCGGCTGGGTTAAGATTAGAAAACTTTTGCGAATAACAACGCTAGATGAAGAAGGGCTTCCTATTCAGGGCGTTAAAAGCTATTTTACCGATACCGATCATGGGGGGCGGCAAAACAAAATTGAAAACTTGATGGACACCATTATCTATGAAGCAGTTTCAGATAGTAGTGGGTTGGCGGAACACGATATTCTGCTTGCCAACTCTCAATTAGGGTCATACGAAAGCGTTGGACGTGAGAGCGCACCTAGGCCTGTTGATTATCGAACTAAAAACAATTCGCATGATTACAAAATGGATGCGGCAGTCGCTTCTTACTTGCACGTTTCTAAAATTATCAATAATGTTGATCTGAGGGGGTTAAATCCGAATGTTGACTTAACTATCATTCTAAGTGATGATTTAAGCATCACCGAATTTGATCAATCTATCGTAGCCGCTTATGACGAAATTACTACAGCACCCCAATTTTATGACGCCGCCAAGTTATGGTCAATAAACAATTATAGTTTGCAAGGTCAGGCGTTGGTTTCGATTGAAGGCGGTGATACGATCATTGCCAATTATGACGTTGTAATAGACGCTAACGTAAGCCAAGCTCTCGATTTTGACGGCGAAGCGTTAATTATCCGTGCAAAGCAATTTACAGGTAATATCACCCTAGATACGAACCATGAGGTCATCCTGCGCAATGGCGCAACGGTGATCGGGGCAATCCTTGATGCGCATGGCGATAGCGCAATCAGCTTTGATGGGGTGGAGGCATGGGCGGTTTATGCAAATGATCAAGACCGTGCGCTTGGTAAAAATCATCTTGGCACTGGCAGCGGGGTGGATGCGTTCCGTTTTGTCTATCAACCTAATGTAACCTATTATCTATGCCTTACCATCGGTAACGATCAGCTATTAAGCGCATTGACCATTGAGCAAGCAGGGGTCACTCCATTCAATTTATCTGAAACCGCTTTGCTATCTCAGCTTAACACCCAAGTAAACACCCTGATTGAAGCTCCAGCCTTTGATGATCAGGATCGTGAAACCCTAGCCCAAACCAAACTTGCAGCATCCCTTGCCGCAAGCTGGCGAACTTAGTTTGAGGAGGGATTGAATTATGAATCTATCCGTAGCCTTCTATGTTGCTAAGGGCGGCTTGCTTAATCGCTTAATCCGATGGTGGACTGGTGGTGTTGAAAGCCATGTTGAATTGGTCGTGGGTTTTAAAAAGAATGGTGATATGTATTGCGTTAGTGCATCGGCTATGGATGGTGGGGTAAGAAAAAAGATCATTTCGCCTAAATTTGGTTGTTGGGAATTAGTACCAGTGCCATGGGTTGATTATGATGAAGCCTTAAGTCTCTTTGATGAAGAGGATGGGTCTGGTTATGATTATTATGGCATCTTTGCTTCCCAAGTTTTGCCACGTGGTTTTCATTCTAAATCAAGATGGTTCTGTTCAGAATTTGTTGCGCATTGCTGTGGTTTAAAAGCCCCCCATCGCTATAGCCCCCATCAATTAAGAATCGTTTTGGAGGATATTAATGGCATACGCAACGCTTGACGATCTGATCACTAGCTTTGGTAAGGATGCGGTAACGGTTCGCCTTGGCGTGGATGAAGAAGGTAATCTGATCCCCGATGAAGCGGAACATGCTTTAACCATGGCCAGCAATGAAGCTGATATGTATTTGGGCGTGGTTTATTCCCTACCACTTATCGCGGTGCCTCAGACATTAAAGCAGATCATATGCGATATTGCTTGGTATAAATTAGCCCATGATCAAGGGATAGGATTATCTGAAGAAAAGCGTAAGCGTTACGAAGACGCGATCAAGCTATTGCAACGCATTTCAGATGGCAAAGCAAAATTGCCAATCCCTGCAACTGATGAGGATGGGGATGGTGAAATTGATGGACCGCATGCTGCCTTTTTTGAAGGGCCGGCTAGGCAATTTAGCCGTAGTAAGCTTGAGGATTTATAAATGACAGGCGTTACCATCGAACTATCGCAAACAGATTTGAACCGTATAAATTTGCGGTTAAGCCAGATGATTAGGCTTGATCCGCATGATCTACTGGAAACGATTGGCGGGATCGTAGAATCACAAACCCGCCGCCGTTTGTCTGAAGAAAAAGAAAATCCAGATGGTATTGCTTGGGAGGACTGGTCGCCGAAATATGCCGCAACCCGCCGTACTGGACAAAATCTGCTTGAAAGTGAAGGCAATCTGATTGATTCGATTGAAAGTTACGTATCGGGGGGGACGGTTAGAATTGGTTCCAATCTTATCTATGCCGCAATTCATCAAGCAGGTGGGGAAGCGGTTGGTATGGCAATCCCTGCGCGTCCTTACCTTGGACTATCAGCAGATAACCGTGATGAAATAGCCGAGGTTGTTGAAGATTGGGTGATGGAGCAGGTCGCATGATTATTGAACTACGCGATGCGATTATCCGCGACCTTAAATTATTCATGCCAGAATTGAAAACTTGCCAAGCGCATGCGGGGAAGTTTGATCTGGCTGGGTTAAAGCAATTATCAATTCATACGCCTGCGGTTTTGGTGTCTTGTTTAGGACTTTCAAAACCACAAGCGGTAGGTAATGGACCGCAAGATCGTGAAGTACGTATAGCGGTCTTTGTCCTTACAAAAGACCAAGCCAATTTAACCCGCGACGCAGCGGCTTTAAATATAGCGGAGGCTTTATCAATATGGCTGGTTGGACGCAATTTTGGAATGCCCAGCGTCTATCCAGTTGCTATTGATGATCTGGGCGATGTTCAGAATCTTTATAGCTCCGCCCTTGGCAATGTTGGTGATATTGCACTTTGGGGATTGAGTTGGAATCAGCGGGTTCGCCTTGGCAATGATCTATTTGATGATTCAGACGGCGTTCTATTAAAACAGCTTTATATTGATGGGGATGATCATGAACAGCCTGTTCTATCGAATTAGTGAATTAGAACGCAGATTCAATAATATTGTTCGAATGGGCAAGGTCATTAATGCCGATTATAACACTGCAATGGTTGAGGTGGATTGTGATGGTGCGCTGGCATGGTATCCGTTTCTTAGCCATCGAGCAGGTGGTAATCGATCATGGCATCCCCCAGAAATCGGAGAACAAGTGATGGTGTTCTGCCCTGCTGGTCATACAGAACGCGGTTATGTCTTACCTGCTTTATATCAAGAACAAAATCCAGCACCCACAAATAATCCAGCTGTTCATCAAACAGCCTATGCGGATGGAGCTTATATTGAATATGATCGCGCTACTCATATTTTAAAGGCCAGTCTTCCTGAAGGCGGTAAAGCCATTATTATCGGTGATTTGGATGTTTGCGGCGATATTACAGCAAGTGGTGATATAAAGGATCATACACGCACGATGCAACAGGATCGTGAAATTTATAACGGCCATACCCATACTGGTGATAGCGGAGGGAAAACCGCATCACCAGATCAACCTAAATAGAAAGGATTAAACCATGCGTTATCAAGTCATGCGACAATTAAGGCATAACCGCCAGACTTATCCAGTAGGATCAGAAATTACCCTTAATGAGACTGAGGCAAAATATTTGATTCTATCAGGTCAAATAAAGCCTGTTGCGGAAAAAAAGAAAGGCAAAACTGATGACGGGAATGGCGGCTGATACTGGAAAAGCATTAGCAGATATTGATCATCTTTATCAATCGATTGCACGAATCCTTACCACCCCGATTGGAACACGGGCAATGCGCCGTGAGTTTGGTTCGCGTCATCACGATCTGATTGATCAGCCAATCATTGGATCATCAATCATTGATCTTTATGCCTGCATTGCTGAAGCATTGGACGAATGGGAACCCCGCTTTAAGCTTTCAAAAATCAATGTAATTGATGGGGAAGCTGGACATGTTACTGTTGATCTTACAGGTACCTATTTGCCGCTTAGTCAAGAAATAACCTTGGAAGGAATTGTTGTCGTATGAGCTATACCGCGATTGATTTATCAAGCTTGCCTGCACCTGAGGTTATTGAGACCTTAGATTATGAAACGATCTTGCAAGAACATATTGACGAGTTTTTACGCCTTTATCCTGATTACACAACAGCTGATCTGGAATCTGATCCAGTTAAAGCTATTCTTGAGGTCAATGCCTTGCGTGAATTGAACTTACGGCAGCGGATTAATGATTCTGCAAAACAGGATTTGCTTGCCTATGCAACAGGTAATAATCTTGAACATATTGCCGCCCTTTACGGAGTTGAACGCGGTATTATTGATTCTGGTGATGCTGAAGCTATCCCCCCCATTGATCCTACTTATGAAGATGACGCTGATCTGCGCCAACGCATTCAGCTTGCACCTGAAGCTTTAACAACTGCGGGGTCAGAAGGAAGCTATATTTTCAATGCATTATCGGCTGGACAAACCCCAAAAAGCGTAACCATTGAATCACCAGAAGTTGGTATAACAACTGTGACCTATACATATGACCCTGATAGCACAGCAGGACAGGTTAAAGATGTTAGCGCGACTAATAATGGGGCAGGGCAGGTTTTAGTTGCTATTTTAGGACGAGAAGGCGATGGGGCGGTTAATGAGGAAGTGCGTAGTGATATTGAATCCCATCTTAATGATGATTATGTACGACCACTAACCGATCAGGTAACCGTGCGATCTGCACAGATTGTTAATTATGGCGTTAAAGCCCATTTAACCCTTTATGACGGCCCTGATTCAGATGTGGTTTTGGCAGAAGCGCATTCAGGATTTGAAACCTATGTATCCAATCGCCATCGATTGGGAGAGCGGGTAACTGCAAGCGGTCTCCATGCCGCCTTACAAGTTGCAGGTGTGCAATTTGTTGAACTAATCGAATGGACAGATATTATCTGCGACCCATCACAAGCCCCTTACAATACTGAAGCTGAAGTAACGTGGGAACGTGCCGATGGCTGATGAATTTGAAAGCCTCTTGCCAGCAAACGCCACCGATCTTGAACGTGCAATTGAACAAACAAGCGGGCAGCGGGTTGAAGCCTTACCCGTATTAAATCAAACCTTGTGGCAGGCAGAGCATTGCCCTAGCAATTTTTTACCCTTTTTAGCTTGGGCTTTGTCAGTAGATAAATGGAATAGCGCATGGACAGAACAGCAGAAGCGCAATGTCATTGCCACCTCCTTATCCGTACACCGTCACAAGGGAACGATTGGCGCGATGAAGGATGCAATTGAGGCGTTAGGGGCTGACGTAACGGTTGAAGAATGGTTTGAATATGCTGGGGAACCTTATCATTTTCGTTTAAGGTTAAACAATAACACCAGCAATGTATCGATTGCAGAATTGATTGATGTTGCACTTGCGGCAAAGAATGTGCGCTCAGTTATGGATCATGTGATGGTAGAAATATTGATTACAGAATCAATCCCTAAAATCGCGGCCACGCTTGCTAATGGCATCAGCCCAATCATTTATCCCTTAATTCATAATTCAGGGGGAACTGGTTCCACCTATCCCGTTATTGTTGGGGGTGTTATTAGTTATGTCAATATACAAATCACGCCTTAAAAAGAGATATGATTGATGAGTAATTATCAGACCTTAATCACCAATATTGGCCTTGCAAAGCTTGCTAATGCTACGGCAAGCGGTGACACGGTTAATTTAACTGAGCTTGCAGTTGGCGATGGTAACGGAATCGCCGTGACGCCAGATGCTACTATGAATGTATTAGTTAATGAGGTGTGGCGGGGTTCGATCAACAGTATCGCAACAGATGATAACAACCCATCCCATCTTAAAATTGAATGCGTTATCCCAACCAATACAGGCGGTTGGTGGATGCGCGAGGTTGGCGTATTTGACGATGAAGGTGATTTAATCATTATTGCCAATTATCCCGATACACATAAGACCTTGCTTGAAGACGGGGCGGCGGCTGAATTTAGGATGATGGTTGTTGCTGAATTTACCAATGCCTCCACCGTTACTTTACAAATTGATCCCGCAGTTGTCATGGCTAGCAAAGATTATGTTGATCAAGCGGTGGCAGGGGTTGATTTATCAGGTTTGGCTACAGAACAATATGTTCAAAATTTTGTGCCAGAAAATTATGGCTCAGTTGGTAGCTATTTGGCGGCAGTCTGCGATATTCAAATAGCAGAAGATGAGTTGATGATGGGGGCTATTGTTGCTGGAAGTACTTTGAAGGTGGCTAAAGTTGGGCATGGTGGGCTTTCGGGGGATTTAGGTGATCTTGAGGTTGTATTAACAAACACACAAACAGCAGGGGTAGTTGGTAGCTGGAGACTACATTGTAGAATGCTAACTAAAGTAGCTGGATCAGCTACAGTTGGGTTATGGCAAAGGATATTATGAATGGCTATTTCTTTTAAAAATTTACGACATAATGTAACAGGTGGGGTTGATGCAGATTATGAGCATCCAATTCACGGAACAATCCCATACACTTTAACACCAGATGAAGTGGCTAATCTTGGTGACAATGAGATCGCAGAATTTATTGTACAGATCATACCACTTGATCAATCACAAGCTAATGCACTCAAGCAAATTGAACAGGATTATGCCACTGCACTACTTGCCTCAGTTGGTAATCCAACCGAAGCGGAACGTGATACTTGGCCGATTAAGCGGGAATGTGCGTTAGCTTATCAAGCAGGAGTTACAAGTGAAGCGCAACAAACCAGTCTTGAACGCTATGCAGCAGCACGTGGGGAAACAGTTGAAAATTATGTCGCTATTGTTTTGACCGCAACCGATTATTACGAACAGGTGGCCGCTTATTTTGAAGGCATTAAAACAAAGGCTAAGAAAGATATCACCGCCGCCACGACAACAGAACAAGTTGAAACCATCCTTGCCAGTCTTGACTGGTCTTATTCGTTAGGAGATTAATTATGTCAACAGATTTTTTACATGGTGTTGAGGTCATCGAAATTGATGACGGCTTGCGCACCATTCAAACGGTAAAATCCTCGATCATCGGTCTTATTGGAACCGCACCTGATGCCGATAATAATGAATGGCCGTTAAACACTCCCGTTCTTTTGAATAACGCCCCACGAAAAGCGGCAACGCTTGGTAGTGCAGGCACATTAAAAGACGGATTGGATAGTATTTTTGATCAGGCTGGTGCCTCGGTTGTTGTTATTCGGGTTGAAGAAGGGGCTAGTCAAGAATCAACCTTATCGAATATGATTGGTGATAGCGCACTTCAAACTGGTGTCCATGCCTTTCGTGCTTGTGATTCAGAACTTGGTGTAACCCCACGCATCTTATGCGCACCTGGCTTTACTGGTTCTGTTCCAGATGGTGGCGGTGCTAACCCATTGGTTTCAGAACTTGTTGGGATTGCCAGTAATTTACGATCAGTGATTATTGCTGATGGACCCAATAGCACGGATGCGGATGCCGTAAATTGGGCGGCGGCTAATGGGAATGATAAAGGGCGGATTTTTGTTGTTGATCCATATGTTAAAGTTTGGGATACCAATGTAAACGGCTATGTAAATAAGCCTGCATCAGCAAGGGTTGCAGGTATGCTTGCGCGTATGGATGCTGAAAAAGGGTTTTGGTGGTCGCCATCGAACCAGATCATGAACGGGATTAGCGGCGCAGGAAGGGTGATTGAATTTAACCTCTCTGATCCTAATAGTCAGGCTAATTATTTAAACGAACATAAAGTTGCTACAATCGTTCAGCGTGATGGTTATCGGTTATGGGGAAATCGTACAACTTCAGGTGATCCCAACTGGGCATTCTTATCGGTAAGGCGCACCGCAGATATGATTGCAGAATCTGTTCAAGATAATACCGCATGGGCGGTGGATCGTCCATTATCAAGCCAACTTATTCAAGATATATTGGAATCGGTCAATGGTTATTTGCGAAGCTTGAAGGCACGTGGCGCGATCCTTGGCGGCAAATGTTTTCTTGATGCTGAACTTAATACTGAAGCTGATCTTAAAGCAGGGCATCTTACCCTTAGTTTTGATATAGAGCCGCCTGCGCCAATGGAACGCTTAACATTCCATCTGCATCGCAACGGCGATTATTATGATGATCTTGTTCATCAAGTTTTAGAAGGAGCTTAAACGATGGCTGAATTACCAAAAACTCTTAAAGATTTTACTCTATATGTTGCTGGCGATGAATGGGGTGGAAGGATACTTGAAGGCACCCCGCCAAAGATTGCCCTGAAAACTGAAGAATATCTTGCAGGTGGCATGTCTGCTCCCATTGATATTGATATGGGAACCGTTGAGAAGCTGGAATGTGAGCTCACATTCAGCGAATATGCTTCAGGGATTTATCAAAAATTTGGCGTTGCTGATACAATGCTAACCCTTCGCGGAGCCGCAAGCAATGGCACAACAACTGAGTCTATTGTTTATGAAATGCGCGGGGTAATTCGTGAGGTTGATCCTGGTGCATTCAAACGTGGAGAGCAAGGATCATTGAAGGTCATGGTGTCTTTGTCTTATTTAAAAATCACCATCGGTGGTACTGAGGTGATTGAAATTGATCCCATGAATAATATTCGTTCGGTTGGCGGTAAGGATCAGCTGGCCGATATTCGCAATGCGCTAGGAGGTTAAATCAATGGAAACAATCAAGTTACTAAGACCAATAAAAATTGATGGAAAAAATATCAAGGAACTTCAAATCCGTAAGCCTAAAGCAGGCGAATTGCGGGGAATATACTTGCTTGATTTGTTTCAAATGAAAACTGAAACAATCCTTACCGTTCTGCCACGAGTTGCATCTCCGCACCTAACGCAGGAACAAGCATTCAACCTTGATATTGCAGACGTGGTCGCGGTAGGTTCTGCGATGGTGGGGTTTTTCAATCAAGATCCCAATACCCCGCTAATGTTGATGAATTAATGGCAGATATTGCCTGTATTTTTCACTGGAGCTTGGCGGATATGAACGTCATGGAAGTTGAAGAATTGGTTGAATGGGCTGAACGCGCCGCAGAGCGGGCTAAGCTATTTATACGCTAAGGATCAGAAAAAAAGAATAGTGTTATATCATGGCTGATATGAATTTACAGATCGTGATCAGTGCGGTGCAAAGGCTAACTGCCCCTATCCGTCAAGCAAAGGCACAACTTGGTAATCTTGAGCAATCAATTGATCGTGTAAATCGTGCGCGGGAGCACATGAATAATAACCTTGCCCGTGCGGCTAATTTATCGCTTGTTGGTTCTGCTGCTCAAAACATGTCAGGGCGCATTAATGGTATGGTTGGAAATGTCTTACAATCTGTGCGGCAGGTAGATGCCGCACGTGCAGAACTTGCAACCCTTGGCATGGATAACATGGATGTGATCCTTGAAAAGGGTAAACAATTACAAGGCCAATGGGCAGGTGTTACAGCCGAATCTTTTACCCGTGCCGCTTATGATATAAAGTCGGGTATCAGCACCTTATCTGATGAAGGGGTTGCTTCAATGACTGAGGCGGCGGCGATCACAGCAAAAGCAACCAAAGCTTCAACTGAACAAATGACCAGCCTTTTTGCAACCTCTTATGGATTGTTTAAACGCCAATATGCGGATATGAGCGATCAAGATTTCGGTGGGTTATTTGCCGCCTCTCTTTCAAAATCGGTTCAGCAATTTAAAACAACAGGTGAAGCTATGCAACAAGCCATCCAATCGGCTGGAGCTGGAGCCGTTAATCTGGGTATGGATATGCGTGAACAGCTTTCGGTTCTTGGCATGATGCAAACATCAATGAGTGCAGGAGAGACTGGAACAAGTCTGCGTGCTTTTACTGAAAATGCTGCAAAAGCCCATGAAGCTTTTTTGGAATTATCCGCTACTGGTGATAATCCGATTGCGGTTAGGGTGCTTGATGAAAATGGGCAGTTACGCCAAATGCCAGATATCTTAAGTAATCTTAAAGAGCGGTATGGGAATACGCTTGATGCGTTTGAATCGCAAGAAATTAAACAAGCCTTTGGCACCACCGAAGCGGTTAAACTAATTAATGCGTTATGGGGTCAAGAGGATGCACTTCAAGCCAATGTTAATGCCCTTGTAAATGCTTCTGAAGCTGGATTGAAATTTGCGGCGGCTATGGCAGAGGCCGCTAATGGAGGAATTGACGCACAACTTAAATTGCTTGCGCAGCGTAAAGATTTGTTTATGCAAGAAATAGGTAAAACAATTGGCCCCCAATTAAACAAAATAATTCCCATTATTAGTGACCTGTTGAAATCTGTTGAACAATGGGTTGCAAATAATCCTAAATTAGCTTCAGGCATTGCAACTGTAGTATTAGCGGTTGGAGGACTTGCTTCGGTTTTAGCACCAGTGTTTATGGTTTTATCTTCCGTTATTGGAGCTTGGGGCGTTATGAGCTTCGGCATGGTAAAATCACTGGTGGCAATTAGTCAAGCGATTAAACTGTTTCAAGCTTTAAAGATTGTTATGATGACCAATCCAATTATCGCCATTGCGGTTGCCATTGCCACTGCGGTTGGTCTCATTTATGTTTATTGGGAACCTATTACTAAATTCTTCAGTAAATTATGGCATGGAATTAAAGCAGGTTGTGTTTCAGCTTTTGAATTTGTCAGTGGTATCATGGATAAAATTGGGGGTGTAATTGGTTGGCTTCAAGATACGCTAGGATTTGGTGGGGATGCACCGCAGGTCAATGTGAGTAATAAACCGCAAATCGCAACAGCCTCTCCCATGCAAGCGATGACCGCCAATAGACCCAACCAATCACGCAGTGACGTTAATCAGCAAATTGCCATATCAATTCAACAACAGCCAGGGCAAGATAGCCGCGCCCTTGCTGATGAGGTCACACGCCAACTTGCTGATCGTCAAAGGGGCGCATTATATGATGCCCCCATTGGTGGGGTAGGTGTTTTATGAGCAATGAAGTTATGATGGGATTGGGGGATTATCGATTTTCTCTCTCTTCTGCCGCCTATAATGAATTAAGTCGCACGCATAATTATCGTTGGCAATCCCATGATCGAATTGGCCGTTCTCCTAGCCAACAATTTGTTGGCGCAGGATCGCAAACCCTTGACCTATCAGGAACCATTTATCCCCATTATAAAGGTGGCTTAGAACAAATCAATCAAATGCGCACTATGGCAGGTAAAGGTCAGCCATTGATTTTGGTTGATGGAACAGGTCAAATTTGGGGTAAATTTGTAATTACTCGGGTTGAAGAAAAGCAATCTAATTTCATTAAAAATGGACAACCACTTCGTCAAAATTTTAGGTTATCGTTGGTTGATTATGGTGAGGATCAGGCATGACCACCTATTATATTTGCAAAGACGGCGATATGCTTGATCAGATATGCTGGAAGCATTATGGTCAACAATCAGGTGCCGTTGAACAAGTCTTGCTTGCTAACCCTGGCCTTGCTGATCTTGGCTATTGCTATGAAGCAGGCACTAAAATTTTAATGCCTGTGATTACCATTCCAACAACACAACCTTTAAGGCTTTGGGACTAATGGTTCCTGATTTTTCAATCATTGCAAATGGTAATAATATTACCAACTTGATTAAGGATCGCTTTATATCTTTATCTGTTACAGATGAGGCAGGCATAGAATCCGATAAGATCGATCTGCGCCTTGATGATCGGGATCAAAAGTTTGAACTTCCTAAAACAGGCGTGCCGCTTGAGGTTACACTTGGCTATCAGGGCAATCTGATTAAACAAGGCACATATATTGTTGATGAAATTGGAATTGAAAATCCCCCACGTACTTTGAGCATTCAAGCAAAAGCCGCAAACATGGCACGAAAATTAAAAGAGCCTAAAACCCGTTCTTTTGAAAAAATTACCATTGGCGATCTTGTTAAAGTCATAGCAACTGAGCATGGATTAATCCCAGCCACCGCTTCAGAAAAAGCTGGGTTTGAATTAACCAATCTATCGCAGACCAATGAATCAGACCTGAACCTATTAACACGTATTGCAATTGAGCATGATTGTGTTGCTAAGCCTTCAAATGGCAAGCTTATTTTTGCACCACATGCAGAAGTCAAAACAGTTTCAGGACAACAACTCCCAATAATTAACCTCAAAGCGAATGACTTAACAAGCTGGCAATATCGTGCCGCGGATCGTGGCAAATATGAATCGGTTACTGCAAAATATTATGATGACCAAACCGCCGAAAGCCATAAGGTCACCGTTGGAACTGGTATTCCTGTTTTTACCCTTAACAAGCAATTTAAAGATAAGGCTAGCGCATGGGCGGCTGCAAACGCAAAATTTAACGCCCTTAAACGGGGAACGGCAACAATCACCCTCTCTTTAGCTGGTCGTGCCGATTTAATGGCAGAAGGTGCGATCAATCTTAACGGGTTACGTGCGGGCGTTGATGGAACCTTCATTGTCAATCGCACAAGCCATAGTCTTGATAAGAATGGATTTACCACCCGCATTGATGCGGAGGTAAAATCATAACCCCCATAATTTTAAAAGCTTTTGCTGATTAGGATGACGGGGGTTTGGGTGTGGAACCGCCCAAACCGAGGATCATAACTCCTCACTTAAAAAGGGTTGCTGAAACAATCCTTCAATCGCCCCGTCTGCTGCTCGAACAGCGGGGTTAATTTATAGGAAACTTAGAATGAAGTCTATCAATCAATTTAATCCAGTCAATCCAGTTAAACCAATTGCCCCCTATGTGGGTGGCAAACATCTATTGGCCAAGCGTTTAATTACAAAGATTAACACAGTCCCGCATACACTCTACGCTGAGCCGTTTGTTGGTATGGCAGGGGTATTTTTAAAGCGTGATTTTGCCCCGAAGGCTGAAGTCATCAACGACTATAGTAAAGATGTCGTCAATCTTTTCAGAATCCTACAAAGGCATTTTTTGGCCTTCATGGATCAAATACGATTTTCAGTCACAAGTCGCAATGAGTTCAATCGCCTTGTTCAAACTAACCCTGAAACCCTAACCGATCTTGAACGTGCTGCACGGTTCCTTTATCTTCAGCGCACGGCTTTTGGTGGAAAACCCTCAGGTCAGAATTTTGGAGTTACACGCTCCAGAGGCGCAAGGTTTAACCTAAATTCACTTGAAACAATGCTAATTGATGTCCACCAAAGATTAGCTGGCGTAGTGATTGAATGCCTGAATTATGATGCGTTTATCCAACGCTATGATCAAGCTGAAACTTTGTTTTATATTGATCCACCTTATTGGGGGTGCGAGAATTATTATGGCAAAGATTTGTTCTCAAAGCATGATTTTGAGCATCTTAACGCCATCTTAAAAGCGATTAAGGGCAAATTCATTTTATCCTTAAATGATGTACCAGAAATCAGAGCTATCTTCAGCACATTCAATATTGAGAGCGTTGATACAAAATATTCAATAGCCGCTGGTATAGGTTACAAAAAAGTTAAAGAGGTTATCATCACTAATTAAAGTAAAAAAAAGGCTCCTCTTAAAAAGGGGAGCCTTTTAAAAAAATTGATTTTTGTTTAGATGCAAAATATATGATCAATCAGTGCAAAACCTCGTGACGGGCAACAACTTCTATTCGTGTGCATCATTCTGCAGCGACAGTAAAAAAAACAGTAAATTTCGTTGTATGGGGCGATCAAGAGGAGGCTTGACAACAAAACTTCATGCCATCGTTAATGAACATGGTTTGGCAATGGGGTTTAATTTAACATCAGGTCAAGCACATGATGCCCCTGCTTGTCGTGATTTGTTACAAAATTTACAATTCGGGCAAGCAGTTCTTGCAGATAGGGCTTATGATGCAGAATGGATAAGAAACATGATCTGGGAACAAGGTGCTGTCGAATGTATTCCGTCAAGAGCCAATCGAAAAACGCCTAAACCATACGATAAAGAGCTTTATAAACAACGGAATATTGTTGAACGATTTTTTGGAAGGCTAAAAAAATCATTTCGATCAATTGCAACAAGATACGAAAAACACTCAACAAATTTTATGGCATTTGTTAAATTAGCTACAATAAGACTGTGGTGCCAATTTTATGAGTCCGCTACCTAGAATACGCGCACAAAATAAATCCTTATTGCGTATTAATGAGATCAGCACCCATGATTTAGGGGAAAAATTAGCAAACCAGCTTTATAAAGCCATAGAGCAAAAGATTGATGGGTTGGATATATTAATCTTTAGTGACTTTAGCTATGGTGCCTTGCCACAAGCTCTGGTTGATCGCCTAACAGAATTGGGACGTGCGCATGGGGTGTTTATGGTTGCAGATAGCCAATCTTCATCGCAAATTGGTAATATTTGGCGTTTTAAGCATATGGATTTAACAACACCAACGGAATTTGAATTACGAACAACTGGCAATATCCAAAAAACAGCACTGCTTAATTTAGTAAATCATTATTACACACAAACCCATACAAAACATACCATCGTTACATTGGCTGAAAATGGGGCGTTTATTCATAATCGCGAAGATACACCGAACACAATTTTGACGGATCAAATATCAAGCTTAACCCAAAATCCTGTTGATGTTGCGGGGGCTGGTGATGTGTTTATGGTAGCTGCAGCCCTTTCATTATATACAGGGGCTTCTATATGGCAGGCAGCTTATATCGCTACCGTAGCCGCTTCAATTCAAGTCGAACGGATTGGCAATATCCCACTTAAACAGACCTTGCTAAAAGCACGAATAAGACGCGAATACCAGAATAACATCAAAAACTGATCTGATTCATGAAAGCCATTTTACTTGCAGCTGGCGTTGGTTCAAGATTAAAACCGCTAACCGATACATGCCCTAAATGTCTAATGCCAATAGGTGGCAAACCTTTATTAGGGCATTGGCTTGATACGCTACAACAATCTAGCTGGATTGATGAAATATGTGTTAATCTTCATTATCTTAAAGATCAAGTTGCATCTTATATTGAGGATTTACCAAAAATAAAATCAATAAAAACTGTTTATGAACCACAGCTTTTAGGAACTGGCGGAACAGTCAAAGCGAACCAAACTTGGTTGGGTAACCATCGCTTTATGTTGATTCATGCGGATAATTTTTCTTCCTTAAAGATCGATGAATTTGTTGAAGCGCATTTGAAGCGTCCGCCATCTTGCCTATTAACCATGCTGACTTTCCATACTGATAACCCGCAATCTTGTGGAATTGTTCATACAGATAAAAACGGGATTGTAACGGATTTTTACGAAAAATCGAACGAAAATCATGGCAATATAGCCAATGGTGCAGTTTATATTTGTGAACCCGAACTTCTTGATTTTATTAATGATCTTCCAAGCAATCATATAAGTTTTAGCGATGATGTGCTTCCCAATTTTATTGGAAAAATTTTTACCCATCATTTAAATGATTACCATATTGATATAGGCACCCCTGAAACTTATAAAATCGCAAACCATTTATGGGATTGACCATAAAAAATACCCCTTGAATGAAAAAAAACATTCAGGGGTATTTGTATAGATTTATAGTTTAAGGATTTTACTGTACAACTTCACCATGGCTACTAACATCAAGCCCTTCAACTTCAGCTTCTTGGCTGACGCGAATTCCAGAAGTCATTAACCCGATCAGTTTTAACAATCCATAGCTTGCAATCGCACTCCAAGCAATGGTTGCGAAAAGACCGAAGAATTGAATCCAAACCTGTCCTGGATTGCCTTCAAGCAATCCTGATGCACCGCCAATTGCGTCCCTTGCGAATACACCTGTCAAGACTGCACCAACAATCCCGCCAAGACCATGTATGCCAAAAACATCCAGCGTGTCATCATAACCTAAAAGACGCTTAAGATAGCTGGAACCCCAAAGGCAGACAACTCCTGATGCGGTACCAATAAAGATTGCATCCGTTACGCCAACAAAACCTGCTGCTGGAGTAATCGCAACCAATCCAGCAATTGCGCCAGAAATGCCACCAAGAAGGCTTGGCTTGCCACGCAAATACCATTCGACAAAAAGCCAAGAAAGTGTACCAGCAGCCGCAGCGACTTGCGTTACAAGCATGGCAAAGGCCGCACCTGCACCTGAAGCTAATGCAGAACCTGCATTGAAACCAAACCAGCCAATCCACAACATGGAGGCACCAATCATGGAAAGTACAAGATTATGGGGTGCCATATTTTCTCTTCCATAGCCGTGACGAGGACCAAGAACAATCGCAGCAACCAAGCCAGCAATCCCTGCGTTAATATGAACAACGGTACCCCCTGCAAAGTCTAATACGCCTTCGCTGGATAAGAAACCACCGCCCCAAACCCAGTGACAGACTGGTAAATATACAACAATCAACCATAATGTCATGAATAAGATTGCAGATGAAAACTTCATACGATCAGCAATCGCACCAGCAATAAGGGCTGGTGTAATGACTGCAAAAGTCATTTGAAACATAATAAAGGCACTTTCGGGAATTGTGCCACTTAAATCATCAGGCGTAAGTTGCGCTAAAAATAACTGATCCAATCCGCCTACCCATGGATTTAAGCTACCGCCATCGGTGAAAGCCAAGCTATAACCAATCACAACCCAAACAATCGACGCAACCGCCGCCATCGTAAAAATTTGGGTAACCATCGCCAACACATTCTTTTTGCGAACCATGCCGCCATAAAGCAATGCCAACCCCGGTAGTGTCATCAATAACACCAATGCGCTGGAAACTAGGATCCAAGTTGTGTCTCCTGTGTCCATTGCATCTTGTGCATAGGCTACAGAAGGGGAAAAAATTGTTGCTAAAAGGGCAAAACCAGCCATCAAGCTCATAAAAGATTTAGTGAATGAGTTTGAATTTACCCGTTGATAAATTGGATTAAATTCTTTTGATAAAAAACGCATGGCGACATATCCTTTCTATAAAAAATTACAGTTTATTCTTTCTAACTTTATGCCAAACTCGCAAAAAATCTTAAATTCATTTAAATCAATAGGTTATAGTGATTTTATTTTTATTTAACTTCAAGGGTTAGGTCAAAAAATAGGCTGAATTTTCATTTTTAATCCTTTTTTGCATAAAAAAAAGGCGGATCTATGTTTTGCTTATTTCAAATGAAACACCTAAACTAGGAGACGGCAAATTCTTTAAATCAGTGGCTTTAGATTGACTTGTATCATCGACTTCTTGTGCGCTAAACCAAGCCCTTATAAACATTTGGTTTTGAATTGTTTTTTTAGATAGCATCAAAATTGACGGCGCATTTTTCGGATCGTTGGATAGAATTAAACGATGCCCATAATGATCTTTAAACGCAAATTGTCCATGGGGTGAAGCAATGCCTTGATGTGCGCTTACTTGGTGGGAAATGGCTTCTCCATGATCAAAATCATGGTGTTCTGAAAGGGACAATTTGGGATAATCCTTTGCTTCCAAGATAAGTGTCTCTGGGTCAAACAGGGTTTGGGGTTCGTCAAGCCTTAGGGTTGCATAGCCAAAGCGCAGGCTTCCTATTCGTTCCAACAAAAACGGACATTCCCAATTGATTTTTATTTTCGGACAATCTGGACTTAAGACAAGCTGTTTATAAATCACCCCATATTGAGTGGTAATGCTTGCATAGATCACCAACTCCCCATTTTCATTCAAAGTAATATGTGGTTTTACTGGTGCAAGATCGGTGATTTTGGCCTGCCCAGGTGGACAAAAGACCAGATGTCCGCTGTAAAAATCAGCGGCATGATCAACTGTATTAAAATGGCCATGATAAAGGGTTGCAAGCCATCGCGGATAGGGTTTGAATTGTTGCCAAGCAGAAATTGCATCAAGGTCAGGGGAAAATCCATCAATTGCTAATCCGCGCCTTGTATTAAGACGAAGGGCACCTGCTGGCGAAACAATATTCAAAAATCCTGACTCAGCTTCCACCTTAAAAATACCATAACGAGATTGAAGAGATTGATGTGAAGAATTAGGGGGGTTAAGTGCCAACGCCTGCCACCATAAACTAGGTCGCTTTTCCTTAAGGTGCTTTACCCGATCCATTAACCCATTCCAGCGTTGGGCTTCAATATGGGTACGATAATCACTCCGCCATAAATCAAGTAAGTCCATCCAATCTTGGTCAGTGGCCTCTTCTTCTTTCGCCATCAGTGCGTCATAATAGCGCATACATAAAAGGTTAAGGCTTAAATCGACACGCCCTGAAACAGCCCATCTTGTAATATTATATTTGCGTTGCTTTTTAACCATCACGGGATGTGCAGCGGTTTCCAATTGTATAGCGGGCGCATCATCCTTCGGAAACGCATCATATAAGTCTTGATAATGACCAAAATGAAGCTCGGTTTTAGAATCAAGTGCTTTATATAACGCAATAATTCGTGGCCATTCCTCATCCACCAAATCGGTATATTCATGATCATAGCGTTGTGGACGGAAACCAAATATTTCTGCATCTGACCCATAAAGCGGCAGATGTATTGTGGTTTTATCCATATAAGTTTCTATTTTGTTTAAATAAAACTCTAAACTAGATTCATGATGAACATAGCGTTGAAACTGTTGAAATACTTGGCTATCGTTCCATAACACAGGAAGTGGCGCAAAAGCATCGCTGGCAAGGCCTTTGATTCTGATTGGTTGATCAGGTTGATCTAAGATCATTTCTTCATGCGCAGCTGCAATCACAGCGCGATCCATAATAATCGCCTTAAATCCAACTTTTTGATAAGCATAAATAACCGCACTGTTTAATGCCTGTTCATTGACAAGGGCAATCGTGGGTTTGAACCCCAGTAATTCATCATAAAACTGCTGGCCTAGTTCCAAATTTTTAATCAGTGCAGGACGGGGGATTAACGGCCCAATCACTTGCACAAGCCCGCTACCAATAAATTCAATTTGTCCTTGTTGAACAAGCTTTTTTAGCTCAGCTAGCCAATCAGGATCAAGATTTGCAATCACCTGCAAACCATCGGCAGGACATTCCAAAGATAGTTTAACACCATAATCCTTAGCCAATTTTAATAATGGCCAATAGCAACGCTTTATCACCGTTTCGCGGTCTGATTCTTTTAGGGAAGAAAAATGCGGATTTAAATGAAATAGGCTGGTAAGTTTGGCCATAATGGATTGACTCTTTAAAAAATAAAAAGGGCTGTTCTGTTGCTAGGCCGCCCCACGCCCCACCATCAGCATGATGAATGTCAATGGAATTGAATATCCTTAAAAAGAATATCCGTCCGTTTGTTACCAAGACGCGGTTAAGCGGCCATAGCAACCATCGGTTCGTTATCGTTCGCATTTAGCGATTTTGGCCCGATACGGCGGGACCCCACCGAACGCAGAACAATGCCTTTATCACGCACGTCGATCCTGTTTCGGCCCCCTCATATCATTTACCTTTTTATTATTTGGTGGAGCCGCCGGGTACTGCCCCCGGGTCCGCAACGTCTATTCCGCAAACTCTTTTCGCGTCAAAGTTGGCATAGCCAACTGCGGCTTATCTAAGCCATTTTTAGGAAAATTGCAAGCTATAGCAGATTTTTTAAAGCGTTATTTAAGCTTGTGACGGTTTAATAACGAATATAAGAAAAAAGAATGGAACTTGGAACTGGTAAGCGCAATTCCTGATAATACCAGAATAAGACCAAATCCATGATAAACCTCAATCGCCTCACCTAACCAAATATAGCCTATCAAAGCTGTTGAAAGCGGGGCAAGATAAAGGGTGAGACCTGCCAAATTTCCCCCTAATTTCTCTAAAAGATAGGCATAGGTTTTATAAGAACCAATTGAAGATATAATCGCCAAAAATAAAACAATCCCTATATTTTTATAATTTAGCATAGGCCATTCATGGACAACCCCCTCATATAGCATAAATGGGAAAAGCACGATGATCCCACCCAGTATAATTTGTGCCAGAATTAAGACTTGTGGTAAAACGGCACTATGCCAGCGTTCATTTAAAAATGTGTATAATGCCCATGCAACTGCACTTAGTAAAATCCATAAATCGCCAACATTAAAATTGATGGCTATTAAACGATCAATATTACCTTTACTGATCACCAATAAAACCCCACAAAAAGCAACCATAACACCAACAAATTCTACGATACGCACAGGCTTATCGCGCTTTAGGAATAAGGACAGTAACACAATAAAAATTGGCGAAACGGTATAGATAATGGCGATGTTAATCGCTTGTGTGGTTTGTGCGCCAATATAAACGCACGCCCCACAAATCCCCATTCCACATGCACCAAGCATTAAAAATCTTATAATCTGCTGAAAAGGATGGGCTTTAAATTGATCGCGTATGGTTGCATAATGCGTGATAAAGGGCGGAATAATAAATGGCAAAAATATGATAAAGGCCATTGACCAACGCCAAAATGCAAGTGCAATAGGTGGAAACTCCCCAACACTATAGCGCGCAATTAGCATGTTAGAGCCAAATAAAAATGGCTGAATTAAAAAAGCAAGTTTTACAATCATGTAAGATGATTTATCAGCTTTTTTCGGCTTGAACAATGCGATATAAAGAAATTATGACACAGCTTGAATTTAATCATAAAAATATTTCCATTGTGATCTTAGCGGCAGGGTTAGGGACACGCATGGGCGGCAATCTTCCTAAAGCAGCGATACCATTGGCGGATAAGCCAATGCTTGGTCATATTTTATCTATGTTATGTGGCTTGGAACTTAAGGACGTGACTGTTGTCATTGGTCCAGATATGCCCATCCTTGAAAAGATTATTACCAAAGAATTACCCAAGGCCAAAACCGTACTGCAAACGGATCGTTTGGGAACAGCCCATGCGGTTCAACAAGCTTTGCCCTTATTGGATCAACAACATTCTGGCGCAGTTGTTGTTTTATATGGTGATAGTCCCTTTATTGATGCCCCAACCCTCCATGCGCTAACAAAACCGATTTTAGAAGAAGAGGCTGCGCTTGTCGTAGCTGGCTTTGAAATTGAAAATCCACAAGGTTATGGTCGCCTAATCCTTGGTAAAGATGGAGAATTAAAAGCAATCATTGAACAGGCTGAAACCACAGATGAAATCAATGCCATTCAAACATGTAACAGTGGCGTGATGGCTTTTGACAGAACAAAAATTGGTGAATTAATTCATAAAATTGATAACAACAATCAAAAACAAGAATATTATTTAACCGATGCGGTTCAGCTTGCAAACCAACAAGGATTTAAAACCAAATTTATTATGCAAGATTATACAATCTTGCAAGGGATTGATCATCCAACTGCATTGGCACAAGCAGAAGCACAATGGCAGCAACAAAAACGCGCTGATTTATTAAAAAATGGGGTGCGGATGATTGCGCCTGATACAGTTTATTTCAGCGCAGAAACAAACATTGAAGCAGGGGCGGTAATTGAACCTTATTGTGTATTTTCAGGTTCAGTGACCATTCATAAAGGTGCAACCATTCGTGCCTTTAGCCATCTTGAAGGGTGTGAAATTCATCAAGGTGCAACAATTGGCCCTTATGCGCGGTTGCGCCCTGGGGTAACGGTTGGGCAAGATGCAAAAATTGGCAATTTTGTTGAGGCAAAAAATACCCATCTTGCGGCGGGTGCAAAAGCCAATCATTTAACCTATCTTGGCGATGCACATATTGGCAAAAATGCAAATATTGGGGCTGGAACGATCACTTGTAATTATGACGGCACGAACAAGCATCCAACCAAGATTGGGGAAAATGTGTTCGTGGGTTCTAATAGCGCACTGGTGGCTCCCGTCACAATCAATGATAGCGCAATGATTGCTGCAGGTTCAACGATTACAGGTGAAATTGAAAAAGATGCCCTTGCCATTACAAGAGCCGAACAGAAAATAAAATCAGGAGCAGCCAACCGCTTCCATCAAAAAAACAAACAAAAATAAGAAATAACTTAAAGCATTATTGTTAAAAAAGTGCAGGGTTGCTGAGGCTCAGCGTGTAAAGAAAGAACTGCATCAGGGGTAAGGGTCACGCTGTCCCCTATTTCCAAGGTTTCATCTGCAAGTTTGGCTTTACCATCAAGCAGCATAACCAAGCCAAATTGTACGCCCTTTGGTAATTGCCAATCCATCGCCTGTTCTGCTTTATAAAAGCGGACATCGCCGTAATTTCCACTGGCTTTATCAACGCCTGTTTCGCGGCACAGCAATCCAGCATGCGCTTCAATCCAATTTGCTTCTTTCGCACGGGATAGGCAAAATGCCTGTGCGTTTCCTTCTTCCAACTGCCATAAGGCGGTTTGGTCACTAATTGAATTAAAAGGCGACGCATTGGGGTTACAAAATTCAGGGCGCAACGATAAACGATCATCAACAATCGTATCATGTTCGGCGGGGGCAGATAATTCAACAACTTCAAACCTATCCGAACATTCCATAACAATATGACGAATACCAGGCGGCTGTAAAACAACATCGCCTTCGCAAAAGCGAAAAGGCTCCCCTTGATTTTCATAAGCAAGCTCCGCCCAGCCAGATAGACAACAAATCACCTGAAATTTAATGCGATGAAAATGGACATGGTCAGGCACTTTTCCACCGATAGGAACCGCGATATGAGACGCTGAGATCACCTCACTTAAGGGCGGGGTTACCAATTCGCGGTAAAGCATCCCTGCCCGTCCAGCATGAAACGCACGGTAACGATCTTTATCATTGCCAAGCCCATTACCAAGCCTTGATATAAATATTTGAGGTGGAATAGCGGGAAACTCTATTTTATTTGTAACTAACTCAATCATAATCTTTGCGCCTGATGGTGAATGCAAAAGATTTGACCTGATTGTATCTGCTTGGCTGTGGGCTGTTTCCAACGCAAGATGAACGGTTAGGCTTGGCGGCGTGCCACTTGCGTGTTCATCTAAAATCACGCGCATGCCATGCCCTTCCATCTCTGCATAACAAGGGGCGTTAGCAGGTTTAATCATTGTAAGATGAAAGCCAAGCTCATTCTTAAAAAATGTAATTTCTGCGTCAAGCCCACCCGATTTCACAGGAATCGTAGCCGCCATTTTGGCATCTTTAATCAAGGTTGCATTCATCATAATAAGCCTAACGCTTTCATGCTGCTATGGTGTTTTCCTGCAACGATTAAGTGATCATGAAGCGCAATATCCAAATGTTTCAAAGCTTGCTTAATATGACGGGTCATTTCAATATCCTCATTGGATGGCGTTGCATCGCCACTGGGATGATTATGCACCATTATAAGCGCAGTTGCACCAAGTTCAAGCGCACGTTTTGCAACTTCACGCGGATAAACTGGCGTATGATTGACAGTTCCCCGATGCGACACCTCATCCGCAATTAATTTATTACGATTATTCAAAAATAACAAGCGTAGCTGTTCAACAGGCTCATTCGCCATTGCCATGTAGCAATAATCCAGCACAGCTTGCCATGATGATAAAATCGTTGCAGATTGCGCTTCATGCTTTAATTGCCTTAGGCTTAATTCACGAACCAACCTAATCAAGACTGCCGCCTGTTCACCAAGCAATGGGTAGGATTGTAACTGTTCTATCGGGGCTGACAACACTGCACCAATATTATCATAGGCCTTTAATAATTCTTTTGCTAAAGGTTTTACATCTCGCCTTGGGATAGCGGAGCATAAAAGTAATTCCAACAATTCATAATCAGCCATATTCGTACCAAAATCTTTTAAGAAGCGTTGGCGTAAGCGTTTTCGATGGTCTTGGTAATGCGCCTCTGGTTTAGCTGACATAAGGCGGTTTATCCCAGCCTTTGGGGGAGTTGGTGAAAATTTCAACCCCTGTTTCGGTTACCCCGATTGTATGTTCAAACTGCGCAGATAGTTTACGATCACGTGTAACGGCAGTCCAGCCATCTTTAAGAATTTTAACATCTGGTTTACCCTCATTCACCATTGGCTCAATTGTAAAGAACATCCCCGCTTCCAGCGTTAAGCCTTGATTTGGCGAACCAAAATGCATAACATTAGGCTGATCATGGAAAAGGCGACCAATGCCATGTCCGCAAAAATCACGAACAACGGAAAAACCCGCCTGTTCTGCAACGGTCTGTATTGTAAACCCAAGATCGCCAAGGGTTTGACCAGGCCTAACCTGTTCAATCCCACGCATCATCGCTTGATAGGTAACCTCAATCAGGCGGGAGGCTTCTGATCGTATGGAATCTCCAACAGTGAACATACGGCTGGTATCGCCATGCCAACCATCCAAGATAACCGTAATATCCAGATTCAGGATATCGCCCTCTTTCAATTTGCGTGCATTGTCAGGAATGCCATGACAAACAACTTCATTGATACTGGTGCAGGTTGATTTTGGAAACCCACGGTAATTTAGAGGTGCAGGCGTTGCACCATGATCAAGAATAAAATTATGGCATAATTGATCCAGTTCACCTGTGGAGACATCAGGCTTAATATAAGGCGTGATATAATCCAAGACCTCAGCTGCCAATCTACCTGCCCGCCGCATTGCGGCAAAATCCTGTTCTGTATGTAATTTAACGCTATTTAACATGGTTTTTTATTAATTACCCTTCAAAATCAACCCAAACGGGCGCATGATCAGATGGGCGTTCCGCCCCCCTTATTGCTTTCATGACTTGCATTTCTTTGGCCGTTTTTGCAACAGGCGCAGTTGCCCAAATATGATCCAACCGCCGTCCACGATCTGATTTTTTCCAATCGCGCCCGCGATAGCTCCACCAGCTATAAAGCTTTTGCGCTTCTGGCACAAAGTCACGCATAACATCACTGAACATAATCGATTGCAAGGCGGCATTCAAGCGTTCAACTTCGGGTGGGGTATGAGAGACGACATTTAATAACTGCTTATGTGACCACACATCCTGTTCCAATGGCGCAATATTAAGATCCCCAACAATGATAATTGCATCCTCGGCTTTACGATTTGTAATAAACCATTCGCGCATTTCTTCAACAAATTGTAATTTATGGGCATATTTTGGATTTTCCTGTGGATCAGGAATATCACCACCTGCTGGAACATAGAAATTATGTACCTCCACACCATTTTCAAGGGTGACCGCAACATGACGGGCATCAGCAAGCCCAACCCACTCCCGCGCCTCTAGCACTGATTGAAACGGTATTTTGCTTAAAATTGCCACCCCATTATAGCTTTTAATCCCACGAAAAGCATGATGCGGATAGCCCAATTCCACCAATGCCTCCGCAGGAAATAACTCATCAATAACTTTTGTTTCTTGAAGACAGATAAGATCAGGCGAAGCCTCATCAACGACTTGCTTTAACAAAGGAAGCCGCAAACGCAACGAATTTATATTCCAAGTTAAAACACGCATAAATTCTTATATCCTTACCTGTATTTTTATATGAATAAGCAGAACTGGATGATCTGTAAGCCGGGTTCTGTCTGCACCCCTTTAATGGGATGGAGGTGGCCATTCATCTAGGCCATATGTTACCACATGGCTCATGCAACCTACCCGAATGATCTACTGCGAAAACCCAGCGGCGGGAAAGCATAGCTTCCCCCTTCCGTCATTCCTACTTGGTTTTGCTCCAGATGGGGCTTACCTAGCCAACCCTGTTACCAGTGTTGCGGTGCGCTCTTACCGCACCTTTTCACCCTTACCTTCTTAATATGCTGAAGGCGGTTTACTTTCTGCTGCGCTATCCCTGAACAGAGCCTCACGCCTCTGCCCGCCGGGCGTTACCCGGCATCTTGTTTTCGTGGAGCCCGGACTTTCCTCATCCCCAACCGTTTCCGTTATTGGCAATGCGGCCACCCGATCATCCAATCCTTATATAGCTTAGCGAAAAATAAGCGGACATTCCACTGAAAAAATTAAAAATCATCGGGCAAATTATCAACATCAAAACTATCGGAGGCATCTGGTGCATCCGCCGCTTGGCTTCTGTTTGTGCCACCACCATAACGGCTGGTTGAATTTTGCAATTGTTGATCAACATAAAACCCTTGAAACAGCTGAATCCCCATTTTCTGCCCTGTCCTAATCACGCCTTCATTATCACATCTGGATAGGATAATACGCTTTGCGCCAATCCGATCAACATATTGTCCCAGATAGTTATGGATTTCATCGCCTGCATCATCATTGAAAAAGCGATTGCTGGTAATTTTCGTAACATCAACACCAAGAAAATCACGGTCAATCAATGGCATATGGTCACTGGAGATTCCATCAAGGCATACGCGATACCCACGTTCTTTCAAGAAATCGCGTGCAAAGACAAACCCTTCACAATCCATCACAATATCAACAAATTGAAATTCAATCATAATGCTATCGCGTATTTCCTGTCGCAATCCATTATCGAAATCCATAAAAGCTTGGCTTAGCACAGTTGAAATATTAAAATTAAGTGAAATTGAACGTTCAAGCGTCCGATCATCGCCACGGCGAATGATTTTTAACATCCGCTGGTCAAGGATTTGCGTCAAATGGGCAAATAGCCAACGGTTGGCAGAAATTTGAACATCGGGGATCAACGCCTCCGCCAAACTGTTGATTGAGATAAATAATTCAAGCATAACTGGCCTGAATGTCATATCAGCTTGCAACTGGCTAATGGGTTGACGGCGCAACAGATTGGAAAGATCAGCCATACTCAATACTTCTTCAAGCCTTACAAGATGGGAAACGGACAAGGACTGGTTTGTCTTTGACCCACTAATAGAGCTTTGCGCACCAATCTCACGCAATCTTTTTTGTCGCGCTTCTTCTTTTTTTAAGGTGCGCTGGGCAATCGTCATAAATTGCTCATAATTGCCTTCAATATTAATAAGTTGAACGAAGGGGGGGCGGTTACGTGTAAGCCCGCCACCAGCATTATCGTCCTGATTGGCAAGCGGATCGTTAGAAAATAGGGTTCTAAGCCGCACAATCGCATCATCGATAATATCGGCTTGGACATTACGTAGCACCAGCACCATATCGCCATTGGTGAGGGGAAACATCTGCCCATCGTAAGAATGCGCAATCTCATCCATCATTGAATTGGCAACCCGCACATGATGCTCACGGCGATTTTGCGACTTTAATTGCGAGAGATTGAAATAAAGCGCAACCCGCCCATCACGGTGGTTTTCAAGGCGGCTAGCAAAATCGACCAGCGCATATTCTTGGGCTAGATTTGCCTCTACCATAAAAGAACTCCCATGAAAAATATTATGAAAGTCTTAGCTTGAACCATGCTTAGCGTCAATATGTTATTGGGGTTTTATTGGGTGCATTGTAAAGAGGCTTGTTGGATAAAGGATAACAAGCAAGGGGTTAGCCCATCAACCATGACCGCAACCCCTTCTGCGTTCGGATGGATACCATCGGCTTGATTAAGAGCGGTCACCCCTGCCACGCCATCAAGAAAAAATGGATAGAGCGGAATGTCATACCGCACCGCCAGCGTGGGATAGATTGCATCAAATTCTTGACGATAGCGGGAGCCCATATTGGGCGGAGCAAGCATCCCAACCAATAAAATATCCGCTCCGCTTGCTTGAATTTTTGCTAAGGTTTGATCAAGATTTTCTTTCGTAACAGTAGGGGAGAGACCACGCAGCGCATCATTCGCCCCCAATGCCAACATAACCAAATTAGGTCGAGGCGTAGAAGCTAACAACCAATCAATCCGCTCCAAACCGCCACGGCTTGTATCGCCAGAAACGCCTGCATTGATCACGGTAACGGGGCGGGAAGTTACATCATTAAGACGGCGTTCAAGCTGTTGAGTAAAGCCATTGACAGCGTCCAGCCCATAGCCTGCGGTCAAGCTATCACCCACCGCCAAGATCGTGAAATTCGCATCATCACCATTCGCGCTAACAATTTTATTAAAGGCAAAGCTATTAAAAGCAAGGGTCATAAAAAACAACACCCCGCCAATAAAGCGGGGCGTTGTCAGGAAGGATAAAAATAAAACTTTATTTTTTAACGTCACCGCTTGCATCTTTTGCTTCTTTGATGAGGTCGGTTCGAATTTTTTCGACCATATCATCCCAATGCAAACGATCATTGCGGCGATAGATTTTCAAGGATGGGTACCATGGGCAGGTCGTTGGTTTTAACTGCCACCGCCAATCGGGGGAGGGACCAAGCAACAGCCATACTTTTTTACCCATCGCGGCGGCAACATGCGCCTGATAGCTATCGACCGAAATTAACAGATCAAGATTTTCACAAAAAGCGGCCACATCGGCAAGATCACGGCACAATGTCCCGATATTAGAGATCAAATGATCAAAGCCCGTATTCACCAATTCCCGTTCAGAACCACCGCGTTGTAAGGAGTAAAATTCTGTATTCGGCGTATCGCTGATGCGTGCAACATGTCGCAAAGGCAAAATACGATCTGGATCAGGCACACGGCGGCTTGCCCCATTCCATACAATCCCAACTTTAAAGCGATCACTGCGCACGCGCGGTGCTTTTGGTGGCGCAAGATAAGGACGATTAGGAATCTTGGCTGAATCAACCAAGCCCAAGGTTGCAGGTAAGGAAGCAAGCGGAATATGCGCCCCTTCATAAGGTGCAGCATCACGCGTAAATGCTTTTAAGCGAATCCCTTGAAACGCAGGGGATTCTTGGAACAAGCGCAGGGTCTCCACTGGCACTTCAAAGACAATATCCATGCCCTTTTGTGCAACAATCAGAACATAGCGCGCCATCATAATAATATCATTAAAGCCAGAATCTGCCCAAATCAGCAACTGCATTCCTTTTTGTGCTTTGCCGTCCCATTTACGTTCCATGGGATAGCGTGGATCCGCACCTTCACGATGCCAACGTTGCTCCAACCCTGGCAGACCTTCTGCATAATTCCCACTCATTAAATTCACGATGGTGCGGTTATATTCCAAATCATCGCTTTTATTGCCCAGCAATTCAGAACGCCGCAACGCATCCAAGGCTTTTTCATATTTACCAAGGTCACGATGGCATTGGGCAATCAATGTGTGGATGGCGGCATTGCCTGCTTCCAGTTCGGCAGCACGCTCAAACGCTTCCAATGCTTCATCATGGCGGGAGACACGCTGAAGCGCATTCCCCAAATTCACCCAATTCCCATAGGCTTCGGGATTGATCCGCAAAGATTTTTTAAAGCAACCGATGGAAGCTTCAATCTTACGCGAGATAAATAACATAAAGCCCAAATGCCCCCATGCAATCGCATGATCGGCATCTTTACGCACCGCAAGCCTTGCAAGGGCGATGGATTTATCCATACTACCTTCTTCACGGAACGCCTTAATCGCCTCCGCCACCAGTTCATCATTCGGCAGATTGATATATTCGCCAATTTCAAAATCATCTTGTTCTGCAGCTTCCACTGCACCATCGATTTCTGAATTATCTATTTCGGAGATTGCGACTTCTTCCGCATCCACAGGATTGTTTTTTACAGCTTCATTCATGGGGTGTACTCCCTTTTTTAAGTTAAAATTACAATATTCTTTTAAAATATTACAGAATATCATTTTTTAGTTTAACTGATTCTTGTTTTAATACAAGTAATTTTTATACCAAAACATTTGTAGTATTTTTAGCAAAAGTTCTAAGCGGCTTTGCCACTGCGTGGAGCATTTTCAGCAAAAGTGCGTAGCGGTTTTGCGGTTCGAAAATGCGACCATTATATGGAGCAATATAGCATTTTTTTAGCAAAAATGGCTGGATTCATTAGCCTTCATCATAAGTCAAGATTGTCTTCGTCGAGGTTGGTGGAGTCGATGCCTTCGATGGTTACGGCGTGGGTGTAGTTGCCAGTGCCATTCACATCAATTTCGATGGTGGTGTCGGTGGTGCCGCTTTTCTTCACAAAGCCTTGAGCTTCCAGATCATCCCATAAATCACCATTGCCTGTATTGCGGACAAAGCCGTTTAGCAGGGAACCTAAATCAAGGGAGTCGGTATGCACATTAAATTCCCCTGAAGCGATGACATCCGTATCGCCATCAACATCAATGATAAAATGTTTTGTTGCGATACTACCTGCTTGGTGGACATACATATTGCCCTGATTATGATCACCATAGAACACCACAATATTACCCGTATTATGATCTTCAATTTGAATTTGTAAATCAGATAGGTTGGTGCTTGCTGATATGCCTGTTGTAAATTCTGCCAGCACATTGGCATAGCCATTTTGAACATCTGCGCTGGTGACGACATAGCTTGCTGCGCTTTGCTCCCCTGTTGCTAAATTGGTGAAGGTTATAATATCATCTTCTTCGATTGCGGAAGGGTCTGATGCGTTTTCTTTAAACCATATCGTAAATTCATGATTATCAGCCGCATCAATCACACCATCGCCATTCGCATCACCAACGGGCTGGTTGGTAACCGTGTCATTCACAGGCAGTGGATCGCCCGCATCATAAACAGGTTGCGTTGGTGCCATGATGGGGGTTGCAGAAGGCAGGACATCAATATTGGCGGTTGTGGTGACGGGAGCGCGGCCAACATTGATGTCGGTTAGGGTAATATCAAAGGCAATGCCTGTACCATCCGCGACATTGGTGAAATCCAATTGAACATCAACATAGCCATTGGTAATATCATTTGCATCAATCACATAGGTACCGCCACCATCAACAACATCTACTCCATTATGTTCAACGATGATGGTATCACCAACTTTAGCATTACTGATATAAATGCGCATGCTGTCGGTTGGGCTATCAAAATAACCCAAACCATCGGTTGGCTCAATTTGCTTTTGTTCAACTGGCATAATCAGAAAATCTTTATTATTCTTGGGTCATGACTAGTTGAGCGGTTTATTGCGACATATATTTAATATGATTTTGTATATGTTATTTTCCCTATTATTATACCTAAATTCAGTTTCTTTCAAATGATAATAGAAAGTGTTTTTACGCATACCTCTAAACTTTGTCATTCTTACCTTAGCGTATCCCCAAAATCCTTCAATTCCGTTAATATGTGCTTTACCCTTTACAAATTCATCTTTTCCATGATCAACCCTTAGATGCTTTTCATACCCTACGTCTACTAAGCCATTATAACCACGCCATCCATCAGAATTTATAACACTGTCAAGCGAGACTTTTCCTCTTATAACTGCTTGTATAGTGGCTTTTGAGCAATCAGGAACAATTTCAGTATAAACATGACCATTCCTTTTGAATATGCCAAATACGATTGTTTTACCATAAGCACCACGCCCCCTTTTGCCCTTAACACGCTTGGCTCCAAAATAACTTTCATCAACTTCAATAATCCCACTATAAGGGGAGCCTTCTTCACAATATTCGGCTAATCTTAATCGTATCTTATAAAGAATATTGTTAATCGTGTTTCTATTTAGCCTTGATATTTGTGCTATTTTGGAGGCTTCAATATCAAGGCTAAATAGGCGAATAATTTCCCTAAATTTAGCTTCAGAAATTTTTGAACGGTAATAATATTTGTTTCGCATCGTCAGCCCTAGTGTATAGCACAATAAAAAAGTGCTCAACTAGTCATGACCCTTATTCTTATGATAACTAATTAACTCTTCTTTGCCGTCGCCATTTATATCCCCAGTGGTCAGCATATCCGTATAAGGCTCACCTTCATAATAAGTCCCTGTTACGTTACTAACATAGGTAAAATTACCTGTACCATCATTCGAATAAAATCCAAGCACGCCCGCATTTGTAGAACCTGAATGTAGAACATCCAAAGTACCATTCCCATCGTAATCCAGTGCAATCATATCCCGGTAACCATTCCATTTAGACGTACTGGCCGTTTTTTCTGTAACAAATTGGTTCGTTGAAGAATCATAAGAATATAAAACTGGATAAAAATTAGCATCAACGCCTATGATCTCATCTTTACCATCCCCATCAAAATCACCCATCAACAAATCCGTGCCATCATTCCCCGTAAGCGCATTATAGGTTGATGTTTTAACATTATTCCCCGCACCATCGCCAAATAAAATGGCTGTATAATCATTGAAAGAAACAAGGTGATCCAATTTCCCATCGTCATTAAAATCATTTTGGATCACAGAACCAAAGGCATCATCACCGCTACTTGTAAGTATTTGGGTTCTGGTAAAATCAAAATTATTGCTCCCATTCCCATAAAGAATAACGGCTTCATCACTTGCATTTTGACCACCCCCAAGCAGTAAATCCAAATTCCCATCCCCATCAAAATCAAAGGCTTCTGCGCCATAATAATTTTCAGATATAGTGACCCATTTTGTACTTTCAGCTTGTGGATCACTATTCGTATTAAACATAAGATAATTTGTTGATCCTGTATGGGTTATTGCGTAAACATCATCGCGACCATCACCATTAAAATCACCCACCGTTAGCCCGTACGGGTCGTCGCTAGAGTTGCTAAGCTGCTCAGTATAAGTGATGGATGTTCCTGTTGCGTCAAAAAATAAAATATCTACTACATCAGAATTATAATCTCTAAGGGCAAAAATCTCATCCCGACCATCACCATCCCAATCGCCTGTCGCGAACCCTTGATAATACCAATAATCATTATATACATCATAATCACCTGACGCATCACGCGTCCAATTAGTATTAAACGTGGGCGCAATCAAGCTCATTTCAAATTCATAAGCCAAGTCATCACTTGAATCTTGTTGAACGCCATCATCGCTGCTTGCGCTGTCATAAGTATAAACATTCCCCAGCGCATCGGTGGAGTTAATGATCGCGGTGACCTGCGCGCCATGGGTTAAGGTTGTCATATCAAACGTTGATCCTGCCTCTTCGGTATAGGTATTTGAATCCTCAAAATCCAAAGTATAGCGTCCATCAGATTGTGCAAAAACCGTATAGGTGCCTGTATTTCCAGTATTATCGGATAGGGTTAGCATAACTTCCGTCCCCGTAAGCAAGTCAACCCCACCAATTAAATCACGTGTGGTGTCCGTAACCAAATGGGTGACGGCTGTATCGGTAGAACCACTGCTTAAAATCGCTTGTTCATTAGGATTTGGCCAAAGCAGCCCTGCATTATGATCGCTTTGCATGATATAAGTGGCGATGCTACCTGCGGTTATATTGCCAGCTTCATCAACTGCATTTGCAATTGCTTTAATCGTACTTTCATGTGCCATTGCTAATGGTGTGCCTGCCAAATAAGTGGCGGCAGTTGCCAAATCGCTGAACCCCCAGTATTTCCTGATCTTTTCAAGCTTCAACCCCACACAACCAACCCCCATGCTTACAAACAATTTTTGTAAGCATATTGTAAGCAGAAAATAAAAAAACACCCCTGTTGCCTAAAGCAAAAACAGGGGTGTTTTATCTTGATTCTTAATTCTAACTAGCTGTATTTATTTATGTTTTATGGATTTAAATCAGAAGATTGATCTTATTTTTGCAAAAAACAATCTCAATACCAATTTTATGAGCCAATTTTACGGTATTTTGGGACAGCAAAACCAGCCTCCAACGCTTTAAAAAAATGCTATAATTCTAATCCATCATCTTTAATGAAATAAGCAAGCTGACAATGCCTCAATGTTTCATTGACATAAAATTACGCATATTGTAATCCTTCAAAACTTAAAAAATCTTATTTTATTGAAAGATCAAATTATGGCGGTGATAGATACCAATACCCAAGACGGTGTTTGGAAGAAAAAGCGAACTGGTAAATCACGTAAACAGCCAAAAGGGCGTCAATTTAGTGATGCTGCTTTAAATGATATTGTGGGTTTGCTTGGAGATAGGCCAAGACGCCGCGATTTATTGATTGAATTTCTGCATTTAATTCAAGATGGCTACGGACATATCTCGGCGGATCATATTGCTGCGCTTGCCCATGAAATGAAACTGGCACAAGCAGAAGTGTATGAGGTTGCAACCTTCTATTCCCATTTTGATGTGATTGGGGAGGGGGATCCCCCGCCTCCAGCCCTAACAATTCGTGTATGCAATTCGCTTTCTTGTGAGCTTGCAGGGGCTGAACAATTACGCAAAGCCTTGGCAGAGGGTTTGAACGAAAATGAAGTGCGTATTGTAACTGCGCCTTGCATGGGGCGATGCGATACTGCGCCCGTTCTGGAAATAGGGCACAACCATATCGATCATGCAGATGTTGATAAGGTGCATAATGCAATTTTAACGGGCGATACGCATGCGCATATCCCTGATTATCAAACTTTTGCAGCTTATAAAAGTGACGGGGGTTATGATACGCTGAATCGCTTACGGGATTCTGGCAATTGGAAAGACGTACAGCAAACCATCCTTGAAAGTGGCTTAAGGGGGCTTGGCGGCGCAGGATTTCCTTCAGGTAAAAAATGGGAATTTGTGCGGGTGAATGATGGCTCTCGCTATTTGGCGGTTAATGGGGATGAGGGCGAACCTGGTACATTCAAAGACCGTTATTATTTAGAACGCACACCGCATTTATTCTTGGAAGGAATGTTGATTGCGGCTTGGGCAGTTGAGGCTGAAAAAATATTTATCTATATGCGCGATGAATATCCTGCGGTCTTAAAAATTCTCCACCGTGAAATTGCTGTGCTTGAGGCGAAAGGCATCGTTGCACAAGGCTATATTGATTTGCGGCGGGGGGCTGGTGCCTATATTTGCGGTGAAGAAAGTGCGATGATCGAAAGCATTGAAGGCAAACGTGGCCTGCCGCGTCATCGTCCACCCTTTGTTGCGCAAGTGGGTATTTTTGACCGCCCAACCCTTGTCCATAATGTTGAAACGCTATTGTGGATTGCCCGCATCATGCGTGAAGGGCCTGAACTATTAAATTCAGTTGAGCATAATGGCCGTAAAGGCCTGCGCAGTTATTCCGTATCTGGGCGGGTTAAAAATCCAGGAGTTCATCTTTTACCTGCGGGTTCCACAATCACCGATATTATCGAAGCTTGCGGTGGAATGCTGGATGGTCATAAATTCAAAGCGTATCAACCAGGGGGACCTTCTTCTGGTTTGCTGCCTGCATCAATCAACGATGTTCCGCTTGATTTTGACACATTGCAACCGCTTGGTACTTTTATTGGATCGGCTGCAGTCGTGATTTTATCAGATCAAGATACGGCACGCGATGCTGCCCTTAATATGTTACGATTTTTTGAATATGAAAGCTGTGGTCAATGCACGCCTTGCCGTTCAGGTTGCGAAAAAGCGGTGAAACTGATGCAAGCACCTAGCTGGGATCAAGAACTTTTGGGGGATTTATGCCAAGTGATGGGGGATGCTTCAATTTGTGGGCTTGGGCAAGCTGCGCCCAATCCAATCCGATCCGTTATGAATCATTTTCCAGAAGAAATATAAGTAGGATTATAGGGGGAAATAAATAATGTTGGATGTTGCGCAAACCAATCACGTCACCATTAAATTAGATGGCGAGGATGTTACCGTTTCAAAGGATTTAACGATTTGGGAGGCGGCGCAAGCGCAAGGATTAACCCTTCCGCATCTATGCCATAAACCCGCCAAGGGCTATACGCCTGATGGGAATTGCCGCGCATGCATGGTTGAGGTTGAGGGGGAGCGCACCCTTGTTGCCTCTTGTATCCGTCCTGTTGCTGAAGGTATGGTTATCAAAACGGCAAGTGAGCGGGCTAAAAAGTCGCGCCAGATGGTGGTTGAATTGCTTGCGGCAGATCAGCCAGATGTTAAGCATGATGCGTCCTCTCATTTTTGGCAAATGGCGGAGTTAAATGGGGTTAGCGATAGCCGCTTTCCTGCCAAAGAAGCAGAATATGTCCCCTTATTGGATGATAGTCATGTCGCGATGCGAGTCAATTTGGATGCTTGTATCAATTGTAATCTTTGTGTTCGTGCTTGCCGCGAAGTTCAGGTTAATGATGTTATTGGCATGGCTGGACGCGGCGCAACTGCAAAAATAGTCTTTGATCAAGATGATCCCATGGGGGGATCGTCTTGTGTGGCTTGTGGTGAATGTGTGCAAGCCTGCCCAACGGGGGCATTGATGCCTGCCACTGTTCTTGATGAGCATCAGGCGGGAGATAGCAAGGATTATGATCGTGAAGTTAAAAGCGTTTGCCCTTATTGTGGGGTGGGCTGCCAAATCAATTTCAAAGTCAAAGATGATAAAATTAAATATGTGGAGGGGATTGATGGTCCTGCCAATGAAAACCGCCTTTGTGTAAAAGGGCGTTTTGGTTTTGATTATATTGATCATCCGCATCGGCTGACCAAACCCTTAATACGGCGTGAAGATGCCCCCCCTAAAGGGCTTAATGTTGATCCTGCCAACTGGCAAACCCATTTTAGGGAAGCAAGCTGGGAAGAGGCTTTGGATTTTGCCGCAGGCGGCATGGCACAGTTGCGTGATCAAAAACCAACCTATATTGCAGGGTTTGGTTCTGCTAAATGCTCCAATGAAGAGGCCTATCTTTTTCAAAAATTAATCAGGCAAGGCTTCGGTCATAATAATGTCGATCATTGCACAAGGTTATGTCATGCAAGCTCGGTTGCTGCTTTATTAGAAAATGTTGGATCAGGAGCAGTATCGGCAACTTTTAATGAAATTGAAAATGCCGATGTTGCTATTGCTATTGGCTGTAACCCGATGGAGAATCACCCCGTTGCGGCGACCTATTTCAAGCAATTTACTAAGCGCGGCGGCAAGCTGATTGTCATGGATCCGCGTGGGCATGGCTTGAAGCGTTTTGCTAGTCATATGTTACAGTTCAAACCAGGTTCAGATGTGTCCATGCTTAACGCCATCATGCACACGATTATTGAAGAAGAGCTTTATGATTCGCAATATATCCAAGCCTTCACTGAAGGGTGGGAGGAGATGAAAGCCCACCTCAAAGGCTTTTCACCAGAAAAAATGGCACCAATTTGTGGGATTGAGGCCAGTGTTCTTCGCGATGTTGCCCGTACCTTTGCAGGTGCAAAAGCTGCGATGATATTCTGGGGCATGGGGGTATCACAACATATTCATGGCACTGATAATTCACGTTGTCTGATCTCGCTTGCTTTGATGACAGGACAAGTTGGCAGGCCAGGGGCTGGTTTACACCCGCTTCGTGGGCAGAATAATGTGCAGGGTGCGTCGGATGCGGGGCTTATTCCAATGTTCCTACCTGATTATAAAAGCGTTATGGATGACGGGGTGCGCTCGGCTTTCACGAAAGTCTGGCAATCAGAAGATTTTTCCAATCAAAAAGGCTTAACGGTTGTTGAGATTATGGATGCCATTCACGCTGATGAAATTAAATCAATGTATATTCTTGGTGAAAATCCTGCAATGTCTGACCCTGATAGTGATCATGCGCGGGCGGCCTTAGCAAAATTAGAGCATTTGGTTGTGCAGGATATTTTCCTAACTGAAACCGCAAATTATGCCGATGTTATTCTACCCTCTTCTGCGTGGTATGAAAAATCAGGAACCGTTACGAACACAAATCGGCAGGTGCAGATGGGGCGACCTGTAAGACCACCGATAGGGGAGGCAAAAGAAGATTGGTGGATTGAAGTTGAGCTGGCTAAACGCCTTGGGCTAAACTGGAATTATACCCATCCAAGCCAAGTATTTGCTGAGATGAAATTGAATATGAAGTCCCTTGATAACATCACTTGGGAACGGTTGGAAAAAGAAGCGGTTACCTATCCTTCCTTAAGCCCTGATGATCCTGGGCAGTCAATCGTCTTTATGGATGGGTTTCCACGCCCAGAAGGTCGTGCGAAATTCACGCCAGCCAATATTCAAGCTCCCGATGAA
This sequence comes from Alphaproteobacteria bacterium, assembly GCA_965229675.1. Taxonomy (GTDB): domain Bacteria; phylum Pseudomonadota; class Alphaproteobacteria; order CBDDJK01; family CBDDJK01; genus CBDDJK01. The sequence goes on from OZ245897.1 coordinate 1,029,054, forward strand.
ATACCAGATGAAGATTATCCGATGGTGCTTATCACGGGGCGGCAATTGGAACATTGGCATACAGGATCAATGACCCGCCGTAGTAAAGTATTGGATGCGGTTGAACCTGAAGCAAATTGTTCTTTGCATCCTAAAACTTTACGCGAATTAGGTGTAAAAGCAGGGGATTATATCAAGCTGACGACAAGGCGTGGTAGCATAACGGTGCTTGCTCGGGCTGATCGTGCAATATCAGATGGAAATGTGTTCCTGCCCTTTGCCTATGTTGAAGCTGCTGCGAATATTCTTACCAATCCAGCCCTTGATCCTTACGGGAAGATACCAGAGTTTAAATTCTCAGCCGTTAGGGTTGAAAAAATTTCAGACAGCGTTGCCGCTTAGTTTTTTTATTTCTACTCTAATCGTTTTCCTGTTGATTAACGCGATTTTGTTTATAAAGAGGATGCCAATCATAGAATGGAGGTAATGTTTCTTCAAATTGCAAATGGACTGCAACAGGTTTTAAAGGCGCAAATCCAGCAAGATGTAAGAAAAGACGATTAGTTGTTTTACGTTCAGAGCCTTTCTTACGATGACGGTGAATCCCTACAAATTTTGTATTTTCAAAATAATTCCAAAAATAATCAACAAAATAGCTGTGAATAAAAAAACTATGCGTTGCATGGCGAATGCTACGCCAGTGACGATCTTCCCCTTTCAATAGATAGGAAGGGTATTGATCTTTATATAATTCCTCAGCTTCTTGCATATAAAGCATCGAATGTACTGCGCATTGTTTAACTAGCATCTGATAAAAACGATATAATACAATTAGGGCATCTTCTTCATGAAGATAATCATCCTCGATGAAATAACATAATCCATTTTGCTTGCGTGCTAGTGAAAATTGCTGGTGCAATGACTGACCTTGTCCAGAATTGATTAGGTCAACGATTTCAACTGATAATGATGATTGTAATAATTGTTTTTCTAAAATAGTATAATAATTATGATCAGAATGATCATCCAACCAATAAAATGTTAATTCAATTTCAGGATAATGTTGTTTGAATTTTTCTAAGGCAATGATTAATGAATTGAGACAACTAAATACTAATTGGTCATTATTATCACCGCACACACGTGGCTTTTGATTGAGGTTACGATTTTTCCTTAAACAAGTACGGTAAAATATTGAAAGCGTATTGTAATTCAGGGGATTATGGTCAGAAAATGTAGCCTTATCAAAATGACGGCGTGGAATGGTTATTGTTTGCTTGTTTTTTGAATCCGCTTCAATATTATTTATTTTTAAAAGATTCGGTGCAGTGCGTTTGGTGATATGATAACCAAACGGATGCAATTGTTTTGATAGAAATTTTAATAAATCATTCATAAAATCAGTCAAAGTTTAAGGGATCATCCAGACTTGGCCGACTTCAAGCGCACGAAAGCGATCATTTGCGATTCCTTCAGCCTGTTTTGCTTTTTGTAGCACCTCGACCGCTTCATAATAGGCCTCAAAACCAAGCTGAAACACATCAAAATGAACAGCCAACCCATACTTTGCATCAAGGAGTTTAAAGGCTTCAACAGCTTCGTCTGGGCTAAGATGAGAATAAGCCATAAACCAGCGCGGCTTAAAAGCGCCTATTGGCAAAGCTGCAAAGCGGATATTAGGAAATTTTTCCCGAATGATTTTAAACTGTTCGCCATCGCCAAACCCAAGATCAGCACCAAAATAAATGGCACCATCTGGCGTATCAATCACAAATCCTGTCCATAAGGCCTTATTACGATCTGTTAATCCACGCGCGGACCAATGTTGAACAGGGACAAAGGTCAAAGAAACCTCTTGGTTAAGTTTTGTTGTTTGCCACCAATCATAAGTTTCAACGGGAATTTCACGATCATGGCGTTGAATGATCTTATCATTGCCAAGCGCAGTGATCATACGCGGTTGTTTTGCGTGCCATAAGCGACTTAGGGTTGAAACATCCAGATGATCATAATGATTATGGCTAACAAGCACCGCATCGATTGCGGGTAAATCCTCAAAAGCGATGCCAGGGCGTTTGATGCGTTTGGGGCCAATAATCGTAAAAGGGCTAGCGCGCTCCGACCAAATTGGATCAAGCAGAATATTTAACCCCCGTGTTTGGACTAGCAAGGTTGCATGCCCAACATAGCTTACACGCAATGCTTCACTATTAACTCGTGCGGGCGGCTTGTCAATTTTGTTAATCGCAACATGATCAGGCCATTCAGGGCGTTCTTCAAATAATCGTAATTTCATAAAGGTAAAAAAGCCACGTTCTTTAGGCGGCGGCGCATCGGGATTAAAAAAACGCTCCCCATCAAAATGATCGGATCGTTCACCCTGATAATAAGAACCGCCACAGCCAACCATCGTTGTAAATGCAATTAATGCAATTCCAACCACAATAAAAAGCGTTCGTATTTTCCCTAACCTGTCAATCATGCGTTTATTTTTCATGTTACGGAATGTATTGACTATTGGATGACTTTACAAACCCTTTTTTGTTTGTTAGGGGCATGCTACGTAATGTTTGCGGAGGGATGGCAGAGTGGTAATGCAGCGGATTGCTAATCCGTCACCGTGTTGAGCGGTGCGGGGGTTCGAGTCCCCCTCCCTCCGCCAAGAATATATCCCAATAAGTATGGGGTATAGACAATTTTAGGGTAGATTTTTTAAATCGCCATCTGAGTAAGTTTTTTACGTATCATTCATTTGTAAGATTGATGTCTTCTCCGCGCAGTAAATATCGTTTGATTACGCCGCCGCCTGTTAGTGATAACTCATCTTGTTTGCTGTTAATATTGGATTCAGTATCTTTAAAATCGGGATAGAGGAGTAAAGCTTGCCGTGGTTCGTCTTGCCAATCATCAATACTGTGAAGATAGGTAATCATTTGGTATAAATCATCTCTGGTTGTTCCGTATTCACGGTTTTGTCCATGTGTGAATTTATATTTTGCATCAGCGATTGCATGGATTTTACCCTGTTTATAAATCACAAAATCGGGCTTTAACCACTTAAACCCCTTTGAAATAAAAATAAATTGACAATTTAACAAAAAAATTGCATTTTTCGTTCGTTATTTTATGGAGACGCATGTGTTAATATCATTTTCAGTTCAAAATTATCGATCCTTCGCTGAAAGACAAACTTTATCGATGGTTGCAGGTAATTCAGCCAAACAAGAAGAAAATTTTGTATTTCAATCAGGTAATTCTATGGCACCAAACTTATTGCATTCTGCTTGCTTGCTTGGTGCTAATGCCTCAGGAAAATCTAATTTTATTCTAGCAATGAATTTTTTTAGGCAATTTGTGGCAAATTCTGCAAAAGAAATGCAAAAAGGTGAAAAAATAAAAATAACCCCTAACAAATTGATAGTGGATTTTGCTCAAAAGCCTTCAGAATTTGAAATTATATTTATTCATAATGGGCAATTATATCAATATGGATTTGTAGTTGATCACCAAAGAGTTTTGGCAGAATGGCTATTTGCAAAACCTAATGATAATAAATCAAGGATTCGGCGTTTGTTTGAACGTAATTTTGATGAAACAAGCGGAAATTATAATTGGGAAATCAATTCTCTGTATATTAAAGGTCAAAAAGAGCTTTGGAAAAAGTCAACCCGCTCAAACGCATTATTTTTATCTCAGGCTGTTCAATTAAATTCGGAAGATTTGACGCATCCATTTGAATGGATCGTTGGATATTTGATTGTTCTTGATAGCCCTGAAAATTTATCACCACATCACTCAATTGATAGATTATCTGAACCAGAATGGCAAAAGCGGACTCTATCTTTACTGCAGTCTGCTGATATTCATATTCATAATCTTGGTATTGAAGAAGTTCCAATAAAACATATTTTGGCTGATGATATTCCCCCATTTATAAAAGAGCTGATACTTAAAGATAATATAGATGCCAAACGTTTAATCATTAAGGCATTCCATGAAAATGACATAGGTGATTTAGTTGAATTTGATTTTAGTGAAGAGTCTGATGGAACTCAGGCTTTGTTTAAGTTAGCAGCACCATTGCTTGATGCTTTGGATAATGGATATTGTCTAGTTGTTGATGAGTTGCACAATAGTCTGCATCCTCATTTGTTGGATATGTTAATTAAATTATTTCATAATCCAATTATTAACAAAAAAAATGTACAACTTATTTTTACTTGCCATGAAACATCTATTATGGCTGAAACAATGCATAAAGATCAAATTTGGTTTGCCAAAAAGAGCAAAGAAAAAACTACCAGACTTATCCCCTTATCTGATTTTAAAACACGAGATTCTAACTATCAAAAAGCCTATCTCGATGGTCGTTATGGTGCCATTCCCAAAATAGAAGAGCTTACTTAATAGAAGAGCTTACTTAATAGAAGAGCTTACTTAATAGAAAAGCTTACTTATGACTAAAAGACATAAAGGGATCAACAAAGGCGGTTTAAAACGTAAAAAACCCTCAAGAAAAGAAAATAAAAAAATTTTGATTGTCTGTGAAGATTCAAAATCTTCATTATTATATCTTGATAAATTACGTAAGTTTCATAGTATATCTAGTAAAGACATTGTTATTTTATCTCCAAATTCACGGTCAGCACCGTGTAATTTGATTGAATATGGCAAAAAGAAATTAGAGAAGGAGAGGTTTGATATAATTTATTTTGTATTTGATCGTGATAAACATACAACTTATGACAACACATTAGATATGATTAAAGAATTAGATATTAAAGCATATGCTATTACCTCTAATCCTTGCTTTGAACTATGGTATCTACTTCACTTCAAATATAATACAAGATCATTTAGTGATTGCGGAGAGTTAATAAAGGAATTAAAAAAAGAGCCTGAGTTCAACGATTATCGCAAAGGTGATAAAGACTGTAGGTTTTTTGAAAAAATTCAGAGTAAAATACAATGTGCGATAGAAAATTCAGAAAAACTTTCTAAAGATAAAGATATATTAGGTAAAAAACATCATAGAAATCCAACAACATATGTATATGAATTAGTTGAATGCTTTGAAAAAATTTCTGAAGATCAGATTTGATCTTCTTTCCATTTAATCACAGGTGAGTGAATAGGCAACTCATAGAAATTTTCTAATATTTTCATATTTTTATTTAGGATCATTAACCTCAGTTAAACATCCAAGCTTTCTACAAAGCGGGCATGTTTTTGGATGTAGTTGAAGCGTTGTTCGGGTTTTTTACCCATAAGGGTTTCAAATAATTGGCGCGTATCATCGATGGGTTGATCAAAATTGGGTCTTGGAAGGGTAACGCGGATTAAAGTGCGGGCTGCAGGGTTCATGGTTGTATCGCGTAATTGTTGTGGCATCATCTCCCCAAGGCCTTTAAAGCGGCTAATTTCAACCTTATCACTGCCTTTAAATTGTGTGGTAAGCAACTGTTCGCGTGCCTCATCATCATGGGCATAAGCAATTTCTTTTCCTTTAACCAAGCGATAAAGCGGGGGGCATGCCAAATAAAGCCGCCCCATTTCAATCAATTTTGGCATTTCATAATAGAAAAAGGTCATCAATAATGCGGCGATATGCGCCCCATCAACATCGGCATCGGTCATAATGATAATGCGCTGATAGCGAAGATGATCGGGGTTGAAACCGTCACGTGTTTGGCATCCCATCGCCTGAATCAAATCACGGATTTCTTGGTTTTGCGCCAATTTATCGCTTGAGGCAGAAGCAACATTTAATATCTTACCTTTTAAGGGCAAGACAGCTTGCGTTTTACGATCACGGGCTTGCTTTGCGCTGCCGCCTGCCGAATCCCCCTCGACCAGAAAAAGCTCGCTTCCCTCAGCCGCAGAGGAAGTGCAATCTGCAAGCTTCCCCGGTAAGGGTAATTTTCGTGTAACAGAAGCGCGCGCCAAGCCTTTTTGTTGGCGTTTGCGCAAACGGTCTTGTGTCTTTTGCAAAATCGATTCAAGCAAGGCTTTTGCGGCGGTTGCGTCTTCGGCCAGCCAATGATCAAACTGATCTTTAAGCCCTAATTCAATGATCTTACCGCCTTCGGATGAAGTTAACTTTTCTTTTGTTTGCCCTTGGAATTGTGGCTCACGAATAAAAACCGATAGCATAATTGCCGCATCGCTAAGCACATCTTCGGCCGTTATGTCTTTGGCTTGGCGATTGCCGATTAACTCGCCATAAGCACGAAGCCCGCGCCCCAAAACAGAACGCACACCCGCTTCATGTGTGCCACCAAGCGGTGTTGGAATGGTATTACAATAGCTTTGAATAAAGCCACCATCACCGATTTCGCTATTACTGATTTGATTGGGATCAGGCCATGCGATTGCCCATTCAAGGCGGCCTAGCCCCTCCACCTCTTTACTGCCTGAAAAAGCTTGTGGCGTAATCATCGGGCGGCCTTGCAAACGCTGGTCAAGATAATCACGCAAGCCCCCTGGAAAATGAAAAACCGTCTGTTCAGGAATATCAGCATGGTTGGTGCCTTTTAACCAGCAAGAATCACATTGCCAACGAATCTCCACCCCTTTGAACAGATAGGCTTTAGAACGCGCCATCGTGAATAAGCGACGGGGTTGAAATTGCTGGTTTTCACCAAATATCTCCGCATCAGGGATAAAGGTCACGGCTGTTCCACGGCGGTTAGAAACCTCGCCAACCCGTTCAAGTTTAGTTTGCGGAATGCCTCGTTGATAATGCTGTCGCCACAAATTTTTCGCCCGTGCAACTTCAACCATAAACGATTGGCTAAGCGCGTTTACAACCGATATGCCAACCCCATGCAACCCACCCGCGGTCTCATAGGCCTTGCCTGAAAATTTTCCACCAGAATGCAGGGTGGTTAAAATAACTTCTAAGGCTGATAATTTAGGAAATTTTGGATGCGGATCAATTGGAATGCCGCGGCCATTATCGCGTATTGTGATGGCTCCTTGTGCATCTAGGGTGATTTCAATACGGTTGGCATGGCCCGCAACTGCCTCATCCATCGCGTTATCCAATAATTCAGCAACCAGATGATGCATGGCCGCCTGATCAGTTCCACCAATATACATACCTGGGCGGCGGCGAACGGGTTCTAATCCTTCCAAAACCTCGATATCATTGGCGGTATAGGCAGTTTGCGTATTGCTCTGCTGATCATTATCATTAAATAATTGATGCTGTGGAAGCGGTTGATTCATCGTTCAATAATCCATTTTTAAAGTAAATTAATTACTTCATGATTATGGACGATTCGTAATTAATTCAATTCGTGAACAACAACAATTGGGCGTTTTCCGCAATATTCCCTAAAAAATCGTCTTGTTTCACGGCGAATGCGCTCTTCAAGGGGTAAATGCTGCTCATTTTCTGTGACGGGATTGCGTGATTTACGTTGATTGCGCTTTTTACTTGCCCCCTTGCGATCCGTACCCTCACCTTCTGTGAGGGCGTAAATGCGGTTATTTAAGGCATGTTTCGCCTTAAAATCCAGTTCAGGCAAGCCAACCACCGAACAAGCTGGAACCCCGTCAATCCTTCGTTTTTTATCACGATTGAAAGAGATAAAGACACATCCCTCTTGGGCTATTTTACGGCGATTGCGAATGCTATCATGATCCATGGGCAGCAAATCATCGCCACTTAATCCTAAACGCCCTGAAAACACTTCATCAATTAATGTTGCATTTTTATCTCCAGCCAAATCAATAAGCTGACCATTTTCAGGCACATATTGATAGGGAATTTGACATTCTTTTGCCAATTTAGCCTGCGCAATCAAATGGCGTGCTTCGCCATGAATTGGAACCAGAATTTCAGGGCGAATCCAATCATACATCTGCACCAGCTCGTCACGGCAAGGATGGCCTGTTGCATGAATTGGCGCATCCTCTGCGGTTATAATTTGCACGCCAAGGCGCGCGAATGCATTTTGTAAGCTTCCGATGGCAACTTCATTGCCAGGTATTTCACGGCTGGAGAAAATCACCACATCGCCTTCATGTAGTTTTACTGATGGATGATCCTTATGGGCAATCCGCATAAGGGCAGCACGCGGTTCCCCTTGTGATCCCGTGCAAACCAGCAAGAGTTCATGGTCGGGATAGCGATCAATCTCATCTTCCTTTAAAAAAGGCGGAATGTCAGAAAGATAACCATTTTCACGTGCATTTTCCTGCATTCGCCACATGGAACGCCCTACCAGTGCAACTTTCCTTCCTTGTTTTTTTGCAACCTTTGCGATCGTATGCAGCCTTGCGATGTTGGAAGCAAAACAGCCAACCGCAACCTTTCCTTTAATGTTAGCGATGACTTCATCAAGGCCTTTGGCAACGGTGCCTTCTGATTCGGAATGGCCGCTACTTAGCACATTGGTTGAATCGCAGAGCATTGCCCGAATACCTTCCTTACGGAATTGCGACAATCGTTCTTGGTCAATTGCTGCGCCAATCACTGGATCAGGATCAATTTTCCAATCGCCTGTATGGAATAAATTGCCTGCTTTAGTACGAATCATCAAGCCATTCGGTTCAGGGATTGAATGGGTTAAACAGATAAACTCAAATGAAAAAGCCCCAAGTGAAACTTCGCTATCAGGTGCAACAATATGGATAGGCACTTGATTTGAAATGGAAGATTCTTGTAATTTTTTCTTTAAAAAACCAGCCGTAAAGGCGGTTGCATAGATTGGGCAACGCAAATCTTCCCATAAATAGGGAATTGCACCTAAATGATCTTCATGGGCATGGGTGAGGATGATTCCAAGTAAATCTTCCCTATGCTGTTCAATGAAGTCTGGATCTGCCATGATGACATCAACCCCAGGATTGGTATCCCCGCCAAAACTAACCCCACAATCGACAATCACCCATTTCCCATCATGCCCATAAACATAAAGATTCATCCCAATTTCATTACAACCACCAAGGGTTAAAAACAGTAATTCCTGCGCCCCTGGTTTTCCATTCTTAAGATATGTAGATTTTACCAAAACCCCTCCTAATAACTGCGTTAAGCTAACTGCGTTAAGCTAAATTAAAAATATTAAGTTTAGACAATTCAAAATTACGCCAATTTGTTGTTTTAATTGCGAAAAATAAATGCAAAAAAATTGCTCGGTTTTCTAAGGTAAAATTTAGGCAAATTCTTAAATGTTTTGCGTTGGATTTAAAAGCTTCAGATGTTTAATCCTTAACAAGCATAACTAAGAATAACATAAACCATCTGTTCTTTCAAATACGCATCATATTAAGCTCCATAATCTTATAAGGAGGATGTGCACTTCAATACACTCCTAGCGGTTTTGGATATCATAGATTTTCCAAGCTTGATCAAAGGGGTGAGGTTTACTTTATTAAGTAAGATCTGAAGCTTTACCGCCACAATTTTTATAGGTAATTATACCCGAAGTGGCATCAGTAAGAATAAAATGCTTTCATCTGCTTGGTCGGTGATGATGAAGGGGTTGGATTCATCCTTCAGTAATAATTGCACTTGATCGGAGGTAAGATTGCTTAAGATATCCGACATATAGCGTGAATTAAAGCCAATCGTTAATGGTGTTCCTTCAAATTCAACGATTAACTCATCTTCGGCGTGTCCAACCTCGTTACTAACGGAAGAAACCGTTGCCCGCCCATGTTCCAATGCCATTTTAACCGTTTTTGAACGTTCGGTTGCGGCAATGCTCACGCGGTCAAGAACATTACGAACCTCCCGCCGATTAAATTCAAGCAACTGATTATTATCAAGTGGGATCACATGCTCATAATCAGGGAATTTACCATCCACCAGTTTGGTTTTAATCATTAACCCATCAAATTCAAACTGCATTTTGGTATTGCTAAGGCCAATCTTAACTGAATCTTCACTATTTTCTAATAAACGCGCAAGATCGGTAACGGCTTTGCGTGGTACAATTACCTCTGGCATCCCGCTTGCGCCATCAGGCAAATCGGTTTCAATCCGCACCATGCGGTGCCCATCGGTAGCAACAATCCGCAATTTTGACGTTGTAGGTGGCTTAAAGCGCGGAGATAGACGTTGTTGATCGGCATCTCCCTCTTCAACCGCCTCCAATGCATGAAGGAACACACCATTTAGGTAAAAACGTGTTTCCTCAACAGACATAGAAGTCTTTGCCCGTGAAAAAATTGATCCAAGCAATGCAGCATTCATCGAAAAATGATGGGTGAAATCCGCATTATCCATAATGGGAAAATCATCTGCGGGCATAGTAGGCTGAGTAAAGCTGGACTTACCAGAACGCAGCATCATAACATTGCGATCTTTCATTACTTCACCTTCAATCTGCGCCCCATCATCCAGTTTTCCAACATATTCAAAGACGGGTTGAGCAGGAATGGTGGTTTTTCCTGCTTCTATGATTTGCGCCTCAACTTCTTCAATCACTTCCATATCCATATCGGTTGCGGTGATACGAATGCGGTTATCATCTGCTTCGATCAAAATATTTGATAGAATCAGTAAGGTGTTTCGCCGCTCCACCACATTATTCGCGTGTGACAGTAATTTTAAAAAATTCGTTTTTTCAATGATGAACTTCATCTTATTTTTCCATTGTTTGCCAGTTAAAACTTTTATAAATCAAATTATAACGAATGATTTGTTAAAAAGAAATAATTTTATGACTCGTGATGTCGAAAGGATTAATCATAATGTTAGATGATGTGCTTGTGCAAGAATCGCTCGCGCTGTGGGATTTGCCGCCTAATGCAAGAATACGGCTAATTAATGTGTCGGAGAATAAAACATATATGATTGAAAGCACCAATCATAAATCGATTTTAAGGCTCCACCGCAAAGGGTATCACACCAAACGCGCGATAGAATGCGAATTAGCGTGGATGGAAGCGTTACGCAACGAACAAGGGATTGAAACGCCCATTGCTTATTTAGGCCATAATGGAGAACCCATTCAAGAAGTCGTGCAAGATTGTCCGCGCTACATGGTGCTATTTCATTTCATTGATGGCCAAGCACCTGATGAACATAATACTTCATCAATGCACGATGGTTTTGAAGAATTAGGCAGGCTTGCTGCTCGCTGTCACCTTCACGCGATTGCTTGGCAAAGACCTGAACCGTTTGAAAGACTTACATGGGATTTAGAAACAATTTTTGGCAAAACTCCGCTTTGGGGAGATTGGCGTGATGCGCCCGAAGTTACAAAAGAAATACAAAATACGCTGGAAAAAGTTGAAGCCAAGCTGTTTGAACGGTTTGAAGCCTATGGTAAAGGCAAACAACGCTATAATTTAATTCATGCCGATATGCGCCTTGCTAATTTACTGGTTACAAAAGCAGGCACAAGATTAATTGATTTTGATGATTGTGGCATGGGCTGGTTGATGTATGATTTTGCGGCTGCGATTAGTTTTATTGAAGACGACCCGCGTATTGGTGACTTTAAAGCCGCTTGGCTGAAGGGCTATCGGTCAATCAGAACGCTTGCGTTGGAAGATGAATTGGAAATCGATAGCTTTATCATGTTAAGGCGCATGGCCTTGTTAGCGTGGATTGGTAGCCATATCGAAGCACCAGAACCCCAAAAGCTTGCAAAAGGCTTTGCCGCAACAACCGCAAAGTTAGGGCGCGAATGGTTAAGCCGATGTGCTTAAAAGCTGCTTGCGCTCCATAATCAAGCGATAAAGGCTACGTTTATCCAATGTCGTTTTACCTTCAAGGCTTTTAATGAGCGGCTTTACGCGTTTATCTTGTGCAAGGGCTTCATCGATCATCGTGATTAGCTGATCATCATTATTGTTGGTATCCTCCCCATCCAACATCAGGCTATACCCACCGATTAGTAAACAAAATTCACCCTTTAACGGGATGTTAAGATGATCAAAATCATTAACCGCTATTTTCAAATTTGTATGGGTGATTTGTTCAAATAATTTGGTAAGTTCCCGTGCAATCACAAGTGGGCGATTGCCAAACGCATGGTATAGTTTCGTAAGATTGGAGTTTAAGCGCGGTGCAGTCTCATAGAAAATCAAGGTCGCATCCAACGGCTTTAACGCTTCAAATATTAGCTTTTGTCGTGATTCTTTTTGGGGAATAAAGCCAGCAAAATGAAATTGATCACTTGGCAAGCCTGATTGGCTAAGTGCGGTAATGGCCGCATTTGCACCAGGAAGCGCAGTAACACCATGTCCTGCCGCTTTGACGGTTTGCACCAGTTTTAAACCAGGATCCGCAATCACGGGCGTGCCTGCATCGCTTATCAATGCGATAGATTGCCCTTGATCAAGAGCATTTACAATATGCGGGCGAAGCTTTGCGCCATTATGGTCATGATAGGCACGAATGGGTGTTTTTATTTGATAATGATCAAGCAGAATGCGGCTAACGCGTGTATCTTCACAGTAAATAACATTAACCGTTTTTAAAATTTGTAAGGCGCGTAAGGTAATGTCCCCAAGATTGCCGATTGGCGTTGCAACCAGATAAAGCCCAGCAGGTTGAGATTCTTCAAGATTGCTCATGAAAATTATTGTTCGCCAGAGGGTAAAAATATCCCCTTTACTTTGTTCCCACCGCCTTCTATTTGACTTTTTCCCGTTTCCATATTTACGTTCGCACAGTCACCGTTAAGCTGATTTTGTCCGCGCGTAATCCGAACATTGCCGCATAGGCGCATCCGTTTTTCAGGCACCAGATAAACCCCTTCATCGCCAATAATAATTTCTTCTTTTGTGGACATATGCACGCCATCCGTTGCATCTATACGAGAGATTTGGCTATTTTGTAAATTATTCTCTTCATTAGGTGACGATGTGTCTTGTGTGTTATCCGCATCAATAAAGGCGGTAAGCGCACCTGCACGAATAAAATCGCCTTCAGGCTGGACGATGGTTGCCTCCCCTCTAGCCACGCCAATTTTTTGTGTATTCCAATATTCAAGTGAGTCGCGCGCTGTAATGACGCCTTGCTGATTAACCATTTTAAGATCATGCCCGATCAGCACCACAATATCGCTATCAAAATGATAAACGGCTTTATCGCCATAGGCCTGTGTTTCCAAGTCTTTTAATTCAACCTTTCCTACGGCATCAATGCGGGTTGTCGTTGTTACGCCCTCCTCCTCTTTGTAATAAGCAGTAATCTCTTCAGCCCGTAAAGATAAATTGCCACGAACGATCATCGCATTATCATAAGCACGGTAAAATTTTTGATCCCGATCCCAATCAATACCGCCATCAGCGGTTAAATTAACCTCATTTTCAGGAAGGCTTTGGGCAAGCGTAACCGATGTTATTTGCGTAAAGAAAAGTAACAAAACAGTAAAAAGGAAAAAATAGCGCATTGGATTTATTGCTTACTCGGCGATTGTGGAATCACTGGACAAATATAATTTAACGTGACTTTTGCCAAGTAGCTTAAATTTTCGCCCTTTTTCACGAATTTCAAGCTGCTCCCCTTCAAAAAAGCCACTGGTGCCTTGCCCTTCAACTGGCTTGGTTCCTTTTATCCTATCGCTGTCTAAGTCAAGGAATAGGCTGTCCGTGTAAAGCTCGTAACCAAGATCATGGAATAATTCGACATTGCCTTTAAGCTCTATAAGTTTTTCTTGTTCATTATAATGCCCTTGTTCGGCTGTGATTAACGCCCAATTCCCCTCTGCCATCATTAAATCGGCCTTGGGTTGCTCCATCTTATAAAGGGCGTTTTCTATTTGATAAATTTCATCAGCAGTAAGTGCAAAAGGCTGATCGTCACCATCGGTGGAAACAAAACGAACTTCCTTAATCCGCAATTCATCTATGCGGTCTTGAAATAAAAGAGAGAAATTAACGCCTGCTAAAAAATGCGAATTAGAGGCAAAAAGCGGCCACCCCAAGGCAAGCATTAACCCAATCAAAGCCGTTGCAGGAAGGATGAATTTTACCCCGCGCACCCAAGGACGGTGGGAGCGAACTTCACCAACCTGACGCGTTGAAAAGGCAAGACCTGTTGCGCGTTGCTTCCTATTATTTTGATCAAGTGCCATTGGGTCGCCTTAAATCATGAATATGGACAATTCCAAGCGGGCGATTTGTATCATCAACTACAAAAAACACCGTTATTTTATTTTCATTCATCAGGTTAAGGGCTTCATCAATCAGGGTGTTAGGGGTTAAAGTCTTTGGCGTATGGGTCATAATCTGTGCAATTGGCTTGGTTAAAAATCCCTTGTCTTGCATATGACGGCGCAAATCCCCATCCGTTACAATACCCATTAATTGATTATTTTGATCTGTGACCCCGATACACCCAAAGCGATGTGAACTGATACGAATAATGGCTTCATCCATAAGCAAGGCCTCATCACAAAGCGGAATTTCATCACCTTTATGCATAACCTCTTTTACTTGGCGCAGATGTTGTCCAAGCTTTCCCCCTGGATGGAAGCGTTTAAATTGTTCAGGACTAAATTGGTGATATTCCATAAGGGCAACCGCCAATGCGTCGCCTAATGCCAGTGTCATTGTGGTTGAGGTGGTGGGTGCTAACCCAATGGAAGCCGCTTCTGGCATACAGGGCAAGATTAAAGCAATCGTGGCTAGCTTGGCAAGCGTGCTATCTTGTTTTGCTGTGATTGCGATGATGTCAATTTTATTTTGTCTAGCATAATCAAGCAAAGGTGCTAATTCACTGGTCTCCCCCGAATTAGAAAGCGCAAGGATTAAATCATCAGCCGTAATCATCCCCAGATCACCATGTGCTGCCTCTGCTGCATGCACAAATTGCGCGGGCGTACCAGTGGATGCAAAGGTTGCCGCCATCTTCGCCCCGATATGTCCACTTTTTCCAATCCCTGTTACGATTAATCGCCCAGTTTGCGGCTTTGTTTGCAAAGTTGCTATGCGCAATACGGCTTGGGTAAAGGCTTCACCAAGTCCATTTTTCAAGGCCTCAAGCGCATTGGCTTCAAGTGCCAATACTTGTTGACCGCTGGATAAGATTGCTTGTTGTGATTGATGGTTCAAATCATCACCTTTAAAAAATTAAGGTTGCATTGGTAAAATGCGCGTGTATGAGTTTTATATACTTTATTTGAAGGTTTTTTGCTATAATTTCAAGCCATGGTATCAATGAAAATAATTGAAATGCGTTCATGTCCAAAATAATGCCTAAATTTGCAGTTTTAATGTTGGGTCAAGGCGGCGGTGGAATTGAACAAGCGGCGATTGATTGCAGCTTTGCATTATCAGAAGCTGGAGCTTGGGTGCAACCAATTTTGCATCCTAAAAGTTGGGCTGCAAAGCAAATCCAGCAAAAAGCCGCAGATAAGCAATCACACACCCCCATTACACCCTTTTACTTATCCGCCCATGGAAATTGGGATCCCATCGCAATTATTAAACTTGCGCATTATTTTTATAAACATCAAATTGATAGCGTCATTTGTCGTGGCAATCGTGCGCTATCTTTGGCACTTTCAGCCAAGAAAATGCTATATGCGTTTAATCACAAGCAATTAAGCATTATGGCCTTTGCTGAAAATTATAAATTGAAACGCTTTCGCTATGCGGACGCCTGTGTTGCCTCCACGCATCATCTTAAATCAGAATTAGAATCGCTGAATATTCCAGCGCATTTAATTTACCATATCCCCAATATTGTATCTATCTTGCCAAGGGGTGCTGTCCGTCCAGCTTTTCATAATCCTGTTAAAATAGGCGCAATGGGAAGATTTGTGCATAAGAAAGGCTTTGAAGTTTACATTCAAGCCTTGGCAATCTTATCTCAAAGAGGAATTGAATTTGAAGCATTTTTAGGGGGAGAGGGGGAAGAGGAATCCCATTATCAGACATTAATTCAAAATTATGGGCTTGAGGATCAACTTAAATTAACAGGATGGGTTGAGGATCGTCATACTTTTTTTGATCCGCTTGATTTGTTTATTTTACCCTCACACCATGAGCCTTTTGGGATTATTGTGCTTGAGGCAATGGCGGCACGACTTCCGATTATCTCTACTAAAAGTGAAGGGCCAAGCGAAATTATTAGCCATGAATCAGATGGGCTTTTAACGCCAATCAATGATGCAAGCGCCCTTGCTGACGCGATGGTGCATTTAATCAATCATCCGCAATTGGCACAAAAAATGGGTGATAAGGCTTGTGAAACATTAAAAGAATTTTATACTCCGTCCATTGTTGCAAAGAAAATTATCGCCGCAGCGCAGGAACTAATTGAAAAACACAAATAATAAATTTCTAATGGCACGCAAAGACTGGAAAAAAGCACATCGAATCGGTAAAATTGGTGAGTCAATCGCCTTGATTTATTTGTTGTTTAAAGGCTATCTGCCTTGTGCAAGAAATATTCAAACCCCCTTTGCTGAGATTGATTTAATTTGTAGGCGGGGAGATTTAATAATTCTCGTTGAGGTGAAAACCAGAATCACGATAAAAGAAGCCATGGAATCCTTGCGTCTAGCGCAAATTGATCGTTTGCATTCAGGATTTTCTTGGTGGCTTGGTCAACATAATCGTATGAAAGCTTATCAAAGGGTAAGGATGGATATGATTGCCATTGGTTTTAATCATTGGCCACATCATATAAAGTCGATTATGCCGCAAAATAATAAGGGAGGTTATCTTCCATGAACAGATTTAAAATGATGGTATTGGCACTCATTTTATTTGGTGCTGGGCTTATTTCTGCTTGTGATCCTGCAAGCCTTGCGATTGGTGCGGGGGCAAGTGTTGGCGCAATGGCACTTGAAGAGCGTGGCTTTGAACAGGCTGGACGGGATCGGCTTGCCCATGCACGGTTGATTAAGCAGTTAGCGCAAAAAGATATTGGCTTGGTGCAGACCCTATCCTTGGAGTTGATGGAGGGGCGTGTAATGGCCGTTGGCCGTGTTCAGGATTTAGAAACAAGAGAGCGTATTATCCGTCTTATATGGAACG
Organism: Alphaproteobacteria bacterium; assembly: GCA_965229675.1. GTDB lineage: Bacteria > Pseudomonadota > Alphaproteobacteria > CBDDJK01 > CBDDJK01 > CBDDJK01. The sequence goes on from OZ245897.1 coordinate 1,045,989, forward strand.
ATAAAGAAGTGATTGAGGCCATCGACCATATCGAAATAGGCACCCCACCTGATTATATCCAAACGGCACATGATTTAACGATTGCGGCCAAGATTAAGGCAAGATTGCTTAGCGATTTTGACGTTCAAGCTGTGAATTATGGCATAGAAGTCCATGAAGGCAATGTATATATATTGGGAATTGCCCAATCACCGCAAGAAATTGACCGCTTGCTTGGACATATTCGCCAGATTGAACGTGTACGTTCCATTACGCCTCATATACAGCTAAAAACAGATAAGGCACGCTTTGATAATCTTTATGCGCTTGAACAACGCCGAAAGCGGCAAGGGGAATAAGGCAAACGATGCCTTCAACCTCCTCCCTCCTTCAAGCGGGTGATCCTGCGCCGTTCGAAACCTTATATGAGGATCAAATAAGGCAAGCTTTAACCGCTTCCAAGCCCTTATTATTATGTGATCATGCAGGGGCAGCCTTTCCAAAAGCCTTAAACCAATTAGGATTGCCTGCTGAAGCCCTTGAACGCCATATTACTTATGATATTGGTGCTGGTGGGGTCACCAAACATCTTGCAAATTATCGACAATTGCCAGCTATTTTAGGAACATATTCAAGGCTAGTGGTTGATCTTAATCGTGCGCCTGATGATCCAACCTGCATGCGTGCCATTTATGATTATACACTGATCCCTAGGAATCGTGGCTTAAGCATTGATGAAAAAGCAGAGCGTCAACATATGATTTTTGAACCTTATCACCAAAAAATCGCTACGACTCTTGAAGCAATGGTGACAGCAGATGACAAGACAGATAACGCACCAATTATTTTATCTATTCACAGCTTTACACCGCAAATAAGAACGAAATCTAGTTTTGGAAAAGCCTCTCATTTAACAGACAGACCATGGCATATTGGAATTTTAAGTAACCATGATCGGCGATTGGCTGATCTTGCCTTAACATTTTTCAATGAGAATCACCCTGAACTTGTAATTGGTGATAATTTACCTTATTCAGGGCTGGATTTATATGATTACACCCTGTCCACGCATGTTTTTAATAAAGGCTTTCCTAACTTGCTAATTGAAATTCGTCAGGATTTAATCAACACAGAAGCAGGACAGCAGCGTGTAGCATCATGGCTAATGCCGCTTATTGATCTTATTATGGAACAAGCCCCTTATGGATAACAGCCCATTTGCATTTTATGATTTAATTGTGCTTGGTGTGCTTGGCTTTTGTGGGTTGCTAGCAGCATTTTGGGGCATTGTTGGTTTGCTTGGCACCGTGGGGGCTTGGATTGGTGCAGGATTACTGGCTTTAACCCTTTATCCGCAAACGCAAAAACTATCCCATCAATTTATAAGCCAAGGCTTAGTTGGCGATTTAGTTGCAGCCGCAGGTGGATTTGCGATCTTTTTAGCTCTTCTTATGTTAATTGGCACTTTAATTTCAAGACGGGTTCAAGCCAGCGTGTTAGGGCCAGCAAATCGTGCGCTTGGTTTTGCCGCAGGGATTGGGCTTAGTTATGGTTTTTTATCGATTGGGCTTGTGGTGGTGATGCTAAGCTTTGGTGAAGATATGTTTCCAAAACCGTGGAAAGAAAGCCGTAGCTATAGCTATCTTATAAGTTCTGGCTTTGTCTTAATTAGTCAGTTACCAGATGAAATGAAAACCAATGCATTGCTTGCGATTGAGCGTGAACGCAAAACGGCAAGTGATGCCTATAATGCTTATCAGCTTTATAAGCGTTATGTGGCACCGCGTCCAAATAATGATCAAACCGAAGATTCCCCATCTTTTTATGAGGATGAAGACCGTAATCTGCTTGAACAGTTGATTAATCGGGCTAATTCAGGCAATAATCCTTAATAATTTATTTGTGGGCTAGGGTTAGGATTTAGTGCGTGAGTTTTGACGATAAATTTAAGGAAGAATGCGGTGTTTTCGGTATTTATAATGCCGAAAGTGCCGCGACTTATGTTGTGTTAGGGCTTCATGCCCTCCAACATCGGGGGCAGGAGGCAGTTGGTATTGTTTCTTATGATGGCAAACAATTTCATGCCCACCGTGCGATTGGTGAAGTTGATCGTACCTTTGGCGGGGATGGGGCGATTGTCAAGTCATTGTTGGGAAAATCAGCCATTGGTCATAACCGCTATGCAACCACAGGCGATTCGATGCTTCGTAATGTCCAACCTTTATTTGCAGATTTGAGTGAAGGGGGGGTTTCCCTTGCTCATAATGGTAATTTAACCAATGCCTATGCGTTAAGAAAAAAACTGGTTCAAGAAGGACGAATTTTTCAAAGCACCAGCGATACCGAAGTTATTTTGCATTTATTGGCCGCTAATGAAGGTGAATCCGTCACGGATCGTTTAATGGGCGCACTGCGTGATGTAGAGGGGGCTTATTCATTAATCGCACTAACCCGCACAAAGATGATTGGTGTGCGTGATCCGTTTGGCTTTAGACCCCTTGTTATTGGACAGTTAAACGAGGCTTATATCCTAGCTTCTGAAACTTGTGCGCTTGATATTATGGGTGCCGAATTTGTTCGGGAAGTGGAACCGGGAGAAATGGTTGTTATCGATCCCGATGGACTTAAATCCTTATCGCCATTCAGAATAGGAAAGCCCGATGAAAAGCAATATAAACAGCATTTTTGTATTTTTGAATTAATTTATTTTGCACGTCCTGATTCCGTTATGCAGGGGCAATCGGTTTACCATGTTCGTACCCGCATTGGTGAAGAATTAGCCGCCGAGCATCCAGTTGAAGCCGATGTGGTTGTCCCAATTCCTGATTCTGGTGTGCCAAGCGCGATTGGTTTTGCTGAAGCGGCTAATCTACCCTTTCAATATGGGATTATTCGTAACCATTATGTTGGACGAACGTTTATTGAACCTGGGGCAGAAATCCGTAATTTGGGGGTTAAATTAAAACATAATGCTAATCGCCATGTGGTTAATGGTAAGCGGGTTGTGCTGGTGGATGATTCAGTTGTGCGAGGAACAACATCAAGAAAAATTGTCGAAATGGTTCGCGCCGCAGGTGCCACAGAAGTCCATCTTAGGATTGCCAGCCCCCCCACTTCCCATAGCTGTTTTTTTGGTGTGGATACCCCAACCAGAGAAGAATTAATGGCCTACCAACATGATATTGATCAGATGGCTGAATTAATCGGGGTGAATAGTCTGGGGTTTATTTCGTTGGATGGGTTGTATCGTGCAGCGGGTAAGGCACAAGGAAGATCAGACCATAGCCACCAACGCGGCTTTTGTGATGCTTGCTTTAGCGGTGATTATCCTATTCAGCTTCATGATCATCAACAAGAACAACGTGGCGAAAATCAACGCCAGCTTTCTCTACTTCTTGAGCAAGGGCATTATAGTCGATAATGGTACCGTCTTCCATTTCTGATGATACATTTTTTAAAGATAGGTTAGCCTTAATTACAGGGGCTAGCAGGGGATTAGGCCGCGCACTTTCAATTGCATTAGCTGCTAAGGGAGCTAAATTAGTGCTGGTTGCAAAAACAACGGGCGGTTTGGAAGAAACGGATGATTTAATTCGTGCGGCGCAGGCAGAACATGGCTTGCCAGAGATCGGTGCAACATTAGTCCCCCTTGATCTTAGCGAAGGGGATCATATTGATGGCTTGGCGGCTAATCTTTATCAACGCTTTGAACGATTGGATATATTAATCGCCAATGCTGCGATTTTAGGTAATCTTACGCCTTTATCCCATGTCGAACCAGACCGCTTTAACCAAGTCATTCAGATCAATTTAGCCGCAAATTATCGCCTTATTCGGGCTATGGAACCATTATTGCGTCAAAGTAAAATCGGTGCGCGTGCCTTATTTATTGGCTGTGCGCAACAGGAAATTGATAAGGCTTATTGGGGGGCTTATGCGGCAAGCAAGGCTGGGCTGCAAGCTATGGTTTCTTGTTGGGGGCAAGAGGTTGCGCATGCAAATATTAAAGCCCATTACCTGCCGTTAGGGGCAATGGCAACAAATATGCGTCTTAACGCCTTTCCTGGTCGTCCGATGGAATCATGGCCGTCACCAATGGACGAAGCCGTACCAAAATGCTTAGCATGGCTTAGCCATTAATACTGCTATGGATTATGTAAAGCGCAATGTGCGGCTGGTTAGCCAAGATCAAATGGCAACAAATCTGCTTTTAGAATGTTTTGAAACCCCTGAACTTGCTACCATGTTTCATTTTAGCCATTTTGATTCTGAACCTTCATCAAAACAAGGTGAATTTATTGATTTATGGCTAAAAATAGACGGCCAAACAATAATGATTAGCGATCAATCTCCAGAAAATCCACAAGAACAAAACTTACATAATGCAAATCTACCCATCCGTTTATGTGACTTATTACAGGCAATGGAAAAGACCTTAAAATTCGCAGAAGCCCCCTTTGATCAAAGCTTTTATATGGGTTCAACCCTATGCAATCCACGCACACGAACGCTAAGCTTTAAAGAAAAAACAGAAAAAACCACCGATAAAGAAATGTTAATTTTGCAACATTTATGGCGATTAAACGGTGATTTTGCAGAACGCCAAGATTTATTGCGGCGTATATGGGGGTATGATGAAGCAATTGATACGCACACGCTGGAGACCCATATTTATCGAATACGCCAAAAATTAACGAATCTCAGCCAAGATCACCACCCGATTATTGCTGGTACTGGTGGTTATGGGTTAAGTAGGCAGTCGTGATTGACTATTCTTCTTTCAATTTTTTTACCCGCTTCATGATCATATCACGGCGCAAACGGCTTAGATGATCAACAAAGGTGATCCCATCCAGATGATCAATTTCATGTTGGACGCAAACCGCAAGTAATCCATCTGTTTCAAGCGATTGTGCTTTTCCTACTTCATCAAGATAATCAACGCGCACCTTATCAGGTCTTGTGATTGGGGCATATTCATTTGGAAAGGATAGGCAACCTTCATTGTAACTTTTTGTTTCTTCCGATGAAAAAACAATTTTTGGATTAACCATGCAGATTGGATTGGATTCACTATCTTCTTCAACCACGTCCATGACTAACATCCGTTTGGATAGGTTGACTTGCGGGGCGGCAAGCCCAATGCCCCCCGCTTTATACATTGCATCTAGCATTTGTTGAAGAAAATCTTGTTCCCATTGGGTGATTTCTTCGACTGGATCGGCTTTCTTTTTTAAAACAGGGTGGGGAGCAATAATAATTTCTAACATGGTATTTTAGGCTTCATTAAAAAAATCAATAATGAATTGATGATAGATTTGGGTTAGGGTTTCAAGCTCTTCAAGCGTGCTTTCTTCATTTATTTTATGAATAGAACGGCTGACCAGCCCATAATCAACCACAGGACAATAATCTTTAATAAATCTGGAATCGGAAGTCCCGCCCGTTGTGCTAAAAATTGGTATATTTCCCGTGATTTTTTGACAGGCATTGGCAAGCGTTTCAGATAATTCCCCTTGCTCTGTTAAAAACGACTCGCCTGATAAATGACATTCCAGCAAGAATAAATCTTCTGATTCAACTTTACTAAGATGGGAACGAATCTGCTGTTCCAATGACGCACCTGTATGGAGGTTATTAAACCGAATATTGAAATAGGCGATAGCCTTATTGGGGACAATATTTCGCCCTTCATTGCCAACATCAATGGAGGAAATCGCAAGGGTGGAAGGTTCAAAAGCAGCATTACCTTGGTCAAGTTCCAAATTAATTAACGCCTGACAAAGGCGGGTAATGCGATGGGCGGCATTATCAGCCAAAGCTGGATAGCCCGTATGACCTTGCGTTCCAAATGCAGTGAGTTTTCCATGAAACGATCCACGACGGCCAATTTTAATCATCTCCCCACTATGGTTTGGATTGGTTGGCTCACCCGTAACGCAAGCATCCCAACGTTCCCCCCGTGCGGCTAGTTTTTGTAATAGCGGGTTCATCCCGTATTTAGCTGGTCCTTCTTCATCGCCTGTAATTAACAATGCAAGCTTACCAATATCATCAGACTGTTCTGTTTCATTCAGCCGTGCAATCGCTGCAATAAAAGCGGCAATCGCGCCTTTCATATCAGCCACGCCTCGCCCATAAAGCCTACCCTCATGTTCAACCGCTTCAAAAGGGTTATGCGTCCAGCCCTCTAAATCTCCAGCAGATACAACATCCGAATGCCCTGCAAAGCACAATATTTTATTTGCTTCGCTACTTTGACGATAGGCATACAGATTATCAACCATTGCCTCGCCTTCTCCAAAGGGGTGATGTTCAACTGTAAAGCCAAGCTGTTTTAGCCAATGTTCAATTTGCGCTAAGCCAATGCCTTGGTCAGGGGTAACGGTTGGAATTGCCACCAACGCTTTCGTTAGGGCAATTGGATCTGTTAAGGGTGCGTTCATAAATCAGCAAAAAAATCATTACCCTTATCATCAACAATGATAAAGGCAGGAAAATTTTCAACTTCTATACGCCAGATCGCTTCCATTCCAAGTTCAGGATAATCAATACAAGTAACCTCTTTGATGCAATCTTGGGCTAATCTTGCCGCGGGGCCTCCTATCGAACCAAGGTAAAACCCACCATGGGTTTGGCAGGCTTTGGTTACCTGTTTTGAACGATTACCTTTTGCAAGCATAATCATTGATGCACCTTCAGCTTGGAATTGGTTAACAAAGGAATCCATACGCCCTGCCGTTGTTGGGCCAAACGAACCCGAAGCATAGCCTTCTGGTTTTTTGGCAGGGCCTGCATAATAAATTGGGTGCTGTTTAAAATAATCTGGTATGCCTTCACCATTTTCCAGCCGTTCACGTATTTTACGATGCGCTGAATCGCGTGCGACAATGATCGTTCCGCTAAGGCTTAAGCGGGTTTTGACGGGATATTGCGTAAGCTGTTGTAGCACTTCTGCCATTGGCCGATTAAGATCAACGGATACCACTTGAGTAGAAAATTGTGATTCATCAATCACAGGCATGAAACGCGCTGGATCTTCTTCCAACTGTTCAAGAAAAACTCCGTCTTTGGTAATTTTTCCCAAAGCCTGCCGATCAGCTGAACAAGATACGCCAAGCCCAATCGGCAAGCTTGCGCCATGCCGTGGCAGGCGAATAACCCGCACATCGTGACAAAAATATTTACCGCCAAATTGTGCGCCAATTCCCATAGCTTGGGTTAATTTAAGAACGGCCTGTTCCATCGCCTTATCACGAAAAGCCAAGCCTTGATCGCCGCCATGATCAGGTAAATCATCCAAATAGCGGCAGGATGCCAGCTTAACCGTTTTCATCACTAATTCGGCTGAGGTGCCACCAATGACAATTGCCAGATGATAAGGCGGGCAGGCGGCGGTGCCTAGGGTACGGATTTTCTCATCAAGAAACGCCATCATGCGTTGCTGTTCCAATAACGCAGGGGTTGCCTGATAAAGGAATGATTTATTCGCACTCCCTCCGCCTTTTGCAATGAATAGGAATTTATAAATATCTTCTTCAATCCCATCACCGCCAACGCTACCAATATCAATTTGGGCGGGTAGGTTCGTTTTTGTATTGACTTCTTGAAACATTGATAGCGGGCTAACTTGTGAATAACGCAAATTACACTCATTATAAGCAGCTTCAATTCCTGCGGCTAATGCGGTTTCATCAGATATGCCATCAGTTATAATGCGCCGCCCACGCTTTGCGTTGATAATGGCTGTTCCCGTATCTTGACACATGGGCAAAACACCGCCCGCCGCGATATTTGCATTTTTTAATAAATCATAAGCAACAAAACGATCATTATCGGAAGCTTCTTCATCCTCAAGAATAGCGCGTAACTGTTCAAGATGGCCACTTCTTAGATAAAAATTAATATCGATAAAGGCTTGACGTGCAAGCATTTCAAGGGCGGAAGCATCGATTTTAAGATAATTCATCCCATCCAATGTTTTGGATAAAATACCTTCTTGGCTTAGGCAACGATATTGCGGGGCATGATTCCCAGAATGCTGAAAAATAGACATAATAATCCTTTAATATTCACGCATTTTTAAAAATTGAGGTGCACCATCATCAAGCGCGTAATAACCGCCCTTATCTGCGGTAAAAATATGGCGTGTAATCGGCGTTTCAACGGGTTGATCCAATAATCCAGCCATTAAGGTAAGCCTATCGCTGTTATCCGCCTTATAAAATAATTGGCTACCGCAAAATTTACAAAACGCACGCTGTGCAAAATCAGAAGAACGGTACCAAGTCACCCCCGTCTCTTTCGTAAAGTTTAAATTATCAACATTCACGGTCGTTCCAACAAGAAAATGCCCCGTGGTTTTACGGCACATGGTACAGTGACAGGCATGCACCCCATCTAATTCTTGGTTGATTTCAAAATGAACTTCCCCGCAAAGACAAGACCCTGTTTGTGCGTGATTTGACATTAGTATTCTCCTAAACCAATCAATCTATCTTAAGAGATACTTGATTTTTGTCAATAGAGAAGAAAAAGGAAGTGGTGCCCAAGGGCGGGTTCGAACCACCGACACAGCGATTTTCAGTCGCTTGCTCTACCGACTGAGCTACTTGGGCGCGATGCATTGTTTAAGAGATATTCAATGAGGATGCAAGACAAAAGATAAAAAACACAACGTTAGAACATTTAATCTGTGTTGCGTAATAAAAATTCACGGCCTGTTTTAACCCTTGGTTGCCCATCATAATCAACAATATCGGCGGTGGCGTAGGTCTCACTCCATCTTGAAGGCAAGAACGAACCCGTGCCAATCACATCGATTGGGGCATTAGCAAGTGCCATAATTTTACATTTTTCAGGATTAAAACCAGAAGAACACACGATTTTTACTTGTGAAAGCCCAGCTTGGTCAAGGGATTCACGCATATGCCATACGGCAGCAGCAGATACGCCCGCACCAATTAAATGCTGTAATTCGCTTTCATTACGAAACCCACGAATGGCGCGTGGTGCGTTACGATCAAGCACTTCATAGGAAGCGGCGGGGTCTAACCCCTCGCAAAAGCGACTGCCTTGTGTGTCCAGCCGTACTGATAATCTTTGTTCAGCCGCCAAGGTCTTAAACGCCGAACATACTTCCAACGCATCGGTAATTTCTTGACCAAAATAATCAACAAGAACAGTTAAAGGTTGATCAGGATGGGTTTTATGAAAAAGCTTAGCAGCCTCAAGCGTTGAACCCGCATAGCCAATCAGTGCGTGGGGCATGGTACCAAACCCTGCTTCATTGTCAAAATAATGGGCGGTGGCATCGGTTGCATTGCCGATAAATCCCTTAAGCGGTTCACCATGACGGTTTTGATATTCCGCTTTGGCATGGGCTGAACCAACAGAAGCGGCATAGGCCATGGCCTCCGCCATCTCAAGGCCAGAACAATGGCGGGCATCCATTGCCAAAAACCCCGTATTGGGTAAATCCAAACACATGCTACTGGCATTATAAGCAGCGACACAAGCAGGCCCTAATTTTTGTAACATCAAAGTTTCAAGATCAACCAGATGGTAAAAAGAACCCGTAATATAAACAAGCGGTTCACCTGCACCGACCCATTCGCCTTCCTGCTTCATTAAATCAATTTTAAGGGGAATGTTACGGTTTTTAGCGATTTGCTCCAACCAATCAATCATCAGGCGTGGCGCACAGATCACAGGGCGGCGCATGAAGCAAGCATAGGTAACTTGCTTATCCCCATGCTGCTTGATAATTTCTTTCGTTCGTTGAAAATAGCTATCTGTCCAGCGGCTTATTTCTTGATCATTCGCTGGCACATGCAATTTGTGCGAAGATAGGTTTGAAGTCATCCACCCGAATTTAAAGATTCAGCCAATAAAAAGGCAAGTTCAATCGCCTGTTGACCATTTAAGCGTGGATCACACAAGGTTTCATAACCTGCGCCAAGCAAATCTTCATCGCTTACCTGATGCGCCCCACCAATACATTCTTGAACATCAAGGCCAGTCAATTCAAAATGAACGCCACCTGGATGCGTGCCATGTTCACGATGAATCTGAATGAATTGACGTGTTTCTGATAAAATAGCATCAAATGGGCGGGTTTTACGACCAGACTGGCTACTGATTGTATTTCCATGCATCGGATCACAAGACCAAACAACCGCCGCCCCCATGCCTTGCACTTGTTTAATTAAAGCAGGCAATCCATTTGCAATTTTATCATGCCCCATACGAATGATCAGGGTAATTCGACCTGCACGGTTATTAGGATTCAAGGTTTCAAGCAGACGCGCTAAATCCTCTGGTTTAGTGGTTGGACCACATTTAATTCCAATTGGGTTCATAAGCCCACGCAAAAATTCAACATGTGCGCCATCTGGATCGCGTGTGCGCTCTCCAATCCATAAGAAATGGGCTGAACAGCCATAATAGCCGCCGCCGCCAATTTGATCTTGACGAACAAGCGGGGTTTCATATTCCAATAATAACGCTTCATGAGATGTATAAAAATCAACCTCGCTTAAAGGCAATGTGGTTTCGGGCGTTACCCCGCATGCTTTCATAAATTTAAGGGTTTGTTCAATCTGCCCTGCTAATGCTTCATAGCGTTGCCCTTGCGGACTATTTGCGACAAAATCAAGATTCCATTGATGAATATGATTGAGTGAGGCAAGACCGCCACGCGAAAATGCCCGCAATAAATTTAAAGTGGAAGCAGATTGATGGTAAGCCGCCAACATCCGATTAGGATCAGGCCGTCTTGCTTCTGCTTCAAATATATGATCATTGACGATATCGCCGCGAAAACTAGGAAGGGAAATGCCATCTTTTTCTTCTGTATCGGAAGAACGCGGCTTGGCAAATTGCCCCGCCAAACGTCCAACTTTAACCACAGGCAAACCGCTTGCAAAGGTGAGTACAACCGCCATTTGTAATAATACTTTAAATGTATCACGAATGCTATTTGCCGAAAAAGCTTCAAAACTTTCTGCACAATCACCACCTTGTAATAGCAAGGCTTCCCCTCGACAAACGCTAGCAAGCGATTCGGTTAATTGATCTGCTTCTAAGGCGAAAATAAGTGGGGGTTGCTTTGCTAATTTATCACTAACAGCTGCAAGTTTGGACGCATCTTCATAAACAGGCATTTGCAAGGCTTTATGTTGACGCCAGCTATCAGGTGTCCAGCCTTGTGCAAATTTAGGGGCAAGCCGTACCGATTGATTCATATTATTCATTTTTCTCTGCCTTATTCATCAATAAATCAAGAAAATTACCAATCACTTGTTTTTGTTGTGGACGGGCAACAACTTGATCAATCATGCCATGTTCATGCAAATATTCAGCCGTTTGAAACCCTTCAGGCAAAGTTTCGCGTACGGTTTGTTCAATAACCCGCCGCCCTGCAAAGCCAATTGTTGCACCCGGTTCAGCAAGATGCACGTCACCAACCATTGCAAAGCTTGCGCTAATCCCCCCCGTGGTTGGATCAGTTAATAGCACAATATAAGGTAATTTAGCACGCCTAACCCGTTCAACTGCTATTAAAGTACGGGGCAGCTGCATAAGGGATAAAATCCCCTCTTGCATTCTAGCACCCCCTGAAGCTGGAATCGCAATAAACCCTGCTTTTTCCTTTACAGCCAATTCTGCGGCATGGACAAAGTTCTCCCCCACAGCCATACCCATTGACCCGCCTTGAAATTCAAAATCAAATAAAGCCAAAACCGCTTTTTTTGCATTTATTGTGCCTTTAACAATTAATAATGCATCGGGGCGTTTTGTTTTAGCCTGCGCTTCTTTCAAACGATCACTATAGCGTTTACGATCTTTAAATTTTAAGGGGTCTTGTAGGACAGTTGGCGGGGTAATATATTGCCAACCCTCGTCAAACAAAAGGTCTATTCGTGCCTCAACAGGAAGTTTCAAATGATAACCACATTCAGAACAAATGTAATTTTGTGCAGTTAAATCGCGATGAAAAAGGGTGGCACCGCACCCGGGGCATTTATGCCAAAGATTATCAGGAACTTCAGTCTTTTTACCAACCAAATCCTTAAGGCGTGGTTTAACAATATCTGTAATCCAATTCATTTTAAACGCTTAAGCCCCCGTTTTCGTTTCAATTCGTGCGTTTTTACTTGCCGCACTTAAGGATTGCATCTGTTCTATAACGGCAGGCACAACGGCCTTATTTTCTTCTATTGCCACAGAAACCGCTTCCACCAATGCAGAACCAACAACAACTGCATCGGCAAACCGTGCTACCGCTTCAACATGCTTGGGCGTTTTGATGCCAAAGCCAACGACAACTGGCAAATTAGTATTTTGTTTAATTACATTTATGGCCTGATTTACAGGGTCTGTATTAATCTCTTTAGAGCCAGTAATCCCCGTCATCGAAACATAATATAAAAAGCCACTGGCTGATTTTAGGATTTTATCCAAACGCTTTTGATCGCTGGTTGGGGTTAGCAAACGGATAAAATCAATATCCGCTTCACGTGCGGGATGATATAATTCTTGATCTTCTTCTGGTGGCAGATCGACAATGATCAGCCCATCGACACCAACCTCTTTACAACGTGTTAAAAAGGCCTCTGCGCCAAAGCGATAAATTGGATTATAATAGCCCATTAAAATAATCGGTGTGTCTTGATTATCTTCCCTAAATTCGGCAACCATATCCAAGGTTGCTTGCAAGGTTTGCCCTGCCTTCAAGGCGCGTAAGGAGGCGGCTTGAATCGTAGGGCCATCTGCCATAGGATCGGTAAATGGCATTCCCAGTTCAATCAAATCTGCCCCTGCTTCAGGCAAAGCTTTAAGCAAACGCAGGCTAGTATTATAATCTGGATCACCTGCGGTAATAAAGGGGATGAAGCCTGCTTGGTTTTGTGCTTTTAAGCGTGAAAAGACAGTTTGAATACGCGAAGTCATAAGGACACTCCAAGCATTTCAGCAACTGTAAACACATCCTTATCACCACGCCCACACATATTCATCACCACAATCTTATCCTTATCCATATTTGGAATAATTTTGCCAACATGCGCTAATGCATGAGAAGGTTCAAGTGCAGGTAATATCCCTTCTTGTTTTGCGCAGAGCTGAAATGCCTCCAATGCTTCATCATCGCGGGCGGCCACATATTCAACGCGCTTTAAATCATGCAACCATGCGTGTTCAGGGCCAATCCCTGGATAATCAAGCCCTGCTGAGATGGAGTGTGCCTCGATAATCTGACCGTCTTCATCTTGCAAAAGGCTGGTGCGATTGCCATGCAATACCCCAGGACTTCCTTTAAGGAGGGAGGCCGCATGTTCATCCGTATCCAAGCCTTTTCCCGCCGCTTCAACGCCAATCAAATGCACCGATTCATCATCCAAAAATGGATGAAATAATCCCATTGCATTCGATCCCCCACCAATGCACGCAACCAAACAATCAGGTAAGCGTCCTTCCGCTTCCATAACCTGTTCTTTTGTTTCTTTACCGATCACCGATTGAAAATCCCGTACCATCATCGGATAAGGGTGCGGTCCTGCAACAGTGCCTATGATATAATAAGTATCCTCGACATTTGCGACCCATTCGCGCAAAGCTTCGTTCATTGCGTCTTTAAGCGTTGCTGAACCTGAATGGACTGGCACGACTTCTGCGCCCAATAGCTTCATACGAAAGACATTTGGCGATTGCCGTGCAACATCGCTTGCGCCCATAAATACCCTGCAAGGTACATCAAATAAAGCACAAACAGTTGCAACGGCTACCCCATGCTGCCCCGCCCCTGTTTCAGCAATAATTCGTCCTTTTCCCATGCGCCGCGCCAATAGGATTTGTCCAAGCACATTATTGATCTTGTGGCTACCTGTATGGTTAAGCTCATCCCGCTTGAAATAAAGTTTTGCGCCACCATAATAATGGGTAAGCCGTTCCGCAAAATAAAGCGGACTTGGCCGCCCTGAATAATGGCGATTATAATAAGCAACCTCCTTGGCAAAATCGGGATCGTTACGCGCAGCTTTATAAGCGTCCTCAACTTCAAGGATTAACGGCATCAGCGTTTCGGCAACGAATCTGCCACCGAACATGCCAAATTTACCTGTTTCATCAGGCCCCATCTTATAGGAATTATGTAACATCTTGGCTTTTACTCCCGCCCTTATTTTTTAAGAAAAAAGCACCGCATCTTATGATGCGGTGCCTTATTCTTAGGTAAAATAAAGATTAGCTTAGCGAAGGGTTTCAACCTTTGTTAAGGTGCCATCTTTAACAAGATTCACACTATAAACACCAGATACATCACCAACTGAGTCAAAATCAAGTGACCCGCTAGCCCCTTCATAATTAATATCTTTGCCTGCTTTTAATAAGGCAACTGCCTTATCCCATTCACCAGGGCGAACAACTTCACCAGGCGCAGAGGCAACTTTACGCAATGCTTCGGATAATCCTTGACGGCTATCTGAACCATTTGCTTCAATCGCAAGAGCTGCCAAATACATTGCATCAAAACTGGAAGCAACATAAGGACCATCTGGCGTGACTTCCTTATCAGCAGCTTCAATCATTTGTGCAAAATTACGATAAGAATCATTATCTGTTTCCACCGTGTTGGTTGTCCACCAGCTATTGCCCGTCAGGTTCGCAGCACCAATTTCATCAACCATTGCTTGGGCGGCCATGCCATCTGCGCCAACATAGCGTACAAATAATCCATTTTCCAATGATTGCCGCAGTAATACATTACCACCAGCATTGTAATAAGAGAAAATTACCAGCGTATCTGCACCGCTTCTTGCTAAGGTTGCAAGCTCAGAACGATAGGAATTTTTTTCAGGCTCATGTACCTGATCACCAGAAATCGTTCCGCCACCTTTGGTAAATTCTGTACGAAATACATTTGCAATCCCGACATTATAATCATCATTGGCAAAGGTTAGCGCAACATTATCCATCCCCATCCCTAGGATATAGCTTGCGATTGCAGCCCCTTGGAACGCATCAGAAGGCGCAGTACGATATAATAGATCATTATCATCCATTGAGGTAATGGCAGGGGATGATGCCGATGGTGAAACCATAACGGTTCCAGAAGTAATCGAAGCATTTTCAGCCGCCGCAATCGTAGCCCCTGAACAAACTGGACCAACGATCATGCTAACCAATTCAAGGCTAATTAGCTTTTCAACTGCGTCAACAGCAGGTTGTGGGGAGCATTGACTATCAACCAATGGCGCAACCAAATCTTGACCCAATACCCCACCTTTGGAATTAATATCATTAATTGCAATTTGTGCGGCTTCAACCATGGGGGCAACCAGTGAAGGAATCGGTCCCGTGACCGCCATCGCAACACCAACTTTAACTTCCGCTTCAGCAGAGTTTGTCATAAACGACAATCCAGCAACCGCTGAAAGCCCGAAAGCAATTTTTGTCATTGAGGATTTTAATAATCCATATTTCATTATAACCTCCTAAATGGTAAATGTAGAATAAATAATTTTCCGCAATTACATTACTAAGAGGAAACCAGTTTGACAACATTAAAATATCCCTTTGAAATAAGGGGGGGATAAATTAAATGATGATCTAACCATTTGATTAAGAGGGGTTCATGCGAAGATTATTGATTATCATTGCCTTTATGCTGGCTAATATGCATACGGCGCAGGCAGGCATTTTTAATGCAAAGGTTAAAATCCTTGATAATGGATTAGAGGTAATTGTTGTTGAAAATCACCGTGCGCCTGTGGTTAGTCAGCATTTGTTTTATAAAGTAGGTGGAATGGATGATCCACCTGGAAAATCGGGGATAGCGCATCTGCTTGAACATATGATGTTTAAAGGGACGTCATTAATCCCAGAGGGTGAATTTTCAGCCACTGTTTCAAAATTGGGTGGGCAGGATAACGCCTTTACCTCCCCCGATGTTACGGCTTATTATCAGCAAATTCCTGCAAGACATATTGTACGTATGATGGAAATGGAAGCAGACCGCATGCGGAATCTTGCCTTTGACACGCCAAATTTTGCGCAATCTTTTTTAAGTGAGCGCGATGTTGTGATTGAAGAGCGCACCCAACGAACCGATAATAACCCGCTTGCGCGATTGCGTGAACAGGTAAGCCCTGCTTTTTATCAAAGCCACCCTTATCGCAATCCCATCATTGGTTGGTTGGAAGAATTAGAACGGCTAACCTTAGAAGACGCAAAAGCGTTTTATGATCATTACTATCACCCTAATAACGCTTTGCTAATCATTGTTGGTGATGTGAAATCAGAAGAAATTTTTAAATTAGCCGAAAAAATTTATGGGAAAATCCCGCGCAAGCCAACAATCATAAGACCTGAATATGCGCGTGCCATTCCAACCGTAACCGCCGAATTAACCATGGTAGATCCCTTGATTCAAGTGCCATCATGGCAGATGTTATTACCCGCCCCTACTTATGGTTGGACCGCGATTGAGGCGATACCCGACTTGATAGCGTTGGAGATTGGGATTGAAGCGATTGCTAGCGGCAATTCCAGTCCACTTTATGTTCGGCTTGCAATTGAAGAGAAAAAAATGGTTTCTGTTGGCGGCTATAGTTTTTTGCAACGGCGTGGCCCTGGACAAATAGGGTTTTATTTCACTCCTGCTGATGGTGTATCCATGGACGAAGCAGAACAAGCGTTTCATACTGCGCTTGAAGAAAGTCTTGAAACTGCCCTTACACCCCAACGCATTCAAATCATAAAAAATCGTATGATTGACCGCACCGAATATATTACAGACTCTTTAACTGAACCAGCGCAATGGATTGCCACTATGCGCTTGCTTGGTATTCCACTTGATCTGTTAGAACAATGGACAGATGGGATCGAAGCGATTGCTCCTGATCATGTAAAAACCGTGATAAAACGCTATTTAAACCAATCTGGACGCATCATTTCCCGTGGTCTTCCAGAAGCACAAGCAACAACCAATTAATTTAGGAAACGATATGATCAGGATGATTATCCCGCTTAAAATAATCTTATTTATTTTTTGTGCTTTGATTCTTTTTCATACATCGCCTGTTCATGCTTGGCAGCAGATTGAGGAATTTATCAGTGCGTCTGGTTTGAAAGCATGGATGATCCGTGATCCCAATGTAAAAGTAACGGCGATCCATTTTATATTTGCTGGTTCTGGTAGTCGCCAAGATACGCAAGGGCATGAAGGTTTAGCCAATATGGTGAGTGGTTTGTTGGATGAGGGGGCAGGAGAACGCGATAGCCAAAATGTACGTGAATTGCTGGAAAATCATTCAATTTCAATGACTTTTTCAGCAAGTCGCGATCATTTTTCTGGTAAATTGGTAAGCTTGGAACGGCATTTGGAATTAGGTGCCTCTCTTTTAAAGGATGCGTTGGACACCCCACGCTTTGACGCAGAGCCGATTGCACGGATTAAGGGGCAAATTTTAACCAGTATTCGTTATGACCAAACCAAGCCAAACAGTCTTGCCTATCAAAAATTGCATGAGGTTGTCTTTGATGATCATCCTTACGCGCGCCCTGTGGAAGGAACCGAGGCAAGCGTTCAGTCCATTAAAAAACAAGCTTTAACCCAATTTGTTAAACATAATCTGGTACGCTCCAGATTATTTATTGGCATTAGTGGCCCTATTTCTAAGGAAGCGGCCAGTCAATTAATTGATTCTATATTCGCACCTTTGCCAGAAGGCGAACCTGTTAAACCACAATTTTTTCCCCCTAATTTAGACAATATAAACCATCATGTTCAGCTTGAAGTGCCGCAAAGTTCGGTTTTATTTGCATTGCCTGGGGTGCCTTATGATGATCCAGATTATTTTGATGCCATCGTTTTGAATTATCTGTTGGGGGGCGGTTCGTTTGAATCGTTAATGATGCAAGAAATACGCAAAAAGCGCGGGCTTGCTTACAGCACCTATAGTTTTCCTTATCCTTTAATGGAGTCTGCGATTATGGTGGGTAGCCTTGCAACCCGTAATTCTAATGTCGCAGAAGCCCAAACAATTACGGAAGCGATATTGAAACAATTACGCGAAGAACCTATATCTGAAAAGAAGCTAGTGGCGGCAAAATCCTATTTGATTGATTCTTATGTATTGGATATGGTTTCTGCTGAGTCCATTGCATCAAGGCTTGCTAATTTGCAGCGACTTGGCTTCCCAGTTGATTATTTGGCAACGCGCCCACAGCGTTTTGATCGCGTAACACAAAATTCGCTTCTTCGTCTTGCCAATCGTTTATTTAAGCCTGATCAGCTAACTTGGATCACGGTAGGCAATAAAGAATAATCACTTGCTTTTTGCCGTGAATTAAGATAATTGAAACGGCTTTTTAAATACCTTATTCTTCTAAACTTAATGAAATGAATCGCATGAATAATTCTGCAAAAGACAGCAAAACAAATACAGCTGAGCAATCCTCCGCCAAGCAGGAAGCACCCAAACAAGGAACAACAAGTGAAACTGAAGAATCCAAACGTGATTTTTCTGGCTTGCGGGCGGCGTTTGATAAATTGCTGAAACGGGGCAAAGACCGTGGCTATATTACATTTGATGAATTAAACCAAAACTTGCCCGAAGATAAACTTTCGTCTGAACAGATTGAAGATACGATCACCCGCTTGAACGAGATGGGAATTTCTGTGGTCGAAAATGAAGAAGAAGAGACATCGGAAAAGGATGATGGTACCGAGGATGAACCAGATGCCGTTGGCTTAACTGGTGATCAAGAGGCCGATGAAGTTACCGAAACCAAGGATGTAGGGCGCACGGATGATCCTGTTCGGATGTATTTACGTGATATGGGGGCAGTTGAACTGCTAACCCGCGAAGGCGAAATCGCAATTGCCAAACGCATTGAATATGGTCGGGAAGATATGATTTGCGCCCTTTGTGAAAGTCCTCTTACGATGCGTAAAATTGCTGAGTGGCATGACCAGCTTGTTGAAGGTACCTTATTATTACGTGATGTGATTGATCTTGATGCAACCATGAATGCAGGGCCTTCCTTTGAAGATGAAGAAGAGGGAGAAGAAACAGAAGAAGGAGCCGAAGAAACACTTGTGGCTAAGGCACAAGATGCAAAACGATCCGCATTGCAAGCGGGCGATTCCAATCCTGATTTAAAATCGGATCAAGAAGATGATACGTTTGATGAAGATTCTGAAGAATTGGATGAAGATGGTTTTAATAATATGTCAATGGCGGCGATGGAAAATGTCTTAAAAGTTTCGGTGCTTGAGATGTTTGAAAATATTGCTGACACTTATAAAAAATTACAAAAATCGCAAGAAAAACGAATTGCTGCCTTGCAAGCTGGTAAAAAAGTTGCGCCTGCGACCGAGCGTAGTTACCAGCGCAATCGCGATAGTTTGGTGCAGCTGATGCAAGAAGTTAAATTGAATGATGCGCGCATTGAACAGCTGGTAGGGGAACTTTACACCATCAATAAAGACCTGCTTGGGCTTGAAGGTAAATTGATGCGTATGGCACTCGATTGCAAAATCTCCCGCGAGGATTTTTTAAAACATTATTATAATCGTGAACTTGATCCTAATTGGTTGGAACAAGTCTCTGGTCTATCTAAGGCTTGGGGTAAGTTTGCAACCAATAATGCAACTAAGATTGAAAAAGTTCGCACAGAAATTGCCGATCTTTCCGATCAAACACGCATGCCAATTGCTGAATTTCGTCGTATTTCTCAAGCTGTCCAGCAAGGAGAGCGAGATGCAAATGAAGCCAAGAAAGAAATGATTGAGGCAAATTTACGCCTAGTCATATCCATTGCTAAGAAATATACCAATCGCGGCTTGCAATTCCTAGATTTGATTCAAGAGGGTAATATTGGCTTGATGAAAGCGGTTGATAAATTTGAATATCGCCGTGGGTATAAATTTTCAACCTATGCAACTTGGTGGATTCGCCAAGCCATTACGCGTTCCATCGCTGATCAAGCGCGAACCATCCGCATTCCAGTGCATATGATTGAAACAATCAATAAGCTTGTCCGCACCAGTCGCATTATGCTGAATGAGATTGGACGGGAAGCCACGCCAGAGGAGTTAGCAACCCGCTTGCATATGCCCGTTGATAAGGTGCGTAAAGTGATGAAAATTGCCAAAGAGCCAATTTCACTTGAAACCCCAGTTGGGGATGAAGAGGATTCGCATCTTGGTGATTTTATTGAAGATCGTAATGCCTTGTTGCCATCCGATTCAGCGGCGCAATCTAATTTGCGGGAAACAACAACGCGGATTTTAGCGTCCTTAACTGCGCGCGAAGAACGTGTATTGCGGATGCGATTCGGAATTGGGATGCAGTCAGATCATACATTGGAAGAAGTTGGACAACAATTTTCAGTTACCCGTGAGCGGATTCGCCAAATTGAGGCCAAAGCGTTACGCAAATTAAAACATCCAACACGTTCACGTAAATTACGTAGCTTTCTTGATCATTAAATCATGATAACCCGCATTGGGGCTGAGATTGCAACATTAGGGGTTGGTAAAAGCCCGATCGCCCCAGGCACAATGGGAAGCCTGCTTGGGTTTGTTCTTGCATTCTTATTGATGCCAAATTTATCCTTAATCCTAAACTGGGGGATAATTATTGGTGCGGCACTGATTGGCTGGTGGGCTGCCGATTGCTATCAAACTTATCATAAAAAGATTGATGCGCCCGAAGTGGTGATTGATGAATTATCTGGGTTGTGGCTTTGCTATGGTTTAATTGAATTAACCCCGATAATGATGATCGCTGGACTTATTTTGTTTCGGTTTTTTGATATTATTAAGCCTTGGCCGATTGGCTGGATTGATAAGCGATTGAAAAATCCGTTTGGCACGATGTTGGATGATTGGTTAGCAGGGCTTGCTTCTGCTGGTACGCTTTTGCTTATTGAATTTTTATGGCTTTAATCGTCGATAATCTTGTTGGAAGCTATCAAAGCGAAGATGGTTCGCTTAAACCCGCAATAGGCTCTTTATCATTTACGCACCAAGCGGGTAGCTTTTTAACCATTGTTGGCCCTTCTGGTTGTGGAAAATCAACGCTTTTAAATCTAATTGGTGGCTTTATAAAAGCAGAATGCGGTAGCATCCATTTTAATAACAAACAGGTTATAGCCCCCTATTCTGGTTGTGGTATTGTTTTTCAACAGGGAGATTTATTTGATTGGCTTACCTTACGCCAGAATATTGAATTTGGATTAAGAATGGGTGGCAAATCACGCGCTGAATATCGAAAATGTTCTGATGAATGGCTTGCTAAAATTGGGCTTCAACATGCTGCCGATCAATTACCCCCAACCTTATCGGGGGGAATGGCGCAGCGTACTGCATTGGCACGGGCATTAGCAAATGATCCGGAAATTTTATTGCTGGACGAACCATTGGGGGCATTGGATGCTTTGACACGTGAATCCATGCAACAATTATTGCTTAGTTTATGGTTGGATAGCCGCAAAACAATGGTGATGGTCACCCATAATATTGAGGAGGCTATTTTGCTTGGTCAAAGGGTATTAATCCTCTCCCCCTCTCCTGGTATTATCATTGGTGATCTTGAAATCCCATTTTCAGATGCAGAACGCGCTAATCCCACTATCCTTTATGCCAATCCTGATTTTATCGCCTTACGGCAGAAAATTTATGGTTTATTACATAGCAATTCATAAAAAATCATTGCTAATTTACGATAAATGTTAAGAAATATTACATGAAAAAGATGGAAATTAAATAATTAGTCCGCTATAATCCTATTTGAATTTATTACAGGATTATTCGTTCGATTTAGGGGAAGCGTTTGATTAGAGTATTAATAAATATGATAATTGGTATAGGCCTAGTGTCTTTTGTTGCCAATGCAAATGCAGATGATTTGCTTTATGGGGAATATCTTGCAGGCGAATGCACAAGTTGTCATAGTCCAAGTGCTGAAAACATCCCATCATTAGAAGGGATGGAGCCTGATTATTTTATTGAAGCCATGAAAGATTATGCTTCTGGTGAACGAGAGAATCAGGTAATGCAAAATGTGGCCTTATCGTTAGGAGAGGCAGAACTACGTGCGCTTGCTTTGTGGTTTAAAACGCAAGGAGAGCAAAATTAAAATCAATAATTTTAAAGCTTTTTATTAAAAACCATCTTAGGAGAAAATAATGCGGCCAATGATTGAAAATGCGTTGATCGTTGCCTTATGGTTAGAAAATGAAAGTAAAAAAGACTGTTATCGTTTGCAACCCACGCATCTCCATCTTTTGCTTTATCAAGCACAAGTAATTTACACCTTGGAAGCGCCAGGTTCCATGTTAATGCCCGCACAATTTGCTGCCTTTAAGGATGGCCCGCGTGAACCCACCCTTTATGCGATTATGAGTGAATTGCCTTATCTTGGTGATGCGCCACCTTTAACCGATGAGCCGCAAGCATTTTTAGATCGCTTTTGGTCAAAATTTGGGCATAAACAGGCTAAAACCCTATTAAAAGAAATTCATAATCATCCGCCATTTTCTAAAAGCCTTAAGCGCGGGGAAGGCTCAATCATTCCATTGGATACGATTATTGATTATAGCAAACAATATAAACAGCGTAAGGATTTTATCAAAGTTGCCGATGGTCGCCATCTTATGCGATGGACACCACAACGCCATAAAGCGGCGCAACGATAAAAATTTTCAGTCTTGAACAGTTAATGTTTTTTGAAATAAGGCGAATATTGCCGCAATCAAAAGAATAATCCCACCTGCAATTAATCCAGTTGATAAATCCGCACTATAATCTGAAAGGTAACCTGCGCCGATTGGTCCTATCGTCTGGCCAATTGAAAAAGCGGTTGTATAAAGTGCAATTGCACCGCCCCATTGTGCCTTAGGTAGATTTTTCTTACTAAATGCTGTTACTGCAGTTGGCGCAATAAGAAAAGATAGGCCAAATAAAATCGCCGAGACCATTACCCCAATCCATCCATAAAAAAATATGGGAAATAAGGTGCCAACTGCGGTTGCCAGCGAAGAAGCCGCCAAGGGAAACCCATTATTATAGCGTTGAAGCACATGCCGCCATAAGAAAGGGGCAATCATAACTGCCCCGCCGATTAATCCCCAGCATAGCACAACCATCGCCACAGGTGCGCCATTTTGTTGCAACCAAGCAATTACAAAAGTCATATAGATAATATAACCAATCGCGAAAATGAAATATCCCACTAAAGAGGGAAAAAGACGCCTTATTGGTAATCCAAATTGCGTAGATTGTGTTTGTTTTGCCGCAAAATAATTATAAAAAAACAAACATAATAACGTTAAGCCTAGGCTGATTGAACCCAAAATAATCCATGCAGTTCCCCAAGCAGCATCACCAATAATTGCAAACATTGGGGGTAATATCAGTGCGGTTGCTAGCATACCAGCCCCAACGCCACCAAAATAAATTGCAATGGCTAACGCATTTTTTAAAGCATGTTCTGACCAAAATGCCGCAGCAATCACTGCCCCTGAAATAAATACAGCCGCACCGCCTATGCCAGATAATATTCGTGTTAAATTTAATAGGTAAAAATCATTGGTTAAACCTGAACCTAGTAATGAAAGCGAGGTTAATAGCATCCCAGCTAAAAATAATTTCACAGGTTGCACATGATAACTAAATAACAAAGCCAATACTGCGCCGATTAAATATCCAAGTGCGTTGGTTGTATTAATCCATCCTGCTAACGCATAAGTCCAGCCAAGCTCTGTTTTCATGGAAGGTAGGATCAAAGCATAGCCAAAGCGCGCAAAGCCATTACCAACCGCAGGGCCAAGTGCCAGAATGATCAAAGGAATCCATGAACGCATTTTAAATTTTTTTAAGATAAACAGGAACAAGAATATATTTGATTTTCAAGCATGATCAACAGTTTCAAAAGCGGTAGGTGCTTTAACAATCGAAAGCGCAGATTGAAGGGCATAATCAATTGGTTCAGGCGCTTGCTGAATATAAGATTCAATAATTGCGCCATCCCATAGCATAAGAATTTGTTGGGCTTTAACTTCGGCGTTTTTTGCGTTCATATATTGTAGAAGCGTTTGTTCAATTTCTCGTTTGATCCATAATTTGTGATTACGGACAAGCTGATGCACTTCACTATCAGGATCGCTCACTTGAACGGCAGAATTCATAAACATACACCCCCTAAAATTATCTTCTTTTCTAAGGCAAAAAACAATATCAAATAAGGTTTCAATACCCAATACAGGATCATTTTTATCCTTAAAAGCTTCTTTGACCATTTCACGCCGCTTATTCAGATAACGTTCCAGCACCGCAATGGTTAAATCATGCTTATTTTTAAAAATATTATAAAGGGACATTCTGGATACATTTGCGGTTTCGATAATTTCTGTAATTCCAACCGAAGGAATACCCTTTTGATACATTAATTTAGAGGCCGCATCAATTAACCGTTCCCTTGCCCCGCTTTGATGTTTGATAACCCTTTGATTTTTATCGTTAGGTGTATTTTGTTTAAGCGTATCTTTTTGATCAGCCTCATGCTTTTTCTTTTGTTTTTTCATCATTGCAGTTCCATAAAAATTACACCTAATCCGTTTAAATAAAAAAAATATAGTTTTTTAGTAATTTGTTGTTTTTGGATGCTTGACTCCCATTAAGCAGACCGATATAAAATTAGGTAGACCGATCAGTCTAATTTTATTAATGACGCTAACTTTTGTCAAGTTAAGTTTTTATGTATTAAGCTGTTATTTAAATATTTTAACAATTTAATGTCTTAATTTGGCTAGTTGAAATTAAAAACGTTTAAAACTTTATTTATTGTGAAGAGAGCCCAACCATGGACGATGCTATTAAAAAAATTCAATCCTATATTGAAGCAAAAAATCCAGAATATACTAATCTTTCTGTGAATACCGATATTATTGAAAATCGCTTGATCGACTCCCTCCAATTTGTCGAGTTTGTTCTATATATTGAAGAAGTTGCTGAAGTCACAATTGATATGGAACTTGCTGATATTGAAGATTTTCGTAGCCTTAATAACCTTACTGCTTTTATCGATCGCTTACGACAAGAAGAAAGCGCTACAGCCCCCACCCTAAGCGAGGTTGAAGCTTAAAAAAATGCAATTTGCCGAGGATTATAAAAAGGGTGATATTTATTACTTGGGTAGTTATCAGCTTGAAGCAGAAGAAATGATTACATTTGCAACCCAATATGATCCACAACCTTACCATTTAAGCGAGGAAGAAGGTGCAAAATCTCCTTTTAATGGTCTGATTGCAAGCGGTTGGAATATTGCTGGTATATGGATGAAGCTTTATGTCACCCATATGCTGGACGGCGCGAAGGTTTTTGGCTCCCCAGGTGTGGACGAAGTTCGGTTTAAACAACCTGTGCGCCCAGGTCAAATCCTAGAAGGTAAGGTTGAGATTTTAGACCGTTTGCCTTCTTTTTCAGATAAAAGCATTATGATCATCCGTAAATATGGAACGTTGAGCGTTGCGGGCGATGACCGTCCTGTTTTCAGCCTTATTCTTAATAGTCGCTTTGCAAAAAGGACATATTACTGATGAAGGCTGTTTCTTATACGGCACAATGGACTGCAGCAATCAGGGCGCGTGAAAGCACACTTGCCGAAGGGCGTTTGTTCAATGATCAGCTGGCAGAAGAGCTTGCACAACCAGATGGTTTTCGCTTACTTGAAAAATATAAAGGTGGAGGTGTACAAGAATTTGTGATCATTCGTACCCGCTATTTCGATGACGCGATTCAGGCAGCATTAGATCATGATCAATTTCGTCAGATTGTTTTTATTGCAGCTGGCATGGATACCAGAGCTTTTCGTCTAAACTGGCCAGATGGTGCAGTGCTTTATGAGATTGATCATGAAGGTTTACTTGAAGAAAAGCAAAAACGCCTGTCAAAATTGGGGGCATCGCCAAACGTAAAACGGATTGAGGTCGCAGCCGATTTTTCACAGCCATGGATTAATTCTCTTATCAATGCAGGCTTCTTACGTGATCAAAAAACTTTATGGGTTGCTGAAGGTTTATTATTTTTTCTTGAACAAAAGGAAGTTATCGACCTGCTTGAAGTAACGGGTGGGGCTTCTGCGCCTCATAGTCGATTGTTAACGGATATGAATAATAATATTTTGTTGCAAAGCCCGATGAGTCGATTTTTCATGGAAACACTTAAAAGAGATGGGACACCATGGCGATTTGGTACCAATGCCCCCAGTGAATTTTTAGGCAGCCATCATTGGCAGGTGATTGAGCTTAAAGAGCCAGGGCAAACCAAGGCAGGGCTTACGCGATGGCCCTATGAAACCCACGATAGTGCAATAAAAAATGTGCCAAGAAGCTGGCTTATTCAAGCGCAGATTGATCACAACCGAACATTATTTAATAATGAAAGAGAGGGTATATGCGCATAGTCGGAGGGTGGCTTGATGTTCAGCATCGCCTTGAAAAAACGCTTGATACTTTGTTTGAGCTACCCACGCATCAACATATTCACTTTGATTCCATTTTATCGATTGAGGAATTAGATAAGATTGATTATGCGCGTAACTTCCCGCATCTGACTTGCCTTGGTTGCGCCTTGGCAGATAAAACCCATCAAGGGCTTTCGGATAATGAACTTAGCTTGAAATCCGCCGCCAGAATAGGAAATACAAGATTTGCGCTTTTACCAGCGACTTGTTTTAAAGTCTATCTTTCACTTGAAGGATTGGAGCTTAACCATAGCCATCATCTTGGCTGTAGTGCTTCATGTTTTCGCAATGAAGACAAGGCGTTGGATGACTATCGTGGTCTTAATTTTACGATGAAAGAGTTTGTTTGCGTTGGTAATCAGATGGATGCAAAACGCCATATTGAACAAGGCATAGCACGCGTTAGTTTGTTATTTTAACGGCTTGGTATTCCGTTTAATATTGAAAATGCCATGGATCCTTTCTTTGATAATAAAGCTTCTCAGGCGATTCTTTCAAAGCTTTCCCCAACAAAACGGGAATTCATATTTGATGGCCATGCCGTGGCTTCAGCGAACTTTCACCGCAATTTCTTTGGTGAAAAATTATCAATTACCCTTAATGGTGAAGCAGTTAATACAAGCTGCGTTGCTTTTGGTATTGAACGATGGCTAGCAATGCTCCGCCAGATTTTTGTCAAACCAGAAAATGCGCTTTATGCCTTGAACGAATGTATGGTTGATTACCATATTGAAACCGTTCTTGGCACCTCTTCACGACAAGAAAAAGTTACAGAAGGAATAACAAAATGATTGAAGCTAAACGGATGGATCGCCTGATTTCTCTTTCACATTCACATAAGGAATCATGTGATATTTACACACAGTTTGATTGGCCAGAAGCCCTTGCAGTTGATCGTTTGTGGTGCGATGAAGACCTGCTAACAACATATGACACAGAAATTCATGCACAATTAACCGATGAACAAAAATATCATTTAAGCAAGTGGGAGGCGATTAATTTTTGTAGCCTTAATGTTCATGGGATTAAAACGGTTTTGGAATTTGTTAGCCGCATTATCTATAGCCGCCGCTATGAACCCATTTCAGAATATTTGCATTTATTTTTGTCCGAAGAAAATGATCATATGTGGTTTTTTGCAAAATTCTGTTTGATGTATGGTGGTAAGCTTTATCCTGCTTTCGCCTTTCCTGTTGGCAAGCCAAATAATCCTGTTGAAAATGACCTATATATGTTCGCAAGCACATTGATTTTTGAGGAGTTTGTCGATTTTTATAATCATCGTGTTGGCAAAAATAAGGAGGTTCACCCTGTTATTCAAGCGATTAATCATCACCACCACATTGATGAATCGCGTCATGTGTCTTTTGGCAGAGAGATTGTTAAAAGCCTATTTGATGAGCTATGTGAACAAAATGAAGACCCAGAACAACGGGAACGCATTAGCAAAACCGTTAAAGGGTTAATTGATCATTTTACGGGGCTAATGTATAATGCCCGTGCTTATAAAGATGCAGATATTGCGCTTGGTTTAGGGTTTAAAACAGCGGCCGCCCTTCGTAATCACCTTCGTAATGATCAGCAACGCATTCCCCATCATCATCGCTGGTTTAATCGTACTGAACGTTATTTTGAACGGATTGGACTATTTTCATAAAATAAGTTAGATTATGTGTGCGAAAGTTTTTCTGCACAAGGCATTAACGATTTATGAAAATTACGATTGATAAAGTTTCGTCATCAGAAGCGTTTCAAAAATGTATGGATATCCGTATTGCCGTTTTTGTTGAAGAACAAAAGGTACCTATGGAAGAAGAAGTAGATGGAAAAGATAGTGCTTGCGATCATTATTTATTAAGCACTGATGATTCTCCCATTGGTACAGCACGGATATTTTTAACAGGCAATATTGCTAAAATTGGACGGGTTGCGATAGTAAAAGATTATCGGGGAAAAGGATTGGGGCGTGCCTTAATGCAACATATGATTACTGATATTCGCACAAACCATGAAATAGAAAAAATAAAATTAAGTTCGCAGACCTATGCCATCCCGTTTTATGAAGCGTTAGGATTTATGGTTTGCAGCGATGAATATATGGACGCTAAAATTCCCCATAAGGATATGGAATTTATCATATGTTAAGCCTTAGAGGTAAGGATTTTCGATATTTTGCGCCTTTAATAAGCTTATTTCGATTGCTTCCATGCGTTCCGCCATTTCTGATGTTTGATGATCTTCGCCCATTAAGTGAAGCATTCCATGGATTAATAGGTGAATAAAATGATGAATAGGTTGCTTTTGTTGCGCTTCGGCTTCTTCCATAATTCGGTCAAGGGAAAGAAATATATCCCCCAAACAAGCTAATTGATCGGGGGGAAGCATAAAATCAGTTGGGGTGGGGAAGGATAACACATTGGTTGGTTTGTCTTTGTCCCGCCATTCATTATTTAGCGTTTGTAACAATTCATCATCTGCCAAGGTTAAATTGATCGAAAATTCAAGATGATCTGATAAAATTTGTGAATCTATTTTATGAAACCGATAATAAGTTTCAAACGCTTTGCCAAGAACAGGAACAGCTTGATTTTGCCAAGATTGCGGCCATTCGCCAGCTGCAATTTCTAGTTCAACGGTGAGTATTGGAATCGTCATAGCGTGCAATAATTTTGCTGATGAGTGCATGGCGCATTACATCTTGTCCATCGAAGGAACAGATTGCAATTTCCTCCATCCCCTCCAAGCGATTAAGCGCATCTTTAAGCCCTGATAATTGTCCATGCGGCAAATCAGTTTGGGTAAGATCACCATTAATGACCATTTGCGAACCAGTCCCTATGCGCGTTAATACCATCTTCATTTGCATTGGGGTTGTGTTTTGCGCCTCGTCAACAATGATGAATGCATCTTTTAAATTACGCCCACGCATATAGGCAAGTGGCGCAATTTCAATTTCTGCGGCTTCTAATTTATGAGCAAGCATTTCCTCATTAACCATATCGCCCAACGCATCATAAATTGGGCGCAGATAAGGATCGACCTTTTCTTTTAAGGCACCAGGTAGAAAGCCAAGTCGCTCCCCTGCCTCAACTGCTGGGCGTGTTAAAATAATGCGTTTAACCTTATGGGTAAGCAAGGCCTCGATTGCTGCTGCTGCCGCTAGCCAAGTTTTTCCGCATCCAGCAGGGCCAACGCCAAACACCATTTCCATTGTCTGCAAGGCGGTCACATAGCGCAACTGATTTTCTGTTCTTGGACTTATTTTTAATTTAGGTGTGGATAGGATAGGCGGTGTAGGCGCTGATAAATGGCGTTCAGCAAGATAATCCTTAATTAAATCGGTGGTAATATCCTCCCCCGCTTCAGCATGCTGATAAAGCCGCATTAACAGATGATGGGCGATTTCTTTAGCAGGCTCGTTCCCTTGAATATCCAGTTGGTTACCGCGATTGCGAAGGATAACCCCAAGAGCCTGCTCAATTTGCGTTAAATGTGTGTCTTGGGTTCCGTAAACCGTGGCAGCCAGCTGATTGCTGTCAAACTCAACCCGCATTAGCGAATATTTAGGGGGGTTGCGAATAAAGAATGCCCTTGTAAGCGGTCAATCTTGCATTCTATTTGCGTTCCAAGCCAAGAGTCAGGGGCATCAATATGAACAGGCTGTAAATAGGCCGAACGCCCAACCAGCTGCCCGTCGTAACGCCCTTTTTTCTCAAGTAAAATTGAGCATGTTTTTCCAATCATGGATTGGTTAAATTGCCGCTGTTGCTCAGCAAGTAATGCTTGTAATTCGGCAAGTCTTGTTTGTTTAATAGGTTCTTCAAGCTGCGGACGTTCTGCGGCAGGTGTCCCAGGACGCGGTGAATATTTAAAGGAGAAAGACGCTGCATAACCAACCTTACGAATTAAATTCAGGCTTGCTTGATGATCTTCATCACGTTCTTCGGGATAGCCGACAATAAAATCTGATGTAAATGCAGTTTCAGGCTGTGCGTCACGAAATTGATCGATTAACCGCAAATAATCATCTGCTGTATGCTTACGATTCATTGCCTTCAGAATTTGATCTGAACCAGATTGCACTGGCAAATGAATAAGCGGCATTAATGCTTCAAGTTCAGCATGTGCGTTAATTAAAGATGGCGTTACATCACGGGGATGGCTGGTTGTATAGCGTAAGCGTTTTAGCCCATCAAGGCCACATAACGCATAAAGCAATCGACCAAAATCCCAATTTTTTTGTGTATCTAAGCTACTAGCTTTTGGCGGCAAGCCGTGCCAACCATTAACATTTTGTCCAAGCAATGTAATTTCTTGCACACCACCTGCAATTAACTGCTGCGCTTCTTGTAAGATCGCATCTGCGGGCCTAGAATATTCTGCGCCGCGTGTATAAGGAACCACACAAAAGCTACAAAATTTATCGCACCCTTCTTGGATTGATAAAAACGCCGTAACCGCCGATACGCTGGTTGGGCGTTGTTGCGGCAAATGATCAAATTTATCATATTCAGGAAAATCAGTTGCCAATAAATGAATGGGACGCATTGCTTCAGCTTGGGCATCTGCTTCTGCCAATAAGCGCGGTAATTCTTGATAATTTTGTGGCCCAAAGACGAAATCCACTTCGGGTTGGCGGGCAAAAATCTCATCGCCTTCTGCTTGGGCAACACAACCTGCTACGGCAAGTCGTAATCTTGGATTATAACGTTTTAGGGGGATTAATCGTCCCAATTCAGAATAAAGCTTTTCAGACGCTTTTTCACGAATATGGCATGTATTTAAAATGATTAGATCGGCTTGATTGGCTTCTGAGGTTGCGGCATAGCCCAATTCACTTAAAATATCTTGCATGCGTTCTGAATCATAAACATTCATCTGGCATCCCCAGCTTTTTATCAGCACGCGATAAGGTGCTTTTAAAGGGGAATCAATGGCTTGAAAATTTTCTGAATTTTCAATCGGTAAAGCGTTTACTCTATTCGACATTACTGATAAAAGTTATTGTTGAGGTCATTTGTTTTTTAAAATCGTTACAAGGTTTCTAAAGATAAAACAACCCTATTTAAATGGAAAAAGGGTCATGTCGGGTCATCATTTTGCTTCCACCATTATTCGTGAATATGATATTCGCGGTATCGTTGGTAAAAATTTAGGCGTACAAGATGCGCTTGCCATTGGGCGAACGCTGGGGGAATTTTTTTCGGTTGAAACATCCCATATCGCAGTCGTTGGTCGTGATGGGCGTAATACTTCACCCGAACTTGCAGAATCGCTGATTTATGGCTTAAAGCTATCTGGTATGATTGTGATGGACATTGGCCTTGTTGCAACGCCCATGCTTTATTTCGCCAATAAGGTCTTGGAAAGTGATGTTGCGATTATGGTGACTGGCTCTCATAACGCTGCAGAATATAATGGCTTTAAGATCATGATTAATGGCAAGCCATTTTATGGGCAGCAACTTAAACACTTAGCTGAACACGCAAAACAAGGAAATTGGCGAACACAAAATAAAAATGGCCACGCAATTAAAACAGATATGGAGGAAGCTTATATCAATCGTATTTTGCGTGATATGAAGCAGTTAGCTAAGTCAGGAACAAATAATAATTATGGAAGAAGGGCGTCCGTAAAGCCGCTTAAAGTAGGGTGGGATCCAGGAAATGGTGCCTTTGGCCCAACAATAAAAAAATTAATCCCTCAATTATCAGGACAGCATAGTTTAATCAATGAAACGATTGATGGAACCTTTCCTGAGCACCATCCTGATCCTACGGTTGCTGAAAATCTACAGCAGTTAATAAAATTAGTTAAAGACAACCAGCTAGATATTGGCATTGCCTTTGATGGAGATGGGGATCGTATTGGCCTTGTTGATTCAAAAGGTCGAATCTTATGGGGTGATCAAATTTTAATGTTGTTGGCTGAAGCAATTTTGCCAAATTGTCCTCCTGAAAGCCCTGTTATTTTTGATGTGAAGGCCAGTGATATTTTGGTTGATCAAATAAGCCGTTTAGGTGGTAAGCCTGTTATGGCACCAACAGGCCATTCAATTATTAAAAGTAAAATGGCTGAATTGAACGCACCGCTTGCTGGGGAGATGAGCGGGCATATTTTCATTGCCCATCATTATTATGGCTATGATGATGCGCTTTATGTTGCTTTACGCATCTTGGATTATTTGATGGAGACAGGGAGTAAGCTATCCGATTTTGTGGATCGGTTACCTGCAAGCTATAATACGCCAGAGATTAGAATTGATGTCGCAGAAACAGAAAAATTTAAACTGATAGAAAAAGTTGGAAAGGCACTTGATCACTATAATCAAAATCAAATAAATAAGCAGGATGGGCTTAGGGTTCGTGTTGATCACGGTTGGTGGTTAATCCGTGCGTCCAATACACAGCCATGTCTTGTAGTGCGGTGTGAGGGAAAAACCAAGGAAGATTTAATTAAATTATGTAAAGAGGTTCAAGGGTTGTTATCAGCTGAAGGAGTTGAAACCTCATCATTAAATCAAATCATTGAACAAAAATTATAAAAAATTAAAAGGAATAAAAATGACTAATCATGAACGGGAAGTAATGGAATTTGATGTCTTAATTGTTGGTGGGGGGCCAGCTGGTTTGGCAGCTTCCATTCGCCTTAAACAATTAGAACAAGAACAAGGAAAAGAGCTTAGCGTTTGCGTTTTGGAAAAAGGTCCTGAAATTGGTGCGCATACGTTATCTGGTGCGGTTATGGAGCCACGTGCTTTAAACGAGTTACTTCCTGATTGGGAAACCATGAATGCTCCCATTGATACCCCTGCGACTAAGGATTATTTCTTATTTCTAACGGAAAAGCGTTCTTTTCGTCTGCCAACACCGCCGCAAATGCACAATGCTGGTAATTATATTGTGCGACTTGGTAATGTTGTGAAATGGCTTGGTGAACAAGCAGAAGCAATGGGCGTAGAGGTCTATCCTGGGTTTGCGGCAAGTGAGGTGCTGTATAATGATGCTGGGCAAGTCATTGGTGTTGCTACGGGTGATATGGGGCTTGATAAAGATGGCAATCCTGGGCCAAATCATGAACCAGGGGTGGAGCTTCATGCGAAACAAACCATGTTTGCTGAAGGGTGTCGCGGTCATCTTGGAAAACAGCTTATGGAAAAATTTAATTTGCGCGAAGGCGTTCAACCGCAAGTTTATGCGCTTGGTATGAAAGAATTATGGGAGGTGGATGAAAATCTATCTGATCCAGGTGCAATCACCCATACGGTTGGCTGGCCAATGAAATCCGATACGTTTGGTGGTTCGTTTTTATATCATTTAAAAGGTGGCTTGGTATCGGTTGGTTATGTTGTGGGTTTAGATTATAAAAACCCGCATCTTTATCCTTATATGGAGTTTCAACGCTTTAAGCATCATCCAACCATCGCCCGCCAGTTTGAGGGTGGACGACGCATTGCCTATGGCGCACGTGCTTTGAATGAGGGGGGGTATCAATCCATTCCCAAATTAGTATTTCCAGGGGGAATGTTGATTGGTTGTGACGCTGGATTTTTAAATACACCAAAAATTAAAGGCTCCCATACCGCGATGAAATCGGGGATGGTTGCTGCTGAAGCGGTCTATGAAGCATTAACGCAGTCCGTGCCACCGGCCGTTATTGAAACTTATCCCGAACGGTTAAAGCAAAGCTGGTTATGGCAAGAACTTTATCAGGCGCGTAATATTCATCCTTCTTTCAAATGGGGACTATATGGCGCAATGGCCTATAGTGCGGTGGATAGCTATGTATTGCGTGGGCGCGCGCCATGGACATTATCGCATCCAGGGGCAGATCATGACCATCTTGAAACAAAAGACAAAGCACCGAAAATTGATTATCCTAAACCAGATAATATGTTAAGCTTTGATCGATTAACCAATCTTTCTTTTTCAGGTACGAATCACGAAGGGGATCAGCCCTGTCATCTTGTTTTAACTGATAAAAAACGCCCCGTTGATCATAATTTATCCTTGTTCGATATGCCAGAGCAACGTTATTGCCCTGCGGGTGTTTATGAACTTGTTGAGGAAGATGGTGTGCCTGAATTACAAATCAATGCCCAGAATTGTCTTCATTGCAAAACATGCGATATTAAAGACCCAACACAGAATATTAATTGGCAAACCCCGCAAGGTGGCGAAGGGCCAAGCTATAGCGGCATGTAGCTTTTTGAAGGTATTATCAATAGAAAAATAGATTTAGTTAAAATATCCAATTGCAACGCTGAATAGCTTTTCAATCTTTTTTATATTTTTGGCAAGGGCAAGTAAGATCACTAAATCTTGTGGTTCAATAACCGTATCGGGGCGGGGAATAACCAGCGTGTTATCACGAATGATCCCACCAATGATAGTTTGCGGAGGAATCACCAATTCTTTGATAGAAGTTCCAATCAAGCTGGAGCTTTCAACCGCTTCAATCGCAAGTAATTCTGCTTCGCCATCGAACAGGCTATGAACCGCATGAATCCTTCCACGGCGAATAAATTGAAGAATGGAGGAGGCCGTAACCTCCCTCGGGTTAATAATCACATCAACCCCTAATCTTGATACAAGCGGTGCAAATTCGGTCTTATTGATAAGGCTAATCGTCCGCTTAATTCCAAGATGCTTACATAGAAGGGAAGAGAGGATATTAACCTCATCACCATCGGTGACCGAAATTGCGACATCGCTGTGATCTAACCCTGCTTCTTCCAAAATATCTGTTTTCAAACCATCGCCATGGATAACATTTAAATCAGGAAGCTGTTCAGCAACTTGATGCGCACGTATTTCAGAAGCTTCAATCAATTTAAGATGATAGCCTTGTGCCGAAGTTTGCATCATTTTAGCAAGGTTAAACCCAATATTTCCGCCCCCAATGATAATGCCGCGTCTGGTTATTTCAGTTTCAATACCAAATGCATTCATTGCGCGTGTGATATGCGTCTCGTCCGTTAGGAAATAAACATTATCCCCCTCTAACATCTGATCATGAGAAGAGGGAATGATTAACTCGCCCGATCGGTTGATTGCTAACACATTGATCGAAAGATCAGGAAATAAAGAGGTAAGTTGGCGCAAAGGCGTATTGATCAAAGGGCATGATGCATCACAACGCACACCAATTACCCTCGCTGGTGGAATCTCGATTGAATTAAATGCCCCTGAAATACGAATGCGGCGAAAAATTGCCTCAGCAACGGCTAATTCAGGTAAAATCACATGGTCAATGGGAAGCTGTTGCGGATGAAATAAATCACCATATTCTGGCAATAAATAATGTTGTTGGCGAATACGGGCGATTTTGGTGGTGATCCCAAACAGGCTATGCGCAACCTGACAGGCAATCATATTGACTTCATCCACTTTGGTAACCGCAATCATCATGTCGGCATCATCAGCACCAGCAAGCTTTAAAATTTCAGGCGATGACCCCTCCCCCACCACGGCCTTAACATCCAAACTATCATTAATTTGGGCAATTAAAGTTTCTGACTGATCAATCACACAGATATCATGGCCATCTTCCGATAAATATCGCGCCAGATTAATCCCGACCTGACCAGCTCCACAAATAATAACGCGCATTGGTTTACCCCAATCACAGATAAACAAGTTATAGTCATTCAAATAGTAAGATTTTTTAGTATAGTCCTACTTAATCGACAAGCTTAATTTATCATTAGTGATAGACCAATTGGACAATGATCGGACAATCTTGATAAAATATTAGGGTCAAGATCAGTAAAATATTCTTTAAAAGACCCCAGTTCTACCAAGGCGGCAGCTGGTTCATTCATGACAAAATGATCGATGAAATAAGCATATTTGCTATCATGGCACAGCGATTTCATAAAACGATTAGGGCGCACCAACCCAGCAAGATAGCCTTTGGCCTCATGATCAAACAGGCTAGGCCACATCCAATTGGTAGGTGTTTTTTCTAGTGAATGGGATAAATCAGGGGCGGGTTCAATATCAAAGCGTCGATTAAAATCTCCAACGATTACAAATGGTTTACCCTTATGAATGCGTTGATGCATCCATTGTTTTAACCCTTTTATTTGTGCCTTTAATGTAGCGCAATTTTTGTTATTGGCACGCGATAATGGTATTTGGTGGCAATTTGATTTTAAATGCACGCCCAACAGATCAACTTCAAATTGATTAAGGCTTAATGATAAAGATAACCCGCCACGCAAATAACCATTAATATTTAAACTTGGCAAAGGCTTAATTTGGCTGATTGGTACCAACCAAGCTTTGCGTAAAATTGCCTGTTTCATATTACGACCATCCGCAGAAATATGAATATCATATTGATTTGCAAAAATTCTTTTTAAAGCTTCAACAGAGCTAACTTCTTGAATAAATAGTAAATCTCCTTCCAATTTAGCCGCATAGTCTGCAAGCAGGTTTAAATCTTCATTTGTCCGCCTGCCAGCAGTAACCGTACCATCCTCATTTTGTTTTGGTGTAGAGAGATGTTGCAAATTCCAACTAATAATCTTTAAAACAGGCGGTATCTTATTGATTTTATTATGATTATCAAAAGGATCATCTGAATTTGGATAGGGTGTAGCGAATCCATCCCATCTAATCGCCAAGCCTACCCCCAGCAAGATCAAAATGAATATTCCAATAAAAATAATGAATTTTCTATTATCAAACACCATAATATTTGTTTTGTTCTATAAAAATATTGACATTAACTTTTAAAATAGAACATAACATGGGTATTGTCGTGAATCAATGAAAAAATATCTTTAAATTAAAAAATTTATTAAAAACAACTTTTAATTGTTAAATTATTGTTATTTTAATAATTGACGGTTACGGTTAAACACGATAATTAACACATCTTGTCATATTGGCTAATCAAGCCAAATATAAGTTGATTGAGCGGGTGTAGCTTAGTGGTAAAGCCCCAGCCTTCCAAGCTGGTTAGGAGGGTTCGATTCCCTTCACCCGCTCCAGTTTTTAATAATGATCCGCAACCATCAAAGAAAATCGGTGTGGACTTGTTTCATTAAACCCCTTAGTATGCGCTTGTTTTAAATATATTTTAAGCAACTGCATTTTTGTAAATTATCACTATGATCACATTATATCATCATCCGATGTTGCCAGAATGTAGGCGTATTCGCCTAAACCTTGGGGAACGTGCGATTGCATTCACCTTAAAGGAGCATAAGTTCTGGGAACGTGATGAGTTTTTGCTTGCCATGAACCCAGCAGGGAATTTACCTGTTATGATTGATGATTCAGGACATAAAATTTGCGGCGCACGACCAATTGAAGAATATCTTGACGAGGCTATGACTGATTTAGGTGATGAAAAAGCTCTTCGGCATCCTGTTGGTTTTAGCGGGATAGATCCAGTTGAGCGCGCAGAAATTCGTCGATTAATTGACTGGTTTGATCATAAATTTTTTAATGAGGTTGTAGCATTAATCGTTGGCGAAAAAATTTTCAAACGCCTTGCGCGTGCAGGTGAACCTGAACCAAGTCAGTTGCGTATTGGCGGACAAAATTTACGCATTCACCTTGCTTATTTAACTTTTTTATTGGAACGCCGTGAATGGTTGGCGGGCAACCACATGACGGTAGCTGATTTAGCAGCCTCAGCAGGGCTTTCGGTCTTGGATTATTTACATGAATTGAATTGGAATGATTATCCGATTATAAAATCATGGTATATGAATATTAAGCATCGCCCAAGTTTTCGGCCACTTTTGCAAGATCGTATCATTGGCATTCCACCGCATCAAGATTACCTTAATTTGGATTTTTAAAAAAAATAGATTCGACAAAGATGATAAAGAAAGTTGATAATTTCCCACTTGGTGTCGTATTTATCGTGATAACAATGATTTGCTTCACGATCCTTGATTCCATTGCAAAATATCTGATCATTCATGGCATTCCTGCTTATCAAGTCGCGTTTACCCGCTATGCTGTTCATACAATCCTTGCAACTGCTGTGCTTTATCCAATTATGAAAGGCAAGTTGTTTGAAAATCAATCAGGCCCGCTTGTTTATATACGTGGTATTTTATTAGCCGCGATGACAGGGCTTAACTTTTGGGCATTACAATATATTTCAATTGCAACAACAGCTGCAATCTTAACCATGATCCCTATTACAATCTGTTTATTATCCATTATAGTTTTAAAAGAAAAAGTTGGAATACATCGTTGGCTTTCGATTTTAATGGGTTTTGTTGGCGTAATCATCATCATTCGTCCCTTTGGGGTTAGTTTTCATTGGGCGATGCTTTTGATGCTTGGAATGGTCTTATGTGCAGGATTATTTACCATTATTACCCGCAAAATAGCTGGCGTTGACTCACCTTATAGCCTACAATTTTATAGCGGCATTTTTGGTATTTTATTCCTTTTGCCTTTTCAATTCCAAGGTTGGGTTCTTCCATTTGATTGGTTTTTGCTATTTCTTCTGTTTGCAACTGGTTTAATGGGATGGTTAGGGCATCAATTTTTGATTCTTGCCCATCATTATGCCGAAGCTTCCAGCCTTGCACCCGTTGGCTATATTCAATTTTTATTTATGGGGCTTTCAAGCTGGTTGATTTTCAATGATGTACCTGATTTACCTGTTTTTATTGGTGGGGGAATTGTGTTGATCAGCGGCTTATATATCCTTCACCGCGAGCGTAAAGCTAGAACATTTTCGTTTTAAGATACAATTTGTTATGCTTGCGTAAGTTTATTTTTTATAATGAAAGTGATCTCTTAATCCTTCAGCGACTAAATTAACTGCGATAATGAAGGAAAAAATCACGCCGCCTGAAAATAGCATTAAATGCGGAGCAGTATAAAGATAGGTTTGTGAATTAGCAAGCAATCGGCCAAGGCTGGGTTCAGGCGGTGCTAATCCGAACCCTAAATAGCTTAGGCCGCTTTCTATTAATAAAGCAATGCCACATTGTATTGCGCCTTGAATGATTAAGATGGGTTTAATATTGGGTAGAATATGCAAAAAAATAATTCCTGCCTGAGACCGACCTCCCATCAATGCAGCACGCACATAATCTTTATGAAGGATATCGCGAGCCGCTACCCTTGTCATGCGCATAAAGACAGGAAGATTAAATAAAGCAATTGCAATCATCACATTAAATCCATCCGCCCCACGAATGGCTGTTAATAAAATTGCCGTCAATAAAGCTGGAAAGGCAAAAATAAGATCACTGGTAGAACCGATCATACGATCAAGCCAGATTTGTTGAGTGGGCTGGCTATGAAGCGCACTGATTAATCCCAATATAATTCCAGCGATGCTACCAATTAAAACTGCGGGGAGGCTGATGCTAAGGCTGTTAAAGCTACCAACCATAATCATACTTAACAAATCACGGCCATAAGCATCTGTGCCTAGCCAATATTTGCCAAATGGAGGGGATAAACGATCTTGAATATGCATCATATCGGCGGCATAAGGTGTCCAGAATAGGGATAGTAAAGCTAAGCTGGTAAGCACAAAGAGGATTATGGCACCTAAACTTAGTTTCATTATCCTAACCTTGGGTCAAGCATAGAAGCCAACCTATTTAATCCAAAATTAACCAGCATGATGGTGATAACCATCAATAAAACAACCGCACGAACCGTGATTAAATCGCGTTGTAACACCGCTTGGAATAATAAGCGTCCTAGCCCTGGTAAAGAAAATAAGGTTTCAACAAGAATGGTTCCCGATAATAAAAACGAAAATTGTAAGCCAACCAAGGTTGCCATGATGATTAACGCATTGGGAAAAGCGTGCCGCCAAAGACAAACACGCCACGAACATCCCTTGGCACGTGCGGTTCTTAGAAAATCTTGATTTAAAACATCAATCATTGTGCTTCTGGTAATGCGCGCTAGTATAGCTATTTGTGGAACGGCCAGTGCGAATGCAGGTAAGGTTAAACGATACATCCCATCTGCCATTGATGAAATAATAGATTGATCTTTACTAAACCAGCTTTGAAAGCCACCCGCAGGAAACCAGCCCAGAGTCACACTAAACAAAAAAATAAGCAACAACCCTAACCAGAAATTTGGAATTGCAATACCAATTCTTGTAAATAAGGCAATGAGTTTATCCAGCCTTTGATGATAATGAAACGCTGAATAAATTCCAAGCGGAATGGCTAACAATAGAGTTAAGCCCATACAATAAAAAATTAATGGTAGGGATAGAAATAACCGTTCAAGGATTAAATCGGATACGGGGACATTATAGGTAAAACTTAGCCCAAAATCGCCTTGAACCATTCCCCATAACCACAGCCCATAACGCACCCATAAAGGTTGATCAAGGTTAAGTTCCGTCCTTAATGCTTGTAGGGTATCTTCGCGCGCTTCCAGCCCTAACATTAGGCTTGCGGGGTCTCCAGGTAGGCCTTCTATAATCAAAAAAACAATAAGGCTTGCAAACAGACTACCGAAAATTAGTCTAAGGAATATAGGAAACACAGCCGTTTAAAGTACACGTTCACGATAGGTTTTCATAAAATCTTCAAAGGAAGAACGTGCGGTAAGCTTTTGGACATAATCTTCAATCTCAGCCTTTTGTTGCAAATCACGTGGCGCAAAATCTCTGCTGGTTAGATAATCGAAAACATCAGCTATTTCTGTACGACTCATCGAAGGGCCATAGACTTCTCTTAGATAATCAAGCCCACGCCGATCATTATCTAATTTAAGTGCAACCGCCCAATCCACAACATATTGCGCCCGCTCTTCAGGTAGCGATTGCCGCGCCCGTTGTGGTGGTTTTCCAGCTAAGCGTTGAAGATTTTTTGCAACTTCTCCCCATTGTCGATTCTTCCAGTAAATATCACGGCGGAGTAAATTCGCTTCATCGCTAATATCTCCTGCTAATAACTTTAATGCTTCTTCAGGACGATTAAGTTCAAACTGTGCTTGTGCGCGCAATCTACGCCGATCATCATAAAGCGCACCTTGAGAGGTAATATCTTCGGTTTTATCCAAAGCTTCCAATGTTTTATCGGGCTTACTTTCAAGCAACCGAACAAGTGCTAATTTTGTGCCTGTTTCAATGCGCTCTTCCCCTTCAAGGCGATGGTCAATTTGATAATCCAACAATGTGGCGGCATGAT
This sequence comes from Alphaproteobacteria bacterium, assembly GCA_965229675.1. Taxonomy (GTDB): domain Bacteria; phylum Pseudomonadota; class Alphaproteobacteria; order CBDDJK01; family CBDDJK01; genus CBDDJK01. The sequence continues at coordinate 1,087,653 of OZ245897.1, forward strand.
CCAACAAATCGACCTGAATAAGTCGTTGTGACAGGTAATTGATCATCTGATCCCCTTCTTCATCAGGCGGTGTTAGCTCCCGATAAGCATCAAAAAATGCAAGGGCTTGAGCGGCAGGCATTTCATTTGCTTTACGGTTCAAAAATAAATCCCGAAAGGTCGATTGCATACGATTACCAATAACTTCAACCATCGGATTATCTGGAAAATAGCTTAACGCTGTCTTATAAACATCAAATCCTTCAAAATATAGGCCATTATTAATGTACAGCTTTCCTAATTGATCAAGCACGGCCAATTCAAATTCATTACCGCGCCATTGATAGCGTAACTGTTCAAGAATTTCTAAGGCTTCTTGGTTAGAGATTGTCTCTTGCCTTAAATTTAACCCCACATAAGCAAATGCAGCACGTGCTGCATTTTTACGATCATTGCCTGCCATTAATTCCTGCCAATATTGATTGGCAAGGGCATAATCAGAACGTGACGCAACCATTCGCCCTTTATTATATTGTAAATCGCCAAGCACGCCACGTGGCAATAGGTCTTTTTCACGATCCAATTGGTCGATGATTGCCGTTGCCATTCGAACATCGCGATTTTCCATGGCAGCTTCAATCGCCATGATCCCCAATTTTCCTTTTAAGGGTTGTGGATAATTTCGTAACTGATTGACTGCAAGGCGAAAATATTCCAATGCCCTTGCGCTATTGCCACGTTCGGCAAGTAACGCAGCATTCCATAAAATTCCTTCGCGATATTGTCCAACTTCACGGTCACCTAAATCTTGTTCAGCTTCATCAAGCCGTCCTGCCATGAAATTTGCAACACCACGCAAGGCGCGTACAGGTACAGATTCAATCAATTTTGGGTGATCTCGTTCTATTAAATCTAAAACCCCTAAGGCTTCTTGTCCCAAATCATGTGCTACATAAAACCGTGCCAAATAAAGCCGTGCGCGGGCAATATCTGCTTTAGACATTTCTGTTATATTGTTTAATAAGCGTTGCTTGTTTGTATAAAAATCTTCCGCAGGCCCAAGCGCCCATTCTTTGAAATCAAACAGATTTGCAGTTTTAAAACTGATATTAGATTCAGTGGCATTTTCAGGTGAAACGCCAGATAGCTGTAAACCGTTGGGGGCAGAAATGCGAAAGCCATCTTCGGCCTTTGTGAAAACCATACGATCCGTTAAAGTTTCAATGGCCAAACCTTGCGCAGAAGGTAAAAGATTAAATTCAGGATAGCGTCGTAGCCCATTAACGCCAAGCCCTGCTTCGCGGAATGTAATAATATTAAGTTCATCGCCTGTAACTGGATCAATAACAGAAATATGCTCTCCTGGTTCTTGGCTAGCTAAAAACATATGGCTACCAAGGTCTGCATTAACGCTAATATCAATCGGCAATTGGCTTGCGGGCATAATGGGCCCAAGGCGTAAATCAACCTGCCATAGGCCGCCCTCTCTTTTTAATGATGGGTTGATCCTTGTATCGGGAACATGCAAACGAAAAAGGGTTTTTTGTTCAATCGGCATTTGTTCAATATCGATAATCACATCTTGATTAATACCGCCTAAGGGTTCCATATCCATGGGTGTTGAATCGTCAAATACCAGCCATATATATTCACCGCGACGAAAAACGGCACCGCCCACTGTTGTTGGCCAATCAAAGCGCATATTCACCAAGGTAGGGCCAATAACATTTTCTGGTTTATCTGTTTCGCTTTCTTCGTTTGACAGGAGATTAGCGTCTTTCCCTTCGGCAGCAACTAAAATTTCGCGTGCTTGATCTTTGGTCATGAATTTTGTGTCTAATGTCCCAGCTAAAACAGCGCGTGCCGCTTCAATTTCAGTTTGACTATATTGCCGTGTTCCTCTTTTTGTTTTTCTTGCCAAGGAAATTTCGGGGGGCAGTAAACGAATAATAATTCGTGCGCTTTGTGATTTTGTTTCTATTTCATGATGGCGTGTCATATTGAATAGAATAGAGGTTTTAGAACTCTCCGATGTGATAACAGGCGCACGTAACCAATCAGGCAATTTTTGTTTAAGTTCTTCACGGTCAATTTCTGCACCAGCTGAGAAGGATAAATCTAAATTACCTTGACGATTAACCGCATCAAAACTGACTCGTACTGGCCAATCAAAGATAAGATCGGTTACCCCATCTTGATCTTGATCAACCATAACATCAACTTGATAGAATACATTTCCTTCTTGATCACGCTTCGTGCGTTTTAAACGATCAAGCGGCGATATAACGGGGGCTGCTTGTTCGGCAATCGGTATTCTGGAAGGTTCAATACGGTTGCTTTGTGCTTGTTGATTGTTTTCTACTGGTTCAAATCCAGGGGATGAAGGCCGCAACGAATTTGTTTGTTCAATAAATTCTTCTTCTAATTCAAAAGATTGTGGTTCAGAATTTACGGATTGAAACCCGTCATCCTCTTCATTTACATTCTCTGATGTTGTCCCCCCGCCATCTGTTGCCAAATTAGAATTAGACGCTTCATCAGCCGCATATAATTCCAAGATGACGCGATTGGAACGATTGAATGCCAATATTTCTACATTACGCTTAAGAATAATGACAACATTTTTACCATCTTCTGTGATCCGTCCCCCTGAAATATAGCTTGGTGCTAATCGACCAATCGGGGCAATATTAGCAATTAACGGTTCAGAAAATTTAACCGTTATTTTTTGCCCACTTAATTGCGCTTCATAATTTACTTGTTTTGGCCAATCAAACGAAACTTGTGCTTTTGCAGGCTGTTCCCACGCACGAACAAGTACGGGCGTTTGCGCATTCGCAACCGAGGAAAATAATAAAATAAATAATAGCCCTGCTAGAAAAGCTACAAACCGTATGTTATGTTGATTAATCATCATTGCCCTAACTTATTGACCACGCAAAATTTGACCGATTAAAATCGTTACCTGATTCCCATCAGGTTCGGTATTTTCTTTAGCCACTGTTGTTTCAGACATTTGTTCCTTAGATGGAGACGAAATATCACCCGCAACGATGATTGGTAACCCTAAATATCCACCTGCAATGAATAAGCGCGCCATTTTACGCCCGCGTGCTAAGGACATACGAAGGGATTCTTGAATAAGTTCACTGCGTTCGACCTCATTATTTGGTAAATTATCTAATCCTTCAAGGGCGACTTTGATTTCAATTTGATTAGGCAATTCATTCAAAGTTAAAGCAAGTGTCCTTAACATTTCTTGCGTTTGTTCGGGAGCTTTTAAATTAACAGTTTTTTGAGTAAATTGCACATCAGAACTTAAATATAGCATAAGGCGATTCTGATTTTGGCCAAATTTAACTTGAGAGAGAAGCTCCAACCCTTCAAATGTTTTCGGCAATGTTTTCGCCATATAATCTAAATTTTGTCCATAGCCGATGCGAAAGCTATCTATTCCAAGGGCGGCGGTTCGCTGTTCCACCCTTTGCGGGCTAAAACTACTATTGAAGGTTTGAACCAGCTCATCCCATTTTCCTTCCTTGATTGAAGACATTGAAAACATCATCACAAAAAAGGTTAGCATTAACGCAGTTAAATCACTAAAACTGATTAACCACATCCGCCTTGCAACAAAGCTTCTTTGCTGCGTTTTTTTGATTAAATGCGTTGTATGATGGCTTTCTTCATACTCTTCAAACGGTTGCGCTTGATCTGGAAGTCCAAATGGATTGCCTGCTTCTGCCTTTGGGGCATTCAAGATATTTTCTGTTGAGGAATTATTATTGGACGACATCGTGATTATCCTATTGTGCGCAACGTAAATTGAACAGAATTAAACGCCTGTACTGATTCTTGTGGTGCGGCCTGCGGTGTTTCTGATTCTGGAGTGTCAGTAGCAGGTTGTGGCACATCTTCATTATCCGTTGACGGATCAGTTTCTTCAGAAGGTTCTGGTAGGAATTCTAAGCGAAAATAAAATCTGGTTCCTTCTGGTAGCGTGGGTTCACTTTCACGAATATTAAAACTTAACCTTTCAGGGTTAAACCCTGCTTCTTCAAAAACAGAGGTCAGGGTGATAATACGCTCGATTGCAATTCTGGACGCTTCAGGCATTTGTCCTATGCCTTCTGGAATTGATAATTTTAAATCACCTGGCAATAACTCCCAAGCACGTTTATTTTCAAGGATAGAATCGGTTGTCTCTTGTGTGGTTTCAACCTCTTCAGATTTCTCAGTTAAATAATCATCAACAAAAAAGATAACATCCAAATAAAAAAGCTGGTTTCCAGGAAAATTTTCCATCACTTCAACGGTTGAAGCTAATAATTTTTCACGATCATCATGAAGGATAGCCTGCCCCCTAACAAATAGTGCGTCATAAGGCACATCCAGCATCATATGTTCTCCACGCGAAAAGATAGATATATCAGCTAATGGAATAAGCGTAGCCCATAATTTATGGCTGGTTGAAATAATGCTGGAAGCATCAGGAAATGGACCAAAATTTGATAAGGCAAGATCATCTTCATCTGGTGCAACCACAACCACTTTATCTTCTGCAACAAAATGCCCTGTCACTTCCTCAAGCCGTGCCGCATCGATATCCGATAAGGCATTAAGTAGAATAAAAAAGGCCAATAATAATAAGAATAAAGATAAAAATAGCAAAATCTGCCCACCAACGCCAGCATCTGGTGCTTGGCGAAGCCATCGACTTTTTTTTATGATATAAGTCCCTTCCATACCCTAAAAATCTCTTTTGAAAAGCTAACTTTTGCACAAGGATCTACTATTAACATTGCCTGATTTGCCTTATGATTGCAAGTCTATTGAAAACAGTCAAAAAACTAGATAAAACCACCATAATCAAAAGAAATTATAGGATATTGATGAGAACAAAAGATCGAAAACGCTTTTCAATGCTTAGCCGCCGTTCCGCCTTGCTATTAGGAGGGCAAGCGGCACTTGTTGGGATTATGGGGGCGCGTCTGTTTCAATTGCAAGTGGTTGAGCATGACCGTTACCAAGATCAAGCAACGAAGAATAGTTTGAGCTATCGTATGCTTACGCCAACACGGGGGCTTATTCGTGACCGCTATAATAGGATTTTGGTTGATAATACCAAACGTTTTACCCTTAAAATTACCCCTGACCAAACAAAAGACCGCGATCTGCGGGAGGTATTGGAACAAGTCGCACAAATTATTCCGCTGAATAAGAAATCAATTGATCAATTGATTGCTAGGCGTGCAAAGCAGTTTGGATTTGTGCCTTTGATTATTCGTGAACATTTAAGTTGGAAAGAATTAGCAAAAATTAGCGTTGAAATTCATAAACTTCCTGGCATCGAAATTGTTGATGGGTCAAGGCGCACTTACCCGCATCATTTTTATACAGCACCTGTAACAGGTTATGTTGGGCGTGTTAGCCCTGAAGAAATGAAAGCGGATCAACCCTTACTTAACATGCCTGATTTTAGGATTGGCAAACAAGCGATTGAACATGTTTATGACAATAAGTTGCGTGGCACTGAAGGGTATCAAAAACAGCTTGTTAATGCGCATGGACGGCGAATTGCAATTAAAGAAACGGATTCTCCTAAACAAGGGCAGGATTTAAAACTCACCTTGGATATTGACCTGCAAAAATATGCTTATGATGCCTTGATAAAACACCAAGCAGGTGCTGCTGTGTTGTTGGAGGTTGATAGCGGTGCGGTACGCGTACTCGCCTCCTGCCCATCTTACAATCCTAATCAATTTGTGGATGGCATTGCGCCAAGCCTTTGGAAGGCTTATTTGAACGATCCTTATTATCCGCTGGTAAATAAAGCCGTTACGGGGCTTTACGCACCAGGCTCAACCTTTAAACTGATAACCTTATTGGCCGCTTTGAAAACTGGCATTTCCCCTAATTTTAATGTCCCATGCTTTGGGGATATTGAATATGGTGGTCATCAATTTCATTGTTGGAAAGAACGCGGTCATGGACAGATGAACGCAATAAGTGCAATGAGGGAGTCTTGTGATGTATGGTTTTATGAAGTTGCCAAAAAAGTTGGAATCCAAGCCATCGCAGATATGGCACGTGATTTAGGGTTAGGTGCGCTAACAGGTATTGATCTTGAAGGGGAACGGGCAGGGCTTATCCCTGACCCTGATTGGAAACGAAAAGCGCGAAATGCTTCTTGGTATGGCGGGGAAACCTTGATCAACGCCATTGGTCAAGGTTTTGTCCTTGCAACCCCCCTTCAGCTTGCAACCATGATGGCAAGATTGGCGAAAGGTGGAAGGAATGTTACGCCTTATCTTAATGAGGCTTTGAAAGCTAAGCGTTTATCACAACAAGCGGCGGATTCTACGCCCCTTATTCCAAGCGCACATTTAACCACCCTTAATCTTGCGTTAAGTGAAGTGGTCAATCATTCGCGTGGTACTGCCTATCAAAGCCTTTATGATAAACAAGCACCAATGATTATGGGAAAAACAGGCACAAGTCAGGTTCGTCGCATTACCATGAAAGAGCGTGAAGAAGGTGTATTGAAGAATGAAAATATAGCATGGCGGTTGCGTGATCATGCGTTGTTTGTTGGTTTAGCACCCGTGAAACAACCGCGTTATGCCGTTGCAGTTGTCGTTGAGCATGGAAAAAGTGGGTCTTCCACCGCAGCACCAATTGCTGGGATGCTTTTAAGAAACGCACTTGAAAAAGATCAAGCGCATCAAAATGTATAGACAATAAAATTATGATTAAATCCGAAGAAATTTTATTGCCGCCTTTGTTTCAAGGCAGCTTTTTAACAAAATTAATAAGGCTTAATCCTGTAATCCTATTGCTGCTAATAATATGGGCTGGTGTAGGGATTATCATGCTTTTTTCAGCCGCAGGTGGTTCATTTGACCCTTGGGCAAAACGCCAAACAATCTATCTTGTGATTGGTTTTTGTATGATGTTATTTCTTGCCTTAACCAATCCTGATTTTTGGCTCTATTGGGCTTATGGCATTTATGGGCTTGCTTTACTATTATTAGGTGCTGTTGAATTGGTTGGAACAACGGGAATGGGAGCTAAGCGGTGGCTTGATTTAGGAATCCTCCGCATCCAACCTTCAGAACTTATGAAACCTGCTTTAATCCTTGCACTTGCGGGGTATTTTCACAAACTTTCGCTTGAGGATACCCATAAACTTCGCCATTTATTAATTCCGATAGTTTTGATTGTGATCCCCGTTATGATGGTAATCCGCCAACCCGATCTTGGAACGGCAATTGTCTTAATGCTGGGCGGGGTGATGGTGTTATTCTTAGCTGGCGTAAAGCTATGGAAATTTTATGTAATGGCAGTGGGGGTGCTTTTGTCGCTTCCAATCGCATGGAATTTTATTTTACATGATTATCAAAAACGGCGTATTTTAATCTTTCTTGAGCCAGAACAAGACCCGCTGGGCGCGGGCTATCATATTACCCAATCAAAGATTGCTTTGGGTTCTGGAGGGGTTACTGGGCGGGGTTATATGGAAGGCACCCAAAGTCAATATAATTTTTTACCTGAAAAACATACAGATTTTATTTTCACGATGTTAGGGGAAGAATTTGGCCTGCGTGGAACCTTTGGGCTTTTATTCATATTTTGTTTGCTTGTTGGTACGGGGACATGGTTAGCATTACGCGCGCAAAGTCAATTTAATCGGCTTTTAGCCTTTGGATTAATCAATAATTTTGCGCTTTATGTGATGATTAATATTGCAATGGTTACTGGCATGGCACCCGTTGTTGGCTTACCGCTTCCAATGATTTCTTATGGCGGTTCTGCGATTATCAGCGTGTTATTAGGGTTTGGGTTGATCTTAATGGTTGGCATCAATCGTGACCATCTAACCGATTTACGATCTTAGATTAAGCTTTAAAAAATAATGGATTTGACATTATTTAGGTTTGGTTTTAACTTAAAGCCATGCAATAAAGCTAATTAAATTTAGTTATTATGGAGGTTGGGAGTGGCAACAAAAAAAGCAGACAACAAAGCAAATAAGCAGTTGAAATCAAATTCGAATCCTCAAGAATTATTGGAGGATTATCGTGCGATGTTGCTAATCCGCCGCTTTGAAGAAAAAGCGGGGCAACTTTACGGCATGGGGTTAATTGGCGGCTTTTGCCATCTTTATATTGGGCAAGAGGCGGTGGTGACTGGAATGCAAGCCTACACAGAAGAAGGGGATACGGTGGTCACCAGCTATCGTGATCATGGGCATATGTTGGCTTGTGGCATGGATGCAAATGGCGTGATGGCGGAGCTTTTAGGACGATCAGATGGCTATTCTGCGGGTAAAGGCGGCTCCATGCATATGTTTTCGCGTGAAAAAGGTTTTTTTGGTGGTCATGGAATTGTTGGGGCGCAGGTTCCGCTTGGCGCAGGCACAGGCTTTGCACTGAAATATCAGGGATTAGATCGGGTGGCAGTGACCTATCTTGGTGATGGTGCAATTAACCAAGGACAGGTATATGAAACCTTTAATATGGCCGCCTTATGGAAATTACCCGTGATTTTTGTTATTGAGAATAATCAATATGGCATGGGAACTTCGGTCACGCGTTCTTCGGCTAGTGGGACGAATTTACATGACCGTGGTATTGCCTATGGCATTCCCGGTAAAGAAGTTGATGGTATGGATGTTGAAAAAGTACGGGAAGCTGCAAAAGTAGCCTTTGAACATTGCCGCGCTGGTAAAGGACCAATTATATTGGAGATGAAAACCTATCGCTATCGCGGGCATTCGATGTCTGATCCTGCAAAATATCGTCCCAAAGAGGAAGTTGATTATATGAAACAAACTTCTGATCCAATTGAACGGGTTAAAGCAAAAATTTTGGAAAATGGTTATGCCGATGAAGCCGCCTTAAAGGACATTGATCGCGAAGTTAAAAAAATCGTTTCTGAGTCGGCTGATTTTGCCCAAGCAAGTCCAGAACCTGATCTTTCTGAACTTTATACAGATGTGATCGTGTAAGGGAGGGGGGGAAGATATGACAATCAAACTTTTAATGCCAGCCTTATCGCCAACTATGACGGAAGGAACGCTTGCAAATTGGCTTGTGAAAGAAGGCGATTCCATCGAATCAGGACAGGTCATTGCTGAAATTGAAACCGATAAAGCGACCATGGAAATTGAAACGGTCGATGAAGGAATCATTGGAAAAATCCTTATTGAAGCTGGAACAGAAAATGTTGCAGTGAATGAAGTGATTGCTTTGTTGCTGGAGGAAGGGGAGGATGCAACCGCCCTTGATAGCACCCTTGACACCGTGATGGTGCAATCTCCACAGCAATCTTCACAACAGGCAGAACCCAATAAAGAAGAAAACACGCCAACACAGATTGCACCAACACAGATTGCAACAGAACCAAAAGCGGTTGAAGCTGAAACGCTTATTGAACCAGAATGGGACGGAGCTGTCACGAGCTTAACAGTGCGCGAAGCCCTACGCGATGCAATGGCAGAAGAAATGCGGCAAGATGAAGCCGTCTTTGTAATGGGGGAAGAGGTTGCAGAATATCAAGGTGCTTATAAAGTAACCCAAGGATTATTGGATGAATTTGGCGATAAGCGGGTGATTGATACCCCGATTACTGAACATGGATTCGCAGGTATTGGGGTTGGTGCTGCTTTTATGGGGTTAAAGCCAATCGTTGAATTTATGACCTTTAATTTCGCGATGCAAGCGATTGATCATATCATTAATTCTGCGGCAAAAACTTTATATATGAGTGGTGGGCAGTTGGGTACGCCGATTGTTTTTCGTGGCCCTAATGGTGCGGCTTCACGTGTGGCGGCACAGCATTCACAATGCTATGCAAGCTGGTATGCGCATTGCCCTGGGCTTAAAGTTGTTTCGCCTTATTCAGCTGCTGATGCTAAAGGCCTACTTAAATCGGCAATTCGCGACCCTAATCCCGTGATTTTTCTTGAAAATGAATTATTATATGGACAAAGTTTTGATGTGCCTGATAGCGAAGATTGGACGGTTCCAATCGGCAAAGCAAAAATTGTTAGATCAGGAAGTGATGTTACAATCACCGCCTTTTCGATTATGGTGGGGCATGCGCTGGAAGCCGCCGAACAGTTAGCAGAACAAGGAGTATCTGCGGAGGTCATAGATTTACGCACCTTGCGTCCATTGGATGAACAAACTATCATTGCATCGGTTAAAAAAACCAATCGCCTTGTTAGCTGTGAAGAAGGTTGGCCTTTTGCGGGTATTGGTTCAGAATTAGCAGCCTTGATGATGGAACAATGTTTTGATCATTTGGATGCGCCTGTGATCCGCGTGACTGGTAAGGATGTGCCTTTGCCCTATGCTGCTAATTTAGAAAAGCTAGCCCTGCCAAAGGCGGAAGATATTGTTAAAGCCGCTTTTCAGGTCTGTTACAAGGATTAGGAGGAGAGCAAGAATATGGCGCAGATGATTTTGATGCCAGCCTTATCCCCGACTATGACCGAGGGGACATTGGCAAACTGGCTAGTTAAAGAGGGCGATCCTGTTGAATCAGGGCAAGTGATTGCCGAGATTGAAACCGATAAAGCAACCATGGAAGTTGAAGCGGTTGATGAAGGTGTGATTGCCAAAATCTTAATCGAAGCTGGTGCAGAAAATGTCGCTGTCAATAGCCCAATTGCGGTATTGGCAGAAGAAGGCGAGTCTGCTGAACAAGCAATTAATCAAGTTGGTGGTCAACAACAAACGCCACCACCACCATCGGCAGCAACGCCAACTCCTGTTCAACAATCTGCACCAGCTCCACAACAGACGCAGTTAAATTCGCCCGCCACAATCAATTCATCTTCAAGGGTTTTCGCAAGTCCGCTTGCAAAACGGCTTGCGGCTGAACAGGGGCTTGCGCTTGATAAAATTACAGGCACAGGGCCACATGGTCGTATTATCAAACGCGATATTGAACTCGCTATAGTTTCTGGTGGTGCCAAGCAAACGTCACAAACAACACAGGAAACAATCACAGTTGAGGCAGAAAGCACGTTAAAACCAATGAATAATATGCGTAAGACAATTGCGCGGCGATTGGTTGAAGCGAAGCAAACCGTGCCACATTTTTACCTTTCGCGTGATGTATGTTTGGACGATTTATTAAAAGCGCGCCAACAATTAAACGCCAAAGCTGAAATGAGTGATGATGGCAAACCTGCTTATAAGTTATCGGTAAATGATTTGATTATCAAGGCCTGTGCGCAAGCCCTGATCAAGGTTCCTGAAACAAATGCAACCTATGAAGATAATGCGGTGCGTTATTATCATCGTGCAGATATTTCAATTGCAGTTGCAACCGATGGCGGCTTAATCACGCCTGTGATCAGGGGCGCAGATGGTTTAGGGCTGATTGCAATTTCCAATCAGATGAAGGAACTTGCATCACGCGCACGAGCTGGAAAATTAATGCCAGAAGAATATCAAGGCGGTGCTTTCACGATCTCCAATCTTGGCATGTACGGCATTGAACAGTTTCAGGCAATTATTAACCCGCCGCAGGCTTCCATTCTTGCGGTTGGTGCGGGCATTCAAAAGCCCGTTGTCGTCAATGGCGAAATGGTGATAAGAACCATGATGACCTTAACCCTTTCGGTCGATCATCGCGTTGTTGATGGTGCGCTGGGTGCGCAATATCTTGAAGCACTCAGCGGCTTTATTGAACAACCCATTACCCTATTAGCTTAATTTTAAAGGAAAAATAAATGAATTTTGTTGCAATCCTTCATGATAAATCCGAAGAAGGCACGATTGAAAAAAGGTTATCTGTGCGCGATGTGCATTTGGAAGGAATGGCGGCCTTAAGACAATCAGGAAATCTTTTGAAAGGTGGGCCAATCTTAAATGATGATGGGGCAATGGTTGGGTCTTTTCTTTTGACTGAATTTGATACGCAAGAACAGCTTGAGGCCATTATCAAGCAAGATATCTATTATCGTGAGGATGTTTGGGATCATTACGAGATTTACCCCGTTAAATTACCTGTTTAATTTATTTCGATTCACCTATAGACATTTTTGAAATACTTCCTATCTCTATCATCGGAGAATGAAAACTAATGAGTCAAAAAAAGAAAAAATCACCTAAAAAAGAAACCGCAGAGAATTTTGATTATGCTTTGCCACAAGACGACATTATTCACACAGAATCTTTTGATTTAAAGGGAGAGGACACACAAATAAGCGAAGAAGAAGCGCAAGCCATTGATCCAAATACACAAATTGTTGAACTCCAAACAGAAATTGATTCATTAAATCAGCAGCTTGAAGAACAAAAAGATCGTATGTTACGCCTTGCTGCAGAAGCTGAAAATATTAAACGCCGTGCCGATAAGGAAAAAGCGGATAGCCAGAAATATGCAATTTCTAACTTTGCAAAGGATATGGTGGAGGTTGCTGATAACCTCACCCGCGCATTAAGTGCTATTCCTGAAGGCGAGCTTGCAAGTGATAACCCTTTAAAATCCGTGATTGAAGGGGTTGAAATGACCAACAATCAATTACAAGAATGTTTTGCACGGGTTGAAATTAAAAAAGTTTCAGGGGTTGGTAGTAAATTTTCCTATGATGAACATCAAGCCGTTTCGCATGTCGAACATGCCGATCATGAATCAGGCACGATCATTGAAGTCTTTCAAGAAGGTTATAAAATTCACGACCGCCTACTCCGCCCCGCCATGGTTGTTGTTGCAAAATAAACCAGTTGCCTCATAATCAAATTAGTATTTGTTTAATATCTTATAAAATCCATTTTAAAAAACTGTGCTTGGTGGTATAGAACCTATGATCAGTTTAAGTTAATAAAATAAATATGGATTTTTTATGGGCAAGCATGTTGTCATTGTTGAATCTCCTTCCAAGGCGAAAACGATTAATAAATATCTGGGTGCAGAATATGAGGTGATTGCATCTTTCGGACATGTGCGTGATCTTCCTTCCAAGGATGGTTCGGTTTTGCCAGATCAAGATTTTTCCATGAAATGGGAGGTTGATGGGCGTGGAAAAAAGCAGCTTGATTTAATCGCGAAGGCTTGCAAAACCGCCGATGAGCTTTATCTTGCAACTGACCCTGATCGGGAAGGGGAGGCGATTTCGTGGCATATTTATGATGAGCTTTCCCAGCGTAAGCTAACCAATGATCTGCCAGTTCATCGCGTGGTTTTTCATGAAATTACCAAAGGTGCGGTCAAACGTGCTTTTACCCAACCGCGTGTGCTTGATCAGGCATTGATTGATGCCTATCTTGCAAGGCGCGCCCTTGATTATCTGGTTGGATTTAATTTATCGCCAATTTTATGGCGGAAGCTTCCTGGCGCACGTTCAGCAGGGCGGGTACAATCGGTTGCCTTGCGCCTAATCTGCGAACGCGAATCGGAAATTGAAGCATTTAAATCACAAGAATATTGGACGGTATTAGCCGATCTTACCAATCAAGAAGGAACGCCTTATCAAGCAAGCCTAACCTATCTTAATGGTAAAAAGCTGGATAAATTTTCGCTTAAAACGGAAGCCATGGCAATGGAGGCGATGGAACAAGTTAAGGTCGCTGAGCTATTGATCAAGCAGGTAGAGAAAAAAGAAACATCGCGCAATCCAGCACCGCCATTTACGACTTCGACTTTACAGCAAGAAGCCAGTCGAAAATGTTATTTTTCAGCATCGCGTACTATGCAATTAGCACAAAAACTCTATGAAGGGTTCGAAATTGGTGGGGAAACAGTTGGGTTGATTACTTATATGCGTACTGATAGCGTGCAGATGAGCAATGATGCAATAGCGGAAGCACGCACCTATATTCACTCCATCTATGGGGATGCTTATTTGCCCGAACAAGCGCGCCGATATAAAAGCAAGGCACGCAACGCACAAGAAGCGCATGAGGCAATCCGTCCCGTCGATTTATCAAAAACACCTGATAGCCTTAGCAGAATCCTTGATAGCGATTTGTTAAAACTCTACACTTTGATTTTTCAGCGTACTTTGGCAAGCCAGATGGCTTCCGCAAAATTCGATCAGGTAATTGCAATTCTTGAAGGTGGCTCGGTTGGGTTACGTGCAAGCGGACAAAGTCTTAAATTTGATGGGTTTTTAAAACTTTATCAGGAAGATCAGGATGAAAAAGAAGATAAAGATGATGAAGACGGCGCAAAAGCAATCTTGCCACCATTGAAAGAAGGGGAACCTGCAACCCTTAAAAAAGCAACGCCAAATCAGCATTTTACACAGCCTCCCCCCCGCTTTAGTGAAGCCTCTTTGGTTAAAAAACTTGAAGAACTTGGGATTGGTCGTCCTTCAACTTACGCCTCAATCCTAAAATTATTACAAGATCGTGATTATGTTACGCTGGATAAGCGGCGATTTATTCCTGAAGAGCGCGGGCGGCTTGTCACCGCCTTTTTAACTGGCTTTTTTGGCGATTATGTTGATTATGAATTTACAGCACAGATGGAAACGGATTTAGATCGCGTATCTAATGGTGAATTAGAATGGCGGCAGTTAATGTTTTCTTTCTGGCAAGCGTTTATCGAGCGGGTTAATCATTCCACCACACTGAATTTTGAACAGGTGCGCGAAGTATTGGATGATGCGCTAGGTGCGCTTTATTTTCCAAAAGATGAAGCAGGCAGTGATAAAATCGCCAGAACTTGCCCTGCTTGTAAAGATGGGCGTTTATCATTAAATTATGGAAAATATGGTATTTATATTACCTGCTCAAACTATCCTGATTGTATTTATAAGCGTTCCAAGCCCGTTAATCTGGGTGAAGATGGCGATACAGATCATTTAACCGAATATCCAATTCATCTTGGGGAAGATCCAATTACGGCGGCTGCAATCTCTTTACGTGAAGGGCCTTATGGCTTATATATCCAGCGTGAAATTATTTCAGAGCAAAAAACCAAGAAATCTACAAAAGACAAGCCGCAACGGGCTAGCCTGCCAAAATTCCTTAATCCGCATCAAATTAATTTGGAAATTGCCTTGCAGTTGCTAGCTTTGCCGCGCGATATTGGTGCGCACCCTGATACAGGGGAAATGATTCAAGTTGGGTTGGGTCGCTATGGGCCTTATTTAAAGCATCAGGGGAAGTTTACCTCCCTTCCTGATCCTGAAGAATTATTATCAATCGGCCTTAATCGTGCGGTGATTGTGCTGGCTGAGGGCGGTGGCAAGGGAGCTGGAAGGGGAGGGGCTAAACAAGCAACCCCTGCCATTCAAATTGGTGAACACCCGCTTGGTGGCATGATCGGGCGCGGAAGTGGACGATTTGGCCCTTATGTTAAATGGGGTAAATTATATGCCAGCATTCCAAAATCAATTGATCCTGAAGCGATTTCTCTTGATGAAGCGGTCGAACTTGTGAATGCAAAAGCTGAACGTTCAGCAGGTTCATCAAAGAAGAAACCTCCTGCAAAGAAGCGAAAACGCGCATCGTAATTTAAGGAAGACCATTGGCAGATACGTCATTTACCCCTCCTCATCCAAACTGGCGATTTCGTCATGAAGATTTATTGGCGATTGAGGGGTTGGATAGCCATGATCTAACCCCAATACTGGATATTGCACAATATTATGCTGATTTACCCAAAAATTGCTCCGACACCTCAACGCTTTTAAAAGGTTTTGAAGTCGTTAATCTATTTTTTGAAAATTCAACACGTACCCGAACTAGTTTTGAAACAGCGGCGATTCGTCTTGGGGCGAATGTGATTAATATTGTTGCGCAAGCCTCCTCCATCAAAAAGGGGGAAACTTTGATTGATACCGCCGTTACACTGAATGCTATGTCGCCCGATCTATTGGTGGTACGTCATCAAGAGGCAGGAGCCGTTACCCTGCTTGCACAAAAAATTTCTGCCGCCGTTATCAATGCGGGGGATGGTGCGCATGAACATCCAACACAAGCCTTGCTTGATGCGTTGACGATCCGCCAGCATTGCGGCAAGCTTCATGGGTTACGGGTGGCGATTTGTGGCGATATTGCGCATAGCCGTGTGTGTCGTTCCAATTTGCATTTATTATCGGCAATGGGGGCAGAAGTGCGTCTAATCGCACCGCCAACCCTTATGCCACCAGCCATTTCTGATTTGGGGGCTAATTGCTTTACTGATATGAAAAAAGGGCTGGAGGGGTGTGATATTGTCATGATGCTACGCCTGCAACAAGAGCGGATGCAGGGAAGCTATGTTCCCTCCATTCGTGAATATTTTGAATTTTACGGTTTGGATCATGATAAATTGCAGGCCGCAAAACCGCATGCTTTGATTATGCATCCAGGACCAATGAATCGCGGTGTAGAGATTGATACCGATCTTGCTGATCATAGCGAACGTTCGCTAATCAACCAACAAGTAAAAATGGGGGTGGCGGTTCGTATGGCTTTACTTGATATCTTAACGCGGCCACAACGTATGCAAGCTGCTTAATATGAATAAGGATTACTGATGCGCACCATCCTGTTTAATGCCAAAATTTTACATGCTGATCATGAAGAACCACAGCAAGGTGGTTTGTTGATTGATGGAAACCGAATTATTGAAATTAGCCCTAAACTGGCTGATAGGGCGGCTGCCCCCTCCGCCCGCAAGGCGATTGATTGCAAAGGGCATACTATTATTCCAGGCTTGATTGATGGGCGCGTTCATTGCCGTGAACCTGGTGAAGAACATAAAGAAACCATTGCAACGGCAGCGGCAGCAGCCTTAAAATCAGGGATCACAACCCTTATTCAACGCCCTGACACCCGCCCGCCCATTGATAATGTCGCGATGATTGAACGAATTAAGACTTTAGGCGAAGCACATGGTACGCGTTTCCATCCGATTGGTGCAATTAGTAAAGCCCTTAATGGGCAGGATTTATGCGAAATTGGTCTTATGAAACAAGCAGGTGCGCTTGCTTTTGGCGATGGGGAAAGCCCAATAAAATTAGCAAAATTATTACGCCGCGCCCTTGCCTATGGTAAAGCCCATGATGCGCTGATCCTTGATTTACCGCAAACGGCTGATTTGGTTGAAGGCGGGGTGATGAATGCAGGGGTAACTGCCACGCGGATGGGGCTTTCTGGTATTCCAGCGATTGCTGAAGTCATCCAAGTTGAACGCAATCTGCGCATTCTTGAATCAGTTGCAGGCGCAAAGCTACATTTATCGCTTATTACAACAAAAGCAGCGATTAAAGCAATCAGGCAGGCAAAACAACAAGGGCTGGATGTTACCTGCGATACTGCACCGCCTTATTTTATGATGAATGAGATGGATATTGGTACCTATCGTACTTTTGCCAAAATTTTTCCGCCTTTGCGTGATGAAACTGATCGTAAGGCGGTGCGTGAGGGGTTGTGTGATGGCACAATTGATATGGTGGTCAGCGATCATAACCCACAAGACCAAGAATCGAAACGCATTCCTTTTGGGCAGGCCGAATTTGGTTCAGTTGGGCTGGAAACCCTGCTTCCTGCCTTGCTATCCTTTTATCATTCAGGCGAAATGTCCTTAAAACAAGCAGTCAATCTAGCAACCCAAGCCCCCGCCAAACGCTATGGTCTTCAATCAGGGAATTTGCAAAAAGGCACTTATGCCGACCTAACCTTAATTAACCCCGATTATAGTTGGAAAGTAAAGGATAAAGATTTGATTAGTAAATCGAAAAACACAGTTTTTGAAGGCGTCACGGTTCAAGGCAAGGTTTTATTCACAATGATTGATGGCAATATTTTATACCAATCTCATGATTTTTGATATAGTAAATTAGTGTTTTGAATAACTTGTTTTGCTATTTTAAGATGAGAAAATAGAGCCGTTACAATAATTAAAATGCAATATCCAACCAGAAAATAAATATTGTCAATCATTCTAATCAAGTTTAGATAAGCCCGCATGTATTATAAAAATAAAATTATTATTCAACTTTTTTCTATTTTACTGGGTATAGTGACGGCTTCATTTATACTATTCCCTGAAAGACTGTCTTTTATAACAATCAGCTTTAATGGGTTTTTACTAGCAATTATATTTTCAATTCATTTGGTCTTCCATGGAGGAAGAAGAACGAGTTTTGGAATTTTTCATCGGCTAAATCATATTTTTAAAATACGTTTAGCATTGTTTCCGTTAATATGTTTTTTTGCTCCTTATTTGTTTGTTGTTTTGGGTGTACATGTCTTTTTATTAGACAATCTTGAACAAATACATCAGTATTTTATTCAAAAATTTCCTTTCGTTAGAAATTTAATTTCAGGAGGGGTTATTGCTTACTTATGCGGTTATTATCTTCGGTTCACGAAAACCTTAAATATTTTCCTGTGTATTGTTTGTGTAACGATATTTATTATATCAATCGTTGATTTAACTCACTTGTTTTTAATTGAGCCTACATGGCTTGTTACCTATATCAATGATTTTAAACTAGCTTATACTTGGGCAAGCTATGCTCAGCCCATAATTTATGGAATCGCATTAATAATAGCAGGAATAGGATTGCTCTATTTTTATTATATGATTATAAATACCAATTATAATTTTAAACGTTTAAAGAAAAGTTTATTGTTAATCGTTATTTTTATGTTCCTGATTATATCAATAAATTCTATAATCTTGGGATCAAGGTCAATATGGTTAGGGTTTATTATCGCTATTTTTACGTTTTTCTTAGTGAATAAAAAATATGGCCATGCAGTATTTGTATCTCTTTTTTATGGAATTTTATTTTTAATTGTAACGAATTTTTTCGACTTAAGCTTAGCAAATATATATAGCGATTCACAATTACTAAAAATGCATAATAATAACCCGCTTTCTGATTCAGGTATAGAAAAATTTTTTACAGATTTGTTAAACGAGCGGTTTATATTTATAATGAGTGGGTTGAATATGTGGCTAAACAACCCTTTTTTTGGAGTTGGCATTGAAAATTTTTCAATTTATTCAAGGGATTATACGCCTAATGCTATGTTAGATAAATTAGTAATTGACGAATTATATTGGCAACCACACAATATGTTCGTTAAATTATTGGCTGAAAGTGGTATCATAGGATTTGGTGGATTTATTTTAATGTTAGGATGGATTATTATCCAATCTTTCAAACAATATTGTTTCGGCAATCAAAAGCAACGCGCACGAATAGCCGTTGGAATCGCAACTCTTTTGCCCTTATTTTCAATAGCCATGTTACATGATGTTCATGACGAAAGAATATGGTGGTGTGCTCTTGGATTATTGCTGGCTTCAACAAACGGTTCATACAAAACATGAAATGTTTAATCGTTACGGGAATATTTCCGCCTGATATTGGAGGACCTGCGCGTTATGTACCAGAAATCGCTACCTTTCTTACTAATAAAGGAGTAAATTGTAATGTTGTTACGCTAAGCGATACGACAATGCGAAATGACTGCGATAAATGGATTTTTCCTATATATAAAATTCAACGTAAACAGAATATCCTACTCCGCATGCTAGTTAGTATGGTAAAAATATATCAATTATCTCGGTCAAGTGATGTTGTTTTTTCAAATGGTTTATATTGGGAATGTGCGATTGCAACCTTTCTTGCAAGAGAACCGTTAATTATCAAAATTGTTGGTGATGAGGTTTGGGAAAGGATGTCCAATCGTGGTTGGACAGATAGCGAAATGATAAAATTTCAAGAAAAAAAAGGCTTGAGGATTAGTTTTTTAAGGATGATGCGTGATGTTGCTCTTTGGCGTGCTACTAGTATCATTGTGCCAAGCCAGTTTACCAAAAAAATGGTGCTTGGATGGGGAGTGAGGCCAGAAAAAATTCACGTCATATATAATGCGGTTGAACAAAAATTGGTAGGCAGGCTTCCGTTTTCTTTGCATAATAAATTAAATACACATAAACGACATGCTAAAAAATTTGCTGTGATGGCATCGCGCCTTATTCCATTAAAACGCATTGATGCCGTGATCCATAATTTAAAATTATTTCCTGATTTAGGGTTAATCATCATCGGGGATGGATCAGAGAAAAAATATTTAGAAGCTTTAGTAAGCCAATTAAAATTAAAGCAACGTGTGATTTTCACAGGATCACTTACTTCAGCACAAGTTTTTGCAACATTTAATTTCGCTGATTTTTTCGTCTTAAATTCTTCAACAGAAAATTTCCCGCATGTAGTTTTGGAAGCAATGGCTGTAAATCTTCCTATTCTTGCGACAAAAGTGGGGGGAGTTAGTGAAATTATCACTCACGGTAAAAATGGTTTTTTAATTGATCCCAAGAAACCAAAAGAACTTGAAGAAGGAATGCGGCTTTTTTCAAATCAACCAAAATTCGCAAACGCTTTAGCTGAAGAAGGCAAAAAAACGGTTATACAATATAATTGGGAAGATATTGGCAAAGCCGTTTTGTCCTTGTTGATGGCCGCTAATTTAAAGGGAGAGTCACCTTAATATTATGAATATTGAAAAAATGAATGTTCTTATGATCGGGATTGGAGCACAAATCCTTTCTGCACACGGAGGCGGAGGAGCTCAAGATCGCCATAAAGATTATGCCAAGAAAGCTGGAAATCTTACCATGGTTGTAAGTTCTTTTCGTACACAAAAGTTAAAACCCCAACGTTTATCTGATGAATTGATGGTTTATCCATCCAATTCATTAAACAAGCTGTTATTCTTATGGGACGCATGGCGGCTATGTATTTCGATTTGCAGGCAACAAAAAGTTGATTTGATTGTTACACAAGATCCTTTTGCAACAGGGCTTGTTGGTTGGTTCGTGAAAAAGCAATTTAAAATTCCATTATTAATCGGAAACCATAGTGCATTTATAGGTAATAAATTTTGGTTACGAGAAAGACCCGTGCAAAATCGTATTTTCCATTCAATCGCAACATTTTTATTACCACGCGCTGATGGGGTTCGTATTGTTAATCCCAAACAACGGGATATTTATCACAAGCTTGGTGTTCCTGACGAAAAAATCTGGTTTCAGCCGACACCCGTGCCAATTGGCCATTTTATGGCCTCAAACCATTATAAAGCTCAAGAAAATTTGCGAAAACAGTTGAAAATAAATAATAAACGCATTTTATTATGGGTGGGTGATCCTTCACAAAAATTCAAGGATTTACCAACATTGCTGAAAGTTATTGAATGTACGCGTTTGATATATCCAGATGTTCTTTTGATATTAGTTGGTGATTTTTCTAAAAGCATATTCATACGGGAAAGAGCAGCTAAACTTGAACAATCAGGAAATATTGTTTTTGCTGGTGCGGTTGAACATAATCAGCTTCCTGCATATTATTATCTTTGTGAATTATATATTCATACATCAACTTATGAGGGATTAGCAAAAGTTATGGTAGAAGCCTCAGCCTGCGCGAAACCGATTGTTTCAACCAATTTTGATGGTGTTGATGGCATCGTGGTTGATGGACGGAATGGATTGCTCTCTCCGATTGGCGATCACAAGCAAATGGCAAAGAACCTTGTTGCATTATTATCCGATCAAGAGCATGCTAAAGAAATGGGTAAAGTGGGACAAGAATTTGTTAAAGCTAATTTTCAACGCGATGACATGGTTGACTCGGTAGTGAATATCTGGAAGAAGGCACTCGAAGGAGTGAAAAAATAATCGCATGAACTTGATTTGGGTTAACCAAAAAACAGATATTGATGATTCAGGATTGGGCGTAACCATTGATTGGATTAACGCCTTTGCTAATAATGTTAATAAAATCTATGTGATTACCCATGACGCTGGACGCCTTCCAGATATTCCAAATGTAGAAATTGTTAGTATTGGGAAAGAAAAAGGCTATTCAAAGGTAAGAAAAGCTTGGGAACTTTATCGTCATTGCTGGCGCATTATTCAAAACAATAAAATTGACGGATGCTTTGTTCACATGGTACCCATATTTGGGGTGATGTTATCTCCTCTGTTACGCTTAAAAGGAATTCCAATTTTACAATGGTACACCCATGGGTATACGTCTTGGGCTGCTCGCCTTAGTTATTATCTTGCCAATCAAATTTTAACCGCCTCCCATGAAAGCTTATCAATAACAGGTTCTAAAATACTTGCTATTGGTCACGGAATTGATACTGATCATTTTAGTCCGGCTAGCGTAGAAAAAAAGGACGGACAACCAGTAAAAAGGATAAGAAAAATTATTACGGTGGGAAGAATTTCTCCAGTGAAAAGGCTAGAAGTTTTAATTTCAGCTGTAAAGGAATTGCGACAACAAGAGATTGCGTGCGAATTATCTATTATCGGAGAGCCAAGAGGAAGTGAAGGGGAGAGTTTTCTTGCCGCTTTAAAACAGCAAGTGAGGCAAAATAAGTTAGAACAATTTGTACATTTTATTGGTACGGTTCCCCGCTATGAATTGCCAAATTGGTACCAAAATGCAGATTTGTTTGTTAATTTATCGAATTTAGGCGGTATGGATAAAGCTGTAATGGAGGCGGTTTGTTGCCATACCCCGATCTTGACATCAAACCGTTCCTATGAGCCTATGTTAAAAGAGATTGCCCCCAGTGCTTTCCTTCCCAAGAATGATCCCAAAAAGATTGTAAACGGTATGAAATATTGGTTTGAACGGTCGGAACAAGAAAAGAATGATATTATAAAAAAAGCGCGCTTATGGGTTGAAAACAATCACGGACTTACGGCTTTTGTAGATAAAGTGCTAACCATATTCAAGCGGTTATCATAGATGAACCCGAACAATCGCCCTAAGCTTATTTATGTGTCAAATGCGCGTATTCCTTCCGAAAAGGCCAACAGTGTTCAATCGATGAATCAATGTGAAGCTTTTGCAGAACATTTCCAAGTATCATTTTGGCATGCAAAGCGCATAAATGAGCTGAGTCATATTGAACCATTTAGCTATTATGGGGTAGAAAAATCCTTTTCTTTAGAACCAGTTTCAAGCTTAGATATGCCTTGGCTTAGAAACATATATTCCCGCTTAGGATTCTTAATACAAGCAGCAAGCTATATGATTTGTTTGTTGTTTCGCATTGTTTTTTGGCGGTCATGGAAATTTCTTTATGATCGTAACAGCTTAGATATTTTTTTGTTGCCATTTATACGATTGGTACGACCTGATTTGACAATATTAATTGAAGATCAGGATAATCTATTTCGTAATTTCCTGAAAATAAAATTATGGTTTTTGAAATTTGCAAGTGGGGTCGTAATCACTTCAACGCTACATCGTGCAGCTTATTTGCAACATGGTTATCCTGAAAATAAAATTTTAGTTGCCCCAAATGGCGTAAATTTAAATAGGTTTAATCAAAATATTCCCAAGAAAATGGAACGCCTTCATCTGAAAAAAAAATCTATTTGTAATATTTATTATATTGGTAATCTGTTTAAACGAAAAGGGGTTTATAGCTTAGCCGAGGCAGCAAAATATCTTTCAACGGAATATTGTTTGAATTTTGTTGGCGGTTCACCTGAAACTTTGCCTGATTTTGAAACCTATGTTGCACAAATTGAAAGTAAAGCAACCATCAAGCTGCACGGACATATTGAGCCAAAAAAAATTCCAGAAATTCTTGGACATGCTGATATCGTTGTTATCCCTAACTCTGCAAATGAAATCATCGCATCGCATTACACTTCTCCTTTAAAATTATATGAATATATGGCCGCCAGAAAAGCAATTATTGCAAGTGATTTACCTGCGCTTAGGGAATTACTACATCATAATTCAAATGCATGGCTTGTGGAACCTGATAATGCATTAGCCCTTGCAGATGCAATTAAGCATTTGAACCAAAATCTTGATGAGGCAGAGCGTTTAGCCGATCAAGCTTATGAGGATGTACAAAATTACAGCTATTCCGCCAGAGCTCAGAAGATTTACGATTTTTTTCTTAATCAAGAAAGCATGAATTGACAAACAATCAACAATATGTACCCATCTAATGAAGTTTTTATCAAAATATTTAATGATTATGCTAAAACAGCATATTTATTTTGCACGAATAATATTAAGAAAGTTACAAAATAAAGTTTCAGCTAACCATGCGTGTGTTATACAAAATTATCTACAAATATTATTAAGAAGACAAACACGATATGGCTATGACAAAGAAAAAATATTATTTTTTGCTATGGAAGACAAGAATATTCATTTTTTTAATGAGAAACTACGCGGGTTCTCGCTCTATGAAAAAGGATTAGAAGAAAGAGCTAATAAAATTTATAATTCCTATTTGCTTGATAAAGTTACATTCATGCATTCAGACATTATTGTCGATTGTGGTGCAAATTACGGAGATTTATACCTAGCTTTAAAAAGAACAATTAGCTCTGGCAACTATTATTCATTTGAACCTGGAATTAAGGAATTTCAATCTATTGAATTAAATGCTCCCAAATCACATAACTTTAATTTGGGACTTAGTAATTTTTGCGGAGAAACCGATTTCTATATGTGTTCTTTATCTGCAGATTCAAGTATTATTAAACCTAAAAATTATGATACAATTAACAAAATTAATACAATAACGCTTGATTACTTTATGCAAGAGCAAAAAATTCAAACTGTAAAGCTTTTTAAATTAGAAGCAGAAGGATTGGAACCAGAAATTCTTGAGGGCGCAGAAAATTTTATACCAATTTGTAAATTTATTGCCGTAGATGGGGGCTATGAACGAGGCGAAGAACAATCAGAAACCCTAAGTTCAATTATAAATAAACTTACAATACGTGATTTTGAAGTGATGGGAATTAACTTGCGCATGGGACGAGCGTTATTTAAAAATCGTAATTGAGTTAATTGTAATGAATTATCATAACAAAAATAAACAGCGTTTTATTTTTTGATCCATGAATGTGGTCAAAAAATTATCGAGAGTTTTGTATATTTGATATTTTCTTCAAATATATTTTAAAGGATCATAACTAGGTAGCGGACTCATAAAATTGACATCATAAGTATGGGAATTAACACCTAAACAGCTTTAAGGATTGTTTCTTTATGGGTGAAGGGGACTTCCATGCCCCAAAAACGGATTGCGGCACTGGCAACAAGGCTTGGCTCACCAGAAGTGGCAAATCTTAATTGGGGGACTGGTTCGCCATTTTCTAATGTTAGCGTGGAATGGTTGCTACGATAATAAGGATGACGCTTTAAATAGCGTGCAAGGCTATCGCTTACCGTTTGTGGTTGATTAACCAATTTCGTGCGTTCGGGTAAATGGCGGCGAAAAAGCTCCGCATAAAGTTGAAAATGCGTGCAACCCAGCACCGCAAGATCAACGCCTCTGGCCCTTGCAAGTTCCATTAAATGCCCGCAATACCCACGAATACCAAGCTCTATGCGTTCTAATTCTGCTTCTGCTTCTATAAAATGCACTAAATGCGGGCATTCTTGTTGAATCACATCAATATGCGGGGCTAATCTTGCCATTTCATTCACAAACCGATTGCTATCAACCGTTGCCTTGGTTGCAAAAAAACCAACCCGTTCAACGGGTGGTGAAGGCGCATAAGGCATGGTTGGGCGCAAATGCCATTCCTCACCACTGATTGCTTCGATTAATGGGATAAGTACACCTAACACATTATGGGCGGGCGGTGCAGGCTGGCGTGGTCTTTTAAATCTGCCAATTTTTATCTTTTCTTGTCCCCATGACACTGCAGGTAACCATTGTTGTTGTAATGGACGCAAAGCAAGCGCACTTGCGGTATTACAAGCGATAATGACCAAGCTACAACCGCGGTCAAATAGAAATTCAACGCCACGCCTTGTTAAGGTATAAATTTGATCAGGGTCACGCCCACCATAGGGCGCATAGGCATTATCGCCAAAATAGATAAATTGTTCATCAGGGAAATCTTGCAGTAATTTGCGTAAAATGGTTAAGCCGCCAAGCCCAGAGTCAAAGACACCGATCACGCAGCTGCCCTCACATCCAACCCCAACATAAGATTAAGGGATTGCACCGCCTGCCCCGACGCGCCTTTCCCAAGATTATCAAGAACCGCCATCACAAGCGCGCGCTGTTGATCTTCGCTGTGAAACACATGAATGGATAAATCATCCTGCCCTTTTGCATGTTGCGGATAAAGGCGGGTGAGTTGATTGGTGGCTTCTGGTGAATGTATTTTCACCTGCCCATCCACAGGATAATGCTGCTGATAAGCGGTATGAATCGCCGCAGGTTTAATTCCTAATGTCCATAAAGGAAGCGGAATGGAAACCGCCATCCCTTGAACATAAGGCGCAATTGATGGCATAAAAATAGGGGGATGTTCCAGTCCCGACCATTTAGTAATTTCTGGTAAATGTTTGTGGGTTAAAGATAGGCCATAAAGTTGAAATTGTTCTGGCTTATCCTCGCGCTCAAAAGCACTGATCATGGCTTTGCCACCGCCACTATAGCCCGATACGGCTGCAATAGAGATTGGCCAATTGCTGGGCAATAACCCTGATTTGATTAACGGATAAAGCAGGGCAATCGCCGCAGATGCATAGCATCCAGGATTGCTAACCCGCTTGGCCGTTGCAATTTTTTGGGGATGGTCATGATCATATTCAACAAATCCATAAACCCAACCTTCAGCAACCCGATGTGCCGTTGAGGCATCAATTACCTTTGTATGCGGGTTATCAATCATGGAAACGGCCTGTTTCGCTTCAACATCAGGTAAGCATAAGATCACAAGATCGGCTTGATTAAGGGCTTCCCGCCGTGCTTCAACATCCTTACGGCGTTCTTCAAGCAAGATTAGCTCTATATCATGTCTATTGGCAAGACGACTGCGCACCTGCAAACCTGTGGTTCCAGCTTCACCATCAATATAGACTGTTTTGCGTGTCATTCTTCTTGTCCTTCAAGCGGCAATCCAAGCACTTTTATTTTACGATGCAAAGCTGCACGATCCATACCGATGGCTTGTGCTGTTCTGCTGATATGGTAATGATGGCGTTGCAGATTCAAGCGAAGATATTCTTTTTCAAACTGCTCTCTGGCATCTTTTAAGCTTAGAGTCACAAGCTCGGCAATATCAAAGCGATCTGTTGATGGTTCTGCGTCAAACTTTGTTTCCATCGCATAAGCATGCGCTTTGTCCCATAACGCTTCAGAAATCACTTGCTGGTCAAAAGCAAGATTAGCAATCACATAATCAACCATACGTTCAAGCT
This sequence comes from Alphaproteobacteria bacterium, assembly GCA_965229675.1. Taxonomy (GTDB): domain Bacteria; phylum Pseudomonadota; class Alphaproteobacteria; order CBDDJK01; family CBDDJK01; genus CBDDJK01. Next base: position 1,114,813 of record OZ245897.1, read on the forward strand.
GATAGCCGTTACCATGCCACTCACAATGTTGCAAGTAGGATTGTGCGCCACCACTAAGGCGAAGGGGACGCCGCCCCCGTTTTAAACAAGCTTGTTGCAACAATAAAGCAGTTACAGCCCCAAGGTCTTCCAAACGGCGATGAAAAGGCGGCATAAGGATAACATTGACCGCAATCCGATGGTATAAATCCCCCAGAAAACCAGATTTTTCAAGGCGTTTTAACAAATTTGGTTGCGAAGTGGCGCATATACGCACTTCAACTTGAACATTACTTGAACCACCAATCCTAGAAAATTGGTTATTATGAATAAAGCGGTTTAGCTTTTGTTGACATGCGGGTGGTAAATATTCAATTTCTTCCAAAAGCAAGGTGCCACCATGCGCCGCTTCCAATGCGCCAATGCGTCTTGGGCGCTTTTTATCAGCTTCCACACCAAAAAGGGCTGGTTCGGCTGAATCGGATGAATGCGCTGCACAGTTAAAGGTAATGAATGGCGCATTGGCACGCAAAGAATGTGCATGAATAAGATTAGCAACAAGCGATTTGCCTGTGCCTGCTTCCCCTTCAATTAACAAGCGGGCATTGGTTGGCGCGATTTTAGCAACCTGCTTACGAACCAGTTGTATGGCATCCGATTCGCCAATTAATTCATTAAATTCATCCGTTTTCCCTGATTGTGCTTTTAGCTGGGTATTTTCTTTGCGTAATTTTGCCTCTTCCAATGCGCGTTCAACATGATGTAATAATTCAGCACTTTTAAAGGGTTTGGTGATAAAATCATAAGCCCCGTTTCGTACCGCCTTAATCGCAACCTCAATCGTTGCATGGCCGCTGATCATAATAATTTGGCTGTCAGGGTAATGATCACGAATAAATTTTAAAATTTGTAATCCATCTAGCTCACTGCCACGCAGCCAAACATCCAAGATGATTAAGGCTGGTTGACGGGCTTTCATTGCCTCTAAAGCCTCAGTATCACTGCCTGCCATGCGGATTTGATAGCCTTCATCCTCCAAAAGTCCTGCAATCAGATCACGAATATCTTGTTCATCATCAACGACTAAAATTTCTTCTTTCATCATATATCCTGCTGTGATGCCTCTGATTCAAGGGTGGTAGATAGGCTAAAATGCACGCATGTTCCCATTTTCCCATCTTCCCGTGATTCAAGGGTGAGATAACCGCCATGATCTTCAATGATTTTACGGACAATGGCAAGCCCAAGCCCTGTTCCGCGTTCGCGGGAGGTCACATAAGGATCACTTAACCGCCTTGGGTCAACGTCATCAGGCAGGCCAATCCCATTATCAATAAGGTATATGTTAATATGGCTATCCGTTTGATGAATGGTCAAATCAATCTGTGGTTCAAATTTTTGGCTATCTGTGCGTGCCGTTATAGCCTCCACCGCATTTTTTAATAAATTATTGAAAAGCTGAGAGAGTAAATTCGAATCACCAATAAATACCATGGATTCATCGGGTAAGTCGGCTTTAAAACGGATTTTAGGATGGGCTGATTGCTGTAAAAATACGGCTTGCCTTATTAAATCGCTTAAATCAAATTGTGAAAATTGTGGGCGTGGCATACGCGCAAAGCTGGAAAAAGAATCAACCATGCGCTGAATGTCGCCTACCTGCCGAATGATGGTTGCCAATAAGGTCTGGTAGGTTGCTTCCCCTTCCTTGATTTGCGGTAGGTAACGGCGTTCCAAGCGTTCAGCCGCCAATTGGATTGGTGTTAATGGGTTTTTAATTTCATGGGCAATGCGCCGCGCAACATCTGACCATGCTGCTTGCCGTTGTGCATCCATCAGCGGGCCAATATCATCAATGGTCACAACATAACCCAAGAACGGGGCTGGGCGCAGATCTTGATCAGGGATTGATAAAAACTGTTCGCCAACAATTCGAATAGAGAATTTTTGCATCTGCCCATTAATCTTTAAATCAAGCTGGGTTTCAATTAATTTCTGCGTGGTTAATTTGCGTGCCTCAGCCAATAATGGCGCAAATTCAGGATAAAAATCTTCCAGCCGCTTTCCATGAAGCTGTTCAAGCGGCAGAGATAATAATTGTTCAGCCATTCGATTGCAGATATCAATTTTTTGTCCTTGATCAAGCCCTATAATGCCAGAAGATACACCATAAAGCACGGCTTCCATGAATTGACGGCGTTCTTCCAAACTTTGATTTACTTCAAGCAACGCACCGCGTTGATCCTGTAATTCTATGGCCATTTGGTTAAAGGCACTGTTAAGCTGGTGCAATTCTTCAATACCTGCAGTTTGTGGTGGTGGCACGCGCACCCCATATTCACCTGTTGAAATTTGCCCCGTGGCTTCAATTAAGTTGGAAAGCGGGGTGCTAATTCGACGTGCAAGTACAAGTCCAAGCCAAATTCCACCCGATAATAATAAAGCCCCAATCAACGCAAAATTCAACGCAAAGCTTAAACGAATTTTTGGTAAATTTGCGTAAAGCTCTTGATAAGCGGCAACCGCCCCTTCGGTTTGTTCGATGCTGTTTAAGACATTCTGATCAACCAACCTACCAATATAAAGCAAGCCATTTTCAACGCTATCCAAACGAATAAGCGCACGCACCCGATCATCATAAGGGGTATCCAGAATCAATACTTCCCCTGATTGTACTTGATCGATTGTATCTTGTGGCACGGGATCCAATTCAAGCAGCATGGTAATCCCTGCACGGGCTAAGACTGTACCGCTATGCGGATCAAAAATAATTGCTTCGGAAATATCGCGTAATCTTGTATGAATCCCTAAAATTCGATCCAGCAAATTAAGCTGACCACGCTTAAGATTTTCATCATTATTGATATCGCGCGCAATCCTTAGCGCATCGGCGGCAATATTGCGTTGATGTTCCTCAAGATAGGCGGCCGCAACTTGATTGCTTTGGGTAAGTGCCGTTCGCGTGCGTTCTGAAAACCACGCATTAACCCCAAGCTCCATGAAAATATAAGATAATACGCCAATCAAAAAAGCAGGCGCAACCGTAAGCAATAAGAATAATAAAACAAGGCGGACATGAAGGCGCGCCCCTGCATGGTTACGCCGCCATCCACGCCATAACCGCAAAAGCCGATAAAGCAAAAATCCGCTTAACAATGTAAGAAGCATTAAATCAAGCGCGATTAAGCGATCAATCAGTGGGGTATTGGCCACAATATCAAATTCGCTGGAATATAAGAACCAGCCAGCCACCAATGTGCCAACAGAGGTAACAATAATCGCCCCTGCGATTAGCCTTAATGCGTAATGTTTAAATTCTTTATGATATGGGTTAGCTTTATTCATATCCTATTTTAACAGGATAAAGATTATCTAGCAAACAAACCAACGAACGAACTATGCGCAATCCAATTGTAATGATGCTTAATGCAATTGACGGCGGATAATTTCTTCGGCAATCTGGATTGTATTCAAGGCCGCACCTTTACGTAAATTATCGCTAACGACCCATAAAGCAAGTCCGTTTTCAACCGTATCATCTTGACGGATTCGACTAACATAAGTGGTATCTTCGCCCGCACATTCGCGTGGGGTGACATAGCCTTCATCTTGGCGATGATCAACAACGACAACACCAGAAGCTGCTTTTAATGCTTTTCTTGCGGCCTCAACTGTGATTGGCTTTGCGCATTCAATCGTCACAGCTTCACTATGCCCAACAAAAACTGGCACACGCACGCATGTTGCCATTAGTTTGATGTTAGGATCAAGAATTTTCTGGGTTTCAACCCGCATTTTCCATTCTTCTTTTGTGCTACCATCTTCCATAAAATCATCAATATGCGGAATAACATTAAAGGCAATTTCTTTGGTAAAAACGGTTTTGTTCAATGGATCATTAACATAAACCGCACGGGTTTGATTAAACAGCTCGTCCATTGCCTCCCGCCCCGAACCGCTTACCGATTGATAGGTCGCAACATTGATTTTTGTGATTTGTGCCAAATCGTGAAGCGGTTTTAAAGCCACCAGCATTTGTATGGTTGAACAATTTGGATTGGCAATAATATTACGCCGTTTTGAACTGGCAAAATAATCATCCAGCACGTCTGCATTCACCTCGGGGACGATCAATGGCACGTCCTCATCCATACGAAAATGCGATGTATTATCAATGACAATCGCACCTTTTTCACCTGCTTTTGGGGCATATTGCGCACTGATTTTAGCTCCTGGAGATGAAAACACAAAATCGGTGCCAGCAAAATCATAATGATCCAGTGCTTTGACTTTTAAGGTTTTATCGCCATAAGAAACTTCACGACCGATGGAACTGGTGGAGGCTAATGCAACAACCTCATCAGCTGGAAAGTCACGCTCAGCAAGCAATGACAACATTTCTTGCCCAACATTGCCAGTGGCACCGACAACGGCTATTTTATATCCCATAATAATTATCCTATAAAAAAGGGGCGGAGGAAGATAATCTCCCCCACCCTGAACGAATTTAATTCTTAATAAAAGTTAAGCGCGAACGCGTGTCCATCCATCTGAAAGATAACGCTCAACCGTTTCATTGTGGTAAGCGTTCATCTCCGATGCAACGATCAACCGCTCTTCTGGGAAGATAATTGGATTATTCTTGTAAGAATCATCCATCAGCGCACGGGCGGCTATATTCGGGGTTGCGTATTGAATATAATCCGCAATGGTTGCGCCTACCTCAGCGTCCAGAATATAATTGATGAAAGCATGGGCATTTTCAGGATGCGGCGCACCTGTTGGAATTGCAAGATTATCCTGCCAAATCTCCCCACCAATTTCAGGAATGACATACGCAATATCGTCATCTTCAAGCTGGAGCTGGGCAATATCGCCATTATATTCATGGACTAAATCCACCTCTCCCGAAGCCAATAAATCCTGACCATTATCATCATGATAGACTTTTACATGCGGCTTTTGTTTAATCATTAATTGCACCGCTTCTTCAATCAATTTAGGATCAGATGGGTTCATGCCATTCCCCAAATATTTGGATACCATATGTAATGTAACGGTTGCGTCAAATAGCGCGATGCGTCCTGAATATTTATCTGAATCAAAGATATCTGTCCAAGTGGGTACCCCATCAACACGGCTTTTACGATAGCCAATTCCAGTTGTTCCCCACATATAACATAAGGAATATTTACGCCCTCGATCGAAAGGTGCATCCATGAATAAAGGATCAATATTTTTAATATTTGGAATTTTGCTATGATCAATGGCTTGCACGATTCCTGTTTGAATCATACGGTTTGTAAAATCACCCGAAGGCACGATAACATCAAACCCTGGATTCCCTGCTTTTAATTTTGCAAATAATTCATCATTATCGCTAAACAGGCTTAAATTGACCCTGATTCCCGTTTCATCTTCAAAATCATCCAAGGTTGTCTCGCCAATATACGTATCCCAATTATAAAAATTAAGTTTAGGGTCTTCTGCGGCCATTGCAGGAGAATTTAGGCGAATACCCGCCGCAGCTGCACCAAAACCAGCAAGGGTGGTTTGCAAGAATTTTCTTCTGCTGACGGCTAAATTTTTACCAATTCGACGATTATAATGGCGTTTTAAGCTAGGCATGATCAAACCCTTTTCAAATAAAATAAAAAAATAAAGAATAATGAATGATAAACAATTTCTATCTCATAATTGACATAATCAAAATATTTTGCAAGGAAAAAATAAATTGAGGTTTATTACCGTTTCGACTAGGTTTCATGTTATGTTAAATTATCTGGCTCGTTCTTTTCTTTTTTTGCTACCACCAGAGTGTGCGCATGGGGTTACCATTCGCGCACTGGCTTCCCCATGGTGGCTTAAAAATGCTAAATTTCAGGTGCCGCAAAGCCTATCACAAACCTTATTTGGCTGTACATTTAATCATCCGCTGGGGCTTGCTGCTGGCTTTGATAAGGATGGAATTGCGCTATCTGGCTTATTTAAGCTAGGACTATCATCGGTTGAGATTGGTTCGGTTACGCCACGCCCACAATCGGGCAATCCACGCCCAAGACTATTTCGCCTTAAAGCCGATCAAGCAATTATTAACCGCTTGGGTTTTAATAATCAGGGGATGGAGGCAATGGCTGATCAGTTTACACGCCATGCCTATCATCAAAAGCCAACACGCCCCATCATTGGGATTAATTTGGGAAAAAATAAAGATAGTCTATCTGAAAGTGACGATTTTGTGGCTGGTGCGATGAAGCTTGCGCCTTTTTGCGATTATATGACGATTAATATTTCCTCGCCAAATACTAAGGGGTTACGTGACTTACAAACACAAGCGCATGTCAAATCTATCCTTGAAGCGGTTAGAGACGCGACCAAAAAAACTAAGGAAGTTCCTTTATTGGTTAAGCTTGCCCCCGATCTGGAGCCTGATCATTGCCTTGCGATTGCGGATTTATTAAAAACGCATAAATTATCTGATAATCCGTTAGCTGACGGGATTATTATGGGCAATACAACCCTTTCAAGGCCTGATTTAAAATCTACCCATTTAGCCCAAGAAATAGGTGGATTAAGCGGCACACCTTTGGAGGCTTTGGCACTGCAAAAATTATCATTGCTTTATCGCCATCTTAAAGGCGAAATTCCGTTGATCGGTTGTGGTGGAATAAATTCGCCCGAAGCTGCTTATAAAAGGATACGGGCAGGGGCGAACCTGTTACAGCTTTATACGGCACTTATATATCAAGGGCCTGCGCTTATTCGCCAGATTGTTGAAGGATTAGCGGCCTATCTTGAACGTGATGGCTTAACCCATATCAGCCAGCTAGTTGGGGCGGAGCATTCATGAATACTTATTTGCATTTAATTATTTTAATTGCCTATGCCATCGGTGCGGCGATTGTTGGATTGTTTATGCGCACACTACCCTATGGTGGGCTTAACATGGTACCCATTATGGTTGGATTAGGGCTTTTTGCCAGTATTGGCATTTTACACCTATTCTTTTTATGGACGGAAACGGTTCAACGATCACGGCGGCAATTATTAGTCCTCACACAAGAAATTAGAGCCTTGAGGCAAACTAACCCTTCAAATCATAATGTTCAAAGAAAAGAGCTTGTGCCAAGCCAGCAGGATTCTTTTATTGCCACTCAACCCCAATTAAAACCAATGGCAACTGCGCCTACAGATACTGTTACAGAACCGCATAATTCCTATAATGACGAACATGAAGAAGAATATATTCCAGAATTTGATGAAGCTATACCCGAAGAACAGCCGCAAGATAAAACTGATCTTAAAAAAATGCGCAATCTGGTAACACAACTATATGGGCGTAAGCTAAAAGATGAACCTGACCAAGCGTTAGATAATGAAGAAGATGAACCGCCAAGACCACGCCTTTTTGCGGATAGTCCCAATAGTACCATCCCAAAACCGCCAAGCCATGCCGCACCACCGCGCGCCTTACGTGATTTAAGCGAGGCTGAAATTTTAACAAAAGTTGAACAAGCCCTTGAAAAGGAGCGGATTGAATTATCCCTACAACCGATTGTAAGCCTACCTGGGCGGCATATTTTATTTCAAGAATGTTATGCAAGGTTAAAAGATGAGCAGGGCGTAACGATTGGTCCTGAACATTATTTAGCCCCCGCAGTGAATGCTGATTTAATGCCAACCATCGATGATATGTTATTACAATATTTGCTAACCTATTTAAGTCAATCTGCTAATCAACAAAAAAATATAGGCTATTTCTTTAATTTATCAGGACAAACAATCAAAAATCCAAATTTTTTCAATCAATTTTTAAAACTTTTGGAAGCCATGCCAGGGATAGGCTCCAGATTAATTATTGAATTAAACCAGCTTGATCTAAACCCCGAAGATACCGATCTGGTTAAAGCCATTACAAACCTTAAAAAAGTTGGCTTTCGCTTATCCATGGATCATGTCCAGCAACCTGATAGAGCCTTTCAATTGGCCTTTGACCTTAGCTTTGATTTTATTAAAGTCCGCGCCCCGCGACTTATGGTTTATTTGGATACAGATAAACAACAAACGGATCAGGCCAATCAACGCTTGCAACAATGGCGCAGTAGCGGGCTTGAAGTTATCGCTGAGCGAATTGAAAGTGAAGTAAGCCTTAAAGAATTAATGCAATATGATATTCATTTTGCACAAGGCTATTTATTTGGACCACCCGAACCTGTGTAATTAGCAAGAACAATGTTGGATAAATTATACCAATGTGTCAAGCAACGCCCGCTTTATTTTGTTGAAAGCCATGTTGGAGATCGTCCATCCTATTTACAGCCTATCTTTTTCTATCATACGCCCAAAGCTGCAGGAAATGCAATCATTGTACCTTTAAACGCATCTTATCATTATGAAACCGCATTGCGCGAAAAGCCAACTGATTTTATCTATAATCGGTTTGAAGCTTTGAATGCAACCAACCAAAGAATTTCTAAAATCCCATTCTATCTTCTTGCAACACATCATAGCTTTGGCTTCCACGAACAATTTCCACGTAAAGATTATAAATTAATGGCCTGTCTGCGTGATCCAGTCGAACGCATTAAATCGGCTTATTTTTATGAAATGATGCGTAATGATTGGGAGCCAGAACGTGATGATTTTCAATTATTTTTTGATGATAAAACCCATCAAAATCTTATAACAAAGCAATTTGCAGGCAATGATCCTTCAAAGCAAAAAGACACAGAACATACATTATTTGAACGCGCAAAAGAAAATTTAAAGAAAATTGATTATGTAATGTTTCAAGATCAAATTACATTATTTTTACAATGGTTTTTAAGTATGAATGGTTTATGCAGTACGCTATCGACCGCCATTAATGTAACGGCGGCACGTTATAAGATGGATCTTTCCATGTTTGATAAGCAAATTGCGGATTTTAACAGGTTGGATATGGAATTATTGGCTTGGGCAAGAACGGAATTTAGCAATGCTCCTTTCCTAAGCCAGCCAATTGATCATACCGATGCAGTTGCCCCCATCATTAATTTCTGTTTTGAAAGTCAAAAACAAAAGGGTGCAGATTTTCGTTTTGCAGGGTTTCATGTTGATCTAATTAATGAAGCAATAGAAAATGTGATTAAACAAAGAATTAGTTATGACACATTAAGCGAATTTTGCTACCATGAATTAATGAGTGAAAATCAAAAAAATATTTTAGGATTTAGACAATTTTAGTTAACATAATTTCATGTCAACTAAAATTGTCTAGATCCCTCTTTATTTATAGGAGGTAAATATGATTTCATGCAAACATTGCGGCGGCTCATCTTATGTAAAAAGTGGCATTGTTCATGGTAAGCAGCGTTATCGTTGCAAAGCCTGTCTCAAGACCTATCGCTAAGGCATTATCTTGCAAGGTTTAATCGAAAAACAAAACGGCATTCAAAAGCGAAAGATATGATCGAAAATTCTATACTTTTACTGTTCAAAAAAGCATTTATATAATTAGTGCGCAATGCCCGATATATCTTAAAAAGCGTGGGCTGGTTCTAACGCTTTTTTAGTCTTTGCCATTTCATAACAATTATATTCAACTTGAAGGGATTGCATTAAAGCATGAATTTCTTTATCTGGTGTATGAATCGCTTTGTGGAAGTTTAAGGTGGTTGTCAGAATCAATTGCGCAAGATTTGGAAGACAGCCAAAACATTTTCCGCGCTTATTTAACGCAAAATAAATGGTTTCAGGGGGAATAAACTGCCACGGATCACGGGTGAGTAGGTCATTTACAACCGCCTCAACTTCTTGTTTTTGAATAAGATTACAACTGCAAACAATCATAAGTCATTACGCATTTAGTATAGACGCTACACCAAACAAAAAATTCAGTGTATTTTCCTTCTTGGTAGATTCCATATAAATCATAGGGTCATGACTAGTTGAGCACTTTTTTATTGTGCTATACACTAGGGCTGACGATGCGAAACAAATATTATTACCGTTCAAAAATTTCTGAAGCTAAATTTAGGGAAATTATTCGCCTATTTAGCCTTGATATTGAAGCCTCCAAAATAGCACAAATATCAAGGCTAAATAGAAACACGATTAACAATATTCTTTATAAGATACGATTAAGATTAGCCGAATATTGTGAAGAAGGCTCCCCTTATAGTGGGATTATTGAAGTTGATGAAAGTTATTTTGGAGCCAAGCGTGTTAAGGGCAAAAGGGGGCGTGGTGCTTATGGTAAAACAATCGTATTTGGCATATTCAAAAGGAATGGTCATGTTTATACTGAAATTGTTCCTGATTGCTCAAAAGCCACTATACAAGCAGTTATAAGAGGAAAAGTCTCGCTTGACAGTGTTATAAATTCTGATGGATGGCGTGGTTATAATGGCTTAGTAGACGTAGGGTATGAAAAGCATCTAAGGGTTGATCATGGAAAAGATGAATTTGTAAAGGGTAAAGCACATATTAACGGAATTGAAGGATTTTGGGGATACGCTAAGGTAAGAATGACAAAGTTTAGAGGTATGCGTAAAAACACTTTCTATTATCATTTGAAAGAAACTGAATTTAGGTATAATAATAGGGAAAATAACATATACAAAATCATATTAAATATATGTCGCAATAAACCGCTCAACTAGTCATGACCCAAATCATATTCATAAACTCAATCAGGTACGTTAGCGTTCGTTTTTTATTTTGACAATGATAATCATTGTCAACAAAACTGTCCTATCATAGGAACTTTTTTAAAGCAATCATTTTTTTGAGAATTATTCGCAAAAAAATAACCCTCGCGTTTTTACAGTTTTACCACCCTGATTATTTTATCGCCTAATTGTCGCCCCCCATAATCGTATGGTTTAAACAGTGCCACCAAGGGAACCTTCAAGTTCGGCCATTTCTTGACCGCCTGCCATCAAACTTTAATTCCTGCCTTAATTCTGGCCAGACCAAAACAATCACACCTAAAAAACCAAGCAATACCCCACTAATGCGCCAAAGCGTTAAGCGTTCTGATAATATGAAAACTGCGGCCACTGACATCAAAATCGGTGAAAGCTGTGAAATTAAAATTGCTTCTGCCAAATTCAAACGCGCTATAGACGCAAAGGAAGCAAAAAGAGCTAAAGCACCAAAGCTTGCCCTAATAAAATGCCCGATTGGACGTTTGGTTGCTAAGCCATGCGGAAATTCATTCCTTAACCAAAGAAAAATGATAAGGGGGATAATCGCAAAAAAAGAACGAAAAAATACGATTTCACCCAAAGGCACATCACTGCTAACAGCTTTAACGCAGATCGCCATTGCCGTAAATAAAATACCAGATACAATGCGTAGCATAATGCCAAGCAAAGGACGATCCATGGCGTTTATCAATTCATGCCCTCTTCAAAAGATATAATATACTTACGGCATGTCACTTGATTTAGCAAAAGTTAAAACAGGATGATTAAGCTGTTCTACATGGGTTTGGTGGACTGTTATTTTGAAAACGGGTTCAATCACCTCTGGTACCAAGATCTGATTTGGACAGCCAAAAGCCGCCAACCTTCCTTCATCCAATACTGCCACAAGGTCACAAGCAAAGGCGTGGTTTAGGTCATGAAGTGCCATTATCACGGTTGAATCTTGCTGGGTTACCCAATCAATAATGGCAATTTGATGGCGAACGTCCAAATGATTGGTTGGCTCATCCAATAAAAAAGCCTGCGGCGTTTGTGCAAGTACGCGTGCAATATGCACCCTTTGCTTTTCACCATCTGAAAGCGTATTAAATTGCTTTGATTTATACGCATCGATTGCCATTTCACGCATCGCAGTTTCAACGATGCGTTCATCCTGCTGTTTAAAAGGGGAGGCAAAGGATAGCCAAGGCGTACGCCCTAATTTAACTGTATCATAAACAGTGATGGCATCGGTAGTGCTAGCGTCTTGAGACACAAAGCCCAAGCGTTGGGCAAGCATTCTTGGTGAAAGCGTGGTTACCTGATCATTGTTGATCATTACCTTGCCATAATCCGCCTTTAATAGGCCTGCAATAATCCTTAACAAGGTCGATTTTCCTGAACCGTTAGGGCCTATTAACGCCAAGGATTGACCAGATTCAAGGTAAAGCGATATATCCTTAAGGATAGGCTTACCTTGAATGGATTTGGAAATTTGATTAACTTGAATATGCACGCGAACGCCTTACAAGAATAATTGCAAATACTGGTGCACCCACTAATGCGGTTACCACCCCAATGGGAATGGTTTGACCAGGAATAAGAATACGCGCAACAATATCTGCGATAATCAAAAATACACCCCCTGCTAAGGCCGTGGTGGGAATTAACAAAACATGCCGTACACCCACCAAAAAGCGCATGGCATGGGGAACAACCAGCCCAACAAAGCCAATAGCACCCGTCATAGAAACCATGACAGCGGTTAGCATTGCTGCTGTGCCAATCAAAATTACCATGACCCAACTGGTACGAATCCCCATAGATTGCGCTGCCTCACGGCCAAAAGTCATGGCATCAAGCGCACGATAATATAAAAAGATTATGCCAGACCCGATCATGGCAACAGGCACTGCCAGATAAACATCAGCCCATCGGCTTCCCGATAGATTACCCATCATCCAAAATATAATTCCACGTGCTTGATTGGCATCGGCAGATTTTGCAATGATAAGTGCGGTTAAAGCATGAAAAAGTTGCGCCCCTGCAACACCCGCAAGCAAAAGCGCAAGGCTGGAGGTTGCAGCCCCATGCTTACCGCTTGCCATGCGTGCCAACCATGCAACAAATATAAAGGCCAGAAGCGCACCAACAAATGCTCCGCCTGAAAGCGATATAACCCCAGCACCAAAGCCAAGAATTGCAACGGCCACTGCCCCTGTTGACGCACCTGCTGATAAACCAAGTATATAAGGATCAGATAGCGGGTTCCTTAAAAGTGCTTGTAGGACAACACCGCTTAAGGCAAGCGAAATCCCACAAGCCATGGCAATAATTGCACGTGGCAGGCGATAGCTCCATAAAATTCCATGATCAATTGCATGCACAGCAGGCACAGAATACCCAGCTTCTAATTTAAGGACATTCCAAATCGTTTCAAATGGGATATGTGTTTCCCCAACAATCAAGGCCAAGCTGAGGGCGGCAACCATAATTGCCATGCCCCCAACAAGCCAAATGGTAAGTGAAACAGCTGGTTTCAAATCGCTAAGTGAAATTACACCCACTAGTTAGCGGCCTGTTTTTCCATAGCATCAGCCATCAATTCAAGACCAGAAATTGCACGAGTGGTCGCATTCATTGCATGCGCATCCAATATTAACACACGCCCTTCTTTTACTGCATCCATTTGACTGGCAACAGGATCATTCTTTAAAAATTCCAATTTAACTTCAATGGCGTCAGCTGGAAATTTCCTGCGTTGCAAATCAGCCAGAACAATATAGGTTGGATTGGCCTTGGCAAGCGTTTCCCAACCAACCGTTGGCCATTCTTCATTTGAATCCACAACATTTTTAATCCCAAGTTGCTTCATAATAAAACCAGGGATGCCCTTTTGACCAGCAACATAAGGGTCAGCATCCATTTTAGCACTTGAAAACCAAAATAAAGCTGAAACATCCTGTAGGTTTAACGCTTTAGCGCGTTTAATTGCCGCCTCTTCACGTGTTCTTAAATCCGCAACGGCTTTGTTCCCTGCTTCTGGAACATCAAAAATTTGTGATAATTCGGTTAAACCGCGATAGATAACCTCGGTTGAGATTAATTCTTCACGCGTGCCATCAACGCCAACATTATTATCCTTACCAACGCAATCGGCTGGCCAGATATAGGTAGGCACGTTTAAATCATGAAATTGCTCGCGCGTTCCAACAGACCCTTTTGGTCCAATATACCATTCATATTCACTTGTAACCAAATCAGGACGCTTATTAACAACCGCTTCAAAGCTTGGTGTGTTATCTGCCAGACGTTCAATTTTTGCATTTACTTCTTTATATTCAGGCAAAACATCAGTAAACCAAACTGCAGTACCACTGACTTTATCCGAAAGCCCAAGCAGATACATCGCCTCCGTCGTTGCCTGTCCAATGGTAACTGCGCTTTGTGGCGTTTTTTCAAAAGTTAACTCATGCCCACAATTGTCAAGGGTAAGCTTGGTATCATGCGCAACCGCATCACTTATTGGTAATAAGGTAAGGGCTAAAGCAAATGGAATATATCCTATTCCCATTTTTTTACCAAATTTTACTATTTGATTATGTTTCTTTAATAATTTCATGATGTTTCCTTTCAAATTAAACAATGAATTTAAAGCGTTATATGGTTTCATTAGGTTCTTTAACTGGATCAAGAACCAGCAAAAGCCGTGTTTTTCCAGTTCCTTCTATTGGGGGAGAGCGGTGTAATAAATCTGATTTTGATGTTGGCCATAACCGTCCACGCATGATGATTGGACATGCAGTGGTCACATTTTTTATATCATTAGGTTCTTCACCATCACATATAAGACCATATTGCGTCCCTTCCCCACGATAGGTGCAAACTAAGCGTGCCGTTAAGGTATCTTGGTGAAATTTTGAACAGGCATTATCGGTGATTTTATCTAAGCGTAATCGCAAATAATCTGCCTGCATGATATCACAAAATAATTCAGCAAGGTTGGTAATATCCTCAAGCAAAAAATCACGTTCTTGTGAAACAGGTGTTTCAACAATTTCAAACAATTGATCGACTGCGGCATATACTGCCTCAGCTTTAAGAATCAATCGACCTTCAGGTAAATGGTTTGGGTCAAGGTTATCGATCCAAGATTGAAAATTAGGTAGTAATTCTCTTTGCCAAATTGCAGCCGCACAGTTGGGCTGATGAATCGCGGATAAAATTTCAGGGACTTCATCAATGAAGACGCAATCTAAATTTCCAACTAAATCTCCAGAAATTTTTTGTTTTTCTTGTAAAATTGCCGTCATGCCGCTTCCTCTTGTATCCATTGCGGAAACGGATCGGAATAGATCGGCAATTCATCAACATTTGAAGCCGTTTCTTCTGGTACCAAGCATGCATCTAATTTTGCTTTCAACATTGGCCAATCAATACCAGAACCGATGAAGACAATTTCCTGCCTGCGATCCCCCCATGGTTCCTGCCAATGCGATTTTATGTAATTTTCGGCCGCTGGATCCTTTGGTCTGTGGTCATCGGGTACCGTTGCCCACCATTTTCCAAGAGGTGAAATTGACGAAAGCGCGCCAGCCAGTGAAAACTCAATTACCCAATCTGGACGGGTTGCAATCCAAAAATGCCCTTTTGATCGAATAACCCCTGGAATTTCACCATCAAGTACAGCAACAACCTTCTTTGGAATAAAAGGTTGACGTGCGCGATATACAAAAGAAGTAACCCCATATTCTTCTGTTTCAGGAACATGATTAGCAAAGCCATAAAGTTCCTTCGCCCACATCGGGTGTTGATGCGCTTTTTCAAAATCAAACATCCCTGTATTTAAAATGATATCAGCAGCAACATCAGAATGATCCGTTTCAATGATTTTTGCATCTGCATTTAAGCTACGAATAATCTTGCGAGCAGCATCCGTTCGCTCTGCCCCTGCGTCATTAACTTTGTTTAAAATAACAACATCAGCAAATTCAATTTGATCTGTCAATAGGTGAACAAGGCTACGATCATCGTCATCACCCAAAGATTCTCCACGATCTTTAAGAAAATCATGGGAAGAATAATCATTAAGCAAATTAACTGCATCAACAACAGTGACCATTGTATCAAGCCTTGAGACATCTGACAGGCTTTCCCCAGCTTCATCACGAAAATCAAACGTTGCGGCAACGGGCAATGGTTCTGATATGCCCGTTGATTCAATCAATAGATAATCAAACCGTCCTTCGGATGCTAATTGTCGTACTTCTTTCAACAAATCATCACGCAAAGTGCAACAAATGCACCCGTTTGACATTTCAACAAGTGTTTCTTCTGTTCGGCTAAGCTCTGTGTCAGCACGAACAAGATCAGCATCAATATTCACTTCTGACATATCATTAACGATTACGGCAACACGCCTTCCTTCACGATTATTCAATACGCGATTAAGTAACGTGGTTTTTCCAGCACCAAGAAAGCCAGAAAGTACCGTGACTGGAAGTCGAGAATCGTGCATAATAATTACTCCTTGGTAGGTTGTTTCAATTTATTTCATGTAACTATTACAGTTACCAAAAAAATGCAACTATCTATGTTACAAAAAAATATTTTTTTTAGGAGCCTTAATATTGAAACGAAATGGTCGCCTCTCATTAGCACTTCATGCAGTTGCCCATATGGCAGATGATCCAATGCGAACCCGAACTTCATCCGATATTGCAGAACATATCGGGACAAATGCTGTTGTTGTCCGCAGGGTGCTTGGGGGGTTAAGGGAAGTTGGGCTATTGAAATCAGAAAAAGGGCATGCTGGGGGATGGGTTTTAGCCCGTGATCCTGAAAAAATTACACTTGCTGATATTTATTTAGCCCTTGATGAACGTTTAATCAATCAAAGTGAGACAATAAAAAATTCTGAATGTTCTGTGGAGCGCACGCTCCATGATAAGGTATCCTCTGTATTGAAAGAATTAGAAGAAGATTTAATCCAGAAATTAGCTGATATTCCAATTACTAAAATCAGTAACCATTGATATTTTTTTTAAGTAATCATTGAGTTAGCCTGCATTAAATTGTATTGCTATTTGGCTTTATATAATCTCCTATAAACTCAATAGTGATTTTTGTACTGTTATCATCTAAAAGGTTGGCTTTATGAGTAAAACTGTAATTTTTTCAGTTGCTTTAATCATTATTGCTATATGTTTATTACCAATCATCAGTGTTGTGATCGCAGCTATTTTTGGTCAGCTTGATACCTTAACAATGTTAGCAAATACTGTCCTTTTGCGGTATATAGGCACAACATTAGCATTGATTGCCATGGTGACAATAGGCACCATTTTATTTGGCACAGTCACAGCTTGGTTTGTTACAACAACTGAATTTTGGGGGCGTAAAATTTTGGAAATCGCCCTAATTATCCCCCTTGCTTTTCCTGCCTATGTCCTTGCTTATGCTTATACTGATCTTTTGGATCATCCAGGATTCGTGCAATCTACCCTACGCACTTATTTTGGTTGGGGCGCCCATGATTATTGGTTTCCTGAAATTCGTTCTTTGGGTGGAGCCGCCTTAATGCTTACCTTTGTGTTATATCCTTATGTTTATTTGCTAGCACGCTCCAATTTTCAAATTCAAGCAACAAGGGCGTTTAAAACGGCGCGCGGTCTTGGTGCCTCGCCATTGCGTGCATTTATTTCAGTTTCAGTGCCGCTAGCAAGGCCATCAATCGCGGCAGGTGTTTTGCTTGTAATTATGGAAACATTGGCTGATTTTGGTACCGTTGCGCATTTTAGTGTGCAAACATTTGCAACGGGGATTTATACAAGCTGGTACGGTTTGGCAGATCGTGGGGCAGCAGCCCAGCTTGCACTTGGCCTATTGGCATTCGCCCTATTAATCGCAGGACTGGAATATTTTAATCGTGCGAATAAGGAATTTGCTAAAAATGAAGAAAAACCTGATCGTTTTGAACGCCTTCAATTAACGGGCTTAAAAGCATTCTTGGTACAAATTAGCTGTTTTATTCCTGTGCTTTTCGGTGCGATTATCCCAACCATTACCTTAATCTTAATGGGGATGGAATCTGAACAACAATTATTTAGTGAACGCTATATGCATTTTATTAAAAATTCGGTAACCTTGGCAGGGATTGCTGCAATGATTACCGTCCTAGCAACCATATTTTTAGTAAGCTTTCATCGTTTTGCAAAAAATAAATTATCAATCGCAGGAATTTTTATTGGCCGTTTGGGATACGCCGTTCCAGGGGGTGTGATTGCGGTTGGATTGTTAGTCCCCTTTGCCAATTTCGATAATTGGCTGGATGGAAAACTTGAATCTTGGTTTGGACTCTCAACTGGATTGTTAATTTCTGGTTCTATTTGGTTGCTCATTATAGCCTATATGGTAAGGTTTTTATCTGTATCCATAGGAACCTATGAAAG
The DNA here is from genome assembly GCA_965229675.1 of Alphaproteobacteria bacterium. GTDB lineage: Bacteria > Pseudomonadota > Alphaproteobacteria > CBDDJK01 > CBDDJK01 > CBDDJK01. The sequence goes on from OZ245897.1 coordinate 1,132,913, forward strand.
CGGTCTTAGCACAATTTCAAGAAACATGGATTTATCATCCCAAATGTTAGGGGGGACTTTAACGCAAACAATCCGCAAAATTCACCTGCCCATATTGAAACTTCATATTTTTACCGCAATGTTGATTGTGTTTGTCGATACCGTTAAGGAATTGCCAGCCACCCTGATTTTAAGGCCATTTAATTATGATACGTTAGCCGTTCAGGCGTTTCGTTTGGCTTCTGATGAGCGTCTTTCGGGGGCGGCGATTCCTTCATTGGTAATCGCCGCCATAGGGTTAATTCCTGTTATTATTTTATGCAGGAATGTTAGTCAAAATAGAAAAAATAATTACTTCCAACCAGCCTGATTAAGGGCATTCTGTGCAGCAGAAATATTATCTGCGATATCTGAAAGTTCTATCGTATCAGGACGGAAAAAGCCAAGATTGGCAACCGATTCTGACAATCCAGTTCCTGGCACTGCAGGATATTCATCATTACCAGCGGAAAAATATTCTTGTGCTTGTTCTGATGCTAAATATTCAAGGAATAGGATTGCATTTGCTTTGTTAGGAGCATTAACGGCTACGCCACCACCAGAAATATTCATATGCGCGCCAATGCTATTTTGATTTGGGAAAACCCAACCAATGTTAGCAAGATCAGCTTCTGACATTGATTTATCACCTTTTCTTGTCGCCCTTGCATAATAATAGGTGTTAGACATAGCAATTTCACATTCACCAGAAGCAATCCCACGTAACTGATCTGTATCACCACCTTGTGGTTCTCTGGCAAAATTATCAACAACGGCTTTTGTCCAATCGCCAACCGCATTTGATCCCAAATGCGTAATCAATGCCGCAACGATATTTTGGGTATAAACATTGGAAGAAGAACGAATACATACCATCCCTTTATATTCAGGATTTGCTAAATCTTGATAGGTTTGAGGTGGATTCGTAACCGAACGTTTATCATAAAATAAAATTCTTGCGCGTTGTGAAAAAGCAAACCATTGATTATCATCATCTTGTAGATAGGCTGGAATTTTTGCTTCCAAAACATCACTATTTATGGATTGAAACAAGCCAAGGTCTTTCGCCCGTGTTAAGCGCACAGTATCAACTGTTAAAAACACATCAGCAGGTGAATTTTGTCCTTCTGCTTTCATTCTTGCAATAAGCTCATCCGCTTTACCTTCAATGCGATTGATTTTAATGCCCGTTGCTTTGGTGAAATTGCTATAAAGCTTTTCATCCGTATCATAATGGCGCGATGAATAAAGATTAAGCTCTTTACTATCGGCGGTTGAAATTCCAATCGTGGAGGCCAAAATCGCTATAGCAGAAGTTATAATAAATGATTTTTTAAACATTAAATGCCCTTTCTTTTTTTGATAATGATAATCATTATCAGGTTGACTATAAATCGTGACCTCTCTTGTCAAGCTTTTTTTTGATAATGACAATCATTATCAAACATCTGTAAAAATATAACAAAAGAATTTAATGTCTTAATGCACAATAAGCTTTAATATTTCTGTGTAACAAAAATAAAATTGATACTTGACCTAATGTTATTGACTAACTATAAGCATTTCGAATGATAGAATTTATATAAAAATTGGATAAAACATAAAATGGCAAATCACGTATCCGCCCTTAAAAGGGTTCGTCAAACAAAAGCGCGTACCATGCGTAACATCGCGTGGCGCAGTAAAATGCGTACTTTCATAAGACGCGTTGAAGATGCGTTAAAAAATGAAGATGGTGCGGCTGCTAAATCTGCATTGTTTGAAGTTGTTCCAATTTTACATCGTGCGGCCGCCAAAGGTGTTATTCATAAGCGCATGGCAGCACGCAAGATCAGCCGCTTGACGATGAAAGTCAAAGCATTGAACGGGGAAATTCTATCAAGTTAGGGCGGTTAGCTCAGTTGGTAGAGCGTCTCGTTTACACCGAGAGGGTCGGCGGTTCGAGTCCGTCACCGCCCACCATAAAATCCCCATCATGAAATCCCCAACATAAAATCATAGACTGCTTTTATACGGGCTTCCACCAATTATAAAAGTAAATCATCCCAATCACAGTGCTGTAATAATCGGTTCAGATAGATTGTGATTGATAATCATCGTATGATTACGTGGCACGGTTGTCCATCGATCTTGCTCATCATCCAAGGGTTCAGACACAATGATCCAACCATCTTTGTCCCAATGATAAGATAGAGATGGTGCACGACCATCACTTGAATAACGCACGATATAAATTTGCTCCCCATCACAATAAGCAGAGGTAAAGCGAAACGGCTCCTTAACCTCTGCCTTTTGCATTATGGCCTCAACGGTTTCAATCAGTTGGCTAGCGGCATTATGAAAATTATGCTTAGCAAGTAAGCCATGCAGATATAAAAATAACGCCTCACTATCTGTTGAACCAAGACGGTAAGCATATAGTTCGTCAGGAATCAAGGTTTCAATCTGGCGACGCAAGCGCATATATCCACCAATTTGTCCGTTATGAACGAACATGTTATTTTTACAGGTAAATGGATGGCAATTTGTACGACTTGTCGCCATATCGGTTGCAGCGCGCACATGCGCCATAAAAATCCCTGAACGGATAGAACGGGCAAGGCTTAACAGATTTTCATCGCTCCATGCTGGTAAAATATCACGAAATCGTCCAGGTTCAGGATCGTAATCCCCATACCAACCAAATCCAAATCCATCGGCATTAACCTCTGTTTTTGATTGGCGCGCATGATGTGATTGCTCAACAAGCGAATATTCTTCTTCATAGATAAAGCGATAAGGCGTGATTGGCTTTCCTAGGTAACACAGCCAGCGACACATTTTTTGAACTTCCTTAATTCTTTATATTCAAAAAAACCTAAGGCAATCCTCAGTGTAATTTTTTATCAATGATTATGATTAAGCTTCGTTTGCAGGGGATGCGTTAAGTAACCCATATTTTTCTTCACCGATTTTTTCCAACAGGTTAAGTTGGGTTTCAAGAAAATCAATATGCTCTTCCTCATCACGGAGCAATGTTTCAAAAATATTCATGGTTGTATAATCGCCTGCTTCTCTACAAATTTTACAAGATTTGCTATAACTATCCCAAGCTTCTTGTTCCCCTGCAAGATCACATTCCAAGACTTCTTTTATTGTTTGACCAATGCGCAACGGTGCCACAGTTTGCAAATTTGGAAATCCATTTAAGAAGATAATCCTTTCAATGATTGTATCGGCGTGCTTCATTTCTTCAATGCTTTCTTCACGCTCCTTAGCTGCCAGTTTGCTAAATCCCCAATCGTCAAGTAATCGGTAATGCAACCAATATTGATTTACTGCGCCAAGTTCTAAAAAAAGTGCCTCATTTAAACGCTCAATCACTTGTTCTTTTGCTTTCATCAATCATCTCCTTAGCAATTAAATAAAACAAAGCTGTTTTATATTAAAGAATTATAGCATAAAGAAACTTAATAACGCAAAATATATCTTAAACGGCATTGCGCACTGCAGATTAAAGATTCAATCCGAACGTTTTTTGTATGAATGCTTGTTTAGGCGATTTCCATTTTAAGCACTTCATAGGTCTTTCGTTGATTTGATTTTCGATTTTATTGATCTGTTCGTTTGTGATCAAGTCAAAGTTTGTTTTCTTAGGTAAGAATTGCCGTAATATTTTATTTCGGTTTTCGATGAGCCCCTTATCCGTGCTTCTATAGGGTCTAGCAAAATAACTGGCGCACCCTAACAATCGGTTTATAACAAAATGTTCGGAATTTTCTGAACCATTGTCATAAGTGATGCTATTGACGGGACTGCCTTTCAAGGCCTGAAAGGTTGCTTTGAATATAGAATGGGCGATTTTGTCGGGCATTTTGATGATCCGATACAACCTAGTTTTGCGTTCAACGAACACGGCTAAGGCAGCCTTTCCTGGCTGTGCGCTGATAAGTGTATCGGCTTCATAATCGCCAAAAGATTTTTCATTCGGACGCAAACCTATATCTGTTCGATAAGGAATAAGGTATTTTCGTCCGTAGCCTTTGTGATATTTGCTTTTCTTTTGATATGCTAGATATTTTCTCCATTGTGGCCTGATGGTTTTGATTATGGTATAAATGGTGGTATGGGATATTTTTTCTTCCAGATAATGGGCAATGATTTCAGGCGACCATCGCTTTCTCAGTAGGCGTTCTATTTTATGCATTAGGCTTTGATTTTGAGCTGCTTTTAGCTTTCGCGGAAGCTGTTTGGCTTTGTGAGAACGCGCTTGAGCGATGCGTGCAGTATATTTTCCGTTATATCGCCCCCGCTTGATCTCACAGGATATAGAAGATTTAGCGCGATTGAGGACGCGGGCAATGGCTGATACGCCCATGCCTTGGTCAATAAAAACTTCAATCTTTGTCCGTTCAATGATTGATATGTGGGTGTATGTATGAGATGATCGTGCCATCGGGTGCCTCCTGTTGTTGCGGTTTAGACAACCAACAAAATACCATGAAGCACCCGAGCCACAACATGTCTGTAATTAAACACATGTTGGGATCATAAACGTTCGGCTTAGATTTTTAATTTACGAAGAATGCGAATGGAGATTTAACAATAGACAAGGAAATGTTTATAAGATATTATTAAATGAATTTAGAAAAAGTCCACTCTAAAATTGTCTAGACCCATATTTTAATATTCCAAGGATTCTATAACCGCATTAATTGGAATATTCCAATCCCCCAAAATTTGTTGGCGAAATAGCTTAACTTTATCGGGGTACCATTTGCTGGTTTCTTGATTAAGCTCCCATCGCCAATCGCCTGTTTTTGCTAATAACAAATAAACTGGTTTTCCAAGACCCGCGGCAAGATGGGCAACTGCCGTATCCACACTAATCACCGCATCCATATGATGGATCAGGCCTGCACTATGGCTAAAATCCTTAAACCCATCTTGGGCATAAAATAATTGTACATTTTGTTCGTTCGCCATTTCAATAAGCTTGGGATCAGGCGCATTAGCCTCTAACCATATAAAATCTGCGGATAATTGAAATAATTGTGCAATCGATGAATCATTAAGGGAGCGAACACGATCCAACCTATGACTGGCACGCCCTTTAACGCATAATCCAATCAAAGGACGTGACACCGTTCTTTTACAGTTGGTTGTTAGCCAATCTTGAAAATGCGTGACGGCGAAAGAAGGCGCAGTAAAGCGCATTGGTGGCGGAAGTTGATCCGATTTAATCTCCAGCAGGTTCGCAAGACTCATCAATGGCAAGTGAAAATCATGATCAGGAATAGGATCAGGCCAGTAGCTAAACTGGACATTAGAGGGCGTTTCAACTAGCAAGTCCCCTAACTTAAATTTAGGGTCATGGATATAAACATAAATTTCTTTTACCTTAGGCGCAATAATCGGCAAAAGCCTTGAAAATTGTAGCATGTCACCATAGCCCTGTTCGCTATAAAGCAATAATCTTCCAGATTTCACCTGTTCAAGCTGGTTTAAATGAAGATGTGGTATTTTTTTTATGAGTAAAAAATCATCTTCACCCAATACATTCCCACGCAATCGCCATTCATATTCTTTGAAACCTTCAAGATACTCCCCCTTGGTAAGCAAACATAAAGATAAACCAAAATGCGATTCTGCGTCCGTTGGCAGTGCTGTGATTGCCTTTTTATAATAAGCAATCGCATCCTCAAGCTGATTATTAAGACGATAAGCAAAGCCAAGATTTTTTAAGATTGCAGGAGAATCAACCTCCTCAACAAACCCTTCCTTAAGGCAAATAAGGGCTTCCGCATAACGTCCTGCCCAAATCAATACCGTGCTATAATGCTGTTTAAATTGGCGATATTGGGCAGGTTCCAAGCTCTCTTTTTGACTTAATAATCCTTGGTAAAGTGCGTCTGATTTTTGAAATTCACCTAGCTTTCCATAAGCCAATCCCAACAGATTAATCGCATCGGCTGTTAATTTACCTGTTTTTTGCAACGGTGTTAACACCTTTATAATCTCTTGCGGGTGATCCAGCTTAATCATAGCCGAGGCATAATTAATACGATGCCCAATATGATCTGGGTCAAATTCAACCGCCTTGGCAAAGGCTTTTGCGGCATTTTTCATGTCACCTTTTTTAAAATAGGCCTTACCCAAAAAATCATGGCGTTCAGGCAGATCTTCTTTTAGCCTCACCACACGTTCAGTAAATATCATCGCGGCTTCTTGTTCATTGGCATGGATCAGCAAATCAATTTGTTCCAGCATTGCAGATAGATGAGCATCCTTATCTGTTAGAGCATTTTGAATGAGTGCAATCCGTTCACAAAGGGCAGCCGCCTCAACAAAATACCCCGTCTGTTGCAAAATGCGCTTGTGATTAGAAAGACAAGAAACCGTTGTTGGGGTAACCGAAGCACGTAAACGCATAATCCGCAAAGCTTCATCCGAATGGCCAAGCTGGGCTTCAATCACCCCTAATAATTCCAATAGATTAGGATTTAACCCACCTACCTGATCAAGCCCTGAACGGCACTGCGCGGCAGCTTCATCAAGCTGTCCTTGATTATAAAAGGCGATGGCTTGATTAAGTAAGGTTTCTTGTTGTTGCAAAGTTGGCTTTCAATTAATCAAGGGTGGATAACAAACAATTTACCAAGGGCGAATCTGACTTTTCTAACCCCTCTATTACGCTAAAATGATGATGCGGTTCTTCTATGTTTAAAACCATATTTGCGCATAATCCGCCCCAGCTTGCCGCAATTAACTGCGATTGACGAATAAATTCAGGGCGTTCTTGCGCACCCACCCAAGCATAAAAAATTTGATCTTGGCTAGGTTGATAAAAGATTGGGCTTTCTTTTAAAGCCATCGTATCATCTAAGCCAAAATCTTGATTCATATTAGTTTTTAATAAGGGTCGCAGATCAAACAGGCCACTAATCGCAATGACTACTCTTAATCGCTTTTGAATCGATTTTGATAGCTTTGAATAAACATCTTTGCATAGCATTCGGCTGACCAAATGCCCGCCCGCAGAATGACCAACAAGCATGATTGGAATATCGGTAATCTGGTTAGCAATTTTTTGAATTGCCATAAAGCAATCTTCAGTAATCTGACTAATCGTGACCTCAGGACAAAGTCGATAGCTTGGCATTGCCATCGCGATATTATGGGATAAAGCCCCCTTTGCTAAATGGCTAAATTCATTTTTTGAAAAAGCACGCCAATAGCCGCCATGAATAAAAATAACTAGGGCTTGCGGTTTGGATTCTGGTAAAAATAGATCATAACACTGACGCACATTATCACCATATTCAAGGTCATAATGCGCCTTATAAGGCATGGCTTCAATTTGCTTACGAAATGCTGTGGACTGTGTCACCCAACCATTAAGGATTTGTTCAGAATTAGCAATATAATCGCGATTACTATAAGCTGCATTCCAATCTGTAATTTTTGAATAGGGGTTAAATGTCATAATTTTAAGATAATTTAATGAAAATTAACACTTGTGCCAAAGTAAGCCCTGCTTCATCGCTTAGGCTTAATTCAATATCAACCTCCCGCCCTTGCGGCGTAAGTGACTGCAAGCGTGCCAAGGCTCCGCCATGCAATCGCATCATCGGTTTTCCTGAAGGCAGGCTATAAACTTCCATATCGCGCCAAAAAACACCTTGTCGTAACCCTGTGCCTAGGGCTTTGGAACAAGCCTCTTTCGCAGCAAAGAATTGTGCATAGCGTGCAACGCGCCTTGCGTGCGCGCGCTCTGCTAATTGTTTTTCGCCATCCGTAAATAGGCGATCCAAGAAGCGTTGCCCAAAAGCTTCAATCGTTTTTTGAATGCGCTTTTGTTCGCAAAGGTCAACGCCACTACCGATAATCATAAGGCAGTTTTTTCAATAATCACTTTAACCGAATCTTGGCCGTGTGTTTCTTCGATTAAAAGATGACCTGTAGTTTCACAAAAGACCTTTAAATCGATGGGGGCGTTTGGATCGTCTGTCCAAACCTCTAACTGATCCCCGATTTTTAGATTGCTTAGCGCACGTTGCGCTTTTAATACAGGTAAAGGGCATTTATGACCGCGCGCATCCAGTAAATTCATATTGCATCTCTTGCTACAAAAAGATAGTTATTATATAGACTAATATTCTTAATTAAATATCCTGTTTTTTCAAGAGCTTTATCCATGATTTATCTGCCAATTGCAGAAATGTCCGCCAATATCGTAATTTTGATGGCACTTGGTGGAGTTGTTGGGTTTTTATCTGGAATTTTTGGTGTTGGTGGCGGATTTTTAATGACACCAATGCTGATATTTTTGGGGATTCCTGCCCCCGTTGCTGTCGCAAGCGGACTTAATCAAATTCTTGCTTCTTCTGTATCGGCTGTGTTGCCGCATTATCAGCGTGGAAATGTTGATTATCTGATGGCGGGCATATTGCTTGCTGGTGGATTGGTTGGTTCGGCTATTGGCACGGTTATTTTCTATCTTATTCGTCAAGCAGGACAAATTGATCTTTTTGTAACGGTGACCTATATCCTATTCTTAACTATTATTGGTGGGATTATGGGGCGGGAGAGCATTGCCTCCCTTCGTACCAATCGCGCATCCGTTAAACGGCGGCGACGCCATAATTTCATGCATGGTTGGCCAAATAAGTTACGCTTTCGCAAATCTAATTTATATATCAGCATTTACCCACCCATTATCATTGGCTTTTTCATTGGGATTTTAACCGCAATTATGGGAGTTGGCGGTGGTTTTTTAATGATTCCAGCGATGATTTATTTGTTAGGAATGCCCACGATGATGGTGATTGGCACGTCACTTTTACAGATTATTTTTGTTGCTGCCTTTGCAACTTTTTTGCAAGCCGTCTTAAATCAAACGGTGGATATTGTATTATCGGCAATTTTAATTGTTGGGGGCGTAATTGGCGCGCAGATCGGTAGCCAGCTTGCCCCCCGTTTTCGTGGAGAGGAATTGCGCCTATGGTTTTCCATTCTTGTAATCGGCTTAGGGGTTAGCCTGCTCGTCAGCCTATTTATTCCCCCCTCCGATCCTTTTATTGTCACCTTATCAATGGGCGTTAAATGATCATGCTACGGTCTTTAATCATATTTATATGTTTTAATATAATGGTTATGCCTATCCTTGCCAAAGCCGATAGGCTAACTGTTGATCTTGACCAGCATTTGATTGAGATTAATACCAGCTTTACAGGTAGCGATCTATTATTATTTGGTTCTGTAATTGGTGAAGGCGATATTTTGGTGATGATTAAAGGCCCCCCGCGTAGCTTTGAGGTTACTCGGCAACAAGCCTATGGTGGGTTATGGCTAAATGCAGATCAACATAAATTTGAACGGGTGCGTGCCTTTTATCATTATGCAGTAACGTCACCAGCTGCACTTGACCTTCCCTTTTCAGTACGCCAACGTCATCGGATTGGCCTTGACCATATTCATCTTCCTAAGCTGGTAGGCGCTGATGAAGTAACAACCAACGAATTTCAACAAGGATTAATTCGCAATAGGATTGAAACAAATGCTTATAAGGCCGAAGCAGGAAAAGTCGAACGGCGCGGAGATCATTTATTCCGCCTACAAGTATATATTCCAGCCGATGTTCCCGTTGGGACGTATCAAATCGAAACCCTGCTTATTCGTGATCGCAAGGTGATTAGCGCACAAACTTCTAATCTATTCATCAGCAAAGTAGGTTTAAATTCAAAAATCTTTTATACTGCTAATCATAATCCTGTATTCTATGGCTTGGCGGCAATCGTAATCGCAGTTGCCATTGGTTATTTAGCTAATTTATTCATACGCTCCATCATCAGTAAGATTATTGCATAAAGTTATGATACTGGCTCCAAACGCAAAAGCTGTCCATTATCATCATCAGTTAAGATATATAAATAGCCATCAGGGCCATTACGAACATCACGGATGCGGGCAAAATCTTTTAATAGGATTTCTTCTCCCACCACACGATCACCATCAAGGATCAGACGCCGCAAATGGCTTCCAGCCAATGCGCCAATAAATAAATCCCCCCGCCAAATAGGAAATTGATCTCCATCATAAAATACCATGCCACTCGGCGCAATTGAAGGATCCCAATAAATAATCGGTTGTTCCATGTCAGGCGCATGGGTTTTATCGGATATTTTAAGCCCGCTATAATCTATGCCATAAGTAATGGTTGGCCAGCCATAATTGGCACCTGATTTTAATTTATTCACCTCATCGCCACCACGCGGGCCATGTTCATGTAGCCATAAAGATTGATCTGATGGACGCAATGCTATTCCTTGCGGATTGCGGTGACCATAAGAATAAACCGCCTTCTCATAGCTAGCATGATTGATAAAAGGATTATCATTCGGCAATGTGCCATCCGCATTTAAACGAACCACTGTGCCAAGGCTATTTTCAGGGTTTTGTGCTTCCTTAAGATAGCGATAACGATCACCAATTGTCATATATAAATAACCATCACGGTCAAAAACAAGCCTTGAACCGTAATGCGCACGGCCATGAGTTTTGGGAATGGCTTTGAATAGGATTTTAACATCATGTAAGTGATTCCCTACCAATCTAGCGCGCAAAAGTTCCGTACCTGCCCCTTCAGAACCCCGTCCAGAATAGGTTAAATAAATGAACTGATTTTGTTCAAACTCAGGATGCAAAATAATATCCAATAAACCACCTTGTCCACCGCCATAAAGATTGTTAGGTAAACCTGAAATAGGATTTGGATCTAACACTCCTTGGTGAACACGGCGTAACGCTCCCGTTTTTTCAGTGATCAGATAATCACCATTTGGCAGGAACGCCACCGCCCACGGATAATCAAGCCCCTCAACAACCGTTACCAAATTAAAAGTAACGTCTTTTGATTGATGAGACATTATTGATTTAGCCGCTAACTGCCCTCCGTAAAGAAATAAAACAAGCATCGCGGCAATTAGCTTAAAACGAATAAAATATCTCATATGGTGATTATAGCGCATTTTATCCATAAAGATATAAAAATATGAGTTATGACTAGGTGACGTACCCATAAAAAATTGGGACTAGATATTTTAATCAACTCTGGTTACTTTTATTAAAGCTTGGTAAAAATCACGCACAACATCTGCTGGACGATGGCGTCCTTGCTTCAACGCTTTAATCGCAAATTCGATTAATTCTTCATCAAGCTTATCTGGTACCACCGCATAACCTTTTTTCTTCAAGGCTTTTATAACCGCATCTGCTTGACGTGAATAATTTTCATTAAAAAAATTTACATCTGCACGATTGATTGTTTTTGCAATCAAAGTGGTCAGTGGTTCTGATGGTTTATTTGTGGGTTTACGTTCTTGTTCGGCCAAATAAAATCTTCCTGAAACATAAATTATCTTACTTTTTTCTTATAATTTCTTTTGGCAGATTCTAAAATTTTGTCAATAAAGTGCTAGCATTAGCCATTTTATAAAAAAGGCGCAAAAGATAGAATGTTACCTTTTGCGCCGATTGAAATTTATAAAACTGCGTTAAGATTTAAGAAAATCTATGCCCCGTTTGGAATGTTAAAGGGGGAAGAATTATTTTCTTCATCCGATTCATCAGAATTGGTGGATAGCATTTCCAATAAGGTTGCAAGTGTGTCGTTTCCAAGTTCTCCGCCTTGCATGCCACCTTGCATCATGCTGCTAATAAAAGGTGGAGGACCACCGCTACCCATTGGTGGGCCAAATCCTTGGTCTTGCATAAATTCACGTAAAGCCGCGGGATCAACCGAGCCATCATCATTTTGAATCAATTCAAGCGCATCTTCGCCAAATTGATTAACGAAATTATCTTGAAATGCTTGTGAGTTAAAATCTGGTGGACCGCCACCGAATCCACCACCAATGGGTGAGCCGAATCCACCTTGACTACCTAACTCTTCTTGTAGAGAGGCAACATCCAAAGTTCCATCGTCATTTAAATAATCTTGAAGGTCAAGCCCCATCGATTCCAGCAGTTGATCGAGGAAATCTTGATTTTTACCGCCGCCAATCTCAGGGCGGCGACCAGTCTGTGATATTGAGGAAAAAGCTGAAATTTCCATTGTTTTGCTCCTTAAGCGGTTGACCTAATAGGTTACGAATTAATATTAAGTTATAAAACCATCATAATAGTTCGTGTCAAACCATCTAAGCAATAATCATACCAATATTAACAAATTAACATTTGATGAATGCTTTCGACTTCTGTCACTATTACTTTTAAAGTTTAAATGAGAAACAATTTAGGATGATTTTCGATTTTGCGAATTATTACCATAAAGCGTTTCTGCACGAGCTTCAAAAGCTTGTATCATTCTTGACACAGCTTCATAGAAAACGATTCCTAGCAGTTTGTCAAGTATTTTTGTTTTAAAAGCAAATTCAATTTGAAAATCGATCTTACAACCATTTTCGCCAGATTTACTGGCGGATTCATCGATAACAAATTCCCATCGGCTATTTAAATATTTAAATGGACCATTGTGATAAGTGATATCGATCACATAGTTTTCTGGGTCAAATTGAACACGGGTCGTAAAATTTTGGTGATAAAGTTTAAAGGCAATACGAACATCGGCGACAAGCGAATCTTCTGAACGTTCACGAACCCGCACCTGTTGACACCATGGTAAAAATTCGGGGTAGGACTCAACGGCTCCTACAAGTTCAAACAGGGAATCTCGATTAAATTTTGAAGGACGAAGTTCGTGAAGACTATACATAAAATAATAAAGATAAATTTATCTTAAAACCGTTCTTTAAGGAACGCATCATTAATGCGCTCTTTAAGCATAATGCTTGGACGAAACCCAACAACGCGCCTTGCGGATATATTCGCAGTTTTTTTCGTCTTGGGATTGCGCCCAACGCGCGCGCGCTTATTGCGCACATGGAATCTGCCAAAGGATGAAATTTTTACAAGCCCTTCTTGTTCAAGTGCGCCTATAATTTCATCAATAATGGCTTCAACAAGATCAGCGGACTCCGTTCTTGATAATCCAATTTCATTGTGAATGGTCTCGGCGATTTTAGCACGGGTTAATGTCAATTCATTCATTTTCTTGCTCCTCTTGCTAACGATCTAAAGCCCTACCTTCACTTATTATATAGGTTTAAAATAGACTTGTCGATTAATAGAAGGGGCTTTATAAATATAATTTAGGTGACTAGCCTATTTTTTTAAGTTTATTGCAACAGGTTAATTTGACGCAATGATCTTGATCACATTTAATATTTAATTAATTTCTTGGGCGTTTTTTTAAGGATTTCACGATGATCACATTCAAATTGAAAAAATTTTTAAACATTAATTTAATGGTGATGCTATTGGTTGCTTATACGCCAATGATGCTTGGAGCAAAAAACGCATTGGCTACGGATGCACAGCCTATGCAAGTGTTATTGGATTGGTATATCAATCCCGATCATGCGCCCTTGATTGTTGCAAAACAAAAAGGATTTTTTGAAGAGCATTCCTTGGATGTTGAATTGATTGCGCCTTCTGATCCATCGCTTCCGCCTAAACTGGTTGCGGCTGGCGAAGGGGATATTGCAATTTCCTATCAACCCCAGCTTTACTTGCATGTTGATCAAGGATTAGATCTTGTGCGGATTGGCGGCGTGGTTGCAACACCTTTAAACAGCCTTGTTGTCCTTGAAGATAGTGCAATTAACGATCTTAGTCAGCTTAAGGGTAAGAAGATTGGCTTCTCAGTCGTTGGGATGGAAGAAGTCTTATTAAATGTGATGCTTAAAACAGAAGGGTTAAGCCTTGATGATGTTTCCTTAATTAATGTTAATTTTGCGTTGACCTCAGCCCTTGCTTCTGGGCAAGTGGATGCGGTTATCGGGGCATTTCGTAACTTTGAATTAACTTTGTTGGAGCTTAATGGCACACCTGGGCGCAGTTTTTTTGTTGAAGAACATGGGGTGCCGCCACATGACGAGCTGATCTATGTAACCCGTAAAGAATTGGTTGCTGATCCACGGATTGCACGCTTCATGGCCGCGATTGAACAAGCAACCACTTATATGCTTAATCATCCACAAGATGCCCTAAACCTATTAATTGATTATGATGAAAAGCTTGGGGACACCCTTAATCGCCGTGCATATGACGATACTTTAAGACGATTTGCGGTCGCACCACGCGCCGTTGATCGTGCGCGCTATCAATGGTTTGGTGCGTTTTTATTAGATCATGGCATGATTAAAACACTACCTGATATCGAAACGCTGATTGCCGATGTGCCTTTGCCAGAGTAGGATTCTATAGTCTTATTCTGATTGCTTAAATGCGGTTTTAACGATTAATTTAATTTTTTTGTTGACCAATGGGGTTTCATATGTTGCAATGTATAACGGTAATTTAAAATTATTGCAGTAAACTTACTTGAAGGAGGTATGTAATGCGTAAAGATAAAACGATTCACCCGTCTGTTGATATTAACTTAAAAGATTATCAGGCTGGTAAAATGAGTCGAAGAGAGTTTTTTGCCCGCACAACGGCCGTTGGTGTAACTGCGGCAGGGGCTTACAGCTTACTTGGATTAACAATGCCTGAATTGGCTAAAGGCGCCCATGGTGGTACCCTTAAAATTCAAATGAGTGTTAAGGAGTTAAAAGACCCACGCACATTTGACTGGACAGAAATGTATTGGGCATGTTCTGGTTGGCTAGAAAACCTAATTGAATATAATTCTGATGGAACCTTTAAGCCTTTCTTGCTTGAATCATGGGACGTTAATAACGCTGGGGATGAGTTCACGCTTAATGTCCGTAAAGGCGTAAAATGGAATAATGGCGATGACTTCACAGCTGAAGATGTTGCGCGCAATATTGAAATGTGGTGCGATACAACGGTTGAAGGAAACTCAATGGCCACCCGTATGGCATCCTTGATTGATGAAGCTACAGGAAAAGCATCAGCTGGTGCAATCAAAATCGTGGATAGCCATACGGTATTCGTGAAAGCAAACAAACCAGATATCACCTTGATTGCTGGTATGGCGGATTATCCTTCTGCGGTTGTTCACAGTTCTCATAATCCTGCTGATATGTCAATGCCAGGCAAACATGTTGGAACAGGCCCTTATGTGTTGGAAGAATTTTCAGTTGGCGAAAAAGTTGTCATCGTTAAAAATGCAAATCATGAATGGTGGGGTAAAGATATGTATCCTCATTGTGCAGATCGCATTGAAATGATCGATTATGGCACTGACCCAGCCGCTTGGGTTGCCGCCGCTGAAGCTGGTGAAGTTGATGCAACTTACGAAACGGTTGGTGACTTCGTTGAATTATTTGAAGCAATCGGTTGGCAAAATTCAACCGTTGCCACTGGCGCAACCATCGTTATTCGTCCAAACCAAGTTGCGGATGATGGTATTTATTCTGACAAGAAAGTACGTCAAGCCCTTGCTATGGCAGTTGATAATTCCAAAGTCTTACAGCTTGGCTATTCTGGTCTTGGCGTGGTGGCAGAGAATCATCATGTTGGTCCTGTTCACCCTGAATATAACCCTTCATTCGGGCGTTTGCCTTATGATCCTGCTAAAGCCAAAGCCATGATTGCAGAAGCTGGTATGGCGGATCATAATTTTGAAGTTATTACGTCTGACGAACAGTTCCACGCAGATAGCGGAGCTTCAGTGGTTGCCCAGTTGAACGAGGCAGGCATTAAAGCTTCCCATAAGATCATTCCAGGCTCAACCTTCTGGAACGATTGGACAAAATATCCATTTTCTGCAACCAACTGGAACCACCGCCCGCTGGGTACCCAAGTCCTTGGGCTTGCCTATCGTTCTGGTGTTCCTTGGAATGAAGCTGCTTTCTCAAATGCTGAATTTGATTCTCTTCTTGATGAAGCAAACTCAGTTGCTGATGTTGACGCAAGGCGCAAGGTAATGGGTAAGCTCCAAGCCATTATGATTGATGAAGGGGTAACCATTCAGCCTTATTGGCGTTCGGTTTATCGTTCTGTTCGTGATGGGATTGGAAATGCAGATATGCATATTGCCTTCCTGCCACAGCTTTATAAATGGACGGTTTCTTAAGCTAACTTATTATGGGTGACTGCGTTCCGAAAAATTTCGGGCGCAGTCGCTTTTATTCGCTAAGTTACAAAAATCAATAACAGAATCAATTTAAGAAACGCACCAAAGTAAGGGGGAGGACTTGTGGGTAATTTTTTATTAAAAAGATCAGGAATTATGCTGCTGACAGCATTATGCTTGACCTTTATTGTGTTTTTTCTAACCAATCTTTCTCCTAAATTAGAAACATTGGCTAAGACCGAAGCGACCAGCCGCATGTCGGATGGTGAGGTTGTGTCTTGGCTTTCAAAACGTGGGTATGATCGTAATCTTTTTGTAAAATATGGTGAATGGTTAGGGATCGCCCCTGGTTGGGTTTATACCGATAATTCTGGCAATAAGACAGGGCGATGCTATGAAGCCTATCGCGATATGGAAACGCCGCCTACCTATTGTGGTATTTTTCAAGGCTATTGGGGGCAATCGACCGTATTTAATGAATCGGTTGCTAGCATCTTAGCAAAGCGGCTGGCGCTAACAGGCAAATTAATGTTATGGGTGCTGGTGATCATGGTGCCAGGGGCATTGTTGGTCGGCGTTCTTGCTGGTATGCGCGAAGGCACAAAAACTGACCGTAGTCTTTCAACCGCCTCCATCCTATCAACGGCCACGCCTGAATATGTTTCAGGGGTGATTTTTATTGCGGTTTTTGCCTCCTCCGCAGTCGGTTTGAAATGGTTCAAAGGTTCTGCCACACAAGCAATGGAAAATGCGACCATTGAAAATTTTGCCCTGCCAGTTGCAACCATCGCACTTTATGGCATGGGCTATATTGCAAGAATGACACGTGCCTCTATGGCTGAGGTTATGACCTCCCAATATATTCGTACGGCAAGGCTCAAAGGGGTTAGTTTCGCAAATATTGTTTTAAAACATGCATTGCGTAATGCTTTAATTGCGCCTTTTACTGTGATTATGTTACAAATTCCGTGGTTATTGAATGGGGTGGTTATTGTTGAAACCTTATTTAATTATAAAGGGTTTGGCTGGACATTGGTCGAGGCCGCAACCAAGAATGATATTCAGCTTTTATTAGGAATTTCAGTTGTTTCTGTTGTCGTTGTGTTAATTACGCAGCTGATTTCCGATATCGGCTATGTTTATCTTAATCCAAGAATCCGAATCGCTTAAGGGGGAAAATAAGATGGAACCATTAGGCTGGTTTGAAATTTTTGGCAAAATTTTAGTTCAATTTATTCCTGTATTTATTGCACTTGTCGTCACTTTTGCAGTGTCGATTTATTATAAGCGGCGACTTGGTATGTATGGCAAACTGTTTGACAATCGCGTTGGCATGATTGGTTTTGGGATTGTTATGTTTTGGGTATATGCCGCGATCCTATCGAATTTCTTTGGGCTTGTTGCAACCCATGATGTTTATCAGCAACTTGTTGCCATGAAGCATAAAGTTCCTGGTACGCCTGTTCTTGATGAAGGCAATTATCCTTATTATTTATTAGGTGGAGACAGTCTGGGGCGCGATATCTTCTCCCGCATGGTGATTGGTTCGGGAATTGTCATTATGATTGCGCCGCTTGCAACATTGTTTGCATTCATGGTTGGCATCGTCCTTGGGTTACCTGCTGGCTATTATGGGGATCGTAAATTTAAGCTGGATACAAATCTATCCTTTTTGGCCAATCTTATTTTGGCTTTTCCCGTCATCTTGCTATTTTATTTATTGGTAACGCCTGAATTGGTTGAAAGCGGTCTGCCGATTTATATGGCTTCGGTATTATTTATCTTTCCTATTTTGTTTTTGGTCGTCCTATTTAATTCAAGATTTTTTGTTATTCCGTTTAAACGTAATCTTTATGTGGGCGTGTCAGTAATTTTAGGGGGATGGGTTTACCTGTCATTATTATCAGATCAAGATACAAATTTTGAATTTTTACCAAGGGCTTTGGATATTTTTGAACCTTCAAGTGGGATGTTGACTGTTTTTGTTTCGGTCGTATTTGTAAACTCCCCTACTGTGTTCAGGATTGTTCGCGGGCTAACCTTAGATGTTAAATCCCGCGATTATATTGGGGCGGCACAAACCCGCGGTGAAGGCTCTTGGTATATCATGCTGTGGGAGATTTTGCCGAATGTGCGTGGTCCGCTTATTGTCGATTTTTGCCTTAGGATTGGTTATGTTACCATCTTACTTGGTACGTTAGGGTTCTTTGGATTGGGCTTACCATTTGATAGCCCAGATTGGGGAACCACAATTAATTCAGGGCGTAAATTACTTTCAGTTTATCCGCATCCTGCCTTGCCACCTGCACTTGCGCTCATGTCTTTGGTGTTAGGTCTTAATTTACTAGCCGATGGGTTGCGTGAAGAATCGTTGAAAGATTAATAAGGAGAGAGAATCATGAATGAGTCGTCACAAACGCCATTGCTTGAGATTGATGGGCTATCCATCTCTTTCTTTGTTCGAGCAGGCGAAATTCCCGCCGTTATGGATTTTTCTTGTACTGTAATGCCTGGGGAAGCGGTCGGGCTTGTTGGCGAATCGGGATGTGGAAAATCAACAGTTGCATTAGGGGTAATGCAATATCTTGGTAAAAATGGGAAGGTTGTTGGCGGTTCGATCAAATTTAAAGGTCAAGATTTGAACAAAATGACCACGGCTGAATTAGCAAAAATTCGTGGTAAAGACATTGCAATGATTTATCAGGAGCCAATGGCCTCTCTCAATCCCGCGATGAAAATTGCACAACAATTAATGGAAGTGCCGATGATTCATGATGGGGTCTCCAAAGAAGAGGCCTATAAACGCGCGCTTGAAGTTGTTACCGATGTTAAACTTCCTGACCCTGAGCGGATGTTAAATTCTTATCCGCATCAATTATCGGGCGGACAACAACAACGAATCGTAATTGCGATGGCGTTAATGTCCAAGCCTTCTTTATTGATATTGGACGAACCAACCACTGCTCTTGATGTTACGGTTGAAGCGGCGGTGATTGAATTGGTTAAAGAATTAGGTGAAAAATATGGAACCTCAATGCTATTTATTTCCCATAATCTGGGATTGGTGTTGGAGACCTGTGATCGAATCTGCGTGATGTATTCGGGCGAAGCGGTGGAAACTGGTATCGTTGAAAATGTCTTTGCCAATATGCGTCACCCTTATACTCAAGCTCTATTCCGCTCCATCCCACTACCAGGGGCAGATAAGACTGAACGCCCGCTAGTTGCGATCCCAGGGAATTTTCCATTGCCGCTTGAACGACCGCAAGGATGTAATTTTGGGCCACGTTGTAATTATTTTGCCGAGGGCTTGTGCAATGCAGGTGATTTAAAAATGTCGGTTGTTGATGATGCAACCCGCCATGAAAGCCGTTGTTGCCGTATTAAAGAGATTGATTGGGAAAATCCACCTATTCCTAATGCAAAAAGTGATAGTACAGAAGTTGGGGATTGTGTTCTTAAAATTGATGGGCTGAAAAAATATTATGAGGTTGCCGCCAATGCCTTATTTGGCGGGGAAAAGCGTGTTGTTAAAGCAAATGAAACCATCACGCTTGAAGCACGTGAAGCAGAAACATTGGCGATCGTTGGTGAATCTGGTTGTGGTAAATCAACCTTAGCAAAAGTATTGATGGGACTTGAAACTGCCAGTGATGGTCTGATTGTTCTTAATGACAATCCCATTCAATCGGTGCCAATTCATGATCGTTCCACCCGCAATGTTGCTGATATTCAAATGGTATTTCAAAACCCGTTTGATACGCTAAACCCGTCAATGACAGTGGGATCGCAGATTATTCGTGCCTTAGAAATTTTTAAAATCGGTAATTCTGATAAAGAACGCCGTGATCGTATGCTGGAATTGTTGGATTTAGTTAAATTACCACGTGTCTTTGCCGAACGAATGCCACGCCAGCTATCGGGTGGCCAAAAGCAACGGGTTGGAATTGCCCGCGCCTTTGCAGGGATGCCGCGCATCGTGGTTGCGGATGAACCTGTGTCAGCACTTGATGTTTCGGTACAAGCGGCGGTGACTGATCTTTTGATGGATATACAAAATACCGCCCGCACCACCCTTATTTTCATTTCGCATGATTTATCAATTGTACGTTATTTATCGGATCGTGTGATGGTCATGTATTTGGGTCATGTTGTGGAAATCGGTACAACCGAAGAAGTCTTTGAGCCGCCTTATCATCCTTACACAGAAGCATTGCTTTCAGCCGTGCCGATTGCCGATCCTGATATTGAAAAGCAGCAAATCGTGTTGGACGGGGATATTCCTTCGGCGATGAACCCGCCTTCTGGCTGTCCATTCCAAACACGATGCCCACGTAAATCATCGGTACCAAATGGTTTATGTGAACGCGAGATTCCACCCGTCAAAACAATTCACGGTCAGCATCAAATAAAATGCCACTTATCCGAAGAAGAATTGGCAAAAATGACACCTATTATCACCATGAGTGCTGCGGCGTAATTTGGCATTAGGAATTGTAACCCTTAATGGCTAGAACATCAACGGAAGAGCCAAAACAAGCAGAACAACACCCTAAACGTAATCATGGGCGTGCTGGTGGGCGCAATGCCCGCCGCGAACTCCGTCAAACCCGTGATTTTACCATGCTAGCAGGGCTTATCAATAAACTGCCCGTGACGGAGGTAATGGATCAGACACAAGTTGAGGTGATCGACAACGCTTCCATGGATATTCTGGAAAATGTTGGGGTGTTATTTCGTGATCCGATTGCCGTTGAAGATTGGCGGCGAATTGGGGCTAAGGTTGAAGGGGAGATGGTTTATCCCGAGCGTGGTTTGATACGCGAACTTATTAAAACCATTCCATCTCAAATAACCTATCATGCACGCAATCCACAAAATAACGTGGCGGTTGGTGGAAATAATGCGGTGTTTGTGCCGATGACGGGTGCGCCTTATCTGCGTGATCTGGAGGATGTGCGGCGCAATCCAAGTTTGGAAGATTTGGCAATGTTTCATAAATTATCGCATATGATGCCTGCGCTTCACAGCTCCGCCCATCATATTGTTGAACCTTATGATCACCCAATCTCTCAACGCCATTTGCGCATTACTTATTCTTCAATGAAATATTCCGATAAAATGTTTATGGGCATGACGACCAGCCCTAAAAATGCCGAAGATGTGATGGAATTATGCGCTATTTTATTTGGTGAAGATTTTATGGAAACCCATGCGGTCACCACGGGCAATTGTAATGGTAATTCGCCTTTGGTATGGGATGAAACCATGTTGGGGGCGATGCGTGCTTTTTGTAAGCGTAATCAACCTGTTTTATGCTCGCCTTTTGTGTTGGGCGGGGCAAATACACCTGCTTCAGTCCCTGCAACAGTTGCCCAACTTAATGCTGAAGCCTTGGCGGCTCTTGCTTATACCCAAATCATTCGTAAGGGCGCACCTGCGATTTACGGGCATTATTTGTCAACTGTTAGCATGAAATCTGGCGCGCCCATGGCAGGCACCCCCGAAATTAGTCAGATGAATTTTATGATTGGGCAGATGGCACGTTATTATAATATTCCTTGGCGTAGCTCCAGCGCACTTGGTGGCGGAAAATTATTGGATGCACAAGCAGGCTATGAAAGCGCAACCACTCTAAATGCGGTGTTGCACGCTGGCGCAAATTATATTTGGCACTCTGCTGGCTGGAATGAAGCTGGTATGCATTGTTCGGTTGCAAAATTCGTTGTTGATGCGGAACAATGTGCAATGGCCTATAAAATGGCGCAAGGGCCTGATTGGATGGGATTTGACCAAGCGTTGGATGCGGTGCGTGATATTGGCCCTGGCGGGCATTATTTGGGGCATTCACATACCCAAGATAATTTTCAAACGGCTTATTTCATGCCTGAATTATTTGATAATAACGCGATTGAACAATGGCTTGCCGATGGTTCGCCTGAAATTACCAAGCGTGCGCTTGATCATGCAAAAGCCTTATTAAAGGCTTATGAAGAACCAAAGCTTGATGAAGCGGTTGATGAAGCTTTATTGGATTATATTGCACGGCGTGAACGCGAAATTCCTGCCGCCGATGCACTTAACCAAGATTATTAGGATAAGTTAAAGGAAGTCTTGTGACAGCGCGCTTTCAATTTGAAGGAATTTATACGCCAATCGTAACCCCCTTTGATGCGGATTATCAAATCAGTTACAAGGTGCTTGCTGAAGTCATTGAAATGCTGATTGAAGCAGGGGTACATGGATTGATCTCTGGCGGGTCAACAGGTGAAAATTATGCACAAACCCTTGAAGAGCGTGTGGAGATTGCCCGCTTTACCCATCAACAAATTAAAGGGCGCGTTCCATTTGTTGTTGGCACGGGGACGATGCTAACCCAAGATTCTATTGCGTTAGCAGCCGCCGCACGTGAAATGGAGGCGGATGCAATTTTATTAGCAAGCCCGCCTTATGCGGTGCCAACTGACCGTGAAAATGCCCTAAACGCCCTAGCAATTGATAAAGCAGCTGATTTGCCGATTATGCTTTATAATTACCCACATCGCACAGGAACGATGATGGGGGAGGAGTTTTTGGATCGCGTGGGGCGTTCTGCCAATATTTGCGGCATTAAGGAAAGCTCAGGCGATATTAACCGTGTGCATTTATTGGCGCGTGATTATCCGCATATCGGGCTTGGTTGCGGCATGGATGATCAAGCTTTGGAATTTTTTGCATGGGGCGCACGGTTTTGGGTATGCGGTGGTTCTAATTTTCTTCCGAAAGAGCATATTGCCCTTTATAAGGCATGTGTGCTTGATGGCGATTTTACGAAAGGGCGTAAGATTATGTCCAGCTTGTTACCCCTTATGCATGTTTTGGAACAAGGCGGTAAATTCATTCAAACCATTAAATATGGGGTTAATCTTGCAGGAATTGATGTAGGTGGGGTGCGTCCGCCCCTTACCTATCTTAATAAGGATGATAAACGCGCCCTTGAACAAGTAAGACGCGTTATTATAACAACGATTGCCAATCTTGACAAAGAACCCACGCATTAGGGAGTACGCATAATGGATTTATTAACCAAAAGCGAATATCACGCGATTGCAAACCAGCTTGAATTTCCTGTTAATGCTTTCATCGATGGGCGTTATTGTCCAGCACAATCAGGCGAACGGTTTCAATCCTTTAACCCTGCCACGGGGGATATGTTGGCTGAAATTGCAGCTTGTAATCACCAAGATGTTGATAAAGCCGTCATTAAAGCAAGGGAAGCCTTTGACGATGGACGCTGGGCGTGTCAATCGCCAGCAGATCGTAAGCAAGTGCTGATCAAGCTTTGTAAATTGATGAAGCGTAACCAGCGCGAATTAGCGGTGATGGAAAGTTTGGATAGCGGTAAAACCATCTTTGACTGTGAGACGGTTGATATACCAGAGGCCATTCATTGCCTGCAATGGCACGCAGAAGCGATTGATAAAATTTATGATGAAAGCGCACCTGCTTCCAATGACCATATGGCGTTAATTATTCGGGAACCGATTGGGGTTGTTGGCTTGGTTCTACCATGGAATTTTCCTTTACTGATGTTGGCATGGAAGATTGGGCCTGCACTGGCTGCGGGCTGTTCAATCCTTGTGAAACCAGCAGAAGAAACCAGCCTAACCGCCCTACGCTTGGCGGAATTAGCGTATGAAGCAGGAATCCCACGCGGCGTATTCAATGTGCTTACGGGAACGGGCGCACAAGTTGGTGAACCCATTGGCCGCCATATGGGGATTGATATGGTCTCTTTCACAGGGTCAACCACAACAGGAAAACGCTTTTTAACCTATGCGGGGGAGAGCAATGCAAAGGAAATTGTTCTTGAGATGGGCGGTAAAAATCCAGCGATTGTGATGGCAGATGCAGAACATTTAGATCGCGTTGCGCAACATATTGTCAACGGTGCTTTTTGGAATATGGGGGAAAATTGTTCAGCGGTCTCCCGCCTAATCGTTGAGGCTGGCATTAAAACCGAGTTGCTTGAACGCATCACCCATCATTTACGTCAATGGAATATTGGCGATCCACTTGATCCTGAAACACGATTGGGGGCGCTGGTTTCAAAAACCCATTATGATAAGGTTTGTGGCTATTTGAAATTAGCTGATTCTTTTGTAATTGGCGGCAAGGCCGATAACGGCTTTGTTGAAGCAAGTGTTGTGGAGGTTACGGATCATAATCATCCCTTGGCAACAGAAGAAATTTTTGGCCCTATGCTTAGTGTCCTAACCGTTTCTAATTTGGAAGAAGCGTTAATGCTTACCAATGATACGGATTATGGGTTATGCGCTTCGATTTTTACCAGCAATATTAAGCAAGCATTACGGGCTGCAAGAAAAATCCGTGCAGGCACAATCACCGTGAATTGTTTTGGTGAAGGTGATATTTCAACGCCGTTTGGTGGCTATAAACAATCAGGCTTTGGCGGGCGTGATAACAGCTTACACGCGCATGATCAATATACGCAGCTAAAGACAATTTGGATTGATCTTGCTGATGATGCAGAGGAGTCAGTTGCCTAATGCGCTTCAAAGCGCAGCATCTACCTAATCTTAAAGGGCCAGCGGCTTGGAATGAAATTTTACCCGCAAGGATTAGCCGCCCACAATTAGAAGGCAAGCTTACTGCTGATTATGTCATTATTGGTGCAGGCTTTGCGGGATTATCAGCAGCTAGGCGGCTAACCCAGCTTGTGCCAAAGGCACGTATTATTCTTTTGGATGCGCTGGCAATTGCGGAAAGCTCGGCAGGGCGTAATTCGGGTTTTATGATTGATTTGCCGCATGTTTTAACCTCGACCAATTATACAGATGAAAGCCAAGATCCTGATGAACCTACGCGCCTAAACCGTATGGCGATTACCTTTGCAAAGGATGCAGTTGAAGAATATCGTATCAATCCCGCTTTTTTTGATCAAGTGGGTAAAGTCAATGGGGCGGCAAGTGTGCGCGCTGATCATCATAATGCAGATTATAAACAGCAGCTTGATGCGCTTGCAGAGCCCTATGAATGGCTGGATGATCAGGCCATGTTTAAATTAACGGGTAGCCGTCATTATCGATCAGGGCTTTACACGCCCGGAACGGTTTTACTTCAGCCTGCAGGCTATATTCGCGGTTTGGCTGATGGGCTGGATAATCATGTTACGCTTTATGAACAAAGCCCCGTCATTGCGTTTGAACAGCAAGGCAAAGATTGGCAGGTACATACAAAAAAAGGAAGCGTTACAACGCCAACAATCTTGCTTGCAAATAATGGGCATTTAGCAAGTTTTGGATTTGCCAAACGGCAGCTTTTACAGATTTTTCTTTATGCTTCCATGTCTGCTGAATTGGATCAAGAAGCGATACGAAAATTAGGCGGCGAATCGCGTTGGGGGATCACGCCATCTGATCCAATGGGAACCACCCTGCGCCGTATTGACACGCCACTTGGCGGCAATCGTATTGTTACCCGCACCTGTGCAAGCTTGCGCCCTAACATGGTGATAACCAACAAGGATGTTAAGCGTGCCGCAAATATTCATCAAAAGAAATTTGATAAACGCTTTCCAAACCTTGCAGGGATGAAACAGGAATATCAATGGGCGGGTCATTTATGTCTTAGCAATAATGATGTTTCTATTTGTAAAGAAGTTGAACAAAGTGTTTATGCAGCTTGTGTTCAAAATGGGCTTGGAACCGCACGCGGAACCTTAACAGGCATTTGTGCTGCTGAGCTTGCTTGTGGTCATGCTAGCCAAATTACAGATTTTTTTGCAAAAGAGGCTAAACCCGTACGATTACCTTCTTCTCCTTTCTTAGAATGGGGGGGAAATACACTTATCCGCTTTAAAGAATGGCGTGCTAGAGAAGAATAATACATAGCACGCAATCATAATGCTAGCTTTTCAAAAACTTACTTAATCCCTCAAGACATGGGGCGCGATGGATTGATCGTTGGAGGAGGTGGAAGACATGCGGCAGATGCCGTAAATAATTTGGTTTTCCGTCACGTTTAGCAAGGCGGACGAAAATACCACATACTTTTGCATGGCGTTGGGCAGCCCAGATTGCGCATTCTAGCTTTAATAAATCTTTATCCAATATCGGATAATCATTGATAAATTCCGTTACAATTTGATCAGAAACGGATTGATTGACGGTACGGCGTGCATCCTCAATCAATGAAATCAGATCATAACAAGGGCTACCGATCAACGCATCTTGAAAATCAAGAATTCCTGTAATCCATCCCCCCGCTTTTTGGTGTACATACATTAAATTATCAACATGGTAATCACGATGGACTAAGGTTTTTGGTATATGCGATGCAAGGTTTTGTTCGCGCCATAGCCAAACCTCTTGCCAACAAGCACTATAATCCTGTCGCCATGATTCAGATAAATCGGCGGCGCAATAGGGTAAATACCAATCATAATAAAGCATGGCTTCTTGCATAAAAGCGGCTTCATCATAAGGCGGTAGGGCAATCTTTGTTGCCTTTGGATGCTGTTGCAATTGGCGCAAAGCCTCATGAGCTTGCTGATAAAGCGTTACTTCATCCATCCCTTGTTGAAGTGCAACACTAAAGCGAAGGTCACCAAAATCTTCCAGCAACATCCAGCCTTGTTCTGGTGCGCTGCCATAGATGATTGGGCTATGCACACCAATTAAGTGAAGATGATCGGCAATCTGTGCAAACAGGGCAACGCCATCTGCGGTTTCCCCAGTCATCAACAACACTGAACCTTTATCACAATAAAAGCGTTGATATTGCCTTGCGGAGGCATCGCCCATTTGCTCCCCCGCGATGGGATTTGTCCAACCGTGGTGTTCGATAAAGGCGGTTTTATCCCTCATAAATCAGATTTTAATGGCCGTGTCATTAGGGCTTTGGCGATGGTTTTAAGATCCGCACCCTCTTCAATAATCTGCGTAACCGCATCAACGATTGGCGTATCAACCCCATGTTTGCGCGCAAGTTTGGCAGCAACCGCTGCTGTCCATCGCCCTTCTTGCAAGGGCTGTTCTCCTTTAGGCTTATGTTGAGATTGTGCCAATTCATAGCCATAGCGTGTATTACGGGAGGTTAAGCTATTGGCGGTCAACATCAAATCCCCAAGCCCTGCAAGGCCGTAAATCGTTTCAGCTAATCCGCCACATTTTTTTACCAGTTGGGCTTGTTCATGCAGGCAGCGCGCAAGCAGGGCGGCGCGTGCATTCTCCCCAAAGCCTGCACCAATGCAAAGCCCCGCAGCAATCGCATAGACATTTTTAAGTGCGGCGCATAGCTCCACCCCATATAAATCGTCACTTTCATAAAGGCGTAAACGGTCACTGGCTAAATGTTTGATAAGCTGTTGGCGATGGGTGCGTTGCTGTTCATTTCCAGCCAATACCAAGGCCGTTGGCAGACCGCTTGCAACCTCTTTTGCAAAAGAAGGCCCTGATAGCGTAAAAATTTGTGCATTTGGCATCAATTTATGTAAAATCTGATGCGGTAGATCAAGGCTATCACGCATAATCCCTTTTGATCCACAAATCAGGGTAACATCAGGGCGCAAGATTGGCGCAAATTGAGCCATCACCGCCTTGATATGTTGAACGGGGACAATTACAAAAATCAAGTCCGCATCCGCCAATTGATCCGCTTGATAGGTGGCGATTAGATTTTTAGCGAGTGCAATCTCCCCAAGATAAGGCGTATTATAATGGGTAGAATTAATATGTTCAACTAACTGTTCATCGCGCATCCATAGGCTTACGGGGCGTTCGGGATGAGTAGCGGCAACCATCGTTGCAATCGCGCTTCCCCAAGCTCCCCCACCAATGATTGCAATTTTTTCTAACATGAAACTGGTGCCGCCAATTCAGCTAACGGCCATCTTGGGCGCGCTTTAAAAGAATAAGGATCAGCAGGTTGCTCTAATCGCAAGCGTTCAATACCCGCCCAAGCAATCATTGCCGCATTATCGGTACAAAGGGCAAGCGGTGGTGCATAAAATTGCATGGTTTTTTGATCACAAAAATCAGTCAGCGCGGTGCGTAAGCGTTGATTTGCACCAACACCGCCCGCAATCACCAAAGTTTTATAACGTCCATTCGTATGGTTCATTGCGGTTTGCAGTCGATCAACCATAATATCACATACGGCAAGTTCGAAAGCAGCGGCAAGATCAGCCTTATCCGCTTCACTCAAATCAGTTTTGCCGTGATCGTTAAGGGTGGATACCTGACGATGCATCGCAGCTTTTAACCCCGAAAAGGAAAAATCACCTTGTTCTTTACCCACCATTGGACGCGGCAAAGTAAAACGATGGGGGTGTCTGGCCTTAGCCGCCATCGCTTCAACCGCAGGCCCACCTGGATAGCCAAGCCCAAGCATTTTTGCGCTTTTATCAAAGGCTTCACCAACCGCATCATCAAGGGTGGTTGCTAATTGATGATAGGTTCCAACCCCCTCCACCGCGATAATCTGACAATGACCACCACTTACCAATAATAAAAGATAAGGAAATTCAAGCGATGGGTTTGATAATCTGGCAGAAAGCGTATGGCCTTCCAAATGGTTAATTGCAAGATAAGGCGTTTTACTGGCAAGTGACATTGCCTTAGCTAAAGTCGTTGCAATCATTAAACCACCAATTAAGCCAGGTCCACCTGTTGCCGCAATCGCGTCAATCGCCGTTAAATCAAGGGAATGCTCTTTTAAAAGCCCACGGATCATTTCGGGCATAATCTTTATATGATGGCGTGCCGCAATTTCTGGTACAACACCGCCATAGGCACGATGCGCATCAAACTGGCTAAAAAGCTGTTCTGCAAGAATATTCCCGCGATCATCAACCAGCGCAACCGCTGTTTCGTCGCAAGAACTTTCAAGCCCAAGAACAATCATGCCGATAGCAAAGACCCTACCCGGTCAAGCGATTTTGGTAAGGCTTGCCCATAACGCTCAGAAACTGGGGCAAGTAGTTTAGCAACCGCATCTTTTCCAAGCTGATCCATCAAAGCACAAGGCCCAATACCGAATTTGAGGGCAAGCTTAGCCCCATCATCAATCGCTTGTGGGCTTGCAACGCCTTCATCCAACGATTGCAAAATAGGGAAGAAACATGCCATTTGTAGGCGATCTGCAATCTGTTGATCATGATCTGCGCTTTGCGGTGCATCATCTTCCAAATTAAAATTATGGTCTTGATCCCCAATTTCTGCTAAATTGCTAGCTACCTTATAAAAGGCACCATGCGGCGCAAGGTTACATTGTGCATGATACATGATTTTAGGCTTAACCAAATTCATCACCATGAATGGCCCTGCGGCAACTTTTAATACATCATTTGCAACGCGATCAATCTGCGGGATTGTACCAATTCCTTCTTCAAGCAAGCGCATTGCCTCGTTTCCATAAGGAACAAAAAAGCGGTTAATTGCAAACCCATAAGAATCCAAGCAAGCGATTGGGGTTTTCCCTGTTTCTTTAACAAACGCAACCACTTGATCATAAAGGGCGGTTTCTGTTTGCTTGCCCTTTACCACCTCAACAATCGGATTAACGGCAGCGGGATTAAAATAATGCAGCCCCAAAAACCGTTCAGGATGGCTGATATGTTCCGCCAAGCCTGATACGGTAAGGGCAGAAGTATTGGTTGCCACAACAACATTAGAAGCAATCACAGGGTCAAGCTGGTGGAGCAGATTTTTTTTAATTTCAAATTCTTCAAAAATTGCTTCAATCACCAGATCACAATGCTCCAGCGCATCCAACCGATCAATCGCGGTAATGCGTGCGGCTGCTTCATTGGCCTCAGCTTCGGTCATTTTGCCTTTTTCAACCGCTTTATTATAGAATTTGACGGCTTGATTACGTCCTTTTTGCGCTGCTTCAAGTGTGCTGTCATGCAAGAACACAGAACGCCCAACCTTTGCCAAACTGGTTGCAATGCCTGATCCCATCGTGCCAGCCCCAATAATCCCGATGATCTGAAAACTCATTTTTATTATGCTCCTTTAAAAAAAATCCGTCCTGAGGGTGCAGATAAAACACCATTCAGGACGGATTGTAAACCTAATTATAAATCTGTTAAAACTGTTCGGTTTCAGTAGATTCCGCAAGCGCAGTGGTTGAGGCAGAACCACCACTAACCGCTTCTGTTACAGCATCAAAATAGCCAACGCCAACTTCGCGCTGGTGACGCACTGCTGAAAAGCCATCATCCTGAGCTGAAAATTCAGATTGCTGAAGGGCTGAATAACCCGCCATGCCATTTTCTTTATAATTTTTGGCAAGCTGGAA
This sequence comes from Alphaproteobacteria bacterium, assembly GCA_965229675.1. GTDB lineage: Bacteria > Pseudomonadota > Alphaproteobacteria > CBDDJK01 > CBDDJK01 > CBDDJK01. The sequence goes on from OZ245897.1 coordinate 1,163,319, forward strand.
GGTCGCATAATTAAGGCTATGGAAACCAGCAAGCGTGATGAATTGGAATTTATAACCCATTGCACCAAGCTCTTTTTGGAAGGTGGCAAGCTGTGCTTCATCCATATGTTTAGCCCAATTAAATGATGGCGAACAATTATAAGCCAGTAATTTACCTGGGAATTGCTTATGAATGGCTTCGGCAAAGCCTTTAGCTTCCTCAAGATCAGGTTTGGCCGTTTCCATCCACAGTAAATCCGCATAAGGCGCATAGGCAAGGCCGCGTGCAATCCCAGCTTCCAAACCATTTTTAACATAATAAAACCCTTCTTTTGAGCGTTCACCAGTCAGCAGGGCATGATCACGTTCATCAATATCAGAGGTAATAAGTTTTGCCGCTTCCGCATCCGTTCTTGCTAAAAGCAAAGTTGGAACCCCCATCACATCGGAGGCTAAACGCGCCGCATTCAAATTACGAATGGCTTGTTGCGTTGGTAAAAGCACCTTGCCGCCTAAATGCCCACATTTCTTTTCAGAAGATAGTTGATCTTCAAAATGGACACCAGCCGCACCTGCCTTAATCATTGCTTTCATCAATTCAAAGCAATTTAAAGACCCCCCAAATCCAGCTTCAGCATCCGCAACAATAGGGGCATACCAATCAATATTGGTGGTTTGTTTGCCATCTAGGTGTTCAACCGTTTGAATCTGATCCTGACGGGCAAAAGCATTATTAATGCGCTCCACCACCATTGGCACAGATGACGCAGGGTAAAGTGATTGATCAGGATACATCTGTCCTGCATTATTTGCATCAGCCGCAACCTGCCAACCAGATAGATAAATTGCCTGTAAACCAGCGCGCACATGCTGGGTTGCTTGACAGCCCGTAAACGCACCAAGCGTATTAACATAGGCTTGCTCATGCAATAATTTCCATAATTTTTCTGCGCCTAATTCTGCTAATGTATGACGAATATGTAAAGAACCACGAAGCCTTGTAACATCCTGCGGGCTATAATCGCGCTTAATGCCGTCCCAACGATCAGGTGCATAATCAGGGGTTTCAAATATATCTTGATGATCATGGTCAGACGGGCTTGGTTGCCAGCCATAATCTTTAAATGATTGCGTATCCATACTATAGATTCCTTTCAAAGAATGGAGTATTAACTTTAATTTACTGTGATTTTATCAAATCTTAATCTGAATAAAAATGCGGCAATATAGCGCAAAATGAATGGTGTTATTAATCTATGGTAACCGCGATATTCCCAACATGTTGTTTATCGATAAAGGCTTGTTGGGCGGCTTGAAGTTCATTCAATGGATAGGTGGCCGCTAACATCGGTTTCAACTTTCCTTGTTCAATATAAGTCACCACAGATTGAATAATCTCAGGCGCAGTAATGGTAGAACCTGTAAATGTAAGGTCATTCAAATAAAGGGTACGTAAATCAAGTTCAACCATTGGGCCTGCAATCGCGCCTGAACAAGTATAACGCCCACCGCGTTCAAGAATATCAATTAAATTAGGCCAATAATCACCGCCAACAATATCAGCAACAACGCTTATTGTCTCATCAGCCAATAATGCTTGTAGGTTATCAGGCGCACGATCAATTAAGCGGTCTGCACCTAATCCTTGTAAGGTTGCATGTTTAGCAAGGCTTGCCATAGCAATCACCCGCGTCCCACGCAATTTAGCAAGTTGAATTAAAGCGGAACCAACCCCACCAGAAGCACCTGTTACCAGCACTGTATCTTTATCGGTGACCTTGGCACGGGTCAACATGCCTTCTGCCGTTGCATAAGAACAGCTAAAGGTTGCTAATTCTGCATCTGAAAGCGGAGAGACAATCGCAAGCGCATTTTCAGTAGGAAGCGTAACATATTCAGCAAAGCCACCGTCACGCTCTGATCCCAAATAACCTGTTTTATTAAGATTATGTGGATCATCAGGATCGCGTAACCAATTATTACTAATTACCCGCTCACCAATGCGAGAGGAATTAACCCCCTCCCCAACTGCTTCAATCACACCGCAAAGATCAGCCCCTTGAATACGCGGAAATTGAATGGTGCTACTTCCCCATCCCCCAACAGACTGATCATCAACCGATGCATAGGCACCGCCTGTTGTTGCCTCCGTCACCTGCTTTGAATACCAACCAGAGCGTGTATTAACATCGGTATTATTCAACCCGCATGCCTTAACGCAGATTAACACTTCATGTTTGCCCACATTTGGTTTCGGCCAATCTTCATGCCATTTTAAAACCTCAAATCCGCCATGCCCCATCGTTACCATTGCTCGCATCGTTTCAGCCATATCAGAAACCTCCTGTTTTGATTTTTTTAAAGCGGGCAATCTTTTGCGTATAAATCCTGATGATCATCAAAGACTTTTTTAACCAGCTTTGTTGTCCAATTGCCATCTTCATCAACAACAAATTCACGCAGGTAAAAATCTTGGATTGGCATATGGTTATTGCCATAGCGATAATCCCCACGCACCGATTCATAATTGACCGATTTCATTGCCGCACGAATGCCGTCTTTATTTTCAAGATCACCGTCAACTGCTTCCACTGCCGCCGCAACCATGCGAATTGCATCATAAGATTGCGCCGCATAAAAGGATGGATATGACCCATAGGCCTTGCGATAAGCCGCAACAAATTCCTTATTCGCCGCATTGTCTAAATTGGGATCCCAATGGTTAGTTGTATGGGTGCCTAATATTTGATTATAGCCAGCCGCCTGCAATTTAGGAAGCGCAATCGCATCAATGCTGAACACCGTGTAAAGCGGTAAGGTTTCGTTAAATCCAGCCTGATGATATTGTTTCACAAAAGCAGCCCCTGCGCCGCCTGGATAAAATACGACCAGCCCTTCTGCACCAGATGCTTTTGCTTTTGCAAGTTCAGCCGAAAAATCCATTTGAATATCAGCCCCCCATTTGGTCATATCTTTGCCTAAAACCTCCCCTTCATAGGCATGTTCAATCCCTGCAACCACATCGCGCCCTGCCGCATAGTTCGGTGCCATAATATAAATTGAGTTTACACCCCGCTGATTTAATACTTCCCCCAATGCCATAGGTGGCTGACCATTTTGCCATGAGGTTGAAAAGAAATTTTCGTGGCATAATTTACCTGCAACTTGCGAAGCCCCTGCATTAGCAGAGATCATAAATTTACCCGCATCCAACACAGATTTACGAGAGGCAAGCAACACATGGCTCCAAATATAACCAACAACAAAATCAACATCTTCTTGTTTAACCAGCTTATCGGTTACCTGTTTGCCAATTTCAGGTGCAAGCCCATCATCTTCAAACATAAGGTTAATGTTAAGATCACCTGCTTTGCCGCCAAGCAGGTCATAGGCCAGTTGCGCCCCATTACGCATTTCATTACCAACCACCGCCGCTGTTGTTGTTAAAGTCGTGACAAACCCAATCTTAACTTCATTTGCTGTTGCAGATGAACTATAGCTCATTAAACTGCCAATCATTGATGTTGCTAAAATTCCTCTTAAGATCAGTTGTTTCATAGGCTTACTCCCTTAAAATTATTTATTCAAAAATTAGCGCAATTGCGCGTTAAAATCAGTTTCAACGCATTCAATAATACGGTTTGATAATGCGTGAAGCTCAGCATCATTTAAGCTATTTTCCGTGGGTTGAAGCGTGACTTCAATCGCCAAAGATTTAACCTGTGGTTTGGCAGGATCACGATAAATATCAAAAAGCTTAACCTCAGCAATCAAACTAGAGTCAACTTTATGAATCGTATTCAATATTGAATTGGCTGGCGTTTCTTCTGGAACGATAAACGCAAAATCTCTTAAAACTGGTTGCAAGGTGGCAGGGTAATAAGGTGGCCTGCTGATTGATAAATCCCCTTCAACCAAAAGCGGCCAATCCGATAAAAACCCTTCAAAACCAACCGTAGGATAACGTAAATCATAGGCCTCAAGAATGGTTGGATGAAACGCACCAAACCTTCCAACGATGCGCCCATCAAACAGGACATTTGCCGCTTGCCCAGGATGATAGTAATCTGGAACATCGGTTGATAATTCTAATTCACCAATCGGTAGCCCCATTGCGTTTAGCAAAGCATAAAGATCAGATTTTGCATCATATAGATCATAATGTATTGTTGTTTGATCCGCTTGCCAATGCTTCCCGCGATAGCGCAAACCAGAACGCACACCGCTTGCATGAATGGCTTGATCGGTAGGTTCAACCCCGTGATAAACGGGTGCAACTTCAAATAAATTGGAATGATACAGCCCACGCGCCGCATTTTTTTGCACTGCTTGTAGTAAATTGGGTAATAAGCTAGTGCGCATAATCTTTAATTCAGAAGAGATGGGATTGGCAATCTCCATTTGGGGTTCAAACCCGCCAAATAAATTTGCTTGTTTTTGGGATAAGAACGACCAGCTTACAATCTCATCAAGCCCAAGCCCACATAAAATCTTTGTTGCATGAAACCGTTGATGTAACGATAAAGTCGATGTTGGCGGAGGAAGTTCAGGGTCACGTACCATAGAACAGGTTGGCACATGCTCATAACCATGGATGCGCAAAACTTCCTCGATCAAACATACCTCATATTGCAGATCAGAACGCCAGCTTGGCGGTGTAACCGATATTTCATCTGCTTTCTTGTTCTCAATGCCACAGCCAAGATCACTTAAAATTTTAAATACGGTTTTGCGGTCGATCTCAATTCCACCATAGCTTGATAACCGTGCTAAGCGAAGGGTAATAGGCGGTGTTGGCGTAGCAGGCACACCTGCACGCACCAGTTCAGAACAAGTGCCACCACAAAATTCAAGGATCATGCGGGTTGCAATCTCACTGCCCCATTCAACCGATTGTGGGTCAATGCCACGCTCAAAACGATAGCGCGCATCACTCATTAAATTAAGAGTACGCCCTTGTTCTGCAACTTTGGAAGGGGTGAAATAAGCTGCTTCAAGAAACACCTCGCTTGTATTCTCATCACATCCTGATAATTCACCGCCCATAATGCCACCAATCCCAACAGGTGCAGCCTGATCACCGATCACCGTAATATCGGGATTTAAATCATAGGTTTCACCATCTAGTGCCAATAATTGCTCCCCAGAACTAGCAAGCCGCATTGTCAATTGCTTACCGTTTAGCTTGCTACAATCATAAACATGCAAAGGCCGCCCAAGATCAAAGGTTAAAAAATTGGTAATATCCACCAATGCTGAGATGGGACGATGCCCCGTTAAGAATAAAAGCCGTTGTAACCATTCAGGTGAAGGGCCGTTCTTAACCCCTTTAAAAGCACGCCCAACCACCATTTCACAGGCATTCTTATCCGCATTTTCAGGCGCAATCGCCCAGCTATAATCAGATGCAAATGTTCCTTTAATTGGATTGGTGTCTAAAGGTTTCAAAACACCCATTCCCGCCGCCGCCAGATCACGTGCAATCCCCCGCACACCAAGCGCATCACCACGATTAGGCGTCACTTTTATTTCAATTAGCGCATCATCAAGCTTGGCATAATCTTTATAAAGCATACCAACGGGTGCATCTTTTTCAAGATCAGTAATACCGGCTGCTTCAAGTCCAATCCCTAATTCCATTTGCGAACATAGCATTCCTAAACTTTCTTCCCCAGCAAGCAAGGTGCGCTCAATCTTCATTTGACTGGAAGGAATAATCGCGCCAATCGGTGCCAAAACGCTTAACATTCCCGCATAAACATTTGGTGCGCCACAAACAATTTGGGTTAGCGTTTCACTCTCTCCATCATTCACATAACAAAGTTTTAATCTTTTTGATTCTGGATGGGGTTCAACCCGATCAAGGCGTACAATTTTAAATGGTGCATAGCGTACGCCAAGATCAACAACCTCTTCAACCTCAATCCCAATCATGGTTAATTTATCACAAATTTCATCAAGACTAGCGGTTGTTTCTAAATGTTGAGATAGCCAGTTTAGCGTAAATTTCATGATGGCTCCCCTTGTTTTTGACGAACCGCATTTAATTTACGCAAAACACCTGTAATCCCCGAAGACGTTGTAAGCGATGAAAATCCATAATGATCCAGCCATCTTTGATCGCCATCAAAGAAAGTGCGTAAATCACCAATCCCATATTTCAGCATCGCTAAGCGTTCAACGCCCATACCAAACGCAAAACCTTGATATTCATCGGGATCAATCCCCGACATGCGCAACACATTGGGATGGGTCATGCCACAGCCTAAAATCTCCATCCAAGAATCTGTACCGCCAAACACCAGATTATTCCCCTCGCGGCGATAGCCAATATCAACCTCGGCTGACGGTTCAGTAAAGGGAAAATAGCTTGGGCGGAATTTCAAAGGCACCTCGGCAATTTCAAAGAAGTCAGCACAAAAATCACGCAAGCATCCTTTTAAATGACCAAAATGCGTTTTTTTATCAATTACCATCCCTTCCACCTGATGGAACATTGGGGTATGCGTTATATCAGAGTCTGAACGAAAAGTTCGCCCTGGAACAATTACCCTGAAGGGGGGGGATTGCGCTTCCATCGTGCGCACCTGACCCGTGCTTGTATGCGTACGCAAAATACGATCTTCATTGGCTTGCCCTGTTGCAGGATCTGTTAAATAAAATGTATCATGCATTTGACGCGCAGGATGGTGGGCTGGAAAATTCAACGCGGTAAAATTATGATAATCATCATCAATATCGGAGCCTTCTGCAACCGAAAACCCCATTCTTTCAAAAATAGTTACGATCTCTTCAATCACCGTTGTGATGGGATGGCGTTTACCAATGACTGGCAATGCAGGCGGAAGGGAGACATCCATCGTCTCTTGCCGTAATTTATTTTCAAGCGCAGCCGCTTTTAAGCCTTCAAACTGCTCGTCAAGTGCAGTGGATAATTGGGCTTTTAGGCCGTTAAGTGCTTTTCCAGCTTCTTGACGTTCTTCATGTGATAAGGCACCAAGCCCACGCATGGCCTGAGACAACGCCCCCTTTTTTCCCATTGCCTCCACGCGCAAAGCCTCAAGCGCACTAAGGTCATCCGTTGCCTTAATCTTAGCAAGCCAATCCTCAACAAGCTTATTTAAGCTATCAATTAATTGTTCAAGCGATTGTTGAGTCATAGCTGTGACCGAAAAGTTAGCTTTAGGACGTTGCCAGCGTTTCTTGCGCCATTTTTACCAGCTCGGCAAATTCGGACTGCTGATGCACTGCCATATCGGCTAAAACCTTGCGATCCAGCTCGATTCCAGCTTTACTAAGACCATTCATGAACCGTGCATACGTCATTGAATGGTTACTTGCCTCACGAACAGCAGCATTAATTCTTTGAATCCAAAGGGCGCGGAAATTACGCTTACGCACTTTACGGTCACGATAAGCATATTGTGCCGCTTTCTCAACTGCTTGTTTGGCAACACGAATGGTCGTTGACCGCCGCCCATAATAGCCTTTTGCTTGTTTTAAAACATCTTTATGTCGCCGATGCGACGTAACTCCGCGTTTAACACGTGCCATTTTTCAATACTCCTTTAAATGATAACTAGTTTTTTAAGAGCCGCTACGCAAAAAATTACGTTTGACAATGCGCGCATCGCAGGCATCAAGTACTGCTGCGCCACGATTTTGTCGGATCATCTGCCGTGGGCGTTTAGAAGTATTGTGACGCAAACCTGCGCCATAATGCTTGACCTTACCAGTTGCCGTAAAACGGAACCGCTTTTTGGCCGAACTTTTTGATTTAATTTTGGGCATTTCTATCTCCGTTGCAATTAAAAAGAGTGTGCAAAAAAGTTATTTTAAGTCGATTAGGCATACCCTTTGCCTACCCACTTTAAAAATATTTTGCTTAGTTTAAGCGAAAACAGCTTATACAGTGTGAAAATCAATAATGCAAATATTAATCACGCAATTAAATCAATTTCTTCAAACGTCAAATTGCTAGGGATAACGGTGATGGGATGTGTTAAATTAGATGCATTCCTACCCATTAAATAGGTTAAAATCGGACCTGGGCCATCTTTTCCCTGATTCTCAGGATCAGTATTTGCCCCCAGTACTACAATCGAGATGGATTTATCCTCATCCAACAATTTCATTAAGGTTTGAGGTTTTTCGCCTTCCCGCACAATCATTTCAGGGTCTTTCCCTGTGATTTTCTTAGCTTTCACGGCAACTTCTTGAAGGCGTGCAATCGCAATTTCTTCTCGCTCTTCTTGAATGATTGCTTCAACCCCTAACCAATGCGAATATTCTGGTGCATCATTGATATAAAGCAACACCAGCTCTCCATCCGTATGTTCGGCACGGCGTGCGGCAAAATGTAATGCCTTTAACATTTCAGGACTGTCATCAACGACAACAAGAAATTTTCTCAACGCCCCTTATCTCCCCTCCAACATGTTTAGGCCAGCGTTTTTTATCGCAATATGTTTTAGCCGACCAATTCACATCCTGCAAAAAAGTAAGCAATTTCAACCGCTGCGGTTTCAGGTGCATCTGAACCATGAACTGAGTTGGCTTCAACCGACTCCCCAAACGCTTTACGGATTGTGCCTTCATCTGCATTTGCTGGATTGGTTGCGCCCATTACGTTACGATAATGGCCAATCGCCCCATCCCCTTCCAGAACTTGAACAACAACAGGGCCTGAAATCATAAATTCAACCAATTCACCATAAAATGCGCGTTCTTTATGAACCTGATAAAAGGTTTCAGCCATCGTGCGTGTCATATGCAAACGTTTTTGAGCGATAATCCGCAAGCCATTTTCTTCAATCATGGCGTTAATCGCGCCCGTTAAATTACGTTTGGTTGCATCTGGCTTAATGATGGAGAAGGTACGTTCAAGTGCCATAATAATTCAATTCCTTTATCTTTTTTTAATTTGTCTTTTTAAAATGTTGCGTTATGCATAAGAACAGCCGCAATACACGATAATTAGCGCAATGACAAGCCTTGATCAATGTTCTGCCAAAAGCGGATAATCGCCAATTTTATGGAGTGGATTTGCGTCATTCATACTATAATTAGCTGATGGCGGTAATTGTTCATATTCTTGTTTACCTTGCTTTATCCATGCTTTTATCTCAGATTGTTGTAATAACCCATCAAGATAGTTACGAAATTCTGTGCTAACGGGCAGATTATAAGTATCGACACGCCCTGCAATCGGGGTTAAAAACGCATCAATAATCCCACATTTACCACAAAGACCAACATGGTTATGATCCCACGCTGTAATCAGAGGGGAGGCGACGCGCTCCAACCCTTCAAGATCAGCTTTGACAGCATCACTAACCTTAAAATTATGGTGACGAATGGAAAGATTCATCGGGCATTCACCCCTTAATGCTTTAACCCCTGAATGAATATAACACGCTACCATGCGTGCAACCGCCCGCTCATTGCGTGAATGAGGCCATAAATCGGGTTCTAGCTCTGCCATATATTCACCAATCGCCAATGAATCCGATAGGTTCAAATCACCATCACGCAAGGCTGGCACTTGTAAGGCAGGCGAAAAAGTGGCTAGCTTTTGATAAAAATCAGGATCCCCCATCAATAGATCATGGGTTTCATAAACCTGTCCTGAATAATGTAAAATTAAATCAGCACGCAATGACCAAGAGGAAAATAACCTGCTAGCAATCGTTAATATCAAGCCCCCTGTGCTTAAGTCTCTTGTGTTCAAGCCCATTGTGTTCTACCTCTTTCTATAATATATCATCATCCGTGAATGAAGGTATCAATTATAAAATTAAAGATCAAGAATAGAATATGGGGTTGGTCATGCCTGTAAAAGATACTAAGTTGTTGACGCGATTAACGTATCATGCTTGGCGCAGGGGTATGAAAGAAATGGATTTGATTTTAGGCGGTTATGCAAACCTTAATCTACCTAACTTTTCTGAAGAATCATTGATTATTTTTGAAGCAATATTGGCACGTGACGATCAAGAATTATTGCCGATTTTTACCCTTTCAGAAGAACCTGACGACGGTGACCCCCATTATAAAATGCTAATGGAAATTCGCCAATTTGTTTCGGCTGGTGGGGCTGTAACTGATACCAGCCTATCAGAAGAGTAAACTATATGCGTCAATTATGGCTTGAAGCCCCATTCGGGCTTGATTTATTTCATTTAAAAAATTTCATCAAACAATCGGAACAGGCTGAGGCTATAATCTATATCGCCCGTGATGCGCAAACCTGCAACCAAGCGCACACCGCCTTTAAATTTTTTACCCCTAATATTGAAAGTGCAATCTTTCCTGCATGGGATTGTATTCCTTATGATCGCGTATCGCCCCATCCAAGCCTTGTTGCGCAGCGTTTATCAACAATGACAAAGCTATCTAATCGGATGCAACGGAACATTAAATCACCTTTCATATTGTTCACAACCGTTAATGCCATCAGCCAAAAACTGCCACCCAACCATTATTGGCAGGATAAATTCATCAATTTGCAAGCTGGTAAACATTTGGATGAAACAAAATTACATAATTTTTTGATTGATCAAGGCTATCGCCGTGCAACAACGGTACGCGAAGCAGGTGAATATGCGTTTCGTGGTAGTTTGATTGATCTTTTTTCACCAGAGATGGAACAGCCTGTTCGCATTGACCGCTTTGGCGATGAGATCGAAACAATCACCGCCTTTGATCCTATGGATCAACGCAGTTTAGACCATAAAATTGATCAATTATCACTAATTCCTGTGAGTGAATTTGATTTACGCGAAGAGGCTGTTCGGCGTTTTCGCCAACATTATCGTGAATTATTTGGCGGCAATACTGCCAATGACCTTACTTTTTCAGCCGTTAGTGAAAAACGGCGCGTCCCTGGCCTTGATCATTGGTTACCCTTATTTCATGAACCACTTGTGGGGATTGAAACTTATTTTAATACTCCGCCAAGCCTTGTAATCGCCCATGATGGAGAAGAGGCGATGCAAGAACGCTTCACAATGATTGCAGATTATTATCAAGCAAGATTGGATGCAGATGCGAAGTTAAAGCCACAAAGCCCGCACCATACTGCAAAGGAAACGCCACAAATTCATCAAGCACGGGTTGAACGCCCATTTAATCCCATTCCGCCAAATTTACTTTATTTAACGACTGGAGATTGGAAAAAGCTGCAACAAAACCACCCCGTTATTGATATTCGTGAATTTACACCACCGCATATTGCGTCATCCTTAACCACGAAAAACTATGAAGGCGTAAGGCTTGAAGATCGCTTTTTTAAAACAGAAGGAAAAACCCCAATCCTTGGAACGCCAAGCCGTAGCCAACGCCTTAATCATCTTAAAGAGTTGATAGAACAAAATCCAGAGCGTCAGATTATCATTGCCTGCCACAGTCATGGCGCACGCGAACGCATCAAAATCTTACTAGAAGACCATGAAATTCATGCTATTTATTTTTGTGATCATTATGAGGAAAGACCATCAAAAGATCATAAAATTACACCAATCGCATTAGCCGTCCTTAGCCTTGATCGTGGCTTTATAGCCCCTGAATTTATCTTATTTTCCGAAGAAAATATATTAGGGGAGCGGATTGCAAGGCCAGCGCGCACCAAACGCCGTGGCGCAGATATATTAACCGAAATGACCGCAATTAATGAGGGCGATTTGATCGTTCATATTGACCATGGCATTGGTAAATTTGATGGGCTTGAACGATTAACCGTTTCAGGACAGCCGCATGATTGCCTACGCTTGCTTTATGCTGGTGGTGATCGGTTGTTTCTGCCCGTTGAAAATATGGAATTGCTATCCCGTTATGGATCGGAGGATGCGGAATCTGAGCTGGATAAATTAGGGGCAGCCTCATGGCAATCGCGTAAAGCACGTAGTAAAAAACGCATTCAAGATATTGCGGATAAATTACTTGCACTTGCGGCAAAACGCGCCTTGCAACAAGGCGAGCAGGTTACCCCGCCAACAGGCTTGTGGGAAAATTTTTGCGCAGGTTTTGGCTTTGTTGAAACCGATGATCAGCTAAACGCAATCGAGGATGTGATCAAAGATTTAGCCAGCGGGCAGGCTATGGATCGTTTGGTTTGTGGCGATGTTGGCTATGGCAAGACTGAGATTGCACTCCGTGCCGCTTTTATGGTGGCAATGAATGGCCTGCAAGTGGTCATGTTAGCCCCCACAACCTTACTTGCGCGCCAACATTATCTGTTATTTAGCAAACGATTTGAAGAAACTGGTTTAAAGGTCGCGCAATTATCAAGATTTGTTTCTGCTAAACAGCAACAAACAACCCGAAAAGCAATCAAAGAAGGCAAGGTTGATATTATTATCGGCACCCATGCGTTATTATCAAAAAAACTTGAATTTAATCAGCTTGGGCTTGCGATTATTGATGAAGAACAGCATTTTGGCGTTCGTCAAAAAGAACGCTTAAAAGAGCATCAGCCTAATGTTCATTTTCTTGCAATGACGGCAACGCCTATCCCGCGTACCTTGCAGATGGCACTTTCAGGGGTTCGCGATTTAAGCATTATCGCAACGCCGCCCGTTGATCGGCTTGCGATTCGCAGCTTTGTCTTGACGTATGATAAACTGGTTCTATCGGAAGCAATACGGCGTGAACGCCATCGTGGGGGACAATTATTTTATATTTGCCCGCGCATTGATGATCTTGAACAGGTGCATTTGCGCTTAAGAGAAGAATTAGCCCCAGACGCAAGAATTGCCATTGCCCACGGTCAAATGCCTGCCAATGAGCTTGAAACAATCATTGAAGGCTATCTTAACGCAGAATATGACATCTTGCTTGCCACCAATATTGTTGAAAGCGGCTTGGATATTCCAGCGGCTAATACGATGATTATTCACCGTGCGGATCGTTTTGGTCTTGGCCAACTTTATCAGCTACGGGGAAGAGTCGGGCGTTCTAAAGTTCGTGCTTATTGCTATTTCACCCTTGAATCAGAACGGTTAATCTCATCAACAGCAAATAAACGGCTTGAGGTCATGCAAAACTTAGATGGCTTGGGCGCAGGCTTTACACTTGCCAGCCATGATATGGATATTCGTGGTGCGGGGAATTTGCTTGGTGAAGCGCAATCAGGCCATATTAAAGAGGTTGGCGTAGAATTATACCAACAAATGCTGGATGCTGCCATTCAGCAAACGCGAATGGAACGCCAAGAAGGGATTGAACCCAAGCTTGCCAACACGATCAACAGTGATTGGTCACCTGTTTTAACGCTTGGGGTTCCTGTTATGTTGCCTGAAACCTATATTGAACAATTATCACTCAGGATGGCACTTTATCGGCGTTTATCCAACCTTGAACGCCAAGAAGAAATTGATCAATTCGCCGCAGAATTACAGGATCGCTTCGGGGAACCCCCAAAAGAAGTTCGCTTACTCATTAAAGTGATGACCATCAAATTATTATGCAAGCAAGCAGGGATTGAACGGATTGAAGCGGGTGAAAAAGGCGCACTCATCACCTTTCGCAATCAACAGGTTTCAAATGCTGAACGCCGCGCACAATTGCTTATGGGCTTGATTCAAAGCCTATCGCCTAATGCCCGCCTTCGCCCTGATCATAAATTATTCATCGCCCGTAATTGGAAAGACCAAACCAAACGCATCCGTGAAACAGAAACAATCTGTAAAAGATTGATCTGATTATGAAGCTATAATTGATGGCAAAAAAATTGGTTGATAAAGACTTAATATCGTCAATTCTTAGTAAACCTTACAAAGGTCGGCGGCGTTTGGTTGCCATTGCGGGCGCGCCTGGGGCAGGTAAATCCACTTTTGCAAAACAGCTTTCTAAGCAATTTGAAGCGGCGGGGTATGCAAACGCTATTGTGCCAATGGATGGTTTTCATCTTGATAATTCTATTTTATTGCAGTTTGGATTGCTTGAACGAAAAGGTGCGCCAGAAACGTTTGATATTGATGGATTTTCACGCTTAATCGCTACATTAGCCACAGAAGATCAGGTTTTTTATCCCAAATTTGATCGTAAAAATGATCTTACGATTGCCAATGCAGGGATGATTGATTCTGAATGCAATATCGTTTTAATTGAAGGAAATTACCTGCTTTATGATGCATCAGAATGGCGAAACCTTAAAAACCAATGGGATGTTTCAATCTGGCTGGAGGTTGCACCTGCCTTACTTGAACAACGCCTTATTCAAAGATGGTTGGATCATGGTCACCCCCCCGAACAAGCCAAACATCGCGCCCAAACCAATGATATGCGTAATGTGGAATTGGTCAGGAATAATCTTATTGCCCCTGATTTCATCATTAATCAGGATATTTAATACGCTAGGTTTTCAATTTATAGCCGCTTGAGAACATTGTCCCTGCAATGAGTACCGATAAAACCACAGTAACAATGCTAACAATCATACATAAACCAAGTTCTGTTTCATTAACACCAGTGATGGCATAACGCACCCCATCGATAATATAATAAAGCGGATTAAGACTCATTAGGGTTTGCCAAAAGCCTTCTTGTAATGCGCTTAATGGAAAAAAAGCACCTGATAATTGCAATAAAGGGATAGCAAAAAAACTTTCTTTTGCGGCCAAGCTATCCCATTTAGCTGATAAGATTGCGCAGATTAGGCTAATGGCTGAAAGGCTTAACGCACCTGTTAATAAGAAAAAGAGCAATAACATCCAATGAAGCGGCACCAGATCAATATAAAACCATAACATGGTTAGGACGGTGATTGCGGTTGTGAGACCGCGTAAAAGGGATGCGATGATATAACCGCTTGCAATCTCTAATCCTGTTAAAGGGGCGGTGAGTAAATCTTCGATCACCCGCTCCATCTTATCAAACATTAGGGAATAGCCGCCCGCATAAAAACAATATTGCATGGTGGAAATACCAATAAATCCTGCGCCGACATAAACCAGTAATGGCAATCCGTTTAAAAGTGCATTTGCCCCTTCTGCTCCCAATGCAAGGCGAAAAATCGTAAGGAATAAAAACGCCATCAAGGCTGGCATCACGACTTCAAATCCAAAGAAGCGTCTGGAGCGCAATAATTCACGACCAATCAGTGCCTTTATCGCTATTAAAGAATTAAATGTCCGTAATGGCATCTGGTTTTCCTTTGATATAATCATATAAGTGATATATGGTCGTCGCTTATGGTTTTGTAAAGAAAATTAAAGAACGATATTAAGATAATGACAGAACTCACCCAAAATGATCCTTTTATAATTTTTGATGAATGGTTTGCAGAAGCCCATCAATCAGAAATCAATGATCCAAACGCGATGGCACTTGCAACGGTTGGTGGGGATGGCGCGCCCTCCCTACGGATGGTGTTGTTAAAAGCGCATGATCGTGATGGTTTTGTCTTTTATACCAATCTTGAAAGCCATAAGGGCAATCAGCTTGCCATCAACCAAAATGTAGCGTTATTGTTTCATTGGAAATCCTTACGCCGTCAAATTCGTATCGAAGGTTCAGTTGCGCCTGTATCTGTAGCAGAAGCAGATTCTTATTATGCCTCCCGCCCTTATTTAAGTCAGATTAGCGCATGGGCAAGCCAACAATCGCGCCCCTTAACCTCACGCGAGCAGCTGGAAGCAGAAATTACAGATTACAAAAACAAATATAAGGAAGGGCAAGTACCCCGCCCCGCCCATTGGAGTGGGTTTCGTGTCACCCCAAACCGATTTGAATTTTGGCAGGATGGCGCATTTCGCATCCATGATCGTTGGCAGTTCAATCTTAACCATGATCAACCCAAACCGTTTAATTGGTCAAAAATACGGCTATATCCGTAACGAACCATAAGAAATTATAGTAGAAAAAACATTTTATTTCATTGTTAAAAAAAGCTTGCAAAGCTGGTTGTTTATATGTTGTAATCCAATTTGTTGTAGGGCTTAATGGCAAAACAAGTTGGGTTTAATCATTCCAAGCTAGTTTTTTTATGTTAAGATTTGCAATTTATTAATCTTATTTTAACCATACCTTATAAAGGGGGAAACAATGAAGTTAACTGGAAAGTTTAACGCATGGATGGGTGCTGCCGCTGGTGCCGTAATGGGAATTAGTGCGGCTCAGGCAGGCACACTGGATGATGTCAAGGCACGTGGGGAGTTAATCTGCCTCGTTAATGTTGGGGTGCCAGCTTGGGCATACACCGATGAAAGCGGTAAATGGCAAGGATTTGACGTTGATTTTTGTCGTGCAACCGCAGCTGCTATCCTTGGTGATGGCGATAAAGTCAAATTTGTAACCACCACTGGAAAAACACGCTTTACGGCACTTTCAGCTGGTGAAGGCGATGTTTTATATCGCAATACCACATGGACACAAACCCGTGATGTTGACCTGAAATTGGATTTTGCAGGTGTCAATTATTATGATGGGCAAGGCTTCATGGTTAATAAAAACATGGGCATCGGTTCTGCGATGGAGCTTGATGGGGCTTCCATCTGCATTCAAACGGGAACCACGACCGAACTTAATTTGGCGGACTTCTTCCGTAAAAATAACATGAGCTACGAGCCTGTAACGGTTGAATCAGAAGATGAATCAACAGTCAATTATAACTCAGGGCGTTGTGATGTTTACACCACGGATGCTTCAGGACTTGCGGCTGTTCGTTCCAAATTGCCAAATCCAAAAGATCATGTCATTTTGCCAGAAATCATTTCAAAAGAACCTTTAGGCCCAGCTGTCCGTGAAGGTGATGATCAATGGTATAATGTTGTATCATGGGTGCTTAAAGGCTTAATTTATGCTGAAGAGCTTGGCATTAACTCTGGCAATGTTGCAAAACTTGCTAAAGGCACAGATAACCCAAATATCAACCGTGTGCTTGGAACTGAAGGCAATTTTGGGGAGCAACTTGGTCTTCCTTCCGATTGGTTGGTTCAAGCCATTACCCAATATGGTAACTATGGTGAAATATTTGAACGTAATATCGGTCCCAACACACCTGTTGGATTAGAGCGCGGCTTGAATGCGCAATATACGGATGGTGGGATTATGTACGCACCACCAATTCGTTAATCTAAAGATATAACGTTTTATAAATTTGTGATCAGGCGTTCAATTATCGGTAAAGCCAAGAAAATAAACATGATTATGTTTTTCTTAAGCCTTGCTAACTGATTGGACGCCTGTTTTTTTTATGATTAGAGATTAATTTATGGCACAAAACACTGTTATTCGATTATGGCGAAATCGCGAATCACGTGCTGTGATCATGCAGATCATCGTTGTGCTGATTGTCTTTTCTTTATTTGGTTATCTTGGCTATAACGCCAAGGTCAATCTGGATGCCGTTGATCAGGGTATTGATTACAGTTTCATGTCGCAAACAGCAGGCTATGATATTCATTCTGATCAGCAATTAATCGCTTATGATTCAACCGATACGCATGGGCGTGCAGCATTAGTTGGATTATTAAATACGCTTAAAGTTGCTGTTTTAGGAATTATTGCCGCAACCATCATTGGTTTTATTGTCGGGGTCATGCGCTTATCGCCAAATTATTTGATTGCTGGCATCTCTAGGGTATATGTGGAAGGGTTTAGGAATGTCCCTGTCCTGTTATGGATTCTATTATTTCATGGCGTGATCGTAAACGCCCTACCTGTGCCAAAAGCGGCGTTAAATCTGGGCGATATGGTATTTTTTACCAATCGTGGGTTTTATTTTCCAAGTCCACAATTTGAATCTGTTGCGATTTGGAGTGCGCTTGCTTGCCTTATTGGGATTGGTTTTAGCATTTTGTATTATCAGCGTGCCCGAAAAATTCAAATTGCAACGGGGCATATATCCCCCGTTTTATGGGTATCACTTGCGGCTATTATTGGGCTTCCTCTTATCGTATTTTTATTATCTGGTGTTCCTTTATCATGGGATATTCCAGCTAAAAAGGGGTTTAACTTTGCGGGTGGCATGGTGGTTAAACCTGAATTTTTAGCCCTTTGGGGATCCTTATCGCTTTATACCTCAGCATTTATCGCAGAAAATGTTCGTGGTGGTATTCAGGCAATTAGCCACGGTCAAACAGAAGCGGCTTTTGCGCTTGGCATTCGCCGCAATCGTACCATGCAATTGGTGATTATCCCGCAAGCAATGCGAGTGATTGTTCCACCTTTAACCAGCCAATATTTAAATCTTACCAAAAACTCATCGCTTGCGATTGCAGTTGGTTATATGGATGTTGTGGCAACTTTAGGTGGGATTACCCTTAACCAAACAGGGCGCGCGATGGAGTCCATGTCGTTAGTCTTGCTGATTTATTTATCAATTTCGCTTTCCATTTCACTTTTTATGAATTGGTACAATAAGCGAATCAAACTTGTGGAGCGTTAAGGATGGATAAACCACAATCCCTTAAATATGAAGTGGGAAAGCATCCTGATTTGCCACCACCACGTGGAACAACAGGAACAATTGCTTGGATACATAAACGCTTTTTTGATGGCTGGTTTAATACCATTTTGACGTTAGTTAGCCTCTATCTACTCTATTTGATTATTCCGCCAATATTAACGCATTTTATCTTTGACTCAGTTTTATTCGCGGAGTCACGCAACGAATGTCGTGAGCTTGGTAGCGGGGCTTGCTGGGCGTTTGTTAAAGCACGTATAGATTTCTTTACCTATGGCTTTTATCCTGTTGAGGAACGCTGGCGGCCTAATCTAACCTTTATCCTATTTTTAATCGCGCTTTGCCCTGTTTTATTTGATAAATTTCCTCATCGTAAATTAGGTTTAATTTATACAGCGATTTTCCCATTTTTAGCAGGTTGGTTAATCCTTGGCGGATTAGGGTTAGAACCCGTTGAAACCTCTATGTTTGGTGGGGTTCTATTAACATTGATTATCGGGGTGGTTGGAATTTCTTTTTCTTTCCCTCTAGGGGTTTTGTTGGCATTAGGGCGTTATAACACGACCATGCCGACTGTGCAGATGATATGTGTTATTATCATTGAATTTATTCGTGGGGTTCCGTTAATTACCTTATTATTTATTGCCTCAACCATGTTGAATTATTTTCTACCGCCTGGGACAGAATTTGATTTATTATTGCGGGTATTGATTATGGTAACCCTTTTTGCTTCTGCCTATATGGCGGAGGTTGTACGCGGCGGCCTGCAAGCTATTCCCAAAGGACAATTTGAGGCGGCCGATGCGCTTGGCCTTAATTATTGGCAAAGCATGCAACAAATTATCTTGCCGCAGGCGTTGAAAATATCAATCCCAGGGATCGTGAATACCTTTATCGGACTTTATAAAGACACGACCTTAGTTTTAATCATTGGCTTATTAGATATATTAGGTGCGGGGCGGAATGCGCTTTCTGATTTAAAATGGAGTGGACTTGCTGTTGAGGTATATGTCTTTGCGGCGGTTGTCTTTTTCATATCCTGTTATGCGATGTCCAGCTATTCACGCTATCTTGAAGAAAAGCTGGATACAGGGCATAAACGCTAATCATTGTTAAGGGGAATAAAATGGTTTTGAACGTAACAGAAAATGATGATGTTGTGATCGAACTTAAAAATGTGCATAAATGGTACGGTCAGTTTCATGTGCTTAAAAACCTGAATTTTACTGTTAAACGCGGGGAACGCTTGGTAATTTGTGGTCCTTCGGGTTCTGGAAAATCAACGATGATCCGTTGTATCAATCGTCTTGAAGCGCATCAGCAAGGCCAAATTATTGTTGATGGCATTGAACTTACCGATGATATTAAAGATATTGATACAATTCGTCGTGATGTTGGGATGGTTTTTCAGCATTTTAACCTATTTCCGCATTTAACCGTTTTAGAAAATTGTATTTTGGCACCGATTTGGGTTAAAAAACAACCACGACAGCAGGCAATTGATACCGCGAT
Source organism: Alphaproteobacteria bacterium (assembly GCA_965229675.1). Taxonomy (GTDB): domain Bacteria; phylum Pseudomonadota; class Alphaproteobacteria; order CBDDJK01; family CBDDJK01; genus CBDDJK01. The sequence goes on from OZ245897.1 coordinate 1,183,216, forward strand.
GGCACTGCTTGAGCGGGTGAAAATTCCTGATCAAGCAAGCAAATTTCCAGGTCAGCTTTCAGGTGGGCAACAGCAACGCGTAGCAATCGCGCGGTCTTTATGTATGAATCCGAAGGTCATGTTGTTTGATGAACCAACTTCTGCGCTTGATCCTGAAATGATCTCTGAAGTGTTGGATGTGATGATTGATTTGGCTGAAACTGGAATGACCATGCTATGCGTAACCCATGAAATGGGCTTTGCACGCAAAGTTGCTGATTGTGTTGTGTTCATGGATGGGGGAGAGATTATTGAGCGCGCACCGCCTGAAGAATTTTTCAATAACCCACAATCAGAACGCAGTAAATTATTCTTAAGCCAAATCTTAGGGCATTAAAGCAAAGCCATTAAGGGTTGATTTATGATTGGTGTCTTACTGGTAACCCATGGCAAGATTGGCGATGCGCTGTTAAATGCATTGAATCAGATTTTAGGAACCCTGCCCGCCATAGAAGCGGTTGGTGTTGACCCACATGATGATATGGAATTATGTGAACGCCGTATTGAAGATGCCCTTACCCAAGTTGACCGTGGGGAAGGCGTTATCATCCTAACTGATCTTTATGGGGGAACCCCTTCCAACCTTGCTGAGCGTAAACTTGAAACAGGAAAAGTTGAGCTTATTTCAGGGGTGAATTTGCCAATGCTAGTCAAACTTGCTCGTATTCGTGAAAAAGAAACGCTTGAAGATACCGCGAAGCTGGCGCATGAAGCGGCAATTAAATATATCAATATTGCAAGTCTGCTAACAAAAACAGAACCGTCCATCGAATTGCAGTAAACCTAAGCGAAAAAATGGCTGAATCGCAGCAAAAGGCTTTATTGCCACAAGGATTGGTAGATTATCTACCAGAAGAGGCTGAACGGCTGGAGCAAGTTCGCAGTCAATTATTAACGCATTTTTCGACTTTCGGTTATCGCAGGGTTGCGCCGCCGATGATTGAATATGAACAAGGCTTATTTGCTGAACCATCAACTTCCATCAATCCAAACCATCCAGCATTTACGGATGAAACCTTATCAAGGCAGAGTTTTCGCGTTATGGATCCCGTATCACAACGCATGATGGCGATTCGTTGTGATATTACGGGGCAAATTGGACGATTGGCTGATACCAGATTGAAGGATTATCCACGCCCCTTACGCCTTTCTTATGGGGGAACTGTGCTTCGTGTGCGCGGTGACAGCTTACAACCTTTACGGCAACTCACGCAAATTGGGTGTGAATATTTTGGTGATGTCAATGCCCTTGCTGATGCAGAGGTGATTGCGCTTGCCCTTTCAAGCCTCTATCGATTAGGGGTTAAGCGCACTGGCCTTGATTTAACATTGCCTGGACTTGTCCCCGCCCTTCTTGAAACGATAGACTGCGAAGCAAGCCTTAAGCAAGATATCCGTCACGCCTTAGCACAAAAGGATGGTAGCACGGTTAAAGCAATTTTTCCTGTTGGACATGAGGCGCATTTAAAAACACTTCTTTCTTTACTGGAAGTTAATGGGGCTGCCTTGAATGGATTTGAGCGTTTGCGTGACATATCAAAAGATTTATCAAAACCCGTTGCGACAATTATTCCTGAGTTAGAAGCCATTTATCATCATTTGGTTACCTTACTGCCATCAGAGATGATGAAGAACACAACCGTTACGCTTGATTTAACCGATCATCGTGGTTTTTCTTATCATAATGGTGTTGCATTTCAGATTTTTGCGGAACATTTACGAAACGAGCTTGGACGTGGTGGACGCTATTTAACAGCGCATGATGGACAGGCTGGCACAGGTTTTAGCCTTTATTTAGAAGAATTATTAAGAATATTACCGCCCACAAAACCAGCGAAACAGCTATTAATTCCAACTGATCTTGATACAAAAAAGATTGATGATTTTATTCAACAAGGTTTTAATATTGTGCGTGCGATCTCTCCAATCGAAGCGACACTTATGGGTGAAGCCAAACGGCTTGGCCTTTCACACACAATCGACAATAAAGGCACAATTATTGCGATCAATTAATCTATTGTAAAACCTATAATAGTTATATCATTAATGCGTTATGCATATTTCCGAGCGGGTTAAAAAACGCATGCCAGTTCCATTATCAAGGCTGAACATTCCACCAACCCCTTTAACAGCATCGATAATTAAATCGGTGTGTTTCCAGCGTTCATATTGATCACCATTCATATAAAACGGCAAATTACCAATTTCACCAACTAACACATCATGAGGGCCTGTTTGATATTCTGCTTTTGGAAAGCACATGGGTGCCGATCCGTCACAACAACCACCAGATTGATGAAATAGCAAATCATCACCATAACGCACTTTTAGCTGATTGATAAGATCCAGTGCCGCTTCTGTAGCACTGACGGTCATAACTTTTGCTTCATTGCTTTCGTCTTTACTTGTCGATTGATTTGGATGCATTTCTATATCTCCCTTACATATAATCGTGTTAGCAGGGTCGCTTAATGAAATTTAAACAACCCTGCTAAAATGTATTTTTGCTTAAAAGAATCCAAGCGCATTATCGCTGTAAGAAACAAGTAAATTCTTGGTCTGGCGATAATGATCAAGCATCATTTTATGATTTTCACGTCCAACCCCTGACTGTTTATAACCACCAAAGGCTGCATGCGCAGGATAAGCATGGTAACAGTTCGTCCAAACCCGACCTGCTTGAATGCCGCGTCCTATTCTGAATAATAGATTTGAGTTACGAGACCACACACCAGCCCCAAGCCCATAAAGCGTATCATTGGAAATCGCCAAGGCTTCGGCTTCATCTTTAAAGGTAGTAACCGATACGACAGGCCCAAAAATTTCTTCTTGAAAAATCCGCATTTTATTATGACCTTTGAAGACAGTGGGTTCAATATAATTACCATTTTCCAAGCCGCTAATCTTGGCAACATTTCCCCCTGCAAGCACTTCTGCGCCTTCCTCACGACCAAGCTTGAGGTAAGAAGAAATTTTCTCCATCTGTTCGGTGGAAGCTTGCGCACCAATCATTGTGGTCATTTCCAATGGGTTGGCTTGCGTTACTTTATTTACACGTTCAATCGCTCGCTCCATAAATTTATCATAAATGCTTTCTTGGATAAGTGCGCGCGATGGGCAGGTGCAAACTTCCCCTTGATTGAGGGCGAACATTGTAAAGCCTTCAAGGCATTTATCAAAAAATGCATCATCTTGATCCATCACATCTTCAAAGAAGACATTCGGAGACTTACCACCAAGTTCCAAGGTAACAGGAATGATATTCTGTGCTGCATATTGCATGATAAGACGACCTGTTGTTGTTTCTCCTGTAAAAGCAATTTTTGCAATACGATTGCTGGAAGCAAGCGGTTTTCCAGCTTCCAGTCCAAAACCTTGAACAACATTTAAAACACCTGCGGGCAGGACATCAGCAATCAAATCCAATAATACGCAGATGGAAGCTGGCGTTTGCTCGGCAGGTTTAATCACAACACAATTGGCTGCCGCTAAAGCTGGCGCAAGTTTCCATGTTGCCATTAAAATTGGAAAATTCCATGGAATAATTTGTCCTACTACGCCCAAAGGTTCGTGAAAATGATAGGCATAGGTACTATTATCAATTTCACAAATTGATCCTTCTTCAGCCCGAATAACCCCTGCGAAATAACGAAAATGATCGACTGCGAGTGCAATATCGGCGTTAATGGCTTCGCGAATAGGTTTCCCGTTGTCGATTGTTTCGGCTGCGGCAAGTAAATTGGTGTTGTCTTCAATAATTTGTGCAATCCTGTTTAGCATGTTGGAACGTTCAGCAAGTGAAGTTGCTCCCCATGCATCCTTAGCAGCATGCGCTGCATCAATTGCAAAATTTACATCATCCGCATTTGAACGTGCGATCTGGCAAATAATTTCACCTGTAACAGGGGATGGATTATCAAAATATTGTCCTGATTTAGGTTCTTCCCAACGACCATTGATGAAATTACCATATTTAGCCTTAAAAGGAAATGGAACGCCTAAATGCGATGTATCTAAGGCTTTTGAAGGTTGAATGCTCATATTTAAAACTCCTCTTTTTTAAATAATTAGATTTAAAATACTGAATTATACTCCCTCACAAAACCCAGTGTGTATAGGGAATTATGTGGAGTCAAGAGTTTTTTTAATTTTATGAAAAAACTGAATTATATCAAAGCGGTAAACGGCTGGTGAGTGCGGCGCGGAGGGTGCCGTCATCTAAATAATCTAACTCTCCGCCAATTGGTACACCGTGGGCTAGCCGTGTGATTTTAAGATTAAGTGGCTCAACCATATCGCTAATATAATGGGCTGTCGTCTGTCCGTCCACAGTAAGATTGGTGGCTAATATTAATTCTTGAATGGTGCCTGCTTGCAATCTTGTTAGCAATTTATCAAGATTTAACTCTTCAGGACCAATGCCGCCAAGCGCAGATAATGAGCCACCTAGCACATGATAAAGCCCGTGATATCCCCCTGCGCGTTCCAATGCCCACAGATCGCCAACTTCCTCCACAACGCATAAAATTTGATGATCGCGCCCGTGATCTTCACAGATTGAACACGGGCTTTGATTGTCAATATTACCACAAATTTCGCATGGGGTAATCACGGCCGAAACATGCGATAACGCATCAATCAATGGATTTAATAAACGGTCTGGTCGTTTAATGAGCGCAAGTGCAAATCGCCTTGCCGAACGCGGACCAAGCCCTGGCATTCGTGACAATAATTTAACCAATTGATCTAGCTCTTTCATGGGTTTGTTTTCTAATGTGATGCTCTGGTTAATCGGTCATTAATGGCAAGTGCCAATATTTGATCGGTTGGATCATCTGTTTTGGCAATAATCGGAGCAACCGCAATCGCTGAAACCTGTTGTGGTTGATCCAGCTTATGTAAATAATGAAAAAGATTCGCCGCAGCTTCAATCAACTTTCCTTGAGGCGATAAGTTTTCACTTAAAGTAGCGTCATGGTTATGATCTTTTCCAAAGCCAAGCCAAGCTTCCCCAGCATTTGGTGCCTCTGCATTTAATCGTAATGGCGTTGCAGGCGCATAATGACGTAACATCTGACCTGGACTTTTAAAAGAATTGCATTCAGCATTTTTAATATCAAGGGGTGGGAGGGCAATCTTAAAGCCTAATAAAGTTTCAAATTGTGATAGCGGCTGGGTTCCAGCACGTAGCAGGCATGGTGCATTATGGTCTGTTAAATCGATGATTGTACTTTCCAAGCCCGCTTCACAATTTCCGCCATCCAAAATAAGTGGAAGCTGATCCCCAAAATCAGCCACAACATGCGCCGCACGGGTGGGACTTAAACGCCCACTTGGATTCGCACTTGGTGCGGCAATTGGCTTTCCAAAGGCGCGAATAAGATCACGCGCACCTTTATGGGCTGGCATACGCACCGCAATCGATTTTAATCCAGCCGTAACAAGATTGGAGATTGGCGCACCCTCTTTCAATGGTAACACCAATGTCAACGGCCCTGGCCAACCTTGTGCCATAATGCGTTTAGCAGATTGTGATACATCAATAATGGGAGCCAACATATCAAGATCACTGATATGGATAATTAATGGATTAAAGGCAGGGCGACCTTTAACTTTATATATTTCTGCAATCGCTTGATCGTTTGTCGCATCACCGCCAAGCCCATAGACCGTTTCAGTAGAAAAAGCGACAATTCCCCCCTGCTTTAACAGCTGGACAGCCTTGTTTATACCAATAGCATCAAATTTACAGATTTCGGTCATGAATACGCCAGATGATTGGATAAAGCAGTCCACCCGCAATCAACCCGCCAATATGTGCCTGCCAAGCAATCTGCCCCATTTTGCCTACTCCCCCTTCCATAAGTATTGAAAGGCCATTAAACACAAGAAAGACAATTAGCATCATTAACGCATTGCGGCGATTGGCAAATAGGGATTCAACAGGCGGATTATGGTTGCGTCGTCGCCAAAGAATAGGCTGCAATAACGCCCCTAATAGGCCGCTAACGCCACCACTTATCCCAATTGCAGGTGCATAAGGATCACTTGCAAGATAGGTATAACATAGCCCACCACCAATGACCGAACCAACAAGCAAAAACAACCAATTTAGTGGCGATAAGCGTCTTGCAAGTGGGCTACCAAACGCCATCAAAAATCCACAATTTATTAAAAGATGAAATAAATCACCATGCAATAATCCATGTGTTGCTAACGGTAAAATTGAGGTGAAAACGTTAAATAATTCTGGATTACGTACCTGTTCAGGGATCAGCAACATGCTTTCAAAAATCATTAAATGAATAGCCCCTAACCAGCTTGACCAATCTGGGGCAGATAGTCTTAACATGAATTGCACCCCATAAATTATGATCAGAACCAGCACAGAATATTTAACAATTTCAGGCAAATTAAAGATTGGTTGAGGCTTCATGACACCAATCCCCCCCATTGAAACAAGACAAAACAAATAAAGCCCGTTGCTAACCCAAGCACCACCGATTTTTTTGTTACATACCAGACCGCAAAAGACAGCATAACAATCATTGCGCGGATTAACATGGCTTCAAAATCTATTGCCGTATCCATCTGGTTACTCGGCATGATTAGCACCCGAATAAGTAAAGCGGCCACCATCGCATAGGCAACGGCTGAAATCCATTGAAACAAACGACTTTGTTCATCAATTCGTCCACAAATTGCCGCCCCGATCATCCGCCAACTTGTGGTGCCGATGATGGCCGCGAGTAAATAACTCCATAAAAGAATGGGATCAGAATGATCAATCATTAATTTTTACCTAAATTTGAAGCGAAAAACGCAATGGTTCCCCCACCAACCCCTGCAACAAAAATTGACCAATTGCCAATGAACGGATAAAGGCCAAGCCCGCCAATAATACCAATTAAAACAGCAATCATATTCATCTTTTGACGTGGGTTAAGGATAAGCAACATCAAATAAAGTGGGGTAATAAATACGATGGCACCAACGATGGGTTCAGGCAAAACGCCACCTGAAAAATATCCTAACATTGTGCCACTTATGCCAGCGAAAAATAGCAAGGAAACAAAGCCAATATAATAAGGCAATAGGAACATGCGCGGGATATAATCACGCACCAGCATAATCGCCGTCCATCCCGTTACCGCAAGAAAATGTGATAGGATGAAGCGTACCAACCAGCTCAAGCGGCGTTCCCCCATAATCACTGTAATTCCAGTAACCGTGATGGGAAGCAAGCGCATATTAGCAAAGGATACCGCCAATAAAGAGAACAAAAATCCAACTTTCAGGGATGCCATTTCATTCATGGCAACTTGTCCTGGCAAAGCCCAGATTAAGACCGCACCATTAAACGCAAACCACCAAGGAAGCCCCAATTCATGGGCCATTGCCCCAAACCCAGTCATTGATGCACCGATTCCAAGGGCAGGCACTCCAAAGCAATGCCCCATTCCAGCAATGAACGCAGCCTTGTTATCGGCAATTTGGCTTAGCCGATTCAAAAAACGTTCAGAAGTCATGGGTTACAGTTAAAAGGGTTTGCTTAATCTGTTTTAAGACGCTGTTTCAAGGGGGCGTGTCATGAAGGCACTTAGCCGCTTTGCAAATGCCTGTGAATCAACAGGTGGCTCCCCATCAATAATCCGTGCTTGGTCATGTAGCATCAAAACAATATCACGTGCTTGATCTTGCTGATCTGTAACCAAGGAAGTTAAATGAAGAATCAAAGGATGATTAGGATTAATTTCCATCTGTTTTAAACTTTGCTGATCAAGCTGTTTATGTTGCTTTAGCAAGCGTTCCAAATGTAAATCAGGTCCAAACTCACTTGCAACCAAACAAGCAGGCGATTCCGTTAAGCGGGTTGATAATTTAACATCACTGATATGTTCTTTTAGTTCAGTTTTCATAAAATCAAGCACCGCCTTTTGTTCATCACTTATTTCGGATTTTTTAGCTTCGCTTTTCTGTTCCTCTTTTGTTGAATCGATTTGATCGGTTTTCGTATCCTGTTCCATATCATCCAAATCCGCACCAGCACGTGTTACTGATTGCAGTTTGATGCCATCATATTCGCCAACATAACCGACCCAAAATTCATCAACTGGATCTGTGAATAGTAAAACATCAATAGATTTTGCTTTAAACCCTTCAAGATGCGGACTTGCCATAAGGCTGGCTTCATCCTCGCCACTGATATAATAAATTGCTTTTTGCCCCTTGACCATTGCTTCTTTATAAGCTTCCAATGATAGCCATTTGGACTTATCGGATTGTATTGATTTAAACCGCACAAGATTTAGCAAACGCGCTTTATCTTCGGCAAAATCGCAAAGCCCTTCTTTCACAACAACCCCAAATTTTTCCCAAAATTGGTTAAAGCCTTCTTCATCTTCCTTGGCGCGTTTGGTCAAAAGATCAAGCACACGCCCAACCAGATTCTTACTGATTTTACTAATCACAGGGTTATTTTGTAACATCTCGCGCGAAACGTTTAGCGGTAAATCTTCAGAATCAACAACCCCGCGCATAAACCGCAACCAAGAGGGCAGTAATTGTTCGCATTGATCGGTAATAAAAACTCGTTTTACATAAAGCTTAACCCGATTCAAACGCTCTGGATTAAACAGGTCAAACGGACGCTCGCTTGGAATATATAAAAGGGCTGAATATTCCAACATGCCTTCGGCGCGAAAATGGATATTGCCCCAAGGCTCGTCAAAGCCATGTGAAACATGACGATAAAATTCTTTATGCTGTTCTTCATCCATCTTTGAAGGAGCTAATGTCCAAGGCGCAGCACCACGATTAATTTGTTCATTTTCATCACCTTCTTCCCCGTCACTGATATGAAGACGGATAGGAAAGGCAATATGGTTAGAATAGGTGGTTACAATATGCTTGATGCGTTCTGCTTCAAAAAATTCGCTAGCATCTTCCTTAAGTTTCAAACGAATGATCGTGCCATGATCAGGGCCTTGTTTTTCAGGTGAGACTTTAAAGCCTGTTTTACCATCGCTTTGCCATTGATTAGACTTGCCTTCCCCCGCTTTGGTGGAAATAACAGTCACTTCATCTGCAACCATGAAAGAGGCATAAAATCCAACCCCAAATTGACCAATTAAATTGATATCCTTTTTAGCATCACCGCTAACCCCAGCCATAAATTCGCGTGTACCAGAGCGTGCAATCGTCCCAAGATTTTCTGTCAATTCCTTAGCACTCATGCCAATGCCGTTATCTTCAACGGTTAAAATACCTGCTTCTTTATCAACATGCAGAGTAATTCCTAATTCTTGACCATCCTTAATCAATTCGGGTTTAGAAATTGCCTGATAGCGCAAACGGTCACAAGCATCAGCAGCATTAGAGATTAATTCACGCAGAAAAATCTCGCGTTCAGAATAAAGCGCATGCGTTACAATATCCAGCAACCTTCCAACTTCAGCCTGAAATTCTTGGCTATGTTCTGTTTGTTTTTTCTGTGCCTTTTTTGCCATCATGACCCTCTTTTTAAAATTATGTTAATTGCAATCTGTTACCGATATAGGATTGAAATAATAGGTTTCAAGGGGCGGTTTTACTTACAGGGAGGGTGACCTCAATGACGTGTTCGGGTTCAAAAATTAGTTTTAAGTCAACGCGCTCGCCTTCCTCAATAGGACGCTGCAATTCCATCAACATAATATGTGCCTTATGCGGGTGAAGATCAACTATTTGTCCACCATCAATGGCAATCCCATCTTTAAGTTCACGCATTTTCATAATTTGATTTTCCATGACTGTTTCATGAAGCTTAGTTTTTTTAACAAAATCAGCCCTAACTTCAATTAAGCGGGCTGGACTGCTTCCTTTATTTTCAATTGTAATATAGGCTGCGGCCATTGAACCTGCTGGCTGGCGTACCCAACCATCTTTGACCGTTAATTCTGTTTTTGCAAATACGGACTGACCGATCACTGCTAAATAGCCAATAAACACAACCAGCATAATAAAACCAGCCCATCTTGGCAGTTGGCCTTTTTTAAACCATAACACCGCCCCAACAAATAAGGTGGCGGCGATCATCCACGGCACATCACGATGAAGGAATTGTGCATCCATCTCAAGAACACCGAACAGGCTTGCAACCCCAGGGATTGCAAGGGAGTTAAAGCCATTTGATCCCAAAATATTTGCAATTGCCATATCGCTTTGTCTTTTCAAAATTGCTGAAAGGGTTGCGACTAATTCTGGAAGGCTGGTGCCAAATGCGACTAAGGTTAGCCCTATAATCCCTTCTGATACGCCAACGGCTCTTGCTAATTCTGCACCATAAAGAACGACCATATGCGCCCCTCCAAGTAAGCCGACAAGACCAATGATCGCAAAGAGGACGCTGATCAAAAGTGTGGAGGGGGCTTCTGTGTCCTTCTCATCCTCACCATCTTGATCAAAACGTAACGCATAAAAGAAATAGCCAATTAAACCAGCAAGCATGATCCCTCCTGCCCATGGGTTTAAGGCGCCTAAATAAACAAAACCAGCAAGCACAAAGGTTGATACTACCATCAAACCATTGTCACGCATCACAGAATGAACTGCCCCTGATAAAGGCATAATTGCTGCGCCAAGGCCCAGAACCAGTAACAGGTTCATAATGTTACTGCCGATGATATTGCCAACAGCGATGGCATCTTTGCCGCCAATATTTGCCTCAACCCCAATAAATAATTCTGGCGCAGAGGTACCAAATCCCATCACCACCAAACCGATTAAAGCAGGCGATACACCAAGGCGATTGGCAAGCCCTAAGCCGCCGCGCACCAATATATCACCGCCGCCAATTAATAAAATCAACCCCAAAATTGTTAAGAAAATTGTTAATAGCATGTTACACCTCGTCTAATGCATGTTCCAGATCAGCGATTAAATCGCCAACCGCTTCAAGACCCGTTGAAAAGCGAAGTAGCCCATCAACAATTCCTTGTTTCTTTTTTTTCTGATCGGATAATTTACTATGCGTTGTCGTTGCAGGATGCGTCATTAGGCTTTTTGCATCACCAAAATTATTTGAAATATCAATCAAATTCAGGCGATTCAGCACATTAAACGCATCTTGCTGATTGCCATCCTTCAAAATAAAGCTAATCACTGTGCCAAAATTGGTCATTTGTTGCTTAGCTAAACCATATTCGGGGTGACTGGCAAGCCCTGGATAGCATACAGATTGGATTTTAGGATGCTGTTCAAGAAATTCCGCGATGGTTTTTGCCGAATGGCTCATTGCATCAATGCGAAGCTTCAAAGTCTCCAATCCTTTTTCTAAGATCCAGCCATTAAAAGGGCTAAGGCCAGGTCCTGTATGGCGGATAAATGGTCGCAAATAATCTTCAATAAAGTCATTGCTTGAAATAACCACGCCGCCAAGGCAACGCCCTTGTCCATCAATATGTTTTGTGGATGAATAGGTTATAATATCTGCACCAAGCGATAATCCAGCCTGCGTACCAGGCCCTGCCATCCCACCATCCAGCACAACCCATGCGCCATGATTATGGGCAATTTTACTAATTTTGCGAATATCCAACACATGCAACATTGGATTAGTTGGGCTTTCAAAAAAAGCAAGTTTGGCACCAGATTTTTTGAACGCAGTTTCCCATTGGCTAAGGTCTCTTCCATCAACAAAAATAGTTTCAATGCCAAAACGCGGTAGAATTTCTGATAAAATATAGGTGCAGGAATAAAATAATTGGTTTGCCGCAACTAATTTATCGCCTGACTTTAAACAGCTTGCTAAAACTGCAAAGATTGCTGACATGCCTGTTGCCGTGGCGATACAGGCATCCCCGCCTTCAAGCACAGCCATTTTTCGTTCAAACACGGAAAGGATTGGATTGGCATAGCGTGAATAAATGTAATTATCGGTTTCTCCACGAAAGGCTGCCGCCGCCTCTTCCGCACTGTCATAAACAAAGCCTGAGTTCATAAAGATGGGTTCATTGGTCTCTTTATAGTGGGTGCGTTTATAACCACCACGAACAAGATAGCTTTGAGGTTGCCAATTTTTTCTATTCATTGGTCGGCCTTTGCCATCCATTGACAAGCCCAACGGATAACCATAAACCCATCACACCCCAGCTTGAAAATAAGCTACTTGTTGAAATAACAGGCCATAATTCAGCCAAAAGCAGCGCAAATGCCCCAATAAATTGACAATCTTGACGCCAATCCCGCCAATTTTGTATGCTTTTTGCGAATAAGAAATAAATCATTGCTAAAAATAAGCAAAGACCGATCAGGCCATTTTCAACCCATAGCTCCAAATAAATATTATGTGGATGGGTCAGACATGGCTCCGTTGCATAATCAGGTTTTTGACAATAAAGGCGATAATGCTTTGTGCCGATTCCAAAAATCCAATGATCTTTGGCAATTAATAATGTGTTTTGATAAACATTACCGTAATCAGAGGCTTTAAAATCAGCAAGTTTTGCAACTGTATTTTGAATTTGACGATTTTTAACTGCATCATCATTGATAAAAATTGCCCCTAACACCACCGCATGAATTGCAAGGATTGAAAGAATAATCATACGATAACGCATTTCAAACAAAAGGATTATAACAAACAAGCCAAATCCTGATAATAATAATGGGCTACGCTCTCCGCTAACAACAACGCCAATAAAAGGGATCAGCATCACTGCCACAAGCAATAAACGGATTAGATTAGTGCGTGTTTTAAAAAAATAAGCGGTTGCCCAGCCAAACGATAAGAGTGCAAATGGATAAAGAACATTGCCAAAAATGGGTGAATTAAACCATGCGGTTAGGCGGATTGAACTGTGAGGCAGGCTTCCAAATAAATCTTGCCCGAAACCATATTGAATTAAACCGTCTATGGCTAAAATCATTCCTGAAAGCACTAACACAGGGTAAAACCAGCGTTCAACCAAAGGGTTTTTTATCAACCAATGGCTAATCGCCATGGCAAATAAACCATAACGGATGAAAGGTAATGCGCGTTCCAAACCAAATAAGGGCTGTTCTGCAAATAAACAGCGGATGATCATCCACCCCCATAATCCCAAAAATGCTAAAAACCATTTTTGCTTAACCCATGCAAAATCTTTTTGAAGCGAACTATGGATTAGAAACAAAAACCCAATAAGGGATAAGGTTACATCGGCAGGGGCGCGCCCAACCGCCATCATTGCTGGAAATAGGACAAACAAACCAACAGCGACCTGATTAAGCCGCTTTAAAAGCAAAGAAGTATTAGCAGTTATAGCGAAATTCACTTAATCAAATTCAGGGCGTGCCAAGGGCGGGCGTGGCCATGCCAAAACAGCATCTTTAATCACTTCAAACCACAAGGTCATTTGCGCTTGATCAATTTCTTCCACTGGTTTTATAAATGCTTCATCTATTAGATTCAAATGACTGCGAATCAATTCTGCTTGTAAATTAAACCATGGAGCTGGCACCCGATCAAATGCAATTGCTTTTTTACCTGGTTCTAGCGAAGCCCATTTAATCTCACTGCCATGTAGGGTAGGAGGCGGTAAGGCTTTACTTTCCATTCGTTCCACCGATTGCAAGATAAAATCATGCATCGCATCACGAAAAGCAGTATATTGTGGCTTGATTAATTCTTCCCATTCGGGTTGTTCTTGTGCGCGTTTGTGAAGGGTTTTACTGATCACTTCAAGGCGTAAATATTCTGCTAAATCCACCTGTTCTTCTGCATTAGTGGTGTCATTCACAAAAGATAATAGCAACATTACAGCTATTAACTTATAAAATTTAATCTTTATCATGGTATTTCATTTCCTAAAAAATCAATGATTGGCTTAATTTGATCCTCGTAAAACAAAGAAGGCGCATGCCCACAACCATCCAATGCTAAATAGCGCACTTTATACCCTGTCTCAACCATTTTACATGCTGTTTCATTCGATAATAAATCTGATTCGATCCCACGAATCAACAAGATAGGCATGGTTGCATGTTTCCAAAATGGCCATAGATCAAGATCACTTTTCGCTAAATCTTTAAAATTATCTGAAAGTGCAGGATCATAACTGCGAACATAACCGCCATCAGGATGTGGTTTAAGGCTAATCTCAGCTATAAATTTCCAGTCTTCATCGACAGCACATACGCACCAAGAATATCTGATTTGTCGGCATCTTAGACGAAAAGATCAATAATTTTAATGGACTCTTTTATAATAATTCTAAATTTTATCGCATTAAAACTTAAAGTCAATTTGTAACTTAGCGGTGTTATGTGCTTCGCTATCATTAAAACTAGGATTATGGGTAAGGTCAACTGCACCCATTAGCCTATCATTCAAACTATTAAATTTTAATCCCATGCCAAAGATTTGTCCACTTGTATCGGTGAAATTCGATTTCAAATAAGGACTGGCGATGCCGATATTTTGCTGATTATTAGCATTGACATTGAAGCCATAGGCAATAAGACCAGACAGATTATATTCACTATAATCATTGCGTCCAACAACACCAGATGATTCTAATGTTCCAGACCATCCAATATCATCGGATGCAATAAGCACGCCACCGCCAATATTGAACGCCCCACTATCGCCATTGGTTTTATCGGTGAAATCATGCAAATAATCTGTTTTGAAAAATGGCTGAATGGTAGCATCACCCGATGTCGTGCGATAGGAAATTTCAATCCCCGGTCTCAGTTGTCTAGTATTACTGGTTTCGCTATCGACCACTGTTCCATCACTTTCGCTATAGCCATCATTTTTCTTGCGGGCGAATAAAAAACCAAGGCGTGGTTTTAATTCTAATCCCTGATTAGCTAAAGGCGTAAATTTACCTTCGGCCAGAATATCAGCGAACCAGTTTATAGAGTTTGTGTTACTGGTCACCGTTTCATTATCGCGGTTTTGATTAATAGAACCATGAGCATAACCTGCCATGGCAGTAATGGATAAATCAGGTCGCACACGATAAAGTGCATAGGGTGTTATTGACTTGCTTGTTTCGTCATAATCACCATCGTTAAAATTGGTGGTAAGGTTGGTTTCGCTATACCCTACGCTTACGCCAGCGGTTAGGCGATCATTATAACGATAATCCCCACCTAAATTATAGCCCCAAACATCACCAGAATAAGCCCCATCAGCACTATCATTATCAACATTTGACTGATTGGCCTGCCCCCAAATTGTGAAACGGCGATTATCCAGCTCTAGTCTTTGTTGATCTGGCATACCAGTGGTATCCCCATCTGTGGACAAAATTAAATCATTGCTGTTAAATGATAATTTATTAAATAATTCACGCAAATCGCCTTGACGATAGGTAAGTTCATCATTTGCCGACAAGGAAGTTGCAAAACCTGTATTTTGTGTGGTTAACGCACCAATACCAGCAGACAAATTACTTAAATGGCTTTGCACATTATTGACCGTCACATTGGTCTGTGAACGCGAAATAGACGCAAACATATTGGTTCGTGAAGATATATAATGGGCAGAATCACCCGGAACACTACATGTTGCCGAAACGCTGTAAGAAAAATTCAAATTATTAAGGGCACTGATCATAAAACTGCTGCCCTCTTTCTCAATTGTATATGAATATGCTTGACTATCTTTTCGGTTCAATGTGAGGACTGCTATCTCATCTCCATCATTTATAAAATCATTTGTATCTGTATAATAAATAGCTACATCAACCGAAGCTGCGCTCGAACTGTCATCTCTGGGACGCTCTACTGTAAACGTAATCCTCTCCCCGACAAACAACCCCCGATCATTATAAAAAACACGCAGATAATAATACTGACCATCAAAACCATTTTCAATAAAATCAGGTTCAGAAGTGAAGTTAGCACACCCCTCCGATATGGCCCAAGCGGGATTAGGTAGGGAAGTTACCCCCCCCCGCAAATCAGGGCGGTTAACGCCAATTTGGCAAAATTTTTCTTCAAATGGTTAAAGCTAAGCACCCAAAAACCTCAATTTTAAATTATATTCACAAAGCGCAAAATGCAGGCTATGATCAAGAAGTCAAGAAAAAATCATTTAACTAAGGTATTGATGATCATGTTCTACGATTCCTATATCAATCCATTGAATAACGCAATTATCTTTATTGTTCAACTGATAAATAATTGCCCAGTCTATATGTCTGCTGATAGGTCTTTGCAAAATAGCAAGCGCACTATTGTTATGGTGGAGTCGAATAAACTTCTGGAATTATGGCGAAACGATCCACTTACGCGTCATGCTGAAATTGCTTACGGAAATCC
The DNA here is from genome assembly GCA_965229675.1 of Alphaproteobacteria bacterium. Taxonomy (GTDB): domain Bacteria; phylum Pseudomonadota; class Alphaproteobacteria; order CBDDJK01; family CBDDJK01; genus CBDDJK01. Next base: position 1,199,548 of record OZ245897.1, read on the forward strand.
TGAAAGCTGGTGTAAAGATTATAAATATCATAATGCAGAACAAGGATTTTTAGCGGGCAAAGACAATCCCGTTCCGCTTGCCGAAATTTCCTATCAGGAATTATCCGAAGCCTATCACAAAAAGAGAGTGACAAGCAGGTTGTTTCAACAAAACCCAAAGAAAATATCTTGTATTTCCTTTACCAATGGCATTACAAGAACAATCTGGCTTTTATCAAATGGTGCAAGCCATTTTCCTGTTGAATTATATGATTTTAGTGAAGCCGAAAAATTGGCTAACATTATGCAAACAGAAATTTATAAAATTTAATCTTTATCATGGTATTTCATTTCCTACAAAATCAATGATTGGCTTAATTTGATCCTCGTAAAACAAAGAAGGCGCATGCCCACAACCATCTAATGTTAAATAGCGCACTTTATACCCTGTCTCAACCATTTTACATGCTGTTTCATTCGATAATAAATCAGATTCGATTCCACGAAGCAACAATACAGGCATGGTTGCGTGCGCCCAAAATGGCCATAGATCAAGATCACTTTTCGCTAAATCTTTAAAATTATCTGAAAGTGCAGGATCATAACTGCGAACATAACCGCCATTAGGATGCGGTCTAAGGCTAATCTCAGCCATAAATTGCCAATCTTCATCGCCGCGAATGCCAAATGGTTGATAAATCTCCCGAATATGGGCGATAGCTTCATCATAATTTTTGAAATGCCATGGAATTGCACAATATTCAGCAATGCGTTTTAACGCATTCTGTTCCAAAAAAGGCCCAACATCATTCAAAACCAAGCGGCGAATTGACCAATCTTGTTCGCTTTCACCTGCCGTCATACAATGCGCCAAGGCAATCAACCCACCCATTGAGGTGCCAACCCAATCAATCTCTCCTGCAAGAACGCCAGCATGGCGTAACATAAGTTGAATATCCGATAAATATTGCGGAATCGCATAATCTGCTGAATTTGTTAAAATATCACTTCTTAGCCTACCTGCCATATCAGGGCATAGGACGCGAATATCTTTATCGACAATTAACTGTTGCGCCAAACGATCAAAATCACGGCCATTGCGGGTAAGCCCATGAACGCAAACAATAATATGCTTTGCCTCAATCGCTCCCCAATCGGAATAAACCAGTCGATGCACTCCCTTTGAATCAGGGCATTCAACAACGCCTTCACGAAAAATTGGGGGCATTATGGTTTAATCCACCAGCTGGTAAAATCAGCCCCCATGCGTGAAAATCGTTCAGGAAAACCAATGCGTGATGACCAAGCCAATCGTTCGGTATCTGCATAATAATGCGGGATCATCAAAAAGCTCCATTGCAAAATTCGGTCAAGCGCACGCACATGGGTAATAAGGGATTCACGGCTATCCGCCACGATTAATTGTTCAATCAACTGATCAATTGCTGGATTTTGAATCCCCATAACATTACGCCCACCCTTAATTGTTGCACTTTGCGCCCCCCAATATTCACGCTGTTCGTTCCCAGGTGAATTGCTTTGGGCGATGCCATGGACGATCATGTCAAAATCATGGTTCCGAAGCCGTTCAATATATTGTGCGCTATCGACTATCCTTAAATTAATTGCCCCGCCTAATCGTTCAACCCCACGCACCAAGGCTTGGCTATGAGGAACAAGGCTGTCTGAAGATAGCATGAGTTCAAACTCCAATAGCTTACCTGTTTCTTGATGGGTTAGTTTGCCGTCTTGAACAATCCAACCAGCCTCCTTTAACAGCATCGCGGCTTTTCGCAGATTATTACGATCCAGCCCACTGCCATCTGATACAGGTGGGCTATAAGCTTCGGTAAAGACCCGCTCTGGTAGGCTATCACGCAATGGTTCAAGCAAAGCTAATTCTTCAGGACTTGGTAAACCTTCTGCCGCCAATTCTGAATTATCAAAATAGCTATCAATGCGTTTATAAGCTTCATACATTAAATTACGATTAACCCATTCAAAATCCCATACATAGCTTAACGCTTCGCGCACACGGACATCTTTGAATATGTCGCGGCGTAAATTAAACGCAAAACCTTGCATTTGTGCAACGCGTTCATGGGTAAATTCATCGCGTTGAATGTCGCCGCGCTTCACCGCCTCAACTTCAAATGCAGTTGCCCATTCTTTGGCACTATTTTCACGCCAAATATCCAATTTTCCTGCTTTGAATGCTTCGCGTGAGATGGTGCGATCCCGATAATAATCATAACGGACAATATCAAAATTATAAAATCCACGATTAACGGGTAAATCTTTTCCCCAATAGTCCTTTACCCGCTCATATTCTATATATTTGCCTGCTTCAAACCGCTTTATACGATAAGGGCCAGAAGAAACATAGGGGGTAAGGGTGGTTTTGGTAAAATCACGCCCCTGCCAATCCTGTTTGGAAAGAATCGATAATTGTCCAAGAATCATCGCCATTTCAGGATTGGGACGATTTAAAGAAAATCGAACAATATGGCTGGTTTCAGCCTCCACCATGCTAACATCACCATAATAAAAACGATAAAGCGGTGCGCCTTGTTCAACAAGCATATTGAATGTCCATACAATATCTTCGGCAAGGATTGGGTTGCCATCATGGAAACGTGCTTCATCACGCAATTTAAACCGAATGGTTTTTTGATCCTTGCTAATATCAACCCATTCAGCTAAATTGCCATAGCTTCCTGATGGTTCATCACGATTAGCCACCAATAAATTATCAAAAATAAGCCCCAATCCTGTTGCCGCATCACCTTTAATAATAAAGGGATTTAGGTTATCGAATGATCCAATCGCCTCCAGTCTTACCGTGCCGCCCTTTGGTGCATCTGGATTAACATAAGGGAAATGGGTGAAATCTGGGGGCAATTCGGGTTTGCCATGGGTTGCAATGCTAAATGAAGGGTCGGCGAAACTTGGATGCATGATTGTTTGCAACAAACCCACCATGATAAAAATGATTATGGAAACTCTGCTGATTAACATGATATGCCTCTTTTATCTGCATTCGCCAGATTAGATTTATGTTTCTTTAAAAGCTGGCGATAGGCGGCTGGAGCGGGTGAAGGGAATCGAACCCTCGTATTCAGCTTGGGAAGCTGATGTTCTACCATTGAACTACACCCGCAATTGATCTATGATTTTTATCAATTTATAAATTCTCAACTCTTGTAACCGATCAATCACGCTTAGGCAAGCCATGGACTTAGACAAAAAACAAATGCTTACTGCTTATCTGTTGCTTGTGGGTGCAACCTTAATGTGGAGTGCCCATGCGATTGTTGGCAAGTTAGCTGTTGGTACCTTATCCCCCCTAACCTTGGTCACATTGCGTTGGGCGTTTGTTGCACCGTTCGTTACGCTGATTACTTGGCATAAGCTTAAACAACATAAATCGCTGATTCCTTCTATCATTCCATTCGCGCTTGGTATGGGTACCGTTGGCTTCACCAGCTTTAACGGACTTTTTTATATGGCAGCCCATACGACCAGCGCAATCAATATTGGTATTACGCAAGGTTCAGTTCCTGTATTTGTCTTGATTATCAGTCGTTTATTGTTCAAACATCCGCTTCATGCCGCTTCGGTCATTGGAATTTTAATCACGCTTGGTGGGGTTATTCTGGTTGCAAGTGGTGGGTCGTGGGAACAGCTTAGCACCTTTAATATTGCGCTTGGCGATGGGCTTATGATCCTAGCCTGTCTTTGCTATGCGCTTTATACCAATGGATTATTTAAACGCCCTGCAATGGACGGTTTAACCTTTTTTGGCATTGCGGCATGGGGCGGATTAATCAGTTCCCTCCCGTTTATGGCTTATGAAGCGGCAACCAACCAAATGTTGCTTCCTGACAGCCAATCAGATTGGTTTTTACTTGGCTTTATTGCATTAATGCCATCTTTTCTTGCACAATTTTTCTTCTTAAAAGGTGTGGATGCACTTGGCCCTTCGCGTGCTGGAATTTTTTTAAACCTTGTCCCTATTTTCGCGGCGATTATGGCTGTAACCTTTTTAAATGAAGCCTTATACACCTATCACATTATTGCATTAATCTTGGTAATGGGTGGAATTTATCTGGCTGAATATCGCCATCATCGCTAGAAAGATATAAATCTAATAATCCGCTTTGATAAAATAAAGTCCATGCGCAGGGGCGGTGGCACCAGCCGCAATGCGTGATTTTGCTTCTAACATGGTTTGAATGGCATCGGGGAGATGCTTGTGGTGACCGATTTCAGCCAAGGTGCCAACCATATTACGCACCTGATGATGAAGGAAGGAGCGCGCAGAAAACCCAAAAATTATCTGTTCGCCTTGCTGTTCAAGCGTTACCGCATCCAATGTTTTCATTGGTGATTTTGCCTGACAATGTGATGCACGAAAGCTCGTAAAATCATGGTGGCCAAGCAAATATTGTGATGCTTTGCGCATTGCCTCAAGATCCAAAGGCCGCATAATATGCCACACCCGATTAGCGTGTAGCACCGATGATGCAGGGCGATTTAATATGCGATAACAATAATGTCGCTTAATCGCCGAAAAACGCGCATGAAACTGTTCGGTTACTTTTATAACCTCAACAACACGCACAGGCATATCAAGTAACCAAGCATTAAGGGCACCAAAAATTTCTTGTTCTGTGGTCGGACGCTTAACATCAACATGAACCGACATTGCCAAGGCATGCACGCCTGCATCGGTGCGCCCAGCAGCAAATAATTGAACTTCTTCTTGACAAAATCGATGGATAGCCTGTTCTAATAAGGCTTGGACGCTGGTTCCCTCTTTTTGTTTTTGCCAGCCAACCAGCCCCGTTCCATCATATTCAATGCGTAGGTGCCAGCGTTGCATTCGCCCCTACTGCATCCATGGGTTTCGTCCCAATTTCATTTAAATTAAATGGAACAGTTTGATAAATTTGATTAATCCAATTTGCAAAAAATAAATGCGCATGGCTGCGCCATACATTAGGCGGGTTGTGTGATGGGTTGTCTTGTGGAAAATAACCATAAGGAAGATCAATCGCCTTTTGTTCGGCAATATCCCGTTCATATTCCCCCTTCAAGGTTAAATGATCATATTCAAGATGGTTGAACATACAAATATGATTGATCGCCTTAGCTTCAACCAAACAAAGCCCCGTCAAGTCAGAATCAATCAATAATTCTAATTCTGAATGCATGATAATATCTTCTTTATTGGTTTGTGTATGGCGCGATACAGGGATTCGTAATTCATCTGAAAACCCACGTAATAAAGGATTCTCACGATGGTAGGTTTTATGCGGAAACACCCCAAACGCTTTTTTTGTCAAAGGATGCTTTGGGATTTGATAAAAATGATAAAGGGCGGCTTGTGCGCCCCAGCAAATATCCAGCGTACTATGGACATTGGTTTGCGTCCAATCAAAAATATCGCAAAGTTCTTGCCAATATTTTACAGCTTCAAAAGGCATAGTTTCAACGGGCGCACCCGTAATAATCATCCCGTCAAATTTCTTATCTTTAATTTGCGACCAAGGTTTATAATAACTGTTTAAATGATGGGAAGAGACGTTTCCAGGCACATAGCTTTCCGTCATGATTAATGTTAATTCAATCTGCAACGGAGTTGCGCCAATCAATCGTGCCAATTGCAACTCAGTCATTTCTTTAAGCGGCATTAAATTAAGTAATGCAATTTGTAATGGGCGAATATCCTGACGGATTGCAACATGCTCGTGCATTACAAACAGCCCTTCTTTGGTTAATTGCTCCCCAACGGGCAGGTTATCTGGAATTTTAATCGGCATGGCTTGGTTTTATGGCATTCTGCGTGACAATTCAAGCTGATTAAACTGTCTTATAAAGGTTTGCTTAATGGTTTCATTGGGCTGATCAAACGCGATAATTTTCGGTTCAAATAAATCAATTAAGGCTTGAGGCGGATATTTCCAAATTGTGCGAACCTCTTTTGCTTCAAAACCTGCAATCGTTAAGGCTTCCAGTGCTGCTGCATAAAGATCAGCGCGTTTAACTTGTTTTTTCAAAGCTTCAGAAAGGGTGGGTGGCAATGAAAATCGTCGATGTATGGCTTCCAACAAGTGGTCTTCAAGCTGCGTGTAAGCAATCCCAACCGCCGCTTTGAACGGAGAAATCAAATCACCAATCACATATTCAGGCGCATCATGTAATAGGGCAACCATCCTATATTCGGTTGAAGCTTTAGGATTTAGATGGCTAAAAATAGCTTCCACCAGCAGGCTATGCGCTGCAACTGAAAAACAATGCGCTCCCTTTGTTTGCCCATTCCAGCGGGACATTCGGGACAATCCATGCGCAATATCTTCAAGTTCAATATCAATTGAAGCGGGATTAAGAAGGTCAAGTCGCCGACCGCTTAACATTCTTTGCCAAGCCCGCATAGGTTTAGGGGGTTTAGTTGGAGGAAAAGCTGAAGATTTTAAGGTAGGTTTGACCATTTAAGGACTATTTTGCGCTTTAAGCTTATTTTGTGCTTTAGTAATGCGCCGATGCGTTATAACCTCCAATCCTAATAGGCTTTTAAAACGGTCAATTGCATCCTTAACTGACCATTCAGCAACGCGCATATCACGTGCATTCGCATGAAGCATCGTTTCATGGTTCACCATAATTCCAACATGCCCTTGCCAAAAAATTAGATCATTTGCCTTATAATCTCCATCTTCAACTGATCCACCGCATTTTTGCTGTAGATCACTATCACGCGGCAAAGGAATCCCACAAAGCCAAAATGCTTGTTGAATGAGTTGAGAACAATCATAACCAGCATGGCTACCTCCCCCCCATAAATAAGGATAATTAATAACCTGTTGTGCCTTTTTAAAAGGTTCTTTTTGCCAACTGCCAATGATTGACAAATTTTGTGCATGGCAATAACCAATTTGGGATTCAGAAATTTTACAAACTGCCCAAGCCTGCCCTTCTTTGTCAAAAATCCGCTCGCTTGCATTCAAAAGTGCTGTCATGGGCGCATAATATAAAGCTTGTGATTTAATATTCGCGTCCTCGTAAATAAAACATCCTGCTGAATGGACATAATGGCTTGGCGGGACAGTCGCATCATTTTTTGAAGAAAGTAGGCTAGCATCTATGTAGCCAACATAACGATCACGCAGGCTTTGAACCCATGCCACCCCTTCTTTTTGTTCAAAGCAATGCACGGCTTCGCCCAAAACAAAGGTTGTAATTCGCCCGCCTGTTAATGCTGCATTTCCAAACACTGGACATTGGGAAGCAACGATAAAATGTAAGGTTGGCGTAACATAACGGTTTGCTATAAATTGCCCCTTAAGTGCCTTATCGCATAAATCGGGTCTGAATGCGTGTAAACGTTCATCAATCATATCATTGATCCTTCTTTAATCATTGGTAATTGTGGCGATTAAATCTGCAACATCGTTAATTGTAGCCTGTGCTTTATTTTTATTTTTTTCACGTGCAGGGGGTTCCCAAATTGTTTTGAATCCTAGTTTCAATGCTTCTTTTTTACGCAATTCAGCCTGAGAAACCGAACGAATTTCCCCTGACAAACCAATTTCCCCAAACATCGCCATATCAGGCTCCAACGCTACTTCTAATGCTGATGAAATAATGGCAGAAGCCACAGCTAAATCCGCCGCAGGTTCGTTAATTCTAAGCCCACCTGCCACATTCAAATAAACATCGCGTCCAACCAGATTTAAGCCGCCACGGGTTTCCAACACCGCAAGCAACATTGCTAAACGATTAGCATCCCAACCAACCACTGCACGCCGTGGTGTGGCAAGCGGACTTGGTGCGATTAAAGCTTGAATCTCAACCAGCATTGGGCGTGTTCCTTCAATTCCTGCGAAAACAGCAGCCCCTGGGATGCCTGCTTGCCGCTCTGCTAGAAAAAGAGCTGAGGGATTGTTGACCTCCATCAACCCTTCTGCGGTCATATCAAATACCCCAATTTCATTTGCAGCTCCAAACCGATTTTTGATCGACCGCAGAATGCGATATGCATGACCGCGCTCGCCTTCAAAATAAAGCACAGTATCAACCATATGTTCCAAAATACGCGGGCCAGCTATCGCACCATCCTTGGTCACATGACCAACCAATAATAACGCAATTCCCTCGGATTTAGCGGTACGAATTAATTCTTGCGCACTGGCACGGACTTGCGTAACCGAACCAGGGGCTGATTCAATCCCATCTACATACATGGTTTGAATAGAATCGATGACCGCAATGGCGGGAGCAGTTGCTGCTTTCAATGCTGCTTGAATTTCCCCCACATGGGTTGCAGTTGCCAGCATCACGTCACTTTCTTGTACCCCAAGTCGTTTGGCGCGCATACGGATTTGCTCTATTGCTTCCTCTCCGCTGATATACAGGCATTGTGCATCGCCACTTAATCCAGCGCAGCGTTGTAAAAGCAAAGTTGATTTACCAATTCCAGGATCGCCACCAATCAAGACGGCTTGTCCTGCAATCAGCCCGCCGCCTAAAACACGATCAAATTCTTCTGAACCACTGTTAAGGCGTGGTGGCACTTCATCCGAACCTGTTAAGGGAACAAATTCTATGCCACGCTGTTTTTGCTGCCTTGATTTTGCCCCAGATGACCTTGATTTTCCGCCCACTGGTGGGGCTTGTTCAACAATTTCTTCTTGCAGGCTATTCCACGCATCACAAGCATCACATTTACCCTGCCAACGGCGATAAACACTTCCGCATTCTTGACAAATATAATGAACTGAAGCCATAATTATTTATGGATAGGTATAATTCTCTTCCGTGGGGACAGGATTCAACGCAGATTTTTTACCACAACCCGTAACAAATCCACCCATGAGCCCAAGCATAAGCAACAAGACTAAACTATGCTTTAACATGTTGCTGAATTACTTCATTTAAGACCGCAACCGTTACTGGTTTGGTAAGGTAAGCATCCATCCCCGCTTCCATGCAATCATCGGATGTGTATTCATTCGCACTTGCCGTAAGAGCTATAATTTTTGGTTGTTCAATATCTTTCATTGCGCGAATATGGCGGGTTGCCACAACACCATCCATATTAGGCATCATTAAATCCATTAGCACAATGTCAGCACTTTGTTGTTGTAACCAATCAACTGCTTCTTGACCGTCATTAACAACTGTTGGTTGCATGGATAATTTTTCCAGCATTTTCCTAATCATTAGCTGGTTGACTTTATTATCTTCAACAACAAGAATTGATAAAGTTTCAGGGGAATTATTCATAGTAATCCTTTGTTAATTTTTATTTTCTATTCTCTATTTTTTATTGCCAAATAATTTATCAAACTTCAAGCTTTTTTAAGCAAGATCAAAATAAACAAACCAACCATAGCGGTTGAAATGGCACTGTCAGCTATATTAAAAGCAGGCCAGTGATAGCCTTGCCAATGTATATCAATAAAATCAACAACAGCGCGATAACGAACACGGTCAATTACATTGCCAATCGCGCCGCCAATTGCAAGTCCTAAATATAATTTTAAAAAGATGGAGCCATCGCGCGCCCGCACCAACCATGCCAATAAAACAAGAATAATGATAATCGCAATCAAAGCCAATATAACCGTTCCAGTTAGGGAATTAGCCTGAAACAAGCCGAAGCTTACACCATAATTTAATACCAGCACTAAATTAAAAAAAGGCGTAACTTCCATCGGTAACATGCCATTTTTTGCTAATGACAACGCCCAAGCCTTTGTCAACCAATCCAGTACGATCACGGATAGGCCAAGTAAGGATGCAATCAATAAATGACGATTATGCATGGTCATAAAAACTGATTGTCGATGTCTATGCCGCTTTTTTAAGAACAGTATGGCATCTTGCGCAAACAGGAGTTTGAACGTCAAAATCGGGTTCGCCTTCATCACGGTCTTGATGAATTGTCCAACAGCGTGGGCATTTATGGCCTTTGGCGGGTTTAAATCTTACGGCTAAGCCCGTTATTTCTTCATGCTGCCAATTTCCTTTTTCTGCATGGCCTTTTTCAATCGACACCTCAGATAAGATTGCAAGTTCTTTCATAAGCTCGGCTTGATCCAGCAGGCAATCAAATTTTTGTGTTTTGGAATCGATAACAAGCTGGATGGAAGCTTCAAGGGAAGAACCAATGATTTTATCCGTACGTTTTTGTTCCAGCAAGCCGTTGATTGCACGCCTTGCTTCCAATGCCGCCTCCATCAAAGATTGCCCTTTAAATTCTGTTGGCAAATGCGATAAATCAGGAAATTGTGTTAGATGAACGGAGGCAGGATACATAACGCCATCTGCTTCAAGTTGCGATAGGCGTTCTTGATAGGCCTCTTCTGCTGTAAAAACTAAAATCGGTGCAAGCCATTTTGTTAGGCAAGAAAAGATTAAATCCAGCATCTGATAACACGCTTGTAACCGCTTTGCATCAGTACCATCGCAATAAAGGCTATCTTTACGGACATCAAAATAAATTGCTGATAAATCAACAGTGCAAAATTGTAATAATTGCCTAAACACTGCACCAAAATCATAATGCTCCATCGATGCATGAATATTGGTGTCAATCTGCTTTAATCGCCATGCAATCCATTGTTCAAGCAATGGCATTTCATCAATTGTCATTGGTTTGGCTTGCGGGCGATTAGCAAGATTACCCAATAGCCAGCGTAACGTATTACGAAACCGCCGATAATAATCGGAAATTTGCTTTAATGTATCCTGACCAATACGAACATCGCCAAAATAATTTTCACACACAACCCATAGACGGAGAATATCAGCTCCCATCTTTTCATTGACTTCTTGCGGAAACACTTGATTTTTTAAGGATTTTGACATTTTTCGACCATCTTGCGCCAACACGAAACCATGGGTAAGAATGGCCTTATAAGGGGGTGTGCCGCGTGTGCCACATGCCTCCAGCAAAGAGGAGTGAAACCAACCACGATGCTGATCCGACCCTTCCAAATAAAGATCGGCTGGCCATGCTAAGTCCCCTTGATCATCACTGCGTGGTTCAAGACAAAAAGCATGGGTTGAGCCTGAGTCAAACCACACATCAACAACATCGGTAACCTGTTCATATTCGGCTGGATCATATTCTGATCCAAGAAAATGTTCAGGCGGTAAGGCAAACCACGCATCCCCACCTTGTTCTTTAAAAGCATCAATAATGCGTTGATTTACCTGCGGATCGCGCAATGGTTCCCCTGTTTTTTGATTAACGAAAATTGCAATCGGAACCCCCCAAGCACGCTGTCTTGAGATGCACCAATCAGGTCTATGTTCAATCATGCCATAAAGGCGTGTCCGCCCCTGCTCAGGGTAAAATTTCGTTTCATCAATCCCTGAAAGTGCTTTTTCGCGTAACTGATCATGGGATAAGGAAATAAACCATTGCGGTGTGTTTAAAAAGATTAAGGGGGCTTTTGATCGCCAGCTATGAGGATATTGATGGCGTAAGCTGGATTTAGAAAACAGGCTATTGGCGGCAATTAATGCTTTAATAACGGATCCATTCGCATTGCCCTCTTTGCCATTTTCATCTAACACAACACAACCGCCTAATAACGGCAAATCATCGCGATAACGGCCATTTTTTAAAACTGTGGTTGGAATTTCCAAACCATTCGCCATGCCAAGATGCCAATCATCGCTTCCATGGCTAGGGGCAATATGGACAAAGCCAGTTCCTTGATCATCGGTTACAAACTCAGCTTCCAATAACGGCGTATCTTGATCATAGCCTTGGCCACGCCATGGATGGGCGGCAATCGTTCCTGCTAATTGCGCACCGTCAAATTGATCGATGACCCTATAATTGGTGATTTTTGCCTCGTTCAGCACGGCTTTAAGCCTTGAAGCGGCAAGCACATAACGCCCGCCCGTTTGAACAAGCGCATCTTCTTCCACGCCTTCAACCTTAATCAAAACATAACGAAATGCTTTATGATAAGCAATCGCGCGATTGGCAGGGATTGTCCATGGTGTCGTTGTCCAAATTAAGATATTTGCATCTTTTAAGCGTTCAGCCCCTTCGACAATTTTAAACGCAACAGTGATGGTCGATGATTTATGATCATAATATTCTTGCTCTGCCTCAGCCAACGCAGTTTGTTCAACAACAGACCACATGATTGGGCGTGATCCACGATAAAGCGCACCTGACATTAAGAATTTATGAATTTCGGCAGCAATAATTGCCTCCGATTCAAAGCGCATCGTGCTGTAAGGATGTTCCCAATCACCAAAAACACCAAGCCGTTTAAATTCCTCGCGCTGGACATTCAACCAATGCGTAGCAAATTCACGGCATTGTTGACGAAATTCAAGAATAGGCACCTCGTCTTTATTTTTGCCTTTAGCACGATATTCCTCTTCAATTTTCCATTCAATCGGCAGGCCATGGCAATCCCATCCTGGGACATAATTTGCATTATAGCCTGTCATCTGCCGTGAACGGTTGATAATATCTTTTAAAATTTTATTTAAAGCTGTGCCAATATGAATATTACCATTGGCATAAGGGGGACCATCATGAAGAATATATTTAGGTCTATCCTTGCTTTCTTCACGCAATTTACCCCAAAGATTTTGTGATTGCCACCATTCAACCAAATTAGGCTCGCGGGTTGGCAAATTTGCCTTCATCGAAAAACCGCTTCCAGGTAAACGAATGGTTTGCTTATAAGATTTTGCTGTCATGGATGCTATAAATTATCCCTTTCTTGGATTGATAAATGCTAAACTTCTTTTGAAAAGTCAAGATAGTAAACAAGAGATGTTTTTTAACATTTTTTTAATGTATATTAAAAAATTAACTACATAAAAAATGGGTTATTGCATTTTGGCTCATGATCGCCTATATGCAAAGCATCTTTATTAAAGGAATTAAAGCAATGGAAGAAATAGATTTCGCTACCCGCGCAATTTTAGGGGGATTAACCCTAGGCTTAATCTTTGGTGCTGCAACCATGGTTAGTAAATTTTGTTTACGCACCATGATGATCACCAATAATGCAGAAGAGCGGGCGAAACAGACACGCCTTTGGGTGATTTCAGTAACGCTTTCACTTATAGGCATTCAAGCTTTAATTCATTTTTATGGCTTAGACCTTGAGGGGAGTATTTATCGCACGGAAATTTTAGCCCCAATCGGGCTGTTGATTGGCGGATTGTTATTTGGTTCGGGCATGGTTTTGGCCAGAGGCTGCCTTGCCCGTCATCTGGTTTTAGGCGGAACGGGTAATATCAGAAGCTGGGTTGTTTTGCTGGTTGCTGGTTTAAGTGCTTATGCAACTGCCCGTGGGATATTTGCGTATGCTCGATTATCTGTTGAAGATAGCTGGCAAATTCTCCACGATCCTGAACTTTATCGTAATTGGATTGGTATGTTCTTGCTTGCCGCACTGGGTTTTGTGTTATTCCGTGCGCGCAAAAGCCTGTTTCATGGAAAAGATAGGTTAAAAGATATCATTGCGGCTATTTTAATTGCTGGCGCAGTGATTGGTGGTTTTTATGTCACTGCTTTTTATGGATTTGATGAATTTGACCCACAACCCGTAACATCGTTACGATTTACGTTACCCATCGGCGATAGCCTTGTTTATCTGATTACCCACACAGGGGCTAGCGCAAGTTTTCCCATCGCAGTGATTGGGGGTGTGTTTATCGGCAGTTTGGTAAGTGCTTTATCAACACGTCAATTCGTATGGCAAAGTTTTGAAGATGTTCGTTCCACCTTGCGTTATTTAATTGCGGCAGTGATGATGGGTGTTGGTGGCATCATGGCACTTGGTTGCACGATTGGGCAAGGTTTGGTTGGGCTATCCACCCTTTCAACCTCCGCACCGCTTGCAGTGATTGGAATTTATGCTGGGGCTAGGATAACCATTCGCTATATCCGTTTTGAAAATTCAAAACTTGAGATTACTGCCTTAAAAACAAGCGTTGCTTAAGTAAGTTTTTAAAGCAGTTTATGCGCCTCAAGCACATTGCGGGCAACACGAAAACATTCCAAGCCCTGAGGCACACCACAATAAATGGCAATAACATGGATGATTGCACGAATTTCTTCAACGCTCACACCATTATTTATGGCTCCACGGCAATGAATTTCCCATTCCTGCATCTTCCCCAACGCACCGATCATTGAAAGATTCATCATGGAACGGGTTTTTGCGTCAATCACATCATCTCCCCAACCAAATCCCCAACACCAAGCGGTCATTGCCTGTTGAAAGGGTTTTGTGAATGAATCGGCCGCTTCCAAGTTTTTTTGTACATAATCTGCACCCAATGTTGCTTTACGTTGTTCCAATCCTTTTAAAAATAAATCTTCATCAAACAGATTTTCCATAATATATTTCCTTTCATAAATTAATTATAAACTTACGGATTCACGTATCCATTGGTGCAATGCGGCCAGTGAATGTTCTGAATTTACGCCGCCTTTGGGATCAATGATCAATGGGCCTGGTCGATAACCCCGTGAACTTAATCCTTTTTGTACATTTTCTACCAGATGGATGTCTTCTTCAACCGTTGTTTCACGGTCTTGGATTGCAAGTTTACGGATGACCGCATCCTCCACCCCATTTTGGCTATACCATCCACGCCACACAACGCAAGAATTATGGGAGATTGGTCGCCAATGATAGGTGTTTAGCACATTCCCAGGATAGACTTGAAATGAAAACATTGGCCATAAAAACCAGCTTGAATATTCATCTGAATGCGGTATTGAAAGGTCAATTGGATAGGTCATATTTTCAATGCGTTGGCATTCGGTCGTATGGCGCAGGCAATAGCCTTGCGGTTGAATATCATATGTTTCAGGCTTAACCACCCCTTTTGCAAAAGTTGGATGGTTAATAGGGCAATGATAACATTCCGAATAATTTTCAATTGATAATTTCCAGTTACATTTTTCAGGGATTTCCACCCATTCCAACGGCATAAGCTGCTGCCAATTAGGGACGAATGCCGCAACCTCCTCATACACATTCGGGAACCATTCCGCCATTGGGCTTGCATTGGGGTCAAGATTAACAAAAACGAAGCCTAAGAATAATTCTGTTTTAACCTGTTGTAGGCATATATCCCCACGATCTAATCCCTCAACTGCTTTTAAATTGGGCGCCGCCCGCAACGCCCCTGTTAATTCATACGTCCAAGCATGGTAGGGACAAACAAGGGTGCGTGCATTCCCTGAACCTTCCACCAATGGATGCGCACGATGTTGGCATACATTATAAAAAGTGCGGATGACTTCATCTTTTCCTTTGATTGAAAACAGGCTTTCCCCTGCAATCTCGAATGTATAATAATCGCCAATATTTTTTAAATCTGAACTATGAAACGCAAATTGCCAGCTATTGGCAAATAGCCCCGTTACCTCTTTGTCAAATATATTTGGATCGGTATAATAACGTGGATCCAGTGCGTGGATAAGAGCAGTTGAATTTTGCATCATGTTTCCTCCAAATATAGCCCTAATTCTTGGCGATGATGATGAAATTTTTCCACACGCTTTACAATATCAGGGGTGCTTTTAGAAATCACAAAAGAGAGCAAAACCTCCAACAACGCAATGATTGCAACCGAAGAAGGAAAAAATTGCGGTGTATCAACCGCAATTACAAATCCATGATCTGCCATGCGTATAATCGGGCTTGCATGGCTATCAGATAAGGCGATGATCGTCATGGATTGTTGGCGTGCCAAGGTTACAGTTTCAATAACTTCTTTTCGATAAGGGCGGGTGGTTAAAGCGATCAAAACATCATTTGCATCAGCCCACGCAATTTCATCAACTGCAATGGAACCTGCTTGCGGGATTGTATGAAATTGAACCATCCCCGTTGACGCAAGATAGGTGAAATTTTGTGCCAGTGAGTGATTGACCCCCACGCCAAGTGTGAAAACATTGCGTGCCTTCCAAATAGATTCAGCAGCCAATAGCAAAGCTTGTTCATCAATTTGTGAAAATGTTTGTTCAATATTTTTCATGGAGGCCGCAATCATCTCCCCATAAATGCGTCCCATATCCCCTGATTTAAGGCGATCTTGTAACCAGCGCGCACGATCAGGAAACCCTGAATTGCCGTTTACAAGTGCTTCCCGATAAGGTTCACGAAACGCTTCATACCCGTCAAATCCAAGAAAATTTGCCAAGCGAACAAAACTATTCGGTTTGACCTTTGCCGCTTTTGCAATTTGGCGCATGCTGGATACCCCCACCTCATTAGGATGATCCATCACAAACCGCGCCGCCTTTTTAAGTTCTGGCGTCAGCGCATCAAATTGCTCAGTTAATAATTGTTTTGAAACATTTGTGTTTTTCATAGTTGACAATTGTACATTTGTTTTATTATGATGTCGAGTGAAAAATAAATCTTAAATTCACTCACCTTAAATTTATTGGGGGCAAAATGTCAAACACACTACCAAGCCAAGCAAAATGTGTGATTGTAGGTGGCGGTATTATGGGGGTTGGGCTTGCCTATCACCTAGCGCATGCTGGCTGGCAGGATGTCGTATTGATTGAAAAGGCAGAATTAACTTCTGGTTCAACATGGCATGCGGCGGGGCAAATTACCCAATCAACTTCCAGCTTTGGCCTTGGTAAATGTGTTGATTATAATTTGCAGCTTTACTCAGGTGGGCTTGAACGTGAAACAGGGCAAGCGGTAACGTTTCATGGTTGTGGTTCACTTCGCCTTGCTTATAGTGAAGATGAGTTAGATTGGTTAAAACATACGCTTTCGGTTGGACGCTCCCTTGGGTTTAATATGGAGCTTGTTGATCCACAACGTATTAAACAACTTCATCCATTTTATAAGCTTGATGGCGTATTGGCGGCATTACATACGCCCGATGATGGCCATGTTGACCCAACCAATGTCACAATGGCAATGGCAACAGGAGCGCGCCAACAAGGGGCAAAATTATTTCGTCATTGCCGTGTGCTTAATATTACGCAACTTGAAGATGAGGGATGGCGCATAGAAACTGAATTAGGCACCATTGATTGCGAGCATGTGGTAAATGCCGCTGGTACTTATGCACGGCAAATCGGTGAATGGTCAGGGTTGCAATTACCAATGACTTCAATGACCCATCATTATCTGGTTACTGAAGAAGTTCCTGAATTTAAAGACTTAACCACGGAATTGCCTGTGATCCGTGATGATCGTATGGTCTCTGGTTATATTCGTATGGAGCAAAAAAAGGGACTGATTGGCATTTATGAAAAAGAAAACCCAAATAGCGTATGGGAAGAATTTTGTCCATGGGAAGCAGAAAACGAGCTTTTTGCCGCCGATTATGATCGGATTATGCCATGGCTTGAACAGGCAATGGATCGTATGCCCGTTTTGGCACCGCTTGGTATTTTACGCGAAGTTCATGGGGCAATCTCCCATCCTCCTGATGGCAATCCGTTGATTGGCCCTGCCCCCAATGTTCGCAATTATTGGTGTTGTTGTGGAACGCAAATTGGTATTGGTTGGGGGCCTGGTCTTACTCGTGAATTGGCACGATGGATGGTAAACGGTGCCGCCGATATTTCGATGCGTGAATATGACCCACGCCGATTTGGTGATTATGCAAAACCAGCTTGGCAAGTGTTAAAAGCAAAAGAAGATTATTGTCTGCGCCATGAAATTCCTTTTCCACATTTTAATCGGCTTGAAGGTCGCCCAATCAAGCCATCAGGATTATATGAAATCTTAAAAGAAAAAGGGGCGGTTTACGAGGAAGTCTATGGCCATGAACGCCCGCGCTGGTTTGCAGGCGATGGGATTGAACAACGCGATTATTACAGCTTTCGCCGAAATGAAGTTTTTTCGCGCATAGCCCGTGAAGTAAAAGGCGTGCAAACTTCCGCTGGTATCATGGATATTTCTGCATTCACCAAAATCGAGGTTAGTGGGACTGATGCAGCAGCAATGCTTGAACCTTTAGTTGCCAATCGCTTGCCTAAAAAAACAGGTGGAATTGCGCTAACCCATATTTTGAATGAAGCAGGACGCATTGAACTTGAAACGACCCTTATTCGTCTTGAGGACACACGCTATTATTTTGTATGTGCCGCCTTTTTTGAACAAAGATTGCTTGACCATCTTGAAGCGCATCGCAAGACATTTGATATAACGATCGTCAACCATTCTCAAAATTGGGGTGCGCTTGCCCTGAATGGCCCTTGCGCCCGCCAGATATTAGGGGCTTGTACCGATGCTGATCTATCAAATACAGGTTTTCGTTGGTTGAGCGCACAGCAAATTTCAATCTGTGGTCATGCCGTTTGGGCGTTTCGTATATCTTATGCGGGTGAATTGGGTTGGGAATTACATGTGCCGAACCAAGTAATAGCAGAAGTTTATGCAGGTTTAGAACAAGCAGGAAGACCACTTGGCATGGTTGATTATGGTAGCTTTGCCATGAATAGTATGCGAATGGAGAAGGCTTTTAAAGGCGCAGGAGAACTGACCAACGAAGTGACATTACCTGAAGCGGATGTTATGCGTTTTGTTGATCAAAATAAATCATTTATTGGGAAGCAAGCAACCCTATCTAAT
This sequence comes from Alphaproteobacteria bacterium, assembly GCA_965229675.1. Lineage (GTDB taxonomy): Bacteria > Pseudomonadota > Alphaproteobacteria > CBDDJK01 > CBDDJK01 > CBDDJK01. The sequence goes on from OZ245897.1 coordinate 1,218,144, forward strand.
CCACCAAAATGGATATGTGCCTATCTTGAAATTGAAGCGGACGGCATCGAAGACGGTAACGGAGGTGAATCGGTACTAATCAATGATCAGGTAATCGGTTCGGTTTCCAGCATTGCTTATGGTCATCGTGTAAATAAATTATTGGCTTTTGCTTATATTAAACCAGAGAGCTATATTAAAGGGCAAGCGGTGACGGTTATCATTGCAAATAAACCACGCGCAGGAATGATTTTAGGTGACGAGGCGGCTTATGACCCTGAAAGCAAATTGCCAAGAACAGAAGGCTAAAATATATGAAAATCACCCGCATCACTGTTTATCAAAAAGATTTACCGTTAGCCGAGCCTTATTGGCTATCGGGTGGGCGTTTGAAATTTGAGGTTTTGGACGCAACCTTTGTAAAGATTGAAACAGATGAAGGGCTGACTGGTTGGGGCGAGGGTACGCCTTGGGGGCATACCTATGTTCCCGCCCATGGCCCTGGTATTCGTGCTGGGATCAAAACCATGGCACCATGGATTATGGGTAAAGACCCACGCCAAATTTTGGAAATAGAACGCGCAATGGATTTAGCCCTGCCTGGCCATCTTTATGCAAAATCACCAATTGATATGGCAATATGGGATATTAAAGGGCAAGCCGCAGGTCAACCGATTGCAGCCATGATGGGTTCTGCTTCTTTTACGCCAAAGCCGATTGCCGCCTCAATTGGTGCAAAGACTGTTGAAGAAACAAGGCGGGTGATGGATGGATATCGCGCGCGGGGCTATGTCAATCATTCTGTGAAGGTTGGCGGTAATGTTGCGGTTGATATTGCACGCATCCGTGATGTTGAAGCGCACCGCCCGTCCGATGAAACCATTCTTTATGATGTTAATCGGGCATGGACACGCCAACAGGCCTTGCGTGTGATGAAAGCGACTGAAAATTTAGGAGTGATGTTTGAACAACCAGGGGAGACACTGGCGGATATTGCCGCCATTCGTGCGCTTCATAGTGCGCCTGTTTCCATTGATGAAACGCTGGTCACGTTACAAGATGCAACCCGTATCGCAACGGATGGTATTGGTGAAGTTTTTGGCATTAAGCTTAATCGCGTTGGTGGCCTTACCAAGGCGGCACGGATGCGCGATATTGCCTTGGCGCATGGGATTGATTGCTATGTGATGGCAACAGGTGGTTCGGTCTTGGCAGACACAGAAGCCTTGCATCTTGCCGCAACCATTCCTGATCATAATCTATTGGGGGTTTGGGCTTGCCAAGATATGATCACTGCTGAAATTGCTGATGGGGCTGGCTCTCGTGCAACAAAGGGGCATTTAACCCTTGAATCCAAAGCAGGGCTTGGGGTTCACCCCGATGAAAAGACTTTAGGAAGCCCTGAGGCAGTCTATCAATGAAAATCACCCGCCTTAATTTATGGTATGTCCCTTTAACCAGCCATGAAGCCTATCATATGGCAGAGGGTAAAAGCTGCACAACAGTTGAAAGCGTTATATTAAAGATTGACACCGATACAGGGCTTTGTGGATGGGGGGAGGTCTGTCCGATTCCGCATTACCTACCTGCTTATGCAAGGGGGATTGTACCAGCCGTTAAAGAACTATCCCCCATTTTACTTGGCGCAGAATTGGTTGGGGTGGAAGCGTTAATGGCCAAGATTGATGCTTATTTAATAGGTCATGCTTATGCTAAATCCCTGATTGATATAGCATTATGGGATTTGACCGCCAAGCAAGCCAATCTTCCTTTATATATGTTTCTTGGCGGTCGCCAGAATGAAAGCCTACCGCTTTATCATTCCGTAACGTGCATTGAACCTCAGATTATGGTTGAACATGCACGTAAGGCCTATGAAACGGGTATTCGTCAAATTCAAGTAAAGCTTGGCGCAGATCAAAATTGGCGTAAAGATGTTGAACGATTAACAAAGATTAGAGAGGCAATGCCAGCCGATGTTTTGGTCTATGGCGATTGGAATTGCGGTGCAGATAAGCTAACTGCCATTCGCGTTGGTCGCGCGGTTCGCCATCTTGATATTATGTTGGAACAGCCTTGCGAAACAATCGAACAATGCGCTGATGTTCGTAACGCAACAGGCCTTGCCATGAAATTTGATGAAAATGCGCATGATATTCCAAGCCTGTTAAAAGCAAGCCAGCTAGGTTGTATGGATGCAGTTGCGATTAAAACGTCCAAATTCGGTGGAATCAGCCGTGTGCGGCGTGCGCGTGATCTTTGCGTTGAGCTTGGTGTTAAATTATGTATTGAAGACACATGGGGTAGCGACATTGCCACAGCCGCCGCCCTGCATCTTGCCACCGCTACCCCAGCAAAATTTATTTTGAATGTATGCGATTTATCGCATTATGTCAGCCCACGCTTGGATGAGGCCGCACCAACCCGCCATCAAGGGCGCATTACCCCACCGCAAGGGATTGGGCTTGGCGTTACCCCACAGCTTTCTAATCCTGAAATTGTCATTGAATAGGTAGGCAATAATGACCTTAGATTTAACAAATTATCCAACTGAAAATCCTGAATGGGTTGCTGAAACGCACGCTAATCATTATCTGCAAAGCTGGTCAAAACAAGGTGGAAAGCCACTGGTGATTACGGGGGGGAGTGGTTCTTGGTTTTGGGATCATACAGGCAAACGCTATCTTGATTTTCAATCCCAACTGGTGAATATGAATCTTGGTCACCAACATCCTAAAATCATTCAAGCGATTAAAGAACAAGCTGATCGCTTATGTTATATTGGACCTGCCATGGGTTCAGATGTGCGTTCTGAACTTGCCGCTTTGATGACGGAGATCACGCCGTCAAACCTCACCTCAACCTTTTTCACAACGGGCGGTGCGGCCGCAAATGAATTAGCCATTCGTCTTGCCCGTCATTATACAGGACGCAATAAAATTATTGCCCGCTATCGTTCTTATCATGGGGCAACGGGCGGGGCGTTAAGTCTTAGTGGGGATCCACGCCATCATCTAACCCGTGTTGATATGCCAGGGGTTGTGCGGATGCTGGATCCTTATTGTTACCGCTGTCCGATGAACCACCGTAAACCTGCTGATTGTCCTGTTTGTTCAGGCGAACCGCATTTGGAAGAATTATTACAATATGAAAATCCGCAAACTGTTGCCGCTATTATTATTGAAACGGTGGTTGGCACAAACGGGATTATTGTTCCCCCTGATGGCTATTTACAATCAATTCGCAAAACCTGTGATAAATATGGGATTTTGATGATTACCGATGAAATTATGGCAGGGTTTGGCCGCACAGGCAAATGGTTTGCGGTTGATCATTGGGGGATTGAACCTGATATTTTAACTTCGGCGAAAGGTATTAATTCTGGTTACGTACCACTTGGAACGATGAGCGTATCAGAAACATTAGCGCATTGGCTTAAAGATCATCAATTGCCAGGTGGTTTGACCTATGCAGGGCATCCGCTAGCCTGTGCATCAGGTGTTGCGGCTATTCGTGCTATGGCGGAAGAAGGAACCCTTGAACATGCAACCAAGATGGGGGATTTGATGCGTAAGGAATTAAAAAAACTTGCAAAGCACCATCCTTCCATCGGGGATATTCGTGGACTTGGTCTGTTTAACGGAATTGAATTGGTCAAAGATCATAAAGAGCGAACACCGCTAGTTCCCTTTGCCGCCAAGGGTGCCACAGCCGAACCCATGACAAAATTAATGGCAGCTGCCATGGATAAAGGGCTTTATTTAAGCGGATTTTCCAATGTAATACGCCTAACCCCACCTTTGAATATTACAAAAGTAGATTTAATGACGGGACTTAGCATTTTAGATGATGTGCTAACCATTGCAGATGAATATATTTAATAGGATATGAGGTTGAATTATTGATCGGTTAAACTTATATCAGGCTAAATCATGATGATAGTTCTATCTTAAGAAAATTCAAAAAATGGGAAACCCACACAATGTTTATTTATACTGAACAAACGCCTAATCCCGAAACGCTAAAATTCTTACCTGGGGTAACCGTGATGGGAACCGATTCTGCCGTGGAATTTAAAGATTCAGAAGCTGCTTTTCAAGCTTCTCCGCTTGCAGGGACTTTGCTTGAGCTTGATGGGGTTGCAGGTGTGTTTTTTGGCAGTGATTTTATCTCCGTCACCAAAGAAACGGATCAGGAATGGTATGTCATTAAACCTTCTGTGTTGGGTGTGATGATGGAACATTTTACAACTGAACGCCCTCTGTTCATTGATCAATCTTCCGCACATATAAAACCCGAAAACGCCCCACAATATGCCGAAGAAGATGCAGAAATTGTTGAAAAAATTGAACAATTACTTGAAACAAAAGTGCGTCCAGCCGTTTCCCAAGATGGTGGCGATATTGTGTTTCATGGATTTGAACGCGGGGTTGTCTATCTTGCAATGCGCGGTGCTTGTGCGGGCTGTCCAAGCTCCACCGCTACTTTAAAGATGGGGATTGAAAATTTATTAAAACATTATATTCCCGAAGTCACCGAAGTTCGACCCAGTACAATTTAAATCATGACAATTTAAATCATATCTTTACTTTGAATTGAATGAAAAAAATGCTAAACAATTAGCATGGCTTCATTATTCAAACAAATCACTGAAATCACGATTTTCCTGATTTTAGTTGCAGTTGGGGTTTACTGGCTTTTTCCAACCTTAGAGCAAACTCTGCTCGCCAATATTTATATTAATGGCATTATTCTTTTTGTGTTATTGATTGGTATCTTGCTGGTTTATAAAACCATGTATGATTTGATTGCTGCGCAACGCTGGAGCGATCAATTTCGTGAACTTGATGCCGTTCATACCGAAGATCAATCAGAAGCAATGACGCTTGTTGCGCATAGCCCGCGCCTGATCCGTTCAACGGCTACTTTGCTTAACCAACGCCTTCAAGAAATAGGTTATGTTCAATTAAATTCAACGGGAATGCGTGCCGTGCTTGAAGGCTTATCAATCCGCCTTGATGAAACACGTGAAACTTTGCGCTATGTTGTTGGTTTACTTGTCTTTTTGGGGTTACTTGGGACATTTTGGGGATTGATGCAAACCATCTATTCTGTAGGGGGCGTGATTGACAATTTATCAGCAGATGGTGATTTGGCAGGAAGTGCGCTTGGGGGCAGTTTTGAATTATTAAAAGAAGGGTTAAGACAGCCGTTAAATGGTATGGGAACAGCCTTTTCATCTTCGCTTTTTGGTTTGGCAGGCTCCCTTTTACTTGGCTTTTTTGCCTTACGCGTTTCACAAGCACAAAATCGCTTTTATCAAGAATATGAAGAATGGTTATCTGGTTTGACCCGTTTGTCAGGGGCAATGGTTGGTGAAGGTGATACATCAGGCATGGGGCTTGCGCTATCTTTGCTTGAACAAACCGCAGATTCCATTGACCGTTTGCAAAAAATCATCAGCCGTTCTGAAAGCCATCAAGCGGAGCTTTACACCCATATTGGTAATCTTAACCAGCGTTTGGGAACGCTTGTGGATTCGCAAAAAATTGAGCATGAATTAATGCGTAAGCTTGCTGAAGGTCAGCTAAGCACCCGCCAACTGCTGGAACGCATGCTGGAACAAGATGGCATAACAGAAGGAAATGAAGGCACTTCCACAAGCATTAAAGCATTGGAGCAAGTGTTGATACGCCTATCCGCAGAACAAAGGCAAGAACAAGAGCGCAACACGCAGTTAATCCGTGATGAATTACGATTGGTGGCGCGGACTATTTCAAACTCACTTGGGACTGTCGTCAATGCACGCCCCATCCCTTCAAAAGCTGCCATTGAAACAGAAACACAAGAAGGGGAACGGATGCCGCCCCCGCTTACTATTCCAGACCGTCAAGATAATAGTTAATCATTCATAATCCCCTGCGCATAGAAATAAGCCCATGCTGATCAGACGCCATCGCCAACAAACCGATATTTGGCCAGGATTTGTTGATTCTCTTTCAGCATTGATTATGGTCATTATCTTTTTATTGATGATTTTTGTTGTCGCACAATTTTTTCTTGGGGAAACTTTATCAGGGCGCAATCGCGAAGTCGGGATACTCAATCAGGAACTATCAAAATTAGCTGAAATTTTAGCATTAGAAGAGCGCAAAACAGAAAGCCTTTCTAACCAGCTTACTAATTTACAACAGGAATTAACCGCCAGCCTCAACGAAAATAAAAATTTAAAAACAACATTGGAAACTACCCAACAAGCATTGCAAGCCACCACCTCAGAATTAGATGAAATGACAAAATCGTTTCTTGCGCTTGAGGCGAATGTCCGTGCGCTTGAAGCAAAACGCGATGATTTAATTAATGATATTGCAAGCCGCGATCAAAGATTAGAGGAAGCTGAACGCCAGCAAATCAAGGATCAAGCAGAATTATCCTTATTAAACCAACAAATGCAAGCCTTACGCGAGCAATTAGGCCGCTTGGAGCAATTATTATCAGAGGCTGAACAACGCAACAAAGAAGCAAATGCACAAATTGTTGATTTGGGGAAACGGTTAAATGTTGCATTGGCAACCAAGGTCAGCGAGCTTGCACAATATCGTTCAGAATTTTTTGGTAAATTACGTGAAATTTTAGGTAAGCGTGAAGATATTAAAATCGTTGGGGATCGGTTTGTATTTCAATCGGAAGTTTTATTTGATCAAGGTGCTGCCGAGCTTGGCGTTGAAGGGCAATTACAATTAGCGCGGTTATCCAAGACTTTAAAAGAAATTACCGATAGCATTCCAGCCGACTTAAAATGGATTTTGCAGGTTGAAGGCCATACGGATACAATCCCCATTCAAACCACAGCTTTTCCTTCAAATTGGGAATTATCGCTTGCGCGTGCCTTATCGGTTGTGCGCTTTTTAATTGGTCAGGGCATTGCACCAGAACGCCTATCTGCCGCAGGGTTTGGGGAGTTTCAACCCCTTAATCCAGCCGATACGCCAACCGCCCACAGGCAAAACCGCCGTATTGAGTTAAAACTTACAGATCGTGCAGAAACTGATAAAAGAGAATAAAATTACTCAGCCGTGCCTAATTCAGCTTTACGGTTTTTAATATATTCCTGCAATTTTCCATCAATCATTGAATCCAATTCAGGGGCTTGATAGGTTTCAAGTGCCTGCTTCCATGCCTTATTTGCACGCGTACTCATATCAAGCTCACCTTCTTGTAGCCATTGTTCATAGCTATTATGATCCATCAAAGGCGAACGATAAAAAGCAGACTCAAAGTTACGAAGCGTATGATTGCATCCAAGATAATGACTGCCAGGACCAACCTCTTCAATTGCATCCATTGCCTGCCCTTCTTCCGTAAAATCAGGGCCATTAGCAAAGCGTACCATCATCGCTGCTTGATCAGCATCCATCATAAATTTTTCATAACTCATCACCAGCCCGCCTTCCAGCCAGCCTGCGGTATGTAGCATGAAATTCACGCCGCCTAATAATGCAGTTTGTAGCGTATTTGCAGATTCAAATGCAGCTTGTGCATCAGGAATTTTTGAACCACATAACCCACCACCAGAACGAAATGGAATGCCAAGACGGCGTGCAAGCTGTCCTGCGCCATAAAGCACCCATGACGCTTCAGGTGTACCAAAAGTTGGTGCGCCTGATTGCATTGAAATTGAGGCCGCAAATGTTCCAAACACCACGGGCGCACCTTTTCGAACAATTTGGGTAAGTGCCGCCCCACTTAAAACTTCTGCATAGATTTGAGCAAGCGTGCCTGCGGCGGTTACAGGACTCATCGCCCCTGAAAGAATAAAGGGGGAGACAACACAGGCTTGATTATTGCGCGCATAAACTTTTAATGCGCCAAGCATCATATTATCCCACACCATCGGACTGTTGGCATTGATCAAGTTTAACATCACACAATTTTGATCAACAAAGTCTTCACCAAAGACAATTTTACAAAGTTCAACGCTATCTTGCGCGCGTTCAGGAGCCGTCACTGACCCCATGAATGGCTTATCACTGTAACGAATATGCGAATAAACCATATCAAGATGGCGGACATTCACAGGAATATCAACAGGTTCGCAAACCGTTCCCCCTGAATGTTGCAATCCGGGGGAGAGATAAGCAAGTTTCACAAAATTTTCAAAATCTTTAAGGGTGGCATAACGCCGTCCTCCATCTAAGTCCCTTACAAAAGGTGGACCATAGGCTGGCACAAGTACAATATGCTCCCCACCAATCATCACGGAACGTTGCGGGTTTCGGGCATGTTGCATAAATTCCTTGGGTGCATTATCTTGAATCAGGCTTTGGCAAAGCCCTTCAGGAAAACAAACGCGCGAGCCATTAACCTTACATCCCGCATCGCTGAGTAGGCTTAAAACTTCTTCATCTTCACGAAAATCAATGCCATATTGGCTTAAAATTCGATTGGCATTGCCTTCAATCTGATCAAGCTGGGCTTCAGTTAATAAAGTAAAAGGTTCAAATTGACGTTTAACAATCGCTCCGCCACTGGCGGCAGCCTTTGCTGTTTCTTGACGCGCAGCTTGACGTCCTGCTCTTCCGCCACCAGAGCGTCCCCCACCAGCACGGCGTTTCGTTTCAGCATGTTCACTCGATTGTTGTTCCATCCTATCCCTCTTAAAAAATAATTAAATCTAACCCATCAATAAATTAAGGCAACATAACCAATAATTCGGATAACGACTTATCCAATGGATTTTGCGCCATTATTCAGTAATAGTTGCTTATTTTAAGCAGAACCAGGGAAGTTTAATTGTGCGCCAGCGCGAATCCCTGTTGGCCATCTGGAAGAAACCGTTTTAAGGCGGGTGTAAAAATTAATTCCTTCTGGTCCATAAATTGGATTAGAGCCAAAGAAAGACTGTTTCCAGCCGCCAAAAGAGTGGTACGCAACAGGAACGGGAATTGGCACATTGATTCCAACCATGCCAACTTCAATATGATTAGCAAAATTACGTGCCGCATCGCCATCACGGGTAAAAATGGCAACTCCGTTGGCATAATGGTGATTATGGATCAAGGAAACAGCATCGTCAAATGAATCTACGCGAACGGTTGATAGAACTGGGCCAAAAATCTCTTCACGATAAATTGACATGTCTGGTGTAACCCGATCAAATAAACTGCCTCCCATGAAGAACCCATCTTCATAGCCCTGCATTTTAAAATCACGCCCATCAACAACCAGTTCTGCCCCTTCTTTCACACCTTGATCAATATAATCTACAACCCGATCATAATGTTGCTTGGTTACTAAAGGCCCCATTTCAGCAACCTTATCAGTAGCAGGGCCAATTTTTAAACTTGAGACACGCGGAGCTAGCTTATCAATAAGCCGATCAGCCGTTTCTTGACCAACAGGAACAGCAACCGAAATTGCCATGCACCGTTCGCCAGCCGAACCGTAACCCGCACCAATCAAAGCATCTGCAGCTTGGTCTAAATCCGCATCTGGAAGAATGACCATGTGGTTTTTCGCTCCACCTAAGGCTTGCACCCGCTTATGATTTGCGGTTCCTGTTTGATAGACATAGGCGGCAATCGGCGTTGAGCCAACAAAGCTAACCGCTTTAATATCTGGATCGGTTAAAATCGCATCTACAACCTCTTTATCACCATTAACCAGTTGTAAGACATTCGGCGGGAAGCCAGCTTCAATAAATAATTCATAAAGCAATAATGGCGTGGATGGATCGCATTCTGAAGGTTTTAAAATAAAACTATTGCCGCAAACAATGGCAAGAGGGAACATCCATAACGGCACCATCGCAGGAAAATTAAATGGTGTAATTCCAGCACAAACGCCCATCGGCATCCGCAAAGTGTAGCTATCAACCGCAGGCCCAACATTTCTGGAATACTCACCTTTAAGCAGATGAGGAATACCGCAGGCAAATTCAACATTTTCAATCCCGCGTTGAACTTCGCCTAGCGCATCTTCATAAACTTTGCCATGTTCTTCACCAAGTAGCTTTGCAAGCTTATCTTGATTTTTAACCAGCAATTCACGGTAAGCCATCATCATACGTGCTTTTTTGGCAGGTGGCACCTCGCTCCATTCAGGAAAGGCTGCTTTGGCTGAAGCCACAGCTTGCCGTAATTCATCCGCACTGCATAAGCCTAAACTTGCAGTCTGTTGACCCGTTGCTGGATTATGAACTGCGGAAACACGCCCACTTGCAGTATGAAACACAGCCCCATCAATCATGCTATGAATTGGCTTGGTCATTTTATCTCCCCCTTTCTCTAATCCAATGTGAATCAGGCTTTTTTACTGCTTGTTGTTGCAGTAGATGCCACTGCACTGGAAGAACCAACAGAGGCACTTTCATCGGTTTTAGGTGATTTTGTTGAACTTTGGTTATAATTTTTATGCTTTAACTGACCATTAATTTGTGCGCCTTCATGAACTTGCAGCAGCTCATAAAGTATATCCCCCTGAATTTTAGCAGAAGGATGCAAGACAATCCTACGTGCGGTTATATTACCGTTGACACTACCAGAGATTGCCGCCTCCTCCGCTTCAATGCTACCGATCACATGGCCACTTTCCCCAATTGTTAGAATATTAGAGCGCACATTACCTTCAATTGAACCATCAATCTGCAAATCCCCATCATTATCCAAATCACCTGAAAGGCGGAAATTCGCCGCTAAAACAGAAAGTGGCACATCTGCCTTTGCTGATTGTGATGAAAATTTAGGATCCATTGTTGTCATGCCCTTCGGATTGGTTTGTGGTTTTTGTGATTTTGTAAACATAGCGTCCTGCCTTAATAAATGGTTCTGGGTCAATATGTTGACCGTTCATAATAATTTCAAAATGCAAATGCGGGCCAGTTGAGCGACCAGTGCTACCAAGTGTACCAATCACATCTCGGTAGGCAACTTCATCTCCACGCTTAACCTTCATTTGCTTTAAATGGCCATAGCGTGTGGTAATTTTACACCCATGGTCAATTTCAATACGCTTTCCATATCCTGTATTACGATCCGACTTTACAACTTTTCCAGCGGCCGCAGCATAAATATTGATCCCTGGCCACCCCCCAAGATCAAGCCCTGCATGCATTGCAGGCCTTCCATTAATTGGGTCTTTACGCTGTCCAAAACGGCTGGTCACATGATAATAATCAACAGGCGCGCTTAGTGGCAAACAAGATAGCAATCTATCCATTGCTTCCAATTTAGCCAGATCAAAATCCATTTCTTGCTGTTGTTCAAATAAAGCTAAAGCCGAACCTGTTAAGCCATCATAATTTGCCATTTTATCTGGCGTGTCACCACCTGCCGCAGGATTAACGCCTACCAACGTCAATAATTTTGTAAGGCTAACCCCTGTCCTTTTTAAGACTTGCTCACGGCTATAAAGGTCTTGCTTCACAAACCCATGAAATTGATTGGTTAGATTCGCCTGAAGCGTATAAAGTTCATCAAGGCGATTGACCTGTTCGTCAACAGCACCAGCCATCGCGACAGGATCATCTTCATCCGATTCAACAGATACCAATGCGTTTAAACCTTTAAGCGATTCAAGCATTTGACCACGCGCTTGTTGTTCTGCTGATAATTGATCATTTAAATTTTTCACCTGTGCAAATAGGTGATCACGCGATTTAACCATTTGCTCCGCCAATAGCTGGTCACCCTCAAGATCAATCTCCAACCGCATCATAAACGCATCCAACGTATTGCGCAGTGCCTTCATTGCATCGCCATCCGATGTTTCTATCTTATCAGACTCATTTAACTGATCGGTTAAGCGTTGATTTAACTGGGTTTGATGATGGCGCATATCCTGAATAAGATCATTATAAGCAACGCGTCCTTCTTGGATAATTTGATCACGAGCCGCAATTTCCGTTGATTGATAGCCAGCATAAAGAGTAATGACCAGCGCAAAACCAACGATAGATACGGCAAGCGCACTGAATAAAATTTGAACAGGGACACTAAGACGCAGATAACGCATCTTACCATCACGGCGCAGAATAACCTCTCGCTCATGATATATTTTTTTCAAAAAAACAGTGATGGCGTTTGAAATACGCAAAAAAATCTCCAGCCGTAGAATTATTTATTTAAATTTAAACAGACTAAATATTTTAATGATTTCGCCCTAAAACACAAGCCTATAATGATTAAATTTTAACAACCATATAATAAAACCTAAGCAATGAAACAGTGAAACAAACTGTTTAAAAGAAAACGACCCAAGAAATATTGCTTTTTTTACTTGACTTTTAAATTTTAATAGTGTTGTATCATAAATAGCGGCTTTGTTAAGGCGTTTGACTGGAGAGAGAGTTTTAATAATCCAGCTCAAATGTTCTGATTGTTGGAGGTCGTTTATAATAGCAACAGAATTTGTTGTTATTTTAATCAAGTTGCATCTTAAGCTTCCCAGAAGGGATGCCGGAGGCGGGTTGATTAGCTTGATGATAGAGAGAGGATAGAAGTTCATCGCTTGCATCTATAATTAAAGCAAAAAATATTTTGATTTTTATTTAACGGCAAGAATTAGCCGCAAAATCAAAGTAACTTGGCTTATAGTATGTTGTAGGAAATGATCTTTGTCATTGTTTTGGATTCTTTTGGGTCAATTTGACTTTAAAGAATTTTTTAATCTTCTTTTTTAATCATGAGCTTAATCAACATCAAATAATTTTGATAAATTATTTGGTTCCATTCTGGTAACCCGTAGGGAAATCCTAGATAATTTATCGAAGTTGACATATATGATCGACTGGCCATATGGTTCCAGTCTGTCTTTCTGAATTGGAGTTGAGAGGCCAGTTTGAAAAGTCAATCATATAAATTGTTAAGGCATGTTTATTAGGAATTTGATTGCCTGTCTGCTTCGATTGATATCTTTTTCTTTTTCCTTCTTTTAATTGCCAGATATCGGAATTAAACCCGCCATTTTACCATATATGTCGATTGCGACAGTTATTTATGGTAGCATTTGATTGAGTGGCCTCCATGATTTTCATCAGGACGTTGGGTGGATATTTGATCAAAAAAACTAGTCTTTTTTATGCGCTATAAAGCTGGAGTGTTTTCAGCAAAAATGATTGTCAGTTTTGCGTTTTGAAAATACGAAAAAATAAACTGAGTGGAGTGTTTTTTTTACTAAACAATGTTTAGATAAAAACGCTTTAAAAAACGAGAACGTTTTTACGAAAAGAGAGAGAAAAAATGGCTAGAGAAATCAATTTAAATTCATCCCAGCGGGATGTTTTACTTCAACTGCGCAATGTTGATCGGCTTGCGGATCGTACTAATGAACGCCTTAGTACTGGCGAAAAGGTCAATTCAATTACCGATGATGCAATTGCTTATTTTCAGGCTTTTGCCTTGGATGGGCGTGCAGAATTGCTTACAGGTAAAAAAACTGAAATTGATCAGGGCGTATCAGCAATTTCAGCATCGATTGATGCAATTGAATCAGTCAATGATTTGCTGGATACGATGAAAGGCATTGCAGAATCTATTGCAACGCAAACTACGGCTGAGAAAGTAAGTTCAACCGAACAATTTAATGAAATTGGCAATCAGATATCTAGTTTGATTGAGGATGCGTCTTATAATGGTATCAATTTACTTAATTCAACGGCAAATTCATTGGATGTTTCTTTTTCAGACCGTGCAGGTTCGGAGCTAAATTTAGCAGGCGCAGATCTAAATTCAACTACGGTTAGCGATGCTGCCCTCTTTGAGAATGTTGCGTTTGATTCTAACTTAGATTTCTTGGGCGTTTCAACATTAGGCGTGAATATCCAAGGATTTTCAGTTGCAACCACCAGTGATATCGATACAATTACACAAAGTATAGATGACGCAGTTTCAAGACTTCAAAGCTTGGCAAATTCTTATGGAAGCTATGTTTCTGTGCTTGAGTCGCGCTCTGAATTTACAGAAAATTATATTTCAACCTTGGAAGAGGGAGCGGATAAGCTAACATTAGCGGATCTTGATGAAGAATCGGCCAATTTAACGGCGTTGCAAACCCGTCAAGAGCTTAGTGTTGAAACGCTAGCAATTTCTGGTGAGATGGAGCGTTATACATTGAAATTATTAACCGATTAAGCTAAACAAAATCCGTTTTTTAATCATTTTTATGTAAAGGGCGGATTATGTGTGGCATTATTGGGATCGTTGGTAACAAGCCCGTTAGCGAACGCTTGCTGCAGGGCTTGCGGCGGCTTGAATATCGCGGTTATGATTCAACGGGCATGGCGTGTCTTAGCGATGGTAAGATTGCGCTTAGAAGGGCGGAGGGGAAAATCTCCGCCCTAGAAGCCGTATTAAACGATCATCCAATGGATGGGCTTGATGGGATTGGCCATACCAGATGGGCAACCCATGGCCCGCCCACGCTTAATAATGCCCATCCGCATTGTACCGATCAATTGGCCTTGGTGCATAATGGCATTATTGAAAATTTTGATGTGTTGCGGGATTCTTTAAGCGCACAAGGAATTACCTATCAATCTGAAACAGATAGCGAGGTGGTTGCGCATTTAATCAGCAATCAGCTAAAGCAAAATAACGACCCGATTATGGCGGTGCAGGCCGTTTTGCCACAGCTACAAGGTGCATTTGCCCTAGCCATCTTATTTGCGGATCATGACGGACTATTGATTGGCGCAAGGCGTGGCAGTCCGCTTGCCATTGGCTATGGCGAGGGGGAGATGTATCTGGGTTCAGATGCGATGGCCTTAGCCCCTTTCACGGATCGTATGAGCTTTCTTGAAGAAGGCGATTGGGTCGTCCTAACCCGTGATAAAGCAAACCTGTTTGATAAAAATAATCAACCTGTTGAACGGTCGATTATCACCCATCGCTTAGGATTTGGTGCGGTTGAAAAAGGCAATTATCGGCATTTCATGGAAAAAGAAATCCATGAACAGCCAGGGGTGTTATCTGAAACCTTGCAAAGCCTTGTGCTTCAAGATTCAATGTCGCTTTATCTTCCTGATTTTCCCTTCACAGTTGATCGACTTCCTAAAATAACTGCCAGTGCGTGCGGTACCGCCTTTTATGCGTGTATGGTCGCCAAATATTGGGTTGAACAATTATCAGGCATCGCGGTTGAGGTCGATATTGCCTCCGAATTGCGCTATCGCAACTTGCCGCTTCCTCAAGATGGGGTGGCTTTATTTGTTAGCCAATCTGGTGAAACTATGGATAGTTTGGAAGCATTACGCCACGCAAAAACACAGCAGCAGAAAATCCTGTCCATTGTCAATGTTCCGCAAAGCACCATTATGCGCGAATCCGATTATGCGTTACTGACCCATGCAGGGCCTGAAATTGGTGTCGCCTCAACCAAGGCCTTTACGACCCAGCTAATGGTGTTGGCATGCCTTGCCATCCAGCTTGGGCGGGTGACCAACCGCCTATCTGCCGATCATGAACAAAGATTGGTGAAATCGCTAATTGAACTCCCTGGCTTGATGCAAGAATTATTGGTGCGTTGGCAAGAAATTGGCGAGCTTGCAGGGCTATTGGCCGATGCGCGCGCTGTCTTTTATATGGGGCGTGGGCGATGCTATCCAATCGCGCTTGAAGGTGCCTTAAAATTAAAGGAAATCAGCTATATCCACGCAGAAGGCTATGCGGCAGGCGAGATGAAACATGGCCCTATCGCGCTTATTGATGACCAGCTTCCCGTGGTGATGTTAGCCCCATCAGGCCAGCTTTTGGAAAAATTATCCGCAAATGTTCAGGAAATCGTTGCGCGTAAAGGCAAAGTGATTTTAATCGCAGATAAGCAAGCCGCCGATTATATCCATCGCCAAACCACACCAGAAGCAACCTTAATCATGCCAACCCTTTCCGAATCCTTATTTGCGCCAATGCTTTATTCATTACCGATGCAAATCTTAGCCTATGAAACCGCCCTCATCAAAGGCACAGACATCGACCAACCCCGCAACCTTGCAAAATCCGTTACCGTGGAGTAGTGCTGTGGGTACGCAAGATTGCCTACCATTTTCGTAAAAAGTTGCTCTATTTAATTGAATCATTCTGGTTGTATGCAAAAAGAAGGCTGGCTAAATTTAATGGATTAACGGATGAAAAATTCTATCTCCACCTCAAAGAATGCGAATGGAGATTTAATAATAGACAAGGAAATGTTTATAAGATATTGTTAAACGAATTTAGAAAAAATCCACTCTAAAATTGTCTAGACCCATGAAAATTATTTATTATTCCAGTTTACTCTTCTATCTTTTATTGGGAGTACCTTCTTATTCTGCTGATTTTAATAAAGGATTAACTGCTGCTCAAAATGGAGACTTCGCAACGGCGTTGAAGGAATGGAAACCTCTTGCTGAACAAGGAGATGCATATGCACAGTATAATCTAGGAGTGGCGTACGACAACGGAGATGGTGTTCCCCAGGATTATAAAGAAGCAGTTCGATGGTACAGACTTGCTGCGGAACAGAGACATGCAAATGCACAGTATAATCTAGGAGTGGCGTACGACAACGGAGATGGTGTTCCCCAAGATTATAAAGAAGCAGTTCGATGGTACAGACTTGCTGCGGAACAGAGACATGCAAATGCACAGTATAATCTAGGAGTGTCGTACACCAAAGGAGAGGGAGTTCCCCAAGATTATAAAGAAGCAGTTCGATGGTACACGCTTGCTGCTGAACAAGGAGAGGCAGATGCACAGAATAATTTGGCAAATCGTTACTATTACGGGGAGGGTGTTATTAAAGATATTGTTTATGCACATATGTGGAAAAATATTTCTGCTTCAAATGGAATTGATGAAGCAAGAGAAGACTTAAAAGCATTTGAAAAGGAAATGACCTCATCCCAGAAAGAAGAAGCACAAAGACTTGCTAGAGAATGTGTAAAGAAGGACTACAAGGGTTGTTGAACCTTTCTGAGATTATAATCCCTCAAACATTTTAACCAAAGTCTTATCAACTACCTTCAAACTAAAATCTGACCTTACCTCGGTCATCAAGGCAATATCA
The DNA here is from genome assembly GCA_965229675.1 of Alphaproteobacteria bacterium. Classification (GTDB taxonomy): domain Bacteria; phylum Pseudomonadota; class Alphaproteobacteria; order CBDDJK01; family CBDDJK01; genus CBDDJK01. The sequence continues at coordinate 1,235,163 of OZ245897.1, forward strand.
GTCAAGCATTTGAGGTTGATGGATATCATAAAGAAAATCAAATAGTGTTAGAAATTGAATCGGGACGCGCGTATACTAATCATCAATTTATAAAAGATATTTTTGAGGCAAGTGTGATGGTTGATGTGAAATATTTAGTTCTTGCTGTAAGAACGATTTATAATGGGCATGAAGATTATAAAAAAATTACTGATTGGTTAGATACATTATTTATTACAAATAGAATAAAATTGGATCTAAAAGGAATTTTGGTGATAGGTTATTAACTGACAACTAAAATTATTATCCAATTTGAAACCTTCCATAACAGTGGACTAGCACTATTTGTTTTAACCCTTAACCAAGGAATGATGCGATGCAATTAGGGATAATAGGGGGAATTGGTCCAGCAGCGACCGATTATTATTACAGGAAGCTTATCAGTAAGTTTGCCACAGAACATGAGTCGCTGGACATGACCATCGTTCATGCGGACACCCCAACCCTGCTTGATAATTTGGAAAAAGGTAACATTGATGCGCAAGTTGAAATTTATACCCGCCTTACCAATAGGCTTGCGTCAGCAGGGGCAAGTTGCGTTGCCGTTACCTCGATTGCAGGGCATTTTTGTATCGAAACATTTGCTACAAATTCACCGCTTCCCGTGATTAATATGCTGTCTTGTGTTGAAGATGAAGTTGCAAGGCGCGGATATAATAAAATCGGCATAATCGGCACAAAGACTGTGATGGAGTCAAGATTCTATTCTGGCATATCCTCCGCTGAGGTGGTGATTCCCAGCGGGACTTTATTGGATGAAGTGCATCTTGCTTATATTGACATGGCAAAAGCAGGCGCGGTTAATGATGCACAACGCAGCATTTTTGATCATGCTTGCCATCAGTTTTTTAGTGAAATGAAAACTGATGCTGTGATGTTAGGGGGAACAGACCTCGCCCTTGTCTATTCAAAACAAACAAGCGATTTTGAATTAATTGATTGCGCAGAAATCCATGTTGACGCATTATTTAACCATTTTAAAACCAATAAATGATCTTTCGTACCAAGCTTATATAGAATATGAGATAGAAAAAAATGCAAAACACAGTAGCCCTATCTTTAGAAGAATTATCAGCAATAATTGACGCATGTTTAAGGCATAATGGGTCGGATGCGGTGAATGCGGCGGCGATTACAAGGAATATGGTGTGGGCAGAGGCAAGTGGTAGTGTATCGCACGGTATATTCAGATTGCCTGGCTATATTGCCTCCTTAAAAAGCGGTAAGGCGAATGGAAAGGCGAACCCTCAAACAGAAATTTTAACCCCCTCCATCATCAAGGTCGATGCTAATCATGGCTTTGCACCGCTAGCGCAGGAGGTAGGACATCAACAGCTTGCCCCAATGGCAAAAAAGCAAGGAATCGCTGCTTTATCCATCCGTAATTGCTTTCATTTTGCAGCCCTTTGGGTGGAAATAGAAAGGCTGACCAATGAAGGGCTTTGTGCCTTTGCAACCACGGCCGCGACACCGATGGTTGCGCCAGCAGGTGGGATCCATCCTTTCTTTGGGACGAATCCAATTGCGTTTGGCTGGCCACGTAAAGATAAACATGCCGTGATTTTTGATATGGCTACGGCCGCAACCGCACGCGGTGAATTATTAATTGCCGCCCGTGATGGTCACCAAGCCCCCGCTGGTGCTGGGCTTGATAAAGATGGGCAACCAACCACAGACCCACACGCAATTTTGGATGGGGCGCAGCTACCTTTCGGGGGGTATAAGGGGTCTGCCATTGCCATGATGGTTGAGTTGTTAGCAGGCGCTTTGATCGGTGATCTGTTCAGCTATGAATCGGGTGCGGTGGATAATAATGATGGCGGCCCGCCCCTTGGCGGAGAATTGATTATCGCCATGAATCCTGCCCGTTTCAGCGATATAGATTTTGACGCACATGCTGAAAACTTCTTTGCCGAACTTACCAAACAAGCCGCCATTCACCTCCCTGGTAGTAACCGCTATGCCATGCGTGAAAAAAACAAACATGGGGGCGTTACAATCCCCAAATCACTTTATAATGAAGTTATGACCTTAACAGGCCATTCTTAATTTTTTGTTAGCCGTAAACTTGGCTATAGAATATCTCATTTAAATAACTCCCCTTGTTGGCGTTGAGGTGCTTTTTTATTAAGCGTTCGTGGCAGGCCTGATTTGCGGCCGCCATGTTTATGAACGATTTTTCGTGCAACTTCTTTGTGGGTAAGGTTATTTTTGCGCAGTCCGTAAAGTTGATCAGCGGCGGCTTTTCGTGCAGCTTTTTCTTCAACAATCGGCATTGGATACCCATTCATTTGTGATGCTGTGCGCCATGGTGTATGAATATGGCTTTGTTCCATGTCGCGTAATTCTGGTAACCATTTGCGAATAAACACCCCTTCTGGATCATGATCAACCCCTTGTTTAATTGGGTTATAAATTCTGATGGCGTTAATCCCCGTTGTGCCTGATTGCATTTGCACTTGGCTATAATGAATGCCAGGTTCATAATCGGTAAATAGGCTGGCCAGATGCAAGGCAGGCTTACGCCAATCTAACCATAGATGATAGCTTGCAAAGCTCATCACCATTGCGCGCATACGAAAATTAAGCCAACCCGTTTTGGTTAAGGCACGCATGCACGCATCCACCATCGGATAGCCTGTTAGCCCTGCTTTCCATGCTTCAAAATAGGCTTGGTTAAATTCATCATCTCTTAAGCCATCATAAGCAGGGTGCATATTTTCAAATTCAATGCGTGGCTCGTCTTCTAGTTTTTGGATAAAATGGCAATGCCAGCGTAACCTACCTGAAAAAGAGCGCATTGCGCTTGACCATTTTCCCTTCATGCCACGCTGAATTTGTTTGATTTCATGACTGCGTTGCTCGCCCATCTGAAATACTTCACGAATAGACAATGCCCCAAAGGCAATATGCGCAGATATCCGCGAACAGCTTTCAAAAGCGGTGACGGGCGATGACATTTCTTTGGTATAGCCCTCACCACGTTTTGTTAAAAAGCTATTCAATAGCTTTAACCCTTCCTGCCGCCCGCCTTTTTGTATGTCTTCCATTTGCGGATCATATAAACCAAGCTTAGCGGCAGAAGGGAGCTGATCTGATTCCATATTCACGGCTTTAAGCTTGGTTGGCGGCGGTAAAATAGGTTGTTTCATTTTATGATACCAGTGCGTAGCCCATCCGTCACGATCTTGTAAGCAGCGTATAACCCCATATTGTGTTGGCTCGTGCCATGGAATCTGGTGGGCGTTACACCAATCTTTAACCGCTTTATCGCGGGCATAAGTCCAGCCGTTCCAAGTTTCTTGATGTGACCATAGCGCATGAATTGGCGTTTGGCTATGGATGGCGGTTAGCACCTTTGATGCGTCACCAATTCTAATGATTAAGTTTTGCCCTATTGCACTTAAAGCTTGATCAAGCTCCGTCAAACAATCGGTTAAAAAAGCATAATGCCGAAGACTCATATCGGGCTGTTGCCATAATTCTGGTTCAAGAATATAAAGTGGCACTACAGGCATTTGATCGCCTGCTTGCTTAATTGCGCCAATAAGGGCGGCATGATCGTTAATCCGCAAATCCCTTTTAAACCAAACAATGATCATATAATATTCCTATTGATTTTAAGGCAAAATGACACTGCCATCCCATGCAAAACATTGCCCCGATTGATCGGGGGTTAAGTTCTTTATCACTTCCAATAGCCTAGTGGCCGTATAAGTAGGGGTAAAAAGTTTTTCTTCTGGCACATTCGCTTGAAAGGGTTTGGAAAGCTTACTATCAACTGTCCCTGGATGAAGGCCAACAATCATTGCTTGTTTATTGCGCCTTGCGGTTTCAATCGCAGCATTTTTGATGATAATATTAAGGGCGGCTTTGGAAGCACGATAGGCATACCACCCGCCAAGATGATTATCAGATATGCTGCCAACCCGTGCGGAAAGGGCGGCAAAAATAGCAGGCTGTTCCTTATTCAATTTAGGAATAAAATATTTTGCGATTAGTGCGGGGGTAATCGTATTCACAGCAAACAGATGATGGAATTTTTCTGCTGATAAGTCTTTAAGGGATTTTTCTGGCATGATGTCATGGTCATGCAATATTCCCCCTGCAAAGATTACCAAATCCAACGGCTGATTGTGGGAGGCAAGATTAGCAGCCGCTTCAATCGATGCCTCATCTTTATAATCTATTGAATTGGCTCCCGTTCTTGAAAATGCAAAAAGATTAGCATTTGGATAGTTTTGTTTAAGAACGTCAACAAACGCACCACCAATCGCGCCAGAAGCCCCAATAATTGCAATGGTTTGCGGCTTAAAGCGCATTACAAACATGTTTTAAGCGTATTCGCAAGATTATAAGCAGCCATAAATGCGCCCTCAACCCGTCCGCCTTGACACCAATCGCCACAAGTAGCAAGTTGCTGATTTTGATCAATGAATATTGGGCTTTGTTTGCCCCCCTTGTTATTGTTGGGCGCATTATTGGCGTAACGCCAGCCATGAATTGTTTTATAATCAGCATCACTAACATCATGGCCAATGATATTGGAAGTTTCCGCCAATAGATGGCGCATCACTTGTTCACGATCATCATTGATATGTGCTTCTGCATAAATGTTGGACGCATGTACCATCAAGGTAAATTCTTTACCACGATCAGGCTTACTGCTGTTGATTGCAATCCAGCTTAAATCAGAATGCTCAATATGCGCGGCATCAAAAGAAAGCTGAAGCGGTTTTTGAAATCCCAACATTAACGAAAAACAAGCACGCATTTCAATTTCTTTAATCACGCCGTAATGACTAAAAGAGGCAGGTAGTAAATCACAGACTTGAGGGGCGGGTATTGTGACAAGCACCCAATCAAATTCACCGTAAGGCTCACCAGCCTCGTCAGTTAAAACCCATTTATCTTTTCGTGTAATTTGGGCAATGCGTGTGTTGATATGCACATCAAGCGGTTCTGCAAGCATCCGTGCAATTGCATTCATTGCTGGTGTACCAACATAGCGGGGTTCTTCTTTGCCCCAATCCCTACGCTCGATGATCTGATTCCCGTCAAATTTAGCATAGCGGGCATTCCATCGTTTGATGATGCCTTGGTTGATTAAGGGTTCAATGAAGTTTTGAAATTCAGGGGTTCGCGCCGTAAAATATTGAGCACCATGATCAAAAAAATAAGGCTCTGCACGGCGGGTGGACATACGTCCGCTAACCCCACGTGCTTTTTCAAAAAGGGTAATGTTTGCATATTGCTTTAAATGATGTGCGGCCGTTAAACCCGCCAAGCCTGCTCCGATGATTGCTATGTTGGTCATAATTTAAGTCCTGAAAGCACAAGACATAGAATAACAATGCTGGTAACGATGCAACGGGTTTTAAAATAATTATGGGTAAGGCTTGCCTGTTTAAATAGCCGATAATCAATCCATAGCAGCAAAATAAAAGTAGCGATAAGAAGAAAAAGCATCGCTTTTAAGCTAAGGCTTAAATAACCCAACCATAAAATAATTGCGATCAAATTGCTGATCAAAGGCAAAGCGCGATTCCACACACCTTCAATAAAAAATTGTTGTCCCCAATGTGCGCCTGCTAAAAAACTGGCGATGATTAGCGCATAAATGCCAAGGATTTCTTCAGTCTCAAAGCCAATCAACTCACCAATAATAGGAAGTTCATTTATATTAAATAATAAGAAAACTACACAACCAACAAAGGGAAGTGCGCCTGCATAAGTTAAAAAATGATAGAACCTATTCATGATCTATATTTTTTTTAAGGCGTAATATGAAATTTGATAGAATCCACGCATGCTTCAGCAAGGGTGATTGCACCCTCAAGGCTAGGGTTTGTTACATGAACACAGCCTGCACGGGCAGTATGGTCGTTTGGTTGTGTCATTTTACTCCCCTTTGAAACTGCTAGATGAATAAAACTGATATTGGGGTTGGCAAGCGATTGTTCAACCCCTGAAATATAAGAAAGCATCCCTTGTTGTTCGGGAAAGAAATAACGAATAGCAACCGCTTGTTTAAATTCTGGTTTCAATGATTGAGGATTAGGGATTTCACCGCAAGCCAATTCACATAAGATGCGGATAAAATCCACCCCAACACCAAGCGGGACGGTGTGGCTGGATAAATACCCACCCGAAGCGCGTAACGCGACCTCAATCACTTTAGCCCCTTTGGGGGTTAAGACCATATCGCCTTTTACCACGCAATGATCACCACCAAGCGCAAGCCCTGCTTCAAGTGCCAAATTTGCAATATCATTTTCTTGTGCTTCAGGAAGGTTCGGCGGGAACGATCCCCCATCCTCAATTATAAACGGGGCGAATTGTTGCAATCGTGCATAATTTCGTTCGGCAGTGATGATCGGGTAAGGTTTGCCGCCAATAATAAACCCCTCGGTTGAATATTGTGTCCCTTGTAGATATTCTTCAACCATCGCCCGCTTTGTAGGAGAGGCATTGATAGCCAATTCCAACGCCCATTTAATTTTTTTAGGTGCAATGTTTTTATTTTCTTCGTTACTAAAAACCCAATGCGTGACCCCACGCGCACCACGACTATCAACAGGTTTTATAATGAAATCAGGATAATTGCGGGCGAATTGTTGAACTTCCTCAATAGTGTGCACAGCTTGAAATGCTGCCGTGGGGATGGAATGTTCAATAAATCTTTGTTTCATCAATAATTTATCGGCAGATAGGCTGGCCGCTTCATAACTTATGCCCGACAATTCAAGGGTAGCAGCAAGAGCGGCAACAGTTTTTGGCACATCGGCGGCATGAGATAATACCCCGTCAATTTGCCCGCCTGCTTGCCTAAAATTTAAGGCGGCTTCACAATTGGCCGCTTCATCATAGGTAGAAAACACCATCGGATAATCGGCAACAAGCAACCCAGGGGCTTCACAATTCCCATCCGAAACAATCAGGCGATAGCCAAGCTTTCGTGCGTGAAGAAGAGCTGGTACGCTTTCTCGCCCGCCGCCAACAAACCATAAGACTTTACTCATGCGATTTTGCTTTGCGCTTCAATTGCCGTGCGTGCCAATTGATCAACCCGTTCATTTTCTGCATGTCCTGCATGGCCTTTGACCCATCGCCATTCGATCTGATGCTGCTGGTTAAGCGCATCCAACCGCTGCCACAGATCAATATTTTTAACAGGCTTCTTATTGGCAGTTTTCCAGTTTTTTGCCTTCCATTGCGCCAACCATTGGGTAATGCCCTGTTCAACATAACGGCTATCTGTCCATAAAGTAACATCACTTGCCCATTTTAATTGGCTTAAAGCTTCAATCGCGGCCAATAATTCCATTCGATTATTAGTCGTCATGGGTTCTGCGCCTGATAATTCGCGCTCAACCCCTTTGAACCGTAATAATGCCCCCCAGCCACCAGGCCCTGGATTGCCTGAACATGCACCGTCAGTATAAATTTCTACGCGCTTTTCTTCCATAAGCCCTATAATCCATAATCCTGCTTGCCAACAACATGGCGGTGAAACTGTAAATAATGGTAAAACACCAACGGGTCATGCGGGGTTACTAACGCATCAGCTGGCGTATTCAACCAATCATAAAGGCGGGTCATCAAAAAACGAAAGGCAGCCCCGCGTGCAAAAAGGCAAAAATAAGTTTGTTCTGTTTTGGTTAAAGGCCGCATCGATTGATAGCCCTCTATCATCGCTTTAGCTTTGGTTAGGTTGAAGCTGTAATCTTTTTCAAAACACCAGCTATTTAGGCAAATTGCCAAATCATAGGCATGAAAATCAGTACAAGCGAAATAAAAATCAATTAGCCCAGAAAGCTGATCTTTTAAAAAAAATACATTATCAGGAAATAAATCAGCATGGCAGGTGCCAAAAGACAGGTCTGGCTGTTGTTCTGGCCAATGATGCGTAAGATAAGCAATTTCTTCAACAATCATATCACTGAGCCCTGTTTTGACTGTATTTGCTTTTGAAGCACATTGATCAACCAGCTTTTGCCATCCTTGTGGATTAAGGGCGTTTGGGCGCATTCCTTCAAAATCTTTGCACGCAAGGTGTAATTGTGCAAGATTACTGCCAAGCTGCCTGCAATGTTCTGCTTGTGGTCGCCTTTTGCAAAGTCCATTTAAAAAGCTGGTAAGTAAGGCTTTTCGCCCACCAAGCGATTGCAAATCTTGCCCTTGGCGGTCTTTGATTGGGCGGGGGACTTGAACCCCGCGTTCTGCCAAATGCTGCATTAAGGCAATGAAAAAGGGTAAATCCTCCTCCTTAACACGCTTTTCATAAAGGGTTAGGATATAATGCTGTTCATTTACACCAGAAGTTGAGGGCTGTTCAGTGGTAAGCAGGTAATTTGTATTTTCAACCCCCTCGGCAATTCCTTTTGCTGAAACCAGCGTTCCGACTTGGTAGCGGGTTAAAAAATCCGCAATTTCTTCCTCCTCCAAAAACGTATAAACGGCCACGCCCACTCATCCTTTAAGCAAGAGCAAGTGGCAATTTAAACGATACGGTTTCATCTGGTCCTTCAAGTTCTTCAATCGTTAAGTTATAACGCTGATGACATGCATCTATGACTTCTTGCACCAGATTTTCAGGCGCAGAAGCCCCCGCCGATAATCCCATCACTTTGATCTTTTTTTCAAGTAGCCAATCCCAGTCAATCTCATCAAATTGACGAATAAGTTTCGTATGGCTACACCCTGCTTGCTTTGCAACATCCACCAACCGCATGGAATTAGATGAATTGGGTGCACCAACCACAAACACACAGTCACTTTGCTCGGCAAGTCGAACGACTGCCTGCTGGCGATTGGTGGTTGCATAACAAATATCTTCATGCTTTGGCCCGCTAATATCAGGAAATTTTGCCTTTAAAGCGGTAATAATATCTGCGGTGTCACTAACCGAAAGAGTCGTTTGTGTTGCATAGGCAAGCCCTTTTTTAATTACCTCTGGCGGTGGATTGAACGCTTCAACATCATGCACATGCTCAATTAAAGTCATTGCACCTTCAGGCAATTGTCCCATTGTTCCTTCAACTTCAGGATGGCCGCGATGCCCAATCAAGATAATATGACGCTGCTGGTCATGATGGCGTTCAACCTCGCGATGGACTTTTGACACCAACGGGCATGTTGCATCTAGCCATAACAAATTCCGTGCTTCCGCATCTTGCGGCACCGATTTTGCCACCCCATGTGCTGAAAAAATTACGGGGCAATCAGGATCAACCTCCGCCAGATCATCAATGAAGATTGCTCCCTTTTGTTCTAATGCCTGAACAACATGGCGGTTATGAACGATTTCATGGCGAACATAGACAGGCTTACCAAATTTAACCAACGCTTGTTCCACAATTTCAATTGCACGAACAACGCCCGCACAAAAGCCACGCGGATTGGCAAGTTTTAATCTCAAATGCGGTAGGGTAGCAACAACCATCCCACAATCCTTAATAAGGAAAAATTAACTTATTCAAGCGCATCACAAGCACGCTTTAAGCGCATCATGGCTTCTTCAAGCATTTCCATTGATACGGCATAGGAAATCCTAAAATAAGGCTCTAATCCAAATGCTGCCCCTTGAACACAGGCCAAGCCTTCCTTCTCTAACAGATAAGTAACAACATCTGTGTCATTTGAAAGTTGCTTGCCATCGGGTGTTTTTTTACCAATTAACCCTTCACAGCAAGGATACACATAAAACGCCCCTTGTGGACGGATAACGCTTAAGCCCTCCATCTTATTCAGCTGATCAACAACAAAATCGCGCCGTTTTAAGAATTGTTGATTATGGGTTTTGATAAAATCTTGGGTTCCATCCAAGGCCTCAACCGCTGCAAATTGCGCAAAAGTGGTTGCGGAAGTCACCGATTGTGAATTAAGCGTTGTCATGGCTTTAATCAGCGCACGATCCCCCGCCGCATAACCAAGTCGCCAACCTGTCATGCAATAGGCTTTGGCAAATCCATTTAAGGTTAATGTGCGTGATTTTAATTCTGGAACAACCTCAGCCAATGTTGAAAAGCGAAACCCATCATAGACCACATGCTCATAAATATCATCGCTTAAAATCCGCACATGGCTATATTCAGATTTCAAAAGAACCTGACCTAAAGCCTTAAGCTCTTCTGGTGTATAAGCTGAACCCGTTGGATTACAAGGGGAGTTTAAAACCAACCATTTTGTTTTTGATGTAATCGCATCGCTAAGCTGTTGCGGGGTGAGTTTAAATTGATTGGCTTCGCTACAGGCTATAAAAACAGGCTCTCCGCCCATCAATAGGGTAATATCTGGGTAGCTAACCCAATAAGGTGCGGGGATAATTACCTCGTCTCCAGTTTCAATCGTTGCCATCAATGCGTTAAAAATAATCTGCTTGCCGCCCACCGCAACACAAATTTCATCAGGATCATAATCCAAATTATTTTCACGTTTAAATTTATCGGCGATTGCACGGCGAAGCTGGGGGATTCCAGCAGGAGGGGCATAGCGGGTTTTTCCTTGTGCCAAGGCCTCATTTGCCGCTTTTACAATATGCTCAGGCGTATCAAAATCAGGTTCACCTGCCGCCAACGGGATCACATCCGCACCTTCCGCCTTAAGCTGGTTGGCCTTTGCCGTAACGGCAACGGTTGGCGACGGTTTAATTCGCCCCATTCGCTGTGCTATAAATTCAGCCATTTTCTTTTGCCCTTTAAAACTTACTGATTAAGATCAACAACGACTCTGCCTTGAACCTCACCTTTAAGCAGCTTATTCGCATAATCGGGGGTTTGATCAAGGGAGATTTTTGTTACCATCTCTTCAAGATGGTCTTTTGGCATCAATTCAGCCAGTCGTTTCCAACAAGCAATGCGGGTTGGGGTTGGACACATCACACTATCAACTCCGATTAGCCTTACCCCCCTTAATAAGAAAGGTAAAACAGTTCCTGACATTTGATTTCCACCAGCAAGCCCAATGGCGGCAACGGATCCACCATAAACGGTTTGGGCTAACACACGACCAAGCATTTCCCCGCCAACCGCATCAATCGCACCTGAAAAGGCTTCTTTTTCCAATGGGCGTTTAACAGGTTCGCTAAGGGCTTCGCGGGGAATAATCTCGCTACAACCAAGTTGCTTTAAATAGGCTTCTGATTGAGGCTTGCCCGTAACCCCCGCAACCTTATAGCCCAAACGTGATAGTAATGATACAGCGAATGAACCAACGCCGCCCGTTGCGCCCGTAACCAACACGGGAAGCGATGCGCTATTAGGGGATAATCCTTGTTGTTCCAACAAATGAATTGCTAACATCGCAGTAAAGCCTGCCGTCCCAACGGTCATGGATTCAAATTCTGATAAGCTTGTTGGCAATGGCACAAGCCATGACCCATCAACACAAGCAAGCTGGCTAAGTCCGCCTTTATGAAATTCCCCAACGCGCCAACCCGTTAGTACAACCTTATCGCCCGCTTTATAATCTTCATGCGCAGAATCAGTCACTGTGCCGACAAAATCAATCCCGGGAACATGGGGGTAGGATCGCACCAGCTTCCCAATCCCTTTAATCACCATCCCATCTTTATAATTTAAAGTGGAATAGGCAATCTCAACCCATACAGGCTTGGTAATTCCAGATTTTTCATGGGGAGATAAAAAATCACGATCAATCGTTTCAATCGCAGAGGAGACTTTTCCATCCTCCGACTCACGCAAAATTAAGGCTTTGGTCATTATTTTCTTTCTTAAATTTTGATAAAAATTATTAGATCATTCATTAATAATTTAACATTAAATCTCCATTTATATTTTTTCAAGAATAAATAGGAGGTGATTATGTGTAATTCTATTAAGCTTTCTTGTTTTAAAACTTATTGGAGCGTGGAAAACCAGGGGGGGGCATTCTTCCAGTTTGCGCACGTTTGCCAACATAACCAATCAGGTTTTTTTCAACGCGTTCGCGCTCACCAATTTTCCAACTCAGCCCATCCTCGTAGGTAAAACATTTCAAATCACTCAAATGACCATCGCGATATTTTTGCAAACGCACCCCACGCCCTTTTGTCATCTGTGGCAATTCGGCTAGGGCAAAGATCAATAATTTCCTGCCATTTCCAATGACGGCGATATGATCGCCAATTGCTTCACGTACACAAGCAAGCTCTGCTCCCTTTGAAAGATTCATAACCTGCCGTCCATTCCTTGTTTGTGCAATCACATCCATTTCATTAACAATAAAGCCATAACCATCATCGGAAGCAAGAATAAGCCGTTCGCCTTCTTTTCCTGTAACTGCACGCATAGCAACCAGCGTTTGATCTGCATCAATCTCTACCATCAAACGATAAGGTTCCCCCATCCCACGCCCTGATGGGAGTTTATCTGCGGCAAGTGTAAATACACGGCCATTGCTAGCAAATAAAATTAGTTTATCAGTTGTATAGCACGGAACAACGAATTGGGCGCGATCTCCTTCTTTATATTTAATTTGATCAAGTTCAGTCGCATTTAGATGCGATTTAAAACTGCGGATCCAGCCCTTCTGTGAACAAATAATTGTAACAGGTTCTTTTTCGATTAAAGCCTCACTTGAAAAATCAACTGTAACATTTTGCGGCAGAACCCGTATTGTGCGGCGGGCAGATAATTCAGGCTGTTTTTTGTAAAAAGCTTGTATTGCTTTTAATTGATCAGATACTTCCTGCCATTGCAAATTTGGATCATCGGCGGTTTTCATCAACTCTTCTAATTCCTCTTGTAACTCTTTACTTTCCTGTTTAAGTGCCATTTCTTCCAATTTGCGCAAGGCGCGTAACCGCATATTTAAAATTGCCTCCGCTTGCAAATCATCCAATTTAAAGCGTTCCATCAAAACAGGTTTGGGCGAATCTTCTTCACGGATAATCGCAATAACTTCATCCAGATTTAAATGACAGATCAAATACCCTTTTAATAAATGCAGGCGTTTTTCAATATGATGTCTGCGATAAGCGATGGCGCGTAATAAAATTTGACGGCGATGATCAACAAATTCTTGCAAGCAGCGTTTAAGATCAATCAATGCAGGTGCGCGTCCTTCTTCAACCAATACATTCATATTAAGTGAAAATCGGGTTTCCAATTCACTTTGGCGATATAAAGCTTCCATCAATAGTTCAGGTTCAACATTGCGTGATTTTGGAATAAGGACAATCCGCACTTGATCGGTGGATTCATCGCGAATATCCTCCAGCAAAGGATTTTCCTTGCTTAAGGCTAATTCCGCCAAACGTTCCAATAATTTTGACTTTTGTACCTGATAAGGAATTTGATCAATCACCAGTTCATAGCCACCGCCTTTTAAGCGTTCCACCTGATAATTAGCACGTAGGCGAAAACTTCCCTTTCCCGTGCTATAAGCCTTCAGCAGCGATTCATCATCCTCAACCAATAAGCCACCCGTTGGAAAATCTGGCCCTTTAATGAAGTGTAACAGTTTATCAATACCGCAATTAGGATGTTTTATTAAATGTAGGCAGGCCGCCAATAATTCAGGTAAATTATGGGGTGGAATGTTGGTTGCCATTCCAACTGCAATTCCTGTTGCACCATTGGCAAGCAGATTGGGATAGGCAGCTGGAAGAATTAGTGGCTCTTCCCCCTCATTATCATAGGTCGGGCGAAAATCAACGGTGTCCTGATCAATGGATTCAAGCAAAAATAATGCAGTTTGGGTCAAGCGCGCTTCGGTGTAACGCATGGCCGCAGGATTATCACCATCAATATTGCCAAAATTTCCTTGGCCTTCTACCAACGGGTAACGCACCGCAAAATCTTGCGCCAAGCGCACCATTGCATCATAAATGGCTTGATCACCATGTGGATGAAATTTCCCCATAACATCGCCAACGATACGGGCGCATTTTTTAAAGCCGCTAGCAGGATCAAGCTTTAATGCGCGCATTGCATAAAGCAAGCGGCGATGGACTGGCTTTAAGCCATCCCTTGCATCTGGCAATGAACGAGAGGTAATGGTAGAAAGCGCATAAGCAAGATAACGTTCACTCAACGCTTCGCCAATTGGGGTTTCGTTTAGGGAATTTTCGTCAAAATTTGGGTGATCGAGCATATCGCCTGTCTCTCTTTTATATTACAAATATGAAAAAGAGTTAGGCGATTCGCTCCCAATAAGTAAATGGCGTTTTTTTATCCCCCTTTTTTATCCTTGCCCTGTCACAAATTGGACATGATCGCCAACATTGATATTCATTTCTTTGGATAAACCACCGCGCACTTCCAAAACGGCGATAACGGGTTGATTGGGGCCAAGTGGCGTTCTTGACATGGGGACTGTATTGCGTTCAATATGGACAATCTGTCCATTACCATTGATAAACAGCATATCAAGCGGGATATAAGTATTGGCCATCCACATCCGCACTTGTTGTTCTTGTGGGAAGATGAAAATCATCCCTTCCTGATTGCTTAGTGAAAGGCGGTTTTGAAGTCCTGTTCTGCGGCTTTGTTCGGTATCTGCGACTTCAACTTTAAAAAAGTAGCGGTTGGATTGCTTGGTTTGAACCACTAAATCGCGTTTAGGATTGACGATTGCAATCCAGCGTGCGCTTGTTTGCGCATAAGCAGATGAATAGCCGCCTGAAATAGGAAGACTGGTAAGGCTGATTAAAAACAGCGCAACTCCAATGGAACCTAAAAAAGGGATAAGTGTTTTAAAATTTTTCTTAAACATGGCTAACAAACTCCTTCACGAATAAATGCTTGTTTTTTGCTCTTTTCGTGAGGCTACTTATTTAATTGCTAAGCAGCATCGCAGGGCTATTTATATTTTACATCGGTATCACTAAATTGCCATGACCCTGTCTGAACTTATATAATATAATCAGTTACTTCGCATTGACGACCATCACACCTTGAATAATGCTTCTGATCCTTAAGATTTTTCAAGCCATCTTGATAGTGCATCTGCTCCACCTTCACCAAGTTTAGGTGGTGGTTTATGATACTGCGCAGGCGTTTTAGATAGCTTGGCAGGAAATGCAACGGTTTCAATTTTTGTTCCATCTTCGCGCAATGTTTCAACTTGTATTTCACGGGCTTTTACATGCGGATCATTAAAAACTTCAGAAATATTATTGATAGGGCCACAAGGAACTTTGGCTTGTGTTAATCGATCAAGCGTTTCTTGGCGTGTTAATTGGCTTAATCGTTTATTTAAAAGCGCTTCAAACGCATCTCGGTTACGCACCCGATCTGCATTATTTGCAAAATCAGGCTGTTCATAAAGCTTTCCAAGTTCCAGCGCATCACATAAATGTTTAAATTGGCGGTCATTACCGCAATTAATGATGACATGCCCGTCATGAACAGGATAGACACTATAGGGAACAATATTTGGATGGGCGTTACCCAATTGTGTCGGCAATTGCCGACCATTCAACCAGTTAGACGCTTGATTGGCCAGCATTGCGATCTGATTATCCAATAATGCACAGTCAATATGCTGTCCCTCCCCTGTCATTTCACGATAATGGAGGGCGGCTAAGATTGCTGTTACTGCATTCATACCAGTAAATAAATCACAGACTGCAACACCAACTTTGGTGGGTGCGCCTTCATCTTTGCCCGTTATGCTCATTAAGCCCCCCAATCCTTGCATAAGAAAATCATAGCCTGGTCGTTCAGCATAAGGTCCATCAAGGCCAAAACCAGTAATCGAACAATAAATCAACCTTGGATTATGTTTAGCAAGCGTATCGTAATCCAACCCATATTGCTTAAGCCCTCCAACTTTAAAGTTTTCAACTAAAACATCTGCTTTTGTGGCAAGGGCTAAGGCAATTTTTTGCCCTTCTTTCGTTTTAAAATCAAGAGTAAGAGAGGCTTTATTGCGGTTACAACACGCAAAATAAGCCGCATCAGGCGTTTCGTTATCTTTGACATTTAAAAAAGGTGGCCCCCATTGTCGCGTATCATCGCCGCCTTCAAAGGATTCTATTTTAAGGACATCTGCCCCAAGATCGCCAAGAATTTGTGTCGCCCATGGCCCTGCAAGCACGCGGCTAAGATCAAGAACCTTTATTCCATCAAGGGCGGTATTTGTACGCATAACACAAAAGGGTTAATGCGCTTGAGGCACCATTGAGTGATCGGGGGAGTGATCGGGTGAATGATCAGGCAAGGACTCACGCAATTTTTGCCGTAAAATATCAATCGGGATTAAGCGATGATCTGCATCCATCATCCAATAAGTCCAACCATTACAAGCTGGTGCGCCTTGAACCAAAGCTCCAACTTGATGAATTGATCCTTGATAATGTTCTGTGATTAAAGAACCGTCCACTCGTACCTTGGCTTTATGGCGGCGGCATGGGCTGTAAAGCACCGTCCCCGCTTCCAATAATCCACGCTCAATTAAGCTTCCAAATGGAATACGTGGCAGGCTGCGTTTGGGTTGTGTGGTCGATAAAGCCTCCGCATCTTTGATGAAAGGCGTTTTTTCAAGCCGTTTTTTGATCAACGCAACATAGGTTTCATCCTGCTCAAAGGTAATGTAATTACGCCCCAATCGTTTGGCAACTGCTGCTGTTGTTCCTGAACCCCCAAAAGGATCAAGGATAATCGCACCCGGCTTACTGCAAGCTAGCAAAATGCGATGTAATAGGGATTCTGGTTTTTGCGTTGGGTGGCTTTTTTGACCATCTTCATCGCGTAAACGCTCTTTTCCCGAACAGATTGGCATCATCCAATCAGAACGCATCTGCCGATCCCCATTAGAAAGTTTCATGGAATCATAATTGAAAGTTGGACGTGCGCGTTCTGATTTACTTGCCCAGATAAGGGTTTCATGCGCATTGGTAAAACGCTTACCCTTAAAATTAGGCATCGGGTTACTTTTTACCCAAATCACATCATTTAAAATCCAAAAACCCAAATTTTGCATATGATAGCCAACGCGAAAGATATTATGATAACTGCCAATGACCCAAAAACTGCCATCAGGCTTTAAAACCCGTTTAACCTCAGTCAACCAGTCAAGGGTAAAGCGATCATAAGCCTCAAAGCTAGAAAATTGATCCCAATCATCGCGTACGGCTTGCACAACAGATTGATCAGGGCGATGTAATTCACCTTCCCGCAATTGCAAATTATAAGGTGGATCAGCAAATACAACATCTACACAACGCTCAGGCATCGATTTTAAAAGTTCAATACTATCCCCACACACAACTTGATTAATTGGAAGATGATTAGAATTTATAATATTACGTGCTGTTTTTCTCATGATTATTATCGTCTATATTTAATTAAAAGTAATGAATACTTTTAACATTAGACGAATTAGGTTTCAACCATGTATTATTTTATTTTTTATTGTTAAATTCTAGGCAATTTTAGTGAAATAAGCTGGTATTAACTTATTATTTACAATATGCTTACAAATAAAAAGTGAAGAATTATGCTTTGTTTTATGGCACAGAACTGGTGCTGTCGGAGAGATTTGAACTCTCGACCTCTCCCTTACCAAGGGAGTGCTCTACCCCTGAGCTACGACAGCGTTCAATTGATTTTCAGTGTTCGCTATATGCCCGATGCCACAATTAAATTCAAGAAAAATCGGCGTGGTCAAATCGGCAAATTAAGCGTTCTTTTCCGCACCCTGGATTTTTACGCTTTAAGCTGAGTTGATTGATTTTTCCCGTTTGCGTGATATGGGTACCGCCACAGGGCATATTGACATCGGCACATCGCCAAAAACGAATGTCAGGATGCGCATCATCTGCGGCAAGTTGAATGGGTAAATCTTTATTGATCCAATCATTTGCTACCACTTCAATCTCGGTAATTTGTTCGGGTGTAAAACGATCTGCGGTTGCGTAATCAATTCTTGAGGCATCGGATTTCACATGACAACCAATGATTGATTGGGTTAGGTCTGGGCGCACCGCCTCCACCCCAAGTACCATCACATGGCAAGCTGTGTGACTAAGGCTAAGGCGCGCACGGCGTTCCCAATCAATCTTTAAATGCACCTGAGCCCCTGCTTTAAAGGCTGATAATTGCGGCCTATCTGCTTCTTCGATCATATGAAAGATAACACCGCCAAGCTTCACGTCAGGATAGTCTGGCGTGCTATGCGAAAACATTTTCTTTGCCCAATTAAAATGGATTGTTTCACCTGTCTTAGCTGTAATCGTACCAAAATCTGCTTCTTGTCCGCCGCCTTCTGGGTAGGCAATCGTTCCATCTAATTCAATATAATCTTCACCAACCGCAACAATGGTGGCTTCAATTTCTGCCAAGTCAGGAAAGTCATAATAAAGCCTTTTTGTGTATCGCTTAAATTCCATTTCTCTTACCCTATTTTAGTTAGGAATTAATACGCTGGCACCCATTACGGTTCCTGATTCAAGGGTACGATGCGCACTAGCCACCTCAGATAAAGGGGCTTCCAAACCGATTGAAACCTCGATTCCCTGTTCAAGCTGGTCAAACCATCTTGCTGCACTTAATTCCAGTTCGGCACGGGTTGATGTGTAATGCATTAAGCTTGGGCGTGTCACAAATAAAGAACCACGCTTGGCCAATTCCCCTAATGAAAAGGAAGAAACAGGCCCAGATGCGTTGCCATAGCTTACCATCATGCCACGTGGAACAAGGCAATCCAAGGATTTGATAAAAGTCGCCTCCCCCACTGAATCATACACAACTTTGACCCCTTCGCCATTCGTAATGTCTTTAACTGCTGCCACAATATCTGAATCCCGTCCGATAATAACATGAGCAGCCCCAAGATTTTTGGCAATCGCCGCCTTTTCATCGGTGCTAACAATCGCGATTGTTTGCGCGCCAATGCGTTTTAACCATTGTAGGGCAATCTGCCCTACCCCGCCTGCCGCCGCATGGAACAAGACAAAATCACCCGCTTGCACTGGATAAGTACGGGTTATAAGATATTCAACGGTCATTCCCCTTAACATGGAAGCGGCCGCAATCCTCATATCAATTGACGATGGTAACTTAACCAGTTTTTGCGCATCAATCACCCGCCGTGTTGAATAACCACCTAGCGCACCCGCATAGACAACACGATCCCCCGTTTTTAAATGTGTGACCTCTGCGCCAATTTCTTCAACCACACCTGCCCCTTCCATTCCAAGAACAGCTGGAAGCGGCACTGGATAAAGCCCTGAACGCTGATAGGTATCAATAAAATTCAATCCAATCGCATGATGCGCAACAACCGCCTCCCCCGCCGCAGGCGCCAAGGGGTTTCCTTCCAATTTGACCAGCTGCCCTGCATCACCATGATCACGGATACCGTAACTTATATTTTCTTCATTTTTTTGCATTGACTTAACCATAAGATTTGTTAGCTTACCTTTAATATATTATATATTATATACATTATATAAAAATTAAAAAACAGTTTTTTAGGAGACAGGTTTATGAAAACCCACACAAAAGTTGCGGTGATTGGTGGCGGTGTCGTTGGATGTTCCGTATTATTTCACTTAACCAAATTAGGCTGGACGGATGTGGTGTTGATCGAACGCTCCGAACTGACTTCGGGCTCAACTTGGCATGCAGCAGGTGGCTTCCATACATTAAACGCTGATACGAATATGGCCGCCCTTCAAGGCTATACCATCCGCCTTTATAAAGAGCTTGAAGAATTAACAGGGCAATCTTGCGGCTTACACCATGTGGGCGGCATGACGCTTGCCACCGATTCTGAACGGTTTGATATGCTGAAAGCAGAGCGCGCAAAGCACCGTTATATGGGTTTGGAAACAGAAATTCTTAGTCCAACAGAGATCAAAGAACATGTTGGCGATTTTGTAAATTTAGACCGCGTGCTTGGTGCGCTTTATGACCCGCTTGATGGCCATCTTGACCCTTCAGGGACAACCCATGCTTATGCTAAAGCGGCAAAAATGGCTGGTGCAGAAATCGTCCTTAGGAACCCTGTGCTTGAAACAAATCCAAGACCTGATGGCAGTTGGGAAGTGGTTACCGAACAAGGCACGTTAATTGCTGAGCATATTGTAAACGCCGCAGGGCTATGGGCGCGTGAAGTGGGAATGCTTGCGGGGGTTTACCTCCCCCTCCATCCGATGGAGCATCAATATATGATCACGGAAGCCATCCCAGAATTTGAAAATCTTGAAGAAGAATTCGCGCATGTGCTTGATCCATCTTGCGAGGCCTATTTACGCCAAGAAGGCAAAGGTATTTGTATCGGGTTTTACGAGCATAATTGTATTCCATGGGCGGTTAATGGCACGCCTGCTGATTTTGGTCATGAATTGCTGGAACCTGACTTGGATCGCATTGGTTCTGCCCTTGAACAAGCTTGGCAACGTTTCCCCATTTTGGAAAATGCGGGCATTAAGCAAGTCATCAATGGCCCATTCACCTTTGCCCCTGATGGCAATCCGTTGGTTGGACCTGTCCCTGGCCTTAAAAATTATTGGAGTGCTTGTGCGGTTATGGCAGGATTCTCTCAAGCTGGTGGAGTTGGACTATCGCTTGCGCAATGGATGATTGATGGCGAGCCTGAAACCGATATTATGGGGATTGATGTTGCACGGTTTGGCGATTGGATTACCCCTGGCTATACCCGTGATAAGGTAAAACAATTTTATCAACGGCGGTTTTCAGTCAGCTATCCCAACGAAGAATTACCAGCCGCAAGACCCCATCGCACAACCCCAATGCACACATTATGGCAACAAAACCGTGCTGTTTTTGGCGAGCAATATGGAATTGAAGCCGTTAATTATTTCGCCTTACCTGGGGAATCGCTTTTTGAACAACCAAGCTTTAGGCGTAGCAACGCATTTTTAGCAACTGCGCAAGAAACACACGCAGTGCGTAACCATGCTGGCCTTGGAGAGATTTCTAATTTTGGAAAATACCGCATTGCAGGCAAGGACGCACGTACCTTCCTTGATCGGGTTCTGGCTGGGCGTATTCCTAAACAAGGTAGGGTCGCGTTAAATCCTATGCTATCCCATAAAGGGCGGATTATTGGTGATTTCACGGTGACCTGCCTTAATGAAACCTTGTTTCAATTAACGGGGTCTTATGGGGCGCAAGCCTATCATATGCGGTGGTTTAACCAACAGCTTGATGCTATGAACGACTTAAATGTCACGGTTAGCAATGTTTCTGATCATATAATGGGCTTCCAAATTGCAGGGCCTGATGCGCGGAATTTACTGCAAGATATGACCGATGAAGATGTTTCAAACGATGCCTTCAAATTCCTTGATGCGCGGGTAATGTCGCTTAATCATCTTAATGCCTTGGTGCAACGCGTGACCTTCACGGGCGATCTTGGCTATGAAATTTTTGTCGATTCAACAAGCCTTGTCCCCCTATATCGCTTGATCAGAAATTCTGGTGCAGCTTACGGGGTGCGCCCATTCGGGGTACGCGCTTTGATGAGCATGCGGCTTGATCGGTTATTTGGATCATGGATGCGTGAGTTTCGTCCTGATTATACACCAGCCGAAACAGGGCTTGATCGGTTTATTGATTGGAAAAAATCAACTGATTTCATTGGAAAATCTGTTGTTTATGCAGAACGTGAAGCCCCACCTGCCCGTCAATTATGCCATTTCATCGTTGATGCAAATGATAGTGATGTTGTTGGCTATGAACCGATTAGCATCAATGGAAAGGTAAGCGGTTTTTGTACGTCTGGTGGATATTCTCATCACCTTAAGAAATCAATTGCCTATGGGTTTGTGCCACGTGAACATGCGCAAGGAAGTCTTGAAGCTGAAATTGAAATTCTTGGGGAACATCGTAAAGCCACACGAATTACAGAGACGTTATTTACGCCCTCCCAATAATATATGATAAACATTGCTTTGGAGGAAGCGGCACGGCGGTTAAAAGCCGCCAATGTCGCCAATCCTTTTAAAGAAGCGCGTGCGTTAATGGCGCATAGCCTTGATTGCAGGGTGGAATGGTTAATCGCATTTCCTGAACGGCTTACCCTTGATCAAGCACAGTTTTTTAAATTGATTGAACGCCGCATTGAAGGCGAACCGCTAAGCCGTATTAAGGGTATGCGTGAATTTTATGGACGTTCATTTAAAATCTCCCCTGCGGTGTTAGACCCAAGACCTGAAAGCGAATTGATCATTGATTGTGCTAAATCCTTATCAAAAACTCATCAATTCAAAACAATTTTGGATATTGGGACGGGTTCAGGCATCCTAGCAATTAGCCTATTATGTGAACTTCCCGATAGTGTGGCAATCGGTGTTGATTGCGCTCGTGATGCGTTGAATATTACAAAGGAAAACACACAGCTTCACGGGGTTGAGCAGCGTTTAACCTTATATGAAGGGGAATGGGTACCGCTTCCAACGCAGGCGTTTGATCTCATTGTTTCTAACCCGCCTTATATTAAAACACAGGATATTGATGGCTTATCGCGTGAAATAAAAGCCTATGATCCGCATTTAGCCCTTGATGGCGGTGAAGATGGGCTTGACCCTTACCGTGCCATCGTAAGTAAGCTTGCGGTTTATTGCCAACCCAATAGCGTTATTTTATTTGAAATTGGGATGGGACAACAAGCGGCGGTTATTTCAATTATGGCTGAATATGGTTTTAATCACGAGGCCACCCATCATGACCTTGCAAATATTCCACGTGTTTTGCATTTTTCAAGAATAACTAACACGCAACGCCATTAACTGCTAACCCACCCTGACTGGTTTCCTTATATTTGCTCAACATATCCTTACCAGTCTCTTTCATGGTCAAAATGGCAGAATCAAGGGCAACAAAATGCGTACCATCGCCTTTCAATGCAAGCGAGGCAGCGTTGATCGCCTTAATCGCCCCCATCGCATTACGCTCAATGCACGGAATTTGAACCAGCCCGCCAATCGGATCACATGTCATCCCCAAATGATGCTCAAGCGCAATTTCAGCCGCATTTTCAATCTGTTCATTCGTGCCGCCAAGCGCTGCGGCAAGCCCAGCGGCAGCCATGGCGGAAGCTGACCCAACCTCCCCCTGACAGCCAACTTCTGCCCCAGAAATTGAGGCATTATATTTAATCAATCCGCCAATTGCGGCGGCCGTTAGCATAAAAATATGCGACATTGCTTTATGTTCACCCGTATCTTTGGGACAAAAATCCTGATAATAACTTAAAACTGCAGGAATAATCCCCGATGCGCCATTGGTGGGAGCAGTTACAATACGGCCACCTGCCGCATTTTCTTCATTCACCGCCAAAGCAAAAAGCGATACATGATCCATAATATCATGCGGATAGGTTAAGTTGGCATGCTTACGCTGTTCAATCTCTTGCTTAATTTGATTGGCGCGGCGTTTAACTTCCAACCCACCTGGTAAAATCCCTTGCTGATTAAGACCACGCTCAATGGAATCGCGCATCACTTTGATTAAATGTTCAATGCCTTGTTCCAATTCCTCAACAGATCTTATGGTGCATTCATTTTGCCGCTTCATTTCAGCGATTGAAAGCCCCGATTTTTGCCCCATCTCTAACATTTGATTAGCGGTTGTGAATGGATAAGGCACATTATTCACCGATAATTCAGAACAATCCTCATCCGTTTCAATCTCTTGCGCTGTTTTGACAAAGCCACCACCGATAGAATAATAATCTTCGCTAATTATACAATTTTCTTGCCCATCAAACGCCATAAACCGCATGCCGTTGGCATGATGCGGCAATGCCAATTCATAATCAAAGATAATATCAGTCTTAGGATCAAACGCAACGGGCGCATGGTCACTTAATTCAAGCTGGCAATGGTTATGAAGCGCATCAATAAGATCACTCACCGCATCAGGATCAATGCTATCCGCTTGATGTCCCATTAACCCCAGCATCACCGCCTGATCACTGGCATGGCCTTTACCCGTAAACGCCAATGAACCATGAAGCGAAGTACGAATACGCATAATAGTTTGATAGGCTTGATGGGTTTTAATAAACCCCAAAAACCGATTGGCCGCAACCATTGGTCCCACAGTGTGGGAACTTGACGGCCCAATCCCAACTTTAAAAATTTCAAAAATGCTTAAAAACATTAATAATCCTCCTAAACATTATTGTATAACCGAATTCAAAAGCGCAAACCAGAACCTTTTTAATAACTTAGATAAAATGAAAACGCCTTATATAGCTTCTTTATAAGCTTTTATAATGTTTCTGGCATTGGCAATAACCTCATTATAATGCATTCCTGCTTTATATAGGCTTGAGCCTAACCCAAAATAATAAATATTTTTTTGTATATATGGTTTGAAATCATTTGCACCAATGCCGCCAACAGCACAAATTTTTGTATCTGATGGTAATGTTTCTTTAATGGCGGCAATACCACTTGCATTAAGTGATGATGCAGGAAAAAATTTGAGCATATGCGCGCCATGTTGAATAGCTGCATGTGCCTCGCTTGCTGTAAAAACACCTGGTATAGAAACCATCTTATAGTGCAATGTTGCTTCAATCACTTCTTGAAAGACATTGGGGGAAACAATCAGTTTTCCACCTGCATTTGCAACATTTCGAACATTATTTTTATTTAACACGGTTCCAGCACCAATAAGAATAGAATCTGCTGATTGTTGTTGTGCTATTTTTGCGGCTTTTTCTATAGATTGAAAAGGATTTGGGGAGTTAAGCGGTATTTCAATTAAATTGATCTCTATATTGATTAAACCTTCGACAATAGGTTCAATTTCGTTAGGCTGTACACCGCGCAAAATAGCGATCAGTTTATATGGCATAGTTTCCAAAATGTTGGTCATTGCTTTTTCTTACGATCTAAAACAGAATGTGCTGCATAACAAAGCCCATCAATAGCGGCTTGATGCGC
The DNA here is from genome assembly GCA_965229675.1 of Alphaproteobacteria bacterium. Lineage (GTDB taxonomy): Bacteria > Pseudomonadota > Alphaproteobacteria > CBDDJK01 > CBDDJK01 > CBDDJK01. The sequence goes on from OZ245897.1 coordinate 1,260,073, forward strand.
ATCAACCAATTTATATTTTATAGAGGCTACATCAAAAGCGTTGCTATATTTATGCGCTAATTTTCCAGAAGCAATAAGATATATTTGTTCATTTTTGATCATATCTTTAACGGAAGCTATTTCTAGGGCAATAAGCATGGCTGATAATTGGTTCGCACTATGTTTTTTATGATTTGGATAAAGCAATGCATGCGCTCTTATTAAAAAAAGCTGTTGCAGTATTTGCTCAGGATTTTCTAAACTATAAATAAATTGCTTTTCAAAATCGATATGCCCATCATCTTCATTATCCACCTCAATAAAATTTTTAAGGGTTGGTAAATTTATAAATGATTGAAAAACTTCACCTGTCATGGCGGTTGTAAAAGAGGTTATTGTATCATTGGCAAAACAAACCCATTTTGAATGCGTTCCTGGGATACAAGTGATCTTTGGAGTCGCGTTTTTTGAATAAAGACCCAATAATTGCGTTTCTTCGCCACGCATAACGTTAGGATTTAATTTATTTTTTTGACAAAGACCAGGTAAAATATAAACATCCCGTTTAATCGTGGGTACTTTTATAGCATGATTTGGTATATCAACGATATTAGCAGGCGTTTCAATATATTCTGCTTCAACCCAGCCATTTTTAGCACCAGCCATACCAGATATAATTACTGGAACGGTTTGGCTAATATTCAATTTTTGTGCATAATTTTCAATAATATCTGAATAATTATTTGAAGAAAGATGGATAACACCTAAATCAGAATTTACATGGTTAAGGATTGTACCATTTTTATTCATTGACCATAACCGAAAACTGGAGGTTCCCCAATCAATAACAATAAAATCAATTTTATTGTCACGGTTCATTTTATAACAAAATTTTCTTTTCTGCTTGTATAGATTGATATATCGCTTCTATCACTTGCAAGGCTTTAAAGCCTTCTTCGCCGCTAACAAGTGGAGGTTCTTCTTTTTTTACCACTTTTATAAATTGCGCCATTTGAGCAGCAAAAGGGTCAATTATATTTGTTTCAATATGACAATGTTTTATTTCTTCCCACCAGCTTTTCTTGCCTGCATAGTTCCATAATGTAAAATCTGGTAACGATAAGGATTTATCTGTCCCCCCTATCATATAACAACTTTCATTGGTTTGAGGGTAGATGGGATTTTCATGCGCTGTTAGCTCCCAACTCCATGGCGAAACAATTGCATCAGATACCGATAGAGTACATAAAGCATCATTTTCAAAGCGCAATAATATAGTCGCAACATCCTCATTCTCGTATCCACGTTTTGCTTTTACGGCATCAGCAAAGACACTAACAACATCACCGCATAAATATCTTAATATATCAATATCATGGATTAGATTCACAGAGATGGGGCCTGCGCCTTTTTTTTGTCTCCAAGAAGCCGTTTCAAAATAATCGTTAGGTTTATAAAGCCAGCATTGTCCTTGTATAATGCGTATAGTCCCTAATTCACCATTTTGAATCAGTTGACGCGCTTTTTGAACAAAGGCGGCATGGCGTCTATGATGCCCAACAGCAAGCGCAATGTTATTTTTTTGCGCCGCATTGATTAAAATTTTTGCGCTTTCTAATGTTGTTGCAATAGGCTTTTCTATTAATACAGGGCATTGATTTTTAATACATTCAAGCCCATGTTCAACATGTAAATTGCTAGGCGTAGCAATAATCACACCATCAGGTTTATGGCTTTCAAACATTTCTTGTATTGATGAAAACCATAAGCATTTTGCATTGTTTGCAACTTCTTTTGCTTTAACATCTGGATCAATGATCGCCAGTAATTCTGCATGATCATTTTTTAAAATCACATTGATATGCCGAATGCCAGCAAGACCTGCTCCTGCAACAGCAAGCTGAATAGGTTTTGTCATTAAGTAAAGATCAAACTATATAAATTAATTTGCCCAACCGCCATCAACGATATGCGCTTGACCTGTGGTAAAAGCAGCTTCATCACTTGCCAAATATACGGCTAAAGAAGCAATTTCATCTGCAACACCTAATCGCCCCATGGGTTGACGAGCAATAAATTCTTTATGTGCTTTTTCGTAATCACCCGTGGCTTTTAAACGGTCATGCAATGATGGTGTGTCAACCGTACCAGGACAGATAGCATTGCATCTGATCCCTTGCGTAATAAAATCAGCCGCAACCGCTTTTGTCATGCCAATGACAGTAGCTTTTGATGAACCATAAACAAAGCGGTTATGCGTGCCTTTTACAGAAGACACAACTGAAGCCATATTGATAATTGATCCACTGCCTTGCTTTAACATTGCAGGAATGAAGGCGCGCATCATATGGTACATGGCTTTGCAATTTAAATTAAATGATTTATCCCAAGCAGCCTCATCACATTCCAGAATATTACCTGCATCAACAAAACCAGCACAATTAAACAAGACATCAATCGCACCGATTTTATCCTTAAGAGAGTGAATAGCATTTTTATCGGTGACATCTAAATAATGTGCATCAATGCCTGCAATATTTTCTATATTCTTTAAATTAATGTCGGTGGCAATCACATCAGCCCCTTCTTCTTTAAATTTTAAAGCTGTTGCTAAACCAATGCCTTGTCCTGCTGCTGTAATTAAACATTTTTTGCCTTGTAATCTATTCATTTTTATCTCCTTATGAATATTTATACTTTATATGATTTTAATTTATTTTCATCAAAAGCAACACCTGTACCAATGACATTATGCGCTAAAGCTTTATCTTTTTTTAGGATGAGTGGTTGCGTTGTGTATTGGTCAATGGGAAAACTATGTACTTCTAACCATCCGTTGCCGCCTGTACCTGCCAATAGATTCACATGCAATTCTTGCATACCGTGCGAACAAACAGGAATATGATAATTTTGTGCCATTTCAAAAACCTTTAACCAGCCTGTTATGCCCCCACAATTTGAGGCATCAGGTTGAATGAACCCTATTTTAGCTTGTTCAAAACAATATGAAAATTCATGAATAGTATGGTAATTTTCACCTGCAGCAATCGGTATATTGCCTGACATTGCCACTTTTGCCATGCCCTTATAATCATCAGGGATGATCGGTTCTTCCAGCCAAAATAATTGATATTCTTCCAAGGCCTGCATTGCATTGATTGCTTTTTGAATATCCCATGAATAATTGGCATCTACCATAAAAATAATTTCATTCCCAATTAACTGTCTTACTTCTTTCACGCGTTCTAAATCATCAGCAAAATTATTTTTCCCCACTTTAATTTTAACCGCCTTATAGCCTTCATCCAAATATGATTGAACAGATGCTAATAATTTATCCAATGAAAAATTTAAATCTATGCCTCCACGATAAGCATTGCAAACGGTTGAGGCACCACCAACCATTTGCCATAATGATTGGCTTTCTAATTTACCTTTAATATCCCATAAAGCAATATCAATTGCAGATATGCAAAAAGAGGCAATGCCCCCTCTACCCACATAATGAATATGCCATTCCATCATATCATAAATTTCATTAATTTTTGATGCATCTTTGCCTATAAGAGCAGGAGCAAAATCATACGCAATCATAGCCTTAATCGCAAATCCACCTTTGCCACCCGTATAAGTATAACCAGTTCCTTGAATGCCATTTTGCAACGTTATCGTTACAACAATTAATTCAAAATAAGTATGTGCGCCATGTTTGGCATCATGCAAAGCTTCTTTAAGCGGGATATGAAATAAATCAACATTGATTTGTTTGATGGTGTATGACGCAGGATTCATTCATTGACTCATAAAATTTAATGAATTAGTATTTTGATGAAATTTGCCGAAAAGGGTAAAATATGTCAAGAAAAGATAAAGAAAATCTCCGTTCTAAATTATGGTTTGATAACCGTGCTGATTCTGAAATGACAGCCATTTACTTAGAACGATATTTAAATTATGGCCTAACCAGAAAAGAGTTACAATCAGGAAAGCCTATTATTGGTATTGCACAAACAGGGTCAGATTTATCCCCATGCAATCGACATCATATTGAATTATCAAAAAGGGTTCGCTCTGGCATAGAATCTGCGGGGGGAACCGTATTGGAAATTCCAGTGCATCCTATTCAAGAAACAGGCAAAAGACCAACCGCCATGCTTGATAGGAATTTAGCATTTTTAAGCTTAGTGGAAACTTTATTTGGTTACCCCATTGATGGTGTTGTTTTAAATATTGGGTGTGACAAGACAACCCCTGCTTTGTTGATGGCAGCATCTGCGGTGAATATCCCTGCCATTGCTTTATCCGTAGGGCCTATGCTTAATGGTTGGTTTGAAGGAAAAAGGGCAGGTTCTGGCACAGTGATTTGGAAAGCGCGCGAATTGCTAGCTGGCGGCGAAATTGATGAAGATGCATTCTTAGAAATGGCGGCATCCGCAGCACCATCTGTTGGATATTGTAATACGATGGGTACGGCTTCTACAATGAACTCTTTGGCAGAGGTTTTAGGCATGCAAATGCCAGGGGCTGCTTCTATCCCCGCCCCTTATCGCGAGAGAGGGCAGATTGCCTATGAAACAGGAAACCGCATTGTTGAAATGGTATGGGAAGATTTAAAACCCTCTGATATCATGACAAGAAAAGCATTTGAAAATGCAATTGTGTTTAATTCGGCGATTGGCGGGTCAACCAACGCACCTATTCACTTAAACGCCATTGCAAAACATTTACAAATAGAACTTGATAATGATGATTGGCAAACTATTGGATATGACATTCCATTGATTGTCAATATGATGCCTGCTGGTGAGTATTTAAGCGAAGATTATCACCTTGCTGGTGGTCCCCCTGCGGTATTGAAAACATTAATTGATCATAATTTATTGCCGCATCCAGATTGCGTCACTGCCAATGGAAAAACTTTAGGTGAAAATGTAGAAAAAGCCAAAATACTAAATGAAGAGGTTATTAAAACGCCCCATAACCCATTAAAAGAAAAAGCTGGTTTCTTAAATTTAAAAGGCAATATTTTTTCATCTGCTATGATGAAAACAAGTGTGATCTCAAATGAATTTAAAGAGCGGTATTTAATGGATCGTGAAAATCCTAATTATTTTAAAGGTAGAGCTGTTATATTTGATGGACCTGAACAATTTCACCACAGTATTGATGACCCCAAATTAAAGATTGATGAACATTGTATTCTGGTCATGCGTGGGGTTGGCCCTATTGGCTATCCAGGTGGGGCTGAAGTGGTGAATATGCGCCCGCCTGAATATTTAATTAAAAAGGGCATTAATACATTGCCTTGTATTGGCGATGGCAGGCAATCTGGCACATCTGGGTCTCCGTCTATTCTTAATGCTAGCCCTGAGGCCGCAGATGGCGGCGGTTTAGCCTTATTAGAAAATGGCGATATGATTGAAGTGGATTTAAATTCAGGCACGGTCAATATGCTTGTCAGTGACAATGAATTAGAAAAACGTAAAAAGAAATTGCAAGAAAATGGTGGATATTCATATCCCGAAAGCCATACACCATGGCAGCAAATTTTCCGTGAAAAAGTAACAAATTTTAGCGAAGGTATGGTTTTAAAAGATGCCCCCACTTATTTTGACATTGCCCGTAGATTTACGCCTCGCAACAATCATTAAAAATAGGTTTTTAAATGCAAAATAACCTACTGATCATTGGCGGTATTACGGATTATATTCAATCACGCATTGAAAATGATTTTATTTGTCATTCCATAAATGATTTTGCTACGCTTAATAAAGCCGAAATAGATGCGATTATGACCAATGGCCATGACGGCGTTAAAAATGAGGTTATAGAACAATTACCTAATTTAAAAATCATATCATGCTATGGCGTTGGTTATGATTCTATTGATGTTGGTTTTGCTAAAAAACAAGGGTGCATTGTTACCCATACACCGCAGGTTTTAAATGCTGATGTTGCCAACACAGCGATTATGCTTTTGCTCGCCACAAGCCGTAGATTAGTTGAATATGATCAATATGTGCGTGAAAATAAATGGGTTGAAAATGGCAATGCGCCTTTAACCACCTCTATTGAAGGTAAAAAAGTCGGGTTGTTAGGGATGGGGCGCATTGGACAAAATATTGCCAAAAAATGTGAAGCCTTTTCAATGGATATTTCATATCATGCTAGAAATAAAAACCCTGATGTTACCTATCATTATTTTCCGCGTTTAATTGATATGGCACATCATGTTGATTATCTTATTATTATTGCGCCAGGTGGGGAGGCCACAAAACATTTGGTCAATATTGAAATCTTGAAAGCATTGGGTGAAAATGGAACGGTTATCAATGTTGGACGCGGATCAATTATTGATGAAAATGCTTTGGTAAAGGCATTGCAAAATAATATGATCAAAGCAGCAGGCTTAGATGTTTTTGAAAATGAACCGTATATCAGTAAAGCATTATTAGCAATGAATAATGTGGTGTTGCAGCCTCATGTCGCCAGTGGAACAGTTGAAACACGCAAAGCCATGGGCGATTTATGTGTGGATAATATCATTGAATTTTTAAACCATCAAAAAGCTATTACACCTGTGCCAGAAGTGTAAATGTCGTGAAAATCACCGATATTACAAGCCATATTTTGCAATATGACTTAAAAGAAGAATTGGGTTATTCCCAACAATTTTACCAAAAACGCACTGCGCATATCGTTGAAATCAAAACAGATGAAGGCATTACAGGATGGGGGGAATGTTTTGGACCCGGTAATGTTGCGATTGCCAATAAAACAATTGTTGAAAAAGTTATTCAACCCATGCTTATTGGTAAAACCCCACTAAATCGTGATGTTTTATGGCATAAAACCTATAATTTATTACGCGATCATGGGCAAAAGGGTATGCCATTACAAGCCTTATCTGGAGTTGATATTGCACTTTGGGATATTGTGGGAAAAGTGGCCAATTTATCAATTAGTGAATTGATTGGAGGACGCTTTAGAGAGAAAGTGCCTGTTTATGGCTATGGGATGATGTTACGGCGTGAAAATGTTGAGGCTATGGCAAGCCGCTTTAAAGAAGAAGCGCAATGGATTAAAGAAATGGGTTTTGTGGCAACGAAGATGAAAGTGGGGTTAGGGGTTAAAGATGATGTAAAAATCGCCACTGCTGTTAAAGATGGGGTAAAGAATGACATTGATTTTATGGTAGATGCCAACCATTGTTATACAACATCTGATGCATTTTACATGGGTCATGCGTTAGAAGAATTAGGGGCTTATTGGTTTGAAGAGCCCGTTGCGCCAGAAGATTATGATGGCTATCAAGAATTACGCAACGGGTTGAATATCAATATTTCAGGGGGAGAAGCTGAATTTAATCGATGGGGATGGCGCACATTATTAGAAAAAAGATGTTTGGACATTGCGCAACCTGAAGTTTGTGCGCTTGGTGGAATATCTGAATATTTACGCATTTTAGCATTATGCCATGCACATTTTACACCTGTTGTTAATCATGTATGGGGTTCTGCCATTGCTGTTGCAACAAACTTACAATTATTGAGTGCCATGCCACCTTTACCAGGGGGGCTAAACCCCCGCGAACCTCTATTAGAATTTGATACAACGGACAATAAATTTAGAGATGAGTTATTAACAACCCCGCTTAATATTCAACAGCAAGTCAAACAATCAAATGGCTATGTTGATATTTTAAATCAGCCTGGTATTGGCGTTGAACCAGATATGGATTTTATAAAATATTACAAAATTGCTTAATGCTGCTTGAATTATGTTATCCACGTCCAACAAACGGCATTTTGTTTGCCATTACATTCAATTGTAAAATATTTGTATCAAGCGGCCGTGATGCCATATAACAAAAGGCATCTGCTACATTTTGTACATCCATACACTCTTCTTTTGTTATAGCTCCATTAGCTTGCAAAATACCATCGTTCGTTTTATCTGTCATATTTGTTGTCGCATTGCCAATATCAAGTTGCCCAACGCATATATCATAAGCACGCCCATCTAAAGATAAAGCCTTTGTTAAACCCGTAATAGCATGCTTGCTAGCTGTATAAGGGGCAGAAAAAGGGCGCGGTGTTTCCGCTGAAATAGAACCATTATTGATAATACGTCCACCTTTTGGATTTTGTTTTTTCATCATGCCAAATGCTTTGCTAGCACAATGAAAAACAGCCGTTAAATTGACATTGATAACATTTTTAAAGTTTTCAATAGGCAATTCATCAGGCGGTATAGCATCCGTGTTCATACCAGCATTATTAAAAAGCAAATCCAATCGACCTTGTTCTTTTTCAACCTTTTTAAATAAAGCCTCAACATCACGATCAATTGTTAAATCGCAAGGGTGAACACGCATAGTTTGCGATAAATGACCTGCCAATTCTTTTGTTTCTAAAAGTGCTTCCTTCCGTCTTCCTACTAAATAAATAATATAATCCATTTTGACCAAACTTAAAGCACAGGCACGCCCTATGCCAGTGCCTGCCCCTGTTATAATTGCTATTTTCATGGCGCAATCCCTTTCTTTAACTTCTGCAATTTATATTCACGATAGATAATGAAAAGCCCTGAAGCCATAATCATTAAAGCCCCTATAAGCGTATATATATCAGCGATATGATCAAATATGAAATAATCTAAAACACTTATATAAATGATATACACATAGCCAAATGGCATGATAATTTGCGGTGATGCGTATAAATGCGCTTTGGTGAGTATAATATGCCCTATCCATGCAATAACGCCAATGATCAGTAAAATAGACCAATCAAAAAACTCTGTTGGGCTTTGCCATTCATGAATGCCAAAGTAAATAAGCAATACAGTCCCTGTTAGCCCTGTATAAAGCTGCATAGAATCATTAGAACATTTCCCAGATAATTTGCGCGTCCATATAGAATAGAGTGCAAATAAAGCTGCTGTTAGTAACGATAAAAGGGTTGCAGGATGAAAGCTAGCATCAAAAGGTCTGATGATCACAACAATACCGATAAAGGCAAATAAAATAGCTGACCAGCGCCATACCCCCACTTTTTCGTTTAATAAAATTGTTGAAAATGCACAAACCAATATGGGGGCTAAAAATAAAATCGTGGCAACCAATGTAAGCGGTAAATATTTTAAAGATATAAAATTACAAATTGTTGAAAAAACCAAAAATGCCCCGCGTATAATAAGCTGTTTTTTGTGACTACAAAATAGGCTTTCCCGAAAATTTCCTTGAAGAAGAATTTGTATGACATTCGCCATAAGCTGCCCAAAATAGCGCATGAAAACGATTTGCAAAGCGGGCAATGCAAGTAATGTTAAATATTTCGCACTTGTATCAACAAAAGCAAAACAAAAATAAGCAACTAAAATAATTGCGATGGCAAAAAGCGGTTTATCTTCCCGCCTTTCAATCACTAAATTTATCTTCAAAAAAATCAGTTAATTCGCTGACCATATTTTCACCAAAGCCGTTATCTGTTGCGGTTTGAAGTGCGTTGATCGTGGCTTTGGCCATGATTGTTTCGCAACCATTATCTTTGCTCATTTGTTGATAATATTTTAAATCTTTGCACGCATTCTTAATGGCAAATTCTAATTTACTGTTATCATGATCAATGGCATTGGCTTTTACAAAATCCATCATCATACTATGCAAGGGACCTGATGCCATAACATCATATAATGTTTTGCGGTCTAGCCCTACTTTATCAGCCATAACAAAGGCTTCGGCAATCGCACTTGCCATTGTCATGCCTACAAAATTATTCAGTAATTTTACGCTATGGCCTGTACCAAGTGTTCCGATATAAAATATATTTTCAGCAATATCTGATAAAACGGGCTTAACGCGATTGAATAATGCTTCATCGGAGGCACACATTAAATTAATTTTACCCATAAGCGCATGGGCTGGAGTCCGACCAATAGGTGCATCCATATAGCCCACATTTTTATCTGCCATCTTTTTAGCAACGGCTATTGTTGAACTGGGCAAAGAGGTTCCAAAATCAATGATAACATTATTAGCTTTTACGCCATCTATTAACCCTTGTTTACCTAAGCAAACCTTCTCAACATTATCAGATGTATCCATACAAAGCATGATAAGTTCTGAATGCGTAGCTAAATCACGATAAGATGTATGTTCTGTTGCCCCCATTTTAACGAGTTTATCAATATTTTTTCGTGACTTATTGGCAATAACATTTAAACGATACCCGCATTCCATTAATCTTGTGCAAATAGCAGCACCCATTAACCCTAAACCAACAAAACCAATAATGGGGGGAGGGGGATTTGACATGATTGCTTGCTTCCTTTCTTAAACTATATTTTTACATTGTCGCGCCAATTTGCCATGGTACAAATTCGTCATCACCTAAATTTTGTAGTTCAGATTTTGATTTTTGACCTGAGGCAATTTTTAATAAATAGTCATAAATTTCTTTACCCTTTTCTTCTAATGAAATGCCTTCATCGATCATTGCGCCAGTATTGATATCCATGTCATCTGTCATACGGTGATATATCGCACTATTAGTCGCTATTTTTATGCATGGTGATGGCTTGGAGCCAAAAGCCGACCCCCTGCCAGTGGTGAAGGCAATCATATTACACCCGCTAGCAATTTCACCTGTAACAGAACAGGGATCATATCCTGGACTATCCATAAAAACAAAACCGTGGGTATCAATTTTTTCAGCATATTTATAAACGCCCATTAAAGGGCTGGTTCCCCCTTTGGAAACAGCCCCCAATGATTTTTCTAATATTGTGCTTAACCCTCCTTTTTTATTACCTACGCTTGGGTTATTATTCATTGAACCTAAATTTCTTTGCACATAATCTTCCCACCAATGAATGCGTTCAATTAATTTTGTTGCAACCTCTTTTGAAATAGCTCTGCTTATCAATAAATGTTCTGCACCATAAATTTCAGGGGTTTCAGCCAATACAGTTGTTCCCCCTTGCTGAACCAATAAATCTGAGGCAAAGCCCAATGCAGGATTAGCCGTGATCCCTGAAAACGCATCAGACCCCCCACATTGCAGGCCTAATGTTAAATGTGATGCAGGGCATTTTGTCCGCGTAAATTGATTAACTTCATCTAACATTCGTTCAATTTTTTTAATCCCTAAATTGATGGTTTTTTGTAAGCCTGCTACATTTTGGATATTCATCACTTGCATAAGAGGCCCTTCTTTTAGTCCATAGGCTTCTAATAACCACTCAATTTGATTGATCTCGCAACCAAGCCCTACCATCAAAACACCTGCAATATTAGGGTTTTGCGCATACCCCCACATGACGCGTTGCAATGCCTCAAACCCATCGCCATTGCCTGCCATGCCGCACCCTGTACCATGTACAAAAGCAACGACACCATCAATATTGGGGTAATGTTGCATAATCTCATCATTAAAATATGTGGCTATTTTACGGGCTGCGGTGGCGGAACAATTTACAGATGTTAAAATAGCAATATAATTTCTGGTTCCCACACTCCCATTTTCACGCTGGTACCCCATAAAATAATCTTGCTTTTGTGTTAATGAAGAATCATGGTGATGATTACCATCATCAAATTCATAATTGGTTTCAATCGTTTTAAATAGGATATTATGCGTATGGACATGTGCACCTTTTTTTATATCCGTTGCGGCATAACCAATAATTTGAGCATATTTGTAAATAACCTCACCTTCTAAAATATCATCAATCGCAATCTTATGCCCTTTTGGAATAGGATCAATGGTAGTTATAGTGTCAATGGGGGTATCTTTTGTCAATGACTCAGTCGCAATGGCAACATTATCCTTTGGATGGAGCTGAATAATTTTTTTATTTACATTTGCCATTTAAGCACAATAAGGGCTGTTATGCTGCCAGCGATGCTGTTCAATATGGGGTGAATTTGCCAATATATAGCGTGTTTCTTGCCACATTTCGTTCCATTTTTTCCAATCGTTTAATTCCAATTCAGGATGTTTGCGTGACCTTGCAATAAAGTCAGGAAAATGTGACCGCCCTGTGGCTTGGCCTGTAATATTATAACGTAAATCAAATGACCATCTATATTCATCTGATATATTTACCAAGGAACTATGCGGTATTAAGGGGTGCAAGATAATAGCACTTCCAGCTTTTACTTCTAACGGAATAGCCTTTGAACTATCAATAAAATCATCTGCGATGGCGACTTGTTTTTTAGAACAATGGGGAAGCATTTTTTTATGCTGACGTGGTAAAATTTGCAAACAACCATTATTGATTGTTGCATCTGTTATGGCGACCCAAACAGTAATCATATCTGTTTCATCTGCTTCTGCCAAGGTAACCCCTCTATCTTGATGCCAATCTGTTGCTTTGATATGAGCCCTTACTTCCGCAGAATCCACCTGTCTTTCAGGGGGTTTAATACGTACATGTTGAATAGGATTTGATGTAATTTCACCTCCTAAAAGGCTTTCGGCAATATCTAATAATCGCGGGCATGTTAAAAGATCAAATGCGCTTTTACCAATATGTAAAGGCGTATCTTCACGAATATCTGAATGAGGTAAGCTAATATCTAAAGGTTGAAACCATTCCAAATTGGCTGTTCTTGCATGATCTAATTGTTGCCAAAAATTTAAATGCTCTGATTTTTCTGTTACTTTACCTTCTGCGAACCATTGGTCATATAAATTCTTTAAAACCTCTTGATATTCTTGTTTTAAATTTTTTATAAGTTCGGCATCAATAGCATGTTCTACAACAAGATAGCCTTCATCATAAAAATGCTGTATTTGATCTTGTACCAGCATACCATTTTCCTATCGGAATAACATCGTAATTTCTGGAAAAAATAATACCAATGCCAAAGCAAGCAGTTGAATGGCAATAAATGGTAAAAACCCTCTAAATATATCAGGTAAGCTAATATGCGGTGGTGCCACAGATTTTAAATAAAATGCGGCAGGCCCAAAGGGAGGGGATAAGAAGCTTACTTGCATATTGATACAGAATAAAATGCCAAACCATACGGGAACAAATGACCGTGCATCAATAAAAGGCGAGAAGATCCCAATATCCTCAACAGGTAATCTTAAAACAATGGGCAAAAAGACAGGCATAACCAAAAGGACAATGCCAACCCAATCCATAAATGCCCCTAAAAATAAGAAAATGAGCATCATTACCAATAACACACCTAAAGTGGGTAAATCATAGCCGATAATAAGATTAGCAATATAAGAAGGACCACCCGCAATTGTATAAGCACCCGCCAAAGCTGTTGCCCCAAATGTTACCCAAATGATCACGCCCGTTGATTTGAAGGTGCGCATCAATGCTTCTTTAACAAGAGTTAAGCTAAATTCCCCACGCGAAATAATAATCAATAAAACAGCTGTAACCCCCATACCAGCGGCTTCTGTGATGCCAGTAATACCGCCATAAATAGAACCTAGGACAACGCCAACAATCCCCATGGGGATGACTAAACCTTTACCCGCAAGCCATGCTTCTTTGGTTTTTTCCATGCCGATATAGAACCGTAAAAAAGCCCAAAGGGCGATAATGATCCCCCCCATTACCCCTAAATAATCATGCAAAGAAGCTTCAGTTTCAATGTCATCATGCGTGACATATAAAAATATATCACGAAGGACATATATTGATAATAAGAAAATACCAATCATTGCAAGCAATGAAGCCCCATAAATAATTTTATCTTTTGAATTTAAATCATCATCAGATGGTTCTGGCAATGGCGCAAGAGAAGGGTTAAAATTTGTTCTAATAATAATATAAAGAATATAGAAAAAAGCCAGCATAAAACCAGGCGCAAACGCACCCCTGAACAGCGCATGAATAGAGGTTTCAGTAATCAAACCATACATGATTAAAACAATAGAAGGCGGGATCATTGTGCCAAGCGAACCCGATGCGCAAATCGTCCCAATGGCTAAATTTTGATTATATCCCAATCGTAACATTTGTGGTAAAGCAATAAGGCCTAATAAAACGACTTCGCCACCAATAATGCCAGACATTGCGGCCATAACAACCGCCATTAATGACGTGACGATGGCAATCCCGCCCCTTGTACGATTAAGCCATTTTGACAAAGAATCATACATATCTTTGGCAATCCCTGATCGTTCTAATAATGTGGCCATAAATATAAATAATGGCACTGATATCAACACATAATCAGTCGTTAAACCATACATACGCTGCGCTAAAATATTAAGAGGGCCAGAGCCAAATTCCCTAAAAAGTAAATCTGGGCCAAATTTTAACACCATCACCACAACAGCTAAAAAGCCCGAAGCAAACCCTAAAGGCATACCAATCGCCAATAAAGCAATCATGCCAAATAGTAAAATCAGCGATATTGATCCAATATCCATTGATTTATCCTACTTCCTTATGCTTTTTTTCAATTTGGTCTTTATCTGCTTCTTCTATTCCTTCGGAAGCATTGACATTGTTCCAGTCCATAATAAGGTTAGAGACAACCTGTACCGCCATGATCAGCATAACAATCAAAATAAGTGGCTGTGTCGTGGCAGGAATGGGCGGATCCCATGCTGTACCAAATTTCTCCCATTGCACAAAGGCATCCCATGCTTCATTTGTGCCACCCCAAATGGTGGCGGCAACCCATAACAAAATAAAAAAAGCAGATAAACAATTAAACAGCTTTTTCATCCATATGGGGACAATATCGTATAATAGAAATATACGAATATGGCTACGCTGTTGCATAGCATAAATACCAGCCAACAAATAAACCCAACCGCCCATCCAAAGGCTCATTTCATTCACCCAAATGGTTGGCTTTTCTAGGACATATCGCATAAAAACTTCAAACATCATAATCGCAACAATAACGGCCACTAATATCATAGCAACACGGCTTAATCGCCATGTTATAGCATCAAGCCATCCTGTTCGTTTATATTCTTTCATGGGATATGTTTAAAATTGTTAAGAAGAAAGGGCAAACTTTAAAAAATTTGCCCTTTCTTACAATTTTACTTATTTTAATTTACTTATTTCAAAGCCCCAAGTTTTGTTAAAAAGTCAATGTGACTTTGCAACAATTCTTTAGCTTCAGGCGTTTGATTAGCAAATTCTTGCCAACCTGCTTTCACAGCCACACGGAATTTTGCTAATTCTTCAGGTGACCATTGATAAAGATTAACGCCTTGTTCGGTTAATTCTTTTGCAGTTTGTGCATTCTTTACTTCGTTGATCGTTGCATTGCGAAGTGCCAAAGCTTCCATTCCCACACGCAAAATAGCTTGGTGGTTTTTAGGAATATTATCCCACACTTTTTTGTTACATGCTAAATGATCAGCAGGCATTGAATGGAAGCCAGGATAATTAGTATGTTTACCAATTTCATATAATCCCAACCCAACATTATTTGTTAAGTTTGCGGCATCGGCACCATCAATAATCCCTGTTTCTAAAGCGGTAAAGATTTCATTAAAATCCATCACAATAGGGGAGGCTCCTAATTCAGAAAATACTAAAGTAGCAAGCCCTGGAGGTGAACGAAATTTCCAATCTTTAAAATCGGCTACATTGCGAATAGGCCTTGTTGATGTCAGGGATTCTGGTCCTGGGATCCACCAACCAACAAACTCCATATCATATTTATTATATAATTTGTTTAAAGCATCACGGCCACCACCATGAAGCATCCATGACATTTGCTGATAAGGATTGGCATATCCTCCAAGCAAATCACCCGTAAATTGGAACGCTGCATTTTTACCTGTTTGGTATGCACCACCTGTCATATCGCAATCAAGAATGCCATTTACCGCAGCATCAAATGTTTCAACAGATTTTACCACTGATGATGCATAAAACATTTCAATTTGGATTTCACCATTTGACATTTCTGTTACATCTTCAATAAATTCAGCTGCCATTTGCCCTGATAAAGTCTCAGGTGAAAAATGTGTTTGAATCCGTAATTTTGTTGTATTTGCATAAGCTACACTTGTCATTAAACCTAATGCAGCAGCTGATAATGCAACGCCTTTTAATGTGTTTTTCAAAGCTTTCATAGATATCCTCCTAAAATAATCGAAATTATAATTTATTAAAATTGCTTTAAGTCTTAATAAATCTAATACACTAAGAAATGAGAAAACGCTCTCCTCTCTTAATTATTTGTATAACACATAAAAAAAATATGCAATACTTATAAATTTGATGGTGCCATTAGCTTTGTGAAGCCACTAAAGAGGGTGTGTTTTATTTAAAATTTTGTTCGAAAATTGCTGGCAATGAGCGCATTTTTCATTCAACAGGCATTATTTTTGATCAACTGCTTACTATATGCTTACTGATAAAAAATTAAGAATTATAAAATCTTTCTAAGTCGTTGTTTTTATTGGTGCCGGATGAGGGACTTGAACCCCCGACCTTCGGTTTACAAAACCGCTGCTCTACCAACTGAGCTAATCCGGCGCGCCGTTATTTGGATTTTCCAGCACTTAATAAAGCTAGCATACCAACGGAGCAAAAAATAATTAGTGATATTGAGGATTACGAACGGCCTCAAGCTGTGCTTTTGCAAGCGCATGATTACGGCTTGCTGCATTTTTTACCGTTTCATCATTTGAAGTTGCCGCTGTTTCAGCTAAATCGGTGATCTGCTGTTCAAGTTGCGCACCATCTAAACCAGAAACATCACAAGAGGTTTCAGCAAGAATGGTGCATCCTTCTCGATTCACTTCAAC
The DNA here is from genome assembly GCA_965229675.1 of Alphaproteobacteria bacterium. Lineage (GTDB taxonomy): Bacteria > Pseudomonadota > Alphaproteobacteria > CBDDJK01 > CBDDJK01 > CBDDJK01. The sequence goes on from OZ245897.1 coordinate 1,276,815, forward strand.
AAACCCATCGCCGACAAATAAACGTTCGATCACTTTACCATCTTCAAAGATGCACACAACCCCAGGACGCAAGGCACTCATTAACGGGGCATGATTCGGCAGAACACCAAAATCACCGTCTGAACCTGGAACAACAACCATATCAACTTGTCTCTCCCGCTCTAAACGTTCGGGAGAGACAATGACCAATGCTAATTTTTCTGCTGCCATTCTTGTTCCTAACCTTTTTTAATTAGCAATGAACTTAGGCTGCCTTGGCAAGCTGCTTGGCTTTTTCAATGGCTTCTTCAATCGTGCCAACCATATAGAACGCACTTTCAGGAAGATCATCGTAATCACCATTGCAAATGCCGCTAAAGCCTTTAATTGTATCTTCCAGTGCAACGAATTTACCTGGGCTACCCGTAAATACTTCGGCAACATGGAAAGGTTGGGATAGGAAGCGTTGAATCTTTCTGGCTCTTGCGACTACCAGTTTGTCTTCTTCGGATAATTCATCCATCCCCAAAATAGCAATAATTTCTTGCAAGCCTTTATATTGTTGCAAAATCTGTTGTACCTGCCTTGCAGTTTTATAATGCAATTCGCCAACCGTTCCTGGTTCAAGAATACGCGATGTTGAATCCAAAGGATCCACAGCAGGATAAATCCCCAATTCAGCAATTTGCCGTGATAACACGGTCGTTGCATCCAAGTGAGAGAAGGTTGTCGCAGGTGCAGGATCAGTTAAATCATCAGCAGGCACATAAACCGCCTGCACTGAAGTGATCGACCCTTTTTTGGTTGAGGTAATCCGTTCTTGCATCGCACCCATATCAGTTGCCAAGGTTGGTTGATACCCCACGGCGGATGGAATGCGTCCAAGCAGTGCGGAAACCTCAGAACCTGCTTGCGTAAAGCGATAGATATTATCAACAAAGAACAACACATCCTGTCCTTCTTCATCGCGGAAATATTCTGCTTGCGTTAGCCCTGTTAAGGCAACCCGCGCCCGCGCACCTGGAGGTTCATTCATCTGACCATAAACCAACGACACCTTAGAATCGCCTTCAAGATCAATAACCCCTGATTCAATCATTTCATGGTAAAGATCATTTCCTTCGCGTGTACGCTCCCCAACACCAGCAAACACCGAATATCCACCATGGCCTTTTGCAATATTATTAATTAATTCCATAATAAGGACGGTTTTACCAACGCCAGCCCCACCAAACAGACCAATTTTACCACCTTTTGGGTAGGGCGTTAACATATCCACGACTTTGATCCCCGTGACAAGCTGTTCTGTTTCGGTTGCTTGCTCCACATATTCAGGGGCGGAACGGTGAATAGGAAAATTCTGTTTTGTAGCTACAGGACCGCGCTCATCAACAGGTTCCCCAATAACATTCATAATACGGCCAAGCGTTTCAGGCCCCACAGGGACTTGAATAGCATTGCCAGTATCTTGGACAGCTTGACCTCGCACTAGACCTTCGGTCGTATCCATAGCAATCGTGCGAACAGAATTTTGTCCCAAATGTTGCGCAACTTCCAAAACCAATTCACGATCACCATTGCGGGTGGTTAAGGCATTTAAAATTGCGGGTAACGTCCCGTCAAAGCTGACATCGACAACAGCCCCAAGGACTTGGGTAATTTTCCCTTCCGAACCCGTATTTTTTGATTTAGCCATGATTCACAACTCCTGTCATTATATGGTTATTACGCTAAAGGGCTTCGGCGCCCGAAATAATTTCAATTAATTCTTTTGTGACTTGTGCCTGCCGCATCCGATTATATTGGATGGTAAGGCGGTTAATCATATCACCAGCATTGCGCGTTGCATTATCCATCGCAGTCATCCTTGCCCCTTGTTCAGAAGCAAAAGATTCCAACATCGCACGGAAAATCTGAACCCCAACATTCTTTGGTAAAAGATTATTTAAGATTGTTTCTTCGTCAGGTTCAAATTCATAGATAGCTCCCCCTAATTTATCTGATCCTGCATCCGTTCCTTCATCACTTTGTTCAGGAACAAATGGAATAAGCTGTAAGGGGGTTACCTCTTGTGCAAGCGCAGAAACAAAGCGATTATAAAATAAGGTGCAAACATCAAATTCACCCTGATTAAACGCATCCAATATCCGTGTACGAACAACTGCCGCATGCTCAAAAGCAGGTGATGGTTTTAATAAATCTTCATAATAATCAACGATCAATTCAGGATAAAACCGTTTTAAAAGGCCGTGGCCTTTACGCCCAATCACCAATAATTTAACGGTTTTGCCATCTTGAATTAACTTTTCAACATGCTGACGAACACCGCGTACCAATCCGCCATTTAGACCACCACACAACCCACGATCAGACGTTACCGCAACAATCAAATGGGTATCTTGTTTGCCAGTTCCAACCAAAAGCGGAGAGCCACCTGCTTGCGCACCGCCAGCCAATGCCCCCAACATGCTATTCATATGTTCAGAATAAGGCCGTGCGCTATCCGCAGCCTCTTGTGCTTTACGCAATTTGGCCGCCGCCACCATCTTCATAGCAGAAGTAATACGCCGCGTTGATTGAACGCTGGTGATTCGGTTTTTAAGGTCTTTAAGGCTAGGCATAGCGTTTTCGTTAGATTTTCTGATTAAGCAAAGTTAGCACTAAAGCTTTCAAGCAAAGATTTCAGCTCATCTTCAGCCGCATCATCCATTACGCCAGTCTTATTTAACTGATCAACCAGTTTTTTATGCTTGCTTGCAAGTAGTTCAAGCAATTGACGTTCATAACGATTAACATCTTTTATTGCCACTTGATCCAGATAGCCTTTTGTCCCCGCATAAATGACCGCAACCTGCTCAGCAACCGTTAAAGGTTGATATTGTGGTTGTTTTAATAATTCAGTCAAACGCGCTCCCCGTGCCAGCAATCTTTGGGTTGCCGCATCAAGATCAGACGCAAACTGGGCAAAAGCTTCCATTTCACGATATTGTGCCAATTCCAACTTAATAGAACCTGCCACCTTTTTCATCGCTTTGGTTTGCGCAGAAGACCCAACACGTGATACAGACAACCCAACATTAATGGCTGGACGAACCCCCTTATAAAACAGATTAGTTTCAAGGAAAATCTGACCATCCGTAATTGAAATCACGTTTGTTGGGATGTAGGCCGAAACATCATTGGCTTGCGTTTCAATCACAGGCAGAGCTGTCAAGGAACCAGAACCATTATCTTCATTTAGCTTAGCAGCACGCTCCAACAAGCGCGAATGAATATAGAACACATCCCCAGGATAAGCCTCCCGTCCAGGTGGGCGTCTTAACAGCAAGGACATTTGACGATATGCAACCGCCTGCTTTGATAAATCATCATAAATAATCAAAGCATGCATTCCATTATCGCGGAAATATTCACCAATCGCACAACCCGTATAAGGGGCAAGGAACTGCATAGGCGCGGGATCAGAAGCCGTTGCAGCAACCACAACGGTATAATCCATTGCGCCATGATCGTTTAAGGTTTTTACCACTTGCGCAACGGTCGAGCGTTTTTGACCAATTGCAACATAAACACAATAAAGTTTTTTGCTTTCATCATTGCCCGCATTGACGGATTTTTGATTGATAATGGCATCCAACGCAACCGCAGTTTTACCCGTTTGACGGTCACCAATAATCAATTCACGCTGACCACGCCCAATTGGCACCAACGCATCCAATGATTTAAGCCCTGTTTGCACAGGCTCATGCACAGATTTACGCGGAATAATGCCAGGGGCTTTTAATTCAACCAAACGGCGTTCAGCCGCATCAATTTCGCCTTTACCATCAATCGGGTTCCCAAGCGCGTCAACAACCCGTCCCAGCAAACCTTTGCCGACGGGCGCATCCACAATCGCACCTGTACGCTTAACGGTGTCGCCTTCTTTAATATCACGGTCATCACCAAAAATCACAACCCCAACATTATCACTTTCAAGGTTTAAGGCCATTCCTTTAATGCCGCCTGGAAATTCAACCATTTCCCCTGCTTGCACATTATCAAGCCCATAGACGCGAGCCACCCCGTCCCCGACGGAGAGAACTTGCCCAACTTCGGCAATCTTTGATTGTTTATCAAGACCCGCAATCTGTTCTTTTAAAACAGAAGAAATTTCTGCGGCTTTAAGTTCCATTGCTTACGCTCCCTTCATGGCCAGACGATATCGCTCAAGCGTTGACTTAAGCGAAGCGTCCAGCATTTTGCTACCAATTTGCACAACCATCCCGCCAAGCAGACTAGGATCTTCATGCAATTCCGTTTTAAAATTCTTCCCAACTGCCTCTTTCAAAATTTTATCAAGCGCAGTCTTTCCAGCTTTATCCAACGGTCGTGCCACCCAAACCTGAACCGAAACCTCACCGCGTTTGGCGGCCAGCAGACGATTAAATGCCCTAACAACCGTTACCAATAAAGGCAATCTTTTATTATCACTCAAGGTTTTAACAAATTGTAGAACCATATCATCCGCAGAAAGCTTACCAAGCAACGCATTCAGCACGCCAAGTTTTTTTGCTTCGGGAATCAACGGGCTATTGATCACTTGATTTAATTCAACATGGGACTGCATCGCATCTGTTAAAGAATCAAGCGTTGCTTTAAAATGATCCAATTGTGTATCATTCTTGCCTAATCCAAGCAACGCAAGCGCATAGCGTTCAGCAATTTGAATAGAATTAGCTTTTCCTGCCACTTAATTTTCCTTACTAAATATAACCCACCGAATTAATCAATAGTGCCTTTAGCATAGCCAACCCACCCTTGCAATGCCAATTAGTCATAAAAACAGGTTCAGATTGTCGCGGCTATTTAGGGTGCTGGAGCGTATCTATCCCGCTATGATCAAAAAGATTTTGTTCCTTAAATATTCATTTTGGTAATAAGCCAAAAAAATATGCATTAGCTGTTTCGCAAATTCGTGCCGACCATCAAATGGCATTGCGCACTATAGCGAATAGCATATAAATTTTAGGGTCATGACTTATTGCTTAGATTTTAGGAAACATGTATTGTCTTATAAAGCCTGTCACGGTCTAATCTTTGAGGCGACGGTAGCTCATTTTTGTATTAGTAAATCCAGTTTAGTTCGTTGGTCACATCGTCTTTCCCTCAAGACAAGGAGGAATAAGAGAAGCGTTAAAATTGATATGGATTTACTAAGAGATGACGTTGTTCGTTACCCTGATGCTTACTTGCATGAGCGTGCGTCAAGACAAGGCGTTAGCATTCGTGGTATCACACACGCATTAAAGCGTTTAGGGTTTAGCTATAAAAAAAACATATCACCCCAAAGCAGACGCACAAAAGCGTATTTTATTCAAACATAAGCTTAATGCTTACATAGATAATCAGCATCCGATTGTTTATATTGACGAAAGCGGATTTGCCCAAGATATGATACTAAGGATATGCCAAGAACGCATGGCTATAGTGAAATTGGCACAAGATGTTATGGTAAAAAAGATTGGCATGCAAAAGGACGCATTAATGTAATTGGTGCCTTATTGGGGGCAAGCTTGCTATGCACCTGCATGTTTGAAACAAATATCAATGTAGCCATATTCCATCAATGGGTGGTTCAAGAATTGATCCCAAGAACCAAAGCTGGAACGGTTATTGTCATGGACAATGTAACCTTCCATAAAAGGCAAGATACCCAACAAGCAATTAAAGACGCAAAGTTAATTCTTGAATATTTACCCTCATATTCTCCAGATTTAAATCCAATAGAGCATAAATGGGTGCAGGCTAAAGCAATAGGAAGAAAAACACAAAAAACTGTAGAACAGGTCTTGCAAATCCAAAATTTATAGACTCATTTTATATGCCATTGGCTATATTTTTCAACTAATAAAAATTTTAAATTCTACAAAACACGCGATAAATAATGAGTTAGAAGAAAGCTTACCGACGCTGTAATTAAAATTATAAGAGTTACTATTATTTGTTCTTTGCAAGCTCTTGGGAACTTTGGAGGGGGAACATCTGGATCATCAATGATTTTTGTTTCTGCTTTCCTAAAACCGTACCAAGAAAACCAATTAGACCAGATAATAAATAACGTACTAATCGCTATGAAAGAAATTAAATAAGGTAAAACTAGCACAGTAAACTCTTTAAATTCAATTTTAATATTGTCTTGAGATACCAAGAAAAAAAAGCCCCCTACAATTGAAGTCATTAAGCTAATAAACCTAATAAAGGCAGCAATCATTTTATCATTATGATATCTAACCATTTCTGTAACATGGAAATATCTATTCTGATTAATATCTTTATCACTCATTAGCTATTATTTCTCTGTCTATAAATATCTTATATTTCTTGTTAATTTAACGTTTTCTTTCTTGTTTGCAGTTTTGGGTAGGTTAATCAAGCCCTAACCCACCTTCAAATTGGTAGGTTGCGGTGGCTGATAAGATATGCGCAGTAAAATTATCGTAAGCATAAGTGGTTGAACCTTCACTGCCAGAACTGCCATCTGCAAAGATATAGCTGTATTTACCGCCGACTAACAAATTCTCTCCAACAGGCATTTCTGCGCCTGCATGACCTGCGATTCCAAATTTCATCGCATCATCTTCAAAATCAACCAATAATAGCCCGCCACCAACATAAGGATGAATGCCATCTTCATCGCGCGCTTTATCGCCAATAAAATAATAACCATTAACGCTATAGATTGTTGTTGCTTTTTCACTGCCATCATCAAGGGTAATATCCATGGCTTGATAGCCTGCACCCAAGCGAATTTTTTGATCTACGCCAAGGTGATCTTGACCCACTTCAATGCCCATTACAGTTGGGTCTTCATCAATTCCTTTTGTTACTGAGCTACCATTCTCAGTTCCCTCAAAATCAGATACCATGCCATAGCCATAAGCTCCTTGTAAGTACATTTCCGCTTTAGAAGAGTGAGCGATAAGAAATAACCCAGCCGTCATAGCAACAAGAACCCCTGAAGCTTTCATGAAACTGGTAATTGTTTTATATTTTGTAAGTGTCTTATCTTGTAACATGAGCCAAAATCCAATGATATATAGTTCAATAAAACATAATATTTGTTAAGTTTATGCTTCATGTTTACTGCGTATTCGTGCTTATGTCAATGGTTTTTATTTATTTATATCTACAAATACTTTTCGTTTTATTTGATTGTCTTTTAGAAAACGTTTTAAATCTTGATGAATTTTGGCAACAACCTGCTTCCAATCGCCTAGGGTAGGTTGACGGTAAAGCTTTAAAGAAGGATACCATGGGGTATCTTCACGCTCCAGCTGCCACCGCCAATCAGGTTTATAGGCCAAAAGCCCCCAAACAGGAAGATTAAGATTCGCCGAAATATGTAATAGCCCCGTATCAACTGTGATGACAAGATCACAAAAGGTAAGAATTGCAGCAGCATCGGTAAAATCATGCAATCGATCTGGTAATATATATAGATTGTCACGGGATTGCGCGAAATCATAATCAGATTGTCGCAAATCAGGCTGGATTAATAAAAATGCGGCATCTTCATCAAACAATGGTGCCATTACTTCAAGAGAAGCAGAACGCGCCCGATCATTTGGATGGCCTGGATTACCTGTTGGTATAATGGCAATGCGCTTTTTATGTTGTGCCTTCCCCAACAAATCATTTATTTTTTCTTTCCATTTGGTGATAAAAGCCTCTGGTGATTTGATTGGATAAGGAGGGGGGATATCTTTTTCTTGCTCGATTCCAAATGCTACTGGCAAAGACCCTACTGGACAATAATAATCAATATTTTTAAACTGTTTGGGCTTGAGTAATACCTCGTCAATTATATCTGCATGCTGAAAATAGCTGCAAAGTCCAGAAAATCCACCATAAAATCCAAAAATCAAATGCGCTCCCATCTGTTTTAACTTAGGTAAGTAGCGTACAAATTGAACGGTATCGCCTACGCCTTGCTCATTCATCAATAAAATTTGCTTACCCTTAATATCCGAAATATCACTTAAAATAGGAATATTCTTTTGATCCAATTGCCGTTTTACTTCCAACGTTGGGCTTAGTTGCATCATAGAATTATGCCAACGAAATTCAAATTGTTGAAACCCTGTTTTAAGATCTCCTAGTAATAAACGCAGGATTGAACTATTAAACTTTATCACCCCATCATTAGGGGATAGGGAAAGTGCCTTATCATAAATCGCACATGCTGCCATATGATATCCTTTTTCCACAAGCGTAAGCGCATATTTCCCCCAAACATCCCCTTCCATAGGGTAGGTGCGTAAATAAATCTCATAATCACGCAAGCTATCATCCAATCGTCGCATTTCATAATATAAATAACCACGATTTTTATAGGCACTTAAAAAATCAGGATTTAATTTAAGCGCATGATTGACCGCCTGTTCAGAAGCCTCATACTCCTTAAGCTGTCCAAGTACGGTTGAAAGATTATTATATCCTTTATAATCCTCTGGATTTTGCTCAACCCAAGCTTGAAGGATCGTTTTAAGTTCAGGGTAACGTTTTTGGCGTTCTAAGGTTTTAATATCATAGGTTTTTGTAACCATTAGCAATCCCTATTGCATGTGGGGTAAATTGTTGTTCGAATAGTGGCGTGTAAGAAAGCTCCATATCAGCACACAGAATTGACAATAAATCCAGCTGATCAAGCAAATGAAGGGCGCGTTGCACTGCTTCTGGGCAATTTAAGTCAAAAAATCGTTGCCATTCTTGAACCCTTAATCTTTTTGGTAATTGATGCAAGCCATGGTTAAGGCACTCATGTGACTTGAAAATCAAAGGGGAGTGACAATCAAACTTTGCGTGAAAACGGATATAACGTAACAGGCGTAACCAATCTTCTTTTATGCGTTGTTGCGGATTGCCAATAAAATGAATTTCTTTATTCTTTATTGCCTCAATTCCATGATGGAAATCGTCTATTAAGCCATTAACATCGGCATAAAGGGCGTTAAATGTAAAATCACGACGCATAGAATCTGTTTGCCAATCGGCATAATCGGACGGTGTAAAATCAACCTTTGCGGCGCGACCAAAACAAGCAATATCCTGCCGTAAGCTGGTAAGGTCATAGCGATAATGCTGACCTTGCACACGCAAAACGCCATAATTAAAATTAAAGGAAGTTACCTTGAAACGATGATCAGATAAGGCTTTGACCATTGCATCGGGGCGCATCGCAACCGCAATATCTATATCAGGCTTGGCGGATTCCAAGCCCATTAATTGATCCCGAATAACACCGCCCAACAATCGCGCTTTTTGCCCTGCACCAAAATAATGTAGCAATCGTTGAACTTCTTCAGCATGATCACCAAAGGCCTGATTAAAATTAAATTGCATAGTAAGTTAAGTATCTTTGGGCTGTGATAGCGTAAAGGTTTCTTCTTGATCTGTGGAATAAAGTACGGTTTCTTGATTAATTTCTTGATCAGCCTCGCGTTCTGAAAAATTAGTAAAGCTTGAAACTGTTGCATAACGATCAATCAAATCAGGTGTTAGCGCAAGGGCAATCCAATCAAATTTTAAAAGTAAGGTTAAGATTTGTACCGAACGCACTTCGCTAAAATCAAAAGTTTGGCTAAGGTCTTCTGCTTTAAAGGGATGATTAACAGCATTGAAGGCTTGATAAATTTGTGTAATCTCATCCATAGTTGGAAATAATTCACGCATCATGGAAAAGGTTGGTAAATGCGTTAATTTACGATATTCTTGCTTTAAGATTGTTTCGTTTTCAGCCTTAAACCGCCAAATCACCGGTGTATTTTGATCAATTGGAAAAGTTGCAAAAGAACGGAATAAGCGACAAGGCTCAATCATATCTGCGCTTTCTAATGGGGCTTGCCGCGTTACTTCAACCAATGTTTCGTCACTCATTGCGTGGCGGCGTATTCGTTGCAGTTCAGTCCACAACAAATGATAATCTTTATAAACGGCAGACCAATCAAAATGCGCTGAGATATGCTTACGTGCTTGTTCACCAAAGCGAAGTCGTTGGTCTTGATTAGTTATTAATGTTTTTAGGTAATAAACCAAGCGATTATGATCAAGGGCAATCATCGATTCAGCTAGTGTGAGATATTGATCAAAACTATCTAATTCCAAAGCATAGCGATTGCGTATTTGACTGCCGCCTCCACTTTTAGCAATATAACAAGCAATGCGATAGCCCGTTGTCCCATGCATATTAAGCGCACGATGCCCATCCCAATCACTGGTAATCACAGCAATTCCAGCCGCCATTGCCTTTTGTAAGGAAGTATCAAATCCAGCCGCAATTGAACCTGTTAAGCATATAAATAAATCAGCAGCCCCCAAGCCCCAAGATTCTTGTGACGGGTCTGATTCATCAATTAAATATAAAGGAATTGTGGGGATAATTTCTTGAAATAGCTTTGGTGGCGTATCAACAGAATCGGTAAGATATAAAATTTTAATATTTATTTCAGGATGTTCAGCAAGGATTGTCTTTAACGCTTGGCAAAAATTATAATCATTCCCTGCCTTAAATAAAATAACAAGCGTATGGTCATCGGCTTGAAAATGGCGGCGCGAAAACGAACGATGCGCATCATCATAATGATAGGCACTGCAATCAATTCCATTGGGAATAATGGGGATTTGGGGACCAAGATTTTGTAAATTCTTTACCCCGAATCTCCATGAAAGATAGGCTTGTTCCGAAGCTAAAATGGTTTTAATTGCCTCTCCCACCGTTCTTGAAGGACAGATAAGGGCATCCCAAGGCATCAACGGTGCCTTCAACATATCCGTAATTTTTTGTGCGGATTGCGCATCTGCAATCGCTTCTACCATACCAATAATTGAAAATTTTAAAGGATGGGCTCTTAACCGAATTTTACTTGGAAAAGAAATATTAGAATTTGTAAGATGAAGTGTTCCAATTTTTCCAAGGCCACGCCAATTTTGATGCCCCAACCATTGGACTTTAAGATCAGGATTATAGCTGGTTACTTGTTCGTGAAACAGCTCGGCATCATGATTATCTTTGCCAAATCCTGTGATATAATTTTCTGAGGCATGGCGTGCAACCGCAGATAAAAAACCCGTAGCCTTGGAATTTGGTGTAAACATATCAGGCTTATACTCAAAGGCAGGCAGTAGCGTCCTGCTAGGTTCATTATCGGAAGCCGTTATATCATCAGTCATTGATTAACGCGTCATCAGTCCCATAATCTGTTTTACTTCTTCCATAACAGGTGCCGATTTTTGTCGCGCCTGTTCAGCCCCTTTATGCAAAATTTCAATTAATTGCCCTTTATCTTGCAAATAGCGATTATAAGCATCGGTGATTGGTGCTAATTTAGCAACCGCAATTTCTGCAAGGGCTTGCTTTAAGTTTGAAAATGATCCCCCTGCAAATTCGGATACTGCTTCGTTAAAAGAGCAATCCGCAAATGCAGCATAAAGGGTTAATAGGTTTTTTGCTTCTGGGCGGTCTTCCAACAGGGATGGGTCATCTGGTAAAGCATGGGGATCGGTTTTCGCTTTGCGAATTTTTTGTGCAATAAGATCCGCAGAATCGCTTAAATTAATCCTTGATAGATCGGAAGGATCAGATTTAGACATTTTTTTCGTACCATCCCGCAGTGACATTACCCTTGTTGCCTCGCCTAAAATTAAGGGTTCAATCAAAGGAAAATAATCTGGCACTTGCCAATCTTGGTTGAAGCGTTGGGCTATATCGCGGGTTAGCTCCAAATGTTGTTTCTGATCTTCACCAACAGGGACATGGGTGGCACGATACACCAAAATATCTGCCGCCATTAAGTTAGGATAGACAAATAAACCCGTTGATGCATTTTCACGATTTTTACCCGCTTTGTCCTTAAATTGGGTCATACGATTTAACCACCCCATCCTTGCGGTACAGGTAAAATACCAACCAAGTTCAACATGATCTGGATTATGTGATTGAATGAATAGGCAATGCCGTTCTGCATCAATTCCGCAAGCAAGTAATGCGGCCGCGCCGCTTAAACATTGATCAATCAGCCGTTCTTCTGATTTTGATTGATCAACGGTTAAAGCATGTTGATCAACCAAACAATAAAGGCATTCATATTCATCTTGTAACGCAACCCAATTTCGCAATGCCCCAAGATAATTGCCGATTGTCATTGCGCCAGTTGGCTGAATACCTGAAAGAATACGATTACGCGGTTGCGGGCTATAGGGGGATTGGGTCATAATTAAGCCCCTTCTGATGAGGCATCACGTGTATGATACTGTTTTGGCAATTTGGCAACGCAATGATATAAAAGCCCAACCACCACAACAAGCGGGGTTAAAGCCGCATAACCAACGAAATTAGTCATCAAAGCTAAAATAACATTAAAGGAAAGGGATTGCCCTGCTTGATCCAAAGAATCAAGGGCATTAAGAACCCCTTGGCTAAGAAGGGCGACCACTCCCTCCCCAATAATCATTAGACCTAGTGCAAAACCAGAAACGGCCAATATATTATGGAACCAGCCTTTAATCCCACTAAAATAAACGGCATCCATTGGGGGCATCCATTGATTATAAGCCGCACGCACAAAGGATGGGCTTAGCCTTGCGAAACTGTAAAAAGTGACCAAAATAAACACCCCAAAAAAGATGAATAATCCAATCAAATTGGCAAAGAATCCTAACCCGACTGATGCAATGATAGCCCCTGGCAAAAATGCAAGAAGGGTTAATAAGATGCAAATTATTACAAAGCGGATATTTTCGCTACTGGGGATAAAAAAGGTGGATAATGGCAAAGGCGGTGATTGTCCAAGCACCAATCGCAACACTGCTTTCATGAACAATAGCTGAATATAAACAGAAAACACCATATTGATCCACAAGCTCCAATCGCCCATTAGCCATAAATTTATCAGCTCGCTTGGATCATCAATGATTGGTGAATCAGCCCCTGCCTGCTGTTGAAATTCGGTAATCATCGTTTGAAAACGAACATTCGCCCAACCATTAATTAGGGAAACCATAATAACAGGTGCAACAATTAACGGCCATAATTCTTCAAATCGCGCACGGCACCAATCAAAGGTTGGTTTGACCATATTGGGTAAAATAAGCTGGTTTTTATGTGGCATTTTCATGCTGATTTCCTATTTTCAATTTCCAACCAATCCGCAAATTGTTCTTGGGCTAACATTGCTTCATAGGTTGGACGCGGGCGAACAACTGCCCATTCCTGACCTTTTACCATAACTTCTGGCACCAGCAATCTTGAATTATAAGAAGAAGCCATGACCGCCGAATACGCACCTGCTGAACGAAATGCCAATAAATCACCTGAACAAACTGGCGGCATTGCAACATCTTTTGCAAAGCAATCAGTACTTTCACAAACAGGGCCAACAATATCGGCTGGTGTTTGCGCTTGATTTTCTTGTGGTTTCCAGCAAGGAATTAACTGATGATACGCCCCATAAAGCGCAGGACGTATTAAATCATTCATCGCTGCATCAATAATAATAAAGCGTTTTTCGGCTGTATTTTTCTCATACAAAACACGGGTTAATAAAATACCCGCATTGCCTGCAATAAGCCGCCCAGGTTCAACCATAATGGGTAAAGAAAGCGGTTTTAAGATTTTTGCAACCACCTGCACATAATCTGCTGGAAGGGGCGGTTGTTCTTGATTATAAGGAATCCCAAGCCCGCCACCAATATCAAGGCGTTTTAATCCAATCCCATCTTTTTTCAAAGATTGTGCAAGTTCAGCTAATCGTTGTAAGGCGCGTTCAAACGGTTCAAGCTCGGTGATCTGCGAGCCAATATGCATGGCAAGCGCAGCAGGTTTAAGGTTGGGCGTTTTTGCTAAACTTTGGTATATGGCTGGCGCATCCTCAATCGCAATCCCGAATTTATTATCTTTACGCCCTGTTGAGATATGGCGGTGCGTTTTAGCATCAACATTTGGATTAACCCGCAGGGCAACTTCAACCTTACGATTCATAGCATTTGCACGTGCTGCAATCAGCTCCAATTCAGGGATGGATTCAATATTGATCTGGAACACATCATGGGTAAGGGCATAATCAATCTCGTCCAGCGATTTACCAACACCTGAAAATACAATATCCTTGCCTGCAACCTCTGCGGCTTCTGCGCGTCTAAACTCTCCTCCCGATACAATATCCATTCCCGCCCCCTCGCTTGCAAGGGTGCGTAAAACCGATAAATTATGGTTGGTTTTTACTGCAAAATAAATGCGTGCTGCCATCCCAGCCTGCTTAAAGGCTTGATCAAATACCTGATAATGATGGCGTAAGGTTGCATCGCTATAGATATAGCAAGGCGTTCCAACAGCATGCGCTATATCTGCCAGCAAACAATCTTCAGCAAAATAAGCCATGCCACCTACATGAGGACGATAATCAAAATGATCCATTTCAAACGATCTTCTGTAAAATTAAGTTTAATTTAGTTTTTAATTGCTTTTACCATAAGTTCAGCCACTTTATCAATCTCTGCCTGCGTTGTATCACGGCCAAGACCAAAGCGCAAAGTTGCTTGAATTTTAGCAGGATCAAGACCAATTGCTTGTAGGACATGACTTGCTTCTTGCTGATCTGAAGAACAGGCTGATCCCGTTGATACAGCCAATTGTGGTAATTTAGCAAGCAGGGCTTGGGCTTCAATATCAAAAAAGCTAAGATTTAAATTATTAGGCAAACGCAACTCCATGGTACCATTTACAGAAAATTTTCCACTTAACTCACGATTAAAGTGACCAAGCAAACGATCCCGTAAATCAATTAAACGAATCATCTGTTGTTCCATATCACGTTTACAAAGCTCAGCTGCAGTTCCAAATCCAACCGCCAATGGGGTAGGAATCGTACCAGAACGAACCCCACGTTCTTGCCCGCCACCGTTCATTTGGGCTTCCAGCGTAACTTTACGCCCACCCGTAGCCGAATCACGTCCGCGCATATATAAAGCACCAATTCCCTTTGGCCCATAGCATTTATGGGAAGAGATGCTCATTAAATCAACTGCCATCGCATCAACATTAACAGGGATGCGCCCAAACGCTTGGGCAATATCGCTATGAACCCATGCCCCTTTCTGATGGACTAAATTGGCAATATCGCGTAAGGGATAAACGGTACCAATTTCATTATTTGCCGCCATGACGGAGACAAGGGCGGTCTTTTCCGTAATAGCAGCTTGTAATTGATCAAAATTTAATTGGCCATCTGGCTTAATCCCAATCAATTGAACCTCAAACCCTTGCTTTTTTAAAGATGCAAGTGATTCCAATACGCATTTATGCTCGCTTACCACAGAAATAAGCTTTGTTCGCCCTTCTGCCTTTCTTGCATAAGCCACGCCCTTTATCGCCAGATTATTAGCCTCCGTTGCACCAGAGGTAAACACAATCTCCCGTGGGCGCGCACCAATAACACTGGCAATGCTTGCGCGTGCTTGTTCAACCTGTTCAGCCGCATCCCAACCGTAATTATGTTCACTTGAATGCGGATTTCCAAACCGTTCCCCAAACCATGGCAGCATTGCATCTATGACTTCTGGAGCGCAAGGGGTGGTTGCATGATAATCCATGTAAATCATTGCGGTCTTACCCATTGACTAACAAACGATAGGTTTCAATGAAATGGTCAATATCGCTTGGGCGTGTTGTACTTCCCATAGAAATTCTTATGGCACTGCTAGCAGCCTCATCCGAAAAGCCAGTGGCTGTTAAAGCTGGATTTGCGCCAACTTTTCCTGAAGAACAGGCCGCCCCTGCTGAAAGCATGACCCCATGCAAATCAAAATGTATTAATTGACGTTCCGATTTAATATTAGGCGTAATTAGCTGGGTAGTGTTTGGAAGCCGTTCAACAGCCTCCCCTGCAATGATCGCTTTTGGATTGATTTGTTTAACCGCTTGTTCCAGCTTTTGACGTAATGCTAAGCAAGATTGAAAATTTGTGGCTTGGTTGGTCAAAGCTTCTTTAAACGCATGGCCAAGCGCGGTAATCCCAACTGCGTTTTCAGTACCTGCCCTAAAACCACGTTCTTGGCCGCCGCCGCTGATCAATGCGGTGGTCGCATGCGGCCTGAAATTAATCCAAGCCCCCACCCCTGAAAGCCCCCCTAACTTATGCCCTGATAAGGTTAGGCTGCCCGCCAAACCTGAATCAATCAATTTAAGAATAGGTTCCAAGGATAATTTCCCAATCGCTTGCACCGCATCAATATGCAGCCATCCATCGTATTCTTTTACCAAATCGGCAACTGCTTCAATCGCTTCAATGACCCCCGTTTCATTATGCGCCCAAATAACCCCTAAAAAAGGTGGATGATCGGCGGCTTTAAATTGTTCTTCCAGCGCATCAAGCTTAATTCTTCCATCCTGATTGGGTTTGACGCTTATGGCCAACCCTTGATCAATGGCAAAACGCAAGGACGGATGTGCGTTTTCAACAACAAAGCAGGTATATTTCTCTGCAGCTTGGAGGAGGGCTAGATTATTCGCTTCACTCCCGCTAGAAGTAAATAGCACATGATTTTCACGCAAACCAAAGGATTGTGCAAGGATAGCCCGTGCTTCTTCGATTAATCCGCGTGTTTTTTGTCCACCTTTATGTGGGCTTGATGGATTTAAAAAAGATTCTTCTGCAAGTAACGCATTTAAATAAGCGCGAACCTTATCATTTAATGGCGCACCTGCATTATAATCAAGATAAATGCTCTCCATTAAAAGGGAATATCATCATCCAGATCGCCAGCATTGCCCATTCCCTGATTTGATGCTCCCTGATTACCACCAGCAGGCGCACCGCCATAAGCATCTTCATACGCATCAACAGGTGGACCACCATAGCTACCGCCACCACCGCCATCTTGCCTACGGTCAAGCAAGGTAATACTGCCACCAAAACGTGGTATCACAACTTCGGTTGTGTAACGATCTGCGCCCGATTGATCCTGCCATTTACGGGTTTGCAACTGTCCTTCCAAATAGACCTTGCTTCCTTTCTGCAAATAGCGTTCAGCAATTTCCCCAAGCTTTTCATTAAAGATCACCACCCGATGCCATTCAGTACGACTTTGCGGTTGCCCGTCACGATCTTTCCAATTTTCAGAGGTCGCAAGGCTAAGATTAACCAATCGCCCGCCATTGCTCATGGTACGCACATCGGGATCCTGCCCCAAATTTCCTATTAAAATAACTTTATTGACTGATCCTGCCATGGCTTCCTCTTTCCGAAATAAAATAAATTATGGTTGATTTATATCCTAACAAAGCTAAATTCGCAAAATCTTTTTATGGTAACAGCAGGTTAAAATGGCTATAGTCAAACTCTGTTGATTAATCCTGTTCCAATTAAAAGATTAAAGATGAATTTATTAAAATTATTGTTTGCCTTGATTATAATCGCGTTTGTTGCGGCCATTACCATTGGTAATTTGCAGCCTGTGACGCTAGTCGTTTATCCATTTGAAGGTGCGCTAACGCTTCCCTTGATTCTTGCGCTTTATATTGTGCTTGTGATTGGGGTAATTGCAGGTGGATTATTATCTTGGTTTGGCGGTATTCCTACCCGCGTTGCCTTGAAGGTCACCCGCGATGAGCTTGCAAAATTAAAAGCCCAACAAATTGAAAAAGCTGCGCCTAGCAATATTGCTCCATCCAAGCCTAGCAATAACCTTCCTTCTGTATCTGATTAAGGCTTTTGGCTAACGTCACATAATCTTGAGGGGTTAGGGTTTCTGGGCGTCTTGTTTCATCAATCTTAGCCAATTTTAATAGTTGTGGCACATCGCAATTAAGCGTACCAATTGCCTTACGAATCATTTTTCGCCGTGCTGAAAAAGCAATACGGGTTAGGGTTTCAATGTCCTTTAAAGGCAGGTTCGCCGTTATTTCTGGCGGGTGCGGTACAATTCGTATGACAGTACTATCCACTTTTGGCGGAGGGGTAAAGACTTGTGGCGGTAGGGTAAATAATGGTGTAAGCTCGCTTAATAATTGTGCGAATACGCTTAATCTGCCATAGGCTTTTGTGCTAGGGGTCGCGCATAAGCGTTCAGCGACTTCCGTTTGAATCATTACTGTCATGGAAGCAACCCCGCTTTGCGGTTTTAGCCATTCTGTTAATAATGCGGTTGCAATATTATAAGGCAAATTGGCGATAATATGATAAGGCGGTTCGGGTAAGCTGGAAGGGGAAAACGCCATCGCATCCCCTTCAATTACAGTCAAATTGCCTTTGGAAAGTTCTTTAACCTCGTTTAAAACAGGGATAAAGCGTTGATCCTTTTCAATCACGGTTAAATGCTTCACACCAGCATTTAATAAAGAACGGGTTAATGCCCCAGGCCCTGGACCAATTTCAAGCACTTGCGCTTCAGTTAGCGGAGAAGCCGCCCGCACAATCTTATCTGTGATTTGCATATCCAGCAGAAAATGTTGACCAAATCTGCGATTGGCCGTTAGTTGATAGTGCCGAATAACCTCTGACAACGGGGGAAGCGAAGATAAATCAATCATCATTTAAGTTGAAATATCTACCAATCAAATAGAACGAGCAAATAAATCGGCAAGCTGGTCGGTGATCGCACCGCCAAGCTGATTAACATCAACAATTGTGACCGCATGTTGATAATAGCGCGAAACATCGTGTCCAATGCCGATTGCAACCAATTCTATTGTTGAATGGCCTTCAATATCAGCGATAACATCGCGCAAATGCCGCTCAAGATAATTGCCTTCATTCACTGAAAGGGTTGAATCATCAACAGGTGCGCCATCTGATATAACCATTAAAATCCGTCGGTCTTCCTTGCGCGCAAGTAAGCGTTGATGCGCCCATAATAAGGCTTCTCCATCAATATTTTCCTTAAGCAACCCTTCGCGCAACATCAGCCCTAAATTTGTTCGTGCCCGCCTATAAGGTGCATCGGCTGGTTTATAAATAATATGACGGAGGTCATTTAGCCGCCCAGGACTGACAGGCTTTCCTGCTTCTACCCAACGCTCCCTTGATTGTCCGCCTTTCCATGCAACGGTTGTAAAACCAAGAATTTCAGATTTAACACCGCAACGTTCTAATGTACGTGCAAGAATATCAGCACATACAGCCGCAATGGTGATTGGTCGGCCGCGCATAGAACCAGAATTATCAATAAGCAAGGTAACAATTGTATCTTTAAAATCGGTATCGCGCTCCCACTTATAGGAAAGCGGGCTTGAAGGGTCAATAATCACCCTTGCTAATTTTGCGCTATCCAAATACCCATCTTCAAGGTCAAATTCCCAGCCACGTTGCTGTTGTGCAAGCAATTTACGTTGCAGGCGATTGGCAAGCTTTGCGACAACCGATTGCAGATTTACAAGATGCTCATCCAAAGACTGCCGCAATAACGATAATTCCTGCAATTCACATAAATCATGTGGTTCAACAACTTCATCATAATCTGTGCGATAGGCATGATAAAATTTTTCTTTTGCTACTGTGGTTAAATCATGCTCTGGTCGCCATTCATGAGGCTCTCCTCCTAGTTCATCAGGGGTTTGATCAAGGTCTAACCCTTCACTATCATCCATATCCTCCAACGCATCGCCATCTTCTTGCCCTTCCTGCTCGCCCTGATCATCACTTTGTGGTTGTATATCTTGGAAGCTATCTTCCTCCATATCCTGTTCGCCACGAATTTGATTATCACCATCACTTTCAGTATCTTGTTCGGAATCGTTATCTTCGGGTGATTCCTCTTCCCCCTCGCTATTTGAATGATATTGTAATTCACGCAAAAGCTCTTTTGCAGCCTCGCCAAATGCAGATTGATCATGAATTTGATCTTGCAAGCGGTCGATTAGCTGATCCAAACTATCTGGCAGCTGATCACGCCAACCCTGTAACAAACGATCTAATTGAGGGGGCGGGGTTTGCCCACTTAAACGCTGCCGCGTTAAGAGGCGTAGGGCAAGCGGTAAGTTTTCTTGGCTAGCAACCTGCTGTGATAATTTTCCTTCTTCACCAAGCTGATGGTTAAAAAAAGCGTTCAAATTCGCGGCAATCCCTGCCCGATTACTCCCCCCAGCTGCTTCCAATCTTGTTTCTTCCAACGCATCATAAAGCTGTGCTGCCAAAGGCTGTTTTGGCTTTAAGCGTTGGTGAAGCTGATGGTTATGAAAGGCATGTCGCACCGCAATTTGATCCACGCGCCCACGATATAACCGATGCAATTCAGGGTCTTTGGTAATGCGTGAGGTTGGCACAGGCAAGCGTATCTGATCAGGCTTTACCCCAGCATCTTGATTAGAAAACGTAATTTCCGTATTTGGAAGCTGACCAAGTGCGCGTAAAGAAACGCTACTTTCCCGCTTTAATTGATCGATTGGCTTTAATTGCCCGCCACCTGTTGGGTTAGAATTAGACCCCTGCTTAGGTTTAGATGGCCTACTTAATTTTACTGACATGCCGCAATTCAGGCGGCCTGTTCGCTGCCTGCCGCACCCAGTAAATCACGATTAAAGCATCGCTGATATAAATCAGCAATCAACGCGCGTTCGGTATCATCGCATTTATTCAAGAAGGTAAGACGAAAAGCCAAATCAACATCTGCAAAAATTTCTGCATTTTCAGCCCAAGTGATCACGGTTCTTGGGCTCATTACCGTTGAAATATCGCCATTCATAAAGGCTTGGCGGGTAAGGCTTGCACATTCAACCATTGCGGCTAATTGCTGTTTTCCCTCCGTATTGTCATAATTGGGGCATTTAGCCAATATAATTGCCTGTTCTTCTGCTTTTGGTAAATAATTTAAGGTAGCAACAATCGACCAACGATCCATTTGCCCTTGGTTAATCGGCTGCGTTCCATGATAAAGCCCACTGGTATCTCCAAGCCCAATCGTATTGGCAGTTGCAAATAAACGAAACCATGGGCTAGGCTTAATCACTTTTGACTGGTCAAGCAGGGTTAATTTTCCTTCAACTTCCAACACACGTTGAATCACAAACATAACATCGGGACGCCCTGCATCATATTCATCAAAACATAATGCAACGGGATTTTGTAATGCCCATGGTAAAATACCTTCTTTAAATTCGGTAATTTGTTTGCCTTCTTTTAAGACAATCGCATCCTTCCCAACCAAGTCAATTCGACTGATATGGCTATCCAAATTAACACGGACACATGGCCAATTCAGCCTTGCAGCAACCTGTTCAATATGGGTTGATTTTCCAGTGCCATGATAGCCTTGTATCATCACCCTACGATTATGTTGAAACCCTGCTAATATGGCGCGTGTTGTATCTGGATCAAACTGATAGGTTTTATCTATCGCAGGGACATGATCAGTACGTTCTGAGAATCCCATAATTTTCTGTTTTGTATCAATGCCAAACAGATCCTTAACCGAATATTCGTGATCGGGAGTCCCCAAATTTTCTAATGTCTTCATTTCACTCATAATCTGCCCTTCATTGTGTCGGAGCTAATATTATTTAACCTGCTTGCTATAACGCTATAATAAGGGAACTGTCCAGCCTATTTTTTTAATCATTCTTTATCTTGCACAATAAAAAAGTCAAATATAACGACCAATAAAAAGAAAAAATCTTACCAGCAAATAAATCAGGCATAATAATTGCATAATAAAACACAATATTGATGAAAATAATTTTATATTAAGGTTTTGGAGATCATAAATGTCGGTTATCGGGTCATTTGGCATCAGTAAAACTGCATTAAAAATGCATAGCCGCTCGTTAGAAGCAATCTCAAGCAATATTGCGAATGTAAATACCGAAGGCCATAAGGCAGGCGAAATTCGTTATAATGAGATGGTGACTGCTAATTATCAAACTCCAAAATTTCATGGGGTGAACGGGTTTTATCAGCAATTCGTTACAGCCGAGGGAGATTTGCAAGCAACGGGCAATTTCATGGATTTAGCCTTAAGCGGTCGCGGCATGTTTATCACATCCTCTGAGGCTGAAACCCAGGAAACGACCATTGAACTTACCGATAATGGGCGTATGCAACTTATACAAGATACAGTTGAGGGTAGTGAAGGCAGTGAAGATAGTTTTGAATATTATCTTGGGGATATGAAGGGGAATTATGTTCTTGGTTGGCCTTATGATTCGGCCAGTGAAAGCTATACAACGGGGGAAGACATTGCCTCCCTCCAACGGATTTTAATGGATAAATCCGATATGTTTTATGAGGCGACAGCAACCGATACCCTATCGATTGATGCCAATTTAAGTGCTGAGGCCACTGATGGCACCTATGCGCCTAATGGTGATGTGATTACCGAACCTGATAACTATAATTTTTACTTTGATATATATGATGGTAGCGGCCCAAGTGATCCGATTGATGGTTCAAATGATGATGTGCAAAGCTTAACAACCAGTTTTACCAAGTTATCAGGAACGAACCAATGGCAGCTTGATTATTCCGTAGAAAATGGAACGCTTGATCAAGCACCTATCACTGTAACCTTTAATGCAGATGGTAGCTTGGCAAGGATGGAAGTTAATACCTCTGATGATCCAGATAACCCTGTTTACGAATCAATCATTGATGAAGATTTTAATCAAGCTTTATCTGTAACTTGGGATACATCACCAGATACAGCACAAACAATTAATGTTAATTGGTCAGATCTGACCCAATATGGTGAAATTGGTTCTTTTGTTAATAATTATACCGCAAATGGAAATGTACAAGGAGACCTATCAACCCATCGCTTTGATGAGGATGGTGTTGTCTATGGTGTATATGATAATGGATTATCAAAACCTATTGCAAAATTAGCCGTAGGGGATGTGATTGCAATGGATTCGCTTACACGGCTTGATGCAACGCATTTTTCATTGAATGATGATACGGGTGATTTGCGGCTTTATCAAATTGATGCAACTGATCGTGTTAGCCTTACCCCTGAATATTACGAATTATCAACAAGTGACATTAACCAAGAATTTACCAAGATGATTGTGGTGCAACGCGCCTATTCTTCAGCTGCAACCACTTTGCGAACTGCCGATGAAATGATGCAAACGGTCGTTCAGATTAAGTAAGTTAATATTTTCCCCATCAATTTCACAATACTTTCACAAGATTCAAGAAAATCGTTCAGAAAAAAGCTTGTCTTCATTCGCTTTATCGCGTTGTTACTCTCTATATTTTAATGATCTATAGGAGAGAATTTTATGGCCGATATCATTAGCCTGAATCAAACACGCACGCCTGCAATTGAAGAAAAAAAAGAAGTAGATCATCAGGCGATGCCGCTTGGTTATCGTGAATTGCCCCATAATTTAGAAATCGAGATGGCACTGCTTGGCGCAATCTTACGCAATAATCATGTGTTAGAAATTGTTGGGGAACAAATTCATGCTGAACATTTTTATGCAAATGAGCATCGGCTAATCTATGATCATATTCGAAAATTACACAGCAAAGGGCAAATCGTCAGCCCGACTACCTTGAGCCATATCATTGACAATGAACCTTTATTGCAAGAAGTGGGCGGTAGCCGCTATCTTTATGAGCTAGTTGCAAATTTAGTAACCGTGGTTAGCGTTGAACAATATGCTAACCAATTAAAAGACCTATTTTTACGCCGTGAATTGATTGATATTGGCGAAGACATGGTGAATACAGCCCATGATCTGCAAGACCATGATTTAGATGGAACCAATCAGATTGAACGCAGTGAAAGTAAGCTTTACAGTTTAGCGCAATCTGGCACCAGTGATCCTAGCCTATTTTCCTTGGCGGTTGCGGCTGCCGATGCATTAAAAGAAATTACCGATGCCCATCAACGTGGCTCCAAGCTGGTTGGTGTAACAACAGGATTTAAATCAATCAATCGTCAATTAGGCGGCCTGCATCCTTCAGATTTAATTATTTTAGCAGGCCGTCCCGGTATGGGAAAAACCGCCCTTGCAACCAATATCGCTTTTAATGCGGCCGATGCGTTCAAAACCTTTACCGATGAAAATGGTAAGGAACATCATGAAGGCGCACGGGTGCTTTATTTTTCGCTTGAAATGGCCGCTTCCCAGCTTGCGGCACGAATTCTGGCCGAGCGCGCACAAGTATCAGCCGATTCCATGCGGCGCGGTGTAATCAATAATGACGATCTTACGCGGATTGGGGCGGAATCTGCAAGGCTTTCAGAAATTCCACTTTATATCGATGATACCCCCGCTTTATCAATCAGCGGGGTACGCCAACGCGCCCGCCGTATTCAACGCCAATTCGGTCTTGGGATGATTGTTATCGATTATCTCCAGCTTTTAAGCCCACCACCTGAGCGTAAAAGTGAAAATCGTGTACAGGAAATTTCTGAAATCACACGGGGATTAAAAGCCCTTGCGCGTGAGCTTAATGTTCCAGTCATTGCACTATCGCAGTTAAGCCGATTGGTTGAACAGCGTGAAGATAACCGCCCAATTCTTTCTGATTTACGGGAATCAGGATCGATTGAACAGGATGCGGATGTGGTCGCCTTTATTTATCGGGAAGAACAATATTTAAAACGCCAATCGGTTAATCGTAAATCCAATGAAAGCGATGATAGCTATGCTAAACGCATCGAAGCATTAGAGAAGAAAAAAGCCGAGGTTAAAAATATCGCTGAATTTATTATTGAAAAGCAACGGCATGGCCCAACAGGCTCTGTCGCCTTATATTTTCATAAAGATTATTCAAGATTCACGGATATTGATTATCACCATCAATCTGAATAAGCACTTTTTGATTAATTTGAACCGTTATATAATTAGCTTACGCAGCCTGATTGGCTAGGGTGGGTTCTTTAGGTAGCGGACTCATAAAATTGGCACCACAGTCTTATTGTAGCTAATTTAACAAATGCCATAAAATTTGTTGAGTGTTTTTCGTATCTTGTTGCAATTGATCGAAATGATTTTTTTAGCCTTCCAAAAAATCGTTCAACAATATTCCGTTGTTTATAAAGCTCTTTATCGTATGGTTTAGGCGTTTTTCGATTGGCTCTTGACGGAATACATTCGACAGCACCTTGTTCCCAGATCATGTTTCTTATCCATTCTGCATCATAAGCCCTATCTGCAAGAACTGCTTGCCCGAATTGTAAATTTTGTAACAAATCACGACAAGCAGGGGCATCATGTGCTTGACCTGATGTTAAATTAAACCCCATTGCCAAACCATGTTCATTAACGATGGCATGAAGTTTTGTTGTCAAGCCTCCTCTTGATCGCCCCATACAACGAAATTTACTGTTTTTTTTACTGTCGCTGCAGAATGATGCACACGAATAGAAGTCCCATCAACCATAACAAGATTATGGTTATAATAATCACAAATAGCATCCATTAAACGATCCCAAATACCAGCCTTCGTCCAACGATTAAATCGATTATAAACAGTTGTGTAAGGCCCATAACGCTCTGGGAGATCACGCCATGGAATGCCTGTGCGAAGCTTGAAAAATATTCCATTTAAAATACGACGATCATCAACACGCTTAACCCCACGGCTCTTTTGAGGCAAAAGTGGGAAGATAAGCTCCCATTCAAAATCACTAAGATCAAATCTGGACATGGTTAACTCCTAAAAAAAGGTTGTAATACCAAAGCTGAATCAGATTTGAATTAAATATACAACAATTTTATGGGTACGCTACCTAGTAACTTGTGCGCGAGTACGGTTTTTGATGCGGTCTTCAACCTCATCCCTGAAGTGACGAATTAAGCCTTGAATAGGCCAAGCCGCTGCATCACCAAGGGCGCAAATGGTATGCCCTTCAATTTGGGTGGTCACTTCAAGTAAAGTATCAATTTCTTCAATTTCTGCTTTTCCTTGAACCAATCTTTCCATCACCCGCCACATCCATGCAGTTCCCTCACGGCAAGGCGTACATTGCCCGCAAGATTCATGCTTATAAAAATAAGATAATCTGGCAATCGCTTTGATAACATCTGTGGATTGATCCATGACAATAACCGCAGCTGTACCAAGCCCTGATTTTACTTCGCGCAATGCATCAAAATCCATCAAAATCGTATCACAAATATCTTTTGGCAATAAGGGAACGGACGATCCCCCTGGGATTACGGCTTTTAGATTGTTCCATCCTCCTCTAACCCCGCCACAATGACGCTCCAGTAATTCTTTTAAGGGAATGGACATAGCCTCTTCAACATTGCACGGCGTTTCAACATGACCAGAAACACAAAATAATTTTGTTCCATAGTTATTTTCACGCCCAAAGGAAGAAAACCAATTGGCTCCGCGCCGTAAAATAGTTGGAGAAACCGCTATCGACTCCACATTATTAACGGTTGACGGGCAACCATAAAGCCCACACATAGCAGGAAAAGGAGGTTTTAAGCGTGGCTGGCCTTTTTTGCCTTCCAAACTTTCAATTAACGCTGTTTCCTCACCACAAATATAGGCACCCGCCCCATGATGAATATAAAGCTCATAATCATAGCCCGAACCACAAGCATTTTTACCAAGTAGCCCTGCATCATATGCCTCAGCAACTGCTTTTTCCAATACATGGTATTCCCTGCGATATTCCCCGCGAATATAGATATAACAAGCGGTTGCGCCCATCGCAAACCCCGCAACCAAGCATCCTTCCAATAACATATGAGGATCATTACGCATGATTTCGCGATCTTTGCAGGTTCCAGGTTCAGATTCATCGGCATTCACAATCAAATAATGCGGC
Organism: Alphaproteobacteria bacterium; assembly: GCA_965229675.1. Lineage (GTDB taxonomy): Bacteria > Pseudomonadota > Alphaproteobacteria > CBDDJK01 > CBDDJK01 > CBDDJK01. The sequence goes on from OZ245897.1 coordinate 1,303,560, forward strand.
TTTCCTGTGTTTTCTTTTGGCATAAATGACCATTTCAAACCCGTTGGAAAGCCTGCACCGCCACGCCCACGCAAACCAGATTCCTTGATTGTTTCAATAATTTGATCACGGCCAAGGGCAATTAATTCTGCTGTATTACTCCAAATTCCACGCGCTTTCGCACCTGCAAGATAGCAATCTTGTTGCCCGTAAAGATTTTGAAAAATACGATCTTGATCTTGAAGCGGTTTAAATACCATTGTTGTTACGCCTCCTTACAATCTAAGAGCCAGTATTAAGCCCAGTATTAAGCAATGTTTTTGCACCGCCCAACGGCTCCGATCCCATGCGACCATTTTGTGGCCCTGGGGTTACCGCTTCCCCTGCGGATAATTTATTTAATAAATCAATCATGGTTTCAGGGGTTAAATCTTCAAAATAATCATCATTGATCTGCACCATCGGGGCGTTACAACATGCACCCAAACATTCAACTTCGGTTAGAGTGAATAGGTTATCGGCGGTTGTTTCCCCCTCTTTAATCTGCAATCGATCCATAATGACCTGCTTGATATCCTCTGCGCCGCGTAACTGGCATGGCGTTGTGCCACATAATTGAAGGTGATATTTACCAACTGGCTCAAGATTGATTTGGGTAAAAAAGGTAGCAACTTCAACCACCCTAATCACCGATAAATCCAACATTTCTGCAATGGTTTCAAGGGCTTCTTTTGTAACATAATGACCATGTTCGTGATTTTGCTGTTGGGCTAAAAACAAGAGGGCAAGCACAGCAGAACGCTGACGCCCTTCTGGATATTTGGCGATATTCCGCTTGGCTTCCTCAAGATAAGTTCCCGTAAATTCAAATTTCATCGATCAATTTCTCCAAACACAATGTCAAATGACCCTAAAATTGCAACCGTATCGGCCAACATATGCCCACGACTAACGTGATCCATCGCTTGCAAATGCGCAAATCCAGGGGCGCGGATACGGCAACGCCAAGGCTTATTGGTGCCATCTGCAACCAAAAACACGGCAAACTCACCTTTGGGCGCCTCAACTGCGCTATAAATTTCCCCTTCAGGAACATGCACACCTTCAGTGTAATATTTAAAATGGTTAATCATCCCTTCCATGGAGGCTTTCATCTCCCCCCGTTTTGGTGGAGCAATTCGCCGATCCTCACTTAAAACCGCACCTTCAGGCAATTCATCCAAACATTGATGAATAATGCGTAAAGATTGCCGCATTTCAGCAACTCGTACCAGATAGCGGCTATAGCAATCGCCATGCTTGCCAACAGGAATATCAAATTCCATACGATCATAAACGTCATAGGGCTGCTGTTTACGTAAGTCCCAAACAACACCAGAACCACGCAAAACAGGACCCGTCATCCCCCAAGCAAGTGCTTCTTCCTTAGTAATAATCCCAATATCAACCGAACGCTGTTTAAAGATTCTGTTTTCGGTTAATAGGCCTTCAAGATCATCAATAAATTTAGGAAATTGCGTTGCCCAATCCTTAATTTTTTCAGCCAGGCCTGCAGGCAAATCCTGATGGACACCACCAATCCGATAATAAGCCGCATGTAATCTTGCGCCGCACACAGCTTCTTGAAACTCCATCAATTTTTCACGCTCTTCAAATGCCCAAAGCATCGGTGTCATGGCACCAATATCCAGCGCATAAGCTGGCACATTCAACAAATGATTTAAAATTCGTGAGATTTCAGCAAACAACACCCGAATATATTGCCCGCGTAAAGGTGCTGATACGCCCATCAACCGCTCAGCAGCCAAAACGAAGGCGTGCTCTTGACATAGGGGAGAGACATAATCCAACCGATCAAAATAAGGAATCGCTTGCAAATAGGTTTTTTGTTCAATCAGCTTTTCAGTGCCACGATGGAGCAAGCCAATATGCGGATCAAGGCGTTCAATGATTTCTCCATCCATTTCGGTAATCATCCGTAAAACACCATGGGCGGCTGGATGTTGCGGCCCAAAATTGACCGTTAAATTACGAATGGTGGGATCACTGGTTGTATTAAATGCGGTTTTTTCAGTCATCAACCAGCCTCTTTTTTATCTTCATGATTGGTTGGTTCCCCATTTGGTTCCCCACTTGGCTGTTGCGTCATGCCAGCCCATGGGCTTAAAAAATCAAACTGGCGAAAATCTTGGGTGAGGCTTACAGGCTCATAAACACATTTCCCAGCGGCTGGATCATAACGCATTTCAACATGACCCGTAAGCGGAAAATCTTTACGCTGTGGATGCCCTTCAAAGCCATAATCGGTTAAAATACGCCGCAGATCAGGATGGTCATCAAATTGAATGCCGTACATATCCCAAACCTCCCGCTCATACCAATTTGCCGCTGGCCAAATTGCGGTGACTGAAGGAACAGTTTGCCCATCTTTAACCCATAAGGTTAGGCGCAATCTTATTTGTGCGCTAACGCTTAAAAGGTGATATACCATGCAAAAGCGGGGGATTTTTTCTGGCCAATCAACGGCTGTAATATCGCTTAATTGTTCAAATCGAAATTGAGGATTATCGCGCAAAAATTTACAAAACCGAATCAAATCCTCGACCCTTAAATTTAAGCAAAGTTCATCATTTATGATATTGGCTTCCAGCGAAATCTTATGTTTAGCGCACTGATCAACCAGTACAGCATGCACTTCTTGCAAGGCTTCAGGCTGGTTCAGCATTGTATTAAATCTCCTTAAAACCCTATTTTATTTATTAAAATAAGGACGCAATATATAGGTTGTTTCCTATAGCATCTGCCGTAATTAGTCAATATGATTGTCATTCAAACAACAGAATCACAACAGACTCATGAGTTGCTATTTGACCTATCTGAAAGAGCATGATAAATTAAGCCGCATTGTAAAAAGTAATTATATTAAGAGAGGATAATGCAAGTGAAGCAATTTTCCAGCTTCAATTATGACCAGCTAATTGAATGCGCTAAAGGGCGTTTATTTGGTAAGGGAAACCCCCAATTGCCAATGCCCCCTATGCTAATGATTGATCAAATATCGCTGATTGCTGATCATGGTGGGACTTATGATAAAGGGCAGATTATCGCTGAATATGCGATTCGTCCTGACCGTTGGTTCTTTGATTGTCACTTTGAAGGCGATCCCGTAATGCCTGGCTGTCTTGGGCTGGATGGAATGTGGCAATTATTAGGATTCTTCCTTGGCTGGATGGGTGGCGAGGGCAAAGGCCGCGCACTTGGCGTTGGAGAAATTAAATTATTTGAACAAATCCTTCCCGAAGCTAAAAAGCTAACTTATGAAATTAATTTAAAGCGTGTCATCATGCGCCGCTTGATTATGGGGGTCGGTGATGGGATTTTAAAGGTGGATGGCACACCTGCAAGCGAAGTTAAAGATATGCGGGTTGGCTTATTTAAACCAGAACAAGCTGAATCAGAATAGGAGGCTTAATGCGCAGGGTAGTAATCACTGGCATAGGAATTATATCGGCGATTGGCAATGATGCAGATAGCGTGCGTGATTCGCTTTATCATGGGCGGTCTGGTATCGTCTTTTGTGAAGATTATGCAGAACGTGGCTTCCGTTCGCATCTGTGCGGTAATGTAAAATCTCTTGATCTTGATGCAATGATTGATAAAAGACTGCGTAGATTTATGGGCGATGGAGCTGCTTATAATTATCTGGCAATGGAACAAGCAATCAAAGATGCTAAGCTGGATGATACATTGGTGTCCAACGAACGCACTGGCATGGTCATGGGATCAGGTGGGCCTTCGACCAAGAATCTATGCTGGTCATTCGATACAGCACGCAACCAATCGGCAAAACGGGTGGGACCATTTATGGTGCCACGCGTTATGTCCTCCACCAATTCAGCAACGCTTGCAACCCCCTTTAAAATCCGTGGGGTGAATTATTCTATCAGCTCCGCTTGCACGACTAGCCTTCATTGCATCGGTCATGGAAGTGAGCTTATACAATGGGGCAAGCAAGATATTGTGTTCGCTGGCGGTGGCGAAGAATTAGATTGGACTTTATCCGTATTATTTGATGCGATGGGGGCGTTATCATCAAATTATAACGACCGCCCACAATTAGCTTCAAGAGCCTTTGATGTTGATCGTGATGGGTTCGTGATTGCAGGTGGCGGTGCGGTTGTTGTGCTTGAAGAATTAGAACATGCACTGGCACGCGGCGCGAATATTTACGGTGAGATTGCTGGTTACGCTGCTAATTCTGATGGACATGATATGGTTCAACCTTCTGGTGAAGGCGCGGTGCGTTGCATGCAATCTGCTTTAAAAGAATATGAACAGCGTTCAGGCGAATCGGGAACGGTTACTTATATTAACGCGCATGGCACCTCAACCCCCGTTGGCGATACGAAAGAATTAACAGGAATTAAAACCGTCTTTTCTGGACGCGAACAGCCCGTGATCGGCTCGACAAAATCTCTAACAGGCCATTCATTGGGCGCAACTGGTGCGCAAGAAGTAATTTACAGCTTACTGATGATGCAGCATGGTTTTATTGCACCCTCCATCAATATTGAAACGCCTGATCCTGCCGCAGAGGGGATGAACCTTGCCATAGAACGCATGGATGGCGTTGATTTTGATCTTATCCTATCCAACTCCTTTGGTTTTGGCGGTACCAATGGTTCTATTTTATTGCAACGCTATCGTGGATAATTTGTTGAAGGTTCAATAGATGGAAGAAACTTCATTAATGACAGGAAAGCGCGGATTGGTTATGGGCGTTGCCAATGACCATTCAATTGCATGGGGAATTGCTAAACAATGCGCTGATGCAGGGGCTGAAATTGCCCTTACCTTTCAAGGGGAGACTTATGAACGGCGGGTTCGCAAGCTTGCTGATCAGCTTGGCGCGACCTTATGCCTACCCTGTAATGTTGAGGATGAGGCAAGCCTTGATACGCTATTTGACGGGATTGCCGCCCATTGGCCAGATGGGTTTGATTTTTTGGTGCATGCGATTGCTTATTCTGACAAAGATGAATTGGGCGGGCGATTCGTTGAAACAACACGCAAAAACTTTTTACGATCATTGGATATTTCCTGTTATTCCTTAACGGCATTATGCCGATTAGCAGAACCCCATATGCGTGAAGGCGGCAGTATTCTTACCTTAAGCTATGAAGGGGCGGTGCGGGTTATGCCAAGCTATAATGTGATGGGGGTTGCGAAGGCGGCACTTGAAGCCTCTGTTCGTTATCTTGCCCATGATTTAGGCACAAAGCAAATTCGCGTTAATGCACTTTCAGCAGGGCCTATGCGTACGCTTGCTGGTAGCGCGGTTGGCAGCGCACGCTTTAGTTATAATTGGCAAGGGCGTTCTTCTGCTTTGGGGCGAAATTTAGGGTTGCAGGATGTTGGCGGTTCAGCACTTTATCTTTTAAGCGGGCTTAGCGGCGGCGTTACGGGTGAAGTGCTTTATGTTGATGGCGGCTATCACACTGTGGGAATGGCAATTCCTAACACAAAATAATCCAAGCAGGAGTTTATTTTATGGCAGATGCAAATCGATGGCCTGATTTACACCTTGTTGATCATCCATTGGTTCAGCATAAATTGACGTTAATGCGCATGGCAGAAACGCCAACAATTGGATTCAAACAGCTATTAAGGGAAATTTCTTTATTGATGGGGTATGAAGTAACCCGTGAATTGCCATTGAAGTCCGAAACCATCAATACCCCCTTGCAATCAATGGATGCACCTTATCTTGATGGAAGAAAGCCTGTGATTATCCCTATTTTACGGGCGGGGCTTGGCATGTCAGAGGGGGTTAGCGAACTTATTCCAAGCGCAAGAATTGGCCATATTGGACTTTATCGTGACCCGAAAACCAAGCAACCTCAACAATATTTTTTAAAGCTTCCTTCCCTTACCAATCGTTTGGTGATTGTATGTGACCCTATGTTAGCAACAGGTCATTCCGCAGCCCATGCCGTTAATTTATTGCTGGAACATGGCGCAGAATTTTATAATATTCGTTTTTTATCTTTATTGGCTGCACCCGAAGGGCTTGATTATTTTTGCACCCAACATTCAGGCGTAAAAATTTATACTGCCGCCATTGATGATTGTTTAAATGAAAAAGCCTATATCCTACCAGGATTAGGGGATGCTGGGGATCGGTTGTTTGGAACAAAATAGCGATTGATTAATTCCGCATAATTAAGATTGGCGTTATTAAAAATTTGTGATAAAGCCAGACAATAATAGGGAGCCTGATGAACAGGATGAAAATGATTTTGGTGTGACTGATCTTTGAATTAAGAAGTCAAATCCAAATCCCTTTTTATCCTGAATGCAAAACATCCCATTAAAATAAACCATCTTTTAAAGGAAGCCTATCATTATGATCCTTAAATTAATTTGTGCTGGAACGATGGGGCTTGGTCTATCGTTAATTTCTAATCAAGTGGTTGCCCATATCGTTGCTGGAGGCACCACCCCCCATTTTCATTTATGGGAAGTTTTGGCATTGGCAGCAACTGTAATTGCTGGCGGTTATACGCTTTATCGTAAACTGAAAAGCGGTAAATAAGACATCATGTTACAGCTTGAAGCAGGCGCACCATCAACGGGAATTATGCTATGTGGGCATGGCTCGCGCTCCCAATCCGCCACAACTGAATTTCAAGAAATGGTTGAACGCTTTCGTAAAGTGGCAGGATCAACGCCTGTTGATTATGGCTTTCTTGAATTTCAAACCCCCATCATTCGAGACGGCCTTGATCGGTTAAGAAAACAAGGGGTAAAGCGAATCCTTGCAACCCCCATTATGCTATTTGCCGCAGGTCATGCCAAAAATGATATTCCTTCGGTGCTTAATCGCTATGCTGCTGAGGAGGGGATTGATATTCGCTATGGACGGGATCTTGGCGTTGATCGTCAAATGATTCAAGCGGCGGCTGAACGGGTTGAAGAAGCCATTGCACAAGCCGATGAAGCCAATGGCCATGTTCCAATTTATGAAACTTGTTTGGTGGTGATAGGGCGCGGCGCATCCGATCCCGATGCAAATTCCAATGTGACAAAAATTGCGCGTATGTTGTGGGAAGGGATGGGATTCGGCTGGTGCGAAACAGGCTTTTCGGGCGTTACCTTTCCATTGGTTGCCCCTTGTTTGGAACATGTCGCCAAGCTTGGCTATAAGCGGGTTATTGTCTTTCCTTATTTTTTATTTTCAGGGATATTGGTTGATCGGATTTATGGTTTTACGGATGAGGTTGCAAAACAACATCCTGAAATTGAATTTGTCAAAGCAAGCTATATCAGCCACCATCACGGCATGATCAATACATGCATGGATCGTGTGCAAGAGATTCTTGATGGAACGAATCACATGAATTGCAGCTTGTGTAAATATCGTGCGCAAGTATTGGGCTTTGAACAAGAGGTTGCATTACCACAACAATCGCATCATCATCACGTTGAGGGACAAGGCCTATCCGCCCCTGGAAGTAATGTTGAAGATTGCGTATTATGCGATGATTTTTGCACTGGCGTATGTCGTTTGGATCAAATGGATCATCATCACCATGATCACCATCATGGTCATGGGCATGATCACGGGCATCATCATGAACACCACCATGAGCATGGGCATGATCACCACCACCCGCCACATCCTCATCGCGATCATCCGCTTGGCCCGCGTTCGGCTGAAAAATTCCGTAAAAAAAATACATCATAATTTTGTTTTGATTTTATCATTATAATGTATTCCTATGAGAAAAATCCAGATGCGATTTATCAACAATCCTTTGGATTGATTCAAAAACATTTACAGGAAATCCCTGAACTTAACGCTTTACCTGATTTATTCTTGCAGGTAATTATTCGGATGATTCATGCTTGCGGAATCCTTGAACTTCATGAACAGCTTGCATGGTCGGATAATTTGTTGGAAGGCGCAGTTGAAGGGCTAGAACAACCAGAACCCCATATTTTCTGTGATTGTAAAATGGTGGCTGCGGGTTGCATTCCAAGATTATTTCCAGCTTCGACCGAATTTATCGTGACCCTTGATGATAAGGAAACGCTTCCCCTATCGCGATTGATGGGAACAACAAGATCGGCCGCCGCCCTTGAATTATGGTCACAACAACGGATGCAATCGGGAATTGTTGTGATTGGCAATGCACCAACTGCGCTTTTTCATCTGCTTGAAGGCATAGAAGAAGGGCGTTTTCCTGAACCCGCCCTTATTCTTGGCTTTCCCGTTGGTTTTGTTGGCGCTGCAGAATCAAAACAGGCATTGGTTGAGTTCCCCTTTAAACGGTCAGCCTATATGACATTATTGGGTAATCAAGGCGGCTCGGCGATTGCGGCGGCAGCGGCAAACGGGCTTGCGTCTTCCTTACTATGAGTATCTGGTTAACGCTAATTGGGGTGGAAGAATCAGGCATAGAAGCCTTATCCCCTGAAATACAAGAACATTTACAAGCCGCTGATTATATTTTTGCTTCCTCAAGATTTCATGCAGCAATCAAAGCCCTTTGCAAAAATTCAATCTGTGAATCATGGCCAAGCCCGTTTGACAAGCTATATGATAGGCTAATGGCCTGCAAAGCTAAAAACAAGCAAGTGGCTGTGTTGGCAACGGCTGATCCGCAATGGTTTGGTGTGGGCGGAATGCTTGCACGTCATTTTCGTGCAGAGGAGATGAGCATTTACCCAGCACGCTCCAGCTTTTCACTTGCGGCGGCCAAGTTAGGGTGGGCGATTGACCAAACGCAATGTTTAAGTGTCCATGGGCGACCCGTTTCACGGTTGCGCACCAAACTAATTACCCAAGCCCAATTATTGATCTTGCCAAAATCAGGTGAAACGCCGCTTGAACTGGCGCATTTACTGATGGAGCAGGGCTATGATGAAACAATGCTTCATATTTTAGCGCATCTTGGCAGTAATCAAGAACAATATTTTGACCCAATTACGGTGAAAGAACTTATAAAATCAAAGCAAATATACCCAAATTTTCATATTATAGGAGTGAAATTGCCCCCTTTATCCCCCAATCATCAGCAATTTGTTCCTCCTGGAATGCCTGATGATGCCTTTCATCATGATGGCACGCTTACAAAGCGGGATGTACGGGCAGCTGCGCTTATTCGGTTGAACCCATTTCCTAATGCGTGTTTATGGGATCTTGGTTGCGGCGCAGGTTCGATTGCAGTTGAATGGGCTTTACTTAGCCAAACTGGTCACGCTTATGCGGTGGAGCATCGCAAAGACCGCATGGCACTTTTAAAGGAAAATATGCGTAAATTCGGCGTTGAATCTGCCATTCATTGTTTTAATCAATCCATAGAAAGCGCACTTGATGAGCTTCCTGATCCTGATGCCGTGTTTGTGGGCGGGGGCTTAAGCGAATCCGTTATCCAAAAGGCATTTCATCGCCTGCGCCTTGGCGGAGTGTTAGTCGCCCATGCAGTTACTTTGGAAGGCGAAGCCAGCCTATTAAATTATTATTTATCTGCAAAAAATCTTGGGGATAATTGCCAGTTAATTCGCCATTCCCAAGCATTTAGTGAACCAATTACCGATCATTATGCTGTGATGCGCCCTGCCATGCAGGTTACCCAGCTTATTTTAAGAAAAGCCTAGAAGCATGATAAAATTGGAAGCGACAAAAACAGGTGCAACCCTTTACGGGGTTGGGGTTGGGCCTGGTGATCCTGAATTGGTTACCCGCAAGGCGTGGCGATTGATCAAGGAAGCTGAAGTCATTGCCTATTGCGCCGCCGAAGATAAATCAAGTTTTGCGTATTCAATCGTGACGGAGGCAATTTCAGAAAATGCAGAACAGATTATTTTATCCTTACCGATGAAAACTGCCCGCGAACCTGCAAGACAGGTTTACGATCAAGGCGCAGAACAGATCAAACAAAAAATTGATCAAGGGCAATCGGTGGTAATGCTGTGTGAAGGCGATCCCATGACTTACGGATCTTTTATTTATGTGCTGGAACGCTTACGCAATCAAGTGCCAATTCAGGTGGTGGCAGGGGTTAGCTCCCCACAAGCGGCTGCGGCTGCGGCTCTGCAACCTTTGGTTTGCCGCAATGAACAGCTTTTAATTTTGCCTGCAACCTTGGAAGAAACGGCGTTGGAACAAGCAATTCTTCAATCAGAAACCGTTGTTTTGTTAAAATGTGGACGACATCTTGGCAAAATTGCGGCAATGCTTAATCGGCTCAACCTAATGGAGAAAGCACTTTACATTGCTCATGCAAGCCTTGAGGCACAGCAAATCATGCCGTTAAGTAAAGCCCCACAAAATGCCCCTTATTTTTCACTTATTTTGATTTGTCGTGGCGAGCAGGCACCCTTATGATGCATCCCGTCATTATCGCCCTTACTGAACAAGGAGGGAAATTAGCAACAACCCTTGCCGATGGTTTAAATGGTAAAAGCGCAGGCTATCGTCCCCGTTGTGATGGATTGGATCATATTTTTGATGCACCACTTCCCTTTATTCAAAGCCAATTCACCGCAGGCTATCCCATTATTTTCATCGGGGCTTGCGGCATTGTTATCCGGGCGATTGCACCTTTTTTATCGTCCAAGCAACAAGACCCACCCGTTATTGTTCTTGATGAGGAAGCACAAACCATCCTGCCCTTATTGGGTGCGCATCATGGTGGGATTAAACTTGCAAACGCAGTAAAACAAATTACAGGCGGCGCAATTATCTTTACCAGTGCAGGCGATCAAACATGGGGCGTTGCCCTTGATGCCCCGCCTGAGGGATGGACGCTGATAAATCCCGAACAAGCAAAACCCGTAATGGCGCGCTTGCTAGCAGGGGAACAGGCTAAATTAAAAGGTGAAGAAAGCGAATCGCTTGCAGATTTCTTAACCAATGTCCCACAAGCGGCTGATGGCACGGTGGATTTAATCGCTTCCGCCCATCCTCAAAAATTAAATGGTAATGCGTTACATTATTGCCCACGCCGCTATGTAATTGGTGTGGGCTGTATTCGCGATTGTGTGCCTGATCAGCTTCATGAGTTTGTTGCAGCTACCCTTGAAGCGAATAACATTCTACCGCAAGCCATCCTTGCCTTTGGCACGATTGACTTAAAAGAGGACGAACCCGCTATCCGTCAATTAGCGGAAACCTATCACGTGCCTTTACGCTTATTTAAACCTTCTGAATTGGAAGCAATGACCCCTGAATTATCTGAACCTTCCACCATTGTTTATAATGAGGTCGGTTGCCATGGAGTAAGCGAGGCTGCAGCACGCTTAATGGCAGGGGAGAATGGGTCACTTGTTCTGCCTAAACAGAAAATCGCTGAGGCAACATTGGCAATCGCCAAATTACCCCTAACCCACAATATCGTCACTGACCCTACAAAACTTGGTGGGCGGGCTACTGGTAAATTAATGTTGGTCGGGATTGGGCCTGGACAAGCAGCATGGCGAACGCCAGAAGCGGATCAAGCCCTGTATGAGGCTGATCTTGTTTTAGGGTATCATTATTATCTTGATTTATTAAAAGTACCTGCAGAACGCGCCATGCGCTTTGATCTTGGTGCAGAAGAAGATCGTTGTCGAATGGCACTTGAGCTAGCAGCAGAGGGGAAGAAAATTGCGCTTGTTTCTTCGGGCGATATTGGCATTTATGCGATGGCATCACTGGTTTATGAATTATGTGGGCGTTCACAAGAAGCAGGCGGCGTATCAGAAGCGGCAAAACGCATAGAAATCGTAACCGCACTTGGTATTTCAGCATTTCAAGCAGCCGCCGCACTTGCTGGTGCGCCGATGGGGCATGATTTTTGTTTAATTTCGTTATCCGATTTGCTGACCCCACGTGAAACAATTTTAACGCGCGTGAAAGCCGCTGCCATGGGTGATTTTGTCATTGCTTTTTATAATCCCGTATCCAAAAAACGCACGCAATTATTTGATGATGCGGTTGATCTGTTACGTGCCAATAGACCAGCCACAACCCCTGTTATTATTGCACGCCAATTGGGAAGACCTGATCAAACTTGCCACATCACGCAATTAGAAACGCTGCATAGCAGCCAAATTGATATGTTTACTTTGGTGATTATTGGTTCAAGCCAAACCAAAACCCTTAAATCGGGTTGGGGTGAACGCTGCTATACACCCCGAGGATATATGGGGGGGTATATAGAAAATAAAGAATCTTCAATTAAGAAAGCACAAAACGCATGACCGTTTATTTTATTGGTGCAGGGCCTGGTGATCCTGATTTAATTACCGTTAAAGGCTTGCGCTTGATCAGCCAAGCCCAATTTTGCCTTTATGCGGGATCACTGGTACCACCAGCCATTGTTGACGCTGCGCCTACAGGGGCAACCGTCATCGATACAGCTTCCCTCACCCTAGATCAAATTATCGAATATTGCATTGAAGCTGAGCAACAAGGGCAGGATGTGGCACGGGTGCATTCTGGTGACCCATCGCTTTATGGGGCAACAGGGGAGCAAATGCGCCGCCTTGACCAGCTTGGCATTGATTATGAAGTTATTCCAGGGGTTCCAGCTTATACGGCGGCGGCCGCTAAATTAAAACTTGAATTAACGGTGCCAGAAATCACCCAATCGGTTATCTTAACCCGAACCACAATGAAATCCACGTCAATGCCAGAAGGCGAAACATTAGAAAATTTTGCACGGACGGGCGCAGCATTGATGATTCATCTCTCCGTTAGGAATTTACGTCATATTGAACGTGAGCTTATTCCATATTACGGGGAAGATTGCCCTGTTATCATTGCTTATCGCGTTGGTTGGCCAGATGAACAATTTATTCACACGCAATTAAATTCATTATATGAAAGCGCGCGTAAGGAAAAAATTACACGCACCGCCTTGATTATGGTTGGAAAAGGGCTTGAGACCAATAGCGATTTACCAATAAATACGATCAAGGATAGCGCACTTTATAGCCCCGATCATGTTCATATCTTGCGACCTAAGCGCAATGAAGACTAATCGCTTGCATTTTCGTGAAGTTTACGCAATAAGAATGAATAATATGTATGTTTTAAAGGAGTCGAATTAGGACAATATGGTTGCCATTACCCTTGCCGATGGGTCTATTAAACATTATGAAGCGGCTGTATCCCCGCTGAATATCGCCCAATCAATCAGTAAATCCTTGGCTAAAAAGGTCATATTTGCAAAAGTCGATCATCAAGATTGGGATCTTGAGCGTATCATTGAACAGGATGCAACGGTTGAATTAATCACCCGTGATGATCCACGCGCCCTTCCTTTGTTACGCCATGACTGTGCGCATGTATTGGCGATGGCCGTTCAAGAATTATTTCCTGGTACGCAAATTACCTTTGGCCCTTCGATTGAAGATGGGCTTTATTATGATTTTTATCGTGAAACGCCATTTTCAACCGAAGATTTTTCAGCAATCGAACAACGGATGAAAGAGATTGTTGCACGCGATGTTGCGATTGTAAGGGAAGTTTGGGATCGCCAATCCGTCTATGAATTTTTCAAAAAAATTGGCGAAGATTTTAAGGCGGAATGGGTCTTGGAACTCCCTGATAAAGAAACAATTACCATGTACCGTCAAGGGGATTGGATTGATCTATGCCGTGGGCCGCATCTAACCTCAACGGGTAAATTGGGAACCGCCTTTAAGCTTACTAAACTTGCAGGGGCTTATTGGCGGGGCGATGCGTCTAATCCACAACTACAGCGCATTTACGCCACTTGTTGGCGTGATGAAAAAGAACTTGCGGCTTATCTTATGCGTATCGAAGAAGCAGAACGCCGTGACCATCGTAAACTTGGAAAAGCTTTGTCTTTGTTTCATTTGCAAGAAGAAGCCCGTGGCAGTGTCTTTTGGCACCCTAACGGTTGGATGCTTTATCGCCAATGCCAAATTTATATACGCAATCGCCAAGATATGGCGGGCTATAAGGAAGTGAATACTCCCCAGCTTGTTGATCGAACCTTATGGGAACAATCAGGACATTGGGATAAATTCCGTGAACATATGTTTATTGCCGAAGTTGATGAATCACAAGGGAATGAAGTCACCCAAGAACAAGATGAAGCAGCCCATCATTGCACAGATCAGCACCGCACGATGGCCTTAAAACCAATGAATTGTCCTGGCCATGTTCAGATTTTTCGCCAAGGCGTGCGTAGCTATCGTGATTTACCGTTACGCTTTGCTGAGTTTGGCTCTTGTCATCGTTATGAACCTTCTGGCGCACTACATGGCCTAATGCGGGTGCGCGCTTTTACCCAAGATGATGGGCATATTTTTTGTACCGAAGCCCAAATTGAATCTGAAACAAAGCGATTTATCGATTTATTATCCAGCATTTATAAAGATTTTGGCTTTGAAGATTATCATATTAAATTTTCTGATCGCCCGCCTAAGCGTGCTGGTTCTGACGAGGTTTGGGATAAAGCAGAAGCGGCTTTGATGAGTGCAACCAAAGCGGCGGGTAAAACGGTTGCACTTAATCCAGGGGAAGGTGCGTTTTATGGTCCCAAACTTGAATTTGTTTTAACCGATGCGATTGGGCGTGATTGGCAATGTGGTACGTTACAAGTTGACTTTGTCTTGCCTGAACGCCTTGATGCACAATATATTGGCGAGGATGGGCTTAAACATCGCCCTGTGATGCTCCATCGCGCAATTTTAGGATCGTTTGAACGCTTTATTGGCATTTTAATTGAACAATTTGCTGGACGCTTCCCGTTTTGGTTGGCACCTATACAAATTGTTGTTGCAACTATTACTTCCGAGGCGGATACTTATGCAAATGAGGTGATTGAACGCTTGGAAGCCGAGGGTTTACGGGTAAAAGCCGATTTACGTAACGAGAAAATTAATTATAAAATTCGTGAGCATTCTCATCAATTTATTCCAACCATCGCGGTTGTTGGTAAGAAAGAAGCCGAAGAAGGCAAGCTTGCCTTACGGCAATTAGGCAGTGACCAACCCCAAAAGATTATTCCGCTTGAAGAGGCGATTGCCTTATTTCAGGCACAAAATAAAATTGGTTAATTTTTTATGTATCAACTAACTTAAAGAAAAAAAGGAGACTCCCATCCGTAAACCATCCCAGACCCAGATTCCAAGCAAAGAAGGCCCACGTGTTAATGATGAAATTACCGAAACAATCATTCATCTTATCGGGCATGATGGCACAAATTATAACCGTATGGCGACAGCTGAAGCGATTAAAATGGCTGAAGAGGTTGAATTAGACCTTGTTGAGATTTCACCTAACGCTGAACCGCCTGTTTGCAAAATCCTTGATTATGGAAAATATAAATATGAATTGCAAAAACGCCGCCATGAAGCGCGTAAAAAGCAAAAAACAATTGAGGTTAAAGAGGTTAAATTCCGTCCAAACATTGAACAGCATGATTATGAGGTTAAAATTCGCCAAGTAACTAAATTTTTAAGCGATGGCGATAAAGTTAAAATCACCTTACGCTTCCGTGGACGGGAAATGGCACATCAGGAATTGGGTATGGAGGTATTAAACCGTATCCGTGAAGAATTAAGCGAAACCGCCAAGATTGATCAGGAACCTAATTTTGAAGGGCGTCAAGTAATGATGCTGCTAAGCCCAATTAAATGACCTATTAGAGTATTTTCATTTTAGTAAAAAATTAACTTACTGGATTGTAAAACCGTTCTTTGCACCAAGTTCAAAGTTGCCCGCTTGGACATTCATAAGCCAATCAGCAGATTTTTTAACGCCACCTAACGGATAAAGATGGCAACCAGTGATACCGCATTGTGGATCATTTGCGCGATAATTGGCAAGATCACGGGTTAGCTTATCAGGTTCATTAACCACCAATAATTTTGCAAGATTACCTGCTTGACGGGTTAAGACCCGCATCGAAGCCCCTATCCCGCAAGCTTGTGCGTGTTTTAATAAGGTTTTTAATGTTGCAAGTCCTGGAATACCGATATGAATTGGCAAGCGATTATTCGCTTCTGCGCGAATGTGGCGATCCCATGCAATGATGGGTTCTGCTTCAAAGCAAAATTGCGTCACAAGATAAAATTCGATGGAAGAATCGGCAGCGTAAGCATTTTTATCCCGCAATGCCTGCAAAATATCTGGTTCTGGTATATCAGGCGAACCTTCAGGATGCCCCGCAAGGCCAATTTTACGAAACCCATATTGTTCAAATAATCCTAATTTCAAAATATCTAATGAAGAATGATATGGACCAAGCGGTTGATCAACACCGCCAGCAATCAACAAGGCTTGATCAATGGATAAAGCAGAAAACCCTTCCAATAATTGGGTTAACATCGCTTCACTTTGCACAGAACGCGCGGCAATATGTGGAATTGGAGCATAGCCTTCTTGCTTAAGGCGTTCACAGGCGATTATCGTATCTTTACTATCGCTTCCTGGCAAAAAAGTTACATAAACCCGTTGGTTTTTTGTAAAAATATCTTCCAAATTTTCTAACTTAGCCAAGCCATTTGGCGTAACTTCAAGGCTACAATCTGCCATAAATTTCTTAATTGCGGTGGTTTCTTCCATTGCTCCTCCTATTAAAATGAACAGATTACTTTTTAAGATGCGCGACGATTACGGCGATTACGCCGATTGCGTCCAGCGTCACCTGTATCATTTTGGCTTTGCGCTTCTTGTTTAGGAAGCTCGACATAATTGGATAAATGTACAGGTGCATCCGTTTTATGTGGAAAGGCCATTGCTTCAACAAAATGCTGTTGAAAATCAGGTTCAATCGCTGTTTCAATTTTCTCAATCATGGTGATTGTTTTATTCAAGGATGCGCGGGCTTTACGATCCAATAATGCAATTCTGGCACCCGTGCCTGCGGCATTGCCAACAGGCTTAACCTGTTCAAGCACACAATCAGGGACAAGCCCAAGCACCAGCGCATAAAGTGGGTCGATACGGCTACCAAATGCGCCTGCAAGTATAATGCGCTTAGGGTAATCACCAAGACGCTGAATCAGTAATTTAGTTCCCGCATAAAGTGCCGCTTTTGCAAGCTGAATCGCACGAATATCGGCTTGTGTAACCGATACCTCAACATGTTCATCGCGTTCAGGCATAATCACATATTTATAGGTACGACCATCAGCCTGAATACGATCATTTTTATCCGCCAAATGTCCTTGAATGACCCCATCTTCATTGATAATCCCGCTTAAATACATCTCCCCAATCACTTCAATAATGCCTGAACCACAAATGCCTGAAATCCCAAAGCCTTGAATTGAATCTTCAAAACCATCTTGATCAGACCATAATTCACTACCAATCACAGAAAAGCGTGGCTCCAGCGTTTCTTTATCAATGCGTATACGTTCAATTGCGCCATTGGCGGCGCGTTGCCCGCTGCTGATCTGCGCACCTTCAAGGGCTGGGCCTGTTGGACTGGAACAGGCAAGTAAACGTTGTTTATTGCCAAGTACAATTTCAGCATTGGTTCCAACATCGACAATCAAAGTAACTTCATCGCGTGCTTGCGGGGCTTCTGAAAGGACAACGCCAGCCGCATCTGCGCCCACATGCCCTGCCACACAAGGCAAAAAGAATGCGCGCGCACCTGGATTCAAAACCTCCGTCAAGCCAAGTTCAACCGCCCATACGGAAACTGATTGATTGGTGGTAAGCGCAAAAGGTGCCCAACCCAATTCGCGTGGATCAACACCCAACATTAAATGATGCATCACGGGGTTCCCCACCAGCACCAATTCCAATATTCGATCAGGGGAAATATCGGCTTCCGCCGCAGCATCTGCAATTAATTCAACAAGGCGACCGCGTACTGCTTCGGTTAATTGTTCAGTTGCCCCTTCATTCATCATGATATAGGAGACACGACTCATTAAATCTTCACCAAAGCGGATTTGTGGGTTCATCCCGCCTGTTGAGCTTTCAACCTTCCCTGTGCGCAAATTGGTGATATGCACGGACATAGTGGTCGATCCTATATCAACCGCGACCCCATAAGCATGTTCTTGAAAATCAGGCCAGATTGCAACAATTTCCTTGCGATCATAAAGGGCAACCGTGACTTTCCAATTTCCATCGCGCAAGATTTTTTGTAAATTCTGTAAAATGGTAAGTGGGCATTTTACATTACGAATCCCCCACTGAATTTGAAGGGCTTGGGTTAAGCGTTCTAAATCCCCTGAGGGATTGTGCATATCGGGTTCTGCAACTGCAATATAATGAAGTGTAATGAGTGGATCGACACGGATTTTACGTTCTTCTGCACCTTTACGAATAATTTGACGATAAACTTGGGATTCTGGAGGCACATCAACAACCAAATCCCCTGAAATACGACATTGACAACCAAGTCGCCGCCCAGATTTTAGGTCTTTTTTACTCTTATAAAATTCCTCTACCGAATTAAATTCATTCACATGATCAGGTTCAGATTTAATATTATGTTTGGCAAAATCACCAAAACTTGGGGTAATTTGGCAACGCCCACATATACCGCGCCCACCACATAAGGAATCAAGATCAACACCAAGCCGCCTTGCCGCCGTTAAAACGGGTGTTCCAACGGGAAACATGCCGCGTTTGCCTGAAGGGGTGAAGACAAGCTGTGCCATCCCCTCGCCTTCTATTTCTGATACGGATGAAGCTAGCAGGGGATCAAGCGGTTCTGTCTGTTCCGTCATAAGCTAGCCCCTCCAATTATGAATCTATGATTTTACAATAACGATATAAATTATGCCGCTGCACGACGCCGACGATTCCCACGCTCGCCACGCGCACCACGTGGTTCACTGCCCTCCGCTGTGGGTTCACGAAAGCGTTTAATCCATCTTGTGCAATCAGGATCATGACCTGCAACAACATCTGCGCCCCAGATCGCGTGCAATTCTGGATCATGTAATGGGTTCATAATGGCAGATGTCATACCCGCACCCACCGCCATCGATAAAAAGGCAGCATTCAGCCCATGACGATTTGGCAAACCAAAACTTAAATTGGAAGCCCCACAAGTTGTATTAACTTTTAATTCTTCACGCAACCGCCGAATGAGGTTTAAAGCCCCAACCCCCGCTTGATTTAACGCACCAATGGGCATAACCAACGGGTCAATTACAATATCGCAAGACGGAATGCCATAATCAGCCGCATGATCAACAATTTTCTTTGCAACTTGATAGCGCACATCAGGGTCTTCGGAAATTCCCGTTTCATCATTGGAAATCCCAACAACCGCACAATTATATTTCTTAACAAGCGGCAATACAGCTTCAAGCCGTTCTTCTTCACCTGTAACCGAATTTAGCAATGGCCGCCCTTCATAGGCTTCCAAACCAGCTTCCAACGCCGCCACGATTGAAGAATCAATGCTAAGTGGGGCATCGGTTAAAGACTGCACCAGCTTAATCGCTTTTGCAAGAATGTCAGGTTCATCGGCAAGTGGGATTCCTGCATTAACATCCAACATTTGCGCCCCAGCATTAACTTGTGCCAGCGTATCGGCTTCAACGGTTGAAAAATCATAAAGTTTCATCTCTGCGGCAAGTTTCTTGCGCCCAGTTGGGTTAATCCGCTCCCCAATAATTGTAAACGGCTGATCAAAGCCAAGAATATGGGTTTTGGTTTTCGATTCAAGGATCGTTCTTGTCATAATCCAGCATAACTCCATGATTTAAGGAAAAAAGAATAAGGAAAGCCTCCACCCTTATATAATTACGATATTAGCGTTAGTAAAGCATTGTGATTTTTTTGAAAACGCCGTTTTTATCGCAAAATACGACGGGTCAACCGCCCGTCAACAATGATCAAACCAAACATAATCAGCCCTAATCCCAACCATTCATTTAAGGTTAAGGATTCATTCAGAAAAATTGCGCCAAGTGCCATCGCGCTTAACGGCACAAGCATGGTTACCAAAGTTGTGTTGGTTGCGCCCACCAAAGATAATAATTTAAAATAAATCAAATAAGCCATCGCCGTACAAAAAACCGCAAGCGTTAATAAGCTAAATAATGGATTAAGCGTCATATCAAGCAAAGTTGGGATTAGGCTTAACAGTCCATCCGAAAAAATAATAATTCCTAGCGTCAAAACAAATGTGGAAGCCGTAAGCTGTCCAGTAGCGGCCATAATCGGCTTAATGCCTTGTTTTGCAAAACGCCGTCCCCATATCGCCGCCATTCCATAAGCAAAAGAGGCACCAAGGCAAGCTATCATTCCTTCAATACGTGAGAAATCCAAAGCATTGCCAGCAGGCAGAAGCATCAATATAACCCCCATAAAAGCCGTAATGATGCCAAGCAACTTGCCAAGATGAATCCGATCATCATCAGTAAATAAATGGCCAAAAATTAAAGCAAAGAACGGTGTTGTTGCGTTTAAAATCGCTGCAAGTGAACCACTAATCTGACTTTGTCCGAATGAAAGCAAATAAAAAGGAATGGCATTATTTAAAATTCCCATGATTAAGCAGGTTTGCCAAAACGCAGTATTTTTAATGGGAATAGGAATGCGATAGACTAAACAAACGATCCATAAAGTAACAGCCGCAAAGCCAACGCGATAGAAAACTAGATATAAGGGCGGCAAGACCTCCACCACAACTTCAATAAAATAAAATGATCCACCCCATATAAAAGATAAAAATCCTAATAATAGCCAACCAAAAAGGGACACAGACTTTTGACTGGGGGATAAATCAGGTGTTGCGCTTGGTTTCATTGAGGCTTATTCTTTTTTTATTATTAGTTTGATAATTAACCCTCTTAATAAAGGGTCGTTAAGCTATTGTCATTCCGTTTATTGCGTTTTTTGCAAGAAGATGGTCAGGAAATTATAAGGACGTAGCCTTTGTAGAATGACGGTTTAGAAAAATTTATAAATTTTGAAATTAAAAAAACAAGTAATGGCTATAAAACGAGTACATTACATATTTTTCACAACCACTAATTATTACATATAAATAAATTTAAATCTTGTTTTTAAATTTATAGTGGTGTATATGTTGTTAGAGGTAGGAAAACATCAATATAGGTGATAACTAAAAATTATGAGCTATTTAGAAGACAAAAAAAATTATAAAGCCCCATCAAAAAAAACATTAGAAATAATGAAAAAACTTATTGGTGGGGATAATCAGTTAGCATTAAAATGGATGACAAAGGAAAACCAAAATAAAGCTTTAAGTAATGGTTATATAGCAACGCCTAATTTATTTAGATTTTTTTTGATGGCTTTGAAACCTGACTTTAAGATTCCCCATTATTATGTAAAAGGATATTGGGGATGTAGCTCAAAGCAATTATATCCCCTTCTTAGGGCTTATTATAGTAAACAAGATTCTAGGATTATGAAAATTTACAAATTTATCGGTAATAAAAAACTATATCGAGATGGCTATCTTTATAATTTTTTTCCTCATAAAGTAAAAGAAAATATAGCTTTACATTATAACACAGATCCAGAATTTATGCGTTATATTCTTGATGAAAAGTTAATTTATACTTGCGCATTTTTTGATCACACAAACCAGACTTTATCCAAAGCTCAAGAAAATAAAATTAATATTGTTTCAGATCGGTTAAATATATCAAGTAGCGACTATGTTTTAGATCTTGGGTGTGGTTGGGGACAAGCCGCAGAAATGATTGCAACAAATAAGCAATGCCATGTCATGGGACTAAGTATTGCAGAAAAACAAATTAAATATGCCCGTGATAATTGTAAGACAAAAAATGAGTATATATGCTCAGATTATGCTTTATTAAACGAAAATAAAAAATTTGATAAAATTTACTCAATTGGTATGCTTGAACATATTGGAAAAAATAAGCATTTAGGATATTTTACAAAGATTGCAAATTTACTTGAAAATAATGGTCAAGCACTTGTTCATTGTATCGTTACGAGTGATTTAAGGGCAACTAACGAGTGGATCGATAAAGAAATTTTTCCAGGGGCATATATGCCACAATTACAAGAAATTGTAAGTGCAATTGATAATAGTAAGCTAGAAATAGTACAACTTTTCACTCATGACAGAATAAATTATTTTACTACCCTCAAAAACTGGCTAAGTAATTTTTATAGTAACCTAGAAAAAATATACGATCATTTATCATTAGAGATTAAATCGCATTCTGAACGATGTGAAATCTTAAGATTATGGGAATTTTATTTATGTGGTAGTATGATTGCATTTGATGATAATTTTGGCAGATGCAGAAATGTTCAAATTCTTTTAAGGCATAAATGATAAAATATTCACGCCTATAACTGCGCTAATTATACTGCTCAGAACAACAGAGGAAAGACTGTAAAGTGCGCCTATTAGTAAAGCATTGCAATAAGAAATATTCTTGTCACCTTTTTGTTTTACTTTTGAATAAAATGGAATAAAAACTGGTTTTGAACATAAATCTTCTAGCGTTGTTTTGTTTATTTTAAGATAACTCAGTCTGATTTTTATTTGATAAGATAATTGTAAAAAGAATGCTAAACTAAGAGCCATAAGTAAAACGAAAATTGTTGGAATAAATACTGTACCAGTAATTAATAGCTGCCCTGGAAAATACACGTTTAAAATACTATTTGCATCATTAGCACCTATGAAAGCATAAGGCCAAAGTGTGATATCTATAAATAAATAAGCTGTGTTTATAATTTCACCACTGGTTGACAAATTCACAGCCTCATAAGTATCTCTTTTAAAGTACCATAAAAAGCACGAAATTACCTGACTAAAAATAAAACAAAAACCCGCAAAAAGTAAATCTTTCATCGTTATTAAAAATATTTTTGAAAGCGATTGGCTTTTGTTTTTAATAGCAATAATCTGATTAAGATTATTTAAAGAGTATCTTAAGGAAAAAAAGTCAAAAAAGCTATTGCTGAAAACATAGATAATTAAATAAGTAAACAAAGTAGTCTGGTTTTTTTCATAGCCATAAAAGGTATTTTCTAGCCCTTCAAAGCTCACAGGCCTACATAAAATTACTAGCGAACTGATATAAACCATATATATTGGTAAAAAGCGTCGAAATATTAGTGTGCTATTTTCGTTTACCCATTCTTGAGTGACATTTTCTTCAGGCGTTTTTTCACGGTTATTTCCGTTATGCCCAAATAGGAATAGAATTAGTTTTCTAGGTATCGTGTATATTTGGTTGTAAACACTATCAAGATTTATATATTTTGCAGTTTTCTGATCCTTAATAGAGGATATGTATTTATCCATGAGTGAAAGTGGACTTAACAATTTATGAATGAATAAAAAACCTGTGAAAACGAAAACACTCGAAATCATCAGTAAAACATAATAAAAGCCTTCTAACAGGTCATAAGAGTATAAATCATTAAGCATAATTTTTAGTTATCACTAAAAATTATAGTAAAGCGGTGATGTCTGCCTTTTTGATGATTGATTGTAATTGTGTTGTAGAGACATGGGTATAAATCTCGGTAACGGAGATACTGCTATGCCCAAGTAATTTTTGTACATGGCGGATGTCCACGCCTGTATCTAATAAATGAGTAGCTGTGCTATGACGGATCATATGGGGGGTGATGCGACGGCTGATCCCCAGCTCATTTGTTAATTTGTGAATTTGCTCACGTATATAATTTGGATAAATGATCATTCCTTTTTTATTAATCAGCAAGCTATCTGTGATAGGCCTAAAATTTTTACGCAATTCTAAATAATCAATAAGCAGTCTTTTAATTTTACCATTAGTCAAAAACACATGCCGTTCACGATTGCCTTTGCCCTTGATATTAATTTTTTCGTGACAATCATCGATGTCATTGATTGTGATGGCGCATAATTCGCTGACACGGATACCCGTAGAATATAAAAGCAACAAAGCAAGAAGCAATGTATGATAGATTAAAACATCATTATGGATATATTTTTTATACGCACAATGACGAACCAATTTTGATATAATTTCGGACGATAGATGACGGGGGAGTCTTTTTGGTTGAGTAATCGATAAAAAATTTCGTTTATGAAATGGATTTTGTGTTATATAATCTTGTTCTTCCAACCAAAAGAAAAATGTTTTCACACAGGCAATCCGCCGTTTAATACTGGTTGGTGCCAGATTTTTAAGGCGCATATGGCGTAGCCAAATTTCCAAACCTTCTTTTGTAAATAGCTGATCGGTGGCTAAGGATTGTCGATAATCCTTTAAATCTGTTTTATAAGCACGAAGCGAATGGTCTGATAATCCTTTATCACGACAATATTGCAAATATAGGTTAACAATTTGATTTTTATCCATAAATTTAGCCCTTTGAAAATTTATTACTTTTCAAAAGGCTTTAATTTATGCCATGTTATACCGCAAGCTGATATGAAGAAGGGGGTAAAAAATTCTTTTATTTCACTTGGTTTTAATTTTAAATCAGCTTAATTTTATCTCTTTGATTTGCATTGAAACAATCTTTCCATTGTCTAATGTGTGCGTTCCAAGTTCAATAAAACCATGTTTTTTATGAAAACCAAGGGAGTGTTCGTTAGGAGGAACCAAATTCATTTCTGCGGCCATCGTCAGGCAATTTCGCTCGTGTGCTAACTTTGCGATATGTGCATATAATTTACCGCCTAGCCCCTTACCTCTTCCCATTTTGGAGATTACAATTCGGTCTATATAAATAAAGCGGCCTAAACGTTGCTTAAACCAATTGAAATTACCATTTTCATAAGAACATTCCTGTTCCATTACTAATATAAACCCAATAATCGCTTCATCTTTTTCTGCAACAATACAATTTGCGCCAATATCAATCAGATGTGTTAGTCTATCAATATCCATAGGACTGGTAAGCGCAACGACTTCATCATTTAACTTGATGATTGCTGAATAATTTTCTGACATTGCATCGCGAAGGGTAATCATTGCGTATCCCCCATTATTATGCTTAAAGTTAATTTTAAAATTGTTAAGAAAAAGTTTTTAAAAAAGGATTATAACGAATAGGCCATGACGCATCCTCAAGCAAGTAATGATTATCTGCGTATAGAGAATTTACATAAATCTTATGGTGATTTGGAGGTCATTAAAGGCGTAAACTTTTCAATTGATGAACATAAGGTATTATCTTTGATTGGGGCTTCTGGGTCTGGAAAATCAACAATTTTGCGCTGTATTAACTTGCTGGAGATGCCTAACCAAGGTGATATTTTCATTGACGGAGAGCGCATGCCGCTTAGCCAACCCGCCACAGGTGCCCCCTCCGCCTCAGCTGTACGTAAAATAACTAATAAAAAACGGCTTTGTGAAATTCGTTCAAAACTTGGCATGGTTTTTCAACAATTTAATCTTTGGGCGCATATGACGGTTTTGGAAAATGTAATTGAAGGCCCTGTTCAAGTATTAGGCATGCCCAAAGAAAAAGCGGTGGAGCGGGCTGAATTTTTCTTGGATCGTGTTGGAATTTTAGATAAAAAAGATAAGTTCCCTAGTCAACTTTCTGGTGGTCAGCAACAACGTGTTGCAATTGCGCGTACTTTGGCGATGAATCCCAAAGTCATGTTATTTGACGAACCAACCTCTGCCCTAGACCCTGAAATGGTTGGCGAAGTCTTGAGTGTCATGCGTGACCTTGCATCGGAGGGGAGGAGTATGGTAGTGGTAACGCATGAAATGGGCTTTGCCAGAGAGGTCTCTAATAAAGTGATTTTTCTTCATCAAGGCATAATCCGCGAGGAGGGAAGCCCTGAAGAAGTGTTTGGCAATCCGCATTCGGCTGAATGCCAGCAATTTTTAAATCAAGTGCTTTAATTTTAAAAAATAACAGAAAGGTAAATTATGAAAAAACTTATTTTAGCAATGACCATGGCAGGAATCATGGCAGTCGGCGTAATGGCATCTGCAAAAGCAGATGGCGTGCTACGGATTGCATCGGAAGGGGCGTATCCTCCCTTCAATAATATGACCGCAGATGGCGAGCTTGTTGGCTTTGATATTGATATTGCAAAAGCCCTTTGCGCAGAAATGAAGCGGAAATGTGAACTTGTCGCGCAAGATTGGGATGGCATTATCCCAAGCCTTGTGAATGATAAATATGATGCGATTATCGCCTCTGTTTCCATTACGGAAGAACGATTGAAAGTCATTGATTTCACAAATCCTTATTATAGCAATTATCTTAGCGTTATTGCCAAGAATGGTGCGGCGATCAATCTTGAAAATCTTGGGGATTTCACAGTTGGCGCACAGCGTTCAACGGTTGGTTCACAATGGTTAGAGGATAATTATGGACGGCGTGCCGACATTAAATTATACGATACCAACCCTGCCGCCCTTTCTGATTTAGAATCAGGACGGATTGACGCCGTTGTTGCTGATTTTATCCCAGCAGAAGATTGGCTGAGCAAAACCGATGGTTTCAGCCAAATGGCGGGTAAAATTGATATTGGTGACATGATCGGAATTGGCATTCGTAAGGGTGAAGATGCCCTTAAAGCGGACTTTAACGCTGCGCTTAAAGCCATTCGTGAAAATGGAACCTATCAAGCAATTAGTAATGAATATTTTGGTACGGATATATTTTAAGCATTTTTTCAATTTTAATTAATTCAAAGCTCCACCCATAGCCATAACAGCCCATAGCCATAGCAAATGGAACTAAGTCTATTAAGTTTTGGTGAAAACGGGTGGGGCGATGAATTTATCTTTGCCACTTTTACAACCCTTCAACTTGCTGCGGTATCGCTTGTCTTCGCCTTGATCCTAGGCGGGATGTTAGCAGGATTAAAATTATCCAATTGGCGATTATTAAAAATTTTAGCAAACGCCTATACTTTATTCATAAGGGGCGTTCCTGAATTTTTGATCATTCTGATTATCTTTTTTGGCTCTGAAAAGACAATCAACGGCATCATTGGCTTATTGGGTTACGATTTCACGATTGAAGTGCCAAAATTTGCGGCAGCAGCAGCAGGGCTTGCCTTAATTTTTGCAGCCTATGTTTGTGAAATTATCAGGGGGGCTTATCTTGCGGTGCCTTCAGGACAGATGGAGGCAGCACAGGCAATCGGCATGCGCCCCCTTCAAGCCATGATCAGAATAAAACTTCCACAGCTTTGGCGATATGCGCTTCCAGGGCTTGGCAATCTATGGATGGTGGTGTTGAAGGATACTTCTTTAGCCGCTGTGATTGCCCTTGATGAAGTGCTTAGGGTCGCAAAATTAGCTGGTGAAACCGAGCGTGAATTATTGTTATTCTTTGTGCTAGCGGGTGGGATTTATCTGATGTTGACCTCACTATCTGAACTTATCATTCGGCGTTTGGAAATAAAAGCACGCCGTGGCTTAAATGTAGCATAATCACGAGCAATCCATGTATGAAGATTTAAAATATACCGCTTCTGATGCATTTTGTGGGGTGGTCTCCCCAATCTCTTCTGAATTATTTCAGTCAATATGCCCGCGCTTAACAGATGGTATATTCGTCACGATGGAGCTTTTAATCGTCTCAGTCTTTGTCGGTTTTATACTTGCAGTATCGTTGGTATTGGCGCGTTTGTCCGCTAATCCAATTCTTAATATCCCTGCCCAAACTTTTGTTTATGTATTTCGTGGCACGCCCTTACTGGTGCAATTATGGGTAATTTATTACGGTATTGGTAGTTTTGGTGAAGAAAATCTTGGGATTTTATGGCCGTTCTTCAAGGATGCGTGGTGGATTGGCGCGTTCGTATTAACCTTGAATACAAGTGCTTATGTTTGTGAAATTTTACGGGGCGGCTTGGTCAATGTTGACCGTGGCCAGATGGAAGCGGCACAGGCAATCGGCATGAGCTGGCTTAACGCCATGCGGCGGATCATGTTCCCGCAAGCCTTAAAGATAGCATGGCCTGCTTATGGTAATGAAATCATCCTATTAATGAAAGGCAGTGCCTTAATTTCAACCATTACTGTCTTGGATTTAATGGGACAAACCCGCACCGCATTTGCAAGAAATTTCGACCTAATGACCTATTTTTATGCCGCTATTTATTATCTTATCCTTGTTGGGCTAATCACCCTATTGCTATCAAAGATCGAGCGATACAATAAATGACTCATAAGTTGGATATGATTTTTATAGGTTTATACCTAGGGACTCCCCTTAACTTAACACACCTGCATGATGATTAATGTGATGTTCAATAAAGGATTGGATGAAGTAATAGCTGTGGTCATAGCCTGCGCGGTGATTGAGGATAAGCGATTGGTTGACATTTTTGCAGGCATCTTCAAATAATTCTGGTTTTAACTGATCGGTTAAAAATGCATCGCTGGTGCCTTGATCAATTAAAATTTCTGGAAATTTACTACGGTCACCTGCTTTGCGGATTAAGGCACAAGCATCATGCGCCTGCCATAAAGTTTGGTCGCTCCCAAGATAGCCTGAAAAGGCTTTTTGTCCCCATGGGACTTGGGACGGCGCAACAATCGGCGAAAAGGCCGAAATTGATTTAAATAAATCTGGATATTTAAGTCCAAGCGTTAAGGCACCATGCCCGCCCATTGAATGCCCACAAACCCCTTGTTGATCTTGTGAAAGGGGGAATTTATTGACAATCAAACTATTTAATTCGCAGGCAATATAATCCTCCATCCTATAATGGCGATTCCAAGGGAATTGGGTTGCATTCAAATAAAAGCCTGCGCCTTTGCCAAAATCATAATCCTCAACATCAGAGACATCATCCCCGCGCGGAGAAGTATCGGGGGCAACAATCGCAAGCCCTGCCTTTGCCGCGAACCCATAAGCCCCTGCCTTTGTCGTAAAATTTTCGTGTGTGCAGGTTAGCCCTGAAAGAAAGGTTATAAAAGGTATTTTGTGATTATGCACTTGCGGCGGAAGAAAGATGGAAAACACCATCTTACAATTAAGGGCTTCGCTGTCATGTTCAACAATCGATAATTCGCCGCCATGACAATGATATTTATTAAGTATTTTCATGATATTAATAAACGATGACGCTGCGAATTGATTTGCCTTCATGCATCAGGTCAAAGGCATGATTAACTTCCTCAAGTGGCATGGTATGGGTGATCAGATCATCAATATTTAACTTACCATCCATATACCAATCAACAATCTTTGGCACATCAGTACGCCCACGCGCGCCACCAAATGCAGTACCACGCCACACACGCCCTGTTACCAATTGAAATGGACGGGTGGCGATTTCCTGCCCAGCTCCTGCAACGCCGATAATAATGCTCTCCCCCCATCCTTTATGACAGCATTCCAACGCTTGGCGCATAGTTTCAACATTGCCAATACATTCAAACGAATAATCAACGCCGCCATTGGTTAAATCGCAAATCGCTTCTATCACATTATCTGTGGTTTTTGGATTAATAAAGTCCGTCATGCCAAATTTGGTTGCAAGTGCGGTTTTAGATGGATTAACATCAATCCCGATAATCTTGGATGCGCCGACCATTGCTGCGCCTTGGATCACATTAAGACCAATCCCGCCAAGGCCAAATACGGCAACAGTTGACCCTGTTTCAACTTTCGCATCAAAAACAACCGCACCAACACCAGTTGTAACCCCGCACCCAATATAGCACACTTTATCAAAAGGGGCATCTTCACGAATTTTGGCAAGGGCAATTTCTGGTAAAACGGTAAAATTAGAAAAAGTTGAACATCCCATATAATGCAAGATTGGCTTGCCGTTTAATGAAAATCGGCTGGTGCCATCTGGCATGACCCCTGCACCTTGTGTTGTGCGGATGGATTGGCAAAGATTAGTCTTTGGATGCAGGCAAAAATCACATTCACGGCATTCAGGGGTGTAAAGTGGAATGACGTGATCCCCTGGCTTTAAGGAGGTAACGCCCGCCCCAATCTCCCGCACAATGCCTGCCCCTTCATGACCAAGGATGGCGGGAAATTGTCCTTCAGGATCTTCCCCTGATAGCGTAAACGCATCCGTGTGACAAACCCCCGTGGCCATATTTTCAACCAACACTTCCCCCGCTTTTGGCCCTTCCAAATCAACGGTTTCAATAACCAGCGGTGATGCGGCTTCATAAGCAATTGCTGCGCGTGTTTTCATAAATTTTCCCCTTTTTTACCAGTTCTTTTTAATTAATTATAGTTTAGGTAAAAAACAAAGGGTGTCAATGATAAAACGATATTGGTAAGGAGGGTTGGATTTATTGCTCCATTTTATTCGCTAACAGGCGTTAAGGCTTGTTTTCGCGCTTTAATCTGTGCAAGGCTTTGATCAAGATACGCATCACGATATCCACCAACCATTGTCTTCAGTGGTTGTATTTGAATAACAGGTTCATCAACCGCAGTAAGTGCAGGGAGCATCGTGATTTTTTCATCAGGTGTGGTTTGAGGTTGATCAAAAATATCACTGCGCAAATTCGTCCATTTTGTTAGAACCTTCGCTTGATATTGAGTTCCCCGTGTATCATCTGATGAGTGATAAAAGGATAGAGCCTGTAGCCAATTTCCATGTCGCCGATAAAGCTGCCTTAAAAAACTGGCAGCATAAGCAACATTATCAACTGGATTAAACATTTGTTCTATTGATGAAAACGCAATGCCGTGATAGTTATAATTAATTTGCATGCAGCCAATATCTATATTGTTGGTCTGGTCGATTAAGGCTTGTTCAACGGCATTAACGGCTTCACTGAGATTAGAAAAATAATGCCCTTCCCCTGCAATTGTAACGGTGAATGGCCAAGCAACAATTTTACCAGAATGGTTATCTTTATATTCTGATTCTGTTAAGGCTACAGCTTGCAAAAGACCTTGTGGAAAGCCTGCTTGGGATTCTGCAAGGGATAAGGCTTGTTCGCAAGATGATGAAGATTGATCCAGTTCAGCTTTGGTTGGGTTATAGAAAAATCCCCACAATCCTAGGCTTGCAACTAAAATACTGATTTTTTTTAATATATGTTTTGCCATTTTTAATCCATTCTAATTAGATTAAAAATTTTAAGCAAAATTTATACCAATTGGGACAAATGCTTTGATTTTTATTAATATTTTCTTGTTGACATAATGTTAAGAATCATGGTCTGAATTTGTGTTCAGCATTTTTTCAATATCGATAGCAAGGCTATTATCTTCTTTGATAAAGACTTCTCCTTCAGCAATTGAACGATTTTGACAGCGCAGTTCAAGCGGGTCACCTAATTTACGATTAAGCTCAATCACGGCACCGCGTCCGACTTTTAACAAATTGGCAATATTGATATCGGCGGTGCCTAAAATGGCGGTGATTTCAACGGGGATATCCTCAAATGCAAGGCCAGAAGCGGCATGGGATTTGATGTTTTCCCGCTCTTCTTCAGATAATTCGACTGTCTCTTCTGCCATAATGCCGTCTCCGATCAAAACATTTATGGTTTTCGGTTCAATGCCTCATCAATCAATGCCAGCGTACGATCAATTCCATAAATCACATAAAAGGAACCTATTCGCGGCCCACTATCTTGGCCAAGCAAGCACTGATATTGCGCCTTAAACCAATCACGCAATGCTGGATAATCATGCGCCATTCCTACATCATAAACCTGATTCTGAATCAATTCCAGATCTGATTGTGCCTCTTTATCAAGGGAAGCCAAGCGTGCTTTCAAATCAACCAATGCCGCACGGTCTTTTTCATTGGGAATGCGATAATGTTTGTTGGGTAGCACAAAATCTTGATAATAGGCGATGGCAAAATCAACCAACTGATCTAAAGCTGGCATGGTGGAGGCCTCCGCCCCCTTTAAATAGCGCGATATAAATCCCCATAAAAGCGTGCGATCTGCGCTATTGGAAGCGGCAACCAAGTTAAGTAACATTGAAAAACTGATTGGCGTTTTTGCTGTTTGCGGTGGTATGCCTTGATGAATATGCCAAAGGGGATTTTCAATTTGTTCAGCTGGAGATTGCCGCTCAAAGCTTGATAAATGCGCCTGATACTCATCAACATTGCGTGGGATAACATCAAAATAAAGCCGTTTTCCTGTTTTTGGCTTGCCATACATAAAATAAGCAAGCGAAGATTCAGGGCCATAGCGTAACCATTCTTCCATACTAAGCCCATTCCCCTTGGATTTTGATATTTTAGCCCCATGTTCATCAAGAAATAATTCATAGGTAAAGCCATCAGGCGGTTGGCTTCCCAAGGCGCGACAAATGGCTGAAGATAATTTAACAGAATCGATTAAATCTTTTCCTGACATTTCATAATCAACGCCAAGCACATGCCAACGCAATCCCCAATCAGGTTTCCATTGCAACTTGCAACGCCCACCAGTAATTTTTGTTGTATGGGTTGATTGGTCTGCTTTGCGATAA
The DNA here is from genome assembly GCA_965229675.1 of Alphaproteobacteria bacterium. Lineage (GTDB taxonomy): Bacteria > Pseudomonadota > Alphaproteobacteria > CBDDJK01 > CBDDJK01 > CBDDJK01. Next base: position 1,335,898 of record OZ245897.1, read on the forward strand.
GTGATTGTACCAGAATCGCAATCCCAATCGGTAATTGGAACTTGTAAAACTTCATTTGTATCGGGATCAATTGGCATAAATGGGCTATAGTCAGCCGCACGCTGTTCACGCAAAGAAGGAAGCATGATCTTCATCACCCGATCATAATTTTCAAGCATATCTTGCAGCCCTTGATCAAACCTTCCCGATTGATAGGTTTCCGTGGAGGAGACAAACTTATAATCAAATTCAAAGCGGTCTAAAAACGCCCTTAAACGCGCATTATTGTGGTGGGCGAAGCTTTCATATTTTTCATAAGGGTCTGGTACTTGCGTAAGTGGCTTATTTAAATGTTCTGCGATAAGTTGCTGATTGGGAATATTGGTTGGCACGCGCCGCAATCCATCCATATCATCCGAAAAACAGATTAATTTTGTTGGAAGATCGCTTAATTTTGTAAACGCATGGCGCACCATTGTTGTGCGCAGCACCTCGCCAAATGTACCAATATGGGGTAATCCTGAAGGGCCATAGCCCGTTTCAAACAGCACATACCCTTTTTTAGGAGGCGTTTTTTCAAACCGCTTTACAAGTTTTCTTGCTTCTTCAAAAGGCCAAGCCTTGGCATTCATCCAATCTGTCATTTTAAGCGGTTATCATCTGATTGTTTGAATTTTAGGAGGATTCGTCCGTATCATCCTCGAAGATCATGCCTGCCATAGCTTCATCCCGAAGCTGTTCGTTTGCCATGACATCTTCATTCACTTCATCAAGTTCAGCGTCAATTTCGTCATCTTCATCAAGATTTGGTAATTGATCAAGATCAGATAAGGCGTCTTCACTTACCGCATTATCAAATTCACCCGCATCAGCCATGGATTGTGCGAACGCATCATCATCATCCAGCATTTCAGGCTCATCGCGCTCTCTAAACCTTTGTAAGCCTGCAACTAAAGTGCCGTTTAATTGATCAAGATCAAGATCGGTATCTGCAATTTCCCTTAATGCAATAACAGGATTTTTTTCATCCTCACGTGGAATGTTTAAGGTCGCGCCGCCCGCAATATCACGGCTACGCTGCCCAGCCAGCAAAATTAAATCAAAGCGATTTGGAACTTTTTGGACACAATCTTCAACGGTAACACGCGCCATTGCCTGAAACTCCTTATTATTATTTCATGGAAAATTATTGAGATGACCCTTTAGCAAATCCTCTATAGCCTGTCTATAGAAAAGAATATAATAATAGTGGAACATGCTTGGAAAAAGGGCATGAAAAGCTTATAAGCTTGAATGGATTACAAAAATAGCAAATAAAAAGTTAAACGATAACCATCAATGAACACAAAAAAACCAAAGATTCATTATCTAGCAGGAGAGAATCATGAAGCGCAAATAGCACTTCATGAATTAAAACAAATGTACCCGCATGAAGAAAATCCACGCCAAGCCGATTTGTTGGTTGTTTTGGGTGGGGATGGTTTCATGCTGCGTATCTTAAGGGAACAATTAACACCAGATTCCGAACTTTGTGGAAAACCCGTTTATGGCATGAATCGGGGAACCGTTGGATTTTTGCTTAATGAGTATAATCAAGAATATTTAATAGAACGCTTGGAAAAGGCGCGTGCTTATGTTCTTAATCCTTTATTGGCTGAGGTTAAGGATAGCAATCATGCTGAATTATCCGCACATGCTTTGAACGAAGTTTCACTGTTTCGCCAAACCCATCAAGCCGCAACGGTTGATATTCATATTGATGAAGTTCAGCGCATGGCTGAGTTAGTATGCGATGGAGTGATGGTCGCAACCCCTGCAGGTAGCACGGCTTATAATTTATCAGTACATGGCCCTATTTTACCAGTTGGAGCGAATTTACTGGCTTTAACACCGATTAGCCCGTTTCGGCCAAGACGCTGGCGAGGGGCTTTGCTTTCAGCTGATGCAAGCATTGAATTTAAAGTAAAAAATAGTGCAAAACGTCCAGTTGGTGCAGTTGCTGATAATATTGAATTTCGTGATGTTCAATCGGTTAAAATCGGTTATGATCGTTCTTTAAAGGTTACCTTATTATTTGACCCCGAACATAATTTAGAAGAACGTATTTTAAACGAACAATTTCATGGATAAAGAATGAGTAAAGACATAAAAATAGATTTTAATGCGCTTCGTGGAAAGCGCAAAGATGGTTATTTAACAGGAAAGATGTTGATTGCCATGCCACAAGTTGTGGATAAACGCTATCGGCGTAGCGTAATTGTTCTTTATGAACATAATGAAAATGGCGCAAAAGGCTTTTCCGTTAATCGCAAAACTGAAAAAGTTACCTTTGCCGAATTAACCAACCAACTTAAAATAAACTGCCAAAACCCACCTGAACCTTCAATGTATCAGGGCGGAAATGTTGATAATATGCGCGGTTTTGTCTTGCATTCTGCTGATCGCCCTTATCGCACTAGCCTTACTGTTGCAGAAGGATTGTTAATGACCAGTAGCATAGACCCGCTAAGCGAGATTGCAAATCGCCTAGGACCAAAACAACGGATGGTATTGCTAGGGCAGATGGTATGGGCAGCAGGGGAGTTAGAGCGCGAACTTGCAGAAAATCAATGGCTGATCATGGATCATGATGTAAGCCTAATCTTTGAGGATCAAGAACGGGGGAAATGGTTGAATGCTATGCGCAAGATGGGGCTTGATCCCGCGATGCTTTCTGTAACAACAGGTGAAAGTTAAAGTTTTTAGTAAGATGAGTTCACAAAAATGGCTTGATGAATTTATCAGCCTCCATCCAAAATATATTGATCTTGATTTATCGCGGGTTCACAAATTACTAGCGCGATTGGATAATCCACATAAATGCTTACCGCCAACCATTCATGTAGCAGGGACAAATGGCAAAGGGTCAACCATCGCCTTTATGCGGGCTATGCTGGAGGCGGTGGGGAAGAGGGTTCATGTTTATACCTCCCCGCATTTAGTAAAATTTCACGAACGCATACGGCTTTGTGGTGAGCTGATTGAAGAAGAGGCATTATGCACCCTTTTTGAACAAATAAGCGATGCGAATGGTTCTGATCCCATTACTTTTTTTGAAATTACGACGGTTGCGGCCTTCCTTGCGTTTTCGCAAACGGAAGCGGATTATCTTTTATTGGAAACAGGGTTGGGGGGTAGGCTGGATGCAACCAATGTGATTGATCAACCATTGGCCAGTGTTATAACCCCGATTTCATTGGATCATCAGCAATTTTTGGGGGAGCATATTACTCAGATTGCCTTTGAAAAAGCCCATATTCAAAAATCACATGTTCCTTCCATCATTGCGGGACAGCCTCCAAAAGCTTTCGATACACTTAAGAAAATCGCTAAAGAAATTACCGCCGCCCCTTATTGCTATGGGTCAGATTGGTTTTTTAAACAAATTAAGGAAAATGAATTAGAATGGCAGGATAAAAACGGCAATCAATATCGCTATCCTGCACCTAATCTGATGGGCGAACATCAATTTATGAATGCAGCAACTGCGATTGCGTGCCTTGAAAAACTTCGTCAAATTGGAAAATTACCTTATAGCACAACCGAATTACAACAGATTATTAAAAAGGGTATTCCCCTTGCAGATTGGCCTGCACGCTTACAACGCATTGAATTTGGCATATTAAACCAACATTTTCCTCAAGCAGAGATTTTATTGGATGGCGGGCATAATGAGGCCGCAGGGCAAATGCTAGCAAAAACGCTTGATACATTAAATGATAAAGAGCCATTACCAACCTATATCGTGGTGGGCATGTTGAATAGCAAGCATGCAAGCGCGTTTCTTACGCCTTTGTTAAGCAGATGCGCCCATTGTTTCACTTTAACCATTCCTGATGAAGTGAATAGCTATACTGCTGAAGAATTGGCAAAGCTTGTGCCGACCAACTCCCCTATAACACCGTTATCAAATATCGATGCGTTGCCTTTTGCGTTAAAGCCCCTTATTTTAAACGGATCAAATGAACAATTTAGGCTATTGATTACAGGGTCACTTTATCTAGCAGGAAAATTATTAAATGAATGGCGTGGCACAACATGAATATTAAAGCATTTTTAACTTTATTAGCAGGCTTATCGCTGATGGCGTGTGCGATGCCAAGCTTACCAACGCTTGGCACTTTAAAGCCTGAACTAACATTGCAACAAAAATTGGATGCGCTGGTTACTATAGCTGAACCTACAAAGTTTAAGCCACAATATTATCAAACCGAGCCATTTAAATTATTTGGTATGATGCGATTGGAGGAGGCTGGTGCGCCATTAACGATCTATATTGAAGGCGATAGCATCCAAGAAACAAAAGACCCTACCCCCGCTGATCCGCTTGGTTTCAAGCTTGCACTCAAAGATTCATCACCAAATATATTATGGCTTGCAAGGCCATGCCAATATAGTCTGTCAGATACAGCAGAAGGGCTTGTCGCAGGAAGCTTACCCCAAAATTGTCGCACACGCTATTGGGGATCAGCCAGATTTAGCGAGGAAATTATAAGGGTTTATGAACAAGCTTTAAGTGAAATTGCTGAACAGCAAAAAATTAACAGCTTTCATCTTGTTGGCTATGATGGCGGGGCGGCAATTGCGTTACTGCTAGCGAGTCGTTTAAATAATAGGGTTAAATCCTTGCGAACCATTGCGGGCAATGTTGATCCTGTTGCCTTAGCAAGCCATAATAATCGCCGTCCTCCAACAGGTTCTTTAAGCCCAACACAGATTGCAGATCAATTAACCGATCTGCCACAATATCATTATGTTGGTGAGGATGATGAGCAAATCCCCCCTTGGCTTGCTAGACGCCTAATCAATGAATTTATTGGTGCGCGTTGCGGACGCGTCTTGCTTGTTGAAGATGCTGAGCATATTGAAGACTGGCTTGAATTTTGGCCAAACGCTGCAACCCAACTCCCCATTTGTAGGTGATTTATAATTAAATCACCATATTATCGATGACCTTGTGTGCCTTTTTGATTTTTTCTTCACCGTCTTGTCCATAAATGCCATCGGCTGTGATTATTTCAACATCACTAATGCCAAGAAAGCCCAAGAAAAACTTAAGCCAAGAGGACATAAAATCAAAATCTGAACCGATTGGGGTGCCACCTGAAACCGCAATGATATAAGCTTTTTTATCTTTCAGCAGTCCTTTTGGACCAGTTTCGCTATATTTAAATGTTGTCCCAGCACGTGCAACCAAATCCGCCCATGCTTTTAAGCTAGCAGGAGGTCCAAAGTTATAAACAGGTGCGCCGATAACGATGATATCAGCTTGTTTTAACTCTTCAATTAAACAATCTGCAAGATTAGCGTGAGCATTTTGTTCTGACGTTCGCGCTTCTTTTGGCGTTCTTTCAGCTTCAAAACTTTGACCACTAACAAATGTGATTTCTTGGGTTAGATCGCGGTCAATAAGGTTATGACCTGCTTCAACAAATCGATTTGCAAGTTTTTGACTTAAGGTACGGGAGATTGAATCCTGCCCACGAATACTCGCATTAATACATAATAAGGTCATGATATTATCCTTTTTAACTGATGGGTTAATCTTTTAAAAATTCTGGAATAAAGTGATCAATCAATGGAAGTTTTTTAAGGGCAAATGCGCCGCCCCCTTGAAGGATCACAATAATCGCCAACACAATAAGAAGCGCTGGAAACTCCCAGCCACCCCCTTGATTACTAAACAGCCAACCATTACCAATATGAACCAATGTTGCGCCAATCAAGATCGGCAGGCTTAATAATGCAGTTAGCCGTGAATAAATACCAGCGATAAGGGCTAAACCGCCTATCACTTCGCCAAAAATTGTAAGATAGGCAATGATAGCTGGTAAACCTAAACTACCAAAAAAGCCAACTGTGCCTGGAATTGTGAAAACCATAATCTTTAATAAACCATGGGCAAGTAAAATGATCCCTAAAGATAGCCTTGTAAGGGTTGCACCATAATTATTTTGTGCTGTTATATGCATAACATTTTCCTTTCATGTGAATTAATTGAAATTTTTATCTGCCATATCAAAAATTAAAATCTCTGCGTTGGATGCGTTTTCAAAGGATAGAGTCTGCTCATGTTCAATGGCGGCACCATCACCAGCTTGTAAGCTTTGACCATTTAAATCTACATTGCCTCTTGCAATTTGTACCCATTGAATCCGATTATTTGCAGGTTTAAATTGAACCGATGTTGCGCCATCCAAACGCCCAACATAAAAATCAATATCCTGATTGATAGTAAGGCTGTCATAACGCCCATCGGGCGACATAACCAATTTAAACTGATTATGGGTTATTGAAGGGTCAATGGAATTTTGTACATAGCTGGGCGCAATCCCTTGACGTTCTGGCAAAAACCAGATTTGCAGAAAATGTACAGGATCAGTTTTTGATGCATTAAATTCACTATGAAAAACGCCTGTACCTGCACTCATCCGTTGAATATCGCCTGCTTTAATCACGGAACCTGTTCCCATGGAATCTTTATGTTCCAACGCACCTTCAAGGACATAGGACACAATTTCCATATCCTTATGAGGATGGCGTTCAAAACCTGCTGCGGGTGCAACCTTATCTTCATTAATCACACGCAAAGCACCAAATCCCATATGGTTAGGATCGTGATAATGGCCAAATGAAAAACTGTGTTTACTATCTAACCAATCGATTTTAGCGTGGCCTCGTTCTTCACCATGTCTAATTGTAATCATTATATTTTCCTTTCGTGATTACAATATAGAATTTGCTTTTTGAAATTAAAATAGGCAATTTTGATAAATTACATTGCAAAAACGCAATGTAATTTATGGCAACACAAATCGTTATTTCAATAAGTTGGCAATATGCATAGCAAGGGCAAGGGATGAAGTTAATCCAGGGGATTCAATACCAAAACATTGAATTAGTCCCTTACATTCATGCGTTGATTCAGATAAAATTGTGAAATCATTGGCAGGCGTTCTATTATGATCCCAACGCAATTTAGGGCGAATACCAGCATAATCTGGCGTGAGGCTATCATCAGGTAGGGCAGGAAAATAATGCCTGATCAGCGCATAAAATTGATCGGCACGGGTTTGATCAACATTATAAGAAAAATCATCAGGCCTTTTTTCTGTTAGCCATTCAACATCAGGGCCAAACCTTGCCTGCCCTGCAAGATCCAGCGTATAATGAACCCCAAGTCCACCTTGTTCGGGTGCAGGATAAATTAAACGCGAAAAAGGGGCTTTTCCGTGATAAGAAAAATAATTTCCCTTTGCGTAAACGGCTTCTGGAATCAAAGATGGGGGGTAAAACGCCATTTGTTTGGCCAGTGAAATTGCGCTAAGCCCCGCACAATTTATAATTCGTGAGGTATGTAAGGGATATTGTTTATTGTCAGATTGTTGTAAATAGGCTGTGTAAAGGGGCTGTTGATCATTCATTTCAAAATGCGTAGCGCGGGAGTGTAAAGCCAATATGCCACCATGCGCAGTTAAGCGCATAAGCTGCGTTTCCATGAATGCATGCGTATCAATAATCCCTGTCATAGGGATATGTAATGCCGCATGACAATCAAGATTAGGCTCAAGCCTTTTTGCGTCATCCCCATCGATAAAAGCAATAGCCCCAACCTCATTGATTTGCGCTTGAGCATGGAGGTTGTTTAATATCCCAATTTCACGATCATCATGGGCAACAATCAGTTTTCCCGTTTGCTGATGCGGGATTTGATAGGTAGCGCAAAAATCATAAAGTAGCTTACGCCCCTCAACACATAATTTGGCTTTAAGCGAATCCGTTGGGTAATATATACCGCTATGGATCACGCCTGAATTACGCGAACTGGTGCTTGAACCGATGCAATCTGCCGCATCAATAACCACGACTTCCATTCCTGATTCTGCAAGGGTGGCTGCAACCGATAGACCAATAACACCTGCGCCGATCACCAGACAATCAACAGAATCGGTCATATTGACTCCAATATTTTTGAAATAGGTGCAATCGCCGCTTGCCAATCTGAAAATTGAAACTCTGGCTTAAATTGATGCTTTAGCCAAGTTTCCTGTCGTTTAGCATATTGGCGGGTTGCAAGTAAGGTTTTTTCTATTGCGTCCTCAATTGAAGCTTGCTGATTTAAAACGCCCATAAACTCACGTACGCCAATCGCCTTCATTAAAGGATGAGATTCTGGTAAATTTAGGGCGTTCAACGCTTCAAGCTCTTGCCAAAAAATAGGAGACTGCATCATCTGTTCAAGGCGATTTTGTTGTGCTTGCAGCCATTGATCACGCGGAGGAATAAGCGCAATCTTTAATATGGACAAATTTTGTTGATTAAAGGGGGCAAGGATTCGTTTGGATTTAGATTGCCAATGGATAAGGGACTTGCCTGTTGCCTGCATAACCTCCAATGCGCGGGCAATACGTTGGCGGTCATTCGGGTGCAAACGTTCAGCCATAATCGGATCAACAAGCCGCAAGCGTTCCCATAATTGATTGGCAGATTCATTTTGCTGCCAATTTCGGATTGGTTCACGGATTTCAAGGCGAATTTCAGGGATTGGGCTAATACCATTCGTCAAGCAATCGAGATAAAATCCCGTTCCACCACAAATGATTGGTAGGTTATTTTGCCTCATTATAGTTTGCGTGATGTTTGCCGCCGTTTTTGTCCATGAGGCAACGCTAGCAATTTCCTTATGGTTAATATGCCCATAAAGATGGTGCGGCACGGTTTCAAGATCAACAGGGGGTGGCCTTGCGGTTAAAACTGATAATTCTGCGTAAAGCTGGCTGGCATCGGCATTGACAATCTGCCCGTTATATGGCTTTGCTAGCCGCATTGCTAAAGAAGATTTGCCTGAAGCGGTTGTTCCAGCAATGATTAGGATAGAAGGCATAGCACATATTTTGATAATCTAATTTAAACAAAAGTCAAGAAATGGAACGCCAAACAATAAAGCTATCAGGAATAAAATTATGGTGAATATTTTATTTATTACCAGCACCAGAATTGGCGATGCGGTATTGTCTTCGGCGGTTATACCAGCCTTGATTGAACATTATCAATTGCAACCAGATAAAGCAAAAATAACCGTGGCATGTGGACAATTACCAGCTGATTATTTCAAAAATTTTCCTTGTGTTGTTAATATATTGCCCATTTCAAAACGGCGATACTCCCTCCACTGGTGGGATTTATGGCAGATTTGCAAAAAGATGGATTGGGATATTGTGGTTGATTTAAGACATTCCATCTTAGGCCATTGTCTTAAATTGAAGCAAAGAGGGCAGTTGGTGATTCACACGCCAAGTAAACGCCATAGGGCGCATGTGCATCAAGTCGAACGTTTTTTATCTGCGCTTAAAACTACCGCTAATTCAAGCGTAACTTTACCTGAAAACTTACCCTGCTACCTAGACAAAAAGGATATTTTGACGGCGCAAAAAATAAAGAAAACCCACGGGCTTTCATCATATTCTTATATGGTAATTGCGCCAGGGGCAAATTGGAAGGGAAAAATCTGGCCTTCAACTTATTTTGCAGAACTAATACAAAGAATAGCAGAAAATGATAATTTTCCTAACCAATTTATATTGGTAGGGGATAAGGCTGATGATATGATTGCAAACGAGGTTATTGCACATGTAAATCACCACTTGCCGAAATCAGTAAATTTAGTTAATTTATGTGGTGGATTATCCTTGATGGAAAATGTCGCTTTACTGACAGATTGTTACGGGTTTATAGGGAATGATTCAGGGTTAATGCATATGGCGGCGGCTTCTGGTTGTAAGGTTTTGGGGTTGTTTGGGCCAAGCGAGGTTCAACGCTACCAACCTTTTGGTGACCATTGCGCTAGCATTTGCACAAGCGAATCGTATCACGCATTGAAGCAACAAGTAACAAAAGAGCGTGATCACCAGCCAAGCCTGATGCAATCGCTTTCGGTTGAGCGGGTGGAGGATGCCTTAAAGCAACTTTTTTATAAGGGTCTTATAAAAGATGAACGGACAACAACTTGAAACTGAATTAAATGCTGTTTTAAAGCCAGTCGAGCAGGCGTTTGGTTTACCCAGTCCTTATTATCTTAACCAAGATTTATTTATGGAAGAACAGCAAAAACTGTTTAACCAACAATGGGCTTGTATTGGCTTTGCAAAAGATGTGGCTGAAATAGGCACCTTGTATCCCGTGAATTTTCTTAATCAGCCAATGTTGATTGCGCGTGATCGGCAAAATCAGGTGCGGGTCTATAGCAATGTATGTCGCCACCGTGGCATGATACTGGTCGATGAAGTTCAAACAAAGAAAACTATGATTCGCTGCCCCTATCATTATTGGTGTTATGGCCTTGATGGGGCATTAAAATCCACACCGCATTTTGGGGGTTCAGGGCAAAATAATCACTCTAGCTTTGATCGTAGCGAACATGGGCTTTATGAAATAAGATCGCATATATTTATGGATATGGTCTTTGTGAATGTCGATGGTAAGGCACCAGCTTTTGAAGAATATGCCGAATCCTTATATGATCGTTGGTCAGAATTTGTTGATCAACCCCTTTATCATGGCGGTGAGGAATCATCTTTTTCATTAACGTTAAATTGTAACTGGAAATTGGCGGTTGAAAATTATTGTGAAAGCTATCACCTGCCCTTCATTCATCCAGGGTTAAACAGCTATTCTAAATTGGAAGATCATTATACGATTGTTGCACCCGATAAACTGCATGCAGGGCAAGGCACCGTAGTTTATAATCCTATATTACCATTGGTGGAACAAGGAAAGGCAAAGGCATTTCCTAACTTTGATGGTTTGTCAACAAAGTGGGATCGTTCAGCAGAATATGTTGCACTTTTTCCAAATGTTTTGCTTGGTGTGCATCGTGATCATTTCTTTTCAATTCTTTTGACGCCGCTTGCCCCCAACCAAACGCACGAGCGGATTGAACTTTATTATTCCGACGAAACAGTATGCGAGGATGATTGGAAACAAGTTAAACTCCAGCACGCAGATTTATGGCGGGAAGTGTTTATTGAAGATGTTTCCGTTGTTGAAGGCATGCAACGTGGGCGCACATCGCCAAATTTTGATGGTGGACGGATGTCACCCGTGATGGATACAGGGACTTATACATTCCACCAATGGGCGGCTGAGCGTCTTAGTTGACGCGTGAATTTTGGAAGCCATAAATTTTCTATGACACATTACGGAAAGGTAGTTTTGGTTGGCGCAGGGCCGGGCGCAGTCGATCTGATTACTTTAAGGGCGATCAGATTGATTGAGACGGCAAAGATCATTGTCTATGATCGGTTAGTTTCCCCTGAAATTCTAGCTTTAGCTCCAGCCGATGCGCGTTTGATTGACGTTGGTAAAATACCAAAAATTGTTAATCAACAAGACCCAAATCATAAATGCCGAACCATTCCACAAACTGAAATTAACGAAATGCTGGTGACCCTAACCCAAGAGGGGCATGATGTTTTGCGATTAAAGGGCGGTGATCCCTTAATTTTTGGTCGTGGATCGGAAGAAGCGGTTTATCTTCATAAACATGGGATTGAGGTTGAATATTGCCCTGGGATTACTTCTGCGCAAGGCGTAGCTAGCGCAACGGGAATCCCGTTGACCCATCGCGGACTTGCAGGAAGTGTTCGTTATTTCACGGGGCATTGCCGTGATAATATTGAATTGGAAGTTGATTGGCATTCCATGGTACAACCTGATATGACCTTGGTGATCTATATGGGGCTGACGCATATTGAAAAGATTAGCCATAAATTAATGGAGCATGGGATGCCTGCTGATATGCCTGTACTTGCGATTGCCAATGCCACAACACCGCGGCAATATCAGTTAATTAGTAGCATAGATAAAATCGCAAATGCGGTGCAGGAAGCTGGATTTAAGCCGCCTACTTTATTTGTAATTGGCGAGGTTGTTTCCCTTTATTCTGAAGTGGGTGAAGGGCTTCAATTATCGCAAATGGTTTGTTAGTAGGGTATGAAATTTTAACAGATTAAACGAACTGGAACAAAGGCTATGAAACGTTATTCCATTTTTTCTTTAATTCGCAACGGGTTAAATTATCACCAAGATTGGACGGCGAATTGGCGGCAGCCGCCTTTAAAGTCGCATTATGATATTGTGATTATTGGCGGGGGCGGTCATGGGCTTGCAACCGCTTATTATTTGGCAAAAAATCATGGCATGACTAATATTGCGGTGCTTGAAAAAGGCTGGCTTGGCGGTGGGAACACGGGAAGAAACACAACGATTGTTCGATCAAATTATTTATTGGATGAATCAGCCGCCCTTTATGAACATGCGATGAAATTATGGGAAGGGCTTTCACAAGATTTGAACTATAATGTCATGTTTTCACAACGTGGCTTGCTCCATCTTGCGCATACAGTCCATGATTTACAAGAAATAGGACGGCGTGGTCATGCCATCCACTTCAACGGGATTGATAGCGAGTTTTTAACTCCTGAGCAGGTTAAAAAAATGGTGCCAATCATCAATTTAAATGGACGGTTTCCAGTATTAGGGGCTGTCCTACAAAAACGCGGTGGGACAGCGCGCCATGATGCGGTTGCTTGGGGCTATGCCCGTGCGGCTGATGCGATGGGGGTTGATATTCACCAAAATACGGAACTTACAGGAATCTCAATCAAAAAAGGAAAAGTAGTCGGGCTTGAAACAAGCCGTGGATTAATTAAAACCAATAAAGTCGGTGTGGTAACGGCTGGACATAGCACTTTGATTGCAGATATGGCTGGAATACGCCTACCGCTTGAAAGCTTTCCCTTGCAAGCCTTTGTATCGGAGCCGATCAAACCCTTAATTGATTGTGTGGTTATGTCGAATACAGTACATGCCTATATTAGCCAATCGGATAAAGGGGAGTTGGTGATTGGCGGTTCAGGTGATCCTTATGTGTCTTATTCACAGCGCGGAGCCTTTGATCAGATCGAGCATGTGGCAGGCCCTATTGTTGAACTTTATCCCGTTGTTTCCAGATTGCGGATGTTACGGCAATGGGGCGGGGTAACTGATGTGACGATTGATCGTTCGCCCATCATTAGCAAAACGGATATTGAAGGGTTGTTCTTTAATTGCGGATGGGGAACAGGTGGGTTTAAAGCAACCCCAGGTTCGGGGCATGTCTTTGCCGCATCTCTTGCAAAAGGGGAGATGCATGATATTGCGGCTCCTTTCTCCATTGATCGTTTTCATTCGGGTGCGCTGATTGACGAAGCCGCCGCAGCCGCCGTTGCCCATTAATAAAGGAGTAATTTAGCCATGATCAGAGTCCGCTGTCCTTGGTGTGGAGAACGAGATTTAACCGAATTTCATTATGGGGGGGAGGCGCATATCGTCCGTCCTGAGAATCCTGAATCCCTTACTGATGCCGAATGGGGGGAATATATCTTTTTTCGTACAAACCCGAAAGGACGTCATTTGGAACGCTGGCATCACCGTTCAGGTTGTCGAAAATGGTTTAATGCGGTAAGAAATACAGTTAGTGATGAATTTGAAGCTGTTTATAAGATAGGGGAGGCACCGCCACCTCCACCAAAATAAAATAAGCATGAAAAACTAGGTTTGGCGGTGTGAAAGTGTTTTTCATCAAGCAATAATATGGGGGAGGTATTATGTTGCTTGAACATAAGGATCCGCTTGGTGCAAAATACCAACAATCACCGCAGACCCTGTTTGTTTCAGGAACGCAAGCTTTAGTCAGGTTAATGCTGGCAAGACGCTGGCGGGATCAACGCAACGGATTAAATACCGCAGGTTTTATCAGTGGCTATCGCGGTTCACCGCTTGGGGCGGTTGATCTTGAATTATCACGGCAAGGTAAATTATTACAGGAAAATGAAATTGTCTTTCAGCCAGGTCTTAACGAGGATTTGGCGGCCACCAGCATCTGGGGCACGCAACAAATTGGGCTTTATGATGACGCAAACCGCGATGGCGTATTTTCTTTATGGTATGGAAAAGGCCCTGGTGCTGACCGTAGCGGCGATGTTTTTCGTCATGCAAATTTAGCTGGAACAGCCCCTAATGGCGGGGTGCTTGCTATTGCTGGTGATGATCATGGGGCAAAATCTTCAACAACTGCGCATCAAAGCGAATTTACGTTTCAAAATGTTCAAATCCCTGTTTTTAATCCTGCAACGCTGGAGGATGTGCTAATCTATGGTATGACAGCGTTTGAATTATCACGTTTTTCAGGATGCTGGACGGGCATGGTTGCGATTTCAGATACGATTGAAACCTCCACCAATTTGATTAATCGCCTTGATCAGCTGCAATTTGATCCAATGAAAGATTATGCATTGCCCATGGGCGGCTTGCATATTCGTGGGAACCATTCCCCGCTTGATCAAGAATATTTATTGAATGAATATCGCCTGCCTGCAGTGATTGAATTTATTGAACGCCATCGGCTTAATAAAGTCGTTTGGCCAGAACATAAATCAAATAAAAACAAATTAGGCATTATTACAACGGGCAAAAGCTATTTGGATGTGCGGCAAACATTGGATGATCTTGGGTTGAATGAAGCATTGGCAAAAGAACTTGGGATTTGCGTGTTTAAAATTGCGGTGACGTGGCCTGTTGCGCCAGATAGCCTCAAGCAATTTGCAAGCGATGTTGAAGAATTATTGATTGTTGAAGAAAAACGCCCGTTCTTGGAACCTCAAATCCGTGCCATTCTTTATGATTTACCTGAAGCCAAACGCCCAAAGATTTTTGATCGTCATCATCAAGAAACGGCACAATATCTACCTATATTCGCTGAATTTAGCCCTGCAAAGCTTGCTTTTGCGATTGCTAACCGTTTAAAAGCCCTTTTCCCGCAACATGAAATTTTAACCAAGATTGATCAATATTTGGCATTTTTAAGCCAAAAAGACCAACAACACTCAATTTTACCAGAGCTTTCAAAGCGATTGCCTTATTTTTGTCCAGGATGCCCGCATAACCGATCAACAAAGGTACCAGAAGGGAGTAAGGCAGGCGCAGGGATTGGGTGTCATTATATGGCAATTTGGATGAATCGTGATACGGCCTTATCAACCCAAATGGGCGGAGAGGGCGCAAGTTTCATCGGTCAAAGCCCATTTTGTGAACGCGAGCATATGTTCGTTAATCTGGGCGATGGCACCTATGCGCATTCAGGATCATTAGCAGTTCGTGCGTGTGTAAATGCGGGGGTTAATATCACATTTAAATTGCTTTATAATGGTGTGGTTGCCATGACAGGCGGGCAAGCGTTGGAGGAACAACAAAGCGTTGCCAATATTGCATGGCAGTTGCACGCCGAAGGGGTAACGGCGATTATCGTTACCTCAGATGATATTGATCAGCATCGTAAAAACCGTAGTCAATTTCCTGCAATTTGTGAATTTTTTGATCGCAAAGCCCTTGATCATGTTCAGCGTAAATTAAGGGAAGTAAAAGGGGTTTCCATCTTGATTCATGATCAAGGATGCGCAGCTGAAAAACGCCGTAAAAGACGGCGTAAGCTAATTGAAGACCCGCCCAAACGCCTATGGATTAATCCACGAATTTGTGAAGGATGCGGGGATTGTCAAACGCAGTCTAATTGCCTTGCGATTGTGCCAAAACCCCATTTGCTAGGGATGAAGCGCGCTGTTGACCAATCAATTTGTAATAAGGATTTTTCATGTGCTGAGGGGTTTTGTCCAAGCTTTTTAACGCTTCATAATGTAGAAATAAAAAAGCAATCCCCCAATGCAACAAGATTAGGCGATATTCAATCAATGGCTTTACCAGAAGCTAAAGCAAGAGCAATCGATAGGACGCATCCTTATAATATCCTCATCACAGGCATTGGTGGAACAGGCGTGGTGACGATTGGTGCCTTGTTAGGGATGGCTGCGCATTTGGAAGGAAAAGGCGTTACTGTTCTTGATATGGCGGGGCTAGCGCAAAAAGGTGGGCCAGTGATTAGCCATATCCGTATCGGCAATCATCCTGATACAATGTCCTCCAATCGGGTATCAACAGGCAATGCTGATTTGATTTTAGGCTGTGATTTGATGGTGGCAGCCTCACCAGAAATTACCGATAAATCACGTAAAGGTAAAACACTAGCCCTAGTGAATGAAAGTAAAATATCTACGGGAGAATTTACTTTAAATGCCGATTGGCACTATCCCGATCAAGCATTAAAAGATCGTCTTAACGATCAATTAGGAACAGAGCATGTCAATTTCATTGATGCTAATCAGATCACAACGGCACTTTTGGGCGATAGCTTATTTACAAATTGTTTTATGTTAGGATTTGCATGGCAGCAAGGGGCATTGCCATTGGATAAATCATCATTGATGGCCGCAATTCAGTTAAATAATGTGCAAGTTGACGCTAATTTATCGGCCTTTCATTTAGGACGGCTAGCGGCCTATGCACCCGATCAAGTAAAACAGATGCTCTCCAACCAAAATACTCAAGAAGTACTATCTTTGGAAGAAGCCCTTGCTTTTTATTATCAAGAGTTAAAGGCTTATCAACCAAAGCAGGGGCTTGCAGATCAATGGCAATCTGCGGTGGATCATTTAAAGACCAGCCTTGATAACCATAGCAGTCAAGATGAAGAAAAAGATCAGTTACTTCGTGCCTTTGCCCATAGCTATTATCGGGTGTTAGCGATTAAAGATGAATATGAGGTTGCAAGGCTGGCAACTGCCCCCGAAGTTCAACAGCAGCTTTCCGAACAATTTACAGCCAAAGGGAAAATTAAGCTTAATTATTTATTTGCACCGCCTTTATTCAATAAGCCTGATCCAATTCTTGGTCGCCCTAAAAAGCGGGATTTTGGTAATTGGATGATTTTTATTTTATTGGGATTGGCAAAAATGCGTTCTATTCGGGGGCAATGGTATGATCCTTTGCGGCAAACTCATGAGCATCGTCTTAACCGCCGCATACGCCAAGAATTTGAACAAGAGATAATTCCATGGATTGATCGATTGGACAGTTCGGCCTATGATGCGTTCACACAACGCTTAGAGGCCTATGATCAAATTCGTGGCTTTGGGCCTGTACGGGAGGCAAATTATCAACGCTTTTTATCCTTAACGGCATCTTCGTGATTTTATTGGTTGTTTGTTTGATCTTAACTTTTGCTTATCTAGGGATTAAATTTTCCCAAGGAGTTATCTTGCGTGGATAAGCAGCTACAAGCGGCAGCACCAGCAATCTTGAATGCGTTGCCCGATCCTTTGATTGTGGTTGATGAATCTTTGCATATTCGGTTACTTAATATAGAGGCCGAACATTTTTTTCAAACAGGCGTAAATGCTTTAATTGGGGTAAATTGGCGAAATCTATGGCAAGATTATCTTGAATTATGTGAATTGCCTGCACGGGTTTTTCATAAAAACACAACCATGATCTTACGTAATCAGGCGGTGGAAGATCAACGAATTGGCAATCGTATCATGGATGTTACGGGTTGCTTGATGACATTAGAAGAAGAGCCTCATGTGCTGGTGCGTTTGCATTTTTACGATTTATCTGTGCGTTTGAATGAATCCGTTCAACGCCAAAAAAGTTTACGCCAAATCAATCAAATCACCCGAATGTTAGCCCATGAGATTAAAAATCCACTTGCAGGGATTCGCGGTGCAGCCCAGCTGATGCGTACATTTCTACCTAAAAAAGAGCATGGATGGGCGGATATGGTTATCACCGAAAGTGATCGGGTAACCCGTTTAGTTGAACGGCTGGAAGGGTTAGAAACCAATCCAAATTTTGAAAGAAAACCTTTAAATATCCATCAAATTTTGGATCATGTTTATCAGCTTTCAATTTCAAGCTTTACTGGAAACGTTAAAAATAGCCTTAAAATCGAGCGGCATTATGACCCCTCTTTGCCGCTTATTTTCGGCAATGAAGATGCGCTTATTCAAATTTTTATTAATTTGATCAAAAATGCGACCGAGGCAGTTGATCAAAAACAAGGATGTATTCGTATTATAACCGCTTATGCAACAGGAGTATGGTTTCATTCAGAAACAACTGGCGATTCTGTACCGCTTCCGATTAAAATCACGATTGAAGATAATGGGACTGGGATTGCCCCTGAAATATACCCGCATCTGTTTGAACCATTTACGACCAACAAGCAAGCAGGGCGCGGGATTGGCCTTACGTTAACCGCAAAACTAATTCATGATCATCATGGACAAATAGAAGTCGATTCAAAATCAGGCCAAACGCAGTTTAAAGTTTTTTTACCCATTTTTCAGGAATGATTATTTAAGCATTAAGATTAAAAAAGCCTTGAAGTATAGTTAATAAAAAGGTTAGCTAAAATTAATGGATTAACTGATGGTAAATTTTATCTCCACCTCAAAGAATCCAAATGGAGATTTAATAATCGAAAAAGAAATGTTCATAGGATATTATTAAACGAATTTAGAAAAAAATTGATTCTAAAATTATTTAGATCCTATACATATAAAGGTTACGAATAAACGCCACTAAGTGGATAAACATCGAATGATCCTGGGAATAATTGGGCGATTTGTGCTTCATCCATTTTCCAAATTTCAGCAGCCATAGCTTTGAATAAAGAACGGCTATCAAGCGTTGGGATTAGCCCTGAATGGTCGATTATCTCGCCTTCATCGTCAGTAAAGGGCGTTTCTTCAGATAAGGTTAAGCCCGGCCAATTGCCCATGATCTGTTTTCCACGCACCTTGCCACCTGCAAGCAGTGCCAACCCACCAAGCCCATGATCCGTGCCATTTTGCTGATTAGGGCGAAGGGAGCGACCAAATTCATTAATCATCAAAATATGGGTTTTATCCCAAACGGGTTCAAGGATTTGACGCGTACGGCGGATTGCTTCAGCAAGGCAAGCCATATTTTGCGCTAATTCCCCTTCTAGGGTGCCTTGTTGGCTATGGCTATCAAAGCCATGCGCTGCCAAAACCAAAATTCTTGCCCCGTGATCATTCAGTAAAGAGGGGGCAAGGTTTTCTACTGCACCAACTAGGGCGTGCGCATCCATCACGCTAATCCTACCTAAATCATGGCTTACTCCCAAACGTCCTTGCGTTTCATTTTGAAAAATCTGTAATTCGGCCATAGCTTTTGTAAAATCAGCATCGCCTTGAATTTGCTGGGCAACCAGATTATCAAAATGAATAATTGCTTTTTCTTCCACGACCGTTTCTGGATTGAGCATGGATAGCGGTTCTTTTTCTTGAAATAAGCCAAGATCGCCTTGAATGGGTTGGGGAAGATAGGGAATGAATGTTTCAAGTGCCCGCCCAAGCCATCCTGTTTGCCCCGTTGCCAGATCCCCTGATGGCATACCGCTTTGCATGATGAATCTTGCTTCTTGATGAGAAACCCCACGATAGAGGCTGGCAATTGAAGGAAATAAAATCATTTCTTCTTGCTGCCATAATTCATGAAGGGCGGAGGAAACGGCTGGATGAAGGGCAAATAAAGGATCAAGTGGCAATCCATAAGGCTCGTTTGCTTCGCTACTCAAGGCAAGCTCTTTACGAAATTCACGATAATCAGGATCACCATAAGGGGATAAAAAATGTAAGCCATCTAATCCCCCTTGAGGTAGGAAAACAACCAATCTTGTATCAGCTATTTTTTTTAAATAATCAGGTAAGTCGTCTTGCAAGGGTTGGGCAATTTGACCGATTGCATTATTTTGAAATAACCCCAATAATTGTAAGGTGCAAGCGGCAACCGTTCCACCGCCAAGGGCTTTTAATAATGCGCGCCTGCCAATCTTTGGGGTCATAATTATGACATCGTTTTTGATAGATAGGTGGGCAGATGATTGACCATCATGACCCGCCAAACCAAACGTCCTTCTTTTTCAATGCGGTCAATGCGGGTAACGGATAGGTTATCAATCATAAATCCTAATGCGCGTTCAGGGTTCATGCCAAGTGCAATGGATAAAGCGGCACGAATGGTACCCCCATGGCCAACGCTGATAATATCCTGTTCGCCTTGTTCATTTGCAATTTGATTAGAAATTTTTTCAATCGCAGGGGCGGTTCTTGCGATAAGGTCAACAAAGCTCTCCCCACCTTGAGGACGCATATGCGCAGGACATAGCCAATAATCATGGTCGGCAACTTTACCATAGTCTTTTTGCACTTGCTGATAATCCTTGCCTTGCCATTCACCAAAACTTTGTTCGTTCAAATCAGGTTCAATTCGTGCTTGCGGTAAAGCCAAGCCTGCCTTACGAATTGCCTCGGTTGTTTGATGCGTTCTTTGTAAGGCACTATTAATCACCAAAGCTTGTTTTGGCAGAAGATGGGCAAGCCCTTTAAATGTTGCCTCGTCCGAAACATCACAAGGCAGATCATCACTGCCATAAATCCGTCCTTCATTTACAGTGACGACCGCATGACGAACCCACCACCATCTTGTTACAAACTCTTGCATAGAAAAATTACCAATCTAATTTTAAGGATATGACCATATCAAAAAGGCGCATCTGATACAAACATCAGACACGCCTTAAAGATAAATAAATAATGAAATTTGATAAGCAAATGAATTTGCTAAACAGGATCACTCAACATAAATACATATTTAAGTTAAAATGATTTATTAATTAGCACCACTCATCAAAATCGTTACAGCGCGGCGATTTTGAGACCAAGCGGTTTCATTGCTACCAAGGGCGGCTGGACGTTCTTTCCCATAAGAAACAACAACAATACGATCCGTGGAAATACCTTGCGAAATTAAAAATTCACGTGCCGCATTTGCACGGCGTTCACCAAGCGCAAGGTTATATTCACGTGTGCCACGTTCATCCGCATGCCCTTCAAGCTGAATGGTAACATTTGGGTTGGTGCGTAACCAAGCGGCTTGACGTGAAAGGACAGCAGCCCCTTCATCTGTAATATCTGACTTATTTAAACCAAAAAATACGCGATCCCCAACATTTGATACAAAATAGCTTTCGCTACTTGGATCAACAGAACCTGTTGTAGCCGCAGCCTGCGGTGCAGATGATGTTGCCGCTACAGACGACCCATCAGATCCACCAGTTCCACCCGATTGTGTGTTTGAAGCACAAGCACTAACCAGCGTTAATGCCGCAAAAACTGCCAATAAATTAAAGCGCATCCCGCACCCCCATAAAATTATAATGTTAAATAATAATTAGTTAGTTTTTACTATCTAATAATAATAACGGTTTTGCAAATAAAAAATTTAATTTTTTCTACAATAATCGTTTGTTTTTTTACACCCCCAACTTTGCAGGCTTATACAAAATTAAGAATTATTATTCAATAGCCTTTTTTATATTTATGAACCAATGCAAGTTTGCCAGCATCCTTTGTTGGCAGAGGCTCTGATAGCCGCGATAACGCAATTCACGGCATGACCATCTTCAAAGCTAGGCCATAAAGATTTTCTGCGCTCAATTGATAATAAAAAATCACGTGCTTCAATAATAATCTGATCTTGATAGCCTGTACCATGCCCAGGCCCTTGGCAAAACGCTTCATAATTAGGATGATATGGTCCTGTTAGCACTTTGGTAAAGCCTTGCATTGCCGTATCGCCTTCCATACGATATAGCCATAAAGCATTTTGATCTTCTTGATCAAAGCGAATAGCCCCTTTGGTTCCCATAATTTCATAAGCATAACCCATTTTGCGTCCTGTTGCCACGCGGCTAAAATATAAATGCCCCATCGCCCCATTTTGAAAGCGACATAGCAGTTGGGTTTGATCATCATTTGTAACCTTGCCATTTGGGCGCTTCTTATGCACGGTTTGCATATCGGCCATTACTTCTGTGATTGATCCAGCTAATGCCAATGCGCCATTGATCATGTGTGGTGCCAGATCGCCTAATGTGCCATGGGATTCCCCCGTTGCACGCCAACAAGCAGGTATGTTTGGATCCGCATAAAAATCTTCGGTATGCTCGCCACGAAACCATGTAATATCACCGATCACGCCATCGGCAATTAACTTACGGGCAAATTGACTGGCAGGGGTACGAATATAGTTAAAACCAACCATATTTGGAACCTCTGCTGCTTTGGCGGCTGCAACCATCGCTGCGCTATCTTCCATAGATTGACCAAGGGGCTTTTCACAAAAGACGGGTTTTTTCTTTGCAAAAGCTGCCTTTGCAATTTTGCAATGGGTTGATTGGGGGGAGGCAATGATGACCGCTTCAACAGCAGGATCATTAATCAAAACCTGCCAATCATCGGTTGCGCGCTTAAACCCATAGGCAGTGCGATAATGTTCGGCACGTGCTTTAGTCGTTGCGCACACCATCTCTAATCTAGGGCGCAAGGTTGTATTAAAAACAGCCCCAACTGCAGACATAGCAACCGCATGCGCCTTTCCCATATAGCCACCACCAACAATTCCAATTCCGATTTCCGTCATGATCTAAACCTAGAGTTTTTTTTTTACTTTGATGATATTTACTGTAGTATTTGGCGCATTCTGAAAAAGTGAAACCTGCCCCCTACTCCCAAAAGCTAAGTCATTATTGTGGAAGATTCAACCGAAAAACACTCAACAAATTTTATGGCATTTATCAAATTATGTTACAGTAAAGCTGTAGTGCTAGTTTTATGAGTCCGCTACCTAGCTAAAAAAACTTGCTAAACCCTGCAGAATCAGATGTTGTAATCTGGTTAGTTTTATTTTTTTGAAGAGTATTTTCACGATTGTTCACGACACAAAGAGCCATGATGGAACCTATTGAAGCAGGCTTGGTTTTACCTGCAATCAGTTGTTTAAACCTGAATGGATTTAGGAATTTTGATAAAGCCAAGCTAACCGTCGGGCAGGCGCGCTTTGTGACGCTTTCAGGGCCAAATGGTGCGGGTAAGACAAATTTGCTGGAGGCGGTCTCTCTCCTTGCACCAGGGCGTGGATTGCGCCGTGCTAAATTAGAAGAAATGCTGAATTTAAAATTGACTGATCAAGTGGCAAAGGGATTTGCTGTGCATGCAAACCTTGATTGTGAGGTGGGGGAGATTGATGTTGGCATCGGTTGGCAAGTTGGGCAGTCCAAACAACAATGCCGTTTGAATGGCGTTGATCAAAAAAATCAGGCTGTTCTTGGTGATTATTTGTCCATAGTTTGGCTAACGCCTGCTATGGATCGTTTGTTTCAAGATGGCGCAGGTGCAAGGCGGCGGTTTTTTGATCGGTTGGTTTATGCATTTGATCCAGCCCATGCAGGGCGAATTACGGCTTATGATCATGCAGTGCGTTCACGGCAAAAAATTTTATTGGAGACAAAAGAAAAACGTCAATCGCTTTCACATATTCCAAGATGGCTAGATGGGTTGGAACAACAAATTGTTCAGCGCGGCGTTGCGATTGCTGCGGCGCGTATTGCAATGATTGAACGCCTAAATCAAGCCTGCAAAGAACGGCGTGGGCCTTTTCCACGTGCTAGCTTAAGCATGATCGGCGCAGTTGAAGATGATTTGCAACGGCTTCCATCAAGTGCAGTGGAGACAAGCTATCAACAGCAATTGCAAGCAAGACGCGATGAGGATGCAGAGTCTGGCAAATGTAGCTATGGTACGCATCGCAGTGATATTAATATTCAGCACCGCGATAAAGGAATGCCAGCTGCCTTATGTTCAACAGGGGAACAAAAAGCACTGCTATTATCAATTGTTCTTGCTGATGTTGCAATGCAAACAGCTGAACGTGGTATGCCGCCATTATTATTATTGGATGAGGTGGCTGCCCATCTTGATCCCATGCGCCGCGATGCGCTTTATGAATTATTATTGGCTGAGCGTGGACAAATTTGGATGAGTGGTGCGGATGCTAATTTGTTTCAAACCCTTAGACAAAAGCCTTTTTTAAATGAAACTTGTCATTTCCATGTTGAACAAGGCCAGATAAATCAAACTATAAATCAAATTTCTTAAACTTTTTATGAACGGAATTTACTCATGCAGGAAAATTTAGAGAATAATGAACAGATGGAAGATTATGGTGCAGATTCCATCAAAGTCCTCCGTGGATTGGAAGCCGTTAGAAAACGTCCTGGCATGTATATTGGCGATACGGATGATGGAACAGGTCTTCATCACATGGTTTATGAGGTGGTTGATAATGCGATTGATGAGGCATTGGCTGGCTATTGCGATGCGATAGAAGTGACTTTAAATCCTGATGGCTCGGTTACAGTTAGCGATAATGGGCGTGGGATTCCAACGGCTCTCCATGCAGAAGAGGGGATTTCAGCCGCAGAGGTGATTATGACCCAACTTCATGCGGGCGGTAAATTTGATCAAAATAGCTATAAGGTTTCAGGTGGCTTACATGGGGTCGGGGTTTCGGTTGTTAATGCCCTATCCAGCCATTTAGACTTAACGATTAAACGCGATGGTTCGGTGCATCAAATGCGCTTTATTCATGGTGAATCCGAATCCCCGCTAGCAGTCACTGGGGATTGTGGTGATGAAACGGGGACAATGGTAACCTTCATGCCGTCAGATGAAACTTTTTCAGCAATTGAATTTAGCTATGACACGCTGGAGCATCGCTTACGTGAACTTGCCTTTTTAAATTCAGGGGTTAGGATTATTCTAACCGATGCGCGTCACGCTGAACAGAAACAGATTGAATTGCATTATGAAGGCGGCGTGGAAGCTTATGTCCGTTATCTGGATCGTTCACGCAATCCGCTTCATGAACCACCTGTTCATATTGTCGAAGAACGCGATGGCATTTCAATTGATTGCGCGCTTGAATGGACGGATGCTTATCATGAAACCATGCTATGCTTTACCAATAATATTCCACAGCGCGATGGTGGTACCCATCTTCAAGGGTTTCGCTCGGCCTTAACCCGTCAGATCAATGGTTATGCGGCGAAAATTGCTTCAGCCCGTAAAGACAAAACTGCAGTAAGTGGCGATGATGCACGCGAAGGGCTAACATGCGTGTTATCAGTCAAGGTGCCTGATCCCAAATTTTCCAGCCAGACAAAGGATAAATTGGTTTCTTCCCAAGTGCGCACCGCCGTTGATGCCGTGATGAATGAACGCTTGGCCGAATGGTTAGAAGAACATCCGCAAGAAGCCAAGAAAATTGTCCAAAAAGTGATCGAAGCTGCGAATGCTCGTGAAGCCGCCCGCAAAGCAAGAGAATTAACACGGCGCAAAGGGGCGTTGGATATTTCCAATTTGCCTGGAAAACTTGCTGATTGTCAGGAGCGTGATCCCTCCCGCGCTGA
This sequence comes from Alphaproteobacteria bacterium, assembly GCA_965229675.1. Taxonomy (GTDB): domain Bacteria; phylum Pseudomonadota; class Alphaproteobacteria; order CBDDJK01; family CBDDJK01; genus CBDDJK01. The sequence continues at coordinate 1,361,183 of OZ245897.1, forward strand.
ATTATTTATCGTTGAGGGAGACTCGGCTGGTGGTTCTGCAAAGCAAGGGCGTGACCGTAAATTTCAAGCCATTTTGCCATTGCGCGGTAAAATTTTAAATGTGGAGCGTGCAAGGTTTGACCGTATCCTTTCTTCAAATGAGGTGGGGACGCTAGTCACTGCGCTTGGTGCAGGGATTGGGGCGGATGATTTTAATGTTGACAAAACCCGTTACCATAAAATCATTATTATGACCGATGCTGATGTGGATGGTAGCCATATCCGCACCTTGTTATTGACGTTTTTCTATCGGCAAATGCCTGAATTGATTGAACGCGGCTATGTTTATATTGCGCAACCACCGCTTTATTTGGTGAAGCGTGGTGATAAAAATCTGCGTTATTTAAAGAATGAAACAGAGTTAGAAGCGTTTTTAATCGAAAATACCGTTAATAACGCCGTTCTGATCGATGGCAAAGGTCAACAGCGCGCAGGCGAAGATTTAAATGAAGTCATTACAACCGCCAGTCAAGCCAATCGCTTGATCACAGCAATCACGCAAAACAGCAATGAACAGCATATTTTGGAACAGTTGGTTACTTTTGGCGCTTTAGGGCCTGATGTTGTCGGCAATAAAGAATATAGTGTGCAAGCGGCAGAATTTATTGCGCAGGTGCTTAATCGTCTTGATAGTGAAAAGGATGGACAATGGCAAGGTGGCGTTGATTCAGAAGGCGGTTATCGCTTTATTCATAGTTGGCGGAATGTGGAGGAAATTACACGCCTCCCCCTCGGTCTATTGAAAACGCGTGAAGCACGGTTATTGGATAAATTGACGGCACGCTTGCAAGAAACTTATGGTAATGGAAAATCCATTTTGCGCTTAAAAGAATCTGAAATTCCTGTAACTGGACCACGCGGTTTGATGGAAGCAATTACACAAATTGGTAAAAAAGGTCTTAATGTTCAGCGTTATAAAGGTTTGGGGGAGATGAATCCCGATCAGTTATGGGAAACAACCCTTGACCCGCAAGCACGTTCTTTATTGCAGGTGAAAATTGATCATAAAGATGAAGCGGATCGGGTATTTTCAACCCTTATGGGGGATGTTGTTGAACCTCGCCGTGATTTTATTACTGATAACGCCTTGAAAGTTGGAAATTTAGATATTTAAGTGCAATCACCATGTGCCAATATTTTCCATGGAAGTCCAAGGTTCACTAAGGGCAAGCGCATCGCCTTTTTGTAAGAGTTCAATGGAGATTCCATCAGGAGATTTAATGAACGCCATGCGCCCATCGCGGGGCGGGCGATTGATTGTAACCCCTGCATCCATCAATTTTTGACAGGTTGCGTAAATATTATCAACACGGTAGGCTAAATGACCAAAATTGCGCCCCCCGTCGTAAGTTTCGGTACTTCCATCTTCACTTGGCCAATTATAGGTCAGTTCAATCAACGGGGATTTAATTTTGCTTGCCTCAGGTAGATTGTCCGGGGCAGCAAGAAAGATAAGGGTGAAACGTCCGCCTTCATGATCGGTACGGCTGGTTTCAGCAAGCCCCAATTTATTACAGTAAAAATCCAAGGATTCATCAATATCTGTAATCCGTAGCATTGTGTGCAAATATTCCATTTTTTACCCTCCCTCTTAATGATAAAATTACGATCAATTTTATGAAAATTTATCAATACGGTTGGCGTGCCTTCCGCCTTCAAATGGTTCAGCTAAAAAAGCATCCAAACTTGCAATAGCAAGCGCAGAACCAATCAGGCGTTCGCCAAATATAATCACATTGGCATTATTATGTTGGCGGGCAAGATTAGCCTCAACGGGATTATGGCATAACGCCGCACGAATATGACGGTGACGATTTGCGGCCATTGACATGCCTATACCGCTACCACATACCAACACCCCAAAGCAGATATCTTGTTTATGGTTAAGCATTTCTGCGGCCAAATGATCTGCATAATCAGGATAATCAACGCTGGAAGCCCCAACTTCCACACCAAGGTCATTGATTATAAAATCTTCTTTAACCTGATCTTTGACATGGTTAAGAAGCGTGGCTTTTAAGACTGCCCCTGCATGATCTGAAGCGAATAATAAATGAATCATTTTATTGATGATTAATCGCCTGCAAACGGATCATCTTGCGGCGATAGGTTGGCTTCAAGGTCTTCATCGCTACTTTCAGGCCCTACTAACATGCTTTCAGATAGTGTATTAGCATTGGCACGAATTTGTTCTTCCAGCCAATTGGCTTTTTCTGGATTTTCTTCCAAATAGCGTTTGGCATTTTCTTTGCCCTGCCCAATTCGTTCCTCGTTCATAGCGTACCAAGAGCCTGATTTTTCAACCAAACCAGCGTCAACGCCAAGGGTAATTAACTCCCCTACCTTAGAGATGCCTTTGCCATACATAATATCAAATTCAACGGCACGGAAGGGCGGTGCCACCTTATTCTTGACCACTTTGACTTTGGTAAGATTACCAAGGGTTTCTTCTTTTTCTTTAATCGGCGTGCCACGGCGAATTTCTAAACGAACAGAGGAATAGAATTTAAGTGCATTCCCGCCCGTGGTTGTTTCAGGATTACCATAAGAAACGCCAATTTTCATTCGTAACTGGTTGATAAAGACAACCATACAATTCGAACGTTTGATTGATCCTGTTAGTTTGCGCAAGGCCTGACTCATTAAGCGTGCCTGCAACCCAACATGGCTATCACCCATATTGCCCTCAAGTTCAACCTTAGGAACAAGAGCCGCAACTGAATCAATCACCATTACATCAATCGCGCCAGAACGAACAAGCGTATCTGCAATTTCCAATGCTTGTTCCCCTGTATCGGGCTGAGAGATCAATAAAGTATCAAGATCAACCCCAAGCCGATTGGCATAGACGGGATCCAGCGCATGTTCAGCATCAATAAATACGCAATTCCCGCCCGTTTTTTGTGCCTCTGCAACTAGGTGGAGGGCAAGCGTAGTTTTCCCTGAACTTTCAGGGCCATAAATTTCAATGACGCGTCCTTTAGGTAAGCCACCAATCCCCAAGGCTAGATCAAGCCCAATTGAGCCAGTAGAGATTGATTCAATATCAAGGGTTTGATTCTGTCCTAAATGCATGATTGAGCCTTTACCAAATGAGCGTTCAATCTGGGAGAGCGCAGCATCAAGCGCTTTTTGTTTTTCATTTGTTTTGGGTTGTTTTGTTGCAGCCATTCTTACAAATATCCTAAAAAAATATTAAAGTTATTATTAATAAACTTATATCGGAGTCCGTTTATCGCTAAAAGTCTTTTTTTCATTTAAAATTGCTATTGATCCCGAATCCATTTAGGGGGAAAGCCATGGCAATATTAATGATCGCAAAACATTATTTTAATAAAAAATTTGAAGCTTTGCGCCCTTTGATTGGACAAGGCTTAATTCGTTTTGCTGAATGGCTTGTTGTTTATAGGCAGAATATTACCAAAAAAATTATGGTCTGGTTAAATCAGTGTTTGATCAAATTTAATCCATTATATGGGCTGATTGTTTTAGGCGTGGTTGGTCTTGCATCCGCATTTATTTTTATCCCGCAGACAATAGATTCCATAAAACAAGATGAGGAGGCGAAAGAACAGGCGGAGGCCTATCACGCGCCTGTGGCCGTCAAGGTTACGCCTTTGGATGATTTGCCGTCAGTTGATAAGGAAGAGGTGCGTCAGATTCTGATATTAAAAGAAGGGATGGGCTTTGATCAGCTGCTTGCTAAGGTTGGATTGTCAGCCCCTAATCGCTATCAAATTGCCAAAGCACTTGGGGAATATTATAGCCTTAGACGCTTGCGTACTGGCAGTGAATTTCATTTAAGACTATCTGAAACAGGGGCGTTTATTGATCTTTATTTTGAACCCGATCTGCAAACCCGTATTTTTGTGCGTTATGACCCTGAACATGAGCGTTATTCAAGTGAACAGGTTGATCTGCCGCTAACGCCATTTTATGCGTATGGTGAGAATGAGATTACCCGCTCGCTTTATGTTGATGCAAAGCAAACTGGCATTCCTGATGCGGTGATTATTGATATTATTCGTTTGTTTTCTTTTGATGTTGATTTTCAAAGGGAAATTCGCCCCAAAGATAGATTTTCAGTTTTTTATCAAGGGGCAACCGCACAAACGGGAGAGAATGTTTCAGAAGCCCGTCAAGTATTGATGGCAAGCCTAACCTTAAGCGGGAAAGAATACCGATATTATTATTTTGATGATGAATCAGGGGAGTTTACAGGCTATTATAACGCAGAAGGAAAAACCGCCCGTAAGGGATTGTTAAGAACGCCTGTTGATGGGGCAAGATTATCTTCTTCGTACGGAATGCGCAAACATCCGATATTGGGCTATAATAAAATGCATAAAGGGACTGATTTTGCGGCACCAACAGGAACGCCGATTTACGCTGCGGGGGATGGGGTTGTTGAATATGCAGGGCGCAATGGGGCTTACGGGAATTATGTTCGCATTCGCCATAATAATAGCTATAAAACAGCTTATGCGCATTTGCATAAATTTGGCCGAGGTATTAAAAAGGGAGTGCGCGTTGATCAATATCAAGTCATTGGAACTGTAGGCTCAACGGGAAGATCAACAGGGCCACATTTACATTATGAAATTTTAATTGATGGAAGGCAGGTAAATCCAATGAAAGTAAAAATGCCAACCGCCCACCAGCTTACAGATGGCGATTTAAAAGCGTTTCGACAACAGATGCATCGCATTGATAATAAGCTAGCCCAAAGATAAGATTGATGGAACAGTCTGCTTTATTGGTTGAGGTTACAAGGGGCGATCATGTTGAATCGCGGCATCATGGGTTTGCGGTTGTTGCTGATCCGCAAGGGCGTATTGTTCAAAAATGGGGGGCAGTGGAGGCTTTAATTTATCCGCGTTCAAGCGCAAAGTTTATGCAATTCCTACCCGCTGTTTTATCAGGTGCGGCCGATAAAGCAGGGTTTAATGAACAAGCCTTCGCGCTTGCTTGTGCTTCCCATCATGGGGAGGATTATCATGTCACTGCGGTTCAAGCGATGCTTGCTGGGGCAGGGATTACAGATAATGCGCTTGCTTGTGGTGAAGATTGGCCTTTTGATGGGGAGGTCATGAAGACCTATATCGCCAAGCAAGGGCAAAAATCTTGCCTGCGTCATATGTGTTCTGGCAAACATGCCGCGATGCTGGCTGAAGCAAAACATCAAGGGGCAAGCATTGACGGATATACCGATCCTGAACACCCTGTTCAGCAACGCATTTTATCCATTTATGAACAATTATGCGAAATTGATCCCAAGGCTTTACCCATTGGCATTGATGGGTGCCAAGTGCCAACGCTTGCGATGCCGCTGGTGAATTTAGCCATGGGATTTGCACGGCTTGGCGCACCAGATTCGCTACCAAATAAATTATTTAGGGCAAATGATGCGTTTAAGGAAGCGGTTTTGCGTATTCGTAAGGCGATTGCGACCTATCCACATTATACGGCGGGTGAGACTGGCTTCACAACAAAATTAATGCAGGTTTTTGGCGAGGATTTATACCTTAAAAATGGTGCAGAAGGCGTGATGGTTGCCATTTTACCCAAACGCCAGCTTGGTATTGCCGTTAAATGCGAAGATGGCGCAGAACGTGGCGCACAACAAATTATGATCGGGGTTTTGCAAGAAATCGGTTTTTTTGATGGGGTGTCGCCAACCCAAAAACAAGCCGTTGATTGTTTAATATCCCCCGCTTTAATTAATGTTTCAGGCTATAAAATTGGGGAAGTCCGCTGCGCACCAGCTTTAAAAGCTTAAAAAAATAGAGAATTACTGTATATTATAAATGATTTATTGTTTTATGCGTTTTGCATGGCAATTTTCCATATCAATAATTTTCATATGGTAATCAAATTGATCCAGTTTTGCTAATAAATTAGCAAAATTTTTTCCAATTCTAAAAACGCCATCGCTGTGTTTATATTCAAATAAAATTTCATCTGGCATTAATTTTTCAAACGGAAAGCTTTGTAATAATTGTGCATCAAAGCCTTCAGTATCGGTTAGTAGTAATCTTAAATTAGTGATTTGATATTCTGCTATCAAATCTTCAAAACTAATGGTAGGGACATTAATTTCACGTAATTCAGATTGAAATTTTTGATCGTGCAAAAGTGCATGTTGCGGATTAAAAGAGCCAAGCTGATCCCCCCATGGCGCAATTTTGTTGCCATCTGAGGTAACCATAAAAAAAGATTTATGTCCTGTATTGAAATCAATCGCTTTATTTAAGCAAGTAATATTTTCTTGATTGGCATAACGCGCCGATAATGCTTCAAATAAATAAGGCACGGGTTCCATCAAAATCACTTTGCCATTGGCAGCACATTTTTGAATGAGTCCTGCCTGTTTTGCTCCATTATGAGCCCCCACGATCAATAAAATATGCGACATCAATAGCCTTTCGTAAAAAACACTTGTATCTTTAAGATACTTGTAACCTATTATATAGTAAATTATACCCAAAACGATCTGATTTTAATATAGCGTGTTATATCATATAATGCAAAATAACTTAAAAGGAATGAAATGAATAAGCTAATAACCGATCATATCTTAATTAATGGGCGGCGTATTGCCTATGGGATTCATGGCAAAGGGGAACCGATCATTTTGATTCATGGAACGCCTTCTTCATCCTATATTTGGCGTAATGTTGTCCCACAATTACAAAAGCAAAGCTATCAAATTTTTACCTATGATCTTCTGGGATTTGGTGATTCTGAACGCCCTTATGATACTAAAATTGATACATCCGTCACAGGACAAGTGCCAATTCTGCTTGATTTGATAAAATTCTGGCAAATTGAAAAAGCCCATATTGTTGCCCATGATATAGGCGGAGCGGTTGCGCAACGATTTTGTTTATTTCATCCTGAATATGTTAAAGATTTAACATTGATTGATACAGTTTCCTTTGATAGCTGGCCTTCAAAACGCACCAAGCAACAAATGGCGGCAGGACTTGAAAAGCTAATTAAAGCCCCTGAACAAGACCATCATAACCATTTTCGTGATTGGCTATTAAGCACAGTCGTGAATAAAGAAAAATTGGAGCAAGAGGCATTGGAGACCTATTTAAATTTTATATGCGGATCAGTTGGTCAGGCAAGCTTCTTTCAACATCAAGTGATGCATTATGATCCACGCCATACTGAGGAAATTAGTGATCGCTTACATGAATTATCAAAAATGCCTGTTCAAATTATCTGGGGCGAAGAGGATGCGTGGCAAGTAACTGATTGGGCGTATAAGCTGCATGCAGCAATCCCAAATTCTACATTGCATATCCTGCCCGATTGCGGACATTTTGCAATGGAGGATCAACCCGATAAAATAAGTAAATTGATTTTATCTTTTATTGGATGCCTCTTTAATTCTTAACCATAAATAATTCAAAACCAAACAATTTTAAAGAGGATTTTTTCTAAATTCGTTTAATAGTAGGAGTACTAAAGTAATAACGAAAAGAAAAATACATTGTTCATTTTACTTAAAGATAGAAAAGTGTTATCCGTACAATAAACAGATAAAAAATATTCATTTCCGTTAACTTTAATCAAACAAATATTGAATTACACATGGTAATTTAATGCCTCTTATTCCTATTTTTTCGGAAAATTAATGAACAAAAAAATTAAAAAATAGGGGCTGGCATAGATAACTATTAAAATGTTATCTATTTTAGCATGAGAAGAAGTAAATTAAGTATGCATATTCAACACAAATTAATTGAGCATTTTGTGGCAGGGACGACGGCGCGTTGTGCGGCTTTGATCTGTGGTATCAACCGTAACAGTGCGACACTTTATTTTCACCGTCTTCGCCAGATTATAGCTTACGAAATTAGCGAAGAAGGTAGCGAAATATTTACGGGTGAGATTGAGGTTGATGAAAGTTATTTTGGCGGAGCAAGGAAAGGCAATCGTGGCAGGGGTGCTAGTGGGAAAGTTCCCGTATTTGGCCTTTTAAAGCGCGGTGGCAAGGTTTATACGAAGGTAATTAAAGACGTTTCATCTTCCTCGTTATGCCCAATTATTGAAAGTAAAGTTACCCCTGACAGCATTGTTTACTCTGATAGTTGGAGGGGATATAATGCCCTTGATGTGAGTGATTTCAAACATTTTAGAATCAACCATTCCAAGCGGTTTGCAGACAAGAAGAACCACATCAATGGAATTGAGAATTTTTGGAACCAAGCCAAGCGTCATTTAAGGAAATTTAATGGTATTCCAAAGCAACATTTTGAGTTATTTTTGAAGGAGTGTGAGTGGCGATTTAATTATAGTGACCCGAAAACACAAATTAAACAATTAAAACAATGGACTAAAGGAAGATTGACATAGTTATCTATGCCAGCCCCAAAAAATATTTTCCTCCTTGTGAAATTTGTAACACTGATAATTGGACAATAGCTTATCAAGGTGCCATACGTGATGGAATTTTTGGAAACTATCTTGATAACGCAATCATTGGGCGTTGTGGTGGTTGCGGTGTTGAACGGTTGGAAGAAGAAGCGTGTCCACCCGATAGTTTTTATCAGACAGAGGAATACAGAACAAAACTCCAAGCTGGAATTGATACTCAAGATTATCTTCGCGAACACGATGATTTACAATTCCATACTTTAAAGGCAATTTGGCCACAATCTTTACGCGACCTTATCATTGCAGATATTGGTGCCGCTGGCGGAAGCTTATTAGATTGTTTTAAGGGAATTGCAGCTAAAATGATTGCAATTGAACCTTATGATCTTTATCGCGATGCATTGTTTGAAAGGGGATATGAAGTATATCCTTATGCAAAGGAAGCACAAAATTGGCAAAGAAAAATTGACTTTGCTTTTTCTATTCAAGTAATTGAACATATTAAAAATCCAATTCTTTTTCTTTCGGAAATTAGAGAATTGCTTACCTCAGAAGGACGGTTAGTAATCAGCACCCCTAACCGTAATGATATTTTGTTTTCCTTATTACCTGATCTATTTCCTAGCTTTTTTTATCGCACCGTACATCGCTGGTATTTTGATGAATCGACGCTTACGTTATGCGCCCAAAAAGCAGGGTTCAAAGTTGACAAGGTAAACTTTGTTCATCGTTATGGAATGTCAAACACCCTTAAATGGTTATCAAATCGTAAGACAGGGGGACATAATCCTCTACCTAATATTGACACAACCGCTGATAGCTTTTGGAAAAGTTATTTGGAACGATCTGGACACTCAGACTGCCTATATATGATACTATCACATGACGAATAATTAAAGTTCTTTTAAAATGGCTGGCTATCATTTCTTGTTATATCTTAACCAAGCATGTAGCATTAAAACATCCCATATTAAATATTGCCAATTATGTGCGCCACTTTGATGCTCATGCCATTTTTGTAAAATTGGTGCACTTTCCAGTAAACCAAATTCTTTGAAACTTGTGGGTGATAATAAATCTTCTGCCCAATCACGTAATGAACCACGCAACCATTTTTCTAATGGAATACCAAATCCCATTTTGGGACGTTCATAAAGTTTAGAAGGTACAAAATCTTTTAAAATTTGACGTAAAATCCATTTTCCTTTTCTATCACGAACCTTAGCCGATTGAGGTAACGACCAAGCAAACTCAACCACACGATGATCCAATAATGGAACACGCGCTTCCAGCGATACTGCCATACTTGCCCGATCCACTTTAGTTAGGATATCATCTGGCAAATAAGTAACACTGTCAGCATATTGCATAAATTCAATATTATTTTGAAAAGTCGAAAACAAAGATGAATCATCCAGTATTGAATATTTTTCTTGTCCGCCAATAACAATTTCATCTGGCTCGTGCCAATGGCTAATCATTTTTTTATAAAAAAATTGGCGATCTAATGTTAAAATATTAGCTAATTTATGCATTTTATCGCCTGCTTGTGGGGGACGATATTTAGCAGGAACCAATCGAAATATCTCATCCCAATAATGCGATGGCATTGTTCTGATCATATTTGCGGTTATTTTTTTACCCCAAAATGGAAAATAATTGAATAAATAATTCAAATTATTGGCTTGGAAATAACGGTTATAACCTGCAAAGAGTTCATCGCCTCCATCGCCAGATAAAGCTACAGTAACATGTTTTTTGGTCATGGCACTCACTAAATAGGTTGGGATCTGAGAACTATCAGAAAAAGGTTCATCATACATTTCTGGTAAAGACGGAATGACATCTTGGGCTTGCTGTTCAGTCACATAAAGCTCAGTATGATTGGTGCCAAGATGATGGGCAATAGTTTTTGCATATTTTGCTTCGTCATATCCCTGTTCATGAAAACCAATCGAAAAGCTGTTAATTGGCTTATTAGATTGTGCCTGCATTAAAGCTGTTACCAGTGAACTATCAATCCCTCCCGAAAGAAAGCATCCTAATGGAACATCGGCAATCATGCGTTTACCTACGGCATCCATAAGTAGCTGCTTAAGCGTCTCTATCATTTCTTCATCATTGCCAATAAAATGGTTTTTTTGCGCTTGTTTAGCGATATTTTTTAAATCCCAGTAACATGCGATCTGTGGTGCGTCATCACTTTCAATGGCGAAAGAAAGCATATGTCCTGGCTTCAATTTATAAATTTTTTGATAAATTGTTGAAGGAGCTGGGATATAATTATGGCGTAAGAAAGAGGCAATGGAATCCCTATCAACTTCACAAGAAAAATCAGGATGCATACATAGCGCTTTTAACTCCGAACCAAATATCAGATCACCTTTTGAAGTATATCCCCAATATAATGGCTTGATTCCCATACGGTCACGAACAAGCCATAATTTTGCTTGTTTACGATCCCAAAGCGCAAATGCAAACATTCCTATAAAATGACGAACAGCTTGTTCAACCCCCCATTCTTCACATGCCGCAAGGATCACCTCAGTATCAGATGTGCCATAAAATTTGTGTCCTTTGCGTTCCAATTCTTTTCGAATCTCAGGAAAATTGTAAATCTCTCCATTATAGGCAATAACCATGCGACCACTTTCTGTTGTCATAGGTTGATGCCCTGATGGTGATAAATCTATGATGGATAATCGCCGATGCCCCAAAGCGATGCCATGTTGCGTATCAATCCATACACCATCATCATCTGGCCCACGATGCTGTAATTGCTCTGACATATTATTGCAGATTTGACGTATCTCATCCGCCGTGCGCATTCTTCGCTTATCTATGAAACCTGTAAAACCACACATTAGCTACCAACCAATCCCATCATTTTCACCATAAATTGATTAACTTTTTTGACATCATATCGCTTCTTCGCCAATGCTTGTGAAGCCATACCAAATATTTTAATAAGCTTCTGTTGCTCTAAGAATATTTTTATTTTAACAGACAATGCCTCAGCATCGGCTACAGGGACTAAAAAACCATTTTCGCCATCTATGACTGTTTCACGGCATCCTGGGGTGTCGGTTGTAATAATAGCACGCCCCATGGCCAAAGCCTGCAACACAGAATGTGGTGTTCCCTCGCGATAGCTTGGCAAAACAAACACATGACAATTTTTAATGAAAGGTCGAACATCTTCAACCTCACCATACCATATAATATTTTTTTCTTTTTTCCATCCCTCTATTTCTTCAAGGTTAATACCGTCAGGATTATGGCGATCAACTCCTCCAACAAGATGAAACTCTGTTTCAGGAAAATCGCCTTTAATGATTTGAGCTGCTTTAACATATTCACGTACGCCTTTATCGCCCAATAGGCGTGCGATCATTAAAAAACGTAAATCTCCTCCATCAGGAAAAGAAGCGGGAGTAAAATAAGTAAGATCAATTCCAGAACCATTCACAACATAAGAAGGGATTTTATCAGATAAAATTTTTTCTTTACGAAATAACGTTTCGTCATCAGGGTTTTGAAAAAACACTATCTCTGATTTATTTAAAGCCAAGCGATAAAACATACGTAAAATGCTTGAGATTAATCGACGTTTTCCAGTCAAATTTCCTGTGAAGCCATAACCTAAGCCTGTGATCAAAGCGATACGGTGCGGTACATTTGCCATCCAAGCTGCCAATCCTCCTAAAATTACAGGCTTTACCGTATAGGTAAGAAAAAAATCAGGCCGAATTTTACGCATTAATAAAAATAATTTTAATATTGAATATAAATTTGAAAACGGGTCAAGGCCTGCACGACTAAAATTAACTTGGTGCATTATTATCGCATTATCTGCAAGAAAATCCTGTGCTTTAAAAGACTGATCAAAATCAGGGGCTACAGCATGGATTTCATAACCAAGTGCTTTGATATCCTGTAGTAACACACCGCGTAAATTTACCAATAATTGTGCATGATTACCAAGTAATACGAATTTTTTTTGTTTCAAAAGGTTGGTCACTCTTATCTTTTAAAAATGATTGCGGCGATTTCTTAATTCAGTAAAAATGTCAACTGGTTGAACGGTATCGGGAAAGTCCAATAAGCGTAACATTTCAGGGTCATCTGAACGCAAAAATGGATTTAAAATAAATTCATCGCCAAGCAAGGCGGGAACGGTTGGTACCCCTTCTGCGCGCAACGCTTTAACTTTTTGCTGAAACTCAATCAACGCTTGATTATCAGGATCAATTGTAAGCGCAAAGGCCACATTTGTTTCTGTATATTCATGAGCGCAGTAAAATTTCATATCTTTTGGCAGTCTTTTTATTTTTTTCAGGCTATCCCACATTTCAGCAGGTGTGCCATCAAACAGCCTACCACAGCCAAGTACAAATAACGTATCGCCAACAAAGCAAAAATTTTCACGATCCTCGATAAAAATAATATGACCGTTTGAATGGCCTGGTGTTTCAAGAACACGGAAGGATAGCTTACCAAAAGATACATTATCACCTTGTTGCACTTTACGGGAGATCATTGGAATACGCTGATGATCTTTTTTAGCACCAATAACTTTAGCACCCGTTTTTGAATGAATTTCCAATATGCCACCAACATGGTCATAATGCGGGTGCGTTACCAAGATGGTATCGATGATCCAGCCCCGTTCGGAGGCGGCGTCTAAGGCAGGGGTTGCATCCCCTGGATCAACGGCCGCGCAACGATTTGATTCCTTATCATGGATCAGATAAATATAATTATCGGTTAAACCAGTTAAAGCAGGAATGATTGCAATTTCATAAGACATAGTAATAACTTAGTTAGCAGTATAAGATAGATTTCTTGCAAATTATAAACATCTTTGTCATTATTAAAACAAAATTTATGATAAATAAAGAGGATATAGGATCATGACGGCACAGCGCAGTTCAATTCAGACAATTTATAAGGAAAGTTTGAAATCGCCTCAAAACTTTTGGGCAGAGCAAGCCAAGGCAATTGATTGGATCAAACCTTGGAACCAAGTGCTTGATACACAAGGTGCGCCGCATTTCTATCGTTGGTTTGAAGGGGCTGAATGTAACAGTTGTTATAATGCAGTTGATCGTCATGTTGCTGCTGGGCGTGGTGATCAAGACGCGATTATTTATGATAGCCCTTTAGCAGGAAAAAAACAGCGACTGACCTATTTAGAATTACAACAGCGCGTGGCACAGGTTGCGGGCATGTTACAGTCCAAGGGCGCAAAAAAAGGGGATCGGGTGATTATCTATATGCCAATGATCCCTGAAGCGGTCATTGCGATGCTTGCTTGTGCGCGAATTGGTACGATTCATTCGGTTGTCTTTGGTGGCTTTGCCTCAAACGAATTGGCAACAAGGTTAAAAGATTGTGAGCCTGCTTTTATTCTAACGGCTTCTTGTGGATTAGAGCCAGGGAAGACCATTGCCTATCAGCCTTTGGTTGAAGGGGCGCTGGATCTGTTTTCAGATAGCATAAGGGGGGTGTTTGTATGGCAGCGGGAACCGCTTCAATGGGATTTTTCGGCGGGGAATTATCAGCATTTTACCCATGACTGGCAAAGTGAAGAAGCAAATGCAAATCCTGCTGAACCTGTAGCGGTTGCGGCAACCGATCCTTTATATATTCTTTATACATCGGGGACGACTGGACAACCCAAAGGCGTAGTGCGTGATAATGGTGGGCATATGGTTGCCCTTTATTGGTCAATGGCAAATATTTATAATGTGCAACTGGGGGAGGTATTTTGGGCAGCCTCTGATGTGGGTTGGGTTGTTGGTCATAGCTATATTGTTTATGCACCGCTTTTGCAGGGGGCAACCACCATTATCTATGAGGGAAAACCCGTTGGAACTCCTGATCCTGGTGCCTTCTGGCGCATGATTAGCGAATATAAAATCACAACCTTATTCACTGCGCCCACAGCCTTTAGGGCGATTAAAAAAGAAGACCCAGAAGGCGAGCATATTAAGCCTTATGATTTAAGTCATTTTCGTGCGTTATTTTTGGCAGGGGAGCGATGTGATCCCGATACGTTAGCTTGGGCGCAACAGCATTTAAATGTTCCTGTGATTGACCATTGGTGGCAAACGGAAACTGGCTGGTCTATTGCCGCTAATTGTCTTGGTATTGAACAAATTCCCATCAAACCAGGTTCGCCTGGCCGTGCGGTCGTGGGTTATGATGTGCAGGTTTTGGATGAACATCATAATGAAGTGCCTGCTGGTGAAATGGGTGATATTTGCATCAAACTACCTTTACCGCCCTCTTGTTTGCCAAGCCTTTGGAATGCTGACCAGCGTTTTATTGATAGCTATCTTAGCCAACATTCAGGATATTATACAACGGGCGATGCTGGTTTTATTGATGAGGATGGCTATATTTTTGTGATGAGTCGCACCGATGATATTATCAATGTCGCAGGGCATCGCCTTTCAACTGGCGGAATGGAGGAGGTTTTGGCTTCCCACCCCGATATTGCAGAATGCGCCGTTGTTGGCGTTAAAGATGCAATGAAGGGGCAATTGCCGATGGGCTTTGTTGTGTTAAAAGCAACCGCCAACCGTGATGAAGCGGAATTATCAGCCGAATTGGTTAAGCTGGTTCGTGAACAAATCGGACCAGTGGCTGCCTTTAAATTGGTGTTGGTTGTTAAACGCCTCCCCAAAACACGTTCGGGAAAAATTCTTCGTGGTGTAATGGCAAAACTAGCCGATGGAACATCTTTTAACATGCCAGCCACCATTGACGATCCCATCATTCTTGATGAATTAAAACAAAAATTGCAAATAATAGGCTATGCACAAACTTGATTTATCAATTTAATAAATGAAGTATCGGTTGAAATTAGTTCACTGGCAATTCATCCAAATTATGGATTTGCTGGATCAAGAATTGACGAATATTCCAAAACAAGGAAAGGGAAGCATTGCCGCAAATTTCAAAGACCGTTATGAGGAGCAATGGTTGATGCTCCAAGCACGGTTAATTGATGCCTCCAATATAAATTTCAGCCGATTTTCACGCCTTTATTTTGATGAACAGATTTATCTTATGTTACAAAATAAGCAAGAATGGGAATTGCTTCATCGCTTGATTACTACCCGCCAAGCACAATTAAAGACTGATCTTGCCGAAAATACAGACCTTAGCCAAACTGCTTCCCTTTTATTTGAACAACAGGCATTTGAACAATTGCTTGCTGAAATGACCTAACCATTCAACAGAAATTCTTTAATCTGCCCCACGAACAGGCAAGATTGCATTTGCAGGTGGCCTGAATATCTTTTGCACAAAAAATACGGCTAAAGTAATTCCCCCACCGATTACATCAGAGATTAACCCGCCTTCAATCATAAAAAGTGCAGCAATCACAAGCCCTACCCGAAGAAACCAAGCCATTGCCGAACCAACAAACCATCCTTGCATGCCCGAAGATAATAAAAACACACCGATAAGCGCCGTTAATCCAGCCCGTCCAATCTCCAGCCAAGTGCCATCCATCAAAAGCGCAGAATTATAAAAAAACATAAATGGCACAATAAAAGCAGCAATTCCTATTTTGAATGAAGTAACGGACGTTTCCAATGGATTAGCCCCAGAAATGCCCGCCGCCGAATAAGAAGCTAGGGCAACAGGTGGCGTAATTGCCGATAAAACCGCAAAATAAAATACAAAGAAATGTGCCGTTAGCTGGGGAATTCCCAAATCGACCAATCCAGGGGCGACCACTGATGCGGCCACGGCATAGGCGGCTGTGGTTGGCATTCCCATCCCAAGCAAGATGGCGATGCACATGGCAAAAATTAGGGCAATTAACTGGCTTGCTTCTGCAATATCAAGTAGCATAGCAGAAAATCTTGCGCCAACCCCTGTCAATGAAATAACGCCAACAATGATCCCTGCACAGGCACAAACGGCGATGATTTGAATGGACATTACCCCTGCAAGCTCAAAGGCTTTTAATATTTGTTTTATGCCCATACGATAGGGCGTTAGCCATGAAACTACAGCCGCCGCTACTGTTGCTAATGTGCCAGCGCGGATCACCGAATAACCCATGAACAACGCAATAATCAGAATTAAAATCGGTAAAAATAGATAGATTTGACGCATTAATTTAGCAAGGCGTGGGATTTCATCATCGCGCATTCCACGCATACCAAGCTTTGCCGCCTCAAGATCGACCATAAAATAAACAGAAGTAAAATAAAGAATAGCAGGGATAATGGCCGCAATTGCAATCTCTTGGTAAGGAATACCTGTGATTTCTGCCATAATAAAGGCACCCGCACCCATGATCGGCGGCATAATTTGCCCGCCTGTTGAGGCCGCCGCTTCAATCGCGCCAGCCGTTTTCTTTTGATAGCCAACTTTCTTCATCAAAGGGATGGTTAAGGAACCTGTCGCAACAACATTTCCAGCAGAAGTGCCATTGATCATCCCCATCAAGCCAGAGGCAAAAATTGCAACCTTAGCAGGACCACCGCGCGCGCGCCCTGCCGCCGCAAACGCAAAATTCACAAAATAATCCCCCACTCTAGAAGCCTGTAGAAACGCCGCAAAGATAATAAATAAAATAATATAGGTCGAAGAAACGGCGGTAGTAGGGCCTAAAATCCCCGCATCTGAATAAACATGGCCAAAGAAGCGTTGCCAAGAATACGCCCGATTGACCGCCAAAATCCCAGGCAAAAGATGGGCAATAAAAGTATAAAGCAAGAAAATCCCCGCAATTATAACCAATGCCAATCCTGCTACGCGGCGGGTTAATTCAAGGATCATTGCACAACCAGCTGTTGCCGCGAACGCAATCCCAATCGGCACAAACGGGGTGCCAACTGAATTTCTTGCCGCTGTTCCATAAACAACGATCAAATAAGCTGCGACTGTAATCGCACAAACGCCTAAAACCATATCTGATATGGCAATGCCATGGCGTGGCACTTTTTCAATCCAACCAAGAAGAATTGCACCCAAACTTGCAATCAAAAGGGGGATGCCGAACCATTGAATTTCGGTTTCATAAAGTTCAGTACCTTTGGTTGCCGCCCAAATCGTTAATCCGCCCATTTGTGGCAAAGTGCCAGAACGAACACTCAGATGAAATTGAAACGCAGTATAAAGTGCAATCAATGCTGGAATGAATAAAGCCAATCCAAGACGCGAAATTAATGGGGTTGGCTTAACCGCTTCTTCAGAAAAAAGCCGTGCATTAAAAAGCAAAAAACCAAGGATAAGCGCACCTGCAACATGCACCATACGAAAATTCCAAGTCTCTAGGGGGAATTCGGGTAAAAAATCAATCGATATACCCGTAATTGCGCTTAATGATAGGCCATTTAGGGCTACCATATGAAAAGCCGCATAGATGGTTGCTAAGATCGTCATGAAACTTAGCAAGCCGCCTTTGAACAAACGGCGATTTTTTTCTATGGGGTCTTCATCCACCCCTTCGGCCAAGACAATATCTTCTTGATCCGTTGTTTTTACTGGCTCTTGCCCTAGTTTTTCTTTTGGCATTTATTCAATCCTCCTAAAAAATAATCGCGCCCAAGATGGACTTGAACGCGATTACTTTAATCCAGTATCAGAATTTAGATCAGCTAAGCGGATTAGCCACCATGGATCATATCGGCGGAAATGCTTGCACCTGCATTTTCATTAAACCAGCGCGCCGCCCCTGGATGCCAATCCAGAACGCCATTTTTGTCCCAATTTTGAGGTAGAGTGGAACGCGCCGCCTTATGAATACCAACCATACGCGCATTATCGGACATGATGACATCAACAACTGCGTAAACCAAGCTTTCTGGTAAATCACAATTAGCAATCGCAAAATTCCACATGGATACAGAACGCGCAGGAGCCTTTAAGGTTGTATAGCTATCAGCCGCAATTTCAAATTTCGAAACTGGGAAAGCGTCCAAAATGGTTGCTTGTTCAGCTTCGGTAAATTCAATGATATTGATATCCGTTTGCACTTCTAGTTGAGAGACGGCAGGAACAGGAACACCAGCAGCAAACGCAATCACGTCCAAAAGTCCATCTTGCAATTGACCGCCAAGGTCTGTCCATCCACCATTGCGGCGTTCAAAATCAACACCTAATGTTTCCATCATGCGCGGAAAATAAGTATCGGAAGTTGAACCCGCAGGGCCATAACCAATTTTTGCACCCGCAGGAATATCAGCAACTGAAGAAATTCCAGAAGACGATAAGGTCGTAATTGAAAAAGGTGTTTGATACATTGGGAACATTGCACAAGCATTTGTCATAGCAAGGCCAGGGGCAATTGGATTTGTGCCGCCAAGCGATTCAGCCGCAGGACCCATTGTCGTCATTCCAAATTCAGCTTCACCCGTGTGAACCAATGCCATATTTTGCATGGGGCCACCTGTGACTTCTGCGCCACCTGAAATGCCAAGTTCATCGGCCACAAGATTTGCCCAACCAGAACCATAGGCAAAATAAGTACCCCCTTGTGATGCGGTGCCAAGCGTGAAGCTATCAGGCCACCCCGTACGATCCATATGACCATCAGCAATGGCCGCACCTGCACCGATGAAAAGTGACATTGCGCCAACAAATAAACCTTTATACATTTTCTCACTCCTTATTATTTAAACTTACCATTTAACAATATGATTTTATTTTGATACGCTCTCTCATAAAAAATCAATATCTTGTATAACACTCTCTTCTATCTTAAATCAATATCAAAATATTAAAGCGTTTATAATTACCTATATCCTTTATGAAAAATGGTATGGGTCGATGTCGATTCTTAATTTTATGGAAGAGGGGAGTTTGCTCCGATTAAGCCAGTCCCTTATTGCGTTTTGAATTGGAAATTTGCGAGGAGCTTTTACCAAAAACAAACGGCGATGATGGTTTTTTAAGCGTGCAAGATGGGGGGTTGCAGGGCCAAATATGGTTAAATCATCTTGGGTCGGAATATGCTGCGCTAATTGAATTGCCATTTTATCAAGAATTGGTTCTTGTTTCGCAATTAAATGAATTAACGCACAACGGACAAAAGGCGGCCATAGATAATTGCGGCGATTGGCTTCCTCGGCATCATAAAATTGATCGGCATCACCACTGATTAAGGCTTGCATAACCATCGCATCAGGCTGTGCGGTTTGTAAATAAGCAGCCCCTGCCAATTGCGCCCGTCCAGCGCGTCCAGCCACTTGGTTCATTAATTGATAACAACGCTCCCCCGCACGCAAATCACCGCCTTGTAACCCAAGATCAGCATCAATCACACCAACTAAGGTTAGGTTTGGAAAATGATAGCCTTTGGCAATAATCTGTGTGCCAATGATTAAATCAACCTCGTTATTTTGGACTTGTGTCAAAAATTGTTGTGCCGAATTGGCGTGGCTTAATGTTTCCGAAGAAGCAAGCGTAATTCGCACATCAGGAAATAATTGCTTTGCTTCCTCATGCAGGCGTTCAATGCCAGGGCCACAGGCGGCCAAATGTTCGGTTTCTTGACATTGCGGACAATGGTTTGGTGCAGGTTGACGAATCCCACAATGATGGCAGGCAAGATACGGTTTTCCATGCGGACGATGCGTAACCAGCCATGCGGTGCAATCAGGGCAGGCAAAACGATGACCACAATTACGACAAAGCAATAAAGGGGCATAGCCACGGCGGTTAAGAAATAGCATTGCTTGCTGTTTCTTTTCAAAACAATGGATTAACGCTTGCTGTAAAGGCGGGGTAATAAAGCATTCAGCAGGTAATTTATGGCGTTTAATATCAATCAGATTTAAGGCGGGTAATTGTGCGCTTCCGTGGCGTTTGGGTAAAAGATGATGGTGATATTTCCCTTGTTTGGCATTGATTCTTGTCTCCAACGCTGGGGTTGCACTGGCAAGCAAGGCTGGAATATCAGCAAATTTTGCGCGCATAATTGCCATATCCCGCGCATGATAACTTACGCCCTCACTTTGTTTATAAGAAGAGTCATGTTCTTCATCAATGACAATGCAGGCTAGCTCGTGAAATGGTAGGAATAATGCTGAGCGTGCGCCAATCACCGCCTGCACCTTATTACGGGCGATGGCAAGCCAAGTTTCACGGCGTTGCTGCGGGGTTAAATCAGAATGCCAAACCGCAGGCGCACATCCAAAGCGTTCACGAAAGCGATCAATAAATTGCCCCGATAGCGCAATTTCAGGTAATAACATTAAGGCTTGTTTTCCAAGTCTTAAAGCCGCAGCAACCGCATCAAAATAAACTTCTGTCTTTCCCGAACCTGTTACCCCTTCAATTAAATGGGTGGAAAAACCCCCTTTGCAAACTTCAGCAGATATAATTTCTGCGGTTTTTTGCTGATCTGGTGATAGGGTTGGCGGCGCATGATCGGGATTAGCCATTTCAAAATGAAGTGGGCGGGCTTGTTTATTGGGCTTAATCTTACGAAAAAAACCATTGCTTCCAGCCATACTGCTTAATGCCATTTTGGCAATCATCCCTTGCGGGGTCATGGTATAGCCTGCCATCCATTCCATAAACGCTAACTGATGTGAAGGCATGGCAGGAATTGCCAATTCTTCGCAGTAATTTTGTGATATTGCCTTAATTTGATGATCTGCAAGGTTAAAATCAGGAGGAGAGGATACGACAATCCCATCTGCTTTGCCACGCCCAAACGGAACTTCAACATAAGCACCAATTAAATGGTCAACAGGCGTATCCTCAACCGAATAGGTATAGATTGGCTGTTCTGCACCAGTTGCTACCAGCACAGAAAGACGGGATTTCATCTTTTGCTGCGGTGTGGATGAAATTCTTTAATCTTACTCAGCAGGTTCAAGCGATAAAACAATAAAACGCCCCCCTGCCTTGCCCACGATCTGTAATAATATAGAATTACGATTAGCAGCAAGTGCGGCTTCCACATGGCGTTCAACTTTTGCATAAGAATCGACTTGTATCTGATTGATGCTACGGATTGCATCGCCAACAATAATTCCTTTTTGTGCCGCATCAGATTCTGGTTCCACCTCGATAATAACCACACCTGCAGCCGTTTGTGGCAAATCGAATTGTTGGCGTTCCCGTTCCCCAATATCACGAACTTTCATCCCAAGTGCGCGTTCAAACCCTGCGAATTGATTGCTAGGATTTTGATTGGATTTTGTGGGATTATTCTCGGCAAGGTCGGCATGTTCCAACCGCCCAAGGGTTACCTCAACTTCAATCTGCTTGCCTTCACGAATTAAGCTTAAAGTAACGGTTTTTCCAACTTCAGTATCTGCAATCATGCGTGATAATTCGCGTGAACCCTCGATTTTTACACCATCAACTTCAAGGATAAGGTCACCTGCAATCAATCCTGCTTTACTGGCTGGGCTATTAGGCATCACATCATTGACCAATGTTCCTGTTGTGCCTTCGGGAAGCCCCAAAGTTTCAACAATTTCATCGCTGATGGATATGATTGACACCCCAAGCCAGCCACGACGGGTTGAGCCAAATTCTTCAAGCTGTTCCAATACTGCTATCGCTTGATTAGAAGGGATGGAAAACCCAATACCAATAGACCCCCCATTGGAGGAGAAAATTGCGGTATTAATCCCAATCACCTCACCTTGCATATTAAATAAAGGCCCGCCAGAATTGCCAGGATTAATTGGCGCATCCGTTTGAATAAAATCATCATAAGGCCCAGCCCCAAGATCACGCCCACGCGCTGAAACAATACCAGCCGTTACCGTTCCCCCTAACCCATGAGGATTACCAATTGCCACGACCCAATCGCCGATTCGTGCGGCATCTGAATTGCCAAATTCAACTTGTGGCAAGGATTTTGGCACCTCAATTTTTAACAAGGCAAGATCGGTTCTTGAATCTGTTCCCAAAATTTCAGCAGGAAAACTTTGATCATCAGCCAAGATAACTTGAATTTCAGAAGCATCCGCAACCACATGATTATTGGTGACAATTAAGCCCTTTTCGCCATCGATAATGAACCCTGAACCCAAGCTTTGGCGTTCTTGTGATCCGTTTGGCATCCCTTCAAAACGATCAAAAAATCGCTCAAATGGGCTACCAGGTGGAAAAGGAGAGGGTGGGGTTTGGCGTTCAACCACCATGGTAGTTGCAATGTTAACAACAGCAGGCGCAAGCTTTTCAACTAAATCTGCAAATCCGTTGGGCGTTCCACGCGCTTCCAAGTTGGTTGGGAATGCGAATAAGAACGCATTTAAGATCAAAACAATAATACCATTTCGCCAAACTACCGCTTGCTTCATCCGCTTTGCTCCTTTTAATGATTAAGGCTTAGTTTCATTATCTGCTTTTATATTTAAAGTTAGTCCTATTTAAAAGCAACAAGCCAAAGGCAAATATTTTAAATTTATGCATCACTTGCGCATGTTCGTTCCTGTATCTATAATTAAATGGGAGTAGATTTTACACAACTTAGGACAAATATGGATCATTCTATCATTAGGCTTGGTGTTGATGTTGGTGGAACCTTTACCGATATTGTAATTGAAGGGGATGATTTTCAATATTCCACGAAGATTTTAACAACCCATGACGCACCAGAAAATGCAATTATGGATGGGATGCGTAAAGTTTGTGCCGATCATAACCTTACGCCTGAAAATATTGGACAAGTCATTCATGGTACCACCCTTGCCACCAACGCGTTGATTGAACGCAAAGGGGCAAAGACTGCTTTAATAACGACCAAAGGCTTTCGTGATGTCATAGAGATGCGGACAGAAAGTCGTTTTGAACAATATGATTTAAACTTGCAACTGCCTGATCCTTTATTATCGCGGCAACATCGCTATACGATTGAAGAGCGCATGGACGCAACAGGTTCTGTGTTAATCCCACTTAATCTTGATGAAGTTGCAAGGCTTGGTGATCAGCTTGCGAATGAAGGCTATGAAAGCATTGCAATCGGCCTTTTACATGCTTATGCGAATCCAACGCATGAACAAAAAATTCGTGATATTTTAACGAAAAAATTACCCAATGTTGAATGGTCGTTGAGCTGTGAAGTCTCCCCCCAAATGCGTGAATATGAGCGTTTTTCAACAACGATTGCTAATGCTTATATCAAGCCCATTATGGCAAGTTATTTATTAAGGTTACAAGATCGAATGGCACAAGAGGGGGTAAATTGCCCAATCTTTATGATGCATTCTGGCGGTGGTATTTTATCGCTTGAAAGTGCGGCTAAATTTCCAGTACGACT
The DNA here is from genome assembly GCA_965229675.1 of Alphaproteobacteria bacterium. GTDB lineage: Bacteria > Pseudomonadota > Alphaproteobacteria > CBDDJK01 > CBDDJK01 > CBDDJK01. Next base: position 1,384,866 of record OZ245897.1, read on the forward strand.
GGTTGAATCAGGTCCTGCAGGCGGGGCTATTTTTGCAGCTGAGCTTGCGAAACGATATGGACTAAACAAGGTTTTATCCTTTGATATGGGGGGGACAACCGCAAAGATTTGTATGATACGGGATCAGTCTCCAAAAACTGCGCGTGTGTTTGAGGTTGCGCGATCCTATCGTTTTAAAAAAGGGTCAGGAATGCCCATTTCAATTCCTGTGATTGATATGGTTGAAATTGGTGCAGGTGGCGGTTCATTAGCTCATATTGATGCGATGAAACAAATTCGCGTTGGCCCTGAAAGTGCTGGTTCTATGCCAGGGCCTGCTTGTTATGGGCGTGGTGGCACAAAGCCCGCCGTCACTGATGCTGATCTTGTGCTTGGTAAATTAGATCCCGATGCGTTTGCAGGTGGGTTAATCAATTTGAATTTAGATCAAGCAAAGCAAGCTCTTGATAGCCATATTGGAAATACATTATCGATGGATAGCACAAAGGCGGCTTGGGGCGTTGCAGAAGTAGTTGACGAAACAATGGCCAATGCTGCCAGGGTTCATGCGGTTGAAAATGGGGAAGATTTAGCAGGCTATACGATGATAGCATTTGGGGGTGCAGCCCCGTTGCATGCGGCGCGTCTTTGTCAAAAGCTTGGTATTCAGCGTTGTTTAATTCCAGTTGGTGCGGGCGTTGGCTCAGCGATAGGATTTTTACGCGCCCCCTTTAGCTTTGAAGCAAGCCGTTCTGTATTTATGCGGATGAAAGATTTTGATATAGAAAAGGTAAAACAATTATTTAAGGAAATGACCGAAGAAGCTGAAGGGTTCGTTCGCCAATGTAACCTTCCCCCTTCTTTCAACACAAAGATCAATTCGGATTATAAGCTTTATATGCGCTATGCGGGGCAAGGATGGGAAATCCCAGTAAGCCTAACCAGTAAGCAGGCACAAACCCCAAACCCTGATGATTATTTATCTTTATTTGAAGCAGAATATAAACGGCTATTTGGGCGTTCTGTTGATGGAATGGCAGTTGAAATTGTAATCTGGTCAGTTAATGCATCATCAAAGAGCGCGCCGCCAATACCTGCCAAACCCATAGAAGCAACAATCCCTGCACCAATAGAGAATGAACGCGATTTATTCGATCCTGAATCAGGTGAATTTTTAACGGCATCTGTTATAAAGCGCGAAACGCTTGAAACAGGTATGATGGCAAAAGGCCCTGCTTTAATTACAGAAGAGGAAACCACCCTTATTGTATCACGAGGTTTTAATGCAATCGCCCAAGCTGATGGTACATTAGATTTAAACCTTAACTAACGCATATTTAAAGGGATTGACCGTAGCGTCCTGCAAGGTCTTGTATAAATTGATAGGCAACACGGCCAGAACGTGCGCCCCTTGCCATCGCCCATTGTAAGGCTTGTTCTTGCCAGCTATCGGCCTCAACAGGAATTGAAAAGGCTTTTATATAAGCTGCAATAATTTCTAAATATTGGGTTTGGTCATAATGATGGAAGCCAATCCATAATCCAAACCGATCAGATAAAGAGATTTTTTCTTCACCAGATTCAGCGGGATGGATTGCACTGCCTGCTTCATTTTCATCCATTGACCGTGCCAATAAATGGCGGCGGTTGGAGGTTGCATAAAATAAGACATTTGATGGCTTGCCCTCTATGCCGCCTTCAAGCACTGCTTTTAAAGATTTATAACGATTATCGCCATCTTCAAAACTTAAATCATCACAAAATAAAAAGAATTGCCGTGTTTCATTGTGGCGAAGATAATTTAATAAATCGCCTAGGCTTTCAATTTCTTCACGATGAACTTCAATTAAGGCAATCTTTCCTTTAAATTCAGTTAATAATGCTTGAAATACGGCTTTAACCAAAGAGCTTTTGCCCGTTCCCCTCGCGCCCCATAACAAAGCATTATTTGCGGCGTGACCTTTGGCAAATTGCAGGCTATTTTGCCATAATTGATTTTTTTGTGAATCTAAGCCTTGTAATAAATCAAATGGTACTGCATTTAGTTGGCTAACTGGGCGAAATAAAGAAATATCTTTAGGGGTCCAAACAAACGCATCCACAGTAGAATCGTTTAAATTGATATTTGATACATTCTCTGGATTAGCCGATCTGCTGGCGACAAGCTGTTCTAGCGCATCTGCAATTCGGTTAAGCGCATGATCCTCCATTATATTTTTACTGATTGGGTTTGACAATGATGCATGCCTGCCCTTGCGCCATTAAGTTCGCGCAAAAGCGTTCAGCTGTCCCTTGATCTGGCAAAGGCCCCCCACGTACCCGAAAATAATCTTTTCCATTCACCAAGGTCTGTTCCATTGAAAATGTTAACCCTTGAAATAAATCAGGGAAACGGGCGCGTGTTGCTTGCCAGAATCGTGTTGCTTCATCTTGACTGCCAAGTGCTGCAATTTGGATACGCCATGCCGCCCCTGCTGATGGAATTGCGGCTACACCATTCGCCTCATTTTCTTTTAATTCCATAACCTCTTTTGGAATATCGGTTTGTTGTGATCGTGGAAGTTCTGTTGGTTCAGCAAGCTGTGGTTCTTCAATTGCGGGTGGCTTTGGTTCCACTGAAGCTGTTGAAGGTTGAAGTTGAGGTTGCGTTTGCCTTGGCTGAATTGTTTCGTTTGATTGCGGATCAACAATACTTGGCGGTGGCGGTGTGCGTTCCAAATCGTTAGGATCAAACGCATTCTCATCTGGTTCAAATTGGCGTAAAGCCTGTTGACGTTCTGTTAATCCTGCTTCATTGCCAGTCCCATGCATAGAATTATTGGAAGGCAGAATTGGTGTTTCTTCTGGCGGTTGCAAACCGATTGTAAGGTCGGGTGAATCAATTTCTCCATCAATACGTTCATAAATACGCGTTTCACCCCCCAATCCATCATTGCCGCCCCCAAGTGCCAATGCATCGCGATTTCCAGGCTGAACTTTTGCTGGGCCATCGGGGCGTAAAACGGGTGCTGCGGTTTCAGCACCGCTTAAAACGCCTTGGCGATAAACATACCATAATAAAGCACCAACTGCTAAGACCATGAAAACCCCTGCTAACAAAACAACTGCCCGCATTTTTCCTGAATGTGTATCGACAGGTGCTGTGCGGGTTGGTACATCGTCGCTAAAAAGAAGGGAGGGTGGGCTTTTTTCATTGCCACTGGTAGCTCCAGATTGTAATGGGCGTAGGGAAGGTGCGCTGGTTAATTCACGTTCTAAAGCATCTAAATTATTTGTCATGGTCGTTTGTTCTTATGAATTATTTTAAAGATTATCCATCGGTTCTACACCAACGACATGCAAACCGTTTGCCAACACGGATTTTGTGGCTAAAACTAGCCCTAAACGCGCCAAAGTTCCTGCGCGATCCTGTTCATCAAGGAACCTTAATTGGGTTTCTTCCTTGCCACGAGTCCACAAGCTGTGAAAGCATCCTGCAAGGTCATTTAAATAATAAACAACCCGATGGGGTTCTTGCGTTTGTGCAGCAGACTCAACGATGCGTGGCCATTGCGCCAACATCTTAATTAGGCTTAATTCAAAAGGATGCGTAATGGTTTTGAAATTTACTTTGATAAGGGATTCAGGTTGCGTAACGTCAGTGCCATATAACCCTTCAGCTTGCCGTAAAACCGAAGCGCAACGCGCATGCGCATATTGAACATAAAAAACAGGATTATCGCGGGATTGTTGACGTACCAGCGTTAAATCAAAATCCAGCGGCGCATCGTTTTTTCGCATTAACATATAAAAACGAATGACATCTTTCCCCACAGCGTCAATCAAGTCACGAAGCGTTACAAATGTTCCTGCGCGTTTGGACATTTTCATTGGCTGCCCATCTTCAATAAATTTCACAATCTGGCAAATTTTGGCATTATGGCTTGCTTGTTCTTGTGTAACCGCCCTTAAAGCTGCCTGAATGCGCTTAACATAGCCGCTATGATCGGCTCCCAACACATCAATTTGCACCTTACCACCGCGCAAAAATTTATCATAATGATAGGCAATATCACTTGCAAAATAAGTCCAGCTACCATCCGATTTTTGCAAAGGGCGATCAACATCATCCCCAAATTCTGTTGATCTGAATAACAATTGAGTACGCGGTTCCCAATCTTCTGGGGGCGGCTTGCCTTTTGGCGGTTCTAATATCCCATGATAAAGTAGATTTTGATCTTCCAACACCTTTAACATCGCTTCAATCTTACCTTGTTCAACCAGTTCTTTTTCGGAAGAAAAACGGTCATGATGAATACCAACTAAGGCCAAATCTTCTTTGATCAAATCAAGCATGGCTTCCACGCAAAATGGGCGCAACCTTTGTAACCATTCTTCTTCTGGCATAGTAACGAACAATTCCCCAAATTCATCAACAAGGGCTTGCCCGACTTGAACAAGATAATCACCTGGATAGCCAAGCTCAGGTAATGGGTTTGGTGCTTGCCCCAAGACTTGCAAATACCGCATATAGACTGAATGGGCTAATTTATCGATCTGCGTCCCCGCATCATTTACATAAAATTCGCGGGTCACTTGATAGCCTGCTTTTTCCATCAAGCCTGCCAATGCATCACCAACAACTGCGCCACGCGAATGCCCTACATGCAAAGGGCCTGTTGGGTTTGCTGATACATATTCAACATTAACATGGGTTCCCGCACCAAGTTGACTATTACCATAAGTAAGCCCTTGTTCTAAGATGGTAGGGATCAATTTTTGCCAATCCTTGATTGGGTGACGCCAATTTAAAAACCCAGGCCCTGCAAGGGTAACCGTTTCAAATTCTGCTTGTTCTTCCATTTTGGCTAAAAAAGGTTCGGCAATCGTGCGAGGCGGAAGGCCAAGCGGTTTTGCTAAAAGCAAGGCAAAATTACTGGATAAATCCCCGTGACTAGGATCACGTGGTGGTTCCACCACAATCGGCAAACAATCCCAATGGGTTAATAAGTCTGCGGGCAGTTTTTGTTCATCAACCAGCTGTTTACCGATTTGTCTTAATTGCTGCCATTTTTGTTGAAAAAGATTTGTCATAATAAAAATAAAAAATTAACATAAAACCACTTTATAAAGCTATTTTGGGATATAGCCCGCACATCCCTTAAATTCAATTGTTAAATTAACATTTAGTTGGCACCAGAATTGCAATCCTTAATTTCTGTTTACTGATATAAAAAGATTTACATGAATTAAGGAGAATATACCGTGCAAGGACAATCCGAAAGAGTATATGATACAAAGCCCGTCAATCCCATCGATGTGATGGAAACCTTGTTTCGCTCCCATCAATGGACGTTTGAACGCACGGCAAATCATGGACTATCTTTACGCACCCATGGGGCTTGGTGTAATTACCATATTTTTTGTGCTACGGAACACAGTCAGCATTTATTTTATTTAACATGCACCTATGATATGCGCATCCCAGAACCAAGGCGTAAGGAATTATATCATTTACTTGCATTGATTAATAAAGAAATATGGATGGGGCATTTCGATCTATGTTCGGTTGATGGTGCGCCAACTTATCGCCATGCAATGCCGATTCGTGGCGTTAAGCGGTTTTCTCTTGAGCAGATGGAGGATTTTGTAGACCGCGCCCTTACTGAATGCGAACGCTTTCACCCAATATTTCAAGGGTGCCTATTTGGTCATTTGCCCCCAGAACAGGTGATCTCAATGTCTAAAATAGAGTGCCACGGCATAGCCTAGACGTTGCATTTAACCTAACATAGGTTGAGTTTTAATATAAGTCTGTAATTTTTCAAAAGCCCGTGTTTCAATTTGGCGAACGCGCTCACGGCTGATTTTAAATAACTGACTTAACTCTTCAAGCGTACGCACAGGTTCGTCCAGCCTTCTTGCTTTTAAAATAGCCCGTTCACGCTCGTTCAAAATTTGCATCGCTTGTTGCAGTTGATTATGACGTGCATCGGCAAGTTGACGTTCTGTAACAATTTGTTCAGGGGTTGCGGTTTCATCTTCCAACACATCTACCCATTCAACATTGCCGCCTTGTTCATCTTGGCGTAAAGGCGCATTCAACGATAAATCACCGCCATTAAGCCGATTATTCATCATCACCACTTCCGATTCATCAACCATCAGATGATCCGCGATAGATTGCACAGATTCAGGCGACAAATCCTTCCCCTCAATCGCTTGAATATTATTTTTAACCCGTTTTAAATTGAAAAATAATTTTTTTTGTGCTGCGGTTGTGCCAAGCTTAACCAGCGACCAGCTTCTTAAAATATATTCTTGGATAGAAGCCCTAATCCACCACATGGCGTAGGTCGAAAGACGAAAACCGCGTTCCACATCAAATTTCTTAACGGCTTGCATCAAGCCTATATTTCCTTCCGAAATTAGCTCTACCATCGGCAGACCATAACCACGAAAGCCATTCGCAATCTTGGCTACCAGCCGCAAATGCGATGTTACCAACTTGTGTGCTGCGTCACGATCTCCATGCTCTTGCCAGCGTTTTGCCAGCATATATTCTTCCTCATTGCTTAGCATTGGAAATTGTCTAATTTCCTGTAAATAACGCGATAAGCCAGCTTCACCATCGGACGGAGCTTTAGGCATGGGTAAGTTATTGCGCATTGCATTTCCTCGTAAAAATGTAAAAAATTGATGTAATTCTCAATCTATTTATATAATAGGACTAGTTTAGTCCTATTTCAACCCCAAAACAAAATTTATGCAATAATATGATGGTAAGAACCGCATATGCGCCCTTGAATATGCCCTGCAAATTCAATTGGTTCATCCTTAACATTTGTGACTTTAAATAAAGCTTCTTTTGATCAATTGGCGTGATTTGTTTGGAATAATGAAATTCATGACCATAATAGGTTTTATTTTCCATGAATGGTAAGCCTTTTATCGCTTGCAATTTACGATAACCAAGTGTGCGCGTTGGTTGTGAAAAATCAGTGATCTGAGGGAGCAATCCTGCCATTTCATAGGCGTTTCCTTGCTTATCAATCATTGCTTGTCCTAATACCATATAACCACCGCATTCACCATAGATCGCAGTACCTTTTGCTGCATGTTTATTTAATCCAGCTAAAAACTGTTGCGATGCGCTTAGCACTCCCGCATAAAGTTCAGGATAGCCCCCCGTTAAATAAATAAATTCAGCTTCATCATCGGGAGCTTCATTGTTTAGCGGTGAAAAAAATTTCAAGGTTGCACCTGCTTTGCGCCAATCTTCCAATAGATGTTGATAATGAAACGAAAAACATTCATCATAGCTAACCGCGATCACCTGTGCAGGTGGGGGAATAAAAACATAAGGTTTATTATTAGCGGGAGTATTTACAGGTTGAAAAAGAGTTAATAACATTTCTATATCAATATGTTTTTCTATTAACTCAGCCATCCGATCAATTAGATTTTCTGCGTTGGTAGCGTATTCTTGCGGTTGCACTAACCCTAAATGACGGGAGGGGATAATAAGCTCCGCCTCAAATGGTAAATAACCCAAAACAGGTAGATTGCGGTGGATTGCCGCTTCAACCAACAAGGCTTTATGACGATCACTCATCAGTCGATTAAACAGTACAGCCTTAATACGGCAAGCAGGTTCTGTGCGCATCAGCGCATCTGCAAGCGCAACCGCACTTTGTGCCGCCGCCTTTGCGTCAATCACAAGGACAACAGGAATATCTAACTGTTCGGCAAGTTTCGCGGCACTGCCAACCTCCCCTACCCCGCCATCATAATAACCCATCGCGCCTTCAATCAGAACATGATCCCCACCAGCCATTGTTATTACCGCCTGCAATTGCGTTTGTGACATGGCAAATGAATCTAGATTATAAACAGAACGCTTTGTCGCCAGTGCATGAAATTGCGGATCAATATAATCAGGACCACTTTTTACGCCGCTTATTGTAATTCCCTGATTAGTTAAACAGCGTAACAGCCCAGCCGTCACCAATGTTTTCCCGCTATTGGAAGCGGGTGCTGCAATCATTAATCCGTTTGTCATAAGCTTAAATCTTTTTAAATGCTTTCAAAGGTGGTTATGCAGGATTATATTTCATAAAGAATTTATTGATTATTATCGTGTGTCTTAGGATAAAACAATCATTGTGCGTAAAACATTAACATCAAATTTGCGATTTGGCTGGACAACGGGAACATGTGCCACGGCAGCATGTCATGCCGCTTATATTGGATTGATGACGGGGGAATGCCCAAAGCGGGTGCAGATTAAAACACCAGCAGGCGATATTGCTGATCTTGAAGTCATTGACCCAATTATTAATTCTAAGGGCACTGATCCCAACAATGAATGGGCGCAAGCTGGTATTATTAAGGATGCAGGTGATGATCCAGATGTTACCCACGGTGCGTTGATTATTGGACGCTTAATCCCAAGACAAGATAATAAAGGCATAAGGTTTTTTGCAGGGATTGGGGTTGGAAAAATTACCAAGCCCGGACTGCCGCTTGCGGTTGGGGAGCCTGCTATCAATCCTGTCCCGCGTGCCATGATGCAAGAAACCATTGAAAATTTGGCTAAAATCTATGGTGGTTCAACTGCGCTTGACATAGAAATTTCTGTACCAACGGGAGAGGCACTTGCCCTTAAAACTTGGAATCCTAAATTAGGGATCGTTGGTGGGATTTCGATTCTTGGTACAACAGGGGTTGTTCGCCCCTTTTCTTGTGCGGCTTGGATTGCCTCCATCCATCGCGGGATTGATGTATGCCGTGCCAATCATTTTAAGCATGTTATCGCGGCGACAGGCGCAACCTCAGAAAAATGTGCACTTGGCGTTTATGACGTTGAAGCAGAAGCCGTGATTGATATGGGCGATTTTATCGGCGGAATGCTTAAATATATGCGCAAAAACCCCGTGCCACGCCTTACAATTGCAGGCGGATTTGCAAAATTAGCTAAATTTGCTCAAGGGGCAAATGACTTACATTCGGGGCGAAGTCAGCTTGATTTGGAACAATTAGCCAGTTTTTCTGCTTCGCATCTTGGAATTGATTCTGATCTTTTGAAAAATTGTAATACAGGCTTGGAATTATTAAATCGCCTTCAACCACAACAGCAATCCACGCTTTGTAAGGCACTATCTGCGATTATCAAGCAACGGGTTTATGAATTATTACGCCATGAGCAAACACAAATCGGCATCATGTTTGTTGCACGTGATGGTGGCTTACTTTGTGACGCATAAGAAGTGACTTAAATGGCTATGCAAACGCAAAAACCACATATTTTAATCTTAGCAGGCACTTCGGAAGCACGCAGTTTAATCACCTATTTGCATGAAAATTTTAATTTATTGGATGAAATGATCCTTATCGCTTCGCTTGCTGGTATGAGTTCAGCCGTGGATAACCCCGAATTTTATGGAAGCGGTGTTAAAATTCATCAAGGCGGATTTGGTGGGATCGATGGCTTAAAAACCTATTTAATACAAAACCATATCACCCATATCCTTGATGTTACACACCCTTATGCGGTGAAAATAAAAACCCATGCGTTTAAGGCAGCACAAGCCCTTGATTTACCCCATTATTGCTATTACCGTCCGCCTTGGCAACCTGCCCCCCAAGATCAATGGCGAAATTTTAAAAAATTTTCGGATATGGCACTTGCCCTGCCCAGTCAGGCACGGGTTTTTGCCGCAGCAGGACACACAGCCTTAACCGATTTTTTGCATCGTAAAGATTGTAACTTTTTTTACAGAAGCCTTAATTGCCCACAGCATTTACCTGATCATATCACTTTTTTACCTTTTAATCCTCATGAGCAGGGGCAGGTTAGCGATTCGACTTTGTTAAAATATCATCGCATTACCCATCTCATTTGCAAAAATTCAGGCGGCGCACAAGGATTTGAAAAAATTGAAGCGGCAAGGACGTTACAGCTACCCGTTTGGTTGTTGGAACGGCCTAAAATCACAAAAATTATCCCACTCATCACAGATTGGAAGCAATTTATTGATCAGGTTACTGGACTGCTTCAAACATAAAATAATGCGGTGCGCCTGCAAGGCGTTTTTGTTCATAGCGGGTTGTTGGCCAATTATCAGGTTTTTGCTGCCAATCTTCTGGGGATTCAGCCAACCAACGAAAACGTTGATCCATAATAAGATGCGCCAATGCCCAATCAATAAACATTGGATGATCGCTTGCTATTCTAAATATACCGCCAGTTTTTAATAATCTTGCATATTCATCCAGTAAGCTTTTTGTTATCATACGCCGATTTCTATGGCGGCGTTTTGGCCATGGATCTGAAAATAGCAAGATCAAACCATCTAAGGATTGATTTGGAAGCGCAGCTAGCACATCGCGGGCATCTTCGGGGTAAATATGGATATTATCAAGCTTTGCATCATTAGCATCACGCAATGCGCGCGCTGCTCCGTTCAAAAAAGCCTCCGCACCAATGAAATGATCTTGTGGGAATTGTTTGGCAAGGGAAATTAAATGCTCCCCTGAGCCAACGCCAATCTCAAACCATAATTTTCCTGTTTTTGTTTGAAGTTGATTTAACTTGGATAAATCCTGTTTTCTTAAAAGCGATGGATTATCAGAATTGGATGAAATCTGCGCTTGAAGTAAGGGGGAGAGACTACGCGTCCTACGGCGACCATAAAATTGATTCATTATTTAAAAAATCAATCGATAACAGAAAGGGCTAGGGTTAATGCCTGCCTTGCGCTAGCCTGCCTGACATCCAACCGATCCATCTGGTTAAATTGATATTTACTAACATTGGCATGACCATGATCACGCTTGGCTAATCCAATAAACACAAGGCCTGCTGGTTTGGCCTCAGATTGGCCAGGGCCTGCAACGCCTGTCACCGAAAGGGCAATATCTGCCGCAGGGCATCTTGCTAATGCGCCAATTGCCATTGCTTCTGCCACTTCATGCGAAACTGCACCATGACGATCAATCAGGCTTGGTGGGACTGCCAGCAAATCACATTTCATTTGGTTAGAATAGGTAATTAACCCGCCTTCAAATACATCTGATGCACCCGCTATATCCGTTAATATTGCACCGATCAATCCACCAGTACAAGATTCAGCAGTAACCAAACGCAGTTTTGCTTCACGAAATTGATCAATGACAGAGGTAGCTAATGCACGCAAACTTAGCTGTTCTGGCATCTTCCCGCCCCATCTAATGAATAATCTAGCTTTTGCGATTTTGACGATTTTCAATCAAATCATCAACAACCGATGGATCCGCTAGGGTTGAGGTATCGCCAAGATTAGAAAAATCATCCTCAGCAATTTTGCGTAAAATACGCCGCATAATCTTTCCTGATCGTGTCTTTGGCAATCCTGGCGCCCATTGCAACCAATCGGGGGAGGCAATTGGCCCAATATCCTTACGCACCCAATTAACCAATTCTTTTTTAAGCGCATCTGAAGGTTCACTGCCAACATTCAAGGTAACATAGGCATAAATCCCTTGGCCTTTAATGTCATGGGGCGCACCGACAACTGCAGCCTCTGCCACTTCTGCATGTTCAACAAGCGAAGATTCAACCTCTGCCGTTCCCATGCGATGGCCTGAAACGTTAATGACGTCATCAACCCTTCCTGTAATCCAATAATAGCCATCATCGTCACGGCGGCACCCATCGCCTGTAAAATATTTCCCTTTATAGGTAGAAAAATAAGTCTGCATAAACCGTTCGTGATCGCCATAGACCGTTCGCATTTGCCCTGGCCAAGATTCTGTGATGCAAAGATTACCCTCACAAGCCCCCGCAAGCACTTTTCCATCATTATCAACAATTTGCGGCTCAACTCCATAAAAGGGCAGGGTAGCTGATCCTGGTTTTAGCGCAATGGCACCAATTTGCGGAGAGATTAAAATCCCTCCTGTTTCAGTTTGCCACCAAGTATCAACAATCGGACAACGTGAATCCCCAACCACCTTATAATACCATAGCCAAGCTTCGGGATTAATCGGTTCACCAACGGATCCCAATACGCGGAGTGAGGAACGGTTGGTTGCCTTTACTGGGGCTTCACCTTCACGCATTAACGCCCTAATCGCAGTGGGGGCTGTATAGAAAATATTAACCTGATGCTTATCGATTACCTGCCAGAATCTGGAGCTATCTGGATAATTTGGAACCCCTTCAAACATCAGGCTAATTGCACCATTAGCAAGCGGCCCATAAACAATATAGCTATGGCCAGTAACCCAGCCAACATCGGCGGTACACCAATAAACCTCCCCCTCATGATAATCAAAAATATATTCATGGGTCATGCCCGCATATAGCAAATATCCCCCTGTTGTATGCAAAACGCCTTTAGGTTTCCCCGTTGAACCTGAAGTATAAAGGATAAAAAGTGGGTCTTCGGCCTGCATTGGTTCTGGTGGACAATCAGCAGATACACTTGCACAAGCTGCTTCATACCAATGGTCACGGCCATCAACCCAACCTATTTCACCGCCTGTGCGCTTAACCACCAACACAGAAGTAATGGATGGGCAATTTTCTAAAGCTTGGTCAACATTTGCCTTTAACGGGACTTTTTTACCACCGCGCACGCCCTCATCGGCAGTAATGACCATTTTACATTCGCTATCTTGGATACGATTAGCCAGTGCATCTGGTGAAAACCCACCAAATACGACCGAATGAACCGCACCAATCCTAGCACAAGCAAGCATGGCATAAGCCGCTTCGGGGATCATCGGCATATAAATACAAACACGATCCCCTTTTGATATCCCTTGCGCCTTTAAAACATTTGCAAGCCTGCAAACATGTGCATGCAATTGGCGATAGGTAATTTTACTGTCTTGGTTAGGCTCATCCCCTTCCCAGATAATGGCAGTCTGATCACCACGCTTTTCCAGATGGCGGTCAATGCAATTATAAGCGACATTTAAAATACCATCTTCAAACCATTTAATTGAAACATCGGGAACATTAAAATTAACATTACGTCCAATAGTGGGTGCTTTAATCCAGTCAAGGCGCTTTGTTGCTTGCTCCAACCAAAAACCGTCAGGATCATGCACAGATTTTGCGTATAGCTCGCCATATTGCATTTCATTAATCAATGCGTTCTCACGCGTTTTTCTGTCAATTGCTATGATTTGATGTTCCATAATTGTCTCCTCATATCCGAAGCTTTTTTTAAATTCTTCACAATATTATTCACAGATATAATGATTTGACAAGGGGGCGTGTCGTCGCATGCTAATTTTATGCTCACACGCCGCAAGGCTCGCCGCATCAGCGGCGGCGCACAGTCGTGCTTGTTGATGATCACACGCCGCAAGGCTCGCCGCATTGTAGGGAATAATTAAATCAATGATGCGGGCTATAAAAATTAACCAGTCCAACCCCGATGATAATCAATGCTAAGCCGCATAATGCTTGCCATTGTAGGGATTGTGAAAAAACAAAATAGCTAAATATCGTAACTAAAAATACACCAAGCCCTGACCAGCTTGCATAAACAATCGCAATTGGGATCGTTTTGATTGCAAAGGTAAGCAGATAAAATGAAATCATATAGCAGCTAATTAGCCCAATCGTTGGCAATAATTTTGTAAAATTCGCTGAAATAGGCAATAGCAACGTCCCTGCAACTTCAAATAATATTGCGCCAATCATATAAAGATAAGACATTTACACCACCTATTTACAAAAAAGCCTGCATGGAAGCAGGCTTTTTATTATTTTATATAATACCAATTGCCAAAACTTAACGCTTGGAGAATTGGAAGCTACGGCGTGCTTTCCTGCGACCATATTTTTTACGCTCAACAATACGGGAGTCACGGGTTAGATAACCATTTTTCTTCAAAATGGGACGCAAAGCAGGTTCAAATAAAGTCAATGCACGGGAGATCCCATGACGAATTGCCCCAGCTTGCCCAGAAAGACCACCACCTGTTACGGTACAAACAACATCATATTGTCCAACACGGCTGACCTCGTCAAACGGTTGATTAAGGATCATCCGTAATACAGGGCGCCCAAAATAATCGGCAATATCACGACCATTGATTGAAACCTCCCCTTTACCAGGCTTAATCCATACGCGCGCGATTGCATTTTTACGCTTTCCTGTTGCATAAGCACGCCCGAACGCATCAATTTTTTGTTCGTGTGTTGCAGGCTTATTTGACTCATCCAAATCAGCCTTTTTAACAACGGCCATATTTGCCAGATTTTCAAGCCCTTTACGTTTTTCAATAGCTTGCGTTGTTTCTTGTTCACTCATCTTTAAACGCTCCGTTTATTTTTTGCATTGCGGGAAGCCAAATCTAGCTTAACAGGTTGTTGCGCTTCATGTTTATGGTCATTACCACATATTACACGTAAATTGCGCATTTGTTGGCTACCAAGCGGGCCTTTTGGGATCATCCGCTCAATCGCTTTGGTAATCACCCGTTCAGGATAACGCCCTTCAAGGATTTTACCTGCTGTTGTGGTTTTAATCCCACCTGGATAGCCTGTATGACGATGATATTGCTTATCACGCAATTTATTACCTGTCAGGCGCACCCGCTCAGCATTGGTGATAATCACATGATCGCCACAATCAACATGTGGCGTATAGCCTGGCTTATGTTTGCCACGCAGAAGTTTAGCAACCTCAGCCGCAAGACGGCCTAAAACCATATCGGTTGCGTCAATCTCTATCCATTGTTTTTTAACCTCGGCAGGTTTCATGACATAGGTACGCATTAATTTTTCCTTTAAAATTAACAATTAATTAAATCCATGCGTCTTTAACGAACACATAGCATAGCGTCAAGTATATTATTAAAAAAATTTAAAAATTTTTCTAATAATATATATTTTTCAATATGTTAGCGGCAAAGGTATTATAATACCATGCTCGCTGCTTTGTAAGTATTATTCAATAAGCAGGCAATTGTCATAGGACCAACGCCACCAGGAACGGGTGTGATCGCGGCTGCCACCTTAGCGGCAGATTCAAATTCGACATCGCCAACCAAACGCTGGCGGGTTTCACCATTTTCTTCAACCGAGATGCGGTTAATACCAACATCAATGACGCAAGCCCCTTGTTTGATCCAGCTTCCTTTAACCATTTCAGGACGCCCAACAGCGGCAATCACAATATCAGCCGCTTTTACCAATTCAGGTAAATCACGCGATTTTGAATGGGCAACCGTAACGGTGCAATCCGCCCCCAATAATAATTGTGCCATAGGCTTCCCAACAATATTAGAACGCCCAACAATCACCGCATTTGCGCCTTTCATATTACCTTTACCATAATAATCTTCCAGCAACATTAAACAGCCTTGTGGGGTACACGGAACAAGGGCTTGCGGATTGCCCGTTGAAAGCCGTCCAACATTCACAACATGGAAGCCATCAACATCTTTATCAGGATCAATTGCGGCAAGAATTTTCGCGCTATCAATTTGTGCTGGCAAAGGTAATTGTACTAAAATCCCATGAATTTGGGGGTCTTTATTTAACTGATCAATCAAGGATAATAATTCAGACTCTGCCGTGCTAGCCGATAAGCGATGTTCAAAGCTATTCATACCAATTTCTTTGGTTTGTTTGGCCTTATTGCGGACATAAACTTGGCTTGCAGGGTCTTCCCCAACCAAGACAACCGCAAGCCCTGGAGTAACGCCTTTTGCCGCTTTAAGCGTGGCAACTTGTTCGGTTAAGGTAGCGCGCAAACCTGCTGCAAAGGCTTTTCCATCAATAAGTTGTGCTGATGACATGCTAAATTTTCTCCTTTTCTTAAAAAATAAAGCTCATTTAATAGTTATTGTCCAAATAAAAGGCTTTTAAATTCGCGCCTTGTTATGTTTTGCGTTCGCCAAATAAGGCACTGCCAACCCGCACAAGGGTTGCACCAACTGTAATTGCTTTATCATAATCCCCGCTCATTCCCATTGATAATTCGGTAATCCCATATTGATCCGCAAGCTTTTTTAATAAAGCAAAATACGGCGTTGCTAATACGCCCATTGGTGGGATTGCCATTAACCCCTTAATCGATAGTCCCATGGCACGAGTTTCTTCAATAAAATTAGGGGCTTCTTTGGTTGAAATGCCACTTTTTTGTGGTTCATCACCAATGTTTACCTGAATATAAAGTTCTGGCATGGATTGTTCGGGATTTTGTTGTTTCATCGTTAATAATTTATCACGAAGCGATGGACGATCAACCGTTTGAATTGTATGAAATAAATCCAAAGCGGCTTTAAGCTTATTGGTTTGCAAAGGGCCAATTAAATGAAGTTCAATATCAGGATAGCGTGCGATAAGATCAGGATATTTTGCGGCGGCCTCTTGCACACGGTTTTCACCAAACAGGCGATGCCCTGCCTCCAATAACGGGATAATCTGTTCTGCTGATATGGTTTTGGTAACCGCCATTAGGCGCACAGGCTGAATTGGCGCAAGCGGGTGGTCTTCCCTTATGCGTTCAATATCGTTTAAAATTTGTTGATAAGCTTCCATCCTTATTCACCAAACTGTAAATGATAGAGCTGGCTATAAAGACCACTTTTTTCCAATAATTCAGCATGGGTACCCGATTCAATTAACTGTCCATCATTTAAAACAACAATACGATCTGCATCCAATATGGTTGATAGGCGATGGGCAATCACAATAACCGTACGCCCTTTCATCAATCGCTTTAATGCGGTTTGAACTGCGCGTTCAGTCTCGCTATCAAGTGAAGAGGTCGCTTCATCCAATAGCAAAATAGGCGCATCCTTATATAAGGCACGCGCGATTGCCAAACGCTGACGCTGACCACCTGAAAGGGTGCTTCCCATCTCCCCCAATCTGGTGTCATAGCCTTGTGGCAGGGCTTCAATAAATGTATGGGCTTCTGCTGCCTTTGCTGCTTCAATAATCCGTTCATGATCGGCATATTTCCAATCATCCCCACTATCTTTTAAGGCGATATTATGCGCAACCGTATCATCCAAAATCCCTGGTTCTTGCGACACCAAAGCAATATGGGCGCGCACATCGCCAAGTGATAAATCACGTAAATTTACGCCTCCAAGCAGAACCTCCCCCTGATTGGGATCATAAAGCCGTAAAATTAAATTCATCAGCGTTGATTTTCCTGAACCAGAAGGCCCAACCAACGCAACAACCTCCCCTTGACCAATATTAAGAGAAATATTTTTTAACGCAGCTTGTTCTTCAGTATAACCAAAATGCACTTGTTTTAATGCAAGATTGGTTTGTTGCGGAAAGTTAAGCGGGTTTACAGCTTCTTTCACAAAGGGCTTAAGATCAATCATATTAAAACAACGATTGGCGGCGGCTAACCCTTGTTGTAACGCCGCATTTAAATTCGCAAGGCTTCGTAACGGCTGAACCGCCGCCATTAAAGCCGCGATAAAGGCCATAATCTCCCCTGGTGTATTATGGCCTTCACTTACCCGCCATCCACCAAGCAGAATGATGGCAATAACAGCAACCGCCCCTAATAATTCCATGATCGGGCGGATGCGTGCACGAACTTCGTCCATTTTATATTGTAACTGGCTTTGATGCTCAAACAAGGCGTGGGCTTGCCGCATGGCAAGCGGTTCAGCAACAAAGGCTTTAACGATACGAATTGATTTAAAAAAATCATCCAACAAGCCTGTCATGCTACCAAGGTTATTTTGCAACCGATGGGATAATGCCCTTGATTTTCTGCCAATCCAAATAATCGGCATGAAAGAAACGGGAAAGATAATAAAAACCGCAATCGTCATTTCAATGCTAATTGACAGCATAAGGCCAATCATCCCAAGCAGGCTTAAGAAATCGCGTGCAATCCCGATTAACGAGCGCATGGTGGCATCCCGCACAACATAGCTATCAGATAGAAAACGGGCAACAAAACGACCGCTCCCCTCCCCATGAATTTGTGGAATATCTGCATGAATTGCAGATTGCATCATACGTGCTTGTAACTTCGCAATCAGGTCTGTACCAATTCGGGTTAATAGCAAAATTTGCGTATAATCTGCTGCACCTTTTGCAAGGCTGACGATAAGGACAATCCCGCAAATCCAGAAAATTACTTGTTTATTAAGGGCAATCAGCCCTTCGTCAATCGCAGGTGCAATTAAATAAATTTGTGTTGCATGTAACCCTGCAACAATCGCCAAGGCAAGAATGGCAAGCAGGGTTTTCACCTTATAAATCGCCAGATGATCCCGCCAAAGACGCTCAATCAAGAATTTAGTTGAAGGTTCACTCATATTTTAAGATTTAAACATAGAAGGACGCGCATCAACCCAAGCCCCTTGTGCTTTCCCGCTTTTAGCAACTGCATAGATTGCAGCCATTGACCGCAACCCATCTTCTGCGTTTGGATAATTGGTAAAAATTGGATCAATCGCCACCCCTTCTTTCATCGCGCGGATGGCACCCGCAAGATCAGCATAAAGATTAGCAAAGGCAAGCGGCATTCCCTCCGCATGCCCAATCGTGACATGGCTAGCCCGATCCGCTTCTGGTGATAAAGCATGTTCGCCGCGCTCAATGATTTGCACACGCCCGCCAAGTGGCGTCCAATATAATTGGTTGGGTTGTTCTTGATGCCAAGCCAATCCGCCTTTTTCACCAAAGACTTGTAAGGTTAAGCCATGTTGCCTACCAAGCGCAATCGCACTTGTCCATAATCGCCCAACGGCACCACCATCAAAGCGCAAATTCACCATTGCGTCATCTTCCAATTGGCGGCTTTCAACGCAACTTACCAAATCAGCAGACAAGCGTTCAACTTCCTGACCAATCACAAAGCTTGCCATATGAAGAGCATGAATCCCACAATCAGCAAATTGAGCCGAAACGCCAATTTGTGCAGGGTCATACCGCCAACGCACCCGTGGATTATCAGCATCTTGCGCATCGGCATGATGGCCATGGGCAAATTCTGCCTTTACCAAACGAATTTTTCCCAATGCTCCCTCGCGGATCATTACCTTCATATGGCGCACCAGTGAATAGCCTGTATAGCCATAATTCACGGCACAAATCCGCTTACATTTAGCAGCAAGCTGGACAATATCCTCGGCTTCTTCAACCGTCATTGTCATCGGTTTTTCACAAAATACGTGAAAGCCTGCTTCAAGAAACGCTTTTGTAATCGCATAATGGGTTGCATTCGGCGTTGCAACGGTCACAAGATCAATGCGGTCAGGGTGATTCCTTTCCCCCTCCAGCATTGCTTGCCAATCCCCATAAGCACGCGCTTGATCCAAACCAAGCCGTTTTGCATAATCAATCCCATAATCAGGACGATGGTCAAGGGCACCAGCTGTAAAGGTGAAAGCATCTTCAAGACAAGCCCCTAAACGGTGGGCACTACCAATTTGGCTACCTTCACCACCGCCAACCATACCCCATTTAAGCTTTGTCATGCACTACGATCCTTTAAAATCCTATGCTGTTAAGATAGGTACGATTTTTCATCGCATCATCAAGCGGATTAAAGTCCAAAGTTGGGTCACAATCCTGTTCAACCGTACACCAGCCACTAAATCCACGATCAATCAGCAATTGGTGTAAGGCGGTAAAATCAACATCCCCTTCACCTAAATTACAAAAAATTCCTTGGCCGCAGGCCTCATAAAAACCAGTGCGCTGATCAATCACCTGTTTCTTAACCTTTGGGTCAATATCCTTAAAGTGAAAATAGCTAATCCGATCATAATATCGCTTGGTAAAAGCAATCGGATCAAAACCTGCATAACTATGATGGCCAGTATCAAAACAGATTTTTAAGATTTGCGCGTCAATTTCATTCAGCAAGCGTTCAAGCTCTGGTTCAAAATCCATAAAGCCCGCAGCATGGGCATGGATCCCAACCGTTAGCCCATAATCATTTGTGCCAATTTTCGCCGCTTCGCCAATACGTTGACGGAAGGCTTGCCATTCTGTGGGATCCATCTGTTCAGCTTCAAACGCACGTCCAGCCGTTGGCGCACGCCTTGGAGAGATCGAGTCAATCAATACCAAATGCTTTGCCCCATGCGCTTGTAACGCTTTGCAGGTACGGTGCAACCCATCCAACACATCCGCCCATTGATTGGGATCATGAAACGCACGAAACACAACCCCTGCAATCAGTTCAAGATCATATTTGGCTAACGCGTCACGCAAAATCGCAGGGTCTTCGGGCATGAAACCAACAGGGCCAAGTTCAATGCCCTTATACCCCGCTTTGGCACATTGTTGAAGTACCGTCTGCCAATCAGGATTGCGTGGGTCATCAGCAAACTCAACCCCCCATGAACAAGGCGCATTCCCTATATTGATTGCCATCCTAACACTCCATTTTAAGTTTTTTCTTAATTTTAAAGATCATGCGTCCTTTAACTGATTTAGGCAGTAATTGCACCTAAAATATTCCCCATCAGCATTGTCAAAACCAAACGCTTCGTTTAAAAAACTGGTAACAAATAAAGCTTTTAAAAACAAAGAATTGAATAATGAGTATATGGGGAAAAATAATTGGTGCAACGGCAGGGCTTGCCTTGGGTGGTCCAATAGGGGCATTGATTGGTGGAGTTGGTGGGCATTTCATCGATAAAATCCGTCAAGAAGAACGCGCAAATACCGCACAAGCGGATAATCATCATGATGGACGCAATATGGCCTTTACGATTGGGGTGGTTGTTCTTGGGGCTAAAATGGCAAAAGCTGATGGGCATGTTACAAAAGATGAAATTGCAGCCTTTAAGACCGTGTTTCAAATCCCACCTGATGAACTTGAATCCGTTGGCACTTTATTTAATCAGGCAAAGCAAGATTCAGCGGGCTATGAACCCTATGCCTATCAAATTGCGCATATGTTCAAAGATAGCCCTGAAATTTTGGAAGAATTATTATGGTCATTGACTTATATCGCTAAAGCCGATGGTATCATTCATCCTAATGAGGTGCATTATCTTGAAACAATCGCGCGCATTTTTGGGCTTGATCGGGCTGCGTTTGAACGCATTACCGCGCTTCATGATACCCAAGCTGGGGATAGCGATTATAAAATTCTTGGCGTACAGCCAGAAGATGATTTTGAAACAATCAAACAAGCCCATCGTAAGCTGGTTCGCACCCATCACCCCGATCATTTAATTGCCAAGGGCATGCCCGAAGAATTTATAGAGCAAGCCAATGATAAAATGGCGCGTATCAATGCCGCCTTTGATAATATCAAAAAGCAAAGAGGCATTTGATAAAAGGTTAAACTGGTGATTGAGTCACAAATTAAGCAATTCCCTTCCCCTAATTACGATGCCCGTAAGGAAGCCAATAATGAAAATGAAGAAATAAAATGGATCATTCTTCATGGAACATGGATGGAAAATTTTTCTGCGGCACTAGCGCGCCTTTGTGATCGGGAGGCAAACGTATCAAGTCATTATGCGATTGACCGTAATGGGATGTGTTATCAGCTGGTGGCAGAACAACATCGCGCTTGGCATGCAGGCGTTAGCTATTGGCAAGGGGAGACTCAATTAAACGCCCAATCAATTGGCATTGAGCTTGATAATGACGGCACACAGCCTTATTCTGATCAACAGATTGAACGGCTAATCATCTTATTACATGATTTAATCGCACGTTATAAATTGTCAGGCGATGCAATCTTGGCACACAGCGATATTGCACCCGACCGTAAAGATGATCCAGGCGGGCAGTTTCCATGGGATTTGTTGGCTGCAGAAGGGTTAGGAATCTGGCCGCCTTATCAAAATTATTGGAATAAAGCTTATTGCGATCAGCTATCGCCCCAATTATTAAAAAAAGAATTAGATGACGCGCTGGATAAAATCGGTTACGATCCTCACGCTAAATATAAAATAACAGCGTTTCAGCGGCATTTTTGCCCTGATAACATCACAAATGAAGCAGATTCGAAGACTCTGATTCTTGCAAGGCGCATTTTATCGCGGTAAATGATTAGGCATGAAAGCATTTGACGAAAAAACCAAGGCACGCTTTTTAAAAATTATTGTGCTAATGAACAAAGGAACACTGGCAGGGGAACGCCAAGCCGCAAAACAGGCTGCCACCCGCCTTGCAAATGCGTTTGATATGACGCTTGAACAGGCAATTGCACATTGCCGAAATCCAAATAGCTTCAGCCAAGAACAACAAAAATCCCGCCGCGATGCGTATCATTATTGGGCTTATACCCATAGCTTTGCAACTGAACGAAGACAGCGACAAAATAAGCAGGCATGGGAACACGCCAAACAAGCGGCTAATGCTAGGGAGAATTATGCAAGGGCGGCAAATAACGAGGCGTATAAAAAAGAAGCCCCTTCCAATGCTAATGCTACAGTGCGTTCAGGCTATATTCCACGCTATCGACCAAGCAATTATCGCCAAACACCAGAAGATCGGTTGCGGCTAATCTCGGGGTTATTATTTGATGGCGCAAGTTTCAAAACTACTGCGGAATTATCGGATGCTGCGCCAGAAGAAGTGAATCAGGTGTGGCTAATGATGCGGCGGGGGGAAATCAAAAAGCCTTCTATGCGGCGGATGAGTCGTCAATTTGCTTAATATATCTTCGATGGTACAACCAATAAAGCTAGGAACCCGTGCGTCAAAATTGGCGGTTACACAGGCAAATTTGGTTAAAGCCGCCCTTATTGATCATACGCCTAATTTGGAAATTGAACTGATTCAATCAATCTCCACTGGCGATAAGATTTTGGATCGTTCCCTTGCTGAAAGCGGTGGAAAAGGTTTATTTTGTAAAGAGCTGGATGAGGCGTTACTAGCAGATCATATTGATTTTGCCGTACATTCGCTAAAAGATGTTGAAACGCAACTTCCAGAAGGATTAACCCTTTACGCAGTTTTGCCACGTGAAGACCCGCGTGATGCGCTTGTGTTTCCTACAACCTATTCTCCGCCCTTTTTAAATAGGTTTGATCATCCGTTAAATAATTTGGCAAAAAGCGCAATCATTGGCACGGCTTCAGTAAGACGGCAGGCGCAATTAACCGCACTTCGTCCTGATCTATCTTTCAAGCTAATTCGCGGCAATTTACCAACGCGATTAAAAAAATTGGAAGAAGAAGGCTATAACGCAACCTTGCTTGCGATGGCAGGATTAAAGCGATTGGGGATCGATGGCGAAAATATCATTCCACTTGAACCCGAACAATTTTTGCCTGCGGCTGGACAAGGGGCAATCGCAATCATTGGCAAGGAAGATTGTCCACAACCGCTTAAAACCCTTGTCACCGCAATTAACCATACGCCAACATTTACATCCATCACCGCTGAACGTGCGGTTTTGGAGGTGCTTGATGGGTCTTGCCGCACACCGATTGCCGCACATGCGACAATAAAAAATAAAGAATTAACTGTAAATGCAATGATGGCAGCCCCTGATGGGCGATTGATCACAGCTACCAAGTCAGGTTCAATGACGGAAGCACATTCAATCATGGAAGCACAGGCGATTGGCAATCAGGCTGGCAAACATATTTTAGCACAATTATGATGAAACAAGAGGCACCAACCCTATGGATTACCCGTGCAATAGAGCAAAGTAGTAATTTAACGCATGAAGTTGAAAGTATGGGGATTAGGCCATTACAAGTCCCCCTTGCCAAGCGGGTTTTCTATGATTTCAACGCCCCCTTAAAAGCAAGTTTAAGTCAATGTTCAACCGCACCTTACTTAATGTTTACTTCAGTTAATGGTGTTGAAAGCCTTATTGAAAATAATATTGATCCATCTGCTTTAACTCCTGCTATGCTATGCTGTGTTGGTGAAAAAACCGCACAAGCTGCCAAATCCTTATTCCCAAATGTGGATTTAATCATGCCGAATACTGGTAAACCAGCTAATCTTTCAACCCTTTGTCAATTAATCCTTGAACATGTACCAAGCAATGCAACCCTTCTTCATATAGCAGGGGCGGATTTATCCAGTGATCCCCAACAAATTTTTATCGATTCTGGATATGTTTATCACCGCTTAGTTGGCTATAAAATGGAACTTTATGCAGAAATAATTGAAGATTCATTATTGCTTGGTGCTTCAAAAATTGATGGGGTTTGCCTATTTTCCTCACGCTTTGCAGAATTTTTTCAAAACCTAGCCAAAACCGAACCGCTAAGGCGCAGGCTTGCTAAAACCGTTTGTTTCTGTTTAAGTGATGCGATTGCTTCAAAGCTAGATCAAACGCAATTTCCCAATCAATTAATTGCAAAGACCCAAAGCGAACAGGCAATGCTAGACCTTATTAATACTCAGCAGAATAAATTAAGGGATATGATGAATGAGTAATATTGATGCAGATAAATCATCCAAAGACGGTGATGTTGAGGTAGAACAGGCCTTAACGCATGAAAGGAAGAAATTAGGATTTACCCCCTTATTATTCGTTATTGCGATTATAGTTGCATTGGTAATGCCGTTTGCGGCTCCGTTCATTCAACCAATGATTCAACCACATATTGATCGCTTGCTTGATAAACAGCCTGAACCTGATCCTTATCAAGCACAGTTTGATAAAATGGATAATGAGCTATCCGCAATGATGGATGGCATTAAACAAGCTGAAATGGCACTTGATACGGTCAACGATCAGATCATAACCCATCGCCATCCCCCCCCTGAATTATCACCTGAGATTGTAACCCGATTGCAGATGATGGAACAACAAATCGCTTATCTGCAACAACAGATTAAAGTGATGGAACAGCAACCTAAATCTTTTTCTGCGCCACCTATTATTGAAAATCAGGTGCCGCAATTTGATCTTGCACTTTTTATTGCGGCTAATCGTCTAGCTTTTTTGATTCAAATGGGGCAAAATTTTGAAGATTCGCTTGAATTATTTGAAATGTTGGTTGATCAGCAAAACCCTCCATCGCCCATATTAAAAAGGTCAATTACCAGTCTTAAGACAATTGATACGCATCAAGCACCGCGCGCTGATCAGCTTATTGTGCGCTTTACCAAACAGGCTGAAGCTATTCATGGTCAGCTAACCGCCACGCCAGACGGCGAATGGTGGCAGAATATTTTATCAACGATTAGCAAACATATCTCTTTAAGGGAAACGAAAGCCACAGATGAATCCTCATTGCCAAGCGTTTCCATTGCCTTAAATCAGCTTGAACAAGTGAATATTAAAGAAGCCGTTGATCAATTAATCCCTTATCGCGCGCAAAGTCCGCTTTTATCCGATTGGCTAGAACAAGCAGAAACCCATCTTCAAGCGCAATCAGCCATTGCGCAACTTTATGATGGCTTGGAACAAATGATGACGGCGGCACAACCATGACGTTTCGCTTATTATGGTTTTTATTAAAATTAGGGCTAATCGGCCTTATCGTTGCATTATTATTGCAGCTTTCAGGAACAATCCGCATTGATGTGATCGGTTGGCGATTGGAAATCCCACTTGCAGTCGGTATTGTTACGGTGTGTGTGACCTTGCTTTTTATTATTAAGGTCGAACATTTACGGCTTGCCATCTTGCGCTTGCCAGAAAAATGGCGGCAGAATCGCGCCCTAAAACAACAGAAAAATGGATTGAATGCTTTAACCCAAGGCTTGCTTGCCGCAGCAGCAGGTGATTCAATTACAACCCACAAGCAGGCAGAGCTTGCAAAATCGTTGTTAGGGGATCAGCCTGCCATTCAATTATTGCAAGCCCAATCGGCACAAATCAGCGGTGATTTTAATGCAGCCCAACAATTTTTTGAACAATTAAGCCAAAGCCCTGAAACGCGGATCAGTGGGCTATTAGGGCTTTATCGTTTGGCAGAAAGCCGCATGGAAACGGATATAGATGCTAAACAGCAAGCCCTTGATCTTGCCAAAGAGATTGCAAAGCTGGAACCTGACCATCCCGTGGTTGCACCAAACCTAAATCAATTGGCGATTGCTTGTGAAGATTGGGAGATGGCGGAAAAAAGCCTGCTCCGCTTACAAAAAACGCAAGGAAAATCCAAAGAACGCTCACGCCAATTAGCTGAAATTTATTATAAACAAGCATTGGATGCACGCAAAGGTCAAGATATGGATAAAGCCCTTAACCTTGCAAAACAAGCAATCAAGATCAATCCAGCCGATGAAGCCGCAACCTTACTTGCCGTGCGCCTATTGCAAGATCGCCGTGAAATTAGGCCTGCTATCAGATTGATCCAAGATTTATGGCGGATTACACCAAGCGAAGCGGCAGGAAAGCTTTATCTTGAATTAAATCCAGATCAATCTAAAACGGCTAAACAGCTTGAACATATTCATCGCCTGATTGAACTTAACCCTGAGCATCGGGAGAGTAAATTACTGCTTGCTGAAACTGCGATTGATTGCAGCATGTGGGGAAAAGCGCGCTTATTGCTTGAGGCGATGCACCAAGAAAATGAATCGAATCCTAACGATAAAAGACTTTACCAAACATTAGCAAAATTAGAGCTTTTGGAACATAATGATCAACAACGCGCCAATCAGTGGCTAATGAGTCTTTCATAAATCTTAAAGTAACAGCCGTAACCATGATCGGGGTGAACAGGGCCTTGCAACTCATTGGTTAGATTCCATTTTCTCCAATCAACCTTGGGATAATATGCAATTAAATCAGGATTACTAGCTGTTGGTGCCAAGTCAATTTCTGTATAATATAACCGATCACATCGTTCTAATGTCTGTGTAAAAAGATCACCGCCGCCTATGATTGCAATCTCTGCACTATTGTTATCAATGGAATATTGATTGGCAATTTCAAGGGCTTCAGTTAAGGTATGAACAATGGTTGCGCCTTCTGCCACAAAGGACTGATTACGGGTTAAAATGATATTTAAACGCTCTGGCAAAGGTTTTTTAGGTAGAGAGTCCCATGTTTTTCGTCCCATGATCACAGGTTTGCCAAGCGTGTGTTGTTTAAACCATTTCAACTCCCCTGGGATGTGCCAAGGTAAGCGGTTATCAATACCAATCACTTGGTTTTTCGCAACTGCTACAACATGGCATAATGGACGCATAAGGCGGTTATTCATTAAACTGCAACTTCCGCACGAATGGCTGGATGTGGATCATAACCACTTAAATTAAAATCTTCATAGCAAAACGCGAATAAATCTTTAACCTGCGGGTTTAATGTCATTTGTGGTAACGCACGCGACTCGCGGCTTAATTGAAGATCGGCTTCCTTAAAATGGTTATGATACAGATGCACATCACCAAAACTATGGATAAATTCACCCGCTTGCAAACCGCTAACTTGCGCAATCATCATCGTTAGTAACGCATAAGACGCAATATTAAAGGGAACGCCTAAGAATAAATCTGCACTGCGCTGATAAAGCTGGCAACTTAATTTACCATTGGCAACATGAAACTGAAACAAGCAATGGCAGGGCGGCAATGCCATTTGTTCAATTTCCCCAACATTCCACGCATTAACAATCAACCGCCTTGAATAAGGATTATGCTTCAAGTCATGGAGCAAACCCACAATTTGATCATGGGTTTGTCCATTTGCCCCTTGCCAAGACCGCCATTGATGCCCATAGATTGGACCAAGATCGCCCTTTTCATCTGCCCATTCATCCCAGATTGTCACGCCATGCTGATTAAGCCAGTTAATATTGGTATCCCCATTCAAAAACCATAATAATTCATAGATAATTGACTTTAAATGCAGCTTTTTCGTGGTGACCAGAGGGAAGCCTGTACCAAGATCAAAGCGCAACTGTGCGCCGAATAGTCCGCGTGTACCCGTCCCCGTTCGGTCAGGTCGGTCAACTGCCCTGTTCACGGGTTTGTCGTAATAAGTTAAGATAAGACTCCATAACTTAAGATCAATAAATAAGTTTTAAAACCTTGTCATTGATAAATTTACTTGCATCGCAATTAATTTGTGGAAACAAATACAATTATGCCTAGAACGGTTGATTTCTTGACGAATTATGATTATCTACGCATAGTGGTTGGCTTGGATAACAAGATAAAAGTTAAGTAAATTATTGGAGATTATGCTTATGAGCGAGGAAAAAACCGTCTATCCTATATTGCCATTACGCAATATTGTGGTGTTTCCTGAAATGATAGCCCCGCTATTTGTTGGACGGACGCGTTCAATTCAAGCACTTGAGGCCGCTTCATTAAATAGCGAAGGGCAAATTCTGCTTGTTACCCAAAAGGATGAAGATACCGAAGAACCTGAAGCAGATGAATTATATACGGTTGGTACCCTAGCAACCATCATGCAGGTGGTTAGCATGCCTGAAGGTGCGTTGAAAGCACTGGTTGAGGGCAAAAGCCGTGTGCGCCTTGATACGATTGAAGAACGTGAAGATGGCTATATGGAAGCCTCCATTACGCATCTTGAGGAACCTGAAGAAGATGATGTTGAAACCAAAGCCTTGATGCGTGCAGTTACGAAACGCTTTGAAGCCTATCTGGAACATGGCAAAAAAATTCCAGGTGAAGTTTATAATATGGTCGTGCAAAAAGAAACGCCAGGCGAGCTTGCGGATGTTGTTGTCCAGCATTTGGATTTACGCATCGCCGAACGCCAAGAATTGTTGGAAATTTTATCACCTACCAGAAGGCTAGAACGTGTTTATGGCTATATGGAAGGTGAAATTGGCGTTCTTAAAGTTGAAAAGCGCATTCGAAACCGTGTTAAACGCCAGATGGAGCGCAATCAGCGTGAATATTACCTGAATGAGCAGATTAAAGCGATTAAACGAGAACTTGGCGATGGCGAAGAGGCTGGGGATGAAATCGCTGAATTAGAAGAAAAAATTGCTAAAACCAAGCTAAGCAAGGAAGCCCGCGAAAAGGCTTCGGCTGAATTGCGTAAATTAAAAGCCATGAGTCCAATGTCAGCTGAGGCAACAGTTGTCCGCAATTATCTTGATTGGTTATTGAGTATTCCTTGGAAGAAATATAGTCGGGTTAATCATGACCCAACTTCTGCGGAAGCTGTCTTGGACGAAGATCATTACGGGCTTGAAAAGGTAAAAGAACGCATCATTGAATATCTGGCAGTCCAAGCACGACAAAAATCACTTAAAGGCCCAATCCTATGTTTGGTGGGTCCTCCTGGGGTTGGTAAAACTTCGCTTGGAAAGTCCATTGCCCGTGCGACAGGTCGCCAATTCATCCGTATGAGCCTTGGTGGCGTTCGCGATGAATCTGAAATTAGGGGGCATCGCCGCACCTATATTGGTTCTATGCCTGGTAAAGTTATTCAAGGGATGAAAAAAGCAAAAACAGCAAATCCTTTATTCTTACTTGATGAGATTGACAAACTTGGCAATGATTGGCGTGGTGACCCATCCGCCGCTTTGTTGGAGGTATTGGATCCAGAACAGAACGGTACATTTAACGACCATTATTTGGAGGTAGATTATGACCTTTCACAAGTAATGTTTGTGACCACCGCAAATAGTATGAACTTGCCACAGCCTTTAATTGATCGGTTGGAAGTCATCCGTATTGCTGGTTATACTGAAGGCGAAAAGATGGAAATTGCAAAACGGCATCTTATTCCTAAACAGGTGCGTGAGCATGGATTGACGGAGGGTGAGTTTTCGGTTGATGATGAAGCCTTGATTGATATTTTACATTATTATACGCGTGAATCAGGGGTGCGTAACTTTGAACGTGAAATTGCCCGCTTGGCACGCAAAGCTGTTAAGAAAATTGTGACGAATGAAGCTGAAACCGTTGCAGTCAATCGTGAAAATTTAAAAGATTTTGCAGGCGTTCGTAAGTTCCGTTACGGTCAGATTGATGAGGATGATCAAGTTGGCATTGTGACAGGACTTGCTTACACACAATATGGCGGTGACTTGTTGACGATTGAAGCCGTTACCATGCCTGGTGACGGTAAATTTACCAAAACGGGGAAATTGGGTGATGTTATGCAAGAATCCATCGATATTGCTGGCATTTTGATTAAAAGCCGCTCCCCCAATTTTGGGATTAACCCAGATAAATTTAAGTCAACCAATGTTCACGTCCATGTGCCTGAAGGGGCAACCCCTAAAGATGGCCCTTCGGCAGGTATTGCGATGGTGACTGCGCTTGTGTCAACGCTTACGGGAAATCCTATTCATAAAGATGTTGCTATGACTGGGGAAATTACCTTGCGTGGGCGTGTATTACCGATTGGTGGCTTGAAAGAAAAGCTGCTTGCCGCATTGCGTGGCGGGGTTAAGCATGTCTTAATTCCTAAGGATAATGAAAAAGACCTTGAAGAAGTCCCAGAGGTGGTTCAAGAAAATCTTAAAATCACACCTGTTAAAACGATTGAAGAAGTTTTATTCCACGCACTTTCCAATCCATTGCAACCGATTGATTGGGAACCTTCAACGGAAGCTAAACCTGATACTGATGCAAGTGGGGCAGACAAAGATCAAGAAGAACTTCCTCCCATTCATCATTAAATCAAGGAAATAATTTAAGGTGAAATGATGCAATCTGATGTTGTTACTTTAACTGATGCTGCCATTGATCGGGTGAAATATCTGATGGATAAAAGCCAAGATCAGGTAATTGGCTTGCGGGTTTCTATTTCAAATAAGGGATGTTCTGGCCATGGCTATGTGGTTGAATATGCAAATGAAAAACGCCAGTTTGAAGAAGAAGTTGAAATCAATGGCGCGCGCGTGCTGATTGATCCAGCCGCAGTCATGTTTTTAATCGGTAGCGTGATTGATTATAAAGAGGAAAAATTACAAAGTGGTTTTACCTTTACCAATCCCAATGAAACTGGGCGTTGTGGTTGTGGCGAAAGCTTTAGCGTTTAAGTTATTTTGGTTAATATTTCCTTTTAAATCTTAAAAATTGATTTTTTGACTTGTTCAAAGCGCAATTTATGACTATTGATTAAAGTGTATGGAGGAAAAAGCTTCCAAAAACGAAACACTTAACTAACCAATATAAAGTATTAAATAATAACACTATTAAAATTAGGTTAGAAAAGAAAACGGCGTCACTTTTGAATAGAATAGTCAACAACATATCTAGCAAAAGATTTGACGTTAAGAATAGAACAAATGCCAACAGGCTTTCGATTTGCTTAATGAGCAGGATTTGATGGAATATATAATAACAATAACAATGATTTGTGCGATGTTCAGCATAAGTCTCTTGTGGAGTCTTCCAGAATTAATCCTTCGAGATAACCTGTGTCGGTTATTCAATTTAGGAAAATTTAATGACAAAAAGAATGTTAATCGATGCTTCGCATCGCGAAGAGAACCGAGTCGTTATTGTCGAGGACGACCATCTTGAAGAATTTGACTATGAAAGTCTTAGTAAAACTCAGCTAAAAGGCAATATTTATCTTGCCAAGGTAACACGCGTTGAACCTTCCTTGCAGGCCTGTTTTGTAGAGTATGGCGGCAACCGTCAAGGCTTCCTTGCCTTTAGTGAAATTCATCCCGATTATTATCAAATCCCTGCGGCAGATCGTGAAGCATTAATGCGTGAGGCAGAAGAAGCCGCCAGAGCGCAATATGAAGAAAGCGATGAAGAGGGAATGGATGAACCTGAAGAAGTTGATGATCCTATTGATGACGGGCATGATGAAGAATTTGAAGCAGAAGAGGAAGAAGGGGAAGAAGACGAGGAAGCCCCACAAAATTATGCGCTTGAAACAACCAAAAGCCCTGTTGTGCATTCCGATATAGCAGATACGCCTGCAAGTGAAGTAGAAGAGGAAGTTAATGATGCCCAAAAAGATGAATCAGAATCAGAACCAGAATCAATCGAAACGCAAGCCGATGACGATCGACATGACCTTGAACGAACAGAGTCAGGCCTTTCAAGCGAATCCGAATCAGACCACGCAGAATCAAACCAAAATGGAAGGGATGGCTACAGGCGGCGCGGGCGCGGGCGTTTTCGTAACCGTGATGGCCGTTATGGCCGCCATCGCCGCGGTGGTGGTGAGCGTTATTCTGGGCACCGTTCTTCTCGTCATCGTCGCAATAGCAATCGTGATCGTAATTTCTTATTTCGCCGTTATAAAATTCAAGAGGTCATTAAAAAGCGACAAATCCTATTAGTTCAAGTCTTGAAGGAAGAGCGCGGAAACAAGGGAGCCGCCCTTACAACCTATTTATCACTTGCAGGACGCTATTGTGTATTGATGCCCAATACCAACCGTGGCGGTGGGGTTAGCCGTAAAATTGGCAATGCAGAAGATCGTAAACGCTTAAAACAAATCTTGGATGATTTGGCTATTCCCAATCATATGGCGGTAATTTTGCGTACTGCTGGTGCAGAACGCTCTAAGGTAGAGATCAAACGCGATTATGAATATTTATCAAAATTATGGAATGATATTCGTGATTTGACCCTGAGTTCAATTGCGCCTGCGCTTATTAACGAAGAAGGAAATATCGTCAAGCGCGCAATCCGTGATCTTTATACGAAAGATATTGACGAGGTGCTGGTTGCTGGAGAAGCGGCCTATCGTTCAGCAAGAAATTTCATGAAAACCCTTATTCCAAGCCATGCGAAAAAGGTTAAGCTTTATAAAGCAGAAGAGCCTATTCCATTATTTCATAAGTTTAATGTCGAACGTCAGCTTGCGCATATTTATGACCCGCGCATTGATTTATCATCTGGGGGGTCAATTGTTCTGCATCAAACAGAAGCATTAGTGGCGATTGACGTCAATTCAGGAAAGGCTACCCGCGAGCGACATATTGAAGAAACCGCCCTTCGAACCAATATTGAAGCTGCGGTGGAAATTGCACGCCAGCTAAGGTTGCGTGATCTTGCGGGGTTGGTGGTGATTGATTTTATCGATATGGAAGATAATCGTAATAATATTGCGGTTGAGCGGCGTTTAAAGGATGCGTTACGCCATGATCGTGCCCGCATTCAAGTTGGGCGTATCAGTGAATTTGGCTTGCTTGAAATGTCACGGCAACGCTTACGACCAAGCCTACAAGAGGCCACAAGCCAGCCTTGTGATTATTGTGGCGGTTCAGGCTATGTTGTCGCTAAAGAAGGCGCAGCACTTGGCGTATTGCGGGTAATTGAAGAAGAAGCGATTAAACGCCGTTACCAATCCGTTTCATTTAAAGTGCCGCAACAAGTTGCACTTTATCTTTTGAATAATAAGCGGTTGCGCCTGATGGAGCTTGAGCAGGAATACGGTATGCAAGCCGTGATTATTCCTGATGAGGCATTGACAGCACCTGATTTTAGTGTGGAAGCCTATACTTCACTTCCTGTTACTTACACTGATAATGATGGGGAGCAAATAGAACCGCAAGATGCAGATTCTACAAATCGTTCTAAGCCAAACCGTCAACGCGAAGAGGACGAAACTCAAGATGACGAAGGGAAAGAGAGCGGGCGCAAGCGTTGGCGTGGTAAACGCGGCGGGCGTAATCGTCGTCCATCAAAATATGATTCAGAACAACAACAGGAACTATCTGAACAAAGCAGTGACAGTGATAACGAAGTTGTTTTAAGTGAGCAATCTATTGAACAAGGAAATAATGGGGCAGAAAATGTTGACCCAGAAAAGATTAATCAGGACACCGAAACACAATCAGCACCCTCCCCTCAAGCTAAAAAACAAAGAAGCCCACGAAAGGTAGCAAAGAAAGCTGTCAAAGCAGAAGAAGAAACACAATCTACTGAGCAGCCCGTTAAGAAAAAACGCGGTAGGCCAAAAAAAGTAAAAATTGAAGCGGACGACCCATCCGCTATTGCTGAGCCAACCATAGATCGAACGGAGTCGCAACCAATTCTTGAACCTTTGGCTGAAGCCACTTCTGGTGAAAATACGGAAGATACGGCCGATAAACCGCGTAGAAAAGGCTGGTGGAAATCTATTCTGGAGTAATATTGCTAGCGTTATTTTATAAAAAAACTACCTATCAATCTGTTTTTGTTATTGTCATGTCACGAATCTAGGCTAAAAGTGAAGAATCTGACTCATGGAATCACCAATAGAGAGATGGTACAAAGAATAACATGGCTGATGAAGATTTAATTGAGAATAATGACGGCGATGAAGAAGCCGCTGATAATACTGAAATAGAGACTCCGTTTGACGAAAACACGGATGCGGGCGAAGATTTTTTAGCTGATTGGGACGGTCTAGGGCTTGATCTTGACGGTGGGCAAGGAGGACGCGCACTTAGTCAAGATGAAATCGATAATCTGCTTGGGTTTGACGAACAGACTACCACCAAAGAAGGCGCTACAGGGATTGAGGCAATTATTGAATCTGGCATGGTGTCTTATGAACGCCTGCCAATGCTGGAGATTGTTTTTGATCGCTTGGTGCGGATGCTATCAACCTCTTTGCGGAATTTCACCTCTGATAACGTAGAAATTTCAATTGACTCCATTCGCTCTGTGCGGTTTGGTGATTATCTTAACTCTATTCCGCTTCCTGCGATTATGTCTGTGTTTAAGGCAGAAGAATGGGATAATTTCGGGCTAATTACAGTTGATTCTTCCCTTATTTATTCTGTGGTTGATGTGTTGCTTGGCGGTCGTCGTGGCACAGCAACAATGCGCATTGAAGGACGCCCTTATACAACGATTGAGCGCACCTTAATTGAACAAATGATTGGGGTGGTTTTAACCGATTTATCGGCGGCGTTTGAGCCTTTATCTTCAGTTTCAATGCGTTTTGAACGTTTGGAAACCAACCCACGTTTTGCAACCATTGCCCGTCAGGCAAATGCTGCGATTGTTGCCAGATTACGAATTGATATGGAAGATCGCGGCGGGCGTTTGGATTTATTATTGCCTTACGCAACGATTGAGCCAATTCGTGAAGTGCTATTACAAATGTTCATGGGTGAAAAATTTGGCCGTGATTCAATTTGGGAAAATCACCTTGCAACCGAATTATGGTTTACAGATGTGACCTTAAGAGTTGTACTTGATGAAATTCAAGTGCCTTTAAATGAAGTGTTGAATTGGAAAGTTGGAACACACTTGGAATTAAAAGCAAAATCGGATTCTGATGTAAAAATCATGTGTGGGGAATTACCTTTATTTGCTGCAAAAAGTGGTAGCTTTGAAGGAAATATTGCAACAAAAATTGTTGGATTATTAAAATAGTGTTTATTTAGTAATCTGCAATTTGCAGATGCATGGTACTAGTATATGTGTTTTTTTGTTGAAGTTGAGAGAGAGAATCAAATTATATGCCCGCAACAATTTAGGGTGTTAAATTGTTGTTTGTAAAAAAAAAACAGCCTAAACAGGCTGTCTTTAAAATATATGCAGGGCGCAATGGATTTGAGAGGATAATTAATGTTTGATTTGTTTACAAAATTAGGCCCTGCGCGCGTTGCTGCCATCGCAAGTACTGCGTTATTATTAATTGGCTTTTTTGTCTTCATGATGTTTCGGGTCACCACACCTGAATATGCGCTATTATTCAGTAATTTAGAGCCTGATTCAGTGCGCAATATTGCCGAAAAATTATCTTCACAAGGTGTGCAATTTGAAATCCGTAACGAGAATAAAGAGGTTTGGGTACCCGATAACGTTGTCTCTGATCTAAGATTATCGTTGGCAAGTGACGGGCTGGTTGGTTCGGTTTTAGGGTATGAAATATTTGATCGGGATACTGCGCTTGGGCAATCAAACTTGGTGCAAGAGGTCAACCGATTGCGAGCGTTGGAAGGTGAACTTGCACGAACTATTAATAGTTTTGAGGCTGTTAGTAGCACACGAGTCCATATTGTTTTACCTAAACGTGAGCTATTTACACGCGACAAACAAAAAACCAAAGCTTCTGTGATTTTAAATTTAAAGCGAGGGGAATCGTTAAGCAAAGAGCAAGTAAAAGCAATTCAACATCTTATTTCCACCGCTGTGCCAGATTTAGATCCGCAAAATATTACAGTTGCAGATAGTAAAGGCTTATTATTACATGCAGGCGGGGATACAGATGGAAGCATATTGGCCTTAACCGAAAGTAACGAAATGCGCGCCTCTTACGAACGCGAAGTAGCTTTAAAGGTCACCCAATTGCTT
Source organism: Alphaproteobacteria bacterium (assembly GCA_965229675.1). GTDB lineage: Bacteria > Pseudomonadota > Alphaproteobacteria > CBDDJK01 > CBDDJK01 > CBDDJK01. The sequence goes on from OZ245897.1 coordinate 1,420,897, forward strand.
GAAGGCACCGTTGGTTTTGGCAAGGTGCGTGTTGAAGTTTATGCAGATATGGATTTTTCAGAACAGGTTGAAAATACCCATCAATTTAATCCTGATCAGCAAGTTGCAATTTCTGAGCGCACGATTGTTGAAGGTGCGCGTTCGTCAGAAGGTGGGGATGGCACTGTGTCGGTTTCTAATAACCTACCTGATGCTGAACAATTTGTATCCAATGCGGCTGGTATTCAAGAAACTAGTAACCGCACTGAAGAGCTTGTTAATTATGAAATTGGGCGTTCCAATATCAATCGTGTTGTTCCCCCTGGACGGCTTAATCGTTTATCTGTGGCGGTTGTGATTGATGGTAGCTATACTGAGGATGGAGAAAATAATTTTATTTATCAACCACGCGGAGAAGAGGAATTGGAGGTATTAACTGAATTGGTAAAATCTGCCGTGGGATTTGATGAAACCAGAGGCGATGAAATTGAACTTGCAAATATGCAATTTGTTGATGCTATACCAGAAGCTGTGCCTATAGAAGAAACTTATCTTGGCTTTGAGATTGATGAAATCAAACGCTACCTTGAATATATAGCTCTTACTGGGGTCTTTATCGTTATTATGTTGTTGGTTGTGCGCCCATTAGTCTTACGAATTTTGGATTTTCGCGATGTCATTGAAGATCAGATGGAAGATGAAAAGAATAAACCACGCGTTGTTCTTAACCAATATGGTCAAGTCGTTGAGGTGCGTAAAGATGAAGAACCACCAAGTGAAGCCGCAGGTGTGGATCAAGCACTTGAAAGTTTGATTGATATTGCGCATGTTGAAGGGCAAATTAAAGCTTCTTCCTTGCGTAAAATTGGTGAATTAATTGATAAGCATCCTGAAGAAGCCGTTACAATTCTTCGTCAATGGATGTATCAAGATGAGCGGCCTTAAAAACTTTAAACGATGAGCGCAATCGCAAATGCTTGAACAATATGATGATTTAAAAGGCGCACAAAAAGCCGCAATGCTATTGCTGGCGATTGGCGAAGAAAACGCCATGAAATTGTTCCAGCATATGCAAAATGACGAAATTCGTGACTTATCAAATAATATGTCCAATCTTGGGCGTGTCGATGCCCATATGATTGAACAGCTTTTTTCAGAATTTGTTGAATCGCTTGTGTCCCAAGGAAGTGTAATTGGCGGATATGAAACAACAGAACGGCTATTGTCAAAAGCATTAGATCCTGAACGCGCCGCCCTTATTATGGATGATATTCGAGGGCCCGCAGGGCGTACCATGTGGGACAAGCTTGCTAATGTTAATGAAACGGTCTTGGCCAATTATCTTAAAAATGAATATCCTCAAACTGTTGCTGTTGTTCTTTCCAAGATTGCCCCTGAACATTCGGCAAAAGTATTGGAACTATTGCCTGAAAATATGTCTATGGAAATAATCATGCGGATGTTACGGATGGAGTCTGTTAAACGCGAGATTTTGGATGCCGTTGAAAAAACTTTACGAACCGAATTTATGACTAATTTAGCGCGCACCGCCCGTTCTGATAGCCATGAAGGTATGGCCGAAATTTTCAATAATTTTGACCGTGCAACTGAAAATAGATTTATGGGAATGCTTGAAGAGCGCAACAGTGAAAGTGCCGAACGTATCCGTTCTTTGATGTTTACTTTTGAAGATTTAGGCAAGCTAGACAACGGGTCAATGCAGGTCTTATTGCGTAATGTTGATAATGATGTGCTAGCAATTGCGCTGAAAGGCGCCCCCGATGAAATGCGCCAAACTGTTTTTGAAAATATGTCAAAACGGGCTGGGCGTATTTTACAAGAAGATATTGAAGCGATGGGACCTGTTCGCTTGCGTGATGTTGATGAAGCACAAGCGCAAATGGTGAATTTAGCAAAAGATTTAAGTGCCAAGGGCGAAATTGTTATTTCCGAAGGTGGCGCAGAAGAACAGCTTATTTATTAATCTTGTTTGAAGTTATTTAGGAACAGTAATAAATGACAGAACCACAAAAAAAAGAACAAGCTTATTTTGATAACATTCAAAAATTTGACCAGCCTAATTCTTCGTCATCTGAAACGCTTGATGATTCGGAAGGTGTGGTTAAAAAATGGAACCTATCGCCATTAGAACCCTCACATAAAAAACAACAATCATTTCAAAATAAATTATATAAAACTGATAAAGATGGCTTTGTGGCAGGGTTGTTTTATCATGTCGAAAATAATGAGACTGCGATAATGCCCAACACCGTCTCGCCTTCTGAACATGAACCAAATAGCCCACCAAATGAAGCGGCTAATCCAATTGATACCCCGCTTGAGCCAACAGAAGAACAGGCAACAGGCGAAGAAGAAATGTTATTCACAGCTGATGAGCTTATGCAAGTGCGGGATGAAGCCTTTGAAGAAGGCTATACAAGCGGTTTAAAAGAAGGGCAAGAAGCTGCTGAAGAAAGTACAAAAATTCTTCATGATGAGCTTATGGAACGGCTAACCTCTGCATTACAGGTTAAAGATCGCCAGCATGAACAAGCACTTGATGAGCTGACCGAATCTATGCTTTTAATTTTCAAAGCGGCGTTAGAAAAAATTATTCCTGTTTATCTTACGCAACATGGTGATCAAGAAATTATGGCAATTATCAACAAAGCCTTGAGTCATGTCCACGACTCAGCGACAATCAGTATTCGTTATCATTCAGATCATGATTCAAGCCTGCAAACTTTATTGCAGGGAATGAAAGATCGAAATGTAGCTGTAAAGACAATTCAATTTGTTACGGACGATACAATTGCAAACGGAGATGTGGTAATTGATTGGGGAAATGGCGGGATGCGGCGTGAAGTCGAAACCATTATGAATGGAATTGATGAAGCGGTGGCGTTAATTAAAGCGAATATTTCTCAACCAGAACAAACTGATCAAGAGAGTCAAGAGGAAGCAAAAAAGCAAGAGGAGCAAGAGCAATCTGTGATTGAGGAAGAGCATAATGGCTGAAGAAGAGGAACAAAAAGCACCTACACCACCTGCCCAACAAGCAGAAAATAAACAAGCCGAAGCCGTAGCCGAAACTGTTGCTGAAGAACCCGTATTATCGGATGAGGATTATCTTGATCCAAGGGTAGTGGACATGACAACCCCGTCAGGGGCGCGTGATTTGGAAGCGGTTTATGATATTTCAGTTCGGGTATCTGCTGTTTTAGGAAAATCAGTGATGCCAGTTGGGGATCTTTTGAAGCTTGGCCGTGGGTCAAAGGTTGATCTTGATCGAAAAGTGGGGGAAGCAATTGATATTTATGTCAATAATCGTTTGGTTGCGCGTGGGGAAGTGGTTGTGGTCGATGATAAGTTGGGGGTAACTATGACAGAAATTGTGAAATCAGATCGTTCATAATTTAGGTTAAAATTGATTATATTAACGTTAGGATAAAATATGGCAACTCAAGAACGCAGTCCAGATTATGTAAATCATAAGCGATTTATTGACCTATCCACCATTCTTGGTTTGATTAGCGCATTCGGACTGGTGGGTATTGCAATTGTAACAGGAAGCGGGATGGAAGTTTTTGCTGATGTATCCTCGCTTGCGATTGTGGTTGGCGGGACAAGCGGGATTATCCTTGCCAGCTATTCTTTTTCTGAGTTAGGGTCAAGTTTTGCTGATGTTGCCAATGTGTTTTTGCGAACGAAATTTGATTTTCAAAAAACATGTTATGTGCTGATACAAATGACTAAGCTTGCCCGCAGTAAAGGGATTATTGCGTTATCAAATTATACGGAAGTGCTTGGAAGCTCCTCTCCCTTACTTAAATCTGGGATTACCATGCTAAGCGATGGGATGGCCGTGGAGCTAATTGATTCTGTCATGCAAAATGAAATTCAGATGCGGCAACAGCAACGCGCCGCAACGATTGCAATGTTACGGAAAGCCGCCGAAATTGCACCATCCATGGGGTTGATTGGAACATTGGTCGGATTGGTACAGATGCTTGGAAGTCTTGAAGACCCAGCTTCTATTGGTCCTGCAATGGCACTTGCCCTATTGACCACATTTTACGGAGCTGTTTTGGGTAACTTACTATTTAATCCATTGGCTAATAAATTAGAAAATATTGATGAGTCCGAACGTATCATTAGCCAACTTTATATAACAGCCATTACCTCAATTGCTAAATTGGAAAATCCACGGCGGTTGGAAGTATTATTAAACGCAATTCTACCGCCAAGTGAGCGTGTTAAAATCTTTAATTAGGATTGTTTGAAGATGCGTTTGTTAATTATCGGTAATCTTGAAGGCCATATGACAACGGCAAGCAAAGTTGCGGTTGAGCGCGGGGTTAAGGTTTCTAATGCGCGCACAATCGAGGATGGCTTAAAACATTTGCGTCAAGGCAAAGGGGCTGATCTGGTTTTCATTGATATTATATTGGAAATTGGTCAATTCCTCCATCAATGTAACAAAGAACGAATTAGCGTTCCTGTTATTGCCTGCGGCCTTGAGGAGGTAGGGGCTGAACGCGCCGAACAGGCAATCTTACAAGGGGCTAGAGAATATTTACCCCTTCCACCTAACCCTGAATTGATAGCGCAGGTTCTTACCGCCGCAGGTAAAAAAGAAAGTAACGTTATTCATAAAGATGTAGCGGTGCGTCATGTTTTAGCCATCGCTGATCAAGTCGCACCAACCGAAGCAACCGTACTAATTACAGGTGAATCTGGAACAGGAAAGGAAGTTTTTGCCCGTTATTTGCATGATCATTCCAACCGTTCATCTGGCCCTTTTGTTGCTTTAAATTGTGCAGCTATTCCTGATAATTTACTGGAATCAGAATTATTTGGTCATGAGCGCGGCGCGTTTACTGGCGCGATTGCCCAACGGATTGGCAAATTTGAAGAAGCAAATGATGGTACCCTTCTGCTTGATGAGATTAGCGAGATGGATGTTCGCCTCCAAGCGAAATTACTAAGGGTCATTCAAGAACGCGAAATTACCCGTATCGGCGGCAAAGCGCAAATTGCTGTTAATGCCCGTGTTCTTGCAACGTCTAATCGTAACCTTGAACAATCGGTTGCAGAAGGAAGCTTTCGCCAAGATTTATTTTATCGCCTGAATGTAATTAATCTCCAGCTTCCAGCTTTGCGGGAACGCCAAGGCGATATATTGGTATTAGCAGAACATTTTCGTGATAAATTTACAAAAACTTATCATAAGCCGACTTACCCTTTTTCGGAACCAGCTAAGCATAAATTACAAACCCATGACTGGCCAGGAAATGTAAGGGAGCTTGAAAATGTTATTCACGGTGCGGTCATTTTATGTTCACAAAATGAAATCCCGCCTGAATGCATCAATATTGCAACTTCACAATCCCCTAAAACATCATCAGAGTCTGAAAATAATACTGACGCCCCACTGGTTGGTCAACGCTTAGATATGGTGCAGCGAAAGGTAATTTTGGATACTTATAATCATTGTCTTGGAAATTTTTCTGATACAGCCGCTATTTTAGGCATAACGGTTCAATTTTTACGCCAACGCTTGACCGAATATGGGGAATTAACGGATGGCTGAGACTGATACAGCTTCGCCTGAAGCCGCTAATGTCACTTCTGGAAGATTAAATGAACAGTTAGACCGCGCCAAAGCCGCAGGAAGCTGGCTTGGTGAAAATTATAAAAGCCTATTAAGCAACACAGAAATTTACTTACCCTTAGGGGTATTGGGGATTTTATGTATGTTGTTGGTTCCATTACCAACTTGGATAATGGATATTATGCTTGCCTTTTCGATCTCTACTGCAGTGATTGTTTTAATGGCGGTTATATTCGTTGATCGTCCTGTACGCCTTAGTGCGTTTCCCATCATTCTTTTATTAGCAGCATTATTAAGGTTGGGGCTGAATGTTGCCTCAACAAGACTGATCTTATCAGATGGCCATACAGGAACTGATGCTGCGGGTGAAGTTATCCAAGCCTTTGGTAATTTTGTTGCGGGGGGAAGTTACGTCATTGGGATTATCGTGTTCGCAATTTTGGTAATCATTAATTTTATTGTGATCACGAAAGGGTCTGGACGGATTGCAGAAGTCGCCGCAAGATTTTCATTGGATGCCATGCCTGGGAAGCAGATGGCAATCGATTCTGAACAGTCTTCTGGGCAAATTACCGAGGAGGAAGCAAGAACAAGACGATCTGAATTACAGCGCGAAAGTGATTTTTATGGATCAATGGATGGTGCGACTAAGTTTGTACGCGGCGATGCGATTGCAGGGCTTTTAATCACATTCATTAATGTAATCGGTGGGATCATCATTGGGGTTATGCAACGCGATATGGCGCTTGCAACGGCGGCTGAGAATTATACTTTATTAACGATTGGGGATGGGTTGGTTTCACAAATTCCTGGGATTATTATATCAATTTCAGCAGGTATTTTAGTTACTAAATCTGGAATTGAGGGGAATACGCAAACAGCCCTTAGCGGACAATTAGCAAAAGAACCAATGGCATTAATCATCGCAGGGATGTTAATGTTGGCACTTGCCATGATTCCAGGCTTGCCTCCCGTACCCTTTTTATTAATGTTTTTAATTGGTTGCGGTGCAGGTGGTTATTTATGGTTTCGGCGTGTGGTACCACAAGATTCCCATAATAAAGATAACATGCCAATTGGCCGTGATCCTGCCGACCCTGCAACGCCACGAATGCAAAGCGATGGCATGCCAGAAGAACCCCCTGAAGACCGCAATCCAATGATGATTACGGCATTACGAATCCAAATTGGTTATGGTTTATTGCCTATGCTTACTGGTTTGCAAGGCGGGGCTAGGGAAACAGATCAAAATTTTCAAAAACATGTGGATGGTTTACGTAACGAGCTGCTAACCCAAATGGGCTTTATCATGCCAAAAGTTCGATTGGTTGATGATATGAATTTATCTGCAAATGAATATCGAATCTTTATCAAAGAAATTGAAGTTGGGCGTGGTGAATTGCGCCCTAATCGTTTGCTTTGTATTTCAACAGATGCGGATCAAGACACAAGATATAAGGTGCGTGGCGAAAAAACCCTTGATCCTGCTTTTAATGTACCTGCCGTTTGGATTACAGAAAATCAACGCGAAGAAGCTATGTTCAACGGCTATACTGTTATTGAGCCAATGAGCGTATTATCCACCCATTTAAGTGAATTGGTTAAGCAATATATGTCAGAATTGCTAACCTATAGCATGACGCAGGAATTGGTTGATGGCATGCATGATATGCATAAAGGGTTGGTAAAAGAATTGATTCCGCAGATCTTTACCATATCCACCTTACAAAAAACATTACAAGGATTGTTGGTTGAACAAGTTTCAATTCGTGATATGCCTTTGATTATTGAAGCCTTAGGGGATGCCGTGATGGCAAAGCGTAGTGCCTCTCAATCGATTGAGCATGTACGAAGCTATCTCTCCCGCCAGATTTGTCATTCCTTAGCAGATGCCGAAGGCGCAATGCCCGTGGTCACGCTTGGGGCAAGATGGGATCAAATCTTAACCGAATCCTTAACGCCAAGAAATGAAAGTGGTGATTATGTGATTAATCTTGAACCAAGGCTTACACGTGATTTTATCCATATGGTTGAACAAACTTATAATAATGTCGTAAAAGAAAAGAAAGTCACGCCTATTTTACTGGTTAATCCTGCGTTGCGTCCTTATGTGCGTTCACTGCTTTATCGTCAAATGCCAAATTTCGCAGTTATTTCTATGAATGAAATTTATCCAAAGGCTAAATTTTATAGTTTGGGTGAAATTGAATAGGATTTAATCAGGCTTTGCATAAAACATATCATGAAAAAATATGGGATGGGCTTGAGGATTTAGCGGAAAAAGAGCAAACTAGCCTTTCCCGTTTAGCCTTAATGGCTGGATTAAATGGTACGGCTTTTAATCATTCAAAGCGTTTTTCTATTACCAATCATCGCCCGCGCTGGCCATCAACGGAAACGCTTGCTAAGGTTTTAGAGGTTACCAATTATACCCTTGGTGATTTTGCAAGATTGATCGGCGAGGATTCCCCTGATCAATCGAATAATATTCCTATGATTGGATTAAATAGGGCTAGATTTTCTGACGCATTTAGCCCTGCAGGTGTTCCACAAATAAATGATGCGCAAGAATCGTTATGGGAGTTTAAATCGGCTGATCTTATCTCCCCAATCAACTTACCAAGGGGGGCTTTTAGCAAAAAAGACTATCCTATTTATTGGTTATTAAGAATTGATGATCAAACTTATAAACCGCAATTTAACGAGGGGTCATTATTATTAATATCAACCGAAGCATCTATTCAAAAAGATACGCTTATCCTTCTTTGTCATGCGAATAAAGAATTAACTTTATGTCGCTTATTAAAGCAAACCTTACATAGAATAGAGATACAACGCCTTAATAATGGCGCAATTGAGGCTTTAACGCTTCAAGATGTGGCTTGGCTATGCCGTATTCTATGGGCGCAATTTTAATGATCGTAGCGGTGATCGTTTGCGAAATTGGATGGGCATTGATAAAGATTTGTTTTACAATTCAGAGCAAATTGCCATCTTACCGATGGGTTTTTGCTATCCTGGCACAGGAAAATCAGGGGACTTGCCGCCACGCAAAGAATGTGCGGTTCAATGGCGTAACCAAATGCTTGCACTGATGCCTAATATTCAGCTTGCCCTTGTTATTGGACAATACGCACTTGATTGGCATTTGAAAGATCGTAAGAAAAAGAACCTGACTGAAACCATAAAAGCATGACAAGATTATTGGCCAGATAATTTACCGCTTCCCCATCCAAGTCCACGCAACAATATCTGGTTTAAGAAAAATCCATGGTTTGCAACAGATGTGTTACCAGAATTAAAATTAAAAATCTCTTCGCTGTTTGATTAAAGTATTTTAAAGTAATTTATCAAAGGCTAGCAAAACCGCAACGGCGGCAACAATCATACCGCCAATTTTGACAATAATTTCATTTTTAAGTTCAGCAAGTGCTGCCCTTAAATCAGTTTTACTAACAAGATTTTTGCCTTCACTTACAGCTGAAGCTGCTGCACGTGCCTTGGCTTCGGACGCACCTGCTTCAATCAACGCATCATATACTTCAGATACCATAACACTCATATCAACTCCTTAAATAATTTATTGATTTATTTTTTAAAAAATAACACAAACCTTGAAAAATATAAATAAATTTCAATAAGTCACACCATGCCAATGGTGGACATATAAAGGACTAATAAATCTTCTTCCTCACGGCGTTTATCTGGGTCTTGTTTGCGCAGGCTAACAAGTTTACGTAAGATTTTAACATCAAAACCGTCAGATTTTGCTTCAAGATAAATATCACGAATATCTTCGCCGATATTTTTCTTCTCTTCTTCCAGTCGTTCAATGCGTTCGATAATAGATCGTAATCTTGCCCCAGACTCACTTGGGGCAGCAGCAGATGCAGATAAAGATGCAGGGTCTGTATTATCCATGATGGGTAGGCTCCTATTCCATGTATAAAACGGGGTTTATCTTATTTCCCATTTATGATATTCAAATAAATAGATAATTTTACTAGATCATTTGTTCATATCGCGTCTTGCCAATAATTACAAGAATGAACAAGCGATATGATTTTTAAAGACTTATAAGGAATTAAAGATGGTGAAGAAATCGTTAGGTTTCCGTAAGGGAGATTTTGTTGTTTATCCAACCCATGGTGTTGGTAAAGTGTTAGGGCTGGAAGATCAGGAAGTGGCAGGTCATAAGTTACAAGTGATCATTATTGAATTTGATCAAGATCGTATGGTGTTAAGGGTGCCAACTGCCAAAGCGCAACAATCGGGCTTGCGCAAATTATCAACCGTGGATGAAATGCAATCTGTAATCAAAACTTTGAAGGGAAAAAGTCGTGTGCGCCGTACGATGTGGTCAAGGCGCGCCCAAGAATATGAGGCAAAAATTAATTCAGGCAATCCAGTTGAAATTGCTGAAGTGGTACGCGATTTGTTTCGTAACAACGACCAGCCAGAACAATCTTATAGCGAACGCCAGCTTTATCAGGCCGCTTTAGCAAGGCTAGCACGCGAATATGCGGTGATCAATGCGATTGAGGAAAATGAAGCAAGTTCTAAGCTTGAAGCTGTCATGGGTAAAACAGCTTAACCCATAATTATTATTCATTTAAATGTTGAATTTTCGATTATTTAAATCGCCACCAAGGGATTTAAGGTTACTTTTATTAGCGTTTGCGCTGGCGTTTTATGGCCTGACTATGGCAATGCCTGCCCATGCAACGGTTGTTTTTATGTATCACCGCTTTGGGGAACCGCGTTATCCCTCCACCAATATCGATCCTGAGGTTTTCAAGCGTCATATTGAATTGGCGCGTGAAGCAGGCATGACCATTGCGCCAATTTCAATTTTTAATGATGCCAAGCGTAATCAAACGCCACTGCCCGATCATACCTTGGTGTTAACTGTTGATGATGGGTTTCTGTCCTTTTACAATAATATCTGGCCATTTATTAAGGAACAGCAAATCCCGATTACGTTATTTGTTTCAACCAAACCGATTGAAGATGGGCAATCTGATTATATGAATTATGATCAGTTGCAGGAATTGGCGGCAACTGGTCTTGTTACGATTGGTAATCATGCGCATAGCCATCGTTCTTTAACTTCAATGAGTCTTGAACAAGCTGCAAACGAGATCACGCTTTCACAGCAAAAATTACAAACGGCATTAGGAATCACTCCCACAATTTTTTCTTATCCTTATGGGGAGGCAAGCACTCCCATCATAGAATTGGTTAAGAAAAACGGCTTTACCCTTGCTTTTGGTCAACATTCTGGAGTTAGCCAACGCATGCTTGACGGCAAGGCCTATCAAGATTTTTATCTACCACGCTTTGCGTTAAATGAACAATATAGTGCGGATGATCGTGTTCGTCTTGCGCTTAAAAGTTTACCAATGCCTGCAAGCGATTGGTTGCCGATTAATATGTTGCTGGGGCAGGCGGGCGATGCGCTTTTACCGAACCCACCTTTATTTGGTTTTAGCTTTACAGGAGATCCAAAATTGCAAAAACAAGTTTCTTGCTATGCTTCTGGCGGGCTTTCTTTTTCACGTCAAGATATCGGACGGCGCATAGAATTACGCTTTCAAGAACCTTTTCCAATCGGTCGCACACGCATAAACTGCACCTTATTAGGTACCAATAAACGCTGGCACTGGCTTGGCTTCTTATTTAATAGGCATAAATGATTCTACGAATGGCTTGATAAAAAATCAAGTGTGGCTTCAAGGTCAAGGGTTTCAACATGGCCGTTTTTGCGTTGTTTGACTTCTAATTTGCCTTCTGTGGCACCGCGCGGGCCAATTGTGACAATGAAGGGGATGCCGATCAGTTCAAGATCAGAAAATTTAACCCCCGTGCGTTCATTCCGGTCATCAACCACTGCATCGATTCCAAGTCTTTCCAATTTAGTTAATAAGGCCTCGGCTAAGTTAAGGCTTGCCTCGTCATCAGGGCGGATTAGGTTGATGGCAACTTGAAATGGGGCAACGGCTGATGGCCAGATAATCCCTGCGTCATCATGGCTTGCTTCAATAATCGCCCCTACCAAACGGGAGATTCCAATCCCGTAAGAGCCTGATAAAATGGGCTTATTTTTACCCTGCTGATCAGTAAAGCTTGCTTCCAATGGCACAGAATATTTATCCCCAAAAAAGAAAATATGCCCAACTTCAATGCCACGTGCATGGCATTGGCGTTCAGGGGTTACTTCTGCTTCAAATTGCGACGGGTCATGCTGTTCATCAGTGGCGGCATAACGCGCAGTAATTCCTTCAACAAATTTCTGTAAATCATCAGGATCATCAATATCCACGGCATCGGATGATAGGTCAAGTTCAAGCAATTCTTGATCACACCAAACCGCACTTTCCCCAGTATTAGCAAGAATGATAAATTCATGGCTATTATCGCCGCCAATTGGCCCTGTATCGGCTGCCATTGGCACTGCTTTTAAGCCTAACCGTTCATAAGTCCGCAGATAAGCAACAAATTGACGGCGGTAGTTATGCAGGCCAGCCGATTCATCACAGTCAAAGCTATAGGCATCTTTCATTAAAAATTCACGCCCACGCATCACACCAAAGCGCGGACGAATTTCATCACGAAACTTCCATTGAATATGGTAAAGCATGAGGGGGAATTGTTTGTAACTGCGTAAATTATCACCAACCATGGCGGTAATCATCTCTTCATTTGTAGGGCCATAGAGCATATCGCGTTCATGGCGGTCTTTAATCCGTAACATTTCCTTACCATAGCCATCATATCGTCCAGATTGTCGCCATAAATCGGCAGATTGTATCGTTGGCATTAAAATTTCATGCGCACCGATGCGATCTTGTTCTTCACGAACAATCTGTTCAATTTTTCTAAGCACACGGTAGCCAAGCGGTAGCCAAGAATAAATTCCTGAACTTTCTTGACGGATCATCCCTGCGCGTAACATTAAACGGTGGGAGACGATTTCAGCATCCGCAGGGGCTTCACGCCGTGTTGGCATGAAATAGTTGGATAACCGTACCAAAGGATTAAGTTTTGTCATATTTCTTTATGCCTTAACAATAAATTGAAGAATCAACGCTAGCCCAAGGCGGATTAAGTGCCATAATGCGTGCATAGGTTGGGCAATCCTCACGATGGGTGTTGGGTAGATAACCAAGAGAGAGTAAAAACTCCCCTGTGATTTCACCGCCCGTAAATTTAAACTGTTTTTTGAATAATTTAACCCATGCGGCTTTGGGTAAGGGATGATGCGCTGCAAGCCAAGCGGCGAACCCACCATGGCTATCGCGTAAAGACTGAACTGATTTTGCATTATGGATAATCGCATCAATTTTCAAACGATTACGAATAATTGCAGGATTATTTAATAAGGCTTGCCGTTTATCGTCTTGGTAAGCCGCAACAAGATCAACCTTAAAGCCATCAAATGCTTCCACCAATGCAGGGCGTTTTTTTAAGACCAACCCCCAATTAAGCCCTGCTTGCATGATTTCAAGTGCAAGCCGCTCCATTAAGATAGCTTCATCCTGTTGAGGGAAGCCATATTCCTCGTCATGGTAAGCCCCATGCACAGGATCGCCAATTGCATAATCACAGTAAAATGCGCTCATTCTTCAATCCAGTAAACATCCGTCATTACATTTGCTTGAATGGGGGCATTATGCCATGCGCCTTTTAAAGCCTTACGCCATACGCCGACTTTGGGAAGCTGAAATAAAAACACATTCACCTGATCATCGGCAAGCATTTGTTGGGCTTTACGATAGAGTGCGTGGCGTTCCTCAAGCGCATGGGTGATTGTGATTTCTTTATAAAGCTGTTTAAATTCAGGATTATCATAATTAAAATAATACTCATCACGGGCATAAATGCCAATATCCATTGGTTCTGTATGGGAAATGATGGTTAAGTCATAATCCTTAGCTTTAAAGACTTGTTCAAGCCAAATTGCCCATTCCATCGGGATGATTTCAACTTCAATCCCGATTTGATTAAATAGCCCTGAAATAAATTCACCTGAACGCCGTGCATAGGCAGGGGGCGGTAAGGCAAGCCGTAAGCGTAAGGGCTGGGTAATGCCAGCTTCAGTTAATTTTTTGCGCGCTGCTTCTGGATCATAGGCGATATGTTCTGATAAATCGACATAGGCTGGATGGTGTGGTGCAAAATGGCTACCGATCTTTGTTCCATAGCCACTCATCACGCCATCAATCAATATCGCCTTTGGGATAGCATGCGCAAGGGCTTGACGAACTTCAAGGCGGTTAAGTACAGGATTGGCATGATTTATGGCAAGGATTGTTTCCCCTTCTGTTGTACCATTAACGATGGTAAGCGATGAATCATCCGCCAATGCTTCAACCAATTCAAGGGCTTGGAAATTAGGTATCATATCAACATCCCCCGCTTTTAATGCGGCAAAGCCAGCATTTGGATCTGTGATAAATTGAAATTGTACCGTATTAAGCTGCGCTTGGGTTCCCCAATAATCTTCATTACGGTTTAGGATAATGCTGCTTCCCTTACGCCATTCAACAAAGCGAAACGCCCCCGTGCCATTGGGATTGGTTTTATTATGTTTTGCTGAAGCCGCATCAACAATCACTGCATCGCCCCACCCCATATTATAAAGAAAATCCCCTGACGGATGATGAAGCGTGATGGTGACCTCATGCGGATTGTTGATTATAATCGTATCAATGGCTTCAAACAAACCTTTTTGTGCATTAACTGAATCTTCTGCCATCGCGCGTTCAAAGGAAAAAACAACATCCTCGGCCGTAAAGTCTGCGCCATCATGGAAGCGAACATTTTTTTCCAGCATGAAGCGATAGCGTAATCCGTCTTCTGAGATATCCCATGAACTAGCAAGTGCAGGTTCAACATCGCCCGCTTCGTTAATCCTTGTTAGCCCTTCAAAAATATTCGTGTAAACAATTTCATCAATTGCGGCGGCCGCCCCTGCAGTTGGATCAAGATGCGGTGGTTCCAACACAACCCCAACATTGACAGAATGTTCTTTAGCTTCCGTAAAAGAATGACCCATCACAAAAAATGCGAATGCGACAACAATATTCATACAAAATTTAATCATACGCTTCTTTAACTCCTAACAAATTTTTCATGATAACTTTTCCATATTCCAAGGCTGGTTGCCTCAAATACGGCTCTTGCAATAGTGCGTGCCACACAATCAGCCGCAAGCATGGATAATCTTGCTAAATCAACAATCGGATTATCCATCGGCTTAGCTCCAGTAGATACCACATAAAGACTATCTCCATCAAGGGGGGTATGCACGGGACGAATGGCGCGTGCCAAGCCATCTTGTGCCGCCATGGCAACCCGTAAGGCTTCTGATTTTGTTAGCTGTAAATCAGTTGCGACAATGCCAATGGTTGTGTTTTTAATTGACGCATCGCTTTGTGAAGGTTCATTGAATGATCCCAATGCCTCAAGCGGGTAATCTAACGCCAATATGACCTGTTTTTGTGAATCGGGGCGCAAGCCCCCAAATTCATTATTTTGTTCAAATGGCCATGCCCAAAAATAAGGTGAATTTGGCATAACAACCGAACCGATGGGGTTGGCCGCAACAAGCGCACCAACGCTAAATTGATCCTTATAGGTAAAAGAAGCTGAACCAAGCCCCCCTTTTAAATGCCCTGCTTTTGCGCCCGTACCAGCTCCAACAGTGCCAAGATCAAAATCGGATTTACTATTAGCCGCCGCCATATATCCAAGCTTGCAATAAGGATTATTTTCCCATTCTTTATTGCCGCCATTATTCAAATCAAACAGAATGGAGGTTGGAACAATTGGAATAATCGCATTTTGAAAGCGCACACCGCGCCCTTGTTCTTTTAACCATGTCATCACACCATCAGCTGCATTTAAGCCCCATGCCGATCCACCCGATAAAGTTATAGCGTGAATTTGATCAACCGTACAAGCAGGGTCAAGCAAAGCGGTTTCACGCGCCCCTGGTGCGCCACCACGAATATCCACGGCAGCAGTTAAAGGCTGTTCGCTGGTTAGCACGGTTACCCCTGATTGCAAATCCATGTCTTGGGCATTGCCAACCATAATTCCGTCAATATCGCAAATTGTGTTGGTTTTCCCAACGCAAAGCTTGGGTTTAGAGCTGGTCAACAATAGCCCCCAACATTTTATCGTTAATTCCTTGGGATTGGAGGGCGTGAAAGGTATTCACCGCATATTCACGGCAAGTGCCAAGTCTGCCTTCAGCATTGGCAATCAACCTTACGGTTTCTTCAAAATTATTGCATGGATGATAGCGCACGCTGTCTTTATGGATAATAAAACAGATTGTCCAAATTTTTGTACCATCTGGCAATCGTGCACGCACCCATTGAGGATAATAGCTTCCGCCCATCATTTCCCGATTCCAAAGGATGGTTAATTCTTCATAAAGATTTGCTTCTTTAAGGCGATAAGCAAGCCCGTGACAGCTTCCACCTTGATCTAATCCAAGCAATAGGCCTGGATGATCACGGCTTCCCCGCCCAACATAAACTTTAAGACAGAATTTTCGGTGATATCCATGCACGTAAGCTTTAGCCTGCACTTCATAATCAAAGCCTGGATTCCAAATCAAAGAGCCGTAAGCAAACACCCATACTGAATGGGCATCGGCGGGGCGATGATCCAAAAATAGATTTAAAGAACGGGTACGTTCTTCATCGCTTAACGCAGTAAGCAATTCAGGCGCATCGGATAAGTCTTTTGCGATTTTCTGAAAAAGGCCATTTCGTACTTCTTCACGCCCATAGGCAGCACGATGAACGGTTTGGTTCATTATTGCTTCCTCAAGGTTGTAAGTTTGGCAAAAGGATTATTTTTTGGCGGAGTAATAGGGGTGGTTTCAGCTGAAATTGAAGCTAAATTTAAAGTTACCTTGCCGGCGCGTTCTATCTTTTGGGTTGCCGCTTCAATTTGTGCATCATCGGCACGTGGAAAAGCAGGTAGGTTTAAGCTTAAATGCTGTGCCATAATCTCGCCAAGATCAATCCCGCCATCTTCAAGCGGTTCAGGGGTTTCTTCGCGTTCCTCGTCCAAATCATAATCATCACGGGAAGTGAATAGATAGCTAAAATCTTCCTCCAACTTACCTTCAACCGCCAATTCAGTTACAACACATGCTTGTGCATAATAAGTCTTGATTGTTCCTTCCAGTCGGTAAAGCTCGTCGCCAGTTAAGCAATTTAATCGTAAATCTGCTTGTAATTGATCAAGGGTTAGTAAGTTAAGCCGTTTGGCTAAGGCAATGCGTTCTTCTGGTTTTGCCTCAATTTCAAAATGCGCTCCGCCATTGGGAATGGAGTCCACACGAACAAACCGTGAAAATTCATTGATAGTTCCAGCCTTCGGTTTTGGATTTTTCATGATGAAGCCTCCCGATTAAATTGTGGGAAGCTGGCTATTCCTTCCATAATCTGCGCATCGTCCAATGCGGCAAGCCCTTGCCTTGCCTGTTCAATATACGCAATCATTGCAGTGACGGTATGGTCTTCTTGACCACCCCCATAGCTGAATAGATTACGGCCAAGACAGCCTGCTTTATCTTGTGGGCGTGACGGCGGGTCACCATGAAAAGAACCCCAATAGCCATCTAACCGCCCGTAAAGCTGCAAGCTAGCCTCTTTTACCTTTTTACCAATTTTCATATCGCCTGCGCCAAGTTCGCGTAAATTTGCCTCAAGATCGCGGGTGATATGATTAGAAAGTGCCGCAGAAACCCCTTCAAATAAAGGTTTATCTGCCATACGTTCGTAAATTAGAAATAAATGAAGTGCCAATAATTCTTTCCTGCCATCAATTGTATCAGGAACACCATCATCAAAGGCATAAAAGGCTGGATTACGGGCTGCCTCAACGGTTTTTTGATAAAGCTGTTCAGCGATGGTACGGTAAAATTTCCGATGTTTGAAGCGTTTTAATAAGCTTGCGCCAATATTGAAGATAGTGTTTGTCATGATAGGCGTTCTCCTTACCTATAGGCTAATTCTAACATGAATTTAATCCGAATTTTGTGCTTGATCTTCAGTGGCGATGAATTGGCCAGCTTGGTTTAAGGCCTCTACGCCATGGCGAATTGCCTTTGTTTCAGTAAACCATTGTTCCAGCGCGATACTATCTTCATCACGAATGGCGCGTTGTAAGCGAAATAAATCTTCGGTAAAGCGGCCAATCATCTCAATTACAGGTTCTTTGTTCTGCATGAAAATATCGCGCCACATAATCGGATTTGAATTGGCAATGCGCGTAAAATCACGAAAGCCACCCGCAGCATAGCGCATTACTTCATTTTGATAAACCAGATCATCTGGATTTATTTTTTCTTTTGCAAGCTGAGTTTCAAGATCAGCAGCAGTACGTACAATCGTATAAGCGATTGCATGCGGTAAATGAGAGGTTATGGCAAGCACCCGATCATGATGATAAGGTTCCATATGTTCAACAATACTGCCCATTCCCTGCCATAATTTGGTGAGTTTCTCAATCGCTGGTTTTGGCGTATCCGTTGGCGGGGTTAGGATGCAATATCTTTGTTCAAATAATTCTGCAAAGCCCGCATCTGGCCCTGAATGTTCGGTACCAGCGATAGGATGGGCTGGAATGAAAATAACGTCCTTAGGCAATTTAGGCAAAATTTCATCCAATATATGCAACTTACAAGAACCCGTGTCGCTGATTATTGCACCTGCTGGAAGCATTGGCGCAAGCGTTTCAACAAGCCCTACCATAGCTGATAAAGGTGTACATAAAATCATGCAATCGATGGGATGATCCTGGTTATGTTGCATTGCTTGCGGCGTTTCAAACACATGATCAAACAGATTAAGTGTATTCAACCGTTGCCGCACCCCCGCATCATTATCAAAGCCTGATAGACGCTCCACCAAGTCATATTTACGCACTGCACGTGCGATGGAAGAGCCAATTAACCCCCCCCCAATCAATACAAGATGGTTAAATAATTTTGTCATGGGGTTTCTTGTCTATATTGGTTAATCGCTTCAATCAAACGATCATTTTCAGGGGCAGTGCCAACTGTAAAGCGTAAGGCTGCTGACAAGGCATAGGCCGTTACTTTACGCCCAATAATGCCTTGTTCCAATAAAAATTGATTGAGGGAATCGGCTTCCTGTGCTGATTTCAAATGCAATAGAATAAAATTTGTAACTGAGGGCTGTACTCGCCATCCTATATTATGCCCAACTTGATGAAACGCTTTTGATAGGCGTTCTCGTTCGACCAAATTTTGCTTACGGCAATGATCGATGAAGGCTTGATCCTTTAAAGCAGTAACCCCTGCTTTTTGTGCGATGGCGGAGGTATTAAAGGGGGAGCGCACGCGTTCCAAATGTTGAATAAGTTCACGCGCACCATACCCCCAACCAAGCCTTAACGCAGCAAGCCCATAAATTTTTGAAAAAGTGCGTGTCACGATGATATTATCCCATTCTGGTACCATCGCCATCCCCGATTCGTAATCAGGTGTCAGATCAGGATCAACATATTCACAATAAGCCGCATCCATTACCAATAAAACCGAAGGCGGTAATTCTTTTCTTAATCGCAATAATTCAGCTTTTGAAACATAGCTACCTGTGGGATTATTTGGGTTGGCAAGAAACATGATTTTTGTGCGTTCTGTTACTGCGCCAAGCAAAGCATCAATATCCGCGCAATAGTCTTTTTCAGGGGCTTTGACGATGGTTGCGCCGCATAGTTTCGTGCTAATCTCCACCATCAAAAAGCCATATTGGCTCATGATGACTTCATCACCCTCGCTTGCAAAGGCACGGCAAATTAGCCCGATCAATTCATCTGAACCTGCCGTTGTGATGATAGATTCAGGATCAAGATCATAGCACTCGCCAATAGCTTGCCGTAAAGCAACTGAACCGCCATCTGGATAGCGATGCGGGCTTGCGATTAAATCCGCCCCCATTTTTAAAACTTCTGGTGAACAGCCATAGGGATTTTCATTCGCAGATAACACCGCAGGGGGGATATTGCCTGATGCTTTATGCGCCCCTGGCACATAAGGATCAACCGATAGAACATATGATTTTGGCGTTGGTTTATTCATAAATCAAACCTTTTCTTCAAATAAAAGCGCAGTATAAGCACCGATTGAATATATAGTTTCTTCCAAATCTTTCTTCATCAAAGATAGCATAGGTTCGGTTAAAAAACCATCAATACGCACCATATAATCTTCATCGTCACTAACCGTAATAAGCTGCGCTTGCATAGTATGATTGGCTTTTAAATATTGATTCAAGCGATCTAAAAATTGTTTGTGATGCGTCTTTTCTTTTGTTTTGAAGCTTAGTAAGTGATGATCTTGCAAACCACTCGGGATTGGTTGATCATAACCAATTACTAATGCTTGTGGGCTTGTGTTGGCAGATACCATTTTAATAAAAGGCAAACACATTAAGACATTTAACGAACCATCGCCTGTTAAATAATCTAAATAAAGATTAAATGTTTGCTTATCTATCTTTGCTGAGGGGAACGGAATCACCGCAAGTGCGCAATCATTTTCGGCTTTAAGATGATTAAGGGCTATCTTAATATCGCTCGCGCTTATCAATTCAGCTTGTGACCCAAATTGCTCCAGCGCAAGCGATGAAAGGTCATGGGCTTCATTTCTAACAACAGCAACTTTGAATGGTTTTTGAATTTGCGTGAACGCGCCAATCAGTTCATGCCAAATACGGATTAAAGCTTGGGCAGGAAAAGGCCCTTCATGCCGTGCCAATAATCGTTGAAACATTTGTGCTTCGCGCTCAGGGCGTACTGGTGTTTTTGTCGCAGCTTGTGGATTGGTTTCATCCAACCTTTTTGCCTTGCCAATTTGCTCAACGATCTGCCAGCGTTGCATAATCAGATCATGAATCTGATCATCAATCTGATCAATTCCTGCGCGCAATGCCGCTAATTTTTCTTGTTCAGCCATTATTCAGCCATTATTCAGCCAGCTTTGTGCAGCTTGTAAGCGGTTTAAGGTTTCTTCTTTACCAAGCACTAATATGACCTCAAATAATCCAGGTGATTGCTCCAACCCAGTTAGTGATGCGCGAAGGGGTTGTGCTAACTTACCAAACCCTAGTTCTAATTGTTCCGCCAATATACGCAATTGATGATTAAGGGTTGGCTCATCCCATGGTTCTATTGTTTCCAATAATGAAATTGCTTGTGGCAAAAGCGGTAATGCCGAATTTAGAAAACGCTGCGTTTTTTCATTTGCCTGACTGTAATCAGGGGGCAAGACGTAAATCATCGCTTGTCCAGCAAGCTGGTCAAGACGGGCGGCGCGTTGCCGTAATCCATCCAGACCGACGGCAAGCCGTTCTTTAATATTTGGACTTTGTGCGTTATCCCCCAAGCGATCATATAACAGATTTAGGATTCGGCTTGGTTCGCCCTCCCTTAAATAATGGGCATTTAAATGATCAAGTTTTGCAACATCAAATCTTGCGGCTGAACGCCCAATCGCATCCATATCAAACCAATCAATGGCTTGCTGTTCGCTGATAATTTCTTCATCGCCATGTGACCAACCAAGTCGCAATAAATAATTTTTTATGGCTTCTGGCAGGTATCCCATTTCGTGATATTGCTCAACGCCAAGCGCACCATGCCTTTTTGATAATTTTGCACCATCTGCGCCGTGAATAAGCGGAATATGTGCAAATTGGGGAACGTCCCACCCCGCCGCTTTGAATAAATGTGCCTGACGAAACGCATTGGTTAGGTGATCATCCCCGCGGACAATATGGGTAATTCCCATATCATGATCATCCACAACAACCGATAGCATATAAGTCGGTGTGCCATCTGCGCGGAGCAAGATAAAATCATCCAGCTGATCATGCGCAATCGTGACCTCCCCTTGTACTAAATCATTCAAGGTCGTTTTTTGACCATCGCGTGGCATTTTAATACGGATGGTAAAAGATTGATCTTTTGGATAATCGGCTTCAGATTTATCGCGCCAGCGCCCATCATAAAGGGCGGGTCTTCCTTCTTCCTTTGCTTTTTCACGCATTTCATCCAGCTCTTGCTTGCTTGCATAACAGCGATAGGCTTTGCCTGCCGCCAATAATTCATGCGCAACAGCTTGATGGCGTTCAATATTTTCAGATTGAAAGCAAGGCGGCTCATCCCCCGATAGCCCAAGCCATTCCAATCCATCCATGATGGCATCAATCGCTTGCTTGGTTGAACGTTCTTTATCCGTATCTTCAATACGAAGCAGATAGCTACCGCCATGATGGCGGGCATATAAATAATTAAACAGTGCCGTACGCGCACCGCCAATATGCAAAAACCCAGTAGGGGAAGGGGCAAATCTTAATCTGATAGGCATAGTAAAATCAGTATCGGTTAATTTGTAATCACATAAGCTTTTATGCGGTTTATACAATCTTAATGCCTTATTCAATCAATTCTTTTTAAATGAAGCAATGATTTTTTAACTATTTGAAAATAAATAATTTTAAAGTAATTGGCATGGTTTTTGTAAATAAAAAATCACTTTTTATTATATTTTTATTTATTGGGGCATCAAATGATCGAAACAAAAAGCGCACTGGTAAAGTTTCTTGAACAGCAATCTGTTAAAAATGGTAATCAATCTGGTGCCTTATTAGGCGAAGAGGGAGTAAATACTGCTGATATGCCTAATGCGATCCGCGAGCGTTTTTCAGAACTTGTTAAGCAGAAAATGACTTTGGGGCGCGAAGCTGATAATACAAACAGCAGACAAGGCACCACAAAATCAGGAAACACAGAGGCACAAGATAGCTTTTTAGCCGTTTTTACGCCAACCAATGATGTGGCAAATGATATTACGAATGACATAAAAACTCAACCATCGCTTGAGCGTGAAACAAAAGATTATACCCCCGTTAGGCAAGAGGAGCCAAGGGATAGAACACAACCTAGAGATCAAGAGGAAGTACAATCGGTCGAACCACGTGAGCGTGAACAGGTTTCTGACAATCAAGAACGCCGCTTTGATAGCGATAATCAAGACGCTAATCCTACCGATGAGGTGAAGGTGCGCGCCCCTGTTCAAGAGCAAGCTAACCCTAATCAACCTGCAAAAGCGGAAACCGCCAAACCAGTTGTAGAGAATAATGAAACCACACAAATTTCTGAATCTTCAAATCAGGTTAGCGAAGCTAAGACCGAAGTAACAAACACACAACAAACCGAAACGAATAATCAAACTGCGACGCTAACGGTTGATGATGGAATTGAGGCTGTGAACGAGCTTGCCGCAATTCAACGCCCAACTGAGATTCAATCAGAAGATACAATTGATACAAATAATCAAACCCAATCTCAGGTTCAAACGCAAACGATTCAAGTAAATGATGATGGGCAGGCTAAACTTGAAAAGACACCGCAAATTGACAGCCAGCAAAATATTAGCCAGCAAAATGTAGGGCAACAAAATGATGATATGTTGCAAGATACCGTTGATACCAATCAAAATCTTAACCTTGTTAATGAAGCCGCTAATCTTCAGCCAACACAAGAAATTGTAACGGATGCGATCATTCAACCTGAATTGCAAACGAACATTGCGGTTGAAGCATCACAAATTAACGAAACGCAAATAGCACAGCTTAACCCTGAAACTATGCGTCAGGCCAATATGGCGAATACGCAAGCGGTTAAAGGACAAGAACAACAGGCTACAAATACAAATTTACGCGAAACGGCAACAAGCAACGCATCGGAACAACAAGTTGAGATAGTCGATACACCGCTTGATAATCTTGAACTTGATGGGGAAGCCCTATCGGATGTGATGGAGATTTTTTCCAATACGCAAAAAGCATCTGAGACTCAAGTAACCCAAGCGTCAGATCATGTTAATAAGTCAAATCTGGTATCAGAAAATCGGGTGAATGTTGTTTCAGAAAGTGAACAAGATACGCAAGCAAGTAATAAATTAGCAGGGGATGCGAATATCTCCGTTAAACAGAAGGGCGCCCAACAAGAGGCAGTGAACGCTAATAATTTGCTAGGGCAAGAGGCGAAACAAGCCTTGGAACAAGTGGCAAATGATTCATCCAACCAGTCTAGCGAGTTGGATATATCCGAATTATCCTTGCCCGAAGGGATGGATGGGGTAGAATTGCCGCAAGTGCAAACGACACCTATGGCGGATCGTTTCACCAGCTTCATCCCGCCTACTGCAACCGCAAATGGCGCTAATCAAGGTCAGGGCAATGGAGCTAATCTGAATAATGGTGGACAGAATAATGGGCAAAATAATGGACAAAATGGTCAGCAAAATAGCGGCCAAAATGGTACGCAAAACGCACAGTTAGCAAGGCAAGGTGCGGATGCACAATCGGCCAATCTTAACAATCTGAACGCAGATCAAGCTTTATCAGCAATTTCAAAATCAGCGGCTGAAAATCAAGCTCAGCTAAATGTACCGCAATTCAAAGGCCAAGCATTGGATGGCATGCAAGCGGCAGGCGAGGCTGCACGCGCATCCCTTTCCGCACAGCTTAGCAGTGCTGCTTCAACCACAGCAACAGGTGGCTTTTCAGGCGGTGAAGTTACCAATCTTGCAAGTCAGAATACAGGCGGTTCCGCAAGTTCTGCCAATAATGCACAGGCTAATAACCTAACCCAAGCGCAACGCTATCAACACCCAATGCAAGTCCTTGGAGAGCAATTAGCGGTTAATATGAAGCGTTCCTTAAATCAAAATCGCACAGAGGTAACATTAAAACTTAATCCAGCCGAGCTTGGCCATGTTCAAATCAAAATGGAAGCCGCCAAGGGAGGGCGTTTGAAAACCCATATTTCAGTCGAAAAAATCGAAACTTTGGAATTATTAAAACAGGATTCAAGGCAATTGGTACAGATATTGCAAGATGCAGGATTACAGACCGGCTCTCAAGATTTGAGTTTCGATCTAGGCCGTCAGAATGATCAGGCCTTATCCGATCAGGATTTGCAGCAGAACGCAAATTTTAACCCAACAAACCATAATTCGGATCAAGCCGATCCCATGTCGCAGCTGTCTGGGCAAGTTTCATTGTTCAGACGCGACGGTGGGATAAGTTTGAACTTATAAGGTTAAGTAAACCATTAAGGATATTGTTATATGGCTGAAGTAACCTCTACGCTATCAAGCCTTCAAGCGGCTTATACTGAAAGCACAACGGCACAAACCACCGTTGAGGATCAGGATGATGCAACCCGCTTAGCAGAAGATTTTGATGCGTTTTTGTTGTTATTAACAACCCAGATGACGAATCAAGACCCGCTGGAGCCAATGGATTCGGCTGAATTTACCAACCAGCTTGTTATGTTTGCGGAAGCTGAACAATCCGTCAAACAATCTGGTTATTTGGAATCATTGGTTGAGGATGCCAATACTTCCCATTCCTTAAGCGCGGTTAGCTATATTGGTTTGGATGTTATTACGCCTAGCGATCAGTTTCATATGGATATTGAAACAACCGATCCTGATACTGGCGCGGCAATGTCCATGAAGGAAGAGATTCTAACCTATTACATGCCAAGATCAGCCGATAGTGCAACCCTTTATATTTATGATGAAAATAATTCAAAAGTGATGACTGCGGCTTTGGATGGTGATGCGGGCGAATATAATGTGTCTTGGGATGGGGTGAAGGATGATGGAACCTTGGCCGATCCTGGAAATTATAGGTTTTCAATTGATGCTTATGATGAAGAGGGTAATTTGATTGACGGGGTAACAACTGCAACCAGAGGGGTGGTTACCAATGTCCGCTATGACGGCACGGATACAACCTTAACGCTTGATGGCATTCGTACGGTTAAAATCGAAGAAGTCACAGGCGTGGGTCAAAGTGGTATGATTTAACTAGTATTATTTAACTAGTATCATTTAACGGGGCACAATTTAATTTGTAAGATTTAATTTCTTTTATTAACTTAAAATGATAAACTTCAATAAGAAGGGGTATGGGACATGAGTGTTTTTGGCGCATTAAGATCAGGAGTAAGCGGATTATTCGCACAAAGCCAATCAATGGCGATGATTTCGGATAATATCGCGAATGCAAACACCTATGGCTATAAAAAAATTGATGCGGCCTTTGCGACTTTGGTCACCAGTCAAAATTCCGTAACCACCTATTCAAGCGGCGGTGTAATGACGCAGACCCTTCGCCAAGTCCAAGATCAAGGGTTATTGGAGGCTTCATCCAACTCAACTGATCTTGCCGTCATGGGAAGTGGCTTTTTTGCAGTTACTGATAATATTGTCTTAAATGATGTTACCGAAGAATGGGAAGT
The DNA here is from genome assembly GCA_965229675.1 of Alphaproteobacteria bacterium. Lineage (GTDB taxonomy): Bacteria > Pseudomonadota > Alphaproteobacteria > CBDDJK01 > CBDDJK01 > CBDDJK01. The sequence continues at coordinate 1,446,860 of OZ245897.1, forward strand.
TAATGGGGAAGTATTTTATACCCGCGCAGGTCAATTTTATCCTGATCAAAATGGTAATTTAACAACACCGCAAGGCTATTATTTATTGGGTTGGCCACGCAATAATGATAATACTAATTATGTACAAACGAATGTTATTTCAGATTTCACGGTAACCAATGTGGAAACGCGTTCTATCTCTCCTATCGCGACGACTGAGATTGAATTGGCCGCTAACCTTCAAGCAACCGCAGAAACAGGCACGACATTTCAAATTGCTTCACAGATTGTTGATCGTTTAGGCTCTGTTAAAACGCTAACCATGGATTTCACAAAAACAGGGGAGTCGGACACCGACACCACGGGATTGGTTTGGGATATTACAGGGACATTGTCTGATAATGCTTATTTTACTGAAATTGGTGAAGATCAAGACGCCGAAAGCAGTGGGACACAACAAGGCATTTTGGCTAAAGATGGTTCTGATAATCCACTGGAAAATGTTAATTTAGGCAAATTATCGTTTAATTCTGATGGATCATTAAAACGCTATATTCCACCTGTAAATCATAACGATATTGTAACCTTAATTGGTACCGCAGTTGATACCAACGAAGATGGCGTGGTCGATGGAATTGATATTGATAATTTTGATGGCGGCGATATTGAAGATACAAATGGTGATAACAATTCAACCAATAATATCATTGCCGCAGTCGATTTGAATGATGATGGGCTTGCAGATCGTGAGGTGAGCTTAACCATCCCAAATACGGATAATCCACCCTATCAGATTACAGATAATCGAATTTCGGTTTATTACATGGATGCAACCCGTGAAAATTATGTGGATGCTACAGGCAATGCTTCCACTGATCCTGTTATTAAATATTCAGGAACCATCATTGATAGTGGGGTTGACCAAGCGGCCGATTACGTCATTACTGTTTTGGCAAATGATGGCAATAATTATACCTTGGATGAACTGGACAATGTGTATGATACTGGTGGCAACCTTATTGGGACGATTGAAGGTGATGGAACAATCAATGATGCGGGGGGAACCTTTATCACCGATGGCGCAGTTGGAGTTACCGAAAATGGTGATATTGAAATATCACTTGATGGTAACCTGAATTTTTATGGGCGTGCGGTTGATACCTCGGTTGTTGATAGCACAACGGATGATGATATTGATCCTGATAACACCGATTATGATGGCGTGGTTGATCAAATTGATTTGTTGCAACCAGGGGAATATACGGTCAATGCAGATGGAACAATCAATACCTTTTATGAAATTGATGACCAAGGAACAGCTGATCCAGCGGATGATGTGGCTAATCTGCTTGCAGATGATCTGGAAGTTTTTGATCTTGCTGATGTTAGCATTGTGAATGATGGCGCACTTTATGCGAACAAATTTGCTAATGATGACCATGACCCTAAGCATGAGGTAATGCAACTTACCATCGATTATGATGGGGATCATGTGACCACTGAAAATGGTGGGGATCGTGTGGATATTTTTGTTGATTTTGGCCCTTTGAACGGGATTACTGGCTTAACCTCTTTTGACCGAGTTTCTGATATTACAGGGGTGGAGCAAAATGGTCAGCAGGCAGGCTCCATGACATCTCTTTCAGTGAATAGTGATGGGGAGTTAAATGGCTTGTTTGATAATGGTGCGACCCGTAACATGTATCAAATTCCTGTAATTACCTTTGCAAATGAGCGTGCGTTGACTGCGCGCTCCAATAATGTGTTCTCAGCAAGTGATAATTCAGGATCAGCAGTGGCGCATGTCGCAAATACTGGAGGCGCAGGGGAAGTCGCCCCTGCATCGCTTGAAACTTCTTCTGTTGACATTGCTGAAGAATTTACCGATATGATTGTCACGCAACGCGCTTATTCTGCCAATACAAAGGTCATTACGACCGCCGATGAAATGCTGGATGAATTAATCCGCGCCAAGCGTTAATCTTAAATAATTTAGGTTGATCGCCGAAGTGAAAAAGCAGGGGATGGTGACCCCTGCTTTTTTTCACTTCCTATTATCAGGTTTTTTTTATTGAGTATTGATGAAAACTTTAATATGCTTGTCTTAGTGATATTAAGATAAGCAATAGTTAAAAGCCATGGAATTAACCTGTCCAAATTGTCAAACTGCTTTTGAAATGCCGGATGAAATGATGCGTCCGCAAGGGCGTAAGGTGCGGTGTAGTAATTGTACGCATAGCTGGGTCGCTTATCCGCAACAATCCATGGATCAAGAAACTGTGGCACAAGTCCCACCTCAACCAGCACCACAATTAGGCGGAGATAATCCAGCCCCGCCACCACAAGCCCAATTTCAACAAGCTCCTGCTCCCAATCAGCAAGACCCGCTGGAACAGTTAAGGGCGCAAATTTCTTCCATGCAGCCCGCACAAGCCCCACCACAGGCTCCTCCTCAAAATGCGGCAGCAATTCCGCCGCCGCCAGTTGATTTGCAAGCCAGCCAGCCAGCATCTCAACAAAATACACCCCAAGCTGATCAGCTCCCTAATGTCTTACCACCTGAGCTTGAGCCATCAACAGATTCTTTATCTGAATCAATACCGCAAGCCTTTAGCGAAGATGCACCAGGTTATGATAATGATCCAGGAACGGTGCCAATGGGAATGCGTTCAACCTCACAAGAAGATGAATCAATCCCAGAAGATCAGGTTGACTTGCCCCAATCTTCCGAAGAAGAATCGGATGATATTCCTGATATAGATCAAGATATTCTTGATAAGCTTCCTGATGATGATGCGTTTGCTGATCCGATTCCGCAAGAACAAAATGCAGAATTACCCATGATCAAAAAAGGACCACTTGCGGCATGGGTGCTGTTAGGACTATTTTGTTTTATCTTTTTTGGTGGCCTGATTTATGAGCGGGAAGGCATTATTAAAAGTTACCCATCCTTAAATGCAATTTACGGGATTTTTGGTATGGATAAAAAAGGGTTTGGTTATGGGATTGCGATTGGGGATCCAACGGCTTCCTATATTCTTAATCCTGATTCACCGCGCCGTTTGATTATTCGTGGAACCTTGCAAAATCAAGCAAGTGATGTCATTGAAATTCCAAGCCTGATAGGATTATTTTATAATTCTAGGCAGGAAATTATTCATCAATGGCATTTTAGGGCTGACCAACCAACCATTTTACCAGGCGAAGAAATTGAATATTATACCGAAGTTGTTGACCCACCGCGTGGACTAACGGATATTCGTATTACTTTATTAAGTGATGCTGAATTGCATTCAATGGAACAATCAGGGTCTTAATTGAGTATTTAGGAAACTAAAATGGCAATGGATGACGATGATGACGATGAGGGTGGAGAGGGCAAAGGCGGTTCCCCCGTCATTGGTAAAAAGCTAATCCTGATCATAATCGGCGCGATTGTTGCGCTTCTTGGCATCGGGCTTGGTATTGCCTATATGATGGGCGCATTTGACGATATTTTAAATCCAAGACCAGAAACAGTCCAAGAAGCTGCTTTGGAACGCGGTACTGACCTTGATAATGTGGTTGGTTATTTTTACCCCATGGAAGAAATTAGCGTTGCAGTGCAATCAGCCGACTCACGCTCCCGCTTTTTAAAGTTAAAATTAGTATTGGAATTAGATTCCAATGAAGATGTAATTTTTATTGAACAGGTTATGCCGAGGATTCTTGATAATTTTCAAGTGTTCCTGCGTGAATTGCGGGTGAGCGAACTGCAAGGTTCTCAAGGCATATATCGCATTCGCGAAGAATTATTACGCCGCATTAACACAGCACTAAGCCCTTTGAAAATTCGTGATGTGTTGTTTACCGATATTGTGATTCAATAAGTTTTTTATCGATGGCTAAACCCGATTTCAAAACCCTAATGCGCGAAGGGGGAAGCTTGAAAGGATTTGAATGGCCTGAAACTTGTGGCTCATTTGATATGCGAATTGCCACGGATGGCACTTGGTTTTATCAAGGTTCTCCCATCGGTCGTAAAGCGTTATGCCAATTATTTGCAACTGTCTTACAAAAAGATGATCAGGGTAATTATTGGCTGGTAACCCCCGTAGAACGCGGTCAAATCATGGTGGATGATGCCCCATTTTTAATTGTTGAAATGGAAGTTAAGCATAAAGACACAAAAAAGCAGCTTATTCGTTTTAGAACGAATTTAGACCATTGGGTTACCCTTGATGCTGATCATCCATTGCGGGTTGAATTACGGGGGGAGCGGCAAGAACCCACACCCTATGTTTTGCTTTGGGATCAATTAGAGGCAAAATTAAATCGTTCGGTATTTTATCAATTGGTTGATCTTGCGCTTGAACAAACCCCAAGCACGGCGGATGAAAACCAAGAAGCCTTGGTTATCTATAGCGCAGGGCAAAGTTTTAAGGCCGCTTAAGACTTCCTTGCGTGCCAGTTTGTATAGCTCCAGCTTTTACAACTTCCACGAATACCCCGCATTGAAAATGACCGAATCCACGTTTTAAAGCTTGGGGAATATTTAAATTGCGGTTACCTGCTTGTGGGTCATCGCCTGTTGCAACATTGGTCGCAGAACATCTTACGATAGGTTCAATAATTTTTAAGGTAACAGAAGGAAATTCAAGCATTGCGCCTTCTGACTCCAATTCTTGCCAAGCAGGCAATCCTGAAATATATAGGTTACCACGAAAGCGTTCAAGATCAATGGGTTCACGAATAAGCCGTGATTCAAGATCACGCAGGCTATCAAGATTAATCAGTGACAAGGTTTCCCCCTTACGATCATAAAAATATTCGTCTGGGGCTTGGGCTTCAACCAAGCGGGGGGCGCGTCCTTCTTCTCCAAGAAATCCGTTAAAAAAATTATTGATCACCATTCGCCCCACAGGATCAGTTAATTTACCCTGACATAATCGCCGTTTCTTACGGTACAATCCAAGCTCTTCTGTTGCTTCATCGAAGCTAACTTTAAGCTGCGCTAAGCGTGGTGTATTGACTAATGTTAAGAGATTTTGTTTCATCGTCCATTCAGATTGATCACCAATGACGGGACTGGAAGCGGGTGCAAGTGCCCATTGCCGATCATAAGCAATTCTTCCCGTTTCATCCAGTTGCACTTGTTCAAGCAGTTGTCCGCCAAGCCCTTTAACAGGATAACGGTAAATATGTTCAAGCGTTATAGTCATAACAAAACCTTAATCTAAAATAGGTTACGAAAAATGCTTTAAAGGTGCACAAGCTTTGACTAACCAGCGTTGCGCATCCAATGATAGCTGGGGTTCAAGCATAGCCAGAACGCCTTGATGATAACGATCAATCCAATCAATTTCAAGCGTATCAAGCAAGTTAAGATCAATCAAATCGCGTGCATAGGGAACTTGTGTTAAGGTTCGGAATTGTAAAAAACTATCTTTTGCTTTTCGTTTAGAAACCGCTTCGACCATAACCAAATTTTCAATACGAATGCCGTATTTTCCTGTGCGGTAAAGCCCGGGTTCATTCGATAACACCATGCCAATTTGTAAATTAGCTTCATCAGGATGCGCACCAGAAATTGATTGCGGTCCTTCATGGACATTTAAAAAACTGCCAACGCCATGCCCCGTACCATGGGCGTAATTTAAGCCATCTTGCCAAAGTGGGGAGCGTGCTAATATATCCAGCCTACTTCCCTTAGTACCTTTAGGAAATATTTGACGCGATAATGCAATATGGCCTTGCAAGACTTTGGTGTAATCTTGTTTCATTGCTAAGGTGGGGGTGCCGATAGCAAGTGTGCGGGTAAGATCGGTTGTTCCTTCTTGAAATTGCCCTCCTGAGTCAATCAACACCAATTCACGATTTTTTAAACGCCGATTGGTTTTATGTGTTGCACGATAATGGACAATCGCGCCATGCGCCCCTGAACCAACGATTGAATCAAAACTATTTCCGCAAAACCCCTTTTGCTGCATGCGATAATGCAATAATTTTTCTGCAATTTTTAATTCATCAGGTAAGGGGGCGTTGCGAGTGGCTTGCTCCAGCCAAGTTAAAAACTCAACCATCGCAATACCATCTTTTATATGGGCAGCAATCATACCGCGCTGTTCTTTGTTATTTTTTATTGCTTTTGGTAATAAAACAATATCCTGCCCATAATATAGGTCGCAATTTTTTATCGCTCCAAGCTGTAAGGGAATTGCATAAGGGGTCGTGCGCTTATCAAGAAAGAAACAAACAGGATCGCTATTTTGCTTAAAGTCATTAAGCCAAGAATCAAATGTTGAAAGGGGGGATATGGTTACCAAGCCATTTAAATGATCGTGCGAAAAAAGGGCTAATTTATCGGGGTCAATGAACCAAATCGCTTGTCCATTTTGCGGAATTGCTAATCTTGATAAAGCAAGCGGGCTATTAGCAACATCGCGCCCACGAATATTTAAAAGCCAAGCAATTTGATCTGATGCGTTAAGAATAGTCCAATCCATAGCCTCTTGCTTTAATTGCTTTTGTACCGCTTCAAGCTTATCCGCCACGGTTTTTCCAGCAAATTTTAAAGGATGGGGGGTAACAAATCCTAAAGGTTCAAAAGGTCGCTTGTCTTTCCATAACGCATCAATTGGATTGGTTTGAATTGATATTAATTTTTGTTCCTTAGTTTCATCAAGCATGGCTTGATAATGTGCAATTTCAGACGTTGAACATAACCAAGGATCATAACCAATCTGTGCTTTTTCAAGGAAAGTTTTTTGTAAAAATTCTGTAATGGCTTCGGTTGAAAAAGGATGGCAGGTAATTTCCGTACCAGTAACCTCTTCTGCTGCTTGCAATGTATAGCGACCATCAACAAACAAACCAGCCGCCTCAAACCCAATTATTGCAAGCCCTGCCGAGCCACTAAAGCCCGTAACCGCCATTAACCGTTCATAACAAGGTGGCACCCATTCCCCAAGAAAGCAATCCTGCCTTGGGATTAAAAAACCATCTATTCCAAGGGATTTCATCTGCGTGCGGAGTTGATCAAGCGAAACTTCACGCTTAATTTCAGTCGATCGAGGATTAGAAAGCCGCTTTTGAAGCTGCTGTTTTAGCCATAATTTTTGTCGGTCATTAAGTTCACGAAGACCAGCCCGATTGCAGATAATGCGATAAAGCCCTTTTTGTAGCATGCTAGGATGATCTTCAACCCAGCCTGCCGCCGAACAAGCTCTATCAATTAATACCTCAACCTCAGAAACGCTTAACCGACTGAAGTCAACGGGCATCGCGTTTAACGATTATTCCAGAATTTTTGTAAATAGGTTGAATATTTATTTTCAATTAAATCTTTTAAAACGGCGGGAATAAAATAATAAAACCGCCCGTTATAATTTTGTGGTTGATTGATAAATTGATCAAAATGTTGATGCATAGATACAATATCAAGCGCCGCATCAATTGATCGGTTTGTGAAAACAGACCGCAAATGCGTGACCTCACTATCCACGGTTGGGGTATAATGATATTTAAGGATTTTCGCCCCTTGCTGGCGTTCAGGTTCAATCAAATTCAAACAAGCACTAAGATGGTTGAAATCACCGTGGAAGCATGCCCAATACATGGTATCAAGCCCTGCATAATGTTCGGTGTCGGTTGCTTGAATATTGATGTAACGCTTGGGGTAAAGGGATAATAATTCAATCCCCACACGCCCCACGCCAAAGCTAAAGATAACATCTGGCTTGGCTTTTGCGATTGCTTTGACTGAATCAGGGTCATTACATGAAGTGACATTTACGGTTGGATAACGCTCTTCAATGATGGGTTCTTTGCCATCAAACCATAATCTTTGTTCATAATCATCCACCAGCTTATCCAGCTTGGCATGAATTTGATAATTGATCGTGGTTTCTTTATTTTCAAGAACCACTTGCACAATCTCATGATATTCAGCTAGTCGGTCTAAGAACTGAGCATGATGGGTTGTTTGTGTTGTTAATACCGCAATCCGCGCTTTCATAATTTATCACTAACTAAAGAATAAATAGGTTGCTTGGTTAGTTTTATAACCTTTATACTTTATAGTATCTTAACTAGTATAAGTAAAATAATCAAGCTGTTACATCACCTAAAGCATTTTTTATTGTATTTTCTTATTTATGAACACAATAATATCGTGACAAAACTAAATATTTATACTTTATTGCCTGTATTGGAGTAAGGATAATGATTGCAGATGAAACTTTAATAAAACGGGTGGACGAAAAAATTAGTCAGCTTGGGGGTAAAGCAGAAGCAATAAAAGGCTTAACCCTTAATATTGATTTGAAACAAGATGGTGTTTACCATTTGAATTTTTGTGATAATCCACCCAGCTTCACCTTTGGAGAGCAGCAAGCAGAATGCACCCTCCATATTGGTATGGATAATTTTATTAAAATGCTGGATCGTGACCTTAATCCAATGCTGGCCTATACTGTTGGTAAATTATCTGTTACTGGTGATATTGGTCAAGCAATGAAATTAGCAACCCTTTTTGAATAGATAAGAGTAAACCCATGGCAAGATTACCTGAATTTCAATCTTTATTAGATGTTTTTGAACATGCCGTTGTGAATTATGAAAGGCTACCCTGCCTTGATTTTCAAGGCTATACCCTAACCTTCAAACAGATGAGCCAATATGTGAATGGCGTTGCAAGTGGATTAAAAAAGATTGGTGTGCAAGCTGGTGATCATGTTGGGTTATGCCTACCTAACACGCCTTACAGTGTGGTTTGCTATTACGCGATTTTAAAATTAGGGGCGGTGGTTGTTAATTATAACCCGCTTTACAGCGAACAAGAAATTCAAGCCCAATTTATCGATTCTGAAACCTCTTATATGATTTCGGTTGATCTTGAAATAACGGCAAATAAGCTAATTTCATTGTTGGATGAACCTAATCTTAAGGGGTTAATCCTATTCCCGTTTTCGGCAGTGTTACCTACCATTAAATCATATTTATTTCGTCGTTTTAAAAAAGATTTGATTGCTGAATTACCCTCCGACCCCAAGCTTTTTTCAGGGGCGACCATGTGGAATAAAGTAAATGAATTTGAAGGCTTGCGCGGATTAAATGCCAATCGTTTGGCGGTTTTACAATATACTGGTGGAACAACAGGATCACCAAAAGGGGCGATGTTAAGCCATTTTAATCTGGGCACAAATGTCAGCCAATGTATTGCGTGGTTGGAAGGATTTGAACCCGGTGAGGATAGTTTTTTATGCGTCATTCCATTATTTCATATCTTTGCAATGACAGCGATTATGAATGTAAGCCTTGCGATTGGGGCTAAAATAATCCTTATGCCACGCTTTGATATAAAGCAATTATTTTCAGTTTTTCGTAAGCATAAAATCACAGGATTTCCAGGTATTCCGCCACTTTATACCGCAATTTTGGAATCCTCTGGTTTAAATCCAAAGCATTTTCGTCATTTAAAACATCCATTTTCAGGTGGTGCGCCTTTATCTGTTGAGCTTCGTAAAAAGTTTTATGAAAAAACAGGGGTGCGGATTTATGAAGGTTATGGATTATCTGAAACTGCACCTGTTTTAACCATTCATCCGCGTACGGTTAGCTATAAAGAAGGGTCAATTGGCCCTCCTGTTCAAGGAACACAGCTTTCAATCCGTTCCTTAGAGGCATCGCATGCCCCGCTGCCTGTTGGTCAGATAGGAGAGATTTGGGCAAAAGGCCCACAAATCATGTTAGGCTATTGGAAAAAGCCGATGGAAACTTCAGAAGTTTTGGTTGATGGCTGGCTTAGAACGGGGGATTTAGGCTATTGCGATTCTGAAGGTTATTATTACATTACAGATCGTGTTAAGGATGTGATTTTTGTTAATGGTTATAATGTTTATCCCCGCAATATTGAAGAGGTCTTAATGACCCATCCAGCTGTTTTGGAAGTGGTTGTCATTGGCATTGTCGATCAAAAACGTGGGGAAATTCCAAAGGCTTTTGTTCGTAAACATGCTGGCTATGAACATGTGCTTGAAGCGGAATTAATCGCCCATTGCAAAGATCAGTTATCAAGATTTGCGGTGCCACGCCAGATTGAATTTCGTGATGAATTACCCAAAACGCTAGTTGGAAAATTATCTAAAAAAGCGTTGCGGGAGGAGGAAGCGATCAATCTGTAAGCAAGATTTTAGGTTTCAAACGATATTTGGAGGTTGATTTGACTGATGTTGTAATTGCGGGCTATGTCCGCACCCCATTTCATCTTGCCAAAAAAGGGGGGCTTGCGCGTCACCGTCCCGATGATTTGGCGGCGATTGTGGTTAAAACCCTTATTGAGCGCACAGGGATTGATCCTGCTTTAATTGAAGATATTATTCTGGGCTGTGCGTTTCCCGAGGCGGAGCAGGGGTTTAACATGGCGCGGATGGTGGGCTTGCTTGCGGGCGTCCCCATCACGGCGGGCGGAATGACGATCAATCGCTTTTGCGGTTCTTCAATGCAAGCGGCGCATAGTGCGGCGGGTGCGATTGCCCTTAGCGCGGGGGAGGCATTTATCGCCGCAGGCGTTGAAAGCATGAGCCGTATTCCCATCGGTGGCTTTAATCCGATGCCCAACCCCACGCTTTATGAACACATGCCGCAAGCCTATTATTCAATGGGGATTACCGCAGAACAGGTTGCTAAGCGTAATCAAATTTCACGTGACCGCCAAGAGGTTTTTGCGTATTCCAGCCATCAAAAAGCGATGAATGCCAATGAACAAGGAAAATTTGAGGATGAATTGGTAAGCATTGATGCGATTAATCACGATGGCTGTATCAGGGAAGATTGCTCGTTAGAGGGGTTGGCTGAACTTGCCCCTGCTTTTGATGAAGCAGGGGGGGTAACGGCTGGGACTTCCTCCCCCCTAACCGATGGGGCGGCGGCCTTGTTGATCTGTTCGGCGGAGTTTGCCAAAACGCATGGGCTAACTCCACTTGCAAAAATACGTGCGGTTGCGGTGGCAGGCTGTGCGCCAGAAATTATGGGAATTGGTCCCGTGCCTGCCAGCCAAAAAGCCCTTCAGCGTGCGGGTGTCAGCGTTAAGAATTTGGATATTATCGAATTGAATGAAGCCTTTGCGGCGCAAGCTTTGGCGGTTATTGATGACCTTAAACTTGATCCTGAAAAGGTTAATCTGGATGGCGGGGCGATTGCGCTTGGTCACCCGTTGGGGGCTACAGGGGCGCGAATTTTGGGGAAAGCCGCCAGCCTGCTCCAGCGTGAACAAAAAAGCCTTGCGCTGGTTACCCAATGTATTGGTGGTGGGCAGGGCATCGCCACGGTGATTGAGGCTTATTCCTAATGTCATCCCCAACCGATGTGGGTTTTAACACGGTTGCAGTCATTGGTAGCGGCGTTATGGGCGCAGCGATTGCGGCGCATCTTGCCAATGCAGGGGTTGGCTGTGTTTATTTATTTGATCAAGCTACTGATGAAGAAGATCGCAGCCAACTTGCAAAGACAGCCATCCATAAGCTGAAAAAGGCAGACTCAGCCCCCTTAACCCATCCACGCAACGCCAAAGCGATTCATCCTGCTAATCTTGAGGATGATCTTGCCTTACTAGCAAATTGTGATTTGGTGATTGAGGCGGTGATTGAACGCCTAGAAATCAAGCAAGCCCTTTATAAAAAGCTTTTTCCGCATTTAAAGGCGGGGGCGGTCATTGCCTCCAACACCTCCACCATTCCATTGCATAAATTGGCAAGCGGCTTATCTGCCAATGCGCGCGCGCGCCTGATTATTTTACATTTTTTCAACCCACCACGCTATATGCCATTGGTGGAATGGGTTGCACCAAGCGAATTTGACCTTGAAACCCAAAGCCGCCTGATTGCTTTTCTTGATCATCGCATGGGAAAGCAGGTGCTAATCTGCAAAGACACACCAGGATTTATTGCCAATCGATTGGGAATTTATTGGGTAATGCGTGCCTTGCAACAGGCGGTTGATCAAGGCCTTGCAATAGAAGACGCAGATGCAGTTTTATCGAAACCGCTAGGGATTCCAAAAACGGGCGTGTTTGGCTTGATGGATGTGGTTGGGCTGGATTTAATGCCGCCTTTACTGCAAGCGATCAGTAGCGCACTCCCGCCCGAAGATGCACTGGTTAAACTGATCCGCCCCGAACCCATCATTGACCATTTATTGGAACAAGGCTTGACGGGGCGCAAGGCGAAAGGCGGCTTTTATCGCCTTAAACCACTTGGCGATGGCACAAAAGAAAAACAAGCGATTGACCTTGCAAGCTTTCAATATCGCCCCAAGCGTAAATCAGAATTGGAAAGCGCGCGCCTATCCCCCAATCAGCTAGCGGCGTTATTGACCCATAAGGATGCAGGGGGGGCTTATGCGCGTTCGGTGATTTTACCCTTTTTATGCTATTGCTTGAACCTGTTAGGAGAGATTAGCAACAATCCAAGCGATATTGATCAAGCGTTGATGCTTGGCTATCGCTGGCAATATGGCCCCTTTGCGCTGATTGAAAAGATTGGGATTAAGGAATTGCATCGCTTGCTGGAAGCAGAAGGCTTGGCGATCCCCGAAACGCTAGCCACCCTTTCAACCAAGATGATCTATCGCCCGAATGTACAGCCATTAGGCAAGGAATTGGATGGCAAGCTGGAACTGGCGACCATCCGCCGTAATTCTGAACCCTTGCTAGCCAACCCATCCGCACGGGTTTGGGATATTGGTGATGGTGTGGGGTGCTTTGAATTAACCTCCCCCATGAATAGTTTGGATCAGGATAATCTTGGCTTGCTGGATAAAACAGTGCGGGAGGCGGATAGGCTAGGCGTAGAAGCCTTGGTGATTTATAATGAAGGGGAGCATTTTTGCGTGGGTGCCAATTTAGGCATTGCGCTATTCATGGCGAATATCGCCGCATGGGGGGAGATTGATAATTTAATCCGCTATGGTCAACGCTGCTTTTCAAATTTACGCTATGCGCCCATTCCTGTGATTGCTGCGCCCTCAGGCCTTGCGTTGGGCGGGGGCTGTGAATTATTGCTTCATTGCGATGCGGTGGAGGCACATATTGAAACTTATATCGGCCTTGTGGAGGTTGGGGTTGGCATTGTCCCCGCATGGGGCGGCTGTACGCGTATGTTGGAACGCTGGCAGGCAAACCCAAAACACCCCAAAGGCGTTATGCCATCCGTGATGAAAGTCTTTGAATTGATTGGCACCGCCTATGTTGCCAAATCTGCTGAACTTGCCAAGCAAGCCTTATTCCTGCGCCCCGATGATGGCGTGGTGTTTAACCGCCAACGCTTATTATATCAGGCAAAACAACGCGCTTTAACGATGAAGGAAACTTATCAACCCCCCGAACCCGTAGAATTGATGGTGGGTGGGGAAAGTGCGGCCTTATCCCTTATCATGGCAGTTGATCATTACCAAAAAATTGGTAAAGCCACCCCGCATGATGTCACCATCCTAACCGCACTTGCGAATGTATTAAGCGGCGGTAAAGCCGCCGATCCATTGGATAAAGCCCCCGAATCCGCTTTATTGGCGTTGGAGCATCACGCAATCACCCAGCTGATCCGCACGCCCGCAACCCTTGCCCGCATGGAACATATGCTGGAAACCAGCAAACCCCTTAGAAATTAACCAATGTCCGAACCCAACACACAAGATAAAATCCCATTTGAGGCACATCCATTATACGACCTTTACAAAGCAGGCCGCCAACAATGGAACCGCTTCATGGTTGAATATTTGAATGAACAACAAAAAGAAAAAATTATTGAATGTAACGCCATTATGGCAAAAGATTTTAAAGCGAAATCAACGCTACCTTTTGATCAAATACAAGCATTTAAAAAATATATGGATCAAGAAATTGATCAATCTTATTGTATAAATTTTAAAAATTATCTTTTTGAAGGATATATTGATTTTGGTGATTGTCTATTTCCCGAACACACAAGTTTTGAGAACGCAACTTTTTCAGATAGTGCAAATTTTGATAAAGTAGCTTTTTCAGGTTTGACAGATTTTAATCATGCAACTTTTTCAAATAGTGCATATTTTGAGAACGCAACTTTTTCAGGTCATGCATATTTTGAGAAAACAACTTTTTCAAATAGTGCATATTTTGAGAGCGCAACTTTTTCAGGTCATGCATATTTTGAGAAAACAACTTTTTCAAAGGTAGCAGGCTTTTATCATGCAACTTTTTCACGTTTCGTAAACTTTAATCACGCAACTTTTTCAGGTCATGCATATTTTGAGAAAACAACTTTTTCAAAGGTAGCAGGCTTTTATCATGCAACTTTTGATAAAACAATAAACTTTTTAAATACTGAATTTAAGTCGAGTGCATATTTCAATAATAGTACTTTTAAACAAAATGCCCCTAAATTTCATGAAGCTAAATTGCATCAAGATACCTCTTTTGATAAAGCAAGTTGGCCTCAAGCTAACGAAATTCAAGATCGTGGTATATTATCTGATAACCAATTTGCTTATAATCGCCTTACCTTGGAGATGAATAAGCAATTACGCTACGAAGATGAATTATTCTTTTTTGCTAAAGAGCTGGAGACCAAACGACAAATTTATTGGCTTGAAAAAGAATGGGCAACTTGGTTTTTAAATTATCTTTATCATTTTGTATCAGGTTATGGTCTCTCGATCTTTAAACCGTTTTTATCAATGGCTTTATTATTTATGTCAATGTTGTTTACGAATTACTTTATTTTAAATTTTTCAGACAAGGTTGTTTCATTTGAGATAATTTTTCGCTACACACTGATTAATTTTTCACTTGGTGGGCCAATTCTACAAAACCATACTGTGAATAATCTACTTAATGGGTTACATGAACCTCTTATATTGCTTGATGCCATCAATTCCTTTGCGTCAATTCTTATTTTAATTTGTATCTTTTTGGTTGGGCTTGCGTTACGCAATCGGTTTCGTATTCGGTGATGCTTTTCTTTTAAAGGCCATGACAAAGCCAATGGCAATGATCGCAAGGCTAAGCGCAACCAAGCTGAGGATATTCCAGCCATGAGTTGCCATGATGACGGCGGCCAAAGGTGCCGCCAAAGCATTGGTAGCGGTGATGCAAAGATTATTATACCCTTCTGCGGATTTACGATGCGTTTCATGAATATTAGCAATAACGGACGTGCCAGCAATATACATAAAGTTCCACCCAAGCCCGATAAATAATAGACTGCATAAAAAATTATAAAATTCCTTCCCTGCCAAGGCAAACGCAATCCCAATCATATTCATCAAAATGCCAATGATCGCGGTTAGGTTGAAACCGAATTTTGTCAAAAAGAGTGACGTTAAAACAGAAGGCGCAAACATTGCCAGCATATGCCATTGTAAAACATGGGTTGTATGTCCAAATTCCATCTCGTGATCCAACATTGTAATCGGGAAGGCATCCATCATAATTCCCATGATCAAATAGGCAATGACCCCCATTGCACTTCCCAAGATAAAGGCAGGATTTTTCAAAATATTATAGCGACTGGGCAGTTCAATCCGTTCTTGCGAATTTGTTGATTTATCTGTGCTTATTTTTGATGGTGTTTGCATATATAAGGAAAATAAAAACAGATTCATTACACATAAACCAGCGGCAACAAGGTAAGGACCTGTGAAGGTTCCAAACCAATTAAAATTGCTTTGTGAATAGCTGGCGATTGCAGGGCCAATAAAGGCGGCGACAATTCCCCCCGATACAATGATTGAAATTGCCCTATTCTTTTTATGTTCATCTTCAAAAAGCTCTGCTGCGGCGAATTTAATGAACTCGCTAAATCCGTTGAACATGCCAAGGAAAAGCGCTGCGCCAACCAATAGCCAAAAATTTCCAATATAAAGGCTATAAACACACATAAGCCCGCCCAAAAGCCCGAAACCGCTTCCAAACATGAATGCCTTTCTTCTGCCAAGTGAAATCATTAACTTACCAGCTGGAACTGCGATTAACGATGCGCCAAACATTTGCATGATAAGCGGTAACAAGATGAACGTCTTTTGTGGCGACAAATAATGCCCAACTGCAGCAGTTGCACTATAACCAATCGCCATCATGCACCATGAAATAACATAGACACAAAATAAAATGGCAAAATTAAACTTCATTTTTTAAACGCTTTCATTTTCAGGTGCGTTTTAAAAAAGCAGGGATATGGTCGCTTTCGCCAAAGGGTTGATTGCTGATTACTGCCTCTTTACAATCATTTTTTTCAGATGGTGGGGGCGCAGAATCTGCCCGCTTCTTTGGCGTATTTTTTCGCGCTGGTTTTTGTGGTTTTTCAGATTTTTGCGGGGCATCCAATGTTATTTTAGGGATAGGGGTGCCAAGTATCCCTTCTATCGCATCAATATATTTACTGTCTTCGTCACTTGCCAACATTCTTGCGATGCCAGTACGCCCTGCCCGCCCTGTCCGCCCAATGCGGTGGACATAATCCTCGGCATGGGTTGGCACATCATAATTAAACACATGGCTTACCGTTGGAATATCCAAACCACGCGCGGCGACATCTGAACAGACCAAAATTCCAGCCCGCCCTTGTTTAAAATCATCCAAACATTCCAAGCGGCGATATTGATCCATATCCCCATGCAAGGCAAGTGCATCATAGCCTTTGCGCTTTAAATAGCTTGCAAGGGCGGCAACCTCCCGCTTGCGGTTACAAAAAATTAATGCGTTGGTGTAATCATATTCTTCAAGCAAACGATCCAAAATCTTACGCTTTTCGCGTGCATCCGATAAGGTGATTAGCCCCTGATCAATCGATTGATTGGCAGTGGAGGGCGTGGCCACTGAAATTTCCCGCGGGAAGGTTAAAAATTTTTCAGATAATTTACGAATTTCAGGCGGCATGGTCGCTGAAAACATAAGGGTTTGCCGTCCCGTTGGCATTTTTACAACCAGCTTTTCAACATCAGGAATAAAGCCCATATCCAGCATACGATCCGCTTCATCAATCACCAGAACACGCACATCGCCAAGCAATAATTTTCCGCGTTCAATCTGATCCAAAAGCCGCCCAGGGGTGGCAATTAACACATCAACCCCACGGGTAAGGGCTTGATCCTGTTCGCCAAATGCAACACCACCGATTAACAAAGCCATCGATAGGCTGTGATTTTTGCCGTAAATCGTAAAATTATTGGCAACTTGTGCCGCCAATTCACGGGTTGGTGCCAAGATAACGCAACGCGGCATACGCGCACGCGAACGCCCTGCTGCCAAGATATCCAGTATCGGTAGCACAAAGGAAGCCGTCTTTCCCGTTCCAGTTTGTGCGCATCCCATTAAATCGCGATTCATCAAAATGGCGGGAATGGCTTTTTGTTGAATGGGGGTGGGGCTGGTATAGCCCGCTTCCGCGACCGCTTTTAATAATGGTTCACTTAATCCCAATTCATGGAAACTGGTGATGATAGCTTCGTGATCATCTTGCATGCTTATAACTCATGCCTTGTTCGTTAAAGCGGTGCGGCTTTAAAGTCAATCCCCAACGATTAAATGAGGCGATTTTAGACGGATAAAAAAATTAGCAATCTATGAATGACAAGCCCACGGATTAATGCTATTCACCGCAAAATTTACAATAAACAATAGGTTATTTTAATGGTTGAGGGCGAACAAAAAGATTCAAACCAAGAAAAAAGGGGCGAACCAGATACAGGTGTACTAAGTTTAGCGATGCTGTGTCAATTTCATCAAAAGGCAGCGGATCCACAACAAATTATTCGTGAATATGCGCCTGATGGCGATCCTATGGATGAAATTGCTTTATTGCGTGCCGCCAAGGGGCTGGGGTTAAAGGCAAAATCTGTTAAAACTGAGATGGATAGGCTGGAAAAGCAACCGCTTCCTGCCATCGCCCAAGATCAACAGGGTAATTGGTTTGTACTTGCCAAAATTGCAGAAGGCAAAATCTTGATTCAGCAGCCAGGTGCCTCGCCATCTGTGATGACCCAAGAGGAATTTACTGATTATTGGAACGGTCAATTAATCTTGGTTACCAGCCGCGCATCCATTGCAGGGGCAAGCCGTGCCTTCGATATTAGCTGGTTTATTCCCGCCATCGTGCGCTATAAACGTTTGTTTGGGGAGGTTCTGATTGCCTCTTTCTTCTTACAATTATTTGGGCTTGTAACCCCACTTTTCTTCCAAGTCGTGGTTGATAAAGTATTGGTGCATCAAGGGCTAACGACCTTGGATGTGCTGGTCATTGGCCTTGTCGCCATTACCTTTTTTGATGTGATTTTAGGCGGCTTAAGAAGCTTTATTTTTGCGCACACAACCAGCCGTGTGGATGTGGAGCTTGGGGCGAAATTATTTCGTCATTTGCTATCCCTCCCCTTATCCTATTTTAACGCAAGACCCACTGGTCAGACGGTGGCGCGTGTGCGTGAATTGGAAAATATTCGTGATTTCTTAACCTCATCTTCGGTCACCGTGGTGTTAGATTTATTGTTCACAGTCGTATTTCTGGCCGTCATGTGGTTTTATTCCAAAACCTTGACGATGATTGTCTTGGCCGCAATCCCCCTTTATGCTGGATTATCGATTGGGATCACGCCTGCATTACGCAAGCGTATAGAAGAAAAATTTCAGCGCGGTGCCGCCAATCAAGCCTTTCTGGTTGAAAGCGTAACAGGCGTTGAAACCTTAAAGGCAATGGCAGTTGAACCTGGGCGGCGTAAAATGTGGGAAGAACAATTAGCTGCCTATGTTAAAGCTGGGCTACGCACTGTTGTATTAGGCACCATTGGCTCCCAAGGGGTTCAACTGATCAGCCGTTTGGTTACTGCCTTTATCCTTTGGATGGGCGCACAGATGGTGATTGGTGGTGATTTGTCGATGGGGCAGTTGATCGCCTTTAATATGCTGGCAGGTCAGGTCAATGGCCCTGTGTTGCGGCTGGCGCAATTATGGCAGGATTTTCAACAATTTCGTATTTCTGTTGAGCGGCTGGGGGATGTGCTTAATCAACCCACAGAACCAGGGCATAATCCCAACCGTCCCTCTTTACCGCAAATCAAGGGCAAAATAGAGTTCGACCATGTGAATTTTCGCTATTCACCAGAAGGCCGACAAATCTTACATGATTTTTCATTGGGGGTTAAGTCGGGTGAAGTGATTGGCATCGTTGGGCGTTCTGGTTCTGGAAAAAGCACTTTGGCGAAATTGTTACAACGCCTCCATGTGCCTGAAACAGGGCGGGTATTGGTTGATGGCGTTGATTTGGCACAAATTGACCCTGCTTGGTTACGCAGGCAAATTGGCGTGGTTTTACAAGAAAATATGCTGTTTTCCGCATCTGTAAAAGATAATATCGCCCTTTCCATCCCAGGGGCTTCCATGGATCGTGTGACAACAGCGGCTAAAATGGCTGGAGCGCATGAATTTATCTTAGAATTATCCGAAGGCTATGACACAAAAATCGAAGAGCGGGGAACCAATTTATCAGGCGGACAACGCCAACGCATTGCGATTGCACGGGCATTGATCACCGATCCGCGGATTCTTATTTTTGACGAAGCAACCAGTGCCCTTGATTATGAATCAGAACGCATCATTCAAGACAATATGAAAGTGATTTGTAAGGGGCGTACTGTGATTATTATTGCGCATCGCTTGTCCACCGTGCGTCACGCCAATCATATTGTTGTGATTGAACAAGGGCGATTGCAGGAAAAAGGCGCACATGATGCGCTGATTAAAAAAACAAACGGCATTTATGCTAATCTATGGAAGGCGCAAACCGCATAATGTTTGATGGATTAAAAAAAGTCATTACAATTTGGAAGGAAGCAAGCAAGGCCGAAAAAGAACGCCCGCAACTCAATCGGGAAGGGAGCGAGCTTGAATTTTTACCTGCTGCGTTGGAGGTTTTGGAAACCCCTGCCTCCCCCGCAGGGCGTGCTGTCTTATGGTTAATCCTAACCTTAACAGTCTGTGCAGTTTTATGGGCTTCATTGGGTAGGATTGATACTGTCGTGGTTGCAGAAGGGCAAATTATACCAGGTGGACGCGTTAAACAGATACAACCCTTGGAACCCGCAATTATTCGCGCCATCCATGTTCAAGAAGGGCAGCGCGTCAAACAAGGTGATTTGCTGGTTGAACTTGACCCTACTGAAGCAGAAGTAAATCTTGCACAATTACAATATGAATATGATCTAGCCATGGCGAATGAAGCCAGATTATCAGCCTATAGCGGTTGGTTATCAAACACAAGCGAAGGTGTTTATGCGCCACAAGCTGGTATGCCTGAAGCCTTGGTAAAAGATCAAGCGCAACGGCTGAAAAGCCAAAAAGAAGTCCATCAAGCACGGTTATTCCGTCTTGGCAGTGATGAATCAGCCGCTAAGGCAAATATTCTTGCCCTTGAAGCCGAAATTGAAAAATCCAAAGCAGTTATTCCGCTATTGCAAGAACGTGAGGTTGGGTTACAGAAGCTATTGGATAAGGGGATTGGGCGTAAACCTGAATGGCTGGAAGTAAAACAACAATTAATCGATTTGGAATATGGCTTAATGGTACAAGCAGAACGTTTGAAAGAAGCAAATATTGGTCTTGCTGCCATTGCCCGCCAGCGTGCAGAATTGATTGAAACCGAACGCGAAGAAGCTTTAAGTGAGTTGATCGAAACCCGTGAACAGCGGGATCAAGCTGAACTTGCCTTGCGGCGTGTGCTTCGGCAAGAACAACAAAATCGCTTAACTTCCCCTGTGGATGGCGTGATTTCCCAGCTTGGTATTCATACAATCGGTGGGGTTGCACAAGCGGCACAAACACTGATGTTAATTGTACCAGAAGACTCCCCGTTAGAAGTTGAAGCGATGGTGCTAAATAAGGATATTGGCTTTATTGAAAAAGACCAATCAATTGAAATTAAAATAGAAAGCTTTCCGTTTACTCGTTATGGGTTAATTGAAGGTAAAGTTACCCATATTTCTGCGGATGCCGTTGAAGATGAAAAGCGCGGTCTTATTTATCGTCTGCGCTCTTCAATGGATAGAACTACGATGCAAGTTGAAGAGCGTACTGTCCAGCTCACCCCTGGCATGAAACTTACCGCAGAAGTTAAAACAGGCAGTCGCCGCATCATCTCTTTCTTTTTCGACCCCATCTTAAGGGGTGCCAGAGAAGCCCTTAGGGAAAGATAAATTTTTTAATCAATCTAAAACAATAATATTGTTAATCACGACCATAGCAAATCATGTATTCATTGATACATGATTTGCTATATGTCAGTGTTTGTTTGAACGATTATTGAATGTCAAAACGATCTGCGTTCATGACTTTTGTCCAAGCCGCAATAAAGTCTTTTACAAATTTTTCTTTATTGTCATCTTGGGCATAAATTTCTGCATAAGAACGCAAGATAGAGTTTGAGCCAAAAATGAGATCAACACGAGAAGCCGTCCATTTAACCTTCCCCGTTTTACGATCACAAACTTGATAAGAATTGCCATTGGGCTTCCAATGATTGGCCATGTCCATTAAATTGACAAAGAAATCATTGGTGAGTGCGCCTTCATGGTCAGTAAATACCCCTTCTTTACTATCTCCATGATTGGTGCCAAGCACCCGCATCCCGCCAACAAGAACAGTCATTTCAGGTGCGGTTAGCCCCATTAATTGACTACGGTCAATCAATAATTCTTCGGCTTCAACACTGTAAGCCTTCTTTTGCCAATTTCTAAACCCGTCATGGATGGGTTCTAACACAGAAAAAGAATCGACATCTGTCATGGCATCCGTAGCATCGCCCCTACCTGCTGTGAAAGGAACATGCGCATTGACCCCAGCCGCTTTTGCCGCCTGTTCAATACCAACAGAACCTGCCAACACAATCGCATCCGCAATGCTTGCACCTGCTTCTTTGGCAAGAGGCATCAGCACAGACAAAACTTTTTCCAATCGCTTAGGTTCATTTCCTTCCCAATCCTTTTGTGGTGCAAGGCGAATACGCGCACCATTGGCACCCCCACGCTTATCCGAAGCTCTAAAGGTACGGGCGCTATCCCATGCAGTTGCAACCATTTCTTTTATTGAAAGTCCGCTATTGGCGATTTTCTGCTTTAATGCTTCAACATCATAATCATGATTACCTGCTGGTACGGGGTCTTGCCAGATTAAGTCTTCATTGGGGATATCAGGACCAAGATAGCATGCCTTTGGCCCCATATCACGATGCGTTAACTTAAACCATGCACGTGAGAAAACATCCGCAAAATATTCAGGATCATTATAAAATTTTTCTGAAATTTTACGATAGATTGGGTCTTTGACCATCGCCATATCGGCATCCGTCATAATTGGATTATGCTTGATGGATGGATCGGAGGAATCAGGCACCTTATCTTCTTCTTTAATATTGATTGGTTCCCACTGCCAAGCCCCAGCTGGACTTTTTTTCAGCTCCCAATCATAATTAAATAGCATATGGAAATAGCCATTATCCCATTTTGTTGGGTTAGGAGTCCATGCCCCTTCCAAACCACTTGTAACAGCCTGATTGGCTTTTTGGGTGCCGCCACTTAAATTCCAGCCAAGGCCTTGTTCGCTAATATCTGCGCCTTCTGGTTCAATGCCTTTTTCAGCATTGCTCGCCCCATGACATTTACCAACCGTATGCCCACCTGCGGCAAGAGAGACGGTTTCCTCGTCATTCATTGCCATACGTGCAAAGGTCTCCCGTACCATTGCGGCTGTTTTTAATGGATCAGGTTGCCCATTAACCCCTTCAGGATTGACATAGATCAAGCCCATATGGGTTGCACCAAGAGGGTTTTCCAATGTTTCAGGCTTTGAAAGATCTTCATAACGATTTTCACTAGGGGCTAAAAACTCTTTTTCTGCTCCCCAATAGACATCTTTTTCAGGCTGCCAAATATCTTCGCGACCAAACCCAAAGCCAAACATTTTAAGCCCCATGGATTCATAGGCCATATTCCCCGCCAAGATAATCAAATCTGCCCAGCTAATGGCGTTGCCATATTTTTTCTTAATTGGCCATAATAACCGCTTTGCTTTATCAAGATTGGTATTATCAGGCCAAGAATTAAGTGGTGCAAAGCGAATATTACCAGCCCCTGCGCCGCCACGGCCATCTGCAACGCGATAAGACCCCGCTGAATGCCATGCTAATCTGATCATCAACCCGCCATAATGCCCCCAATCTGCTGGCCACCAATCTTGCTCATCGGTCATCAGGGCTAACATATCAGCTTTAAGTGCATCAAAATCCAGCTTTTGTAATTCCTTTTTATAATCAAAGCTAGCCCCCATTGGCGTTGCTTTTGTATCATGCTGATGCAGAATATCTAAATTCAAGGCTTTCGGCCACCAATCGGTTGGGGAAGACATATTATCAGTCGTACTCCCATGCATAATCGGACATTTATTTAATTTATTCATCAAATTACTCCTTTTTTATTTGAATAACTACTTTGACAATCGGGATACAAACCCCACAAGATGACATTTGCCTTATTGATCAAAAGGGCTTTAAATTTTCTACATTTTAAGCAGGCTGTTGAAACATCGCAATCAATATTTTTGTCCTTCGTTAAAAAAAACTGTAGTTTTTATGGAAGGCTAAGGCTCGGAAGCCAGATCACAATCGTTGGAAACAGTAACAGCATTAAAATCGTAAGCGCATCTGCAATGAAAAACGGCGTTACACCACGAAAAACATCTTGAACTGTTAAATCATCACGCGCACCAGCAACCACAAAACAATTTAGGCCTATTGGGGGCGTAATCAGGCAAAATTCAGCCATTTTAACCACCAAAATACCAAACCATATTGCACACATTGGACCAGACATGCCAAAGGCGGACTCGGCGGCAGTTACATTCTCTCCTCCATTCAATGCCATTACTGCTGGATATACGACAGGTAAGGTTAAAATCATCATGCCGATTGCATCCATAAACATCCCAAGAATGGCATAGGCAAGCAGGATCATCATTAACGTAACCAAAGGCGTGAAGGTTAGTGAGGAAAGCCAATCAGAAAACGCAATTGGCAAATTTGCAAATCCTAAAAACCGCACAAAGATAAGAACGCCCCAAATAATAGTAAAGATCATAACAGAGACCTTGGCAGTTTCAATCAGCGCATCACGAAGGGCTGGCCAACGCATGCCTTTCCAAACGGCTACTAAAAACACAACGAAGGCACCAAGCGCACCGCCCTCGGTCGGGGTACCAAGCGCATCCCCGCCAAATGGATTATAAACAAAGAAAATAATGGTAAAGATAACGAAGAAAATCGGAAAAACGGGGGGAAGTGATTTAAAGCGTTCGCCCCAGCTAAAGCCTGAGATTGCAGGGCCTGTTTTCTTCCAAATCAAGGCCATTGCGATAATCAAACTCATATAGACAAAGGCAGAGAAAAGACCTGGGATAAAGCCTGCTAACAATAGCCGTCCAACATCTTGTTCAACAATAATTGCGTAAATCACCAAAATTGCAGAAGGCGGAATGAGGGAAGCTAAGGTGCCCGCCGCCGCAACTACCCCTGCAGCAAGCCGCTTGTCATAGCCAAGCTGAATCATTTCGGGGATTGCAATCCGTGCAAATACGGCTGAAGTTGCAATGGATGCACCAGATACAGCCGAAAATCCAGCCGTTGCAAAAATGGTTGAAACCGCCATTCCCCCTGGTACCCAGCCAATCCATTTTTTTGCGGCTTCAAATAATGCCCGTGTTAGACCTGCATGATAGGCAAGATAACCGATTAAAATAAAGGTTGGAATGAGGGATAACGCGTGCGAACTTAACTTGGAATGCGGTACTTGTCCCGCAATTTTAACGGAAACTTCCAATGCCCAGAATAGCTGATCGGCGGCATATTGCTTTTTCGCCCAAAAAATCCATACCAATCCGACTAAGCCACATAAGGCGGCGGCAAAGGCAACCCGCATGCCAATCAATACCAGAACCAGCAACCCACAACTTACAGCAATACCAATTTCTACGTTATCCATAATTTATTCAATTATTTTTAAGGGTTGTTTTTGAAATCCCAAGCTTTGCAGCTTCATGTTCTGCTTGTTGTTCAATTGATTGGGTCAATGGAATTGCAACAGGCTGAGGATTATTGAATAAAAACGCCTTCGCATAGGCAAAAAGCTGGATGATGGCACGCAAGACCATGATTGCAAATGAAACAGGGATCAGTAATTTTGCAGGCCATAATGGAAGCCCAATATCAATTGAGCTATCACGGCTAAATAAAGGTTGCGCAAGATCAAAGCTTCTTGAAAAATGCGTATAGCTTCCCCATAAAAGAAATAGCATAAGCGCAAAAATCAACAAGGTAGAGATAAATTCAGCCGCATAAAATTGCCTGCCTTTTGCCTTATTGATCAGCATATCCATCCGAATATGTGTTCCATTACGCAAGGCATAAGAAATCCCTGTAAAGGCAATCACGGGCATAAACTGTTGAATCCAGTCAATATAACCTGCAAGCGGTTGATTAAATAGAAATCGTCCTGAAACCGATAAAACCGCAAGGACAACCAAGCCCGCCACCGCAAGCCCTGAAAAAATAATTAATAATGTTTCAATACGATGAAGCCCTTGATCAACCCTGCTAAGCCAAGATGAATCTTGGTGAATAATCGCGGTTCCTGCCATGATCTATCCTTTAAAAGAAGGGGGGAGATAAAAATCCCCTCCCCTCTCACTTAAAATTTTATTCAGCGATTTTAGCCGTGATAAAATCATATAATTCTTGGGCTGGTAATCCCTTTGCAGAATTTTCTTTTATCCATGCTTGATGAATAGGTTCTGCCGCAGCTTGTTTGAAGGCATCAAGTTCACTTTCGCTATAGGTCACTTGTTCGATTTTACCTTCTCCCAACAATGCATTCCATTTATCCATTGTCTTTGTATTATAATTGCTGACATAATGATCAAGGGCTTCATCGACTGATCCCAACAAGGCTTCACGATGGGCAGATGACAGTCCATCCAACGCATCTTGATTAACAACAATCGGGCAATGCACCGTCCCTGGATTAAGGTTGGTTGTCCACCAATTTGAAACATCCGCAACCCCAAACGACATATGGGCGTGCGGCGC
Source organism: Alphaproteobacteria bacterium (assembly GCA_965229675.1). Taxonomy (GTDB): domain Bacteria; phylum Pseudomonadota; class Alphaproteobacteria; order CBDDJK01; family CBDDJK01; genus CBDDJK01. The sequence goes on from OZ245897.1 coordinate 1,472,971, forward strand.
AAAAGATACAGCCTTAACCACACCGCTATCAAGGGATTGACGCACCTCGCTAGCACTCATGGAAGTTGGCACAGCTTCGATTGTTGCAAGGGCTTTACCAATCCCACCAGTAGCACGCACAGCCAATCCTTTATAATCTGCAAGGGTTTTTGGTGCATCGCCAACCCCCATAATATTATATTGTGGTAATGGGGAGGGCATCAATAGCACCGCATTCCACCGCTTTAAATCTGCAATGACTGCTGGATGCGTATAGAGTGCTTGGGAAACTGCAACCTCTTTTTCAAGGCTATCAACGCCAAGAAAAGGTAATTCTAAAACGGTAATGGATGGATTTTTATCGGCGTGATAGCCTGCACAAAATTGTGCCATTTGGAATGCACCAATTGAAATGCCATCAAGATTTTCTTTATTCCCAGAAAGCCCGCCATAGCTTAATGTTAGCGTAAATTCACCATTTGTTTTGGCTGAGACCAATTCAGCTATTTTTTCAACATGCTCCGTAAAAGCACGGCGTTTTCCCCATAAGGATACATCCCAATTTTCTGCAAAAGCAGGCGCGACAATCGCAAAGCCACAGCTGGCTAAAATTGCCGTTTTCAAAAGGTTTAAAACAGGTTTCATTTTTTCAATCTCCCCTAATTCTTTGTAATTTATTTTAAAATGTTATCTATTATGATGGTTAAAACTATACTAAACTCCATTTATAAATTCAATGGATTAAGTTCAAACCTTATCTATAGCGAATGGCATATAAATTGAATATGATTTTTGTGTCTAGACAATTTTACTTGACATGAAATTATGTTAACTTATTGCTTAGACTTTAGGAAATGCGTATTGTCTTATAAAGTCCGTCACGACCTAATCTTTGAGGTGACGGCAGCTCATTTTTGTATTAATAAATCCAGTTTAGTTCGTTGGTCACATCGCCTTTCCCTCAAGACAAGGCGTTAGCATTCGTGGTATCACACACGCATTAAAGCGTTTAGGGTTTAGCTATAAAAAAAACATATCACCCCAAAGCAGACGCACAAAAGCGTATTTTATTCAAACATAAGCTTAATGCTTACATAGATAATCAGCATCCGATTGTTTATATTGACGAAAGCGGATTTGCCCAAGATATGATACTAAGGATATGCCAAGAACCAAAACTGGAACGGTTATTTTCATGGACAATGTAACCTTCCATAAAAGGCAAGATACCCAACAAGCAATTAAAGATGCAAAGTTAATTCTTGAATATTTACTCCTATATTTCCCAGATTTAAATCCAATAGAGCATAAATGGGCGCAGGCTAAAGTAATCAGAAGAAAAACACAAAAAACTATAGAACAGGTCTTACAAATCCAAAATTTATAGACTCATTTTATATGCCATTGGCTATAATTGCGTTATGGCGACAACTGATTTCAGCTTTAAGGCGATATTAAGAGCGATAAGGAATATTTTTTATCAAATTATTATCTGTGTTTTTACAAAATATTACTTCCAAGAATCTTAAAAAAACTTGAACCCATCTAAAAATAGATTCGTTCATAGATGCCTATCAAATTAGCTACAGTAAGGCTGTGGTGTTAATTTTATGAGTCCGTTACCTAATCTTTATTCCATGCTTCGTTGATGATTGGCATCAGCGCATCTTGATATTCATCTGATAAGGTCGTTTCACCCAAAGCTGGTGGGTCGAATGCCGCCATTGCCTCCACAAGACTTGCGACTGAATCGCTGCTGAGGGACACATCATTTTTATCATAAATAGTCTCAACAATGTAATCCACTGCTGGATCAGAGGTATCATACCAATTACGAATGGTAATATTAGCTTCTGTACCAATCACACTAATTAAAAGGTCATTATCCTGTTGTTGAAACCATAATTGATCATAGTCAATATCCCAATCAAAATTCAATATATCTGCCCCAGAAGTTTCTTGAATGGTATCGTACCCACTCGTTCTTTCGAACAAATAAGTATCATCGCCCTCACCACCATAAAGCGTATCGTTGCCATCACCGCCACCTAAATAATCATCCCCCTCACCACCATAAAGCGTATCATCGCCATCATTGCCATATAAATTATCCCTTCTGGCATAACCGTAAATTACATCATCACCATTGCTGCCTTGAATAGTATCATAGAGATATGTACCATCATAACGTAATTTTACATTGCCTGAGGTTTCCCCAATATAGCCATTGCCAGCATCCATGATGCCATCTTGCAAGCTTTCCATATCGTAATTCAAAATTGCGGTGCTAGCATCCAACCCATCTGAGATTGCTTCTTGGGTAAATTGTTGATCCCATAATTTAACATCATAATAGGTGCCTTCAAAATCATCGTCATTTCCAATTGAATAGGTATCATAAGACTCTTGTTGTTGCCCCAAGGTGACAACCCCACCTTCTGAGATTGAATTGCCAGTTTGATAATCTTGGATCGTGTAAAATAATTCCCCATCCTGATAAACATTAAGCCCACCCGTCGTGCTATCCCACGTAATGATCAGATTGGTTAATTGGGATGGATCATCCAATGTTTGACCCGAATAATGTGTTTCACCATTGATATTGAAATATAATCCTTTTGTGCTGGAAGCATCATAGAAAACTTCAAATTCATCATCACTATCAGGCACTGCGTAAGAAAATAGGTTGGCTTGCTCACTATCCAGCATAAAACCTAGCTGTAAGGTGAAAGCATTGGTAACAAAATGATCGACCTTTGTTCTTACAACGCCCCCTTCTTGATTAAAGTACAATCCTGTCTTAATTGTTGCTCCATCAACCTCATCATTTCCTGCAAGCACAAAATTCATTGCAGTTAAATCATCAATTTCATGATTTTTAACCGTGATGGTGTAATCATCCCTCACCTGAATCATCACATCTTCTTGGTTTTGAACCATTAAGTTTTGTAAGGATTCAAAGCTGGTAAGCTCCTCAAACCTACTTAAATCAATAAAATCATGCTCGCTTGCGTTAAAATCTTCAATAATACCATGGACACCTGAATTGTAATCATCGTCAAAGATAAAAAGATCGGAACCCTCACCACCATTGAGTATGTCATTCCCACTATAACTATATAGGTTATCATCACCTGCCCCTCCATAAAGGGTATCATTACCATTATTGCCATAAAGCGTATCATCACCCTCGCCACCATAAAGCGTATCATCGCCATCATAGCCACGTAAAACATCATACCCCTCCCCGCCAAAAAGCTTATCATCACCATTATCGCTACCAACAAGTTCATCATCCCCCTCACCACCATAAAGTTCATTCTCACCATTTTCACCAAAAAGCCAATCATTCCCCTCACCACCATAAAGTATATCATCGCCATAACCGCCTTCTAAATAATCATTCCCCTCACCACCATAAAGCGTATCATCGCCATAACCGCTATAAATATAATCATCCCCCTCACCACCATAAAGTGTATCATTGCCATCCTGACCATCAAGCTCATTATTCGCCTCACCACCATAAAGCGCATCATTGCCATCATTGCCGTCAACCCAAAAATACTCTTCACTGGTATAATGCACTTCGTCACCGTTTTCATCTTCATAATATTTATTATCATCGATAAAAATAAAATCATCTGCGGTGAGGTCGGTGGTTTGTGTGTCACTGATGACAACAGAATAATCCTGATTAAGGTGGATGATGACATCATCATTGGATTGCTCCATTAAGGCAGTAAGGGATGCAAAGTCAGTAATATCGGCAAATGCGGTAAGATCGATGAAGTCGCCTTCGCTGCTGTTGAAATCTGCGATGCGATCTTCATCCCCTGCATTATATTCATCAATCATGAAGTAATCGGCACCTGCACCGCCATAATAAACATCGTTACCAACGCCGCCTTCAAGATTATCAAAGCCATCCCCGCCATAAAGGTTATCATTGCCTTCACCACCAACAAGGTAATCATAGCCTTCGCCGCCATTCAGCGTGTCATTCCCCGCATTCCCCACCAAATAATCATAACCTGCATAGCCGTTTAGTGTATCGCTACCATCGCTACCAACAAGGTAATCATACGCATCACTGCCATTAACACATGTTGTATTGGCAACCAATGAAAAATGATCCACAGTAAGATCAGCGATTGCAATATCCTTAATCTCAAACGAATAATCTTCATTGAGTTGAATGGTTACATCGCCATTTGATTCTGTCATCAAAGTTTGAAGGGTTGCAAAGCTGGTAAGCTCCTCAAAGGCGGTAAGATCGATGATATCATATTCGCTTGCATTAAAATCTTCAATAACATCATGATCGTCAGCGTTATATTCGTCAAATACGAACAAATCGGAGCCTATCCCGCCTTGTAGGGTGTCATCGCCATTTCCACCATATAGATTGTCATTACCATCCCCGCCATAGAGCCCATCGTTGCCGTCGTTACCATTCAATTGGTCATCGCCTTCATAACCGTAGATTAGTTCATTATCATCACTACCAGAAATATCGTCCTGTAGATATGTACCGTCATAACGCAGAGTCACATTTCCTGTAGCTTCCCCAATATAACCACTGCCAACATCCATCACGCCGTTTTGTAAGCTTCCCATATCATAATTTAAGATTGCTACGCTATCATCAAGTCCGTTTACAATTTCTTCTTGAGTAAAATGTTCATCCCATAATTTAACATCATAGTAAGTACCTTCAAAATTTTCACTATCATTTCCAGTTGGGTAATTATCATAAGAATATTGCTGTTGCCCCAATGTAATAACCCCACCCTCTGAGATAGGATTTCCAGTTTGATAGTTCTGCACCTGATAAAACAATTCTTCGTCTTTATAAACGCTAAGCTCACCCGTTGTACTATCCCATGTAATAAACAGATTATTTGATTGAGATGGGTTATCCAATGTTTGTTTTGAAAAATGCCAATCATTATTAATACGGAAAGCTAGCCCTATAGAACTAGATGGATTATAGAAAACTTCAAATTCATCGCCGCTATTTGGTACTGTGTAAGAAAATAGACAAGCCTTGTAACCATCCAATGCAAAATTTAATTGTAGGGTAAAGGCATTGGTAACAAAATCATCAACCTTTGTCCTAATAACTCCTCCGTTTGCCGCAAAATAGAGTCCCGTCTTAACAGCTTGTCTTTCGTCATTATTTCCAGAAAATATGAAATTTCTTTGGTCAAGATCGCTCATTTCATGATTTTTAATAGTAATTGTATAATTGTTTTTTAATTGAAGAATTACATCCCCTTGGCTTTCGACCATTAAATTTTGTATATCAGAAAAATTGGTAATATCCTCAAAGGCGGTAAGATCGATGATATCATATTCGCTTGCATTAAAATCTTCAATAACATCATGATCGTCAGCGTTATATTCGTCAAATACGAACAAATCGGAGCCTATCCCGCCTTGTAGGGTGTCATCGCCATTTCCACCATATAGATTGTCATTACCATCCCCGCCATAGAGCCCATCGTTGCCGTCGTTACCATTCAATTGGTCATCGCCTTCATAACCGTAGATTAGTTCATTATCATCACTACCAGAAATATCGTCCTGTAGATATGTACCGTCATAACGCAGAGTCACATTTCCTGTAGCTTCCCCAATATAACCACTGCCAACATCCATCACGCCGTTTTGTAAGCTTCCCATATCATAATTTAAGATTGCTACGCTATCATCAAGTCCGTTTACAATTTCTTCTTGAGTAAAATGTTCATCCCATAATTTAACATCATAGTAAGTACCTTCAAAATTTTCACTATCATTTCCAGTTGGGTAATTATCATAAGAATATTGCTGTTGCCCTAATGTAATAACCCCACCCTCTGAGATTGGATTCCCCGTTTGATAATCTTGCACCGAATAGAATAACTCTTCATCATGATAAACCCTTAATTCTCCAGTTGTACTATCCCAAGTAATTACTAGATTAGTTAATTGAGATGGGTCATCCAATGTTTGTTTTGAAAAATGCCACTCACCATTAATTCTGAAATTCAACCCGTAATAACTATTTTGACTATGATAAATCTCAAATTCATCCCCGCTACCAGGCACAGTATAAGCAAACAAGCAGGCATGCTCAATGTCCAAAGTAAAACTTAACTGTACGGTAAAAGCATCAGTAACAAAATCATCAACCTTTGTTCTTACGACACCTCCATTCTCACTAAAATAAAGACCAGCTTTCACGGTTGATTCTTCAGTTTCTCCACAATTATGGGTTCCACCAGATTCAGACGTGATTAATTCAATGGTGTAAGCTGCTGATCTATCAGATTCATTGCCATAAATATCGCTTAGGGTTGCGTTTAATTGATAGCGGCCATCCAAATATTGCCCGTCTGATAAAAACAGATAGCTAGGTAGGTTAAATTCAACATTGCCATTTCCAACATCATAAACGCTAAGATAATGGTCATAGCTAATGACCTCGCCCGTAAGTTCACTGGTTGCGTAAAGGGTTAGCTTATCGCCCGCAACGCCGTTATCTGGAAGCGTGATGGTGATATCAATATTGCCGTCTGCAAGTTCATCTTCGGTAACATAGCCATCTTCAATATCTGCCACTGATTGTTGAATGATAGGGGCATCGGGCGCACCAAAATCAATTTCTATCATTGAGGCAGTGCCATATTCTGATTGATTGCCTAATGTATCAACCAATTCAACCGCAACGGAATAGCGTCCTTCGGTTAAGCTACCATCATCTTGTTGTGACAATGCTTCAAATAGGGAATATTCAAGCGTGTAATTTACCAGCCCTGCTTCAATATCAGCCTCGGTTAAAACATAATCAACAAACTGCCCATTGCCTAACCCATCAGCAACCCAAAAGCTAAGCCGATCCCCTGCTGTGCTTGGTGAATTACCAGCCGCAAGATTAGGATCAAGGGTTAGCTGTAAATCCAGCCCATCAATCATCTCATCCTTAGAGACAAGGGTGAAATCTGGGGCTTCATAAGCAATCCCTTCAACCACGGCGATGGTTGGTTCTATCGCGGTTGTATCCAAAATGACGGAGCGTATATCAGAAATTGGAGAGCGATTGCCAGCCACATCCCCTGTATAGGCGGTAAGCGAATAGGTGCCATCGCCATTTGCAAAATTCTCTGCATCAAGATTGATGATGACGTCAAACTGATCACTAATTTCGTTTAAACTAAAGGATTGTTGCTGGATCGTGCCATCTTCTGCTTCGATTGCAACCCATAGTTCATCACCGCCTTCTAAGCCTTCCCCATCGATTTGCAGGGTAACCGATACGCCATCATTATATTCTGTATTGGAGATAAAACCATCCGCAATATCATCATCATGTTCAAGTGCGTTGCTAATGATTTGCGGTGCATCGGGGCTGATGACAGTATCGATTTCAACCCAATGGGTGTTGGCACTTTCCCCTATATTGCCAGCAACATCAATTAATGCCACTTTAAGGCTATATTGACCATCACCTGCGGTGAAATTATTAGCATCAAGATCAATATTGACAGTTTGGCTTTCATCAGTGCCGATAATAATGTTATCCTCGGTCAAGGTAACATATTGATATTCGGTATTTGCATGTTCATCCGTTACTGCAATTCTAAGCTGATCACCATGTCTTACAGTGGGATAAATAGAGCGCACATCGCCCAATCGGATTTGCATTTCCACTACATCATCAGATAATTCATTGATATTAAGATATTGGTCACCAATTTCACCTATATCGGTTTGAATTTCAGGTGTATCAATTAATGTATCAATTTCGATGACCAAGCTGTCTTCATGGCCAGAGGTATTTCCAGCCTCATCTGTTACAGAAACGGTTAGATTGTAGCGTCCATCATTATATCCAGTATCTCTTAAAAAGTTAAATTGCGGTACTGATAATAGGATTGATCCAAGACCTTGTGTGACTTCGCTGTTAAGGTCTGCCTCGGTGATCGTACGCGTCCAAATTTTTGTATCACTAGGACTAGTATCATCATAATCTATTTTAAGCTGGATAATATCGCCAACCTCAACGGGTTCATCAATTTCAAGCGCGATATTCACACCATCTGCAAATTCGTTTTGATTGACATATAAATCTTCAAGTTCCGTGTCATCGATGGCATAGGTAACGCCGCCTGTTGGGGCTGTTCTGTCAACATAAACAGCAAAAGGAGAAGATTGAGCAGATTGATTTCCAGCCTGATCAGTATGCCAAGCATAAAAATCATATTCGCCATCGCCGCTATTATTGCTAAGTGTGCTATGGAAAAATTGATCATCCAGATTTAAGGTTGCAACCCCATCCGAAGTGTCATCTGCGCTTAAAATATATTCATATTGATAGGATTGGCCAATACGATCAACGCTGCTAATCCATAAGGAATCACCGATATTTGCGCCTTCACCAAGGTCAATATAGAGGGTTGTTGTGCCGTCAATTGCCTCGTTCGCATTGATGATGCCATCTGCGATTTCGTTACTATCCCCGCCATAACTATCGCCCAAAATTGTAGGAGAGGTTAAAAGATTATCCAGTTTAAATTCAACGGGTTCTGAAACTGGGGAACGATTTAACGCTTCATCTTGTAACCAAGCGGATAATTCATAATCGGCTTCCATCGTTGCAAAAAGGTCTTGTTCCAAAAGCAACATTTTCCCGCCAAGCGATAAATCATCTTCAGTGATACGATATTCTCGATAGATGGTTTGGCTATCGGAATCTTTTTGATTGAGGGTAACGGCCAACGCATCGCCAACCTCAAGATTATTGGTATCAAATTCAATAAAAGTTGCTAGGCCGTCGGCAAATTCATCTATGTTGACAGCACCATCTGCAAATTCTGAATAATCACTGCGAATGACAGGGGCATTTTGTGGGTCTTCAACATCAACCTCAACCCGTAAGACACTGGAATAATCGCTTTGATTGCCATCATCGTCTTCCGCCCAAGCAACCAGATCATAACTTGTATCATGGGTAAATAAGTCATTATCTTGTAATTCTATGATAGCATAGCCTTGGGCGACATCGGTTTCGGTTACAGTATAAGAGTCAGTGTGAAGGGTTTGGGCATCATGCGAAACATTTATTACCAATCTATCGCCAATATCTGTACCTTCCCCAAGCTCAACTTTAAAACTAGCTTTGCCGTCCAGTGATTCATTATAATTGATATAGCCATCGCCCCCTTCATTGAGTGGGTCGGTTTCATCATAAAAGGACAGGGTTGTTGTATTAAATCGTGGTGCTTCAAGGATCGCGTTTAGCGTGACTGCTTGGGTATCTGAAGAAGGGCCTTGATTCCCTGCTGCATCTTTAACATAGGCTGAAATTTGGTAATCGCCATCAGCTGGAAACAGGGACTGATCAATGCGTACCGCAATGTTAAATGTTCCCGAATCTGGCATGGACTCATCGGTCAAGCGATGCTCGTGGGTTTGCACGGTACCATTAGAATCGGTTACTTCAATATAAAGGCTATCACCGCTTTCAATGCCTTCTTTATCAAGTTGAAGATTTAGGTTTAGACCATCTGATATCTCGTTTGCATTGATGCGACCATCGTCAATTTCTGAATCCTGGGACAAAAAGACAGGTGCAATTTGTGGAATGGTGGTATCTAAGATCGCACTCCAAGTTGGAGAAGTTTCACTAACATTACCTGCGGCATCTTCTATCCTTGCTGTGAAATCATAGACCCCATTCATAGCATTAAATATCTGATTGGAAGCAAATAACTCAACAGGTTCAAAGGTTTGTTCTGCTTCTACCCAGATGAGCTGGTCAGCTTCTAATACAAAGGTGGTTTGGGCTTTATTGCCGTTTTGATCGGTGACTTCCAAATAGATAATATCGCCTGGACTTGTCCCTTTTTTAGGGGTTATCGTGAAATGTAAGCCATCGGCATATTCATTTGCATTAACATAGCGATCAGCAAGATCCAAACCACCAACTGCGGGCTGATCTGAAATTTCAGTATCAAGAATAAAGCTTGCCGAATCGGATATCCCGCTACTGTTGCCTGCCTTATCAAGTAATTCAGCTTGGACAGTATAATTGCCATCCTCTGTATTAAAAAATTCATAGCGCGGCGTTAAGGTCGCAACCCTTCCATCTTCAATATTCTGTGCAGTTAGTAAAATATCATGCGTAAAACTGTGGGTGCTTGTGGTTGAATCAGGATTCGTAAAGGTTAAACGTAAATAATCCCCTTCAGCAAGCCCAGTTGAATCAAAGCTATAGGTAAGGCTTAGCCCATCAGTAATTTCATTAATATTGATATAAGTATCGGCCTCAATCTCAGACTCTTCTGTGACTAGAACTGGTGGGGTAGTTGGCCCTACACGATCAAGAATAACACTGACTGCATTAGAATAATCCGACTGATTTCCAGCCTGATCAACCACATTCGCACTTAGATGATAAGTGCCGTCACCGCTTGCAAAATCTGTTATGTTAATGTCAACGATTGCGGCCTGTGCGTCCTCATCTTCCGCATCTATGATATGTTCATAGACCACATCATCGCCATCATTTAATTGCACCGTTAAATAAAGCGTATCGCCTGCATGGGTACCTTCATTAAGTTGCACTTTAATTGAGGCATTGCCATCAGCACTTTCAGCAGCATTAATATAACCATCGGCAATTTCATTATCATCTGTATCCATACCACCAACCAAAATTGTTGGGGTTTCCAGTAAGGCATCTAGGGTGAAATTAACAGGTTCTGATTGGTTAGACATATTACCAGCTGGATCAAATAATTGTGCGGTAATTTCGTAATCGCTTTCTAATGCAATAAATTTGGTTTGATCAATAGTAACATCAACATAGCTTTTGATAACGTCAATAACCGTCAAATAATGTTTATGGGCAGTAACCTCTCCGCTATTGGTATCCTTAATTTCAAGTAGGACATAATCTCCTATTGAAACACCTTCACTAGCAAATTCAACATGCAAGGTCACATTATCTGCAAATTCTTGTTTATCAACAATACCATCATCAAACTCAGATAAAGCTTCAACAATAACAGGCGTTCCTTGTGGCCCATTTTTATCCACAATAACCTCAAGCATCACAGATCGATCCGTAATATTGCCGTCACTATCACTAGCCCAACTGGTTAAATAATAAGTGGCTTCATCATCTTGAAACAAATTGGAATCAAGGATCAAATCAACAGATCCATTATCGGCTTCGGTTGCTAAAACTCTATGTGTAATTGTATGAATAGTGTCATCTTCATGACGTAATTCAATATGTAAAATATCACCCGCTTCCGTTCCTACACCAAGTTCAACCGCCATTGTGATGCCATTTTGTGCTTCGTTTGCATTAATAAATTGATCTGATAATTCACTTGAACTATCACCAACTTTAATGAGTGGTGTTTCAAGAAGATTATTTAGATAAAAAGAAACAGGTGAAGAGGTTATGGAACGATTACCTGCATTATCCTCTGCCCAAGCAGTTAGCGTATAATTCATATCTGGATCAGCAAATAATTCTTGCGCTAATGTGATATTAATTTCTGTACTTTGCGATTGAAGATCATCATCAGTTAAAACATATTGCATCATTTCTGTTGTTTCATTTTCGCCTGTGATTTCAATATAAAGGCTATCGCCAGCAAAAATATTTGAATCATCAAGTGAAACGACAATATTAACGCCATCGCTAAATTCAGCTATATTAACTGCTCCATCGATAATTTCCCCTTGATTAAGAATGATAGGGGCTTTTTCTGGGCCAATCGTATCAACAGTAATTGGAACAACTGTGCTTATTTCTGTACGATTTCCAGCAGGATCAATCAGATAGGATGAAAAATCAAAGGCTCCATCGCCTACTGAACTGATCATTCCTTCTGGAATATTGAAGGAAGCGGTTTCAGCGTCAATCTCATTTTGAGTTAAAATGCGATTAAATTCATAAACATTCCCAGCATGATCACGCATCGTTAAATATAGCGTATCTCCTGCTTTATTATAAACAGTATCAATAGCGTAATATTTTAGTCTTCGCGTAAGGCTTGGAATAGAAACATCAATTTGAACGCCTCCTGCAAGCTCACTTTGATTAATATAACCATCTTCCAAGTCCCCTTCGGAAGTATCAATCGACGTTTGAATTGCGATTGTATCTAATTCGGCGTGAATTTCTTCACTTACTGGTGAAAGATTACCAGCAGCATCACTAACTTGTGCGGTAAAAGAATAGGTTGTTTCACGTGTAAGCCAACCAATGGAACTACCGTATTTATCATAATAATATTTACGAAATACGTCAGGATCAAGATAAAGGTTGATTTCTGCCTTACCGTTTTCAGATTCAGAAATAGCTGATAAATCTTCTTTAGTTAAATAATGTTCATGCGTAAAGGTTTCGCCATCGCGTGTTGCATAGATATAAAGGCTATCGCCTTCTTCAACCCCTTCTGTAGGAACAGCAACCCGAACCATAACCGCATCATCATGTTCCGCACGGTTAATATAGAAATCATTTAAATCTGTTGAATCAATTAAAATTTTTGGTGCCTCATTAGGCCCAGTGAAATCTAATGTCAATTCCTTGGCAATCGCTAATTCACTAGTATCATTTTTAAAATCAGTAACATAAGCAGAAATATCATAAGTATCTTCACCCAGTGAAAAATAATCTTCATCAAGATTTATAACCACGGAACCTTGATCGGCTTCGCTTTGACTAATGATATGTTGATGGCTTGTAATATCGCCAAAGCTATCCCTTATTTGAACAAACAAGATGTCTCCTGTATCTGTGCCTGAACCTAATTCAATCCCTACATCATAGCCATCTTCGCGTTCTAATTTATTGATATAACCATCACCAGCTTCCGCAACATCTTGGTAGCCATCACCAATTTGAATAATAGGAGCCGCCAATTGATCATCAATTTTAAGCTTTATCTCGTAAGATTGTGCGGATTGATTGCCTGCATCATCATGCAGGATTGCTCCAATATAATAAGAGTTATTAGTAGAAAAATAATCCGTAGGGATATTCAAATCAACAATTGCGCCATCAATAATCTCGTTAGCATTTAATTTATGATCATAATATTGCTCCACACCATCTTGATTACGGATATTAATACGTAAAGTATCCCCTGCTTCAATGCGTGTTCCATTGATTTGAACTTGTATCGCAACGCCGTCTGTAAATTCATTATAGCTGATATTACCATCTTCAATTTCGGTAAGCTCCCATAAAATTTCGGGAGCAAGTAAGGCTTCTGGGTCTTCATCACCCGATGCGGATGTTCCTGGTACTTGTGTATCCAAAATAAAGTAACTGACTTTACTGGTTTGCGATTGATTGCCTGCGATATCGTTAGTTAATGTTTTTACGCCATAGGTACCGTCTGTAAGTTCTTCCAAGAAATCTTCAGGAATTGTTAAATCAAAGCGATTATTTGTAATTTCTTGCTGACTTAAAGCATGTGTTAAATTTGCAATCGTCACACCATTGCTATTTAAAATTTCAACAATGATTTGATCTCCTGCTTTGCTGTCGCTTCCTGGTTGTAGGGCTAAGGTTGCACCACCCTTTGTTTCAGCAAGATTGATATAACCATCCCCAACTTCGCTAATCGTGTTATAATTATTATCTATGACTTCACCACCAATCGGATTGATTAAAAAAGAAGCATGATTTACGGTGGTATCTAGTTCGATTCGAACGGGCATCGATTGGGTTTTATTACCTGCAATATCGGTAAGATAACCTGATAAAGTATATTCTCCGTCACCAAAATTGAATTGATCTTGGCTGATTGCAACTGTAAGGCGACCATTTGTAATTTGTTCGTTAGTTAAGGTCACAAATTGTGTATAGCTTGTGTTTTCGCCAGTAGCTAAAATTTCCAGACGAACAAAATCACCAACTTCAATGTTATTTCCAGTTAATTCAATTTCAACACTAATTCCATCTTCAAAGGCCTTTTGATTCACAAAGCCATTCTCTAATTCACTTGCGACTAGATTAATCGATGGCATGCCACCTGGAACTAATGTATCCAAGATAAAATTAGCAGCCTCAGATTTAGTGGCTTCATTACCAGCCGGATCCGATAGCCAACTACTAACAGAATAGCTACCCTGATCAGGGAATAAGCGTTCAGGTAAGGTAATATTAATTGAATAAGAATCGCCATTTTCTGGAACATACACTTCTTTATCATTTAAAATATGATGATAGATTTGTGTGCTTCCATCGGGAGCTGTGATTTCAAAATTAACACTATCACCTTCTCTGCGAATCCCTGAAAGCGTGATCTTGACCAATATGCCGTGGTTAAATTCGTTTTGATTGACATAGCCATCGGCAAGATCAAGCATATTGCCGTTTATAACAGCGTTGCCAAGTGAAATATCCAGATCGACCCATGTTCTAGCACTTAAAACATCATGCGTATTGCCAACTTGATCAGTTAATTCTGTAGAAATATAATAGCGCGTTTCATCAAAAGGAAAAATACTGGTCGGAAGTTTAATTGTAGTTTTACCCACAGCAATATCTTGAGCAGTTATCGCATAGTCGAACGACTGTATCGCCCCATTATCTTGAGCCTGAACTTTAATTGTCAACATATCCCCTGATTGGAAACCAGATTGGTTGAGATCAATCGCAACATCGACCCCATCTTCAAAGATGGTTGCATTAATCTTGCCTGTTGAAAGCTCAGCTTCTTCTTTTAGAATGGATGGAGAAAGATCAGGAAAGATCGTATCCAGTAATACATTATAAGCGTCTGACACATTAGATTGATTACCAAACGCATCAAAAATCCGTGCTTCAAATTGATAATTTCCTTGACCTGTAAATAAGCTATTTTCAAGATAGACTTGTGAATAGCCTCTGCCAACATCACTCATGCTAATGATATGTTGTTGTGTAGTTTCACTGCCATCAGGCGCTTTTACTTTAATTTCCAGTGTGTCACCTGAAGCGACACCATTGCTAAGTTCTATGGCCGCAGCTACACCGCCTTCAAGTTCTTCAATATTAATACCACCATCAGCTATTTCGGCTTCAACTTTACTAAAGACAGGTGCGTCAATTGCTGTTTTTACTTTCAATAAGCGAGGGATAGAAGCTTCGGAACGATTCCCAGCTTCATCTTTGATGGTTGCATAGAAATTATAATTGCCATCGCCTTGATTAATTTGATCGCTTGGGATGCTAACGTCAATTGATTGTGCATTTAACGCCGCTTGATCAAGTATCACAGAGATAACATTGACCTCATTATCATTTAAATGAATCGTAATTTCAACATAATCACCAACAGCAACGCCATCAGTTGAAAAATCAACCGTTGCAACAATTCCATCATTTAATTCTTGTTGACTAATAACACCATCATCTGCGCTAGTGCCATTAAAGCTTAATTCAGGTAGACCTTTTGGGCTTAATGTATCAAAAACAATAGAATAGCTTGGGCTGATTGGCGATGTGTTTCCAGCTTCATCTTGCAATTCAACTTGTATTTGATAGTTTGCTTCATTAACTTCTGTAATTGCACCATCTTCTGAATAAATTTCAGGAAATAAGCTTGGGTTCAGGTTTACCGTTACACTATCTTGCATTAAATCGTCATCAGTTAATAGGTAAGTGAAGCTAGTTGCTTCTTCACCTAATTGAGAAAAGATAAGGGCATCACCTGCTTTAGTCTCTTCACCTAAAGTAACAGCGACAGTAATCCCGCTTTGTGCTTCGGCAAGATTAATCAGCCCGTCGCCAGTTTCGACCGCCTCATTAGGACTAATTTCTGGCATATTAGCAATTCGATCCAAGCGTAATGTTTTAGGTGTAGAAGCAGGAGACGCATTACCTGCCGTATCAATAACCTTGGTTGCAATTTGATATTGCCCATCTTCGCCAAAATAATTTTGATCAATCGTGATTTCTATCTGCCCCGAACTTAAATGATTGGTATCCAAGGTAAATTCAATCGTTGTCGTGGCTTGATAACTATTAGTATTTTCTTCAAGATCATATAAAGTTACTTCTAATTGATCCCCAATTTCAATATTTGCAGAATCTATTTCTAAGGTTAGCTGAACGCCCTCTTCAATTTCTACTGCATTTATATATCCATCTACGATTTCTCCAATCTCTAAGATTTCAGGAGCGTTTTGTGGAACATTAGTATCCAGCGTAATTAATTTTTCTTCTGAGTAGTCTGAGGTATTTCCAGCCTTGTCGCCTATTTTTGCACGAAGTCTATACTCCCCATCTGTAAGTATTTTATCATCATTCAAAAAAGCCTCAGTTGGTAACGCAACAATCGCATGACCATCTTGTGCTTGTACTTCATTAATTAGGACAATATGTGTGTGAACTGTTCCTGTATCTCCAGTGATTTCAATTGTTAGTGTATCACCTTCAGTAGCGTTTTCTCCTAACATTACTAGGGTAGAGACAGCATTTTCAATTTCCTTCGCATTGAGCATGTTATCTTCAATTTCGTTATGGCCTTCATATTCAAAGGCCACGCCTTCACTAGCCTCTAAGGTATCACTAACCGTTACATGATTTTCATTGTAGCTACTATCTTTTCCAAGGTTTTCGGGGTCTTTAAACTCAAGATACATACCTTCGTCGCCAAGATAACCATCATAAACACTAGGACGCCATGCGCCATCCTTGAAATAGCCAAAATCTTCAATTTTTGTTGACTGACCATTAATCAAATAAGTTTCGGATAACTCCCCACGAAATTCATTAGTTGAACCATATCTTCCAATATATTGTACGCCTGTAAACCCATTTCCATATCTACCAAGCGAGCCACTTAACTCAGCTTCAGCATTGTAACGCACGCCGTCTATATAGGCATGTACTCTGTTTGTAGGGTCTTCATTTCCAAGATCAAAATTTAGATAAATATGCGCATATTCACGATTTTTGAACCCGCCTTCTGGTTTAATTGTCCAATTAATTGCGGCACCAGTATTGTCATAAACACCTGGAAAACTAATATTTAACGCCCCATCGTTGATAGAGATTGTTTCAGTGTGATATGTTTCAGGAGCCGTCCATAATAGATTGTCGCTTAAACTATCATAAGGCTTAACCCAAGACGAAAAGGTAAAATTCTGACCATCCCAATTACTTGAAGCTCCTAATGTAAGGCCATCATCGCCACTAAACAATGCACTATTAACGGGGTGATACACTGCAGATTTTTCAAGATCGGGAATCCCAATTTCTTGATCAATAATTACTTGAATGATTGATGAACGTTCGGTTTCATTTCCTGCCTGATCGATAAGCTTTGCTGATAATTGATAGGTAGCATCAGAGGCTAAAAACCGATCTTGTGGCATATTGATTGTTGCCTGACTTGCAATCAAATCCGTATCAGTTAGTGTATATTTATGAATTCTGGTGCCACCATCATCTGAAACACTGGTTAACTCAATAATATCACCAGCTACTAATCCATTAGGGTCAAAAGAGACAACAACATCTGCACCATCAGCAAATTCTTCTGCATTAAGATAACCATCCTCAATCTCTGTACCAGTAGTTTCAATGGCAACTTCACCCGTGCTAATTTCTTGATCCAAAATAACGTCAACAGAATCTGACCAATCCGATAAATTACCGGCAGCATCAAATGCCCTAGCGTGTACTGTATATTTCCCATCGCCTGCTATAAAAAACGCTTCATCAAAGGTAATGTCTAATCGTTGGTCGCTAATTTGCTCTTCGTTTAATATATGCTTATGACGGCGGACAATTTTTTTATGATCAGTGACCTCCAGTAAAAGGGTATCACCCACAGCTAGCCCTTCGCCAAGACTGATTTCAGTTGTGACGCCTCCTGTTTTTTCAATCTGATTGATATATAAATCACGAATTTCATTTGAATTTGAAACTTCCAAAACCGTGCCATCGCCAGTTTCCAGCTCAGTCCCAATCTGGGTGAAATCATTCCCATTGGAAGTAGCATCTTCATAAGGTGCGTCACTGTTAGAAAAGTCCAAATGAACACCTGTCGGGCCGTGTGGGCCATCATAAATGCTGGCACGCCAAACGCCATCTTTGTCAAAATAACCAAAATCTTCAATCAAACTATTTTGACCATCAAGAAAATGAATATCTGATAACCCACCCTCATAACCAGAAGCTTTAGGATAAATTCCAGGGGTTCCATCGTCATCATAAGTATTATAAGGGGTTATTTTTCTTGAGATACCATATTGCCCTGCAAATCGAAGTTCAGCATCTTGATCAGGGTAATCTTCAACAACTCCATCTGGTGCTTGCCAAAGTTCACCATTAAGATAAAGCTGTATGCGCATTGCTGGATCGACTTGTGTTGTATCAACCATTAAAACGACATGTTGCCATGCATCGGCTCCAAGCGGTTGGTCAGGCGTTACCGTAAAATCAAGATCAAAGCTATTGAAGATAACCCTTAAATTGCCCCCTTCAATTCTAAGCCCATCATATAAAGGGGTTTGATCATAATCATGTTCTTGCACATCCATCCATATAAAATTACTTTGTGTGCTATCATCAGGCTTTACCCAGCTTGAAAATGTAAATTGATGCAAATCCCCACCATTCGGGATTGTTTGGGATAACATATTATCACCTGTGAAAAAACCAGCTGAAATTGGTTCAAAATCAGCTTCTAGCAAAATTTCTGGTGCTTCAATCTGTGTGCTAACAGTTACCAAATGCGCAGGCGAAAATATGGATTCATTCCCTGCATCATCAGTAATAAATGCACGCAATTCATAATCGCCTTCAATAACTGTATCACTGCCTCCAAACAGATTTGACGAAAAATCAACCCGAATATAATCATCCGCAATATTTTGCGCTGTGAGTTCAAAAAATTCTTCATAAGCATTACCGTCACTGTCGCGCACTTGAAGCCTGACCCAATCGCCTGCTTGAACCGTTGTTTGACCATTCAGGCGAATATTTGCGCTAATGCTACCATCAGCCACCTCAGCCGCATTCACTTCCCCATCATCAATTTCCGCATCAACGAAGCCGCCACTGCTTCCTTCCAGAATAAATTTTGGAACCGCAAGAATCGGATCAATATCAACGATCAAAGTTTTTGGGGTGCTAACCGCACGATTACCAACCTCATCTTGTATGGTTGCTGTAATTTCATAATTACCAGAATCAATAATATAGGCCGCAGGTAGGTTTATCAAAGCTGCTTGTGCTTTAGCATCTTCAGCATTTAGATAATAGTCATAGCTATGGGTTTGCCCCTCCTCATCAACAACAGAAATCGCAACCAAATCGCCTTCTGCGGCACCTTGCCCAAAATCCACTTGAAGGGTCGCTCCATCTTTTATCTCTCGTAAATTAACATAACCATCGCCAGCTTCACCAAGATTCATATCATCCGTGTCGCCAATATGAATATCAGGCGTACCTATAGTCGTATCCAATAAAATGGCAGTTGCCGAAACCTTTGATTCATTGCCAGCATTGTCAGTAATTTGTGCGCGTAATTCGTAATATTGATCCCCACCTGCAAATAAATCTGCCTCAAGGTCAATTGTCACAAACCCTGCCGTAATATCTTGTGCCGTCAAGATAAAGGATTGCCCAGTTTGCCCTGATCCTTCTATCTGCGTCACCGTAATATTTAAGCTATCATTGGCATTTGCATTACTTTGAAGCAAATCAACCCGAATGCGAACTTTATCATCAGCCATTTCACTGGCATTGACTGATGAATCTTCGTCCAGCTCTTCCACATTGTTGACAATGTTAATTTCACCCATGATGCCAGTATCAACAATTAAGGACTTAACCTCTGATAACGGGGATTCATTCCCCACTGGATCAATAATCTTAGCCGTTAAATTATAGCTACCATCCTGCAAAAAATGGCTAGCTGGAAGTCCTAAAGTCGCATGACCTTGCACTATGTCATCTTCGGTCACAATATGCTGATGCTCAAAGGCTCCGCCTTCTTCACTTTGGCCATAGACAATGATTAAATCTCCAACAACATTATTGGTATCAAGATCAATATAAACCAGCGCATCGTCAATCAATTCTTCTGCATTCAAATAACCATCTGCAATATCAGCCACAGGAACATTATAAGGTTTATCAAGAAATATTGGGGCTTGTGGCGCAGTTGTATCTAAAGTCACAACCATTGCTGCTTCGACAAGGGATTCATTGCCCGCTGGATCAATAATCTGTGCGGCAAGATCATATTCATCATCGCCCGCACCAAATAAGGTTTGTGGTAAGGTGATAAAAATCGTGCCTTGCGTAAGATCATCGGCCGTTAAAATATGATCATGGGTATAAACATCGTCCAAAGCGGTACGGGCAATCATCCGCAAAGTATCACCAACCTGTGCGCCATTACCAATTTCTACATTGGCTGTAACCCCGCCTTCAAATTCTTCTGTATTAACTTCTCTATCTGCAACTTCCGTATCAGGAAGATAATCATAGGCAACAATTTTGGTTTCTTCCGCAGCGAAACTATCGCGTGTGATAAAGTAATCATCCGAAGACTCGCCAAGCC
Source organism: Alphaproteobacteria bacterium (assembly GCA_965229675.1). GTDB lineage: Bacteria > Pseudomonadota > Alphaproteobacteria > CBDDJK01 > CBDDJK01 > CBDDJK01. The sequence goes on from OZ245897.1 coordinate 1,493,532, forward strand.
ATACGCCACCACGTGATAATCTTGCTGTAAGTGTAAAATCTCCTTCGCCCGCAGAAAATAAATCCGCATCAATTTCAGCTTTTACATTCCCATCAGCAATATTTTGTGCGCTTAATGTTAGTGTGGATGTTTCCATTGTGCCAGTTTCATATTCTGACGCAAAATGGACCACATCGCCAGCAGCTGCACCATCAGGAATTAATAAATAAACCTCAACTGTACCGTCCTCAAGCTCACTTGAATTGAGATAACCATCCTCAATTTCACCAGCTTGCAGGATTGTTAGTTTATAGGCATCACTTTGGGACGTAAAGTCAAGAACCTCACCTGTTTTTAATTGAAACCTCAAGCTATCTTTAATTTTTGTTTCGCCTTCTATTTCAATCAATGCGTCTTTTATCCTAACCTGATCGCCGCTAAATGTGCCATCCGCATTACGAAAATATAAAACAAGATCATTGCCATCATAAACAGTTTCAATCTGATAGGCTTCCATGTCCAGAACAATCGTCCCTGCCAAGCCATCTACGCCAAGCTGATTTGCGTCATATTCCTCGTAAATTACATCACTACCTTCCCCAAGCGTGAAATGATAGATATCAGAACCCTCCCCACCATACAGCGCATCATTGCCAGCACCACCATTGATAGTATCGTCCCCTGCGCCTGTAATGATACGGTTATTAGCACTATTGCCCGTAACCTCATCATCACCAGAACCCGTATGGAGTTTTTCAATATTATAAAGTTCAGCCCCAGCTTGCCCATCATAGGTAACTTGTCCAGCTTCCCCTTCATCACCAAGCGTAATCGTTAAATTAGCGGTTTGAGTATGAAGCCGATAAAAATCTGAACCCTCCCCACCATCAACTAACACATCATCAAAATGGCCGTAAAGTTCATCATTGCCTGCGCCGCCATAATAGGTATCACCGCCACCATCACCAAAAATAACATCGCCACCGCCCATACCATAAAGCGTATCTGCACCCGCACCGCCGATTAACCTATTGTCATCATTATTACCAATCAGCGTATCATCACCAGAACCCGTATGTAATTTTTCAATGTTATAAAGCGTTGCACCATCCTGCCCATCAGCATAGGTAACTTGCCCAGCTTCCCCTTCATCAGCAAGCGTGACGGTTAAATTAGCGGTTTGGGTATGAAGCCGATAAAAATCTGACCCTTCCCCACCATCAACCAATATATCTTCCAAATGCCCATGAAGCTCGTCATTACCAGCACCGCCATAATAAGTATCACCGCCACCATCACCATAGATCGTGTCATGACCATCCATACCATACAGCGTATCAGCACCCGCGCCACCGATTAGCCTATTATCATCACTATTACCAATCAGCGTATCATCACCAGAACCCGTATGTAATTTTTCAATATTATAAAGCGTTGCGCCAAACTGCTCATCATAAACAACTTGCCCTGCCTCTCCATCATCAGCAAGAACGACAGTTAAATTAGCAGTTTGGGTGTGAAGCCGATAAAAATCTGTGCCTTCACCACCATCAACCAATATATCTTCCAAATGGCCATGAAGTTCGTCGTTCCCTGCACCACCATAATAGGTATCACCGCCACCATCACCATAGATCGCATCGCCGCCATCCATACCATAAAGCGTGTCTGCGCCCGCACCACCACGTAGCCTATCAGCACCTGCTCCACCGTCTAATATGTTATCAGCACTATTCCCTAATAACCTATCATTACCAGAACCTGCATATAGGTTTTCAACATCATATAATTTTGTTGCCTCTCTACCATCATAAGAAATAATGGCCTCTTTGCCTTCTTCACCAAGCACAATATCCAAATCGGCGGTTTGGTCACTTAAATAATAAGAATCTGTTCCTTCTCCACCATTAACTAACTTATCATCACTGTGGCCGTGAAGCATATCATCGCCTGCCTCACCGTAATAATAATCGCCGCCACCGCCGCTATGAATGGTATCGTCACCAGCACCGCCGTATAAGACATCCATTCCACCCATACCATAAAGCGTATCTGCGCCTTCACCCCCTAACAGTTTATTACCATCATTGTTACCAATCAGCGTATCATCACCAGAACCCGTATGTAAATTTTCAATATTATAAAGCGTTGCACCAGCGACACCATCATGGATCACCTGCCCAGCTTCCCCATCATCACCAAGCGTGACAGTTAAATTAGCGGTTTGGGTGTGAAGCCGATAAAAATCTGACCCTTCGCCACCGTCAACCAATATATCCTCTAAATGACCATGAAGTTCATCATTGCCCTCACCACCATAATAGGTGTCACCGCCACCATCGCCATAGATCGCATCGTGACCATCCATACCATAAAGTATATCTGCACCAGCACCGCCGATTAGCCTATTATCATCGCTATTACCGATCAGCGTATCATCACCAGAGCCAGTATGTAATTTTTCAATATTATAAAGCGTTGCACCAACTTGACCATCAGCATAGGTAACTTGACCTGCTTCTCCATCATCACCAAGGGTAATGGTTAAATTAGTGGTTTGGGTATGAAGACGATAAAAATCTGATCCTTCGCCACCATCAACCAATACATCTTCCAAATGCCCATGAAGTTCGTCATTGCCTGCACCACCGTAATAGGTGTCACCACCACCATCGCCATAGATCGCATCATCACCATCCATACCGTAAAGTGTATCTGCGCCTTCACCACCATGTAGCCCGTTACTGGCACTGTTACCAATCAGCGTATCATCACCAGCACCTGCGTAAATATTTTCGATGTTGTAAATATCAGCCCCCTTCATGCCCTCAACATAAAGTGCGCCCTCACCATCTTCATCATCAAGAGATACGGTCACATTTTCAACAATGCTATGAAGAATAAGCGAATCGGTGCCATCGCCACCATCAATTGAAAGGTCATCCTTATCGGCATAAAGATAGTCATTGCCATCTCCGCCTTCGAACGAATCAGCACCATCATTCCCACGGAGGATATCATCCCCAGCCCCACCTTTTAATAAATCATCACCAGAAGTGCCATTAAGCGTGTCATTACCTTCGGTGCCATTAATTATATTACTGGCTGTTGTGTTTTCGGTTGTATTTTGGCTGGTTTCTTCCTCATTACCCTCAAAAAGGGTGTTGTTATCCTCAGTCATGCTCCCCATCAATTCTGAATTTAATCTTTAATATCAATATTTAATCAATAGTTTTGCTTATAAAATCATTGTTATAAATAATTTGCAAGCAGAAATTAAATTTAAAAAAATGTGGGTTCGCAAATCGCTTAATCAAGATTGGGCGCATTGCACCCAATCCTAACCAAGCAGGTTATTACTTAAAAAGGGGAGGGTAATAATGTTAAGTGAGCAATTTACTAAAACTGCTTGGTAAATTTAAAGCTGATCTCCAACATAAGACCAGTTAATAATATCCAAGACGGCTTTTAAGTGATCGGGACGCCTATTTTGATAATCAAGGTAGTAAGCGTGTTCCCACACATCAAGCCCAAATAGAGTATGCGTTCCAGCCGCGAATGGGCTATCTCCATTAGAAGTGCCTTCAATTGCTAGCTTGCCTTCTTTGGCCGTTAACCAAATCCAGCCAGAACCGAACACGCCAACGCCACCTGCAACAAATTTTTCTTTAAATTGGTCAAAACCACCAAAATCTTTTTCCATATGTTCAGCCAATTTACCAGTTGGTGCGGTTGCGCCACCGGGGGTTAGGCAATCCCAATATTGAATATGATTCCAAGCTTGTCCTGATTGATTGAAAACGCCTTGATCGACCCCTCGGCTAGCCTTAACAATTTGTTCCAAGGTCATTGCTTCATATTTTGTGTTAGGGATTAATTCATTTAACTTATTGAAATAGGCCGCATGATGCTTTCCGTGATGCAATTCAACCGTTTGTGAAGAAATTGCTGGGGCTAGGTCAGCATGGTCAAAAGGTAATTTTGGAAGTTCATGTTTTGCGGCGGCCATCTATAATCTCCTTAGTTAATCGGGCGAATAATATATTGTTATAGTATGATATAACCATTTCCTATTATCATTGCAATAATGGGAATATTTTTTCAAGTAAGTTTAAATCGGGTTTTTAGCTCCCTAGCTATCGTCTTCATCTTCTTCTAATTCAGGTGCTTTGGCCATAACTTGACGACCACGATACATGCCTGTTTCAGGGTTAAGATGGTGCGGGCGCACAGGGCCTTGCGTGTCCTTATCAAGATAAAAAGACGGGCTTGATAACCGATCATGCGCACGGCGCATATTTCTTTTGGATGGGGTAACTTTGCGTTTTGGAACTGCCATAATGAATTTCCTTATAATCGAACCTTATTTGAATTGTTAATCGTTTTTATTGATTTTCAATCTTAAATCTTTTAACGACAATGATGATTTAGGCTGAAGTTTAAACCTAAAGCCTTGTATCAAAGCACGCTTTATTATCGCTTTTAACCTATTGAGGCAAGGACTTTGTTAAAGCCATCCTATCATCTTTGGCGAATTTTTGATCAGCGAGTTGGTAATCAACGCCAATTGGAGGCTTTATCGAATGAATTAACCGCTTCCTCACTTGCTGATTGCCAAGCGATAGAGGATATTTTTCTGCCTGATACAAAACTATCCAAGCTATTTCCAGCGGGCTTGTTAATGCCATCACATCGCCGCCATTTAACCCGTGCGATTACGTTTGATACGAAGCCTAATGGCAATCACCTTATTTTATCGGTTGGCGGTCGCACAGCAGGCTTTGCACGCCATTTGAAAAAGAAACTTAAAAGCCATTACGGCGATGCGCATGTTATGTTGGTTCAAGTTCTTAATCCTTATATAGTCCATCATGCTTTTGATATGATTCTTACGCCCCATCATGATAAAGCTTGGCATGATAAAATAGGGCACGATAAAATTGCACGCACACATTTTTTGAATCATACAGGTAGCTTAACGCCGATCAATCGCCAAAGATTGGATTCATTACAAATTAAAAAACCTGACAATACAAAGTTAAAAAACACATTAATCTTAATCGGTGGTCCTAATCGCCGATTTGATTTTATTGACAGGGATCAAAACGCACTCCTTGATCTCATTCAAAAATTCTCATCGCAGAATTTGATGGTTTCAACTTCAAGGCGAACCCCAGATGCGCTTGTTCAATGCATCGAAAAGGTTATTGATCCTAAGCATCATCAGCTATTTACCCCACAATCAGGGAAAGAAAATCCTTATTTATCTTGGCTTGCAAATGCCGATCAAATCATCGTTACCCAAGATAGCATCAATATGACCTTAGATGCTGTGATGAGTGAACGCCCAGTTTGTGTTTATCCATTAACGCCAAATCCTTTAAAAACATTTATTAACCGTTCTAATAAATATCAGGATTTTTTAAATTCACTTATCAAAAAAGGGCTTGTGTGCTATTACACGCCTGATTTAAGCAAAATTACCCCTCCAAACCCGCAAGCCTTAGCTGATTTAAAAGCTGAATTACCTGAAATCTGTAAAACAATCTTGAAAAAAATTGTGAGTCATTAAGGTAATATTTTTTGTTTTAATTTTAACGAACACTTGCTATTAAACGGTTTTATTTGTAATTTTTAGTATTATATTAATAATGTTTATGAAATTAGTCACAAAATCATTGATACGACCAATGATCTAAGGAGTAACAAGCACAGTGAATACCGATTCACAACAAATGGATGATTTTGACGCTCCAATTTATGCCTATTGGATACAGATAAGGCGGCAAGATGAATGGCGCAATATCGAACCGCGTCAATCGTTGGCGGCGGATGGAACCGTTACGGGCGGCGGGGCTGAGGTGCTTTCAATTTTAACCCAGCTGTTGACCGAGGGTAATTTTGATGAGCTAAGGTTAGTACGCGGGGTGCGTCAATCTGATGGCCAGATTGATTACCAACTTTTGGCAAATTTTGAACCAGGGCGCATTGTATCAATGGATGATAAATTGCGTGAATTATTATATGGGGCTGCTGCTGTCCCTGCGGCGCAATCTCCACCACAACCGCAACCAGCACCACCCGCGCAAATGCCCCAGGCGCAACAATCTCAGGCGCAACAATCTCAGGCGGCAATGTATTTCCAAACCCCAGATGAGGCGTTAGCAACAATGCGTTCTGTTGCTCCACAGGCTGTTGCTCCACAAGCTACTATGCCGCAAGCTTCTCCGTCACTCCAAGCGGAACAGCCTGCCCAAAATCTTGCCCCCAATCCTGTTCCTGATTCTGCAATTGATGATGAATCAGATAATTTATTTGATGGGTTTGAATTTCCCCAAGAACCACCACCAAAACGGCGTGGTATCCTTGCGCGCCTTGGTCTTTTTCTGGGGTTCGTCATTGCTTTACTTGCAGGGTCAATCTTTGTGATCTTTCAATTCAAAGATGATTTGCCATTCGCTGATGAGCTGATTGAAATGCTAGGCGGACAGTTTGAACAGATGCCTTCAATTAGCCAGATGAAAACAGGTGAAATGGCAAATGAATCTGCTCCTACTGAACCCGAAGATCAAATGGGAATGGAGCAAGAGCCGCCATCGCCATCACTTATTCCACAAGCAACTATTGACCCAACGATGGAAGCTGAGTCTCAAACAACGCCCCAAGCAACAAATGAACCCAATCAGCCAGAAAATGAGCTTGCGGTTGACGAATCGTTTCTTAATCGTTCACCTGAATTGAATGAAGCTGAAATTGATGCGATGCAACCAGCCCCCTCTGCTGGGATTGCGTCCGTAATGCCCGCTCCCGTTATACCTACTACTGATACGCCTCAAATCGCAAGCTTAGAACCAGCGCCTGAAATGCCAAGTCCATCTGCGCTGGAGCCTTCTGTTAAGCCAAAACCAGTGGTCACGCAAAGAGCAACGCCTAAAAAGATCGCAATTGATAAGCCTGCAAAGCTACCGCCCCCTGTTCCAGAACGGTTATATGCTGAACTTCAGTCAACGGTACCTTCTGATGATGTGGAAGGGACGACAGAAGTCGAACCACAACAATTGACTTTAATGGATTATAATCGATTAATGAATCAGTTTAGCTGGGACAATAAATTGGATGATGTAAGAATCCGAACGGATACCTGCAAAGAGCATGAAGAACGCTATATTGTTTGTAAGCTTGTTGAAACAGGTTGGTTTGTTAATAGTGCGGCGATTGTCGCGCAGTTTGATAAAGAGGTTGATGAACAATTGGTTGCTTTACAAGTTTACGGGCGTCCTGTGCTTGGCGAAGAACCGTTAAAACAACAATTTGAAGAAATTGTTCAAGATATTCGTGCCCGTTTGCCAAATGTGCAAGCAGGTTTTGACACAAGGCGCGAAACCGCAGGATCTGACTTTTTTTCAAGTTTGAGAGAGAATGTTGATCGTAATGTTTATTTTAGCTATTGGCCCGATGACGGCGGGAAATTTCCGTTGTTTGTTTATGCTAAAATTTCTGCACTTTCTTCCAATGAGGGATATTACCATATCCTAATTGGCAAACCCAGCACCTGATCATTAGATTAATCATTAGCAAGTGATCGTTGGAGACCATGCCCGCGCCCCTTAATATTCTGGTGATTGATGGCAATACTGCTGAGCATAATCAACGTGCCATTGAAATGGGAATGCAACCTTATCGTGAGTCTTATAGCGTTTTGCTTGAAGCCTTAGGGCTTGAGGCTTTGGGTTCGGATGTTAAAACTGACCAAATTACCCCATCTGAACTTGCCCCTGAAAAGATAGATCGGGGGAAGCTTAAAGATTATGATGGATTTGTATGGACAGGCTCCCCCTTACATCTTTATGATGAAAGCGAAGCCGTTAGCAATCAACGCGCCTTTGCAAGTGCGGTGCTATATTTAGGCAAGCCTGTATTTGGAAGTTGCTGGGGTTTGCAGATCAATAGTGATGTCTTGGGCGGTAAAATCGCAGCTAACTCCAAAGGGATAGAATTATGTGTTGCACGTAATATCTTAATCCATGACGCAGGCAAGACGCATCCGCTTTATAAAGGTAAACCCCCCGTATTTGATGCGCTTGCAATCCATGTTGACGAGGTTATTACCCCGCCTAAAGGGGCGGTTATATTGGCAAGTAATCCTATATCGGGGGTTCAATCCATGGTCATTGAGCAAGATGGTGTTGATTTTTGGGGGGTACAATATCACCCTGAATTTAACTTTGGAATCATCGCGATTATTCTTCGCCGCATAGCTGAACTTTTGATCGAAAAAGATTTTTTTGACTCAATTGAATCCGTGCATGCGATGGCAAAGGACTATGATCGATTGTTTGAGGTGCAAACTCTGCCGCAATCCATTGAAAAATCAGTTTTGGCGTTTCGTTATGGAATCACAGAATCAATTATGGATATGGCGTGTCATCGGTTGGAATTGGTGAATTGGTTGGCGCATGTTCGTGAAAATGCCAGTCAGTAAATTATGCCGATAAATTATGAATAATATTTCTGACGCCTTATTACAGGCGGTTGGGTTATTGATTAGGTTTGATCCTGATCTTTATGAAATTATTCTTTTATCGTTACAAATCAGCTTAACGTCATTGATCATTGCAACCTTGATTGGCTTGCCGATTGCAGGCATTTTATCCGTGATCCAATTTCCTTTTCGCGGCGTTATCGTTGGTTTTTTTAATGCAATGATGGGATTGCCGCCAGTTGTTGTGGGATTAATTGTTTATTTATTGCTTTCCAGAAGCGGGCCATTGGGAACGCTTGGTTTGCTCTATACGCCGATTGCAATGATCATTGCGCAAACATTACTAATCACCTCGTTAATTATTGCCATTGCAAGGCAAAATCTGTTTGATCTTTACAGCGATTATCAAGACCAGCTTACCCTGTTTGGTTTAAATGGAATGCAAAAAATCCTAACCATGCTTTTTGAAGGGCGGATAATGCTTTTGACGTCTATTTTAGCAGGATTTGGGCGTGCCATTGCTGAGGTAGGTGCAGTTATGATCGTTGGTGGTAATATTGACCATCACACACGGGTTATGACGACTGCGATTGCGCTTGAAACCTCCAAAGGGGAGCTTGCCATGGCACTTGGCCTAGGGATAGTTTTGCTTTTATTGGCTTTGTTAATCAATTTATTTTTTGCATTTATTCAAGACCGTTTGATAAAAAAATGAACCCGAATCAGTCTTCTATATTGCCGATTACAATGAATGGGGTGCGGATCATTCGTAATAAGCGCACCTTATTAAATATATCAGAATTTACGTTTGATGCCCCGAATGCAAAAGGCGGTATTACTGTTTTAATCGGGCCAAATGGTGCAGGAAAAACCATGTTGCTGCGGATGATGGCGGGTTTAGAGGTGCCAAACAATGATCAGGCACTGCAAGGGCAAGTTCCATGGGGGCAGATTTTATGGAATGGGCTAACACCCAATCGATTGCGCCAACGTCAATTAGGGGTCGTTTTACAGCGTCCAATAGTATTGCGCCGAACGGTTCTTGCAAATTTAGCCTATGCTTTTCGTTTGACAGGTTTATCGCACGCATTGGCAAAAACTGAAGCAAAAACATTATTGCATGACCATCGGCTTGAACATTTAGCAAATCAATATGCCCCCGCTTTATCGGGGGGGGAGCAACAATATATTTCCTTATTAAGGGCGATGATTCTTAAGCCTAATCTATTATTGCTTGATGAACCAACCGCCAGCCTTGATCCAAATGCGTGTTTGGCGATTGAAAGCTTGGTGAAGCAAATTGCTGATTCTAAAATTCCTTGCTTGTTTGTAACGCATAACATCCAACAGGCACGCCGCCTTGCCGATTATGTCATTTTTATGAACAAGGGGGAATTAACGCCAATTCAACCTGCCACCGCCTTTTTTGAACAGCCTGCAAGTGCTGATGCCCAAGCATTCTTGGACGGTGTTTTATAAAATTTTGGGGGCATGTGACCATAATCACAGACGGTTGGTCATAATTAAATTATTAAGACAAGCTGTACAAAATCCGTAGGGATAAGTTTGTCTATAATTATAAATAGGATGGAAACGATTAAAGAAATATTGATTATTATTTTATAATTATTTAATAATTACTTTGGTTGTTAATATTAAAGGAGTTTAAAACAATGCGTGAAGATATGCCTATCGACACCGAACAAGAGGCCACCCAAACCAGCTCTTCTGGGGATAGCTTGAATGCTGTTCATTCAGAACAGGCATCCAGCCAAGTCATTACGCTGGTTGAGGGAGGAATCGCGGTTGACTTAGACGGAGTTGCATTTGCACGTATTTTAAAAGAATTTTATTTTGTCCAAGATGGCAATGATTTGATCCTGCAAGGGCCAGGCGGTGAAGAAATTAGGATTGAAGGCTATTTTGCGCAAAACCCGCCGCTACCCCTAAATTTTGACGGTGGAAAACAATTATTACCTGATTTTGTTGATTCGGTTGTTATGCCTATGCCAGGCTCTGAATTGGCCGTAACACCCAATACGGACGAGGCGATTGGAATCATTCAAAATATGACGGGTGTTGTTTATGTTAAGCGGCTAAATGGAACGCGTGAACGGGTGGAGGCTGGTGATAGCGTCTATCAGGGGGAATTGGTGGAAACCGATGATGGAAGTTCGGTTAAAATCAAATTTATCGATGATACCATTTTTTCATTAGGTGAATCTGCGCGTATGGCGATGGACGAGCTTGTTTATGATCCAAATTCTGAAGATGGAAACACTGCGCTTACCATGCTTACAGGTAGTTTCCTGTTCATGTCAGGGAAGATTGCTAAAACTGATCCCGATGATATGCAGGTTGTTACCCCAGTTGCCACCATTGGGATTCGTGGTACTGTTGTTACGGGCGATGTAAATGAAGGTGAATTTAATTTCACCCTTGTTGATGGTGCGATTCAAATTACGTCTGCGGGTAGCTCTCAGCCATTTATTCTGTCTGATAATTTTACCACCATTTCTGCGGTTGATAATGGTTCGGGTATTTTCTCAGTTGATCGTATTGCTGAAACTGCAAGCGAGGTTATTCGCCGTAATATCCAGCAAATGTCAGTTTTGGATACCAATGATCTTGAAACGATTGAACAGATGGTTGAGGATTCCTTGACCGAAGATAATGGCGGCGAAGAAATTGAAATCAATTTTACCGAAACAGTGCAACAAGTCATTGAATCCATCGAAATAGAAGAAACAGAAGAGGAAGAACAAGAAGCTGCCGAGGATGAAGCAGATGAAACAGAAGCCGTTGATGTGCTTGAAACGGTTACTGTTGAGGAACCTGTTGAAGAAGCGGTTGAACCTGTTGCTGTTGAAGAAGAAGTTGAAGAAGATGAAGTAGAAATTTTGGATTTTGCCCCTGAAGAAGAGGTCGTTGTTGAAGAAGAAGTTCTGCTGGATGTCACGCCGCCGCAGCCGCCTGTTTTATCTATGAATTTAAATGAAAATGGCTATTTAACACTTGCAGATACAGTTATTTCAGGTTCATCTGAATTAAAAGCAGAGGTGTTTGTGACATTGGTCGGCGCAATTTCTGGTAACACTGTCACCTATTTGCTTCCAGAAGCAAATGAGAATTGGACAATTGACCTTGCCGCCGATGAACCTACCAGCGGTTTGGTTAGTGATTTTGCTGAAGGGGAAGCTGTTACAGTCACTGCAATCGCTACCGATGCGGCGGGCAATGAATCAGATGTTTCAGAAACACAATTTCTTTATGATTGGACTGATCCAGATGAAATCGCTGATGTGACCGTTACGCCAAGTGCGACAGATGACACAGGTGCTTATATTAGCGATCAAACCCTACCTACGCTAAATGGCACATCTGAAGAAAATGCAGATATTACCATTATCATTAAGCATAACGGGCAGGAATCAACCTATTTGATTGAAAATACGGATGGTAGTTGGTTAATTGACCTTGATGAGCAGATACCTGATGATGGCGATAAAATTACGCTGGTGGATGGTCAAGATTTTGAAATTGAAGTAACGCAAACGGATCAAGCAGGGAATGTCTCCACTGTTTATAGCGAAACTTATGAGGCGACAAGTAAGCCATTGGTATCCGCCGATTTTGCTGTGGATGCAAATAATTTGGGCAATGGGAACTATATTGATGATCTTGATGCGAATGGCGGGTTAATATTAACGAATCCAACGCCTGCAAATGTTAATCTGCAAAGTGTAACCATCACCCTTACGCATTATCAATCTGATGGCACAACCCAAGTCAGTGACCCTGTAACCATACCAATTGTAGCCAATGGAACAGGTGAATGGAAATATCGTTTTGAAGATTATAATGAAACAGATACACAGACAGGTGACAAACTTAAAATTGAGATCATCGCAACGGACGATCTTGGTAATACAACTGAGCCTGAAACGGTGACTTATGACTTTGACTTTGAAGCTGAGCCGCTTTCTGTTGCTGTTAATGCTGATGATCTTGACGGTTCTGTAATTAATGCAACTCCTGAATTGTCTGGAGAAGCCGAGGCAAACGCAGAGATTGAAATTGTAATCACGCTTAGCAACGGTGAAAGCGCGACTTATATAACGGATGCAGATAATGATGGGAATTGGACGATTGATCTTGATGGCATATCCCCTGATGATAGTACAACTGGTTTTAGTATGGATGACGGTCTAACAGCAGACATATCCGTCACGGCTACCGATGCCGCTGGACACAGTGAAAAAACAACCAGTCAATATACGATTGATAGCGAAATTAACGCCCCAACTTTTTCAGTTGCGCAAGAAGATGTTTATAATGGTACTATCAACGCAACCCCCTATTTCTCAGGGACTGGGGATGTTGGTTCCGTTTTGTCAATAACACTTGCAGATGGCAATAATGCAGTTGTTTATGACGTTACAGTCGATAGCCAAGGGACATGGTCTTTGGATACCGCAATCACCAATCCAACAAGCACTGCTTTAAATGATGCGCAGCTTTCTGGTGCGGTGACTATTACTTATACGGCTAAAGATACAGTTGGCAATGAAACGCCGCTTGCAACATTTGGTACTTACACGGTTGATTCCACAGCCGATGCGGTGACACTTACTGCTGATGATGTGGATAGTTATGGTGATACAATCAATGCCACGCCTACTTTTACAGGAACAGGTGAAGCTGATTCAGAACTTTATCTTACGCTAACCGATACTTCTTCGAATGGTGCAACGCTTACCTATATGGTTACAACAGATAGTAACGGGAATTGGACGTTAGATATTGAAAGCGCAGAAGATATTGATGGTAATAAACATACTTTATCAGGTACTATTGAGATTACCTATACCGATGCAGTTGGTAATGAGGGAGCAAGTGATCTTGGTACTTACACGGTTGATGCAACAGCCGATGCCGTTACACTTACTGCTGATGATGTGGATAGTTATGGTGATACAATCAATGCCACGCCTACTTTTACAGGAATAGGTGAAGCTGATTCAGAACTTTATCTTACGCTAACCGATACTTCTTCCAATGGTGCAACGCTTACCTATATGGTTACAACAGATAGTAACGGGAATTGGGCGTTAGATATTGAAAGCGCAGAAGATATTGATGGTAATAAACATACTTTATCAGGTACTGTTGAGATTACCTATACCGATGCAGTTGGTAATGAGGGGGCAAGTGATCTTGGTACCTACACGGTTGATTCCACAGCCGATGCCGTTACACTTACTGCTGATGATGTGGATAGTTATGGTGATACAATCAATGCCACGCCTACTTTTACAGGAATAGGTGAAGCTGATTCAGAACTTTATCTTACGCTAACCGATACTTCTTCGAATGGTGCAACGCTTACCTATATGGTTACAACAGATAGTAACGGGAATTGGACGTTAGATATTGAAAGCGCAGAAGATATTGATGGTAATAAACATACTTTATCAGGTACTATTGAGATTACCTATACCGATGCAGTTGGGAATGAGGGGGCAAGTGATCTTGGTACTTACACGGTTGATGCCACAGCCGATGCGGTTACACTTACTGCCGATGATGTAGATAGTTACACAAATAGTTCTAATGTAACTACGGTTAATGAAATTCCCACCTTCACAGGGACAGGTGAAGCTGATTCAGAACTTTATCTTACGCTAACCGATACTTCTTCCAATGGTGCAACGCTTACCTATATGGTTACAACAGATAGTAACGGGAATTGGGCGTTAGATATTGAAAGCGCAGAAGATATTGATGGTAATAAACATACTTTATCAGGTACTGTTGAGATTACCTATACCGATGCAGTTGGTAATGAGGGGGCAAGTGATCTTGGTACTTACACGGTTGATGCAACAGCCGATGCCGTTACACTTACTGCTGATGATGTGGATAGTTATGGTGATACAATCAATGCCACGCCTACTTTTACAGGAATAGGTGAAGCTGATTCAGAACTTTATCTTACGCTAACCGATACTTCTTCGAATGGTGCAACGCTTACCTATATGGTTACAACAGATAGTAACGGGAATTGGACGTTAGATATTGAAAGCGCAGAAGATATTGATGGTAATAAACATACTTTATCAGGTACTATTGAGATTACCTATACCGATGCAGTTGGGAATGAGGGGGCAAGTGATCTTGGTACTTACACGGTTGATGCCACAGCCGATGCGGTTACACTTACTGCCGATGATGTAGATAGTTACACAAATAGTTCTAATGTAACTACGGTTAATGAAATTCCCACCTTCACAGGGACAGGTGAAGCTGATTCAGAACTTTATCTTACGCTAACCGATACTTCTTCGAATGGTGCAACGCTTACCTATATGGTTACAACAGATAGTAACGGGAATTGGACGTTAGATATTGAAAGCGCAGAAGATATTGATGGTAATAAACATACTTTATCAGGTACTATTGAGATTACCTATACCGATGCAGTTGGTAATGAGGGAGCAAGTGATCTTGGTACTTACACGGTTGATGCAACAGCCGATGCCGTTACACTTACTGCTGATGATGTGGATAGTTATGGTGATACAATCAATGCCACGCCTACCTTTACAGGAATAGGTGAAGTTGATTCAGAACTTTATCTTACGCTAACCGATACTTCTTCCAATGGTGCGACGCTTACCTATATGGTTACAACAGATAGTAACGGGAATTGGGCGTTAGATATTGAAAGCGCAGAAGATATTGATGGCAATAAACATACTTTATCAGGTACTATTGAGATTACGTACACCGATGCAGTTGGTAATGAGGGGTCAAGTGATCTTGGTACTTACACGGTTGATTCCACAGCCGATGCGGTGACACTTACTGCCGATGATGTGGATAGTTATGGTGATACAATCAATGCCACGCCTACTTTTACAGGAACAGGTGAAGCTGATTCAGAACTTTATCTTACGCTAACCGATACTTCTTCCAATGGCGTAACGCTTACCTATATGGTTACAACAGATAATAGCGGGAATTGGGCGTTAGATATTGAAAGCGCAGAAGATATTGATGGTAATAAACATAATTTATCAGGTGCTATTCAAATTACGTACACCGATGCAGTTGGGAATGAGGGGGCAAGTGATCTTGGTACTTACACGGTTGATGCCACAGCCGATGCGGTTACACTTACTGCCGATGATGTAGATAGTTACACAAATAGTTCTAATGTAACTACGGTTAATGAAATTCCCACCTTCACAGGAACTGGTGAAGCTGATTCAGAACTTTATCTTACGCTAACCGATACTTCTTCTTCCAATGGTGCAACGCTTACCTATATGGTTACAACAGATAGTAATGGGAATTGGACGTTAGATATTGACAAGGCTAAGGATATTAATAACACCTCGAATGTTTTATCAGGTACTGTTAAGATTACTTATACCGATGCAGTTGGTAACGAGGGGGCAAGTGATCTTGGTACTTATACGGTTGATAATGATGCGGATGCACCTCAAGGATTTGATATTATTGATTCGAATGGTACATCGATCAACGCAACACCAATTTTATTAGGAACGGTTGAAGCGGGTTCTCAAAGCCTTTCGGTAACGGTTGTTGATTTTAATAACTCTAGCGTTTTATATGTCTATGATGATGTAGCAGTTAACGACGATGGCACATGGACTCTTGATTTTACCAGTGATGTGGCAACGGATAAACAAACACACAATCTTTCATCTCATGATAATATAGCTTTTAATTATTCTTTAGTTGACCCTGTTGGCAATACGACTACTGGTACGCTTGGCACGATCTATACGGTTGATGATTCTGTATCTGCGCCCACGATTAGTGTTGCAGATGGCAATGGTAGTACCATCAATGCTACGCCTACATTTGAAGGGTCTGCTGAGGCTGGTTCCACGGTATTGCTTACGCTAACGGATAATAATGGTAGCTATACCTATAGTGCGGTTGCGGACAGTTCGAATGGGGAATGGTCAATTGATGTTGCAGGGAATGATGTGAATGGCGGCACGAACATATTATCAGGCAATGTATCGGTTGGTTATAGTGTTACGGATTTAGTTGGTAATACGACTGATGGTACGCATGGCAGTTATACGGTTGATAGTTCTGCGGATGCTGTTAGCCTTACGGTTGCTTCTGATGATGTTAATGGCAGTACGATGAACGCCACGCCAGCCTTTTCAGGGACAGGAGAGGCTAATACCGATCTTTATATCACGCTAACGGATAGTGGTAGTCCTGCTGTTGCGCGTGTTTACAAGGTTACTATTGATGGTAGTGGCAATTGGGATCTTGATCTTGGTGATAGTAATACGGTTGATACAGCAGGTTCCAATAGTGATTTGTCTGGCATGACAGGTGCGGTTGAGATTAGTTATAGCCTAACGGATTCAGTTGGTAATACGACCGATGGGGATCATGGCAGTTATACGGTTGATGCGGTTGCGGATACGCCAAGCTTTGATGTTGCGCTTGATGATATTGATGGCAGTACGATTAATGCGACGCCAGTATTTTCAGGTACGGCCGAGGCTGATTTAACCTTTGAGATTACGCTTAGTGATGGTTCAACCAGCTATGTCTATGAAGTTACTTCTGATGCAAGTGGGAATTGGTCACTTGATGTTGAACATGATACGGATACAAACGGAGCAACCCAAGACCTTTCTTCTATGAGTACGGTTGATGTTACTTATAGCCTAACGGATGCGGTTGGTAATACTGGCAGTGGTACGCTTGGTTCTACCTATACGGTTGATGCGGTTGCGGATACGCCAAGCTTTGATGTTGCGCTTGATGATATTGATGGCAGTACGATTAATGCGACGCCAGTATTTTCAGGTACGGCCGAGGCTGATTTAACCTTTGAGATTACGCTTAGTGATGGTTCAACCAGCTATGTCTATGAAGTTACTTCTGATGCAAGTGGTAATTGGTCACTTGATGTTGAACATGATACGGATACAAACGGAGCAACCCAAGACCTTTCTTCTATGAGTACGGTTGATGTTACTTATAGCCTAACGGATGCGGTTGGTAATACTGGCAGTGGTACGCTTGGTTCTACCTATACGGTTGATGCGGTTGCGGATACGCCAAGCTTTGATGTTGCGCTTGATGATATTGATGGCAGTACGATTAATGCGACGCCAGTATTTTCAGGTACGGCCGCTGATTTAACCTTTGCCATCAATATCATCAAGCGCAACATCAAAGCTTGGCGTATCCGCAACCGCATCAACCGTATAGGTAGAACCAAGCGTACCACTGCCAGTATTACCAACCGCATCCGTTAGGCTATAAGTAACATCAACCGTACTCATAGAAGAAAGGTCTTGGGTTGCTCCGTTTGTATCCGTATCATGTTCAACATCAAGTGACCAATTACCACTTGCATCAGAAGTAACTTCATAGACATAGCTGGTTGAACCATCACTAAGCGTAATCTCAAAGGTTAAATCAGCCTCGGCCGTACCTGAAAATACTGGCGTCGCATTAATCGTACTGCCATCAATATCATCAAGCGCAACATCAAAGCTTGGCGTATCCGCAACCGCATCAACCGTATAGGTAGAACCAAGCGTACCACTGCCAGTATTACCAACCGCATCCGTTAGGCTATAAGTAACATCAACCGTACTCATAGAAGAAAGGTCTTGGGTTGCTCCGTTTGTATCCGTATCATGTTCAACATCAAGTGACCAATTACCACTTGCATCAGAAGTAACTTCATAGACATAGCTGGTTGAACCATCACTAAGCGTAATCTCAAAGGTTAAATCAGCCTCGGCCGTACCTGAAAATACTGGCGTCGCATTAATCGTACTGCCATCAATATCATCAAGCGCAACATCAAAGCTTGGCGTATCCGCAACCGCATCAACCGTATAGGTAGAACCAAGCGTACCACTGCCAGTATTACCAACCGCATCCGTTAGGCTATAAGTAACATCAACCGTACTCATAGAAGAAAGGTCTTGGGTTGCTCCGTTTGTATCCGTATCATGTTCAACATCAAGTGACCAATTACCACTTGCATCAGAAGTAACTTCATAGACATAGCTGGTTGAACCATCACTAAGCGTAATCTCAAAGGTTAAATCAGCCTCGGCCGTACCTGAAAATACTGGCGTCGCATTAATCGTACTGCCATCAATATCATCAAGCGCAACATCAAAGCTTGGCGTATCCGCAACCGCATCAACCGTATAGGTAGAACCAAGCGTACCACTGCCAGTATTACCAACCGCATCCGTTAGGCTATAAGTAACATCAACCGTACTCATAGAAGAAAGGTCTTGGGTTGCTCCGTTTGTATCCGTATCATGTTCAACATCAAGTGACCAATTACCACTTGCATCAGAAGTAACTTCATAGACATAGCTGGTTGAACCATCACTAAGCGTAATCTCAAAGGTTAAATCAGCCTCGGCCGTACCTGAAAATACTGGCGTCGCATTAATCGTACTGCCATCAATATCATCAAGCGCAACATCAAAGCTTGGCGTATCCGCAACCGCATCAACCGTATAGGTAGAACCAAGCGTACCACTGCCAGTATTACCAACCGCATCCGTTAGGCTATAAGTAACATCAACCGTACTCATAGAAGAAAGGTCTTGGGTTGCTCCGTTTGTATCCGTATCATGTTCAACATCAAGTGACCAATTACCACTTGCATCAGAAGTAACTTCATAGACATAGCTGGTTGAACCATCACTAAGCGTAATCTCAAAGGTTAAATCAGCCTCGGCCGTACCTGAAAATACTGGCGTCGCATTAATCGTACTGCCATCAATATCATCAAGCGCAACATCAAAGCTTGGCGTATCCGCAACCGCATCAACCGTATAGGTAGAACCAAGCGTACCACTGCCAGTATTACCAACCGCATCCGTTAGGCTATAAGTAACATCAACCGTACTCATAGAAGAAAGGTCTTGGGTTGCTCCGTTTGTATCCGTATCATGTTCAACATCAAGTGACCAATTACCACTTGCATCAGAAGTAACTTCATAGACATAGCTGGTTGAACCATCACTAAGCGTAATCTCAAAGGTTAAATCAGCCTCGGCCGTACCTGAAAATACTGGCGTCGCATTAATCGTACTGCCATCAATATCATCAAGCGCAACATCAAAGCTTGGCGTATCCGCAACCGCATCAACCGTATAGGTAGAACCAAGCGTACCACTGCCAGTATTACCAACCGCATCCGTTAGGCTATAAGTAACATCAACCGTACTCATAGAAGAAAGGTCTTGGGTTGCTCCGTTTGTATGGTATCATGTTCAACATCAAGTGACCAATTGACCACTTGCATCAGAAGTAACTTCATAGACATAGCTGGTTGAACCATCACTAAGCGTAATCTCAAAGGTTAAATCAGCCTCGGCCGTACCTGAAAATACTGGCGTCGCATTAATCGTACGCATTGTGATGGTTCAACCAGCATCTATGAAGTTACTTCTATGCAAGTGGTCAATTGGTCACTTGATGTTGAACATGATACGGATACAAACGGAGCAACCCAAGACCTTTCTTCTATGAGTACGGTTGATGTTACTTATAGCCTAACGGATGCGGTTGGTAATACTGGCAGTGGTACGCTTGGTTCTACCTATACGGTTGATGCGGTTGCGGATACGCCAAGCTTTGATGTTGCGCTTGATGATATTGATGGCAGTACGATTAATGCGACGCCAGTATTTTCAGGTACGGCCGAGGCTGATTTAACCTTTGAGATTACGCTTAGTGATGGTTCAACCAGCTATGTCTATGAAGTTACTTCTGATGCAAGTGGTAATTGGTCACTTGATGTTGAACATGATACGGATACAAACGGAGCAACCCAAGACCTTTCTTCTATGAGTACGGTTGATGTTACTTATAGCCTAACGGATGCGGTTGGTAATACTGGCAGTGGTACGCTTGGTTCTACCTATACGGTTGATGCGGTTGCGGATACGCCAAGCTTTGATGTTGCGCTTGATGATATTGATGGCAGTACGATTAATGCGACGCCAGTATTTTCAGGTACGGCCGAGGCTGATTTAACCTTTGAGATTACGCTTAGTGATGGTTCAACCAGCTATGTCTATGAAGTTACTTCTGATGCAAGTGGGAATTGGTCACTTGATGTTGAACATGATACGGATACAAACGGAGCAACAGACCTTTAGGCTATGAGTACGGTTGACCGTTACTTATAGAAGAACGGTCTTGCGGTTGGTAATTTCAGTGGTAAAGGTTAAATCAGCCAAAGGTTAAATCAGCGGCCGTACCTGAAAATACTGGCGTCGCATTAATCGTACTGCCATCAATATCATCAAGCGCAACATCAAAGCTTGGCGTATCCGCAACCGCATCAACCGTATAGGTAGAACCAAGCGTACCACTGCCAGTATTACCAACCGCATCCGTTAGGCTATAAGTAACATCAACCGTACTCATAGAAGAAAGGTCTTGGGTTGCTCCGTTTGTATCCGTATCATGTTCAACATCAAGTGACCAATTACCACTTGCATCAGAAGTAACTTCATAGACATAGCTGGTTGAACCATCACTAAGCGTAATCTCAAAGGTTAAATCAGCCTCGGCCGTACCTGAAAATACTGGCGTCGCATTAATCGTACTGCCATCAATATCATCAAGCGCAACATCAAAGCTTGGCGTATCCGCAACCGCATCAACCGTATAGGTAGAACCAAGCGTACCACTGCCAGTATTACCAACCGCATCCGTTAGGCTATAAGTAACATCAACCGTACTCATAGAAGAAAGGTCTTGGGTTGCTCCGTTTGTATCCGTATCATGTTCAACATCAAGTGACCAATTCCCACTTGCATCAGAAGTAACTTCATAGACATAGCTGGTTGAACCATCACTAAGCGTAATCTCAAAGGTTAAATCAGCCTCGGCCGTACCTGAAAATACTGGCGTCGCATTAATCGTACTGCCATCAATATCATCAAGCGCAACATCAAAGCTTGGCGTATCCGCAACCGCATCAACCGTATAGGTAGAACCAAGCGTACCACTGCCAGTATTACCAACCGCATCCGTTAGGCTATAAGTAACATCAACCGTACTCATAGAAGAAAGGTCTTGGGTTGCTCCGTTTGTATCCGTATCATGTTCAACATCAAGTGACCAATTACCACTTGCATCAGAAGTAACTTCATAGACATAGCTGGTTGAACCATCACTAAGCGTAATCTCAAAGGTTAAATCAGCCTCGGCCGTACCTGAAAATACTGGCGTCGCATTAATCGTACTGCCATCAATATCATCAAGCGCAACATCAAAGCTTGGCGTATCCGCAACCGCATCAACCGTATAGGTAGAACCAAGCGTACCACTGCCAGTATTACCAACCGCATCCGTTAGGCTATAAGTAACATCAACCGTACTCATAGAAGAAAGGTCTTGGGTTGCTCCGTTTGTATCCGTATCATGTTCAACATCAAGTGACCAATTACCACTTGCATCAGAAGTAACTTCATAGACATAGCTGGTTGAACCATCACTAAGCGTAATCTCAAAGGTTAAATCAGCCTCGGCCGTACCTGAAAATACTGGCGTCGCATTAATCGTACTGCCATCAATATCATCAAGCGCAACATCAAAGCTTGGCGTATCCGCAACCGCATCAACCGTATAGGTAGAACCAAGCGTACCACTGCCAGTATTACCAACCGCATCCGTTAGGCTATAAGTAACATCAACCGTACTCATAGAAGAAAGGTCTTGGGTTGCTCCGTTTGTATCCGTATCATGTTCAACATCAAGTGACCAATTACCACTTGCATCAGAAGTAACTTCATAGACATAGCTGGTTGAACCATCACTAAGCGTAATCTCAAAGGTTAAATCAGCCTCGGCCGTACCTGAAAATACTGGCGTCGCATTAATCGTACTGCCATCAATATCATCAAGCGCAACATCAAAGCTTGGCGTATCCGCAACCGCATCAACCGTATAGGTAGAACCAAGCGTACCACTGCCAGTATTACCAACCGCATCCGTTAGGCTATAAGTAACATCAACCGTACTCATAGAAGAAAGGTCTTGGGTTGCTCCGTTTGTATCCGTATCATGTTCAACATCAAGTGACCAATTACCACTTGCATCAGAAGTAACTTCATAGACATAGCTGGTTGAACCATCACTAAGCGTAATCTCAAAGGTTAAATCAGCCTCGGCCGTACCTGAAAATACTGGCGTCGCATTAATCGTACTGCCATCAATATCATCAAGCGCAACATCAAAGCTTGGCGTATCCGCAACCGCATCAACCGTATAGGTAGAACCAAGCGTACCACTGCCAGTATTACCAACCGCATCCGTTAGGCTATAAGTAACATCAACCGTACTCATAGAAGAAAGGTCTTGGGTTGCTCCGTTTGTATCCGTATCATGTTCAACATCAAGTGACCAATTCCCACTTGCATCAGAAGTAACTTCATAGACATAGCTGGTTGAACCATCACTAAGCGTAATCTCAAAGGTTAAATCAGCCTCGGCCGTAGTTACTTCTGATGCAAGTGGGAATTGGTCACTTGATGTTGAACATGATACGGATACAAACGGAGCAACCCAAGACCTTTCTTCTATGAGTACGGTTGATGTTACTTATAGCCTAACGGATGCGGTTGGTAATATTGGCAGTGGTACGCTTGGTTCTACCTATACGGTTGATGCGGTTGCGGATACGCCTACTTTGACGCCATTGAGCTGGGATGAGAACAATTTCTATAATACATTTGATTCAAGCAATCCGACCCCGTTACTTACAATAGACGGTGAAGCCAATTCAACGGTTGTTTTAGAAGTAACTTCAACTGCTGGTGGATCTGAAACCGTTACAATTGATGTTCATTCTGGCGGGAAGGGTTATCTTTTTTATAAGGATCTAACAGCATCGCAAAATATGTTTGTGCATGGTGCCACGATTACCTATTCAGCTATTTTAACAGATGCAGTCGGTAATGTTACAACAACGGCTGTTGTGGCGGATACAGGTATGATTGATTTGACTTCCGCCGAGGTTTTTGACGGTACTGGCGATGTGGATTACCAAACGCTTAAGGCGGATTATCTGGGTCCCGTTAATGTTGATGGGACGGGTGCAACCTCTTCGTATAATATTGATTTAACATCTTATGGTGATGTGTTGGATATTGATGTTAATGCGGCTTCAGAAGCTAATTTAGGGGATGGAGACGATCTTGTTAATCTGTATGGGGATGGCACAGGCACCCTTGAAATTGATGGTGAAGCAGGAACTGACACGCTGGTTAGTCAAATTAATCTTGATACAAGCATTAGCCATAATGGGACTAATATTGAGCTAGATTTTGGAAGTGGTGGGAGCGTTGAGATTACAGGAATTGAAGAACTTGTTCTTGGTTCAGGTAACGATGACTTGACGATCAGTGACCTTGCCAACTTTGATGGAATTATGATTGATTTGGCAGGTGGGGCAGGGGATAGTTTGACGTTGTCTGCCATAAGTTCTGCGATTAGTTATGATTTTGATACGGGTACCTTATCGGATGGAACCAGCACAACAACGATTTCGGGCGTTGAACTTTATTATGGTTCAGATAGCGCGGCTGATATTGTTACAGTCTATGGTGACGAGGTTCTGGTTACAGGCGGTTCAGATTCTACCGCACCAATGGATGAAGTTATCATCGCTGCTAATGGTCATTATACTTACAAGGAACCATCTACGGGCTATGCCTATATGTTAAATGATAAAACAACGCATATTCATCAATTTGAAACGATTACCGTAAATTCTGGAATATTCGCATTTATAGATATTTATGAAGAATCAAACATTATAACGGATGATGACAATGCTTCTGGCAATGTATTAACGATTGATGCTGCGAGTGATTCTGCGCTTGCGTTAAATGGCCTTACTTCAATCTTGGATATTACAGGGCAAAATTCGACTTTCACCACACATAACGATGGGAGCATAACGATTGAGATTACTACTCAGTTGAAAACTTTGGAAATCAGTGCAGATGCTGTTTCGGCCGCAGAAAATGTTTGGATGTTTGATAATTATAATCATCAAGGTAACTTTGATCTATCTACAATTTCATGGAAAGATGGATTAGGTCGGTCGCAAACAATAGGATTAACACAAGATTCCCATGTAGCCTTGGGTGTTTTTGATAGCACTGAAACAATTACTGTTAATAGTCCGACGCAGACGACGACTATTGCCTCTTTGACAGGAGAAAGTAATTTGTCGATCAACAGTGATTTTGAAATTAAGGGTGATTTGTTCGATTATGCTGGGGAAATCACTGTAATGCAAAATGGGTCTTTAACCGTAGGTGGGACTTTTGATATGCATGATGAATCGGTGGTTACGATTCAGTATGATGGTAGCAATGCTGCAATGGACATTAATGAAATTGATTATGCAGGCACCATCAATGTTGAGGTTGATTTTGCATCCATCAATAGCGCAGGTTCTTTCACGGTTATTGATGCAGATTCATATTCGGGTAGTCTTTTAAGCCTCAATTTAGAAAATACCAGCGGTGGTTCAAATTACGATAGTACAAGTGGATATGTTCTGAATTTAGAAATGAATAATGATGGCGATATCATGCTTGTTAGTGAATCGTATGATTCTTCCGTTCATATCCTTGGGCAAACAGGGGCTTATGAGGTTGATGGTGATGACGAGCTTGTTATGGGTGATGATAGCAGTGTAACAACAATTACCCTTAATTCAGATAAGCTTGGAACTGTTGATTATATCAGCGGTGGGTTAGGTGCAGGCGATACCCTAGTTTTAGAAGGTGATGGTGATTTATTTGTTGATCTGTTTAATGATGAGCTCTATAAAATAGCAAATTTTGAAACCTTGGATATTTCTGCGCTTGATGCTTCATTTGAACTTGATTTAACAGCGCAAATGATTAGTGCAATGTCCAATGATACGCAAACAACATCAGGATATAACACCCTAACAATCGATGGTCAGTCTGGGCAAACTTTGAACTTATCAGGATTTTCTGCTGGTGCTTCTTCTGGTGGTTATACGGTTTATACAAAAGATGATGCTGAAATTTATGTTGATGATGATATCGTGGTTAATAATTAATTGATGGTTATCCCTAATTTTTAATGCTGGATTATTTTAGAACTGAGGCATTTTATCAGCAAATGCAGCTTGCAGCAGGTTCGCGGGTTGTGGTTGCGATGTCGGGTGGCGTGGATTCATCGGTAGCAGCGGCGGTGATGCATTATGCTGGCTATGATGTGATTGGTTTAACCTTGCAGCTTTATGATGGTAATGGGTCAAGTGGGCTTTCTGCACGTAAAGGGGCATGTTGTGCAGGGCAAGATATTTATGACGCGAAGGCCGTTGCTACTAAAATCGGATTTCCGCATTATATTATGGATATGGAAAGCCGTTTTAAACAGGCGGTGATTGATGATTTTGTTGATTCTTATGCGCGGGGGGAAACGCCGCTTCCTTGTGTGCGTTGCAATCAAACGGTTAAATTTCAGGATTTACTTAAATTTGCTAAGGAGTTAGGGGCAAAAGCCTTGGTTACAGGCCATTATTGTGTTCGCCATGTTGAGCCAATAACGGGCGAGGTTAAATTGTTACAGGCGAAAACAGATCAAAAAGATCAAAGCTATTTTCTGTTTGCAACAACAAAGGAACAGCTTGATTTCTTGCGCTTTCCGCTTGGACACTTTTCTAAGGCAGAGACAAGACAATTTGCCGATCATTTTGGCCTTAAAGTTGCGGATAAACCTGATAGTCAAGATATTTGCTTTGTACCCAATGGGCGTTATGCCGATGTTGTGCGTAAATTACGTCCAGATGCGTTTAATCCAGGTAATATTGTTGATCAATCGGGTGCGATCTTGGGGCAACATGAAGGCATTGCAGGGTTTACAATTGGTCAGCGTAAGGGGCTTGGCATTGGTGGCCGCAAAGAGGATGCGTATAATAAAGAGGAGGTGCTGCATCATCATGAACCGCTTTATGTGATTGCGCTTAATCCCGAACAGGCGGAAGTGGTCGTTGGCCCGCGGGAGGCCTTGGCGATCCCTGAAATTCAAGTGCGCAATGTTAATTGGTTGGATGATTTGCCAAATCAATCTATTCAGGTCAAAATCCGTAATGTAATGGCACCAGTTGATGCTGATATTGAAGCGGATGGGCAAGATCACGTGCGCGTTCGGTTTCATCAACCGCAATATGGGGTTTCAGCAGGTCAGGCTTGTGTATTTTACAAACCTGATTATAATGCGAATGAAGATAATAATATTGCGGATGGGGCAAAATCATCCTTAAGATTATTGGGCGGCGGCTGGATTGAAGGCGTATCTTAGCAATATGCTTTTAATTTGATTCTTTAATAAGGATTTTTTAAAGATTATGGATGATTCAGAACAAATAAAACGGCGATTTGAATCTGCTTTACGGCAGATTGAAGCGCGATTGTCGGGTTCTGATATTATTATGTCACCTCAAACCGATCACAAAAATACCGAAGATAATTTGGAAGCCTTGCGTCAAATAGAACAAGCACTCCATCAGCTTGATTCACTGGAAACAATGGTACGGCAGGATAAACCTGATGCATAATCTAACGGTTAAGATTAATCATCGCGATTATCTGGTTGGCTGCGCTGAAGGGGAAGAGGCGCGTATTAAAATGCTGGCCGCTAAACTAGATGATTATGTCAATGAGCTGGAGGAGTCGATTGGTCAAATTGGGGATCGTAGATTGTTGGTTATCGCGGGGATTATGTTGCTTGATGAATTGGAAACCCAGCGTTCTTCCACCGCATCAAAATCACGGGCTGATACAGATGAATTTCCCGTTAGTAAGAATGCAAATGATGAATTAATCAATCAATTATTACAAAATAATGCCGAATCTGAGGCAAAATTACGTGCACGCAATCAAGATTACCAATCGCTTATGAATTGGTTGAGTAGCATGACTGAACGCTTGGAGAAGCTTGCAAATCCAACAAATTAGTTTATGATTAAATGGCGGGTGCGGCGATGCTGTGCGTGCTGTTTTATAATGTTCCGGGGGCTATATTTTTGCTCTAGGGAGCTGCCTCTGTAAGGATCGTGGTCTTTATATGCGGTGCCCACCTGTTTGAAACAGGCCTCGGGGAGCAAGCAAACACACGGCAGTGATGGCTACGCCCGTACATTATTTTAATCTATAATGATTTAATGAAAAATCTTTCGAACGGTATGTTATTGTTCGTCAGGTAAGTCGGTTGCTGGATCGTAATTATCGATAGCTTCTTGGATATCAATTCCTAATTGTGCGGGTAATATTCCCATTGCCTGTGCATAGCCATAGCTTGAAACGGCGCGATTATGTTCTAAATCCACAAGGCGTGTGCGATAGAAAGAACGTTCACGCAACGACCCAATCATAAAGGTAGCTGAAACCAATCCAGCTTGAAATAATCGAACATTATGGCGAATAATTTGATCAGAGGAGGCAATCATTCCTTTTATGATTTCAAGCTCACGGTCAGCTTGTTTAACTTCAATCAAATAACGAAGGGAGTCACCTTTTGCACGCTCCCCAAGATAATCAACCGCATGCACGCCTTGCTTAATTTGTAATAAAGATTGGTCACGCGCGATGTCTTGCCGTCCGCCATCATAAAGTGTCCAGCTCATGGTCACGGTACCTGTTGCCGTATAATCAGTGTTGCCTGAATTGCCAGTATTATAATTACGAACCCCGCTAACTTCCATTGTTACATTTGGCTTATCTTCTGCTTCAATTGAAGCTAATTCAGCGCGCCTACGATCCAATTCAGCTTGCGCTTCAATCACAACGGCAGAACGCTTAATTGGTAAATTAACATCGGCAAGCTGGCTAATACGCTCAACTGCAACTGAGGGCATGGGGGCTAATTGTTTTGGCCAAATCCCAATTTCTTGTTCAAAAGAGCGGCGCGCTTGCGTAATTCTTGAAGCCGTTTGCGTTAGCTGTTGGCGTGTTTCAGCAAGCTGAAGCTGGACATATTCAAGTTCAGATTGTGGCGCAAGATCATTATCGGTACGATCTTTAACGACCTTAAATAATTCAAGTCCATGTGAATAATATTCGTTAATTGAACGATATTGCAAAATTGCCCGCCGTAATTCACCGTAAAGGGTAACCAGCTCCATCATTTTTTGTTCAACATTTGAACGGAAGCTTGCAATTTGCCGTTCATAATCGGCTTTGGCGGCTTTTACGGTTTCTTCACGATAACCAAAATCATAAAGCCTTTGTTGTAAGCTAACCTCAAGATTATTGGTCATATAATTGTTCCAACCATCATCTGAATCATTGTCATTTTCTGGTAGAACACCAATTCCATTTAACGAGCCACTTACAACAACTTCTGGAAAATATTCTGCTTCGGCCTTATCGATTGATTTTTGCGCACCGCGTAATGAGGCTAAATCCCCGCGAATTTTTTGATTTCTAATCAATAATAAATTCATGGCATCATGTAGGGTTAAATAACCAGGACCAGCGATTGCGGAATCTGTTGTGACATTAATTCCCAATAATTCACTGACTTCCATTAATTCAGAATCTTCCCCCACAACTTGCCGCGATAACATCCCAGGTTGATCTTGCCTTAAATTTGATAATAGAGCAGGAGGTTCACCCAAATTTGACTGCTCTTGAGGAATAGCTTGTGCAAGTGAATCGTTAGATGAAAAAATTATAGAGCCAGCCAGTGTAAATCCCGTCAAGGCACTAAAAAATCGACAACGCCATTTGAATAAATGGCGCACCATCCCTTTCTTGGAACTGAATAAAAATGCACTATTTGAACATTCGATCATGCTTATAATTCACATATCCTATTAAATACGACTTTATTTAATAGACGATTTACAGCGAATATTCAAGTAAAAAATGATTTTTTTGCATTTATTATTTATTATTACTGAAAAAATTAAGTAAAAAAATATTTTTTTTAAAAATTCAAGCTATTGATCAAATATTTTTTCAAAACTGCCAAAGATCATACGCTTGCCATCAAAAGGCATATTGATTGTTGCCATTTGCTGATTTTTTGAAAGTTTTTCCCATGCTTCATCGTGAATTTGTTTGGACGGCCATTCAATATGGCCAACGATCACACATTCATCTGGTTCAAGTTTAAGTGCCATCGGATAGGAAGTTAGCACGCCATCGGGGATATAATCGCTTATAAATTCAGTGATGTGTAGCGCGCCATGATTTTTTAATATGATTTCAACATCAGTTAGGTTTTTAAGATAAAGTTCTTTATCGGTTTTACGCATAGGGGCTAAATAAACATCGTAATAGGTCATATTTTATACGCCTTTTAAAATTTGTTGTAACCATGCTTCTAAATTATGGATTTTATGATGGATATAATCAGCATCATGCGTAAAATCATTTTGATGATCATGATAATCACTGGTTATTAGAACCGTTTTCATACCAAGCTTAGCAGGGTTTTTAAGATTTTGTGGTAAATCTTCAATCATAACCGCTTGTTCAGGTTGAATTGAAAATTGTTCAATTAAGGTTTGGTGTGCATAAAGTTCTGGTTTGGGAACATAATCACTATCCGCCACATCAAAAATACCATCAAAACAACCATGTAAAGCAAGTTGCGATAATACTTTGTCGCAATGGGCTTTGGTTGCGTTGGTATGAATGTATTTTTTACCTGGAAGTGCATGGATTAGCTGTGCCAAAGCTTTATTTTCTGGAATAAGGCTATAATCAATGTCATGGACAAAGTGCATAAAATCATCAGCATCAACCCCATGATGAAGCATTAATCCACGCAGGCTAGTCCCATGTTCCAAATAATATTTTTTTTGTAAAGCTTTGGCTGGTTGTTCCTCAAGCGATAAATTAGCCATAATATATTCACCAATGCGGCGGCTAATCTGTGGCATTAAGCTAAATTCTGCTGGATATAATGTGTTATCCAGATCAAAAATCCAATGGTTAAATGCGGTAGTAGAAATCATCATAATATAAATCTTATCGTTAATCTGTTATTGGGTCAATCGCGCTAACATCGTCTGCGCCAATATTTTTTGTGTTCCTTGAATTGAGGCACCTGTTGCCTCCAAAGACGGCTGTCCTTCAATTAAGAGTGCGATTGTGAATTGCGGCGCATGTGAAGGCCCTTCTTGATGGATCAGTTGATAATCAGGAAGTGGTAATTTTCGTGCCATGCACCATTCTTGCAGGGCAGATTTAGCATCTTTTGGGGCTTTTTCTTTAAGCGTTATAAGCGATGCCCATTGTGTTTCCACAAAGTCAAAAGCCGCCTGTCCTTTATGGTTTGTATCATCAAGCCAAAGTGCGCCAATCAATGCTTCGCCTAAATCGGCTTGCAAAGTAGGGTTATCTTGCCCGCCATTGCTATATTCCCCATTCGATAAACGCATAAGCTGATGGAGTTTTAATTTGCGTATGCGCTCGGCAATTTGGTGCTTGGAAACAAGCTGCATCAATCGTCTTGATAGTAATCCTTCAGGTTCATTTGGAAAAGTGCGATATAAAAGATTGGCAACGGCAAGCCCTAACACACGATCCCCCAAAAATTCCAGCCGTTCATAAGAACGATCATTGGTTGTTTTATCTGCAAGAACAGAACGATGGGTGATTGCCTGAAAAAATAACGCCTCATCAAGGATTTTATGCGCTAATATATTTTCCAAAATTTTCTTTATATTGGCTTCTAACACGAAAAATAGCCTATTAATGAATGCTGTTAAAAGCACGTTCAGTCTTGAAGCCAGTAAACCAGCTAATTGGATTATACCAGTGTGTATGGTCTTCAAACCCCATGACCACAGAAGTGGCAGGACCAATAAAATGGTCAAGCGGCACAGCCCCAACCTTACTGGTGACACGGCTATCGGTTGAATTATCGCGGTTATCCCCCATCATAAAATAGCTTCCTGCGGGAACCAGATATTCCATTGTGTTATCAAGTCCACCACGATCCCCAAGCCCTTCAATGATCTTGTAGGATTTTCCATTGGGTAGGGTTTCCATATATTGTGGAAGTTCGCGTACCCTGCCATCTGATAAACGAAATGAATAAGGTTCAATTTGGGTTCGCTCAACGCGTACTCCGTTAATATAAAGCCGTCCATCACGCATTTGAATACGATCCCCTGGCAATCCAATCACCCGCTTAATATAATCAATATCGGGCTGAGTTGGGTTACGAAATACGGCAACATCACCACGCTCAGGTGGCGTTGAAAACACACGCCCTTCAAATAAATTAGGACTAAAGATCAATGAAAACCGACTATAGCCATAGCTATATTTAGAAACCAAGACAAAATCGCCAACTTCCAAGGTTGGGATCATTGAACCAGAGGGAATATTAAACGGCTCATAAGCAAACATACGCAGGCATAGGGCAAGCATAACCCCAAAACCAATGGTAGTTAATTCGCCAAAGGCAGCACTGTTTTTAATTATGGCAGGGATCCATCCTTTCATCATGCCCTTCCTTTAACCAGCGCATCAATTGCTTTTAACTGTTGTAGTAAGGGGGCTAATGTATCCAATTTCATCATATTAGGACCATCTGAAGGGGCATGATCAGGGTCTTCATGGACTTCAATAAATAAACCCGCTACACCAACGGCAATGGCAGCACGTGCTAAAGGCGGAACAAATTCACGCTTTCCACCGCTTGCGCCGCCTAACCCACCTGGTTGTTGCACTGAATGAGTTGCATCAAAGATCACAGGCTTTTTGCATTCATCCGCCATAATTGGCAAACCACGAAAATCATTAACCAGCGTGTTATAACCAAAACTGGTACCACGTTCTGTGACCAGTACATTTTCGTTGCCAGCAGAGGTTACTTTATCCACCCCATATTTCATATCCCATGGCGCAAGAAATTGCCCTTTTTTAATATTAACCATCTTGCCCGTTGCTGCTGCCGCCAGTAATAAATCCGTTTGCCGACATAAAAAGGCTGGAATTTGTAAAATATCAACATGCGGTGCAATTTGATGGCATTGTTCGGGGCTGTGAACATCAGTTAAGATTGGAACTTTAATCGCTTCACGGATCGCATCAAAAATAGCTTTTGCTTCTTCAAGTCCAGGGCCACGCGTACTGGATAATGCGGTACGGTTTGCTTTATCATAGGAAGATTTATAGATAAATGGAATATCCAGATCATCGGTAATTTCAGCAAGTGCCTTGGCAAGTTTTAACGCATGGGCTTTTGTTTCAATAACACAAGGGCCGGCAATTAAAACAAAGGGAAGCTTGTCGCCAAATTGAATATCACTTTTTCCATCAGGTCTTTTTAAAGTTACTGGTATCACTGTTCATTTCCCATTTTATCAAAGCCCATTTTATCAAATACTGCCTGTGCAGCGTTACAGTCTTGGCTAATTTGCTGTTTTAATTCATCAAGAGATGAAAATTTCTGTTCTGAACGAATAAAGTCAATTAAGGTCGTTTGCAATGTCTTATCATATAAATCTTGATCAAAATTAAAGGCATGAACTTCAAAAACGGGGGCTTGTTCCCCGCTTAATGTAGGCTTAATCCCATAATTTGCAACCCCATCCGCAAGCCATTGATCACCATCAAATAGCTGAACTGCATAAACGCCAAAGCGTGGCATTTTTTGTGCAGGTTTTGAAAAATTGGCAGTTGGAAAGCCTAGGGTTCGCCCTAATTGTTGACCTTTAATCACGATGCCTTCAATTTTGTAAGCATAGCCCAACATCGCATTCGCACTTGTAATATCGCCTGTATCAAGAAAATCACGAATGGTGCTGGAAGCATAAAGCCCGCCATGTTCATCCTGCTTTGGCTCAATCACAGTCGTTAAAAATACAGGATTGGCCTTTAGGCTGTCGGGGTTGCCTTGACGGTCTTTGCCAAAATGAAAATCATAGCCAAGCACGACCTCGCTCGCGTTACAATGATTGATTAAATAATGATTTATAAATTGATCTGCGCTAAGGTTAGCAAGGGCTTGATTAAATGGAATGATCATCAACCCATCCATCCCCATCGCTTTCATACGTGCGGCTTTTAGCTGAACGGGCGTTAGCAAAAAATCATCCCCAAATTTCTTAAAAAACTGCCTTGGATGCGGTGAAAAACTTACGGCAACTGCGGGAAGATTTTTATCTTTTGCAAGGGCGATGGTTTGGCTTAACACCGCCTTATGACCAAGATGTACCCCATCAAAATTACCAAGCGCAACCACACCGCCTTGAAGGGATGGTGGGACTTTCTGTTCTAAATAGACAAGTTGAAACGCCATTAGTTTAAAAAAGCTTATCCACGTGTGCGAACTTTCATAATGGCTTCACCTTCCACCACCATATTGCCTTCTACATGTGCAGTGGTATGGCAGATAATGCGCTTGCGCTCTTTGATAATTTCAATGATTTTTGCTTCGACTTCAACCGTATCCCCTGCATAGACGGGTGCCAAGAAATTCAAAGATTGGCTGACATAAATACAGCCAGGCCCTGGTAATTTCATCCCCAACACCGTGGAAATCATGCTACCTGTCAACATCCCATGGGCAATCCGCCGCCCGAACATGGTTTCTTTTGCATAGCTTTCATTGACATGGATTGGGTTCATATCACCACTGATACCAGAAAACAGAACAATATCTGCCTCAGTCACTGTTTTTGCAAAGACGGCAGACATGCCAACGCTCAAATCCTCTAAATAATAACCGTGAATGCCTTCAATTGATTTTACCGTATCCATATATATGTTTTCCTTTTAATCATTTAATGGAATGCGCGTAATGTTCCATTATTTTGTAAAACATAAAGGCGGTTATCGCTCACCACTGGTGATACGCCTATCGCGCTACCAAGCTCAATTTTACCTAACACAGTTCCATCATAAGGTGAAACTGACAGTAATTCCCCTAAATTATTTGCTAAAATCAGCCGATCTCCTGCCAATATAGGGCCTCGCCATACGATAAGCCCTTCTAAATCCTCCATATCCTCATAACGTGGTAAGTAAGTACGCCATTTCACGCGGCCACTGCTTCTGGTTAAAGCAATTAAAGTTGCATCAATGCCAACCACAAAAACATAATCACCAGCCGCCCATGGCATTTCAGTTCCAGCAAGGCGGCGTTCCCAAGCCCTTACGCCCGTTCTAAGGTCAATTGCCATCATCCGCCCCGCATGACCTATCACATAGACCAAGCCACGATCCATCACAGGCAAAGCACGAATATCAGCAAGGTTGGCCAATGCGTCCAAGGGCTGGAGGCTTGCAAGGCTTTCCGACCATAATTCCCGCCCATTAGCAAGACGAATTGCAAAAACCTCCCCCGATGAATAAGGAATGATTGCAACATTATCACCAAGGGCAGGGGCGGCACCACCGCGCAGACCAGCTGCTTCGGCAATGCCAAAATGCCGCCATGCAAGCGACCCATCTGAACTATTCAACGCCCTTGTTTGATTATCAATCGTCACGATTACCACACGCTGATCGGCAACGGTTGGGGCGGCTCTGGTCGGGCTTCCTAAATCAGCTTCCCATAATAATTTACCATTTTCAGCGGTAAGCGCATACGCAAATTTATAACCTGTCGCAACATAAATCCGCCCTTGATGATAAGCAAGCCCGCCGCCAATTGCCTCGCTATCTTCCTTGGGGACTTCAAGCGCAGTCCGCCAGATTAATTTTCCTGAACTTGCATCAAGCGCACGAATTTCATAATCATGATCAAGGGTGTAAATACGGCCTTCCGCAATCACAGGCTGGGCATAAAAGCCTTCATCATCAGAAAAATCACCAACAGACACTGACCATAGCGGTTTTAAACCACCGTTCAAAGCCAGATGATGATTGGCATGATCGGCAAATCCGCCTGCTTGTGGCCAGCCATTATTGGCATTAGGTTGGGGAAGGCGCACTGGAAGATCGGCAAGGGCGGGATCGGGTTCTACCTCGATATTACCAAGAAGGATTGGAATACGCTCCCCTGGTAAAGGCGGGTCTTCAACGCTTGAACAGCCTATCGCCATCAAAAATAATAGGAATAAGCTTGCTTGAATAATCTTCATATAATTATGGCTTATTCGGAAGCAGAACCTGCATCAAGCTCAGTAATAAGGCGTGATGCAAACTGTTTAATATCTGTTTGGGTATCAGGGGCATCTTTTAACATGCTCAAAAGATTAATTGCTTGTAATTTTTGTCCTTGTGCTAAAGCCAATTCAACCTTCAACAATTCAGCATATTGTGCCAAAACAGGGGTGCGTTGGTTTAAGTTTTGAATAAGTGTATTTAGTTCTGTTTCTAAATCATCAAATGCTGCATTGGGATTACGTAATGCTAATTCAAGCGCAACCAAGCGTGCTTGATCTTGATAAAATTGGTCGCCATTTTCTTTTTCACTTAAATTTTCATAGAGGGATTGGGCTGTTTCCCATGATTCTGCTTCAACATATAAATTGGCGGCAAGCTGGCCTGCCA
Source organism: Alphaproteobacteria bacterium (assembly GCA_965229675.1). Classification (GTDB taxonomy): domain Bacteria; phylum Pseudomonadota; class Alphaproteobacteria; order CBDDJK01; family CBDDJK01; genus CBDDJK01. The sequence goes on from OZ245897.1 coordinate 1,529,565, forward strand.
TTTGATTAAATCCAGTCGTTCCTTGATTAGAAAAAACTTCAAGCTGATTGGCTAGTTCTTGGTTTTGTGCATTTTCTTGATCAGATGATAAGGCTGTTATGATGCCTGCTAGCGGGGCTGCTGCTTGTTCAGCTTGACTGCGTTGCCACCATTGCCATGCAGTATAAGCACATACTATAATTAATACGGCAAGCAAAACTCCACTTGTCAATATCCCATAGCGTTGCCAAAGCTGTTTAAATTGATCCTTGCGGATTTGTTCATCAATTTCGTTAAATATATCTGCCATGCTTTAAATTACCTGAATAAAATTATGAGCGCCACTTGATACTGCATCCCATTGATGGGGTTTGTTGTTTAGGGCCGTGTTCTGTTTCGGCAATTTGAATCATTGCCTTATAAAGCTCATTTTGTTCAATATCAAATATACCATTATTAGCTGATAGACTGGTTGAACGGTCTTCAAATCTTCCACGATATTGCAATTCGCCCTTTACATTTAAGCCAAAAAAATCGGGGGTGCAACTTGCATCCCATTCCTTTGCAACCGCCTGCGTTTCATCCACCACATAAGGAAAATTAAAGCCATATTTTTTTGCAAATACTGGCATTAAATTTGGGGAATCTTCAGGATACATACGCCAATCATTCGCATTGATTGCAATCACTGCAATATTTTTTGACATTAAAGCATCACCAACTTTTCCTAATTTTTCAGCAATCGCCAACACATAAGGACAATGGTTGCAAATAAACATAATTAAGGCTGGTTTCTTCCCAATAAAATCGGTTGATGAATGGGATGCGCCATCTGGTTCGGATAGTGAAAAAGCAGGGGCTTTCCAACCGAAATCACAAACAGGGGGAGTGGTTAATGCCATTTTATCTTTTTAATATGGTTTAATAAAAAATGTTTTAAATAAATTAAAACAATGATTTTTAGCGTCTAATCATAAAGCGAATATTTTCTTTTATGTCAACAAAATAAGAAAAATCAAAAACGGATCGTTTTTTAAAGCATAAGCTATTCATTGAGCGCGCGAACATGAGCAAGTGCGCTATTTGCCAAGGCTTCCAGATTATACCCCCCCTCAAGCGTCGATAAAATACGACCATTCGCATGGCGATCAGCAATGGCGCAAATCCTGCGGGTAAGTTCAAAATAATCTTCTTCGGTTAATAACATCCCGCCCAAAGGATCAAGACGATGCGCATCAAATCCAGCCGAAATTAAAATAAGTTGTGGCTTAAAAGTTTCAAGTTCAGGAAAAACAATTTCTTCCCAAGCTTCCATCAAACTATGACCATCGGTTCCTTCTGGCAAGGGCATATTGCGAATGGTATCATGGTTGCCACGTTCTTCTGTTTTGCCCGTGCCAGGGTAAAGCGGCCATTGATGAGAGGAAGCAAAAAACCAATCTGCACGATCCTCGCAAGCTTGCTGGGTACCATTGCCATGATGTACGTCAAAATCAAGCAAGGCAATCCGCTCAATTCCATATTGGTTAGAAGCATGGGCAGCCGCAACCACAATATTATTAAACACACAAAACCCCATAGATTCAGCATATTCTGCATGATGACCAGGGGGACGGGCAATCACAAAGGCGTGATCCGTTTCCCCACCACAAATCGCATCAATGCCAGCAACACAACCACCAGCCGCCGTTCTTGCCGCTTTAATTGAATGTTGTTTAACCACCAAGTCAAAGGCCAGATGCAAAGCAGAATCTGTATCTGTTTCGGCTTGTTGATCAAATTGAAATAACCGTTCAATATGCGCTTTATCATGCACGGCTTCCAAAGCCGTGCGTTCAACTTGTGGCGCATGGTGCCAATCAGCCGTGGAAAATTCAGGAATATTTAACGCATTATAAACGGCGTGATAGCGGGCAGGCTGTTCAACTTCCCCTGCTCCCATATCGTGGTCGGCACAGATTTCATTATAATAAATCTGCATTTAGCTTCTCATTCTGCCTCCATTAGCATCATAAAGCGGCGCACCTTGCACGGTTGCATTAACCATTTCGCCTAATATTTCAACTGTAAGCTTTGATCCTGCTTCTGAACAGTCTATATCGACATAGCCAAGCGCAACCGATTGGCCAACAGAATGCGCATAGCCGCCTGAACTGACATAACCAACGGCACGATCTTCTTTTAAAATCGCTTCATCATTGGATACATCAACCCCATCACTATCAACAATAAGGGTAACCAATTTGCGGCGTGCGCCCGCTTCTTTTGCTTTAAGCGTGGCCTCTTTGCCAAGAAAGTCTTTTTTCCAGTTGATAAACATATCCATTCCCGATTCAACTGCATCAAAATCAGGCCTGAAATCAAGGCTCCATACGCCCCAGCTTTTTTCAAGTCGTAACGACATTAACGCACGCGCGCCATACCAGCGATAGCCAAGGGATTCACCTGCCGCTTCAATCTCGTCAGCTAAGCGCAATAGATAATGCGGGCGACAATAAATTTCATAACCCAATTCACCTGAAAAACTAATGCGGTTGATAAGAACTGGTACGCCGCCAACAAAGGTTTGACGAACATCACGGAATTTAAATTGCTCAGCTGAGACTTCATCGCGAGTAATTTTTTCAAGTAATTTTCTTGAATTAGGGCCAGATAAGGCAATGCCATGCCAATCATCTGAGACATTAGCATAATGCACACCTGTGCTTGGTAGAGAATTTTCAAACCAGCGGCGATGCGCTTCTTGCATCGTGCCAGAACCGAATAGCATAAAATGCTCTTCCCCAAGGCAGGCAACCGTTAAATCCCCATAAAGTCGCCCATTGGGGGTCAGCATGGGGGTTAGGGTTAAGCGTCCTGCTTTTGGCACATAGCCTGCTAGCGTGTGTTCAAGATAGGCTCTTGCGCCTGCCCCTTTAAATTCATGCTTGGCAAAATTCGCAATTTCAATGCCGCCAACGGCTTCACGCACCGCTTTAACCTCGCGTGCAACATAATCATGGGAACGATTGCGCTCAAAGGTTGGGGTTTCCCACGCATCTTCGGGCGAATCTGCAAACCATAGCGCATTTTCAAGCCCAAAGCCCTGACCCATAAGCGCACCACGTGCCACCAGCCGATCATAAAGGGCGGTCGTTTTTTGGCAACGTCCTTTTGGCAAAGTTTCATTCGGGAAGGTCATTACAAACCGCCGTTCATAATTCTCGGTCGATTTTATTGTTCCCCATTCAGGGCTTGCAAATTCACCGAAACGCGCAACATCCATTGCCCATACGTCAATTGAAGGCTCGCCATCAATCATCCATTCAGCCATGGTTTTACCAACCCCACCGCCTTGGCAGAAACCAGCCATTACCCCAACTGCAACCCAATAATTACGCATACCTGGTACAGGGCCAATCATCGGATTGCCATCAGGGCCAAAGGTAAAGGGACCATTGATCATATCTTTAATTCCTGCCTCGCCAATCGCGGGGATGCGTTCAAACGACATTTCAAGCCGATCTGCAATACGATCAATATCAGGTGGCAATAATTCATGCCCAAATTCCCATGGTGTGCCTTCCACTTTCCATGGTGTTCCTTTGGGTTCATAAGTGCCAAGCAACATGCCTTGACGTTCTTGGCGGAAATAAATATTAGCCTCATAATCAATCCCCGCTGGCAAGCGTTCACTGCGGGCGGCAATTTCAGGAATTGCTTCGGTAATCAGATAATGATGCTCCATTGGTTGCACAGGCAGATGAACCCCTTGCATATGACCAACTTCCCGCGCCCATAAGCCGCCACAATTCACCAAATATTCAGCATTGATCATCCCCTTCGGGGTGGTTACATCCCAGCTACCATCCGCACGTTGGGCGGTTGCCGTTACGGGCGTATGGGTAAAATAGCGTGCGCCATAATGTTTGGCCGATTTTGCAAAAGCATAGGTTGCGCCTGAAGGATCCAAATCCCCATCTTGATCATCCCACAAAGCGGCATAATAATGTTTTGGATCAATTAAGGGATGCCGCCTTGCAACTTCTTCAGGGCTGATAAATTCTTGATGCAATCCCATATAGCGTGCCTTAGAACGCTCCCGTTTAAGGTAATCATACCATTCACGGGTAGAAGCCAAATAAAACCCACCCGTGATGTGTAAGCCAACCGAATGCCCTGATAATTCTTCAATTTCCTTGTAAAGATCAATTGTATAGCTTTGTAAGCGTGAAATATTTGGATCAGAAGAAATTGTATGAATTTGCCCTGCCGCATGCCAACTTGAACCAGAAGTTAACTCATCCCGCTCAAGCAAAACAACATCTTTCCAGCCAAATTTTGCTAGGTGGAATAAGATAGAACAGCCAACAACCCCGCCGCCAATCACAACCACTTTTGCATGGGAGGGAAGTTTCTTTTCAACAGGTTCATCGCTTTTTTGAATCTCGGGCATTTTACTCTCCTTTATTAATACCAAGCATCTGGCATGGATTGTTTGCGTTTGGTTACAAATTCACTCAATTCCTCGCGTTTAGCGACATCCAACGGTGGTGCTTCATACTGCTCAAGCAAGCTATTCCAACGTTCAAAGGCACGGGTACGCATATCTTTACTGCCTGTTTCCTCCCAACTTTCCACATTCTCGCTATTTGACAAGGCGGTTTGATAGAAAGCGGTTTGATAATTGCGCATCGTGTGGCTGGAACCAAGAAAATGCCCGCCAGGGCCAACTTCACCATAGGCATCTTTTGCCAACGCATCATCGTCCAGCTGTAAGCCTAAATCAAGTATTTTTTGATAGCTACCAAGACGATCTGCATCCATTACTAGCTTTTCAAAGCCCATACAAAGCCCGCCTTCTAACCAGCCTGCTGAATGAAGGACAAAATTTGCTCCCGCCATCATGGTTGCGTGCATAGAATCTGCACTTTCATAAGCTGCCTGTGCATCTTCAATTTTGGAGGCCGTCAATGACCCACCGCAACGCAATGGTAAACCAACCCGCCTTGCTAATTGCCCAATCACATAGTTAGAAAGCACAGGTTCAGGCATGCCAAAGGTTGGCGCCCCTGATTTTAGGGATATTGACGATAAAAAATTACCAAGGACGAACGGCGCACCTTCACGCACAAGCTGTGAATAGGCACAGACCATCATTGCTTCAGCCATTGCTTGTGTAACAGAGGCCGCAGTCGAAACAGGCCCCATTGCCCCCGATAGAATAAAGGGAACAACAATAATCCCTTGTCCACGTGAACAATAAGCCTGAATTGATTGAGACACAACCTTATCAACAAGTAGCGGGGAGTTGGTGTTCACATTACCAAGGATCACACAATTTTCTTCCAACACATCAGAACCAAATAGGATTTCAGCCATTGCAACGCTGTCTTCGGCGCGGCTCATCTCAGTAATTGCGCCAAGATGCGGCTTATCACTCAGGGTCATATGCGAAAACACCATATCAAGATGGCGTTTATTAACGGGAACATCGCATGGTTCACACACGACCAACCCACTATGATGAAGGGAAGGTAAGCTATAAACAAGCTTTACCAACTTATCAAAACTTTCCATATCGCCATAGCGACGACCGCCCTTTAAATCACGGACAAAAGGGCCACCATACATGGGTGCAAATACTTGGTTATTGCCGCCAATCACCACCGAACGTTCAGGGTTGCGTGCAAGTTGCGTAAATTGCGATGGTGCTTTTTTACATAATGCGCGCACAAAATCAGCTGGACAACGCACCAAATCACCATGTTCACCACCGATTGTAACGCCATTTCCTTTTTGCTGTTCCCATGTTTTTAAGGATTCTGGGTCATCCCGAAAAGCAATGCCGACTTCTTCCAATATCCAGTCAACTTGGCGTTCCAGCTTTGTTAGCTGTTCTTCATCCAGAACGTCATAATGGGAAAGTACCCGACGAACATAAGGCGAGGCAACGGCTTTACTTTCACCCCCAGCCCCTTCATTACCGCCCGCATGACGGCTGGCGCGCATACTCCCACGTCTAGCCATAAAAATCCTCCTTCAACAAGATAACAACAATATAATTTTATGATTTTATTTATCTACAAATTTTTAGCAATCTTAAAATAAATTTGCGTCATTATTTATCATAAATTAACGCTATTCAAGCATTAAAGGAAAGCAGTCCCCTGCAAGAAAACGTTGAGGCGTAGGCTGATCATCATTCTTTAACAATAAAGCCCCAATCCCATCAATTCCGCAAAATTTACCAATGATGGTTGTTTGCCCATCATTAAACCTTACAGGTTGCCCAATCTTTGGCCCTGCCGCCAACCATAAATCACGAATTTCTGAAAACCCTTCCGCTTCCCATAAGGGGATTAGCGTTTTTAAGCGTTCAAGATAGGTTTGCGCTAAAATCTGTGAAAAATCATTGGGCGTATCTTGCGGATTAAAATACCCGCCTTCAACAAGGCTAGTAATTGGATAAGTTATATCAGAATGGGTAGGATAATTGATGATATTTACCCCCGTCCCGATAATAAGACCAATCTGATTATTTTCCATGACCGAAACCGTTTCAATCAAGGTTCCTGAAATTTTTTTATTATGAAATAACAAGTCATTTGGCCATTTTAAGGTTAAACCATGCGAAGCTTTAAGCTTTTGGCAATGGATAAGGCTTTGATGGAGCGCAACCCCCGCAACCAATGCAATTTCAGGTAAATTCGCTTGCTTGCTTTTTGCAACCCGATATAACACTGACATATAAAGATTGCCATCGGCTATATCACATGTTGGTTGGGGAACATCATGCCATTCTTTTCCACCACGCCCGCGCCCCGCATATTGCCGCCCTGCGCGTAATGTATAAAAAGAGGGTAAGGGGGTTTTTGCTTCTAATTTACGGCGAATAGCTTCGTTGGTGGAATCAATCCGATCAACATAATCCAAGGCTCAAAAACCTTAAAATAAGCTGGTGGCGGCAAATTTTGCTGGAAGTGTGATTAAGGTTGGATAAAATACAAATCCAACAACCAGAACTGCCGCGATAATCCCCGTCCAGCGAATTGCCAATCCTGTTTCTTGGTCAAGCGGCTGTTCAGCTTCGTCAAAATACATAACCTTAATAATCCGTAAATAATAAAATGCGGCAATTACACTGCTTAATGCACCAATCACGGCTAGGATGACCAAACCATTTTCTATTGCCGCCATGAACACATACCATTTTGCAAAAAATCCAGCTAAAGGCGGTATCCCCGCCATTGAAAACATGAAGAGCATTAAAATAATTGCAGATACAGGATGGGTTTTGCCAAATCCTGCCAGATCATCAATTGCCTCAACAGGTTGGTCTTGTCGCCGCATGGCAATAATGCAAGAAAAGCTACCAATCACCGTAAAAAGATAAATGGTTAAATAGACTGTTACCGAAGTTGCGCCCGATTGCGTCCCTGCCGCCAGTCCCATCAGCGCAAAACCAACATGCCCAATTGAAGAATAGGCCATCAAGCGTTTAATATTCTTCTGAACCAAACCAGCAAAGCCACCAAGCAACATGGAAAATGCTGATAATGCAACAATGATCTGTTGCCATTGATCAACCAAATTCCCAAAAGGCTCAAAGACCAAACGCACCGTTAGCCCCATCGCAGCGATTTTAGGGGCGGCGGTAAAAAATGCAGTCACCGAAGTTGGTACCCCTTCATAAACATCTGGCGCCCACATATGAAACGGTGCGGCAGAAAGCTTAAAGCCAAGCGCAACCACAACAAATACCAAGCCAATCATCGTACCATAGCTTGCCATTCCATCATTTGCCATTCCATCATTTGTTGTAAAGGCTTGTAGCGCATTTGCAATTGCAACAAAATCAGTTGAACCAGCAAAGCCATAAATCAATGAACTACCGTAAAGCAATAAGCCTGATGCCAAAGCCCCTAATACGAAATATTTAAGACCTGCTTCACTTGCGCTTAATGAATCGCGGCGCATCGTTGCTAAAACATATAAGGATAGGCTTTGCAATTCCAACCCAATATAAAGTGCCATCAAATTATTGGCTGAGAGCATCATCAACATACCAAGCACCGAAAATCCAGCTAAGATTGGATATTCAAAGCGGTCAAAACCGTTTCTTTGGATGAAGCTATCGCCAATAAGTAAGCTAAAGAATGCCGCCGCCAATACCAGTATTTTAAATAAAATAATAAATGTGTCGGAGGCAAATAACCCCCCAAGCGCAACTTGATCTTGATTTGGAATTAAAATTAGCGCAACCAGCGTTAGGATTAACGAACCAAGCGTTGCAAGATGCGCAAGGCGATAACGCCTATGTTCATTCACATAAACGCAAGCAACCAATAGGAGACATAACAGCCCAGCCAGAAGTAATTCTGGAATCGCTACCATTAAATTTAAAGTCACATCATTCATTATAAATTCCAAGCGTTAGCAAATTTAACCAGCCATGCTAAGGGTGTTTCTTGTGCGCTTTCTATGGCTTGATGGTAATTTGCCACCAATGCCTCAACCGATACTTCAATCGGCGTAATGAAACTTGCAGGATAAATCCCCATCCATAACACTAGACCAAGCAATGGCACGAACATAGCAATCTCTCTTGGTGATAAATCTTGCATCGCTTTTACATCATCCTTGGTTAAGCCACCAAAAATTACCCTGCGATAAAGATATAGCATATAGGCCGCACCAAGAACCATCCCTGTTGCTAACAATAATGCTAGCCATGTTGAAGATTGATATACCCCAACTAAAATTAAAAATTCACCAACAAAGCCACTGGTACCCGGCAAACCAACTGAAGCCATCATAAATACCATAAAGAAAAACGCATAACGCGGCATATTTTCTGCTAAACCGCCATAACGATCAATCTCACGCGTATGCAAACGATCATAAACCACCCCAACAATAAGGAATAATGCACCAGAAACCAGCCCATGGCTAAGCATTTGAATAATAGATCCCATAATCGCCTGTTCATTCGCAATGAAAATAGCCGCCGTAACAAAGCCCATATGCGCAATCGATGAATAAGCAATCAGCTTTTTCATATCTTTTTGCACCAGTGCTACAAGAGAGGTATAAATCACCGCAACGGCACTTAATGTAAAGACCAAAGGCGCAAGCTCATGGCTTGGAATCGGCAACATGGGTAAGGAAAATCTTAAAAAACCATAGCCCCCCATTTTTAATAAAACACCTGCTAAAATAACAGAACCTGCAGTTGGTGCTTCAACATGCGCATCAGGAAGCCATGTATGCACTGGCCACATTGGTACCTTAACGGCAAAAGAGGCAAAAAACGCAAACCATAACCAATATTGTAGACTTGCTGGAAACTGCGTTGTCATTAAGGTCATAATATCGGTTGTTCCAGCATGTAAATACATTGCAACCATTGCAAGCAACATCAATAATGATCCAAGCAATGTATAAAGGAAAAATTTAAAGGCAGCATAAATACGCCTTGCCCCGCCCCAAATTCCAATGATTAAAAACATTGGAATTAAAACCCCTTCAAAGAATAGGTAAAACACAACCATATCAAGCGCAAGGAACATACCAACCATCATGGTTTCCAAAACCAAGAATGCGATCATATAATCACGCACGCGGGATTGAATTGCCTCCCAACTTGAAAGGATACAAATTGGCGTTAAAAACGTGGAAAGCAAAACAAACCAAAGTGAAATTCCATCAATCCCAACACGCCATTCGATACCTAAACCGCCCAACCAAGTTGCACGTTCAACCATCTGAAAATCAGCACTGGTAGCATCAAAATTCAATAGGATAAGCAGCGATAATGCAAAGGTGAATAAAGAAACAACCAATGCGGATAAACGCGCATTGCGGGCGATTTCTTCTTGTTCTCCACGCATAATCATAATGAACAACACCCCGATCAAAGGCGTGAAGATCACCAAGGATAGCAACGGAACATTATTTAGCGAATCAACCATAATCAATAAAAACCCATTAGATTAAAAACCCATCAAACTAAAAACCATGCGGCAAGCGCAATTAACCCAACCAGCATGGCAAGGGCATAATGATATAAATAACCCGATTGTAAACGCGATATTTGTCCTGCGCAGTAACGTGTTAATGCTGAAATACCATCAGGACCAAATCGGTCAATGATACCTGCATCGCCACCTTTCCATAATAATCCACCAATCCAAAAAGACGGACGGACAAATAAGAACTGATACAGATTATCAAAATACCATTTATTTAAACTAAATTGATAGACAGGTCCCCAGAATTTGGCACGTGCATGCGCTTTATCAAGCCCGCCACGATAAAGTTGATAAGCCAACCCAATGCCAATTAATCCAACAATTAACGGTGACCACTTAACCCATAATGGGACATGATGCGCATTTTCCATTGCTGGATGGTTATCAAGGATTAAAATTGATGCTCCCCAAAAACGCTCCATACTATCGCCCACAAACCAGTCTTTGAATAAATAGCCCGCAACGACCGCACCAATGGCCAAAGGAATAAGCGGATAAATCATAACCTTTGGCGATTCGTGAACATGAGCTAGCACACGTTCATCCGCACGTGATTGCCCATCAAACGTTAAGATTAACAGCCGCCAGCTATAAAAAGCAGTCATCATTGCGGCAATGATTCCCACCCAAAAAGCGAATAATCCTATGCCTGTTGTTGCGCCATAGGCCGCCTCCAAGATCATATCTTTTGAATAAAAACCAGCAAAGCCAAACACGCCAGGAATGCCAATCCCAACCAATGCTAGCGAGCCAATCCACATTAACAATCGCGTTACTTTAATATGTGCGCCAATCCCACCCATATTGCGCATATCCTGTTCATCTGACATTGCGTGAATGACTGAACCTGCCCCTAGGAACAATAACGCTTTAAAAAAAGCATGCGTGGTTAGGTGAAACATCGCGGCTGGATAGGCCGAAACCCCAGCGGCAAAAAACATATAGCCTAATTGCGAACAAGTAGAATAGGCAATTACCCGCTTAATATCGGTTTGGGTTAAGCCTACGGTAGCGGCGAAAAATGCTGTTGAGGCACCGATAATCGTCACTACTGCCAGTGCAACATCAGAATATTCGAATAAAGGCGATAGACGGCATACCATAAACACGCCTGCCGTCACCATGGTTGCGGCATGAATAAGGGCAGAAACGGGCGTTGGCCCTTCCATCGCATCAGGAAGCCAAGTATGTAATCCAAGCTGTGCCGATTTCCCCATTGCCCCCAAAAATAATAATAATGCGGTGCAGGTAATTGCATCAACCTCCATCCCTAAAAATACAAATTTTGTACCGACTAAATCAGGGATTGCTGTAAAAATCTCATCAAACATGACCGTACCCGTCATGCCATACAGCGCAAAAATTCCAAGTGCATAACCAATATCACCCACCCTATTCACCAAGAATGCCTTGATTGCCGCAGCATTCGCGCTTGGTTTATGGTACCAAAAACCAATTAAAAGATAAGAGGCTAACCCAACCCCCTCCCAACCAAAGAACATCTGAACCAAGTTATCAGCCGAAACCAACATTAACATCATAAAGGTAAATAGGCTAAGATACGCCATAAAGCGTGGCTTATGGGGATCATGACTCATATAGCCAATCGAATAAATATGCACCATCGCCGATACGCTGGTCACCACCATAAACATAACGGCAGAAAGCATATCAACCCGCAATGCCCAGTTAAATTCAAATCCACCAACACTAACCCAATTAAAAAGTGGGATGATGGTTGCTTGGCTATTGCCGCCCCCTAACGCCATATCAAGGAAGACACCCCAAGCAATCAGTGCTGCCCCCACCATACAGATTGACGTCACAAGATTCGCAAAGCGATCCTGCTTTTGATACCCCAATAACGGCGTTAAAAATCCCGCCAGCAAGGAACCAATTAACGGTAATATAAGAATTAAAATGGGCATAAGTTACTATTGATCCAATTTATTACGTTTAATAATACCATCATCAAGCCTAATCCCATCCTCAGGAATATTAGGTGCACCAAACCCGTTTCCGCCATTAATGCTATTAATTTCAAACTCAGATGGCTTGATTTTAAGTTTGGGTATTTTGGCATCTATTTGGCTAAAAAGGTCTAGAAAAGAAAAGATACTATTCATGATTACTCCTTTCTATGCTATTAAAATGATCCAATTTAAGCATTTCAATTCGTAAAATTGATTCTTTACTAATCCAAATCCCTGAGCTTGACTCGTTCTCTGTAATTTTTTTATCTTGTCGATTATAATTGTATAACTTTGTTAGATACAAATCTCCGTATTGGTTGGCAGTTGAAAAAAAACCTTCTTTTCCTATACTACCAATTATTGTTTCATTATCCTTAGCGGTGATAATGAGTATATCGTCCAAATACCTTGATTTGAAAAAATAATAATCCCAAGCTGACTGAATATATTCTTCTGGACTAAATCCCAAGCCCTTCAATCGCTTTAGTAAAATAACAGTTAATCCAAAAACATTTCCCCAAATCAAAGGAAGTATTAAACAGTTAATAACGATAAAAAAGGCTATCAAGAAAGCTAATTTTGGTATAATATTTTCAATAGCAATCGTATCAAAAAATTTTGGTTTAGGATCTTCCCATAAAAACCTTAATACATCAACTTGAAATAACTGGTGAATATCTACAAAAGATATCCATAAAGTTGAAAGAAAAGGAAACATCCCCAACAAAGAACTAACAATTAATATCTGAAAATTATTCATACTTTTGATACGTGATATGCCTCCAGGTAAGGAAGAGCAGGTAATTCTTAAACACCAATAACCTGGAAATATAATCATAAGCAGAATAAAAAATGCTCTAAATGTGCTAAACCACTCCATAACCTACCCCTTCAGCTGGCTTGCGCTATCGACTTCAATATTGGCGCGATTGCGGTAGAATACAACCAGAATAGCAAGGCCAATTGCAGCTTCTGCCGCCGCAACAGTAAGGATGAACATAGTAAAGACCTGACCTGTAATATCTTGTAAAATTGCTGAAAAAGCCACCAAATTGATATTAACCGCCAATAACATTAATTCAATCGCCATCAAGATCACAATAATATTGCGGCGATTGATAAAAATCCCAATCAGACCAATTGCAAATAGCAGTGCGGCAACAACCAGATAATGATGAATACCAATCGCGCTCATTTTTAAAACTTACCACTATGAAGGGTAATTTCATCCGCACCACGGCGGTTCAACTGATCGCGAATGACTTGGCGTTTCACCCCATCACGGCGGCGTAAAGTTAAAACAATCGCGCCAATCATTGCGACCAATAAAATAAGCCCTGCACCTTGAAATAGATAAATATAATCCGTGTAAAGGACTTGTCCTAATAAGGCTGTATTATGGGTTTCAGCGTTAATTTGAGGGAATAGGCTTGGCGTTGCCCCCTGCCAAGCAAAGCTGGTGACCAATAATTCGGTTAATAAAATCGCCGCTAAAATCAAAGCCAACGGCAAATAACGCGCTAGGTTAGATTTCAACGCAATAAAATCAACATCCAGCATCATCACAACAAATAAAAATAAAACCATGACTGCGCCAACATAAACGACCACCAACAACATGGCTAAAAATTCTGCGCCCACAAGTAAGAATAATCCTGCGGCATTGAAAAACGCAAAGATTAAAAACAAAACGGCATGTACGGGATTAGCGGCCGTAATCACCCGCAAACTTGCAAGCAACAGCAATAAAGAAAAAACATAGAATAAAAGATCGGCAATCATCATCGATAGGGTGCATCCTGCTCAAGATTAGCGGCCAAGATAGGCTCCCAACGGTCACCATTTTCAAGTAATCTTTGTTTGTTGTAAAATAATTCTTCGCGTGTTTCCGTTGAAAATTCAAAATTAGGCCCTTGGACAATCGCGTCAACAGGGCAGGCTTCTTGACAATACCCACAATAAATACATTTCGTCATATCAATATCATAACGCGTGGTTCGCCGCGATTGATCCGCGCGCTCCTCCGCTTCAATGGTAATCGCTTGGGCGGGGCAAACCGCTTCACATAATTTGCAGGCGATACAACGTTCTTCACCATTAGGATAGCGACGCAGCGCATGTTCGCCGCGAAAACGTGGGCTTAAAGGGCCTTTTTCATAAGGATAATTCAGCGTATGCTTGGGTTGAAACATTGCTTTAAATGTCATGCTAAGCCCGCCGACAATATCGCGAAGTAAAAATGCTTTTATATCCTTGACCATATTCTGCATGACTTAAACGCCTCCATTCGTGGTGGGTAATAGATCAAAACCAACAAGAATACCAGCAGTTAAAACCAACCAAGCAAGCGAGAAGGGTAAAAAGACTTTCCACCCCAAGCGCATTAACTGATCATAACGATAACGCGGCAAAGTCGCACGCACCCATAAAAAGATAAATAACACGGCCGCAATCTTCAAAGCGAACCAGATTGGCCCTGAAATAAGATTAAACGGTGCAATATCAATAATTGGCAACCAACCACCAAGAAAGAGGACGGCGGTCATTGCACTCATTAAGATCATATTGGCATATTCACCAAGGAAGAATAGGGCAAAGGTCATTGCCGAATATTCAACATTATAACCAGAAACCAATTCAGCTTCCGCTTCAGGCAAGTCAAACGGCGCACGATTCGTTTCAGCCAAAGCAGAAATCACAAAGATAATAAACATGGGAAACATGGGAATGATATTCCACAAGCCTGTTTGTGCGCGTACAATCTCACTTAAATTCAACGAACCCGAAAGCAATAAAACAGACACCAACACAAAGCCAATAGATACCTCATAAGAAACCATCTGTGCGGCCGAGCGTAACGCACCCAAGAACGCATATTTGGAGTTAGACGCCCATCCTGCGATGATAATCCCGTAAACCCCAAGCGAAGAAATTGCAAACAGATATAACACGCCAACATTAATATCAGCCAATACCCAGCCATCTTTAAACGGGATGACTGCCCACGCAACTAACGCTAAAATGAAGGTTAGCATCGGCGCTAAAATAAACAAAGCAGGGTTTGCCCCAGATGGGATAATTGTTTCTTTTAAAAATAATTTAGCCCCATCGGCGATGGGTTGTAATAACCCCAAAGGCCCAACGACATTAGGGCCTTTCCTGAGCTGCATCCAGCCAATTACTTTACGTTCAGCAAGCGTTAAATAGGCAACCGATAGCACAACAGGAAGCGTGATGCACAGAATATAAAAAACAGTTTCCAGCAACGGCCACGCATAGGCCCGCCACCATAAAGCATCAATCCAGCCAGCACCTTCCATATTAAGCAACCTTCCGTGCGCTTTGATTCAAAACAAATTCGGCCGTGCATTGCGCCATAACTTGCGAGGCGCGGCTAATCACATCACTTTGATAAAAATTCTTAATCGGCAATTCAAACGATTCAGATGAAATTGGCGATAATTCCTCTATTGGCACAAGTGCGTCAAACATTTTACCAATTTCAGGTGATTGATCCAATCTTGCCAAGAATTTATGTTTTTTATAAAGATTTTGGCGTAATTCGGTTAAATTATCAAACGGTAATGGCATACCTAACGCATCGGATAAAGCACGAATAATGGCCCAATCTTGTTTGGCTTGCCCAAGCGGCGCAATCGCGGCATTGGTTTGCTGTACACGCCCTTCCAAATTGACATAGGTTGCATCTTTTTCGGTGTAAGCCGCCCCTGGCAAGATCAAATCGGCATGATGCGCCCCAACATCGCCATGATGCCCTTGATAAATCACAAAACTTTGCTTTAAATGATCCATTGGCAGTGAATCGCATCCCATTAAATAGATAAGTTCCAATTTACCTGTCTTTGCCGCTTCCATCATTTGTGGCGTTGAAAGTCCGCTTGCTTTTGGTAAAAAACCAATATCCAAACCGCCTGCCCAAGATGCATGATGCGGTAACACGCCAAAGCCACACCAATTTTCACGCACGGCTTTATATTGCATAGAAAGTTTAAGCGCACGATGATAAATGCCCTCACCATCCTCACGCGCCAAGGCACCCTGTCCAACAATAATAGCGGGGTGTTTTGCATTTTTAAGAATTTTTGAAAATTCATGCCGTCCAGTTAATAATTTATCTAATATCGTAGGATTATCTCCTAAATTCTGATAATCATAATTCAAATCAACTGGCGCACCGATATAGCCAACCTTCAACTGTCCTGAATGCATACGCTGTAAAACACGTGCATTTAAAACAGCCGCTTCATGGCGGGGATTGCTACCAACCAGCAACAACGCATCCATTTCATCAATGCCTGTAATGGTTGGATTAAATAGATAATGCGCACGGGTCAGTTTTGATGGCACATAAGCCCCATCTTGGCGACAATCAAGATTACGAACTTTCAACCCTTCCATTAATAATTTAAGCGCGAATAGGCTTTCAACATCGACTAGGTCGCCGCTAATCACTCCAATTTTCTCTGCTTTGGTTTTAGAGAGTTTTTTTGCAGCAATCTTTAAGGCTTCTTCCCACTCAATTGGTTCTAATCGTCCCGTTTTCGAATTTCTAAGATAAGGGCGATCCAAGCGTTGTGTTTTTAAACCATCTAGGGCATGGCGTGCTTTATCTGAAATCCATTCTGCATTCACATCTTCGTTCAAACGTGGTAAGATTCGCATCACTTCATTCCCACGGCTATCAATACGAATATTGGAACCTAACGCATCCGACACATCAATCGATGGCGTTTTTGTAAGCTCCCAAGGCCGTGCATGATAGCTATAGGGCTTAGCTGTCAATGCCCCAACAGGACATAAATCAACAAGATTACCCGATAATTCGCTATTTACCGCTTGTTCAAGGGCTGATATTTCTGCGTAAGTCCCACGATTAAGCAAGCCAATCGCATCCACCCCTGCAACCTCCGTTACAAAGCGCACGCAACGCGTACAATGAATGCAACGATTCATTACCGTTTTAACAATCGGTCCCATATATTTATCTGTAACCGCCCGCTTGGTCTCCTTATAGCGACTAAGGTTTGAACCATAAGCAACCGCTTGATCTTGCAAATCACATTCCCCACCTTGATCACAAATCGGACAATCCAATGGATGGTTAATCAGCAAAAATTCCATAACGCCTTTGCGCGCTTTATCAACCATTGGTGAATTGGTTTTTATGACTTGCCCTTCCATCACTGGCAACGCACAAGAAGCTTGCGGCTTTGGCGGCCCTGGCGAGACTTCAACCAAGCACATACGGCAATTTCCAGCAATGGATAACCGTTCATGATAGCAAAAGCGTGGAATCTCAACCCCAGCCTGCTCACATGCTTGCAAGACGGTCATTCCTGCTTCAACATCAATTTCTTGTTCATTAATGGTAACTTTTGGCATTGCTTGGCTTTGCTTTTAATTATTAATTATCAAATTTTATTATATCTCTTATTTCATCTTATTTCGCAATAAATTTTTCATCCAGATTTAAAAATGGCTATTGCGTGAATCATTTATCACATGCTCACATTGTTTTATTGAATCGCGTTATTACAATATTTTTAGCCAAATTAAATTTAATGGTCGCAAACATATAATCATGTAGGTTATATCGTGATTTAATTGATTTATATATTGATTTTAAATACAAAAAAGGGGTTGGGAGGTAGCCATGACAGACAGAAACGAAACATTATTTGAAGAAAATAAAGTGGAAAATAGTGAAAATACAACCGTGGAAATAATTAACGGTACCTCTGGTGATGACGTGCTTAATGGCACCGATAGTGATGATTTATTAAAAGGTTATGCTGGTAATGATATCCTGCGTGGGAATGATGGTGCTGATTCGTTCGAAGGCGGGGCTGGCAATGACTATATTTATGCCGATAAGGATGACCTTTCAATTGATGGTGGCGATGATACCGATGCGCTTATTCTTCATGGCATTGTTGAAAATGTAATCATCTCTCTTGATGATGGGGATGACGAGGGCGCGCTTTATGTTGAGGGCATGAAGGGGGCTGATATTTACAACATCGAAAATATTTACGCAGGTGCTGGCAATGATGTGCTTGAAGGCAACAGTGCAAATAACAGGCTGCGTGGTGGTGAAGGTGCTGATACGCTGTATGGTATGGATGGTCATGACACGATCTATGGTGATGGTGGCGGTGATACCTATTATGGTGGCGCAGGTAATGACGAGCTTCATGGTCATTTGGAAGATATATTGGTTGATGGTGGCGAAGGATCAGATTTTTATCGCCTTCATACCCAAACCGCTAATTTAACGATTACGCTTGGTGATGATGGGGAGGCTGGGCAAGTGACCTATAATGGTCAAGCTGGGGCTGAACTTTATAATATTGAAAGGGTCATGACTAGGTAGCGGACTCATAAAATTGGCACCACAGTCTTATTGTTGCTAATTTGACAAATGCCATAAAATTTGTTGAGTGTTTTTCGTATCTTGTTGCAATTGATCGAAATGATTTTTTTAGCCTTCCAAAAAACCGTTCAACAATATTCCGTTGTTTATAAAGCTCTTTATCGTATGGTTTAGGCGTTTTTCGATTGGCTCTTGACGGAATACATTCGATAGCACCTTGTTCCCAGATCATGTTTCTTATCCATTCTGCATCATAAGCCTTATCTGCAAGAACTGCTTGCCCGAATTGTAAATTCTGTAGCAAATCACGACAAGCAGGGGCATCATGTGCTTGACCTGATGTTAAATTAAAACCCATTGCCAAACCATGTTCATTAACAATAGCATGAAGTTTTGTTGTTAAGCCTCCTCTTGATCGCCCCATACAACGAAATTTACTGTTTTTTTTACTGTCGCTGCAGAATGATGCACACGAATAGAAGTCCCATCAACCATAACAAGATTATGGTTATAATAATCACAAATAGCATCCATTAAACGATCCCAAATACCTGCCTTCGTCCCCAGCCTTCGTCCAACGATTAAATCGATTATAAACAGTTGTGTAAGGCCCATAACGCTCTGGAAGATCACGCCACGGAATGCCTGTGCGAAGCTTGAAAAATATTCCATTTAAAATACGACGATCATCAACACGCTTAACCCCACGGCTCTTTTGCGGCAAAAGTGGGAAAATAAGCTCCCATTCAAAATCACTAAGATCAAATCTGGACATGGTTAACTCCTAAAAAAAGGTTGTAATACCAAAGCTGAATCAGATTTGAATTAAATATACAACAATTTTATGGGTACGCTACCTAGATTGCTTGAGGCTGGTAGCTTTTATCATACCATACCGCTACAAAGGATGGCGGAAACAATTAGCGTATATCTTTCTCTTGTGTTCTTTTTTTTAGCCTTGTTTTTTCCAAGGTTTTTTTCCACTCATACCCCGAAAAATTTTGTGGGCGTTTTGTTAGAAAAAAAATATAGTTTATCTGAAACCAAAAAATTGATGGGTGGATTTATTGTTTTGGAATTGATGTTTTTAGGGGGGGTAATAAGTTTTTGGTTTATTAATCCAAATTACAATGAACCTTCCAGATTTAATATTGTAAATAATGACTTTGCTTTGTCCCTTCTTTGCTTTTCATTTATATTGTTTAAAACCTTTTTTGGTCTCTATGTAAGGTTTGCATGGGATGCAATCTTATATTATAAGCGCAGGGGCGAAAAATATCCGGATAACAATTCAACAATGAAAGGGGGGAAATAAACGATGTGCGGTGGCAGCAATTCTTCAGGCGGCGGTGGGTCTTCAGGCAGCAACCGCAATACGGGTAATAATCCCGGCAATCCAAATGCGCCTGGATATCATGGTGGTGGGGCTTCTTCAAAATGAGCCAGTTAAAGAAGCAGAAGGCTATTTATCATTTTCTTTGGCGACAGGGGATATAAAAAATGCTTAAATCTTTACTGATATGGGATCGGGAGTTTTGCGCGACCTGGCCGGGATTTCTGCGTGTCATCTGGAGGTTTAAGCTGACCGCTATATCTTCCTTCTTTGCTTCCTACTTCGTTGATCTTAAATCCTTAGGCATTATTGCCGTCATCGCTGCTTGGATAGATGGCTATTTATGGGTTAAACATCAAATTGCCTACAATCCAACCTCCAAAGGATCAATGCTTCTTGTTTTTCGTGGGGACTTAATGATAAAGGCAAATCAAGAAGTCGAAAAAAACAACCGCCTTGTCCTAGGGAAGTTAAAAACATATGTAATATCTTATGCAATTTTTTTCTTCATCATATTGCCTGTTATTTTACTGATAAGTTTGATAATTGCTAATATTAGCCCGAGTTTTGCAATTGAATCAAACAAATATTTGGACTATAACTTATTTTCTATCGTTAATTATTATAGTAAAGAGCTAGTTAGGGTTGGTTATGGTGATGATGTTCCCATTCAGCGCCTCATCCATACTGTTGCTATTTATGGTGTTGTTTTATCATGGCTGACAATATGGAGCTTAAAAGCGTATTTTAGCCAATTCTGCAAACATTCGCTCAATAATTTAGTTAGATCAGGCTATTGCCTTAAAGATGCAATGAAAATTTCAATGGGTACTTATTTTTTTTCTATGCTGACCTGTCTTGCGTTCATGTGCGTTGGTTTATTCCTTGAACCTGATTTGTCAAAACCTAGCCGATATAATATTGCCGGAAATGATTTTGCACTGTTTTTACTTACTATGTCAATTATGTTCTTTTCTATTGCTCTAATGTTGTCTATCATGGCGATGTGTTTCTCGTGGTTGAGTTATAATTATTTAAAGAGAGGGGGAAAATAAACGATGTGCGGTGGCGGTGGTTCTTCTTCAGGTGGGGGCGGCTGGGGATATAAAAAATGCTTAAATCTTTACTGATATGGGATCGGGAGTTTTGCGCGACCTGGCCGGGATTTCTGCGTGTCATCTGGAGGTTTAAGCTGACCGCTATATCTTCCTTCTTTGCTTCCTACTTCGTTGATCTTAAATCCTTGGGCGTCATTGCCGTCATCGCTGCTTGGATAGATGGCTATTTATGGGTTAAACATCAAATTGCCTACAATCCAACCTCCAAAGGATCAAAATGGCTGTGGTTTAGAATGGATATTTTTCATGACGCCTGCGTAGAGGTTGGAAAACAAGAAGGAAGAATGCCATGGATGAAAAGAGTCTGGATTTGGTATTATGTAACTTTAGGTATTTTGGCTGGTTTGCTCGGGACCATGGTATTTTTTCCCAATTCTATCAATTTTTTTAATATGGTGATTGATCACGGGCTATTATATATGGTCGAACTTCGTACAAGCGAATTAAAAGAATCTGGCTTTTATCATGTGATACCAATTCAGCGTGCCATGGAAACATTTTCGATATATCTGGGTTTAATTTTCTTTTTGGGTCATGACTAGTTGAGCGGTTTATTGCGACATATATTTAATATGATTTTGTATATGTTATTTTCCCTATTATTATACCTAAATTCAGTTTCTTTCAAATGATAATAGAAAGTGTTTTTACGCATACCTCTAAACTTTGTCATTCTTACCTTAGCGTATCCCCAAAATCCTTCAATTCCGTTAATATGTGCTTTACCCTTTACAAATTCATCTTTTCCATGATCAACCCTTAGATGCTTTTCATACCCTACGTCTACTAAGCCATTATAACCACGCCATCCATCAGAATTTATAACACTGTCAAGCGAGACTTTTCCTCTTATAACTGCTTGTATAGTGGCTTTTGAGCAATCAGGAACAATTTCAGTATAAACATGACCATTCCTTTTGAATATGCCAAATACGATTGTTTTACCATAAGCACCACGCCCCCTTTTGCCCTTAACACGCTTGGCTCCAAAATAACTTTCATCAACTTCAATAATCCCACTATAAGGGGAGCCTTCTTCACAATATTCGGCTAATCTTAATCGTATCTTATAAAGAATATTGTTAATCGTGTTTCTATTTAGCCTTGATATTTGTGCTATTTTGGAGGCTTCAATATCAAGGCTAAATAGGCGAATAATTTCCCTAAATTTAGCTTCAGAAATTTTTGAACGGTAATAATATTTGTTTCGCATCGTCAGCCCTAGTGTATAGCACAATAAAAAAGTGCTCAACTAGTCATGACCCTAAATATAATTTATGAAATTTTGCAAGAAGGAATTACATTACCATTATTTTTTATACTCGGTTCACTAGCAAGTCAGCCTTTGGTTTTTAAGTCTGCATTGAAATATGGACTTTGGATAATTATACCTATTTATTCATTGATTGCGTTATTTATATGGATTTTTGCCAGTCATTTGGTAAATTTTATGAACCAACCTCCTGATATTGTTGGGGAAATAATCGAATATATCAGACTTGAATCTATTGCTATCCCTTTGCGAGTGATAACAGATATTATTTTAATTGCTTTAATTACATTATCGTTAAACCGTCAAATTTATGTTTTCTTGCTAGTACAGCTTATAGTTAGGATTGCGTCTGATTTTATTTTTATTAACGAAAGTATGCTAGGCATAGGGGTTATTGGCATAGCCTACTCAACAATCTGCATACATTTAATTACGGCAGTATTGGGTATAGTAATTTTATATAAAGCTCTTATGAATATGCAATGCCAAGAGTTGATACCAAAGCAGACTATATCATGGAAGAAATGGCTTAATGTATCTTCACTATCGGGTATAGAAAGTGGCGTAAGAAATATAGCCTTCATCATCATGATTTTAAAATTAGTGAATGAAATTGGTGAACAAGGAACGCTGTGGATTACTAATGGTTTCATTTGGGGATGGTTATTGTTGCCAATATTGGCATTAGGTACAATCATTAAGCAGGACGCTGGGTTACATAGCGGATTGATCGGTTCCCGTTTTAGAGGATATTTTGCTTTGTCTTTCATTATTTGTATTTTTTGGATATTCACAATTCCTTTTTATGGTTGGTTTATTCAAAATATTATGGGAATTGATGATTATAAACCAATTGTCTCTCTTACACTTCTTTTCTTGCCTTTTTACATCGCTTTTGCGGCAAATAATGTTTTAGATAGTTATCTTTATGGAATTGGTCGAAGCGATTTAATGTTGTACCAAAGCATTATTGTAAATGGCGTTTATTATCTTTTCGCATTTATTTTTTACATTAAGGGAATTTTTGTTCCAACATTGCAAGCTATTGTCATGCTTTTTGGTTTCGGGATTGTATTTGATTTGATTATAACCATAATCTTATTCAGGATCAAAAAATATCCATTAAGATTGGTAGTAAAACATATTTAAAGCAATTGATTTTATACGAAAAATTTTGAATGTGTTCAGTAAAGATGTATGTCTGTTTAGCTTAACACAAGATTTAGCCTATCAATTTTTCATTTTACTCTGTCTGATTGCCACTGTGATCCCTATTGCAAATAAGGGCGGCAACTGTGGGTTTCGGGGAGTTCGTTAAGCAGGGTTTGGCGTTGTTGCATATCGCGTTCGCTCACGGGTTGATCCCCAAAGAGGGAGAGACCAAGCGATAATACTGCATTACTATCAGCGATAAAATTAACTTCTGGCTTATCAAT
Organism: Alphaproteobacteria bacterium; assembly: GCA_965229675.1. Taxonomy (GTDB): domain Bacteria; phylum Pseudomonadota; class Alphaproteobacteria; order CBDDJK01; family CBDDJK01; genus CBDDJK01. The sequence goes on from OZ245897.1 coordinate 1,553,084, forward strand.
CGGTCCACTAAGTTTAAAGGGCAGGGATAGGCCTTCGCTGGTTGCGTTGACCTCCATTTCAAGTTCGCGGTCAACCAAATCATAATCGCCATCAATTAAGGATAGAGAGGTTTGATTGGCAATCACGCCTTGGTCAATGGTTAGGATGCCATCCTCCAGCGTAAAGGGGATACCTATACAGCCAATTTTTGTTAATTCCAAGCCTGCTAACGCCCCTTCAAACAGCGTATCAAAGCGTTGCCCTTCAGCAGAGGTCATGCCGCCAAGATCGGTTTCTTTTAAGGTGAAATTCCCTGTTCCGTCCAGCTTTTCCAGCAATTTTTCTGTGTTATCAATGGCGGGAAAGGAAAGGGTGAGCATGCTCGTCAACCCAGCCTCTATTTTGCCATTCATTGTGTCATTATTGGGGGCAGTATTAATCCCTGCAAAAGGCGTGAGGCCAACGGATTCAAGAGCCAAATCCTGCGTTTCAAGTGCGATCTCAATTTCTGCGGGCTTGGGGTTCGCATCTGCGGTTAGGATGAATTTTGATATATTATCTTTCAAGGCAAGGATTTGTGGTTGAAGGGTTAGCCGCCCATCCTCAACCTCAGCGATTAAGGCCACATCTTCCATTGTAAAGTCAAATGCTTCCAGCTGGTTGATCTGATGGTTAAATTCCAAATCAAACAGATGCAGGACATTCAACCCGTCACCCTGTTTTTTATCATGTTTTCGTTCAGAACTTTCATCGGATTGATCGTCATCCTCCTTCTGATCATCATCCTTGTGAGAGTGGGATTCATGCCTTGTGATTCCCATAAATGGCGCAAAATCTTCATAGCGCAATTGATCAGAGGTTAAAGCAACATCCAATTCTGGACGATGGTGCATACCTGCAAGTTTAAGCATTGCCTCCCCTTTTAAATCACTTTGCCCTAGCTGTAGGTTAATCGCATTGAGTTTCGTTTGGTCTTGTAGCGCACCTGAAATATTGGCAGTTAGGGTAAGCGGCGCAAGCGCATCAAATTCATCTGGCAGGGTTTGTTCTAAAGCATGGTCAAAGACGGCCAAAGTTGGGCGTATCTTCGTAAAATTGGCAATATCCAAGCGCGTATCAAGGTCTAAACCAACCAATTCAACCACATCTTGGACTTTGCCTTCAACAACAAAGAATGGCCTTGCCGTTGGCCCATAACGCATTTGAAGCGCATCCAGTAAAATTCCAGAATCCAGCCCGCCGCGCAAACTGCCTTGAATGCCAAACGGTTCAGGCAGAACGGGAATCATCGCTAGTTCAGGGATAAACCGTTGCCATTCTGCTTTAAGGGCGGCTAAGGCCTGCGGGTTTTCCATTTCTGCTAGTCCATTAAGGTCGATCAAGCCATCCTCGTGCAGGCGGCTAACCCGTCCGTCCAGTGCAAGCCGTAGCCCCATTGGTCGCCCGTTTGATTGCCCATTTGATTGCCCATTATCTGCACCAAGACTAAAGGTAAATTGTTCCACCGCCAGATGATCTGCATCAGCCCCGCGAAGATGGGCGTTAATTACCCAAGGGCCAATCGGTTGCGTGCCAACAATCCCTGCAAATTTTGCCATTTCAACCAATTCTTGACCTGAGGCTAAGATTTTTAAATCAATTTCTTCCCCTGCTAAAGGGGCTTTAAAGCTGCCCTTGATGGATAATTCAGAAGGGCCAACATCGCCATCAACATCAATTCGCCATGGGGTTTCGTCATCAAACAGGCTTTCAACCGAGCCTAATGTCCCGCCAAACGCAATTTTATGGCCATCAACATTGCCCGCTATGGTTAATTGTTGTGGGCTTTGCTCACTTTCCGCACGCAAGCTTGCTTCACTTATGGCAACCATGATGGGGGCTTCACGCATAGGATCATATGCGGTAAATTGCAGCTGGTTTATGTTTAAATCACGGACAAGCGGCAAGATGGCTAAAGGGGAAGAGGTAGAGGCAGGAAGGGGGGAATTAACCGCCACGCTAAGCTGATCAATATAAAGATACGTAATATCCAACCGATCAGAAAAAATTAACGGCCATAGTTTAACGCCAACTTGCAAATTTCCTAAATTAAGGGCGCGTAATGGTGCGTTTTCTTGTTCTGCAATGATTAGATTGGATAGGGTCAAATAACTCTCCGCCCCAATGGAGGCAGAAAATTGATCAATGACAACAGAACGCCCTAATTCAGAAGATAATCGGCGTTCTATGGTTGATTTCCATCCCGTAAAATCACTGCTGAATAGATAAATCACACCCCCTGCTAAAAGCACCAGCAGACCAAGTAAACAATATAGGCTAATCCTTATAAATTTTTTCATAGTTTACTTGCCCCTTATTTTTTAAATATTTAATCCAACGAGTAAAAGTAAAGAATATTTACCTGTGATTATGGTATATAGTTTCTTTTAACGCCAATATAAAGATTGCACTAAAATTTTTTGTAAAAGGTTATCAAAAAAGGGGGGCAATGCCCCCCTTAATGATTAAATGATTGCATTAGGTGTAAGGCTTACATCATGCCGCCCATACCACCCATGCCGCCCATGCCACCCATATCGGGCATGCCGCCGCCAGCACCACCTTTACTATCGTCAGGCTGATCAGCAATCATGGCTTCGGTCGTAATCAAAAGCCCTGCAACTGAAGCTGAGTCTTGTAGTGCCAATCGCACAACTTTGGCTGGGTCGATGATCCCTGCTTTAACAAGATCAACATAGGTACCTGTTTGTGCATCAAAACCCCAATTTTTATCTTTGGACTCACGCATTTTACCAACAACTACTGCGCCATCTTCGCCCGCATTATCGGAAATTTGACGCGCTGGTGCGGTTAAGGCACGGCGTACAATATCCACACCAATATCTTGATCATGGTTTGCGCCTTTGACTTTGTCAAGAACAGTTGTTGCATAAAGAAGTGCAGCACCGCCACCAGGGACAACGCCTTCTTCAACCGCAGCGCGGGTTGCATACATGGCATCATCAACACGGTCTTTCTTTTCTTTAACTTCAACTTCGGTTGCACCGCCAACGCGAATGACTGCAACCCCGCCAGCTAATTTAGCCAAACGCTCTTGCAGTTTTTCACGGTCATAATCAGAAGTAGTGGTTTCAATCTGGCTACGAATTTGACCGCAACGTGCTTCAATTTCGCTTTTTTCGCCGCCACCATCAACGATTGTGGTATCGTCTTTATTGATGGATACACGCTTTGCGCTCCCCAACATATCAAGGGTAACTGACTCAAGCTTGATCCCAGTTTCTTCTGAAATAACTGTGCCGCCTGTTAAGATTGCGATATCTTCCAACATAGCTTTACGGCGATCGCCAAAGCCAGGGGCTTTAACCGCAACAACTTTAAGGCCACCGCGCAATTTATTAACAACCAAGGTTGCAAGGGCTTCGCCTTCAACATCTTCAGCGATAATGATCAAAGGCTTGTTGGATTGAACAACGGCTTCCAATACGGGAAGCATTGCTTGCAGGTTGGAAAGTTTTTTCTCGTGCAATAAGATCATCGCATTTTCCATTTCGCAGATCATTTTTTCAGAATCTGTAACGAAATAAGGCGATAAATATCCACGATCAAACTGCATCCCTTCAACGACATCAAGCTCAGTTTCAAGGCCTTTTGCCTCTTCAACCGTGATCACGCCTTCGTTACCAACGCGTTCCATGGCTTTGGCAATCATCGCACCAACTTCCTTGTCACCATTGGCTGAGATTGTACCGACTTGCGCAACTTCATCAGAAGTCGTCAATTTGGTTGATGCGCTGGAAAGTTCTTCAGCAACTTTACCAACCGCAAGGTCAATCCCGCGCTTAAGATCCATTGGGTTCATGCCAGCAGCAACAGCTTTTACGCCTTCTTTAACGATTGCTTGTGCTAATACCGTGGCGGTGGTCGTACCATCACCAGCTTGATCATTAGTTTTAGAGGCAACTTCGCGCACCATCTGCGCACCCATATTTTCAAACTTATCTTTAAGTTCAATTTCCTTGGCAACCGTTACACCATCTTTTGTAATGCGCGGTGCGCCAAAAGATTTATCAATAACGACATTGCGCCCTTTAGGACCCAAAGTTACTTTAACGGCATTTGCCAATATATCGATCCCGCGAACCATCTTATCGCGAGCATTCGTCGAAAATAGCACATCTTTTGCAGCCATTTTAACGTTCCACTTCTATGATTTTATGTTTAATTTAAGACTATAATTAAGGGTAACTGCTGATTTAAGCAACAATTCCCATAATATCGGACTCTTTCATAATCAACAGCTCATCACCGTCAATCTTAACTTCGGTGCCTGACCATTTGCCAAACAACACAAGGTCACCAGCTTTAACATCAAGCGGGCGGACTTTGCCTTCATCGTTGATATGGCCTGCACCAACGGCAAGGACTTCACCTTGCATTGGTTTTTCTTGCGCCGTATCAGGAATGATGATCCCACCAGAAGTTTTTGTTTCAGAATCAACGCGCTTTACTAGCACGCGATCATGTAAAGGTCTGAATTTCATGGATATAAATCCTCCGTAACAAAATTAAAGATTAGTTTAATAATTTGATTCAAGCTTTGTTGATTAGCAATATTAGCACTCAACGCCCTTGAGTGCTAACGCATATAGGTGTCCTTCATTCACTTGTCAAGCATTGAGGTAATTAAAAAATCAATTCTAGCTTTGGGGCTTAAAATCAATGAATTAGACTGGGTTCATGAATATAAAAATGATCTGTTGTCGTCTCAAAGCTTAAGCCGTGATGAACTTTATAAGATGATATGCATTTTTTTAATATACTCACTTAATAATTGACGGCAGTTTAAAAAAAAGCTAAGAAGCAAATTCGTTATTTGATGATCATCACATCTAATTTATTGGAGAGATAAATGCTAGAAACGCCAAAAACAACACAAGCTTCTGTGGTATCCACTAATCCATCTCGCGGTTATGAAGTATTGGGGGAAGTACGCTCTTCAACAAAAGAAGAGATTGCGGCTAAAGTTGCACTTGCACGAAAAGTTCAACCCGTTTGGCAGGCGATGGGCGTTGAAAAAAGGATTGAGCATCTGCAAAAGCTTGCGGACGTATTTAAGGCAAATAAAGAAGAATTAATCCGTGCGCCAATGGTTGAAACAGGTGTGCCACAAAAACTGGCAACAGGTCTTGCTACAGGTGCAGAAGGAAATTTTGAATGGAATTTGAAACATGCGGCGGCGGCACTTGCTCCCGTCGTTCTTTATGAAGATGATAAAGAAGTAACGGAAATTGTCTATGAGCCTTATGGCGTTATCGGCTGTATTGTTGCATGGAATTTTCTTTATCCTAATTTCGTTCAAAGTGCGATTCAGCCCTTATTATCGGGTAACACCATGGTGATGAAATATTCTGAAGAAGCCCCTGTATTTTGTCAGTTTCTTGAAACGCTTGTTAATCAGTCAGGCTTGCCTGAAGGCGTGATTAATTTTATTTATGGTGATGGCTTGGCTGGTTCTGAATTGGCTGATAGCGATATTGATTTTATCCATTTCACAGGTAGTTATGCAACAGGGCAAAAATTATATGAAAAAGCGGCGCAAAAATTCATCCCGATTGTGAATGAATTGGGCGGTTCAAGCCCTGGTATTGTGTTTGAGGATGCCAATGTTGATGAAATTGTTAAGGATGTCTTCTGGAATCGCTTTTTAAATACGGCGCAATTCTGCGATGGGTTAAAGCGGTTGCTTGTCCATGAATCCCTTGTTGAAGAGATGATTGAGAAATTATCGGTCTATGCGGAATCAAGAACAGTTGGCGATCCATTTGATAAAAGTACTGATTTAGGTCCATTGGTTGCTGAACGCCAAGTTGTAAAACTGGAATCTCAATTACAAGATGCCCTTGATAAAGGGGCAAAATTGATTTGTGGTGGGAAGCGTCCTGACCATCTTGAAGGGGCTTATTTCTATCCTACTTTGGTCACCAATATTACGTTTGATATGCAAGTTTGGCATGAAGAAGTATTTGGCCCAGTCCTTCCAATCGTTAGCTTTAAAACTTACGATGAAGCCATCAAGCTTGCCAATGATACAATTTATGGTCTAAGTGCTTATGTTTATACCAATGACAAGGAACTTGCGCAAAAGGCAATCAAAGACCTTGAAGCTGGAACCGTCACGGTGTTTGGAGCCAATGCTTACCGTCCAGAAACGCCATTTGGTGGTTATAAAAAATCTGGTATGGGCCATACAAGAGGCATACAAGGGTTCCATGATTCTGTAAGGATTAAAACAGTCGGCAGAACAAAGTAATTTCTTAAATCATTGATTATAAACCGATCCATAAAACCCCTTTTGCGTTTTAATTATGGTTTTTTTGGAAGGGTTTATTTTTGCTTAATGCGCACCCCTAGCTCAACTGGATAGAGCATCTGACTACGGATCAGAAGGTTGGGGGTTCGAATCCTCCGGGGTGCGCCAATATCGCTTTAAAATAAATGCGTGGTTAAGCGTTTCAAGTAATTGTTGCTGTTCTTTTTGATGGGTTTCATCTGCGCCCCATTCTTGTTGCTGTAAATTGGTCTCAACCATGCTTATGTTTAGGGCAGTTTCAATATCCAGTAAGTCATCCATAATTAGCATGGCTAATAGGATTGAATGAAGGCCTTCGGCAAGTTCACAAAGCACCAATAATTCGCAATCTGAAAACACCTTAAAGCGTTGATATAGTCGATCATGATCTGATCGCGCTGTTTCAGGGGGGAAAAGGCTGGTTGTAACGTTGCATCCTAGGTTAAATTTTTCACGCGCTAGGTCTAACATTGGTTTAAATTTTGAACATTGTAATTGGTATAATGCGGTATTATCAGGCGCAAAATAACGCAAAACATCTCCATCATAATAATTTAACAAAGCATCAATGCGTTGTTCATGTTCATGCGGCACACGATCCAGCAAGGTCATCACCAAGCGATTAAGCGGCAATAATTCATAGCGTAATTTTCCACCTGCGGCACGCCATTCCTCTGCAAGTCTATCTGCTAACGCCTTATGTTTAACCCTAATCAGCTTGCCTGCTTGGCTTTTCATGGGTTTGCCATTAAGGATTAGCTGGTAAAAACCAGTATCTTCCTTAACGCTTATTTTTAAAAGATTTGATGTCAAGTTACGCTGCTGTTGATGGCGTAACTGCGCGTGGATCCGTACAAAGCTCAATCAAAGTAAGCTTATTAGCGGCAAGAGCGGCATCAATTGCAGGCTCAATTTGATCAGCTTCCTCCACACGAACGCCAAATCCCCCATAGCTTTCAACCAATTTGACAAAATCAGGATTAACAAGCTCAGTCGCAACGGGGCGATCAGGATAGGTGCGTTGTTGGTGCATACGGATGGTACCATAAAGCCCATTATTCACGATAATGACAATGATTGCCAATCCATAATGGGCGGCGGTTCCAAGCTCTTGCATTGTCATTTGAAAGCAGCCATCGCCCGCAAGACAAATAACTGTTTTTTCAGGATTTAACCGCTTTGCGGCAATCGCGGCAGGTAAGCCATAGCCCATAGAACCAGAAGTTGGCGCAAGCTGAGTCCCATAATGTTTGTAACGAAAATAGCGATGTAACCAAGCCGTATAATTACCCGCACCATTGGTAAGGATTGCATCCTCAGGTAATTTGGAAGATAGGTAATTGATTACTTGCTCCAATTTAACCTTGCCTGCGGTGGTGATTGGCTGTTGCCATGTTTCATAAGCGGTGCGTTCGGCCGCGGGTGGCGAGGAAATAGCCTCTTGTTTAAGAAAATTCGCTGCCACGTCAAGAAAATCAGCAGGGTTACAAGCTAATCCTTCGGTTGCTTGATAAACCCGTCCAATTTCGTTTGGATCAGGATGAATATGAATCAGGGGGATTTGTGGCGTTGGACAGGTAATTAATTGATAGCCGCCTGTTGTCATTTCCCCCAATCTTGCACCCAATACAAGCAATAAATCAGATGCACGGATACGCTCAGCTAAGGCAGGATTAAGGCCAATGCCAACATCACCAACATAATAAGGATGGCGATTATCCATATAATCTTGACAGCGAAAGGCAGCCCCAACTGGTACGCCAAGCCGTTCTGCAATAAAGGCAATGTTGTGAAATGCAGATTCATTCCACTGACTACCCCCAATCAGAATAAACGGTGAATTTGCAGATTTTATTTTATTAATTATTTCCAACACCGCTTGGGGATCAACCGATAATTGCGCGGGGCAAGCGGGTTTAATATCAGCAATTTCAGCATGGGAAGATAGCATATCTTCAGGTAATGACAAAACAACTGGCCCAGGTCGTCCTGACATGGCAATATGAAAGGCACGGCTGATATATTCAGGAAGCCGTTCAACTTTTTTGACTTCTTCCACCCATTTTGCAAGCGGTTGATACATTTGACGATAATCAACTTCTTGAAAGGCTTCCCGATCAAGATGATCGGTGCCAACTTGACCGATGAATAAGATCATTGGCGTGCTGTCTTGAAAGGCGATATGCACCCCTGCTGAGGCATTGGTTGCACCAGGCCCACGCGTGACAAAACAGATGCCAGCTTTTCCTGTTAATTTGCCCGATGCCTCCGCCATCATCGCGGCTCCTGATTCTTGGCGTGCGGTGATAACATCAATCCCGCTATTGTAAAGCCCGTCAAGGGCAGCTAAATAGCTCTCTCCTGGGATACAAAAAACACGATCCACGCCTTGGATTCTTAGCTGATCAACCAAAATCTGACCGCCATGCCTCTTTACAATCTTTCCATGCGAGTCCGTTAATGAATGATTGATCATTGTTTTGCCGTTCCCCATAATTCTTCAACCCGTTGATCACGACCGCATGACCAGCGATAATAATTATAACGCAATGTATTTTTAACATGATAATCTTGGTGATACTCTTCAGCCGCCCAAAATTGGGTTGCAGGCAATAGGTCAACGGCAAGCGTTTGATTAAGTTCGGCCGCCGCCTGTTTAAGCTTATCTTCTGCAATCGCTTTTTCCGCATCATTATGATAATAAATTACGGGTCTGTAGGCCGCCCCGCGATCACAAAATTGTCCGCCGCCATCGGTTGGATCAATATGACGCAGAAAAAAATCTAATATCCCTGCATAATCAACCACGGTGGAATCATACGGGATTTTTGTGACCTCAACATGCGGTTCAAATCCAAGATTTACATCATTATAATTCTGATAGGTGGGGTTGGGAATGGTGCCACCAGAATAGCCGACTTCTGGATCACCAACCCCTTCCAGTTTTTTAAAATCAGATTCAACACACCAAAAACACCCCCCCGCTAACAGGGCATTTTCGGTTGCACTAATTGCTGGCGTGGCGGTGCTGATTACAGCCATCGCGCCTATACCAAAGAATAGGTTAATCATTATTTTTTTCATTATGCGTCCTTTTCATCAAAATTTAGCGATACACCATTGATGCAATAGCGTTTGTAAGTTGGTGCAGGGCCATCATCAAACACATGCCCTAAATGCCCACCGCACCGCCTGCAATGGACTTCTGTTCTTGGATAAACCAAGATATAATCGGTGGAAGTACTGATGGCATTATCAATCGGTTGCCAGAAGCTTGGCCAACCCGTTCCGCTATCATATTTTGTTTCAGATGAGAATAATGGAAGCGCACAGCCTGCACAAGTGAATGTTCCCATGCGTTTTTCATCATTAAGCGGGCTTGTGAAGGGGCGTTCTGTGCCTTTTTTCCGCAAGATACGAAACTCTTCATCGCTTAAAATTGAACGCCATTCTGATTCACTTTTTGCGATTTCAAAGCCCTCGGCTTTTGTTTTATTGAAGAATGATTTTATCATGATCCCTCCTGTGACAAATCCAATGGTTCCTAATAAAAATGCTCTACGGTTTAGCATATCATCGATCTCCTTTATAATAATTTTGTTCAATAAACCATTTTAATAATTCTTGTTGGCTTGGAAGCGGTTTGGTTAAGGCCTCTATTGCCTCAGCAACGGGGATAAAATCGCTGACATGATCAATATCCCTTTCAGTTGTAAGTTGTTTTATGTTTATATCATATGCTTCAAGATTGTTGATTAGCGATTGCATGCTGGTTTGTTGACTATAGACAACATCCACCAAAGCAGATTTTGGAATGGCACAGCTTGATCCCAATAGGTAAAACCCACCATCATTTGCAGGGCCAAGAACGCAGCCATTTGGGTTTTCAAGTGCAATATCAGCAGCTTCAAGGATTTTATCGGGCGTTAATTGCGGGCTATCCGTACCAATCAGAATGACATAATCATGGGTTTGCAATAATTCATCATGAATTTTAAACATACATTCCCCTAACGAACCGCCACCCGTCCATAGGCTTTGCCATAGGGTGCGTGTCCAGCTTTGATCGTTAAGTCCATCTTGCTCAGCCAATGCCCAAAAGGGGGTAAATGTGCCGTTTGAGTGCTTTGCAACGGTTTCACCAATTTCATAAAGTACCTCAACACATTGCCGATAAAGCTGCGTGGCGGCTTCAACACCGATCTCAGCCGCCAACCTTGTTTTTACAGGCGTTCTATCCACTGTTTTTGCAAAAATGGCTAATGCGCCTTTTGTCATAGCTGGGTTTCCATTGCTGAAATGTGGCGTTTTCCTGTAAGCATTTTGCCAATCAATTTTATAAAATAAGGAAAAGCCTGCCATAGCCATAGGCCTTGATAGCGTAGCGTCAAGAAAAGCCATCCTTTTTGGCGATATTTGCGCGCACTGGTTTTTAAAGCAAGGCGGGTTGGTGTGATGCTAATCCCTGCTAAATGTGCTTGCCAGATCAGAACATGATCTTCCCCAAATTTGACGCTTTCATCATAGCCGCCAAGGGCAAAAAATTCGGTGTGTTTAAGGCAAAATCCTTGATCCCCAAATGGAATTTTTAATAATCTGGAGCGTATAAATGCCCCAATTTCATTGATACGCATGCGCCATGATAGGGCAGGGGCGTCTTCATCTTTTAAAAAAGCAAGGTCAAAAAATAATAAATCATTAGGATTTGATTTGATCCTATTTAAAAGAATTTGTTCTGTATTTTCAGCTAATCTGGAATCAGCATGAAGGAACCATAATGCCTCCCCCACAGATTCCTTTGCGCCTGCATTCATTTGACCTGCGCGGCTATTTTTATCGCATTCGATTAAGCGAATTGAATGATGTGAGTTTTTTGTCATTTCTTGCAAATCTTCAACAATGCCATGATGAATCAATAAGATTTCATAGCTACCTGAAAGTGCGTTTAAATCCGTCAATAACATACGCCAAGATTGCTCCGATGGGGCAAGCGGGATGATGATTGATAAAGGCTGACCCACTGTTTAGGCTTTCAAAATCTCTAACATAGCGCGTTTATCTTCAGGAATGGAATCTGGTGACGTTAAAAGTGCCATTGCCAATGCTGTGCGTGCGGGACTTTCTTCAGAAGCGGTAGAATCCTTCAAATTAAGTAAATTCTTTAATAAGGTTTGGGCGTTCATAAGGCTTTTGCCATAGCGCGCAATAACCTCCGATACTTGAACATGATGGGCAGGGTCTTTCATCCAGCAATCATAATCCGTAACAATACCAACCGTTGCATAAGGTAATTGCGCTTCACGTGCCAAAAATACTTCTGGAACATTGGTCATGCCCACAACATCGCAACCAATTTGGCGAAAAAAATGGCTTTCGGCACGGGTGCCAAGCCGTGGCCCATCAACACAGATATAAGTTGCTGAGGGGTGTAGGGTGAAATTGCCTTGATCGGCAGCTTTAACAATATTGCTAACAAGCAAAGGGCAAGTTGGCGTTGCGGTTGAAACATGGGCAGCAATCCCACCACCAAAAAAGCTACGCTCGCGATTGCCCTTCACAAAATCAATATATTGATCGGGAATTACAAAATTTCCTGGGCTTAGCTGTTCACGCAAGCTACCTACAGCTGAAAATCCAATCACTTCACGTGCGCCGCTTTGTTTTAGTGCAAAAATATTTGCGCGATAATTAATCTCGTGTGGTAGGAATTGATGATGCTCCCCATGACGTGGAAGGAATAAAAATTCCCTTTCACCAAAGCGTAATTTACGCACGGAAGCTGAGGGGGAACCAAATGGCGTATCGCCTTCCATTACTTCAAGCGTTTCAACCCCTTCCAGCTTATAAAGTCCAGTGCCACCGATGACTGCAAGCATTGATTATTGCCTCCTATTTTTAAAAGGTAAAATTAATAAGGGGATAAGCCCCGTTTTGTCAGGATTTTGATAAACTTCCAAGCCAAGGCTCATGCCTTTAATGCCGCCTTCTGCTTCATGTTTATAGGTTTTGAACAGGCGATCCCACCAAGATAGATTAAACCCAAAATTGCGATTAAACTCCTGCGGTTTTGTTGAGTGATGGACAAGATGCATATTGGGCGTAACAATCGCAAATCGTAATAATCGATCCAATGCAAGCGGCAAGCGTAAGTTTGAATGAGAGAATAACGCCGTGGCATTTAATAGGATTTCAAACAAAAACACGGCAAAGGCAGAAGGGCCTAGCAAGATAATAATCGCAATTTTATAAAGCGCAGAGATAAAAAATTCTATTGGATGAAACCGCACCCCCGTTGATACGTCAAGCTCATGGTCAATATGATGAACTTTATGAAACCGCCATAAAAATGGAATATGATGAAATAAGATATGCTGAACATAGATTGCTAAATCAAGAACAATCATCGCGATCAAAATTGACAAAAAACTTGGGATAGGCAAGATATGAAGTAGGCCGATTTGCATCGTTTCGGCATAAAGTGCAACTTGAATTAAGGTGACAGGTAGCAGAATTTTGATCATCACTGCGCCTAGGATGGACATGCCAAGATTGCGTCCCCACCGCATGGATTTTTTTAAATTTACCTTACGATTAGGAAGCCAGATTTCTAGTAACGCAAAAAACGCTAACAGCCCCGCAAAGATGCTTAAACGGATATAGGGTTCATGCTCCATCATGGGTTATCTCTATTTTGTATGAATTACGCCTTGTGGGGTGAACATGACAAAGGCAAAGGCAAAGGGGGTGTGGAAGATAACGGGTTTCCCTGTATCAGATGTAACGGTTACATTGCCAATATCGCGACCTTTATTGATGGTTCTTGTATCAAGGGCTGAATTTTGTCCTGCCTGCCAGCGTAATGTTAAATCATTATGGCGAATTTCTTTTTTTTCGGCCAGCATTGCCAAAGGAAACGCATCGTCACCAATCGCAACCACGCGGGAGAGTGCGGGGATAGGTCCATCATAATGTGCTGCTAATAAAAAGGGGGATTGTGCTGAATCATAACCCACATAAGGATTATTCCCATAAGGACGCATGGCAGGATTATTGGGGATCAATATTTCGCCTTGTGGGTGACGGGCTTTGAATAGGCTAAAACTTTCCAATTTTGATGCAACAAATTCAAGTTTTTTATCCAACAATTCCCCCACAATGGCTTTGCCTGTGAATTGTTGCCACCAGCTTTCAGTTTGTCGATCATACATGATCATATCCGAATGTCGTAATTTGCCAGTGGTACCAAAATCAAGTAATTTACCAGCAACTTCACGCTTAAACACCAGCGAAGAATTACATAAGGGGCAATAGGTAACGGCAATAGGCTCCCCGCCCACAATATCATTCACAATTTCATGATAGGTTAATATGCGCACGGGGTAAGCACGATGCACCCCATTAATTGAAACACTGATCACGGGTTCTTGCGTTCCAAGAGTTTGCTCTTCATCAACTGGAATAAAGATCGGATCATCGATGGAGGGGATACCGTCTTTAGGTGGTCCACCTGATAGAATTTCAGCTAAATCGACCGAGCTTTGGGTAAAGTCAGTGTTCGGCCATTCCCCTTTCCATGCCTCATAAGCCAACACGACCTTAAATGGGATGGAAGCTGTAAGGAATGCCCAACAGGCGATGAAGCAAATCTGCCTTATCATAATAAGGCTCCCCCACAGGAGCTACCAGCCCCAGCCGTACAACCAAAGCAATGATCATCCAGAGCAATATTGCCTTCTAATTCGCGTAAGTTATCAACCTCAAAGATTGAGCGTGGTTTCCAGTTAAGCGGCATTTCAAGCATTTGATTAAAGTCACAATCATAAATTTGTCCATCCCAACCAACGGAGACCAGACTTTTACACATCACATCTTGCGCCGCTTGTGGGTTAAAGCTATTCACCAGCAAATTCATATAATCTGCCATCTTACCATCTCTGATTAAGGCATGGGCAAAGCGTTTGATTGGCATATTGGTGATGGTAAATAAATTATTAAACACAATGCCAAATTCATCTTTTAAAAAATGGCGGTAATCTTGTTCAAGCGAGGCTTGGGCTGGCGGTAAATGCTCCCCAACTGGATTATAAACTAAATTTAGAACCAACCCTGATCCAGCTTTACCATAACCTAGCTGGTTTAATTTTGTTAGTCCTGCAATGCTTTTTTGAAAAACGCCTTTGCCACGTTGCTTATCAACATTATCTTCTTGATAACAAGGAAGGGAGGCAACAACCTCAATCTTATGTTTTGCTAAAAATTCTGCGGTATCTTCTTGGTTAGGTTCAAATAAAACCGTTAAATTGCAACGGTCAATTACGCCTTTTCCTTGCGCGCGAATGGCTTCAACAAATGGGCGGAACCATTGATTTAATTCGGGTGCGCCGCCCGTTATATCAACCGTTTCAATGGCGGGGGAAGTTTCAAGCAGGCTTAAAATCTTTTCCATGGTTGCCCATTCCATCATTTCAGTACGTTTAGGGCCAGCTTCAACATGGCAATGATGGCAGGCTTGATTACATTTTTTACCAATATTCACCTGCAAGATTTTCATCTCCCCACGGATTAATTCAAGCCCATGTTCTTCAAGCGTTGTTACAAATTTATTCATCCTCGTCTCCATTGATGGAATTTCTGTAATAGGGTTAATGCCCATTCAGGGGCATGTGCGCGCTTCCATGAACCCGCAACATATTTATTGGCTTCAACCAAGGTTGGATAGCTATGAATCGTTCCAAGTATTTTATTAAGTCCGATGCCATATTTCATCGCTAACACCCATTCGATGATTAACTCGCCTGCATGTGCGCCAACTAAGGTTACCCCCAAAATTTTATCTTTGCCAGGGACGGTTAGCACCTTAACCAACCCATCTGTTTCCCCTTCAATAATCGCGCGATCAAGCTCTTTCATCTCAAACTGGGTGACTTCATGGGGGATGCCTTGTTCTTTAGCCTGTTTTTCATTCAAGCCAACCCGTGCAATTTCAGGATCAGTGAAGGTTACCCATGGCACGACCCGTAAGTCTTCCTTAAACCGTTTGAACGGGGCAAACAAGGCGTTTACAGTAGCAAACCATGCCTGATGCGCGGCCATATGGGTAAATTGATAACGGCTGGTAACATCACCACATACATAAATCCCTTTGATATTAGTTTCCAAAAATGGGCTTGCCGAAACACTACCATTCGGGGTTAGGGTAACGCCTAATTTTTCCAAGCCAAAGCCACTTACATTGGGTTTTCGCCCCAGCGCAATAATGATTTTATCAAATTCAAGCGTGACCTCTTTTTCTTTATGGCTACAAATTAGCTTATTGCCTTCAAAGCGTTCGGCTTTATGGTTACACAAGACCTCTATGCCTTGTTTTTCAAAGCGATGGATCAGGGTGTTAATTACCTCCTCATCCTCACGGATTAGGATTTGTGGTGCCATCTCCACCATCGTTACCTTGGAACCTAATCTTGAAAAGGCTTGGGCTAACTCAGAACCAATTGGTCCACCGCCAAGCACAACCAATCGTTTAGGCAATTCAGTTAAATCCCAAATCGTATCGCTGGTAAGATAATCTGCCTCAGCAAGTCCAGCTATAGGTGGCACAAGTGGTGCCGCCCCACTTGCAACAATAATTGCCTTGGTGGTTAAAATCCGTCCATTCACCTTTACTTTATGGGGGGAGATGATTTCCGCTTCCCCTTGAATGCACTCAACGCCAAGGCTTGTATAACGCTCCACTGAATCATGCGGTTCAATTGATTTTATAACCTCATGCACACGCTTCATAAGGGTTGAAAAATCATAATCAACCGTCATTTTATTCAGTCCAAAAGATTGCGCATGCTTTGCTGTTTCGACCAATCCAGCCGCACGGATTAAAGCCTTGCTTGGGACGCATCCCGTATTCAAGCAATCGCCCCCCATTTTATGGCGTTCAATCAAGGCAACTTTTGCTTTAATCGCGGATGCGATGTAAGAAGAAACCAGCCCAGCAGATCCTGCGCCGATCACCACCAAATTATAATCATATTTAGGCAAGATTGCCTCCATTATCTTTGAAATTTCGCCATTTTTTTAATCCCCATTTTGCAATAAGTGGAAATAGACCAAACAAGGCGAATAAAATTAAAATATCAACCGATACAATATCCCCAATTTGATCAATCGCTGCAAGTTCAGTTCCAGCATACACATAAAGAATGGTACCTGCGAACATGCCAAGCTGACTAACCCAATAAAAAGTCCATGTCTTAATCGGTGATAAAGCCATCACCGCATTCACAACAAAAAAAGGAAAAATGGGAACCAGTCGCAATGCAAATAAATAAAAGGCACCTTCCTTACGAAATCCTTCATTAATGCCAGTTAGATAGCTTGCATATTTTTCTTGAATGTAATCCTTTGCAATGAACCGCGCCATTAAAAAGGCAAGGGTTGCACCAATCGTGCTTGCAAAAGATACAAGGATTAATCCAAGCACCAAACCGAATACTGCCCCTGCAAACAGGGTTAGCACCGAAGCCATTGGCAGGGAAAAAGCCGTTGCGGTGATATAGACAGCCATAAAAATAAGGATGAATAAACCAGGATTGCGTTCATAGAACCCGATTAAATCATCAAGCGATTGTTTCAATGCACTTAAAGAGACATATTCCGATAAATCAAAAATAAAATAAGCGGCAACACAACCAATTAATATGAATAGTAATAAAAATTTTAATAAAGTTTTCATCTGTTTCCTTTAATTAAAAAACGAACTTATAAGACTATTCGGATTATCTTTTCATTTTATTACAGATTATTTTTAAGAAATTTTTGTGCCGCTTTAATATCTTCAGGACGGTTCAGGTTTAAAAACGGATCGGGTGCGTTTTCATGCTGTGGAAATTCAACAATGATATGCGGTTGTGCGCTTGTGAATTTATCAATTTTTCGGTATTCTTCTTTGATTATTGCGTGTTCTAATGGCTCTAATAATGTGACATGCCATAATCCAACAACGGGATGCTGGCGTTGATTGGAAGCGGCAATTGCCACTTTACTATTTGTTTCAATGGCTGCTTCATATAGCCTTGTAACCAGATTTTCAGGTAAAAATGGGCAATCACACGGCACAACAAGCACCCATTCCCCCTTTTTTTCTTGAATGGCTTTAAGGGCGGTTAAAATGCCAACCAAAGGGCCAAGACGCCCTTTTATACAATCTTCATAAATTGGTAGCTGGAATTGTTCAAATGGCGCATGGGGCTGGTTGCCAGAAAGATTAAGCATAAGCGAACGGGTTTGTGCCTTTATCCGATCCACACAATAATGCATCAGCAATTGTCCGTTGACTTCAAGCAGGCTTTTATCCTCCCCCATGCGGGACGAACGCCCGCCTGCCATAATCATCCCATCAATCATCGGTTTCATTATCTTTGCCTGATTTTTATATGTTTATATCGCTTTATCCTATGCTTTTAAGGTTGAAACAAGCTTTAAAAGTCCCTATATCACAAGCAGATAAAGTTTACGTAAATTTTTGCAATTATAAAGGTTTTAAAATCAATGTATGGGAATGTTCCTTGGGATGTAATTGTTTATGCGGCGATTGCGTTGGTTTTAGTGTTCAAGTTAAAAGGGCTATTGGGCAAGAATATTGGTCACGTCCAAAAATTTGACCTTGAGCCAAAAGCCAATACAAATGATAATAATGAAGTTGCCCCTAAAACAAAATTGGGTAAGAAGGCGAAATCTGAGGATCATGCTGACCAAGAAGAAGACGATGCGCCGCCACCTTATTTAAGCGATAAAGCCCTTATTCCAGTGCTTGGGGAGATTTCAAGGCTGGATAATGAATTTAACGCCGTTGATTTTATCGATAAAACAGGGCAAGCCTTTTCCATGGTATTTGAAGCATTTGGCGAAGGTGATCGTGAAACGCTTGAAATGTTGCTTGATGATACGGTCTATGCTGGATTTTCTGCCGCCCTTGATGAGCGTGAACAAAGTGGTTATGAAAGCCGCGATGCGTTAATCTCCCTTACCAATCAACAGATTACGGATGCAAATTTAAACGGCAGTGAGGCCACCATTACCGTGAAATTTGAAACGGAGCAAATACACGCTCTTTATGATTCTGAAGAACAGTTACTTGAAGGAAGCCCGAATGTTCCTAATAAGATTGTTGAATCTTGGACATTTGCGCGTGACTTAGCTTCCCGTAACCCCATATGGATTGTTATTGCCACCCATAACGATGTTGAGTCGTAATCGCTGGTATCATCTGCTTGCCATTTTGCTAGTGGCAATCATTACGATTGCCTGCGATCAAGCAGAACCGCCTCCTCCACCACCGCCATCTACTGAAATAATACCAGCAAAGCCAGTAGCAGATTTTTTGTTACAAAAAACGGCTTTTTCTGATTTAGATGGTTGGTTAGAGGATTCATTGGATGGAATAGACCGTGCGATGGCGGCTTCTTGCCGTTATTTTAAGGCAAAGGGGGGCGAAGCAACCCTTACAGGTAAGCAAATAAAAGTGCCTGTTCACACAGCCCTGCCAATTTGTGATGCGCTTGATAAGATTATTTCAAAAGAAACACCAAATTCTGAAACTCTGCGGCGTTGGGTTGAACAAAATTTTACTCCCTATCGTGTTTGGCGACCTGATCAAGCACAAAATTATACAGCTAAGGGGTTGTTTACAGGCTATTATGAGGCTGAATTGGCTGTTGCAAAAATAGCAGATGAATCTTATCGCTATCCAATATGGGGGGTTCCCAAAGACCGTATTGAACTTGATTTAGGATTATTTGATACCGATTTAATGCAAAAAAAGATTATTGGACGGGTTGCTGAAAATCAATTTTTGCCTTATTTCACGCGCGGCGAATTAGGCGCGCAAACAAAAATGCGTGTTGATCGTGGCGAACAGCCCATTCTTTGGGCAAAAGACATGCTTGATTTATTTATTTTGCATGTGCAAGGGTCGGGGATTGGAAAGCTTCCTGATGGTTCAACGGTTAATATTGGCTATGCTGCCCATAATGGTCACGGTTATCGTTCCATTGCGCGCTATTTAATTGATCAGGGTGCGCTTAATCGCCATCAAGCGGGTTGGCAACATATCCGTAACTGGATGGCGCAAAATCCAGATCAGGTGCGCACGCTCCTTTATCAAAACCCGCGCTATATTTTCTTTAAACTACTTCCAAAAGATCGTGGGGCAGTTGGTAGCATCAATCAACCATTGACAGCCCAGCGTTCACTTGCCATAGACCCTAGTCATATGCCACTTGGTTTGCCTATTTGGCTTGATACGCCAGCACCGCTGGATCAACATAAACCCTTGCGCCGTCTTATGGTTGCACAAGATACAGGAGCGGCGATTAAAGGGGTAATTCGTGGGGATTTTTTTTGGGGACGTGGAAAATCAGCTGAACGTAATGCAGGGACGATGAAATCGCGGGGCGGTTATTTTCTTTTGTTACCCAAAACCGTTTTTGTGCCAGATGCATTGCGATTTGAAACCGTGATGAAAGAACAAATTGATTAAAGAAGGATTAGATGCGTGCATGACATCCAATTTATAAGACATCATTCAGATGAATTTGACAATGGGCTTAAAAAGCGTGGGATTAGCCATGTTAATGCGGCTGAAATCCTTGAAATTGATCGGGCAAGGCGGGAGTTACAAACCAAACTTCAAGCACAGTTAAGCAAACGAAACGCTTTATCAAAAACGGTTGGGATGAAAAAGGCCAAAGGCGAAAATGCTGACCAAGAAATTGCTGAGGTTTCTGCGTTGAAAATTGAAATTCCTGAATTAGAAAAAGAAGAGCAAAACCTTGCTAAAGTTTTGAAAGAATGGCTGGAAAGCCTACCAAATTTACCGCTTGATGATGTGCCAGAAGGTGAAGATGAGGGTAGCAATTACGAAATTCGCCGTGTTGGAACGGTATCTGATCATCTCTCTAGTCTGACACCAAAAGCGCATGATCAGCTTGGGGTTGATTTAAAGATGCTTGATTTTGAACAAGCCGCCCATATTTCTGGCGCGCGATTTGTGGTGATGAAATCTGCGTTAGCTAGAATGGAGCGCGCCCTTGCAGCCTTCATGCTGGATGTTCATACACAGGAAAATGGCTATACAGAGATGATCCCACCATTTTTAGTACGCGATCAGGCAATGTATGGAACGGGTCAGCTTCCTAAATTTTCTGAGGATTTATTCCACACAGAAGAAGGGTTTTGGTTAATCCCAACGGCGGAGGTGCCATTAACCAATATGGTGGCAGGCAAGATTGTTGATTATGGGGAATTACCCTTGCGAATGACAGCATGGACGCCATGTTTTCGTTCTGAAGCAGGGGCAGCAGGGCGTGATACGCGCGGGATGATTCGTCAACATCAATTTTCTAAGGTTGAATTGGTAAGCATCGTTGCGCCCGAACATGGCATAGATGAGTTGGAGCGCATGACTGCGTGCGCTGAAATGATTTTGCAACGGCTGGAATTGCCCTATCGTGTTATGTTGCTTTCTACTGGGGATATGGGATTTGGCGCACAAAAAACCTATGATCTTGAAGTATGGTTGCCTGAACAAAATTGTTATCGTGAAATCTCCAGCTGCTCTTTTTGTGGAAGCTTTCAAGCACGGCGTATGAATGGCCGTTTTCGAAGACAAGGAGCAAAGGGTACAGAATTTCTTGCAACCTTGAATGGGTCAGGGCTTGCAGTTGGGCGAACCTTGGTTGCGATTATGGAGAATTATCAACAAACAGATGGAAGCATTGCCGTCCCCAAAGCCCTTCAGCCTTATATGGGTGGATTAGCAAAAATAGAACCCTTTTAAAAATATGCCCAATAAATATTGTAATAAAATAAGAATCTGTTAAAAATAAAACTGGTAAAATAAATATTCATAAAAAATTGTTTAATATCAGAAGCTATTAAATGTCGATTAATACCTTATTATCTTTTGTTGCTGCGTTAAGCTTGTTTGTGTTTGCAATCTTTCTTGGCACAACGAATGTGCTAATCTTTTTGGATGCACCCAGCCTGTTAATGGTTGTTGGTGGCACGCTTGCGGCAACCTTTCTTGGGCAGGAAGCACGTTATGTGATGATTGCGATCAAATCTATTGGAAGTATGTTTGGTGTTTATAAACAAGGGCGCAATATGCTTAATCAGGATGTTGGACGCATTATTCGTTGGGGCTATTTGGTACAGCAAAAGGGACTGCCCTCGCTTGAAGGGGAGATGAGCAAAGTTCGTAACGATCCCTTTATGACCTTTGGGATTGAGTTGTTATTATCAGGCTATAATGGAAATGAAGTCAGAAATATCCTAGATAACGTGATGGAAACGACCTATGAACGATCAATGGCTGTTGTAGGGATTTTGAAGGGCATGGGGCAATCTGCCCCTGCTTTTGGTATGATTGGTACCTTGGTTGGGTTGATTATCATGCTTGATAATATGGCAGGGGATCCTAGCATGCTAGGGAAAGGGCTTGCCGTTGCCCTAAACACCACGCTTTATGGGGTTTTGTTTGCCAGATTTATTCTGATCCCATCTGCGAATAAGATGCAACAGCGCAACCAAATTACGCGTTTTCGTCATACTTTGTTGGCAGAGGGGTTGGCCAATCTTGCGGAACGCAGGAATCCTCGGTTAATACAAGACCGCATGAATAGCTATCTTGATCCAAGCATTCGCTTTAACATTGATAAGCAAATAAGAGGATAATGGGATCAATAGATGGCAAAAAAATTCCAAGATCCACCTGAAGAGCCAGAAGATTGGATATCGACTTATGCAGATGCCATTACTTTATTGTTGGCATTCTTTGTGATTTTGGTTTCATTTTCTAAGGTTAATATTCCGCAATTTGAAGCCGTTCAAGCAGGGATTAAAGATCAGCTTGGCGGTACGACTGATTCGGATCGTCCTATTTTTTCGATGGTGAATCAAATGCAAATGATCTTGGATAATACCCCACTTCAAGACCCAAGTGAAACCAATGTTGGGTATGATGATCAAGGGGTTGTTATGGAATTTGCAACGGGTAGCTTTTTTGAACCTGGTTCGGTTGAATTAACCTTGCAAGCTAAAACAATTCTGCAGCGCGTCAAACGGGAGCTTGAATTGCCGCCTTATGATATTTTCCTGATTGATGTTGAAGGGCATACCGATGATTCGCCTGTATCCAGCCCTTATTATCCATCTAATTGGGAATTATCTGCGGCAAGAGCCGCACGGGTTGTGCGTTATTTCCAAGAATTAGGATTTGAGCCAAGCTGGCTTAAAGCAAGTGGATTTGGTGATACAAAGCCTTTATTGCCTAATCGAAGCCTTGATGGGGAGCCAATCCCCGAAAATCAGGCACGAAATAGGCGTATTACTATTCGTTTGCATCCGTAATTGTAGGCAATCTATGGTTATAAAAAAGAGTGACAAAAGTTTAAAAAATGATATAGCTTTTAAGACTAATTTGATTATTAGGAGTATTCAATGAGTTTTTCTGTCAAATTTTGGGGCGTTCGTGGTTCGGTGGCTTGTCCATCGCCTTCGCATATCGGCTATGGTGGGAATACTAGCTGCGTTGAAATGACGGTCGGCAATGAAACCCTTATCTTTGATGCAGGAACTGGTATTCGCCCACTTGGGTTGAGCATGATGGAACGCGGCATTAAAAAAGCTAATATTTTGCTCTCACACACGCACTGGGATCATATTAACGGCTTTCCATTTTTTACGCCTGCTTTTCTTGAAGGCAATGAATTTATTTTACGCGCTGGTCATATTGCCCCTGAAGATGGGGGAATTAAAAAAGTTTTTGCAGGGCAAATGGCGCAACCATTTTTTCCTGTGCCGCTTGAAGCTATGCTTGGCAAACTTGAATTTCAAGATTTCAGATGCGGTGATAGTTTTGATATTGGTGAGGTAACCCTTAAAACGGCACCGCTAAATCACCCAAATGGCGCAACAGGTTATCGGGTTGAATATCTTGATAAGGTCGTTTGTTATGTAACAGATACTGAGCATATTCCGGGAAAACATGATAAAAATATTTTAAAGCTAATCGATAAAGCAGATTTGGTCATTTATGATTGTGCTTATACCGAAGAAGAATTTCCATCCAAGATTGGCTGGGGGCATTCCACTTGGGAAGAAGGCGTTAAACTGTGCCAATTGGCAGGGGCGCAAATGTTAGCAACTTTTCATCATGATCCAACCCATGATGACCGATTTATGGAAAAAATGGAAGAAGAGGTACGCCAGCACTGGGCAGGCGCAATCATTGCCCGTGAAAGCATGACATTACGCATTTTGTAATATATTTATATCATTATTAGCAAATCAGATTGAATAAATATATATTATGGCAAAAAGAGAACTACCGATTGAGGAAGTTGAAGGCGAAATTGCTATAATTATTGATTATAAAGTTGGCGAAAGCGAAGCCATATCTGTTTTAAATGGCGCAATGTCAATCATAGAAGCCCTTGATGAAATTGATAAATCCTTACTATCAAGTGTAAATACATCGCTTAATCCAGTTTCTATATTAAACGATATTCAGCATTCATCTTTAAAAATTTTATTAAAAAGAGCTTTAAAAAATATTCCTGACGAAGAAATTGAAAATTTAGAATACCGAAAATGGATTGGTCGTTTATTGGTAAGAGGTAAACATAAATTATTACAAATTATTGAATATGAAGATGATGAAATTGAAAATGCGCTTAAAAGCCTAGCCCCTGAATATGATCGTCAACCCAATCAAACAACTGGCTATGACCTTCCTGATAGCAAAGTTGTAAAAAGATCACTCAACAAAATGCGTAAAGCATGTGCGTCTTTAAATGATTGTGAAGTTACCATTCAATCAGAGGACGGAGACATAAAAATTCCAAAAATTGATTATAAAGAAGAATTTGATTCTGACATGATCATAAATCAATCTAAACAAGAAAATTTTTTACTTGTTATTGAAACCATTGCATTTGAAAAAACTGCTGGTTGGCGATTTTCGGACGGCGATTCGTCCTTTAATGCGTCTTTAGAAGACGAGGCGTTTTTAACGAGAATTGAACAGGGCGAACCATTCAAACGTGGTGATAGATTAAAAGTCAATATGATTGTTGAGCAAACTCAAAAAGAAAAAAATATTATCACTAAGCGTAAAATTGTAAAAGTCTTAGAACATATTTCAGAATAAATGGTTAGTTGAATGGATTTTGCGTCAAATTTTGATTTTGGCCAGCCAGCCTATGATCATCCTAAGCTTCAACAAGAATTGTTAATATGTTTGCGCGACCATCCCCCGCAGATTCATGCGTTGGTTAATCAGGTGGCAAAACCGCTTACTGCAAGCCTTATCGGCGCAATGGGCGTTCAACTTGCGATGAGTGAGGAACCAGAAGAATTAAAAGCCTTTTTATCAGCAAGTGATGGGCTTTATGCCAATCTTGGCACGCCGTCACCTGCTTATTACCAAGCGATTAAAACAGCGATGGAGATTGCAAGCGACCACCAGCTAATTACAGTGGTTGACCCTGTGATGGTGTATCAAAGTCCAGCGCGTCAAGACTTCGCTTGCGGGTTAGAAAAATTCTCTCCAAGCTGTTGGCGCATGAATTGGCGGGAGGCAGAGGCCTTATTGCCAATGCTATCCGCATCACCTCAGCTTATGGCAATTACGGGTGCCAATACGCTTATTGTGGACGAAGCGATGAAAACCCAAGCGCATATTGCGGCGGGTTCCCCGCTTATGCCTTATGTCACGGGGTTTGGTTGTGCATTAGGGGCAATGGTAACCGTATTTATGGTAGCAGGTAAAATGATCGGTGCATCCAATTTTGATAGTGTGGCCTCTGCCATTCATCTTTATAATCAGTTAGCCTTAAAAGCTGAACATACGGCAAAAGGCCCTGCTAGCTTAACAACAGATTTAATTGACTTATTATACCAAACAATACAGAATCCAAATTATGGCACATCATAATTCATCTGTTGCAACAATTTTATCGATTGCTGGTTCTGATAGCGGCGGCGGTGCAGGTATTCAGGCGGATATTAAGGCAATAAGCGCCAATGGTGCCTATGCCGCCACAGTGATTACGGCACTTACCGCACAAAACACGCAAGGCGTTCAGGGGGTTGCATTGATGGAACCCGAATTTATCAAGGCGCAAATGGACTCTGTATTAAGTGATCTTAATCCCGATGCAATTAAAATTGGTATGGTCGGGGGCGTTGCGCAAATTCAACAAATTGCACGATCACTGGCTGATTTTATTAAAGATAATAAACCATGCCCGATTGTGCTTGATCCCGTGATGATTGCTAAATCAGGCGATCCACTTTTGATGGAGGATGCGATTAGCTGCCTAAAACAAGAACTTATTCCGCTTGCAACAATCATTACGCCAAATTTACCTGAAGCGGCCTTATTGGCCGATCAGCCCATTCCAAATAATCGGGAAGGTATGGGTGCGTTGGCAGAAACATTGGCCAAGTATGTTAAGGGTGCAATCCTGCTTAAAGGCGGGCATTTATCGAATGAAGATAGCCCCGATTTGCTATGGCATAATGGGGAGGCTATTTGGCTTGAATCTAAGCGATTACAGGTTAAGAATTGTCATGGAACAGGGTGTACATTATCCGCAGCATTGGCGGCAAGGCTTGGACAATATTTTGATTGGCAGCAGGAGCTTCCTGAAGCTTGCAAACAGGCAAAAGCTTATTTAACAAAGGCACTTGCTACCGCCGATAAATTAGAGATTGGGCATGGGATTGGCCCCGTTGATCATTTTGGTCTTGCGGCAGATAAAAGGAATAAATTAAAGTGACAGACAAAGCTAATTCGCAAGCCATAAATCGCCGATCTGTTTTACTGGGGGTTGGCGGTGCGCTTGCAGGTGGGAATATCATTACAAAAAAACAAGATGCGTTGGCTACCCCTGCGGTTAATAAGGGGATAACGCAATTAACCCTTTCCATGTCTTGGCCAAAAGGATCACCAGGCCCTGCCTTGGCGGCACAATTTTTTGCTGATCAGGTGGGAATGCTAAGCGATGGTGTGCTGGAAGTTAAACTATTCGGTGCGGGGGAACTTGTTCCGGGATTAGAAGTCTTTGATGCCGTTGCGAATGAAACCGTTGATATGGCACATACCGCAGCTTTTTATTGGCAAGGTAAATTTCCAGCAGCAGCATTTTTTACCAGCGTTCCTTTTGGCATGTCACCGCTTGAACATCAGGCTTGGTTAAATGATGGGGGAGGCTTGGTGCATTGGCGTAGCCTTTATCGTGATTTTAACATCTTGCCATTGGCCGCGGGGAATACAGGGATGCATATGGCGGGCTGGTTTACTGAACCTGTTACACGCCTTGAGGATTTAAAGGGACGCAAATTACGAATGGCAGGGCTTGGTGCGCGTATTTATGAAGCATTAGGGGCAACAACCCTGCTTTTACCCCCTGCTGAATTAACAACCGCCTTAGCTTCTGGGCTTGTAGATGGGGTGGAGTTTTTAGGGCCATGGATTGATTCTGGCTTTGGATTTGAAAAATATGCAAATTATTATTACGGTTCTGGCTTTACAAAACCCAATGGCACATCAGAACTTTTGCTATCCGCCAAGCGTTTTAATGCGTTATCTGCAACCCATCAACAAATCATTGAAGCGGCGGCGGCTGTAACAAACGAGGTGGCACTGGCAACCGCCAACTGGCAAAATGCAATTCATCTTAATCAGCTTCAGCAAAAAGTCACGATCAACCCGCTTCCTGAAGAGATTAGTCAAGCAGCCGCAAAGATTGCGCCTGAATTGATTCGTGATGCGATGAAGGAAGATGCACTTTCTTTAAAAATTTATGATGCTTATTATCTTGCATTGCGGCAGTTAAGAGCATGGACTAGCTTAAACAGTTAATGCCAATGAATCCTGAGCATATTCGTAATTTTTCAATCATCGCCCATATTGATCATGGCAAATCGACGCTAGCTGACCGTCTTATTCATAAGCTTGGCGGCTTGAGTGATCGGGAAATGCGCGAACAAGTCCTTGATTCGATGGAGCTTGAGCGGGAGCGCGGAATTACCATCAAATCACAGGCAGTACGCCTGAATTACAAGGCTAAAGATGGCACGCTTTATCAATTAAATTTGATGGATACCCCAGGTCATGTTGATTTTAGTTATGAGGTTAGTCGCTGTTTAGCTTCTTGTGAAGGGGCATTATTGGTTGTTGATGCAGCACAAGGGGTTGAAGCCCAAACGCTTGCGAACGTTTATCTTGCGCTTGATAATGATTTGGAGATTGTGCCTGTTTTAAATAAAATTGATTTGCCTGCTGCTGACCCTGAACGCATCGCAAAAGAAATTGAAAATGTAATTGGGCTGGATTGCGAGGATGCGTTGCATGTCTCTGCCAAAACGGGGATTGGGCTTGATGATTTGCTTGAAGCCTTGGTGAATCGCTTGCCGCCACCAAAACCTGCAACTTCGCCCAAGCTTTCAGCCCTTTTGATTGATTCATGGTATGATAGCTATCTTGGAATTATGATCCTTGTCCGCGTGGTTGGCGGCACCCTTAAAAAGGGGATGAAAATTCGTTTTATGGCAACAGGTTCTGCCTATGAGGTTGATCGGGTTGGCGTGTTTACCCCCAAAGCAACGCCTGTTGATGCGCTTGTTGAAGGGGAGATTGGCTTTATCACCGCAGGTATCAAAACAATAAGCGATTGTAAGGTGGGCGATACTATTACGCTTGATCGTGATCCTATCGCCACGCCATTGTCAGGATTTAAGCCAAGTATTCCTGTTGTGTTTTGTGGCTTGTTCCCAATTGAAAATAATGATTTTCCAATATTACGCGATGCGCTGGATAAGTTAGCCCTTAATGATTCAAGCTTTGAATATGAAATGGAAAGCTCTGCCGCACTTGGTTTTGGCTTTCGTTGTGGGTTTTTAGGGCTACTTCATCTTGAGATTATTCAAGAACGGTTACAGCGCGAATTTAATCTTGATCTGATTACAACTGCGCCTTCGGTTGTTTATCATATTTTTAAGCGCGATGGCAGTAAGCTTGAATTGCATAATCCCGTTGATTTTCCTGATCCAACTGTGATTGAGCGGATTGAAGAGCCATGGATTAAAGCTTCCATCCTTGTTCCAGATGATTATTTAGGTGGGATTATCACCTTATGTACTGAAAAGCGTGGGGAGCAGGTTGCAATTGATTATGTTGGTGATCGTGCAATGGTGGTTTATCGCCTGCCGTTGAATGAGGTGGTCTTTGATTTTTATGATCGGCTGAAATCTATTTCACGTGGCTATGCCTCTTTTGATTACGAGATGATTGGCTATCGTGCAGGCGATTTAGTTAAATTATCCATTCTGGTTAATGGGGAAAGTGTGGAGGCAATGGCAATGATCGTTCATCGCACCGAATCCGAATCTCGCGGACGGCATATTTGTGAACGATTAAAAACCTTGATTCCACGCCAATTATTTAAGATCGCAATTCAAGCCGCGATTGGGGGGCGTATCATCGCAAGGGAGACTGTGTCAGCCCTTCGTAAAGATGTAACTGCAAAATGTTATGGCGGCGATATTACCAGAAAGCGTAAATTGCTGGAAAAGCAAAAAGAGGGAAAGCGTAAAATGCGCCAATTTGGCAAGGTTGATATTCCTCAATCTGCATTTTTACAAGCATTACGAATAGGCGATTAAGGCGTTGCTTAAAAAAATAGGAACAATAAATGACGAATGAAGCACATTATAACTCGATTGATCCAAAAGAGCAGGAAAAATTTGAAGCATGGGCAATGCAATGGTGGGATGCCGATGGCCCTATGCGCCCCTTACATTTATTAAATCCAGTACGGCTTGATTATCTTCGCGATCAGCTAATTAAACAGTTTGAACTTTCAAAACCATCTGAACCATTTAAGCCTTTATCAAATCTTACCATATTGGATGTTGGGTGCGGGGCTGGTTTAGTTAGCGAACCAATGGCGCGCATGGGAGCAAATGTAACAGGGATTGATGCTGGTGAAAAAATGGTGAATGCCGCCAAGTTACACGCAGAACAATCGCCAGAACCCTTAACCAACCTATCTTATGCGGTGAATACGGTTGAGGCACTTGCTGAACAAAAACAGCAATTTGATGTTGTGTTTGCGCTTGAGGTGGTGGAGCATGTTGAATCCCCCGATCAATTCATTGCTTGTCTTTCAAAATTGGTGCGCCCTGAAGGGGTTCTTATTTTATCAACGCTTAATCGGACGTTAAAAGGATTTTTGCTGGGGATCATCGGGGCTGAATATGTCTTACGATGGTTACCGCGTGGCACCCATGATTGGAATCGGTTTTTAAAACCTTCTGAAATAACAAGAATGGCGGCTGAACACGGTTTTCATCCACTTGACTTGGATGGCATTGTGTTTGATCCGTTACGTGGTCGCTTTAAAATTCATCCAAGGGATGTCGCCGTAAATTATATTATGAGCCTGCGTAAATTGGGATAATGCGCCAACAACAGCATCAAATCATATTGGCGGATGGATCGGAAATTAGCGTCCAATTAAAACAAAATCCACGTGCGAAACGCATGATTTTAAGATTCGATTTAAAAAATAATCAGCCACGCTTAACCGTTCCCCCTTTTACGCCAATGACAAGAATCGATGAATTTCTTGCCTGCCATCAAGATTGGCTCCAGCAACAAATCAACGCAATTAACCGCCATCGTGTATCTGATAAAATTTATTATAAAGGGGAGCTTTATCAAATTTGTCATTGTCCAGATCAGCGTGGCGGCGTGATGGTTGATGAACCCACAAAAAGCTTTAGGGTAAGTGGTGATCAAGCCTTTCTTCATTCCAGAATGGTAAGGTTTTTAAAAAAACAAGCAGGACTATCTGTTAAACCCAAAGCAAAGCAAATTGCCGAACGCATTGGAAAAACACCAAAACATATTACAATTCGCAATCAATATAGCCGTTGGGGGAGTTGTTCCTCACAAGGCGGTTTAAATTTTAATTGGCGGTTAATCATGTGTCCACCAAGCGTTGAGGTTTATGTGATCGCGCATGAGGTTGCGCATATGCGTCATATGGACCATTCGCATCGGTTTTGGGCTTTGGTTGGCGAATTACACCCATCCTATCAAACAGATCGCCAATGGTTACGGCAAAATGGCGATGCGTTAATATGTTATGGATGAGTCCGAAAAAAAGGACGAAACCCTAACGATATTATACGGCTTTTGTTGAACAGGCTTTTACATTTGCCGATTGACACGCTAAAGAAGGCACAAGCAAAAGAACAACAGTAATGAGATTCTTGGATGAATAACGAAGATTGGTTACAAAAATTACAATCGATCATTGCCCGCCGTGATGCCTTATCGGAACAATTAGCGGCAGGGGATCTGGATGCGGCCGCTTATGAGCAGGTTGGGCGTGATTATGCAGAATGTAATGCAATTGCTGAAGAGGCTGAACAATGGCTACAACAGCAAACCGCATTGGAAGAAGCTGAACAGATTTTGCAAACCAGTGAAGATGCGGAACTTCATGAACTTGCTGAACTTGAACGCCAGACTTTGCGCACCAGCTTGGAAGAAATTGAAGGACGGTTAAAGGTCAAATTGTTACCTAAAGATGAAGCGGATGAGCGCGGTGTTATCGTTGAAATCCGTGCAGGGACAGGGGGCGGTGAAGCGGCGTTGTTTGCCGCCGATCTTTTAAGAATGTATCAACGCCATGCTGCCTTGCAAGGATGGCGGTTTGATATGCTGGAACAAAGTGAAACGGATATTGGTGGCTTTGCCTTGGTGATTATGGCGATTCAAGGCACGGGCGTTTATGGACAATTAAAATATGAATCGGGCGTTCATCGTGTCCAACGGGTACCCGTGACGGAAAGCGGTGGGCGTGTTCATACCTCAGCGGCAACGGTTGCTATTCTTCCTGAAGCAGAAGAGGTTGATATTACCATTAATGAATCCGATTTGCGAGTTGATACCTTTCGCGCACAAGGTGCAGGCGGCCAGCATGTGAACACAACCGATTCTGCGGTGCGCATTACCCATCTTCCAAGTGGGGTGGTTGTTTCTTGTCAGGATGAAAAATCCCAGCATAAAAATCGTGCAAAAGCCATGAAAGTATTGCGTGCTAGGCTATATGATCAAGCACGCGATGAAGCCGATCAAGCGCGTGCGCAATCAAGGCGTAGCATGGTCGGTAGCGGGGATAGATCAGAACGTATTCGTACCTATAACTTCCCACAAGGACGGGTAAGTGATCATCGGATTAACCTAACCCTTTATAAGCTGGACCGTATTATCGCGGGTGAAGGATTGGAAGAGGTCATTGATGCGTTACGCATGGAAGATCAAGCACAAAAATTATTAAAAGCAACAGAAGATTAAGCTTTGATTATGGCTGGTTCTTCTTTTCCTTTAAAAGCATTATTGCCCGCCGCATCAACGACCATGTTGGCTATTTTTGCGATGGGGCTGATTGTTCCCATTATTCAATTTTATGTTGTTAGCATGGGGGGCGAAGAAGCAGATAGCCCTTATATTTTTTCAGCCTTTTCATTGGCAGCCTTCATTAGTGCGCCTTTATGGGGGGCTTTATCGGATCGTTACGGTAGGCGGCGCGTGATGATGTTATCCTTAATTGGCACGGTGCTTTCTTATGGATTATTGATGATTGCCGATCATCTAATTATGCTATATGGCGCAAGAATCATTGCAGGATTAAGTGCTGGTTGGATGGCAACCTTGCAAGCCTATGTTGCAGATGTAACAACAAGGGAACAACGCGCAAAAGGTATGGGTCTGATGGGGGCAGCTTTTGGAATCGGATTTACCGCAGGGCCTGGTTTGGGGGCAATTTTATTTATTGGTAAAGATCATGCACAATTAACCGCCGATGATTTTATTTTACCGTCTTTAATTGCCTTGGGGTTATCATTGGCGGCATTGTTGCTTGGTGCGCTTTTATTAAAAGAACCTGAACGCCAACGCCAAGATGAAATCTTACAACAAGAATTAAATCGCTATGGTATTTTAGCGCGTTGGTTTAGCCCCGTTGTATTCAAAACACCAGGTATTCCACCTTTATTACTGCTTTATTTTTGCGTCTTTATTGTATTCACTGCGGTGGAGGGCATCTTTGCCATGTGGGCGTTTATTACCCTTGATTTTGGTCCGATGGAGGTTGGCTATATTTTAGCATTCGGTGGCTTTGTAACCATTGGCATTCAAGGCGGACTGATTGGCTATTTAAGTACAAAATTGGGGGAACAGCGCGTTGTCCTTTGTGCCTTAATTGCATTAATGCTTGCGCTTGTGGGGCTATATCATACACAATCACTGGCGATGTTATTGCTATCAATGTTATTGTTAGCCCTTGCAATGGGGTTACATAATCCCGCCATGCAAAGCCTGATTAGCCTATCTGCGCCTGATTTGCATCGTGGGCGTGTTCTTGGTACAGCGCAAAGTGCCATGTCCTTATCGCGTGTGCTTGGCCCTGCTTGGGGGGCGGTCATATTTGGATTATTCAGCGTAAAAACACCGTTTTTGATTGGATTTTGTTTTCTGGTGCCTGTTACGTTGATTGCTTGTTTTTCAGTTTTGCGCCAACCTGTGGAGCGTGATAAATAGCTTTTAATTTAACGTTTAATTTAAACTGTGGACTTGCGATTAAAAGCGAATCGTGCAAACGCTTTCCATCATGTCTATTTTAACAACTTATATTGAAGCCGTATTGGCTTCGCCAGTGCTTTTGACCGTTATCCTCATCACCCTAATTATGGGTGGCGGGATGGTCATGGTTGGGCGTATGATTATGCGATTATTCACCCTTAATCATGAAATGGCGAATAAGCTTGCAGAACAAGAACAATGGTTGCACTCAGCAAGCCAAGCCCCCGAAACTTTAATCAATCAGTTAAAAGATCAATTGCGTGAACAAGCAGGGACTTTGACTCAAGCCGCCGTTTTGGTAGCAAATGACGTCAATGAAGCCTGTGAACATCTGGAGCGTTCTGGGCAACGGCTGGAGGTACAAGCGCGTGAAAGCAGAAATCTTGGCACAAATATCAATGATGATATACGCGAATTAATTACACGCATGGATACCGTCAACCAAGGCATGATGGATAATCATTCTACATTGGAAGAACGGGTAATCAGCCATTCAGAGAAAATGGCGGCAGAAAATACGCGCTTGGATGAATTGGTCAAGGAATTTGAGCGTTTGGCAGAAAAAGTTGAAAATCAAACAGGTAGCGTTAATCACGAAATCACACAAGCTAAAGAGGCTTATGCACAAATAGGATCACAGCTTGATCAAAATGGTCAAGAATTTATTGCCGCAGTTCAACAATCAATTACCAAACATCAAGAAGCGGCTGAAGAATTAAATGCCATGAAGCAAGCCGTTGAGACCGAAGCTGAGGCCGCCGCAAATCAAATTGCAAGCCAGCGTCAAGACCTTGCGGCAGTTAGCGACCAAGCCCGTCGCGGCGCAGAAGAAATTGGTGCGTTGCTTGACGATAAGCTAAAGCAAGTTTCGGATTCGGGACAGGCTTTGGATCAAAAAATTTCCAATACATTAGCAAAAGTGCAAACTTTGCAAAGCAACTTGGAACAGCAGATTAGCAAAATGGAACAGCAAGGCGATGCGATTGAACAGCAATTATTCACCCATAGTGAAAATGCCATTGCAAAGCTTAAACAGCATGTTGATGGGTTTATTGGT
The DNA here is from genome assembly GCA_965229675.1 of Alphaproteobacteria bacterium. GTDB lineage: Bacteria > Pseudomonadota > Alphaproteobacteria > CBDDJK01 > CBDDJK01 > CBDDJK01. The sequence continues at coordinate 1,587,186 of OZ245897.1, forward strand.
TCGGTTGATCCTGTTTTGAACAAAAGTGAGCAATTTGCAACCAAGCTTGATCGTCAAACACAATATTTGGAAAGCGTTGAAAAACAAGCAGGCATGCAGGTTGAACTAATTGATAAGCTAACGGGCAATAATGCAGTTTGGCTGGATAATCTTGATCGTCAATTAACACAATTTATTAAACTTCACCATGATATGGAGGCAGCACGCACCGCCATGTCCGATATGTTTGAAGAAAGTGATAAGACCCTGCGTCATTCTGGGGAAGGAGCAACAGAACGCGCTGTTAAAATCGGCGAAACATTAAGTAAGCATGGACAGGCTTTGGTTGACTTGATTGAAGAGGTCACGGTAAAACTTAACGGTTCAGGTAATGATTATGGTAAACAAATCGGGGCATTAAATGCGGCGGCACAAGAAGCAAAGCTAGTGCTGGAAACCTATTCCAAACAGTTGGATGATCAATCAGAACGTTTGACAACAAGCTCAGTTGCGGCGGGTATGCAATTTTCTGATCATCAGACGATGCTTGAAAATTTAAGCGTGCGGTTAGGGGTTGTGGCTAGCGATAGTGCTGAACAATTTGACCAAGCCGTAACAAAATTTAGTGATGGCGAGAAAAAGCTTTTATCAACCCAAAATGATGTGGCAACCAGTTGGCAAAAACTTAGCGAACGGTTAAAGCTTCAGCTTGATGAAATCAAAGACATCAATCAACATGCCGAACTTCAATTAAATAATGTTTTTGAAGGGCTATCTGGGCAACGTGAATGGCTGGAGCGCACCATTGAATTAGCCGATGGTGGGCTAGGTCAGTTGCTGGAGGGAATGCGCGAAGAAACATCAGAACTTGCAACGGTTGTTGAAAATATCAATCAACAAGTGGCGTTATCGGTGCAATCAATCCAAGGTGAAGTTTCGCGCTTAACCGATGTTGGTAAAACTAGCCTTGAACAAGCAAGCAAGATACGCGATGATTATGAAGTTGAAGCGCGGGATCTTTTCAAGCGTACCAGTCGTCATATCATTGAAGATTTAAATTCAATTTCGATTGACCTAACGCGCGCGCTTGATGGGGAGGTTTCCGAAGCAGATTGGCGGCGTTATATTAAGGGGGATCGTACGATTTTTTCCCGCTCTTTGTTGCGCAATCGCCAAGATGCAATCATTAGAAAAATTGCAGAACGGGTTAGAAGCGATGCTGAAATGCGTGGTTATGTTAGCCGCTATGTGGAATTATTTGACCAATTACTCCATAGTGCAGAAAGCTCCGATAGCGAAAACTTACTCCATGCAACTTTTTTAACTTCTGATGTTGGCAAGCTTTACGTTATTCTTGGTAAAGCACTTGGGAAGCAAGATTAAGTGGTAAATCAATCGCCCCTAACTGAACCCTTAATTGGAATTGTCATGGGCAGTCAGTCAGATTGGCCTGTTATGGAAGAAGCGGCCAAGATGTTAAGCCTGTTGGAAGTGGCGCATGAGGTTAAAATTATCTCCGCCCATCGAACACCAGATCGCTTATATCACTATGCACAACAAGCCGCAGATAGGGGCTTAAGGGCAATCATTGCAGGGGCTGGAGGCGCGGCGCATCTTCCAGGCATGTTAGCCGCCATTACCCATTTGCCAGTCCTTGGGGTTCCCGTTGAAAGCAAGGCACTTAAGGGCTTAGATAGCCTTTATTCAATCGTTCAGATGCCTGCTGGGGTTCCTGTTGCGACCTTTGCGATTGGGGCAGCAGGGGCTAAAAATGCAGGGCTTTTTGCTGCTAGTCTTTTGGCTGGAAATGATCCTGATTTAGAGCAACGGCTGGTTGCATGGCGGGCGCAACAAAGCGAATCCGTAGCAGAATCGCCAATTTAATTATAGAACAGAAATAAGAAAAATCATGCGCATTGGTATTCTTGGTTCTGGTCAATTAGGGCGAATGACTGCGATGGCTGCGCATTGTTTAGGAATTGAAACGCTGATCTATGATGAAGCAGTGGCGGGTAAAAGTGCAGGGCAAATCTCCCCCTTTATGGAAGGGGGATGGCGCGATGAAACTGCGCTTCGTCAATTTGCTGAACAGGTTGACGCGATTACTTATGAATTTGAAAATATCCCACTTGAATCAGTAAAATTTCTTGAACAGCATCGCCCCGTTTATCCTGATTCAACTGCGCTTTCCATTGCCAGTGATCGTATCCATGAAAAGCAATTTATGGATGGTTTATCTTTGCCCGTTGCCTCTTATGCGATTGTGTCAGACTTGAATGCGTTGGCGGATGCTTGTGCAAAAATAGGTGGCTTTCCTGCCATTTTAAAAACAGCGCGGTTTGGATATGACGGCTATGGACAAATGCGGCTTGAAAATGAAGCCGTGTTAGAAAATGAAAAAGAAACATTAGTGGCAATGTTTGAACAAGCCCATCGTCAAGGAACGCGCTTGGTTGTGGAACGCTATCTTGATCTTAAATTTGAAGCTTCAATCTTAATTGCACGGTTTAAAAATGGGAAGATGGTTTCTTATGAACCTTCGCGCAATGATCATCAAAATCAGATTTTACACCGATCCATCGTACCCGCACCAGATTTAACACCACAAGATCATGCGCTTATGAAAGAATATGCCATCAAAATTGCTGAAGGGTGCAATTATATTGGCCTGCTTGCCGTTGAATGTTTTATCACTAGCAACCATAAAATTTTAATTAACGAGATTGCACCGCGTCCCCATAATTCTGGACATTGGACGATGGACGGCACGGGCTGTAGCCAGTTTGAACAGTTGGTACGAATTTTATGCAATTTACCGTCTGGTTCGCCTGATCGTTTATTTACCAAGGTTGAAATGCTTAATCTTTTGGGGGATGCTGTAACGAATCTTACCCCCTATCTTGAAAATCCGCACGCAAGACTACATCTATATGGAAAGGGAGCTATCAAAGCAGGCCGCAAAATGGGGCATGTGAATCTCATCAATAACCCTTAACGCTAAAGCGGAATTGGTGTGACAACCATGGATGAAGCGTATTTTTATAACAACTTAACGCCAACCGAAGATTTGGACGCATTAAGTACGCATGATCAATATCATCTTTTGCCAAAAGATTGGTATGTGATTATTACCGATGTTGTTGGCTCAACTAAAGCGATTAAAGAAGGGCGTTATCGCGCCGTTAATATGGTGGGTGCGGCCACGATTGCTGTTGTTAAAAATATTGCAGGGGCGATTGAATTCCCTTTTCAGTTTGGCGGCGATGGTGCCAGCCTTTGCATTCCACCAAATTTAAAACCGCAAGCAGCGCATGCATTGCGTTGCCTGCTTGCCCATAGCGAGCGTATTTATGGCCTATCGCTTCGTGCGGGTATATTTTCGGTTGAACGCTTATGCAATGAAGGTGGCGATGTTCGCGTTCAAAAATATTGCTTAAGTCCCAATAATGCGATTTGTCATTTTGCAGGTGATGGGCTTGCGCTTGCTGAACATTGGTTAAAGCACCCACCATCCATAGAAAGATCAGATGATGAGGCTATTTTATTACTTGAAACGCCTGAACAGCTGAACGAACAAGAATCGCCTGATCTTCAAGGGCTATCTTGCCGCTGGGCACCTTTAAAATCACAACAAGGGGTGATGATGACCTTAATGATCAAACCGCTTGAAACAGATGCGGATCAGCAAGCACAAGCCTTACGCTATATATTGGGCGAATTGGCAAAATTACTTGGGAATCATCCCGTCACGGATTTTAGTCCAGTGCATCAAAATAATTTGCACTTGTCGCAATCTAGCCCCTATCACGATATGGAAACCCGTGCGATGTTGAATGGAATTAAATTTAAAATTCCTGGGATTTATACGCTCTTTCGTTCATTTTTAAGCATTAAAATGTTATTGATGCGGCTATGTATTAAGCAACATGTGAACATGGGAACCATGGATACAATGCGCTATCTTGAAGATGTTGAAAAAAATAGCGACCATGTAAAATATGATGGCATTTTAAGGATGGTACTTGATTTATCAAAAATACAGGCCGAAAAAATTGAAGCTTGGCTGGAAGCAGGTTGGCAGCAACGCCAATTTATTTATGGCATTCATTGTTCAGAAAATGCGTTGATGACTTGCTTGGTTCAAGATATGTCCGCCTTTCGCCATATTCATTTTATTGATGGTGCAGATGGTGGTTTTGCGCTTGCTTCTGTTCCTTTTAAGGAACGCTTAGCTTTATTGAAAGCGGATTAGATAAATAGTCTAATCTTCTGCGATAAAGGTTCCAGAACCAAGTTCGGTAAAAATTTCCAATAACAAGGCATGGGGAACACGACCATCGATAATAACGGCACCTTTTGCACCTTTTTGTACAGCATCAATGCAAGTTTCTACCTTTGGAATCATTCCGCCTTTTAACACGCCTTGTTGTTTTAGCCTATCGGCTTCGCTTGCTGATAAATGCCTGATCAGCTTCTGATTTTCATCTAATACACCAGCAATATCGGTTAGCATCAATAATCGGCTAGCCTTCATAGCACCAGCAATTGCTCCTGCGGCAGTATCGGCATTGATATTATAAGAATGCCCATCTTTACACATACCAATCGGGGCAATGATTGGTATAAAATCAGCTTCCGCTAGTTTGATAAGTAAGGTTGGATCAATCTGTTTAGGTTCGCCAACCAAACCAAGATCAGAAACTTGTTCAATCGCTGAATCTGGATCACGTGATTTGCGGGTAAGTTTAACCGCTTCAATTAAATTACCATCTTTCCCGCTAATTCCAACGGCTTTACCGCCCGCATTGCAAATCAGGCCAACAATTTCTTTGTTGATGCTTCCAGCCAACACCATTTCAGCGACTTCAAGCGTTTCTTTATCCGTAACCCGTAAGCCATCCCGAAATTCACTTTTTATGGAAAGACGATCAAGCATGGTACCAATCTGTGGGCCACCACCATGGATAATAATCGGATTAATTCCAACCTGTTTTAATAACACGACATCTTTTGCAAATAACTCAGCCGCATTTGGATCGCCCATCGCATGCCCACCATATTTTATGACAATGGTTTTTCCTGCGTAGTATCGCATGAAGGGAAGGGCTTCAACCAGCAGATCGGCGTGTTCCAACCATTCTTTGCGTGTGATAGAAGGCGTATTCATAAAACTATCTCTTTTAAAGTTGGTCCAGTAAGGCGGTGATATCTTGTTGCACTGTTTCAATCCCAATTTGTTTCTCGGCACTTGTCAACAAGGGTTCAGGAAGCGCACAAGGATGACGAATAAGGGCTTGGCGAATTTGATCCGTCATGCGTTGTGCTTGCCCTTGGCTAATTTTATCGCGTTTTGTTAAAATAACCCGTGTGCTAACCCCTGCTTGATCCAGCAGGGATAAAATCGCCTCGTCACTTGTTTTAATACCATGGCGGGAATCAATCAATACCAGCACCCGCCGCAAATTCACCCGTCCATACAGATAATCTTTAATCAGCTGATTCCAGCCAGCCACCAGCTGTTTAGGGGCTTTCGCATAGCCATAGCCTGGCATATCCACCAAATTAATCTTATCGCCAAGCTGATAAAAATTAAGTGATTGTGTGCGCCCTGGTACTTTGCTGGTACGCGCAAAATCCCTACGATTAAATAATCGATTGATTAAAGAAGATTTTCCAACATTGGAACGGCCAGCAATGGCAATCTCAATTCGTGTTTCAACGGGTAAATCTTCCAATTTAAACACCGATTTGGTGAAGGCGGCCGCCTCGCGAAATAGCCTAACGTTGTGTTCTTGTGCCTCAATCATTTTTCTTTTCATGGCCGCCGCCAATCGCAACGCCCATACGTTTCATAATAATATATTGCTGTGCCATCGATAATATATTGTTCCATGTCCAATAAATAACCAAACCTGCAGCAAAATTGGCTAACATAAAGGTAAAAATAATTGGCATGAAAGTGAAAATCTTTTGTTGAAGTGGATCAGCAGGGGCAGGATTTAACTTCATTTGCGCCCACATGGATACCCCCATTAAAATTGGCCAAATCCCGATATTCAATAGCATTAGAATTTCAGGCACATTCCATGGCACCAATCCGAATAGGTTTAATATTCGCAAGGGATCAGGTGCAGATAAATCAGTGATCCAACCAATAAATGGTGCGTGGCGCATTTCAATCGTTACATAAAGCACCTTGTAAAGGGAAAAGAAAATCGGAATCTGCACCAAAATTGGTAAGCACCCCGATAAGGGATTAACACGCTCTTGCTTATAAAGATCCATCATTGCCTGATTGAGTTTGTTGCGATCATCCTTGAACCGATCACGCAATTCCAGCATCTTTGGCTGGAGTAGCTTCATCTTACTCATTGATTTATAAGATTTATTGGCAAGTGGGAATAAGATAAGCTTAATCAAAACGGTAAGGGTCAAAATCGCCACCCCAAAATTGCCCCACAAGCTATTCAACCAATGCAACGCATAAAAGATTGGTTTGGTTAAGAAATAAAACCAGCCAAAATCAACGGCAAGATCAAAATTTGCGATGGATAATTCATCCATATAGCGATCAAGCAACGTGGTTTGCTTTGCGCCGACAAATAAATAGGTTGTGTGGGAATTGCCTTTCATCGCCATTTGTAAATCAGTTTGATATAAACGGTCTTCAATCTGATCCCCAACGGAAGAGGGCTGGCTTAGCATTCTTGCTTTAAATGGGGTTTGTTGATCAGGAATAAGGGCTGCTAACCAATATTTATCGGTGATGCCAAGCCATCCTATTTCACTATCCCATGATTTAATTTGCCCTGGCTCTTCGGCAATTTCATCATAATCCACTTCTTCCAAACCATCTTGTAAAAAGCCAATTAACCCTTCATGCAAAATATAAAGCTGGCTTAATTCATCAGGAATGCCGTGGCGCATTAACCGCCCATAAACCGAAAAATAATCTGAAAGATTTGAATTAATCGCTTCCATATTTTCGATTTGCTGGGTAACGGTAATCATAAAATCATCATCCAGCGTATAAATTTGCTTGAAAACAACCCCTTCTGGGCTTGTCCATTGCAAAGTTAAAGGGCGATCTGGCGTTAATTCAGCACCATCCGCTTCCCATAATGTATCTGCTGAGGGCAGGGTTAGCGTTTCGGCAAGCTTTGGCGATTTAATCCAGCCAAATTCAGCAAAATAGGGTTTGGCAGATTGCGCAGGTAGCAGAAAATGCACACGATCACTATCATCATCCAAAGTTTCACGATAATCTAATAAAGTAATATCATCCAATCTTGCGCCTTTAAGCGTAATTGATCCTTCAATGCGCTGATTGCGGACAAGAATACGTTGTTTTTGTGCAAAGCCGTCCTCAATAATTTCTGTTCTGGTTGTAAAAGATGGAGCGGTTAGATTTTGTGATCCACCTAAATTTTCTCCGCCATGGACGGGCGCACCAATATCATTATTTTCCAGATTTTCAGTCACTGATTCGATTGATGGCGCACTTCGCGCAAGTGGACGGTCAAAATTAGAAAAATCACCATTGACGCGATAATTATCAATAAATTGCCAGCCAATTAGAACAACCAGCGATAAGGCAATTGCCATAACTACATTTTTTGTTTCCATGAACCTACCTGAATTTTTAAAGTTATATCAGCGAACCATTTGACTTAAATTTTTTATGCAAATGATTAAGCGCAGCTAAAAAATCTTTTTGCAACAAAGGCCATGGTCTTATGCATGTATCAGCCCTTGCAATCAGCACAAGGTCATAGCGAACCTTAGCTTTAGAATCAACTTGTTTCATTGCTTGATCGGACTTTGTATATAACCAATGTTGATCGGGAAGGATAAGATCAGCAAGGGCTCTTAACCGTCGCTTGGCACGATTGCGTTGAACTGCATTGCCAACCCGTTTGCTTGCAACCAATCCTAAGCCCACAAGATGGTCTTGTTTTGCGCCACTGCGATAGCGTGATAAACGCTCTGAGCGTTCTGCAAGCTGAACAACCACCCCTTTGCGACCGAATGAGTGACCTTGATACCGAATATGCAAAAATTCGGAACGCTTAAGGATTGAAGTCCAAACCCGTTCAGCCATTGATTATAATTTAATAAGAATGAGGAAGTTGAACTTATAGCCGTCTATAAAAAATAATGGATAGACGATAAAGACTATGCGCTTAAGCGCTTACGCCCTTTTGCCCTGCGCCGCGCAAGAATTTTGCGCCCATTTTTATCCTGCATTCTGGCACGGAAGCCGTGGCGTCTTGCCCGAACCAGACGACTTGGTTGAAATGTACGTTTCACGTGATTGCTCCAATAAATATCTAAAAAATCAGACTGTCTTTTAAGCGTAGGAACCCATTAAGTCAAGCCTGTTAATCGCTTTGTTAAATTTAAAAATCATAGTGTTCTTACGGTTACAATCAAATCTATCCATAACTGATAACGTGACTATTAAATCATTTCTTTGGACGGAATTGATCCAGATGGATGACATTATCCGTTTTAGATGCTGTGGGTTTATCAGCTTTTGAAGGTGATTTACGCTGTTTTGATTTTGTATTGTCTTTCGGAGCAGGCTTAAATGGCTTAATTTCAGCTTTTTCTTGTGGTTGAGGTTCTGCGCCCGTTAGCTCGCTTAAAGATTCGGATAATTTAAAACCTATCGGCACGGATGGATCCGCAAAGGAGGTCAAAGCTTCAAAAGGAATGGTTAATCGCTCAATTTTCTGATTAAAGCTTAAATCCACACTAAATTGATCTTGTTCAACCTGTAAATTCCAAAAGCGATGTTGCAGAATGATTGTCATTTCCTCTGGATTTTGTTCTCGCAGATAATCCGACATCATCACACCATCATAATTTGGGGTGAACCCAATATAAAAATGATTTTCAGCGCCTAAACCGTTGGTTTCAGCTTCTTTAAGCGCACGGCGGATGATGAATAGCACGGCATCGTGCATAATCTCGCCATAATCGATGGTTTGTTGATCAGTCATGGGTTCAGCATTGCCACAGCCACCCATTGCCGTCAATGATTTTTCAACGCAAGATGATCACAGCTATTTATCTTGTTTTTCATAGCCTCTAAGATTAGGGTACGTTGATTGATCATTAAAAGTAAGGAGTTATTTGTGCAAGAACATTTATTGGCACATTTATCGCCACATTTATCGCCATATTTATCGATAGGTCGGGTGGTTCGTGATGATGCGATGCCGCGTTCTTTTTATTGGGAAGCTTTGATAAAAGCCTTTGAAGCTGAAACAAACCTATTATCGGGTTGCGTGGCCTCCCCCGATCACCAGCCCGCAGATTTTTTTATTCCTTATGAGGATATGGTATGTGAGTGGAATTGGCCAAAACATGCCACGAAAGATGCAAATTACGAATCAAATAATGGTGAAACAAATTTTATCCGTGGCCATTCAAGATTAACTGGCGTTAGGGAGGCATGGGGCAAAGACGGCCTGCTTATACGTTATGTTGAACAGCTGATCCAATGGGCGCACCGCCATCCACAACACAAGCTATGGATATTAAACATGCATCCTTGGTATGATTTATCGCAATATTTACGCGATTTTCCTAATATTTATCATGCAAAGGCCTGCCTTGCGACCCATGAGTTAAGCCTAATGCATAATATCATTAGCTTTCCTGCCCCGCCCATTCATCAAGGAAGCGGTGTGTTTGACCCATCAGAACGCCCTGTTACAGCAAGTTTTCAAGGGGTAAACACCCATTCATGCCGTGAAGCGATTGCACAATTAAACGATGACCAGAAATTTATCATCAAACTTTACGATTTTTCACGCCATAGCCAGTTTCAACTAACCCATGAAGGGGACAACCCTAACCAACAGGATCAAAGCTATATTGATTTAATGCAACGTTCTAATTTTGCCCTTGTTCCCCGTGGTGACGCACTTTATTCCTACCGATTGCTGGAGGCAATGTCTTATAATACCATTCCCGTTATCATCTCTGATGGGTGGGTATTGCCTTTCCACCGCACTGTCCCATGGCATTTATTTTCAATCCATGTGCCAAGTGATCGTGTGTCCTATCTTCCAACCATCTTAAAACGCTACCGCCACCAAGATATTATCACCATGCGCCAACAGCTTGCATTTTGGTATGAACAAGCCTTTGCGTCCTTAAATTGTTTCATTCGACAAAATTTCAAAGAAATTGCTGAAATAAAAAAATGATCCAAGGCTGGAAAAATCCGATTTAAAGGATTATATACGCTTGGAAGTTAAGTATAGTGTCAAAATAATTTTAAGGATAGATTATGAGCGATAAAAAAAATAGTCCGTGGGGGGGAAGCCGCCCTAACAAAGGATTTAGCAAAGGCAATGCTAGTAAAAAAAATGATGATGGTGGGGAAGCTGGCGGCTCGTCTTCCAATGAATCGCCATGGGGTGAATTTAATAATCAGCGTAGTAGTAACTTTGGCGGAGGCAATTTTGGGGGCGGCAACCCACCTGAAATTGATGATGTCCTGCAAAAAATGCAAGATGGTATCCGCCGCCTGTTACCGGGTGGGTTAAATAATCGGCTATTTACGCTAATCTTGATTGTTGGCGTTAGCTTATGGGCAGCAACGGGAATTTATCGCGTTGGGCCTGCTGAGCGCGGTGTTGAATTAGTTTTTGGTAAATATAGTGAAACGACCCTGCCAGGGCTTCATTATAATTATCCCGCCCCGATTGGGGAGGTATTTTTACCCTCTGTTGATTTGCAACGACGACTTAATGTAGGGTTTCGCTCGCAAGAGGTTGGGCGTTCTTCACAAGTGCCTTCTGATATTGCAAGTGAAAGCATCATGCTAACTGCCGATGAGAATATTGTTGATTTGGATTTTACCGTATTTTGGCGAATTGGTGATCCACGCCTGTTTTTATTTGCGGTACGTGATCCTGAATCCACGTTAAAAGTAGTTGCTGAAAGCGCGATGCGTGAGGTGGTTGGGCAAACAACCTTTGATCTTGCCGTGACGCGTGGCCGTGATGAGATTGAACAAAAAACCCTGCAGGTCATGCAGGATATTCTGGATAGCTATGAAAGTGGCGTATTGGTCGAAAGTATTGAATTGCAAGCCTCCGATCCGCCAAGTGATGTCATTGATGCCTTTAACGATGTTCAGCGCGCACGCCAAGACCGTGATCGCTTGCGCAATGAGGCTGAAGCTTACGCAAATTCAGTTGTACCAGAAGCGCGCGGGCAAGCAGAACGCTTGTTGCGGGAAGCGGAAGCCTATCGTGAGCGGTTGGTGCAAGAAGCCAAAGGGGAAGCACAACGATTCCTTTCTGTTTATGAAAGCTATCGCCAAGCCCCAGAAATCACCCGCCAGCGTATGTATCTGGAGGTGCTTGGGCGCATTTATCAAACCTCAAATAAAGTGATTATCGATCCTGATATCGCATCGGAGGGCGGACAAGGCGTTGTCCCTTATCTGCCGCTTAATGAATTAAATCGCGGTAATAATAATCAATCTGGCGCGAATCAGTAATTAGGAGATTAATAATGAATAGAAAATTTGCTTTATTGGCCGTATTACTGGCTATTCTTGCAGGGGTTGGTTCCAGCGCAGTTTATGTGGTTCATGAAACCAATCAGGCGATTATCGTACAATTTGGTAATCCCGTCCATGTTGAACGTGATCCTGGCATTCACTTTAAATTGCCATTCATTCAAGAGGCGATTTATTACGATAAACGCATTCTTGATTTGGATCCCCCCGTTATCAATGTTCTTTTAACAGACAAGAAACGGATCAATGTTGACGCTTATGCACGTTATCGCATTGTTGACCCGCTTGAATTTTATAAACGGGTTCGCACCGAATTTGCATTACGTGATCGTTTAGGAAAAGCAATCAGCGGGGCGCAACGGCGGGTAATCGCGAATGTATCCTTGGGTCAGCTTTTATCGGATGGCCGTGTTAATATTATGACCAGCATCCAAGAAGAGGTTGAACAACAAGCCGCTTCCCTTGGTTTGGAATTGATTGATGTACGGATTGGACGCACTGAACTTCCTAATGAAACAAGTGCAGCGGTGTTTCAGCGTATGCGCACTGAACGCGAGCGTGAAGCACGCGAACTTCGCGCAGAAGGCGGCGAGGAATCGAATAAAATTCGCGCACAGGCCGATAAAGAGAAAACGGTGTTATTGGCCAACGCCCAACGCGATGCAAGCCGCATTCGTGGGGAAGGTGAAGCAACGCGAAACCAAACCTTAATTGAGGCCTTTAATCGCGATGCTGATTTCTTCCGCTTTTATAAATCGATGGAAGAATATGAAAAATCACTGATTGATAGCGGTTTAACGATTGTGATTACGCCAGATAATGAATTTTTAAATTATATGGTCGAATCACAATAAATTTAACGCTATGCCGCAATGGCAAGATCAGGGAATTGTCCTGAACGCAAGGCCGTTTGGTGAAAGCGACCAGCTGTTACATCTTTTCACGCTGGAACATGGTACCGTTGCTGGATTGGTTAAAAATGGCCAATCCAAACGGATTAGAAGCCTATGCCAGGCTGGAACACAGGTAACCGCAGATTGGCACGCAAGGCTGGAAACGCATCTTGGTAGCTTTCGCTTGGAAGCAGTTAGCAGCCCTGCACCCACCATTTTACTTGAAAAAGGACGTTTATCTTGCATGAGTTCTGCCCTTGCCCTTATCAGGGCAGTCATGGCAGAATATGAAGCGCATCCAAACGCCTATCATGATCTATGCGCCTTGTTGGTGGCACTTGATAGTCCGTTATGGGCAGAAACCTATATTAAATGGGAAATTGCGCTTTTAAACGAAATTGGCTTTGGCTTGAATCTATCCAGTTGCGCTGCAACGGGTGTATTGGATGATTTATGTTATGTCTCCCCAAAATCTGGACGTGCCGTAAGCCGTGAGGCGGGGGAGCCCTATCATGATCGCCTGTTGGCACTTCCATCTTTTTTGATTGAAGGCGGGGAGGCAATCGCCCCGCTTGATCTTGATCTTGGGCTTAGGATGAGTGGCTATTTCCTAATTAAAGGACCATTTGCACAAATTCATCAAGGCATTCCACCTGCACGGCAACGGCTACAAGATTTCTTTTCAAGCTTAAGCAGTAAAGATTGATGCGCATCATCGGCGGACAATTTCGGGGTAAAAAACTGCATGCCCCACCACAAATTGGCGCAAATAAACAAATCACACGCCCAACTTCAGATCGAACCCGTGAAACCCTGTTTAACCTTTTAAGCCATAATCGTAGTTTGTCGGAAACGGGGTTTAATCTACAAGGCGCAACCGTTGCTGATCTTTGTGCAGGGACGGGTGCACTGGGGCTGGAGGCCTATAGTCGCGGTGCAAACCAGATTATCTTTTTAGAACAATCAAAAAAACTATGTAATGGGGCTTTGCGTGATAATATTGATCTTTTGGGGATATCTGATGGCACCGCCAAGCTACTTTGTGGGGATTATCGGCAAGTAAAAGCTCCTGTCGCCGCTGATTTAATTCTAATCGACCCACCTTATGCGGATATTCAGCCCACAATCATTGTAAACACAGTGATCCAACAAGGTTGGGTAAAACAAGATAGTATCATAATGGTGCAAACGGCCCCAACCTTTAAAAAATTTGAAGAATCCTTACAATATGCCTTAATCCTTGCGTATCAAACCAGCGATGCTTACCTTTGGTTTTTCAAATTAAAATAGGTATAATTCGCTTTATCGGCTTGTCAAATACCCAAGAAACAGGCAATAGTTATAAAAAAATTAATTATAAAAAACTGAAAATGAAAATGCCTAATTTGAAAGATATTTTAAAACCTGTTTTAATCCCACTCCATCCTGAGGGCTGGGGATTTGTATTAATATTCGCACTGGTGACGATTGTCCTTGCTATTTTTTGGAAGCCATTCTGGGCAATCGGTGGTGTCTTAACCTTGTGGTGCGCTTATTTTTTCCGTGACCCTAAACGGGTTACGCCAACGCAGTCAGGCTTGGTAATCAGTCCTGCAGATGGTGTGATTCAATCCATAACCCAAGCCGTACCGCCTTCTGAATTGGAAATGGGCAATCAACCCATGACACGGATTGCTGTATTCATGAATGTATTTGATGTGCATGTTAACCGCTCGCCAATGGCGGCAACCATTTTAAAAATGGCTTATCGTGAGGGCAAATTCTTGAATGCTGACTTGGATAAAGCAAGTGAAGATAATGAACGGCAGTCCTACCGCCTTTCCGTTGATAAAGACATTGAAATCGCCATTGTGCAAATCGCTGGGTTAGTTGCAAGGCGCATTTTAACCGAAGTTGAAGAAGGGGATCGCTTGGAAGCAGGTCAACGAATCGGTATGATCCGCTTTGGTAGCCGTGTTGATGTTTATCTTCCAACGCAAGTCCCTGCTTTGGTATGTGAAGGGCAGCGCGCCGTTGCAGGGGAAACTGTCCTTGCTGAAATATCGGCATTAACCCCAAAGGGACGGCGTACCCAGCGTAAAGGTATAAAAACATAGGCGTTACATGAGGAAGCCTTAAAAAAGTTGGATTTCATGGAATCTTATTCGCATTCAAAGAAAAAGCGATTTAGTTTCGCACTATTGATCCCCAATATGATCACTGTATGTTCAACCTGTGCGGCCTTAACTGCAGTACGGTTTGCGATGGATGAACGGTTTAAATTTGCCGCCTTCGCCTTATTGATTGCCGCAATACTTGATGGGTTGGATGGGCGTGTTGCGCGGTTATTAAAAGTAACCTCGGATTTTGGTGCGCAAATGGATTCCTTATCTGATGGCGTTGCGTTTGGGGTTGTTCCAGCTTTGATTATTTATTATTGGGCTTTGCATCATCTTGGTGGTCCTTTTGGCGGCTTTGGATGGGCGATTGCACTTTTTTATGCGATATGCTGCATCTTAAGATTAGCAAGGTTTAATTCGCGTTTAACCAAGCTTCCTGATTATGCGCAAGATTTCTTTCAAGGCGTTCCTGCCCCAGCAGGGGCTGGATTGGTGATAATGCCGCTTATTTTATCTTTTATCTTGCAAGAATCCTATCCTGATCGTCAATTGCTGATCCCACCTGAAGCCGTGGCCGTGTGGACAGCAGCGGTAGGGCTTTTGATGATTAGTGAATTGCCAACCTTTGCCTTTAAAAAATTAAAAGTACCATCGAAGTTAATTTTGCCAATATTGGCTTTAGCGGCTTTAGGATTTGCAACCATTTTGCGCTCCCCTTGGATTAGTTTTTTTGTGTTGTTAAGCCTTTATACAGTAAGTATTCCTTTTTCATTTATCATTTATCGTAAACGTCAATTAGCAATGCGTGATCATGAACCTACCTCAACAGAAAGCCAAGCAGATGAATGATGTCATTGAATTTTATTTAGATTTTTCATCGCCTTATGCCTATATCGCCTCTGGTATTATTGATGAATTTGCAAAGTCACACGGCCATAGCGTTGAATGGAAACCCTTTGTGCTTGGCGCAGTATTTAAAGATGAAGGCACAAGACCCCTTTTAGAATATCCAAAAAAAGGGATTTATGCCAAGCAGGATATTATACGCTCTGCAAGCTATCATGGGTTGCCTTACAACCATCCTGATCCATTTCCCGTTTCAACCATTCATGCGTTGCGCTGTTTTTATGCCTTAAAACAAGCTGATGGCGATGATGCCGCCATTGCCTTTGCCAATGCGATTTTTAAGGCTTATTTCGTTGATAATCGCCCCATTTTTGAAACAGAAACGGTTTTAGATATCTTAACTGAACAAGGCCATGATGGTGCGCATTATTTGGAACAAGCACAGCGCACTGAAACAAAAGCTTACCTAAAAGAAATTACTGCCCATGCATTAGATCGTGGTGTATTCGGCGCGCCCTATTTCTTCATTGATGAAGAACCATTTTGGGGCGTTGATCGCTTGGAAATGATGGCTTATTACCTTCAACACAAGGCTTGGCCTAATACTGAATAAACGGTATACATTTTTAAAAATGAATAGTTGCTTAAAATTATAAATTAGCTTAAACTTGTTATGTTATCGATTATAAATCATTTAAATGCAAATAACAATTTTTTGAAATTATTTCGGCAAATAAACATGGTAACGCATTACCTATAACTTTACATACTTCTTCTATATTACCAATCGCAAATTTATAATTGTCAGGAAAAGTTTGCAATAAAGCTGCTTCTCTAATAGATATTGTTCTTAACTGCGTTGGATGCCCAAATCTCCCCATACTGGGAGAAGTACACCCCCTTGTTATTGTAGAAGATGGTTGATTTGGATTAATTCTTCCATAAACATTTGTAAATCCTTTATATCCATCTTGATGGCACTTCGGGCGAATATATTCTGGGATTTCTTCCCAACTTTTTCCAGGTTTAGCATAACGCAATCTTTCTTTATTTAAATTTGATATGCTACGAACGACATGCCAATTATCATTTATTAAATTTTGACTATCTCGAGACTTTGTGTAGAGTTTTGGTTTAGACTTAACCTTATTTAAAATTTCACCTGCTGTAACAAAAGGTTGCAAACCATCATCATTTCCATGTGTGGGTTCTGGTAATTTTATTGAACGGTCTTTAGAGGCAAACAGCACTAATCTCTTTCGATATTGTGGTACTCCAAATTCTGCTACTTCGAATATTTTAAAATTAATATAATAACCTAAATCCTCTATTTGCTTCAAAAAATCCTGAAACAACCCATTTGCTTTCTTCCCCTTTGCAAGACCAGAAACATTTTCGAGCATAATTATTTTAGGAGAAAGTTCTTTAGCTAGTCTTACAATTTCAAGAATTAATTGGTTTCTAGAGTCATTTTTTTTATGCTTGTAAGTCAATGAGGAAAATCCCTGACAAGGCGGACATCCCGTTAATAGATCAATTTGTTCTACCTTAGTTTTATTTAAAATATCTGAACCTGTTACATTGACAATATTATCTTGAATCAAAACCACTTCTGGATGATTAAGATGATATGTTTTTGAGGCATATCCATCAATCTCGACACCTGCAATAACATTAAATCCAGCTTTTTTTAAACCTTCTGTTAGCCCCCCACAGCCACAGAATAGATCAATGGCATTGTATCTATTCATCTATATTCATCTCTTTATATTTTTCTAAATATTCTGAGTGAATCGCTTTAGCTGTTCTTAAAAAATCATTCCAACTTATTTGTTCTAAACTACCGTCATTTTTTAGGCTATTATAAGCTGTTTCGTTTATATTGTTCTGAAATTTAACATTTTCGCATATCAGATATATTTTAAATTTTTTAAAATGTGCATGTTTTCTATAATCATTTTTAAAAAAAGTTTTAAAAGCTTCATAATAGTTGTGCAATCGCTTGAAATCATCATCCTTAAAAGTTGAGAGTGCTTTTTTTATTTCAATTATTTCAACTATATCTTCTTGCGAAAGGAAAACAAAGTCAGGTCTTTTTCCTTTAAGTTCATCAGGAAATGAATAGGTTTCTTGGTTTCCTCCACTTGCTTTTATAAAATAATTATTAAGTTGTTCTTCAAATTCTTTTAACTGAGTGTTTTGAGAAATTGGGGTAGAATGCACTGAAATCAGCCATGGTGCTTCTTCTAGTAATTTTTGTAAATCTTTTTCAGGTGTGTTTTTCGTTGATAGTTTTTGTAAAGTATTGATAACGTCAATGTGTTTTTCTGCGATTCGGCCATAAGCAGCCAAATCAGCAATACGGGATTTAAATAATAACTGATTAATTATTTCAGGATCAATATCCTCTGTTTTTGATATTTCAGCTAATGTATCATCAAGTTCCATGTGCGGAGCAAAAAATAACGGAAGATCAATATATTTTTCTAATATACCGTGATCTTCTAGTTTATCTTGGCTAATATTTTTACTCAATAACTTAGCAATTTGTATCGCTTTTTCTCTTAATCCCTTTTGCTTTTCACCTGGATATCGTTTTTCTGCTCTTTCAATAAAATTTGATTTTTCAAAAAATTTTTCAGTATTCCGTTTTTCGCGTGCTGGGCGCCCTTTCTTACAAATATATTTTACTAATTCTTGTCCCCAATTTTGAAATTCAGCGCAAATAGGATGAGACCAAATAATACTATTACGATCTGTAGAAATTAAATCTTTATCATCATTATTATCATCTAGCCAATCAATAATAAGTTGTCCTGTTATGTAAGATTTGTGAACAAACTCCCCCATATAGCCTGAAGGTAAATCAAAGCTAACAGTTTTTGTAGCTATTTTACCTCTACAAAAAATTCGAATGCCAAGTAAGAAATCCTCTTTTATAGGGTCTCTAGTATATGCAACCCAACCATTAACAGGATATAAGGTATCATTAAATTCAAAATAAGCATTTAAGCTATCAATTTTTTCATTCTCACTATTTATTACTGCATAGTGAGAATGTTGCACTCTATTTATACTACAAGAATCTTTTGGAGCTTTAAATGATATTTTTGTTTCTGGTAAAATAGTTAAGTTATGCTCAGCTATTGCTTCATGATTCAAAAAGATTCGGCATTGTTTAAATACATCATCATTAAATCTACTAACGATGTTTTTTATTATAGTATCTTTGTCAGGTATTTTTTTGAAATCAAAATCTTTTAATAAAATGCTAGTTCCATGATTATTTTCATAACTCCCATTTTTCCTACCAACTTCTGGTTCATAATCACCTTCATCTTCGTAACTAAGCATATCATCCTTTTTCAAAATTATATGCCCAGTTAAGTATGTATCATTTATTTTTTCTCCGCCTGAGGAAACTATTTCCATGATTGAACAAATACCAAAGGGGGCAAGTTTTCCAATCCCCTTATTTCCCGTTACTAATCGATTT
Source organism: Alphaproteobacteria bacterium (assembly GCA_965229675.1). Classification (GTDB taxonomy): domain Bacteria; phylum Pseudomonadota; class Alphaproteobacteria; order CBDDJK01; family CBDDJK01; genus CBDDJK01. The sequence goes on from OZ245897.1 coordinate 1,606,044, forward strand.
TCATTGCGGCTTTTTTTTGTGTTTCTTCTTCTATCTCTTCCAAGCAATAAAAAGTCACTATCAATTTCTTGCGGGGTCATCCCATGACCATTATCTTTTATTTCTATTATATACCCTTTATCTTGCCCATCTCTACTAGCTAGATATTTTCCAAAAATAGCATCATCTATTTGGCCTTGATTGTTATATACATTTATGTCAATTCGTGTCGCATCCGCATCATAAGAGTTTGAAATAAATTCAGCAAGTACAGCTGGAATTGTGTCGTACAACTGTATTCCTAAATGTTTTAACACTCTTTTTGAAATTTTTATTGAATAACTCATAGTTACCACTCATAGATTTTCGTCTATAGTTTTGTATATAATCTTGAGAAAGATGTAAATATACAAATAATGTATAAAATTTTCAAGTTTTGGAACGAATATAAAATAGGTTACTATCTTAGGCATTGTCAATTATAGATAGATTTGATTGCAAATTCTTTCATTATCCATAAATGAACTGAATATCGTAGCATTTTGATTGATTTTGAATATCGTTTGGTTTTTCGATTTAACCTTGCAAGCATATCCCTTAAAGAAGAGTTTTTTGCTTCCACAAGACAAGTCTCAGCTTTGCTTATAATATGCTTTTGATAATTAGGAAACATAGTTGCGTAGTTATAATTCCCATCAGTAGCGATAAGATCGATTTTATGTCTATGGATCATCCAATAGAGTTGCCTTGCGTCTTTCCATTCTCCTCCTCCGACATGAGCCGCAATAACTTGGTTTCTGTCCCGATCAACAGCCAGCCATACGCGTGTTCGGTTTTCTTTTTTTGTACGTAGGTATAAAGCTCGTCCATCTCTAAGATGCTTATTTCTCGTCGCTGCATTTGAAGTTTCAGAAGTTCACACTCTACAATCTTCCCCGCATTTTCAATCCATTTGGAAACAAGTTGATAAGGGACATTTAATATCCGCCCAATGGCTCTAAGCCCACTGCCGTTAAGATACATCGCCAAGGCTTGTTTACGAAGTGAGTTTGAATATTTTTCACGGCGGTCACCTTCAATTTGATTACGCCTACAAGAACGACAGCGATAACGCTGAAAACCACGAACAAAACCATTTTTGACTAATGATTGATGGCCACAATATTTACAATGATCCATAAAATACCTCCAATATCAAATGTGAAAATCTTTAGACATATTAAATTATCTATCTATAGTTGTCAATGCCCTATCTTAATAATTTTTCAGTTTGACCATTATAAGGTTATTCAAATATAAGTTTCCTATCGCCGTCCAAATAATTTTTCAATATCGGCGCGTTTAAGTTCTATATAGGTGGGGCGACCATGATTGCATTGCCCTGAATGTGGGGTTTCTTCCATTTGACGGAGGAGGGCGTTCATTTCTTCCCCATTTAAACGGCGTCCTGCCCGAACTGATGAATGACAGGCAATGGTACCACAAATATCGCCAATCTTTTCCTTTAGGCTTAAGGCATCGCCATAGGTTTCCAATTCATTAGCAAGGTCAATTGCCAATTGTTTGGCATCGCATTTGCCAAGAATTGCTGGTACTTCGCGAACGATAACCACGCCTTCACCAAACCCTTCAACAACAAGCCCAAGCTGTTTCAAGGATTCCTCAGCTTTAATGAGTAAATCGGCGCGTTCACCAAGTTCAACCACTTCAGGAATCAGCAAACTTTGCCGTGTTAACGCTTTACCGTCCATCGCCGCTTTCATCCGTTCATAAACCAGCCGTTCATGGGCAGCATGCTGATCGACCATAACAATTCCATCTGCAGTTTCAGCGATGATATAGGTTTGATGAAATTGGGCTTTTGCCATACCAAGCGGATAATCAGCAAGCGGTGATTCAACTGTTTCCTGATCGCCCTCAATAGGATGTGAAGGGGTTTCAGCATAAGATTCATGTGGTTGCGCGCTGTAAGGGGCAGCTTGTGGGGCAAGCCCAGCCCCTTGAAATTCAAAAACTCTTTCATTTAGCTGTTGAGAGGGCGGCGGTAAAAAAGTTGTATTGCCATAAGGGTTCCCGCGATAGGCTTGGCTTTTACCTGCGGCTTGTTGGAATGCCTGCAGCGCATCCCCCGCAACCGTGGTGCTTGCATGATGACTAGCCGCATCAAGCGCATGACGCAAGGAATGAATAAGCAACCCTCTAACGCTTGCAGGATCACGAAAACGCACCTCGGTCTTAGCAGGGTGAACATTAACATCAACCGAATCAAAGGGACAAGACAGAAATAATGCCAATAATGGATGGCGGTCTTTTGCAAGAAAATCTTGATAAGCAGCACGCACTGCACCAATTAGCTGACGGTCTTTAACTGGCCGTCCATTCACGAATAAATATTGCGCTGATGCTGTGCTGCGGTTTAGGGTTGGCACACCAGCATAGCCTTCAATCGTGATGCCATCGCGCTCCCCCACAACTTTTACTGCATTTTCTGAAAAGTCACGGCTCATCACTTCGCCTAATCGCGCCAACAATGCCTGATCTGGCGCAAGGGTTCGCTTGGAGCTGTAGGAACGTTTTTTACGCTCGCCATCAAATAGGTTAAAACTATGCTGCGGGTTTGCCATTGCCAAACGATCAATAACATCACAAACTGCCATCATCTCTGAGCGGGGGGAGCGTAAAAATTTTAAACGCGCTGGCACGGCGTAAAACAAATCTTTAACCTCGACAACCGTGCCATGATTAAGGGCGGCAGGTTCCAAATCACCATCGCCATGTAGATTAACTGAAATCCCCCAAGCCTGTTCTGCTTTGTGACGGCGGGAAATTAATCGTAATTTAGAAACAGAAGCAATGGAAGGTAAGGCCTCCCCACGAAAACCCATGGTTTTAATATTGATTAAATCATCATCAGGCAATTTGGACGTTGCATGGCGTTGAAGCGCAAGCAGCATATCTTCGCCTGTCATTCCATGCCCATCATCCTCAACGCGAATAAGTCCAGCCCCGCCATTTTCAATATGAACGGCTATTTGTTCGCTACCAGCATCAAGGCTATTTTCAACCAGTTCCTTTACAACTGATGCGGGGCGTTCCACGACTTCCCCCGCCGCAATCTGATTAACAAGATGATCTGGCAATTTACGAATTTGATTTGGCATTGCCTTTATTCCCGTATAAGCCTTTTTAAGTCCATTCTTTAAGATAGGTACGAATAAGCTGTTTACCATGTTCAACTGCTGGCTGATCAAACGGATCAACCTTATAAACCATCGCAGTTAAGACGGTTTCCAGCATAAAATACATCATCAAAGCCCCGACCGAATATTCATGAATATCATTCATCAATATTTGACGCACAGGGCGTTTATGTTCAATCAGCGTTTCGGTTGTTGCCTGCCTTGAAACCCGCATAAGCTCTCCAAGAGAACGATCTTTCATATAAGCTAAACTATCTAATTCAACTAAATCTTGCGGGTTAATTCTTAATGCGGTTGGCTCAACGCCTCCTCCTAATACAGTATAGAATTTATCATCAGGCCCGTCGAGCCATAATTGTAACTGGCTGTGCTGATCAACAGGACCTGTCGCATAAATTGGGGTTGTGCCTTGGCCTTTTTTGCCAAGACTTTCTGCCCATAATTGGCGATGCCATCTTGCAAGCGACCCCAACCGATCTGAATAGCATAGCATCACTTGTGCATGCATTCGCCGTTCTTGATTTAAATAAGCCATCATCGCTGTGTTATAAAGGATGGGGTTATCTTTGGATTCCGTATTCATAAAAAGATCAATAATATCGCACGCGCCTTGACGTAATTTTTCTGCATTCAAGCCAGCAAGCAACGCAGGCAAAATACCAACAATGCTTAAAACAGAATAACGTCCACCAAGATTGGGGGGATGGTCAAGCACCTCTATGCCTTCGCGGCGACCAAGACGGCGCATGCTATTATCACCAGGTTCAGAAATTAGTAACAGATGTTCTTTAAGCTTATCTTGTGTCATATGCTGCCGCATAAGTGGCAAAACGACCAATAATTGCATCATTGTTTCTGCCGTCTCCCCTGACTTAGAGATTGCAATAACCCCCGTTCGCTGCCAATCCCGTTCAGTTACTAAACGATCAAAGCTGGGGGGATCAATATTGGTAATAATGTTAAGAATGGGTGACGTTGCTTTTTCTTTTGATTGGCGTTCTTGCATATCGCGTAATGCACGCCCGCCAAGGCTGGAACCACCCGTGCCGAAAATTAAAATTTCATCAAATTTAGAAAAATGTTCTGCCCAAGCTTCAAGCCCTTTATCGTCATTAGGATGAAGGCAGCTTTCAATAAAGCTAAATGGCTTGGCTTGATGGCTTTTTATAAAATTCTGATGCGCTTCCTTGGCAGGCACCAGCCATGAATGAACAGCGTCCTCACTAGAAAAGGCAGTTAAATCAAGTTTAAAATGATGAAGATCAAAAATCATTAATATTATTAACTAAGCTTACTGCATTTTGCTATGATCTTGTTTCATGCTTGCATTAAGGATAGCCATTTCCATGAAGGAGGTCATTAATTTTGCCCGTTCTTGCAACGTATTTGCCTCCAGTAATGCTTGCTTTTCCATATCCTCAAACGGACACATCATTGAAAAACTATTAAAGACTTGTTCCGCACGCACTTCAGCAACTTCATTCCAATCAATTTTAATTTCATGTAATTCAAAATATTGCTTCCAAATTTCCATGGCATTATCTGAAATCGATTCCCCTTTTTCAGATTTAAGATCGGCTTTAAACGGGCTGTAATCAACTTCGCAAATCCGATAGCTTTCTGGATCAAGCTCTTCTTCAACAATATGAAAGCGGCAGGCGCCCCGTAAAATAATTTCAAATCGTCCATCACTTTCTTCATCAAAACGGACAATCCGACCTGCACAACCCATGCTTGATAAAGGTGGATGATCAGGGTCATAGGGCTTACCCGAAAATTTCTCAATCACAGATTTGCGATTATATTGAATTTCAGGAATAGGCTGAACCATGCCAATATAACGGTGCTTCTTAAGCGCATCTTCAATCATATTCAAATATTGCGGTTCAAATATATTTAGCGGCAAAAAGCTTCTTGGCAATAAAATCGTTCCAGAAAGCGGGAATACTGCCATCCGATGCGGCAATTGATCAATATGGGTTGGGTCAAACTGATGTGTGCTCATTGATAATTTTTCCTTTCATCAGCTGAATAAAAGCGAAGAAAGCCTGCGCCTTGCTTTCAAAACTGCGGGGTCACCATTTCCGATAATTTCAAAATAGCTTAATAATTGATGACGGGCTTTTTCTTCCTCCCATTGCGGATCAAGGCGAATAATCTCTAACAACATATTCATTGCCGCTTCATAACGTTGCTCTGCCATCAAAATTTCAGATAATTCAAATCGGCTGGCATGATCGTCAGGCGTTTCAGTGATAATCTGTTCAAGTTTGGCGATTGCATCCTTTTCATGTGATTTTTGTTTCAATCGTAATAGTTCTTTAAGCCTTGGTAAGCCTTTTGGAACTGGCTGTTGCCCCTCAAGCTGATTGATAACCGATTCGGCTTCATCAATCGCCCCTTGTCCAAGCAAGGCCTCAACCAGTAATAATAACGCATCGGCATCTCCGCCACTTTGCCTACAAAATTCTTGTGCAAGCATGACAGCTTCATCAAAATGTTGCGCGTCAAGTTGTTCGCGGATTGCCTGTTTCATTGCTTCACTGGATTGTGGGGGCGGTTGAACATTGCAGCGTTCCATCACTTCAGCAATAAATTGCTTAATTTGGCTTTCAGCTTGCGCACCAGCAAATCCATGCACAGGCTGTCCTTGATAAAAAGCATAGACCATCGGGATTGATTGAATCCGAAGCTGACCTGCCAATCCAGGGGATTTATCAATATCAATTTTTACAAGGCGGACGGCACCCGCCGCTTCTTGGACAATACGCTCCAGCATTGGTCCAAGTTGCTTACAAGGGCCACACCATTCTGCTTGAAAATCAACGATAACAGGGCGTTGCATACTTTCTTCAATGACTTCAACCATAAACCCATGTTCGTCCGTTTCAAGGATCAAGGGTTTTTCCGTTTGGGACGGTTGAGGCGCAGATTCAAGATTGGAAGGATCAGCAAACAAAGCCATAAGAATATAGCCCTTTCCTTAAAAAGTAGGTATCTAACTTAAGAAGTTATATGGGGGATGGCTAGATAAGATGCAAGAGGTAAATTAGGGTGCCTGAATTAAATCCAGCCTATGCAGATTCAGGGGACAACCAGTCTGGCTGTTGCTGTTCATATTGATGAATAGACTCTTGCTTATCAAGGGTTAAACCAATTTCATCAAGGCCATTCAATAAGGCATGCCGCCGATGCGGATCAATGTCAAAATCAATGCAATTTCCTTGTGTATCGATAATCTGACAAGCCTCCAAATCAACGGTTATGCGGGCATTGTGACCCCCATCGGTTACTTGTTGCATTAAATCCTTAACGATGGCTTCATCAAGGGCAATCGCCAAGATCCCGTTTTTGGAGGTATTATTATAAAAAATATCGGCATAAGTCGGGGCGATAATGCACCGAATTCCAAAATCACGTAATGCCCAAGGCGCATGTTCACGCGATGAACCACAGCCAAAATTATCACCCGCAATTAAAATTTCTGCTTTACGCCACGGGGCTTGATTTAAAACAAATTCTGGAATTTCATTGCCATCTTGATCGTAACGCATTTCATCAAACAGATGAACGCCAAGTCCTGTGCGGCGAATCGTTTTTAAAAATTGCTTCGGGATGATCATGTCTGTATCGACATTGATCAAATCAAGCGGGGCGGCGGTTGCAGTTAAGGTCGTAAATTTTTCCATAAGGCTAACTTACGTATTTTATGAAGCCGCTTTTGCTTTCAATAATTTACGCTTAAGTTTTTTCGCCTCATCCGATAATTTACGATTAGGCGTTGTAAGCAAATAAGCATCCAAGCCGCCTTTTGCATCAATCGTGCGAATTGCTTTGGTTGAAGCGCGTAACTTAATCGTTTTTCCAAGCCCTTCAGAAGCATTGCGTGAAACTTGAAGATTTGGCAAAAAGCGACGCTTCGTCCGATTAACGGCGTGCGATACATTATTCCCACTCATGGCGCGCTTTTGGGTGATTTGACATACTCTACTCATTATGACATTCCTAACGTGATTATAACATTCCTAATGTGATTTTTAAATCAAGGTTGATCTTATAGCCAAACTATAGGATGGTTTCAAGCGCGATCTAGCCAAAAAATAAAAGGTATTTTTTACGAATAATGATTGAACTGCTTGATGTTAATTATACCATAGATGAACGCAAGATCATTGATCATGTTCATTTTACTTCTAATCATAAACGAATTGGGGTGATTGGCCGCAATGGTTCGGGCAAAAGCACATTAGCACGCTTGATGGCGGGATTAATCACCCCGCAATCAGGCAGCGTGTTGATTGACGGTGTCGCGGTTGCCAAAGATCGTAAAGCAGCGGTTACCACAGTTGGGATTTTATTTCAAAACCCTGACCATCAGATTATTTTTCCAACGGTTGCAGAAGAAATTGCCTTTGGCCTTACTCAGCAAGGGCAATCAAAAGCGCAAGCAGAAGCGGCTACCCAAACCCTATTGGCACATTTTAAACTAGAGGGTTGGATGGATTGCCATGTCAATAGCCTATCCCACGGGCAAAAACAGCTAGTTTGTTTATTAGCGATTTTCATTATGAATCCTAAGGTTTTGATCATGGATGAACCTTTATCAGGACTTGATTTGCCAACAAAATTACAGCTAAAACGCTATTTTGATCTTTATGAAGGGTGCTTAATTCATATTACCCACGCCCCTGATTTATTAACAGATTATGATCAAATTCTGTGGCTGGAACAAGGGCGCATTCATTCTGCGGGGACAAGTGAACAAATCTTACCCAATTTCACAAAAACCATGACTGAACTTGGAAATAGCGATGATCTTAACCACCTCCCCAACTAAAACCTTAGCGCATCGCTGGCCTGCTGGTTTAAAATTAGGGTTATTACTGATTGCAACCACCAGCATTTTTTTTATTGATTCTGTATTGATCCTTGCCCCACTCACTGCCAGTGTAATCGGGCTTTATGCCTTACCCAGCAAATTATTTTTTATGGAAGGGATGAAGGGGCTGCGGCCATTATGGCCATTCCTATTGATTGTGGGGGGATGGCATATCTTAACCGAAACAATTACAGAAGGTATGATCATTCTGCTAAGATTAATTACATTGGTTGCGATGGCCAATCTTGTTACTATGACCACCCGCCTTAGTGATATGATGGCCGTTATTTTATCGCTTATCGCGCTCTTGCGTTTTGTCCCTGTTTTGCGCTATATGGCAACCAGCAATCACGTCATAGCATTGATGTTCGCGCTGGTGATCCGTATGATTCCAGTGCTAACGAAAAAAAGTCAATTGCTGTGGATGCGTTGGCGTTCAAGATCATCGCGAAGGCCAACTTGGCGGATTTTAATGCCTTTAATGGTTTTGGCAATTGATGATGCAGAACAGGTTGCTGATGCGCTGAAAGCGCGGGGTGGGATTAATCATACAGAAATAAGGTGAATGATGGAAAAAAATATTGCGCTGATTAGTTTATTTACGGCACTAATCGCCGTGTTGGGATTGATTCCCCAAATTACTTTGGGATTTGGGGTTCCCATTACCGCCCAAACCTTGGGGGTGATGCTGTGCGGCACGATGCTTGGTGCAAAGCGTGGGGGGATCGCCGTTTTATTATTTTTATTGCTTGTTGCAATCGGCTTGCCGTTGCTTGCAGGTGGACGTGGCGGACTTGGTGCGTTTGTTGCGCCAACCTCTGGTTTTCTAATTGGTTTTCCAATTGCCGCTTTTGTCACAGGGCTGGTCATGCATTATTGGTGTTCAAACCAATCTAATTTCACAAAAATTGGGGGGATTGCAACCATTGCTTCAATCATTGGTGGGGTGATTGTCCTTTATCCGTTTGGAATTATCGGCCTTGCAATCGCCCTTGATAAATCGCTAACCGAAGCTGCAACCCTTGTTATGATTTTCATTCCAGGTGATATTCTAAAAGCCATCATTGCAGGGCTTTTAACTGCTGGCGTTGCAAAATGGCGACCTAATAGTTTTTAAGTTTAGTCAAACTTAAGTTCTGGTAAGGGCGGCTCAACCTCTGCATCAGGGATTGGGACTGAATCCGATAATTTAAGACGAACGCGAAGTTGATCAATCATAAGCTGTAGGCGATCTACAAAATCTTCATAACTATCTGCGTCAATATAGGCTTTAGTGCGGTGGTACCTTGTAAATTGCCGTAAGACAATCTCCATTCGTTCTAACAAAAGCCAGCTTTCGGTGTGATCTTCGGTTTGAACAATCTCTTCTGCTAAATCTTCAATGGAAGCACGATCAAAACCATTCAACCATTCTTTTGCACTCAACGACCTAGGCAACGCTTTTCTTCCCATTTTTTAAATAATCCAAATTTAATCAAAATAACAATGATAAATTCATTAAATGATTCTAAGCTCCATTCAAATAAAAAATTGATTTTATTTTTTGTTTTTATTTATTAATACTTATTTTTATTGCTTGGTTTCAGAAAATACGGTTTGTGCATAGCGATCCGTCATGCCTGCTATATAATCACAAATAAGTCTGGGCGTTGGTTTTGATTGATCAATCAGCCATTGTTCAGGCAATTTATCAGGATCATCTAAATAATAATAAAAAAGTCCTTCAATAACATCCTGACCTTCACGGCAAGAGGCAGATACGGATTCATGCTGATACATATGGGTCTTTAAAAATTGTTTTAGCTGCTTTTGCTGGCTTTCAATCGCTTTTGAAGTTGCAATCATTGCATGGTTAGCATGACAAATCGCATCACAATTTAACCGATCAAGTTCGCCAAGGCTTTTTAAATTTTGTAAACTTACATCAAGCACATCATCCATAACATCACCGATAAGCCCACGAACCAAACTATTGATTGCTAAATGTATATCACGGAAGGTATGATTTTCGTTCATTTCCATATATTTTTGTTTCACATGCGGCACAGCTTCAAGCAATTGTTCAATACGAAACAAACCTGCTTTTAACCCATCATCCAGATCATGGTGATTATACGCAATATCATCGGCAAGCCCTGCAATCTGTGCTTCTAGGCTTGCAAAATGATCAAAATCAATCGCTACCTCCCCTATAATATGTTTAAAGCTTTGCTTCGTTGCCGCATCACAAGGTCCATTATGTTTGATAATGCCTTCAAGACATTCAAGGGTTAGGTTCAAACCGGAAAAATTTGGATAACGTTGCTCAAGCTGAGTTACAATTTTTAGGGTCTGTTGATTATGATCAAACCCACCATAGGGCGCCATTAATTCGGCTAACCGTTCTTCCCCTGCATGACCGAATGGCGGATGCCCTAAATCATGGGAGAGCGCAATTGCCTCCGTTAAATCTTCATCCACTTGCAAAGCGCGCGCAAGCGAGCGGGCAATCTGTGCAACTTCAAGCGAATGGGTAAGACGCGTGCGGATATGATCACCACGTGGTGAAACAAAGACCTGCGTCTTATGCCCAAGCCTGCGAAAGGCGGTGCTATGAATAATACGGTCACGGTCACGTTGGTAAGGGCTTCTGGCAAAAGGCGAAGCATTATAAGGTTCTTCATAACACCGCCCTTTTGATGAAATAGCCAAAGCTGCATATGGTGCTAATGATAACTGCATTTTTATCGTTCAAGCTTGGATTTAATAAGGGAAAAAATTGCTTCAGCCGCAAGCTTTGACGGATTTTTATTAGGATCAGGACGTAATTTTTCCTGAACCGCATCAAACGCCAAGCGTTGCGCTTCTGCTTGCGTATAATCCGTTAATAGGGGGGATAATCGATCTGCTAAATATTCTGGTTCACAATCAGATTGCAAACATTCTGGAACGGCCTCCCGCCCCAGCAATATATTCACCAAATTAACAAAAGGTGCATTTACCATACGCCTGATCAATGCATAGCTAATCGGATTAATCCGATAGGCAATGATATGGGGAAGCCGTGCCATTGCTAATTCCAACGATACAGTGCCTGAAGTTGCCAATGCTGCTTTCGCTTGAAGCATAGCTGCTAATTTTTGCGCCTGATCTGTTATGATCATTGGCTGTACCTGCCAATTTTTGGTTAATTGCCTGATGTCATCTGTCAAATGCGGCAAGGTTGCAATGATTGGGGTTAGGGATAAATTATTCTGCTCCATAAGCTGGATAAATGTTTGATAATAAATGGGTAAATGCCGCTTAATTTCTGTTTTACGTGACCCAGGAAGCAATAGGAATGGATACCCCTCTAATGGCAGGGTAAAAGCTTTATCCTGCTGATCAAATGGTGTTTCAACGACACTATGCCCAATCCAATGGCAATCAATTGGCTTTTCTTTGAAATATTCAGGTTCAAACGGAAGCAAGGCTAATATCTGATCATAATAGGTCGAAAAATGATCTACCCGTTTAGGCTTCCATGCCCAAACACTTGGCGCAACATAATGGATTTTTTGACTTGCAGGTGAAAGTGCCGCGACTTTTTTCATTAAACGCAAATTAAACCCAGGGGAGTCAATCGTGATAATGATATGCGGGTCAAATGCGATTAAAGCATCGGCGGTTTGGTTTAAAATACGCTTTATGGTGAATAATTTAGGAATGATTTCTAATAACCCCATGATTGAAAGGGCTTCCATTGGAACCAAGCTTTTTTGCAAGCCATTAGCTAGCATGGTAGCACCGCCAATGCCCTTAAATTCAATGGCGGGGTGAAGTTGCCTCATTGCAGCCACTAGCCGTCCGCCAAGCAAATCACCAGAGGCCTCCCCCGCAACGATAAAGACTCGCAATGCGCCGTCAATCAAAATTAAATTATTCCTAAAACTAAAACTTAAAACCAGGGGGCAGTTTCATCCCGTTCAATGCGCCGCCCAGTGCTCCTCCCATGGCTTGACTGGTTTTTTCCTGATGCAGGGCATCAAGCCGTGTCTTTCCATCATTGAATGCCGCCATTAACAAATCTTGCAATATTTCGCCCTGATCTTGGCTTAATAATTCAGGATCAATGGCGATTGCAACAACCTCACCGCGTCCGCGTAACGTCACTTTAACAAGCCCTGCCCCTGCACTGCCAATTACCTCCTCTTCATCAAGTTCACCTTGCAATTCCTGCATTTTTTCTTGCATTGCCTGCGCTTGTTTCATAAGTGCTGTAAAGTCCATGATGATTTACTCCGATTCTGTGGGGGGTTCTGGGATCATTTGGGTTTCAGATTGATTGACCCGCACCAGCTTTGCCATTGGCATCGCTTTATATAAGGATTGAATGATCGGTTCATTTTCGTAAGATTTTAATCTTGATTGTTCTGCACTAAGGCGGGCTTCTTCAACCGAATGTGCCTCTTGTGCTTTTGTTGCTGGTTCATTTGATTGCTGGATTAGCCATGATTTACCCGTATATTCCTTTAATTTACGGGTTAGGTTATGAATGGTCTCTTGACGTGGCGGGGTGATAGGACGAAAGCTTAACACCCCCTCTTTATAACCAAGTGGAATGATTTGCGTGCGCAAGAATACCGCCAATTCGCTTTGGTTATGTTGCTCCATTAAGCTAGCAAGGGCTTCATAGGCAGCATGCGGGGAAGTTTGCGCATCCTTGCTTTGCGCTGGGTTAGTTGTGTTTTTCGTTTCTGCTGATTGCATAGAGGATGTGGACGATGTAGGCGGTAAAGCCATATCCCCCTGATTTTCTAATAATTTATTGATCTTTTCCAATAATGGCCCAAAGGGTGGCGTTTCAGATAGGTGCATAAGCCGTATCAACACCATTTCAAGTGCATGAAACGGATGGGGGGCTTTACGGATTTCTTCCAATCCCCCTAACAATACCTGCCAAAAGCGGCTAAGTGACGCTAGGCTAAGCGTATCAAGTAAAGGCGTGGCATGACTCTTTTCAAGTTCAGGAACATTTGGCTCTTCAAGCAGGTTAGGTGCCATCTTCACACTGGTTAAAAAATGCGTGATTTCCAGTAAATCCTGAAGAATGGTCACAGGATCAGCACCATCTTGATAAAGTTTGGCAAGTTGTTCTAAAACCAAAACCGCTTCACCCTTTAACATGGATTCATAAAGCGTCCATAATTTTCCACGATCAGCCAATCCTAACATATCACGAACATGATCATCTGTTACATGATTACCCGATAAGGCAATTGCCTGATCCAACAAGGATAACCCATCACGCACCGAACCATCTGCGGCGGCGGCAATTTGCCGAAGGGCTTCTTGGTCAATTGTAACCTGTTCTTGTTCTGCAATTTTACCATAATGGGTCATTAGCGTATCAATTGGAACACGGCGTAAATCAAAACGCTGGCAACGGCTAAGCACCGTAACGGGGACTTTGCGAATTTCGGTGGTGGCAAAGATAAATTTTACATGGGGTGGCGGTTCTTCCAATGTTTTTAAAATCGCATTAAATGCTTGCTGGGTTAGCATATGAACCTCATCAAGAATTAAAATGCGATATCGCCCTTGGGAAGGGTGGTAATGAACCGTCTCCGATAATTCACGTACTTGATCAACGCCATTATGGCTTGCCGCATCGATCTCTAATACGTCAACATGGCGGTCTTCACGAATGGCCACGCAATTTGTGCATTCACCACAAGGCGATGGGGTTGCCCCGCCTTTGCCATCAACGCCAATACAATTTAAAGCCCGCGCAATAATCCGTGCAGTCGTTGTTTTTCCGACCCCACGCACACCCGTTAGCATAAAGGCCTGCGCAATCCGATTGCTTTCAATCGCATTCGTAAGCGTACGCACCAAAGAATCTTGCCCAATCAAACTGGAAAAATCACTGGGGCGGTATTTTCTGGCCAATACACGATAGGCCTGTTGCGGTTCTAATTCTGCCATAAATAATGTTTCATGTTGGATAATAAGCGAAAAGCCAACCCAATCGACCCAATTAACGCCAATACGGCTGCTTCTTTCCAGACCTGACCGGGTTTTCGACCCTAACCGTCCGAAGGGCTGACTTCTCACCATCTTGTTAAACCATCTATCGCAAAGCTTCAAGTCCGAACCTTTTTTCTTGTAAAATTTAATTCACAATTTATTTAAAATTTGTTGGTTTTTAGACTTGACATATTGAACTGGAATAATGCAGTCGACCATAAAATTATTTTGGACGAATTTGCTATCTATTCCAAGGTTGAATCAATTTAGTCCTATTTTCCAATAAGTAGAAAAATGTTATCTTTCAATAAGTTAAAAACGCCATTTTTTTCTGTGCGTTGCTGTCAATAGAAAATTATCGTATTTTTTTTAAAAAATTGAATTGTAATAAACGCCCATAAAATCTATTTCTATGACATCGAGAACATTCGAGGGGGTTCAGAATTTTTAATATCAGCCTAATGTAGATTCCATGGAATTTACACACAAGGCTTATATGCAGAACGTAAGCGTAATGTAATCGTTTTGGAGCCAGTTTTCGGTTCCTCTATTTCGTATTTTATAACAAAGATTGCCTAAATCCATTCATTTTTGGGGTAGGTGGGGTGCGTTTATTTTTAAACAAATTAGCAATTTTATGGAGCTTCATATGATGCCAAAACAAACAGATTCTAAACAATTATCTTCTCTTGAGTCTCCTGACGGGGAGGTTATGAATAGATCGTTTTCTGTTATTTCTTCACAGGATAATATGGGAAATCATATCGGTTCAGCACCCAATCCTTCCCCTAATCCTTCATTGCGTCCTAACAGTAACCAAGACCAAGGATTTAGCCATCATCACCATATAAATAGTCAAACGGTTGCTTCCTCCGCCCCGCCGCAGGCGGTTGCTGATCCCACTCCGCCGCGGGCGGTTGCGGATCATTGGCAGCATGTGTTGTTTTGTTTAAGCGGGGAAAAAGATCGTCAAACCATGCGCGATGTTTTCAATCGCCTATTTCTTTATCATTATTCAGATGGTGTGGTCACCTTCCAAGCTGCAAATTTCTATGTTTATGAGCAAGTTAATCGCTTTCATATTACGGATTTACGCGACCATATGAAGAAGCTTAAATCAAAGCAGATCATCATTAAAGATGTGCTGGTGATTGAACCTTCAGATCAAGTCGAAGCGCGCAATAATAACATTCATTTTACCCAATCACTTCATCAAGTTTCAAATCCACAAGCTGCAAATTCAAATAGAGTGAATAATACCCGCCCTTTTCAAAAAGAGCGCAACCGCATCTTGATTGAAAATCCCTTTGCAGAAGATGATGACAAGCATCTTTATTATAAAGCATTGGCAGAACCAATTTTCGCCCGCCACCGCTTTGACCATTTCTTAGAAAATGTTGGAAATATGCCCGCTTTTGCTGCGGCAAGACGAATAGCAAATGAAGCCGATGACGGTGCGCCAATGCCGCTTGTTCTTTATGGGGATATTGGATGTGGTAAATCGCATCTATTGCACGCTATTGCCCATGAGATTACCGAAAATAATCCCAACATTCGGGTATTACATTGTTCAGCCAATCAATTTAAGCATCAGTTTTCCGTTTCCGCACAGCGTTATAAGGTTACAAATATGCGTGAAATGATCCGCCATATTGACGTATTATTGATTGATGATTTACATCATTTTCCAGTTAAGCATAAAGGCTTGGAAGAATTTAGATATATCATTGAAGAATTTCAATTGCATGGGAAGCGAGTTATCATCACCTCCTATCCTAAACTTGGTGATTTAGAAGGCTTTCCACCTGCCTTAATGGCGCGGTTAATGGGTGGGCTTTCCATAAAGATTGGTGCACCTGATGCAGAAATGTGCCTACAAATTTTGGAAAAAGAACTTGAATTTCGTCAAGCCTCACATTTGATTGATTATGATGGATTAAGGTTAATCACCGCAATGGCACCAAATTCTGTGCGGGAAAGCATTGGAATCCTAAATGGTTTAATCCACAACGCTCAACTTCAAGGAAGACCATGGAGCCAAGCCGAAATTGGTGACTATATTCATAATCAGCTAGGAAAATCACGGCGGATTACTTCAGCGCAGGTCATTAGCAAAGTTTGCCAATATTATGGCTTCCAGCGTGAAGATATGCGCGCAGGTGGCAAGGAACGCCAAATTGTCCGCGCACGCCATGTCGCCATGTATTTGCTAAAGACAATGACCAGTAAATCCTATCCTGAAATTGGTCGTGATCTTGGTGGATTTGACCATACAACTGTAATGTATGGCACGAACAAGATTAAACGGTTATTGGCGAAGGATACGGCTTTGACCTATGAATTATCTGAACTTGAGCGCACACTAAAGTATAATTTTTAGGGGAAAATATAATTTTTAAGGAACAATTATGGCTACAGAAGATGGACAAAAAATAGCCTTTGTTTTTCCAGGTCAAGGGTCACAGGCTGTTGGAATGGGCGTTGCGCTTTATGATGCGTTTCACGAGGCAAAAGAAGTCTTTGATGAAGTTGATGATGCGCTGAATCAATCCTTATTTGACATCATCCGCGATGGATCACAAGAAACATTAACCTTAACTGAAAACGCACAGCCTGCTTTAATGGCCGTTTCAATGGCGGTGGTTCGGGTCTTGGAAAAGCAAGCAGGAAAATCTTTAGCAGAATTGGGGTTTTGTGCCGCGGGGCATTCTTTGGGGGAATATTCCGCTTTATGTGCAACAAGGGTAATTAGCCTTAAAGATGCCGCCACCCTATTAAAATTGCGTGGTCAATCGATGCAACGTGCCGTTAGCGGTACGGATACTGCAATGGCAGCCATCATTGGACTTGATTTTGAAGCCGTCAATAGGCTGGTATCCGAAGCTGCCCCTGAATCTGAAAAGGGCGAAATTTTGGCGATTGCCAATGATAATGGCGGAAACCAGCTGGTTATTAGTGGTGAAAAATCTGCGGTTGAACGGGCGATGGTAAGCGCGAAAGAGGCAGGGGCAAAACGTGCGCTCCCGCTTGCCGTATCAGCACCGTTTCATTGCCCATTAATGCAACCTGCGGCAGAGGCCATGCAAGCCGCCCTTGCAGATACGCTATTCAATCAAGGGATCATGCCCATCTTGCCAAATGTAACGGCAAAAGCTGAAACCGATCCGCAAAAAATGCGCAATTTACTGGTTGATCAGATTTGTGGGCGTGTGCGTTGGCGTGAAACTGTCTTGGAAATTGTGAATATGGGCGGTGAGCAGCTTGTTGAACTTGGTGCAGGTAAAGTCTTAAGCAATCTTGCAAAGCGTATCCACCCCGATTTAAACGGTCTTTCAATAAGCGACCCGCAATCGCTTGATGATTTTTTAACTCAGATGAGCTAAAAATCATCATTTTTTTTGAATTAATTTAAAGTTTGATTTCACTCTAAGCCTAATATATAAAACGGTTTTTCAAAATTCTCTTGAAATTGCAACACCCCTGGAGGTTGCGTTAAGAGCATTCATAAATTTTTTTAATCTTTTTTTTGGAGCATAGATATGTCACAACAAACTATTCCCGTAAGCAAGCGGGAGCGAGCAGGTAAGGGGGCAGCTCGGGCAGTACGTCGTAGCGGACTGGTACCGGGTGTTATTTATGGCGGCGGGCAAGACCCCGTCTTGGTTCAACAAGACCCACGCCCTTTAATGAAAGCCCTTCATACAGGCCATTTCTTTAGTTCTGTTCTTTCTTTGGAAGTAGAAGGTGACAAGGCTGAGCGCGTACTTCCCCGTGATGTACAAATGCATCCTGTTACTGATGTGCCACAGCATGTCGATTATATGCGCCTAACAAAGGGAAGCGTTATCAATGTTAATGTTCCTGTTGTGTTTATCAACGAAGAGCAATGCCCTGGTTTACGCGAAGGTGCGGTGTTGCAAGTGGTGCGTGAGGATGTTGAATTGATCTGCCCTGTTGATGCGATCCCTGAACAGGTTGAGGTTGATCTTTCAAACGCCCAATTTGGGGAGACTATCCGTTATTCTGCGGCAACCCATCCTGAGGGGACAAAACCTGCCATTTCTGATCGTGATTTTGTCTTGGCAACCTTGAATGCGCCACGGGTCATGAGTGAAGAGACAGTGGACGAAGAAGCTGCAGACGATCAAGCAGAGGATCAAGAAGAGTCTTAAGCCTTTAACTGGTGACTGATGTTTATTGTTGGGCTTGGTAATCCTGGGCAGAATTACGCAAAACACCGCCATAATATTGGATTTATGGCGGTTGATGCCCTGCAACAGGCAAGCAATGCCCCTGCCTTTGCTAAAGCTCCCATTAAACATGATGGTGGGGCGTTAATAACAACGGCCTCCAATCATGGTGAAATCGCACGGCTGATTAAGCCTTTAAGCTATATGAATCTTTCTGGTGGCATTGTTCAGCGTTGCCTTGCTTATTATAAGCATGATCCTAAAACCATGCTGGTTATTCATGACGATCTGGATGTGCCGTTTGGGCGTTTGCGGGTAAAATTTGGTGGTGGAGCAGGTGGGCATAATGGTCTGCGTTCTATTGACCAACTGGTTGGTAAAGATTATTGGCGGCTTAGAATTGGCATCGGCCATCCAGGCCATAAAGATTTAGTTTCAGATTATGTATTAAGCAACTTCACTTCCAAGGAACAAGCTACGCTTTCTAACATGCTTGAAGCAATCACAAAAACATTATGCGACCTAATCGCGCAAGATCAAAAAGATTGGAAGCAATTTCAAACAGATATTACAGCAATCAATGGAAACACTTAACCTTTTGAAAAAAAATATCTGAAATCAAATTAATTCAATCCGTAAAGCTGTTCCAAAATTCTTTGACTTTGTTGAAAAAGCGTTCTCGAACAGGGGAGTGACGATCATCGCTACCCCCTTCTTCACGAAATTTTTCCAAACAGTCTTTTTGTGCTTGCGTAAGATTAACGGGGACTTCAACTTCAAGTTCAACATACATATCACCGCGATTTTGTGAATGAACGATTGGCATCCCTTTTCCACGTAAACGAAACTGCTTGCCAGCTTGCGTGCCTGCCGGAATTTTAATGCGGGCTTTTGAACCATCAACAATCGGCACATCCAATTCACCACCCAAGGCAGCATCAATCATGGATACAGGGATAGAACAAAAAATATCCTGATCTTGCCGACTGAAAAAGCGATGCGGTGCAAGCGAAATAAAAATATATAAATCGCCAGCAGAGCCGCCTTGAACGCCCGCTTCTCCCTCTCCCGTTAAACGGATGCGCGTGCCATCATCAACCCCCCTTGGAATATCGACCGAAAGCGTGCGGGTTTTACGCACTCTACCCTGACCGTTACATGACCGACAGGGTTTTTCAATGACCTCGCCACGTCCTTGGCACTGCCCGCAGGTACGCTCAACCGTAAAAAATCCTTGGGACATTCTGGTTTTTCCGCGTCCCCCACAGGCTGAACAAGTAATTTTCTTTGAACCCTCCTCAGCGCCGCTTCCATGACAAGAATCGCAAGAAACAACACCTGGCACCCTAATTTCAACGGATTTCCCGCGAAAGGCATCTTCAAGCGTAATATCCAAATTATAGCGTTGATCCGATCCACGATTATTCGCACCACGGCGACGACCGCCCCCCATGCCACCACCAAAAAATTGTTCAAAAATATCCCCAATATCTTGAAAATCTTCGCCAGCAAAGCCGCCACCGCGACGCCCACCGCCACCGCCCATTTGATCAAAGGCGGCATGACCATAACGATCATAAGCGGCGCGTTTTTGCTCATCGCTTAATATTTCATAGGCTTCGGATATTTCCCGAAATTTTTCAGCCGCTGCTTCATCGCCTGGATTGCGGTCTGGATGATATTTCATTGCCAAGCCGCGATAGGCTTTTTTCAGCGCATCACCCGATGCGCCTTTATCAACCCCAAGCGTTTGGTAAAAATCCTGCTTTGCCATAATAGCTATATGAGATATAGAAGTTTCGGAGGTTTAGCCAGAAAAACAATTAACAAAAAATTATTTTTCGTCTTTTTTGGGATCTTCGACTTCCTCAAAATCAGCGTCAACAATGCCATCATCTTGATTTGCATTTTCAGCAGGGTCTTGTGCAGCATTTTCAGCACTTGCCTTATACATGGCTTCCCCAAGCTTCATGGAAGTTTGGGTCAAAATTTCAGCCTTTTGTTTTAAAGCATCAGCATCAGCATTTTCATCAGCAAGTGCGGCTTTTGCGTCCTCAATCGCTGTTTCAATCGCCTGACGGCTTTCTTCATCAACGGCTTCGCCATGTTCTTTCAACATGCTATCGGTTGAATGCACCAGCCCATCAAGGGTATTATGTGCTTCAACCCGTTCGCGTTTTGCCTTATCATCCTCGGCATTTGCTTCAGCATCCTTGACCATTTTTTCAATTTCAACAGGGTCTAAACCACCAGAGGCTTGGATACGAATCTGTTGCTCTTTTCCAGTGCCTTTATCTTTAGCGGAAACATTAACAATCCCATTCGCATCAATGTCAAAGGTGACCTCAATTTGTGGCATACCACGTGGCGCAGGTGGGATTCCAATCAAGTCAAATTGACCAAGGACTTTATTATCTGCGGCCATTTCACGTTCACCTTGGAACACCCTGATGGTAACAGCTTGTTGGTTATCATCTGCCGTGGAAAAGACTTGTGATTTACGGGTTGGAATGGTTGTGTTCCTGTCAATAAGGCGTGTGAACACACCACCTAAGGTCTCAATACCAAGTGAAAGCGGGGTTACATCCAAAAGCAATACATCTTTAACATCTCCTTGCAATACACCGCCTTGAATTGCCGCACCGATTGCCACAACTTCATCAGGATTAACGCCGCGATGCGCTTCCTTACCGAAGATTTCTTTAACAATTTCACCCACTTTAGGCATCCGTGTCATACCACCGACCAGAATAACCTCGTCAATATCAGAAGCTTTAACCCCAGCATCTTTCATCGCCGCTTTACAAGGTGCCATTGTCCGTTTGATTAAAGGTTCAACCAAGCTTTCAAGCTTTGCGCGTGTTAATTTAACATTTAAATGTTTTGGCCCTGATTGATCCGCCGTGATAAAGGGAAGGTTCACATCGGTTTGTGTTGCGGATGATAGCTCAATCTTTGCTTTTTCTGCGCCTTCTTTTAAGCGTTGCAACGCCATACGATCAGACGACAAATCAATCCCACTATCTTTCTTAAATTCATCCACCAGATAATCAATTAAGGTTTGGTCAAAATCTTCACCGCCAAGGAAAGTATCGCCATTGGTGGATTTAACTTCAAACACGCCATCACCGATTTCTAGGATGGATACATCAAAGGTACCGCCCCCAAGATCATAAACAGCTATAAGACCGCTTCCTTTTTTCTCTAATCCATAAGCAAGCGCGGCAGCCGTTGGTTCGTTAATAATCCGTAAAACTTCAAGTCCAGCAATCTTCCCTGCATCTTTGGTTGCTTGGCGTTGATGATCATCAAAATAAGCAGGAACGGTGATAACTGCTTTATCAACTGTATCGCCCAAATAGGCCTCAGCCGTTTCTTTCATTTTTTGTAAAATCATTGCAGAGATTTGAGCAGGTGCGTATTTATCGCTATGCGCCTCAACCCACGCATCACCATTATCTGCCTTAACAATTTTAAAGGGTGCCGTTTTAATATCTTTTTTAACTTCTGGATCAGTAAACCGCCGACCAATTAAGCGTTTAATCGCGAATAAAGTATTTTCAGGGTTGGTTACCGCTTGCCGTTTAGCCGAATGACCAACCAAGCGTTCATCACCCTCCGTGAAGGCGACCATCGATGGGGTTGTCCGTGTTCCTTCTGCGTTTTCAATGACTTTACCTTGATCAGAATCCATGACCGCAACGCATGAATTTGTTGTTCCAAGATCAATTCCGATGACTTTTCCCATCTTTTAATACTCCTTATTCAGATTAGCAGACTTTATTATTCAGACCTGAGGTTTCAGCACCTGATTTAAGTCCCCAGTTAAAGTTAATTAGTTAATTAGTTATAGTTAAATTAGCGGCAATCACCGTCCAAGCTGATATAGGGTGTTGCCGCCCCTTATTTCAAGGGCTGGATATAGGATTTTTAAAAAAAATCAAGTCGAAAAAGGATCACGAATTAAGATCGTATCCTCGCGTTCAGGGCTGGTTGAAAGCAAATCAATTGGAGTTTCAACCAATTCTTCAATACGGCGAATATATTTAATCGCATTTGCAGGCAATTCAGCGTAACTTCTTGCGCCTGCTGTTATCTCCGACCATCCTGACATTTGTTCATAAATGGGCTTTGCGCGCGCCTGCATTGCCGCGGAAGGGGGCAAACGATCCCATTTTTGTCCATCGACCTCATAACCGATTCCTATATTAAGCTGTTCCATTCCATCCAACACATCAAGCTTGGTTAGTGCAATCCCCCTAACCCCAGAAATTTTAAGGGTTTGACGTAACAAAGCAGCATCCAACCAGCCGCATCGCCGCTTACGTTTGGTAACCGTGCCAAATTCATTGCCTCTGGTGCCAAGCCCTTCACCAATTTCATCATCAAGTTCGGTTGGAAACGGTCCTGAACCAACACGGGTGGTATAGGCTTTGACGATTCCCAATACATATTGAACACAATGCGGACCAACGCCTGCGCCTGTTGCGGCTTGCCCTGCAATCGTATTGGACGAAGTAACAAAGGGGTAAGTCCCATAATCAACATCCAGCATCACCCCTTGCGCACCTTCAAATAAGATGCGTTTGCCTTGCCGCCTTGCTTGATCCAGAATTACCCAAGCGGGGGCTAAAAATGGAAGGACGCGCGGTGCTAAAGCTTGCAACTCATTTAAAATTTCTTGCGCGTCCACTGGTGGTGCGCCCAAGCCAATCAGCGATTTATTATGATGCGTAACCAGATCATGGATTGCCGTTTGAAGATGCTCAGGATCCATAAGATCGCATAATCGAATGGCGCGCCTGCCAACTTTATCCTCGTAAGCAGGGCCAATGCCCCTTCCTGTTGTACCAATTTTTCCTGTGCCTTTGGCCGCTTCCCTTGCCTGATCCAAGGCAATATGCACGGGCAAAATCAAGGTTGCTGTTTCAGAAATCGCAAGATTTTCAGGGGTAATATTGATTCCTTGTGCCTTTACCCGTTCAATTTCTTCCAATAATGCTTTTGGGTCAATCACAACACCAGAACCAATGATCGCCTGTTTCCCCTTACGAACAACGCCCGATGGTAACAAGCTTAGCTTATAAACTTTGCCGTCAATGACCAGCGTATGCCCTGCATTATGCCCGCCTTGAAACCGCACGACCAAATCAGCACGCTCGCTTAGCCAATCAACAATTTTACCTTTACCCTCATCGCCCCATTGGGCACCAATTACCGCAACATTTGCCATAAAACACCTTTTATCTTTTTTCGTAAATTTACCATTCTTTAATCTATCTTAAGCGAATCCTCAAATCAATTTAAGCTGTTTTTAACGATTTAAACGCATCCAATGCCGCAAGGCGGGATTGTTTTAAATCAACAATAGGATTTGGGTAAGTTTCACCAAGCGTTACCCCTGCCGTGCGCAAGACCATTTCAGGGGCTTCCCATGGGTTAAATAAGTACGCATCAGGCATCGCGGCAAGCTCTGGAATAAAATTGCGAACATAAACCCCATCGGGATCAAATTTTTTTCCCTGCGTTACAGGATTAAACACCCTAAAATAAGGGGCTGCATCCGCACCACATCCTGCGACCCATTGCCAGCTTGCGCTGTTATTTGCAAGATCAGCATCAATCAATGTATCCCAAAACCAGCGTTCGCCATGGTGCCAATGCAAGCGTAAATTCTTTACCAAAAATGAACCCACAATCATGCGCACCCGATTATGCATATAGCCTGTTTTCCATAATTCACGCATCCCTGCATCCACCATCGGGATTCCCGTTTGCCCTTTTTGCCAAGCGTGAAGGGCTTGGTCATCTTCAATCCAAGGAAAAAGATCAAATTTTGCCTGTAAATTTTTTGTTGGCAAATCGGGTTGATGATAAAGTTGGCTGTAGGAAAATTCACGCCATCCCAATTCGCTACAAAAAATATCGCTATAGATTCCATCAAGATGGCTTAATGCGCCATACCATAATTGATTGGGGGAAACCTCGCCAAAATGTAATGGCGCAGATAGCCTTGAAACATAGGGCTTGGCAGGTAAATTTCGCCCATCCTTATAAAATTTAATGCCTTCTTCCAAAAAAATTTCAAACCGTTGTTTTGCACCAGCTTCACCAATCTGCCAATGGAGTTCCAAACTTTTGTCCCAGCGGAGTTTGGGCAATAAGCCTAATTGATCAATCGCATCTGATGAATCGGGTGCGTTAGCAAAATTAATCGTTTCTGGCACTTCAGTTGGCAACCTTGGGGGCGGAGCTTGCAAACATCCTTTTCGATAAAAAGGCGTAAAGACTTTATAAGGCGTATCATCGGCTTTTTTGATCGTCCATGGTTCCCATAAAAGCGAGCCATTCATGCTTTTCACAGTTATGCCTGCTTGGCTTAATTTGGATTTAATCGCGGCATCGCGGCGTATGCGCCATGGTTCATAACAGCGATTCCAGTAAATATGGGTTACGGAATATTTATCAATTTGCGCCTTAAGAATTTCAATTGGATCGCCTTTGAACACCAATAAATGGCCATCCAAGGACTGATTTAACGCCGATAAAGAATGATGGAGCCACCACCTGCTAGCTCCCCCCATCGCATGTACACCCGAATGCAGATCATCCAAAATATAAATGGGTATAATCGTCCCTGATTGTGCGGCGGCTAATAAGGCGGGATTATCTGATAAGCGTAAATCTTGACGAAACCAGACAATTTGAACGGGAGATTTTGACATATTTTTTCTATATCATAGACAAGCATACGCTTCAATATAAAGCCCATAATTGATAAAATTGTGATGGTTGTCACATTCGCTGCAAATTATTGAAAAATAATTGAAATAATCGTGACGACCATCACTTTCAAACAGAATTTTACGTGCTAGTTATTTTCTTGACGGCGATGATGTTTTCCATCATTTCCTCACACAAATGTAAGAACCAGACTGCACTCGTTCGGTATTCTTAGCCCCACCAACCACAATCGAACAGGTGAGTCTGGTTTCTTACATTTTTTCGTTTTAATCTTCCGTTAAACTTGCTGTTAAATCTTCTGGTGTTAAACCCTCTGGCATCTCATCATCTTCCGATTCTTCAAGATCATCTTCGCGCATCGCAATCCCTTGCAAATGGCGGCTTTCCAACAGACCTGCCGCTTTTAATTCATCCAACCCTGGAAGCGCATCAAGCCCGCTTAATCCAAAATGCGCTAAAAAGGCTTCACTTGTTCCCCAAGTCACGGGACGACCAGGGACTTGTTTGCGCCCAAGCGGGCGTATCCAACCTGCCTCAAGTAATAAATCAAGGGTGCCACGGCTAACATTTACCCCGCGCACGGCTTCAATTTCTGCTCTTGTTACAGGCTGGTGATAAGCGATGATTGCCAAGGTTTCACCTGCCGCCCGTGTTAATAATTTCGGGATTTCCCGCTTTAAGATAAGACGATCCGCAAGATCAGGGGCGGTGCGAAACGCATAAGCCTTACCAAATTTCATTAACTGAACGCCGCTTGATTGATAACGCATTTGTAATTGCGTAATCAGCTGTTCCAATTCATCTGGTATAAGATGCGGGAAATAAATTGAAAGGGATGTAAAACTGATAGGATCAGCTTGCGTAAATAAAATGGCTTCCAGTAATCGTAAATTTTCATCCATCTCGTTCTGCATGATGGGTTGGAGGGAATCGTCAAGCATTGGTGGTCTCTTCTTGTTCTTGTTGATTAGATTTGCGTATAAAAATAGGCGCAAACGGATAGGCCTGCTTTAAGTCAAGATGATGGCCGCGTGCTAATTCAAGGCAAGCGGCAAAATTCGCACTGATGACGGAACGGCGGACTAACGGATCGGCCTCTTCTTCAAAATCAGGCATAAATTGCTGTAAATCACACCATTCAGGCACATCTGCAACCAATATTTTCAGGCGTTCAAGCGCAGCTTCCATTGAATGAAGTTTGGTTTCTACTATCTTTAAAGGTGATCGCCCTTTTTGCCGCTTATAAATCTGTCCATAGCAGGTTAAAAGCTCATAAAGACCAAACTCGTAAACAGGCTGTTGATCAATGCTGGTTTTTTCATGTGACGAACGTGGGAAAAAATCATAGCCTTGGCGTGGAAGCGTTTGCAGATCGCGTGCTGCTTGTTGCATGGCCTCCAGCTGACGCAAACGAAAGGCCAATAATTCAGCAAGGACTTGAGGGGGAATATCCTCTTGCGCCTGTGCTTCTTTTGGCAATAATAACAAAGATTTAAGATAGCCTAACCAAGCAGCCATCACCAAATAATCGGCCGCAATCTCTAAATTAAGGCGATGCGCACGATTGATGAAGGCTAAATATTGTTCAGCAAGTGGCAAAATTTGTATTTTTGTAAGATCAACCTTATGTTCGCGCGCTAAGGAAAGCAGAAGATCAATTGGCCCTTCATAGCCTTCAAGCTGAAGTGATAATTGCCAAGAAGGGGTGATAAGCTCCCGTTCTTCTATTGGGCTTTGATCCGAATCGCTATCTTTTATTGTTTGAGGATTAAACTCGTCCATCATAAATCCTACATCGGGCGAAAAGGTTTTTTCGTTTGCAAAATAATATGATGATCCAAAAACGCATTGCGGTAATAGCGCAAATTATTCATATCTACTGGAATATTATGTTGTTTTGCCCAAGCATGAAACCCTTGATCAACATTGCTATTGACCTTGGTGACCGCAAAATCAACTTCCCACATCACCGCAATCGGCGTAATTGCAGTTTGCTTATATTGCGCCAAAAACGCCCTTGAAAATAAATTTAAAAGCTGCGGTGTGATTGGGCGACAATGGGTTGGATCCCCCCAAAAATTATCATGATTTGGGTCGGGAACCGCAATCTCAATCAAGCCATCGGGGGCTGATACGCGATAAAGCTCCCGAATGACTTGTTCAAAGACTTTTACATCCCTTCCAATATGCTCCAACACATGCGAAAGGACTATTTTTGATGCACTATCGCTTTCAAATGGCCATGGAAATGTTTCAAGATCAACGATTTTATCTGGGTTACAATGTGCCGAATGATCGACATTGATAAATCCGTCTAGCTTATAATTCCCACAGCCAAGATTAAGCTGCACAAGCTTATCTGCCACTAACTGCATCCTCCATTGGTGCTACCGCAAGTCATGCATTTTAAGCAGGTACCACTACGCACCAAGGTCATGGAGTTACAGCTGGAGCAAATATCCCCCTCATATCCCATCATCCGTGCTTGTTCCCGCTCGCTCATTGCTTGACCTTGTGTCGCCATTGCAGGTTCAAGTTTAGCGGGCGATAGATTTTTTTGAATGGCTTGATCAACCTCACTTCTTTTCTTTTGTTCGGTTTTGGAAAGTTGCCCTTCATCATCGCCTTTGCCTAATTCAGGGTCAGCACCAGCATCCAACTGAATATTGGATAAATCCTGACGATCAAGATAGGTCACCGCAAGCTCACGGAAAATATAATCGATTAAGCTTGTGGACATTTTAATCCGTGCGTTGCCTCTGACTGGTCCTGCAGGTTCAAATTTTGTAAAGATGAATGCATCAACAAACTCTTCTAATGGCACGCCATATTGAAGCCCTATCGATACTGCGATTGCAAAATTATTCATCAAAGAGCGAAGCGTTGCCCCTTCTTTATGCATATCAATGAAAATCTCGCCAAGCCGTCCATCTTGGTATTCACCTGTGTGGATATAGACTTTATGCCCTGCAATAATCGCTTTTTGCGCATAACCACGCCTGCGATCAGGCAAACGATCCCGTTGGCGTTTGGCACTTGCATCAGTATCAGCTGAGGCTGGTGTGGGCATTTCTTGCAACATTTTTTCTGCCATTTTTTGTGCAAGCGCATGGATTTTATCTTGTAAACTGCGTTCTGGATTTTGAAGCAGGCTTGCCGTTTCTTGACCCAAACGATCAGATACCAATGGCTGAGATAATTTACAGCCATCCCGATAAAGCGCATTACATTTCAAGCCCAATTTCCATGATAATTCATAAGAATCCAAACAATCTTTAATCGTTGCCGACCCTGGCATATTGATTGTTTTGGAAATCGAACCTGAGATAAAAGGTTGCGCTGCCGCCATCATATGCACATGGCTTTGCGGGCTTAAAACCCTTGTGCCCAAGGCACCACACAGATTGGCGCAATCAAAAATTGGCAAATGCTCTTCCTTAAGTTCAGGTGCGCCTTCAATGGTCATCGTCCCAAAATAATGCAGATTAGCGGCCGCAATTTGATCTTCGTTAAATTCAAGGAAGGTTAGCAGATCAAAGGTTTCATCGCGTAATGATTCTTCTGATACACCAAGCACATCCTGACAAAATTCCATTCCCAGATTAAAGGGAGAGAAAATCTGCCGCAAATGTTGGGAATAGGTCAAATCCGCATCAATTTTTTTCAAAATATCTTCACCAAATCCAAGCACACCCAAAGATTGATGGTTGATATGCGGTGCATTTTTCAAGGTCATATGACCAGAAATATAATGCGTGATTGCTTCTATTTGATCAGCTGTGTAACCAAGCCGCTCCAAAGCAACTGGTACTTGTTGGTTGGTGATTTTAAGGAAACCGCCTCCTGCAAGCTGCT
Organism: Alphaproteobacteria bacterium; assembly: GCA_965229675.1. Classification (GTDB taxonomy): domain Bacteria; phylum Pseudomonadota; class Alphaproteobacteria; order CBDDJK01; family CBDDJK01; genus CBDDJK01. Next base: position 1,634,879 of record OZ245897.1, read on the forward strand.
TATGCTTAATCAATGCAAAATCAGGTTCAATCCCTGTTGTATCACAATCCATCGCAAAACCAATGGTTCCTGTGGGGGCAATTGCGGTGACTTGCGCATTGCGATAGCCGTGAGCTTCCCCAAGCTTATAGGCATCATCCCATGCCGCCTCCACGGCTTTAATCAATTCAGGATGTTCACATCCATCATGATCAAGTGGTACTGGTAGCAAAGAAAGCTTTTCATAGCCTGTTTTCTTTGCCATCGCCGCACGCTGATGGTTACGAATAACCCGCAACATATCTTCACGGTTAGCCGCAAATCCTTCAAACGCGCCAAGTTCGGCCGCCATTTCGGCTGAGGTTTTATAAGAAATCCCTGACATAAGCGCAGAGATCGCCCCCGTCAAAGCGCGTGCTTTACGGCTGTCATAAGGAATGGCGGAAGCCATCATTAGCCCACCAACATTCGCAAATCCAAGCCCATAGGTTCTAAACCGATAGCTTTCAATCGCAATTTGTTTGGATGGGAATTGCGCCATCAACACCGATATTTCCAATATAATTGACCATAAACGGGTTGCATGGCTAAAGCTAACAAAATCAATTTTTTGATCATCGCCCACGAAATGCAACAGATTCAATGATGCCAAATTACATGCTGTATCATCCAAGAACATATATTCTGAACAAGGATTGGAGGCATTAATCCGACCTGATTGTGGGCAAGTATGCCAATCATTAATTGTGGTATCAAATTGAATGCCTGGATCGGCGGACGCCCAAGCGGCCTCTCCAACTTGTTGCCACAAATCACGCGCAGGTAAGGTTTTTATAACCTCCCCTGATGTTCTGGAAGTTAGTTCCCAATCCCGATCTTCTTTAACCGCTTGCATAAACGCATCGGTAATTCGCACTGTATTATTTGAATTTTGCCCTGATACGGTCATATAACCTTCGCTATCCCAATCCGTATTATAAACAGGAAATTCAATTTTGGTTGCGCCTTGTTCAAGTAGCCCCAGCGTTTGAACAACACTTCCCTCAGGAACACCTGCTTGGCGTGCTTCAATCAATGCGTCTTTTAACGCTTCATTCTTGGAAGGATTGCAAGCATCGGCACGACCACCATCAAAATCATCAATAGAATCATTGACTGCGGCAACAATCGCCTCGACATGACGCGCAATGAATTTAGACCCCGCAGATAATGCGGCAACCTTTTGTTCCTCCAACACTTTCCATGAAATAAAATCTTCAATATCGGGATGATCAATATCAACAACAACCATTTTTGCCGCACGTCTGGTTGTCCCCCCCGATTTAATCGCACCTGCCGCACGATCACCAATTTTAAGAAAACTCATCATACCAGAAGAGCGGCCACCACCAGATAAGGCTTCATTTTCCCCACGCAAAGCAGAAAAATTACTGCCTGTACCCGAACCATATTTAAACAAGCGTGCTTCGCGTATCCATAAATCCATGATGCCTTGCTCATTAACCAGATCATCACGAATCGATTGAATAAAGCAAGCATGGGGTTGAGGCCGTGCATAAGCAGATTGCGATTCTTTTGCAACGCCATCCAACGGATCAACATAATAATGCCCTTGCCCTGGCCCATCAATGCCATAAGCCCAGTTAAGCCCTGTATTAAACCATTGTGGACTGTTAGGGGCTGCATATTGATGAACTTGCATATAGCGTATTTCATCATAAAAGGCGCACGCATCCGCTTCTGAATCAAAATAACCGCCTTTCCAACCCCAATAGCACCAAGTACCAGCCAAACGATCAATCAGGTCAAAAATACTGCTTTCGCCACGCATGCGTTCTTTTGCAGGTAGGGCTTTTACCGCTTTTTCATCGGCAACATGCCGCCATAGCCAGCTTGGCACCTCTTTTTCACGGACAGGTTTTAAAGCGGCAGGAATGCCAGCCTTTCTAAGATATTTTTGCGCTACAATCGAAATTGCGGACATTGACCAATGTTCAGGGGCTTCCACCTGTTCTTGATCAAAAGCGGTCTTCCCCCCCCCTGAGTTGATCGCACAATCGACTTTAATCTTCGTAATATCTTGATAGGCATAGTCGCCTTTAATATTTTTTGTATAAAAACGTTCTATTTTCATAATGTTTTATCCTGCTGAACGGCTGATTTTTAAAATAAATTAACTTAATTACAAACTGTAAGATGAATAGTCTATAGCAGATATTTTATCCAATCACAACGATATTTTGTGGTTATTAACAGGTTTTGCACAATATATAGGTTTTTATCCACAGTTTCCACAGTTTCCACAGTGTTTTGTAATCACCGCACTTTAAAAGTGATAGAATGCTGGATTAACCCCTGAATTTATGGTTATATTTAATCGGATTGGTAATAATAAGGAATAGAAAATTGATTGAACACACGGATATTCTTGTGATTGGTAGCGGCATTGCAGGGACGGGATTAGCCGCAGAATTATCACAGAATTTCAAAATAACCATTCTTGAGCGGGAGGCAACGGCGGGTTATCACAGCACTTCCCGTTCTGCCGCAGTGTTTTTAAATAATTATGGCAATCAGGTGATTCGTGCATTATCGGCGGAGGCATTTCCGATTTATCAAAAGATGCAGCCTGCAATCTTATCACCAAGAGGGTTATTATGGCTTGCAGAGTTAGGGGAACAGCAGGCACTTGATCAATGTTTAAGCGAAGGTAAAGAATTGGAACCATGCCCGATTGAAGCAATTTGTGAAATGGTACCATTTTTAAACCCTGACAAGCTACAAGGCGGGCTATATGAAGCCAAAGCAACGGATATTGATGTTGATTTGCTACATCAATCTTATATGAAAACCATTAAAGCCAATGATGGGCAATTACGGTTTAATCAGAAAATAAAAACAATTATCCAACAAGATGTTCAACCGCATTGGGTTATTGAAACTGAAAATGTGACCTACCAAGCAAGCGTGATCGTGAATGCTGCAGGGGCATGGGCGGACAGCATCGCCGAACAGTCAGGAATTACGCCATTGGGGATTCACCCCAAACGCAGATCGATTGCGGTATTACCGCCGCCAATTGGTTATAAGGAGGATATGCCCCTAATTTCATCGGTTACAGAGCGTTGGTATGCAAAACCGCAAGCAGGAAAATTACTGGTATCCCCCGCCGAAGAATATGATTGTGCGCCCCATGATGCCTATGTTGATGATATGATATTGGCTGAAGGCTTAGATCGCTTTCAACAGGTAATTAAGGATGAGATTGCGCGCGTGGAACATAGCTGGGCGGGGTTGCGTAGTTTTGCCCCTGATCGTTCCCCCGTAATTGGCTTCCATAAGGATAAGGCAGGTAAAAACACGGGGTTCTTTTGGTTAGCAGGGCAAGGCGGTTATGGTATTCAAACCGCACCCGCCGTGAATGTTCGTGCGGCACAGGAAATTAAAGCTTTTTTTGACGGAACACCTTATCAAGGCGATTCGTTGACCGATGCCCTCTCCCCCAATCGTTTCGCTTAAGCCTTTTGTTTTAATTCGCAAACACCAAATCATCGCGATGAATAAGGGTTGCCCCTGCACTATAGCCTAAAATATCATGAATTTCGTTACTGTGATGGCCTGTAATTTTCATGGTTTCTATCGCTGAATAAGCCGATAGACCAACTGCAACGGATTGATTCTGTTCTTGGGTTAGGATTGCCACGGGATCGCCGCGTTCAAAATCGCCTTCACTTGCCTTTACACCAGAAGGGAGCAGGCTTTTTCCAGCTTGCAATGCAGCCCATGCCCCCGCATCAATCCATAATTTACCCTTTGGTTGTAACATACCAGAAATCCAGCGTTTTCTTGCCTGCAAGGGCGTTGATTGCGGATAAAATACACTTCGTCGTTCCCCTTGTTCTAAGCGTGTTAAAGGGTTTAGCCCTTCGCCCTTTGCGATCACCATATGGCAGCCCGCTTGCATAGCGATTCGTGCCGCTTCCAATTTTGTAATCATGCCCCCTGACGAAAGACGGTTTGTTGCCTCCCCCCCCATTGCAAGAATTTCGGGGGTTAGCGCATGAATATCGGCGATATGGTGCGCATTATGATCTTTGCTTGGGTCAGCATCGTATAACCCATCAACATCACTTAATAAAATCAATAAATCCGCACTAACCATCCCAGCAACCCGTGCGGCCAAGCGGTCATTATCGCCATAGCGTATTTCAGCCGTTGCAATCGTATCATTCTCATTGATGATTGGAATATGATTAAGGTCAAGAAGCTGTAAAATTGCGTTACGCGCATTTAGGTGGCGTTTTCGCTCCTCCGTATCTTGGGGGGATAACAAGATTTGCGCCAATGAAAGGTTAAAGGGGGAAAATAATTGTTGATAGCGTTGCATAAGCCCAATTTGCCCAATTGCCGCCGCCGCTTGCTTTTCAACCAATTTCAAATCGCGCCCACCCCAATTTAATGACTTCCGTCCATGGGCGATTGCACCAGAACTTACGATGATAAATTCACAATCAGGATTATTTTGTTTTAACCGTAAAATATCCTCAGCCAAGCTGGTCAACCAAGCCTCCTGTACCGACAAATCGCGTTCATCAACCAATAAGGCAGAACCAATCTTAATCACGATTCTATTAAATGCCCTGCTAAATTGTTGTAAATTGGCTAATTGCATTTTATTTTGCGACTCGTTTATTTTAAGGTTTTATTTTTGCATGTTATTAGCTATAGAAATGGCGACATGCAACTGGTTTAGTCTTTATGTGAATCAATGCAGGCTCTGATGGGGCGTAGCCAAGCGGTAAGGCAGCGGTTTTTGGTATCGCCATTCGGAGGTTCGAATCCTCCCGCCCCAGCCATACGCTTAAAATAAGTTTTTTTGTTTCTTTGCTTGTAATCAAAACCTATTTTTGATTTTAACTTTATTCACCTGAAACGATGGATATATCGCTTTTAATTATCCAAATTTTAAATGGGATTCAGCTGGGGTTATTACTTTTCTTAGTTGCCTCTGGCTTGACGCTTATTTTTGGTATTCTTGATTTTGTTAATTTGGCACATGCTGCACTTTATACGATCGGGGCGTTTATCTGTGCCTCTTTTACGTTTTGGTTAGATAATTTTATTCTTGCGGTAATTGTTGCGTTACCGATCACGGCCTTGATAGGGTGGGTGGTTGAGCGTGTGGTTGCAAGACCGCTTTATGTTCGGGATCATCTGGATCAGGTATTGGCAACCTTTGGCCTTATCTTGGTGGTGGAGACTTTGATCCATCTGATTTGGGGGCCAGAAGGGATTGCCATTCCGCTTCCGCAATGGCTGGAAGGGCAGATTACAGTTTTCCAAACGCTTAGCATTCCGCGTTATCGGCTGGTGATTATCATCGCTGGATTGGCGGTGGCGGCAGGGCTTTATTGGATGGTTACCCGTACTAAATTAGGGATGTTGATTCGTGCAGGGGCATCCAATCGCAAAATGGTTGGCGCGTTAGGGATCAATATCGAACAATTATTTGCTTTGGTTTTCGCACTTGGTGCTGCACTTGCAGGGCTTGCGGGTATGTTAATCACCCCAATTACCGAGGCATCAATCAGCATGGGAAATAGTATTATCATCACGGCTTTTGTTGTGATTATCGTTGGTGGGATAGGGTCAATGAAGGGGGCATTTGTCGCTGCTTTAATGATTGGGTTGATTGATACGCTGGGGCGTTCTTATCTTGATGATTTATTTAAATTATTCATGTCGGATGGCGCGGCAGAAACTTCCGCCCCTGCCATATCGGCAATGTTGATTTATGGGATTATGGCTGCTGTTCTTGGCTTTCGCCCGCAAGGGTTATTTCCACCCTTAAAACGTTAAGATAGATAAGTGAATGAATAAATTTTTAAGTTTTATTATTATGGCGGCGTTAGGTGGTATCGCGCTTTATTTTCATTTTACAGGCAATGGTTTTTTTCTTGATCTTGCTACTCGCCTCACGATTTTAGCCATCGCTGCGGTTAGCCTTAATCTGGTTTTGGGCTATGGAGGATTGATCTCTTTTGGGCATGCAGCTTACCTTGGATTAGGGGCTTATGCCGTGGGAATACCAGCCCATCATTGGCTTTATGGTGGGCTTGAATCATGGGGGCTAGCCACCCTATCAGGGGCAATACAATTTCCACTAGCGATTGGTGTTTGTGCATTATTTGCTTTGATTACGGGGTTGATTTGCCTGCGGACAAAGGGTGTTTATTTTATTATGATCACCATGGCTTTTTCACAAATGGTCTATTATGGATTTATTTCTTTGGAAATTTATGGTGGGGATGATGGGCTGGTGATTGATATGCGCTCTAGCCTGCCATTCATTAATCTTGATCGACCGATTGAATTATTTATGTTGGCTTATTTTTCGCTGATTGCTGCGATGATCTTGGTTAAGCTGATCGTTAATTCTAGGTTTGGTAGAGTGTTACAAGGGGCTAAGGGCAATAATGAACGGGTTGTGATGATGGGACTTAATCCTTATGTTTTTCGCCTGATTGCTTATGTGATTTCAGGAGCCATGACAGGTTATGCGGGCGCATTATTAGGAAATTTCACCACCTTTATCAGTCCAGAAATGATGGATTGGACGCGTTCAGGTGAATTAATGTTTATGGTGATTTTGGGTGGAGTGGCAACCACAGCGGGGCCTGTTATCGGCGCAAGCCTGTTTATCATTCTTGAAGAATTACTGTCTTCCTTTACGATTTATTGGCATTTGCCGTTTGGCTTATTACTGATTGCGATTGTTTTATTTGGTAAAGGCGGCGTTGTTGGTTTGCTTAAGCGTGATAAAAGGGAAGCGCGATGAGTGAACCTTTGCTTGAAACCCGTCATTTAATGAAGCAATTTGGTGGTGTGCGCGCAACCAATGATGTGAATCTGCAAATAAGATCAGGGGAGATTCATGCGATCATCGGCCCTAATGGGGCGGGTAAGACAACTTTAATTGCGCAATTATGTGGCATGCAACGCCCTGATAGCGGACAAATCTTATTTGATGGGCAGACAATTACCCATTTGCCGCCTTATAAGCGGGCAAGGCTTGGCATGACCCGTAGTTTTCAAATTACTTCGCTTATTATGGAAATGACGGTGCTTGAGCATATTGCATTGGCGGTTCAAGCGCGTGCTGGTTCTTCTTTTCGTTTTTTTAAACCCGCTTCAAAAGATCATCATTATCGTGATGAGGCAATGGCTGTTTTGAAGCAGGTGGGACTTGCTGATTATAAGGATTCATTGATCCATACCCTATCGCATGGGGCGCATCGTCATATAGAGATTGCGCTTGCCCTAGCTGCCAATGCAAAATTAATGTTGCTTGATGAACCAATGGCAGGATTAGGGATTGAGGAAGGCAAGGCAATGGTTGCACTTTTGCAGTCACTCAAGCAAAAACAGACCATTTTATTGATAGAACATGATATGGAGGCGGTATTTGAACTTGCCGATCATATCTCTGTTTTAGTGTATGGAGAAATTATTGCCACTGGCACACCTGATGAAATTCGTAATAATCAAGCGGTGCGGGAAGCTTATCTTGGAGATCATGATGCTTGAATTAAACGGGGTGAATGTTCATTATGGCATGTCGCAGGCTTTGTTTGGCGTTGATTTAACACTTCAAGCAGGTGAAGTCGTTAGCTTGCTTGGGCGCAATGGAATGGGCAAAACAACCACTTTACATGCAATTATGGGAATGGTTCCAATTTCAGCAGGTTCCATCCATTTTGATGGGCAAGAGATCACAGGCAACCCATCTTTTAAGATTGCTAATCTTGGGATTGGTTTGGTACCAGAAGGACGTCAGATTTTTCCAAACTTAACGGTTACGGAGAATTTAATTGCCACAGCATCCAACCATCTTAATCATCCGAACCCATGGATGGTTGAGCATATTTGGTCATTATTTCCTGAATTAGCAGGACGTAGCGAATTGATGGGGAATTTATTATCAGGTGGGGAACAACAAATGCTTGCAATTGGCCGTGCATTAATGACCAATCCCAAATTATTGATTTTGGACGAGGCAACAGAAGGGTTAGCCCCGCTTATTCGCCAAAAAATTTGGGATGCGCTTACAAAAATTCGTGGCTTGGGGTTATCCATCTTAATTGTTGATAAAAATTTAAAAGATTTAATTGCGCTTGTTGATCGTCATTATATCATTCAGCGTGGTAAGATTGAATGGTCGGGGACTTCCAAACTGTTTGAAGAAAAAACCGACTTACATCATCGTTATTTAGGGGTTTAAAAGGATAAAAAATTATGAATAATCAAATCACACTTCCTATAGAAATCCAATCGGTGGAAACCCTGATTGATCAATATCGGCTTTTTATTCTGGATCAATGGGGCGTGCTACATAATGGCGCGACTTTGTTAGGGCGAACCTTAGAAATCTTGCAGATGCTAAAGGTAAAACAAAAGCAGGTTGCTATCTTATCTAATTCAGGAAAACCTGCTGAACATGCGGTGCGGCGCATGGCGCAGATTGGGATTCCTGCTGATTTATATGATATGATGCTTACCTCAGGCGAACATGCGCAATATTGTTTCAAAACCCGAGATGACCCGTTCTATCAAGCACTTGGTAAAAATTATTATATTTTTTTATGGGGTGAACAAGAAACGGAAGTCACCGAAAATATCCCATTTAATCGCGTTCATCATATAAAGGATGCGGATTTTGTGATTTGCGCTGGATTGGAAACTCAGGATTTAGAGGCGTTTCAGCCAAGGCTTGAAGCGGCAATTGCCAAAGATTTACCCCTTATTTGTGTAAATTCTGATCTTGTTACAGTAACCCCTGACGGTAGGATCATGCATTGCCCAGGCGCATTAGCAAAACGATATGAAGCGATGGGCGGTAAAGTTCGTTGGCATGGTAAGCCTGATCTTCAGCTCTATCGATTGATAGGGGAACGCTTTGGCGGTCTTGATCAAGCCCTTTGCGTTGGCGATTCCTTAAGCCATGATATTAAAGGGGCGAATGGCGCAAAGATTGATAGCCTTTTGATTACCTCAGGCATTCATTATCAAGCGTTAGGAACCCCCATTTCAAGCGAATCGGTAGCAAGTCTTGCAAATGCTTACGATGCAATGCCAAACTATTTCACGCAGTATTTTGCCTAATTGCGACATTTATTTTCGTTTTTTGTGAAGTCTGATAACAAAAACAGCAAATTTATTGGATTTACGTGGATTATCCTCTTGACGAATGCCAAGAATTTGGACTAACCCTATGCAGGTGGAAAGGGTGGGTCTTGGCTTAACGCCACGGATAACTATCATTTTTGTAAACTTATTTTTTATAGGAGAAAAGAACAGTGAATAAACAAGAACTAATTAACGAAGTTGCGGATCAATCAGGCCTAAGTAAAGCCGATGCAGCCAGAGCAGTCAATGCAACCTTTGATACCATTTCAGGTGCATTAAAAAACCGCGATGACGTTCGTTTGGTTGGATTTGGAACTTTTTCTGTTGTTCATCGTAAAGCAACCACGGGTCACAACCCACGCACAGGCGCACCAATGCAAATTGCTGCTTCCAATCAGCCTAAATTCAAAGCTGGTAAAGCATTGAAAGATAGCGTCAACTAAGATTGAACTGTTCTTTGATTTTTTAATAAAGGTCGCTGATTAAAGTTTCAGCGGCCTTTTTTATTTGATTATGTACGAACCACAACCAACCAAAGATTCTAATCAAAGCGAATTTTCTGTTGCTGAGCTTTCACGCAGTTTAAAGCGTGCCGTTGAAAGCCAGTTTAGCCATGTGAAAGTTAAGGGGGAATTATCATCCTTTAAGCAGGCGACCTCAGGCCATGCTTATATGACCTTAAAAGATGCCAGTGCAAGTGATGTTCTGGATGCGGTATGCTGGCGTGGGACGATGGCGCGCTTGCAATTTCGTCCGCAAGAGGGCATGGAGGTTGTTGCAACTGGAAAAGTCACAACCTATGGGGATCGTTCAAAATATCAATTGGTGATTGAGGGGTTGGAAATTGCAGGGCAGGGGACATTGCTCCAGCAATTTGAAGCATTAAAACAGAAATTACAACAAGAAGGCCTGTTTGATGCTGCAAAGAAACGTCCTTTACCTTCACTTCCTTCAAGGATTGGGGTGATTACCTCGCCAACAGGTGCGGTTATTCGTGATATTTTACATCGGCTGGAAGATCGTTTTCCAAGCCATGTTTTGGTTTGGCCTAGCTTGGTACAAGGCGAACAAGCCCCAATGCAGCTTGTTGAAGCGATTATGGGTATGAATGCGCTTCCCGAACAAGATGAATCGCTTCAAGAAACTCCATCAGATATTCCAATTCGTCCTGATTTGTTGATTATAGCAAGGGGCGGCGGTGCGTTGGAGGATTTATGGGCATTTAATGATGAGCAGGTGGTGCGTGCGGTTGCCGAATCCCAAATTCCAGTCATTAGCGCAGTCGGACATGAAACTGATTTTACTTTATGTGATTTTGTGGCTGATATGCGTGCGCCAACGCCAACTGCTGCGGCAGAAATGGCGGTTCCTGTTCGCCGCGATTTGCTTACAAGCTTGAATGAGGGTGCAATGCGTCTTTCCCGTGCTGCAAAGCGATTATTGTCGCATAAACAAGCGTTACACGAAGGATGGGCAGCTGCTTTACCATCATTGGATCGTATCCTTGACTATGCTGAACAGCGTGTGGATGATCGGTTTGAACGCTTAAGTTTAGCTGCCCGTGGATTAAGTCGGCAAAAAGTCCAGTTTTTTAGGCAATTAGAGGCGCGCTTACGCTCCCCAAATCAGCTTTTACAGCAAGCAGAACAAACTTTTTCAAGGCTGGATCAACGGTTTTCTCATCGGCTAGCAACGTCCATTGCCCCTCATCATGCGCATCTTGATAATTTGCAAGAACGGCTGGAAGCAAACTCTTTCAAATCTGTTTTACAACGTGGATATGCCGTTATAACCACTCAAGATGGCGCATTGGTAAAAGATGGAAAATCCTTAAAGAGTGATCAGTCTTTAACTGCGCGTTTTCGAGACGATCACCATGCAGAGATTACGGTCAAGCGCATTACCCCCATTAAATCATCTTGAAATTACAGGTTTCAATAGATATTAATCAGTTTTGATAATTGAATAGGTTGCTAAGATAATCTCATGGATGGTTCAACGACCCTACTTATTTCAGCATTTTTGACGGTGATAACCGCAGCAACGCCGCTTGTCTTTGCCGCACTTGGTGAATTGGTTGTTGAAAAAAGCGGGGTGCTTAATTTGGGGGTAGAAGGGATGATGATCATCGGAGCCGTCACCGCCTTTTGGGTGGCCATTGCAACCGATTCTGGTTTGCTTGGTGTATTGGCAGGAATGTTCGCAGGAATGGTTTTGGCGGCTATTTTTGCGGGCATAACGCTTGGATTATTAGCCAATCAGGTGGCAACTGGCCTTGCATTAACCTTATTTGGCCTCGGGCTTAGTGCGCTAATGGGGCATCAGCTGGTAGGACAAGCCTTCTCAGGCATCAAGGGGATTTCAATCCCTTATTTAAGTGACCTGCCATTGATTGGCACCTTATTATTTGGATTGGATCCGCTTGTTTATTTTTCTGTGATTATGACGGCAGTCGTTACATGGTTTTTAACCCGCACAAGAGGTGGGTTGATTTTACGCGCCATTGGAGAAAATCATGAAGCCGCCCATGCCATTGGTCATTCAGTGTTAAAGGTTCGTTTTTTAGCCATTTTGTTTGGCGGAGCCATGGCTGGAATTGGCGGGGCTTATCTATCGCTTGCTTATACCCCGCTTTGGGCAGAAGGGATGACGGCAGGGCGTGGCTGGATTGCGCTTGCTTTGGTGGTATTTGCGGCATGGCGGCCTTGGCGTGCCTTTTTTGGAGCCTATTTATTCGGCGGTGTGTTTATTTTACAGCTTCACGCACAAGGAATGGGGATTGCCTTGCCATCGCAAATCTTATCAATGTTACCTTATTTGGTTACAATTGCGGTTTTAGTTTGGATTTCAGCCAATAAAAATCGTCAAAATGCCAATGCACCAGCTTGTTTAGGGAAAGCGTTTTTTGCCTCTAAATAATTAAACTTCATCATCTAAATTGAAAGGATATAATAATGATGAGACTTAAATCTTTAATAAATTTTACGGCCACCATTGCGCTAACTTTACTGTTTGCGGTGGGGGTTGCCAAAGCAGAACCTTATAAAGTTGGTTTTGTTTATGTTGGGCCAATTGGTGATCATGGTTGGTCTTATCAGCATGATCAAGGAAGATTGGCTGTTGAAAAGCATTTTGGCGATAAGGTTAAAACCACCTTTGTTGAAAATGTGCCTGAAGGCGCAGATGCCGAGCGCGTGATTGACCAGCTTGCCAATGATGGTAATCAGTTGATTTTTACGACTTCCTTTGGTTTTATGAACCCAACGCTTAAAGTTGCAAAACGCAATCCTGATCATTTATTCGAACATGCCACAGGCTTTAAAACTTCGGATAATGTTTCCATCTATAATGCGCGCTTTTATGAAGGACGCTATGTTGTTGGTCAGGCAGTTGGTAGCTTAACGAAAACCAATGTTATTGGTTATATTGCTTCCTTCCCTATTCCTGAAGTGGTGATGGGAATCAATGCAACCTTAAAAGGTGCAAGACGGGTTAATCCTGATGCCGAAATTAAAGTTGTGTGGGTGAATAGCTGGTTTGATCCTGGTAAAGAATCCGATGCGGCTAAAACCTTGATTGACCAAGGGGCGGATGTGTTGTTGCAACATACGGATTCCCCTGCGGCAATGCAAGTTGCACAAGATCGTGGCGTATGGGCGGTTGGTCAAGCTTCCGATATGCATAAATTTGGTCCTGATGCACAGGTTACCGCGATTGTTAATAATTGGGGCCCTTATTATATTGATCGTATCCAAGCTGCTATGGATGGCAAATGGGAAACGGGTTCTGTATGGGGTGGATTGAAAGCAGGTATGCTTTATTTATCTGATTTTAATAAAAAAATACCACAATCCATTATTGACGATGCCCGTGCGCTTGAAGCACAGATCAAATCTGGTGAAGTGCATCCTTTCGCGGGACCAATTGTTGATCAAGATGGTAAGGAACGCCTTGCAAGTGGTCAGATCATGGATGATCCAGCTATCAATTCCATGGATTTCTTTGTTGAAGGTGTGATTGGCTCCGTTCCTAAATAAGCTTTGCTTAAATAAAATTTGGTGCAAAGAGAGGTTGGGAGTTTGCCTTCCAACCTCTCAATAATTCTAATTTAAAGGATATAATTATCATGATTAAGCAATCTGATCGTCTGCCCGCAGGCAGTTTAAAGAAAATGGGTGCCAATGGCCCAGAAGATGTTGATATTAAAAGCCTGTGTAAGGGCAAGCGTATTGTCTTTTTTGCAGTACCAGGGGCGTTTACCCCGACTTGTTCGGCACAGCATTTGCCAGGCTTCGTTGAACATCATGATGCGATTAAGGCGGCAGGTGTTGATGAAATTGTTTGTTTTGCAGTAAATGATTTTTTTGTCATGGATGCTTGGGGCAAACAACAAAATACTGGTGATAAAGTGATGATGCTTGCTGATGGCTCTGCTACCTATACCCAATCTCTTGGATTAGCCCTTGATTTAACCGCAGTTGGTCTTGGCATGCGTTGTCAGCGTTTTGCAATGATTGTTGATGATGGCGTGATCTCTCATCTTGCGATTGAAGAAGATCGGGCGTTTAAAGTCTCTTCTGCTGAAGCCATTCTTGCGGTGCTTAAAAACTAAGCTCCCATGCTGGTCGTCCTTGATAATTACGACAGTTTTACCTATAATTTGGTACATTTGATTGCGCGCGCGCGTCAAATCACCAATTTGGATGAAATTCAGGTCATTCGCAATGATGTGATGAGCGTTGATGAGGTCTTGGGCTTACAACCGCAAGCCATCATTGTCTCTCCAGGGCCTGAAACGCCGCAACGTGCTGGTATTTTACTTGAATTGGTTGGGCGGGTTAAAGCAATGTCGTCCCCATTGCCTTTTTTGGGAATTTGCCTTGGTCATCAAGGGTTAGCCGAAGGGTTTGGCGGAAAGATCGTTCGTGCTGATCCTGTTCATGGTAAAACCAATCAATTATCCCATAATGGTAAAGGGCTGTTTCATCAGATTGAAGCCCCGTTTCAAGTTGTTAGATACCATTCGCTGGTTGTAAAACCCGATAGCCTATCGGATGAATTTGTGGTGGATGCAACCAGCGATGAAGGGCATATTATGGCAATTCGTCACAAGCAACATCCGTTTTTTGGCCTACAATTTCATCCAGAAAGCATCTCAACCCATCATGGCGAAAACCTAATAAATAATTTCTTTTCTTATATATAAATAAGGATTTAAAAAAAAAATTCTTGGATTTGATTCCATTTTTTGTTATAAATTAATTGTTGGGTTTGGGCATTTATCAAACTTGTATAGTTTGAGGAGATTGAGGCAAATTATCCATCTTTGTATAGGCGCATGCTTTTTGCGATAGGGCAATTATGGTTTATAACGGCCTCGGTTATGGGGAACAGCTTGATTGAGAGTAAAAAATAGTCTGTCCAACATAATGTTTTTTTTTAATTAAATTGATTTTTCAAGAGGATATAAATGAGCGATTCAAGCAAAAATAAAAAACCCGAATCTGATCGTAAATACGAAAGTAAAGTTAGAAAGTGCCTTATGTGCCGTAATGAATTTACCTCCTCATGGCCTGGGGAACGTGTTTGTAGCAATTGCAAACAAACATCAGCATGGAACGATTCTTCCCTAGCGGCCTAATTATATATACCCATTTTTAAAATTTTTATACTAAATGCGTTCTGATCATCGAACATCAGAAGCCATTCGCAAGGTAACGCTTGAAACAGGCGTTAGTGAGCATGCTGAAGGGTCATGCCTTATTCAAGCTGGAAGAACCCGTGTGCTATGCACCGCTTCTGTGGAAGAGCGTGTACCACCTCATATACGGGGAACAGGCAAGGGCTGGATCACCGCAGAATATGGCATGTTACCCCGTTCAACCCATAGCCGTATGGATCGTAAACGAACGGCTGATTCTGGACGCAGTCAGGAAATCTCAAGATTAATTGGCAGATCGCTGCGTGCGGCATGCGCCCTTGACCAATTTGGGGAACGCCAAATCATCATTGATTGCGACGTATTGCAAGCCGATGGGGGAACCCGAACCGCCGCAATCACAGGTGGCTATGTTGCGCTTGCGCTTGCCTTTGACTATATGGCGGGATTATCCATGTTAAACGGCGCACCTATCCATGCCCCCGTTGCGGCTATATCATGCGGGGTTGTAAAGGGGGATGTTTTGTGTGACCTTGATTATTCCGAAGATTCAGCCGCCGAGGTTGATGCGAATTTCATTATGACCCATACGGGCGGCATCGTTGAAATCCAAGTAACAGGCGAAGGTGGTCCATTTGCTGATCGTCATTTAACCGCCATGTTGGATTATGCGCGTGACGCAATCAATATGCTTGGTACAATTCAAAATAAAGCCTTGGCGGGCATAAATCATTCGGCCGTTTTGAAAAACCCATGATTGCGGCGCATGAGCGGCTGGTTATTGCTAGCCATAATCAAGGGAAAGTCGTTGAAATACGCGAATTGCTAACTGATTTTGCGTTGCAAATTATCAGTGCTGCCGATCTTAATTTACCTGAACCAGAAGAGACGGGAACAAGTTTCATTGAAAATGCCGAATTAAAAGCAAGATTAGCGGCTGAGGAAAGCGGATTAGCGTGTCTTGCGGATGATTCTGGTCTTGAAGTTGCCTGTTTGGATGGCGCACCTGGTATTTATTCAGCACGATGGGGCGGAGCCAATAAAGATTTTAACCTAGCCATGACACGCATTCACCAAGAAATGACACAAGCTAAGCAAGAAAATTCAAACGCAGAAGATAATGCGCGCATGATTTGCGTATTGGCTCTTGCCATCCCTAATCAAAAAGAGGGTACGGTTACTTGTCATCATTTTTATGGTCATATTGATGGGCATATTGTTTGGCCACCACGGGGGGAACGTGGGTTTGGCTATGATCCAATCTTTCAACCAATCGGTGATAATCGAAGTTTTGGCGAAATGCCACCTGAGGAAAAACATGCGATGTCACACCGCATGGTTGCATTTAAAGCGTTGATGGAGTCTGGATTATTACCCAATGCACGTTGAATCCACTTTGATTCACACCGCATCCTCCAGTGAAGATACGGAAAATTTTAAAAATTTAGCCCTTTATATTCATTGGCCTTATTGCGTTCATAAATGCCCTTATTGCGATTTTAACAGCCATGTGCGCGATAAACGCCCCGATGCGGCTTATCTTAAGGCATTGACCAGTGAGTTGACTGATTTTATCCATTGGTATCCAGAATTAAACAGGATGTATCGGGTAAGTTCAATCTTTTTTGGTGGCGGTACGCCTTCTTTGATGCAGCCTGATCATATCCATCAAATCCTTACAACCATTCGTGAGCATTATAAGTTGGATGAAGCATGTGAAATTACGCTGGAAGCCAATCCCTCTTCGGTTGATAGTGGTAAATTTCATGCTTTTCATCAAGCAGGAATCAATCGCTTGTCTTTGGGGATTCAGGCACTGGATGATCAGCTTTTACGCTTTCTTGACCGCCCGCATAATGCGGTTGAAGCAGTTGAAGCGATTACCCTTGCTAAGAATGAATTTGACCGCATCAGCTTTGACCTTATTTATGGGATGGCAGGACAAAGCCGCCAAGCTTGGCAAACACAGCTTAATGAAGCCCTTGATTTTGCGCCAACCCATCTTTCACTTTATATGTTGACGATTGAGGCGGGGACGCATTTTATGACCCGAACAAAGCGCGGTGAATGCTTAACGCTTGCGGGGGATGAAAGCGCGATTTTATATCAAGACACCGTAAATCGGATGCGACAAGCAGGACTTGAACGCTATGAAATTTCAAATTTTGCAAAAGCAGGCCATGAATGCCGCCATAACCTTAGCTATTGGCGTTATCAAGATTATGTGGGGTTTGGTCCTGGGGCGCATGGAAGAATTAAACATGAAAACCAACGATACGCATTAAGCCGTACACGACTTCCAGAACATTGGATGAAAGAAATTTTGGAAAAAGATGGGAATGCCACGCTATTGCCAACAAAATTAAGTGATAAAGATAGCTGGATGGAAGCTGCAATGATGGGCATGCGTCTTAACGAACCTTTTAAAGAACAGGATTTAAATAAATTATGTGGAATAGGCTTTGAGGCGTTTGATTCCAACGGGCTAGCAAAAATGGTTGAGGCTGGGTGGCTTGAACTTACAGGGGAAAGCCCAAATCGAATGTTACTCATTAATGATCATGGTAAATTACGGCTTGACGGTATTCTTGAACAAATTCTATAGTAATTTGAAATTATTTTAAAAAGCCATGTTGGAGGAGGCATTTTTAAAAGTGACGGCTGACTTATTGGATACATTGCCTAAACGCTTTGCGAACCATGCGAAGCATCGCCCCAATGCAGTTGCGTATCGGGTGAAGGAATATGGTATTTGGCAAAGCTATAGCTGGCAAGAATCATGGGACAATATCCAAATCATGGCATTGGGGCTTTATGCGCTGGGGTTTCGTGCGCAAGATCGTTTGTTGATTGTTGGTGAAAATCGCCCCTGTTTTTACTGGGCAATGTGTGCGGCGCAATGTTTGCGTGGGGTGCCAATCCCTGCTTATCAGGATGGATTGCCAGAAGATTATGCCTTTATGGTCAATCATGCCGAAGCGGGTTTTGCCTTTGCAGAAAATCAAGAATATGTTGATAAATTGCTGGAGGTGCGTGAGCATAGCCCCCATCTTAATCATATTCTTTATGAAGATTCACGTGGTATGCGTTCTTATGAAGAAGATGGACTTAAATCCTTTGAAGATTGGCTGGCCCTTGGACGAAATGCGGATGCGGAAGCAAAGGCCTATCTTGAAGCCCAAATTGCTGAGGGGACAGGCAAAGATGCGGCAATTATCCCCTATACTTCAGGGACAACTGGCAGGCCAAAAGGCGTGGTTTTAACACAGGAAAATATCCTTGAAAGTAGTCGGCTTGCCAACGAATTTGATTCATTGACTGAAGATGAAGAGATTTTGTCTTATTTGCCGATGGCATGGATTGGGGATCATATTTTTTCTTATGGACAGGCGATTAGCGGTGGCTTTACTGTTAATTGCCCTGAAAGCCAAGAGGCGGTGATGATTTGCCTCCGCGATATTGGGCCTACTTATTATTTTGCGCCGCCACGGGTTTTTGAAAATCTGATTACCAATGTAACGATTAGGATGGAGGATGCAAGCCGCCTTAAACAAGCCCTTTATCGGTTTTTTATGGCGCATGCTGAAAAGGTTGGGGTTACGCTATTGGATGGGCGCGAAGCGGTTTCATTGCGTGACCGTTTGCTCTATCGCTTGGGGGATTCACTGATTTATGCGCCTTTAAAAGATGCGTTAGGGCTTGGGCGGGTGCGTTTGGCCTACACAGCGGGGGAGGCGATTGGCCCAGAAATTTTTAAATTTTATCGCTCTATTGGGATTAATTTAAAACAGCTTTATGGGCAAACGGAAGCCTCAGTCTTTATTGCAATGCAGCCTGATGGGGAGATTTATGCGGATACCGTTGGCCCTCCTGCTCCTTGGGTTGAACTTAAAATTGATGAGAATGGGGAGGTATTGTTCCGCTCCGTCGGTGTGTTTGAAGGTTATCTTAAAAATGATCAAGCCACGGAAAACGCCAAGGATAAGCAAGGTTGGGTGAAATCGGGGGATGCGGGCTATATTTTACCTAATGGCCATTTGCGGATTATTGATCGTGCAAAGGATGTTGGTAAATTAAATAATGGGGCGTTATTTGCGCCAAAATATTTGGAAAATAAATTAAAATTCTTCCCGCAAATTCAAGAAGCCGTTGTGTTTGGTGATGGTAGGGATCAAGTTACAGCCTTTATCAATATTGACTTGCAGGCGATGGGAAATTGGGCGGAGCGTAATGCAATCGCCTATGCCTCTTATCAAGAATTATCTAGCCTTGAACCTGTTCAACGCCAGATTGTTACCTGTATTGAGCGAGTTAATCGTGACCTTGCCGCAGACGCGCAGATGGCCGCAAGCCAGATTGGTCGCTTTTTAATCTTACCTAAAGCGTTGGATGCCGATGATGGCGAATTGACCCGTACGCGCAAAGTGAAACGCAATGTTGTGAGTGATCGTTATAAGGCATTGATTAATGCGCTTTATGATGGTTCTGATCAGGTGCATTTGGATTTAACGGTAAGTTTTGAAGATGGGCGCACAGGCACATTATCCGCCGATATTAAGGTTTTGGAAGCCCCCTGCTTTTCAACACAGGATCGGGAAGCGGCATGACTCAAACTACCCAAACCTTGATGGATATTCGTAACATCACACTAAGATTCGGTGGGGTGGTTGCGCTTAATAATATCTCTTTTTCTGTAAAATCACAGGAGGTTTTGGCGGTAATCGGCCCTAATGGAGCAGGCAAAACTTCAATGATTAATGTCATTAATGGGTTCTATACGCCACAAGAAGGGGAAATTTGGTTTAAAGGCAAATTGCGGCAGCGAATGAAACCCCATCAAGCCGCCGCGAACGGAATCGCCCGCACTTTTCAAAATGTTGCCTTATTTAAAGGAATGACCTGTTTAGATAACATCATGACAGGGCGTTTAACAAAAATGCACAGTACATTATGGTCGCAAATGCTTTATTGGGGGGCTAATCAACGGGAAGAGATTGCGCATCGTCGTTTTTGTGAATCGATCATTGATTTTCTTGAAATTCAACATATTCGTGATGTGCCTGCTGGACGACTGCCCTATGGCTTGCAAAAGCGGGTTGAATTAGCGCGTGCGCTTGCGATGGAATCAGAATTATTACTATTGGATGAGCCGATGGCTGGTATGAACTCCGAGGAAAAAGAGGATATGGCGCGGTTTATTCTGGAGGTAAATGCCGAATATGGCACCACAATCATTTTAATTGAACATGATATGGGGGTGGTGATGGATATTTCTGATCGGGTTGTTGTGCTGGATTATGGACGGAAACTTGCCGAAGGCGTACCCGAAGAAGTACGGCAAAATCAAGATGTGCTGGATGCGTATTTGGGGGTTGCCCATGATGAATAGGAAGCATTTACCATGGAATTGATGGAAGCAATTTTTATAACCCCATTCGTGGATATGGCGGCTGATCCAGCCTTTTTGTTGCAAACCTTATGGGAAGGTTTGGTTGCAGGCATTCTTTATACGCTAATCGCATTAGGCTTTGTGCTGATTTATAAATCAAGTGGCATTTTAAATTTCGCACAAGGGATTATGGTTGTGTTCGCTGCCCTTTCCTTGGTGTGGTTACATGATCAAGGCGTACCAGCATGGGTTGCTTTGCTGATTACGATGGCGATTATGGCGGCGATTGCTTATGGTACAGAACGCATTGTCTTGCGCCCACTTGTTAATCAGCCTGATATTATTTTATTCATGGCAACGATTGGGCTTACTTTCTTTTTAATCGGTTTGGGGGAATTAATTTTTGGCGGAGATACCAAACGCATGATCACCGCAGAACTTGGTATTCCAACCGATAGCTATGTCTTGGATTTGTTTGATTCCATCTTAATTATCGAACAAAAGGATTTAACCGCCGTGATCGGTGCCGCTTTATTGGTGCTTATTTTGCTTGGCTTTTTGGCTTATACGGCAACAGGTCGTGCGTTGCGTGCCGTTGCGGATGATCACCAAGCGGCGTTGTCGGTTGGCATCTCCCTCCATTATATTTGGTTTATCGTTTGGTTTATTGCGGGGCTAATTGGCTTAGCAACTGGAATTGTATGGGGGGCAAGGGCAGGGGTGTCCTTTGCGTTGGAAATTATTGCGTATAAAGCCTTACCTGTTTTAATGCTTGGGGGATTAACTTCAGTTAGTGGTGCGATTATTGGCGGTTTAATTATTGGTTTTAGCGAAAAATTATTTGAAATTTACTGGGGACAGCCCCTAATGGGTGGTAGCACTGAAAGCTGGTTTGCGTTTGTTTTAGCCCTTTTGGTGTTATTATTCCGCCCGCAAGGGTTGTTTGGCGAAAAAATTATTGAGCGAGTATAAATCCAATGTTTTTTAGAGAGACAGGACAGTTCAAAACAAGCTATCAAGCCGATATGGCGGTGTTCCCTATCCGCGAGGATCGCTTGCTTTTATGGCTATTTTTATTATTGGGATTGGTCATCGTGCCATTTTTTGCCAGTGAGTTTACATTTCAGGCTATGTTAATTCCCTTTTTAGTCTATAGTCTGGCGGCACTTGGGCTTAATATTTTAACGGGTTATGCAGGGCAAATTTCCCTTGGAACGGCGGCATTCATGGGGGTGGGGGCTTATGCTTGTTATAAATTAATTACAATCTTTCCCGATATGGGGTTATTGCCAGCGGTCTTGATTTCTGGTTTCTTCTCTATGGGTGTTGGCGTGTTATTTGGGCTTCCCTCCCTTAGGATTAAAGGATTTTACTTAGCAATCTCAACGCTAGCGGCGCAGTTTTTTCTTGTTTGGTTATTTGAAAAATTGCCGTGGCTTTATAATTATAATACATCTGGTGCGATTGAAGTTGCGCATCAAGAATTATTTGGAATTGCCATCGCTGGCCCTAACGCCTTACCAATAACGCGTTATTATATCATTTTGGCGTTTTTGGTCGTATTCACCTTTTTGGCGATTAACCTCACCCGTTCGCGCATTGGTCGGTCATGGAAGGCCGCACGCGATTTTGATATTGCAGCCGAATTGATCGGGGTTAATTTGCTTTATGCAAAAATTTCTGCCTTTGCGATTTCATCCTTTATCGTTGGGGTTGCAGGGGCATTATTTGTATTTTTATATAAGGGGGCTGCTGAACCTAATTTATTTGATATTGCCCTATCATTTAGGGTTTTATTCATGGTCATCATTGGGGGGCTGGGGTCAATTCTTGGCTGTTATTTTGGCCCTGCCTTTATTGTTATGTTGCCTGTGGCTTTAAACCTGTTACCAGATTATCTAGGGCTTGACATTAGCTCTACAACCATAGAACATTTAAACTTAATTATTTTAGGGGGATTGATCATTTTCTTCCTTATTGTCGAACCCCATGGATTAGCTAGATTATGGGGATTGGTAAGACAAAAGTTAAGATTATGGCCGTTCCCGCATTAGTTGTTTGGTAAGTTTGTTTCGTTAATTAATAAAATTAAAAGGAGGATCTTTATATGCGTTTTAAACATTATTTTATTGGCGGGTTGACCGCTTGCGTGGTTGCAACGGGGGCAATGATGCCGTCAAGCACCCCTGTTTTGGCAGAGGAGACCATCAATATTCCAATTCTGTCTTATCGGACAGGGCCTTTTGCTTCAACGGGGATTCCATTAATGGATGGGCATATTGATTATGTGAATATGTTGAACGAGCGCGATGGCGGTATCAATGGAATAAAAATCAACTGGGATGAATGCGAAACGGGCTATAAAACCGAAAAAGGCATTGAATGCTATGAAAAAACCAAGTCGGATGGCGGTGTGTTAACCCAACCTTGGTCAACGGGGATTACGTTGCAGGTTATTCCTAAAACCAATGTTGATAAAATTCCTGTTTATTCAGGGGGCTATGGCTTATCAGCCGCCGCGGTTGGTAGCCAATTCCCATGGGTATTTTTACCGCCACAATCCTATTGGGATGGCGCATCGGCGATGTTACGCTACATGGCTGGCGGCGAAGATCTTTCAACCCTAAAGGGTAAAAAAATCGCGCTTTTGCATTTGGATCATCCTTATGGAAAAGAACCCATTCCAATGTTCCAAAAAATGGCTGATGAACATGGCTTCACCTTTGTGCCAATCCCTGTTGGTTTGAAGGAAATGATGACCCAATCCGCCCAATGGCTACAAGTTCGTAAGGAACGCCCTGATTGGGTTGCCATGTGGGGCTGGGGCGCAATGAATAATGGCGCAATCAATGAAGCGGTCAAAACCCGCTTTGATATGAGCAAATTCATTGGTGTATGGTGGTCTGGCCATGATGCAACTTTGGAAGAAGCAGGCGATAAAGCCAAAGGCTATAAAGCGTTGACCTTTAATTTGGTTGGCGATTATCCTGCCATTCGCGATATGAAAAAATATGTCGTTGATGCGGGTAAGTCCCAAATCTCCGATGAAAAAGTGATGGCACAAACCTTCTATCAACGCGGTGCAATCATGGCCGCCACGATTGTTGAAGCTGTGCGTACCGCCCAAGCCAAATATGGCAATAAGGCCGTTAGCCCATCTGAATTGCGCTGGGGCTTTGAAAATCTGGATATTACGGCTGAGCGTTGGGCTGAACTTGGATTTCCAGGGGCGGCGCAGCCTGTGAAACTATCTTGTGATGATCATGTTGGCCAAGCTCCCGTTTGGGTAGTTGAGTGGGATGGTTCAAAATTTGTAAAAGTTTCTGAACCAATTGCCTCAGATCGTGCCTTGGTACGGAGCATGCTGGAAGAGGCAGCGGCCGCTTACGCTGAGGCGAATGCGCCATGGCCTGGTCGTGATGGCATTCCTTGCGGCTAAGATTAGCTGAATAGGTTAAATTGTTTAAGCCCGATCATTAATTTATGGATTAGTGATCGGGTTTAACGCCGCCTTAAATCATGCTTAAATCATGACGACATCAGAATCTTTACTTAGCGTGAATAATGTTGAGGTCATTTATGACCACGTCATTCTTGTGTTAAAAGGCGTTAGCTTGGAAGTGCCAAGAGGTGGGATTGTTGCTTTACTTGGTGCGAATGGTGCAGGAAAATCAACGACTTTAAAAGCTATTTCTAACCTATTAAAAGCTGAGCGCGGAGAGGTTACAAAAGGAACCCTTAATTTTTGCGGTCAAGATATCCGTAATATTGAGGCAACCAGCATGGTTAAACAAGGGCTTGTCCAAGTCATGGAAGGGCGGCATTGTTTTGAACATTTAACCGTTGAAGAAAATTTATTGACGGGTGCATTCACCAGAAAAAAGAACAAACGGGCGGTTGCCGATGATCTGGACAAGGTTTATCAATATTTTCCAAGATTGAAGACACGGCGAAATGCGCAAGCGGGCTATACTTCAGGTGGCGAACAGCAAATGACCGCAATCGGTCGTGCGTTGATGGCAAAGCCAACAATGATTTTATTGGATGAACCGTCCATGGGGCTTGCACCGCAGCTTGTTGAAGAAATTTTTGAAATTGTTTTACAATTAAATTCAAAAGAAGGGGTAAGCTTCCTGCTTGCTGAACAAAATACCAATATGGCACTGCGTTATGCCCATCATGGTTATATTCTTGAAAATGGTCGGGTTGTCTTGGATGGTTCTAGCAAGGATTTAAAGGATAATCCCGATGTTAAAGAATTTTACCTTGGCATGTCCGAAAAAGGTAAAAAATCCTATCGCACCGTCAAATCCTACAAACGCCGCAAACGCTGGCTTTAATTCCTTATAAAGCAATTTTTAATCGAAAAGAAATTGGCTAAACCGATTAGCTAAACCGAAAATTGCCGCCCCCATAAAATCTTATTAACCTATTGATTTTATTGGTAGGCACGACAGGATTCGAACCTGTGACCGTCCGATTAAAAGTCGGATGCTCTACCAGCTGAGCTACGTGCCCTCAAGACAATGCCATTCTATTAAGCAAGCAAGCGGGATAGGTCAAGCGATTTGTTTTCATGCAAAGCTTACAAGGTTATAAATTTTGTAAGGAAAGGGTGATAAGGCGTGTTTTGTTTTAATGCAACTGCCATTGCATTGGCATGTTCAGCCGTTTCGTAAAGGGAAAAACAAGCCGAACCAGAACCAGTCATGCGCGCTAGCAAGCTATGCGGGTCTTGCCGCAGATGGGTTAATAAAGCATTGATTGATGGCGCAAGGGCAATCGCGGCTTGTTCCAAATCATTCGTGTTTTTTACCAAATTTGCTAAAGAAAATGGCTTGAAAATATTTTCAAGCGGTTGCTTGTGTGATTGCTCCATTTGTTGATCATAATAGGTAAAACATTCACGGGTTGAAACGGGCGTTACGGGATAGGCAATCAAAACGCTTAAATCATCCAATAGATTGGTTTTGATTGGGGTTAGCTTATCGCCAATGCCTTCCATCCATAGTAAATTTGTTTGGCCTGCATACGCAAATAATGGATAATCCGCACCAAGTTTAGCCAGATGTTCAGTATGGGATTTTTCTTCAATTTGATGATGGTTACAAAGGGCTTTAAAACAATGATAACCATCGGAGGAGCCACCACCAAGTCCAGCCCCCACAGGAATTTGCTTGTCCAATGTAACTTGCCATGACGGGCGTTCACAAGCAGGATAAAGGCGATAAAATAAATTGATTGCTTTGCTGATATGATTGCTTTCTTCCGCTTCATTCAATAGCGCATCTGCATAGGTGCCAGTCAGTGATATTGTGATGTTTGGCTTGGTTTGGCTTGGGTGCTTAATGGGGGTTAAGGTTAAGCGATCATAAAGATTAATAAAAGCAACCCATGAAGCAAGTTCATGATACCCATCTTTGGTTTTATGGGTGATTTGAAGGCTTAAATTAAGTTTGGCGGGAGCGTGAACAGTCACTGCGTGAGGTTATTCTTGCGTAAGGCCGTTTTCAAGCTTATCGCGAATAATCGCTTCATTTTCTGATTCTGGATCAAATTCAAGTGCGCGTTGCCATTGATAATTTGCTTCCCGATGGCGTCCAACTTGCCAATAAGCATCGCCAAGATGATCATTAACAATCGGATCCCCTGGCATTAACAAGATGGCGCGTTCCAATTCCGTGACGGCCTCTTCATAGCGTTCCAAGCGATAATAAGCCCAACCAAGCGAATCGATAATATAGCCAGTTTGCGAAAGCTCGACCGCTTTTAACAGCATTTCGGTGCCTTGATCCAGATTCATTCCCATATCAATCCAACTATAGCCTAGGTAATTTAATGTATCGCTATAATCTGGTCGCCATTCAAGGGAGGTCAAAAAGGCAGCCTCCGCCTTTGGCCAATCATCAGCGCGTTCGTAAGAAACCCCAAGATAATGATATAAAAATCCAAGCGCAAAGCGATTTGTTGGGTCGCCTAGGGTTTCGTTATGATTATTAAAATAGGCATCGCGATTAGCCTCCATTTGATCAATCGCTTGTTGATAAATTTCGGCCGCCTTAGCATATTCATGTTGCCTTCGGTAAATTAAGCCAATCTTACCAAATGCCTCAATCCCTTGTGATTGTTCAGCCGCGGCAAAAAGCACCTTAATCGCTTCTTCATCACGTTCCAATAAAGCCAGTAAATCTGCTTGTTTTAATTTAGGCCCAACGCCAAGTTCAGGTGTGCCAATCAAAGGTTTAACCATTTTCAATGCGGCTTCATAAAAATCAGTTTGATCAATATAAAAATCAATCAATTCATAAGTTACAATGGGATGATCAGGCACAATCCCTTCAGCAAGTCGCAAAAGGCTTAAGCCCGTTTCTTGCATAGGGGTTCCTAATTCGTCAACGAATGCTGCAATGGTTTCTGCAAGGTTATTCAAAGGATCAGCAGTGATTTCTTCAAGATAGCTTGCGGCCTCCCCCGCTTCAATTTTATCCAATAAAAAAGGATAATAGCGATTGGTAGTTGCATAAACCATACGCGCTTTAAGGGTGTCTAAGGCCAATTCAGTTTCACCTTGACGCGCCAATAGCAATACATAAAGGCGAAAACGATCTTCTGGCATTGAATAGATAGGATGCGTCTCCATCGCTTCATCAGCTTCATTTTCAAGCAATGTTTCAGGGGAGAGTAAGGCAAAGGCCTTGTCATGCTCATCTTGTTGAATCCATAATCTTGCGCGCACAATATCCTTGAAGGATAGCTCCCGCTTAACCAAAAAAGATTCATCTAGTAAAAAATGCGCTAATTCCCAATTTTCAAGGCCTGCGGCCGCATTGATCGCAAAGATAGGGCCGATTGATTGGGTTAGGTCAAGGGTTCCTTCCTGACTAAGGGATAAGGCGCGTTCATAATCCTGCTGGCGCAACGCATCCGCAATTAAAATCAAAATCGTCCATTGATTATAATCTTCTAGGTCATTTTCTTCGACTTCTTCAACCGCAAGCGCAAACTCACCCCCTTTTAAAGCACTGTAAACGACCGCCCAATTGATTCGGTTTGGAATTTCCCCTGTAATCAGCGAACGCGCTTTTTTGAATTGGGTAATCGCAGTTGGAAAATCATGGTGTTTAAAGGCATATTGCGCTTTTAAATAGGGCTGGATATAATTTTGCTGATCTTTGGAGCTTAAATCATTGATAAGGGACTTAGAAAGTTTTGAAGTCTCACTCATTGTGATTTTTAACGGATTTTGTTCGAATGTAAGCTGCAATAAGCCGTAAGCCGATAAGCATACTCCAATGATTGCAGAAAAAATTAAGGTTCGTTTTAATGTTCGTCTCATGGTAATCCCTTTAAATCAGGCTATAATCCAGAATAATAAAATGTTAGGCCATTGGCTTGCGGTGGTAAGGCAAGGGTGCAGATTCGTTCCTCCCCTTCAGGGTCGGGTAGGCCATTTGGGCAATGCGCAACAACAGGCTTACCCCCAATCATGGGAAAATCTTGATCGTTAAATTGTTGCATGAATAAGGGCAGGGAAGGTAACTCGCCTGAAAACCATGTTTCCGCATTAAGCCAATGTGCGGCCGCCCCCACTGAATTTGTACCAGCAATCGCATAATGAAATTTGCGTGTATCCTCATGGATAACAAAGGCGGGGCCGCCAAGGCTATGTTGATGAAGCTGTGCTTTTGTGGTTGGCAATTTTGCCATAAACATCCCTGTTTTAGGGGGCATAACCCCGCCGCCATAAGGCGCACCAAGCGTTAATTCACAGGCAACTGCCAAACCGCTACGGTCAACTGCAATAAAGGCCGATGCGCCATATAATGGTATTGCCTTGGCGGGGGCTTGTTCGCCCTTTTTGCTAATATTTTCAAGCTTAGCACGCACCGAAAGGTCACGGGCAAGGCGGCTATGTTCCAAATAAGCGGTTGGTGGTTTGCTCAACCATGGTTGCGCAGCATTTGTTGCAGTTGCTACCAAATTTTGCATATAGGTATAACGGGATTGGGGTGGGATATTATCATACCCCCCATCCCAATTTAAGAAATTGATCAATTGTGCTTGGATAATACCACCATTAACGGGTGGGCGTGTTCCAAGCCATTCATAGCGTCCAACCTCCGTTGTTAATACAGGCACCCATTCGGGCGTATATTGATTCCATAATTGAGGATCAGCTTTAAGGTTTAGAGCGGCCAAGCCATCCATTAGCTTCTGTGCGGTTGCGCCTTCACTTAGCACACCTGCGCCCCTTGTTCGTATTAACGATAATAATTCAGCCAATCGGGGCTGTTCGAATAAATCCCCTTCTTTTAATAATTCACCATTTTGATCGGTTAAAATGGTTTTTGCATCTGGTGAAAATTCTGCAAAATTTGTAAGTAGGGGCAGGGCTTTGGCATGCGCCCTTGATAATTTATGCCCCAGCCGTGCTGTGCGTTCGGCAGGGGAGAGTAATAATGGCCATTGCAATGCGCCGTAACGTGCATTTAAAAGTGCCATGGCGCGTGGCATTAAAGGCGGTGCAACCGTTTTACCAGCAGGGTCAATACGTGGCGGAATGTTAAATTGCAGGCTTTCGCTTAAATCTTTAAAGGGATCGTGAACCAAGCAAACACCGCCCGCGCCAAGCGATACGGTGGAAGGTTTGGTAACCGCAAGCATAAATGCCATCGCAACTGCCGCATCTGCGGCATTACCACCGCGTTTTAAGATGGCTTCGCCAACTAAGGCGGCATTGGGTTCATCAACAGAAATCCCGCCATAAAAGCGATTTAAATAGCCACCTTGATCAATCGGGTCATCACCAAAACCGCTACAAGCTTGCAAATTTAAAAATAACAGGGCAAGCACTATCCCTCTTATTTTACGATAAGCAAACAGATGGGTTAATGATTTGAAAATGGTTTGGGGCATTGCTATATAAAACTCTTAAAAAAAATAATTATCTTATGTTTGACATGATCAACCTCTTTTTTCAAGATGAAACAGATGTTCACCTATTTCAAATTTATGTTTAGACCGATTGTAACGGGGTTGATTGTTGCTATCCTGCTTGGTCATAGTGTTATATCTAAAGCGAGCGCGATTACCTTTATTCGCGATACAGAAATTGAAAATATTATCCGCCTTTACACCTACCCGATTTTTGAGGCGGCTGGCCTTGATACAAGTTCAGTGCAGACTTTAATTGTACTTGATGATTCGCTAAATGCGTTTGTAACAGGTGGGCAGAAAATTTTTATCAATACAGGGACGTTGCGCCATGCTGAATTGCCAGAAGAAGTGATCGGCGTTTTAGCCCATGAGGCAGGGCATATCACAGGCGGCCATCTTGCAAAAATAACTGATAAATTAAATCAGGCGCAAACGGCAGGAATGCTATCAATGTTGATCGGTGTGCCATTGGCAGTGCTTTCAGGGCGTGCGGATGTGGGGCTTGCGGCAAGTGCGCTGGGTACCACGGTGAATGAGCGTGATTTTTTCTCTTATACCAGAATCCAAGAACAGGCCGCCGATCAGGCAAGTGTTGAGTTTATGAATAAAGCGGGTGTTGATCCAACGGGATTGTTGAATTTCATGGCAAGGCTGGAACGGCAAGCAAAGCTTTATCAAGGTGCAGATTCCAATCCTTATTTGCGAACCCACCCACTAACAGAAGATCGTATGATTTTCTTACGCCATCAAGCCAATCTATCGGAAAATAGGCAAAAAAAACTTCCTGATTATTTTTATCGTTCGCACCAGCGTATGCGTATGAAATTAAAAGGCTATGTTGAACCTGCCCACCAAGTCTTGCGCGAATTGCCAGAAATTACAGTCCTTACAAAGAATAGCGAAGCCGATATAACCTATGCGCGTGCGGTTGCCTTGATGCGCCTTGCCGATTGGGAAAAAGCGGAAGCAGAGACAAAAAAACTGATTGCCTATCATCCAGAGGATCCATTTTATGTTGAATTGTTGGGGGATATTTATCGTGATTCAGGGCAGCTTGAAAAAGCGGCGCTACGCTATCGTCAAGTGATTGAAACCTTACCATGGGCTGGATTAATTCGTTTGTCGCTTGCGCATGTGCTTATTCAGCAAAATCAACCTGAATTGGATGAAGAGGCTTTAACCCATCTTGGTACTGCCAAGGCGTATGAACCCAATGAGCGCGCTTTATGGCGCAATCTTACTATTATTTATGGACGGCGAGGGGATAAGGGAATGCTAGCCCTTGCCAAGGCAGAATCGGCTTTTCGCTATGGTGATCATAAAACTGCTAGCTTGCAAGCAGAGAAAGCTTTCTCTATATTGCCACAACAAAGTTCGGCATGGATTCGGGCACGCGATATTTATGACCAAACCCAATAATTGATGATAAGGAAATTACCATTGTATAACGTCATTTCGCGATTAATTGCTTGCTTTATGCTAACTTGTTTGTTGGGGTTTGGTCTGCAAGCACAGGCGCAAGAATCAAAACAAAATCAAGCGGAACTTGACCGTGAGGCCTTTAAATCTATGCTGGTTGATCTTTTGCAGGCTGAACCTGAAATTGTGATCGAAGCGATAAGAACCTACCAACAGCAAGAACAGTTTGCCCAACAAGAAGCCCAAGAACAGGCAATGGAAATTGTGCAAAATGTATTGGTAAAAAGCACAAACTTACCTGCAATGGGAGCAAGCCAAGAAGCGGCGGCGGTTACCTTGGTTGAGTTTTTTGATTATCAATGTGGTTATTGCAAACGGTTATTACCGCATTTGGTGGATTTAATTGAAGATCAGCCTGATGTTCGTATCGTTATGGTTGAATTGCCAATTTTAAGTGAAGTATCTGTGGTAGCCGCAAAGGCTTCCCTTGCCGCATCAAGGCAGAGGGAGGGGCAATATATGGCGTTTCATCAACGGTTAATGGAATCAAGATCGGGTTTAAGTGAACAAGCGATTATAAAACTGGCGCGTAGTTTGGACTTTGACATGGAACAGTTTGAACAAGACCGTAACAGTCAGGAAATTGCCAAATTGATTGAAGAAAATCATAAATTATCAGCCATGCTTGGGATTCGTGGTACCCCTGCCATGATTGTGGGGGAAGCGGTCGTCCCCGGCTATGTTGATGAAGATGAACTTGCTGAATTGATTGCGCTTGAACGCAAACGCGTTGATGCGCTTTAATATGAATAGATTGATGCGTTTTTCCCTGCTACCGCTTCCTTTATGGCCTAGCTTAACGGTTGCACCAGCGTTGATCGTGCTGGTCATGCTTGGCGTTTGGCAATTATACCGCTTGGATTTTAAAGAAACTTATTTAACTGCGTTAAGCGAACGGATGGAGATGGCACCCATCTCCCTCCCTCAAACCCGCCCATTGGATGTAGATACATGGCAGTTTAAACCAATCCGAATAACAGGTAGGTTTCGCCATGACCAAGAAATTCATGTCCTACAACGTGATTTAAATGGTGAAGAGGGGTTGCATATCTATACGCCATTTGAACTTTCCAAACCTGCTCCAGAATCAGTGATCTTGGTTGATCGTGGCTATGTCCCATTTGATAAAAAATTACCTGAAACCAGAATAGAATCTAAGATAGAAGGTGAACAAGAGATTATCGGCCTCATTCGTTTTGATGAAGGTGGGCCAACCATCCGTAACTGGGTGCTTCCTGAACCAGAATTAGATACCAACCTTTGGTATGCGCTGGATATAAGAAAAATCAACCAGCTACTCAACCAATCCTATCCATTATTTTATTTGATGGATGGCAATGATCAGCAGGTTGGTGGCTATCCCAAAGGGCGACAATGGAAAGCCGATATTCGTAATGACCATTTGCATTATGCAATTACTTGGTTTTCCCTTGCGATTGGCTTAGCGGTTATTTTTGTTGTTTTTGTTCGCAACTGGCGGCGACAGCAATAATATGAATTTTCAGGAATTAGCCGTTTATCAAGAAATGATGTTGCTATGGGGGCAATTTGCGCCGCTTGCCGCCGAATATGTCTTTGCAGGGCTTCGTGCGCTTTTAATTTTGGTGATTGGTACTTGGCTTGCCAGAAGGCTTTCTTCCTATTTATCCAAAGGGCTGGAGAAGATCAGCCATCTTGATAAGACAATCAAAACCTTATTGCCTGTGGTTGTCCGTTATGCAATTTGGGTTATTACGCTTATCGTCACGCTTGCGCAGCTTGGCGTGCAAACCGCAAGCATCATTGCAATCTTAGGTGCGGCAGGGCTGGCGATTGGGCTTGCACTGCAAGGCACTTTGCAAAATATCGCGGCGGGTATTATGTTGTTATTATTGCGCCCTTTTCGGGTTGGCGATTATATTCAAGCGGGCGGGATTGAAGGAACCGTTAAACAGATTGGTTTGTTTAATGTGGAAATGTTAAGTTATACAGGGCAATATATGGCTGTTCCCAACAGCAATTTATGGAATGTCACCATTGTTAATTTTTCAACCCATCCAACGGCACGCATAGATATTGATATTTCAATTGCCTATGAGGATGATATAGATGGTGCTTTGGCGGTTATATCGCAACTTGCCGCAGAAGATAAACAGATTTTAAAAACGCCTGCCCCCCAATTTTTGGTGGTGGCACTGGCGGCTTCGGGGGTTGATCTTCGCTTGCGTTGTTGGGTCAATAGCGGCGATCAATGGGCGATGATGTTTAAATTACGGCGCGAATTAAAATATCGGATTGAGGCGGCAGGCTTCACCATTCCATATCCGCAAAGGGTTATTCACACAAATTCATCCATACAAAAGGATACAGAATGAATTATTGTTCAACGCGTGGCCACAGCAAGTTAATTGATTTTGATACGGTTTTATTATCAGGCCTTGCTGAGGATGGTGGGCTTTATATGCCAGAGGTTTGGCCACAGCTGGATGATGCGTTTTGGAAAACAGCAAAGGATTATGCTTATCCTGAATTGGTAAGTAAAATTATGACGCCTTTTATTGAGGGGTCAAATCTTTTTACGCCAGCAGATATTCAAACTATGGCAGAGGAATGCTATCACCCGTTTCGTAATGGTGATAAAGTCCCACTACAAAAAATCAATGAAGGTTTATGGGCGTTGGAGCTTTTTCATGGCCCCACATTTGCGTTTAAGGATTATGCCTTGCAACTGCTAGCTAAGATGAGCGAACATGCGCTAAAGGCAAATAATCAAACCATGACAATCATTGGCGCAACCTCAGGCGATACGGGTTCAGCGGCGATTGAAGCTTACCGCAAGCGTGAAAATGTTCAGCTATTCATTTTGCATCCGCATGAACGCGTATCGCAAATTCAACGCCGCCAAATGACAACCGTTGATGCGCCGCATATCCATAATATCGCGATTGAAGGCAGTTTCGATGATTGTCAGGATATTGTCAAAGCCCTATTTAACGATCATGAATTTAGCATCAAACATCGTTTGGGCGCAGTTAATTCAATCAATTGGGTGCGTATTTTGGCACAGGTGGTTTATTATATTCAAGCAGGCTTGGCACTTGATTGCCAGAATAAAGGGGTTAATTTTGTCGTGCCAACGGGGAATTTTGGTAACATTCTTGCAGGATGGATTGCCCGCCGTTTGGGATTAAACATTTCTAAATTGATCATTGGTTCAAATCAAAATGATATTTTAACCCGTTTCATTCATGATAATGCGATGGAGATTACGCCTGTTAAGCCAAGCCTTGCGCCTTCCATGGATATTCAAATTTCCAGTAATTTTGAACGGCTATTATTTGAATTATTGGGACGGGATGGAGCGGCTTGCAAGGCAGCAATGCTTGAATTTCGTGAAACAGGCCAGCTTCCAGTTTCAAGAACAGTTTGGGAACAATGCCGCACTTTATTTCATGCAGATTGTTTGGATGATCAGGGAATTTTGGCTGAAATTAAAGCCGTTTATCATAAAACAGGCTATTTATGCGATCCGCATACAGCTTGTGGCTTTGCGGCGGCTAACCAATATATAGCAGGGGATGATGGAACACCAACGGTGGTACTGGCAACCGCACATCCTGCTAAATTCATGGATACAATCAAGTTAGCCCTTCAAGATTTGCCACCAGATGATGCGTGTTTTATGCTTCCAGATCAGTTGCAAGCGGTGATGACAGGATCAGAAAAATTTGAAAGATTACCCAATCAGATTGAACGGGTTAAAGCATTTATGGAGGCCGCCAGATGAAGCGTAAAATTGAAAAAAGCGTGCTAGCGAATGGTTTAACCGTATTTAGCGAATATATTGATTCTGTGGAAAGCGTTACGCTTGGCGTATGGTGTAATGTTGGTGCGCGCGATGAGCGTCTTGAAACTTGTGGGGCGGCACATTTTTTGGAACATATGGCATTTAAAGGCACTAAGCGGCGGACAGCGCGTGCTTTATCTGAAGAGATTGAAGCCGTAGGCGGGTTTATGAATGCCTATACAGGGAAGGAGCGCACAGCCTACCATATTCGGGTGATGAAAGAGCATGTACCGCTTGCCGTTGATATTCTTGCGGATATTTTACAATTTCCAACGTTTGAAAGCGTGGAATTTGAACGTGAGCGTGGGGTGATCTTGCAAGAAATTGGTCAAAGTGAGGATACGCCCGATGATATTATCTTTGATCGCTATCAGCAGGCAAGCTATCCCAATCATGCGATGGGACGCCCCATTCTTGGTAGGCCACATGACATAAATGCTTTTAGCGTTGATACAGTTTCGGGCTTCATGCAGGATAATTATCATGCGCATTCTATGGCATTATGCGCGGCAGGTAAGATTAAGCATGACCAGCTTTGCACATTGGCTGAACAGCATTTTACCGCATTAAATTCCAAACAATCTTCCAAGAAAGTCAAGCGCACCAAGCCAGATTATCAAGGGGGCGATTATCGCGAGCCACGCCCGAACGAGCAAGTGCATCTGTTATTGGGATTTCAGGGGCTTGGCTATCTTGATAAAAATTATATCACAATGACCTTATTAAGTAGCCTGCTTGGCGGCGGTATGTCTTCGCGACTTTTTCAGCGCATTCGCGAGCAAATGGGGCTTGTTTATGATATTTCTACCATTGAAATGCCTGCTAGCGATTGTGGGTTATTTGCAATTTATGCAGGGACAAGTGAACAGGAATCAGGGAATTTAATTACAGCCTTAAAAGAAGAACTGGATAAAGTACAAGATAATATTAGCCCACAAGAGCTTGATCGGGCAAAAGCGCAATTGCGTTCAGCGCTTTTAATGTCGCGTGAATCGACGACCGCAAGGGCAGAGCAGATTGCCCATCATCATCATATTTATGGGGAAATTATACCAGATCCTATCCTGCTTGAACGGATTGAAGCGGTTAACGAGGTTCAAATTGCCGAAGTTGCGGCAAGCCTTTTTAATCAAACACCAGTCTTGGCAAGCATTGGCCCCATCACCCATGTTCCGCAAGTTGAGGCAATATTTTAAACGATATTCACAGCTTGATATCACGCCGACTCTTGCGTAATATGTTTTTTCGTTAGAAAATGTTACTTAATAGGGGCAGGAGTGTTTCGATCATGCGGATGATTTCAGGATTATTGGGGGCAGTAATGACCTTTATTGCAATTCCAAATATAATGGCGCAAGAAGCAAATCCTGAGGGGAAAAGCACCCTATATTATCTTGATTTGTTTGGGGAGGCGTTGGAGCGCGTGCGTGACGAATATGTTACGGAAAAGACCGATCAAGAATTAATCGAAGCGGCAATCACGGGTATGTTAGAATCGCTTGATCCGCATTCGGTTTATTTAAACGAACGTTCCTTTAATGATCTTAGAACGAACTCCAGAGGGGAATTTGGCGGACTTGGCATTGAAGTGACCCTTGACCAAGAAACAGGTGCAGTTAAGGTTGTAAGTCCAATTGATGATACCCCTGCGGCAAAGGCTGGATTGCGTGCGAATGACCTGATTACCCATATTGATGGGCAGATTGTGCAGGGGCTATCTTTATCGGATGCGGTCGATAAAATGCGAGGTAAAGTTGGGGATCCAATCACCCTTATCATTGCGCGTGAAGGCGTGGAATCGTTTGAAGTGACGCTTGTCCGTGATCGTATTAAAATCAGCTCTTCACGCCATCGTTTGGAAGGCAATGTTGGGTATATCCGTATCAATCAATTTAATGGCAATGCGACGGCGAATTTAAAAAATGCAGTAAAGGAACTTAAAGCCGAAGCCGATGAACCGCTTGTGGGCTATGTTTTGGATTTACGGAATAATCCTGGTGGCTTGCTTGATCAAGCGGTTACGTTAAGTGATCAGTTTCTTGATCAGGGGGAAATTGTATCGACCAGAGGGCGCAATGCCCTTGAAATTCAACGCTTCCAAGCCAAACGCGGCGATATTATTGACGGCTTGCCGTTGGTGGTGTTAATCAATGGCGGGTCAGCCTCAGCTTCTGAAATTGTTGCGGGGGCGTTGCAAGATCATCAGCGTGCGGTTATTGTGGGAACAGATTCTTTTGGAAAAGGGTCAGTGCAGACCATGATTCCATTATCAAGTGAAGGTTCAGCCCTTAAATTAACAACCCAGCATTATTACACGCCTTCGGGGGAATCTATTCAAGGGCGGGGAATCTCCCCTGATATTCATGTGCCATTGGCACGGCTTGAACCTATTTTTGAAGGCGAGCGTGTTCAAGAACGCAATTTGCCAGGCGCACTTGATAATCCCGATGATGCTTCTGAAACAGAAGCGCAGGAGGAAGCAGGCGATGAAGAAATCATGGAATCTGAGGACGATTTTGAAGATAACCAGCTACAAACAGCACTTGATGTTGTTCGTGCTTTATCGATTTTTAAACCATCAACTTGAACATTAAGGGGGCTATTTCATGGCGCGCGCCCCAACCGATAGAGAACAATTAAGCGAACGCGTTTTTGCCATTGATGAAGAAATGGATGGATCAATCAAATCCTTCCAAGGCGATGCTAATAATCAATCCGCAGAAGATATTTCACCATTTCTTGATTCCGATGATTTAAAAGAAGACGATGAAAACTCACAACAGGATTCTGCGAATAGTTTGAATGATGATAATGAAATTGAACAGCTTGCAGTTTTTGAATCCAATTTTATAGATAGCCAATTTGAGCTGGAAGACCAAACTTGGTATGAGCGTAATATCCTTAATAATAAAGGAAATGCGGCTTTGCTTGGTTTATATCTTTTATTTGGTCTCACTGTTTCTTTTGTTATTTTTTATGCGCTTTTTGGCTATATTCCTACTTTAGAAGAGCAGCTTTCAGGCCGACCAAGTGCTTATATTGATCCAGCAAGAATTGAAATCCAGCGTGAAGCGGGTACTAAAAATCAAGCTGAAAAATCAAAAGCTAAAGCCGAACCCTCAGGGGGGGCTGCAGCGCGTGCTTCCTCTCAACGCGCATTAGGTAACTCATCTGCGGCTTTAAGTGCTGATAATATGCCTGCAAGTGGGCGCACCTCCATTCAATTACAAGTCGAAATGGAATATGGGCGTACCGAAGAAACTTTAAGTTTGACAAGCGCACCGCCCGATCCCTATGCGGGCAAACTTGCCAAAGCCCCCATTCACCAAATTAGTAATATCATTGAAGGCGATACTGTGTTGCCTGTTCGCTCTTCCGCAGGGTTGATGCCAATGTCGCTTTATGCCCGCCCTTCTGAGCTTAAGCCAGGTTTTTTACCTGTTAGCATTATCATGATTAATCTTGGTTTGAATCGTAAAATGAATGAATTGGCACTCAAATTACCGGGGGAGGTGACCTTGGCCTATGCCCCGCAAGGACGTTATACAAAAAAAAATGCAGTTCAGGCGCGTGAACATGGCCATGAAACAGCAGTTTATTTGCCTATTCAGCCCTTTGACTTTCCATTAAGTGATGCAGGCCCTAATTCAATTATGTTGAATATTGAAGTTAAAGAAAATCTTTCCAGATTGCATTGGGCGTTAAGTCGGACTGTTGGTTATGCAAGTCTTGTTGTTGATAGCGGTGGTGCGTTTTCTAATGATCCAAATACATTTGAACCAGTGTTTCGTGATTTAACAAGGCGTGGCCTGATTATTATTAATATGGATGGGGTTGAAACGCCATTTTTTGAACGCGCAAGGCAGCGTAGGATTAAAGTTCTTCATGTTGATGATAAAATCACCGAAGCATTGAACCGAACTAGCTTCTTACAAAAACTATTATTCATTGAAACCGAGGCACAAACAAAAGGAAGCCTAGTTGTTGCGATTGCGGCCTTCCCCAATAATGTACCGCGCATTCGTGAATGGAGTGATCAATTAGCAAAGCGGCGTTTACAGCTAATCCCAGCCACCGCAATGGTAAAATATCGTGAAGAATTAGAACGAAAACAAATACAAGGCAGATAAAGCATTTTTATGAATTTTTGAACAGTCTTGCTTTGTCTTACGATTTGTTTTGTAAATATATCTTGTAGTTTTCCCAGCCAAATATGTCGTCCTTACCAATCAATCCACCGCATACCATGCATTGGTGCGTTAAGTAAGTTTTTGATGTGGATAAGGCCGAAATAAGTTATTTTATCACATTTTGCATAAGTTGGATTATTGGTTCTAAATAGTTAAGTAATTGTGGTAATCCTGCCTGCGTAAATTGTTCATATAAAGTTTTAAATAGCTCAATTAATGCTTTAGCAGTTTCTTTGTTCATTTCTTTCAAAGTAGCTTCACGTAAAGAGACCATGAAATTAAAAGGAATGTTACGCCGATTTAATAGTTGTGCTTCATTTTCAGATTCAACTTGACCATCAAACGCATCATCAATTGCTTTAGGAATTTTAGTATCAAGCTTAAGATTTGGATTGTTATTTAAACTTTTTGTAATTTCATCAGCTAATTGGTGTCCTAATTTGGCTAGCGTTTCAGCTTGATCAGGTGTAAAAGCTGGTGATTGATCAAGCTGATCATAATATGTTTGAGCATCCTCAAATTGTCTTAAGGTGATTTCGTAAATTGCAGTTAAAGGCTTAAAGTCTTCGGCAAAAACATCAGGCCAAGCCTCTATGTCATCACCTGTTTTTATACCATTCATCCATTGCTGATCAATAATCAGCTGAATAACATTGATTGACCGCTCAATACTTTACCTAAATTATCTGATGCGATTTGCAAGCGGTTTATAACATTTGTGGTGATGGCATTTGACCCAGATTCATTCATTCCATTAACTAAATCTTGCGTTGTTTTTTGAATGGATTGCAATTCAGGATTTTCTTTGATGGTTATGGGTTGTGCAAGGGAGATTGTTGCCGCATCATCAACGCCAAATTGTAAGGTAGCAGGTTTTTGTTTTACTTCTGCCTCTGCTGTTTCTTGCCACCATTTCATTAATAATGAATTTATATATTCAGCCCCTTTTTCCCAATCTTCTGTGGTAAGGTTTAAGATCCTATCAAACATAGATTCGGAAAATAATTGTTTTCCTTCTAATTGTGCTTCATACCAAGTAATCCAAATTTGCCAATCAGGTGATGTTTGAAGCAAATATACACGCAGATTGTTAAAATTTTCTCTTAGATTAACAGGTATGTTTTCATCTTGCCAAAGAGGTTTGCAATTAAAATCGAATTTAGAGGCGTTAGCTATATCTAAAGAAAGTGCATTTTGAAAATACATATCATCTGAGGTAAATCGAATGTTATTCAAATAATCAGTTAATTCACTATCATTTTCTCTGTTTATTGCAGCAGAAAATGCGAGTGATATAAATGAAAAAGCTTCTGATAATTCATAGAGATCGTTAGGTATATAATCTGCTTCTTCTTTAAAAAGATCAATTTCAGATAAAATACCATCAGTTACTTCGTCTAGTGATTCAATTATATCGTGTGCAATCATATAATGATTATATGAAAGTGTAATTTCAGAGTATAGTTGAGCTAACAAACAAGCTTGGAAATAAGTAAAGGTTAGTTTTTCAATATTATAACTATATGGCGAACCTGCATTAATAACTAAAGGCAAGTGTCTAAGCGCATGGCGTGTTAAAATTTTTGATTTAAGAATTTTTTTAAATCTCATCATTCGTTTAATTAACTTTTTGAGGCTACTTTTTACCATGAATTTCTTCCTTAATGCGCTTCAGCCCAGTTGTCGGCGATACCGCAATCAACTTTTAACGGGAGGGTGAGGGAGAGCATGGGGATAGCCGCGCGTTCCATTAACCCTTGTAAAAGTGGGATGGCGCGATCAAGTGCGTCCTCTTTAATCTCAAAAATTAGTTCATCATGGACTTGCAGCAGCATACGTACCTGTCCAGCATCAAGTCCAGCCTGTTGAAGAGCGGGGGGGATTTGCCACATAGCGCGCTTGATAATATCGGCGACACTGCCTTGAATTGGGGCGTTAATTGCTTGTCGCCTTGCGCCACCAACCCGTGCTTGGTTACTGTCATGGATGGCAGGAATATGGATACGCCGCCCAAACAAGGTTTCAACATAGCCGTTAAGTTGGCAAAACTCACTCATCGCACTCATATAATCCCGAATGCCAGGAAAGCGGGCGAAATAACGATCAATAAATTCTTTTGCTTCCTTTTGTGATACTTGAATTTGCTTGGCAAGACCAAAGGCGGACATGCCGTAAATAATGCCAAAATTCACCGCTTTTGCACGGCGGCGATGTTCGGCGGTTAATTGATCGGGGGCAATACCAAATACTTCGGATGCTGTTGTTTTATGAATATCCGCCCCTGCAATAAAGGCTTGGCGTAACGGATCAATATCAGCAATTTGCGCCAATAGCCGCAATTCAATTTGTGAATAATCCAGTGAAACCAGCTTATAGCCCGCCTCAGCAATAAAGGCTTTACGGATTAGCCGCCCTTCTTCGGTGCGTGCGGGGATATTTTGTAAATTCGGATCGGAGGAGGATAACCGCCCCGTCAACGCCCCAACCATCGAAAAGGCAGTATGCACACGTGCGGTGGGGTTATTGGCGGCGGTGATCAAAGCCTCGCAATATGTTGATTTTAATTTGGCTAACATCCGCCAATGAAGGATTTTAGCCGCAATCGGATAGGTTTCAGCCAAGGGTTCCAGTACCGCAACATTGGTTGAGCGTGCGCCCGTACCTGTCTTGGCGGCGGCAGGTAGCCCTAATTTCCCAAATAGGATTTCTTCCATCTGTTTGGGGGAGGCAAGATTAAATTCTTCCCCCGCAAGTGCATAAATCTCTTGTTCCAAACCTTGCATATCGCTTGTGAATTTTTGCCCAAGTGATTTTAGCATCTTGGTATCGACTTTGATGCCATCCTGCTCCATCTTGGCTAATATTGATGGAAGGGGGCGTTCAATCCGTTCATAAAAGCGGGTCATGCGCTTTTTACGTAACTGTGGCTTTAGTGCAAGCCATAGGCGGAAAGTAACATCTGCATCCTCCGCCGCATAGCGGGTTGCAGCTTCCAAATCAATTTTATCAAAGGTTAATTGCTTCGCGCCCTTACCCGCAACGCTTTCAAAAGAGATGGGTTCATGGTTCAAATGCCGCACCGCCAATTTATCCATGCCATGCGCAGTTAGACCAGCCTCCAACGCAAAGGATAGTAGCATTGTATCATCAATCGGATCAAGCGTTAGCCCAACGCCTGCCAGAATGGATAAATCAAATTTCAAATTATGGCCAATTTTGATAATGCCTGAATCGGTGAGGATAGGCGCAAGAGCCTTTTTCACGACCTCCAAAGGTAATAAATCGCCTGTTGATTGTGGTTCTGCTAATTCTTGACCAAATAAATCATGGTTTACCGTTTGCGGTATGTGGATAAGCGGGATATAGCACGCCTTACCAGCTTCGTAACATAGGCTAATCCCAACCAAACGATCTTTTATAATGTCCAGCCCCGTGGTTTCTGTATCAA
The DNA here is from genome assembly GCA_965229675.1 of Alphaproteobacteria bacterium. Lineage (GTDB taxonomy): Bacteria > Pseudomonadota > Alphaproteobacteria > CBDDJK01 > CBDDJK01 > CBDDJK01. The sequence continues at coordinate 1,676,972 of OZ245897.1, forward strand.
TCGCAACATGGCCTGCTGCACGGATTGCCGCACACCATCGATCAAGTGCCGCTTGATCACGAACACATTCATAGCCATCAAAGGGTAGGGTTTTCCATTCGGGATCAATCGCCTCCTCCTCCACAGATGGTGGTGATGAAGGGGCGTTTGCGCGCATTGAAGGATCGCGCCCTTGATCAGGAATGCGTCCTAATAGCCGCTTAAATCCTTGATCCATGAAGAAGGATTTTAACCGTTCTGGCTCAAGGGTTTTTCGCGCCAATCCTTCAATCGGTGTGGCTAGTGGAACATCTTGTTCTAAGGTAACCAGTTGGCGGCTGATGCGTGCTTGTTCGGCAAATTCAATCAAGGCTTCCCTGCGCTTTGGTTGTTTAATTTCTTCTGCGCGTGCCAATAGCTGATCTAAATTGCCATATTCATTGATAAGCTGTGCCGCAGTTTTGATGCCAATCCCTGGTACCCCTGGCACATTATCCGAACTATCCCCCGCAAGGGCTTGCACATCGATAACACGATCAGGCGTAACGCCAAATTTATCCATCACGCCATCCATGCCGATTGTCTTTTTCTTCATGGGATCCCACAAGCTGATCCCCGTTTCAACAAGCTGCATAAGGTCTTTATCGGAAGACACAATTGTAACCGCCATCCCTTGTTGCTTGCCAAGTTTGGCATAGGTCGCAATCAGATCATCGGCTTCATAGCCTTCTTGTTCAATAGCGGGGAGGTTAAAGGCCTCCGTTGCCTCCCGAATAATGGAAAATTGTGGGATAAGGGCTTCGGGGGTTTCATCGCGGTTGGCTTTATAATCAGCATAAATATCGTTACGAAAATTCCTGCGTCCTGCATCAAAAATAACGCCAAGATAATCGGCATCATTGCCCTCTAGCAGTCCAATCATCATGGAGGCAAAACCAAACACCGCATTGACGGGCGTGCCATCTGGGCGTGTCATGGTCGGCAGGCCATAAAAGGCGCGGAAGATATACCCCGAGCCATCAACCAGATAAAGCTGGGGCGGGCGCGATTCCATAAGTTGGTTTATCCAAGCAAGCCAAGAATATCGTTAATGGTCACAAACACCATCAATCCAAGCACGACCGCAAGCCCGATCCGCATTGCCCATTCATGCCAATATTCATTAAGGGGGCGTCCACCCCGCAATTTTTCAATCGCAAGAAACACAAGATGGCCGCCATCCAGCACAGGAATTGGAAATAGGTTAATTAGCCCCAAATTAATGGATAAAATCGCCGCAAAACTGATGAAGGCGGCAATGCCAAGCTGGGCAATATCATTAGAAAATTTAACGATTTTAATTGGGCCGCCCAGATCATCGGTGCCTCTTTGCCCCGTTATTGTCTCCCACAACGCATTAAGGGTTAATAGGGAGATATTAAATGTTTCCACAACACCAGCGGTAATTGCTTGGGTAAAAGGGACTTCTTCAAATTTAGAGGGCGGTGCGCCAACACCAAGTCGATAAATTGCCATACCATCGGCATTTTTGCCCACATGCTCAGGCATGATATTAAGGGTTAATGCTTGAACACTTTCTGCTTCACCACGCACAATATCAAAACGAATGGGATTGCCTGCGCTGGTTTGAACCGCGATAATTAAATCTTCAAATCCATCAACTTCCTTACCATTGATTGCAATGATCCGATCTGCGGCTTGCATCCCACCAAGTGCGGCGGCACTGTTAGGCTCAACCATCGAAATCCCCTGTTCATTCAAACTGCCAGGAACAGCTTTGCCCATGGTTGCAAATAATATTGCATAAAGCACCATTGCAAACAGGAAATTTGCTGCAGGTCCTGCGGCAATAATCGCGGTGCGTGCGCCAATGGAGCGCGTTGAAAAAGAAATTTGCGGGATATCTTCCCTTTTGACTTGATCTTTATTTGCTTCGCCCTCTAACCCTGAGGTTTCTTCCCCCAACATTTTAACATAGCCGCCAAGTGGGATCATTGAAATTCGCCATCTAGTCCCCGCTTTATCAACCCAGCCAACCAGCTCAGGGCCAAAGCCGATGGAAAAAACCTCAACCGTTACTTTGTTCCAGCGCGCCACCAGATAATGCCCAAGCTCGTGGACAAAAACCAATGCACAAAATAAAATCACTGCATTCAAATAGCCAAGCTGGCCAATATTCTCTAACATAAGCGTTCTTTCATATTAAAAGGGAGGATGCTCTCTTGTATTTTTCTATAACGATATTTTTAAAACACTTCAAGCGGTGATAGAAAAAGAGTGGGGTCTGGTTTATCTGTGCCAGACCCCATTCGCATCGCCGCGTTTGAGAGGAGAGAGAGGAAGAGAGAGTCGCGGTCGATGGCGAACTTCAACCTTTAATCGTGATGATCTAAGGTCGCTCTGCTTCCTCTTATGCATATATTATGCCAATTTCAGTTTTTTTATGATATATTATCTGCGTTCATATAAGGCAGGTCAAGTGCGTCAGCAACAGCCTTGCAGGTGACTTGACCATCATGGATATTCAGCCCCTCTTTTAAGTGGGGATCGTCTTTGATGGCTTGTTTCCATCCTTTATTGGCTAAGGCGATGCTGTGCATAAGCGTTGCGTTATTAAGGGCTAGGGTGCTGGTTTGCGCAACTGCCCCTGGCATATTTGCCACACAATAATGGACAATATCATCAACAATAAACACAGGATCGGCATGGGTGGTTGCATGGCTGGTTTCAAAACAGCCGCCTTGATCAATTGCAATATCCACCAGAACCGACCCTGATTTCATAGTTTTTAACATTTCTTTGGTAATAAGTTTTGGCGCAGCCGCCCCTGGAATTAGTACGGCGCCAATCACCAAATCGGTATCAGGAAGATGCTTTAACAGGGCATCTTGGGTTGAATATAAAAGATTAACACTGCCTTGGAATTGATCATCAAGTTGGCGTAAACGTGGTAAAGAACGCTCCAAAATTGTGACATTTGCCCCAAGCCCAACTGCCATTTTAGCTGCATTGGCACCTGCAACCCCGCCACCAATCACCAGCACTTTCCCTGGCGCAACCCCTGGAACGCCTGGCAATAATACGCCCGAGCCGCCAACGGATTTTTCCAAACAATGTGCGCCTGCTTGTACGGACATTCTGCCTGCAACCTCACTCATCGGGGCAAGCAGTGGCAAGCCGCCATTACGATCCGTCACGGTTTCATAAGCAATCGCGGTGCATCCTGATTTAAGTAAGCCATGGGTTTGATCAGGGTCAGGAGCAAGATGTAAATAGGTGAATAATAATTGCCCTTTGGATAATTGTTGATATTCAATGGGTTGCGGTTCTTTGACCTTAACGATCATTTCCGCTTTGGCAAAAATGGTTTTTGCATCGCCAGCAAGGCTTGCCCCTGCTTCCTTGTATAATTCATCACTAAAGCCAATGGCCGTACCTGCTTGCGTTTCAACCATTACGTCATGACCATGATGGATCAATTCACGCACTGAGGCTGGTGATAATCCAACGCGATATTCGTGATTTTTGATTTCCTTGGGAACTCCGATTAACATGCTTTAATGCCTCCTCCTCAATAAACTATTTTTATGATTGTGATGATAATGTTTTTCGCTCCAGATTGGTTGCAAACCATACCAGAATGAAGACAGGAATACCAATTGCCGCCGTCATACTGTAAAATGCTTGATAGCCCATGGCATCAATCATGCCGCCTGAATAGCCACCAATGAATTTAGGTCCAACCACCATTAGCGATGAAAAAATCGCATATTGCATAGCGGTGAACTGAATATTTGTCAATCGTGATAGCCATGCAACAAACGCGACCGAAGCCAAACCGCTAGATAAATTATCTGCGGCAATGACCATGATTAAAGCGTTGATATTCGCACCGATTGTTGCAAGCCATGAAAATAAAAGATTGGTTCCTGCCGCAAGCGCAACCCCGATCAATAGCATACGGGTAACGCCAAGCCACAGCATTAAGCCGCCTGCAATAAACCCGCCGATGATGGTCATAATAAGGCCGAATGTTTTTGATATTCTTCCAATCTCAACCAAGTCAAAGCCAAGATCATCATAAAAAATATTGGCGCTGGTTCCCATAATAATATCAGGGGCGCGATAAAAGCCAATCGTCAATAAAAGAATGATAATTGTCATTAACGGATAGCGGGAAAAAAATTCGGTGACAGGCCGAACATAGCCGTCCTCAACCAATGGTTTGGGGACGAAATGCAAACGCATTAATAAGGCAAAGATAAAAAATCCTGCACCAAGCGCACTTGCTAGCCGTAAAAATTCAAACCCCACCCGCAAATAGCGTGAGGTTGGTTCCCAATCAAGACGACCAAATAAATAAAAGACACCTATTAAGGAAGCGACCGCAACCATCACCGCCGATATAAATTTAAGATAATCACTTGAGGAATGGCTTGGTGCGGGTTTAACATCAGGTTCCCTAATCATAAAAACGGTGATGATTGGAATCACCATCACTAAACCCATCGTTAAATAGCCAATTTGCCATGCTTGGTAACTATAAATTTCGGAATTAGTTTGAAAATAGGCAACCAATTCAAGCAATAATCCGCCTGAAATAATCATTGCCACCCGATAGCCTGCAATATAGCTTGCTGATAGCATCCCTTGCAGGTCATTATCTGCAATTTCAATTCGGTAGGCATCAATTACAATATCTTGGGTTGCTGATGAAAAGCCCAGCATAACCGCAAATACAGCCATCCACGCCAAATGATGTGCAGGGTCAATCAATGCCATACCAACTATAGAGGCAATGACCATTATTTGTGAAATAATTAACCAGCCGCGCCGTTGTCCAAGTAATTTACCAAGTAAAGGGAAGGGGATTTGATCAAGGATAGGCGCCCACACATATTTAAACCCGTAACCAAGAGCCGCCCAGCTAAAAAATGTAATTTCAGCCCGCGCAACGCCAGCTTGTTTTAACCATAATGAAAGTGAAGAAAAAATCATCAATAGGGGGATACCAGCCCCCAACCCAAGGAAAAATAAAGCCACAACACGGCGATCCGTTATACGCGGCCATAATTCGTGTGTTTTTATTGCCTGTGTTTTTATCGATGATAACATTGTTCTTCCACTCTCTTAAATCAAGTCATGCAAAAATCATGCAACTTTAGGCTTGAGTTAGTGCCTTTATCGCTTTATTTGTTTTTTTACGTAAAATAATCTGTAAATACAAATAAAATAATAGGTGTAACTGAAATGGATGTAGGACAATGACTTCGCACGATGATCAAGAGGCTATGTCCGCCATCGCCCGCCAATTGGGGCAAGCGAATGCTGGTAAACGCCAAGGCAATTCGTTTAATGCACTACCCCCCAGAGGGTATGGTGGGGCAGGGTATGCCAAAGCGTATAATAGGGGAAGCAACGAAAAACAGGGTGCGAATCATCCTGAACAATTACCTAAAGCGGCATCCCCAATAAGTCAGCCGATTATTCCCCCGCCTACAATCCCGAAACAGCAACCGATTTCTATCCCTGAGCCACCACTCAAAGCCAAAACTTATCCCATTGATGAATCTGCTAAGGCACCCGAACCGCCACTGGAAGTTCCAACACCTAATCCTACACCTAACCCGCAGCCTAGTCCTTTAACACAAGTGATGCCGCAAGCCGTTGATCAAAATAGCGGCCTATGGGCAGTCTCACTTGGGAAAAAATATAAAAAGAAAACGGTGCTTCACGATATTACGCTTCATGTCCAGCGCGGTGAGGCCGTTGGTTTGTTGGGGCCAAATGGTGCGGGTAAAACAACAAGCTTTTATATTATTTCTGGCTTGATTGGGGCGGATATGGGTAAAATATGCCTTGATGGTGTGGATATAACACGCCTGCCAATGTATCGGCGTGCGCGCATGGGAATTGGGTATTTACCGCAAGAACCCTCAATTTTTCGTGGGTTGAATGTTGCGGATAATATTCTGGCGGTATTGGAATCAAGCTTTGATAATCGTCAACAGCGTATGCAGGCTTTGGAAGAATTATTGGCTGAATTTTCAATTACGCATTTACGCAATACGCCGTCTCAAACGCTATCAGGAGGGGAGCGGAGACGGCTTGAAATTGCGCGCGCCCTTGCAAGCCGTCCACATTTTATTATGCTTGATGAACCGCTTGCAGGGATTGATCCTATTTCCGTTAAAGATATTCGTGAATTGGTTAGCCATCTGAAACAGCGTGGTATTGGCGTTCTAATCACTGATCATAATGTGCGTGATACATTGGAAATTGTTGATCGTGCCTATATCTTGCATGGCGGTAAAATTCTGCATGAAGGCACCCCTGCTGATATTGTTGCCAATGAAGAAGTAAGACGGGTTTATCTTGGCGATCAGTTTTCATTGAATCGGTCAGGCTAAGCTTCATCAAGGGACGATTTCATGGCAACTGCTCCCCAGCTTGATCTTCGCCAAAGCCAATCGCTGGTAATGACGCCACAATTACAGCAGGCGATTAAATTATTACAATATTCTTCACAAGAGCTTAACGAATTTATCGATCAGGAATTAGGACAAAACCCACTATTGGAACGTTCGGAGTCTCAAGATGAAGAACGTCCAATCGCACGAACGATTGATCAATATGACGCTGATAATGGTCAAGCCAATGCAAATGATCAAGATGATTATTCACGTGATTCCGCCGATTATTTGAAACAGACTGAATTGGGTAGTGATTATGCCCAAACGCCCTTGGATAGCGATTATCAAAATGACTATGATGGCGATATTGCAGGTGCTGGAGCCATTGCAACGGGTTCTGATACAGGCGGCATGACTGAAATGGGCGGTTCTGTCCGTTCACAAATAGGTGATGGGGATTCGTTTGATCCGCTTGAACAAAGCACGCAAACTCCAACGCTACGTGATCATTTGACTGAACAATTAGGAACCGCCTTTTCAAACGGACAAGAGCGCGCAATCGGTCAATATTTAGTTGATTTGTTAGAACCAACAGGCTGGTTACCAACCACGCTTGAGGAAATTGCAAAAAATCTTGGCGTGCCTTCCAAACAGGTTGAGGCTGTTTTAACAATTTGTCAGCAATTTGAACCTGCTGGTGTATTCGCCCGTAATTTGAAAGAATGTCTAGCCTTGCAGCTAATTGATAAAAATCGTTATGATCCAGCGATGCAAAGCTTGCTTGACCATCTGGAGCTGGTTGCAAAACGCGATTGGACGCGCCTGCTTAGGATTTGTCAGGTCAATCGTGAAGACCTTGGCGATATGATCCGTGAACTTAAGGCATTGGATCCAAAACCTGGATTGCAATATGATGGGGGAAGCCTTGCAATCTCAGAACCCGATATTCTGGTTAAAACCGATCCAAAAGGGCAATTTGTTTTGGAATTGAATCCTAATAATCTTCATCGCCTAATCGTAAATGATGCGCTTTATACAAAGGTGGTTGGTAGCGATCATAGCGATAAGCAAACCCGAGATTATTTGGTTGAACATCGACAAAACGCAAATTGGTTGGTTAAAAGCCTGCGGCAACGCGCAGAAACGATTCTTAAGGTTAGTGAAGCTTTGGTGCGTCAACAATCAGGGTTTTTTCATTTTGGTGTTTCTTATTTACGCCCACTTGTCTTGCGGGAGATTGCGGTAGAAACAGGACTGCATGAAAGCACCATCAGCCGTGTAACCACCAATAAATTCTTATCCTGTTCACGTGGTATTTTTGAATTAAAATATTTCTTCACGCCCACAATTGCGGGCAGTGATGGCGATGGTCATTCTGCTGAAGCCGTGCGCCATCGCATTAAAACTTTAATTGATGAAGAAGCACCAGATAAAATCCTATCCGATGATCGTTTGGTTAAAATCTTAAAAGAAGAAGGAGTTGAGCTTGCCCGCCGTACTGTTGCTAAATATCGTGAGGGGATGAATATACCATCTTCTGTTCAACGCCGCCGTCAAAAACAAGCTGAAAAAATTTAAAGCGTATTTTATTTATACGCAAACCCCCCATAAATCATGGGTATCTGCGTCAGTAACTTCAACCGCAACCACATCACCAACGGATAAGTCCGAAGGTTGCGGATTGCTTACATGAATTACGCCATCAATTTCGGGTGCATCGCCGCTGGTTCTTCCAATAAAATGATTATCATCTTTTTTATGATCTAAAATGACGGCTACGTGTTGCCCTATTTTATCAACAAGCTTTTGTTTGGAAATTTCAGCCTGCACCGCCATAAATCGATCATAGCGTTCTTGTTTTACAGCTTGCGGTACTTGATCTGGCAGGGTGGAAGCAGGTGCGCCTGCAACATCTTCAAACATAAAAGCCCCCACGCGATCAAGCTGCACTTGTTGTAACCAATCAAGCAGGAATTGAAAATCATCCTCAGTCTCCCCCGGGAAGCCAACAATGAAGGTGGAACGAAGAGTTAAAGAAGGACAAACCTGCCGCCATTGCTGAATCCGATTGGTCAATTTTTCATGGTCGGCAGGGCGGCGCATTCTTTTTAATATATTTGGGCTTGCATGTTGAAAAGGGACATCCAGATAAGGGAGGATTAACCCCTCTTCCATCAAAGGGATTAGCTGATCAATATGCGGATAAGGATAAACATAATGAAGGCGTACCCACGCATCCAGCTTACCAAGGGCTTTTGCCAGATCAACAATATGCGCCCGCACTTGCTCCCCATGAAACGGGGTTGGGCGATATTTAAGATCAACGCCATAAGCCCCTGTATCTTGCGAAATGATCAGTAATTCTTTAACGCCATTGTCAACCAGCCGTTCGGCTTCATAAAGAATTTTTGCCGAATCACGGGAATTTAAACGCCCTCTAAAGCTTGGAATAATACAAAAACTGCATGTGTTATTGCAGCCCTCCGCCAATTTAATATAAGCATAATGGGGTGGGGTTAATTTAATACCTTGAGGCGGCAATAGGTCTGTTTTTGGGTCATGGGCTCTTGGTAAATGGCGATGAAGCGCATCCAAAGCCGCTTCAGGTTGATTAGGGCCAACCACAGCCAATACCTTTGGATGATGTTGTAAAATCGCTTCGGCATCAGCGCCCATACAGCCTGTTACAATGACACGGCCATTTTGATCCAACGCTTCGCCAATCGTTGCTAAAGTTTCTTGTTTTGCACGGTCAATAAAACCACAGCTATTTACGATCACAATATCCGCATCTTGATAGGCTTTTACGGGGATATAGCCTTCCGCACGCATGGGGTTTAGCATGCGTTCAACATCAACCAACGCTTTCGGGCAACCTAAGGAGACTATCCCCACTTTAGGGGCTAGATTTTGTTGGGTTGAAGAGGGCGCAGACTCTTTTGGAAAAGTTTCAGGCATGAAACACGCATAAAGAAAGAATTTGCGTCATGCAGGCGAAGCCATTTTATCAAGCTGATCTTGGATTTTTTGTAATAAGCTTTCAAAGCCATCGCGATTTAAGACAGATTGAAATTCTTCCCGTTGGACTTGCGCCATTGACAAGCCACTGATGCGAACATCAAGAATTTTTGGCACACCATCAATCAATCGCACCCGCCATTCTACTGGAACGGGTTGAACCTGCTTGTCTTCTTGCCAATGGCTTAATACCATCTGATCATAACGCCCTGCTTGTTGGGAAGAGATAACGTTCACCTTAACTTCGCCAAATTGCGTAATACGGCTTGCATTTACCGCAATGACATAGGTTTTAAATAGCTTCAAATAGCGTTGTTTTTGCCCTTCATCCAATTGACGCCAATGACGCCCAAGGGCAAAAGCGGCAATACGGTTTAACGCAAAATGGTCACGAACAAATTTTTCAAAATAATCACGGCGGGTTTGCGTATCCCCCGAAGTAGCTAAGATCGGGCTTGCTTCAATTGCTAAAGTTTCAATAAATTCACTGGCACGGGTTTCTGAAATAACATCGCCAGCCACCGCTTGGCTGAATGGGCTGATCAAAACACCAAGCATTAAAACAAAAATAAAATATTTTGCTTTTTGCTTTAATGCGTCCATGGTTTTTGACGAGTATAGCTAAAATTATCGGCATAGGCCTTTGGTTTGATTTTCCGTGATTGCGATGTTTGTAATTCATACGCCCAGCCATTGGCAATTGCATAATCAACGGCTTGTTTGCTTGTGTCAAAAGTAAGGCGGATTTGTTTGGTCGTATTCTGGCCACCTGACCAGCCCATTAACGACCCTGGTAAGCTAGCCCCTTTTACCACTGGCTCAATCACCCATTGATCAGCCAAGGCACGACCTGACTGCATTGCTGATTTGCCTATATTACGGATTTTGACCTGCATCGCATCATTTTCACTAAATTTAAATTAACTGAATGCTAATTTTAATAAGATAATCGGCTTTGAAAATCAAGCCTTTAAAGACTTGCGTTCATGCTAAAATAGCGTAATAAACGCATATATTGAACTTGGATTGATCAAATGAAATTTTTAGACGAGGCGAAAATCTTTATTGCTGCGGGTCATGGTGGCAATGGTACTATTTCTTTTCGCCGTGAAAAATATGTTGAATTTGGTGGCCCAGATGGCGGAAAAGGCGGTCGAGGTGGTCATATTTTTGCCGTTGCAGACCCAGCCCTTAACACCTTAATTGATTTTCGCTATCGTCAACATTTTAAGGCAGAGCGTGGCAAACCTGGTGAAGGAGGTAATAGAAGCGGTGCGAATGGTAAGGATATTACCATCCGCTTACCACTTGGCACACAAATTCTGGATGAAGATAAACAAGTTCTACTCCATGATTTAACCGCCATTGATCAAAAAATCACATTGGCTAATGGTGGGCGTGGCGGGCGTGGTAATGCAAGCTTTAAATCTTCAACCAATCAAGCCCCCCGCACTGCTGATACAGGCGATGAGGGGGAAGAGGGCTATATCTGGCTACGGCTTAAATTACTTGCTGATATTGGGCTGGTTGGGTTGCCGAATGCTGGAAAATCAACCCTGCTTAGTGTATTGACGGCAGCACGTCCAAAGATCGGTGATTATCCTTTTACGACCCTTCACCCGCAATTAGGCGTCTTATGGTTTGATGATCAAGAACGTGTTATCGCCGACATTCCCGGCTTGATTGAAGGCGCACATCATGGGCGCGGTTTAGGCACAAGATTTTTAGGACATGTTGAGCGTTGTCGCTTGCTTGTTCATCTTATCGATTCCACTTCTGATGATCCCGTCAAAGATTATCACACCATTCGCCATGAATTATCGGAATATGGTGCAGGCTTGGCGGATAAACCTTCTTTAATTGTGTTGAATAAAACAGATTGCCTTGATAGGGATAGCATTGATGCCAAGCTTGCGTCCCTTAAAGAAATTGCGCATTGTCAACCTATTGCTATATCCGCAGTGTCGCAAGATGGGCTATTGCAATTAAAACAGGCGATTGTTGGATATGAACTTTAAAGGGATTTTCTGATGTTACTTGTGATTGATTCTGGAAATACAAACATTGTGTTTGGCTTATGTGATATGGAAAGTAACCAAGTTATCAAGGCCTTTCGTACGAATAATGACCCTAAACGCACCGCCGATGAATATATTGTTTGGCTAACTGCGCTTATGCGGTTGAATAAAGTTGATCATCATCCAATTGAAGGCACAATCTTGGCCTCAGTCGTGCCAGAAGCAAGCTTTAACCTCATTAGCTTGTGCAGACGCTATTTTAACCATGAACCATTGATGATTGGTAATCCTAACGTCAAGCTTGGGATTAAGATTAACATTGACCGTCCTGAACAAGTTGGCGCAGATCGTTTGGTGAATGCAGTGGCCGCCCATCATCACTATGGCGGTTCTGTGATTATCATTGATTTTGGTACGGCAACCACATTTGATATTGTTGATCAACATGGAAATTATTCAGGTGGGGTGATTGCACCTGGGCCTAATTTGTCGTTACGCTCGCTCTATCAAGCGGCGGCAAAATTGCCTTTGGTTGAAATTGCACGCCCCCAAACCGTAATTGGCAAAACAACCGAACAAGCAATGCAATCAGGCGTATTTTGGGGCTATATTGCGATGATTGAGGGCATGATCAAGCGTATAGAACAAGAATATGGCACAGCTATGACCGTTGTTGCAACAGGTGGGCTAAGTGATTTGTTTTCAAATAATACAGATTGCATTCATCATACAGATCGCAGTCTTACCTTACGCGGCCTTGCCCAAATTTATGCGCTTAACCATAATTCGTGAAAAATTAGGGGTTAAGTTAATTGAAGTCTTGCAAATTATATATTCTTAATGTTAGATAACATCTTGTTTTACTGTAAAACAGAGTAAGATCAGGTTTAAATTAACGTTGATTTATTTTTAATTTGGAGGATCCATGACAAAAAACGATAAAATAACCGAAGATACAAAACAAGAATCCCTAATGAAACGCCGCAATTTTATTGTTGGCGGGGCAGTGCTTGGTGCAGGTGCGCTTGCTTTAAGTGCATGTGAAGAAAAAGCAGAAAAAACAGAAGAGGCTGCGCCAGCAGCCCCAGCTGTATCCAAACAAATGCGGGAATTAAAAATGGTCACGACTTGGCCTAAAAACTTCCCAGGTCTTGGTACAGGTGCACAGCGTTTCGCTGACTCAGTTACCAATGCCAGTGATGGCCGCTTAACTGTTAAGCTATTCGCGGCAGGTGAGCTGGTTCCACCATTTGAAAGCTTTGACGCTGTATCACAAGGCAATGCAGATATGTATCATGCTGCTGAATATTATTGGCAAGGTAAATCAAAAGCCTTTAATTTCTTCACCGCAGTTCCTTTTGGTTTGACTGCAAATGAAATGGACGCATGGTTACATTTTGCAGGCGGCCAACAGCTTTGGGATGAGCTTTCTGCTGGTTTTAATATTAAAGGCCTTGCTTGTGGTAACACTGGCGTTCAAATGGGTGGATGGTTTAACAAAGAAATCAATTCAGCCGCCGATCTTAAAGGCTTGAAAATGCGTATGCCTGGCCTTGGTGGTGAGGTTTTACGTAAGCTTGGTGCTTCAGCAATCGCACTTCCTGGTGGGGAGATTTTCCCATCCCTACAATCAGGTGCAATTGATGCAACTGAGTGGGTTGGCCCATGGAATGATCTTGCCTTCGGGTTTTATAAGGTTACCAAATTCTATTACTGGCCTGGTTTCCATGAGCCTGGTTCAACCTTGGGCGTTGGGATTAATAAAGATGTATGGGATTCATTCTCTGCATCAGACCAATCACTGATGCTTGCTTGTGCGAATGACGAAAATAATCGCATGTTTGCTGAATATAACGCAACCAATGCAGATTCGCTTGACACCTTGATCAATGAACATGGTGTGCAGTTACGCGAATTTTCGGATGATGTTTTCCGTGCTTTCGGTTCTGCTTCCAAAGAAGTCTTGGACGAAGTTGGCAACAGTGATGATGCATTGACCAAGAAAATCTATGAACATTTCATGGATTTCCGTAAAAAAGTTATGGGATGGACGAAACTATCCGATCAAGGCTATATGGCTAAGCGCGGTTTGGTTGATCTTTAATCCTGATTTAATTTAACATTTATTAACCGAGGGTTGGGAGGTTTGCTTCCACCCTCGGTTTTTCGTTTATAAAGGATGCGAAATAAAATGGTTCGGTTTCGCTTTGCGCCAAGTCCTACTGGCTATTTGCATGTTGGCAATGCACGAATTGCTTTACTTAATTGGTTGTTTGCCAATGCATTATCTGGCGAATTTATGTTGCGAATGGATGATACGGATCAGGCACGCAATGATCCTGTTTATGAACAAGCCATCTATGATGATTTAAAATGGCTTGGTTTAAATTGGGATTGCTTTGCCCGCCAATCTGAACGGCAAGTGCGTTACGATGCAGCACGGGATCAATTATTAGCAAGCGGCCGCCTTTATCCCTGTTTTGAACGGGAAGAGGAATTGGCTTTAAAGCGTAAAACCTTATTAACACGTGGGCTTCCCCCTGTTTATGACCGTTCAGCCTTAAAATTATCACAAACAGAAATTGATGAAAAAATCGCCGCAGGCGAACAGCCGCATTGGCGGTTTAAATTATCGGATGAAGCGATTGCATTTAATGATTTAGCACGCGGGGAGGTTTATTTTAATGCAGGGCATTTATCCGACCCTGTGTTGATTCGTGAGGATGGACGGGTTTTATATAGTTTAAGTTCTGTGGTCGATGATGGTGAATTGGAAATTAGCCATATTTTGCGCGGTGAAGATCATGTAACCAATACGGCGGTGCAAGTTGAATTATTTCAAGCGTTGGGCTTCAAGGTGCCTAACTTTATTCATTTACCCTTAATGCTGGGTGGGGAGAGTGAGAAGCTTTCCAAACGTTCAGAATCGCTATCGCTTAGGCAATTAAAAGCAGATGGAATTGAACCGCAAGCGTTAAATACTTATCTTGCAGGGCTTGGTACGAATAAAACAGCAAGTGAGCCTGTGGCCTTGGATGCGTTAATCGAACATTTTGATATAAAAGCTTTTGGGCGTGCTGCGCCGCGATTTGATCTTCAGCAAGTCAAACTCCTTAATCAACATTGGCTTTCCATTCAACCATTTGCAACGGTCAAAGAACGCCTTGAACCTTTAGGCGTGAATGAAGCCTTGTGGTTGGCGGTACGAAAAAATATCCCCTCGCTTGAGGCATTGCCAGAATGGGTTGAAATTTGCTTTAAAGATATATCCTTACCCCCTGCCGATGATGCAGATCATGAATATTTGAAATTGGCGGCTGAATGCTTGCCACAAGAGCCTTGGCAAGCAGAAACTGTTTATCATGATTGGATTGCTGAGCTTAAATCGCGTACTGATCGAAAAGGAAAGGCTTTCTTTATGCCATTACGCTTGGCTTTAACTGGGCTTGATCATGGCCCTGAAATGCAAGCAGTTTTACCATTGCTTGGTTATATGCGCGTACAAAAACGTTTATTGCAGCAACAATAATTTGACAGCTTGCAACGCTTATGGCATGGCTTTTGTTATTGAACAGGAGGTAGGATGATGTTGGCACATGAATGTTGGAGATTCCCGCGTAGGCAAACCCACTATGTCCGTTATGTTCATGGGGGCGTTAAAGCCGTTATTCCTGTTTATCATCCAATTACTCTTCCCTTTTCAAAAAAGCTTTCCATGCATTCAATGAAGCAGGCAAAAGTGAGTCGTTCAACAGTGAACAGGGCAAAAAAGAATAATTTGGTACCTTTTCCTAGTAATCTGTTAAAAAGTCATTAAAATCTGATGAATATTGCTATTATCATCGCTTTGATTGCAACTTCTGGTGTGTTGGGGGCTGGAATTATTATGATGGCACGCGGAAAAACAGAACATATGATGCGTTCAAATATTCTTATGCGGTGGCGAATTATTTTACAATTTATTGCAATTATACTTGTTCTTATTGGATTGGTGGTGGCTTAAGATGGTAACTTTATCAAAGATCTATACAAAAACGGGGGATCAAGGAACAACTGGCCTTGGGGATGGGCAACGCCGTAAAAAGCATGACATACGGGTTTCTGCTTATGGCGAGGTTGACGAGGCGAATGCGTGCATCGGCCTTATTTGTGTGGAATTAAAAGCACTTGAAAGCAAGGAAGCGGCTGAAATCCATGATGTGCTTGCTGCTATTCAAAATGATTTGTTTGATGTTGGTTCTGATCTTTGTGTGCCAGAAACAACAACGACCAGAGCCAACCCTTTACGCATTAAACCAGAACAAGTTGAACGCATTGAAGCTGCCATTGATCAATATAATGCTGATTTAGCACCGCTTACCAGCTTTATCTTACCAGGTGGCACCAAAGTTGCGGCCTTTACCCATCTTGCGCGAACGGTAACAAGGCGGGCTGAACGCGCCGTTACCCTGCTTGCTGAAGAAGAGGAAATTAACCCAAACGCCGCCATTTACCTTAACCGCTTATCAGATTTATTATTTGTGTTAGGACGCGTTGTTAATGATCAAGGCAAGCTTGATATATTATGGCGACCTGCATTAAATCAATCTTGATATGGAGACAGTTGACTTACCACCAATTCCAATAATTATCTTATCTGGAATTATCTTTTTATGTTGCATTGGTGGGATGATTGCGCAAATTGCCGCCAATAAACGGGTTGCACCTGATCAAAAATGGATGTTACGCAAAGATTCCTTGTTACGGCGGCGTTCGATGGTCTATGATGAACAAGGGATGCGCTATGTCCGCCTTCAACGCTTATGTGTGTTGATTATGTTGGGCTGTTTTATCTTAATTATGTTAATGCTATCGCCTTCTTGAAGATTTGAAAAAATGAAAGCTGAAATTGACAATGCCTATCAACAATTTAAGCAAAGCATGGTTTTGCTAAGGAGGCATCTTTGACTGGGATCAAGCCCTTGCGCATCTTGATGCGTTAAATAAGAAAGCCGAAGACCCTGATCTTTGGCAAGATCAAGAACAGGCGCAAGCATTGATGAAGGAACGCGCCTTGCTAAGCGAAAAAATTAATGAATTAGTTTCAATTGAATCCGAGGTTGAAGACCATATTGAAATGATTGCGCTTGCGGAACAAGAAGAGGATGAAGATGTTCTTGCAGAAAGCGAGCAGGCTCTTAACCAACTTTTTATAAAAACCGAACGCTTACAGCTTGAGTCTTTATTATCAGGGGAGGCGGATCGTAATGATTGCTTCCTTGAGGTGCATGCAGGGGCAGGGGGGACTGAATCACAAGATTGGGCGGAGATGTTACGCCGTATGTATGTGCGTTGGGCGGAACAAAGCGGCTATAAAACCGAATTTCTTGAAGAAAGCCTTGGCGAAGAAGCAGGTATAAAATCATCCACGTTGCGGATTCGTGGGCATAATGCTTATGGCTGGTTGAAACATGAAAATGGGGTGCATCGTTTGGTTAGAATTTCCCCTTATGATGCGAATGCAAGGCGGCATACCAGCTTTGCTTCCATCACGCTTTATCCAGAAATTGATGATACGATTGAAGTTCATTATGAAGAAAAAGATTTAAGGATTGATACTTATCGCGCTTCTGGTGCGGGCGGGCAGCATGTGAATAAAACCGATTCCGCTGTGCGGATTACCCATATTCCAACGGGGATTGTGGTGCAATGTCAAAATGACCGTTCGCAACATAAAAACCGCGCTGAGGCTTATAAAATGCTAAAGGCACGGCTTTATGAACAAGAATTGCAGGCAAGGGAAGCCGAGCATCAAGCCAATCATGATGCAAAAAGCGATATTGGTTGGGGGCATCAAATCCGTTCTTATGTCTTACAGCCTTATCAGCTAGTTAAGGACTTACGAACACAGGTTGAACATACCAATCCAACTGCGGTTTTGGACGGTGACCTTGACCGATTCTTGGAAGCTGCGCTTGCGGCGCGTTTAACCCATCAGAATGATTAAGCTTTATGGGTTGGCTTAAATCCGCCGCGATCATTGCAAGCTGGACTTTTTTAAGCCGTGTGCTTGGTTTTATCCGCGATGTTTTAATTGCCGCCACTTTAGGAACGGGTGTGTTGGGGGAAGCCTTTATTGTTGCTTTTCGCCTACCTAATCTGTTTAGGCGGCTTTTTGCTGATGGCGCTTTGTTGGCGGCGATTGTGCCTGTTTATGATCGGGTGCGCCATGAAAAAGGGAAGGCCGCAGCACGCATTTTTACAGGCTCCCTATTCTATTATTTAGGATTGGCTGTATTATTATTTAGCGGCTTATTTATGCTATTTATGCCGCAGGTCATTATCAGCCTAGCCCCAGGATTTAGCGAACGCCCCGATATATTATCGTTAGCCATCATCCTTGGAATGATTAATTTCCCTTTTCTTGGCTTTATGGTGTTGTCTTCCCTTTTGGGCGGAGTGTTAAACGCCAATAAGCAATTTTGGGTGGCTTCTGCTGCCCCTGTTATCCTTAATCTTTTTATGATTACTGCGCTTTTATTGCCCGAATTAGCGGGATTAAATACGGCGCATCAGCTTTCCACCGCGGTCGCATTCGCAGGATTAGTACAAACCAGCCTGTTGCTTTATTTTATTATCCGTTTAAAGCTAATTCACTTGCCGTGCTGGCCAAGTTTTAGCCCTGAAATAAAACAATTTTTCATGCTAATGCTCCCTGGGATTTTAAGTGCGGGTGTGCTGCAAATTAATCTTGTTGTTGGGACTCAGATTGCTTCCTTCCTTGATCAAGGCGCGATTGCTTATCTTTATTATGCGGATCGTCTAACCCAGCTGCCGATTGGCTTAATCGGAGTTGCGCTTGGAACAGCACTGTTGCCAAGTTTTTCAACCCATCGTAATCAAAATAATCAACAAGCTTTAAACGAAGATTTTACTAAAGCGGTTTCTATTTCATTGCTTTTGACGTTCCCTGCGCTTTCAGGGCTAATCTGCTTTGCAGAACCAATTTTATTTACCCTGTTTAATTATGGTGTTTTTAGCGTCGAGGATGTTTATCAAACCGCTTCTGTGATGCAGATGATGGCCATTGGTATCCTGCCCGCCATTTTAATTAAAACATTATCGGCGGTATTTTTTGCCCATGAAAATACAAAAACCCCGCTAAAATTGTCTATGGTTGCGGTTGCCGTCAACCTGCCGCTTGCGTTCATATTATCGCATTATTTAGGGGCAAAGGGAATTGCCCTAGCTTCCGCATTTGCGGCTTTGATTGCGCTTGTTGGCTATTGTCTGTGTTTATCTAAGTTAGGATTGGTTCACCTTGAAGCTAGCTTTTTCAACCAAGGTGCACGGATTATTATGCTTAATCTTATTTTTATGCTGTTATTGATTGGGATGAATTGGGGGATTGAATTTGCGTTTTTATCAGTATTTTCAAGGATTATCTTATTAGCGGGAATGATTGCCCTTGCTTTAGCCGCTTATGCAGTGCTTGTGATTTTATTTAAATTGGTAACCTTAAATGCGCTCAAAACCCGAATTAGACGGCGATTTTCAAGCTAAATTCGATCTATCGCTTTACCATGATCGCTTGCTTGATTGGTATGATCAGCATGGACGTGAATTGCCTTGGCGGAGTTTTCAGCCTAAACGCCCAAATCCTTATCATGTGTTGCTATCAGAATTTATGCTACAGCAAACGCAGGTCACGACCGTCATTGATTATTTTCATCGATTTACAGCAAAATGGCCTAATTTAACCGCCCTTTATTATGCACCATTTGAGGGCGTTATGGCAGAATGGGCGGGGTTGGGATATTACGCACGGGCGCGGAATTTATTGAAGGCGGTTGCATTGATTCATGATCAACATCAGGGCGATATTCCATCTGAATTTGAGGTTTTAAAAACCCTACCTGGAATTGGCGATTACACGGCTGCAGCGATTGCGGCAATTGCGTTTGATAAACCTGTTGCGGTGTTGGATGGCAATATTGAACGGATTTTAATGCGTCTATCTGCCTCCACTCAAATATTGGAAACAGTAAAGCCAGCCTTGCGGGTATTTGCACAGCATTTAACCCCAAGCCATCGTGCAGGGGATTATGCGCAAGCCTTGATGGATCTTGGGGCAGGGGTTTGTAAGCCGAAACAGCCCCAATGCTCACTTTGTCCAATTGTTGCTTTTTGTGGGGCGTATCAGCAAGGCATTGCAGAGCAGCTTCCTTTTCGTAAACCAAAGCGTGTGCGCAAAACCCGATTTGGAACGGCGTTTTTATATGTTAAGCATCAGCAAGACGGGCTTTATCTTTACCTTGAACCCCGCCCTGAAACCGGGCTATTAGGGGGAACCCTTGGCCTGCCAACAACAGAATGGCTTGAATACCAACCTAATCATACTAAAACCAATCATAAAGATGGCACGGAAGCAGGCAGTATCCGCCATATCTTCACCCATTTTACCTTGGAATTAGCGTTATCAATCATGAAGGGGAAACCGCCTGCGGCTTCAGTGGGTCAATATTATGCCGTTAATGCGCTTGACCAATTGGCCTTATCAAGCCTAATGCGAAAAGCGATAAAGGAAGGAATAAGTCATTTATCCGATCCTTTAAAATCAAGCGCGACAAGATAAGATTCAACCGAATCCTTACGGCTAGCATCGGGTTTGAAATGATGAATTTTATTAAAATTTTGTTTAAGCTGATCCAATAATTCCCTACCAGCACCGCCTTGAAAAATTTTGGTGACAAAATGTCCGCCCGTGGATAAAAATTGTTCGGCAAATGCAAACGCCATTTCAGCCAATGCTAAGGTGCGTATTTGATCAGTTTGGGGATGGCCAATGGTTGGTGCGGCCATATCAGAAAGAATAAGGCTAACAGGACGTCCATCAAGCAATTCAGTCAATAATGTAAAGGTTTCTTCTGATTGGCAATCTGCTTCGATTAAATGCACGCCATCAATCGGCTCCATTGGCAATATATCCAACCCAATCACACGGTCATGTCCGCAATGATCGGCCACAATCTGCGTCCATCCCCCCGGTGCCGCCCCAAGGTCAATTATCATTGTTTTTTCCTGCTGGTCTTGGTTACGGCGGGGAAGAATATCATATTTTTCATCCAGTTGTAATAATTTAAACGCAGCACGGCTTCGATAGCCTTGTTTCTGTGCAGCTTGAACATAAGGGTCATTAAGCTGGCGTTGCAACCAGCGTGTTGAAGATGCTTTTCGATAGCGCGCAGTTTTAACCCGAACGGATAAATCTTTACGCGGTGCGTTATGCTTGATTTTTTTATTGGACATGATGTCCATCTTCGCGCATCATCAGCCTTAACATCCCTTCACGCAAGCCACGATCTGCAACCCGAATTTCAGGGATTGGCCAACATTGCCAGATTGCTTTTAACAAGATGCAACCTGCAACCATCAATTGCGCACGATCTTTACCAATACAGCCATATTCTTGGCGTTGATCAACAGATAACCCTGCCAAATGATCCATCAATTCAAATGCAGCGTCACGATTAAGGGTTGCGCCGTCCACCTGCTCCCGATCATAGAATGGTAAGCCTTTTAATACCCCACAAAGCGTTGTAACGGTGCCTGAGGTGCCAATAATCTCTATGCGATGCTCCGTTTGATTTAAGCGGCTTTGAAGCGCATTACGCTTAGCAAATGCCATTAATGCGGTTTGAATTTGATCAATTTGTGCTTGATAATGTTCGGGGGAGAGCGCATCGCTACCAATCTCATCATGAAGGGAAATCACCCCCCGTTCCAATGACATCCAATCTTGCCACTGCCAGTTGGATTGTGCATCGCTACTCTGTTGCTTTGTTGCATAAATCAGCTGCATACTAGCCCCGCCAATATCAAAAACAAGTAAATCCGTTGCTTCATCACTTACCAAACCATAACACCCCTGCCATGCAAGTTCTGCTTCTTCTTCTGCTGAGATTATTTCAATCGGGATCATCAGGCTTTCGCGAACCAAGGATAGGAAATCGGGGGCATTTTCAGCCTGACGGCAAGCTTCCGTTGCAACTGCCCTTATCGTATGAACACCAAGTTGGCGGATTTTACGCCTGCAAACTTCCAATGCGCTTCTTGCCCGACCCATAGCCGCAGGGCTTAGTCGTCCTGTTTCCTTCACGCCTTCGCCTAAACGGGTGGAGCGTGAAAAAGAGCCAATTACCTCAATCGAATCCGTTAAAGACGCTTCTGCAATTAATAATCGGCAATTATTGCTGCCTAAATCAATGGCAGCATAGCGTTTGGCAGCTTGATCAGACACAGTTATAACCAAACCGTTCCATCATTTCGCCATGATTTTTTTGCAGGCGTTTTAACATATTTGCAGGAAGTTTTTCCTTCCATTCCCCAGCTTTTCCTGAACGAAAAAAAGGTTTATCCGCCTCAACCCGCTCACTAAAGCCAAATTTTTGTTCACTGGCTTTAAGCTTATCAAATGCAGAATGGGCGACAGCTCGCTTAATGCGCTCAATATCGCGGGTTATGCCAAGCCCAAAGGCAACTTTTGAAAATTCACCAACAGGATCAGCCCGCAAATCTTCATAGCGTAAAATGATTTTCTTTTTTGGAAATAAATCAACCCATGACATAACATGATGATTCCAATCGCCAAGCCATTCAGGAACGCTACCTTGCGTTGCGACATTATAGGCGGTATCATTATTCATAAATTCAATCATTTTTGGCATCGATAAGCTAAAATGATGCATTCCCGAAAATAAAACATCGCGCGGGTCACGCATAATATAAATCGCCGCAAGGGATAGGTTCGCGTCAATCAATGGCGTGTTATGCAATATTCCATATTGGCTATGGGTTTTTAATGGCACATGATTAGGGGTTCGGGTTAGCATTGAACGCTGAATAAAGGGACGCATTTTTACCAGCTCACTGGATGAAATTTCGGTTATATCGCGTCCGTTAAGATAAGGGCGATACCAATAAGCATTCGCCTCAGATGGACAAAATTCACCAATCTCTTCAAGGTTTAATGCTTCCTCTCCGCCTGCAATCAGATTGGATAAAAACGCCCGCATCCATGTATTACCTGACTTTGGATAAGAGGCAATCCAGATCAATCCGTTTGATCGCTTTTGTGGCTTCTCAGCGAAGCTGGAAGCGGGCTTTTTAGGCTGTAAGGGCATATTAAACCCTATGAATTATCGATTGTCACTGATTTAGTGGACTAGCGTTGGTCAATCGGCTCGAACACTTTGATTTTCTCTCCAACAAATAATTGACGTGGACGGCCAATTTTCATTGTAGGATCGGTAATCATTTCGTTCCATTGCGATACCCAACCAACGGTGCGAGCCAAAGCAAATAATACCGTGAACATTGAGGTTGGAAAGCCAATTGCCTTTAAAATGATCCCAGAATAAAAATCAACATTAGGGAATAATTTACGCTCTATAAAATAAGGGTCTTTCAAGGCCAATCTTTCCAAATCACGTGCAAGCTGCAATAATGGGTCTTCCACATTTAATTCGTCCAGCACCTCATCACAGCTTTGTTTTAAGACACTGGCGCGTGGGTCAAAATTGCGATAAACCCGATGACCAAATCCCATTAAGCGAAATGGATCATCTTTATCTTTCGCGCGTTCAATAAATTCTGGAATGCGGGAACGATCCCCAATTTCTTCCAGCATATTTAAAACCGCTTCATTTGCACCGCCATGGGCAGGCCCCCATAGGCTTGAAATACCCGCAGCAATACAAGCAAACGGATTGGCACCCGAAGAGCCAGCCAAGCGAACTGTTGAGGTTGAAGCATTTTGTTCATGATCCGCATGAAGAATAAAAATACGCTCCATCGCGCGCACCACTGCCTTGGAGATTTTGAAATCTTCCGCAGGCGTTGAAAAGGTCATATAAAGGAAATTTTCCACAAAGCTTCGCTCATTGCGTGGATAGACAAAAGGTTGCCCAATCGAATATTTATAAGCCCAGGCCGCAATTGTTGGCATTTTCGCTAGCAGTCGGTGGGAAGCCACCATGCGCTGATATGGGTCTGATATATCAGTTGAATCATGATAAAATGCCGATAATGCGCCCACAACCCCAACCATAATCGCCATTGGATGCGCATCGCGGCGAAAGCCACGAAAGAAATTTAAAAGCTGTTCATGAAGCATCGTGTGGTGGGTAATCACATCTTCAAATTCAAACAATTCTTTGGCGTTCGGCAATTTACCCTTTAATAACAGATAGCAAACTTCCAAATAGTTACAATTATTTGCCAAATCCTCAATTTTATAGCCGCGGTGACATAGTTCCCCCTTATCACCATCGATAAAGGTAACCGTGGAATCGCATGATGCGGTTGAAGTAAATCCAGGATCATACGTAAAATAGCCTGATTCAGCATAAAGCTTGCGAATATCGATGACATCTGGTCCCATTGTGCCACTGATCACTGGTAATTCGATGGTTTTTCCTGTATCAGGATCAACAAGATGAAGTTTTTTTTGATTTGACATGATTGCTATGCTCCTTATTGCCCCGCCAATTCATAAACCAATTGATGGCAGATAACCGCATTAAAGAGGCTGTTTTAAGATCCAACTCAGATAAGCGAATCATATAAATGGCGAGCGTTTTTATTTGTATCTATTATAACAATAAATATCGCATTGCACAATTGATTATTCAAAAAGGGCAATTGTTTTAAAAATTTTAGGTAAAATGGTATTAAAACGGGGTGGAAACTGAATTGAAAATCAGTTAAATATCTTATCATTGTTATATTAAATAAACGCTATTGGGATTGTTAATCCAGAAAAATGGTCTGAAATTGTTTGGAAAAAAGAAAGATAAGCCAGCTGCTGAAAAGCCATCGCCACCTACAGCAAATGGAGGCGGTTCAAATAAAATGGCTGGTGCAATGGCTGGAAAACCAAGCCCCTCCTCAAGTCCACCACCCTTAGGTGCACCAGTAGGGGTGTCTGGTGCGCCTACAGGTGGTGTGTCCACAGCATTAGATCCTAAAAACAATCAAGACAATTCTGCTAAAACGGGTGCGCCAGCAGGTTCAGACCTTGGTATGCCGATTGATATTTTACTTGAACAGCTTACAGCGATGATGAAGCAACCCGTAAGTCGTGATGTTATAAGAGCAGGTTTGCCCATTGATGGCGGTTTTGTTTCAGCTGCAGCCCATAACCGTGCAATTAAACAAGCTGATTTAAAAGTAAAAAAAGCTAAAACGTTTAAAGGTCGCAACGGCGCACCAACGCCGTTTTTAATTCAACTTGCCAATCATAAAGTGGCAGTCGGTCTTAGATGGAATGCTGATGGTTCTTTGGATGTAATGGGAATGGACAAAGACAGTGAAGGCAAGCCTTCTATAAGGCTTATTCCAGCTAACCAGCTTAAAACATTTTTACCAAAAGAAGTTTTGAGCTTAAAACGTGTCGCTAGAGCCATTCGGAAAAGTTCAGATAACACCAAATTAACGGGGCTTGGTCGTTTTGAACATTGGTTTTGGCCAATTATTAAATCGCAATGGCCAGGTTATGTTTATGCGTGCTTTGCAGTTCTGCTTGTGAATTTAATGATGGTGATGGGATCATTTTATGCCATGCTGGTCTATAATCGTGTTTTACCAACGATGGCACTTGATACCCTGTGGACGCTAACGATTGGCGTTATGATTGCCCACACTTTTGGCTTTATTATCAAAAATCTTCAAACTTATTTTCTTGATACAGCAGGTCGAAAAATTGATAAGGTCGCCTCTTCAGAAATGTTTTATCGGGTGATGGCGATTAAGACAAAAGACCGCCCAAAAAATTCAGGTTCTTTTGCGGGTACCTTCCGTGATTTTGAAAATGTACGAGAATTTTTCTCTTCCGTAACCCTAACCGCCGTCATTGAGATACCATTTTCCTTTGTATTTATCATAGCTATTTTTATCGTGGCAGGGCCGCTTGGCTATATTCCCCTGATTATGGGGCCAATGATGGTAATTTTATCGTTAATTTTACAAATTTTGATTTCACGTGCGATTGCAGATTCCATGCAAGCAGGATCAGAGAAAAACGCAATTCTACTTGAAAGCCTATCTGGAATTGAAACCGTTAAAAGCCTAAATGCTGAAAGTTCGTTTCAACAACGCTGGGAAGATTCGGTGGAGGTTGCTGCCGATGCAAGCCGTTTAATGCGCTTAATGTCAGGCATAAGTAATGCCTTTACACAATATGTTCGCCAAGTCTCTACGGTTCTTATCCTTGTGTTTGGGGTTTATCTTGCAGTTGATCAACAAATCACAATGGGGGGAATATTGGCGGCAACGATGCTTACTGGTCGTGCTATTCAGCCCTATATGAAGTTAACGCCTTTGCTTGGTCGCTTTGAACAGGTTAAACGCTCCCTTGAAGTGATTGAAAAGATTTCTGTTCAAGATAGCGAATGGACTCCTGAACATGAGCGCATTGATCATCCTGTTAAAGATGGTTCCATTGAATTTAACAAAGTGACCTTTTCATATCCTGATACCTCTACGCCTGTGATCCAGGATGCGAGTTTTAAGATTGAACAAGGTGAGCGGGTTGGGGTTATTGGCCCATCTGGAAGTGGAAAATCAACCCTATCTAAACTGATATTAGGTTTATATGAAGCTGAATCTGGTAGCGTGCAGATTGGCGGAATTGACAATCGCCAATATAACCCACGAACCTTACGCCGTGCTGTTGGCTATAGCCCGCAAGACCCGTTTATTTTTGGTGGTACCGTTGCTGAAAATATTCAATATGGTAATGATCAAGCGGGTACACCTGAGGTATTAGAGGCCGCAAAAATGGCTGGAGTTGATATTTTTACTGCAAGTCATCCTGATGGAATGATGTTACAGGTTGGTGAATTAGGGCGCAATCTATCAGGCGGGCAACGTCAAGCGTTATCATTAGCGCGTACTTTTATTAAAGATTGTCAAATATTGGTTCTTGATGAGCCTACCAATTCATTGGATGGTCAAACTGAGACTATTCTTTTAAATACATTGCGGAATCAACCAAAAGATCGAACCATAGTTGTTATAACGCACCGCCCCGTTTTATTGCAGGTCGTTGATCGGTTAATCTGCATGGATAAATCAAAAATTGTGATGGATGGTGGACGTGATGAGGTGATGGCACGCCTTGGCGCACAAGTCCCAGGGCGTTCTATTGCAACTGCATCTGGTCCAGGTGGGGCTGGTAAAAAAGTTACGCCACCAGCGGCAATGACAGCGCCAAAATCACCCTTAGCCCCTGGTGTTAATAGTTAAATGATATTAATAATTAAAACGAATTGATCATGTTTGAAGGAGATTAAAACTATGTCATCGCCTGATACACAAAGAATGATGTCACCCCGCGAATATGCTATGCGCATAGAACGCGATGAATCCTCGGTAGCGCGCTGGCTATTATTTGGTATTTTTGGTGTGGTGATTTCTTTTATAATCTGGTCAATTTTTGCTGATATTGAAACAGTAACCCGTGCTGATGGTAAAGTCATTCCATCTAGTAAGGTTAAAATTGTTCAACATTTTGAAGGCGGTATTGTACAGGAAATTATCGCAGAAGAAGGTGAATTGGTCGATATTGATCAGCCTTTGATTATAATTGACAACACCAAAGCTGAATCTGAATTGGAATCGGTGCGTACGCGCGCGCAATATTCCTTGGCTAAAGTTGCCAGATTAAATGCGTTAATCACTTTGGCGAGTGGCGACGATACAGCAACTCCTGCTTTTCCAGATGATGTTGATGAACAAGTTAAATTCCAAGAATCCATTGCGTTTGATTCGGCTAAGGCTGAATTTGAAGCGAATATCGTTGAATTTGAAAAAAAGCTTGATCAACGCGAACAAAAAAAAGCAAGCATTTATCAAGAATTAGCCTTGCGCCAACAGCAAATTGACTTGCTTGGTTCCACCATTGCCGCTTACGAAAATCTGAAGGGTGCGCGTGCAGTTTCACGCCTTGATATGGAAGCTAAGCAAAATCAATTAATTGAAACAAAGCTAACTGTGTCGGCATTGCGCGCGCAATTACCGATTATTGATTCTGAAACGAAAGAATTGCATGCACAGCGTAAAAAATATATCGAGTCCTTTCGTTATGAAAGCGCACAACAAATGAATGATGCGCAATCGGAAGCAAACTCATCAACTGCGATGTTAAAAGACCGTGTGGGGGCGTTATCACGAACTGAGGTCACGTCACCAATTGCCGGCATTGTTAATGAACTTTATGTAACAGCCCCAGGAGAAGTGATCAAACCTGGCGGCGAGGTTGCTGAAATTGTCCCCGTTGAAGATAAATTTATTGCTGAAGTGTTAATCAGTCCAGCTGAAATTGGATTTGTTGAAGTTGGACAACAAGCTAAAATTAAAGTATCAGCCTTTGATTCAATGCGCTATGGGTCTTTGGAGGCGTTGGTAACCAATATTAGCTCCGATACCATTAAATCACCAGAAAAGGAAAATCAGGAATTTTATCGCGTGCGCTTATCAACAGATGAGATTTTATTAGATAGAGCAGGCAAGGAATTAACAATCACCGCTGGCATGACCGTCAGTGTTGATATTATTACAGGATCGCGCACCGTTGCTGAATATATCTTATTGCCAATTATGCGTGGGTTAGAAGGTTCCCTGCGCCAACGCTAGGGGATTATTCCCTTTATGGCGGATCGTTTTGAACTGGTTGAAGCCGAGGCTGGATCAAGCCTAGACAGATTGCGTAAAGAATTGCTGGAGGCAAGTGAGCCTGATCCAGAAAATTCCCTTGATTTAATCGATAGCTTCCCCCCCCCGATTGTAAATCAAGTGATTGGAAAGCTGATGCAACGAAATTATCAGCGTTCAATCTTTCAAAGCTGTTTGCTGGTGCAATTAATTGATCAACAAGGCTTGGATTTATGGGAAGTCTTATTTATGCCACGGGCGGGCATTCATCGTTTAGTCTCAACCTTACCAAAGGACAGCACCCAACTTCGATTAAAGCATACGGCAGTGGAAGATTTTTTATTCAATCGCCGTCATATTCACGAATTATTATGCTGGTTACAATTATTATTAAACTTATTATGGCTGGAAGATGAAGGAAATGACTTTGAAGTCATTCATAAAAAATTCTTTTCTCCATTACAAAAAAACGGCCTTCACCTTGAAACGGTAGAGCAGATTACTGCATCCCTTAACGCGGTAATCAATAAAGTGATTAACGCATTTATCTTACCGCATCATACAGTCCGTAAGGCAGAGATTTTAAGGGATTTTGTGCAGAAAAAATCCGATGGTATGGTTCACGCTGATCAAATTACCCATCAGCTTATTTTTAAATTTTGGTATCAGAATAAGCAAAAAGACCCAAGCGATGAAATTTTATTTAAAAATTATAGCTTAACCTGTCGCGCTTTTCTTGATTGGCAAGGATTGTTGGAAAATGCTAGCCAGTTTAGCCAAGCACGCCCCAACCAGCCTTTATCCTTAAGCGGGTTAGGCAATATAGAAACAGATTCGAACACAGAATTTGATCTATCTAACGAGGCGGCGGATTCCCTCTTAGCGCATGTTGGGGATGAAGAATCAGAACAACCATCAGGATTTGCGGCGTTTAACCTCCCCCCCCTCAACGATATTAAATTTATTGCCCAAGATGATCTTAAGCGATTAAGATTGTTTGAACAGTTGAATTTATTATCCGCACCGCCAACACAGGATCAATGTCGGGGCGTTTTACGCTATATCTCCCTTGAAAAGGCACAAAACAGCTTAACACAGGCGGAGCGCAATGTAACGTTAGGAAAATTATCCATCGCTGAATTTGAAGCAATGCGCACCCAACCCCCTTTATTGGCTTATAAGGATGGGCTTGATGAATTGATGAATGTGATTGCTAAATTAAGACGAATAGCAAGGGAGATTGTAGGAATCCTCCTCCATCATGATCAATTCCATGCGGCTTTTCTTTTACCATTTATCTTGCCGCCAAATTTTTTAACCCAAATACAACCCCTATTTAAGGAATTTTCGCCACCTGCGTTGATAAGGCAATTAAGGGATAAAACCATCGCGGGTGAATTGGTTGTCGCACAGCTTGAAGCGATTATCAAAGACGCCATGAAGGTTACCCGAAAAGGGTTTCGCGGTGAATTTGGGCTGGATGCCTTCATTGAAGCCAGCCTTGTTCTTCAACCGCTTTTGCCAGCAATTAATGGGCTGGAGGTAGCATTGAAAGCCGCTGAACCTAATTGTGTGGAATGGGATACGATGGATCGTTCGCTTATTCTGCCTCGTATTTTAGCCCTTTATCCGTCAAAAGGATAAATTAAGGAATAATGAGCCATGACAACAGATAAAAATCAGCAATTAGCCGAAAAATTATGGTTACAAGATATGCCAGAATCAAATGAAAGCACGATCAATCTAACGCCCGCTAATTTATGGCAATTTGCCAATGGGTTTAAGCAATTAACCAAATTTGTAAAGGAACAATTATTACGTGATCCCAAGGCAAACCGCACCTTTCGTTATTTTCGTGAGCAGGCGGTTCAAATCCGTTTTGAACAGCAAGCGGCGGCCGATTCACTGGATTATCATAGTTTGAACGAACAAGACGGGATTCCTGATTTTATCGACTTACCCATTCGCCGCGCACAAGGTGGGATTATGATTACCCCCATCCACTCCACCGCAGATTCAGACCGTTTGATTTTGGTGATCTCTTCACCTGAACCTTTATCTTTAAGGTTGATTGAAATTATTCAACCTGCGCTAAATCAAATTCACGAACGCCCATTGTCGAATAACCCGCAAGAGGCAATTGAACTTCATCTTGATAAATTCGCCGACAAGGATTTTATCCTTGCTTACGCCGATCCGCAATCAACCCTAAATTTAATTTAACCATTGCCACTGCGTGGAGCCATTGCATGGAGCGAATTTAATTTATAACCTCAAACATAACTTCATTGCGGCGCATGAAGGGAAGAGTCCAAGGTGGGTTATAAAACGCATATTTGGCTTGCCCAGTGATCGATAGGTTGTTTTCCTTGATATAGGCAAGCAATTTTTCTTCATGCGTTTTGATATTTTCATTGGAACTGGTGCCTGAAAATCGCATCGCGATAAATTGTTTTGCAGGAACTTCCGTAAGTGTAACGCGATTATCATTAGGATTGGGTAGGGTGTCCATTTTATATTCAGATGGCATGATAAAGCTAACTTTCCAAACGCCATCAACCCATGATTCACCTGCTGCTTGTTGCTCCACAGGAAGCGTCATTGCAATCTTAGCCCCTTTTTCCTGCTGAACGGGAGCCGTCATTGCAATTTCACCAGCCATTTTATTATTGCCAAAGATATAATCTGCAAGCAGGCGAAACCCATCGCCAACCGCAACATCGCGCGCACCTTCCACCGTTACTTCAGCGATAATCATGGGAGGATACCGTCTAAGCTCCATCTTGCCGTCCGTTTCAAGGACTTCATAATTTGGGATTTCAATGTCACTCATCGCAGGTCCAATCGTAACAGCTGCAATCGCAATGCAACCAATGGTGACACCAAGCATAATGAACCATTTCTTCATTTTGATTTTTTACACCTTTCTGAACAATATTTAACGTCATCCCATATTTTTTCCCATTTTTTACGCCATGTAAATGGTTTTTGACAGGTAGCACAAAGTTTTTGTGGAAGATTTTGCTTTTTAATGCCCTTTGGCATTATGCCCTCCGTTTACCATAAAAGCAGTTTTTTGTGCTTTATTCCAATATTTGAAAAAGCGGGTGAAGTTTGTGGGTTCGGGTAATTGCACGAAAGGGAAGGGGGGCGTAACCTCCAGCTTATAAAGCGCGGATAGTTTTTCAATTTGCTGTTTTATCATCGTATCTGCGGTAAAGCATGTTGTAATTTTTTGCGGGGCATAGACCGCCATCACGGTCATTAAATCCCCTTTTATGATGTCAACTTGCATTTGACACAAGGTCTCATAGATAAAAACCAGCCGTTTTAATGAATAGGCACGGTTTTGAAAATAACCATCATCCCAAACAAAAATGGGATGCCCCCCTTTGGGCGGGTTGGTTAGGGCTTTATCATGAATCCAAAAAATTTCGTTCGTCATAGCTACCACCCACGATTAGGAAATAAATGTTGCGTTAGCACTTCATAGCTTGCATCAAGCGGCTTATTATTTTCAGGCGTTGTATCGACCAATCCACCAAAATATTTATCAACATTTTCAAGGTTGAACAGATAAGGTTTATTGCTAAAGGTACTGGCAACCCATTGCCAAGAAAGATTATTGCTTGCTTCATCGCCATCCAGCAAATGGCTTAAAAACCAGCTTGCGCCCGCTTGCCATTTTACACGCCTGAAATGCACCACATAGCTTGCAAGATACATCCGCACATGATTATGAACATAACCCGTGGTTAATAATTCCTTTATAAAGTGATCAAGGCAAGCCACCCCCGTTTGTCCATCAGCAATATCTTCGGGCAATGTGTCTTGATAATCATTGGCTGAAAATCCTGTTTTATAAGGTTCAACATCCTGCCATACCCATTCAGGATTTTGATCTGCAACACGCTGCCAAAAATCACGCCAAGCCAATTCTTGGATAAATTTGGTGATTTGCTGTGGTTCGGCGCATTTGGTCAGTGCATCATTCCTAACCCTATTTAAATCAAGGATTCCATGATGGATATAGGGTGATAATTTGGTGATTTTACCATTACCAAAATTCCTGCTTTTGCCATAATTAATGGGATCAATGGCTTTTAATTTGGCTTGTGCGTGGGCTTTGCCACCTTCTATCAAAGCGTTCTCCCCCTCTGCCCATGGCGCTAGGTCCTTAACATAGGAGATCAGGGCGGCACGATCTGTAAAATCCGTTTTAAGCTGTTCAGGATTCATACGTCATCCTGTTTTGCTGCTAATTGACAATGTTCTAAGCGGTTAAAGCGTTGGTTGGCAAAAGCGCGATAGGCAAGCTTTGCAAGCGGATGAATAAGCGGCAGGGCAACAAAAAATGCCACAACCCGCCAACGGGCTAATTGCCGCCAAATTAGGATAAATGCATCAACGCCAATATGCATCGCCCCCTTTTCATCACGCACATGCAGGTATTTTAACCCTTCAGCAAGGGTAATCCCGTAAGGGGTTAATGCTTCTGTGGATTCAGTTATATCTTGCCAATCAAACACACCCTTTGGCGCAATCTTTTTATAATGGTTAATTTCCTTGGAACATAGGCCGCATTTGCCGTCATAGAAAACTGTGATCATATTCTATCATCGCTCGCGAAAGACGGTGCCAAGCCCACGGGCAATTGGTTCGGATAAATAATCAAAAACGGTGCGCTTGCCAATGACAACTGCAACAGAGACATTTAAGCCTGGCACAATCCTAAATATTTCTTCGGGGCGATTGCCCTTAAAGGCGCGCGCTTTGACCGTTAGGATCATTTTATAAAAAGCGCGTCCTTGTTCATCGGTGAAGCTATCGGGGCTAATTTTATCAACGACCGCTTCAATCGGTGCAAAGCGAAACGCATCTTGGGAAGCAAGACGAATATTGGCCGTCATCCCTGTTTCAATAAAGCCAATTTCGGTTACGGGCAGGCGTGATTCAATTTGCAGATAATCGCCCGCAGGCACAATCTCTGCGACCAAGCCATTAGGGGGGATCACCGCACCAACGGTAAAGGTGGTGATTGATTTAACCTCCCCATCAATCGAAGCGCGAAGCACCCGCCGCTTTTGCGTATCCAGCAAGCGTTCACGGCGATTTTGTAATTCATTATAATCGCGCAGGACGGTTTCAAGCTCTTGATTGGCTTCTTGCAGATCAGCAGCTTTTTGTGATTGTAAATTGCTTTTAGCTTGCGCAAGGGCGGAGCGCGCAGTTGCCAAAGCACTTACCGCCTGTCCTAACTCGCGTTCCAAAGCGGTACGGTTACGCTCGATTGATAAATGCTCCATACGATTGCCAATGCCTCGGTTGAGGAGGTCACCGCTAATTGCCTCTTGTTCTGTTACGATTGTGATTTCTTTTTCAAGGGCGGTAATTTTATTATTCAGCGCATTAATTTCATCATTACGCTGGTCAACAATCTGCCCAAACATGGCAATATCGCTGTCATAGCGGTTGCGCCAGCTTGCAAAGCGATTAAGTGACGCATCATAAAGCGGTTTTAGCGATTCATCGCTGGGCATGGATAGGTTTAAAGCTTGCGCACGATTAAGGCGTGCTTCCAGCCGTTGCTGTGCAAGATCAAGGGTAAGAAGGCGGATATCCAATTCGGCAAGGCTTGAAGCATCCATCACCCCTTCAAGCTCGATAATTGGCGCATTTTGGGTTACTTGATCCCCTTCGGAAACAAAAATTTCTTTAACAATCCCACCGTCCAGCGTTTCAACTGTTTGCACCTGCTGAATAGGCACAACCACGGCGGAGGAGAAGCTTAACCGATCCACCTCCCCAAAATAGCTCCAAATCCCTGCCATCGTAACCATCACACTAATCACACAAGAAAGCCCAATCGATATTAAGCGGGTTTTTTGCATCTGCGCCATCAAGCTTTGCTTATCCGCTTCATTTTGATAGCGCGTATCATGCTTGATAAAAGGAACGGAAATAGAGGCTTTTTCAGCATTTTTTGTAGGGTTCAATTTTTCAAATTGAGAAGGTTGATTATGCCGCCCAAGCGTGATTTGCGCCGTTGCGCCATTTAATGCCGTTGCGCGCTTGCTTGCGAAAATGACCAAATGCCCTGCCGCAGTTGTATGTGCCACCCATTTTAAAAAGCTTTGATATTTCGCAGGTTCCAAATTTTCAATCGGGTCTTCAATAAACAGAATGGGAGAGGTAACATAAGCAAGCCGTGCCAGCCCCAACCGCCATTTATTTTCAGGCGTGAATTGATCCCCAATCGCCAATAGCGGCATGGATAGCCCTTTTGGATGCGATTGAATCAACCGATCAATGGAGGCTTTGCGAAGCGATTCAAGAATTTCTGCTTCCTCTTTTTCTTGAATTGCCATGAAATTTGATTCCAGCGTTCCTTCATCAAAGGCAGGATTGGCAGGTAAAATCCCAAATTGTAGGCGCATCCAATCAAAGGGCAATTGCCGAATATTCACACCATTTAGGCTAACCCCACCTTGAGCGGCAAGGCGCATGCCTGTAATTGCCTCGCGAAAATGGCGAAGTTGTTGATCATCTTGACAGCGCAACAAGACCAGTGACCCTGCACTAAGCGTTGCATTTAACGGGTTAAAGCTTGGGCTGGTGGCTTCCTCAGCTTTGGCGGATAATCCAACAATCTCCATCTGTTCAAACACATCCATAAGCGGTGATTTTTGCTTACTTTCCCCGCCAAGGCGTTGAATAATCGCCTCTAATTGCAGGGCGGCAGGTTCGGCGTTATGGGTGGCTTCTGCAATCGTTGAAAATCGACTGATTGGCTGAATTGCGCGGGCGGCCAAGATATTTACCCCGATTAATGCACTGATCTCTAACACGCCATCCAAGCTTAACAATGCGCCCACCGATATGATTAAAATGGTTTGAATCGCCTGAATCGCCAAAATAATATTTTGTTGGCTAGCCGCCCGCCGTGCATGATGATGAAGCTGGTCAATTAAGGATTGTGAATAGGTTACCCAGCGTTTATGCAACCGCTCCCCTGAAATGAAATAGCGCAAACTCCCCAAGGAAAACACGCTATTTCGTAATGAACGATCCAGCATGGTTGTTGCTTGTTGTTGAGTTTTCCGTGCAAGCGCACCAAAGCGATTAAGGCCAAGCAAGATAAGCCACAGGCTACCTGCACAAGCGGCACAGATCATGCCAAGCGTTGAATCAATGAAAAAGATAATCACGATAAATAAAAACGCAAAGGGCAGATCAAGAAACCCGCACAGATTTTGGGGGGTATAGGCGGCAAGCACGCGATTAATTGCCTCCAGCGGATGTAAGGGGGCGGGGCGACCAACCCCCTGCCTATTGCTGTTTGAAAGCTGGTCTATTTCGGCGGGATCAGCCTCGCTCAACAGCCGTCCAAGCCCTGTAATCAGGTTATGATCCAACACCACCATATGCGATTTTGCAAGATGAAAGCGGATATTGCGCAGGATAAATTCAAATAATACGGCAAGCAAAGTCCCCACCGCCAATGCCGCTAAGGTGGAGGTTAAGCCAACCGACATAAACCGCCCCAAAATTTGTATAACAAATAATGGCACCGCCAATGCCAACAAATTTGCAAGCAAGGACGAAAAGACAAGTAAGAAGAAAACTGGCGGATTGACCGCTAAACGGCGGATAAATTCTTTCATAGGCTATGTTATAGCCAAAGCAAGGCAATCAATCAATGCTTAGCTAATAACTAAAAAACTATCATGAAGTATATCAAAATCATCAACATTCAAATCAGCTGCATTCTGGATAGTACTTATATTGATGGAAATGTCAGAAGACCCATCCCCATCAGTATCAATTAATACATGCCCAAGTGAACTATCAAAATAGGCAGATGCATTTCCACCACCGGTAGCGGATGTTCCCCCATAGCTAAATGTCCCTGCTAGTGCCATATCAAGCCCGATTTTATCCTCTCCAGAAGTGAAGTCTGTAATTGTATCGATGCCGTTATTACTATCATGATAAATAAATGTATCTGCGCCTTCACCACCAGTAAGGGTGTCACCACCAGCACCGCCAGTTAATTGGTTATCGCCAGCGTCCCCTGTTAGTGTATCACCAGCACTGCCACCGATGATATTTTCAAAATTAATAAACCTATCACCATTTGCATAAACCGTACTAACATTACTAAGATCAATGGTAACTTTTGAGGTTTCTGCGCTAGCATCAATTGTATCATTGCCAGTACCGCCATCAATGGAGTCGGCAATATTGTCATCGGAATCATAGATCACCGTGTCATCACCAGCCCCTGCATCAATTTTATCTTCACCAGCCCCACCATCAATGAGGTCATTGCCGTCCCCGCCATTGATTATATTGACATCGGCATCCCCTGTTAAAGTGTCATTCCCCGAACCGCCTTCAATATTTTCAAAATTGTTATAAGCATCGGTTGTGCTACTAAGGTCAATGGTAACGGTTGAAGTCTGCCCACTTGCGTCAATCCAATCACCATTTTTAGCACCTACTGCGCCAGTTTCCCCACCTTCTCCGCCATCAATTGAATCTGTTGTAGTATAAGAGGAATAATAAGTTACTGTATCATTCCCTTCACCAGCAAATATTACATCGTCACCACCGCCGCCATCAATGTTATCACCGCCTGTGCCCCCACTAATTGTATTTGCGCTACTATCTCCCACCAGTGTATCGCCATAGGCACTTCCTGTAATATTTTCAACGCTGCTATAGTTGCTGAGTTCGATGGTTACCCCGCCTGTGGATAGCGTTGCATCCATTGTATCAGTACCATTTTGACCATTAACTGAATTATAATTATAGGAAGAATTATAAACGATTGTATCATCGCCATCACCAGCATAAATATTATCCGAACCGCCGCCACCATCGATGATGTCATTCCCAGCACCACCATTAATTAAATTGGTGTTCGCATCCCCTGTTAGCGTATCATCGCCATCGCTGCCGTCAATATTTTCGATGCTTGTGAAATTGTTCAGGTTAATTGTTGCCGCAGTCGTTGCCTGTATTGTGTCGGTATCGTTACCGCCATCAACGGAACTATCAGCAGAATCATAAATAATCGTATCATCACCATCCCCACCATTAATGGTGTCATTGCCTGCACCGCCATCAATGGTGTCATTGCCTGCACCGCCATTAATTTCATTGGCGTTTGCGTCCCCTGTTAAAGTATCATTACCTAAACCGCCCGTGACATTTTCAAAATTTACATAGGCATCGGTTATGCTACCAAGGTCAATGGTAACCCCTGATGTTTCACCGCTTGCATCAAGCGTATCCTTACCCGTTCCGCCATCAATTGAATCCTTCGTGCTATAAGCGGCATAATAGGTTATTGTATCGTCACCCGCTTCACCCGATATTGTATCGGCACCACCGCCACCATCAATATTATTGGCTTCACCATTGCCAGTTATGATGTCGGCAAAGCTACTGCCTTCAATATTTTCAATATTGGTAAACTTGCTTCCATCTATGGTTGAACTAATCGTTACTTTTACGGTATCTGTGCCGTCACCACCGTCATAAGAGCCAACTGTTGCATCATAAATGATCGTATCGTTACCGCTACTTCCTTTAACCGTTTCAATATCTGTAAATTTAGTTGCATCTATGGTTGTTTCGGTTGTTGCTTCAACCGTGTCATTACCCGCACCACCATTATAAGAACCCACCGATTCATTATAATAAATGGTATCATCCTCAGAACTGCCCACAATTTCTTCAATATTGGTGAAGTTTGTGGTATCGATAATTGACGCAGATTGCGCTTGCACAGTATCGGTGCCATCCTTGCCATCATAATAGGTTACTGACGAATTATAATAAATTATATCGTTTCCGTTGCTACCTTCAATGGTTTCAATATTTGCAAGATTCGTATGAATCATGGTGCCACCAGATTGCAATTGTAAAACATCATCCCCGTTGCCGCCATCATAAGAAGTGATGGTTAAATCATAATAAATAATATCGTTTTCATCACTACCTTCAACCGATTCAACATCTGTAAATTGAGTTGCATCTATGGTTGATGCTTCTATTGCTTTTACGGTATCTGTGCCATTCCCGCCATTAATGGAGGTATCAGCAGAATCATAAATGATTGTATCATCGCCATCGCCGCCATTAATGGTGTCGGCACCGCCGCCGCCATCAATGGTATCATCGCCACCGCCACCATTAATTACATTGGCGTTTGCATCCCCTGTTAAATCATCTGCGCCACCGCTTCCCGTGATATTTTCGATATTTGTGAAATTACTAAGGTTAATGGTTGAACCACTTAATGCTTCAACCGTATCGGTGCCATTGCCGCCATCGATTGTGCTAAACCCGCTATAGCTATCTTGATAATAAATCGTATCATCGCCATCACCAGCATCAATTACATCGGTACCGCCGCCGCCATTGATGGTGTCATTGCCACCCCCACCATTAATTATATTGGCGTTTGTGTCCCCCGTTAAACTATCCGCATCATTACTTCCCGTAATGTTTTCGATATTCACGAAATTATTAAGGTCAATGGTTGAACCACTTAAGGCTTCAACCGTATCGGTGCCAGCCCCGCCATCGATTGTGCTAAACCCGCTATAGTTATCTTGATAATAAATCGTATCATCGCCATCGCCAGCATCAATCACATCTGCACCGCCGCCACCATCAATTTTATTCGCTTCGCTATCGCCAGTTAGGGTATCGTCAAAGCTACTGCCCGTGATATTTTCAAAATTTACATAGGCATCGGTTGCATCACTAAGATTAATAACAACTGCGGCGGTTGCTGAACTGGCATCCAGCGTATCCCCATTTGTTTCTTCGCCTTCCCCTGCATCAACAACACTATCGGTTGCATCATAGGTGATGATATCATCGCCTTCACCACCATAAATCTCATCAATTCCGCCAAGACCGTCAATATTATCATTGCCTGCCAATGCTTCGATAATATCTATGCCTGTGGTTCCAACTATAATATCATTACCAACCGTGCCAAAGAATGAGGAAATCACTTCAACCACTTCTGACTCAACAGTGATTTCAGTATTTTCTACTTCTTCTATTTCCTCAGCCTCTTCAGATGTATTATTTTGATCATCACTTATCCGAATTTCAGTTTCTTCTGTTGTGTTAATTTCGGATTGTTGGCTTTTATCCGTTAATTCAGAATTATTTGAATTAACGTTTGTGCTATCGTCCGTTAGGGTTATTTCACCTGAACCCGTATCATCAATCTGCACATTGATCAGATTAATATCGGTGGTGGTTACCGTATTGGTTTCGTTAAGCGTATCATTTGATCCCGTATCTTGCGTTGCGGTCTCTTGTGTTGCGGTCTCTTGTGTTGCGGTCTCTTGTGTTGCGGTATCTTGTGTTGCGGTATCTTGTGTTGCGGTATCTTGTGTTGCGGTATCTTGTGTTGCGGTATCTTGTGTTGCGGTCTCTTCTGTTGAGGCTTCTGGGGCGGGTTCATCCGCAGGTGTTGCTTCTTGTGCTTCTTCAGCGGTTGGTTCTGTAACCTCTTGTGATTCTTCAGTAACCGCTTCTTCAACAGGGGCTTGTTCTGTTGCTTCTTCGCCCTCAGCACCAGCTTCTTGCGATTCCTCAGCAACAGCTTCTTCGCTTTGTGCTGCTTCTTCAACAGATTCTTCTTCTGTTAGTTCCTCGCCCTGCTGCGCAGCTTCTTCTTCATCTTGCGCAGCTTCTTCTTCGTCTTGCGCAGAATCATCTTGCGTGGTGGCGCGTTGTTGATCAACCTGATCGACCTGATCAATCACACTCAATAATAGATTGGAAGCTTGCGGTAAAAGCTGGGTGAGTTCTTGGCGGTTAAGTAAACTTGGCGCACTAAGCCCGCTGGAAAGCCCGGTAAGCTCCGTCATTTGCATTGGTTGCGATAAAACAACTGATCCTGCATCATTGCTAACGATGATCTCCCCTACCGTGCCATCTGCATCGGGTAATAGGACGATGCGATTTAATTCACCTTCCCCACCTGCTTCACCTGTTCCCGTTGTGCCACGAATCCCGATGGTTGCAACAGGGGTGGTTAAGAACATCGCTTCTTGTTCAGCAGTTTTAGCAATATTACCTGAAGCAAAGAAAAACACGCCCTTGATAAAATCGATGGACATTTCACCCGCTTCAATATCTGGATCATAGATAAATTCATCAATCAATAAGCGACCATCTTCGGCAAGCCCAATGTTGGAATTATCATTAAACAGAATGTTGACGCTTGAGTTCGATCCAGTCTCGATATAATCATTTGCATAAACGGGTGACCCTGCGCTTAACGGTCTTTTAATGTTATCGGAGCTAACAATAAACGCTTCGCCTTGTATTTCACTGATGATGCCGACCTTGATTGCTTCTTGTAAATCATCTGCGGTTTGGGCAAATTGTGTTGGGCTGTTAATTTGTGCAAGGCGATTGACGATGCTACCTGAAAGGCTGGATTGCCCATCGGGGGAGACAAGATTCGGCAAATCCCCATCAAGAAAATAATTCGTGATGATAATATCGGGTGTATTTTGCACCAAATCATCCTGCCCCAGTTTATTAGGCAGTGATAGAACAAGGTCAAAGCCCTGCTTTACATAATCAGCATTTTGTAGGTAGTTCGCGGCGGGGAGGGTTATGTCATCCCCAGTTGAAAGAACCGTGAGGGGAGTGTGGGCTAAATTAGCCTTAGCTAATGATGTCGCTGGATCAAAGGGATCAACGGCTTGCCCAATTATATCTTGTTTTAGGCGCATGATCATTCATCCTTATTCGCAAAGCTTTAGTTATTTAACCTTCTAAAGCTTAAATAACGCCCCACGCTTCAGTTCATTATACTCGGATTCAAACCATTTACAAGCCCTATTATTGTTAATTGTGCCTGTAATATATTTGCAACCGCTAAATCGGCATCGCTAAGGGCGGTGATATAGGCGGTTTCTCCGCTCAAAACCTCGATCAAAGAGCGTTTTCCAGCTTCCCGTTCTTCGCGTGCAAGTTCTAAAAAACCTAATGCAAGCTCGGATTGCGCCTTTAATAATTCGGCATTTTTAAGATTTGTTTGATAAAGTGACCATGCAACTTGCATTTCTTGATTCACAACATTAAGCAAATCGTCATAAAGCCTGCGCGTTGCAAGGTCTCTTGCCTCGGCTTCACGCACACGGTTAAACATCGTAAGCCCGCCATCAAATTGGTAAGACATCCTAAAGCTGATGGTCGAATCAATTTGTGAGCCTTCAACCCCGCCACGGTCATTCTGCCAAACTTGTGACCCTTCAAGGTCAAAGGTGGGAAACAGGTTGTTTGCACGTGCCCCTTCGGTTTCTTCTTGGCTAATGTCACGGTCAATCCTAGCAAGAGCCAATCTTGGGCTATCCCTTAGTAGGGTTTCAAGCCCATCTTCCAAAGAAATGGGTAAATTCATTGGGTTCATGGTTGGCAATGCTTCTGGCAACGCCTCAAGGTCGGGCTTTTTGTTAAAGACGGCCTGATAATCGCTGATGGCTTGTTCCAGCGCACCCTCGCTTGCAACCAGCCTTGCTTGCGCCCCTGCAAGTTGAGATTTGGCTTGCAACACATCGGTTTGATAGCCTGCGCCGCGCGATACCCTTAAATCCTCAACATTGGCTTGGCGTTTGACATTTTCAACCGATTGTTGCGCAAAATCAATTTGACGCACCGCACTGATCACACCGATATAGGCACTGATCCCCTCTTGCAAGACTTCTTGTTCAACCCGCTGGGCAAAGATGGTGGCACGTTTGGTGCGCAAACGCTCAAGGTCTATGGCAGATTGCGTTGCACCAAAATCATACACACGCTGCGAAACAGAAAGCGTTGCATCCCTGCCACCCATGCTACTATCATCATTGCCATCAGGTTCGCGCAATGTTTCATGACCTGCGCTGGTTTGGGCGGCAATGGTTGGATAATAGCCCGAATAAGCGGCCGCCAAAGCTTGCTGACTAACCTCCACCAGATGGCGTGCAGATACGATGCGGGGATGCGTATCAAGCAAAGTAATCAAATCCGCACTTAGCGATTGCGCTTTGACACTGAAATTCAGTCCCAATATAGAACAGATCATCGCGCCCATTACCAATGGTCGCCTTATAAATAAAAATATTTTCAATTTAGTTGCTTAAGCCTTCACACTCAAAATATTCATCAATATTGCTAATAATAAATTTTGTAATAATAATCAATCTTTTTTGACGGTTTAAGGAAGGGTTGCGGAAATGTCAAAAGCGGTATCGTCCAAATCGCTAGCACTTACCCCCGTCATCGTCATGGTAAGATTGGCATTGCCATCCCCATTGGTGTCAATTGATAAAAGATTGGTGCCATCATCAAAAATTGCAGATGCATTGCCACCACCCGCAAAACTGCCTGCGCCCACATAGCTAAAATTCCCTTTCAATACGCCCGTAAGCAGGCTGATCTGATCGCCTTGGGATTTGTTAAAATCTTGTATTATATCCGTTTCAACTTCCGTCCCATCATAAAGGAATTTATCAGCCCCCCCCCCGCCTGTAATGGTATCAATACCCGCACCACCATAAAGGGTATCATTGCCATCGCCGCCGTTAATGGTATCGTTACCAGCCCCACCGATAATCGTGTCATCGTTCGATCCAGAATCAATAACGTTATCGCCAGAATCTCCTGTAAAGATATCGTTACCTGCTCCTCCTTCAATATTTTCAACATTTGTGTAGTTATTTAAATCAACGATCATATCTTGACCTTGTCCCGCGATAGTGTCAGTGCCATTACCGCCATCAATTATCTGATTACCAGAACTAATAAAAATTTTATCGTTGCCATCTTCGCCATAGATAACATCATCACCACCATTACCATTAATGGAATCGTCTCCAGATCCTCCCCTTAACTCATTAACGCCACTATCGCCATTAATAAAGTCATTCCCTGAACTACCGATAACATTTTCAATATTGACTAAATTTGATGAATGAAGAAGGTCTATAAAAACATTGGCTACCTCCAAACTTGCATCTAGTGTATCAATACCAGCTCCACCATCCGTTAATGTATCACCTGCATCATAAATAATGGTGTCATTACCAGCACCACCATCAATTGTGTCTGCGCCTGCGCCTCCATCCAAATTATCATTACCATCAAGCCCATACAGAGTATCATTGCCACCGCCACCTTTAATTGTATCAGCACCAGCTCCGCCTGTTATCTCGTTCGCGTTACTGTCCCCCGTTAAGGTATCATCCCCTGAACCGCCCACGATGTTTTCAAAATTTTCAAACGCATCACTATTATTGCTAAGGTCAATCGTTACATCAGTCGTGTTTGCACTGGCATCAAGGGTATCTGTGCCACTACCGCCATCAACCGAAACGTCATTGTCATAATAAATAATACGATCATTGCCGTCATCGCCTATAATCGTGTCGCCGCCGCCAAGCCCGTCAATCACGTCATTACCAGCAAGCGCATCAATTTCATCGGTTCCTGCTGTTCCTGTTAAAATGTCATCATTGACCGTTCCAATAACTGAGGTAACAATATTGGTTGCAGTCGCAACTGGAGTGGTGACCACGGCATTAATTGCAGTTTCGGTAAGGGGGGCGGTGTTAGTTTCAAGTTCAGCAAATGCAAGTTCAACGGCTTCATCGGCGATTATATTGGCTTGAAGATTAAGTAAAATATCGGATTCCAGCTCTGTAAGAATCTCTGATTCAATGCTTTCATCGATTAATTCTGATCGATAGGCTGTGGCGATTTCTGATGTTTCGCTTTCATCCTTCAAATCGGAGGGTTGGTTTGAAACAGATAATTCACTTGAGAAAAAATCAGCCACATCATTGGGTTCTGCTTCAAGGTTATCTACCGCTTCCAGTTGCGCTAATTCGGCTTGCTGGCCAGCTTGTGGTAGTGTTTCTTGTGGGGGCGTTTGTTGCGCTAAAAGTTGGGGTTCTTGGGCATCGTCTATATTTTCAGCCTCTTCATCAGAAGAATCTTGTGCAAGCTGTGCAAATTGAACAGGTTTTGCCAATTTCAAAACTTGGCTTTCACCGTTGTTGCTCAGGCTTCTGATCACCTCAAGAATGTAGGTATTTAAATCGCGCATGAGAATCTCCAAACTCTTTATAGCTTAAAAAATGCTTTTTTTCAATAAATTTGACGGGGTTTATCCCTTGCCTATTTCCTTATTGTAATCAGGAAACAAATCAGCTAGTAGGATTTTATGACACCAGATGCGCGCGTAACCAGCTTATCCAAGGCAATCATCGCCTGTTTAGATGAACATAAAGCAGAAGAAAGCGTAACGATTCCCCTTGCTGGATTGAGTGAGATTGCGGACTATATGATCATTGCCTCCGGCTTTTCAACGCGCCATGTCCAAAGCCTGCACGAGCATTTATTGCGCTTGCTAAAGGATAAAGGGTGCAAGGAAATTGCAGTTGAGGGTGAGGCAGTCGGCGATTGGATTTTGGTTGATGCGGGCGATATCATCATCCATTTATTTCGCCCAGAGATTAGAGAGCTTTATCGGCTTGAAAAATTATGGGGTTCAGATAAAGCAATTCAAGCATAATTTATGTGATGTAAGGCTATGGTTTCCAGTTTTTCTAATTTTTTACAATTAAAATCTGCTTTAAATGCGCTAAAAGATTCAGAAGTGCTGGTGATTGGCGATTTAATACTGGATCGCTATGTGATGGGGGAGGTTTCAAGAATCTCTCCA
Source organism: Alphaproteobacteria bacterium (assembly GCA_965229675.1). Classification (GTDB taxonomy): domain Bacteria; phylum Pseudomonadota; class Alphaproteobacteria; order CBDDJK01; family CBDDJK01; genus CBDDJK01. The sequence goes on from OZ245897.1 coordinate 1,721,848, forward strand.
GAAGCGCCAATCCCCGTGCTAAAAGTTAGCAATACGATGGAAACGGCTGGCGGTGCGGCGAATGTTGCATGTAATTTAGCCGCCCTTGGTGTTAAGGCTACCTTGCTTGGGATCATTGGTGAAGATAAGGAAGCGGATCACCTGCGCCAAAGCCTTGCGCATCATCAAGAACAGATTATCTTTAAACCCTTTATCACTGCAACCCATCCAACCATTGTTAAAAGCCGATTCGTTGCCAATCAGCAGCAAATGTTGCGCTGTGATGAGGAAGATTTATCGCCTTTATCCGCTGCATCTTTTAAGGCTTATGAAACCTATTTACTTGATGTGATTAAAGCACATTCTGCATCCATTGTCATTTTATCGGATTATGGTAAGGGGGCTTTGCAAGGCACACTTGTTGAAACCCTTATAAAAACAGTGAAAAAGATGGGTAAACTGGTGATGATTGATCCTAAAGGACAGGATTATAGCCGCTATGCAGGGGCAGATTTAATTACCCCCAACCGTGCAGAATTATCGCAAGCAACCAATCTGCCTTGTCAAACAGATGAAGAGATTATTATTGCCGCAAAAAGCTTGATTGATGATTGTTCTATTCATAGTGTTATGGCTACCCGCTCTGAAGAAGGGATGAGCTTGATACGGTCTGAGGGTGCAGATGCCCCCGCTTTCACACATTTTTCCGCACAGGCGCAAGCCGTGTTTGATGTTGCAGGGGCAGGGGATACGGTGATTGCAAGTTTGGCGGCAGGACTTGCCGCAGGGCTTGATATAGATCAAGCGGCGATGCTTGCCAATCTTGCTGCTGGGGTTGTTGTTGGCAAGGTTGGTACTTCCCAAGCAACCGCAGAAGAAATTATTGAAGCCGCCCGCCGCATCTTTGCCGATGACCGCGAAGGTAAATTATACGCATTTGATCAAGCCATTCAAAAGGCTAAAAACTGGCAGAAGGCAGGTGAAAAAATTGGCTTTGCCAATGGCTGTTTTGATCTTTTGCATCCAGGGCATATTTCATTGATTCAGCAAGCAAGTGAACAATGTGATCATTTAATCATTGGCCTTAATTCTGATGAATCGGTTAAGCGGCTTAAAGGCGCAACAAGGCCAATTCAATCAGCAGAAAATCGTGCAATCGTGCTGGCTGCTTTGCAAGCGGTGGATATGGTTATTATTTTTGAAGAAGACACTCCACTAACCCTAATTAAGGCCTTGCGCCCTGATTGCTTGATTAAAGGTGAAGATTATGAAGTTGGGGATATTGTTGGTGCCAAAGAAACCTTAAGCTGGGGTGGACGTGTTTTTCGTGCCAAGCTGAAAGATGGTCATTCAACCACCCATACGATCACAAAATTAAAGGATAAGGATTAAGTTTAATGCCCGATCAGCTTCCTACAATTTACATTGATTTTCCAATAGAGAACCTATCTGGTTGGGGCAATTATGGGTTTAATTTGGTTAAATATGCAACAATGCGTGGGGTTAAAGTCCGATCCGTTGTGGCGCAAAAAACCAATATTGATATTTTACCATTATTCGATCAAGAAGCCGTAAAATCAGTTGTTGAGCAGTCTAAAACAATTGTTGAGCATATTGATAAAGGTGGTGTGATTGAAGATAAAAATGGGATATTTCTAACCCATATGAAATGGAGTGAAAATCTTAGACAATCCTTGGATGGATTGAAGGTTGGACGACAATTTGGCGTGGTTTTTTATGAATATTTGTTAAAAGGGTACAACAATGCGTCAAAGATTGATCCCGATGCTTATGAAGCGGTTATATGCGGGTCAAGCTGGAATGCACAGCATTTACGCAAAGCAGGTTATAAGAAAGCGATTACGATTTTACAAGGGGTTAATAGCAACCATTATTTTCCACGCATCGCCCCCTTGGTGAATGATGGAAAATTTTATATTTTTTCAGGTGGTAAGCTGGAAATTCGTAAAGGCCAAGATATTGTGTTTGAGGCATTTAAGCTAATTCAAGATAAAATCCCTAATGCGATACTTGTTGCTGGTTGGCATTGGGTAATGGAAGCCGCGCTTGCCAAACAATTTAATAATATAAAGGTGGCGCACGTTCCATGGGTGATTGAAAAAAAGGAAAAGGATGTTGAAGTTGTAAATATGATGCAAACCGCCATTAATTATGGGATTGATGCTAATCGGGTGATTTCGTTAAAGATGATGCCTAGCCATCGCATGGCTCAAATTATGCAGCAATGTCATATGGCGGTCTTTCCAAACCGTGCGGAAGGAGGAACGAATCTGGTGGCAATGGAGGCGATTGCAACAGGCTTACCATCGGTTGTGGGGTATAATACGGGGCAAAAAGATTTATTTAAAATTTGTCCTGATTTACATGAAATTGGCCTCACCAGTGATACAAATATTCGTGTTCTGGATCCTGAAACAAAAGAAAACACAACCAATGAATGGGGATTTCATAACCCAAATGAAGTCGCAGATCGCATTTTACAAATCTATAATAATTATGATCATTATCAGCAATTAGGTAAAAAAATGGCGGTTCAAATGACCGCTTTTAGCTGGGAACGACAAATCAATTTGTTACTTGATTATGTAATCGATGGCAAGCAACCCATCCATAAAGGGTTGAAGTTAAAATAATAAAAATCAAAAATCCTTAGATTTATAATGTTGAAAGATAGGCTTAATGCCAGATCAGCCCCCCACCCTTTATACTGATTTTTTGTTGGAGAATGGCTCTGGTTGGGGATGTTATGGGCTTAATCTGCTGAAATATGCGACGATGCGTGGTATTAAAATACGGGCGATCATGAAGCATGATCTTAAATTAGAAACTTTACCTTTATTTGATCAGGACATAATCAAACCTGTTATCAAGCAGTCTAAAAAAATGACAAAGCGTATTAATGAAGGCGGTGTTATTGAGGATGAGAATGGCATCTTTTTAACCCATATGAATTGGGATAATGATTTGCGCCAATCTTATGAAGGGTTAAAGGTTAAGCGTCAATTTGGCGTTGTGTTTTTTCATAATTTAACCAGAACCTATGGCCTTGTACCAAAGATTGCCCCTGATGCTTACGAAGCGATTATATGCGGGTCAAGCTGGAATGCCGAACATTTACGCAAAGCAGGCTATAAAAAGGCCGTTACCGTTTTGCAAGGGGTTAATAGCAATCATTTTTTTCCACGCATTGCCCCCTTAGCCAATGATGGTAAATTTTATATTTTTTCAGGTGGGAAGCTGGAAATTCGTAAGGGGCAAGACCTTGTGATGAAAGCGTTTAAATTAATTCAAGATAAACTGCCTAACGCACGGCTTGTAACCAATTGGGCTTGGAGGCAAGAAGCGGCATTTGCAAATCAATACCATAAGGCTAAGACGGCACAATTTGCATGGGTGATTGAAAAAAATACGCATGGATTTTCAGTTAATATTCCAAAAACTGCAATGAATTATGGAATCGATCCATCGCGGATTATTTGTTTGAAAATGACGCTAAACCATCGCATAGCCCAAATTATGCAGCAATGCCATATGGCGGTATTTCCAAACCGTGCGGAAGGGGGAACTAATCTGGTGGCGATGGAAGCCATTGCAACAGGCTTACCATCGGTTATAGGGTATAATACGGGGCAAAAAGATTTATTTAAAATTTGTCCTGATTTGCATGAAATTGGCCTTACTAGTGACACAAAGCCCAGTGACAAAATGCCCAGTGGTTCGGATTCTGAAACAAAAGAAAATATAATTGATGAACAAGGGTTTCATAGCCCGAATGAGGTTGCAGATCGTATTTTACAAATCTATAATAATTATGATCATTATCAGCAATTAGGCTAAAAGATGGCAAAGCAAATGGCCGCTTTTAGCTGGGAACGACAAATAAATTTATTGCTTGATTATGTAATCGATGGCAAGCCACCCATCCATAAAGGACTAACGTTAAAATAACTTATGAAAAACAGCGCATTATGACCAATCAAAAACCAGTTGTCACTGTTACCCGAAAATTGCCTGATTTAATCGAAACGCGATTGATGGAGCTTTATGAATGCCATCTTAACCTTGATGATGTGCCTTTTTCATCTGAACAATTAATCCATGCGCTTCAAAATAGTGATATTTTAATTCCAACCGTGACGGATCGTTTAGATCGTAACCTATTAACACAAGCGTTAAATGTTGATAAGCATGGGGATGGGGAGGGGGTTAATCGGTTGAGATTGATTGCGTCTTTTGGGACGGGCTATGACCATATTGATGTTAAAACAGCTACCCAATGTGGGGTTCAAATTACCAATACCCCTGATGTGTTGACCGAGGATACGGCCGATATGACCATGGCTTTAATCTTGGCAGTACCACGGCGCATTGTGGAAGGGGAGGCATTGGCGCGTTCTGGTAAATGGCAAGGCTGGGGGCCAACAACGATGTTAGGGCATCGGATTTGGGGAAAACGCCTTGGGATTATTGGTATGGGTAGAATTGGTCAAGCTGTTGCAAAGCGCGCGGTTGGTTTTGGGTTGTCCGTTCATTACCATAACCGCAATCGCCTAAACCAAGAGGCTGAGCAATCCTTGAATGCCACTTATTGGACGTCATTGGATCAGATGATTGCGCATATGGATATTATATCGGTCAATTGCCCGCATACGCCTGCGACCTATCATCTTTTGAATGCGCGGCGGTTTTCACTGATGAAACCGCATGTATTTATTGTCAATACGGCACGAGGCGAAGTCATTGATGAGGCAGCCTTAATTAAAGCCCTTGCAAGCGAGAATATTGCAGGCGCTGGGCTTGATGTTTTTGAACATGAACCTGCAATTAACCCAAAATTGATGGCACTTAAAAATGTTGTGCTGCTGCCGCATATGGGATCAGCCACGATTGAAGGGCGTTTGCAAATGGGGGAAAAAGTGATCCATAATATTCGTAGCTTTATGGATGGGCATACCCCGCCCGACCTTATTACCGATACGCAATTTTAGGATTAGTTGGTTTAAGATTACTTGCTTTAAGATTGGTTGGCATAAAATTGATGGTAAAATTCCATCAATGTTCCTTGTTCGCAATGGGTGCGTAGCGTTTTCATCAGCCGTTGATAATAGCATAGATTATGATGGGTAAGTAAAATTGCCCCCAACATTTCACCTGCTTTGATTAAATGATGGATATAGGCGCGTGAATGCCCGCCATTGCACGCAATGCAAGGACAATCCTCCTCAAGTGGTGATGTGTCTTCATTAAAACGGGCATTACGCATATTCATTGCGCCTTGTGCGGTAAAGGCTTGTCCGTTGCGCCCTGAACGGGTTGGCAGGACACAATCAAACATATCAACACCGCGAATGACGGATTCAACAATATCGGCAGGCTTACCAACCCCCATCAAATAACGTGGTTTGTCATTTGGCAGGGCAGGGGTTACCTCGTCCAAAGTGGCGCACATTAACGCTTGTCCTTCACCAACTGCAAGCCCACCGATTGCATAGCCATCAAATCCAATTTTTATTAACTGTTCTGCCGATTGATGGCGTAGATCAGGATACACCCCTCCTTGCACAATCCCGAATAATCCATAACCATCACGTGGTTTAAATTGACGTTTGGAGCGTTCCGCCCACCGCATAGAAAGCTGCATAGAGTTTTTTGCTTGTTCCCATTCAGCAGGAAAAGGCGTGCATTCATCAAATACCATCGTAATATTGGAATCAAGCGCATATTGAATATCAATCGAACGTTCGGGGGTAAGCGTATAATAAGCACCATCAATGTGGGAGCGAAAGCGCACCCCTTCCTCAGATAAAGTGCGCAACCCTGCAAGCGACATGACCTGATACCCCCCAGAATCCGTTAAAATTGGATAAGGCCAATTCATGAATTTGTGAAGCCCGCCCAAGCGTTCAATCCGCTCCGCCCCAGGGCGCAACATTAAATGATACGTATTGCCAAGCAAAATTTGTGCGCCACTTGCCGATACTTGTTCAGGCAACATTGCCTTAACTGTAGCTGCGGTGCCAACTGGCATAAAGGCAGGCGTATCAATCTTGCCGTGATGGGTGGTTAAACAGCCACGGCGTGCGCGGCTATTTGGATCATGGGCTAGGACTTCAAATTGTATCGCCATGTTTAAATCACCGAATGGCGTTCAAGAAAACAAGCATCACCATAAGAAAAAAAGCGATAGCCTGAATGGATTGCATGGGCATAGGCTTTCTGCATTGTTGCAAGCCCATTAAAGGCGCACACCAACATAAATAATGTTGATTTCGGTAAATGAAAATTCGTGATCAAACAATCAGCCAGTTTGAATTGATAGCCTGGACGGATAAAAATATCGGTTGCCCCATCAAAGGCTTGCAGTGGTGTGCCGATTGGGTTTAAGGCCGCCACCGCCTCCAAAATACGTAAGCTGGTTGTTCCAAGTGCAACAATCCGCCCGCCTTGATTGCGGATATGATTGATTTGCGCTGCGCTTTCTTGTGAAATATTTCCCCATTCTTTATGCATAATATGATCGTCTATCTGATTGACCTTAACGGGTAAAAATGTTCCCGCCCCAACCATTAACGTAACGGGGATGATTTGAACACCCATGGCTTTTAAGCGGTTTAACAAGGCTTCATCAAAATGCAAACCAGCCGTGGGGGCGGCAACTGCGCCTGAATGTTTTGCATAAACGGTTTGATAATGTGTATGATCTTCATTGGTTACCACCGCTTCCTTATGATTTTGTCGTGCTTTTTCAATATAGGGGGGAAGTGGCATTGCGCCATGCCCTTCCAAAAAACGATAAAATTCTTCGACAGTAAGCCCTGTTTCAACGATTAGGCTTCCTGCTTCCTCTTCTTCAACCATGTGTAAATTTAACCCACCATGCAACATAACCGATTGCCGCTTTTTTAATTTGCGCGCAGGTTTTGCAAAGATACGCCACTTTGTTTCATTAGGATTAGATGGCGTATAAGGTTCAAGAAAGGTTGCGGTGATTGCACCATCTTCACTTGTCAATCTGGCAGGGATCACCTTGCAATCATTGATTACCAAGCCATCACCAGCGCGCAATAAATGCTCCAGATCATAAATATGATAATCTTTTAAAGCCCCTTCATTCTTTACATGCAGCAAGCGGGCATGGGTGCGGGGGCGAATGGGATGGCGGGCAATCAACGCCTCTGGCAAAGTGAAATCAAACTGAGCGATATCCATGATCTGACTTTGATAAACGTTCAGCAAATCGCATCACCGTATAAAAACAGGGTAATAGCAAAAAGGCCATCAAGAATTTAACCATTAAATCGCCAAATGCTAAGCCAATCCAAGGAACGTCTGTCCCTGCAAATGCAAGCGAGAAAAATAGCCCTGTATCCAATATAGAAGCAATGACCGATGAAATAAGCGGTGCCTTCCACCAGCTTAAACTGCTTAAGCGTTGAAAAATGGAAACATCCACCAATTGTGCAAGCAAAAAGGCGGTGCCTGAAGCAATTGCAATGCGAAAATCAGCAAAAAGTAAGGATAAAATAACCCCAACTAAAAACCCAGGGATTACAACGATGCGCGCAGCTTTAGCCCCATGAAAGCGATTGGTAAGATCGGTAACCAAAAATGCTAATGGATAGGTAAAGGCACCAAAGGTTAGCCATTGTGATAAATCCAGCCCACCTATTTGATAGGGAAGGGGATGCACAACCAATAAATTAGATAACCATACGACTAGTCCCATAAACGCAATTGGCCAGATTAACTTTAGTCCCATCAGATGCTCCTTAAAAATCTTATTGAATAAACTGACCTCATAGACCATAAATTGATTGTGGTTTCAACCAGAATCGAATTTAAAACAACAATGAATTACATGGCTGATCAACATATACAAAAACCAACAGTGGCAGATCATGTTGCCGATTTCATTCGTCAACGCGGTCAAGAAAAGGCATTTTTATTTCCAGGCGGGACGATTGCGCCTTTAATGGAAGGGTTGGCGAATAAAGGCGTTGAATTAATTTGTACCCGACATGAACAAGGGGCGGGCTATGCTGCTTTGGCGCGGGCAAAGCTTTCAGGTCGGGCGGAGGCGGTATTGGTCTCCTCCGGCCCAGGGGTTACAAATATTGTAACGGCGGTTGCTGATGCCTATTGCGATTCGGTGCCATTGGTGATTTTTACAGGGCAAGTTGGCGTTCAAGATATGCGTAAACATAAAAAGCATCGCCAGCTTGGGTTTCAAGAAATTGATACGGCGGGCTTGTTTCAAGCGATTGCCAAGCAAGTCTTTGTTATTAAAAACCCAAGGGACGCTGTGGCTATGACGGATATGGCTTTTCGCATTGCTGAAAAAGGTAGGCAAGGGCCAGTCGTTGTTGATTTTCCAATGTCGTCACAATTAGCAATGATGGATAAAGTAAGCACGATTCCTAACCTGACTCCTCCTGCCTCAACGGCTACTGAACAAGGCATTAATCGCTTTTTAGAATCCATGCATAAAGAATTTATGGCTGCGAAACGCCCCGTAATGATTGTGGGGAATGGTGTATGGTTAGGCGATGCAGTTGGCGAATTGCGCAAGCTTGCGCGCTTAACCCAAATGCCCTACAGCCAATCATTACCTGCACTTGGTATATTGCCAAGCCGTATTGGCCTATCAACCCATTCGCTTGGCTTTCATGGTCATACAGGCAATCAAGCGGCGGGGCTTGCCTTGCAACAAGCTGATTTTGGCTTGATTTTAGGGTCACGCCTTGATGTGCGTCAAACGGGTACCGAAGTGAATGCTTTTATGAAGGAAGCCAAGCTATTTCGGATTGAGATTGATCCGCTGGAAGTTAAATATCGCCGCATTCGTCATGGTATGGTTTTAAATACGGATATGAAGCCTGTTTTACAACAATGGCTTGAGCGTTTGGAACAAGCAGAGTTACCGAATTTCGGTGATTGGCATCGTGAGCTTACCTTATTAAAACGCCGCCATGCCCTGCCAATGGGCAAAGCTGGACACTTGACCGCCCAACGCATTATTCATCAAATGGATGAATTAACCAAAGACCAATCCGTCACCGTTACAACTGGCGTGGGGTCGCATCAACAATGGGTGGCAAGACATTTTAGCTTTGATTATCCTGAACGCTGCTGGTTGACTTCGGGTGGGTTAGGGGCAATGGGATATGATTTACCCGCCGCAATCGGGGCTGCGTTTGAACAACCCAATCGCCGTATTTTATGCTTTGTTGGCGATGGTTCATTACAAATGAATATCCAAGAATTAGCAACCATTGCTGAATATCAACTGCCTATTACGGTGATATGTTTGGATAATCGCCGTTTTGCGATTGTATCCCAATTTCAAAAAACAAAATGGCCAAGAGACCTTGCGTGTCATGATAAGAAAAATCCTGATTTTTCTGCAATCGCCAAAGGCTATGGCATTCGCAGTATGAAAATAGACACGCTTGAAGCCATGGAAGAAACGCTTAAAGCGTCAATCAGTGAAGCCACGCCCTGCTTTGTGCATTGCCTGATTGATGAAAAAGAAGACCTATCGCCCATGCTACTTGCAGGGCAAACTTTGGAAGCGATGGAGCAGTAATCAGGGATTCAGGGATCAGGTATCAGAGATCAGAAGGGCAGGGATTAGGAAGCAGATTTTTTACGGTTCTGTTCAAGCTGGTCAAGTCGTTCCAAAATTTTCAACTGATCTGTGCGAATTTGGCTAACCAGTTCACGAAAGGCTTCAAACTCTTCTCTTGATACGGTTTCACTGCCTAGCATCGTTTGAAACTGTTCGCGGATTCTTGCCTCAACCTCACCCCTAACCGCATCAGCCCCTGCAAACGCACCCGACATTGCGCGTGCCATATCATCAAATAATTTATGATCAAACGACATGATTATGTTTGTTCACGAACGGCTTTTAATACGACCTCAACATGGTTTGGAACTTTGACTTTACGCCATTGTTCAACCAATTTTCCTTGCGGATTAATCAATAACGTCACCCGTTCAATCCCCATATATTTCTTACCATACATGGATTTTTCAACCCATACGCCATAGGATTCCAGCATTTTGGTTTCTTCATCACTTAACAAAATAAAGGGTAATTCATGCTTTTCGATGAATTTTTGATGGCTTTTGATCGAGTCCTTTGAAACCCCAATAATATTTGTATTTAGCGCAGTAAATTCTGCGTGAAGATCACGAAATCCCTCCGCCTGTTTTGTACAGCCCGAGGTCATATCTTTAGGATAGAAATATAATACCGTAAACTGCCCCTTTAAATCTTCATAACTTAGGTTAAATTCCCCTGATTGTTTGCCGCCTATCGCAGGCAAATTAAAATCAGGCACAGCTTGACCAATTTCTAACATCTTTATTCCTTTTTCAATTATTTGCTTGTCGCAATATAAACCCCATCCCAATCGGGGGGCGGTGGATTATCGATATATTCTTGAATGCGTTCTTCAAAAATTGTGTAAAATCCATCCATTTTACCATTACACAAGCCACGGCAAACTTGCATTGCATCCCTTGCTTCTTGCCATTCTTGTGCGCGATAAGCCGTGATAAACCCATTATGCCGCAATAATAATTCGGTAAATTCACTATCGCGTTTCATATTATCGTCACCAATCACGGTGAAAATTTCAACGGCCTCAACCTTTCCTTTCACAGCAATTAAGTCCAATTCCAACACAGGCAAGCGGTCTTCAACCGTGCGTGCAGTATCAGGGCCAATCACAATATCAACGCCATAGCTTTTTGATTGCCCTTCTAAACGGGAAGCAAGATTGACCGCATCCCCAAGCACAGAATAATCAAATCGTTGTTCTGATCCCATATTACCAACAACAACATCACCTGTATTAACGCCAACTCCAATTTTAAGATCAATACGATCTTCACCAATTGCAGCCGCTTCTGCCGCCCGCTCTTCATTCAATTTTTCAAGGGCGGTAAACATTGCTAACGCAGATAGACAAGCGTTATATTCCTGTTCGTCATCAACCAGTGGCGCATTCCAAAAGGCCATAATACAGTCACCCATATATTTATCAATCGTGCCACGGCGGGTTAAAATTTCATTGGTAAGCGGGGTTAGCAATCGGTTAATCAATTTAGTCAGCCCTTGCGGATCCGCCTTATATTTTTCTGAAATGGTCGTAAAGCCACGAACATCGCAAAAAAGTAAGGTCATGCGCTTGGTTTCCCCTCCAAGGCGTAATTGATCGGGATTTTCTGCAAGCTGTTCCACCAAATCTGGTGAAAGATATTGCGAAAATGCGGTTCTTACTTGCTTTTTCTCTTGTGCATCGCGGGTATAGTTCGCAAAGGCCATTGTGGCATAAACCGTGAACACCAACCCAGAAGCATAGGTGAAATCAAGCAATAATCTTTGCTCAAAGAATAAATAAAAGCTGAAACCAACCAAGCCAACAACCGTTACGCCAAACCCTGCTAATGTCCATAAAGGTCCCACACGCGGAACAAAGATAATGATTAACAGGCAGGCAATAATTGCGGTTAGCATTTCTGCGACCACCATATAAAATGGATAGCTTAAAAATGTTTCGGTCAGAATATTTTCAATCAGATTCGCGTGCACCTCAACCCCTGGCTGTCTTGGTGAAACAGGCGTGTTTCGAATATCAACCAAGCCAACAGAAGAGGTTCCGATCAATGCAATCCGCCCTGCAAGCCGCTCTGGTGGTACCCGTTTGTTCAATATATCGGATGCAGAAACATAAAGCCGCCCGCTATTATCAGGCATATTAAATAAATCAGGTTTTGCGTAATAAACCCAAACACGCCCACGCCCATCCACAGGAACCCGTAAATTGATCTGTTTGGTCTGCAATCCAACGCTTTCCAGCCCACCAGGATTCACAACGGTATAAATGCTATTGCCACGGAATCCAACGCGTAGCATCTCCATTGCCAAAGTGGGCTTTAAAATGCTTTCTACATTCATAATAAGCGGGACGCGCCGCACCACGCCATCTACCTCGTTATCAAGGGCGATCATCCCAAGCCCTGAGGCGGAACTTTCCAACTCCTCCATATTAAAAACCAAAGTGTCACGCGCAGGGATATATTTTTCGGGGGAGGTGCTTTCAACCCCCTCTGTCCCCCTAAAGCCACGAACAGATGTATATTTGGAAATTTCAGGCGGTGGAATACGAAAATCATCCAATCCAATGGGGGGGGCTATCCCATGTTGTGTTTCATTGACATCAAGCCCCAAACCAACATTCGTTGCCGCTTGTCCAAGCACCGATGGCACCGTCAACATGGCATTGGCCATTAAGGTTTCGTTACTTGGCAATTCGCGCAAACGCTTAACCAGCAATTCATTACCAGGGGGTAAGCGTTCTGCCAATAAAGCTGGACTCGTTCTATCAGGTTCAGATAACACCATATCGAAGCCAACCACCGCAATTCTGTAATCCCGCATTGCTTGCAACATTTGGGCAATCGTTGATCGTGGCCATGGCCATTGTCCAACCTCGGCCAAACTTTTTTCATCCAAATCAACAATGACAACCGCAGATAAATCGCCAGGATCACGATAATGTAAGCGATTATAGGAATCAAAGACTTTTAAGCGGATAACCTCCACCCACCAAGGATCAACATAGCGCAGGTAAATCCCGCCGCTCATTAAAAATAAAGCTAAGATCAAGCCAAGCGAAAATTTTGCATTAAGAAGAAAAAGAAGCGGGAATAAAAACCCTTTGCGATTTGGCGGTTTGCCACCTTCATCATGATCCCCTGTTGGATTGGGCGCAGATGCTTGGCTTACGAATGATTCTTGTTCAGATAGTGCTTGATCAGTAGGCTGGTGAAAGGCTGCATCTTGTTGCTGCCCTCCAACTTTACGAACAGTACGAAACGGTGCCAATCTTAACTTCCTTTCAAAATACTTTAAACTATATTTTAAAATTATGCCTTATTCTGGTTGCATATTAACCCTCTTAATCGCTTTCGGCAATCTCTATTTATTATTCAAATTAAAAATTTCCACCCTTGTTGATAAGGCGGACAAGAAAGGAATTTATACCGATGAATCAAAATCAAGATCATTCCCAAAATGCAATGACCGAGATTGCCCTAGCCCTAGCCATGGCCTTTTTTGCGATTATGGTATTAGCGATGGTGTCGATGGGAACGCAAGCAAAACCAAAAGAAAATAATGAAGAAAATAATCAGGCGATTAATTTGATTGAATTATTAGCACCCGCTAAACCAAGTGAAGCCAATGAAGCAACTTCTGTAGGCAATAAAGACATCATCATATTTTTCAATGCAGGGGTTTATTATAATCAAGAATTAATCCCCTTATCAGCGCAAGCCCTAGCGCAAATGATCACACAAACGGGACAATCTGATCAGCAGATTATCCTTGCGCTGTCCCCTGATTTATCAATGCAACAGGCTTTGCAAGCACAACAAGATTTTAATGCAACCAGCGTCCGCATCACCTTAATGGATGAAGCATGGCAACAAACATTTAGGAGTCTTTCAAAATGAATCAATATAATTATACCCATTTCATCGTTACGCTTGTTTTGATCATAGCGGTTATGTTTGGCTTTAGCCATCATGTTGAGGCGACAATCTATGATCAACCACAAATGACACAATATGAAATAAAGCAACTAGTTGCAAACGAGGCCGCAGCAAATCCAACCGTTCCTGTTTCGTTGGCGTTAGGGGTTGCGGCTGTTGAATCTGACTTTAGGGCAAAAGTCGTAAGCCATGCAGGTGCCATCGGGGTCATGCAGATTATGCCAGCCACCGCAAAAGGCGAATTTGGTGTTGATAAAGCCGTTCTTTTTGACCCTTTAACCAATGTTCGTATTGGTATTTTGTTCTTGGAACGGTTATATCATCAATATAATCAAAATTGGGAACATGCCTTATCGCATTATAATGGGGGCTCACTTAAGAAAAGAGGCGGTCATTTTGTCCCCCATAGCTACACAAAAGGCTATGTGCGGAAAGTCCTTGGCCATGCACGACAATTTGCCAGTAATGATGTTGAAACCAAGCTTGTAAACGCACTTGCCAAAACCAATCATAATCTTCGTAGCCAACAGCAGATTGATCACCAACAAGCCTTAGCTGTTACAACAATGCTAGATAGCGGCGGGGATTGGCGGGCGAATTTATTGGCGGCAGATCAGTTTTTAAACCCACAAACAGCTGAAAACATGCCTGAATTGCAAAAAACAGCTAGTTTGTCCAAACAATCTTATCAGGCTTATGCAAATCATAACACCCAAACCTATAATGGGCGTTGGAAAAGTAATCGCGTGATCAACCAGCTTCGCCATCGCGCACAAACCCGCGCTAGGATTTTAGCTAAAATCAATAATTAAGCCTCATATATAGAAAATTACATAAGATTTTAAGTATATATTAAACTTAAAAAAAAAAGGGGTGATTTATTTGTTATTATTTAATATAAAGAGGAAATCGAGAGAATAACACCCATAATATTATAATATTGGCGAATTTATTGTGACGCTTAACCATTATATTTTTAAACAAGTATTAGGAATGACCTTTGTTGTCGCACTGATTTTGTGCGTTACCGTCACTCTGCTTCAATCCGTGCGTTTAATTGATCTTATTGTACAAAAAGGGATTGGGCTGGATGATTTTATCTTGTTGACGGGGTTAATGGTTCCGCGTTTATTGGCTTTTATTCTGCCGCTAACGATATTTATTGCGGTAATAGCCTGCTATCGGCGTTTGAGTGCGGATAGTGAATTAACCGTAATGCGTGCCACAGGTATCTCTGATTTTAAATTACAGCTACCAGGATTATTGGCTGGATTGGTGGTTATGATGGTTTGTTATGGGTTAAATCTTTATATTTCACCAGTGGCGCAAAGCTTGTTGCTTGATAAATTATTTCAGCATCAATCTAAATGGAGTATTGCCCTGATTAAAGAAGGAAAATTTACCAATATCGGCAAGCAAATGACACTTTATGTCCAAAGCCGTGAAGGGAATAATTTAATAGGGATTATGGTTGATAACCGAAGTAATGAAGAAACCCCCTATACGATTTTTGCACGCTATGGACAAATTATTGAAGATAATGGCATCCCGAAAGTAGAAATCCGTGATGGCTCAAGGCAAACACTTGAAGATGGGGTGTTACATTTTGCTAGCTTTGATCAAACCTTAATTGAAATTGGCGATGGCGGTGCATTGAACCGAACAACCCGCCGTTCCCCCGAAGAACGATTTATACAGGATATTTTTAATCCCAGTGAAAAGGATTTAAAAAATCCAGATTTTATTCTTGAATTAAATGCTTTTGGCCATCGTGTTTTAAGCCACCCATTAATGTGTTTGGCGTTAGCAATCGCGGTTTTTGCTTGTTTGTTCAATGTGCCATTTTCAAGATATACGACTATCCAGCCTGTGTTAATTACCAGCCTTGTTGGCGGGGGATTGCTTGTTACCCATATCGCCGCAGGGATTATTGCCGCCAAACAACCATGGTTAAATTATGTTCAATATGGTTTACCGATTGCCACCATTTTTATTGGGGGGTATTTTGCAACGCATTTAAAGGCATGGAGCGGTAAATTACAAAAAACAGAACGATCCAAACAATCAGAATCGGAGCAATTTGGATGGCAACAAGTTTAATTTCAGTCATGCCAAGCCGCTTAATGCGTTATATTGGACGCCATTATTTTAATCATCTTGCAGGCACTGCTGGGGCGTTAATCTTTATCGCAGGTTTGTTTGATATGATTGAACTTTTCAGGCGGAGTACAGGGAAAGAGTCGGTAACAGCTGCGACAGTGTTTCAAATGACCTTTTATAAATTACCTGTTTTAATCCAAGAATTACTGCCATTCATCGTGTTATTTGGTGGGTTGATCAGTTTTTTTAAATTAACCCGTGCAAAAGAATTGATTGTTGCGCGTTCGGTTGGCATCTCCATTTGGCAAATCTTGGCAGCTCCCGTTATGATCAGCTTTTTTTGCGGGGTTTTTCTTGTCGTTATGCTGAACCCAATCGCGGCAAGTTTCTATCAAGCGTTTGAGCGTATGGAAAATCGTTTGCTTGAATTGAAAAAATCTGACATTGAAATATCCAGAACTGGGTTATGGTTGCGTGATGTTCAACAAAATCGTACATCTATTTTAAATTCTAAGGCAATAGATGGCAATATTCACCATTTAAAGCAGGTTGTTTTTTATCGTTTTGATGAGGAACAGCAATTTTTATATCGCCTTACAGCTGATGAGGCGATCTTGCAGGAGCAATCTTGGTATTTTCCGCAGGTGGTTCTTAATACGCCCGGTAAACCTGCGCAATCAATCATCGATCATCGGGAACCAACCAATCTTTCATTGAAAACGATTGAGCAGAATTTTGCCTCCCAAGAGGCATTGTCTTTTTGGGATTTACCAGATTATATTAATCAGTTACAAAATGCTGGTTTTAACACCGCACATTATCGGTTAAAATGGCATAGCTTGCTTGCAACGCCTTTATTATTAGGGGCGATGGCACTTATTGCGGCAATTTTTACGATCAGAGCCGTTCGGGTACAACGCTTGACGATCATTTTGCTAGGCGGTGTTACGACTGGATTTGGTTTGTTTTTATTTACTAAATTATTAAACGCATTGGGGCTTAACCAAACCATCCCTGTTATTGTCGCTGGATGGTTTCCTGCTTGTGCCGCTTTATTGGTTGCAGTTGGGTTATTGTTACATTTGGAAGATGGATAGGTAAACGTGATTTTTGGATATAAATATAGTGATTTAATGTTATTCATAGGCATGGTGACGCTAATTTTTCTTTTGCCAGTGTCTGCATTGGCGCAGCAGCAGGGGGATGAACTCCCCGTTTACCTTGAAGCTGAAATCATAGATCACGATCAAGCATTAAATATCATCACGGCACGCGGGAAAGTCATTGTTAAATATGAAGGGCGAACTTTATCTGCTGATACGCTAAGCTATAATCGTAATACAGGCTTGATTAGTGCTTCTGGTAATATTAGCCTTGTTGAAGCCAATGGGCAGGTTTTAACAACGAATTATCTTACCCTTGATGAACGCATGCAAGATGGGGTCATTCATGCCTTACAATATCAGATTGATGAAAATGCAAGGCTTGCGGCCAATGGTGCGGTGCGTAAGCAAGGGCGATATGTTGATATGGCAAAAGCCGTTTATTCGGTTTGTAAGGCCTGTGAAGAAAACCCTGAACGCCCATTATTATGGCAAGTTAAAGCCGATCAAGTCACCCATGATAATGTTGAAAAAATGCTTTATTATTATGATGCACGGGTTGAGGTGCTGGGCGTACCCGTTCTTTATACGCCTTATTTATCTCATGCTGATCCATCGGTTGAGCGTAAAACAGGCTTTCTTCCACCACGGTTTGGAACAAGCGATTCAAATGCTTATTATATTCAACCTTATTATTGGGCGATTTCCCCCTATCAAGATGTAACGGTTGAACCCGTTTATGCCAATCGTGAAGCAGGTGGTAATAGCTTGCTAGGTTTTGAATATCGCCGTCAAATTGAACAAGGTGGCTTTACCATAAAAGGTGCGTTCAGCGATGAACAAGATACGCTTCATAATGATGATAAGGATGATAATGGTTCGTTAATTGGTTATGTTCAAACAACGGGCAATAAAGATTTTAATTCGCGTTGGCGGGGAAATTATCAACTTGCAATCACGAATGATCGTGAATTTACCTCAGATAATCCTTATTGGGGCGCACCAACAAATTATTTTGAAAATACGGTTGTTGTCGAAGGCTTTAATCAACAAAATTATATTAAAGCAGATGCGTTATGGTATCAGGAATTGGAAACAGGCGATGAAACGGATCACCCAATCATCCTACCGCAATTTAATTATAATGGACAAACCAAGGCAGATTCTTATGGGGGACGGTTTAAATTCGATGTCGCGGCACGGCAATATAGCAAAGGGACATTGGTTGAATCTGGACAACGATTAAATATGGATGGAGCCTATACAATCCCCCTTCTTTTATCAGGGGGGCTGATTGCCAAAAGCAATATCAATCTGCGTGGGGATCTTTATAATAGTGAATTTACCGAAGAAGCAAAGCAAGCGGATTCTGATTTGGAAGATGGAACAGCCGTTCGTTTTGTGCCAAGTGCTAATTTTATTGCAAGCTATCCATTATCAAGATTAAGCGGTGCAGGGCGTCAGATTATTGAACCTGTTGTTGGGCTTTTTATTGCCCCCAATGATACCAAGAATGACGAAGCGATTGCAAATACCGATGGAACCTTGTTTGAAACCAGCGATACTAACCTATTTTCCGATAATCGTATTCCAGGTTATGACCGTATTGAAAGTGGTAGTCGCTTGGTAACAGGGGCAAAATTTGCCCATTATTTTGAAGCGGGGGAGCGTATTCAGTTTTTTGCAGGACAAAGCTATTCACTTAGCGATAGTGATACAATCAGCCAAGATTTAGGCGTTGAAGAAGATGCTTCAGATATTGTTGGGCGTTTAAATGTTCAGGCAAATCGTTTTGGTAGCTATAATTACAGCTTTAACTTATCCGCAGATGATCTTGATTTACAGAAAAATGAATTGGATTTTGCGATTGGAGAACCTGCTTTTCGATTGTCGGGGGGCTATAGTTATGTAAGTAAAAACATAATGACCGATGACGAGGATTTAGAACGAATTTACGCAACCGCTACCAGTCGGATTGATCGGCAATGGCGTTCCAGTCTTTCAGGAACACGTGACCTTGAAGATCAAAAAGCCTTATCGACTGCCCTTAACCTGATTTACGAAGATGAATGTTTTATTCTTAATAGTAGCCTATCCAACACGTATAATGATGACGACGAGGATGAAAGAAAAATCATGCTCACATTCACATTAAAAAGTTTGGGAAGCTATTCTGCCGCTCCAGATGTTATAAAATGATTCAAAATTTAATTAAAAAATCAGCATTATTATTGCTTATTTTATTTGCGCCCATTTTGATAGATTCTGCAAAGGCAACAATGCGCGTTGCCGCAGTTGTGAATGATGATATTATCACAGCCCTTGAATTAGAACAACGGGTGCGTATTGCCGCCGTTGCGGGCGGGGCAAAGATCAACCTTGAAACGGTTCAACGGCTTGCGCCACAAGTCCTCCGCAATTTGATTGATGAATTATTACGGGTTCAGCATGTCACAAAATTAGGCATCTCCGCCAGCGATGAAGAAATTAATCAGGCTTTTAAAAACCTTGCCGATCAAAATAATATGTCTTTGGCGCAGTTAGGGCAATTATTATCAGAAAATGGTATTTTAGCCCAAAGCATGCGTGACCAGTTGGAGCGGCGGTTGCTATGGGATAAATTCCTTAAACGCCAATCGCGCCGTGAGGTTGATATTAGCGAAGAAGAGGTTGATGAATTGCTGGCGCAAGAACAAGCGATGCGCAATCAAACGCTTTATCGAATCCAAGAAATCTTTTTTGGCAATGATGAACAACAGGCCATTCAAACCCTAACCCGTATTCGTCAAGATTTAGAAAATGGAGCCAATTTTGAAGCCTTTGCAAAGGGGTTTTCACAAGCACCTTCAGCGGCGCGTGGCGGGGAAATTGGTTTGATACCACTTGACCAGTTGGAACCTTCCTTGGCGGAAGCTGTGCGTGCTTTATCCATAGGCGCAGTTAGCCCGATTGTTTCAACCGCACTTGGCCATTATTTACTTAAATTAACAGAAATTAAGCCGCCACAAGCTGAGGCTAAATTGGAAGCGGGGGCGCTTGTCTCCATCATGCAGTTACGAATTGCCGCTTCAATTGATGAGGAGGAAATTAACGCCTTATTGGATCGCAGTGAAGGACAGGGGTGTCAGCGGCTGGAACCCATCGCATCCAGCTTAAAATCGCAGGGCAAAACTGCCAATCTTGCACGGTTAAATGATTTGAAGGAAACAGATTTACGCGAACCCATGAAGGGTATTATCTCAAAGATGCAAGCAGGAGAGATCAGTCCAGCAGTGCGCCAAGCTGATTATTGGTATCTTTACAGCCTTTGCGAGCGTGTGGAAATTAAACAGCCCAGTGCTGATGAAAAACTTCAACAACGCCGCAACGCCATAAGAAACAGAATTGGGACGGCTAAATTAACCGTGTTGGAGCGTCGCATTATGCGCGATTTACGGCGGGCGGCCTTTATTGAAATTCGTATTTAATCCATTATGAAACCAATCGCCATCACAATGGGGGAACCTGCTGGGATTGGAATTGATCTTATCTTGAGCTTGTATCGCGATGATCCTCAATCGCTTGCACATTGTTTTTTAATTGCCGATCCCGATTGGTGCATGGCACGCGCAAAAAAGCGTAATATTCAGCTTAATCTTAACTTGATTAATGAAGCGAGCCTGCAACAAAATTTTTCAAACCATGGGCAGCTTTCGTTATTACCGCTTGCTAGGGGGGTGGTTGACTCTGAATGTTGTGGTCTTCCAAATCCAAAGCATAATCAAGCTGTTTTATCGGCGATTGATCAGGCGATTGCGCTTGCAATGAATGGGGATATTGCCGCCATGGTTACCAACCCCATCCATAAAGCGGTGCTTATGGATGGAAATTTTGCATTCACGGGGCATACCGATTATCTAGCGGCAAAAGCAGGGGTTGATTTTTCGATTATGTTATTAACCAGTGAACGCTTAACCCCGCCGTTAAGAGTAATTCCTTTAACCGTTCACAATCCTTTGGCGCAAGCTATTCCCATCTTAAAAAAGCAAGATTTATTCACGCAAATTAATCTTATTCATCGAACCTTAAGGCAGTTATGGCAACTTGAATCACCACGTCTTGCTTTTGCTGGGATTAACCCACATGCGGGTGAAGATGGTGCATTAGGGCATGAAGAACATGAAATTTTAATGCCTTTGATTCAATCTTTACGGCAGGAAGGGATAAATATAACCGACCCATTACCTGCCGATAGTCTGTTTCATGAGGAGGCAAGAAAACATTATGACGCAGTGCTTTGTGCTTACCATGATCAAGCTCTTATCCCATTAAAAACATTGGATTTTTATGGGGGGGTGAATGTTACTTTGGGCTTGCCGTTTATCCGCACCTCCCCCGATCATGGTACCGCATTATCCCTTGCAGGGGGGGAGGCGGGCAATCCAACCTCCCTCACCGAAGCAATTAAATTGGCAAGAAATCTTGCTAAATTCTCATGATATGATAATAATCATCAAGAAATATTAGTTTATGGAGGATAGGCTGAAATGAAAAAAATCTATAAATCCCTTGCAATCATTACGGTTTTAAGTGCGTTGATGCTAACAATAATTCCGTCAACGCTTAATGCGCAATCAACAATTTTCTTTCGTATTGGTACAGGTAGCGCAGGCGGCACCTATTTTCCAATTGGGGGAACAATTGCAAATAATATTTCAGCACCGCCTGGGGCAAGGCCTTGTGATCAAGGGGGGCAGTGTGGCGTGCCTGGAATGATTGCGATTGCGCAATCAACAGCAGGTTCTGTTTCCAATAATCAAGCCGTACAAAATGGGGATTTGGAGGCTGGTCTTGCATCGGCCGAAATTACGCGTTCAATGTATTTGGGGGAGGGGGATTTTGAAGCCAATCCCCACCAAAAATTACGCATTGTTGCTAATCTATATTCTGAAGATATCCATCTTGTTTTACCAAAAGGTCAATCAATCAAGGATTTGAACGGTTTAAGAAATAAACGGGTTGGTATTGAAAGACCAGGTTCAGGGACTCAAGTGATTGCAATGCAGATGTTGAAAATGTGGGGTATTACCCGTGATGACATTGAAGGCGTTGAAGTTGCGACTTCAAAAGCAGCAGAACTTTTAGCAGATGGGGAATTGGATGCATTCTTTTTTATTGCAGGCTGGCCAGTTTCTGCAATATCGGAGTTAGCT
This sequence comes from Alphaproteobacteria bacterium, assembly GCA_965229675.1. Classification (GTDB taxonomy): domain Bacteria; phylum Pseudomonadota; class Alphaproteobacteria; order CBDDJK01; family CBDDJK01; genus CBDDJK01. The sequence continues at coordinate 1,743,809 of OZ245897.1, forward strand.
AATTCAGCAGGGATGGAATTGCATTCTTTTGCCGATGAAGATGTGGCAAGGATTACTAAAGCGATCCCCCCTTTAATTTCAGTACAAATTCCAGATAAGATTTATGAAGGGGTTAATTATAGCGTGAATACGTCAGGTGTTTCTGCTTTATTGATTGTTTCTGCGGATATGGATGAAGAATTGGTTTATCAAATTACCAAGGCGATGTGGAATGAAAATTCACGTAAATTGCTTGATAATGGCCATATGAAGGGAAAACAAATCACGCTAGAGACCGCGCTTGATGGTGTTTTGACAATCGGCGTTCCGTTGCATGAAGGGGCGATGCGCTATTATAAAGAACAAGGACTTATGTAATCATTATTTACTGGTTTTAACCAATTAGCAAGCAGGTTACATTATTTGAAGTTGGGCCGCGTGACGGCTTACAAAATGAACAATCGCTTATCACGACCGATGATAAAATTCGGCTTGTTGATTTATTGTCCGCCACTGGATTACAGAAAATAGAAGCCACCAGCTTTGTCCACCCTAAATGGGTGCCGCAAATGGCGGATGCGAAGGAGGTATTAGGGGGCATTCAACGCCATAAAGGGATTATTTATGCTGCCCTCACGCCTAATTTAAAGGGATTAGAAGGTGCGCTTGTTGCTGATGTTGATGAGGTTGCGATCTTTACCTCTGCTTCCGAAAGCTTTAGCCAGAAAAACATTAATTGCAGCATTGAAGAAAGTTTTGAACGGTTTAAACCTGTTTTGGAAAAAGCCCATCAAAATGCTATCCCTGTAAGGGGATATTTATCTTGTGTCGTGCAATGTCCTTATGAAGGGGCGATTGACCCTGAAATTGTTGCAAAGCTAAGTCAGCGATTGCTTGCGCTTGGCTGTTATGAAATATCGCTTGGCGATACGATTGGTGCAGGCACGCCTAAAACCATCACAAATATGCTTGAAGCGGTTTTAAGCCATGTTCCAGCCCCCCAGCTTGCAGGCCATTATCATGATACCAATGGCCGCGCACTTGAAAATATTGAAACAAGCCTTGATCTTGGGTTAAGAATATTTGATAGCGCAGTGGGTGGTTTGGGCGGTTGCCCTTATGCCCCAGGGGCTACTGGCAATGTCGCAACTGAATCTGTGGTCGCATTATTGGATCAGCTAGGCTATCATACCAACATAGATAAAACCGCACTTACAATAGCTGCACAATTTGCAAAAATCTTGCGGGATAAATAGTTGAATTAGTGCCGAATCAGAATTATCTTGACAAAGAATAGCTATTTTAATAACACAAATAGCTTTTGAAAAATAAGGTTAATGAAAATGTCAGATACAAAAAACAGTAATCAAGATTACCAAATAAGTAAAATTGAAGGCTCGGACTGTGTATATGCTGAATCAGAGCTAACAAAACAAAGAAACACTAGTGATCCTGTTGATAATAAGAAAATCAAAGAAAACTTCAAACGGCTTCGTAAAGGACGTGGTGCTCGCTTAAGATCTTTGATTGATTTATCTTAATTAAAAATAGACTGATAGTTTTTTATGTCTTTTCAGGTATTTCAAGAACGCCTTGATGTATGGAAGGATTGTTTAGCTGAAACCGCAATTAATCTGTATGATGAAATTGGAACAATTAATGAGGGAGGTCACCTAAAATTTGCCGATGACCAGATCATTGAAGAAATGCACCTCTGTTATTGGACAATTCTTAATTGGTACAAAAGATCAAATGATTATGGTGTAGGTGATTTAATTAATTACGATAAAGTTGCAGCTTTGACATGTCTTACTATTTTAATGCATCGTGATTTAATATTTAAAGACCACTCTGCGTTTATATTTGAAAATAATAGAGATCAAATAGTTTATGGATTAGCCATAGAATTTGCTAAATCTTTTTCTGAAGGTTTGGGTATTGAAAAACCAAATGGTGATTTCTCTGATAAAAGTCGTGATTTATTATTAAATTTTAGATCAGTTGCATTGTCTTTGCCTAAACTAAATATCAATCGCTCTACAAACAATGAAAAAGACTCGTTAATTTTAATTAAATTAAATAGAGGTTTCGTTCGATCTTTTTGTTTAAATTTTGAATTAATTCGCAAATTAAGTGTAAAAAATAAATTTGACTCACAAAAAAATGAAAATAAACAAAAATTTGAGGATGAGGTAGCTTTATCCAATATTGAAGATTGTCTGGGCTATAAAAGCCCTTATGTTATTTCTGATGAACATAAAAATTTTAATGTTAGAAAATAACTCGATAGCTTCATGCAAATAGCGGCGATTGATACATTTGTAGTTGGTAATCCTCCACCTTCTAAGGGGGGGCGTTATTTTATTTTTGTAAAAGTCACAACAAAATGCGGGATTTCAGGAATTGGGGAGGTTTATTCGCCACCTTTTCATCCGCATGCGATCAAATATTTAATTGATGATGTTGCGGAACGATTGGTGATTGGCACCGATCCGTTTCAAATTGAGCAATTATGGCGTAGCCTTTATGCAAGCGGGTTTTCACTGCGGCCTGACCCGACCTTGTCTTCCATATTAAGTGGGATAGAAATTGCGCTGTGGGATATTAAGGGGAAAGCATTGGATGTGCCTGTTCATCAATTATTGGGCGGGCGTGTGCGTGATCGGGTGCGTGCTTATACCTATATTTACCCTGATAAGGACGATGAGATAACGCTTCAAACTTACCGCGATCCAGACCTTGCGGCAAAGCGTGCATTGCATTATGTCGATCAGGGATTTACGGCAGTTAAATTTGATCCAGCAGGGCCTTATACGCGTAATGACCCACGCCAGCTAAGCTTGGAAGATTTAAACCGTTCCGAACAATTTGTAATTAAGTTGCGTGAGGCGGTTGGCAATCGCGCAGATTTATTATTTGGAACACATGGGCAGATGACACCCGCTTCTGCTATTCGTCTTGCAAAGCGATTGGAACAGGCTGATCCTTTATGGTTTGAAGAACCCATTCCACCAGATCGTCCCGAAGAAATGGCCTATGTTGCGCGCGCGACCTCTATTCCAGTTGCAACAGGGGAACGGCTGGTTAGTAAATATGAATTTGCACGTATTCTTGAACATCGTTCTGCTGCGATCTTACAACCTGCATTGGGTAGGGTAGGGGGCTTGCTGGAAGCCAAAAAAATTGCAGCAATGGCAGAAGCGTTTCATGTGCAAATGGCACCCCATCTTTATTGTGGTCCAGTGGAAGGGGCTGCAAATGTCCATTTTGCGGCAACCTTGCCAAATTTTTTAATTCTGGAATCAATCGAGGATTGGGGCGGTTTCCATGCCAAAATTTTAAAGCAATCAATCAAATTTGATCAAGGCTATGTTGAGGTCCCAATGTTGCCTGGGCTTGGAATTGAACTTGACGAGGCGGTTGCTTTAGCCCATCCTTATAAGGGGAAGGCTTTGCATCTTGACGTGCATCCGCCTGTTGAATAAATACCCTGTTTTTTTATTTTAAGGAATGAAAATGATCAAAGCTGCTGTTTGCCGCGAATTTAACCAGCCCCTTACCATAGAAACGGTGTCCCTTGCTGAACCAGGGCCTGAGGATGTGCAGGTGAAAATTGAAGCTTGTGCGATTTGTCATAGCGATATTTTCTATTTGGAAGGCGCATGGGGGGGAACTTTGCCCGCCATTTTTGGCCATGAGGCCGCAGGTACGGTTACCGCTATTGGTAGCCAAGTGCGTGATTTTAAAGTTGGGCAAAAATTATTGGTAACTCTTATTCGTTCCTGTGGTCATTGCAAATCTTGCCATCATGGGGCAACGGTTTTATGTGAACGGCAATTTGATCTTGATCATCAAACGCCATTTCATGATAAGGACGGTGCGCCAATCGTGCAAGGGTTGCGCACGGGAGCTTTTGCTGAGGCCGTAACGGTGCATCAATCACAGCTTGCGCCCTTAACCAATGTTGTTAATGAGCCTGTTGATATTCCGCTTCCTGTTGCGTCCTTACTTTCTTGCGGGGTTATTACGGGGCTTGGTGCGGTTGTGAATACTGCAAAAATGCCCTTTGGTGCAAATGTTGCGGTGATTGGTTGTGGTGGGGTTGGCTTAAATACCATTCAAGGGGCAGCACTTGCTGGTGCCGCAGAGATCATTGCGATTGACATTGAAGATGATAAATTAGCCATCGCAACTGAATTTGGCGCAACCCGCATCGCCAATCCGAAACAAGGGAGTTTACGCAAGCAAGTGAAAGCCCTTACCAATGGCGCGATGGTGGATTATGTGTTTGTGACTGTGGGGGTTAAGCCTGCTTTTGATGATGCGCCAACGCTAATTGGGCGAATGGGAAAGGTTATTCTAGTCGGAATGCCGCCAACAGGCACTTATGCTGATTATGACCCAAGCATGATGGCTTCATTGGGAAGTCATGTGATTGGTAGTAAGATGGGCGATGTTTGCCTTAGTGAAGATATTCCAAAATTACTAACCCTTTACCAGCAGGGTAAATTACAATTAGACAAGCTGGTTTCTAATCATTATCCGCTTGAGGCAATCAATGACGCGATTGCTGAAGCGAAATCAGGTAAAATTATTCGTAATGTGATTTTAATGGATTAAAAAATCTATGTTACAAGTCGATCATGTCAGTAAATATTTTGGTGGCGTTCATGCGGTTGATGATTGTGCGTTTAATGTTGAATCTGGAACCATTACAGGCTTAATCGGCCCTAACGGCGCAGGAAAAACAACGGTTTTTAACTTAATCGCGGGGGCATTATCGCCGACTAAAGGGCGTATCTTGTTGGATAGGGAGGATATTACCCAGCTTCCAGCGCATCGACGCTTTCATAAAGGCATCGTTCGCACCTTTCAAATCCCCCATGAATTTACCCGCATGACGGTAAAGGAAAATTTACTGGTGGTGCCAGAAGCACAACCAGGGGAACGCTTGCTTAATAGCTGGTTTAACTGGCACAAGGTACAAGCGCATGAAGAAGAAATCATGGTGCAGGCTGATCAGGTCTTGGAATTTTTAAACCTATCAACGCTTGCGGCGGAGGCAGCAGGCAATCTTTCAGGTGGACAAAAGAAATTATTGGAATTAGGGCGGACAATGATGTGCCATCCCAAACTGGTTTTGCTTGATGAACCAGGGGCGGGCGTTAATCCAACCTTGTTAAAAGAGCTTGCAAAGATGATTGTACGCCTTAAAGAAGAGCGTGGTTATAATTTTTGCTTAATTGAACATAATATGGATTTGATTGCTAATCTTTGCGCCCCGATTATTGTTATGGCAGAAGGGCGGGTGCTTATGCAAGGAAGCATGGCGGAAATTCGTGCCAATAAACAGGTTCAAGATGCTTATCTTGGTTCGGCGGTGGCTTGATGGCTGATCCTATTCTTAAAATTGACCAATTACGTGGCGGCTATGGCGGGGCTGATATTCTTCATGGCGTGGCGGTTAAAGTTCACGCATCTGAAATTATTGTCTTGGTTGGCCCTAATGGTGCAGGAAAATCAACGGTGATGAAGGCGGTGTTTGGTCTGCTTTCAATTCGCGAGGGAAGCATCCATCTTGAAAATCAAGAAATTACCCATCTACCGACTGAGCAAATTGTCCGCGCTGGCATTGCGTTTGTTCCGCAAACCCGCAATATCTTTCCAAGCTTAACGGTTGAGGAAAATCTTGAAATGGGAGCCTATATCCGCAAGGGCGATTTTAAGCCGCGCATGCAAGAAATCTATACGATGTTTCCACCGCTTTATGAAAAACGAAAGGCGGAAGCTGGAACCTTATCGGGTGGACAGCGTCAGATGGTGGCCTTGGGAAAAGCGTTAATGACTGATCCAAAAATTCTGTTGGTCGATGAACCCACCGCAGGTTTAAGCCCGAAATATCAAGAAGAAATCTTAGGAATCATCAAAGAAGTCAATCGCCATCATGTGCCAATTTTAATGGTGGAGCAAAATGTTAAACAGGCTTTGATGATTGCTGATCGTGCCTATGTCTTGGTGGATGGACGCAATCGAATTGACGATACAGGGCCAAACTTACTGGCTAATCCTGAAATTGCAGAATTATTTTTGGGGGGCTAAATAGGAGCATCCATGTTTGAATTTGTTAATTTTTATCTTATCCCTGGGATTGTATTAGGGGCAATTTATGCGCTTGCGGCGGTTGGCATATCGCTAGTGTTTGGTATTTTGCGCTTTGCCAATTTTGCGCATGGAGAGATCATGATGGTCGGCGGCTATCTAACCTATAGCCTAACGCAATTAACAGGATTGCCGCCCTTAATTGCCATCATTCCAACCATGGTTGTTGTTGCGATGATTGCCATTCTATCGGATCAATTATTCTTTAAACCGCTTCGCAACAGCCATACGATTATTCTGGTGATGGCTTCTTTTGGGGTGGCATTTATGTTTCGTTCCCTTGTCCAGCTGGGGTGGGGGGTTGATGCGGTTTCATTCTCTTCTGGTGTCATTCAAAAGCCAATGATCCTATTTGATATTGTGCGCATTCAAATCAAGCATTTATGGATTGTTGGCATGACCATTTTATTGATGATTTTTACCCATATCGTTTTGAACCATACAAAGATTGGGAAGGCGATGCGTGCCGTTTCTGACTCCCCCGAACTTGCAAAATTAACGGGCATTAATACCGAACATGTAATCCAATTCACATGGGTTATGGCCGCGATTTTGGCAACGGCGGCGGGTGTATTTGCGGGGATTGATACGCAAATCAACACACGAATGGGCTTTATTTTCTTACTTCCTGCGTTTGCCGCTGCAATCCTTGGTGGGATTGGCAGCCCTTATGGCGCGATGGTAGGCGGGTTGGTGATTGGCATGGCAGAAGAATTGGCAACTTATCCTTGGATTGGCGATGAACCATTACTTTCCCCTGGATATAAGACAGGGGTGGCCTTTGGGATTATGGTCTTGATGCTACTTATTCGTCCACAAGGTCTGTTTAAAGGTAAAAGTTTCTGATGGATTTTCTTTACGGCTATTTTTTATATGGAATTTCCTTGATTAGCATGGCGGGCGTCTATGCTGTGCTTGTGCTTGGGTTAAATGCACAATGGGGCTATGCTGGCCTGTTTAATGTTGGGATTGCTGGCTTTTTTGCCGTTGGGGCTTATGTATCGGCAATTTTAACAACTGCGGTTAGCCCCGAACATCTTGGTGGCTTTGAATTTCCCTTTATCGTTGGTTTGCTTGCGGCGATGCTGATCAGCGCCTTGATTGCTTGCCCAATCGCTTTATTATGCGTGCGCTTGCGGTCAGATTATTTGGCGATTTCCACCATCGGTATTGGCGAGATTTTAAGGCTTATTTTTAAAAACGAGGTATGGGCAACCAACGGGGTACGGGGCATTTCCAAGATTCCCCGTCCGTTTGAATCCTTTGATCTGCCTTATGATCGTATTGCCTATTTGATTATTTTAGTCGTGGTAATTTTTGCCCTTTATCTTTTGCTGGAGCGCGCAAGAACGTCCCCATGGGGACGGGTGATGACTGCCATCCGTGAAAACGAGGCGGCGGCACGCGCCATGGGTAAAAATGTCGATTGGTTGCGGGTGCAAAGCTTTGTGCTTGGGTCAGCGATTATGGGGTTAGGCGGCGCATTATTTGCCCATTATATAAAATTTGTTGGCCCGCAAGCAACAGAACCCCATGCAATCACCTTCATGGTATGGGTGATGCTGATTATGGGTGGATCAGGCAATAATCGCGGCGCAATTCTTGGCGCAATCTCCTTGTGGTTTATCTGGTCAATGACCGAATTGCTAACAGCCGAACTACCCGCAGACTGGGCGATCCGCGCCACCTATATCCGCATGTTTTTAATTGGGCTAATCCTACAAATTATCTTACAGCGTTTCCCAAGCGGCATCATCCCTGAACAACGACGATAATTGAAATTAATGCCGTCTAATACAATGCTTGTCTTGTAATTCCCTTTATTTCAAAATATACTATTAATGAGGGGGATATTTAGGCGTGGATGCGTTGACAATTGATCAATATATTATGATTTCATTGAATATCATGATGGTTGGTTTGGCACTTATTACGGTTCTTTTGGCACTTTCAGTTATTGGTGCGATCATACATTTTCGAACGGTTGCTAGAAAGCATGCTATTGAAGAGGCAGAAAGAATAGCTGAACAAACTGCCAATAATTATATACAAAATAATATCAACGATATTTTGAAAAGCTATTCCCAAATGGCACGACAATTGCCAGATGATTCAACTAAAGAACTAAAAAGCGATATCAAAGAATAAAGCAGATAATTAATGAAGAAGAGGTATAAAAAATGGATGCATTACGTCAATCAAGATTAATTCATCAAGCAAGGCTGAAAATTCCCGTAGATGTTTATATGTTAGCAGAAGCACTTGGGATTACCGTTAAAGAAGCTTTTCTTTCAGATGAAATATCAGGTATGCTTGAAAAGACAGGTGATGCATTCAAAATAACACTCAATGCAAGTCATGGCCCTTTTCGCAAACGCTTTACAACAGCGCATGAAATTGGTCATTTTGTGCTTCATCGATCATTAATTGGGGATGGTCTTGATGATAATTTAGCCTTCAGAAGTACAGATGCTGGTAAATATCATAACACCAATATAGGACCAAAAGAAGAAGCGCAGGCGAATGGTTTCGCGGCTAATCTGTTGATCCCCGAAGATATTTATAAGCAAGAAATTAAAAAAAATCCTAATTTATCAAACTTGGAGCTAGCAAGATTATTTGAGGTTTCCCAACAAACAATGATAATTTTTAGAAATAGCCTTAAATATTGGTAACTTTGCTTACAAGAATAAGCGTTTTTAACGCAATCATTCATTGCTTGATACAAATTGACAAATTGGTGATGAAAATAAACGTCTGATGTTATTGCGCATTGGTTGGGTCTTGTTTTTTTCAAAAATGATTTTGTTAATACATCATTTATTGAAGAATTTATTAAACAGAAGCTGATAAAAGAAAATGTCATCATATTGCAAATATTGAAAAATATAAAAAATATAAAAGATGTTGGTAATATGGCTAAAGTTACCAATATGTCTCCGCGGCAATTACAACGTTATTTAAATCAATCGGTATGGTTATCGCCGCATGATTTTGTTAGAGACCGTTTTTGTTTTCCATTCTCATCAAAATTGGTAGGATTTAAGAAATTTATAAAGCGGGAAGATAGCTTTGGCCATTCCTTATCGATGATGGAGAACCATGCGCTATCACGGTTATAGCCCTTAACCACGGTTGCCTGCCTAAATGTTCCTTCATAGGTGAAACCAAAGCGTTTTGCCGCACGCATGGAGGGTTGATTAAGCGCATTGCATTTCCATTCCACCCGCCGATAGCCCTTTTCAAACGCCCAATTTATCATCAAAAAGATCGCTTCAGTTGCGGCCCTTGTGCGTTGTAAGCAGGGGGTGAAAAAGATATGTCCAATTTCAATGGAGCCATCTTGAGGGTTAATCCTTAAATAGCTTGCAACCCCGCAAGCCCCACGCCCATCTTGTGCATCAATCGCAAAAAAATGTGGGTCGGTTGATGGTTCGTGGGTTTCCAATAAGGTTACAAATTCAGAATATCCATTAAAAGGCCCATAAGGAAGATAGTTCCAGATGGCATTTTCTTGATCATCATTAAGATTTTTCCACAGGGCTTCGGCATGGTCTTTGACAGATAACTTACTTAAAACTGCATAACGCCCCTGCAAAGGATGCTGATCAGGAATAGGCGGCGGTTTCCAGTTATAAACAGCTTCCCCTAAATCAAGCTTAGCCATGTTACGAATTGGACTTATTGGCAGTAAATTTACCGTCAACCAGTGTGACCATTCGGTCACAGCGTTTTGCAAGGGTGCGGTCATGGGTGACTAAGATCAGGCTGATCTGGCGTTCACGACATAGTTTGAATAAAACCTTAATCACTTTTTCACCCGTTTCATGATCAAGATTTCCTGTTGGTTCATCGGCCAATATCAGATCGGGTGTGCCAACAAATGCGCGTGCTAATGCAACGCGCTGCTGTTCGCCACCTGAAAGCGCAGCTGGATAATGGTTAAGGCGATGGCCAAGCCCAACTTCGGTAAGCGCATTGGTTGCTTGTTCAATCGGTGTGCCTTTTTCTTTTCGTTCAGCACGGTTTAATACCAATTCAAGCGGTAAAGAAACATTTTCCAAGGCGGTCATGGTTGAAATCAAATGAAAATTTTGAAAAACAATGCCCATATGGTCACGGCGAAACTGCGCTAACGTATCTTCATCAAGGGTGGATAATTCCTGATCTTTAATGCGAATTGATCCTTGATTAGGTCGCTCCAGCCCAGCCAATACCATCAGTAAGCTGGTTTTGCCTGAACCAGAAGCCCCGACAATGCTGACTTGTTCTCCAGCCTCAACTTCCAAGGATAGCTGTTTTAAAATATGCACACAGTTTTCGCCTGCACCTAGCGAAAAATCAATACCACGAACGGATAAAAGAGGGGAGGGAGAGGAGGCCATCAACGCTCACGAAAGGCTTCATGCCTAAGCTTCAAAACAGGGCGGGTGATATAATCAAGAACAGTGCGCTTGCCCGTATGAATGTCAACGGTGGCTTGCATCCCGGCTGAATGGCAAATTCGCCTTTTTGCTCCCCCAAATAATTTTTATCGGTTTTGACAATCACGGTGTAGTAAGGCACGCCATCTTCACCCATATCGGTGGAGGCCGCAATCCGCTCTACCACACCTTCAAGGTCACCATAACGCGCATAATCAAAGGTCGAGACTTTAACATTCGCCTTTAACCCTTCAATGACATAACCGCGATCTTTCGGATCAAGCTTGGCGCGAATGACCAATTCATCGGAGGAAGGAACAATATCCATAATCGGTTCCCCTGGCTTTACAACCCCGCCAATCGTATTAAAGCGCAAGGTTTTAACAATGCCTTCAATCGGGGCGCGAACATCAGCGCGGCGTTCTTGATCAGAGGCAGTTTCCAGCGTTTCACGTAATTGTGCGGTACGCATACGCAATTCACCCAATTCTTCGATTGCACGGCGGGAAAAGGCTTGACGTTCTTCTGCAAGCTGCGCTTTTGCTTCTTCATAGGCGGCTTTTGCACGGGGGAGGGAGGCTAGCATAACTTCCAGCTCTCCTTCCATTTTTGAAACCTCCGCCTCCAGTGAAATATGCTCCATTCGTGGTACTAAGCCTTGCTGCACTAAGGTTCCTGACATTTCAAAGCGTTCTTTCGCCAGATTCAAATCACGATCAAGCGCACGCTGATGGGCTAACATTTCATCAACTTCCAGCTTTTTTTGATTAATTCGCTCATTGGTAACTGCAACGCGGCTGGTTAATTCTTGTTTACGCGCTTTAAAAATCGCCAATTCACTTTTGTGAATATCTGGCCGTCTTGCAACAATTTCTGAATTAAATTGTGGGGCTTTTAAATTTTTAATTTCAGCATCCAGCCTTGCTTCGGTTAAGGTTAGGCCGTCCAATCTTGCCAAAATCTCTTTACGATTGACAGCGGAAGCCCCAAGGTCAAGCTGCATGACGATTGCACCTTGCTGGACATAATCGCCTTCGCGAACAAAAATCTGTTCGACAATTCCGCCTTCTAAATGCTGGACAATCTTTAATTGTTCTTGGGGGACGACTTCGCCTGTTGCAATTGCAACCTCATCTAATTTTGCAAAATTAGAACTTACCAAAAGCAATAGGATTAAAATACAAATCGCCCATAGATTGACACGGAATTTTGTCATGCCAAAATCATCTTTTAAAGTATCAAGCGGGGAGTTTTTAGAAAGCTCTGTGTTCATGCGATTATAACCTGTTGTTTAATATTATGAATTTGGTTTTGGTTTCAATGCTGACAATGCACGTTCACGTGATTGAGCCGCCTGATTTGCCGCTTGATTTGATGGTTGAGTCGGGGTTGGCGGCGGCGGTACATTTACAGGCTTCCTGCCAAATTCTATTGTAGGGGGATTTAGCTTATTTGCAGGTTGAGGTGCAGGCGAAGCATTTACGGGTTGTGCGGGCGTAATTGGAGCAGGAGGAGGGGTTGGTGTTGCGGGTGCTGCCTGTTGTGGTGCTCTTGTTGGTTCAGCTGTTTCTGGTTTAACCGCAACAGAAGGTGTTGGGCTATTTACAATGGGGGAAGATTTTTGCTGTGTTAATCTGTTTAATACATCTTGAGCGGAGCCTGCGGCAGAAACGCGTCCGCGCTCCAACAACATAATGGAATCGGCATAATTCAGGAATAAGGGAGAATGCGTTGCAACAATGATTGTATGGTCTTTGCTAAGGGCTTTCAAGGCCTGTGCAAGGGTTTCTTCAGCCTCGTTATCCAGATCAGAGGTTGGTTCATCCATCAATAAAACAGAAGGATTAGGCATCATCGCGCGCGCTAGTGCAATTCTACGGCGTTGACCAGAAGACAGGCCAAACCCACCTTCTCCAAGTTCGGTATCATAGCCTTCAGGCAAATCCAAAATTGATTTATGCGAGCCAACCAGCTTGGCCGCTTCAATCATGCGTGCGTCCAGCTCCTGATTGCTGTAACCTTCGCGGACTTTTTCAATCGGCATCCCACCGATTTGAATATTTTTACGAATTGATTCGGCAAATAATAAGCAATCTTGGGGCAGGTAACCAATCCAGCCTGCAAGGTCTTTACGTGAAAATTGACCAATATCTGCGCCATCAATTAAGATACGCCCACGCAACGGGCTATAAAGCCCTGCAAGTAACTTTAACAGGGTTGATTTTCCTGATCCATTTTTGCCCACCAAACAATGCAACCCACCAGCACCAATCGCACCTGTTAATTTATCAATCGCCATGATTGGATTTGGGGTATCTTGTTCTTGATAGCTGTAAGAAAGTGTTTCAAGCTTTAACGTACCTTCTGGGCGATCAAGCGGCAAATCAACATCGGGGCGTTCGGCGGGAAGGGCATAAATTTCACTCAACCGCTCCATCGCTTGCCTGAAAGATTGAACCATCCGCCATTGCCCAACCAGCCCTGCGATGGGTGAAATCATCCGCGAACTTAGCATATTCACGGCAATTAGCGTTCCCATGCTCATTTCTTGCCCTAAAATCAGGATTGCCCCAACGCAGGTTAGCGTAACTAACGAGGTTAATTGCATCGATTGGGTTAAGACTTGATGAAAATCCGCACTTGATCCGCGATCAATTGATGCGCGGATGGAATGTGCCTGCGTTGCCTCATATCGCGGTTTAAATGCATCTTCCAAGGCCAAGGATTTGACCGTTCCACGCCCTGCAATAATTTCATGCATAAACATATCACGATTAAGATTCTGTTCACGCTCTTGTTGCGATAGACCAGAGATCACACGCCCCGACCAATAGGCAAGCATGATATAAAAAGGAATGATAAAGCCAAACACAATCAGCAGGCCAGGGGCAAGGTTAAAGATCACCAATAAGAATAAAATGGCAAATGGCAGGTCAAGCGCGGTAATCATCGTTGGCCCTGAAAGGGTGGTGCGCACGGTTTCAACATCCCTGAACGCGGTTTGCCAACGCGATACATCGCGCTCCTCCAGCGTTTTTAACGGTAATTTACTGATTTTTTGATAAAGATGGCGACCAAGCTCAATATCAACATGCAAGCCAATACGCTGAAAAAGGCGGGCGCGCCCAAAACGCAAAACGGTATCGAAAATAAGCACGATGACAACGATAAACACCATGCCTTGTAAGGTGGTAATGCCTTTATGGACGATCACCCGATCATAAATCTGCATTGTAAAAATAGGTACCGCCATTGCCAATAAATTGGTGACAAGAGAGATAAAAATCGCTTCATAAAATTTACTTTTCGAGGATTTAATGATATCTTTTAAAAGCGGTATAAAAGACGGATTGTCTTTATTTTGCATTGGGTGTCCTTCAGAAATATTTTGACATACCTAATTCCAAGCGGCATTTTATAATGTAATTCGCGGTTTGGCAATCCCGCCAAGTTACAGATTAATCTAATCCCCTTAAAAATAGGCGTTTTTACTTTGAAAACTGTTTGTCTTAAAATCTTGCAGGTGGAGGCGTTAAATTTAGCGCAACGTAAATGTTTGGGTAACTGTTTGGATGAATTTGTCACATTGCCAGATGAAGGTGACGTTCGCCTTGAATTAACAGATAAAGCGCAAGCGCACCAGTTAGCAGAACTTTTAAAAGACTTTAACGGGGATTGGGGGATCGTCCCTTATTCATCGCCATCTTATAAGTTACTGATTTGCGATATGGATTCAACGATGATTGCCATGGAAACGCTGGATTATATGGCAGATCAAATTGGCGCAGGCAATGAAATTGCTGCAATTACAGAACAAGCGATGCAAGGGAAGCTTGATTTTGCTGAAAGCCTGAATAAACGTTTGCAATGCCTTAAAGGTCAAGTTGCTGGGCCCTTATTTGCAACCACCATTGCGCATATGAAACAAAAGATCCATCAAGGCGCAAGGGAATTAATTACCCATATTAAGACAAATAACGGTAAAGCGTTTCTTGTTTCAGGCGGGTTTAACTTTGCGGCGGAAGCCCTTGCGGATGAATTAGGATTTGATGGCTATGCGGCAAACAAATTAGAAGTTGACCGTGAAGGCAATTTAACAGGCCGTATAACAGGCCCCATGGTTGACCGTGCATTTAAAGCGCAATTTCTTCAAAAACAAGCAAATGCCTTGGGCATCCCACTTGAATCAACCATCGCGGTTGGTGACGGAGCCAATGATCTTGATATGATTGAACTTGCAGGATTAGGCGTTGGGTTCATGCCCAAACCAGCCGTTGCAATCAAAAGCGATATTATTATCCGCAGTGGAAATTTAGCGAAGATTTTAACGTTTATTGAGGATCAATAAAGTGAATGGGTGTAATGAAGGTTTACGACTTCCGTTCCAGGATTAACATCGTCCAAGCTTGCATTTGATAAATGATAAATGGAAGCCCCAACCCGTCCGTTATCAGTTATTTTATAATTTACTTCAAAGGCTGAACGAAATTCAACCGTATGGCCTAATTCTTTGCCATCGCCATCACGATAAGCACCAGCGGCAAAAGCGGGGGCGATCTGCCAACTATCATCAACATCAAATTCAAAGCGTGCGCCAGCATATCCATAAGCGGCCTCGTCACTGGTGACCATTACCCCTGCAAAGGGACGAATAAGGTCATAAAAACGCTCCCCCATATGGTATTCTGCGTGAAGTTCAACCGCATCAAAAGAATCAAATGCGTCATAATAGCCTGATCCGATGCGAAACGCACCCTCTTCTGCATAGGCTTTGGGCGTAAATTCACCTTCAAGCCCCACAAAGGCAACGCTAACTAAGCAAATGAATAAAAGGCGATTTAATTTCATTGGGTTACATGCTTTCAAAAAATAATCACAAATTAGCCAATAATATATAAAGATTGCATTGTCAATCATTTCATAGTATATTTTCAAATAAGGATGGATAAACTATGAACCATTTAAAATCATTATTTTTCATTCTGTTATTCGGTGTTTTTACACTAATGAATGGAACACAGGTGAATGATGCGAAGGCGGGTGGGCTTGAACTCACCATTATGCCTAAAGAAGCCTCGGATAGCTTAATCTATATTAAAATTGTTAAAGATAATCCCGACCTTCCATATATGGAGGCTTTAGGGGATTATCGGATCACCGGCAATTTAAGCGAAAATAATCAATTTAAGCTAACCCTTCATAATTTACCCAAGGGCAATTATGCCGCTGTATGGTTTATTGATGAAAATGGTAATGAAGCATTGGATACGAATCTGTTTGGCATTCCCACTGAACCTTATGGGTTTTCAAATAATCCAACGGGTGTAGGAAGTCCAGAGTTTGAAGCGATTGCGTTTTTAATTAATGATGAAGGGGTGACAAGCGTTCTTTCTAAAGAATAGGTTTTCATAATGACAATGAACCCATTAGATATTTATAATGTTCAAAGCAGGCGGTCGTTTCTTGCGCATTGTTCCACAAGTCTTTTATCTATTGCGGGTGCTAGTCTATTTCCTTCTGCGTCACATGCTTCCGTATCCCCCAATCCAGTTAATGAAGCGCAGCTTGAAAAATGGCGCATTGGTCACAGTCTTCTTTTGCCAGAAACATTGCAAAATAATAATTTGAAGGTTAAAGGGCGCATTCCTGATGCCTTGTATGGCACATTTTATAGGACGGGAACCGCAAGCTTCAAAGGCTATCAGCGTACGCATAATCATTGGTTTGATGGCGATGGTTTTTTACATAAATTCGTGATTCAAGATGGCCGTGTTAGCCATTATGGTCGGTTCTTGCAAACCCAAAAATATAAGCTTGAACGCGCAAAAGGGCGGTTATTCATGCCTGCCTTTTCCAAGCTTTATCCCGAATCGCCGATTGCTTCAAACCCAGATGAAATGAATACCGCCAATACGAATGTAATACAGCATGCAGGCCGGTTGCTAGCTTTATGGGAAGGCGGGTCAGCGCATGAAGTTAAAGAACAAGATTTTTCAAAAATCAATACAGTCACTTGGGATGATTCATTGAAATTTATGCCGTTTTCGGCGCATCCTAAACAAGATTCTGAAGGGAATCTGTGGAATATTGGCTATGTTCCGTGGGCGCGCAGTTTTGTTCTTTATCATATAAATGCCAAAGGCAATTTGGAAAAATATCGCGCCATTCGCTTTGAAAAAACGGGCATGACGCATGATTTTGCGATTACAGATCGTCATTTATTAATGATTATTCCGCCTTTATATTGGAAAGATGGCGGGGATCTTAATAAGGCGGCTTTTCTTCAAAATCATTATTGGAATGGTGATGCGCCAATGCGTTTGAAAATCTTTTCAAAAGAAAGTTTTGAATTGGTGCGGGAGCTTGACCTACCCAACGGCTTTTTCTTTCATACTTGCAATGCGTGGGAAGAAGATAATGGTACCATCCATCTTGATCTTTGTGCTTATGATGATGGAGGCGTGGTTTGGCGTTTTCCCTTTGTTATGCCTAATCAAAATGATGGTGTTTTGCCGCCAACGGGGCGTCATACTTCTTATCAAATTTCCCCGTCAGGTTCGGTTACAACGGAGGGGATGGGCGATTTATTCAAAGAATTTCCTGTGATAGCCCCAACTTTAGTTGGAAAACGCAGTCGAAAACGCTGGTTTGTCTCCTTTAGAGAGAATTACCCCGTCCTTAACCGTCTTGTTTATTTTGATATGGATACGGGGGATGAACAGCATTATGATTATGGCGACGATTATATCGCTGAGGAGCATTTATTCATTCCAGCCAATCAGATGGCAGGCGTTGAATATGGTTGGTTAATTGGCACCGCCCTTAATGTTACAACACAGCGTACCCATATGTCGTTATTTGTGGCGGATCGTTTGCCTGATGGGCCAATTGCTTCGGTTGAATTACCTTATGGTATTCCGCTTAGTTTTCATGGTGAATTTGTTCGTGATTTTTGATGGCATATTTGGATAATCCTTTTGCTGCGGTTTCGCAGTCGCAACCTACGATTAAACAGCAAGATTTGCAGCAAGCATTGCTTCAAATTTATGATGAATGTGAAAAGGATTATGAAAAAACCCGCCCCCTATGGCTTGCGCATTTAAAGCAAGTTTTTGATCAAAACCGCGAACAGCTTAACAGACAATTTTACGAAGACCAAGATGGATTAGCGGCGGCGGCTGGTCACGCCCTGTTCATGGATCAGATCATCCAAGTCTTATTTAATCTTTATGAAACGCATATTTTTCCTAATCCCAACCCAACCATTGGCGAAAAATTGACGATTATCGCGGTTGGCGGCTATGGGCGTGCGGCATTAGCCCCTTATTCTGATATTGATTTATTATTTCTTTATGACCATAAGCCCAATGCGCATATAGAACAATTGATTGAATCCATCCTTTATTGCCTGTGGGATTTAGGGTTAAAAGTCGGGCAAGCAAGCCGTGGCATTCGTGAATGTTTACGCCTTGCCGCCAAGGATATGACAATTTTAACAACCTTATTGGAATCACGATTTATTGCAGGGCATCGGCCATTTTATGATCAATTATATAAGGAATGGTCAAAAAGTGTGATGCAACCAAGCTTGAATAAGTTTCTTGAGGCAAAATTACAAGAGCGTGAGGATCGTCACCATCGATTGGGGGATTCGCGCTATTTGTTGGAGCCTAACATCAAGGAAGGGAAGGGGGGGCAGCGCGATCTTCAATTACTACGCTGGGCAATCGCAGGCCTTTTGGGGCATACCGATATGGGAATATTGGTTGAACAAGGCACCTTAACCTGCGAACAAGTCCAGCAGCTTCATAAATGTGATCAATTTTTAATGACGTTGCGGGTGCATTTGCATTTATGGTCAGGACGGGTTGAAGAACGGCTAACCTTTGCCGCTCAGCCAGAAATTGCCGCCCGAATGGGGTATAAAACCCATGCAGGGACTTCTGGCACAGAACGCTTGATGAAACATTATTTTATCAATGCCCGCCATATCGCAGAATTAACCCGCATTTTCATGGCATTTTTTGAACGCGTCCAGCAGGATAAAGGCTGGTTAAGCCGTGTACGTCCCAATATTATGAATAGTAAGCTGGATGGGTTTGTTTTAAAGCAGGGGCGTTTGCTAACGGCAACACCTGATCAATTTAAACAGCAACCCATTGATATTATTCGTTTGTTTAAAGTGGCGTGTGATCATCAGCTGGATTTGCACCCTGATTGCTGGCAACAAATCGCCGAAAATTTGCGGCTTATCAATTCTAATTTACGCAAAAATAAACAAGCCAATCGCTATTTTATGGATATTTTATGCGCAAAGCAAAACCCTGAAACAATCCTGCGCTGGATGAATGAAAGCGGGGTGCTTGGGCGGTTTGTGCCTGATTTTGGTCGTGTTGTTGCCCAGATGCAATTTGATATGTATCATATTTATACAACTGATGAACATACGATTCGTGCAATCGGTGCGCTGCATCAGATTGAACAGGGCGAATTGGAAGAGGAGCATCCATTATCCACAAACCTATTCCCACGGATTAACCAGCGGGAGGCTTTATATACGGCCGTTTTCCTGCATGATATCGCCAAAGGACGTGGCGGTGATCATTCTGAACTTGGTGCAGAAGTTGCGTTAAAATTATGTCCGCGTTTTGGCTTTGATGCGGAACAAACGCAAAGCATTTCATGGTTGGTGCGCTATCATTTATTGATGTCCAGAATTGTAACCAAGCGCGACTTGGACGACCCCAAGACCATTACGGACTTTGTTGATCAGGTGCAAACTCCTGAATTATTGAGGATGCTATTATGCCTTACGGTGGTTGATATTAAGGCAGTAGGGCCAAAAAGCTGGAATAATTGGAAGGCAAGCTTGTTGCGGAATCTTTATGGGCGTGCTGAGGCGTTAATGACAGGCTCCAGTGATGCAATCAATCCAACCCACCAAAGGCTGGAGGAGCGAAAAGGCGCAATCCTAAGGCTTTTGCAAGCGCAAGGCTGGTCAGAACAAGATATTACTGAATTTATGGAGGCAAATGGCGATCAATGCCTGCGCCAATATGAGCCTGCTTTATTGGCTAAAAATGCAGACCTTATTAAAAATGCACGCCATCACCCGCATGCGCTTAATTTAACCCTTGTCAATGATGAAGAACAGGATATTACCCAGCTTTCGGTATGTTGCCCCACCCATCCAGGGCTTTTTTCGCGCATAGCAGGGGCGATTGCACTTGGCGGGGGGGAGGTGCGTAGCGCAAGCATCATCACCCTTGCAGATGGTCTAGCCGTCACGCATTTTGCAATCCAAACGGCTGAAGGCAAGTGTTTCTTGGTCGCAGAAGATATGAAACATATCCAATCTTTAATTGATGAGGCATTATGCGGCGCATTGGATGTGGAGGTACAAATGCAACAACAGCGCAATCGTCCTCTTGCTAAGCGGGAGATCGAAGGCAATGTTGCCTCCCATATTCTAATTGATAATCAAGCAAGTAGCATCAGCACGGTGATTGAGGTTCAAGGCCGTGATGATCCTGGCATGCTTTATTATTTAACGGGCGTTCTTGCGCGGCAAAATTTGCAAATTCTTTCAGCAAAAATCTTTACTTATGGTGAAAAACTTGTCGATGTTTTTTATGTCCGTGATGTTTATGGCCATAAAATCACCCATCAAGACCGCCTTAAACGCATCGAACAAGACTTATTAGCTACGTTTAATTAGCCTTTTATTTATTTCCCAAATTTATGCTATTAAGTGAAATTATCAAGCTGCTCTATATTTCTTTTGAAATCTAAAACCTCTATAATTTTATACCGAATACGGAACGGCCCCTTTGGTGTGCGATATTCTGTTTCTTCAAGTTTAACTTTATAGGTATCACCCACACGTACATCGCCACGCTGCATAGTTTCTTGGGCTATATTGGTATCGCTAATATCAACATTGATCGTTTTTCCATCTAAGGTGAACTTCCAATGAGTTGCTTCGTTATCTAATTGGACAGGCGCACGGATTTTTGGACTGTGGCGCGACACTGCTTGGACAAAAAATTGATTAAAAATCAGGCACCTCCTTTTAACCTAACTGACGTGTGCTATAACTGATCGTTAATTTACTCTTTTGGAGTTGCTGTGATTTTTGTGATTATGCCTTGACCTGACAACTCGTGTCTAGCCTCATCGATAACCCATTCTCCATCAACTCCGTCTCTAATGTCATTTAAAACAATTGGCACTTCTGCCATTAATCCTGATTTGTAGGGTAGGGTCAAGGACAGTTTGCGGGTGCCACGTTGGAATTGTTTGTATTTAGCATTAGCGGCAGCTAAGGCTTCAGCTTGGTTTTTGTAATTTTTCTTGATCGCATAGTGTGGCATACCTGTTCCAGCGGTAACAATAACCTCTTTGGCTTGATCTGGATCGTGATAGCGTGCTGTTACTGATTGGTAAGCTTGACGATCTGCAATGGTAACACGCCAATTGCTTAAATCTCTCTGTTTGAGGTATATGGGGTTTAAGGTTTGCCCTGATACGGTTTCTCCTTTTGATTTAGCAGTAATAATTAAGTTGACGTCTTTAATGCTAGTGATTGCATCTTGCTCTTTGGTAAGACGGGTTAGTAAATTAATATCGCTCTCTTTACTCTGATTGACAATATCGTAACGCAAGGCATCTAACTCATTTGTAATCTTAGGAACAAGACCGTGACGATTTGCAATCGTTGATAATAATTCACCAAGTGTGATGTTTTCATAGGTCTGATCTCGATTAGACTTGAGGCTTCGGCGCATATCGGCGGCATGTGCGCGGACAACTAAAACCGCAGGTGGCGCACTCAATTCCACTTCATCTACTACATAAAACCCCACTCGATCAGTTTGATAGCCTTCATAGCCTATATAGCATTCTAACTCTGCACCATGGATGGGCAGATCAATTTTATGATCACAATCATCAAGTGTAAGGGTTAAAAGATCGGATTTGATTCCAGCCTTATCAGTCACTTGCAAAGACAACAGGCGGCCATTGATCAGATTGGTAATATTTTGGCCGTTAGCTATAATTGAAAAAGTTGGCCGCATTAGGTAGCGTACCCATAAAATTGTTGTATATTTAATTCAAATCTGATTCAGCTTTGGTATTACAACCTTTTTTTAGGAGTTAACCATGTCCAGATTTGATCTTAGTGATTTTGAATGGGAGCTTATCTTCCCACTTTTGCCTCAAAAGAGCCGTGGGGTTAAGCGTGTTGATGATCGTCGTATTTTAAATGGAATATTTTTCAAGCTTCGCACAGGCATTCCATGGCGTGATCTCCCAGAGCGTTATGGGCCTTACACAACTGTTTATAATCGATTTAATCGTTGGACGAAGGCTGGTATTTGGGATCGTTTAATGGATGCTATTTGTGATTATTATAACCATAATCTTGTTATGGTTGATGGGACTTCTATTCGTGTGCATCATTCTGCAGCGACAGTAAAAAAAACAGTAAATTTCGTTGTATGGGGCGATCAAGAGGAGGCTTGACAACAAAACTTCATGCCATCGTTAATGAACATGGTTTGGCAATGGGGTTTAATTTAACATCAGGTCAAGCACATGATGCCCCTGCTTGTCGTGATTTGTTACAAAATTTACAATTCGGGCAAGCAGTTCTTGCAGATAGGGCTTATGATGCAGAATGGGTAAGAAACATGATCTGGGAACAAGGTGCTATCGAATGTATTCCATCAAGAACCAATCGAAAAACGCCTAAACCATATGATAAAGAGCTTTATAAACAACGGAATATTGTTGAACGATTTTTTGGAAGGCTAAAAAAATCATTTCGATCAATTGCAACAAGATACGAAAAACACTCAACAAATTTTATGGCATTTGTTAAATTAGCTACAATAAGACTGTGGTGCCAATTTTATGAGTCCGCTACCTAGTTGATGGTTTAGGCAATGTATTGGATGATTGGGTGATCCTTTCAATTGAAGAAAGTCAAAGCCATTTTATTTCACAGGGCTTGCCTTTAAAAATTGATTTTACAATGAAACTTCAGGCCTATGGCGGTGAACAATGAACTATCGTACACGTGATAAAGATATGCTGGATAAAATATGTTATGATTATTATGGACAAACAAGCCATCGCATCGTTGAAATGGTGCTTGAAGCCAACCCCAGTCTTGCAGATTATGGCACAATCTTCCCCGCTGGTTTGAGCATTAAGCTACCTGATCTTGAACCCCAACAAAACTTTTCCAGCAGTGTGAAATTATGGGATTAATTAGGTAGCGTACCCATAAAATTGTTGTATATTTAATTCAAATCTGATTCAGCTTTGGTATTACAACCTTTTTTTAGGAGTTAACCATGTCCAGATTTGATCTTAGTGATTTTGAATGGGAGCTTATTTTCCCACTTTTGCCGCAAAAGAGCCGTGGGGTTAAGCGTGTTGATGATCGTCGTATTTTAAATGGAATATTTTTCAAGCTTCGCACAGGCATTCCGTGGCGTGATCTTCCAGAGCGTTATGGGCCTTACACAACTGTTTATAATCGATTTAATCGTTGGACGAAGGCTGGGGACGAAGGCAGGTATTTGGGATCGTTTAATGGATGCTATTTGTGATTATTATAACCATAATCTTGTTATGGTTGATGGGACTTCTATTCGTGTGCATCATTCTGCAGCGACAGTAAAAAAAACAGTAAATTTCGTTGTATGGGGCGATCAAGAGGAGGCTTAACAACAAAACTTCATGCTATTGTTAATGAACATGGTTTGGCAATGGGTTTTAATTTAACATCAGGTCAAGCACATGATGCCCCTGCTTGTCGTGATTTGCTACAGAATTTACAATTCGGGCAAGCAGTTCTTGCAGATAAGGCTTATGATGCAGAATGGATAAGAAACATGATCTGGGAACAAGGTGCTATCGAATGTATTCCATCAAGAGCCAATCGAAAAACGCCTAAACCATACGATAAAGAGCTTTATAAACAACGGAATATTGTTGAACGATTTTTTGGAAGGCTAAAAAAATCATTTCGATCAATTGCAACAAGATACGAAAAACACTCAACAAATTTTATGGCATTTGTTAAATTAGCTACAATAAGACTGTGGTGCCAATTTTATGAGTCCGCTACCTAGATAATTGTGACATTTTCGATGTTGCCATTAAGATTTTAGCTTTTTCTATAGAAATCTTCCCTTCCCCTAGAAGATTTTGAGGTAATTGCTTCTGATATTCTTTTTCTACCTTTTCTACAGCTTCAATAACCTTTTGTTCTATAACCTCTATTGGTTGACCATCATTTTTCTCAAGCGTTTCTATGGTAACCTGTTTGAGCTTCTTAAGCATAGACGCAACCATTGTTCTAACAGGTTGATCAACAAATCTATCTATGGCTTTATCATCAAGGCGGTGCAGCTTGTCAACTAACCACCAGCGTATTGACCCAGTTTGGATATCTTCAACATAGGATGTAACAACAAAGGTTTCATCTGAACTATGAACGACCGCACGATTAAAGTCTTCAATAGCATCCATAAAACTAGACATCTTACGAATTAATTCTGAGGCTGTTACCGCATTTGTTTTGGGTACATCAAACTTAAAACAGTACCATTGTTCTATTTCAGTCATGCTTCAACCAACCCTTTATATGTGGATTTTTTACTAAATGCTTTATAAAAACCTACCCATTACATAATATTTAATATTACCTTGATTCAACCTACAAGTAAATTCATTCACATAGCGATCAATGTATTTTCTGTTGAAATTATGATCAGCTTTATTCCTCTTTATCAAAAAAACACAGTAAAATGGTTTCTGTAACTTTGAGTACATAAACACCCTTGGATTATTTTTAATAATCTTTAATTTTTCTTGCTTGTTCAGCTGAGCGGAAGGAAAGGGTTAGGGCATGGATGAAGTCTTTTGCTGAAGAACGTGGTGCCATGGTTAGCCATTCCCCTGCTTGTTCACGCAGCAGAACGCACCCAATATGCTCCATCACTGTGCGGACAACCTTGTTGGGTGGAAATTCATTTTCATGCAGATCAATCATGCAAATATGGGATAGGCCATCGCGTATGTTTGCTTCCTCAGGTGGCGGGGTGGTCATGCCAATCATCACCCAATTATCGGTTTGTTCTGTGCAATAAGCAGTTTTTGTGATGGTTTGGTCAAGGGCAGGCGCGGATTGCAGCAAGAAAAAATGATCAAAGCCAAGCCTAAGCAGGCGGCCAGTTTTATCTTTTGACAAGGCACTCATGCCAATATCGGGCAGGGCGTCCAGCCCATAATGGTTAAGGATTGATTTTTCAAATTCCTGTTCGCCTTTATGCGGGATAGCAAGTGAAAAACAATGGGCTTGATCACGCTCTTGTAAAGAAACGCCACCAATTTCTTGGGTCGTTATTGCAAGCACAGGGCGTGCGATTAACTGATAGGAAGATTCATTAGCCACGTAACCGCTCCCCTTCTGGATCATAAAAATGGGGGGAGGTAATTTCAACTTCAATCTGTTCTTCATGAACGGGGGAAGTAGCAATAACAACATCGCCTTTACGGTTCGTTCCATCTTGAACAAAGCCTAAGCCAATGGAATGGCCAAGCGTTGGCGAATAAGCAACTGAACTCATCCAGCCTTGATCATGCGCTAAATCAAATGGTTTGCCTTTTGAAACAAAATGCGCGCCTGCGCGTAATTGTTGGGTGGGATCAACGGGCTTAAAGCCCATTAACCGTAAATCATCGGATTGCTGAAAGGCTTCCCGCATTGCCATGACTTTACCGATAAAATCTTTTTTCTTTGCCATCATACCACCAAGCCCTAATTGCTGTGCTGAAGTTTGCCCCGTCAATTCATTGCCCGTTGGATGGCCTTTTTCGATGCGCATGACATTCAATGCCTCCACGCCGTAGGGGGTGATGCCAAAGGGCTTTCCAGCTTCCATCAAGATCCGAATAAGCGAGTCGCCATAACGCGCAGGCACCGCTAATTCATAAGCAAGCTCTCCAGAAAAAGAAATACGGAATAAGCGGGCAGGGATGCCGTTGCAGATCGTAACTTCTCCGCATGCCATAAAGGGGAACGCATCATTAGATAGATCAAATTGCGGATCAACGATTTTTGTTAATAATTCACGGGAGTTAGAACCTGCAAGCGCATATTGCGCCCAGCCATCGGTGATTGAGATCATCTGAACATCAAGATCAGGGAATAAGCATTGCCGACAAAATTCTAAATGACGAAAAACGCCAACCGCATTGGCGGTGGTTGTGGTCATGACATAATGATTGTCACTAAGCCTTGCGGTTGTGCCATCATCAAACGTAATGCCATCTTCACGTAACATAACGCCATAACGGGCTTTATTAACGGGTAATTTTGCAAACCCATTGACATAGACATAATTTAAAAAAGTTCCAACATCGCGCCCTTGAAGGTCAATTTTACCCAAGGTGCTAACATCGCATACGCCAAGTGAAGTGCGGGTTGCCATGACTTCCCGATCAACAGATTGCCGCCAATGCGTCTCCCCCGTTAAAGGAAACCATTGCGCCCGTAACCATGCGCCCGCTTCAACAAAAACGGCACCTTGTTCTTTCGCCCAATCATGCCCTGAGGTTAAGCGATAGGGACGAAAATGCTTACCCCTTGCGCGTCCAGCCAAAGCCCCAAGGCTAACTGGCGTATAAGGCGGGCGGTAAATGGTTGTTCCTGTCTTTTCAATGCTTTGTCCACGAATATCCGCCATAATTGCAATCGCATTTGTATTGCTGCTTTTACCCTGATCGGTTGCCATGCCTTGGGTTGTATAGCGTTTTAAATGCTCAACTGCATGAAACCCCTCTTGATTGGCTTGGGCAATATCCTTTGTTGTCACATCATTTTGTAAATCGATAAAAGCTTTTTTATCCGTTTGTTTCACATACCAAAAGGGGGTGATTGCGTATGAACGATCTTCGGAAGTTGGCAGATCAGAAAATTTACGCTTACGATTGCCAAGCGTTTTAAGAATGGTAAGCATTTGCGCTTGTGCATCTTCAATAATCTCGTTTTGCGTAAACAAGCCTTTCACCGCACCTGCAATATACATCGCGGGCGGCATGGATTCCCCTGGGACAAAGCCTGCAATCGTGGCGTTATAAACAGGTTTATTACGATGATGACAAGATAGGTGGACATTCGGCGACCAGCCACCAGAAACCGCAATATTATCGGCCTTAATCACTTCACCGCTACTAAGCCGTACCGCAGAAACGCCAACGTTATTGCCCCATAGCCCGCCAACACCGCTTCCTATCGCTTCACGGATATAGTCACCTTGAATGACCCGAATCTTATTGCCAAAATCATAAGGAGGGGGATTGTCCTGTTCGCGTGTGTCAATCAATGCCGTCACCCCGACTTGATTATCGATACAGTCTTTTGCAGTTCGCCAGCCATCGTCATTATTGGTTAGGATAACCGTATTTTGACCATGGCTTACCGCATAGCGATTAATATAGGTGCGCAGTGACCCTGCAAGCATCACGCCTGGTAAATCATTATTACCAAAGCCAATGGAACGCTCGCTTGCTCCTGAACAAAGCAGGCTTGCCTTGCTATAAATGCGCCATAATTGTTGGCGATGTATTCTATCATCGCTATTTGTCGCCGTGGAATAGGGCAGGTGATCGCTAACCCGCTCTACAGCCCCAAATATACCGCCATCAAACACGCCATAAATGGTTGTGCGTGGCATTAGGCGCACATGATCACAGCTTTTTAAATAATCAAGGGTGTTACAAACCCATTCGCAAGCAGGCGCATCATCCAGCATAGAAATTTCGCTATTTAAGCGGCCACCAAAGATAAAATCTTCATCCGCAAGAATAATACGAATCCCAGCTTCGGCCGCTATTTTTGCCGCAACCAAGCCTGCTAACCCACCGCCAATAATCAGTAAATCGCAATGCAGGAAGCCTTTTTCATAACGGTCGGGGTCTTCTTTGTCAGAAAGGGTGCCTAATCCAGCCGCTTTGCGGATTAACGGCTCATAAACCGACTCCCAAAAGGATTTAGGCCACATAAAGCTTTTATAATAAAATCCAGCAGAAAGGAATGACCCAAGAAGGCTATTAACCGCCATCGCATCATAAGCAAGTGGTCCGCGATGATTTTGGCTTTTTGCCTCCAATCCTTCAAATAATTCAACTACGGTTGCGCGGGTATTCGGCTCTTGATACGCGCCTTTCCGCAATTCAACCAGTGCATTAGGCTCCAGACTATTATCACTGAAAATACCGCGTGGGCGATGGTATTTGAATGAACGCCCAACCAATTTTTGTCCGTTGGCAAGCAGGGCTGAAGCTAATGTATCGC
This sequence comes from Alphaproteobacteria bacterium, assembly GCA_965229675.1. Taxonomy (GTDB): domain Bacteria; phylum Pseudomonadota; class Alphaproteobacteria; order CBDDJK01; family CBDDJK01; genus CBDDJK01. The sequence goes on from OZ245897.1 coordinate 1,771,745, forward strand.
CTGCATAACCTTGCATCTTTTTACCATTAAAAGAAAAATTTAATGGGCGATTGCGATCAATCACGCCGCCATAAGTTAGCCTGTTTCCCGTCATAGCGAACGCCCTTGTTTTCTTGCAACCTCAACCGCCAATTCAACTGATAGGATTTCATGGGTTAAAGTATCACGGGTGACAACCAGCCATGAGCGATCCCCCTGTTCATGGTACCATAATTCGCGGTGTGCCCCTGCTGGATTATCACGCAGGAATACATAATCATGGGTTTTGCTAATCATTTGATCATCAACCTGTTCGGGATTAGCAAGATATGGGCGATCAATCATTTCCGCTGAGCCGTAACACACAAATTCAGCGGCATCTCTTAATCCTAATAAGGGGTGTGGGATTTGCATTTATCTTTATTCCTTAATGCCGATTAGGGAACGACCCCATGCCTTTTTCATCAATCGCATAGCCCTTCATAAAGCGATCTAGGCGAAAATCCTTAATAACCTCATGCGTTTGGTCAGTGGCTAATAAATGCGCATAGCAATAGCCAGAAGCAGGCGTTGCCTTAAACCCGCCATAGCACCAGCCACCATTAAAATAAAGCCCATCAATATCGGTATGATCAATGATCGGGGAACCATCCATGGACATATCCATGACCCCGCCCCAAGAGCGAAGCAAGCGCGCCCGCCCAAAGATTGGCATTAAATTAACGCATTCTTCACACACATCTTCAACCACGGGTAAATTGCCGCGTTGGGCATAGGTATTATACCCATCAATATCGCCACCAAAAACCAAACCGCCTTTATCCGATTGGCTTGCATAAAAATGACCTGCACCAAAGGCAACCACCCCTGGCATGACGGGCTTTAACCCTTCACTTACGAACGCTTGCAACACATGCGATTCAATCGGCAGGCGGCGGTTTGCCATTGCCATAATCCGACTGGAAGACCCTGCAACACATACTGCAATTTTCTTTGCTCTAATGGTGCCTTTGGTTGTCTCCACCCCCATACAACGGTTGTTTTTAATGGTTAGCCCCGTTACTTCACAATTTTGGATAAGATCAACACCACGCGAATCCGCCCCCCTTGCATAGCCCCACGCCACCGCATCATGGCGCACTGTGCCACCGCGCTTTTGCATCAATCCACCAAGAATAGGAAAGCGTGCATTGTCAAAATTAAGGAAGGGGTAAAGCTGGCGCACTTCATCCTGATTTAGCATTGTGGCATCTGCCCCTGCAAGGCGCATCGCATTACCACGCCTTGTGAAAGCATCACGCTGGGCATCGCTGTGATAAAGGTTTAAAATCCCACGCTGGGAGACCATCGCGTTATAGTTAAAATCTTGTTCCAGATCTTCCCATAATTTTAAGGAAAATTCATAAAAGGGCAGGTTACCAGACAGCAAATAATTAGAACGGATAATTGTTGTGTTACGCCCAATATTGCCCGAGCCAAGCCAGCCCTTTTCAACAACAGCAACATTGGTAATTGAAAATTCCTTCGCAAGATAATAAGCGGTTGATAGCCCATGCCCCCCCCCGCCAATGATCACAATGTCATATTCAGGCTTGGGTTCTGGTTCACGCCATACAGGTTTCCAGCCCTTATTTCCAGATAGGCCTTGGCGAATAATTTCCCAAATTGAATAGTTCATATGATTTTATCTGCTCCTGCTTTTATATATAAGTCTGACTATATCCAATCAATTTTAATATACAACCGCTTTTTAAAAATCGACACATAAAATTATAATTACGGCAAACAATCCATATAGGTATCACGATCCCAATCGGTGGTGGTTTGCATAAAGCGTTCCCATTCATCGGTTTTATATTCATGGTAAAGCCGATACATCTCCCCAAGCATTGCAGATTGAATGATTTGATCTTTTGCAAGGCCGTCCAGTGCTTCTTTCAACGACATCGGTAATTTTTCAACCTGTTTTCCCTCATCAATCGCTTCATAAATATTGCGTTCTTCAGGTTCACCGCAAGGCATTTTATTGATAATCCCATCCTCCATCGCTTTTAATAGCCCTGCTGCCATTAAATAAGGATTAACCATCGAATCAACCGAACGAAATTCAAAGCGTCCAGGGGCTGAAATACGCATTCCCGTGGTGCGGTTTTGATAGCCCCAATCCTTAAACACAGGCGCCCAATAGCCTGTATCCCATAAGCGGCGATAGGAATTAACGGTTGAACAGCCAATCGCAGTTAGCGCATCAAGATGTGCAACAATGCCACCAATCGCATATTGACCAATCTTACTTGGGATTTGCGGATCATCGCCATCGGGCAAGAAATAATTGTCGCCGCCTGTACGATAGGTAAAAACCTCCACCATTGCCGTAGGCGTTTCTTGACCTAGCTTAATGGGCGCATCTTTCCCACCTTGCCATAAGGAAAGATTATGATGACAACCACAAGCCGATACCCCCGCAAAGGGTTTGGCCATAAAACACGCAATCAGATCAAATTCCCGTGCAACTTGTGCGCAAATTTGCCGATAGGTGGTCAGGCGATCTGCGGTTCTTAGGCAATCATCATACATAAAATTTAATTCAAGCATGCCCGATGCGTCTTCATGGTCGCTTTCAATCATATCCAGCCCCATCGCCCGCGCATAGGCATTGACCTGCATATAAATCGGGCGCAAGCGTTCAAACTGTTCAATATGTGAACAATAACCATCTGATACCCCGCCCGCAGGCCTGCCATGTTCATCTTTTTTAAGCCACATCATTTCAGGTTCAGTGCCAAGGCGAAGATGCAACCCGTTATGCTGTTTTTGAAACGCCTCGTGAATTTGACGAAGGTTATTACGGCAATCGCCTGTAAAAAAATCCCCTGCTTTTCCTTGCTCTTCCCGATTATGGAATAGGGTGCAAAAGACCCGCGCAACCCGCTTATCCCATGGAAGCTGGCAAAATGTTTCAGGTTCGGGAATAGCGCAAAATTCAGCCGCCTCTGGTCCATATCCAAGATGCTCCCCATGGCGATTGGAAAAGACATTAACCGCTGCGCTATAGACCTGTTGAAACCCACGTTCTGCAACACGCTCCCAATGATCGGCTGGAACGCCTTTACCGCAAATCCGCCCCGTGATGGACACAAATTGCAAATAAAGATACTCCACCCCAAGCGCATCAATCATGCTGCGCACCTGCTTAACCCTATCCGCACGTTCGGGCGCATTTACAAATTGTTCTATTTGTTGAGTTTCTATCTGCTGGGTCATGGGATAATCTCTATCAGGCTTAACGATAATTTAAAAGCATATAAGGCGTTATTTTTATCTTGGGGGAAGGCGGGTTGCGCCATCAAGGCGGATGACCTCGCCATTTAAATAACGATTTTCAATAATATGGGTGGCAAGTTCTGCATATTCTTGCGGGTTGCCAAGGCGATTAGGGAAGGGGACATTGCTGATAATCGCTTGCGTGGTTTCTTCAGGCAGGCTTTCCATCATCGGGGTATTAAACAGCCCAGGGGCAATCGCACAAACGCGAACGCCGTGGCGCGCAAGTTCACGGGCGGCAGGAAGGCACATCGCGGCAATCCCCCCTTTGGAGGCAGCATAGGCCGTCTGCCCCACCTGTCCATCTTGATAGGCAGTTGAGGATGTATTAATAATCACCCCGCGTTCTCCACCTTCCAAATCCTCTAATTTTATCATATCGCGCAGGGCATAACTCATTACATGGTAAGACCCCATCAAATTTACACGAATGACTTGCTGAAATAAATCGATGGATAGCTTATCTTCACGCCCAACCATACGCGCAGCAGGGGCTATCCCAGCGCAATTCACAACAATTCGTGCTGCGCCAAGCTGCTGGGTTACCTGTGTTACGGCTTCATCAACTTGTGATGAATCGCCAACATCGACTTTAAATGCCATTCCACCACAATCATCCGCAATTTTTTTGGCTTTATCTTCGGCATAATCAAAGATTGCAACCTTAGCCCCTTGTTTGCTTAAATAATATGCGGTTGCTGCGCCAAGACCGCTTCCTCCGCCCGTTACAATCGCTGTCAATCCTGATGGTTTCATAGGTTTTTCTTCCCCTTTTTATAAAATAGCTTCATGTTTTGATTGACAAAAAAACCAAGACAGATCAAGACTTATTATTATGTATTGCTTTGCACCCGATCAAACCTATGCGATTCCAATTAAGGGGGAGGATGTTCAATTCCCCATTCACCGCATTTTTTGTGTTGGTCGCAATTATGCTGCCCATGCAAAAGAGATGGGAAGCGAGGTTGACCGCACTGCGCCTTTTTATTTCACGAAAACCCCCAGCGCAATGGTCTTAGGTGGTGGGGCCTTAGGTGGTGGGGCTTCAGGTGGAAAACGACTTGCTTATCCATGCGGCACAAAGAATTATCATCATGAAATTGAATTGGCGGTGATGCTTGGTCGTCCTGTGTTTGAAACCGATCTTAAAGGCGCAAGCGATGCGATTTATGGCTATGCTTGCGCGCTTGATATGACACGGCGCGATTTACAAAATGTTGCAAAAGAAAAACAGCGGCCGTGGGATTTAGGAAAAGATTTTGAACAATCGGCAATTTTTGCGCCAATCACGAAGGCTGATGCGTTTGTCCCAGATAATCAGCGTATTTTTTTGGAAGTGAATGGTAAAATCCGTCAAGATTCATCGCTTGCTGAGATGGTATGGAAGGTTGATGAATTAATCGCGGATTTATCGCATTATTATCATTTACGCGCAGGGGATATTATTTTAACAGGCACCCCTGAAGGCGTTGGCGCAGTGGTTGCAGGTGATAAGCTGCATGGCGAAATTGATGGGCTTGACCCCCTTAGTATAAAACTAGAAAGAAGTTTATAATATATACCTAATTAAACTTTAAAAACAGCCTCAAAAGCAATCAATTCTTCTAAGCTTTGCCTGTAATGCTTACGAATCTGAAATAACCATTCTTTAATTCTATTATCATTGCTTGGTGGGTTTTTTATTTCCCAGAACTGGCAAATTAATTCATCATCCAAATAGGAAGATGCATTGATAATTTCATCTTTGTGACGAACGCCAGCGCGATAAAGCATCTGAGCAACTTCAATTCCGTTAATATAGTTGCGTCCACCACTTGAAAATTTATCTCTGATAACCTGTGAAACAACGCCTTGTGATAGAAAATAAGCAACAACAGGCGTAAATTTATGGCGAGAGTCCTCACCAAAGACACATGGACAGAGAAAAAACGCCTCAGCAATCAATTTATAGCGTTCTTCATCATTAAGGCTTTCTAGTGTTCTTAGTGGCTTTCGATCACGCGTTTCTAACCACCATAAGTCTTTGGAATCATCGTTCTGCTGATAAAGTTTTCTAACATGGCTCATCATCTCATTTTGTTCTAAATTTCTAAATGTATCGTAACTGATCTCTAATTGATCAAATAAACTTTGTCCTTCAGGTAGTTCTGCGTCTATTAAGTAACGAGAAGAATGAGTAATTACTACATCGGCTATCGCCTCTTCATATTTACGCCATTTTATTCTTCCACCTCCCGCAGCATCCCAACACATCATTAAATAAACTTGTTTTACATTTGGAACACGAGTTGTTTCAAATATGCTGTTTCCTCTTGTGCGAGAACTATTTTTTTGGACTTGTTTGACTTCTACACCATAAATGCTATTAGCGACTATATCAGGAAATTCACCGCGCTCAGTTTTTTCTATCATTCCATGAAATGGTGTGTTTACGGATTTCTCTCTCATAGCTCGTAATACACTGTCTTCAAGTTCGAAATTACCCATTGGTGGAGCGATACGAATAGCTTCCTCTAGGGTTGATGCAGTAGCTTCTAACAATTTTTCAAAAGCATTTTTACTATCATTTGCTGCAACGGTTATCATTTATTTTAATGCCTCTTGTATTGAATTGGCTATTTGCCATGCCATAACAGGAGGTACAGCATTGCCGATCATTTTATATCCTTGCTGTTTAGATAATTTTTCAAATTTAAACTCATCAGGGAATGATTGCAATCTAGCAGCTTCACGTACAGAAAGACGCCGTTTGTCATTATAATGAAATTGTATATTCATATGATGTTCGGCACGTACTGTGTAAGCCACACCATCAGATGGCGTTACTTCGTTTCCTTGCAAATCTGGTCTTCTTTTTGCTAAAGCCCAAGTGTGTCCATCAAATTCATTCCAACCAACATTTTCAAGATCGGAAATTATTCTTTTAACGTTCTCACGCTTTAACCATTTATTAGGAAATTTAAATTTGGAGTAATGTTTGCTCTCCTTCCATCCAATTATAAACACTCTTTCACGATTCTGCGGAACTCCGTAGTCAGCAGCGTTTATCAAATATTCTTGAACGGTGTTAAATCCCGCATTCATAAAGTCCGTTTTAATTTGTTCTAATGCGCCATCAATTGAAAGTAGCCCTTTCACATTCTCAGCAACAAAAACTTTTGGACGTATGCGTTTAGCAACTTCAACCATCGCCTTATAAAGTGTTCCTCTTTGTGACTGAAATCCTTTTCGTTTTCCTGCTTGGCTAAAATCTTGACAAGGAAAGCCCCCAAGTAAAATATCAGAGTTATTTGGCAAAGCATCTTTTTCAATTGCTTCCCAGATATCACTTTCTACAATATTATGTTTTAAATTATTACGGTATGCTTCGCAGGCATATTTATCTATTTCATTTGCCCATATAATATTATGAGGAAGACGGTCGTAAAAACGACCCCCAAATTTAAAGCCACCAGTAAAGCCAAGATCAAGACCGCCACAACCTGAGAATAAGCTAACAATTGAATTTTGTTTACTTAGCAAACTATCACTTAAAAAGGGAGTTATTTGATTAATTTCAGCAGGTGTGTTTATAACTGCTTTATTCATAGTTTAATTTCATCCTCCAATTAAACAGATACAAATTTTGTATATCAAAGATTTGCATCTTGTTCAAGTGCGCTTAACATTTTGATATTTATAATAAAAATATTAGTTTGAATAAATTGATATAGGTTTTGAAAAATAAAAAAAGTTAGTTGGTATAACAGCTAAAAATGTATTTTTAAGACAAATCCCATAAATCACATAGGCGTTGATAGCGTTCTGCCATTGCGTTAATGGCTTGGGCGTTGTTTATATCGCCTTTGAACCATGCGCGGGCAGCATCACCAAAGATGGTACGCCCAACTGCAAAGCCTTTTACCAAAGGTTGTTTAGCGGCAAGTTTGAAGCTATCTGCAAGCTCTGCTTCAGGCGCATCCAAGCCCAGCACAACAATTCCGCGCGTGTTTGGATCATTGCTTTCAATAGCTGTCACTGCTTTTTGCCAAGCTTGTTCTGTTTTAAAGGGTTGTAACTTCCACCAATCAGGATAAATGCCTGCTGCATAAAAGCGTTCAATCACAATCGCGGCTGTTTGATCGTCAACTGTTCCGATTTTTGATGGAATCACTTCAAGCAAAAACTCAAGGCGATTACGCCGTGTCGCATGAAATAGCCTTAATAAGGTTTGTTCTTGTTCATGCCATAATGTCGCTTCATCATCGGGATGGGCGAAGCATAAGACTTTAACAACATGCGTTTTTGGCCATTCCGCAAGCCCGCCCAGATCAACACCAATTTCTGGTTCAAGCGTTAAGGGACGGGAGGCTGGATCCTCAACAGGACGCCCAACCCATAAGCCCGTATCCGCCGCACGATAAAGCGCATCGCGTCCATAACGGCCATCGCATAAGATACCATAGCCTGCTTTGTCTTGTGAAACATCAAGCGCAGCGTCCAAACACAATGTTTTGAAAAGGCTAATTTTTTCAGGGGTTGCGCCCTTCATTTCCTCAAATTGGGCGCGATGATCAAAGGCAAAGACGCGCATTATATTACGGTTCCCGCTTGTTCTGGTATGGCGAGTGGTTGCCCAATGTATTTGTTCAAGCTGCTGGTCATTGCGAAGATCAGGGCGTTCAAGCCCGCGTTTTAAGAAAAATTGCAATTCCTGCCAAGAAGGATAGGCGGGGGTACAGCCATGGCGGGAAACGGCGAACGCCCCACACGCATTGGCATATTTAAGGGCGGTTGACCAATCCTCCCCATCCAGCCACCCTTTTAATAGGCCTGACATGAACCCATCTCCAGCCCCAAGGACATTAAAAATTTCAATCGGGAAGCCTGTGCCGCTTTCCCCATCTTCCAAATGATTGGGAATTTCACCTGTGAACGCAACGGCACCCATCGCGCCACGCTTGCAAATAAGGGTTGCGGTTGAAAGGGCACGAACATTGCGTAAAGCGGTTAGCGTATCGGTTGAACCGCCTGCAATATGAAATTCTTCTTCTGTACCAACGATTAAATCAAACAGGGATAAGGTGGATTGTAATTTTTCGGTGACTGATTGGCTTGCGACAAAGCGGCGCTCCCCCTCATCATGGCTAGCAACGCCCCATAGGTTCGGGCGATAATCAATATCCAAAGCGGTTAGCTGTCCTGCTTTTCGGGCAATATTTAAGGCTTTTAGGGTTGCTGCTTCAACCTGTGGATGGCTAAGATGGGTGCCTGTTGCAACGACTGCGCGGGCGCGTTGGATGAATTTGGGGTCAATATCCGCCTCAGTCAAGCCCATATCCGCGCAATTTTCCCGATAAAAAATCAGCGGGAATTGGTTTTGATCACGGATTCCAAGTAGCACAAGCGCACTTAGGCGATCGGGGTCGATTTTTACCCCTTCGATATTTACCCCTTCGCGTTGTAATTGTTCAAGGATATACCGCCCCATCGGTTCATTGCCAACGCCAGTAATAACCGCTGATTTCAGCCCAAGCCGTGCTGTGCCGCACGCAATATTGGTTGGAGACCCCCCAATATATTTTGAAAAAGACCCCATATCTTCCAGCCGTCCACCCGTTTGATCTCCGTAAAGATCAACGGATGAACGGCCGATTGTAATCACATCAAGCTGGTTCGCCATAAATGCGTTAGAAACTCCATGATAAATTAACGTATTATGGAATTAGCTTAAGCATCCTTTAAGGTTATTTGCAAGATTTGTCATAAGCGTAAAATATAAATTTTCACCAATGGTTAAATCTGCGCCAAGCGGATCAAGCGTTCCGCTTTTTGCCGTTGTGCCTTCGGTTACAATCGTCACCAAACGATCCGAAAATTGTGGCTCACGAAAAACGCATTCTGCATTGGTTTGTTGTAATTTTTCGCGGATTTCTGTGATACGGTTGGGGGAGGGGAGTTCATGCGGCTCCAGCGTAACGGATCCCACCGCAGTCATCCCATAGGTCGTTTCAAAATATTGATACGCATCATGAAACACAATATAGGGTTTCCCCATTACAGGCTTCAAGCTGGCATGAAGTGTTTTATCCAAGGCTTTGATCCGTTTCATCATCATTTTAGCATTTTGCTTATAGGTTTTGCTAAGGTCTGGATTTAACGCACTTAATTCTTTAGCAATAAATTTGACGATTTTGGCAGAATTTTTTGGGCTAAGCCATACATGATAATCAAATTCGCTATGGCGTTCTTCGTCATGGTTATCATGGCCATCATGGTCATCGTGATCATCATGTGCGTGTTCATCATGCTTATGTTCGTCATGATCATCATGGTCGTCATGTGCGTGTTCGTCATGTTTGTGCTCGTCATGTTCGTCATGGTCATCATGTGCGTGTTCATCATGTCCATGCTCGTCATGATCATGATGCGCATCCCATGCGCCGCCCTCGCGATAAGAAAGCAAATTTAGCCTTGCATTTTTAACAACCGCCGCTTGCCGCACTGTGTTTGGCAGGGTTTCACTTACTTCAAACAGAAAGGTTTCAAAGCGTTTATCAATATAAAATAAAAGTTCTGCTTCCTGCATGGAAGAAATTTGTGAAGGTTTAAGTTGAAAATCATGCGGCGATTCATTGCCTGTTACCAATAATTCGGCTGAACCTGTATCCCCAAGCACACCGCTTACCAATGAATGCAACGGCTTAATTGTAACAACAATTGTTTGATCCGCCTTACTGTGATCAACGATTAAAAAAGATAAGGTAACTGATAAAATAACCAATAAATTGTTTTTTAGTTTCATGTTATGGTTTACTCCATTATAGTGGTTTGTTATGTTGGTTATGTTATAATATAACATTTGTAAGATCAACCTTATAATTAGGAAAAAAATGGGAACTTGTACCGATCATCAAGCTTGTGTGGATGAAGCCTTAGCCGCCGCAGATCAGATTTGCCGCGAAAAAGGCCTGCGCTTTACCGAATTACGGCGCAAATTATTTAAGATGATTTGGGCTAGCCATACGCCCTCCAAAGCCTATGATTTGCTTGATGCGTTAAAACAAGATTCAATCGCGGCAAAGCCGCCAACTGTCTATCGCACCTTAGATTTTTTAATGGAGCATGGATTAATTCATAAGTTAAATAGCCTGAATGCCTATGTTGGGTGTGCGCATCCGCTAACCCATCATGAATGCTATTTTTTAATTTGTAAGCATTGTAAAACCATTACCGAATGTTGTAACCATGCGCTGGAACAGGCCATCAGTAGCACGGTGGATAAGAACAAATTTCGCTTGAAACAAGTTACCCTAGAGATTGAAGGGGAATGCGCTGAATGTGCGCGCTGAACGTTAAGGTAATTTTAAGATGGATAGATTGATTGAGGCTAACAATATAACGGTGATCCGCCAAGGAAAATCGGTTTTAAAGGAGGTTTCGGTCGAGATTGGTAAGCGCGATTTTATCACAATCATTGGCCCCAATGGTGCAGGAAAATCGATGCTTTTAAAATGTTTGATGGAATTTTACCGTCCAGATTTTGGTAAAGTTACCCGCAAGAAAGGCCTTAAAATTGGCTATGTGCCACAGCGCATGGCGTGCGAGCCAACCATGCCAATCAGCGTCAAACGGTTTTTAACCTTGCGCAAAAAAACGGATAAAGCACAGCTACATAAGATTGCAGAAGAGACAAGCATCACCCCCATCCTTGAAAAACCGCTTTATGTGTTATCGGGTGGGGAGTTACAACGGGTTTTGCTTGCGCGTAGCTTGCTTGATCATCCTGAATTACTCATCTTGGATGAACCTGCGCAAAATTTGGATGTAACGGGGCAGCTTAGCTTTTATAAATTACTGGAACAGATTTATAACGAACATGCGTTAAGCATTTTAATGGTATCGCATGATCTGCATATGGTGATGGCCTCAACGCGGCAGGTTGTTTGCTTATATCACCATATTTGTTGTTCGGGCGAACCGCATGCGGTTACGAAAGACCCTGAATTTATATCGCTTTTTGGCCATGATATGGCCAATATGATGGCGGTTTATCAGCATAGCCATAACCATACGCACCATGATCACCATGACCATGACGCTATTTGAACCCTTTATCTTACGCGCACTTGCTGCAGGCATTGGCGTTGCCGTGGTGACAGGCGTGATTGGCTGTTTTGTTGTATGGCGGCGAATGGCTTATTTTGGCGATTCCCTTGCCCATAGTGCCTTGCTTGGCGTTGCGTTGGGGTTAGCCTTCAGTATAAATCCAAGTATCGGGGCTGTGATTATTTGTTCTGGTTTTGCATTATTGCTATTATGGATGCAGCAAAAAAAGCTGCTGGCAACCGATACTTTGCTTGGCATATTAGCCCATTCTGCTTTGTCGCTTGGGATGGTCACGATCAGCTTGCTTGGACAACGCATTGACCTTCATGCTTATTTGTTTGGTGATATTTTAACCATTACCTCAAGTGAATTAACATGGCTTTATATTGGCGGGGCGTTTATTCTTGTGATGCTGTTGTTAAACTGGTCATCACTGGTGTTAATGACCTTGAATGAAGACCTTGCACGGGCTGAAAATGTGAATCATTTCCTAATCCATCTTTTGTTAATGCTGCTAATGACTTTGGTGGTTGCAGTATCCATCCGCACGGTTGGTATTTTACTGATTACCTCCATGTTAATTATCCCTGCGGCAACGGCGCGTCAGCTTGTCCGCTCACCAGAAGCGATGGCACTTGCCGCCTCCCTTCTTGGGATATTCGCTGTTTGCGCAGGCATGCTGGGGTCTATTCAATTTGATACCCCCTCTGGCCCATCAATCGTTGTTGCTGCCGCTTGCCTGTTCATCATCCTCTTCCCCCTCGCGCAATTTTTCCGTCGTTAACTGATTCAAACGTTCTTCCATTGCAGCTTGTTGGTTTTGCTGTTGTGGGGTTAGGGATGGTGTGCGTTCATAATAAGCCAGCAAAGATTTGATTGACAAGCGTTCTTGGGGGACATCGCCCAATACCTCAAAAGAGCGGATAAGGCGCAACCAGCCTTCCTCATCATCAGGATTTTCAGCAAGGCGTTGCTGCAAGCTTTCAACCATCCCCATAATCATTGCTTGCTGTTCTTCGTTAAATTGGGGCATGGCAGGGGCGGCAGTTCCCCCATTAAGATTAGCTAATCTTTGTTTGGCAATCGAGCCCCATTCCGTATTGCTTGTTGTTTGATGGTTGGCGACTTCCTGCCATAATTTGATGGCTTGTTGGGGATTACCATTGCGCCATTCCATTTCAGCAAAATAAAATTGATATTTTGACGGATCATCGGCAAGCGCGATGGCTTTATTGAACAAGGCACGGGTGTTTTCAGCCAAAATCCCGTCATTGACCAAGGTTAAAAGCAAGGCATATTCGCCAATCATATCTGCATTTTCAGGGGCATAGCGGGTTGCGGTTGCAATCGCGGTCACAGCCTTTTCTATCTGCCGCTGATCCATATAAATCCGTGATAGGGTTTGCCATAAATCAGGATTATTTGGCGATTGGGTTAGCATGGTTTCAAGCAGGTTCTGCCTTTCCTCCAATGAAAGATTGGGATTGTTGATTGCTTTATGAAAGGCTTTTGTGTGTGCTGCCTCCAATGGCCAGTCGGTGGCGTTTGGCAGACCATTTAAGCTGTAAACACCATAGCCAATGCCCGCCATGAGCATTGTTGCTAGTCCTAACATTCCAAGCAGGCTAGCCCGTGATGGCTTATGTTTGGCGGCAAACCAGCCGATCCAGCCCATAGAGGCAATCATCATCAATGCGCTACTGAACCAAAACAAATTTAAGGGGCTTTCATGCGTTTTTGTTCATGCCGCCACCATACGCCATAAATGATAATCGCAAGCCCAATAAAAAGGAGGGGTGCGCCCCATAATAATAGGGTGGAGGCGGTCATTGGCGGTTCAAATAACACATAATTTCCATAACGATCCACTAGATATTGTTTGACCTGTTCATCGCTATCCCCCGCCACCAGCCGTTCACGCAACAATATCCTTAAATCCTTGGCAAGCTGCGCATCGGAATCATCTATGGATTGATTTTGACACACCAAACAACGGATGATTTTTGAAAGTTCGCGCGCACGATTTTCAAGCACGGGATTGGATAATTGTTCTTCTGGTGTAACGCTCCATGCAGGGTTAAAGGCCGCAAAGCCAATCCAACATATCTCCACCATTAAAAAAGCTTTAAACAGTAAAGCCATGCGTATTTTCCAGTTTTTCAGCCATGCAATAATAATCAACATGATGCTCGCCAAAATTAAGGCGTTTAACGGGTTGAAATTCTGGCATATCAATCAATGTGCTTAATCCCAACGGGCCAATGGCGGCAATTCCATCCTCGCCAATCATATTGGGCGCGCGATAATGCACCAGCCAATCCACCAATTTATAGCGCATAAAGCTGGTTAGGATTGCTTGCCCGCCTTCAACCAACAGCCGCGTTATCCCTTGTTGGGTTAATTGTTCAAGGGCAGGGTGCATATCAACCTCGCCATCTTGCAAAATCGGAAGTGCAATTTTAGTAAGCTGTTCAGGATATTGATCACAATAATCATGGGTTTCGGGATATAGAATAATCGGATCATTTTTTGATAATAAACGGCTGGCTTCGGGCAATGGGTTTTTTCCTTGAACGATGATTGGGCGTGGGCTATCTGCCTCCAGCCCTTCAATGCGGCAGGTTAATTCAGGGTCATCCATGCGCAATGTTCCAGCCCCAATTAAAATGGCATCATGGCGCGCCCGTAATAAATGCCCGTGCTGCCTGCAAAGATGGTTGGTAATCCATTGGCTTTTATGATTTTTAAGCGCAATTTTTCCATCCAATGTTGTTGCTAATTTAAGGGTGATCAATGGTCGTGGATTGGGTTGGCGGCTGAGGATAAAGCCTAAATTCAGTGTTTGTGCTGCCGCTTCCATCAAGCCCGTTTCAACATTTATTCCCGCCGCTTGTAATTGATCGATACCGCGCCCATTAACCCGTGGATCAGGGTCTTTAAGGGCGATAACTACCCGCGCAATGCCTGCTTCAATCAAACGGGTAGCGCAAGGGGAGGTTTCGCCATGATGGGCGCAAGGCTCCAGCGTGACATAGGCCGTTGCGCCATCTGTTGCATAATGATTGGTTATATGGCCTGCTTGCTTGGCCTGTTCAATCGCAACCTGTTCAGCATGAGGCCGTCCGCCCGCTTGGGTTGCACCGCGCCCAATTAGGCGGTTTTCTTTTACCAATACACAACCAACGGCTGGATTAGGGGCAGTCTTGCCAAGCATACGATCCGCATCGCGCAAGGCAAGCGTCATCCAGCGATCATCATCACTCCGATTCATTGGGTGTGGTGCTGGATTTTTCAAGAAATTCCGTGAAATCCTTTACTTCATTAAAGTCACGATAGACAGAGGCGAAGCGGACATAAGCAACCTTATCCAACCCTTTTAAGGCTTCCATCACCATTTCCCCAACAACATTCCCGTTAATTTCGGTATCGCCAGAGGTTTCTAGCTGGCGTTCAATGGAGCTTACAATGCGTTCAATGCGATTGCCCTCCACACTTCTTTTCCTTAACGCAATTTGCATGGAACGCGTTAATTTTTCACGGTTGAAAGGCTCACGTGTGCCATCTTTTTTAACCACTGTTAATTCACGAAGCTGCACCCGCTCAAAGGTAGTAAATCGCCCCGTGCATTGCGAACATTGCCTGCGGCGGCGTATCACCCCACCATCTTCAGCAGGGCGCGAATCCTTAACCTGCGTATCTTCACTACCACAAAAAGGACATTTCATAATAGATAATCCTTTATATTATAATCCCCCTCATTATCCCCAAGGACGGGCATAAAGTGGGAATCTATGGCAAAGTTCGGTTACACGGCGATGAACATCTGCTTCCACGGCTTGGTTATCTTGTGGGTTTTGCTTAAGACCATTTAGGACTTCCAGAATAAATTCACCTGTTTGTTTAAATTCAGCTTCTTTAAAGCCGCGCGTAGTTGCGGCAGGGGAGCCTAAGCGCACGCCACTGGTCACCATCGCCTTTTCAGGATCGCCTGGCACCGTGTTTTTATTGCAAGTGATGCCAGAACGCTCCAGCGCGCTATCGGCCGCAACGCCCGTTAAGCCCATTGGCCGCAAATCAACCAAAATCAAATGCGTATCCGTGCCGCCTGAAACAATGTTTAACCCGCCTTGATGCAGGGTTTCGCCTAAGGTTTCGGCGTTGCGGCGCACTTGTTTGATATAATCCTTAAAGGCAGGGCGTAACGCTTCGCCAAGACCCACCGCTTTTCCTAACATACCAGGTAATAAAGGCCCACCTTGAAGCCCAGGGAATACGGCTGAATTGATCTTTTTCGCGATGGTTTCATCATTCATCAGGATCATGCCACCCCGCCCACAGCGCAATGTTTTATGGGTCGTGGTTGTTACAACATCAGCATACTCAAGCGGATTGGGATATTCACCTGCCGCGACCAGACCCGCAAAATGCGCCATATCAACCAACAACATTGCGCCCACTGAATCTGCAATTTGACGAAATGCCTTAAAATCAATAATACGTGGATAGGCTGAACCGCCCGCAATAATCATGCGGGGTTTATGGGCTTTGGCTTGTGCCTCCACCTCGTCATAGTCAATTAAGCCATCTTGTAAGCGCACACCATAGCCTTGTGCATCAAACCATTTGCCTGAAATATTAGGGGGCGCACCATGGCTTAGATGCCCGCCATGGTCAATTTTCATCCCTAAAATCGTATCCCCAGGATTTAATAACGCTAAAAACACTGCACCGTTGGCCTGCGCCCCTGAATGCGGTTGAACATTCACATAGCCTGCA
Source organism: Alphaproteobacteria bacterium (assembly GCA_965229675.1). GTDB lineage: Bacteria > Pseudomonadota > Alphaproteobacteria > CBDDJK01 > CBDDJK01 > CBDDJK01. Next base: position 1,787,912 of record OZ245897.1, read on the forward strand.
TTGAACAAGGTTTTTGCACGATCAATCGCCAACTGTTCCATCTCGTCAATAAATTCACAGCCTGAATAATAACGCTTACCAGGATAGCCTTCCGCATATTTATTCAACACAACCGTCCCCGTTGCCTGCATCACCGCTTGTGATACAATATTTTCAGACGCAATTAACTCAATCCCATCATTCTGGCGTGACAATTCCCGCTCCAAACTTTGAGACAGCTCAGGGTCCCATGTTTCAAGCGATTGCGAAAAGAAACCATCAAAATCTTGTTGGGCCATATTCCCTCCTTCAATAATCAAAAATCAAAGCTAATAATAAATTATGGATAAATTGCGGTTATACTAAGCCCCTAATACAACGCTTTAGGGCAAGACGCAACTTATATGATTGGTATCTAGGTAGCGTACCCATAAAATTGTTGTATATTTAATTCAAATCTGATTCAGCTTTGGTATTACAACCTTTTTTTAGGAGTTAACCATGTCCAGATTTGATCTTAGTGATTTTGAATGGGAGCTTATCTTCCCACTTTTGCCTCAAAAGAGCCGTGGGGTTAAGCGTGTTGATGATCGTCGTATTTTAAATGGAATATTTTTCAAGCTTCGCACAGGCATTCCATGGCGTGATCTCCCAGAGCGTTATGGGCCTTACACAACTGTTTATAATCGATTTAATCGTTGGACGAAGGCTGGTATTTGGGATCGTTTAATGGATGCTATTTGTGATTATTATAACCATAATCTTGTTATGGTTGATGGGACTTCTATTCGTGTGCATCATTCTGCAGCGACAGTAAAAAAAACAGTAAATTTCGTTGTATGGGGCGATCAAGAGGAGGCTTGACAACAAAACTTCATGCCATCGTTAATGAACATGGTTTGGCAATGGGGTTTAATTTAACATCAGGTCAAGCACATGATGCCCCTGCTTGTCGTGATTTGTTACAAAATTTACAATTCGGGCAAGCAGTTCTTGCAGATAGGGCTTATGATGCAGAATGGATAAGAAACATGATCTGGGAACAAGGTGCTATCGAATGTATTCCGTCAAGAGCCAATCGAAAAACGCCTAAACCATACGATAAAGAGCTTTATAAACAACGGAATATTGTTGAACGATTTTTTGGAAGGCTAAAAAAATCATTTCGATCAATTGCAACAAGATACGAAAAACACTCAACAAATTTTATGGCATTTGTTAAATTAGCTACAATAAGACTGTGGTGCCAATTTTATGAGTCCGCTACCTAGTGTAAAATTACTTAATCTATTTTTTCAATATCAATATAAAATGAACATACTTTCTAAATTAAGACTGATTAAGCTTGCGGTGTAATTTTAATAATTGGTGCCATGCTTTTGGTTTTGCCTTTGGGGTTTTTAATAAGAATGCGGGGGAAAAGCCAACCAAGGATGGGATCGGTTTGAATTGTGTTTGATCGCCATCTGCCATATTGGCTTGGGTTAGGGCTTTTGTAAGATCAAAATCAATCCAATCTTCACCAAGGTTATTGCTGCCAATTAAATCCTGTGCGACGGACTGCCCCATAAAATAAATATAATCTGGTTTGATCAGGCTGAATTGCCGTAAAAGAAATGGACGACAAATTGCAAGCTCATTGGTGCGCAGTGACCGCCCACCCGGGGGACGCCAAAACACGCGGTAGATGATATAAATCTGCTTAAAATGAAGACCAATCGCTTTTAACATATTATTCAGTAATTGATTGACCTCTCCATGAATAAAAGGCTCGCCTGTTTGATCATCCTCAAGGCTAGGGCGGTCAATAATGACCATAACGGATTGGGGTAGGGGTTCTTGTGGGGTAATCCCTGCTAGGCTATGATTGGCGGTGCGTGCAAGGTCACAATGTTCAAATTCGCTGATTATTTGATGGAGTGCTTCAAGCGTTGCCGCAGATAATGCCAAACGCGTTGCCTCAGCAATTGCCTGTTGCGTTCCAAGATGCAGTTGGTTTTGTTTTTGAGTCTGTTGCTGCGCCTGTTCTTTTCCCTGTTCTTGTGCCTGTGCCTGTATTTGAGTTTGAGTTTGGACTTTAGGCGGTTCAGCTTGTGGTGGCTTAAGATAAAGTTGTGGGCTTTCTTGAATCGCTTCTGTCAAGCCGCAGGCATGATGAAATTCTGCGGCTTCCAATAAGGCTTTCAGCGTATGTAAGGCTTGATGCGTTTCCATTCGCTTATCATATTCAATGTTGGAATCTATCGCGTGGGTTTAGGCGGTTCGCTACCATAATCATAAAAGCCACGCCCTGCCTTGGCACCAACCCATCCCGCTTCAACATATTTTAATAAAAGCGGACAAGGGCGATATTTTTGATCCGCCAAATCATGGTGGAGCGTGGTTAGAATCGCAAGCAATGTGTCCAATCCAATGAAATCCGCCAATTCCAATGGCCCTAACGGGTGCGATGCCCCCAATTTCAAGGCACGGTCGATGGTTGCAACATTGCCAACCCCTTCGTAAAGGGCATAGATTGCTTCGTTAATCATGGGAACCAATACGCGATTAACAATGAAGCCTGGAAAATCTTCAGCTTCAGCAATTTCTTTATCAAGTGAATGTACAAATTGCTTGCAGCGTTCAAAAGTTTCATCATCGGTTGCAAGCCCGCGTACCAACTCAACCAATTTCATCACGCTTACGGGATTCATAAAATGCATCCCGCAAAATCGTTCTGGATGATCCGTAACTGCCGCTAACCTTGTAATTGAAATAGAAGAGCTGTTGGTTGCCAAAACCGCCTCCTCATCCAGTAAGGGCGCAAGGGCTTTGAATAGATTGCGCTTTGCGGTTTCTTGCTCGCTAATTGCCTCAATGACTAGATCACAACCGCTTACTAACGAAAGATCTGTGCCTTCCGTTAATAAATCAAGATTAACCGCAGGATCACTTGTTTTAATGCGTTCAACGGTGCGTTCAAGTGTGCGCTGATCATGGTCGATCAGCACAACAGGATAATTATGGGCTAAGGCAACCCGCACAACCCCACGCCCGATTGGCCCAGCACCAATGACTGCAATCTTTTTGAAGGGGGCGGAGGGCATGGTCAGTATTCAGATTAGCCAAGCTCACGATCAAGCTCAGGCAGTGCCGTAAATAAATCGGCAACCAGCCCATAATCCGCAACTTGAAAAATGGGAGCCTCATCATCCTTATTGATTGCAACAATGACTTTTGAATCTTTCATCCCAGCTAAATGTTGAATGGCACCAGAAATGCCAACTGCGATGTAAAGTTCAGGCGCGACCACCTTACCTGTTTGCCCAACTTGATAATCATTCGGCACAAAACCCGCATCAACTGCCGCACGCGAGGCACCAACCGCTGCCCCTAATTTATCGGCAATAGTATCAAGCATAGCAAAATTTGCACCATCCTGCATACCACGCCCACCAGAAATAACAATTTTTGCACTGGTTAATTCAGGACGATCGGAACTGCTAAGCTCCGCCCCCTCATAGCGGGATAGGGCTTGTTCAGAAACAGACTCCCATGGGGTAATTGTTCCTGACCCACCTTGATCTGCACTTGCTTCAAAAGCGGTTGCACGAACGGTTATAATGTCTTTTGGTTCGGCAGATTCAACGGTTGCCAAGGCATTCCCTGCATAGATTGGACGTTCATAAGAACGCGCGCCTTTAACCCCTGTAATGTCCGATATTTGTTGGCAATCCAGCAAAGCTGCAACCCGTGGAAATAGATTTTTACCAAAGCTATCTGCCGTTGCCCATATGGATTGATAATCAGCCGCCAATTCAACAACAATCGGGGTTAGGCTTTCTGCCAACGAATTTGCCAAACCTGCATGATCAGCCACCCAAACTTTGGTGACATTGGGAAGTTCTGCCAAGGCATCAGCGGTTGCTTGACAATTTTGTCCGCCAACAAACGCATGAATTTCGCCTGATTGTCCTGCGGCAACGGCCTCATTGACTGCGGTTAAACAATTTAGGATTGCAGGGCGAATACCCTCATCCGTAGCTTCAGCAATAATTAAATGTGCCATTTTCTTAATCCTCCTTAAGCGTTAAGCAATTACTTTTGCTTCATTTTTCAATTTATCAACCAGCTCATCAACCGAACCCACACGAACCCCAGAGGCACGAGGGGGCGGTTCTTTAACCTCCAGCACCTTAAGGCGTGGGGTTGCATCAACGCCAAGCGCATCGGGTGCCATAATTTCAAGCGGCTTTTTCTTTGCCTTCATAATATTGGGGAGGGAGGCATAACGTGGTTCATTCAACCGCAAATCAACCGTAGCAATCGCGGGTAAGGTGGTTGAAATTTTCTCCAGCCCACCATCAATTTCACGGGTTGCCAACAGGCGATTATCGCTAATTTCAAGCGTTGAGACAAAGGTTGCTTGTGGCCAACCAAGCAAGGCGGCTAGCATTTGCCCTGTTTGATTTGCATCATCATCAATCGCTTGCTTACCAAGTAAGATTAACCCAGGCTGTTCTTGATCAGCAATCGCTTTAAGCAATTTGGCAACCGCCAATGGTTCACATCCTTCTTCTTGTTCAACCAAAATCGCACGATCTGCACCCATCGCAAGGGCGGTACGCAAAGTTTCTTGGGATTGGGTAGGACCAATGGAAACAGCAATAATTTCTTCGGCAAGCCCTGCTTCTTTAAACCGGATTGCCTGCTCAACCGCAATTTCATCAAAAGGGTTCATCGACATTTTAACATTCGATGTCTCGACCCCAGTTTGATCAGATTTCACCCGAATTTTGACATTATAATCAATCACGCGCTTAACAGCGACCAATAATTTCATTGATAACCCTCCTTAACGATATGGAAATAACTAAATTAATCGCAAAATATCACCACTAATTACAAAATATCACTGGCGCAATCATCCCATATTGTCAAGCCTAGATTGTTGTTAGTCTTTGGGAGATTGCCCTTTTATGAATTAAAGCTTTTGTTCAGCAAGTTCGGCGATATGCTGTTGGTATTGTTGGCGCAGTTCCTGTTCGGTGATCCCCAAATCATAAGCAGGCGAGGTCACGATGGAAGCCTTGGAAATTGTAACTTGAATTATATGACGAAACTTTGGTTTATAAATTGAAAATCGATCAAATAATTTAAGATATGCGGTGAATTTAGCATCTTGTTTTGCAATGATCGTAGCCTTTCCTGCGACCCGTAGCGCCTTACGCGATAAAATATCAAGAAAAGCTAATTCCAAGGCAGGGCGTTCCTTAAGATTTTTTAAAGTTGCAGGGGAGCGAATTTCGGAAAATAGCAAAGTCTGCTCATCAGCAATCACAAAGGTTCCTTTAGGCGATAGGTTGGGGGTTCCATCCTCGTTCACCGTTGCAACCATCGCCAGCGGATAATTACTGATCATTTCTTGCATTGCCTGAGTTAGTGTGGCAGGGGTTAGCATGGCAGGATTTATCCTTTTACATCCAATCGTGTCGCATGAAGCAAGGGTTCAGTATAACCATTGGGTTGATTGACCCCATCAAAAACAAGTGATCTTGCCGCTTGAAAGGCCAAGCTTTTATCAAAATCCTTACTCATTGGTTGATAATCAGGATCATCTGCATTTTGTTGGTCAACGATTGCCGCCATGCGTTTAAGCGTTTGTTCAAGCTGGTCTTGACTGCAAACGCCATGCAATAACCAATTTGCTAAATGTTGGCTAGAGATACGCAAAGTCGCCCGATCTTCCATCAAACCAACATTGTGAATATCAGGAACTTTTGAACAGCCCACGCCATGATTAACCCAGCGCACAACATAGCCAAGCAACCCTTGGCAATTATTTTCCAATTCTTCTTCAATTTCCTGTTCTGACCAGTTTGGCGACATGGCAAGCGGCACTTTTAGTAAATCGTCCAAATGCGCACGCCGTCCTAGTTTAGCAATCTCTTGCTGGCGGTCAAATACCTTCAATTTATGGTAATGGGTTGCATGCAACACCGCCGCAGTGGGGGAGGGAACCCAAGCCGTATTCGCCCCTGCTTTAGGATGCGCTAATTTGGTATCCAGCATCGCCTGCATACGATCAGGCATTGCCCACATGCCTTTACCAATCTGCGCCTTGCCTGAAAATCCACAAGCAAGCCCAATATCAACATTCCAATCTTCATAAGCGGTAATCCATTGCTGTTGTTTCATCGCTTCTTTGCGAACAACTGCACCGATTTGCATCGCGCTATGAATCTCATCCCCTGTGCGATCAAGAAAGCCCGTATTGATAAAAAATACACGGCTTGCCGCAGCGCGAATACATTCTTTAAGATTAACCGTTGTGCGGCGTTCTTCATCCATAATGCCGATCTTGATTGTATTTTCGGGCAAGCTCAACATTTCCTCTACCCTAGAAAATAATCGGCAGGAAAATTCAACTTCTTCAGGGCCGTGCATTTTTGGCTTCACAATATAAATTGACCCCTCGCTACTATTATAAAAGCGGCTGTCATGTTTGATGTCATGCAATGCAATTAAAACAGTAATCGCCGCATCCATAATCCCTTCAGGCACGGGTGAGCCATCTGCATCAAGGAATGCGCTATTCGTCATTAAATGTCCAACATTGCGCACCAGCATCAAGCTACGCCCTTTTAAGCTAGCCTCTTCACCCTCAGGCGTAAGATAAGGGATATCGTCATTAAGACGGCGTTCAACCTCGCGTCCGCCTTTGTTAAAGCGATCTGTAAGGTCGCCTTTCATTAACCCTAACCAGTTGCGATAAACCGCAATTTTATCGGCTTCATCAACGGCGGCAACCGAATCCTCACAATCCATGATCGTGGTCAAAGCAGCCTCCAGCATAATATCGCTGATTCCAGCCTGATCAGAACGCCCGATAAGATGGGTGGGATCAATTTTAATAATCATATGCAAACCATTATTGCGTAAGATGATTGCGCTAGGTTGATTTGCTTTGCCTTGATAGCCAACAAATTGTTCAGCATGAAGAAGGGAGACAACCGTATCATCCTCTTTCAACGCAACAAGCTTACCCGAATTAACATGGTAATGATGCACGTTTTTATGGCTACTGCCGCCTTGTAAGGGAACGGCTTCATCCAAAAATTCACGTGCTTTTGCAATTACCGCTTCCCCGCGTTTGGGATTATAGCCATCAGTTGGCGCAAGCTCGCCTTCCAATGTAATCGCATCGGTGCCGTAAAACGCATCATAAAGTGAACCCCATCTGGCATTGGCGGCATTCAACGCATAGCGCGCATTGATAACGGGCACCACCAGCTGAGGGCCACAAATACTGGCAATTTCGGGGTCAGTATTGGCGGTAGAGATCGAAAAATCATCACCTTCAGGCACAAGATAACCAATTTCGGTTAAAAATTGCCGTTGATGTTCAGGGTCAATCCGCTCTTGTGGTGGGAGTTTTGCGCGTTCTTGCCAATAGTCATCCAGCTGTTGTTGAATCTGATCACGTTTGGCCAGTAAGGCGCGATTGGGTTCACTTAGCTCCCCAAGAATTGACGATAAGCCATTCCAAAAGCTGCTTGCTGTAACGCCAGTTCCTGGCAAAACCTCGTTTTCAATAAAGGCTTTGATTGCTGAACCTGCTTGTATATTAGCAACGGTTTCATAATTTGTTGTCATAATTTTACCCCTTTAAAACCAGATCAGGCTGGTAATGATAAAGATTGGCATTAGGATTACGATACTCCAAGCCATGAAGCCAAAGAAGCTTGGCATGGCAACGCCGCGTTCAACCGCGATTGCCCGCACCATGAAATTCGGTGCATTCCCTATATAAGTATTGGCACCCATAAAAACAGCCCCCATGGAAATTGCCAATAATGTATTGCTTAAAGTTGTGGTTAAGAGCGTTGGATCGCCGCCTGCGGTATTGAAAAATACCAGATAGGTTGGGGCGTTATCCAAGAAACTGCTTAAAATCCCTGTGGCAAAGAAATACATCATATTATTAGGCTCGCCATTTTCATTCACAGCCTTGATGATTGCGCCCATTGCCCCTGATTCGCCTGCTTTTAAGATGGCAATCACGGGAATAATGGTTAAGAAAATTCCAGCAAAAAGCTTGGCAACCTCAACGATTGGGAACCAGCTAAAGCCATTTAATTTACGCTCTTCAAGGTCAGTGGTTTTCCAAGAAATATACGCAATCGTTAGCAAACCAGCATCGCGTACGATATTTTGCAACGCAACCTCGACATAATAGACGGTGAAGTAAACCCCAGGTTTCCAGAACCCTGATAACAGAACAAGGCCAATAACCATCGCCAACAGAATTAAGTTATGCTTGCCTGTCATGTTCAAATTACCAACAGGAAATTCGGATGATTTAACCTCAGTAGCCTCCCGCGCATAAAGGACGCGTTCGATAATGTAATAAAGCACAAGCAAAATGACCGAAACAAATAGCATTGGTAAAATCATATTTTGTAATGGCCAGAAAAATGGAACGCCTTTTAAGAACCCTAAAAATAGAGGCGGATCGCCAATTGGTGACAAAGACCCCCCAATATTAGCAACCAAAAAGATAAAGAATACGACCGTATGCACACGATATTTGCGCGCTTCATTGGCTTTTAATAGCGGGTGAATAAGCAACATGGCCGCCCCTGTTGTCCCCATCAAACTTGCAATACAAGTCCCAATCAACAGGAAGACCAAATTTAATTCAGGGGTGCCAACCAAATTACCCGTCAAGCGAATGCCGCCTGTTACGGTGAAAAGCACTAATAACAACAAGATAAAAGGAATATATTCCAAAAATAGCACATGGATAATTTCAAATAAGGTTAATTGCCACCCTTCTTGAAATAAAAATGCCACCAAGATCATCGCCGCCCAAAAGGCTGAAATCTTACCAAAATGATGATGCCAGAAAGTTGGTGCTACCAAAGGAAAAATCGCAATAGAAAGCAGAATCCCTGCAAACGGTACCCCCCATAACAGGCTATATTGACTGCCATCAATTTGTGGCGCGCCCTCAGCGATTGCGGCAAGTGCCATTTGCGGCATGCCAATTAGTAAAACTGTGATGATAGCGATGGTCAGGGTTGGTATAAATCTAAGCTGTTGCATTATCTTCATCTTCCTCTGGTTCAAGTTGATCTTTGGGCGCGACCATGCCTGCGGTTATGATTGATAATTCATAAAGCAGAATGATCGGCAATGCCAATCCAAGCTGGCTTAATGGGTCTGGCGGTGTTAAAATTGCCGCCGCAATAAAAGCAATGACAATGGCGTATCGTCGCTTTGCTTTTAAAACTTCTTTTGAGGTTATGCCGACTTTTGCCAGTAACGTCAACAAAATTGGCAATTCAAAGCAAATTCCAAAGGCAAAGATTAACTGCATCACAAGGCTTAGATATTCGCTAACCTTTGCTTCCAGTTCGATTTTTGGCCCTCCGCTATTGCCCATTTGCTCAAATCCCATAAAGAATTGTATGGCAACAGGCATAACCACATAATAAACAAATGCTGCCCCAATCGTAAATAAAATTGGTGTCGCTAATAAAAAGGGTAAGAATGCTTTTTTTTCATTGCGATAAAGGCCAGGGGCAACAAACATCCAAATCTGTGCAGAAATTAGAGGGAAAGACAAACAAAGTGCGGCAAAAAAGGCGACTTTAATTTGTGTGAAGAACTGTTCATGCAAAGCGGTGAAGATCATGCGCCGCCCGCTATCCTCCAGCCAATTATCGGTGAGGGGAGCGGCAAGAAAATTATAAATCGGCTGGGCGAAATAAAAACACACCAAGAAACTAAGTAGCAACATCCCAACCGATAATAATAAGCGTTTACGAAGTTCGGCAAGATGGCTAACCAGTGGGGCTTTGCTATCGTCCAATCCTTGCGGAGATTCTGTTTCAGAAGGGGTTGATTCAGGTTCAGCGATTTCTTTTGTTTTGCCAGATGCTTTGGCTGCTACAGGCTTTTTAGCAGATGGTTTGTGCTTTGCAGGCTGTTCATAAGCCGTATCCATTCCAGGATCATTTTGACTGGGATCATTTTGCCCTAGATCGTTTTGGCTGGGATCGTTTTGATTGGGATCATCTTCATCAGGTGTCCCGTTTTGATTATGTTCTATTGTCATAACAGATTAAGAATCTTTAGGATTTTTAGCTGATTTCTCTGGTGTATCAAGCGGGCGCATCGCTTCTTCTTGCATTTGTTTTTGTGATTGATCCAGTGCATCAAGGGTTTCATCATCCACCCCCAATTCAGATAGCAATTTATCTTGCCCGCCTTTGCCTGTAACCACATTTAAGCCTTGCTGGACTTCTTTTAAATCGCTTTCTCTTGCGACTTCTTCCATCTGATGTTGAAAGTCACTGGCCATAGAACGCACCTTGCGAACCATCCCGAAGATGGAGCGCATTACCCGTGGTAATTCGCTTGGCCCTACCACCAATAGCAGGATGATAAAGACCATTAACAGCTCTGCTTTGCCAATGTCCAGCATCAGGCAGCCGCCTTCCGTTCAATCATCATCTTGTTGATGCCGCAATAAAGATTTAGTCTTTTTGGGTTGTTTTTTCTTTACTCTCGCCTTCAGCTACGCTTGATTTTTCATCGATTTGTTCGCGTTTTGTAGCTGAATCCTCAGCATTTGCGGTTTCATCTTTGACGTTCTTTTTGAAATTCTTTAAACCAGAACCAAGATCGCCCATAATCCGCGATAGCTTCCCGCCACCACCAAATAAAATGACAACGACAACTAAAACAATCAACCAATGCCAAATTGAAAATGTACCCATGATTATTTATTCCCCAATTAATAATATTTATAATTTTGATGATATTTGGCAGAAATGAACCTTGAAAGCAATCCTTTATGTATGGTTGACAGTATAAAGGTCGATTGATATGACTTGTTTCCATCATTATTCACCTAAAAAAGGCTTGCCTGATGCCTAAATTTGCTTACGTTAATGGTCGGTTTGTTCATCCAAGGGATGCGTTTGTTTCGGTTGAAGACCGTGGTTATCAATTTGCGGATTCTGTTTATGAAGTGATTGGTTGGCTTGATCATAAGCCGCTTGATTTTAAAGGTCATTTAGATCGGCTGGAACGCTCACTTAGTGAATTGTCAATCCCAATGCCCATGGCAAGGGAGGTTTTGGCGGCTAAAATCTTACAGTTAAAGGCAATGAATTTACTGCGTGATGGCTTGATTTATATGCAGGTTAGCAGGGGGGTTGCGCCGCGTGACCATGTGCCACCAAAAACAGGATTAGACCCCGCTTTGGTGATGATGGCAAAGCATACCAGATTGGATCGTGATCCAAGATTGCAATCTGGCATTAAAGTGGTAACCGTGCCTGATTTGCGGTGGAAACGCTGCGACATTAAGTCAACGGGATTGCTTGCTAATTGCATGGCAAAACAGCAAGCTTCTGAACAAGGGGCAAAAGAAGCATGGTTTATCACGGATCAGCAAGAGGTCGTTGAAGGCGGTTCGTCAACGGCATGGATCATTGATCATAACCGCCGCTTGATCACAAGGCCTGTTGGGGATGGGCATATCCTACCTGGTATTACGCGGGATTGTTTGATTGATCTGTTAAAAGAGATGAATTTACAGCTTGAAGAACGTGCTTTTACCCTTGAGGAAGCCTATCAAGCGAAAGAGGCATTTATAACCGCCGCAACCTCGCTTATGGTGCCTGTTACGCATATAGACGGCCATGCTATAGCCGATGGTCAAATTGGTGAAATCACTGAACAATGTCGTTTGCGCTATTTGGAAGCGGCAAAAGCAACTTATTAAGATCATAGGAATAAAGAAAATGAAGATGGATTTGGAAGGAAAAACAGCCCTTGTTACAGGATCAATCAGTGGTATTGGCTATGCGATTGCCGATCAATTCGCGCAAGCAGGGGCAAAGATTATGTTGCATGGGCTTGGCGATTTAAGCCAGCATCAAACTCTTGCAGATAAGATGGTTGAAGCTTATGGGGTTGAGCTTGCCTTTAGTAACGCAGATTTGTCCACGCCTGAGGGGGTTTATCAATTGGTTGATGATACCAAGGCACGGTTTGGTGGCATTGATATTTTGGTAAATAATGCAGGGATACAACATATCAGCCCTGTTCAAGATTTTCCCGATGATAAATGGCAAGCGGTGATGAATATCAACCTATCTGCCTGCTTTTACGCAACAAAAGCAGTATTGCCGATGATGCAAGCGGGGGGATGGGGACGCATTATCAATATTGCCTCGGTTCACGGGGTGGTTGCCAGTATTAATAAAGCGGCTTATGTCGCGGCAAAGCATGGCTTGGTTGGCTTAACGCGCGCCGTTGCGCTTGAAACGGCCGATTCCCCCATTACGTGTAATGCGATTTGCCCTGCTTGGACTTTGACCGAACTTATTGAACCGCAAATTGCCGCACGTGCTAAAGCAATCAATGCAAGCTCGCGTGAAGAAGCCATTCGTGACCTTGTGGGGGAAAAACAGCCATCTAAAACCCCAGTTAATCCTTCTGATCTTGCGGCTCTCGCCCTATTCTTATGCCAAGATGCAGCAAGTCAAATTACTGGTGCAACCTTGCCTGTTGATGGCGGGTGGACAGCACAGTAAACTTACATTTATTCTTTATTTAAATGAGCGAACGCATACAAATTGGATTGGCGCAAGTTGGCTCTTGTGTCGGCGGAATTGAAGAGAATGAAGCGAAATTATACGCGCTTCATAAACAAGCCGCCGCGAATCAAGATCAACTATTGGTTATGCCTGAAATGTTTTTACCAGGCTACCCTTGCGAGGATTTGGTGTATCATCAAGCCTTTCTTGATGCGCAAAATGATGCGCTTGATCGTTTGGCAAAGCTAACCCTTACCCCGCCCGCCATTTTGGTTGGCGGTTTTCGCAAAGATGAAAATGGCACGCTTTATAATAGCGTTTTTTTACTTGAATCAGGGCAGGTTAAGGCCATTCGTGATAAGGTTACTTTGCCCAATTATGGCGTGTTTGATGAACAGCGCACCTTTAAGCGTGGAGCTTTGCAAGGACCAATCTTATTTAAGGATGTGCGGATTGGTTTTGCAATTTGTGAAGATATTTGGGATAGTGAAGTGGGGGCTTGCCTTGCTGAAAGCGGTGCGGAGCTTGTTATTGTATCCAACGCTTCACCCTTTGATATTACCAAGGATGAGCATCGCATACAGCAAGTGCTTAATCGCGTTATTGAAACCGAACTTCCCTTTATTTATTTAAATTATGTTGGTGGACAAGATGAATTGGTTTTTGATGGGGGGTCTTTTGCGATTTTTCCTGAACATAAAGCCGATACCCCTCATCAAATTCTTCCAAAATTGCAATGGCAAGCCCCATGGTTTGAACAGGCATTATGGTCTCTTGAATTAACAAAATCGCCAAAAGATCATTGGCATTTAGCATCGGTTGATCAAAAACCACCTGCGTTATGTGCGCCTTTATCAGAAATTGAGAAACTTCACGCCGCCGTCACGCTTGGGCTTCGTGATTATTGTGATAAGAATGGCTTTGCTGGGGTGCTAATTGGGCTTTCTGGTGGTGTTGATTCCAGCTTGAGTGCGGCAATTGCCGTTGATGCTTTGGGGGCAGATCGTGTACGCGTTATTTTTATGCCATCGCGATTCACCAGCCAAGAAAGCCATGAAGATGCGCATGAAACCGCAAGATTGCTTGGTCTATCCTTAGAAGAAATGCCAATAGAACCAATGGTTGAGGCATTGCATCAAGGATTTTCTGCGCTTGTGCCACAAGGACTTAGCGGAATTGCCGCAGAAAATTTGCAATCGCGCTTGCGTGGAATGATTTTAATGACCTTATCCAACCATAGTGGTTATATGGTGCTAACAACGGGTAATAAATCGGAAATGGCGGTTGGCTATGCCACGCTTTATGGGGATATGTGTGGCGGGTTTAATGTATTAAAAGACCTTACAAAACAGCAGGTATTTGAATTGTCGCGTTGGTATAATGAACGATCAAAAACGCCTGTTATGCCAGAACGGGTTATTACAAAACCGCCTTCTGCTGAATTGCGGGATAATCAAAAAGATACCGATAGCTTACCAGATTATGCAATATTGGATGCAATTTTAACACCGATCATTGAACAAAATACCCCTTTTGATGCGTTATCTGCAACAGGGATGGATGAAAAGCTTATCAATAAAACAACGCATTTAATGAATGTCAGTGAATATAAACGCAGGCAGGCAGCTCCTGGTGTTAAATGCTCCGCCCGTGCTTTTGGGCGTGATTGGCGTTATCCAATCACCAATCATTTTCGTCAACGATAGGTCTTAAAGGGGTACTCGCCATTTTATTTTTTACTTGCGAATATTTTTGTTTTTTAATATAATCTTAAATAATTATTGCAAAAATAAATAAATCTGTATATTAGTAATTGTTTTGTTAATTATTTGTGACTAAAAATTCAGCTGAGGGCAAGAAATGCTTAAAAGTCAAAAAAAATACGGGCTTGATAGAAATCAAGACATTGTAAACGATAAAATCAAATCTTGCTTTAGAAAGTCGTTGCGCGCAAGCTTTCTTGCTGGCGTTGGTGCAGGTGCCTTTATCTTGGGGGTAATGGGGTATCATTCACCGCTTATGGCAGAACCCTTATCCGAAGGGTTGGAGCGCATGTTATACGAACATCCGCAATTGGTTAATTCTAGGCGTGTTGTTATGGCAAGTGCAAGTTCGATTGATGAAGCAGAAAGCGGATATTTTCCAACCATCTCTATCGGTGGGGAGCATGGGTATGAGCGTGTTTCTAATACCACCAATCGCGAACAAGATTTATTAGATTTCATTGAATATCAATCCGCCACGGTTGATATTCGGCAGAATATATTTAATGGTTTGGAAACCATGAATAATGTTAAATCTGGAAATTTGGCATTTGAAGCGGCCAAATATGATTATTTTCGTCAGGTTCAAACACGTTTATCCGATACGATTCAAGCCTATATTGAAGTGATGCGGGTGCAAGAACTTTTGGCATTAAATGAACGCCGTCAAGATACAATTCGGTCTTTGACTGAGCTTGAAGATGAGCGCGTTCGGCGTGGGGCAGGAGTTGCAATGGATGTGTTGCAGGCAAAAACAAGATTGCAACGCGCGATTGAAGAACGCTATAATTTTGATCGTCAATTGGCAAGGGCAATTGCTAATTTGGAAGAATCAATGGGCTTTTTGCCTGATCTTGAGCAAATGGAAGATGATATTTCAGGGCAGCTTTTGGTGCCTGCAAGTCTTGAACAGGCCAAACAAATTGGCTTGGATGGCAATCCTGGGATTCGTAAGGCCGTATTGGATGCCGAATCCAGCCAATCGCAAATGAAATCAGGGCGTGCGGGCTATTTGCCAACTGTGGATTTGGTTGGGTCTAATGAATGGACATTTGACGCAGGTGCCGCAGAAGGAGAGCGCGTTAGCACGACATCTGGTTATGTTGAAGTAAGTTGGGATTTGTTTTCTGGCTTTGCAACAAAAGCTGCGGTTGAACGGCTTGCGCAAACATGGAAAGCGGCATTAAGTGAAATTGATCAAAATCGTTTGAGCGTTGGCGAATCCATTCACACCAATTGGGCTAGTTTGGAAAATGCCAATCGCCGCCACGCGCTTTATAAGGAAGGGATTATCCTTGCGCAGGAAATGATTGATACCAGAACAAAATTAAAAGATTCTGGAAAAGATACGATGATCGGCGTACTTGACGCACAAAATGAATTATTCCGTACCGAAAATAATGTGATCAATGCAAAATATGATGCTAAGGTTGCCGCCGTTGATTTGGCAGGTTCAATTGGCATTCTAACCCCTGAAAGCATTGGCTTGGCAACGCCTGAACCAATGGAGGAAGGGCAATTTGCTTGGAATCAAACGGATACAGAAGAATATATGCCAAGTGCGATTCTGGATGAACAAACAGAAATGTTACCAGAAGAAACAGAATCATTGGTGCCTGAAATGGTGGAAGAAGAAGGGTTGGAGCCTGTTCCTCAAGCAGAGGAAAATACCAATCCAGCGTCAGATGGATCATTTGATGAATCACAACTTCCAGTCCAGCCTTTAGAATATGATGTTGTTGATCAAGGTGACGGTGCCGCCACTTTGGTTCCTGAATTAGAGCGCGGACAAACTTAAAATTAACCCTATAGGATATAAGTTTTTTTGCTTGTATTTGTCATTGAATCGCTTAATGTTAATTACTTACTTATTTAAAGCGGTTAAAACTTATGAATAAAAGCTTTCTTCAATCTTATTTTGCGTTAGTGCTATGTGCCACGATAGGCAGTGTGCTTGTTGGATGTGGTGGTTTGGGGCAGAGTGAGGCTTTTGTCTCCCCAGGTGGGCAAACCTCAACCAATGCTATCCTTGAAAATGGCGATGGTTCCAATCGCGCAAACATGGTTCCGCCCAATGTCTTAAGCATTCCAGGGATTCCTATTCCAGATGGTGTCATGGTCTCGATGGATGATACGGTCATTGTTGGTGCCGATGAAGTATGGTCAGGGCAGGTTGTAATGACCTCTGAAAACTATCAACCCATTCAGATGGTTCAATTCATGCGGACGAATATGCCACGTTATGGCTGGCTTGAAACCGCGATTGTCCGTTCAAGGCGGACTTCCATTACGTTCATGCAGGCAGGGCGTTTTGCAACGGTTCGCATTCAGCCGCTTGATGATAATCAAGGCAGTGAAATTGATGTAATTGTCTCGCCTTCTGGGCAAGCACAAGCCCTTGAAGATCGTAATCAACCTGAAACTTCCCCCTTGCGTCCAGTCTTAATTGATGAAGCGGATGAAAATAATTCTAATGATTCTGGCGATTCTTCTGGGTCTTAATTTCTTCTGGGTCTTAATTATTGCAAACACCCGATCAGCCCTTGTTAATCACCCAGCGTGAAGGGGCGTTAGCCACCCTAACCCTTAATCGTCCAAATGCCTATAATGCGCTTTCAATCGCATTGATGGAACAATTTCTTGGAACATTGGAAAGCCTTGAAAAAGACAAAGGGGTTGGCTGTATAATTCTTAAAGCTGCAGGTAAAGGGTTTTGTGCAGGGCATGACCTTAAGGAATTGGTTGCAGAAGATAATGTAACCAAGCGGCGCGCAATCTTTAATCTTTGTTCTAAGCTGATGTTGAAATTACAAACCATTCCAATGCCTGTCATTGCGGCGGTTCATGGGGTTGCGACTGCTGCTGGTTGTCAGCTTGTTGCAAGCTGTGACCTTGCCATCGCTACGGATAGTGCAAAATTTGGCACACCTGGGGTTAATATTGGCTTGTTTTGTTCAACCCCTATGGTGGCATTATCGCGTGCAGTGGGACGAAAACGTGCCATGCGGATGCTATTGGAAGGGGAATTGATTGATGCCCATAAGGCAGAACAATTTGGATTAATTAATGAAGTTGTGCCCGAAGATCAGCTTTTAAGTGCTGTGCAGACAATGGCAGATAAAATCTTAAGCAAATCAAGGCCAACCGTTACCATTGGTAAACAATCTTTTTATCGTCAGCTTGATATGGATACTGCCCTTGCTTATGATTATTGTTCAGAAGTTATGGCGATTAATCTTGGTCAGTCCGATGCGCAAGAAGGCATTGATGCTTTTTTAAACAAACGCAATCCTAACTGGAAACATTAATTTTTTATCGATAGAATAACGCAATGTTTGGATTGCCATCATTTCCTAAATTATTTGTTTTATTTGCGGTGATTACCATCGTTTGGTATGGATTTAAATATTTGCAATCCTCTAATAGGCGACCAAAAGATAATATCAGGAATTCTTCGGATTCACCTAATCCTAAAAGTTCCACCACAAGCAATGATAATATTGATCTTGTGTATTGTGAAAAATGCGGTAAATATCTTACCAAAGCAGAATTTGACGCAATGTGCAAACATTGTAAAGATTAGTGCAACAAAGGTTAAGATAGGAAACTATATCATGAAATATTCAAGCATTATCACTTCAATTCTGCTTGTTACGCTTATATTGGTAGGGCATACATCCGCACAGCAGGCACAACCACTTGCGGGCGATCAAGTCGTTGCACGGGTCAATGGTAAGGAATTAAAATTAGAAGAGGTTTTTTTGGCTTTTCAAAATCTAACCCCTGAACAAAGACAAGGGGGGCTTGAACCTGTTTATAATGCGTTGCTTGATCAGGTGGTTGCCTTTCATCTATTGGCGCAAGAGGGCGAACGGGCAGGGCTTGCAACCGACCCTGAGGTTTTAGCACAGCTGGAGCGTGCAAGGCTTGTTGCCATTCATCAAACCTATATCAGGCGATTGACTGAGGATGGTGTCACAGAAGCTGAAATCGAGCAAGGTTACAAGGATTGGGTGGCAGAAAACCCTGCGGGAGAGGAACGGCAAGCCCGCCATATTTTGGTGAAATCACAAGAAGAAGCAGATTCTTTGCATAAACGCCTGATTGCGGGGGAGGATTTTGTTGAACTTGCCAAAACGGAATCAACGGGGCCTTCAGGGCCGCGTGGGGGTGAGCTTGGTTGGTTTTCAAAAGGCGATATGGTGCCTGAATTTGAAACCATTGTTTACGGCTTAACAGTGAATGAAATTTCAGCCCCTTTTCAAACGCAATTTGGCTGGCATATTGTTCAGCTTCAAGGGATTCGTGCAGGACAACCGCCACCTTATGAACAGTTTAAACCTGCTTTTGTCAATAATCAGGTCGTTCGGTTAGTACGGCAAAAGATTGACGCACTTATGCAAGCAGGAACTGTTGAGCGGTTTGATCTTAATCAACAGCCCCTATCATCTCAATAAATGCAAAATAGCTATAAAACTTCTCCTTTTAAACCCACAGAATATGATGCTTCGCTGGGGATTGGTGGGGTTAAGGCAGGGGCTATCCAAGCTAATTTACATTATCAAGGCCGTACAGATTATACATTATTAACCTTTGAAGAGGGGACGGAGGCGGCCGCAATTTTCACAAATTCAACCTTGCGTGCGGCTCCTGTTCTATTAAGTCGTGACCATCTTGGCCGTAGTAATGGTAAGATTAGGGCAATGCTAATCAATGCAGGCAATGCGAATGCGTTTACGGGCGAACAGGGGGCAGAGGTTGCTAAAGCTTGCGCCCAAACCTTATCCAGCCATTTGGGGGTTAATGAAGCGGAGGTTTTATTGGCCTCAACAGGGGTGATTGGGGTTATTCCTGATCATGAAAAAATGCTTGCCTGCTTGTCGCCTTTGATCAATGCGCTTAAGCCACAACCAGATTGGTTATCGGTTGCAAATGCGATTATGACCACCGATACCTATCCTAAATATTGTGCGGAAACATGCAAGATTGATGGAAAAACAGTGCAGCTTATTGGGTTTGCAAAAGGTTCTGGCATGATTGCGCCCGATATGGCTACCATGCTTGGCTTTATCGTCACTGATGCACAATTAAGTGCGGACGTTCTTAACCAGCTGTTGAAACATGGGGCTAAGCCAAGCTTTAATGCAATCAGTGTGGATTCGGATTGTTCCACCAATGATAGTGTGTTTTTGATTGCAACCAAAAAGGCAGATCATGCGCTGGTCACGGATTATAATAGCCCACGCCTTAAAGGGTTTAAACAGGCACTAAATCGCTTGATGCACCGTATGGCGATGCAGATTATTCGGGATGGAGAGGGCGTGCGCAAATTAATCGAAGCCCGTGTTACGGGCGCAAAATCAGCGCAATCTGCCAATCGCGTTGCCCGTGCAATCATAGATTCGCCATTGGTTAAAACTGCGATTGCAGGGGAAGACCCAAATTGGGGACGGGTTATTATGGCAATCGGTAAAAGCAGGGAATCTATTAATCTTCATCAATTATCAGTGAAGATGGGCGGGATTATGGTTGCGTATAAGGGGGCGCCTAATCCTGCCTATGACCGCGAGGCGGTTGTCAATCATCTAAAAGGCGAAGAAATTTTAATTGAGGTTGATCTTGGCAATGATAAAGGGCGGGGCAGGGCAACCCTTTGGGGGTGCGATTTGACCCATGATTATGTATCGATCAATGCCGATTATTCAAGCTAGCGGTTGATGGCGCAGAAAACAGCCGCAAACCCCTTATTATTGGTAAGCGCAGGCGTGCTTGTGGATTATGATGGGCGGGTGTTAATGCAGCAACGCCCTAAAGGCAAAGCCTATTCAGGCTATTGGGAATTTCCAGGGGGGAAGCTGCAAGAAGGTGAAACGCCAGAACAAGCCCTTATCCGCGAATTAGCTGAAGAATTGGGAATTAATACCAAAACATCATGTCTGGCACCGATTGGCTTTTCTTCCCATGCTTATCCTGATTTTCATTTGTTAATGCCTGTTTTTGTGTGCCGTGTATGGGAAGGAATTGCCCGTCCTTTGGAAGGGCAGACCCTAGCTTGGCGCAAAATAAACGAAATTAATACAAAAGAAATGTTGCCCGCGAATCATTCTTTAGTCGCATTGATCCGCGACCTATTATAGCCTATAAATGGATATTGGTATGAGAGAATCCAGATGAGGGAGACCAAGTGGCTATTCCAGATCATATTCTTGAAGAAATAAAGGCGCGTATCCCCCTATCGGGCTTGGTAGGGCGTGAGGTACGGCTTAAAGCAAGAGGTCCCCATGATCATTGGGGATTATCGCCCTTTACGCCTGAAAAAACGCCTTCTTTTCATGTGCGCGATGACCAGAATTTTTATCACTGCTTTTCAACAGGCGAACATGGCAATCATTTTAGCTGGTTAATGCAGCGTCAAAATTTAAGCTTTTTTGAAGCGGTTAAACAGCTTGCTGAAGAGGCAGGGGTGACTTTGCCGCAACAAGATCCGCAGGAAAAAGAAACCTATCAACAAAAAAAGACGCTTTATGAGGTAATGGAATTTGCCACCGATTATTATCAAAGTAATTTACAGGGCGTAGATGGCGGTTCAGCGCGTGCTTGGCTTGAGCAACGCAGTTTAACGCCTGAAACCGTTCAACATTTCAAACTTGGGCTTGCGCCCGCAAATGAAGGGGCAAAGGATGAGGATCGCCTGATTAAGGCAGCAAAAGCAAAGGGCATTGACCGTGCCTTATTGTTTGAAGCAGGGCTTTTGCGTCAATCAGATCAAGATTCTAACAAGCAATGGGCATTGTTTAAAAACCGCATCATGTTTCCAATTGAAGATGTGCGGGGGCGTGTGATTGCCTTTGGTGGGCGTTTTCTTGGGGATGCTTCTGCGGCTGGAGTTGGGAAATATATTAACTCCCCCCAAACGCCTTTATTTGATAAAAGCCTAACCTTGTATCATTTTGCGCCTGCCAGCAAACGTGCAAGACAGACGCAACGCCTGATTGTCGCAGAAGGCTATATGGATGTGATTAGCCTATGGCAGGCAGGCTTTGATGATGCGGTTGCACCGCTTGGCACGGCGGTTACCAATAGCCAGCTTTTGATGCTATGGCGTATGGTTGACCAACCAATTTTTTGTTTAGATGGCGATCAAGCAGGAACTGCCGCCGCCGTTCGTGCTGCCCGCCGCAGCCTTGAAGACTTACAACCCGGTAAAAGCCTTGCCTTTGCTTTTATGCCTGTGGGTGAAGACCCTGATTCCTATCTTAAAACCCATGGTAAAGAGGCGATGCAAGCCATCCTAACGCAAACAACCCCGCTTGAACGTGTATTAGTCGATGCGGAAGCTGCAGGCTTGGATTTAACCCGTCCCGATCAAAAAGCCTTATTTGAAAAGCAGATGAACGGGCTTGTGGCACAAATTGGCGATGAAACGGTTAAACGTCACTTCAGATACGCCTTGCGTAGCTTAATGTGGGAAGCGTTACGCCAACAAAACCCTTATCATCAACAAAGAAATTCAGGATATAATAAATCAGCCAAGGGACAAAGACGACCTGCACCCAATTTAGCATCACGCTTACGAAAAAATGCCAGCCAAGGGCCTTATCGTATGCAACAAATTTTATTATCTATTTGCTTGAATCATCCCGAATTAATTCATCATTATGGCGATGAATTATCCGCTTATCCTTTTACGGGGGAACTTAATAATTTAAGGGGAGATATGCAATTAATCGCACGTGAACAAGCCTTTATTGCCATGAAGGATGATAAGCAGCAACAATATGAGCATCTGCATAATGCTTTGACTGAGATTGGGCATTATGCGCTATTAGAACAGCTTGAACAGTTGGATTTAAAATTATTGGTGCCACAAATTGCCCCGAATACGCCCAAGCAAGACGTTATAACCTTTCTTGATCGGTTTTTTGATCAGCGTCAACAAGCACAGCTGCAAACAGATATTTTATCGCAGTTAAAAGTAAAAACAGCCGACCATTCAAAATTAGAAGGGCGGATTCACCATTATCAAAAGCAATATGCAGCAACCGAAGCAGCCCTTGATTTGGACATTGAACGGCTTGGTCGTGCCGCTTTGGATAAACAATAATGATCTCTTTATTTAAAGAAAAAAATTAGGTATAACCATAAAACTATATTTAAGATTATTTATTTGGGGTTATTAATTTTTTCTGATGAATGAACAGTCGCCTTATAATGATTCTCAACAAGAACCGTTATCGCTTTCGAAAATTTCGGAGGAAATTTTCTTCATTGAACATGAGGCGGATCTTAGAATTGCAGAAAATGGCAATATTCAAAATGAACAATTTTGGCAACGCCTATATTATAAACGCTGGATTATCTTAATCCTATCGCTTCTTTTAGGAGGGGCTGGCGTAATATTATCCTTTTATCTTGGTAACCTTATTCAACAGCAAACGGAACAGCTTTTCTTTAAAACCGCCCAAGTTGAAACGGAACAATTGACGAAATATTCAAATAATATTGTTCAAAGTTTAGCACAGCGGGCTGGAATAGTTGGAATGATTGCAAAAATTGCCCCTGATAAAGAAGGGTTTAGGGCCCAAACCAGAGAATTATTTACAACCGATTATCACCATGACGAGCTTGAAACGGCTTATTTAATCCCCGATTGGCCGTCAGGAAGATTGCCCTCCCCAGAAATTTCAATGCGTGATGCGGTTGCGCTGGATGATCGGGCAAGTTCAAAGGAAGCTTTGGAAGATTTTGCGCTTGCAAATTTATGGCCTTTGGTTGCGCGTGCGCGCACTGCGGCAGGGACGATGATTGCCTCCCCCCTATATCTCAATTATAAGAACGAGGTTAAAACCGCCTTTTTAAAATTCGTTGATGATGGTTTCCAACCAGGCGTTATGGTTGTGATTATCAGTGCCAATCGTTTATTTGATCAGTTTGTTGCGACGCATGCCCCAGAAGGCCTATCTTTAAGATTAGGATTCAGTGAAACAACCCTTGGTCTTGGTATCAGTCCGCGCGGCATTCCCCAAGAAGGTACCTATATCTTAAATCAAGACCCGCCTGATAATTTGCTTACAAGTTTTGTTTATAATAAAGAATTTTACGGTGCATTTTGGATTTTTAATTGGGATGTTACAACGTCTTATCAGCAAGGGGTAATTGATAGCTTTTCACTTCCAGTTAAGCTTTTTGGCTCCATTCTTTCTATTTTAATTGCAGGGGTTTTGATTTATTCGCAATTTCCCAATCGGCGAACCCGTGCCTTGGTTGCAGAAGAAGTTGCTGATCTTAAACTTGCGATATTGAAGGTTAAACGAATGATTGAATCAAGAGGTTTTCTTGTCTTAAATGGCCATCAAGAGATGCGTTCCTCACTTGAAGTTTTGCTTGGCTTTTCAAAAATGATTCAAAAAGAAATTGTCTATGTCAAAACAGAATCAAAATTGGAACGCTATATCAGTGGCATGTTACAATCGGTCAATACATTGCATGAGCAAACGCAAAAAATCATGTCTTTAATTTCCTTTGAAGCGGATGATAAACGCAATTTCACAGAAACAATTAATATTGGGCAGATGCTTGAAACGTTGCATACTGCCCTGTTTGATGGTTTGGAAAAGTCTGAAATCACCTTATCGATTGAAATTGCAAGTGAAGTGCCTGATTTAATGTGTGATCGCCAAATGTTTACCCGCATTTTACAAAACTTATTAAGTTCAGCCCTTAAATTCACACCGCCAGAAGGGCATATTTCAATTAAAGTTTTTCTTGATAATACCATCACATTTCAAGAAGAGGTGAATCAATATGATACGAAATTACGGATTGAAATTAGTGACGATGGATACGGATTGTTAATTGAACGTGCGGTGATGGATTCAGAATCCAATAAGCTACTTCAATGGACGAATGCAGATCCAGTTGGCACTATTCACGAGCCAATGATTAATTTATCAATCAGCTTATGCCAATTGATGGGAATTGATTTGATGATCAGCGCAAGGCCGGGGGCTGGTACTTTGGTTCAGATGATTGTACCAGAAGAATTGCTTGAGCGCGAAAGCTTGGAGGCTTGCCGTGAGCAGATTATGATCGAAGAACCAGATCAATTTAGAAAGTCACAGGAAGATGAGGCGGAGGATGACGTGATCATCGAACCTGAAACACTGGAAAAGGTTTAAACAAATTAGAGATGAATAATGAATAGAGCGCGTATCACAGCACAGATTTTACTTGAGACAGAAGCGGTTTTATTAAATCCAGATAACCCTTTTACCCTAACAAGTGGCCGCAAAAGCCCTGTTTATGTGGATTGCCGTAAATTAATTGCGTTTCCTAATGCGCGCCGTCAATTAATCAAAATGGCAATCGAATTATTGCATGAGCGTGTAGGTTATGATCAATTGGATGTTATTGCTGGCGGAGAGACGGCAGGAATCCCATTTGCTACCTTGATTGGAGAGCAATTACACCTACCCATCTGTTATATTCGTAAAAAGCCAAAGGGATTTGGGCGTAACGCAAGGATTGAAGGTAATTTACAAGCGGGCGCAAAAAGCCTGTTGGTTGAAGATATGACCACGGATGGTGGGTCAAAGCTATCTTTTGTTGATGGTTTGCGCGAAGCGGGCGCGATCTGCAATCACTGCCTTGTAATGTTTGAATATGGTATTTTTCCTGAAAAGATGAAAGCGTTGCAGGAAGTTGATTTAAACTTACATGCACTTGCAAATTGGTGGGATGTTTTGGCGTTTGCTAAGGAAAATAATGCGCTTGGCAGTAACCAGCTATCACGGATAGAAGCATTTTTAAATCATCCTGATGAATGGTCATGAGTGATCACCAATCAAGTAAGGAGGCACGAAAACAACGGCTATCTTCTAAGTTACGGGATAATTTGTTTAAGCGTAAGCAACAACAACGGGCTAGGTTACAAAATAAAGAATCAATAACACAGCAAGATACACAAATTATAAATGATAGACCTCAATCTAATTTCAAAACAACTGATAACCCTTAATCCTTGGGCTAGGGGGCTGTTATGTTTGGTATTGGGCGCGATCTTATCCCTTGGTCTTCCGCCCATTGGTTTATGGCCAGTCATTTATCCCTGTTTTGGTGGGTTATTGCTGTTATTATGCACTACGCCAAATCCACGTGCGACTGCGCTTTCTTGCTATTTATTCGCCTTTGGTTATTTAACTGCCGCCCATTATTGGGTTGGCAATGCGCTGATTGTATTTTCTGATCAATTAGCGTTTCTTGCAATCCCTGCAAGCTTGGGGTTAAGCGCAGTTCTTGCGCTTTATTATGCGGTGGCAGGCGGTGTGATTGGTTACGGATTTAAGCGTTTTGGTGGGGATAAAAAAATTATAGGCGGGTTGCTTGTTATTTTATGCTTTTCGATTGCCGATTTAGCACGCCAATATGGCTTTACAGGCTTTGCATTTAATTTATTTGGGATGCTATTTGCCGATAATCTTTATCTTAGCCAGCAGGCCGCCTTATGGGGCATAGAAGGAATGGGCGTGATGGTTTTATTAACGGCTGTTATGCCTTTTATGATCACAAGCCCTTCCAATTTAAAACGCATAGCAGCTGGACTGCTTATCCCTGTTTTGGTTTATGGCTATGGCACGTGGCGGGTTTCAACGCTTGATCTTGCGGCAAGCCCCGATGAATCCGCACCACAAATACGATTGGTTCAAGGGTCAATCCCACAACGTGAAAAATGGGATAGGCAGTTTATTTCACGCAATTTAAACCTTTATCAAACATTAAGTATGCAACAAGGATGGGAAAATATTTCAGCCATTATTTGGCCTGAAACTACCGTACCAAGTGCATTGAATCAATCACCAGAACTGGTAGCACGCTTATCCCAATTTATTCCTGAGGATGGATTGTTGATTACGGGGGCAATTCGCCATGAATTGATTGGTACAACAGATCAACGCATTTATAATAGCCTTTATTTACTGAATAGCAGGCAAGGAATCATTGGGCGTTATGATAAATCCCATTTGGTTCCTTTTGGTGAATATTTACCATTACGACCAATTTTATCCTTGTTTGGCTTGGATAAATTAACCCATGGCAGAATAGATTACAGTTCAGGGACAGGACCAGTAACCTTAAATGCAAAGAAAAATCATGATTTTCCAGCCTTTTCCGCCTTAATTTGTTATGAAATTAGCTTTTCACGCAATATCATCGCACCAAGTGCAGATCATCAATCCATACGCCCGCAACTTATCATCAATTTAACCAATGATGCATGGTTTGGCGATACGATTGGGCCGCGCCATCATTTGGCACATAGTCGCTTGCGCGCCATTGAACAAGGACTTCCTGTAATTCGTTCTGCCAGTACGGGGATATCCGCCGTCATTGATGGATTAGGTAGAATAGCTGGACAGCTTCCCATAAAAATTGTTGGGGTATTAGACCGTCCGCTTCCCCCCAGTCTATCGCCAACTTTCTATGCGCTTTATGGAAAAATTGGCTTTTTTATAATGATAGGCTTACTTGTGTTCCTGCTAGGCATATTAAACGCACACAGAAGTAAGAAAATACCCTAATTCTTACGCCGTCTTCTTGCGGCAAGTAACATCAGTAATCTGGCGACAATAAGCTTTGGCTGTTGCAGATTTTTTTTGCAATCGGCCTCGGCCTCAAGGCTATAGGTAAGGGCGCGGTTTAAATCATTGGTTGACCAGTGATTGGCCTGTGCTTGGTAATGATCAACCATTTTAAAAAATGGTTTGGGGGTTAGGCTGTTGACCGCTTCAAGGCTGGATAGTCCTTGCGCCATCAAAGAATGAATTTCCTGTAATCGAATAAGATGCGTGTTTAAGGTTCGGATCATCGCAATCGGTGTGATCCCAATTGAAAATAATTGATCAAGAACACGGCTTGCAGTTGGCCATTGTCCAGATAAGGTGGCATTTATTAAATCACTGGTTTGAAATTCGGCACTATCGCCAAGTGCATGTTGGATGGCATTTAAGTCAAGATGGCCATTTTTTCCTGCATAAAGCGCAAGCTTTTCAATTTCTGAACGGCTGAGGGCGTGGTCAGCCCCCAAATGTTGGATAAGGTACTGGCGGGCTTGCCCATCAATGGTAATTTGATCTTGGCGAAAATTTTGATCAATCAGGCGTGCAATATCACGCTCCCCATCAAGATAGCACGGCATGGTAAGGGCAGCTTCATGGGTTTCACATAATTTGCGTAAACGATGATCAGGGCGCAAATCGCCCGATTGCATCAGAATGATCGCAGAACCCACTGGATCTTTTAAAAACCGTTCAAGGGCTTTTGCTGTGCCGCTATCAGCCTGCCTAATCATCACTATTTTTTGACCGCCCAGCATTGGGATTTGCGCTGCTTCTTCATAAAGGCGGTCAGGTTCGCGTCCAAGCCCTGCCTCGTCAAGATGGGCAACTTTGAAGGGATCTTGCAGATCATCGACCAAATTATGGGCGGCCTTTTTCAATCGCTCCGCCGCCAGCCCGTAATCAGGGCCATAAACAAGCAAGGCACGGCAAGTATTGGGAAAAGGGTTTTGTAAAAAACCTTCAATCGCTTTATTGGCAAGTTTCATGGGGAGTGCTATAGCAAATTAAAGCCATAAATTAAACTTTAAAAAAAGCTGAGGAATATCCCCATGAATAACCGACCAGAATTTTTTACCCTCCATAATGGTGAAAAAGCAACCCTGCCATTTTCGCAAGTTGAATATGCAAGACGGCTTGCAAGCCTGCGTCAGATGATGGATGCACAAGAGGTTTCGGCTTGTCTTTTTACCTCCATGCAAAATATTGCTTATTATTCAGGATTTTTATATTGCGCATTCGGGCGGCCTTATGCGTTGGTTGTGACAATGGATTCTGCAACCACGGTCTCAGCCAATATTGATGGCGGGCAGCCTTGGCGGCGCAGTGTTGAGGATAATGTCATCTATACCGATTGGAAACGGGATAATTACTGGCGGGCGGTTAAATCATTATTGCCTTCTGATAAAGGCTATCTTGGAATTGAGGAAGATCATTTAACTCTTGTCCAATCAGAAAAATTAAAAACATATTTGGGGGATGTGCCTTTAAAACCAATTGCAGAATTAACCATGCAACAACGGATGGTGAAATCATCTGAAGAACATGATTTAATTCGATTGGGCGCAAAAATTGCTGATATTGGCGGTGCTGCCGTGATTGACGCAGTTAAGCCAAATTTACGGGAGATTGATATTGCCATGATTGGCCGCGATGCAATGGAAGAAGCAATCGCGGAGCATTGCCCCGACAGTGAATTACGTGATAGCTGGGTATGGTTTCAATCGGGTATCAATACAGATGGGGCGCATAATCCCGTAACCACACGTAAATTGCAATATGGGGATATTTTATCCTTAAATAGCTTTCCGATGATTTCGGGCTATTATACTGCATTGGAACGCACTTTATGGCTTGGGGAGCCTGATAAGCGTAGCCTTGAAATATGGCAGGCAAATGTTGAAGCCCATGAATTAGGGTTATCTTTAATAAAACCTGGCATACGCTGTTCAGAAATTTGTGCTGAGCTTAACGCTTTCTTTGAATCGCGTGATTTGTTGCAATATCGCTCCTTTGGTTATGGGCATTCCTTTGGTGTGTTATCGCATTATTATGGACGGGAAGCAGGCCTTGAATTGCGGGAGGATATTGATACCGTCCTTGAAGCGGGTATGGTCGTTTCGATGGAGCCAATGCTAACCTTGCCTGAAGGTATGGCGGGTGCAGGTGGTTATCGTGAACATGATATTTTAATCATCCATGAAGATGGTAGCGAGAATATTACCAAAACGCCTTATGGTCCTGACCATCAAATTCTTGATCGTTGATTGATTAATGCTTATATTTAAACGATGCTGGATCAACCAAACCATTTATCATTAGCGCGCACAAAGCCGTTAATCGACCCATTTCAACGCGCGATTAACTATTTGCGGGTTTCGGTAACAGATCGTTGCGATTTTCGTTGTAGCTATTGCATGAATGAAGAGGTTACTTTTCTTCCACGTGAGGAATTATTGACCCTTGATGAATTGGATCAGCTTTGTAGCGTGTTCATTAAGCTTGGCGTGCGTAAACTCCGCCTAACGGGGGGGGAGCCATTGGTTCGCCGTAATATTATATGGTTAATCGAACGGTTAAGCCGTCATTTGCAAACTGGCGCACTGGAGGAGCTAACCCTAACCACCAATGGAAGCCAGCTTACAAAATATGCTGATCAGCTTGCTGCTTTTGGCGTTAAACGTGTTAATATATCGCTTGATACGCTGGCTGCCGATAAATTTAAAGAAATCACGCGATTTGGCAATTTTATGCAGGTGATGGATGGGATTATGGCGGCAAAACAATCTGGCTTGCAGGTTAAAATCAATATGGTTGCCCTCAAAGGGGTGAATGATGATGAAATTGAAACCATGGTGGAATGGTGTCACGAGCATCAATTTGATTTAACATTTATCGAGGTCATGCCGATGGGCGATATTGGCACTGAAGCAAGAATTGATCAATATTGGCCATTAACCTTGGTGCGCACCAAACTTGCCAAGCGTTGGCAATTAACCCCGATTGATTATAAAACAGCGGGGCCTGCGCGCTATTTTAAATTGGAAGAAACGGGTCAACGGTTGGGGTTCATTACACCGCTTACCCATAATTTTTGTGAAAGCTGTAATCGCGTGCGCTTGACCTGTACAGGGCTATTATTTATGTGTTTAGGACAAGATGATCAGGCCGATTTGCGTGATATTGTAAGGCGGGATGGTTTTGGCGAACCGCTTGAACATGCAATTTATGCGGCGATTGCCCGCAAGCCGAAAGGCCATGATTTTATTATTGACCGCCGCCATGGCACACAAGGCGCAAGCCGAACCATGAATACCACAGGAGGATAATTATGAACGATCAATCTTATGCAGGGGATATTACACCAACCGAGGCTTGGGAATGGCTAAACAATCAACAAAGTCCCGATGGGACTTATTTAATTGATGTGCGGACAAGGGCTGAATGGGCTTATGTTGGTGTGCCTGATCTGCGCGGGTTAGGAACGCCACCTATCTTTATTCCATGGCAGAATGAAGCGAATATTGGCAATGACGGATTTATGGAAGAACTTATTGCGCATGTGCCAAATCAAAATAGCCGAGTTTTATTTTTATGCCGTTCAGGGGGGCGTTCAAAAATGGCGGCCATTTGTGCAACAGCCCATCATTATAAAAATTGTTATAATATTGCAGGGGGATTTGAAGGCGATTTAAACCCTGAATTGCACCGTGGTACGGTTAATGGTTGGAAAAAAGACGGCCTACCTTGGGTGCAATCGTAAGTAAGGCTATCCCCATGATGGCGTTAAATTAAATGATGGCGGATATTGCGGTTATCGCTGGAACGGGATCATTACCACGCCAGCTTGTGCATCAGCTTAAAACACAGGGAAGAACCCCGCTTATCATTGCGCTGAAAGGCCAAAAGGAAGCCTATGATCCCGATTTAAATCCTGATCATTGGGTACGGCTTGGGGCGGCGGGGACAATGCTTTCTTTAATCAAGCAGGCAGGGGCTAATGAATTAGTCATCATTGGTAAAGTCACACGCCCCCCCTTACGTGATTTGATGCCAGATGCCGTTGCGCGCCAGATTTTAGGCGCAAAATTTAAAAATTTTCGCACGGGCGATAATGGTTTGTTACAATCAATCGCAACTTATTTAGCCGATCACACCAATATAGATTTAAAGTCCGTACAAGATTTTATGCCTGACCTTATCACCACCGCAGGCGTTTTAACAAAAACGGCGCCTAATCCAGCGCAGCAGGCAGATATTGAAAAAGGGCAGGCGGCATTGCTCACGCTCTCTACGCTGGATGTTGGGCAAGGCTTAGTGATTGAACAAGGGCAAATATTGGGAATTGAGGCGATAGAGGGAACTGATGCGCTGATCACACGAACAGGCACGTTAAAGCGTAACAACAAAGGGCCAATCCTCGTTAAAGGTCGTAAGCTAGGACAGAATGAACAGTTGGATTTGCCAACCATCGGGCTTACGACAGGCAATCAGGCAATAGAATACGGGTTTTGTGGCCTTGCGATTGAGGCTGGTGGTTGCCTAATCAATGATAAAGCTGCCTTAATACAAAGGCTTGATGAACATGGATTATTCCTTTATGCCTATGCCTCTAACGCTAGCGATCAATAAATAAGAAAAAATGAAAAATGGAATCCCTGCTTCCCTATAATGATAAATTTCCCAAAATTAGGGATAATTGCTTCATTGCACCAGGGGCTGTTTTAATTGGTGAAATTGAGGTTGGTGATTGCACTAATATCTGGTATAACTGCGTTTTACGTGGGGATGTGAATTATATTCGTGTTGGGAAGAATGTGAATATTCAAGATGGAACGGTTGTACATGTTGCAACGCATGGCTCGCCAACTTTGATTGGTGATAATGTCTCGATTGGTCATATGGCACTGATTCATGCGTGTGATTTGCAGGCAAATAGCTTTATTGGCATGAAGGCTGTGATCATGGACGGGGCTATTGTTGAAGAACGCGCATTTGTTGCTGCTGGTGCCTTGGTCTCCCCTGGGAAGCGCATTGAAAGTGGGTGGTTATGGGCAGGGGTACCTGCAAAGAAAGTCCGCGAATTGACCGATAAGGATTATGAATTGATGGAATGGACTTGGTCGCATTATGTAGAACTTGCTGATCAGCATCGTCAATCTTTATCTAGCTTAAAAGGAACATGAATGCTATGACAAAAGTCGTTAATGATAAAGGTGAGGGGCATCCTGCAGGCTCGGTTGAAAATCCGATTATGATTAAAAAATATGCCAATCGGCGGCTTTATAACACCGATAGTAGCAGCTATGTAACGCTGGAAGATTTGGGGGAGATGGTTAAGGCAGGCAAAGAGTTTTTGGTCTGTGATGCAAAAACTGGCGATGACATTACACGCACGATTTTAACCCAGATTATTTTTGAAGCTGAGGGAAAAGAAGGGCAAACCCTACTCCCCATCAGTTTCTTGCGCCAATTAATTAGTTTTTATGGCGATCAGGTGCATCATCTAACCCTGCCGCATTATTTGGAAATGTCGATGACAAGCTTTCAGGAAAATCAAAAGCAATTGCGTAAAATGGTTGAAGAAAATATGCCAACCATGTTTCCTGTTGCTAATTTTGAAAGTTTGGGGCAGCAACAAATGGCGATGATGGAACAAGCCATGAAATTATTTAATCCTTTATCAGGGTTTAACCCACCAAATTCGGGGGAGCCACCAAAAAATTCAGCGCAACAACAGCCTGAATCTTCAGAACAATCAATTGAAACAATGAAACAACAGCTTGAAGCCATGCAACAACAATTAGAACGCTTATCGCGTTCATAATTAACCTTAACTTTTTTAATCGGGATAGATGAATGAGTGAGCAAGAACAAACCATCCTTGAGCAGGTGAACGAATATATCAAAGGGAATGACCTGCAAGAAGCAGTGCGCATCGCCTTACTTCACACATCTCAACATCCAGAAGATGCGCTAGGACAGCACGCAATGGCGGTTGCATTGGTGCGGGCAGGGCGTAACCATGATGCGTTAGGATTCGCACGCCAAGCCAAACAGCTTGAACCGAAAAATCCCGTTTTTGTGAATGGTTTGGGGCTAATTTTACGTCTGGTGCAGATGCCCGAAGAATCAATCGAGGTGCTTTCACGCCTGTTAAATGAAAACCCAAATTATGCCGAAGCATGGAATAATCTTGGCTTAAGTTTTAGCAATCTTCAACATTATAAAAAGGCAGAGCAAGCATTTGAAAAAGCCTTGGCGGTTGAGGATTCTTTTGCTGAGGCGTGGAATAATCTTGGCAGTATGCGCTTTGGACAAGGGCGATTGCAAGAAGCCTTGGCTTGCTTTGAACGTGCGATTGCGGTTCGTCCAGATTATGCAGATGCGTGGCTTAATCGTGGGGAGGTATTATCCCGTAATCAAGAAGCCCCAGCGGAGGCATTAAAGGCCTTCCGTAAAGCGGTTGAACTGCGCCCTAGCCATCTTGAGAGCTGGTATCGCTTATGCCATTTTTTATTATTATGTGGGCAATTCCATCAAGTGTTGGAAATTGGCGCACAAATTTTGGAGGTTAGCCCTGATCATATCGATACCCTGCAAAATATGGCTGCGGCTGCGGATCGGCTTCAAGAACAT
Organism: Alphaproteobacteria bacterium; assembly: GCA_965229675.1. Lineage (GTDB taxonomy): Bacteria > Pseudomonadota > Alphaproteobacteria > CBDDJK01 > CBDDJK01 > CBDDJK01. Next base: position 1,821,503 of record OZ245897.1, read on the forward strand.
CAGCGCGCAACCGTCTTTTTACGGCAAATCCTTGTTAATAAGCCAGATCATGCGCCAAGTCTGCTTGCTTTGGCCAAGAAAGCTCTGATGCTTGGCGCACCAGTGGAAGCATTATCCTTAGCCGAACTTGCAAAAGGGCTTGCGCCCCATGAAGGCGCGATTTACCATTTAATTGGTCAAATTCAAGTTAGAATGCGGCGTTTGCAAGAAGGGGTTACTGCTTTTGGCACTGCCAATCGCCTAAGCCCCAATAATCCACATATCCAACATGCCTTATCAGAAGCGTTGCTATTATCAGGGCATTATCAGCAGGGATTGCGGACTTATGAAGCACGCCTGCAAAGCACAAAAGAGCCACTACTTTTTGATACGGCTGAATTGCGTGGACGTTTATGGAAACCCGATCAAGAAACGGAGGGGAGGCGGCTTTTATTGGTCAGTGAAGGCAATATCAGCCATGATTTAATCAATTTACGCTTTATCACCGCATTAAGAGAGCGTTGGCCAGATTTTTCAGAAATTATGCTATTCACCCGTGATGAGATGGTTGATTTTCTTGTGAATGAATTTGTCATTGATCAGATATTTAGCCCTGAAAACCCACCCCGCCCCGGTCAATATGATCTGTTTTTACCGCTTGGAAGCTTGCCACTTCGTTTGGAGCTTACTTATGATCAATTGCCAAATTACTCTCCTGTTTTTCCAGTTGAAAAAGAACCCGTTACGCTGGATTTACCACATTCGGATGAGTTCATTTTACGGGTTGGCGTATGCGTTCAACAAGAACAAGAAGCGCATTCAAATAAAAACCTGTTTAAAACCTTAACATTAGGGATGTTGACCTCTTGGTTTGAATTATCTTCCATTGGATTTTATCTGTTGCATTCCAATTTTGATGAACAAGATAAAATGGTTGAAGGCGCATTAAGCCGCCAATATCCCAATGTTATCTCAATTCCTGAATTTCAAGAAAGCGTCACGGATCAAACGCGCTTGGTTAAAGCCTTGGATTTAATTATCACGGTTGATAATCGGTTTGTAACCTTGGCGGCTGGTCAAGAGGTGCGCGCATGGACTTTATTAGACTATGTTCCAGATTGGCATTGGGGCGGCCCAGACTTTAATAGACAAAGTGCCTCCCCTTGGTTTCCAAACCACCAAGCGGTTCGGCAAAAAGTCATTGGCGACTGGTCTTTGCCAATCCGCGATGTAAGGCGCAACCTAGCTGGGCTACTTGAAGGGGAAACTCCCGAAGCATAAAACCTGAAGCATAAAAGATGCAATCACGACAAAGAATTTTTGTCATAGGGGCTGATGGACAAATAGGTCGCTATCTTTATGAGCGATTGAATCAGGAAAAAAGATGGGAGGTAATCGGCACAACACGTCGTAAATCCAAAGTAAATCCAACCTATCGATATGTTGATTTAGAAGATACAAGTTGCACCCCTGAAAATTTAGGGGTGACGCATGGCGATAGCGTTATTTTTTCAGCAGCCATCACCAAAAGGCAAGCCTGTGAAGACGATCCTAAACAAAGCCATTTCATTAATGTGACGCAAAGCTTAAATTATCTTCAATATTTTATGGATAAAGGGATTTTTTGTATCTTTTTATCAACAAATATGGTGTTAGGCAGCAATCAGGCATTTTATAAGATTGATAGTGATTATGCACCAACTGATCTTTATGCATCACAAAAAGCGGAGGTTGAACAAACGCTTAAATCCATGGATCAGGAACGAACAAAGCTTGCCATACTTCGCTTAACAAAAGTGATGGATCACGCATCCCCTTTGTTAAAGGAATGGAGGGATAATCTGCGAAAGGGAAAGGAGATAACAGCCTTTACAGATTTGATGTTAGCCCCCATAAATTATAAAATAGTTGGTGATGCCGTTATAAGCTTACTTGATAAAAGATGCGCAGGTATATTCCACCTATCTTGTAGGGATGAATTATCCTATTTTAAATTTGCGCAGCGATTATTTGCAGAAAAATACGCTTCCTTTATTATTTCCTCATATTATAAAAATCAGGGAAGTAAAATCATCCATAATAGCCTTGAGGTACAAGAAACTGAACGCATATTGACTATCAAATGTCCATCAATTGACGCAATTATCCATCATTTAAGATGAGAGCATTAAAAATAAATTGTAGTTATATCAAAATTCCTTTATGCCCATTAAAACATTAATTAAATTTATCAATATACCAGATGAAAGGAAAAATGATTGAATTTTATAGAAAGAAATTTTTCTAAATTAGTTAATCGATTAAGCCATCCTGCAAATCGGATTTTGGATAAATATAGCAATATTCCTATTGAGTTGGATGAATTTGAAGTTGCGTTAATGAAATCTATGCTTGAAAGTGGAAAATCTATGACGAATAATCCACGGTTAGGAGGGTTGATTAAGGCTTGTCGCTATGTGGTTGAAAATAACATTCCAGGTGATTTTGTAGAGGTAGGCGTATGGCGCGGGGCGAATGGGATTGTTGCTAAAAAAATTTTTGAACGCTTAGGGTCAGATAAAAAAGTTTGGATGTTTGATACATTTGAAGGTATGACAGAGCCAACTTCGGTTGATGTGAATGCTAAGAAACAGGTTTTGGCTTTACACATGTTCAAACAAAATCAAAGGGCAACTCATAACGAGTGGTGCTATGCTTCACTGGATGAAGTTCGTAAAAATTGTATTGAAGCTAATTTGGATATAGAATCTTTTAAATTTATCAAAGGGGATGTTAGCAAAACATTACGGCAAACTGAAAATCTTCCAAATGAAATATGTTTGTTAAGATTGGATACGGATTGGTATGAATCCACAAAAGTAGAGTTAGAGGTTCTTTACCCCATTTTAAGTCAATATGGCGTTCTGATGATTGATGATTACGGGCATTGGGAAGGCGCAAGAAGAGCCGTTGATGAATATTTTTCAAGCACTGATTATAAGCCTTTGTTTAATGCCATTGATTATACAGGGCGATCAGCAATAAAAATTTAATCAGTTAATCTCTTTGTATGCATTATGATTAGGAAAAAAATATTATATGTTTAAAGGCTATATAATTGAACGCGATATTGTTTCAAAAACGCTAATTTCCGAAGCTAAAACCTTTCTTGAGGCTCAGATTGCAGATCAACTGAAAGCACTGCATGAGATTCCTGACACTATTCATCCAGATACTTATAGCGATTCACATCGTAAACTTTTAACGGGGCATTTTCCGCCTGAAATTCGATTGGATTCAAAAATTATTTCCGTTGTTACGTGCAAAAGACTTACAAATTATATTAAAGCAATAACAGGATGGGAAGCACTTAATATTCATCTTCCACCAATGGCACGCTTCATTCTTCCTAATAATTCAGAAGCAAAAGTGCCTGCTCATCAGGATCTAACTTACAATAAACATCTTAAAGAATTTATCACTGTATGGCTACCTTTGGTTGATATTGATACAGAATGCGGAGGGGTTGCTTGTTCACATGACCCCAGTGAACTTATTGAAGATGTAGGATTAAGCGATAATAAGGTTTGGTTTGATACAATTGAAAGTCAAGATATGGAGTTTCATGAATGCGTGCCAATGACAATGGGGGATGCCTTGATTTTTTCACCAACCACAATCCACAAATCGATGAATAATATATCAAATAGGATACGATTAAGTCTTGATTTGAGATATTTTCCAGCTCATCATCGTTCCCCTAAACATTTTTTAAGTATTGAAGATGGAGTAGTTCATGACCCAGAATAATGCAAATTTAGATATAAAAACAGGATTCAAATCTTATAATAATGATCTAGCCATTGAAAAAGCCATTAATGATCATTGTGTACAATATGATATTTCAGGCTTTGAACTTGTTACCAATGCCTTTCTTTTGATGCGACGCCAACATTTAAAGCGGTTCCTTCTTCACACAGAGCTTTTTCAAAAAACTTTAAATATTCCAGGAGACATCGTTGAACTTGGTGTTTTTCGGGGACTTGGCTTGATGACTTGGGCAAATTTACTTGAATGTTACTGCATTGGAGACAGAACTAAGCGGGTTTTAGGCTTTGATAACTGGACTGGTTTTACTGATATAGCCCCAGAGGACGGTGCGCAAAATTCTAATAGCGGTAAAGTGGTTGGCGGATTTGATCCTAAAAATTATGCTGAAGAGCTTAATAATGTGATTGAGATATTTAATGCTGATCGGTTTGTACCTTGGAAAGAGCGAGTAAAGCTGTTTGATGGTAATATTGAGGAAACTATCCCTTCTTTTGTAAAAGATAATCCAGGTGTACGGTTGTCCTTAATTCATTTTGATGTAGATTTATATGCGCCAACAAAAATTGGGCTTGAATGCTTATGGGATAGACTCTCCAGAGGAGGAATTATGGTATTTGATGAATATTCTATACCAGATTGGCCAGGCGAGACATTGGCAGTTGATCAATTCCTTTCAGATAAGCCTGAATTAAAACTTGAAACTTGTCCTTGGACAAACAGTCCAGCAGCATGGCTAATAAAGCCTTAAACCAATGCTGGTTTATTTGTTCTATTTAAAAAATAGAGAGTAAAAATGATAAAAATTATTTTTTGTGGTGCTGGAAGAGATGGAACAAATTCAATAGCCCATATGCTTTTGGATTTTTTCAGAAGTAATAAGCTTCCTTATAAACTTCAGCATGAATATGCCAATCAAAGTTTTTATGATTTATTTGTACGTTATACCTATGATCAGGATGAAGTCCACATTAACAAAATAAAAGATATCATTCGTGAATGTCCTCATGATTTTGTTGTGGGCAATGGCTATGCACTGTTTTTTGAGCAATTCTTGGAGATTTATCCAGATATAAAGCTTGTTCATATTCAACGGCAAAATGTAAAAGCTGCGATTAATAGCCTTGCAGAAAATGCTCTTTTGTTTCCCTATGGTCATAAAAACTATGTGGATCATAGTGAAGCTGAAACTGATAGAATGGCGGCATTTCATTTTAACGAGATGACTAGGTAGCGGACTCATAAAATTGGCACCACAGTCTTATTGTAGCTAATTTAACAAATGCCATAAAATTTGTTGAGTGTTTTTCGTATCTTGTTGCAATTGATCGAAATGATTTTTTTAGCCTTCCAAAAAACCGTTCAACAATATTCCGTTGTTTATAAAGCTCTTTATCGTATGGTTTAGGCGTTTTTCGATTGGCTCTTGACGGAATACATTCGATAGCACCTTGTTCCCAGATCATGTTTCTTATCCATTCTGCATCATAAGCCCTATCTGCAAGAACTGCTTGCCCGAATTGTAAATTTTGTAACAAATCACGACAAGCAGGGGCATCATGTGCTTGACCTGATGTTAAATTAAACCCCATTGCCAAACCATGTTCATTAACGATGGCATGAAGTTTTGTTGTCAAGCCTCCTCTTGATCGCCCCATACAACGAAATTTACTGTTTTTTTTACTGTCGCTGCAGAATGATGCACACGAATAGAAGTCCCATCAACCATAACAAGATTATGGTTATAATAATCACAAATAGCATCCATTAAACGATCCCAAATACCAGCCTTCGTCCAACGATTAAATCGATTATAAACAGTTGTGTAAGGCCCATAACGCTCTGGGAGATCACGCCATGGAATGCCTGTGCGAAGCTTGAAAAATATTCCATTTAAAATACGACGATCATCAACACGCTTAACCCCACGGCTCTTTTGAGGCAAAAGTGGGAAGATAAGCTCCCATTCAAAATCACTAAGATCAAATCTGGACATGGTTAACTCCTAAAAAAAGGTTGTAATACCAAAGCTGAATCAGATTTGAATTAAATATACAACAATTTTATGGGTACGCTACCTAAATCAGAATGGAATGCGTTGGATATTTATCAAAAAATGGAATGGTATTATCATAAAACACATGCATTAATTAATGCGAAGAAAAATTTATTTTCACAATATTATGAGATCAAGACAGAAGAATTGAATGATACGAAAACATTTGAACTTATTCAAAATTTAATCTGCAAAGAAGCAGAGTATTCCTCAAGGGCTTATCATACAAATATCCATTATGGAATCGCGAATGAAAAAGCTGAAATGAATGTAAAAATGCAACGCTTTTTTCATAAGCTAAATTTAAAAGAGTTTGAGATGGATGACGTATATCCACTTACTTATGTTGTAAAACAATTTGTTGCTTGGAATAGGGGGCAGTTAAACGGTATCGAAGATATAGCAGGGTATAGAAGAAGTCCCGACTTAATTGCAAAAGATCTTAATAGGGCAAGAAATCTATTGTTAGAGCAAGCTGAAATCATTGATCAAATGATGGAAACATTTTCTTTAAAAGCCGATAAAACAAATGGGTAAGGCGTTTTTTGCTGAATAATATTAAGGTAAAAATACTTTAAAAATAACCTTCTTGTTTTTTTAATTCCATTGATCCTGCTTGATCGGTGTCGATTAAGCGACCTTGGCGTTCTGAATAGGCGGAGGTTAGGGTTTCCGCAATGACTTCTTCCAGCGTATCCGCTTCCGATTCAATCGCCCCTGTTAAAGGGTAACACCCAAGTGTTCTAAACCGTACTTTTTTCATCATGGGTTGTTCGCCTTCTTTTAAAGGCAAGCGGTCATCATCAACCATGATAAGCTGACCATCACGAACCACCACGGGGCGTGGCTTGGCAAGATATAGCGGAACAACGGGAATGGACTCGCGTAAAATATATTGCCAAATATCAGCTTCCGTCCAGTTGGAGATTGGAAAAGCACGAATTGATTCACCCTTACGGATACGGCAATTATATAATGACCATAATTCAGGGCGTTGTGCCTTTGGCTCCCAGCGTTGATTGGCATCACGGAAGGAGAAAATACGTTCTTTTGCGCGGGAGCGTTCCTCATCGCGCCTTGCCCCGCCAATCGCCGCATCAAATTGGTGAAGCGATAAAGCCTGCCGCAAGGCCTGCGTTTTCATAATATCGGTATGCACCGCCGATCCATGGGTGAAAGGGCCAATCCCGTCCGCTACGCCCTGTTCATTTGTGTAAGCAATCAATTCACAACCAAGGGCTTTCATGCGCTGGTCACGAAAGGCAATCATTTCCTTAAATTTCCAACCTGTATCAATGTGAAGCAGGGGAAAAGGCGGTTTGGCTGGATAAAATGCCTTATAAGCAAGGCGCAATAATACGGACGAATCCTTACCAATAGAATACATCAGAACAGGATTTTGAAATTCGGAAGCAACCTCGCGAAATATTTCAATCGCTTCGGCTTCCAACCGATCAAGATGGGTTAATGGCAAAGCGACCTCTTATAACATATTGCGTAAAACATAAGATAAAATGCCGCCATGGCGGTAATAATCGGCTTCATCTTCGGTATCAATACGGCATAGCAATTCATGATTTTCAACCGTACCATCGGCACGCGTCAAAGTCATATTGACCGATTGGCTGGGGTGCACCCCATCCGATAATCCTGTTAGGTCAAATTTTTCATCGCCTTTGATACATAATTGTTTCCAGCTCATCCCATCTTTGAATTGCAAGGGTAAAACCCCCATTCCAACCAGATTAGAACGGTGGATGCGTTCAAAACTTTCAACGATGACGGCTTTAACCCCCAACAGGCTGGTGCCTTTTGCCGCCCAATCGCGTGATGAACCTGTGCCATATTCCTTGCCGCCGAATACGACCAATGGTACCTCTTCTTCTTTATAGCGCATGGCGGTTTCATAAACACTTAATTGATCACCAGAAGGATAATGCTTGCTAAAGCCGCCTTCCACGCCATCAACCATTTTATTTTTAATCCGAACATTGGCAAAGGTGCCGCGCATCATGACTTCGTGATTGCCACGCCGCGAGCCATAGGAATTAAAATCTTCTGGACGGACTTGGCGTTCAAGCAAATAATTACCAGCAGGTGTTTCTGGTTTAAATGCACCTGCAGGTGAAATATGATCGGTTGTAATTGAATCTTCCAAAATCAATAACGGCCTTGCGCCCTTAATATCATCGGTGGGCTTTGGTTCACGCTCCATCCCTTCAAAATAAGGAGGGTTTTGGATATAAGTTGAACCAGAATTCCAATCATAAGTTTCTGTCTCATTGACATTGATGTCTTGCCATTCAGAAGAGCCTTGAAACACATCTGCATAGCGCGAGCGATACATTTCAGGCGTTAAAGATTCGCGCATGGTGGCCTCAACTTCGGCGTTATCTGGCCAAATATCGCGTAAATAAACAGGATTCCCATCAGGATCATGCCCAAGTGGGTCTTCCAAAAGATTGATTTTAACATTGCCAGCCAACGCATAGGCGACAACCAATGGTGGAGAGGCAAGGTAATTCGCGCGCGTTTGCGGGCTAACCCGTCCTTCAAAATTACGATTGCCTGATAAGACGGCGGCGGTGACAATATCCCCGCTATCAAGTGCATCGCTGATGGGTTGCGGTAATGGCCCTGAGTTTCCAATACAAGTCGTGCAACCATAGCCAACCAGATGGAAGCCAAGCTGATCAAGATAGGGTTGAAGTTCCGCTTGTTCAAGATAGTCACTCACCACCTTAGAGCCTGGTGCCAAAGAAGATTTTACCCACGGCTTGCACATCAGCCCCTTTTCAATTGCTTTTTTGGCAACCAACCCTGCGGCGATTAACACGGCTGGATTGGAAGTATTGGTACAGCTGGTAATGGCCGCAATAACGACTGCGCCATCTTCCAACGCATAATCCGCCCCTTCAACGGGTTGCGAACGGTCACTATGTCCGCGCTCTTTAAAGACGGTATCAATATTTGCAGGCACCTCATCCAGAACAACCAAATCTTGTGGGCGTTTAGGCCCTGCAACGCATGATTTCACGGTGCTTAGATCAAGCGATAGGGTCGCACTGTAAACCGCTTCCAATTTGTCATCACGCCATAGGCCTTGTGCTTTAGCATAGGCTTCACTAAGCGCAATTTGTTCCTCGCTCCGTCCAGAAAACCGCATATAAGACAAGGTTTCATCATCAATCGGGAAAATACCACATGTTGCGCCATATTCAGGTGCCATATTGGCGATGGTGGCACGATTGGCTAGAGAGAGGTCTTGCAATCCCTCTCCATAAAATTCAACAAACTTACCCACTACCCCATGCGCACGCAACATATTGGTTGCGGTCAATACAAGATCGGTGGCGGTCACGCCTTCGCGTAACTTCCCGTGCATGCGAAAGCCAACAACCTCGGGGATTAGCATGCTTACAGGCTGGCCTAGCATGGCGGCTTCTGCTTCAATTCCGCCAACCCCCCAGCCAAGCACGCCAAGTCCATTAATCATGGTCGTGTGGCTATCGGTACCCACACAGGTATCGGGGTAAGCAATTTCAATTTCATGATCAGCCGTCTTATCCTTGGAAGACCAAACAAGCCGTGCCAAATATTCAAGATTAACCTGATGGCAAATGCCAGTCCCCGGTGGCACAACACGAAAATCATCAAAGGCAGATTGTCCCCAACGCAAAAATTCATAGCGTTCTTGATTGCGTTCAAATTCCAATTTTACATTTTTTTCAAACGCATCCTTATTGCCAAAATGATCAACCATCACCGAATGATCAATCACCAAATCGCAAGGCGCAAGCGGATTGATTTTATTGGGATCTCCCCCCATCCGTACCATCGCATCGCGCATCGCGGATAAATCAACAACTGCTGGAACACCCGTAAAATCCTGCATTAACACGCGTGCAGGGCGATAGGCAATTTCACGATTAACCTGCCCGCCATTATCCAACCATTGCTTCATTGCTTTAATATCATCAACAAAAACGGTGCGTTCATCTTGGTGGCGCAGTAAATTTTCAAGTAAAATTTTCAAAGAATAAGGCAAACGGCGAATATCGCCGATTGCATCGGTAACGGCTTCTAATGAAAAATAATCATAATGTTTACCGTCAATTTTTAAGGTTTTCCTGCAATTCAGGTGATCTTTTCCAGTGATCGTCATATCTTTTACCCCTTTTTTGGGTTAAATTTAGTTAAGGTTTTAAGTTGTATGTTTTATAGCCTTTTTGCCCGTAAATGGCAATCCGCATATCCGCAATCAAACTGGTAATGCCACGGTCTTTTATAGTGTAAAATCTTCGATAGGGTCACCTAAATTATTAAAATCAGGGGTGACGCCTAATCCTGCTATATCAGGTGCATAAAGCCTTCCATGCTTCACTGTAGCCCCTCCGATCCCAGTGGAGCGTGTATTATAATTCATCAGATCAGTCGTATTTTGAAGAAATTTTTCTGGTGTTGATGCGGCAAAATGCGCAACCGCTGCGGTTGTTATTTCCCCGCCCCAACTATCTTCACTTACAACAGGAATCCTATGTTCTATTAAAAAGTCACGCACTCGCCGTGCTTTTGATAACCCACCAAGATTAGAAATTTTTAAGCAACATATTTCAGCACTTCTTTCAGCAACGATCTTGCGCGCCACTTCCAGCCCTGTAATACATTCATCAAGCTTCATGGGTTGCTTGGCAAATTTGCGAACTTGCATACATTCATCATAGGTTTTGCAAGGTTGCTCAAGAATAAAATCAAGATGTTGGGTTGCATGTGCAACGCGAATTGCATGATCCACCCGCCATCCTTGATTTGCATCGGCTAGGGCTTGCTCCCCTGCGTGTAATAAGGGAACAGCTGCCTTTATTCGTTCAATATCTTGCTTCCAATCCCCGCCCACTTTTATTTGAAATTGGCGGTAGCCTTGCGCACGATAGGCTTCAAGCTCTTTAATCGTTTCTGAAACTTCTTTTTGAGGCACAACGCGATACATTGGTGCGCCATCTGTAAGTTTGCCGCCTAAAAGCATCCATAAAGGTTGGTTGCAAGATTGGGCGAATATATCCCAACAGGCAATATCAAAGGGGGATTTTGCGTAACCATGCCCTTGAACAGTATCATCCATAATCTGTTCAATTTTTGCAACTTGCCTTGGGTCTTCACCAAGCAATTTGGGCGCAATGATACGCGCAACCCCAACCACCCCTTCGGAATGTGCAATCATATAATTTTCACCGCATGGGGTAAATTCACCGCATCCTTGAAGCCCTGAATCCGTATCAATAACGATAACATTCGCTTTGGCAATTTCAATCGCATTTCCATCCCCCCATACATATTTTCTACCCACATAAGGCAGGTTCGTTTGAAAGCATCTGATGCGTGTGATTTTCATGTTATATCCAACGAATAAAAAGCAATATGGGTAATATATAGCAACAAGTTTTCAAGATTCATACTGATTTTTATGGTTGAGATTAGCTGGGTTTTAAGGCATGGTGTGCCGCAATTTGAAGGAGTAGAAAATAAACAATGAATCAACAATTTAATCACCAGCAATTACAAAAAATGGCGAATGCCATCCGTGTGTTGGCAATGGATGGCGTTCAAGCGGCTAATTCGGGGCATCCTGGAATGCCAATGGGAATGGCGGATGTTGCAACGGTTTTATTCAGCCAATTTATTAAGCTCAATCCCGCTAACGCCGCATGGCAAGACCGTGACCGATTCGTTTTATCGGCGGGGCATGGTTCCATGTTATTATATGCGTTGAATTATTTGTTGGGCTATCCTGATATGACGATGGATCAGCTTAAACAATTTCGTCAGCTTGGCGCAATCACCGCTGGCCATCCTGAATATGGCCATGCATTAGGGGTTGAAACAACAACAGGCCCGCTTGGTCAAGGGCTTGCAACTTCGGTTGGGATGGCATTGGCAGAAGCAATGACCCGTGCAAAATTCGGTGCGCCGCTATGTGATCATTATACCTATGTCATTGCAGGTGATGGATGCCTGCAAGAGGGGATTAGCCATGAGGCGATTGACTTTGCAGGGCATTTAAAGTTACGCAAATTGATCGTGTTATGGGATGATAATCAAATTTCGATTGATGGAGCTACAGGGCTTTCAACTTCGATGAATCAGCAGATGCGGTTTAAAGCCGCAGGGTGGGATGTGCAAACGATTGATGGCCATGATCTTGACGCTATTCATACTGCTTTGGAAAAAGCGCGTGCCAGTCGTAAGCCCTCTTTAATTGCCTGCAAAACAGTGATTGGCAAAGGGGCGCCGAATCTTCAAGGTTCAGAAAAAACCCATGGTGCGCCACTTGGAACAGAAGAAATTACCGCTGCTAAAGCGCAATTAGGCTGGGATGCACCCGCCTTTACAATCCCGCAGGAGATTTTAAACGATTGGCGACAAATTGCAACGCATGGCGCAAGCGCAGAACAGGCTTGGCAAGAACGGCTTGAAGCCTCACCTAAGGCAAAACGCTATCATAAATTTACAGAAAATGCGCTGCATCCAAGATTAAATTCCAAGTTAAACGCATTTCGTAAAACCCATTTTAACGAGCAGACAAAGGTTGCAACCCGCAAGGCGTCCCAAATGGTGCTTGAATTATTGACCGAGCTACAAGATAATTTAATCGGCGGTTCGGCAGATTTAACGGGGTCTAATCTTACAAAAACCAAACAGACTGAAGCGATTACCCCCAACCGCTATCGCGGGCGTTATATTCATTATGGCATACGTGAACATGGCATGGCGGCAATGATGAATGGGCTTGCGCTTCATGGCGGCTACCGCCCTTATGGCGGGACTTTTCTTGTGTTTACCGATTATGCGCGTGGGGCAATTCGCCTATCTGCGTTAATGGGTTTGAATGTAATTTATGTAATGACGCATGATTCAATCGGACTTGGCGAAGATGGACCAACCCACCAACCTGTTGAGCATCTGGCAATGTTGCGCGCAACGCCTAATTTGAATGTTTATCGTCCCGCTGATATTATTGAAACGGCTGAATGTTGGCAAGATGCGCTTGAACAAGAGCAAGCGCCTTCCATTCTTGCGCTTTCAAGGCAAGGGCTACCGATGGTTCGCACCCATCATAGTCAATCAAATTTAAGCGCAATGGGGGCTTATGTGATTTATGGGGATGACCGTAAAGCCCGCGATGCAACCTTGATTGCAACAGGTTCTGAAGTTGCGATTGCGATTGAAGCTTCCAAACAGCTTGCCGCACAGCATCAATTAAATTGCCTCGTTATTTCCATGCCTTGTATGGAACGGTTTGCCGCCCAATCTTCTGATTATCAGCAACAGATTTTAGGATCAGCCCCACGCTTTGCCATTGAAGCGGCCGTATCTTTTGGCTGGGAGCGTTGGCTTAACCCGCAAACCCAATCAATAGACCCGTTTTTTATTGGAATGAATGGGTTTGGTACCTCCGCTCCATTAGAGGCGGTTTATCAACATTTTGAGATCACGGCCGAAACTATTATCCATAAAGTTATAAATAACCTATCATAAAAGGAAAAAACTATGCCAAAAGTTACTTTGCGCCAATTATTAGACCACGCCGCAGACCATGATTATGGCGTGCCAGCCTTTAACATTAATAATATGGAACAAGGCATTTCGGTGATGGAAGCTGCGCGTAAAACAAGTTCGCCAGTGATTATTCAAGCCTCCCGCGGGGCGCGGGCTTATGCGGGGGATTTGGTGTTGTCCAAACTGATTGATGGGTTGGTGGAGGCCTATCCAGAATTGCCAATTTGTATGCATCAAGATCATGGCAATAATGAAGCGACTTGCCTATCGGCGATGCGTTATGGGTTTACTTCGGTCATGATGGATGGTTCGTTGGAAGCGGATGCAGCAACCCCTGCAAGCTATGATTATAATGTTGATATTACCAAACGTGTTGCGGAAATGGCGCATTTTATCGGTGCGTCCATTGAAGGGGAGTTGGGGGTATTAGGTTCGCTTGAAACGGGCGAAGCAGAAAAAGAAGATGGTTCAGGCGCAGAAGGAAAACTCAGCCAAGATCAGTTATTAACCGATCCTGATCAGGCCGTGGATTTTGTCATGAAAACAAAGGTCGATGCGTTGGCAATTGCGTGCGGCACATCGCATGGTGCATATAAATTTACCCGTAAACCTGATGGCGATATTCTGGCGATTAATGTGATTGAGGCCATTCATAAAAAACTTCCAAACACGCATTTGGTCATGCATGGTTCATCGGCTGTGCCGCAAGAATTACAGGATTTAATTAACCAATATGGCGGGGCGATGCCGCAAACTTTTGGCGTTCCTGTTGAAGAAGTCGTGCGTGGGATTAAGCATGGGGTGCGTAAGGTTAATATTGATACGGATTGCCGTATGGCAATCACGGGGACTTATCGCAGGATTGCAAGCGAAAACCCAAGCGAATTTGACCCGCGTAAATTCCAAAAACCTGCAATGGATGCAATGATTGCGGTTTGTGTTGATCGTTATGAAGCCTTTGGCACGGCTGGCAATGCCGAAAAGATTAAACCTTTATCGATGGATGCAATGGCAACCCGCTATCAATCAGGTGAACTTGATCCAAAAGCAAGATAAATGCGCTTATCCAACAAATGACCCATGATTTTTCAAAAAAATAGCCAAAATAATTTTTTAATCATTGGTCGCGTTGGAATGGATTTAACGCCAACCCCACAAGGGGTTCATACGCAAGATGCAAATAACATGGCAGTTAGTATGGGGGGAAGTGCAGCTAATATTGCGGCTGGGCTTGTAAGATTGGGATGCAATTCTGCGCTTGTAACGGTTGCTTCTGATGATGCGATTGGTTGGTATTGTGAAAATCAGCTGGATGCTTATGGGATTGATCGGTCTTATGTAAGGCGGGTGCAAGGGGAATTTCGAACTTCTCTTGCCGTTAGCGAAGCCACCATAGACAACCATCAAACTGTGATTTATCGCAATCATGCTGCGGATTTTCAGCTTTCAATTACAGATGTTGAAGCGATTGATTATCACAAATTTTCTGCAATGATCTTAACGGGAACTATATTTGCGGTGGAACCTTCTTGTGCGGCTGGTTTTAAAGCCATTGAGTTAGCAAAAAATGCAGGGGTGCCTGTTGTTTTTGATATTGATTACCGCCCCTATAGCTGGGAATCACCTGATCATGCTTGTGCAATTTTATCGCAGGTTTGTGATTTATGTGATGTTGTGGTTGGTAATGATACAGAATTTAGCGTGATTGCCGCCCCGCCCATGAATGGCCTTGATAAAGCGAAGCAGTTGATTAAGGATCGTGCAAAGCTGGTGGTCTATAAGCAAGGCGAAAAGGGAGCTATCACCTTTTTTGACACCCAAGAATTACATACGGATATTTATACGGTTAAAGCAATTAAGCCCACTGGAGCGGGAGATAGTTTTCTTGCTGGATTATTATCCTCCCTCTATAATGATTATTCGGTCGAAGAAGCCGTCAAGCGTGGTTCGGCCTGTGCCGCAATCGTTGTAACCAAAATAGGGTGCGCCCCTGCCATGCCAACCCTTGATGAATTAGAAAAATTTATGGATATAATGCGTTAAAGGAGCCGATCAATGCATATCCCCCCTTATGATAACCATAATAAACCAATCGTGGATATTGATCATGAATTGGTGCCATTAAATTATTTTAATATTGTTAAATTAACAAAAGGTGAAAGTTTTGATTATTCTGTTTCTGGTTATGAAACCTGTGTGGTGCCTGCAACAGGAACGATTGATATTGATGTTGAGGGGGCTGTGTTTAAAGCCCTTGGTCAGCGTGGGATTGATGTTTGGGACGGGGAACCCGAAGGGGTTTATGTTCCTGTTGGTGCGAAGGTACGGTTTACTTGTATCAGCGATGCCACCGAATGTTTTATCGCAGGCGCAAAATATGATAAAATATTGGAACCGTTTGATGTGCGTGCCGATCAGTTGGATTTGGTGCAATATGGCTCGGATGAAACCAAAACTCATCGTAAGATTAAGCATATTCTGGGGGCTAATTACCATGACAAAGTTGGGCGTTTATTGGTAAGCGAATTATTTACGGTCGGGCAGGGGGGATGGTCTGGTTTTCCCTCTCATAAACATGATACGGATCGCTTGCCTGTTGAATCGCATCATGATGAAACCTATAATTTTCGTTTTCGTCCTGATTACGGTTCAGGGCTTCAAATGTTACAGCGCGAAGATAACAAGGTGGGCGATGCCTATCATATTATGAATGGATCGACTTTGCTGATTGATAAAGGTTACCATCCTTGTGTTGTCCTTCCTGGATATGAAATGTATTATTTCACCATTTTGGGGGGAAAGAGTCAGCGTAGCCTAACGCAATATTTTCAACCAACCCATGCCGATCAGTTAAAAACGATTCCAGGCATTATGGATATGGTCGCCAAATTCAAATAGGCATGATTGATGAGTTTGGCTACATTAAGTGATGTCCTGCAACCAGCGTTGCAAAATCGCTATGCGGTGGCGGGCTTAGTTGCCCTTGGATGGGAGGATATGTGCGCCTATGTCGAAGCAGGTGAGGCCGAACAAACCCCAATTATTTTACAAGCAGGGCCTGCATGTCGTGCGCATACACCGCTTCCTATATTGGGGAAAATGTTTCGTCATCTGGCAGAACAAGCAACCATTCCAGTTGTGGCGCATTTAGATCATGGTAATACGGTTGAAGAATGCCGCATGGCGATTGAGTGCGGTTTTAGCTCGGTCATGTTTGATGGCTCACGAAAACCGCTTCAGCAAAATATAGATGAAACTGCTTATGTCACTGAATTGGCGCATTCAGCAGGCATCTCTTGTGAAGGGGAGATTGGCTTTGTTGGCTATAGTAACGGCGCAGAATCAACAGGAACAGTGCCAGAAGAGGCTGAAAAATTTGCGAAAGCCACAGGCGTGGATGCAATGGCAGTCTCGGTTGGGAATGTGCATTTGCAGCAAACACAAGAAAACAAACTTGATGAAGCGCGTATCCGTGCCATAGAATCCTTAACCAACACCCCGCTTGTTATTCATGGGGGATCAGGGGTTCCATCCGCTCAACGCCAATATTTAGCCCGCAATTCTTCAATCTGTAAATTCAATATTGGGACTGAATTGCGTATGATATTCGGTCAAGCATTACGCGATATATTGGCAGATGATCCTGATTGCTTTGATCGTATTCAGATTTTACAACAAACACAAGCCCCGCTGGTTATCGCAACCAGAAGCGTTTTAAAAAATTTAAGGGTTACGGCACAATAATATGTGCGTCAGTGAATCCTAATTGATGAATGACGGCAAGCATTTTATCTGCTTGTTCTGTTTTGTCGATGGGGCCGATACGCACCCTGAATAATGGGGTTTCTGAACGGTTGAATTGCTCAATCAATACAGGGCGGATGCGGTGTTCAATTCTGGCTTTTACCTTTAACGCATTTTGATATTGCCCAAATGCTCCCACTTGAATGAAAATATCTGGCACTTGCCATGTTGCTTTTTTAGCAGGCTGTGTAGGTTTTTGTGTTATTGTTGGGGTGGGGGAGTTATCAAACAAGGTTGTGGTTGTAACCGATCTGCTGGGGGCAGCAAGCGGTTTTGGCGCAATTCCAGCTAATTTTCGATCCTCAACCATTTTTTCGCCTTTAACCAATTCGGCAAGCTCAATCGATTCAGCGGGTAAGATTTCAACCCGCACTAAGGCTGTGCCTTGAATAACCATATCCAAAGCCTCCGCCGCCGCCTTGGATAAATCAATAATACGGTTATGCGCAAAAGGCCCACGATCATTGATTTTAACAACCAACGCCCTACCATTTTCAAGATTGGTTACCCGCACGATTGATGGCATGGGTAAGGTTCGATGCGCCGCAGTTAGCGCATTTTGATTGAAGGTTCCCCCGTTGGCGGTCATCTTCCCATGAAAATTAGGACCGTACCAAGAGGCAATGCCTTCCTCAATATAATGATAATCAGCTTTAGGATAATACCAAATCCCCTTAATCTTATAAGGGTTACCAATCTTGTAATATTCATTGCGATCAACTGTTGCTATTCCCTTAAAATCACGTTGGTGACCAGCATATGGATTAGTTGCTTGCTTGATTGTTGTGGTTGCGCCACTGATGAAGGTGAGTTCACTGCACGCTGTTAAGGCTAATGATAAAGGGATAATCAACAATAAACGGTTGAGATAAGCCATTATTCAGCCAATCCTAATTTTTTAAGTAATGCCATGTCCAAATGTCCGTCCGCAATCAGTCCATGATCACGTTGCCAATTACGAAGCGCGCGCAATGTACCAGACCCTGCAATGCCATCAATGCCATTAGTATCATAGCCCGCTTGGGTTAAAATGCTTTGCACCTTCATAATCACGGTTCGATTGATTTTTGGAAGGTTTGCAGGTCTGGTTGCAGATAAAGATAGACGCGCTGGACTGGAAGAAGCTTTAATTGCATCAGAAAGCAACCCAACTGCCAACGCGTAATAATTGGAACGATTCCACCGCAAAATTACGTCAAAATTATCATAAACCAAAAATTTAGGACCTTGATGCCCCGCAGGAATTAATAATCGTGCCTGCATCCCTGCTACCACGGGAATGGGAGCGCCTAATGTTGTTTTAAGGCCAAGCCCTGCCCAATGTGACAAAGGTTTTTTACGATCATAAGATTGGGCATAATCAAAATTTGGGGGAAGCAAAACTTCCCGTCCCCAACGCTGTTCAGCGTTCCAGCCGACTGTCTTAAGGTAATTTCCAGCCGATTCAGTCGCATCATGTAAGGAATGAACCAGATCAATCTTGCCATTTTTATCTGCATCCAGCGCATAATGATAAATTGAACTTGGCATAAATTGAAAATTACCATGCGCCCCTGCCCAAGACCCATAAGTATTCTCCAGCGCAAACCGCCCTTGTTCAAGCAAGGTTATGATATAATTTAATTCAGTTTCAAAGAATTTACTGCGTCTGGTATCGGTTGCAAGCGTTGCAAGGGAAGGGATAAGGTCAAATGCGCCAAAATGCCGTCCATAGCCTGTTTCAATCCCCCAAAATGCCACCAATATTGCGGAAGGAATGCCATATTTTTGTTGAACATGATGCAGCAATCGCGCATGCTGCACATGTTTTGCGCGCCCTTCTTCAATGCGTTGTTTAGAGACAACCCGATCCAAATATTCCCAAAAGCTTAGTGAAAATTCAGGTTGCTTGCGATCCAGTTCAATCACACGCTGAACAGGTTTTATATCTTTAAACGCACGTTCAATAACATGTGGTACAGGACGATTTTGATAGCGTTGGTTAAGATAATTTTGTACCCAATCCTTAACCATTGGTTCGGTGATTTGAGGAACAGATTGTCCAAATGAAGGGGCGGGGGGCAATAATCCTACCCATATAACATTCAACCAAAAAAGAATAAAAACCGTGCGTGGCAAGGTTAAAGCCAAGATTAAATCATTGCCTCAAGGGCTTTTATAAAGACCTCAGCTGTCTCTTCTGCTTTGGTGGATATGGGAAGGACTTTAACATCTTCCAGCCGTCCAAATTCTGTTTGTTTAAGAATATGTTCGGCTAACTTCGCATTAACCGTTGCAATGACATGCGCCCCCATTGCAAGATGATATTGGGATTCATTCAGCCAATCAATCATTGGATAATGATTTTTTAATGCGCCTTTAACAACCGAATGCGGCAGATCTAACGCAATTACCATTGATGGATTGAAATTATGCGATGCGCTTAGCAACTCACGCATATTTTTATCATAATTTTTATTGTGATCCCATTCTCTTAGCGTAGCAATTTGCTTTCTCAAAGCCTGTTTTTTTCCTACAGAAACAGGTTCACTATGCTCCGTTGCTGGATAAAATCCGCGTTGATTATAAGATGCGCGATACTCTCCCGTTTCAAATATCGCTATTTCAAGTCTGTCTTGAAGGTCAGGATGCGCTATTAAGACATCAATCATTTGTAATAAAAGACTGGTTTGCCTATGGCTTGAATCTCTAAATCGGTCGACTAAAAGTAAAAGCCGTTTTTCTTTAGCATGAATATTTTGCTGTTGTTCTGCTCCCAGATCATTAATTTGTGCGCGGGGATGATAGCGGCTAAATTTCTTACATAATGCATTATAGGAAACCCGCCTTGCTGCAATTAGTGCAGGTTGTAACCTGTAAGGTTCTTCAAGATCATAAACACAAGCCTCAAGCAAGGCAACTTTGGCAGAATCTGTGCATGAGCCAAATTGGGTATCATAGGCTTGTTTAAGCCACGGCACAGCCAAACTTGGTGGTACTAAAGGTAAAAAGCTTAGGGCAACTAACCCATGGGTTTGTGGCTTACAAACAATATTGCGGCAGAACCCCTGCGCTTCCTTGGAGGATTCAACCCATGGCTTCAGATAATCGCTTATCATACGCGCAAGATTAATCAGAACTGGAATATGCTCAACAATATCATTTGCAAACATTGAAGATAA
Organism: Alphaproteobacteria bacterium; assembly: GCA_965229675.1. Taxonomy (GTDB): domain Bacteria; phylum Pseudomonadota; class Alphaproteobacteria; order CBDDJK01; family CBDDJK01; genus CBDDJK01. The sequence goes on from OZ245897.1 coordinate 1,841,867, forward strand.
ATTACGGTCTTTGCCAAGCACACCAAGCGTTTGCCCAGCAGTGATCAGCCAAGCCCCAATTGTGTTTGCCGCAACGGTATATTTACCTTGAGCAACGGCCTCTTCCACGGCGCGGCCTGAAATAAAGCAGATGGCTTGGAGCTGTTTATCCTCAATCGCATAAAGATCAAGGGCGGGATTAATTGGCAAGGAATCAATGACATTCATCAAACGCTGTTGAGACTGTCCTGGAGGTGGCACTTGAAGCTTATCTATTCGGCTGTTATCCATTTAATCGAACCATTCTTTTGCATCGTGATATATCCTTTCATGGATACCAAAAAACGATATTAAAGCTGATTCTTAAGTTTAACAGTCCTAAATTAATTTTTACTTTATTTTTTAGCCATAAATTTGATTTGGAAGCCATGTGATGATTTGTGGGAATAGCATACACAAGGTCAAGCCAACGATCTGCAACGCAAGGAATGGAAGCGCAGAACGAAAAATATCTGTCATTGGAATAGAGGGCGGTGCAACCCCGCGCAAATAAAATAAGGCATAGCCAAAGGGGGGCGATAGGAAGCTCATTTGCATATTCACCAAATAAATGACCCCAAACCATAATACTAAATCTTCTGTGCTATCAAAGCCAAAAGCGGCGGCTCCCAATGCTTTGATGACGGGGACAAAGATGGGAACGCAAAGCAATAAAATCCCAACCCAATCAAGAAACATGCCCAAAATAACCAGCACAATTTGCATAACAATCAAAATGCCCCATGGTCCAAGTCCCGTTGCGGTTAATGCGTTTTGTACAAATTGTTGGCCGCCTTCCAGCACATAAAGCCCAACAAAGATGGTTGCGCCAAACATGATCCAGATCACCATCGCACTTGCTTTCATGGTGGTAATGCAAGCCTCCCGTAAGGTTGGCCAATCCAGCTTACGCGCCATCGCCGCAACGATTAAAGCTCCAAAGGTGCCAATACCAGCGGCCTCAACAGGGGTGGCAACACCTGTAAAAATAACGCCAAGCACGATAGCAATTAAGCTAATCGGTGCGGACATTTTACTAACAACCCGAATTTTTTCACGTGGGCTTAGCCGCTCAGCTTCTGGAATGGGAGGGCCTAAAGTAGGGTTGATATAGCTTCGTAAGGTTACATATAAGACATAAAGTCCAGAAAGTAAGAGGCCAGGAAACACCGCCCCAATAAATAATTCACCAACCGATTGTTCTGCAACCACAGCATAAATAATAGCAAGGATTGAAGGGGGAATTAAAATCCCTAATGTACCACCTGCCATGATTGACCCCATGGCAATCTTAGCGTCATATTTACGGCGCATCATGGCGGGAAGGGCGATAATTCCCATGGTCACGACCGCAGCTCCAATGACCCCAACCATTGCCGCTAACACGGTGGAAGCGATGATGGTTGCTGATGCAAGTCCGCCTTTAATCCCACCCAATACCTTATAAATTACATCGAACATATCATTGATGATGCCCGCACGTTCCAGCATCGCCGCCATAAAAATAAATAACGGAATTGCCGATAGCTGGTAATTCGTCATAATCGGAAAAATGCGGCTTGGAACAATGTTTAAGGCGCGTTCATCGCCAAGAATAAATAAAAATACGATTGCAAGCCCACCTGTTACGAAGGCAAGCGGCAAGCCAGCCATCAGTAAGACCAACAAAGACCCAAACATAATCAGGGTTAAATAACCGATTGAAATATCAATATCCATCTTTTGGCTACTCCCCTACAATCAATATCCGAAAATCTTGTGCTAATTTGGAAACACCTTGTAAAATTAACAATATCCCGCCAACAACCATCATCCATTTCATTGGCCATAATGGAATTTCCCATTCATTAAAGCTAAACTCGCCCCATCGAATATTAGGATCCGTCCATAAAGACAAGGTAATCCCGCCAAGCATCGTCATAAAATCAATATCGCCGCGCGCAAAATCAGAAATAATGGAATTGCCAGCAGGAACTGCAATCGCATCAACCGCAAAAATCCATGAGGTTATCAATAAAGTGAACGCGAAAATAAAGAAGAAGCATGAGGTTAAAATATTCAACATCGCTTTATAGCGTCTGCCCATCGCGGCATAGAAAATATCAACGCGGACATGCGCCTCGCACAGCATCGCATAAGACCCAGCAATTAAATATTGCATCCCAAACATAAGATACATGGATTCATGCGCCCAGTTGGTTGGCGAATTAAAGACATAGCGGCTAATTACCTCGAAATAATAGACAATGACCGCAATCACTGACCAATAGGCAACAAATTCCCCTGAATAAAGTGATAAGCGATCAAGCCATCCTGTCCACCCTTTGCTGACATATTGCCAATCTTGCTTAATTTCATCTTCTGGTGCTGATGAAGCGGGCTGATCTTGTGGCTTTTCTTCTGGCTCATCCGCTAAGGTTTGATTGGCGGCACGCACCAAGCGTGGCATTAAAAACGCATCCACAGCCATTAGGGCTAGGATTAAATAAAATAGATATGCGGCAGTCTGGCTCCATGTTTCGCGCTTATCTGCGGCCGCTTGCATAATTGGTTCTTGCTTGGCTAAAACCTGTTCGGCTTCTGCTAATTTAAGTTTTGATTGTTCAAAAGATTTAACGGTGCGTTTAAGCTTTCGTTCAGTTGATTTTTTTGAAAAAGAGCCTTCTTCAGCTTCATCAAGCTGACGCTGTAAATCAGCGATGACGGCTGGGGTTTCTTCTATTTTTGGGCGGTCACGCGCGATACGTTCTTGTGCAGTTTTGACCTCGTTCGCAGCGTTTGAAAAAATTGAACGCGCATCATTGCTTTGGGTATTTGCAAATAAAATAAGTAGGAAGATTGGTAAGTAAACTAAGCCGCTTACTTTTTTAAGATAAAAGCGGTGTAGCCCCATAAATCCACCCATAAGCCAGATCATATAGGCGATGGTTGATTTATAATCTCTCTTTTGTGAAAGCGGACGTCTTGCTAGAATAAATGCAAAGATCGGGAATAGGATCAACCCGAAATAATAGATAAAATGCGGTAAATCTGTATCTAACTGAGGCATGGGATATATTTTTAACGAATAAATTGATGTAACAAAGAAGGGGGGATTGATTTAAAAACCAATCCCCCTTTACTAAGTTTTTGAACCTATGCGGTTAAGGACAACCCTGCTACTTGATCGGGGGTCACATACCCTAACGAGCCTGACATCATGTAATCCAGCTGAATTTTAAATACACGCGCTGAATTTTTGTCACGATTGGCATATTTAAACCAGATCGGAACAGCAACATCGGTTAGCAAGGCAACATCATCTTGCGATAGCCTTGTGACTTCAGTTCCATCTGCTTCAAATTTTGCCCATGCTTCCTGATCGGCTTTTTGAATGGCGGCATGGTGCATATCTGAATAGACATGGGTTTCCATTTCAACAAATTGCCGCATTTCTGGGCTTAGCTTGTTCCAGCTATCCATGCCAACTGTGATATCCATCAAGTCAACTGGCTGATAAAGCGACATGAAGCCTGGAGGACCCATTGAAATATAATTGGTCACCTGAGAGAACCCAAGCGCATAGTTGACCGCAGGACCAACATAATCGGCAACATCAATTGTGCCTTTTTCAAGGGCTGGGAAAATTTCAGACCCTGGAAGCACAGTTGTTTCAGCCCCAATTTCGGTGAAGACTTCGGCGACCATTCCACCTGGTAGGCGCATTTTACGCCCTCTAAAATCATCGATTGAGCGAATTGGCACTTTAGAATGGATAATATTTGGGCCATGATGAACTGGGCCTACAAAATGCATGCCTTGTCCAGCATAAAGTTCGCGTGCAATTTCAAGCCCGCCTAACCCATAATAGAACACATCCCATTCATGTGGATTGCGTGGGCCAAGTGGGTAAGACGTTAAGAAGGTTGCCGCAGGAATAATCCCTTGTGCGTAAATTGTGAACGGATTAACCGCATCCAACACACCGTTTTTAACGGCATCATAAAGCTGAAAATCACCAACGACATCATTGGCACCAAAAGGTTGAAACGCAAGTTCGCCCCCTGTTTTTTCAGCAATGGTTGCACACCAATCTTTAAAGATTTGTAACCCTGCGCCGCCTGGCCAACTGCTTTGAATTTTCCATGTTGTACCATGACCTGCTGCGGTTGCAATTGCAGGAGCAGCCAAGGCTCCCGTCAGGGCAAGCGCACCACCTGTTAAAAATTTACGACGATTCGACGTTGTTTGCATCTTATCCTTCTCCTTTTTAATTAAAAAAATATAATGTTATTAAATGAATAATTTCAAAAAATAATCATTATGTTAGCACCTAAATTATACCTTGACCAGTCCAATAATCAATATAAATTAATTTTCATCAAGATTTTTATGAGTGTAAAAAAAAGATTTAGGTAGCGTACCCATAAAATTGTTGTATATTTAATTCAAATCTGATTCAGCTTTGGTATTACAACCTTTTTTTAGGAGTTAACCATGTCCAGATTTGATCTTAGTGATTTTGAATGGGAGCTTATCTTCCCACTTTTGCCTCAAAAGAGCCGTGGGGTTAAGCGTGTTGATGATCGTCGTATTTTAAATGGAATATTTTTCAAGCTTCGCACAGGCATTCCATGGCGTGATCTCCCAGAGCGTTATGGGCCTTACACAACTGTTTATAATCGATTTAATCGTTGGACGAAGGCTGGTATTTGGGATCGTTTAATGGATGCTATTTGTGATTATTATAACCATAATCTTGTTATGGTTGATGGGACTTCTATTCGTGTGCATCATTCTGCAGCGACAGTAAAAAAAACAGTAAATTTCGTTGTATGGGGCGATCAAGAGGAGGCTTGACAACAAAACTTCATGCCATCGTTAATGAACATGGTTTGGCGATGGGATTTAATTTAACATCAGGTCAAGCACATGATGCCCCTGCTTGTCGTGATTTGCTACAGAATTTGCAATTCGGGCAAGCAGTTCTTGCAGATAAGGCTTATGATGCAGAATGGGTAAGAAACATGATCTGGGAACAAGGTGCTATCGAATGTATTCCATCAAGAACCAATCGAAAAACGCCTAAACCATATGATAAAGAGCTTTATAAACAACGGAATATTGTTGAACGATTTTTTGGAAGGCTAAAAAAATCATTTCGATCAATTGCAACAAGATACGAAAAACACTCAACAAATTTTATGGCATTTGTTAAATTAGCTACAATAAGACTGTGGTGCCAATTTTATGAGTCCGCTACCTAGTGGCTAACCCTGCTTTTAACATGAAGGATTTTATATGATTTTAAGGAGGGTGAGACCAGAATTTTTTGCATTTTTTTTAAGAAACGGGTTCAAGATCAACCAACACTGGCGTGTGATCCGATGGGCGGTCTTGTTCGCGTAAATTGCGGTCAATATCCGCATTTATAAGATGATCGGTTATTTCAGGGCTAAGCAGAATATAATCAATTCTTAGGCCATGATCTTTATAAAAACTGCCCCCTTGATAATCCCAAAAACTATATCCTATGGTAGGGGAGGGGGTTAGTGACCGCCAGCTATCGCATAATCCAAGATTGAGTAAAGCCCGAAACCAATGGCGGGTTGTCGGGTGAAGCAATGCATCATGTTTAAATGCTTCAGGGTCATAGCAATCTTCATCCTTAATACACACATTAAAATCACCACCAAGCAAAAATGGCATTTCCTTTTGCAATAATTCATCACGAACGAAATGATATAAATGTTCCATGAATTTTAGCTTATAGGTAAATTTTTCACTATCAAGAGGATTGCCGTTTGGAACATAGAGGCTGTAAACACGCAGCCCGTTAATTGTTGCCCCAATCATGCGCGCATTTTCATCTTCGGTAAAATTAGGCAACCCGCGTTCAATATCATGCATCGGTGATTTTGAAAGAATGGCGACCCCATTATAAGATTTTTGCCCATAAATAGCGCAATGATAGCCTAATGCTTCAATCGGTTCAGCAGGGAATTGATCATCGGTTGCTTTGATTTCTTGTATTAGGACAATATCAGGATTTTTTGCCTCTAACCAAGGAATAAAATGTTCAAGCCTAATTCGTAAAGAATTGGCGTTATAGGTTACAACCCGCATCAAATTTCAAATTTATTAAACAGGTGATGAAGGGTTTGAATCATAATCCTCATCATCGCGTGAAACCGTGCGTTTTGCGCGTGGCTTACGTACGGTTTTTGTTGGTTTTTCATCAGCAGATATATCCGCAGTTTCATCACCATTACGGCGTGATTTTTTGGGAAGCGCGAAGCGCCGTTGTGTTAATTTTGTGCTTGCTTTCTTCTCAGCTGCTTGGGTCGGTTCTACGTCACCACGGCTATAATGTGCGGGTAACCCAGTTGTAGGATCAAACCCCGCTTCAATCGATTCTTGATCATAATTGGGGGCATTATCGGGTTCATCGCTTGTTTCGCTTATTTCGGCATCTTGAATGATCTCAGCTTCATTTTCATCATCAATTTCTGCATCACTATCCATTCTAGCATTTGCATTTATATCAGTGTTTGTGTCACCATCATCCTCGGCAAATAGTCGATAATAATGATCGGCATGTTGATGATAATTCTCCATCAAGACACGATCATCATTGCCGCGTGCATCTCTGGCTAATTGAATATATTTATCATGGATTTGCCTTGCGCTACCCTTCACCTTAATTTGAGGGCCATTGGATTCAAGCATTCCGTTATAGCGTCTATATCCCCCATTATTAGACCGTGAATAAGAACGATTTGATCGTCTTTGTGTTGAATGCCCCCCCCCATGAGAATGTCCATTTCTTCCACGATTATTAACACGGCGTTTTGGATATATAGGCTCACCCACGAATTTATCCCCTTATATTAATTGAAAAAATTGATTTATTTAAATAAAAATTTGTGTGGTTACGGCTTTCTTTAAAAGCTAAAACAGCTTTAAACCGAACATAAATGATTGATTATTTTTATGATTATTATAAATTGTCAATCTGACATCATCATTTTTGAAGTCATTTTCTTCACACTCGATTTATAATGCCCTAATTCACCCACAAAAAACAAGCTTTTTTTTGAAAAAAAGCATAAAAACATATTTCAACTGAAGCCGTTTGTTTTTTGTTATAATATAATGCTCAGCAATAGCCATAAATGTCAAGGAGATTACATGATACTTATAACAGGATTAAGGGTTTTGGGAATACGCTAGGAGCTAGGGTAAGAATGAAAAAGTTCAGAGGAATATTTCAAAGTACTTTCTATTATCATTTGAAAGAAATTACATTTGAATATAATAATAGGCAAAATAATATATGCAAAATCATTTTAAATATATAACCATGAAACTTTATGTGTTAAAATGTAGTGATAATTCTAAAAGGTCAAAAAATGAATAAAATCCTATATGAAGCTTTGGTTGATCGGGATAAGACTTATCTTGGTAAGCAATATGTTGCTGTGAAAACAACGGGTATTTATTGTAATTTGGATTGCCCTGCTAAAAATCCCTTATATGAAAATACTGCCTTTTATTCTGATTTTACACAATGTCTAATCAGGGGCTATCGGGAATGTAAAAAATGTTATCCGTTGCGTGCGCTTGCATATTTAAAGGAAGTGACGCTTAGTACGCCAATAAGGGATTATCTTAAATGGCTGGAGGGGGAGGTTTACCCGCCCAAATCCTATCGCCAACATCCGATTGATTCGATTGAAACGCTGCGGTTTATACAAAATGCGTTTGAGAAATTAACAGGTTTTTCATTGGGTAGATATGTTCGCCTTAAAAGGGCAGGGGCGATTTTAAACCATGATAAAAAAGATCGCACCCATTGCAATCCATTAACCTTTTCATTTATCGATACCTCGTTAGGGGAAATGGTTGCTTGCCATAGCGCAAAAGGTCTTATGTTGCTGGAATTTACGGATCGTAAAAGCTTGGAGAGCGAATTGGTTAAATTGAAGAAAACCCTTAAAGGCTATTTTGTGTTTAAGGAAACTGATCAACATCATGTATTATCCAAGCAAATTGATGAATATTTTAAGGGGGAGCGAACACAATTCACGCTCCAGCTTGATCCCATCGGCACAGAATTTCAAAAACAGGCTTGGTTGGCTTTGTTGGATATTCCTTACGGTGATCAGGTTAGTTATAGCGACCAAGCTAAGCGGTTAAACGCCCCCAATGCGGTACGCGCCGTTGCTAATGCAAATGGTAAAAATATGATAGCGATTATTATTCCTTGTCATCGGGTGCTTGGCAGTGACGGTAATTTAACGGGCTATGGCGGCGGTATAGAGCGCAAAAGGCAATTATTGGAAATAGAATCTAGTAATAAATCTTCCCGTCTTTTATAATAAATAGTTGACCTTTCGAAAAAATTAAATACTGTGCGGGGCGTTGCGGCTGTGGTGGAATGGTAGACACGCCACGTTGAGGTCGTGGTCTCTTAATAGGAGGTGGGAGTTCGACTCTCCCCAGCCGCACCACTTCTCAATTCAAATTTGCTTCCTTCTTAATAACTCTACTAAAGCTCTACTTTAATGTTGTTAGGTTTATAGTTTCTGGTATATAATTTGCCAAGATCAAGGGGGACTTTGATAAAGGAGGAACAATGAGTAATAATAAGGCGACTATGCCGATTGTATATGCCGTAGGGATTACTTTTTTGAGTATGATCGTGATTTCACTCTGCACGCTTTTTTTTGATATCCAACTATCAAACGATACTGAGCATTTTATAGCAATTAATACTAGATTTATTGGTGGTTATAGCTAAGATTTTTCATTTATTGTGATCCAATATGACTGGTAGAATATTAAGCGAATTTAATACAATTGTCCTTTCTTGCTTTTTAGTATTCCCTATCATTGGAATAATTCTTAAACCTCGTAAGCTTATTGGTGTAATTATGCCGCCTGTAATTTATACATTTTTGTAATATCACCAAGCAATAAGTTTGAGTTTATCGTATCTGAAGCTTTGGAGAGTGGCAATTTATTTTGCAAAGTACGTTTCGCTATTTTGTTGGTTCCATTTAGTTCTTGTAATAGATTTTTTATATTTTTATTGGATGTGGCTTCTTCTATGTAGCGATTACAAATTGTACGGAAAGTCGGAGTATAGGCACGCATTACAACGCGCCTAAAGGTAATACCATATAAATGACCTATCGTATAGGTACTCATCATCATCAATGAATAGACGCATAACAAATATGTTTTTTGGTCTTCATCATTTAGCTTATTTAATTCTAATTTATCTATAATAGGACAATCTGCATTGATCTCTTTAACTTTTCCTTGATATCCAGTACCTAAAAAAAGATAACGTAAAAATAGTTTTATAGGTGTATCGCTCTGGTCTTTTTTTTCGTAACCAAGGTGCTTATCCACGCATAATCTTAGTGTATTTTTTGTTCCTTGGCTCGTGTGCTTACTAATAAGAAATCTTATGTAAGCATTTTGCTTGTAGGTAAATTTTCCTTCTCGAGATAAACAACAAAAATTATCAAAGCAATCTCTAAAGAACGGCATTAGAAAAACGGTCTCTACTTTAGCTAACGCCCCATGCCTGAGGTATCTTATAACAAATAATAATACGAGAGAGTTACTTAATAACAAGAAGCTAGCAAAAACCCAAAACATAATTCTTTCCAATTAAAATGTATTCATACTTACAGGGGGGATATTAAATAAAGGATAGTTGGTGGTATTTGTGGTATTTTTATTCAATTGTTTTCTCATTTCATGTTTCTCTTTTTTAATATTATCAATTGACGAAGCAATAAAACGACATGAGATTACTTTCATCAAAAACAATATAATTATAACGATCGTTACAATAACAGTCAAGGCTACATATTTCCCCGACTCAGGATCTGGAGAACCTGCAATCGTTAGCCACAAATTAGAAACACTATCTATGAATTTTGATGAAGAATAAAGTAACGCAATAAAAACAATAATGCTGCATGATGCATAAGATATATTAGATTTAGGGTTTCCAATAGTTCTTGCTACCAACATAAAAATTAATAAGAATATTTTTTCTAGTAACTTATTCAATTATATCTCTTTAAAATAAACTAAAGACTTAATTTGTCTATATAAGATAGTTGGCATAACTGTCAATTCATATGATTGTTTTTTTTGCCAGAATTGCGCACTAATTATATTTTTTGTATATTTTTTGCACTTGCCCTTTTATTTATGGAAGGTTAATATGATTTCGTGCAAACATTGCGGTAGTTCATCTTATGTAAAAAGTGGTATTGTTCATGGCAAGCAACGCTATCGTTGCAAAGCCTGTCTAAAGACTTATCGCTTAGGAGATTTAAGAGGACGCTATACCCAAGAGCAACGGTTAAAAGTTTTGAAAATGTACCTTGAAGGGGTTGGTATTCGCTCTATTGAAAGGTTAGAGAATGTCCCTAATTCACTCATTATCAAATGGATCAGGAAATACGCAAATATTCTTCGTCAAACATTATTATCTATACCCATTCCTGATGATATAAAAGACATTCAAATATTGGAAGTTGACGAGCTATTTTCTTACATTCAAAAAAACAAAACAAAGCATACATATGGCTTGCTGTTGATCGGGTTAGAAATCAAGTTATTGACTTTGAAGTAACAAACACGCGTGATTTTAGTGCTTATTTTCCGTTAGCTTTAAGGTTCTCAGAACGTTACAACATAGAGATTTGCGCCACTGATTATTATCATGTCTATAATCAGATTCGCATTGCTAAGCGTCATGTTATGACAAAAAAGGAAACGGCTTTAGTTGAAAGCAAAAATTCACTGTTAAGGCATTATCTTGCAAGGTTTAACCGAAAAACAAAACGGTATTCAAAGGCAAAAGATATGATCAAAAACTCTATACTTTTATTGTTCAACAAAGCATTTATATATAATTAGTACGCAATGCTTTCTTTTTAATTTTTTTTAAGAGGGAACAAAATGTCATATTTTGTTGAATGTTTTATTGATATTGCAAAGGAGTTACGAATAAAAAAGCAGCTAACATTGGAGCAGCTTGCAGATTTATCAAAAATCCATAAGACAACCATTGGAAAAATTGAAAGAAAGGAAAATCTTCCTTCACTTGCAATGGCAGAAAAAATTGCAGTTGCTTTAGAAATTCCTCTCAGCAAAATGATTTATGACGCAGAGCAAATTGCTTTAAAAAAAAGAGAGCTTAAATAATCAAGGTCAAGCTAGATTGGTCAAGAGGGAAGCCTCCTAAAAAACTACTGGGTGAGAAGACACTTCTCTAAGTACGTTATCACTGATTAAAAGATTATTTTTGGGCTACTATCAACATAGACACACATTGATTGCATTTTCTCCGTTTAGCGGGCTGTTAAACAGGAAGTTTTTTATTAAAAATGGGGGATGCTCTAAAGCATAAAATCGCGGATGAGTGGAATCACAACCGCAATCATAACAATGCCAAGCATCCAGTGAATAAGTTTAAGTTCGCCCTTCATCTCAGCACGTAGTTCAGTGATTTCAGCACGTAATTCGGTGACTAGCTTGAATAAATCCGCCTTGGTTGCTAATTCTTCACCAACGGTGTTATTTAATGCTTTAGCCGCACCTTTTGCTTGTTCACTGGTAAAACCAGATTGTTCCAAAGCCTCGGCATAGCCAAGCGTGTCGATCATAAGATTCATAACGATTCCATAAAGCTTTATTAATAGGTTTAATCATAAGCGCATCATCAAATTTGTCAAGGCAAAACCGCTTTGCGCCTTGTGTTCTTAAGCCGTTATAGCCATTTCAGGAACAGGTGCAATCGGTTTTCCTGTTTCAAAAAATGCAATCACATTATCAACGGTTAAATCGCACATTGCTTTACGGGTTTCGATGGTGGCACTGGCGGTGTGTGGTTGTAAGACAACATTGTCCATCGCCATCAAAGCTTCTGGTACATGCGGTTCATCTTCAAATACATCCAAGCCAGCTGCTTTAATTTGTTTGGTTTGGAGGGCGGTGATTAACGCTTGTTCATCAATGATTGAACCACGCCCAACATTGATTAATGTTCCTTCTGATCCCAAGGCGTTTAAAATTGGTGCGTTCACCATATGTTTAGTTGCCGTCCCCCCGGGTGCGATAACAATCAAATAGCCAACATCCCGTGCCATAGATTCAAGATCATCATAATAGCGATAGGGCAGATGCGATTGTTTATTGCGTGAAAAATAGCTGATCTGCATGGAAAAAACCTCGCATCTTTTGGCAATCGCTTGCCCGATGCGTCCCATGCCAACAAAGCCAACCGTTTTACCTTCGATTGAATCGGCATAGGGCGGTGCGCCTTCTTTCGCCCATAAGCCTTTTCGTATATATTGGTCATATTCAACCAAACGGCGGCTGGTGGCAAGCAATAGCATAATCGCTGAATTGGCAACATCGGCATTAAGCACATTCGGTGTATGGCTAACCATAATGCCGCGCGCCTTGGCGGCTTCAACATCAATCGTATCATACCCAACCCCATAGCCAGAAATAATTTTTAAATTAGGCAAGGCATCCATTACGCCGCCATTCACAGATTGCCCAAAGATATTGATCACCGCTTCAATGCTGTTTTTATCAATGCGATCCAGTGAATCAAATGAATGGATATTAAAATGAGGTTGGGCGCGCGCCATCATTGCTGAGGGCGCATCGCCAATCATAAGTAGGTTTTTCATCTTTAAAGCAAATGCTCTTCAAGCGGATAGGAAGATAATTGTTCATACCCTGTTTCGGTGATGACAACCTGTTGTTCCAGCTTAACCGCTTCGCCTTCACCGCGAAGCCCGACCAATGCCTCAACACAAATGCACATGCCAGGTTCCATTTCACCTTCAAAGCCACGCACATCATAATCATCTGCATAGAAAATCGCAGGCCATTCATCGCATAGACCAATCCCGTGCATCGCAACCCCATAACGGACATAACGAAATTCTGGCGGTGGAATGCGCACAGAATGAGAGATTTCACCAAAGCTAATGCCAGGGCGAAGCAAGGCACGGTTATGATCAATCTGCTTTACGGCTTCTTCATACAGATAACGCTGAGCATCTGTTCCTTTATCGCCGCAGATAAAAGACCTTGAAATATCCGCACAATAGCCATAAGGGCCAACCATATCTGTATCAAAACTGACCATATCGCCCTTTTGGATTTCCCGCATTGAACATTCTTGGAACCATGGATTGGTGCGTATGCCAGAGGTTAATAGGCGTGTTTCAATCCATTCCCCCCCTTGTGCTAAATTCGCTTCATAAAGCTTTGCCCATAGCGCATTTTCGGTGATGCCGGGTTCCATATATTCGCGCATATAGCCAATCGCATTTTCGCAAGTTTTAACGGAATAGCGCATCAATTCAATTTCTTCAGGGGATTTGATTTTACGTGCTTCTTCCATGAGGGCGAAGCCGTCTTTAATCTCGTACCCTGCGCCAATAAGTTTTTGAATTAACAAAGGCCCACAACGATCAACCGCCAAGCGGCGATTGCCACCACCATATTGACGGAGGAGGCTATCCATCTCCCCAATCCAAAGCGCACTATCGCGTTCTTGTTGATTACCTGAATGCATGTAATAACAATCACGGGGGCTGTGTACCATATCAATCGTTGGTAACCCGTGAGAGAGAATATCCTTCCCGCCATAATCAAATAAAATGGTTGGGCCTTCGGTTAAAATAAGCACATAGCGTGCTTCATTATGGCTGCACCATAATTGCATATTGGTGGCATCGGTTGCATAACGGGTATTTAATTGATCATACAGTAAAATCCCTGCATAATCCCATTCTTTAAGCATTTTGCGCACCCGTCCCAAGCGATACATCCGCACCTTGTCCAAATCTGTGGGCGGGGTTGAGTGATCCATCGCGCCATGCTGGGTAAGCTTTGGATAAAGCTTGTCGCGGTAATGTTCGCGTTCCCGCTTAACTAACCAAGGATCGGTTTCGGCCGCATTCGCCGTTTGATTTCTGGCTGGATGAGATGGGTTGATGGGTTGTGATGAATTTGCTTCGGGTTGGTAATATTCATCCATTTTTTGTTTCCTCCTAAAAAAATAAAAGATGGACCGCTTTAATGCCTGATAATCACGGTTTCATAAGAACGGATATTCCAGGGAGTTCTCTCCCCTCCAGCCATTCTAAAAAAGCACCGCCAGCTGTAGAAATATAGCTAAATCCTGTTTCAACTTCAAGCGGATTATTTTGTGTGTTCAGCGCATGATTAAGGGCGGCAACCGTATCGCCGCCGCCTGCAACGGACACCAATTTATTTTCACGGTGAAGTGAGGCGGCATGGCGGGCTAGCGCATTGGTTCCAAGGTCAAAGGGCGGCATTTCAAACACGCCAACAGGGCCGTTCCATAATAAGGTTGCACAATTTGACAATTTTTCCTTTAAATGCTGGATGGTTTGATCACCAATATCCAAAATCAGATCATCGGCCTCAATCCTATCTAAGGTAACAATACGGTTGGTTGCGTTGGGCGCTACTTCTTTTGCCACCGATACATCAAGCGGCAGTAAAATTTCACAACGAGCGGCCTTGGCTTGGGCTTGAATCTTACGCGCTGTTTCCAGCCAATCATATTCACATAAGGATTTGCCAACTTGAACGCCATTTGCAGCCAGAAACGTATTCGCCATGCCACCGCCAATGACCATATAATCCAGCTTACTCAGTAAATTTTCCAATACAGGGATTTTTGTTGAGATTTTAGCCCCGCCAATAATTGCCATTACGGGGCGTTTTGGCTGTTCCAACGCTTTGGTGAGGGCGGTAACTTCGGCCGCTAAATTTAAGCCTGCATAGGATGGCAGATAATCTGTAATAGCATGGACGGAAGCATGCGCACGGTGCGCACATGAAAACGCATCATTGACATAAAAATCAAATCCGTTTGCCAGAATTTGCGCTAAGGCGGGATCATTGGCTTCCTCCCCCGCTTCAAAGCGTAAATTTTCAATTAAAGCAACAGTGGCTTTGTCAAATAGATTACGCCCATTCAGCATGGATAAATCAGAATGAAAGTCAACAGGCTTTTGTAATCTTTTTTCAAGTTCTATGGTTAAAGGGGCAAGGCTTAATTCTGCCACTTGTTTTCCCTTTGGTCGTCCTAAATGGCTGATTAGGGCAAGCTTCGCCCCACGCTCCAATAAATGGGTTAAGGTGGGTAAAACCCGTTCAATGCGGGTGGCATCGCCAACAACCCCATCTTTCATTGGCACATTCAAATCCAACCGAACAAGGCCATATTTGCCATTAAGTTCCCCCAGATTATTAGCAAGATCATTAAGCTGTGGAAGGATTGCCATAGATTATGCCTTGTTCAAAGTTGTATGTTCAGCTAGGGTGCGGCACTGCAAGGATAGCGCATGAACTGGCCCTTTCAATAAATCTGTCACTGTCTTATACACCATTCTTTGCCGTGCAACCCGCGATACGCCTTCAAATTCATTGCTAACCAACAAGACTTCAAAATGGGACTCCCCCGTGTTTGGCGAGCCTTGATGATGCTGATGAAGATGGGATTGATTATCAATTTCAAGATGGATTGGCGAATAGGCTTCGGTCAATAGGCTGTGTAACTGGTGTTCAACCGACGGCAAATTGACCATAAAAAGCACCCCTACAATAATGGTAACAAAATATCCATAAATTCTTGATAGGCCTGACTATGCGGCCAATGCCCCGCCCCGTCAAGCTTGAAATGTTTGAATTGAGGGAAAAATTTTTGAAAAGCAGCCAACCCATCTTCGCGTACATAATCAGATTGCCCGCCTGAAATCACAGAAACATTGCCTTCATATTGATGCGCCGCACAGTCAGGAAAGCCGTAAAGCCCATCCCCTGCCTTTATCAAAACAGGTAAATTAACCCGCCAAGAGGCCGCTTGTCCTGCCATACCACTGCGATAATTTTGTGCAAGAAAGGCGGCGGTTGTCGGATCATTAAGCTGGGTGGCTAGTAACGCTTGTACCTCCGCCCGTTTAAGTCCAGCCTCAAGGTTAATGGCTTGCATGGCTTTAAAGATATGGTCTTGGTTATGATTATAACGAATCGGGGCAATATCAATAATAATCAGTTGATTAACGCATTCAGGATAAGTCATTGCAAAATATAATGCGGTTTTACCCCCCATCGAATGCCCAATCAAGGTCGCGCGTGAGATTGCATGTTCATCCATAAATTGTAGCAAATCATCGCGTTGTGATGGATAATCATGGATGGGTTTATGATCCGCCTCCCCATGATTGCGCGCATCGGGCGTATAGACTTGATGCCCTTGTTTAATCAGATGATTTTTTACCGTGCGCCAGTTATTGCCTGAACCCAATAACCCGTGCAAAATAAGAATAGGAGCCGTCATATCATATATTTCGTTGAATTGATTTTAAATGATTATAACGATAGCATGATTTATAACTTGACTTCAACTCTATAGGATTTTATATTAAACGCAAATTTTATGTAAAATGCATTTCATAAGAAATTAAGGGGATCATAGCCATGTTGAATAGAAGAGAATTTGTGGTGATGGCATCGGGTGCGGCGGCGTTAAGCTTTATGCCTGTATCAGATGTGCTAGCGTCCAAAGAGGCGACTGAACAGGTAATTATGGCATTTACAGGTGGCGTTAAACCAACGGAGAGCGAGGATATCTATCTTGAATTGCCAGAGATTGCTGAAAATGGAAACACGGTGCCGCTTTCAATCTCAATTGAAAGTCCGATGACCGAGGATGATTATGTCATGGCGGTGTTGATTGTGGCGAATGGTAATCCTAATCCTGATGTTTCAACCTTTAACTTTACGCCAAAGAGTGGTTATGCTGAGGCCGCCACCCGTATTCGCTTAGCAACAACACAAGATGTGTTTGCTGTCGCGAAAAAAAGTGATGGGTCCTATATTCAAGCCCAATCCCTTGTGAAGGTGACGATTGGCGGTTGTGGCGGCTAATTGAAACTAACCATAGCAAAATTTTATAATGAAAATGAATGAAGGAGCGTAATGATGGCAAAACCAAGACCAAGGGTAAAAATACCTAAAACCGCCGAAGCAGGTGAAGTGATTCAAGTTAAGACCTTGATCTCCCATAAAATGGAAACAGGGCATCGTAAAGATAAAGAAGGCAATGCAATTCCACGTCAAATTATTAACAGATTTGCTTGCCTTATGAATGGAGAAGAAGCGTTTGGCGTTGATATTGACCCTGGCGTTTCAGCCAATCCTTATATTAGTTTTTATCTTAAAATCGATGAAACTTCTGATCTGGAGTTTGTTTGGTTCGATGATAATGGCGAACAATATTCCAAAAAATCCGTGGTTAAGGTCGCCTAACAGCCTTCTGTCGCAGTAAAATTGATGATTACAAGGCGCGATTTTTTACATGCTTGGCTGGGGTTGGCCGCAACGGGTAGCGGCTTGGGGGCTGGCTTTCTTGGTAATCAATCATGGGCTAGGGCGACAAGTGCGCTAAGTTATGAACATCTGCTTTCTTTTGATGCGGTTGGTCAAGTCTCCTTACTGCATTATACGGATACCCATGCGCAAATCGAACCAATTTATTTCCACGAACCAAATATTAATTTGGGGGTAGGGGAGTTTAATAACCTTCCGCCCCATCTTTCAGGCGATGCGTTTTTACAGAAATTTGGACTTGAGCGTCATTCTGCTGAGGCTTATGCCCTAACCTATCTTGATTTTGTTGAACTTGCTAAGGATTACGGTAAGCTTGGTGGGTTTAGCCGCTTGGCCTCCATGGTCAATGCCATCCGTGCGGAGCGTCCCGATCAATGTTTGCTATTAGATTGCGGGGATTCTTGGCAAGGGTCTTATACCTCGCTTGTGAATGCGGGGGGGGATATGGTTCAGCTTATGAATGCGCTTGGAACGGATGCGATGACAGGGCATTGGGAATTTACCTATGGCACCGAACGGGTCAATGAATTGATTGACCAGCTTGAATTTGCATTTTTGGCGGGCAATGTCCGTGATACAGAATGGGAAGAACCCGTTTTTGATAATATTAAATATTTTGAACGCGGTGGGGTTAAGGTGGCCGTGATTGGTCAAGCCTTTCCTTTTACCCCTGTTGCTAATCCGCGTTATATGATTCCAGACTATTCATTTGGAATACGTGAAGCGGCAATTCAAGCCTCCATTGATCAAGCACGGCAAGCTGGCGCACGCTTGGTGGTGTTATTATCGCATAATGGCTTTGATGTTGATCGTAAATTGGCTTCCCGTGTTACAGGGGTTGATGTGATTTTAACGGGGCATACCCATGACGCACTGCCCGATGTTGTGCAGGTTGGAAAATGTTTGTTGGTTGCGTCTGGCTCTCACGGTAAGTTTTTATCAAGGCTGGATGTTGAAGTTGGTCAGGATGGGATTAGCGATTATCGTTATAAATTAATGCCGATCTTTTCGGATATTGTGCCGCAGGATCAAGACATGCAAAGGCTGGTTGATGAAATTCGTGCGCCTCATAAGCAAATTTTGGAAGAAGAATTGGCGGTTACTGAAACGACCTTATATCGCCGTGGCAATTTAAATGGCAGTTTTGATGATTTAATCTGTATGGCCATGCTGGAGGAGCGTGATGCGGAAATCGCCCTTTCCCCTGGGTTTCGTTGGGGAACAAGCCTGTTACCAGGGCAGGTGATCACGGGTGAAGATGTTTTTAATGTAACGTCAATTACCTATCCTGCCTGCTATCGCCTTGAAATGACAGGGGAGATGCTTCACGCCATCCTTGAGGATGTGGGGGATAATTTATTCAACCCAGACCCTTATTATCAACAAGGCGGTGATATGGTGCGGGTTGGTGGCATGGGCTATAGGCTCAATCCATTTGAAACAATGGGCAATCGAATTAGCGATATGACCTTCCTTAAAACAGGGGAGCCTATTGATCCTAATCGTACTTATATTGTTACGGGCTGGGCAAGTGTGAATGAAAGCACGCAAGGCCCGCCCATTTACAATATCGTCACGGATTATTTGCGTAAGAAGAAAACGGTAAATGTTCCTGCGAATGATACCGTAAAACTTGTTGGTGTATGATGACAAAAAGGAAAGAATTATGAAAAATCCATCTTTAAATCGGCGGCATTTTTTAACAGGGGGCATGGCGGCAGGTGCTGGATTAGGCACCGCACTTGCGCTTTCAGGTAAAAAAGCCCTTGCGGGCGATAGTGCGATCATGGATTTACCAGATTGGTCAATCTATTTGGGGGATGGTGTTGACGCATCGCCTTATGGTTTGCCCTCTTCTTATGAGCGGGATGTGGTGCGCCGCAATGTGCCATGGCTGACGGCTGATCCCGTTTCTTCGGTTAATTTTACACCAATCCATGCGCTTGATGGGTTTGTAACGCCGAATGGCGTTTGTTTTGAACGCCATCATGCAGGGGCAATCGATGTTGATCCTGCGCGTTATCGGTTAATGATTCACGGTATGGTTGATAAGCCCTTAGTGTTCACCATCGATGATTTAATGCGGTTTCCACGGGTTAATAAATTCTATTTTCTGGAATGTGCCGCCAATACGGGGATGGAATGGCGTGGGGCGCAGTTAAATGGCGTACAATTCACCCATGGCATGATCCATTGCGTACAATATACGGGGGTCATGCTCTCTACTTTACTTGAGCAATGCGGGGTTAAGCCCAAGGGTAAATGGTTGCATGTTGAGGGTGCGGACGCATCGGGGATGAACCGTTCCGTTCCCATTGAAAAGGCGATGGAAGATTGCATGATTGCCTTTAAAATGAATGGGGAGGCTTTGCGCCGTGAACAAGGTTACCCAGCAAGATTGGTCTTGCCAGGTTGGGAAGGCAATATGTGGGTGAAATGGATCCGTAGGATAGAGGTAGGTGATGAACCTTGGCATGCGCGTGAGGAAACTTCCAAATATACAGATTTGCTGGAGGATGGAACCGCACGCAGATTTACATGGGTGATGGATGTTAAATCGGTGATTACTGCCCCAAGCCCCCAAAAACCAAGCCTTAAAAAAGGCCATAATGTCATTAGTGGCCTTGCTTGGTCAGGCAATGGCAAGGTGGATCGGGTTGATGTGTCTGTTGATGGGGGAAAAAATTGGTCAACGGCCGAGCTTTCTGGTCCCGTTCTTGATAAATGCCTTACGCGTTTTTATCTCAATTATGATTGGAATGGGCAGGAGGTTTTATTGCAATCGCGGGCGATTGATACGCTGGGGCATGTTCAGCCAACTAAGCATCAGCTACGTGAACAGCGCGGTACCAACTCAATTTATCATAATAATGCCATCCAAACTTGGCTGGTAAAACAAAATGGCGAGGTCGAAAATGTTGAAGTCAGTGCTTAATTCATCGCTTAAACTAACGATTGGCGTGACGGCGTGTTCGCTATTGCTTGGTGCGTTTTCTTCTTCAATTTCAGCTAAAGATTACGGATTAGGGCGCGCTGCATTGGAAGAAGAGATTGCAGCATGGGATATTGATGTGCGGCCTGATGGGTTAGGATTACCCGCAGGGCAGGGAACAGCGGCGGAAGGGGAAGAGGTCTTTGCAGAGCTTTGTGCCGCCTGTCACGGTGATTTTGGTGAAGGGATTGACCGCTGGCCAGTGCTTGCAGGTGGGTTTGATACATTGGATACAGAAGACCCTGTAAAAACCGTTGGTTCTTATTGGCCTTATGTTTCAACCATTTATGATTATATTTATCGTGCAATGCCTTTTGGGGAAGCGCAATCGCTTAGCCCTGACGAGGTTTATTCCATCACAGCCTATTTATTGGCGATGAATGACCTGCTGGATGATTGGGATCATGTTTTGAATCAAGATAATTTAACCGATATTCGCCTGCCGAATGAAGCGAATTTTATCATTGATCCATCATTGCCAGATACGCCAACGCTTCAAGCGCAAGAGGTGTGTATGCAAAATTGCAAAACAGACGTTAAAATCACCAGCCGCGCAAGAATTTTGGACGTTACCCCAGAAGAAGAATTTTTATCAGATAGTGCGGTTGACTAACCCATCATTCACTTAAAAAAACAATAACATTTGTTAATTTTCAGGAGGCAATAATGAAAAAATTTGGTTTAATCCTTGCAACTTCAATGATGATTTCTGGACTATCTATGGCTGGAACGGTTGAGGCCGCAGACGCAAAAAAAGGTAAGCGCGTATTTAATAAATGTAAAGCCTGCCATGATGTTGGCACACGCAACAAGGTTGGGCCTTATTTAAATGGCATCTTTGGGCGCACCGCTGGTTCTGTTGACGGGTTTAAATATTCCAAAGCCATGAAAGAATCTGGCGTTGTGTGGAACGAAGAAACCATCGCCGCTTATATGAAAGACCCCAAAGGCTATATTAAAGGCAACCGCATGGCATTTGCTGGCCTGCGTAAAGACAAAGATATTGAAAACCTGATCGCCTATCTATTAAAAGCAACACAATAGCTACTGCCTATTGACAACGCCTGAATTTATTAAGTTGGATGCTTCTTGCCATGATAAAATATCAATGTTACTTGTTTGAACGCTTATCACTGTTTCAATGGAATTATTAAATAGCGTATCAAGGATTGAATAATGTTGAATAGGATCCGCACCATTATTTGCAAAAGGAAAGCCATTAGTTTTTATGAATTGAAGATCAATCCCTGCATTCTTGAATTTAGATATTTCAAATAAAGAAAATCCAGTAATCGGATTGATATATGTTTTTGCATTCAAAGCTTTAGAAATTTCAAATGCCCAATCCCCACTTTTCTTAACTTGATTTATATCATAATCAAGCTGAGATGAATAAATATAATTAAATTCAATTTTAAGATATTTACAAATAGCAACCATAAGCTCTGTGTTTAAATTGCATAATTTATTAGTTTCAAAAACACCATAAGCTTGATTAATAATATCAATCACATCTTTGTAAAAGGGGGCTTTACTGAATAAATTTAATTTTTTGATTAGCCATTGGGCTTGTGTTGCCTCTTTTTGTATTATAGCGTTTTGGATTGTTTTATTTTGTGGGTTATCAAATGTTACTGGAACACTGATCAATTGTGCTTTTCCTTGCGTATTTTGTATATAATTTCTGCTTACCCATGTCTTACGAGAATATTTAGGTTGATCAAACACAACCCAAAAATCACATTGATGGATATGCGCAAAATATCCCCAGTAAGGAATAAAGTAGGGTTGCATAATTCCTACACTTAGGCCTTCGGAACAGTTTTTTTGATTTACTTTATCCATTTTTGCCAATGATCTTGATTAATTTACATATTCTTTGTACATCTTCTTCCAAAATATGCGCTCCTATAGGTCAAATCAATATTTGTTTGGTTAAAGTATTTGTTAGGTTTTTTTTGGTTAGCAAACCATTTACTGATTAATTTAATGATTTATATAAGTGGATAACCCCGCATTACTTACATGCGTGGTTATTTTATTAATTATTTGCTCACTAAGTGTTATCGTACTCTTTTTGCCGTCGCGAAAAACAGAATAGGGGTCAGGAATAGTTTTTTTTGTACTTTGCTTTAAAAAATTATAGGTTGCATCTGTTAACGGCAAGTCACAAAATTGATAGATACGCTCCACAGTATGTTCAAGATTGTTTTTAAGAAATGAATAATTTATCAGCAAAGTTCGTTTATTGTATCTTTTCGAAAGGTCTTCAAATAATTTAGTCGTTTGAATCCAAGCATTAAGTCCATAGAAATTTTCTTTTCTGCCTAAATTCTTCTGTTCAGCATTAAATAATTGCGTTTCTATATCCCAAGTTGGATCAAACTCTTTGGGAGCATTTATCCAGCTATTCATAACTTCAACAGGATTTCGCACAAGAAGAATCAGTTTTATCCTATCATCCTCACGCAAAAGGGTTTCTATAATATGATGATAACGAGCTTCTTTGTAGATTACATGTGTTGCAAAATTTGATTTTTTAAAATCAGGAAGTGTGCCTTCCTGACGCTGTGTGTTCTGGCAAATGTAATCGTCATCTGTATCACTTAGCAGTGAAAAGAATTTATTAATATCCTCTTTTGAAGAATTTTCGTTCAAAAAATCTTTACATTGGTAAGAGAATAAAGGCTGGAAACAATATTTTACATCTGGACTACTGTTGAGTATCTCACCAAGCCAAGTTGAACCGCTACGTGGAACGGAGTGGATAGCAATTTTTTTCATTATATACTCAGTTCAATTTAAAACCCGAAAATCTTGATTTTTGATGATAAGAAAATTATCGGCGGTTCGCAGATCCTTGTGCAACTCCCACCCCTTATCAAGCAACAAAATAGCATTGGTACGATGAACAAGGTCGTCGCTCTCTCTTTTATCTTTGGCAATCGACAAAAAATGATTGCGGTCATCTACTATTAAAAAATTTTTACAAATCATAAATACATTCGGAGTCCTGTTCTGAACAAAAAGCAACATCTTTTTTTAGTTAATCAATAAGTCAGAATATATACATCAATGAGTATTTTTTCAAATTATTCTCTCATTACAGAAATAGTAATATAGAATTTTATCTTAATTTGCCAGAGTTTTTAATACTTTATTGATTTGAAATGTCCAGCTACACCTTTGCTATATACAATGCTAAAATTGGTGAAACATCTTATGGCATTTATCCTAGCGTATAATCATCAAAAGCCGCTAAGGGCATTGAAGTATCAATCCCCTTATGATATCCTCATAAAAGAATACATAAAAACACCTGCGCTATTTCGGGAAAATCCAAACCATAAGATTATGGGGCTTAACAAATAGCTAGTAAACTTAAATCTTTTTAGCTGTTTTTATTTGATTTCTCATTATAATATTTGAAAGAAAATCATAAACAACAGCGACTACGGAAAAAATGGAAGAACTAATGACATTTGGGTTTAACGATTATTTTAAAATGTGGAAAAAAAGAGGAATTCGTCTTCCTATTTCATATTTTTTTCAAACACACCTTTTTGACTTAGTTCATCGTACAAATACACATATTTGGCTTCCAAGAGAAGAATATATTGACAGGCCAAAAAATTTTCAACATGGCGGTTTTTATATGAGCAGTTGGACTAACACGATTAAATTGGCGACTAACAAAGCAATTAGCTTGTTTTCTTTAAATACAAAAAACATTGCATTTATTGACGTTGGTTGCGGAAAAGGAAAGGTTTTGTGCGTGTGGAATAAAATGTTTCCAAAAGCAAAACATATTGTTGGTTTAGATTACAATCAGCACTTAATTGAGATATGTAAAAAAAATTTGCATCAAATTTCTGCATTCGAAGTAGAAGTAATATGTGGTGATGCAACTGAAATTGAATTAGATTTCGACTGCGAAGTTTTTCTCTTCTACTTATACAATCCTTTTGATTCTAAAATATTAGGTGAATTTCTAACAAAAATATCTAATAAAAAAGCAATAATCATTTATAACAATCCAATTCATAAAACTACTCTAATTAGTAAAGGATTCAATGAATATTTCGAAAAAGAAAGTTGGCATCCAAACGCAAATTTCACAATTTTTTCTAATATATGCTCAGTTCAATTTAAAACTCGGAAATCTTGATTTTTGACTATATAAAAGTTATCGGTGATTCGCCCATACTAAGTTTTCTGGTTTTCGGGTCTTGCTTTTTGAAAAAAAGAATATACTGCCTCCATTTTCCCTTAACATGTTTGGCTTTAGATTAATGTTCATTAACTTCAATACCAAGGCTGAATAGGCCAATAATTTCTCTAAATTTAATCATAGAAATTTTTCAACGGTAATAATATTTGTTTTGCATCGTTATCCCTAATGCATAGCACAACAAAAAAGTGCGCAACTAGTCATGATATGACCCTTTTGTTTTTTTATTTTTCCCCTTATTGCGCAGGGGCGTCAAAATCGGTGATGGCTTTAAGGGTTGTGTCAAAGATTGCTTTCAGATCCTCAACCAAGGTTTGGGCTTGGTTAAGATCACTGTTCTTTCCTGCCTCTTCTATGCTAGCGCAAATATCCGCAAGTTGATCTGCGCCAATTGCGCGTGAGGCAGATTTCATCTTATGCCCAGCCTCACCAGTGCGTTTGATGTCTTTGTCTTCGGCGGCTTTTACAATTGCTTCAAAATCTTCAGGGGCGGTATCCACAAAATGGCTTAGGATTTCTTTGACCAAATCATAATCATCATCAAAATCCCTTAAAAGCTGTACAGGATTAACCAAGATGGTTTGGGGGGCTTCCTCTTTGTCGCCATCCTTATTATCATCGTTATTATCATCGTTATTATCAGCGTTACCATCCTCCATTTGGGGGGAGGGGGTGGCTGCCGCATCCTGCACATTAAATAAAGCGTCTTTTCGGCTCATGGCCTTTTCTAATCGTGCTTTGACAAGATCATTACTGGTTGTTTTTAACAGATTTTCATGAATGACAATTAACGTCCGATCAATGGCATCATGTAATTTATAATGATTATCGATGGCTTGTTGGGTGCCTTCCCTGCGCCATAATTCAATAATCCAGCGTGTTACTTCCCCTAAATGTTGTGCATAAAGCGTGCTTGCTAAGATAATTAATTTTTGTTTTAACTTATCCGTATAATCTTCATTATTCATCTGATTTAAGATGGTTTCAATATCATCAACGGTTAGCACAAATTTTTCCAAAATTTCTTGTGTTAATTCGGGTTCTATCCCTTCTTTTTGCCAACTGGCAAGGTTAAATATTTTATTTTCATCAAGTTCTATTGCAGGCTCTATGGTTAAATCTTTTTTAGGCTCTGCTTCCTTTTTCGTTATTTCTTCTTGTTGTTCATCCTCTTTGATGACTTTACTGGATGGCAACCAGCGTTCTATGATTGATCTTAATTTTTCAAGCTCAAGCGGCTTGGTTAGATAATCATTCATTCCAATTTCAAGGCAGCGTTCCCCTTCACCTTGTAGGGCATTGGCGGTAATCGCAACGATTGGCAATGCTTCTTGTTCGGGCTCAGATTGCTCGGTTTTACGGATATTGATGGTAAGTTCATAACCATCCATCACAGGCATATGGCAATCTGTTAGTAATAGGTTATAATCGCGTGATTCCATCATTGTTAGCGCATCTTCGCCATTATCTGCAATATCACAAACATAGCCCAAGGTGGCAAGCTGACGGCGTATGACCTCTTGGTTGGTTAAATTATCTTCGGCAACCAAGATCATTTGCTTATTTTCGATTGCCTCTTCAATGGTAGGCACTTTCCTGCGTGCCTTCTTGGTAAATTGATGCTTGGAGATTGTTGGGCTAATTTTACCAAGTGCAATCCCGACCCCACGCAAAAAGCCTGTTCTTTTAATCGGTTGATTATCGATAACAAACATATCAGGATGGGTTAAGCCGCGTTGCTGGAGGCGATTGGAAGATAACAACACAATATTAAGCGGATCAACGGTAAGGTTCAGGCGAATATCAAACAGGGTTTCATGGTAACTAGGGGTTCTTACATCCTCAATAATTAATGTATCAAAGGCTTTTCGCGCTTTCTTTTTATCCAAGATGGATTCTTTTTTAAGCATTGGAATAAGCTGTTGTGCTTCTTTGATGATGGTGACATTGGCGTTGGTTGCTTCTAAATAATCAAGGCAAATATCCCTTGTTTGTTGATCTTCAATTAAGATGGCCACCCGCTTATTCTTTAAGGATAGCGGGGCTTCATCTTGTTTTTGATCGTCACTGGTAACCAGCGGTAAGATAATTGAAAAGGTTGAGCCTTTCCCTTCTTCTGAATCAATTAAAATTCTACCCCCCATTAACGTTACAAGATCGCGGCTAATTGTCAGACCAAGCCCTGTGCCACCAAACCGTCTTGTGGTTGAGGATTCAGCTTGCGTAAAGGGTTGGAACAATCGATTAACGACCTCTTGCGACATGCCTACCCCGCTATCGACAATTTGAATGACAATTTCCGTGCCTTCTTCGGGGGGAGGAGGGGGGACGATGCCACGCGGTAAGGGAGCTGTGCGCGCTTTTGTATTGCAATACGCCCAAAGTGAAACATGCCCTGTTTTATCTTTGGTTGTTTCGGTAAATTTAATGGCGTTTCCTAAAATATTAAACAGGATTTGCCGTAATCTGATTTGATCCCCATTGACACGGTTGGGCAGGGTTGAATCAACCCAATTATGCAGCTTTAATTTCTTTTTGGTTACATCAGGTAACAGGGTTTCACACACGCCTTCCACCGTATCTTGAATGGAGATCGGGATTGCCTCCAGTAACATTTTACCAGCTTCAATTTTGGAGAAATCCAGAATATCATTGATAATTTGTAACAATGAAAACGCAGAATCGCGGATTGTTCGTGTCATTTGCATCTGATCATTATCAAGATGCGTTTCACGCAATAAATCAATAATACCAATCACGCCATTCATAGGGGTTCTAATTTCATGGCTCATCGCCGCAAGGAAGCTTGCTTTAGCACGGGTTGCAGCTTGGGCTTCATCGCGCAATTCTTCGGCAAGTTTACGCTCTTGTTCCAAATCAAATAGCATATTCAAGCTTGCGCGCTTGGAATCCGAAAATTCGGCTAATTGTGAGCGCAGGGCATGTTCAACCGTTCGATAATCTGTAATATCCATAAAACAGCCAATAAGTCCATCTGGTGTTTCATCTTCGCCATAAAACCCTCTGGCGGTGAATTTTAAGCTGCGCATAATTCCATCCGTACCAGCAACGGATAGTTCTAAATCAATATTTCCTCCATGCTGAATGGCTTGCCTTGCTTCAAGATTTAAGGTTTTTGCATCCATAGTTGAGATTGCTTTGATTTTATTTATGGATTCCCCTTTAACCTCAGATAAATCAATTGCAAAAAGCTTAACTGCTTCGTCATTAAGGAATTTTATGCGGGCAAATGCATCCAATAGGATTGCAGGGTAGGGGATCGCCGCAAGTATGCTTTCATATTGGCTAGTTTGTTCCAGAAGTGCCCGATTTTCCCTTGATTTTTCTGTAATATCATAGGCAATAAACGCAATCCCATTTAACTGTCTTGCGGTATTAACAACAGGATATTTGTAAAATTCGTAAAATAAGCCACGCTGCGCATGCCCGACTTGAGAAATCCCAAGAATAGGTTTGGAATCTGCGTTCATATTACGGTCTTCATTTTCGATAAATTCAGCTAGGCTTGGTGCAAAAAGCTCTCTATCCGTTTTGCCAAGCGCATCCTCACGGCTTAATTCCATCAGCTTTTCCCACCCTGCATTGACAAATCGATAGTGTCCCATATTGTCTTTATAGCTTGCTGCGATACGATCATTATCCAATAAGCCTTCAAGCAATCGTCGCTGTTCCAGCAGAATTTTTTCCATATTCTGGCGATTATGACGCATCGTATCAAGGATATTAAAAATTCCCTCATTCGTGTCAAATTTTGTCCTAACGTTAAAATCGCCATTGGCAATCGCGGTTGCAAAATCGGTAATCCCCTGCCTAAAATCATGTAGCGTGATCATAAATTGGTATAAACGACCAATTTCATCTTTTTTATGTTGTTCAGCATCAAAAACAAAATTGGTTTGATCAGATTTTACAAGCTGTCGATTACCTTGCACCAATTTTGATAATCTTCGTTGATGGTTCATCACGATAAGCATCTGTAGGGAAAACAGAAAGATTAAGAAAACAGCAGTAAACCAAGCTATTTTTTCAACTTGCTCGTTAAGGCGCACCAAAGATGATGAATAATCAATCATTGTTACACCTAGCCATCCTTCAAAGGGCAGGGCAATCTTATGCGGATGGTTTAGGTTTTTAACAAATTGATCGGATTCAGTTAAATCCCATAAGGTTAAAACATTCGCATCGCTGTGTAATTCATATTTGGAATCTTCTTCTGTTACATTTAAGGTTTCAAATAATTCTGATAATTCAGCGCGAAATGTTTCATCAAATGCTGTGATTTGATCGATGGTTTGTCCATAAGTCTCTTTTTTTTCAAAAGTTGAAGAAAGGATACGCTGTTGAGGGTCAAAAATCATAACGCTGGGTCTAAATTCGGTATCCCCATAAAAGCGTAATGTTTCAAGCAGTTCCAATAAATAATCTTTTTCCAGCTGAACGCCAACAATTCCTTTAAATTGTCCGTTAAAGATGATTGGCTTAACCATTTCAATGACCAGTTGGTTATCTTTTTCATAAGGGTCAATGACCGTAAGCCCTTCATACCCATTACTTACAAAACGCTCCTCAGCCTTTTCGATGGTTCTTTGGCGCGCAAGTTCTGTATTTGGTTCAAGCTTAACCAGCGTGTCATCAAAATCATCCCTGCTCCACATTGGAACAAAATTTCCTTCAATCATATAAGGTGCGGTTATTGGTGCAAACCCTAGTTGAAGTCCATAGGTATTTGCTAATAATGGGTCATTCCTTAAGGCGAACGCGATATAAATGCTTTTTAATTTTTCGTTATTTTGAAGCGTAACTCCAATTTCATCCATCAAAAACATCGATTGTGCAGCAAGCGATTGGCTAGCGGTTACTTGTAAATTAGATAGGCTACTATCGATATCATTATAATAATTGGTTAGTAAATCTTCCAACCGTTCATTCATGTAAATTAGATTATCTTCCCCCCTGTCCTTTAGCGTATTAAGCTCAAGGCGAATAAAGGCATAGCCGATAATGGTCGTAAAGATTAAAACAGGCAATAAATGGTAGCAGATCATTTTGCCAAAAAAACTATAGCGCGGATTAAGATGAATTAAATAATGAACAGGAAAGACAAATTTAATGAACCCCCCCCAATTTAGTTGGGATGAAGTTTGGAGGCTTAATAAAGCCGCAAGGAATGTTTTTAGGCGGATGGCGATTACAGTCATGCTAGATAATCTTCATTCGCAATCTTATAACGCTCAGGCTCGCCAAGCTGTTTTGAAAAATCATTAATTTCTTGCTTATATTTAACCATCTTTAATTCTCTACCGATAGATAATTTAGAGAAGGTTTCAAGCTCGTTAATCTTATCATTGAGTTCGGTCTGTGCTTTCAATTGATCGGTAATATTTTGGAATGTGTAAACAGCCCCTGTTAAATTATTATCCTTGTGTAAAGGGTGACAAAAGAAAGCAACGGGGAAATTCGTTCCATCTTTATGCCACAATACTTCATCTTCATGTTGTTGTTCTTCACCTTTTGTTAGCACTTTACAAATACGGCTATTTTCATAATCGATAGGTTCACCGTCTGCATTAGAATGATTGATTAGACTATGCATTGAATGGCCAAGCAGTTCATGATTGTCATAACCAAGTAAGACACATGCTGATTTATTAACAAAAGTGATATGTCCTTTTAGATCGATGCCAAGAATCCCTTCCGCCACAGTATCAAGGATGGTTCTTGAACGTTCTTCTGATTCTGCAAGGGCTTTTTCGGCAAGTTTCCTTTGGGTTTGGTCAGAGGCAACGCCAACAACCCCACCATCAGATGTTTGTGTTGCAGTAATCTCAACAATAGGGCCATCAACAACATAATATGTTGCGACAGAAAATGGATTTTCACGGAGCTGGCGAATACGCGAATGTACCCACGCATCAACATCGTCAGTTTCAAAGTCACCGCGTTCAACCGCATAGCGAATAATATGTTCAATTGAATTGCCTTGCGAAACCAATCCCTCAGGCACCTGCATAAGATCGATATAGCGTTTATTATATAACACAAAATTCATTTTTGAATCTAACAAGAAAATACCATCCGACATGTTGTCCAATGCAACTTTTAAAAGGGAAGTTGTTTCTTCCAGCGAATGGGTACGTTGTTCAATGAGTTTTTGTAAAGGAAGTTGGTAATCAGCAAGCTCTTTTCGTGCAATATTGGCATCTTCTGCTAAAGACAAAGCCGCTTCGCGTTGAAGGTTGGAAAAATGATTTGATTCAATGGCGATATCTTGTGCCTTAGAAAGCGCAACAATAAGTCGGAATAGATCAGAAACGAAAACCGCGATATTTAGCATCGTATCGTGACTCATTAAACTAATCTCATAAGGGATTGTTTTTATCAATTCGCTAATTTTTTCTTGTTTTTTGTTATTCATTTTATCATCGGTGATGAATAATCTGCCAAAAAAGATCCAAGCAATTTGCTGTCCATGACGATAAAGTGGAATCCCAACATCGCATAATCCATGTTTGTCATAATTGATCGTAATCGGATAAGATAGCTTATCGGTTATCATTTCTTCTGAATGTGAAAAATTTGAATTTTTATCAGAAAATACGCCGTCATCTTTGTAACGCTCAAGCCCAGTTTCAGGAAGTGGTGCGCGTAAAACCTTACCATCCATATTTAACAACGCAAGCGGTATCCCAATCGATGCGACCAAGCCAGTGATAAGATTATTATCTTCGGTCACCCTAAGGGTTTTGAAAATATATTGATCTGTAATATCTTCAGGTTTTAATTCTTTTTTGATTTCATCGGGGACTTGTTGCGAATTAGGATTGGTTTCCTTCTCCTTTTGCGTGGCAAATAAAGTATTTGTATCGCTATTTTCCTTATTTGGGTCTTCAAAAGGTGTGTCCCGTCCAAGCTCAATACTAAGGTTATTGATCAGCTGTTTCATTTCAGAAATACGGGTTTCACGTCCAACTACCAAGGCATTAAACCGTTCAATTTCCTCCATTTTTTGGCGTACAGATGAACGTGCTTGTTCGGCAGCTTCGCGTTCTTCTTCTGCGCGTAAGCTTGCGGCCTTTAATTCAAAGGCTTGTTCTTGCATCGCTTTTATCGTTTCAAATCGTTTCCTTTGCAGATTATTATAGGCCATGACCAATTCACCTATTTCATCTGAATGCCCTGCCTTGAAAATCGATAATCTTTGTCTTGATTGGCTAAGTTCCATATCTTTTTGTAAGGACGTGATTTTATCAAAAATCATTCTGTTTGCAGAAAAATTAATTAGCAACCATGCCAGTATTGTGAAGCCAACGATTCCCCAACCATATAAAATGGTTCTTGAATAAATCTGTTCTAAAATTGTCCGATCATGTAGCTGTATTTGTAAATTCCCAATCAGCTCTCTTCCCTGATCAGAAACATAATGAAGCGGAGCCGTTAGCGTAAAATTTGTTTCTTGTTCAGGGGTTATTTCACCAATTTGTTGCAAGGTCTCGCCGCCTAACCCCCTTAAAATTGCCCCGTCAATATAAGGAATTAGCTTTAAACCATCCATTAAGGTTAGGATTCGTTCGCCATCAAACCCCCATAATGCGGTCTCAAAGGCTGGAATTTGAAGATTAAGCAATTTATTGCCGTCTTCAATAAGCGAAATGCGTTCTGTGTTATAATAACGATTTTCAATTAAGGTAAAAAATAAAACATACGCAAAAGCCATGATAGGCAGGCAGACTAAAAGCAATTTATTTTTAATTGAAAATTGCTTGCCTTTTTTTTCATTGGACGGTTCTGGAACCGCCCCTTCATTATGATGGTCATTTTGATGGTTTGAATGATCAGCCATTGAACGTTGTTTTAATTAACTTTTGCCATAAATTGTTCGAAAATTGCTTCATATTCGCCTGATGCCCTTAACATTTGAAGGCCGTCATTGAAGCGATCTCTTAATTTTCTATCTCTAAACCCAACAAAAAAATAGGTTTGGGATGGAAAGATGAAATTATAGTTGAATGAATCTAAGTCTAAATTTCTCTGATTGGCATAATATTTAAAAATATTAACGTCAATCACCAACACATTGGCACGCCCACTTAGGAATAATTCAACTTGTTTTTCTTGGTTGCCGACCTCTACGTATAATTTTGCCATTTGGGTTGCTTCAGCAAATTTTTCACCAAGATCAACGCTTGCACCTTGCCAAGCCACCACATTGCGATTTTGTAAGCGTTTTAATTCAGAGATTTCAGGGATATTTTTTCGTGTAATTGCCGCATTTCTAAAGAAAATAAAATCATCAGAATAATAAACACTTCTAAGCTCGTTACGAACCGTTGCAACCGCATCAATACGTTCTGATAAAATTTCGCTATTCAAAGAGTTATAAGGAAGAAATACAGGCCATAGAATAACTTCCTTATTGTTGTTTCTTTGTTCGGTAAGTTCAAAAGCGCGTTTTACAATTTCAATCTCGATCCCACGGAACCCTTCCGTATCATCGACTGATTTTGCAAATACATAAGGGGGTTTTGCAAAGCTAAAGCCCATTTTTAAGGTTTCTGCTTTGGCGTTTGTTGCGTTTATTAGTGCGAACGCAAACATAAATATGACGAACCATCCACGCATTGTTTGTCCTATTGCCCATTCTTGTTGTATTGCTCTTTTCCGCATGGCTCTTTGTTGCATGGCTAAACCCTCCTTAATCAAGTTGCCCCCCACAAATAAATTTACACTATTCTTTAATAATCTTCGCTAATTGTCAAGGTTTCTTAACAATAATCAATGATTAATGTTCGTTTTTATTATAAATTTTCGTGATCCATATTGCTGATTATATTATAAGGTTGCTTTAGGCTTAAAAAAACCTCATATAATTTGGCGATTTCAATCTTATTTTTTTATGTTAGGATGCTAGATGGCTGTGCCGCAACGCATATATTTATTTGATACAACTTTGCGCGATGGGGCGCAGACTTCGGGCGTTGATTTTTCATTGGCTGATAAGCAGGCAATTAGCAAAGCCCTTGACCAGTTGGGGGTTGATTATATTGAAGGTGGATGGCCAGGCGCAAATCCAGTTGATGATGCGTTTTTTAATCAAGATCAAGGGTTTAAACGCGCAAAATTTACCGCTTTTGGCATGACGCGCCGTCCCGGACGTTCTGCTGATAATGATCCAGGGTTAAATGCATTGGTTCAATCACAAGCCTCGGTCGTGACTTTGGTTGGTAAAAGCTGGGATTTTCAGGTGAAAACGGCTTTGGAGATTGCTTTGGAAGAAAATTTGGCGATGATTGGTGATTCCTTTCGCAAAGTTAGCGATCATAATAAGGAAGCAATTTATGATGCTGAACATTTTTTTGATGGGTATAAGGCGAATCAATCTTATGCGCTTTCCTGCCTTAAAGCGGCAAAAGATAATGGCGCAAGCTGGCTGGTTTTATGTGATACCAATGGTGGCACCTTACCAGATGAGGTGGCGCGAATTGTGGCGGAAGTAAAAGCGCAGCTTCCAGATTCTGGAATTGGCATTCATGCCCATAATGACACAGAAAATGCAGTGGCGAATACATTGGCTGCGGTGCGTGCGGGGGCTACCCATGTTCAAGGCACAATCAATGGTTTGGGGGAGCGTTGTGGCAATGCCAATCTTATAACCTTAATTGCAAATTTGCAGCTAAAAGCGGGCTATGATTGCGGGCTATCTGAAGAAAATATTAAGGGGCTAACCCATATTTCTAGGTTGTTGGATGAACGGTTAAACCGCCATCCCAACCGCTATATGCCCTATGTTGGGGATTCTGCCTTTACCCATAAAGGCGGGCTTCATGCTTCTGCGGTTGCAAAAGACCCAACCACTTATGAACATATTGATCCTGCTTTGGTTGGCAATCGCCGTCATGTTGTGGTTTCAGATCAAGCAGGGCGTTCCAATTTGCAAATGCGCTTGTCGGAGGTTGGAATCCCACTGGATCAAGATAAAGTCACAACATTATTGGGGGAGATTAAACGCCTTGAAGAACAAGGCTATAGCTATGATGGGGCGGAGGCAAGCTTTGAGCTTCTGGCCCTAAGTGCCAAGCAGGAACGCCCCAATCTGTTTACGATTGATCGTTTTCGTGTGATTGACGAAAGTCGGGTTAATGCGCTGGGCGAAGTTGTCACCGAATCTGAAGCAACCGCTTGGGTTTCGCATAAAGGGGAATCCATGCTGCATGTGGCGGCTGGTGCAGGGCCTGTCAATGCGATGGATCTTGCCATTCGTCAAGGCTTAACCAAGCTTTATCCAACCGTTAGCACGATGCAGTTAATTGATTATAAGGTTAGGATTTTTCCACCAAAAGAAGGCGATGAAGGCACCAAGGCCGTTACCAGAGTTACGATTGAAAGCATGGATGATGCGGGCAATCGCTGGCTTACGGTTGGGGTTTCGGATAATATTATTGCGGCTTCTGTCAAGGCACTCATCGATGCAATCGATTATAAATTAATTATGCTTGATGGCGTTACGAATTAAACGGGATTACTGTTCATGGAAGCTTTAACGCAATTTATGATGACATATGTTTTTGCTGCGGATGCGTGGCAGGGTGATCTTGTTGGTTTTATGATTTTTATTACCGTTGCATCGATTACCCCTGGCCCTAATAATAGCCTGTTGATGAATTCGGGGTTGCGCTTTGGCATTTCGCGCAGTGTTCCTCATGCGATGGGAATTATCTTTGGCTTCACGACATTATTTTTAATGATTGGTGTGTTTATTGCTTTTTTAAGCGAGGAGATTATTACGGTTTTGCGCTGGGTATCCTCAGCGATTCTTTTATATGTTGCCTATAAAATTGCAACGGCACCGTTGGTATTTGATCAAGAGGATTCTGGGTCTGAATCTGCAAAACCATGGAGTTTCTGGCAGTCCACAGCCTTTCAAGCGGTTAATCCAAAAGCGTTAATGATGGCCTTTGCCGCCCAAACCGCTTATCAAATCAAACCCATTGCGGGCGTTGTGTTGGTGGCACTTGCTTGTACGGTTTGTTTTATATGGCTATTTGCAGGGGCTGCCCTGCGCCATCTAATTAAGGATAACCCTTTAGCTGCCAGAATAACCTTCATTTTGATGGGGCTGGGGCTTATCGCAACGTTATTTTTGTAAGGTTATTATGGCTAAGATTGGTTCAGATATTCGTTTAATTGATTATGATCAGCTGGATGAGGCTGAACGCCATGCACTCACTTTGCGGGAAGAGGATGATTTATCCGCTTACATGCAGGCGGTTCAACCCATCTTGGATGATATTCGTACGCGCGGGGATGCCGCTTTAATCGACTATGAACGTAAATTTGATGTAACCGATAGCCCCGAATGGTGTGATCTTGCGGTGAGCAAGCAGGAATTTGAGGCTGCCTTTGATCAATTATCCCCTGATTTGATTGATGTGTTGGGTGATGCGGCGGATAATATTCGTGCCTTTCACCAGCTACAAATGCCAAAATCCTTATGGATCAATGAAATGCGCCCTGGTGTGTTTGCAGGGGAGCGCACAACCCCCTTAAAAACGGTTGCGCTTTATAGCCCGCGAGGGAAGGGGTCTTTCCCCTCCGTTGCCCTTATGACCGCGATTCCTGCGGTGGTGGCAGGGGTGCCGCGTCCGATTATGCTAACCCCACCTGATGCCACGGGGCAGGCCGATCCTGCCACATTGGTTGCCGCCAAGCTTGCGGGGGTTGAGGAAGTTTATAAATTAGGCGGTGCGCAGGCGGTTGGTGCCGTTGCTTATGGCACCCAAACGATCCCCCATTGCTTAAAAATAGAAGGGCCGGGTAGCCCCTATTTTATGGCGGCAAAGCAATGCGTTCATCGCTTGATTGATACGGGCTTACCCGCAGGCCCTAGCGAGGTTATTATCTTTGCAACGCCAGAAATCTCCCCTGAATTAGCAGCTCTTGATTTAATGATTGAGTCTGAACATGGGGCTGATAGCTCAGCTTATTTGGTCACCACCGATGCCACCTATGCCGCAAAGGTTAAAGCCGCTTTGCCCAAATTGATGGAACATTTATCCGATATGCGTGCGGGCTATATTGATCAGGTGCTATCAGGGGCGTTTGGTGGGATTGTAATCGCTAAAGATGAAGCGCAAGCCTTTGATTTTATCAATCTTTATGCGCCCGAACATTTACAAATTTTAGCCAACCATCCAATGGATTATCTTGATTTGGTCGAAAATGCGGCGGAAATCCTGTTGGGTTCGAATACCCCAGGTTCAATTGCCAATTATATGATTGGCCCTAACTGTGTTTTGCCAACATCGGGGGCGGCAAAATGGCGGTCTGCGCTTAGTGTCCATGATTTTCTTAAAACCACGTCGATTGGCCATTTAACGCGCCAAGGCTTTCAAGAACTTGCGCCAAAAACCCATAAATTTGCAAGCTATGAGGGGTTTGATGCGCATGCGTTGGCGGTCTCTCAATTACGGGAAAAGCTGCGTTAATGCCCGAATGTAAGGTGAAAATCTGTGGCGTTACGGAATCTGATACGATTAAAACTTGTGCTGAGGTTGGCGTTGATTATATCGGGTTCGTCTTTTATGCCCCATCGCCGCGTAACATCGCCCCCGCCATGGCCGCGAAACTTGCTGCCGAGGTTAAACAACACGCCATGCAATCCGTAGGCTTGTTCGTAAATCCTGATGATGAATTTATTCGCACGGTTATAAAGGAAACAAAGATTGACCTTGTCCAGCTTCATGGAAGCGAACCACCAGAACGGGTTGCAGAGCTTCGTGCATTGCTTGACCGACCAATTATGAAGGCAGTGGCGATTGCCGATGCTTATGATCTTACACTGGCAAAACAATATGAAGCGGTTGCAGATTATTTGTTACTTGATAGCAAGCCGCCCCCAAATGCCAATCGCCCTGGTGGCAATGCCAAAAGCTTTGATTGGTCAATCTTAACAGCCGCCTTTGATCACGGGTTTAAGCTTTCAATCCCATGGTTTCTTGCTGGCGGCTTAACCCCCGATAATGTCGCCCTTGCCATCAAAACCACGGGCGCAACAGCGGTTGATGCTTCATCTGGCATTGAAATTGCAAAAACTGAAATGGCAAAAGGTGAAAAAGATTCAGAGCTAATAAAAAAATTTATAAAAAACATAAAAAAATCAAAGAGTTAAGGTGCGCAGACTTATTTTTACACAATTTTTATAAACTAACGTTATTGACAATGAAAATTTTATAGTGTCTCCTACGATTCGCCTTGGGTCAAGTCTAATATTTTAGTTATTTTTTTTAAATTTGGGGGGAATTGTGAGTTCGTTAAATCAAAATTTTTTAAAACAAAAACAGCGTTATGCTTTATTGCTGAACGCGGATAAAGGGACGATATGTAATTTAGGCGAAATAGTAAGTGCTAAATATCAGATCGCTACAAAAAATGGGATTTCAAGTTTAAGAAAAGTTGTAGAAGACATAGGTGGGGTGATATCTCGCCCTATAGGTTCGCTTCTTGAGCGGGGGGAAGATGTAACTTCTCTTTATGTATATCCAGAAATTGGGCGTTCAAAAGATGAATTAAAAGATGAACCAAAATTCATTGCTTATATCGATAATCGCTATGCAAAAGGTCATTATAAATATGGTGATCGTTTTAGAATAGCCCATGAATTGGGGCATTATTTTTTGCATGCAAAGTTATATAACTTATATGAATATAAAGATGGTAAGGGTTTAGTTAAACGCAGAAAAGATGAAGCTGATTTGCTTAAACGACAAGTTGTTTTAGCTAATTTCTGGGGAGGGCATTATTATAAAAACTTAAATAGCACTGATGAGGCTGATAAAGAAGCTAAGCTGATGACGGAAGCTGAGGCGTATAATTTTTCGATGTCAATGCTAATGCCTAAGTTGCTTTTTAATGAACATTGGAATGGTATTGAAAGTAACATTCTTGAAGAAATGAAAAAAGAAATTAATGGATGTTCGATTTCTGAAGCAACCGATATTGTTAGAAATAATGATGAATTTTCAAAAGAGATTGGGGAAATGTCTTCTTTTTTTAAGGTTAGTAGCAAACGAATTCTTGGTAGGGCTATTTGCTTGGGTTTGATAAAGGTTAATATGGATAGTCAGGATATGGAATAATTTTCTATGTTAGGTAAGCATCTTTTATTTATTTCTGTTGACATAGCAAATTCTACTGAAATGAAGCAGAATATTTTTATTCCAGGCTTAACTAGCAAATGGATGGATGTGATTGATAATACTTTTTCGGTTATTGAAAATGCTTTTTCAGGTGTTAATGATGAGCTTAAGAAAAATAAATTTGAAGCCGAACTTAATGTATGGAAATTTTTAGGAGATGAGCTGGTCTATATAACTGAATATTCCAGTGTTAATGAGTTAAAAGAAATATTGGAACTCTGCGTTAAGCATATAAAAAATATCTCTAATTATGCCTTGAAGCCAAAAGAAAACAAAGAAAACTCATTGAATCTGGATAGATTATATTTTTCGGCGTGGACAATGTTTGTTGATTCTAAACGGTGTCGAACAACAGGTTTTGCGCAAAACAATATACACAAAACTGATTCAACTCCTAGTGATATACCACTTCATCCGCCCTCTTGTGATTATAATTCCCCAAGCATGGATATAGGTTTCAGGCTGTCGCAAAATAAAAAAATTGGACGGATATTTCTTTCTGTTGAGTTAGCGTATCAGCTGTCGGTAGGCTACAGTGATAAATGTAAAAAAGATAATTGTAAGCGCAAAAAGGATAATTGTAAGTGTAAAAATAACCTTATATATATTCATGAAGCAGAAGGAAAAGCCATGAAAGGTGTGCTGGGGGGCAATATTTATCCGCGTTATTGGGTAGATATTGGAGAAGAAAAGATTTTGGGCGGTAAAAGATTAAGTAATAACATAGATTTTCAATCTTGCATTCAAGCAAGCAGAATTGCTGATGATTGTTTGGGGATTATTAATAGATTTGCAGATGTATTGTATGACCCTTTTGAGGATTCAGGCAATCATATTATTAATCGTGTTCGGTTGAAAGAAGCAGGAGCTACTGTTACTGATAATTATCTAACTCAGAAAATGAAGGGGTCGGAAGATTATATGTCAATGGAGCAGAATCAGAATGAGCAGAAAGATCCAGACTATGAAATGCCAAGAAATATTAAGGATTACATATAGAGTGTTTTTTAATAAACGGGATGTTGTTTAAAAAATTAACGATATTGTGCGGCGGTAATAAATTCTGAAAAGGCTTCGCACCAAATGATGGCGGTGTTGTAATCCTCCAGTTGAATGTCGGGGGAGAGTTCAAGGATAAATCCATCGAATGTTTTAACATCGCCAACATAGTGCGCGCTGTCTTTGATGGCAAGAAATGCGGCTTCTTCTTCAACAAATTCATTGACCAGATAAAGTCTGTAATCAGGGCCTGGAGATAATTTTCCATTATAGACAATTTTGTCTGCGGTTAAGCTAAGCTCCCCTTCACCCCAATGTAAAAAATCACTGCCCTTTAGGGCTTTTGTGAAGGTCGTTTGATAAAGTGCCTGCTTTGCTTCTTCCATAATGGCTTGATTATCGGGGGCAGGCGGGGCTTGCAAGATCGGTAGCATATAAATGCCAAGCGCAAAGCCAATGACCAACGTTGCCCCATAGGTAAAAAGTTTAAATAAAAAGCGTTTCATAAAGATAGCTTGTAGCTTTTTTGCAATG
This sequence comes from Alphaproteobacteria bacterium, assembly GCA_965229675.1. Taxonomy (GTDB): domain Bacteria; phylum Pseudomonadota; class Alphaproteobacteria; order CBDDJK01; family CBDDJK01; genus CBDDJK01. The sequence continues at coordinate 1,882,314 of OZ245897.1, forward strand.
AGGATGCAATCCACCGTTTTAAATTTTTAGGCTCCCATAAAATCCCATAGATTCCCATGTTTTCCCAAAAAATACATTGACATCCATAATTTTATAGGGTAATGATAGAATGGATTTATCGCGATTACGCAGAATGTTGATTCGATAAAATGCCTCCAAAGATGATGGAGGTGAGAGGGATAAACGCATTATGGCACTGTTTGTAGGTACATATGAAAATAAGCTGGATGCGAAAGGACGGGTTTCTTTGCCTGCGGCCTATAGGGCTGAATTGCAACCAGTTTATGGGGGGCAATCTGTATCGCAAGAGGGGCAAGAGAAGGAAGAAGCAAATACGTTCGTTTTTTATCTTTATAAAGCGCCGGGGCGTGATGGCGTTATTGAAGGATGCGATCATGGATATATTGAAAGATTGGGAAAGCGCATTGAAGCTTTGCGGCACGGTAGTGAGGAACGCAGGGTGCTGGAGCGTTCCTATATTGCAAAGGCGCAAAGGATTAACCTTGATCAAGGAGGAAGGTTCATGCTGCCTAAATCCCTTAAAACCCATGCTAAAATTGCCGACTCTTGTTTGTTTGTTGGGTGTAATAAGAAATTTGAAATTTTTAACGCTGAGACAGATCCATTCAAAAATGATGTTGAAGTGGATCCAGCCTTGCTTGAACGGGCTTGGAATTTGTTGGATCAGATTCATGACTAATGTCAAGGCAAATTCTGTGCCAGTGATGGCTGGTCAGGCTGGTCAAGCGGTGCATATCCCCGTATTGCTTGCGCCGATTATGGCGGTTGTCAATCAAGCCTGTTCAGGCAATGCAAGTCCTGCAAATAAGCATTATCTTGATGCAACTTTTGGGGTAGGGGGCTATAGCAAGGCTTTATTGTCCAATCCTGCTTGTCATGTGACGGCGATTGATCGGGACCCTGCTGCGGTTGCCCTAGGGCGTCAAATGGGACGTCAAATGGGACGCGAAGTGGAACATGAATATAAAGGCAGATTTAATATCATCGAAGGCTGTTTTGGTAAATTACAAGAATTGCTTCCGCCTTCTGCAAGGTTCGATGGGATTTTATTTGATCTTGGCGTGTCTTCTCCGCAATTAGATCAGGGAGAGCGTGGTTTTTCTTTTGCCAAGGATGGGGCTTTGGATATGCGGATGAGTCAAAGCGGGCAAACTGCCGCCGATTTGATTGCAAGCGCAAGTGAAAGTGAATTGGCCTATATCCTTAAAACTTATGGGGAGGAGCGATTGGCAACCCGCATCGCGCGCGCCATCAAACAGGCGCAACAAACCGCCCCCATTACAACAACCTTGGAATTAGCTGAATTGGTAAAACAGGCTATGCCTAAAGCGGTGGTGGCAAAGTCTGCCATTCACCCTGCCACAAGAACCTTTCAAGCATTGCGGATCGCCGTCAACAATGAATTATCTGAAATTGAAAATGGTTTGAAGGCGGCTTTAAGCCTTTTGAAGCAAGCGGGTTTGTTGATCGTTGTGTCCTTTCATTCGCTTGAAGATCGCATTGTAAAACAATTCTTTAATCATAATGCACAGCAATCAGGGGCAGGCGGGTCACGCCATTTGCCAATTCCACAAGCGGCTTTTGAGCCAGCGTTGGAAATTTTAACCCGTAAGCCAATCATGGCTTCTGATGAGGAAATTGCAAATAATCCGCGTTCGCGTTCTGCAAAGCTTCGTGTGGCTAGAAAAAGAGGGCGGTTAAATGATTAAAAGCCTATCAGGAAAGTTATATTTCTATTCTGCGATTGCATTAGCAATTTTTGTTGCTGTTGCGGTCTTTTATCTGGTGAATGAGCGTGCAAGACGCTTGGAGCCACAAGTTATCAATCTTAATCAACAAATTAAAGAGGAACAAGAACGGATTGTCCTGTTGAAACGCGAATTTGATTATTTATCAAGGCCATCACGGATTTTAAAAAAGGTTGATCAGATTTTGCCCCATATGCAACCTTTGCAACCCAATCAAATTATTACGCTTGATCAGTTGGTTGAACGTTACGGGCAAGGTAAATTTACACAGAAGGGAGAGAAGTAATGAAGAGTCACAAACGTTTTTTTCAAAACACAACAAAGTCTTTTTTAAAGGAGGTTATGCACGTCCCGCAAGTGATTGAGGCCAAGCGTAAACGCTTTAATTCAAGACTTTATTTTTTATTAGCCTTGGTAACGCTTTGCTTTGGGACTTTGATTTATCGGCAGGTGACGATTGTTGTGCAACCACCTGAGCATATTCGTCTTAAAACCGTAAAGCCGTTACCTAGTGTTGATACCGCAAATAGGATTAGCAATCGCGCTGATATGGTTGATCGCAATGGTATTTTATTATCAACCAATCTTAAATCGTTTGACCTTTATTATAAAAAAGTTCCAAGCATGCGCACTAGCGATAAAAGCGATACCCCCGCTTATATTGCGCAAGAGCTGGCTTCTTTTGTTGGTAAATCACCAGAAAGGCTGGAGCGAATTATGAGTCACTCAGCCAGTCGGGTTTTGGTTGCACGCGACATTACCCCAATAGAGCACAAGCGCATTCATCAATTAGGGATTCCACAATTTGAATGGCACAAAAACGAAACCCGCGCCCTAATCCAACCAATTTTTAGCCATGCGGTTGGCTATACTGGTTTTTATGATAAGAAAATAGAAAAAAATGTACAAAAAACCGTTTATGGTGGGTTGGTTGGCGCAGAATATGCGTTTGAAAACCGCCTTGCTAATAACCCTGAGCAAGCGTTTGAATTATCCTTTGATGCCAGATTGCAGGCGCGCATTTATCCATTGGTGAAAGAAGCAGTTGAAAAGTTTCAAGCCATATCAGGCAGTGTTGTGGTCGCTAATATTAAAACGGGGGAGGTACTTGCCTTAGTCTCCCTTCCAGATTTTGATCCTGACCGTCCGCCACCACCAAGCCATCCCGCCTTTAGAAGTATGATCACGGATGAATTGTTGGAACTTGGCTCGGTGTTTAAAATCGTCAACACCGCCTTATATCTGGAGGTTGGTAATGGAAAACTTGAAGATCGCTTTGATGCCACCAAGCCCTATAAGCTCGGAAAATATTTAATACGCGATTATCATGGTCAAAACCGTATTTTAAATGTTGCAGAGACCTTTGTTCATTCGTCAAATATTGCATCAGCACGTATAGCAGAAGCAGTTGGCGCAGAACAACAAAAGCAATTTTTTCATGATATTGCCTTGATGAATTGCAAACCACTTGAATTTGGTGCTTGTAATAAGGTCCTGTCACCTAAAATTTGGAATAAGACGGCGGCGGTTACTTTATCTTATGGTCATGGGTTTGCAACGACCCCTGTCAGTTTTGCTGCCAGTGTTTCTGGCTTATTAAATAATGGGCAATATGTTCCCTTTACTGTTGAAAAATATGGAACGGTTGCGCGTAATGGACGCTTAAAGAAACAAACGCATCAAATCATTGATCCTGATACATCGAAAAAATTACGCCAGTTAATGCGCTTAAATGTAATGAAAGATAAAGGTGGTTCTGGAAGAAAAGCAGATATTGAAGGATATATGGTTGGCGGTAAAACAGGCACTGCTAATAAATTAAATGCGGAAAAAACCGCTTATCTTGAGAATGAACGCTTAAGCAGCTTTATTGCCGCCTTTCCAATGACTGATCCGCAATATTTAATCTTTACCCTGCTTGATAATCCAAAGGGGATTAAAGAGACCTTTAACTATGCTACGGCTGGTTGGAATGCAGTTCCATTAACACGGCAGATTATAAAGGAAATGATAAGCCTTTATGCCATTCCTCCTGTTTTTGAAACAACCGAACAGGAATTAACCCAAGACCCGCTTGGGATAAATAACATCATCATTATGACGGAGGAGGGGCATAGTGGATAACCAGACCCTTAATTTGGTGTCTTTTAAGTTTGATGGGGGTCATCCACATACCCAATTATTAACAATTGATGCGGTTTTATCTGGGGTTGCTTCCATTGCTTCTGATAGTCGAAACGTTAAAAAAAATGGTATTTTCGTTGCGATTAAAGGGACACAAACCAATGGCATGGATTATATTCCTTCTGCGATTGCAAATGGCGCAAATGTGATTATTTGCGAGGAAGCAGAACAGGCACAAGCGATCTTAGCTCAACATGGTTTAACCGATAAGGTTTGCCTGATTGAAACCGATAATGCGCGTAAAGCATTGGCAATTCTTGCCCATTATTTAGCTGAAAAAAATAATCCTTCTGCTCATAAGCCAAATATGATTGCGGTTACAGGCACGAATGGCAAAAGTTCCGTTGTTGATTTTTATCGGCAAATTATGGGAAGGGCGCAAGCCCCCGCCGCAAGCCTTGGCACGATTGGGTTGCGTTTATCAGGAATGGCGTTGCCGCAAGCATTAACCCCTTATGCGAAGGGGGGATTGACGACCCCTGATCCTGTTGATCTTGCGCATTTATTTACTGATCTGTCAAAACATGGCGTGCGTCATATTGCGCTTGAGGCCTCCAGCCACGGGTTGGATCAATATCGCTTGGATGGTATTGGATTATCTGCGGCGGCATTCACCAATTTAAGCCATGATCATTTGGATTATCATGGAACAATGGAGACCTATCGTCAGGCAAAATATCGTTTATTTGAAGAATTGTTACCGCAAGGCGGAACGATCATCGTCAAATCTGGTACGCAAGAAGCAAGTGATTTTGCAAAAATTGCAAAACAACGCGATTTAAAAATGCGCTTGGTTGAAATGATGGGTAATAGGGAGGAGGGGGCAGAAGTTCAGCTTTTGGATTATCAACCCACCTTGCATGCTAGCACGCTTACAATGCGAATTGATGATGTTACTTTTACGCAATCGGTGCCGCTTGTTGGCTATTTTCAGCTTGAAAATTTGATAATGGCTTGTGCGTTGGCGTTTGATGCGGGCGTTACGGGTGAAGAAATTGCAGGGGCTTTATCGCATCTTGAGCCAATCTCTGGTCGTTTAGAGCGCATTGACACATCAATCAAACAAGATAGCGCGATTTATGTTGATTATGCCCATAGCCCCCATGCGCTTTCGACTGTGCTTGAGGATATACGCTCGCATTGCAAGGGGAAGTTACATCTTGTCTTTGGGTGTGGCGGGGATCGTGATCGTGATAAACGCCCGATTATGGGGCAGATTGCGCATGAAAAGGCTGATCATGTCATTGTGACGGATGATAATCCACGATTTGAAGCCCCTGAAACCATTCGTGCGGCCATTTTGAAAACTTGCCCGAATGCTACCCAGATTGCAGACCGTACCCAAGCCATTCACCATGCAATCAAAGCCTTACAGCCCGAAGATTGCTTGATTGTTGCGGGTAAAGGCCATGAGCAAGGGCAAATCATCAACGGGGAAGTCGTCGATTATTCAGACCATGATGCAATTTTGCAATTTACCCAAGTAACGGAGGTAGCGTGATGTCCGCCCAATCATCTGAACCGCTGTGGACGATTGAAGCATTATGTCAGGCAACGGGTGGGCGTTTTCATCCAAATCCTGCTTCCGATACTCCTCAACCGATTACAGGGATTACGATTGATAGCCGTCAAATTGCGCAAAAGGGTGATTTATTCATCGCAATTAAAGGCGAACGCTTTGATGGGCATCAATTTTGTCCAAATGTAGTAAAAGCGGGGGCGGCCTTGATTATGGTGGAAGCGTCCTATTCCATTCCTGCTGATTTATTTAACGGTTCGTCTTGTATGGGGGCGTTGGTGGTAACAGATTGCTTTGATGCGCTTAATCAGCTTGCGATTGCCCGCCGTGCGTCCAGTAAAGCCTGCTTTGTTGGGATTACAGGCAGTGTTGGTAAAACAGGACTAACCCAAGGGGTTAAACTTGCTTTATCGGCTTATGGTAAGGTTGCTGGCACACAAGGAAATTTAAATAATCATATTGGCTTACCGCTTTCTTTGGCGCGAATGTCGCCTGATGCAGATTATGGCGTGTTTGAACTTGGCATGAACCATGCGGGGGAGATTGAACATTTATCTAATTTATTGCGTCCAAATTATGGGATTATTACCAATATTGCCTCCACCCATAGTGAGTTTTTTGATCATGTGATGGATATTGCCTTTGCCAAGGCTGAATTATTGGCAGGAATGGCGGCGGGGAGTAGCCTGATTACCTTACGCGAGTCGCCCTATTATTCAATGATGGCGATGTTGGCCCAACAGAACAAGGTGCAATGTCTTGGTTATGGCCATCATCCTGATGCAGAATTTAAACTGAGTGAATTGGAATTTACCAATCATGGGCTAACTGGCACTGTGTCCACCGCCAATTTTCCCTATTCACCGCAGCGCATGACGCTTGAAGGCGTAGGGCGTGCGCAATTTTTAACTCTTTCGGCGGTTACTGGCTTGTTAATGACCCTGAATCTGCCAGTTGAACAGGGGTTGGAGGCGTTAAAGGCCTATCGTCCAAGTCAAGGGCGTGGTTCTATTTTAAACCTACCATGGGGGGAGGGTGCTTTATCCATCATTGATGAAAGTTATAATGCAAGCCCCTTATCGGTGCGGGCGGCATTACAGCATTTACATGAACGCCCTAATTTATATGAACATTCTGGTAAGAGCCGTAAAATTGCGGTGCTATCGGATTTGTTTGAATTGGGAGAGTTAGCAGAATCGCATTATCAAGGTTTGGCGCAATTTGCCGACTCGCTTGAGATTGATCAATTTTGGCTAGCAGGGACTGGAATCAAGCAATTTGCAGATGCTTACCCTGATCCGCATAAATTACATTGGTTTCCAACCATTGATGCGCTTGCAGCCGCCCTTATTGACCATGTTAAGGCAGGTGACCATTTACTCATTAAAGGCTCGCGTGGCATGAAAACTGAAACCGTGATTCATAAATTACAGCAAATTCAAGAAAGCAAACATAATGTTTTATAGTCTATTTCCTATCCTTGCAGAATATTGGGGGGGCTTTAACCTGTTCCGTTATTTAACCTTTAGGACGGGTGGTGCAACCCTAACCGCATTGATTATTTGTTTTTATATTGGTCCGCCTTTAATTAGCTGGTTGCGCGAACGCCAACAAGGGCAATCCAATGTTCGTGAAGATACGCCCGATACCCATCTTGCAAAGATTGGCACGCCTAGTATGGGGGGGATGATGATTTTAATCTCGTTGGCGATTAGCTTACTGTTATGGGCAGACCTTAGCAATCCAACCATTTGGATTGTGGCGTTGGTAACATTTGGGTTTGGGCTGGTTGGCATGGCCGATGATTTATTAAAATTAAAGCAAAATAACTCCCAAAATAACTCCAAGGGGTTAAGCGGCAAATTAAAATTATTATTTCAAGCAATGATCGGGGTTGCTGCCATTCTGCTTTATCAATATTTAATGCGTCCAGAATTATCCAGCCATCTTGCCTTGCCTTTCTTTAAATATATTGCGCTTGATATGGGATTCTTGTTCATCCCATTTGCTTTGATTGTGCTGATTGGTGCTTCCAACGCGGTTAATTTAACCGATGGTTTGGATGGGCTTGCCATTGGCCCTGTGATGATTGCCGCCGTATGTTTTGGCTTTATTGCCTATCTGGTTGGTAATCAGATTTATTCAGATTATCTACAGATTTTCTATGTCGATGGGGCAGGGGAAATGGCGGTTTTATGCGGTGCAATGATTGGCGGCGGCCTTGGTTTTTTATGGTTTAATGCCCCCCCTGCACAGATTTTTATGGGCGATACGGGGTCACTTGCGCTTGGGGGTGCGTTAGGGGCGATTGCGATGGTCACCAAGCATGAGATTGTGCTTGCCATCATTGGTGGGTTGTTTGTGTTGGAGGCCGTTTCAGTAATCGTTCAAGTGGCTTCGTTTAAATTAACGGGCAAGCGAGTCTTCCGCATGGCACCCCTTCACCATCATTTTGAAAAAAAGGGCTGGTCAGAACCCACCATTGTCATTCGTTTTTGGATCATTGCGATTGTGCTTGCAATGGTTGGTTTAGCAACGCTGAAATTACGGTGATTTATGGCAGAACAAAATATTGATTATTTTGCAGGTAATAAGGTTGCGGTATTTGGATTAGCACGCACAGGGCGTTCTGTCATTAAGGCCTTGTTGGCTGGTAACGCCAAGATATTGGCGATTGAGGATAATCTTGATACTATTGCTTCCATAACGTCACAGTTTAAATCCGCGATTGCCGATCAACAATTACAGCTTTATCGTAGTCAAGAGATTAAAACTAATATATTGGATGGGGTGGTTGCGCTTATCCCCTCCCCAGGGATTAAGCGGATGCATCCAATCATTCAACAAGCCATGCAAGCCAATATACCCATTATGGGGGATATTGATCTGCTTTATCTTGCAAATCCCAAAGCGCGCTTTATCGGCATTACGGGAACTAATGGCAAGTCAACAACAACCGCATTGATTGCCCATTGTTTGAATGAAAATGGAATTGAAGCTGTTGCGGGCGGGAATCTTGGCGTTGCGGCTTTATCGCTACCCGTCTTGCGCGATGGCGGGGTTTATGTGCTTGAAATTTCTTCCTATCAATTGGAATCCTTATCGTCAATTACGTTAGAAGCCGCCATTTTATTGAACATCACGCCTGATCATTTGGATTATCATGGCAGCATGACGGCTTACGCCCAAGCAAAGGCGCATATCTTTGATCTTGTTCGGGCAGGCGGGCTTGCGCTTATTGGCACTGAAGAAGCGGAAAGTGATACGATTTATAACGCATTATGTTCTGATCGGACGGATATACAGGTGAATAGGTTGGAAACAATTACGCTTCCACAAGCACTAACGCAGCTAACCCATTTGCCGGGGGAGCATAACCAACAAAATATTCGCGCTTGTTATCAGCTTTTAACGCATTTTGGCGTTGAATCGCCCCAAATTATTTCGGCGATTTCTACCTTTAAAGGCTTGGCGCATCGGTTGGAATTGGTTGGCACCTATCAATCAATGCGTTGTTTTAATGATTCCAAAGCAACCAATCCGCAATCTACCGCCAAGGCGCTTGCGTGCTTTTCTTCATCCATTCTTTGGATTGCGGGCGGGCAATCAAAACATTCAGGCTATGCAGAATTAACGCCTTATATCGGGCGGGTTAAAGCGGCCTATTTGTTGGGGGAGGCTGCGGCGGAGATTGCCGCATACCTAACCCAATGGCAAGCAAGCCATCCTGATCATCCCAAGATGGTCATTTACCAATTTAAAACATTGGCAGAAGCCGTTCATAAAGCGTTTGAAGATGCACAAACTGATCAAAACCAGAAGGAATTGGTTTTGTTATTTTCACCTGCTTGTGCCTCTTTTGATCAATATGATAATTTTGAACAAAGAGGGATCGCATTCAAACAACAACTTAAATCAATTAAAGATATGACATTTGAAGGAGAGAAATAATGATTATCTCAAGATTTGATAAATCCTTACTTGGTATTTGGTGGTGGACGGTTGATCGTTTCGCATTGGTGGGGTTTATTGCCCTTGCCGTGGTTGGCATGATAACAGCGGTAATCATTGCCCCCGAAGAAGGTGTAAAGGCTGATGGCGGCGTAAATTTAATGGTAATTAAACAGGTTGTTTTGCTTTGCTGCGCAATCCCGTTGATGATCGGGCTATCGACCTTATCCATAACCGCAACCCGCAGATTAGGAATCATTGTCTTTGTTTGTGCGTTTTTATTGGTCTTAGCCACCTATTTGGTTGGTGTGGAGTTTAAAGGATCAACGCGCTGGCTGCGTATTCCAGGCTTGATCTCATTTCAGCCATCTGAACTTTTAAAACCTGGATTTGCATTGGTGATAGCATGGTTATTAACGTCAGCGATTAAATCTAATGAATCTAATCAAAAGCTATTTGATTATTGGCCAGTATTCCTTTTATATGGGGTGACCATCTTACCTGTGTTATTTCAGCCTGATGTTGGGCAAACTTTGGTTTTAACGGCGACCTTTGCGGTTCAGATTTTTTTGCATGGTTTTCCTTTGCTTCTTTTTGCTGGCTTTGCGGCGTTAATCTTACTAGCATTGGTTGGGATGTATTTTACATTTGATCATGTTCGTGCACGCATTGATAGTTTTGTTGATCGTTTTTTTGATCAGGATACAGGATTGATGACCCAAGCAGATGAGTCCATTCGCGCTATTGTTGCAGGCGGCTTTTTTGGAAGAGGGCCAGGCGAGGGCGTTTATAAAAATTTAATCGCCGACAGCTATTCAGATTTTATCTTTGCCGCGATTGCCGAAGAAGTTGGGATCATCGGTTGTGTATTATTATTAGGGTTGATTTTATTTATCTTATTTCGCGTGATGCGAAGTGTGATTAGTTTGGAAACAAGTTTTGCGCAGATTGCAGCTTGTGGTCTTTTGGCGCAATTTACCTTACAAATCTTAATCAATGTTGCCACCGCAACCGAACTTATTCCAACAAAAGGCATGACCTTTCCATTTTTGTCTTTTGGTGGAACTTCTGTGTTGGCGGTCGCGCTTAGCCTAGGGTTAATTCTTGCTTTAACCCGAAAAATAAGGGCAGTTTGATTGATGAATCATAAGCCAATCAAACCCGCATTAATTATTTTGGCCGCAGGGGGGACAGGCGGGCATATCTTCCCTGCTGAGGCGGTTGCACGCATCTTACAAGAAAAAGGCTATCGCCTTGCATTTTTTACGGATCATCGCCAATATCCTAATGAGGGCGTTTTATCGTCTTTACCAACACGGCGATTATGGGTAACGGCAATTGCAGGAAAAGGGCGTTTGCGCACCTTATTAAGCTTGATCAGATTGTTGATTGCAACACTTCAAGCCATGGGTTCCTTATTAAAACACCGTCCAAAACTGGTTGTTGGGTTTGGTGGCTATGCAAGTGTACCAACTATTCTGGCGGCAAAATTATTAAGGATACGCTATGCAATTCATGAACAAAATGCAATTTTAGGAAAGGCAAATCGCTTGGTTGCCGCAGGGGCAAGCCTGATTGCGCTTGGCTTTCCACGAGCTGAGAAAATTCCCCCTAAAGCGCGTAAAATTGTGGTTTGGACAGGCAATCCAATTCGTTCAGCGATTGCCGATCATGCGCCTTCCCCCTATGCCCCGCCTAAAAATAATGAAAAACTGCATGTTTTGGTAACTGGCGGCAGTCAAGGCGCAAGTATTTTTTCAAATATTATCCCTGCTACCTTAGCGATGATGGAAGAAGAAGATAGGGCGCGCATTCATCTTACCCAACAAGTGCGCCCCGAAGATTTAGACCGTGTTCAAAAAACCATGACAATGATTAAAGTGGAAGCGGAGCTACAACCGTTTTTTACCGATATGGGGAAGCAAATTTCAAAGGCGCATCTTGTCATTTCACGTGCAGGGGCAGGTATTTTAAGCGAATTATTGGCAATCGGCCGTCCGTCAATCTTGGTGCCTTATCCGCATGCGGTTGATGATCATCAGGCTGCTAATGCCTCCCGTATTACAGAGGCCGCAGCCGCATGGACAATAGACCAATCGGAATTTACCAGCAAATGGCTGGCAGAACGCCTTAGCAATTATCTTAATCAGCCTGAAATTCTTAATCTTGCGGCAAAGGCAACCCAAACCCTTGCCAAACCCAATGCGGCAATCAGACTTGCCGAACAGATAGAGACTCTGTTAAAGCAAAATTAACTTTATAATATTTTAGGTTAAAGATAGTGTTCATAAAAAACGCTTTAGTCATGATATAAGGTTGATAGCTTAAAATGAATATTGAAAATAAGATAATAGCGTTAGCGGCTGAATATTCCAACAAATTGACCAAAAATATAAATAAAAGAATTTGTGAAATGGACGAAGATGATAAAAGTCATTATCTTATATATCAAGTCTTAGGGGTTTCGAATAAAGAAGGGGCTTTAATTGATCTTTATCAAAATAAAGGACGCTTTCTTTACAGATATGCAGGGGCATTTTTAGAAGATGTTACAAAATTATGTTTTTCACATAAATTCTCGGATTCTGCTACGCTTAAAATACCAAATATTATGGGGCAACGCCCTAAAGAATTTGAAATAGACTGTTTAGTAAGAGGAATTGATGCAATAGAGATCAAATGGCGTGATGCGACAACTGATGGTGATCATGTTACAAAAGAGCATACACGCATACAAAGTGTAAAAAATGCTGGATATAAACCAATAAGGATTATGTTTTATTATCCAAATAGAGAACAAGCGAAAAAGATACAAAAGACATTGGAAACATTATATTTAGGGGTAGGCGGTGAATATTATTACGGAAATGGTGCTTGGAATTATATCAAAAATCATACAGATATAGATTTAGAAAGAATACTTGAAAAAATTGCAGTGGATCGATGTGATGGAAATTAGCTCAAGAATTTTCAATGGTGATTGTTTGGATGTGTTAAAACAAATTGAACCTAACTCTATTGATTTAATTTACATTGATCCGCCGTTTTTTACGCAACGGGTTCATAAGCTTTCTACGAATGATGGTAAGAAAGAGTTCAAATTCCGCGATGTTTGGAATGATGAAGATGCATACGCAAATTTTCTTTTTGATCGCATATTAATTGCTAAGGAAGTTTTAAAAGAAACGGGAAGTATATTTTTTCATTGCAATAAATCGGGGTCTCATATTGCTAGGGCTATTCTTGATTCAATATTTTCACCTGAAAATTTTCAATCTGAGATCATTTGGTATTTTAAAAGATGGTCAAATTCAAAAAAAGGTTTGTTACCCGCCCATCAAACAATATTTTTTTATTCTAAAACGCCTAATTTTAAATTCAATCAAATATTTAAAGATTATGCACCGTCAACCAATATAGATCAGATTATGCAGAAAAGAATTAGAGATGATAGGAATAAATCAGTCTATGCAATCAACGAAAAAGACGGAACAATTATTAACAATGGTGCTAAAAAAGGCGTACCGCTTTCTGATGTTTGGGAAATTCCTTTTTTAAACCCAAAAGCAAAAGAGCGTGTTAGCTATCCAACACAAAAACCTATTTTATTAATGAACCAAATCATTCGCCTTGTTACGCATGAAGGCGATAAAATTCTTGATCCATTTTGTGGCAGTGGTACAACGTTAGTCGCATCCAAGTTACTTAATCGTCATTCTGTTGGAATAGATATATCATCTGAAGCAGTTGCTTTAACAAAATCCAGATTGTCCAATCCCATTATGACAAATTCAAAACTTTTAGAAGTCGGCAGAGATCATTATAAAAACCACTCTCCAGAGGCAGCAAAACATCTTTCTGGGATTAATTATACACCAATTCAACGCAATAATGGATTAGATGGATTGTTAAAACAAGAGCTGAACGGAGTCCCAGTGTTTATTCGCGTACAGCGTGAAAACGAAACAATTTCAGATACAATTAATAGTGCATTGAGCGCAATAAGAAATAAAGGAGTTTGTAGCATAATTATAATAGAAACCGCTTTAAATTCTATCAATTTCAAAATACCTAACAATGTTTCAATCATTCCTTCAACAGAGCTTTTGCTAAAAAAAGCAATTAGCAGTGAACTTAATTTTAACACCAGAATGAACCAATTAGAATTTAACTTAATTTAAAAATTAAAGCTTATGAAAACATCAGGACAATTTAGCAAAATTCCTCCCTATTTTGGGCGTATCCATTTTATTGGAATGGGTGGGATAGGTATGTCAGGAATCGCAGAATTATTATGCAATATGGGCTATAATGTTTCTGGTTCAGACCTTGCGCGCAATGCTAATATCGACCGCTTAATTGAATTTGGCGTGCGCTTTGATGAAGGCCATCATGCGCATAACGTCCAAGGGGCAGGGGTCGTTGTGATCTCCAGTGCGATCCCCAGTGATAATGTTGAATTGGTGGCGGCGCGCAATGCCGCAATCCCAATTGTTAAACGGGCGGATATGTTAGCGGAATTGATGCGGTTTAAACGCGCAATCGCGGTTGCAGGCACTCATGGAAAAACAACAACAACGGCGTTGGTTGGGCAATTATTGGTATCAGCAGGCTATGATCCAACCATTATCAATGGTGGGATTTTAAATGCGCATGGCACCAATGCGCTTTTAGGGGCAGGGGATTGGTTAGTTGCCGAAGCCGATGAATCCGATGGCAGTTTTTTAAAACTGCCTGCCGATATTGCGATTATCACCAATATTGACCCTGAACATATGGAACATTATGGTAGTTTTGATAAGCTTATCTCTAGCTTTCGTCAATTTGCTGAGTCCATTCCCTTTTATGGCTTTAATGTTTTATGTGTTGATCATCCCGTTGTTAAAAAGCTGGCTGATGACCTTCAAGATCGCCGTGTTATTACCTATGGTTTGGATGAAGGGGCGATGATCCGCGCAAGCAATCTTAGCATTCAAGATCGTAAACAATATTTTGATGTTGAGATTAACGATCCGATGATTGGGCTTAACTTAACCCTTAATTCGATTGTTCTTCCGCTTGCAGGTCGCCATAATGTTCAAAATGCGTTGGCGGCGATTGGCGTTGCTTATGGAATTGGGATTCCTGTTGCCAAAATTAAGGATGGATTATCGGAAGCAAAAGGGGTGAAGCGGCGTTTCACCACAGTAGGCGAGGTTAATGGCGTGACCATCATTGATGATTATGCACACCATCCCGTTGAGATTAAGGCGGTGCTTGATACAGCACGTTCCCTTAATCCTAATCGTATTCATGTTGTCGCCCAGCCCCATCGCTATAGCCGCCTGCATGATTTAATGGAAGAATTTGCCACCTGTTTTAATCAAGCAGATCGGCTGTTAATTGCGCCAGTCTATGCGGCTGGAGAAGCCCCGATGAAAGGGGTATCAAGCGCAGCCTTACGGGATAGAATTTTAGCTTCCAATAAGAATTTGGAGGTTGATTTACTTGAAGATGAACAGGCATTGGCAAAAATGCTGCATCCGCATCTTCAAAGCGGTGATATGGTGCTATGTATGGGCGCAGGTTCGATTACAAAATGGGCATATGCGCTACCAGATGCGTTGCAAGCATTGGCGGATAAGGCGGATAGGGATGACAAATGACGATTGCGCTATCACCCAAAAGTCCTTCATTTCCTGCCGTTCGTGGGCGTTTTGAAGAACAGGTTGGGCTTGCAAAATATAGCTGGTTACGGGTTGGCGGGGCGGCGGATTATCTGTTTCGTCCACAAGATGAACAGGATTTAATTACTTTCCTACAACATAAACCAGCCGCGATGCCGATCACGACCATTGGGGCGGCGTCTAATCTGCTAATCCGTGATGGTGGGGTGCGTGGTGTGGTTATTCGCCTTGGCTCTGGGTTTAACCATATGCGCTATGAACCTGATGAGGGCAGGGTTTATGCAGGGGCAGGGGCTATGGATATTCAGCTTGCCCGCTTTGCTGCCAATCAAGGGCTTAGCGGCTTTGAATTTCTAAGCGGTATTCCAGGGACGCTTGGCGGAGCCGTTGCTATGAATGCAGGGGCTTATGGGCGTGAAGTGGCTGATTGTCTTGAAGCAATAGAAGGCGTGTTACCAGATGGAGTGCCTTGTAGGTTGAATGCCGATCAGCTTAATTTTTCTTATCGCCATGCTGAATTGCCGCAAGGGTTGATTGTCACCAGTCTGATTTTTTCTGCAACCGAGCATGACACGCAAGAGGTAATTTTAAAGCGTATGCAAGATATCGCGGAACAGCGCGAACAAACGCAACCTATCCGCCTTAGAACGGGTGGTTCAACCTTTAAAAACCCGCCTAATGCAAAGGCTTGGCAGTTAATCGATCAAGCAGGATTGCGGGGGGCTGAAGAAGGCGATGCGTGTATTTCAAGCCTACATTGCAATTTTTTGATCAATCGCGGCAATGCGAAGGCTGATCAGTTGGAGAGGCTTGGTGAACAAGCTGTCAAAGCGGTTAAAGCGCAAACTGGCATAACCCTTGAATGGGAATTGATACGAATTGGGAGTAGAAGCATATCATGAACCCCCTTAATATTATTACTTTGCTTGGTGGCTGGTCAGCCGAGCGTGACATTTCCATCCAATCAGGCACTGCGATTGCCGATGCCTTGGAACGCTTGGGGCATTCGGTGGTGCGTTTGGATCCACCACGCGACATAAAAGCATTGATTGCCGCAATTGATGAAGCTTTTGCGCCGAATGCGCCCGATCTGATTTTTAATGCGCTTCACGGGCAATGGGGCGAAGATGGACAAATTCAAGCCTTATTATCAATGCTTGGCTTGCCTTATACGCATTCTTCCTATCTTTCTTCTGCGATTGCGATGGATAAGGGCATTGCCAAGATTATCTTGCAAGCGCATGGGCTACCTGTGCCGAATGGTCAGGTTTTGCCTGCCCACCGCCTTCAAAAGAACCCGCCGATGGATCCCCCCTTTGTTATCAAACCTGTTAATGAAGGATCATCGGTTGGCGTTTATGTTGTGGAGGAGGGGATGGAAATGCCAGATTTATCACCTTATGGAAAAAACCCCTTATTGATTGAAGAATATATTGCAGGGCGAGAGCTTACGGTTACCGTATTAGGCGATAAAGCCCTTACCGTTACTGAATTAAAACCTAAGCAAGGATTTTATGACTATAAAGCGAAATATACGGCTGGCAAGACCGAGCATATCTGCCCTGCCGAATTAACCGAAGATGTTATTCATCGCTGTAAATTTATGGCAGAAATGGCGGCAACGGCATTAAAATGCAAGGGGGTTAGCCGCACCGATTTTCGTTATGATGAAACAGGGATTGGCGGAATTGAAAAACGCCTTGTCATTTTGGAGGTTAATACCCAACCCGGTATGACAGAATTATCACTGGTACCCGAACAGGCAAAACAGCAAGGCATGACCTTTGATGATTTGGTGCAATGGATGGTTGAGGATGCGCTGAATGGCTAAGCCAAAACGACAAAAAACAAAGAAAAAACAATCTGGTAAAGGCGGTTTTTTATATTCAAAATTAGCAAAAAGATTGCTGGTCATTGGGGTTTCTTTATCCTTTTTGATCGTTGCAGGGATTGGCATTGACTATGCCAATAGATCAGGCTGGCTAAAACCTGTTTACGCATTTTACTGGACGGCTAGTCAGCAATTGGGCTTGGTTGTCAAAGAAGTTGAGCCTATTCAATTATCGTATGGTGATCCGCAGCAACTGCTAAACCACGCCAATATTGAAATCGGTACGCCCATGTTTTCGCTTGATCTTAAAGCCATCCACCGCACCTTATTAAATAATGGCTGGGTTGAACAAGCGATTGTTAAAAGAATTTGGCCTAATCGCATTGCAATTTCAGTTAAAGAGCGGATTCCTGTTGCCACATGGCAATATCAGCGTAAATTTTATTTGATTGATGCTAATGGGGAAACCATTGCAAGCAAACCACCAGAACGCTTTAATCAATTGCCCGTGATTGTTGGCGCATCAGCCCCGCAACATGTTGATGAATTATTACAAATCCTTGATGAATTTCCACAAATTAGCAGGCGGTTTCAGGCAGCTAGCTATGTTTCAAAACGCTATTGGGCGTTGACGTTACAAGGGCCACCACAAGGGCCATTAACCATTCGCCTACCTGACCAAGCGCATCTTAACGCCCTTACGAATTTGGTTGAATTATTTGAAACAAAAAATTTGGATTGGCAGAAATTTAGCCTGATTGATTTACGCTTGCCAGATCGTATTACTTTTCGCCCGCATATTCTTCCTGCCTCTGCAAATTGATAGCATGCGAAATTGATACATTTCTTGATTAGACGCGATTAAGAATTATCATTAAAGAAAATTCATGACAGAAACCGAAATTCATCCCACCGCCATCATTGATCCTAAAGCAAGCCTTGGCACTGGCGTTACAATAGGCCCCTTTTGCACTGTTGGCGCAAATAGTGTGTTGGGGGATCGGGTGACCTTAAAATCGCATGTTGTGGTTGAAGGCCACACAACCATTGGCGAGGATACCACCATTTTTCCTTTTTCCGTGATTGGAACGGCGCCGCAAGATTTAAAATTTGGCGGCGAAGAATCTTATCTTATCATTGGAAAGCGCAACCGTATTCGTGAACATGTAACCATGAATCCTGGTACCAAAGGGGGCGGCCTTAAAACAGTGGTTGGCGATGATGGGTTGTTTATGGTTGGGGTGCATATTGCCCATGATTGCATTGTTGGCGATCATGTGATTATGGCGAATAATGCGACTTTGGCAGGGCATGTTAGCGTGGGTGATCGTACGGTTATCGGTGGCCTATCGGCGGTTCATCAATTTGTGCGGATTGGAAAAGGGGCGATGATTGGCGGCATGTCAGGGGTTGAGGCGGATGTTATCCCCTATGGCATGGTGATTGGGGATCGTGCGAATTTACGCGGGCTTAATCTGGTTGGCTTGCAAAGAAGCGGCACCGCCAAGAAAGAGATTAACGAATTGCGCGCCCTTTATAAATTATTATTTAGCGGTTCAGGTGAATTTAAACAACGGCTTGACGAGGCTGAAACTTATGATAAAAACCCCTTAATGCATGAAGTTTTGGACTTTATCCGCACCGTTGACTCTCAGCGTGGTTTAACCAAACCAATTTAACTTATTTAAATAATTGGACGGGTTATGCCCTTTGACGATATAAGGGCAACTCTATGTGTTTAATTATATTTTTTAAAAGTTTTTTTAATTTATAAATATAGGATTGATATATAGTTTATTATAATCTATATTTTAAAAGAAGTTTGATAGTACCAATTATGTAATACTGTCATGATATAAAAGGAGGGTGTTTTGGCAGATTTTTACAGCAAATGTCTAGGCAATGCTTATGCTTATTGGAATGAAGCTTTAAAAAATCACAAAGTAAAATGTGAATTTAAGCCAGAAAATGAAAATTTTAAAAACTTTAAAGCATTGATCAAAAAGTCTATTGGTACGGACGATCTTCACAAGAAATCACAATGCTCCGATGATGTCATCAATCAATTCAAAGATTGGTTTGAAACAACTGCTTCAGAAACAAGTTCTTTTAAATATGTAAAAAACAATATAAACAAATATTTACATGTAGGGTTCTGTTTTAAAGGTACATTTTATCAGTTTTATTGCATAACTGACAGTGAAGGTGAATTGATCGTCTATGACTGCGCTGTTGCCTTAAACAACTCAATATCAAGAAATTTGGTATAAAACTTGCTGAGCATGGATAAAACTTTCTAAAGATAAATGATGACTAAAGAAATAAAAACAATTTTTGAAAAAGTTGCACCAATTCCAGAAGAGTATCAGCAGTCTGCTGATGTTTTTTATATTTCTAGGGCTGGTGATCGACATGAGCGTGAAGTTCGTATTGAAGATAATGATTCTAAAACAAAAGAACATTTAAAATATTTAAACATGCTAAAAAATTCACTCAAAGGTCGGGCCGTAACTGCTAACCTAAAAACACGCCTTACAAATAAAATGCCAGAAAACTATCATTCATTTTCTAAAAGTTTAAGTAACTATTTGTATGTAAATATTTCGGATGGAAATTCACTAGACGGTGAACTATGTTTTGGAGTAGAGTTATCATCTACTATATCCACATTGAATATAGAATTTAGTTTAATTGAAACCACTTTTTCTATTGGTGGTGAAGGACAGCTAATTATAGAAACCGAAAAAGATGGGATAATGCTCCCAAAAGGAAGTATTATTATAACTGGTGAATTGGTTGAAAAAGCAAAAGATACAGGAAAGCTTGAGACCAATAGAAAACTATGTAAATATGTTAAACCCGAAAAACCTGATGCAGATGGGAATGCGCAAATTGTTGTTGAGTCAAAGCGTGATGGTGAGTTTCAAGAATCTATTATTAAGCTTTCTAATATTTTTGCAGTTCCAATTAGCATTATATCTCGTGAAGAAACCGAAGAAATATTTAATATGTTTGAAGTTGATAGACGCTGTTATGCTAATGAGGCTGCCTAGCAAGTAGCCATGATAGATTTATCCTATCTTTTTTAAGGCAACTATATATACTTAATTGATGACTATTCCTTTAATTATAATATTTTTATAAACTGCGGATTACTGTGTATAAATTCTTTTTTTTAAAAAATATAATTAAATATATAGTCGCCAAAATAAACAAATGACAGCAAAAAAATTTAAAAAAATTCTGGTGGCTAATCGCGGGGAAATTGCGGTTAGGGTGATGCAAAGCGCGGCCAAGCGCGGCATTATCCCTGTTGCGGTCTATTCTGATGCGGATAAGGAATCCTTGCATGTTTTAACCGCGAAAAAGCTGGGGGGGGAAGCCTATCCAATCGGTGCCGCCCCATCAAGTGAAAGCTATCTTAATATCGATAAAATTATCGAAATTTGTAAACAAGCAAACATTCATGCCGTGCATCCAGGTTATGGATTTTTGTCGGAAAATAGCCGCTTTTGCGCTGAATTAAAGGCAAATAATATTGCCTTTATTGGTCCACCGCCCGATGCGATTGAAGCGATGGGGGATAAAATCCGTTCTAAGCTAATTGCCGAGCAAGCAGGGGTGAATATCGTCCCTGGTCATACAGAAGCGGTTGATGATCCAGAACAAGCTGTTCTCATCGCCAATAAAATTGGCTATCCAGTGATGCTTAAAGCTTCCGCTGGAGGGGGCGGGAAGGGGATGCGCCTTGCCTATAATGACGAGGAATGCCGCAAAGGCCTGATTGCGGCTATGAATGAAGGGCGGGCTAGCTTTGGCGATGATCGGGTATTTGTTGAAAAATTTATCGAACGCCCACGCCATATTGAAATTCAGGTGCTAGGCGATCAACATGGCAATGTTTTTTATATTGGGGAGCGTGAATGTTCCCTACAACGCCGCCATCAAAAAGTCATCGAAGAAGCACCATCGTCCTTCCTTGATGCAAAGACAAGGGAGGCTATGGGGGAACAAGCGGTAGCCCTTGCGCGTGCTGTTGGTTATTTTTCAGCAGGTACGGTTGAATTTATCGTTGATCAGCATAAGCAATTTTACTTTTTGGAAATGAATACAAGATTGCAGGTTGAACATCCTGTGACTGAGCTTGTGTTTGGGCTTGATCTGGTCGATTGGATGATCCGCATTGCAGAAGGGGAAGCACTGACCCTTAAACAAACTGCCCTTAAACCCAAAGGCTGGGCGGTTGAAGCACGCATCTATGCTGAAGACCCCGAACGCGGATTTTTGCCATCCATTGGGCGGATTACGGATTATCTTGAACCTGATTATCCCGAAGGCTTTACCCGTATTGATAGTGGCTGTTATGAAGGCGCAGCGATTTCAATTTATTATGATCCGATGATTGCCAAGCTAATTTGTTATGGGGAAACCCGCGATCTGGCAACCTACCATCTTCAACAAGCCTTGGATGATTTTGTCATTCGCGGTGTTAATCATAATATTGCCTTTCTTGCAAATTTAATTCGCCAACCATTTTTTAAGACAGGCGAATTAAGTACTGATTTAATTGGTAAATTTTACCCTGACGGATTGGAAGAATCCCATCTTGCGCCCCTTGAAAATCAATCCGTCTTTACTGCCGCTATGGCATTCATTTGGCTAAGTGAGCAGGGGCATTTTTCACAAGATCAAGAAAGTTTAACCCTATTTTATGGCGGGGAAGAACGCCATGAAATATCCATCGCTTTGGAAGCCATTGAAATAACCGATCAAGCGATTGCTTTTAATTTAACCAACCTTGAAGATCAGATTACTTATAAAATCCATGGCATCCGTTCCTTGGCGGATAAACGCCTGCGGTTGTTGATCAATGATGCATTGGCGATTGTTCAAATTAATCCAGCTGGGGAAAGCAGGCTTTATTGGCAGATTGACCATCAAGGGGCAAGGCAGTGTTTCTTGGCATTGCCAGCGCGTTTGGCAAGCTATCAGCGTTTAATGCCAATCAAGGTTACGGCGGATTTATCAGCTTCCTTACAATCCCCCATGCCAGGGATGTTGACAAAATTATTAGTCAAACAAGGGGATCAGGTAAAATCAGGGCAAGAATTAGCAATCGTTGAAGCGATGAAGATGGAAAATGTGCTACATGCCAGCCGCGATGGGATCATTGACAGCATCATGGCACAAGAAGGCGACTCCCTTGCCGTTGACCAAACTATCCTAACCTTTGCTGAAAATTGAGTAAGTCATTGAAATAGTAAAGAATATTACGTTTGTTTTAAAATGGAAAAAAGGATTTAATCAAAAGCATAAGAACACCAAATCCGATCCCACCAATAAGCCATTTTATAATGGCAAGTTCAGCTTTAACCACTTCTAATTCTCTTTCTATTTTTTGAATATTCGTGCTTAGCTCACTTTTAACGTCTTGAATATTCGTGCTTAGCTCACTTTTAACGTCTTGAATATTCGTGCTTAACTCACTTTTAACGTCTTGAATATTCGTGCTTAATTCGTTTTTTACCTCTTGGATATTCCTGTTGAGTTTGGTTTCTACTTCTTGAATATTTGTGCTTAACTCACTTTTAACTTCTTGAATATTTGTACTTAACTCGTTTTTAACTTCTTGAATATTTGTACTTAACTCGTTTTTAACTTCTTGAATATTTGTACTTAACTCGCTTTTTACCTCTTGGATATTCCTGTTGAGTTTAGTTTCTACTTCTTGAATATTCGTACTTAACTCGCTTTTAACTTCTTGAATACTCGTACTTAATTTGATTTCTACTTTTTGAATATTGGTGTTTAGTTCATATTTGGCTTCTTGAATATCGGCTCTTGTTGCAACAATTTCACGTAAAGCTTGGTCTAAAGCATTGACGAAGGCTCTAGATTGATTTTCATTAAAACCGCCAGCTTGAAGCCGTTCTATAAATCCAAGCTTATCAAACATAATATCGTTCATGGTTTTGCTATCTTCTTAAAATTCTAATTTTTAGATTATAACATAATTTTACAAAAAAAAACATAATTTTATATAATCGTTTTAACCCAAGCGGCAAGGGCTTTTGCGGTTGTGATGGGTTGTTCCAGCATCATCATATGGCCGCTATCTTCAACAAGGGTCGTGGTTGCGCCCAAGGCTTCAATCAGGGGCGTTGCGGCTTTTGGTGGGGTCATTTTATCCTGCCTACCCATAATAAGATGGCAACTAAGCGTTTTTGGTAAGGCTTTTGCCGTTTCCAATGCGTGATCATAGGCCGCGCATGCCTCAAGGTCTTTCTTTAAAAGCAAGCGTTGTTGTCGTCCCATTAAACGTGCGGCAAGTGGGAATAAATTAACGCCAACAAAAGCTGAGCCGCCTATCTTTCCTTTGCGTCCCATCCCCCAATTGGCAATCAGGGCGGCTGCGTTAAGATCATCATTTTCTGCTAATTCCAGTAATTTAGGATGCACGGGCATCTGTGCGGCGGCACCCATTAAACATAGCCCGATTGTATCCTTAACACGGCCTGCCAATTCAAGCGCAATCAAAGCCCCCATGGAATGGCCTGCAATAATCCATTGCGGACGGTTTAGCGTAGCACATGCTGCCGCAATCTGATCGGCAAACGCTTCAATGCTGTAAGGGCTATTGTCGGTTAAAGGCGCACTTTGCCCATGACCTGGTAAATCAAGCCCAAGCACATTCACCCCCTGACTGGTAAGATAACGGCTTTGCCCTGCAAATACCGAATGTTCACCACCCGCCCCATGGATTAAAAGCAAGGTGGGCTGATCGGGATTGGAATATTCGCCTGCTTCATAAAAATGCAGGCCATTGGCATTAAGCGCGACCATCGTTTAAGTCTCCTATTATTTAGGGGCTAACCGTTTGAGGGCTTGACCAAGATCAGCCGTTAGATCAGCGATATTTTCCAAACCAATTGATAAGCGAACCATATCGGCACCTATTCCAGCCTCTTTTAACTGCGCATCGGATAGCTGACGATGGGTTGTCGAGGCGGGATGTAGCAATAATGACTTTGCATCGCCAACATTGGCAAGATGGCTAAATAATTCAACCGATTCAATCAGTTTAGCGGCTTGTTCACGATCTCCTTTAACCCCAAAACTTACAACCGACCCTGCGCCGTTAGGAAAATAGCGTTTTGCACGTTCATAATGTTTATGGGTGGCTAGGCCTGGATAATTCACCCATGCGATTTGCGGTTGGGCTTCCAGCCATTCAGCCACCGCAAGCGCATTCTTGGTATGTTGGTACATTCTAAGGCTTAAGGTTTCGATGCCTTGCAAAATTAAAAACGCATTCATCGGGCTTAAAGCGGCACCAAAATCACGCAAGCCTTCAGCGCGTGCGCGCACAGACATTGCGGCAGGGCCAAAGGTTTCAGCAAAACATAACCCGTGATAGGCGGTATCAGGCTCCGTCAATGTTGGATATTTGGCTTTATGTTCCATCCAATTAAAGGTGCCTGCCTCCACCAACAAGCCGCCCATCGCCAGCCCATGCCCGCCAAGCCATTTTGTGGCGGAGTGCAATACAATATCTGCCCCCCAATCAATCGGCTTACATAGGGCAGGGGAGGCAAAGGTCGCATCCACCATCAAAGGCAAGCCGTGGCGTTTGGCAATCACGCTCAATGCCTCAATATCCGCGATTTCAAGCCCTGGATTGCCGATGGCTTCGGTAAAGATCAGGCGTGTATCCTTGGTAATTGCGCGTTCAAACGCATCAGGATCATCTGGATCAACAAAGCTTGTTGTAATGCCAAAGCGTGGCAAAGTATTGCCAAATAGATTCATGCTTCCGCCATATAGCGCACGGGAGGCAACAACATGCCCACCCATGCTCATAAGGGTTGTGATCGCAACAAAAAGCGCAGCATGGCCGCTTGCTGTTGCAACGGCGGCAGTTCCCCCTTCCATGGCGGCAATTCGCTCTTCCAACACGGCAACGGTTGGATTGGAAAGGCGGGAGTAAATATGCCCTGGCAAAGCAAGGTCAAAAAGCCCTGCGGCATGATCGCTATCATTGAATTGATAAGCACTGGTCATATAGATCGGCACCGCCCGCGAGCCATGTTCAGGATCAGGTGAATAGCCCGCATGAAGCCCAAGCGTATCCAAGCCATATTTTTGATGTTGGGAAATAGGATTATCACTCATAAATTAAGGTTCCTTTATCATTTGTTTTATTTTTTCAAGTCCCATATCAAAGGGTTCACCTTGCGCAATCATCGAATGGAAGCGACCCTGCGCATCAATCAAATAGACCGAGGCCGTGTGATCCACCACATAATCACCATTTTCAAGCGGGACTTTAATCGCCGTTACAAGATAAGCATCCAGCATGGCTTTTATCGCATTTGGACTGCCAGTTAAAGCCGTAATTCCATCAAAAGCGGCGATATAATCTTCCATCAATTCGGGCGTATCACGCTCAGGGTCAACCGTCACAAATAAAAATTGATAATCATCTGCTTTATGCCCCAATGCTTCATCCCTCAAGGCTTGATACCATTGACTCATGTGATAAAGGGTGGCAGGGCAAATATCGGGGCAATAGGTAAAACCAAAATAAATAATCGAGGCTTTGCCAATCAAATCCTGTTCAGTAAACGGCGTGCCATCGCTGCGGATAATATCAAACTCCCCACCAATCTTTTGATAATCTTGATAGGTGAGGGGTGGATCAGTTGCCGCCTTAAAAGGATGAAGCGAAAATTTTTGTGCAATATGCAAATAGCCTGCAACTAAGGTCGCAAATACAACCGTAATCCAAAGCAAAATCCTTATTCTTTGCATGAATAGCTATAATCTCATTTTTTTCAATATTTTAAGTAAACGGCTTTGAGTAATAGGATAAAATAAAATTTTTAAGTTTAATCACCGCCAGTGTTTGAGATACTAAGTTCTTCAGAATCAGATATAAAAACATCGAATTCTACTGTAAATTCACCTTCTTGATAATTTAAACCAGAGTCTGCGAAGCTATTAAAAAAATCTCTGATATTTGAATGTAATCCTTCTATCTCCCCTTTTACTCCAGCAATCTCTGTGTTTATGTTGGTGATATCTGTTTTTATTGCAGTAATCTCTGTGTTTATATTTTGAACATTTCCTTCTATCTCAGATATTCTTGAATCAAGATCGGATTTATATTGATTAAATTCTTCGGACGAAATCATAGCTGACGAGTTATTGTTGATTTCATCTAATTTTTTACTAATTTCAGATTTATATTGCCTAAATTCTTCGGACGAAATCATAGTTGACGAGTTGTTATTGATTTCATCTAATTTCTTATCAATCTCTTCAATTTTTTCCGTATATTTTCCTGCATTATAACTTATTACTACTATAAAGGATATAATGGTTAATAAAGTTGTAACAAAAGAAGGTAACAAATAAATAAGAATTTTTTTAAATTCAGTATTTTCAAAATTAATCGTCATTTTTTATCCGTTAAGTAAGCCATAATTACTGGTATATTATAACCTATCACCTTCAATAAATCATTAAAAATGTTAATAATATTAAAAATATTTTAGCAATATTGTATAAATTAGACGCAAATTATAAACGGGTGGTGTAATGCCTAAAGCATAAAATCGCGGATGAGTGGGATCACAACCGCAATAATAACAATGCCAAGCATCCAGTGAATAAGTTTAAGTTCACCCTTGACCTCAGTACGTAGTTCAGCGATTTCAGCACGTAATTCAGTGCTTAACTGCGCTAAATCCGTCTTGGTTGCCAGCTCTTCACCAACGGTGTTATTTAACGCTTTTGCTGCGCCTTTTGCTTGTTCGCTGGTAAAACCAGATTGTTCCAAAGCTTCGGCATAGCCAAGCGTGTCGATCATAAGGTTCATCATGATTCCATAAAGCTTTATTAATAGGTTTAATCATAAGCGCATCATCAAATTTGTCAAGGTAAAACCGCTTTAGCTGTGTTATACTCTGATTTTTTACGAAGGATACCCCATGAATTTTACGCTTGATTTTGACGCTGAACCTTTGTCAACGCTTGAGCCATTTTTGGAAGAATATAGAACCAATTATAACGATGGGGCGATTATTGGCGGGGTTGCCCTTAATCTGTTTTGTGCCTGTATCAATCGTCCTGATCTTATTACGCCAACAAAAGATTTGGATATTATCTATTTTGATGGGACAGAAGAATTTAGGTGGGAGCTAAAAACCTCCAGTTTTTCCTCTGATATTGCAGTAGATATTTTTATGAATTATTTATTTTTCCCCTATAAAAGCAATCAATTTGAAATAATTATTTTGAACATTAATAACCATCCCTATCGTGTGGTGACGGTTGGGTCATTTTTGCAGTATCTGATTTATGGGATAACGATGTTAAATGACAAGCTGGTCGCTGATTTGGACAGAATTAGGCTTATATTTAATGTGGTGCAAGGACTGGGTTTTGCAAAACCATGGTTTGAAGAACTTGATTCCACGCTTATCCATGCATTACAAACCAACAGCTTAAAAGCCTTACATCATGCGCCGCTATCCAACGTCTTTTCACCTAAAGAACTTGTGCAAATTCGCCCCAACATTGCCTATCCAACCGCAAATTTTATTGCTCACTTTGATGGTTCGCTAACCTTGCCACACTTAAAGGGTTTGCAGTCGGAATTAACCAAGCCAGAATTGACTTGTATCAGAACGATCATAAGCACGATCATCAAGGATGCCACCATCTTTCCATTTGCCTTGTTGGAAACACTGGCAGAAACCATCATCAGGGATTATGTCAGGGAAGTTAAATCCTTGGATATTTGGCGGCGCATCAATGTTTATCTTCGTTGTGCGTATTATTTGACCAATACCCAGGCAAAAGATCGTCTTTCCCCTGAAACCATCAGTAAAATTTGCATCATCGAGGGGATTGGACAGGCTTTGCTGAATAAAGAACGACTGCGCCCCAATCGTTTTGCTGAGTGGGAGAAAGAGGTATGTAACTTCCCCCATCTTTTTCAGCATCCATTTAAAGATCAATTGCTGCAAATAATATCCGAATATCGCCAAGATGGCGTTGTTGCTGATTTTGGCTGCGGGGAAGGGAAGTGGTTAGCAAGTTTGGCAAGTGCCAAAACCATCTATGCCATAGCCCCTGATTCAACCATGCTTGATCAAGCCAAACAGTGCGCCCCGCACAATACAGAATTTTTTAATCAACAACTTGGGCATTTAACCCTGCCTCAACCCGTTGATTTTGCACTTTGTTTTAATGCAATCCTGCCCGAAAATCACAGGAATGCCCTGGAAATTCTGAAATCTATTTTTGCGTGCTTGGCGGATCACGGTCGGATTATTATTACTCTGCCTTCCTTAGAATCTCTGATTTATACCGAAAATATGCTGCATTTTGAAGAAGCCAGCCATGGGCGCGAAGCCTTTTCATTAAATCAACGTTTAGCGCATTGGTTGGAGGTCTATAATAACCCGCTTGGCTATGTGCGCAGGGGTGAAAATGTGGTTAAATATTGGATGAAGGATGAATTTGAAACAGTCCTCACGCTGATTGGCACAATGAAAGTGCTTGAATATAAACGCTTGAACGCAGTTGAAATTCGGGCGGGCAAACCACCTAAAACCAATTATACACAACCGTGGCTTCATGCTTGGGTGATCGAAAAATTAATGATGTAAGACCATATAGCGAATTTTAAACTTCTGAAGATGAGATTTCCTAAAAATTTTGACCTTTTACATTTTGATAAATAACATGATTTGTGATAAAATCAATTAGAGGCTTGTGACCTATTAGAGGAGCCCCCTGAACTGCCAGAATTGCTTCCACCAGAACCACCACTTGCGCTATCTGCGCCTGAATCTTGAATAGACTGGTCGATGGCATTGCGGATACGGTTCTGGATTGGATCAGATATCGGATTAGATACGCTTTCATTATTGCGCTCATTGGCAAGTGTAGCATAAATCCGATCAGCCAGCCCTGCTTTATCCGAACTTTGGAAAATGATCCCTGATGGAACCTCCCCAAGCGTGCCGTCCGCACTTAAAATATCATATTTCTTGATGCCATTTTCATCCAGCACACTAACCGATTGCACCTCTCCGCCCCGTGTTGCGGCATAATGCGCCGCTGGCAGGATTGCGCCATCAATTTTATCCTCAACCGCAAAAGGGGAAAGCGGGGTTTTGGCTTCCGCTGGAAACTGGCTGATATCCAATTCATTGATTATATAATAGGTCTGGGCAATTTCGGGTTCAAACACCAGCTCATGGGTGACCTCTTGCCCGTTTTCCAGTGTCACGACCTGCAAAATTTCCGCCTGCACATTACCTGCTGTCGCAACGCCTAACGTCACTGCTGCTGATGCCAGCAACGCCTTACGATTGGCCGCAAATAAGCCATAAATTGAATGTGCCTCTTTTTTCACGATGGGTGATTTAAAGCATAAAATCGCGGATAAGAGGAATCACAACCGCAATCACAACAATGCCAAGCATCCAGTGAATAAGTTTAAGCTCGCCCTTGACCTCAGCACGTAGTTCAGTGATTTCAGCGCGCACTTCAACGATTTCAGCACGTAATTCTGCGCCTAACTGCGCTAAATCCGCTTTGGTTGCTAATTCTTCACCAACGGTGTTGTTTAATGCTTTAGCTGCGCCTTTTGCTTGTTGACTGGTAAAACCAGATTGTTCCAAAGCTTCAGCATAGCCAAGCGTGTCGATCATAAGATTCATAACGATTCCATAAAGCTTTATTGGATAAGTTTGATCATAAACGCATCATCAAATTTGTCAAGATAAAACGGCTGTATTTGCTTAGATTCTAGCCATTTGCCTTATTTACAACATTTCATATAATAAGCCATTTTTGAACAAAACTGATTGTTGGTTTTTGCGGTTTTAAAATAATCCTAAAGTGCAAAGGCTTTGGTGGCGCGTTCAAGGGCAAGGAATAATGCGTTGGCTTTTGCTTCGCATTCTTTTTGTTCGGCAACAGGGTCAGAATCCGCGACAATCCCTGCACCTGTTTGAAAATAGACTTTATGATCTTTTAAAATCGCGGTGCGCAGCGCAATGCAGCTATCCATTGAACCATCAGCAGAAAAATAGCCAACGCAGCCTGCATAGACACCACGTTTAAAGGGTTCCAATTCTTCAATGATTTCCATCGCCCGCACTTTTGGCGCACCCGATACCGTGCCAACAGGAAAGCCAGCAAATAGCGCATCAAATACGGTTTTATCGTCGCGCAATTCCCCTTCCACATTTGATACAATATGCATTACATGGCTATAGCGTTCAATTTTAAATTGTTCGGTGACGCGGACACTATCGGCCTTTGCCACCCGCCCAACATCATTACGCCCCAAATCGACCAGCATCAGATGCTCGGCTAATTCCTTGGGATCGTTTAATAAATCATTGGCTAGGGCTTGATCCTCCTCGGTCGTTTCGCCGCGCTTTCGTGACCCTGCAAGGGGGCGGACGGTTACAATATCATCCCTGACACGCACAAGGATTTCAGGGCTGGAACCTGCAATCGAAAAATCATCAAATTTAAGATAAAACAAAAACGGTGCAGGATTGATATGGCGCAACGCACGATAAAAGGTAAAAGGATCGCCCGAATAATCGGCTGAAAAGCGTTGCGATAACACCACCTGAAAAATATCCCCCGCCAGAATATAGTCCTTGGCGCGCTCTACCATTTCTTGATAGGTTTCAGGGGGCATATCCGCAATAATTTTGGGGGAGGCGGTATCTGTCTGCGCTTGTGATGGTTTTACTGGCGATGGTTTTACTGGTAATGATCCCAAAAGCTTTTGATGCACCGCCTGCAATCGTGCTTGTGCTTGTTCCCATAATTCGGTTAGGTTGGGTTTTGCTTGATGTTGATCCTGCCATATCGGGGTTGCAAGCGTCATACGATCCGTTACATGGTCAAAGATCACCATGATTTTAGGGCGAATGAATAGCCCATCAGGTAACCCAAGCGGGTCAGGATTGGTGTGGTGAATCGCTTCAAAATGGCGGATATTCTCATACCCAAAATAGCCAACCATCCCGCATGCCATTGGTGGTAAATGTTCAGGAAAGGCTAAATCCTGCATTTCGGTTAGCAATTCTTTTAATGAATAAAGCGGGTTTTCGGATTCAAAATCTTGCGTATTATGTTTGCCTGTGACACGAATATGGTTGCCTTGACACCGCCAAATAAGATCGGGTTCCATGCCAATAAAGGAATAACGCCCACGCGTTGCGCCGCCTTCGATTGATTCCAGCAAAAACCCATAGGGCTGATCATCGGCAAGCTTCATATAGCAGGCAACGGGCGTTTCAAGATCAGCACTATATTCCTGCCAAATCAGACAAGATTGCCCCGCTTGCACCTGCGCTTCAAAGTCTGAAAAGCTTTGTTTATTCATGACCGCTTATCAATATTGATATAAACGATCAATAACAGCCTGATGGGTGGTTACCCCGATGGTTTTGCGCAGATGGTTTAAATAAGCCCTAAAGCGAAGTTCGGTAAGCTGATTTGCAAGCCCATCGGTGACCTGCTGATAAAGTTCGGGTTGTTGATCGCGATTTGCAGGATAAAGCTTTGTCACCTCCGCCACATAAAAATTTGAGGTTTGATTGTTTGCATTGGGGGAGGGGCGTAATGCTGGCTGATTAGGCTTTAGGGAAAAGATAAAGTCAAGCAAGCCACGATCCGTGATCTGTCCTTCTGATGCCGCGCCCTCTCTGCTCAAGGCCGCAAAGCGGGTGACTTCAAGACCTTTTTGATTGGCTAGGTTAGCGATATTGCCTTGTTCTTTCGTTTCCGAAATAAGGACTTCGGCTTCGGTTTGTAACGCAATTTCAACTTGCCGCTGGTTATAGGCCGCTTGCACCTCTGTTTTAATCTCTTCTAAGGCGGGGATATGGCTAGCTTCAACGCTATCCACCCGCGCAACAAACACTTCCCCTTGGTCATTTTGGATGGGAAAGCCTGTTTCTTGTGCATTTAGGCTAAATATCTCGGGCAAGAATAAGGCTTGCGGTAAGGTAACCGCTTGTCCGTTTTCATCCAGCCCTTGGCGGTTAATCTTGGTTTGTTCAACGTCAAGGTCAAGCGTGCGCGCTACTTCTTCCAAGCTTTGTCCTTGCCCTAATCCATCTTCAATCAAATCAATCAATTCGGGTAATTGGCGTTCCGCCTCAATCGCGGTTAAACGGTTACGAATGCCCGCTTGGACTTGATCAAAGGGATCAATTTTTTCAGCAGTGATTGCCTCCACCTTAATGATCACCTTGGCAAGCAGGCCATCAATCACCCCCGTCACGCCCACCGAAGATAGGGCAAAGGCCGCTTCATCAATGCTAGGATCAGGCAATTCACCCTGCGTAACCGTTCCAAGTGCATTGACCTGATCGCGGGTAATCAACCCTGCTTCAATGATGGCTTCAATGGATTGACCCTGTTGTAATGCCTTAACAATCGCCGCTTCATCATCCCCCGCATTTAGGCGAATTTGTGTAAGGTCGCGCTGTTCGGGGGTGGTAAATTCGCGCTTATTTTGCGTGTAATAATCAAGCAGAAGCGCATCATCCATTTGAATGGAAGGCATCAATCTTGGCACGGATAGCCATAGAAAAGAGGTAAGCCGTTGTTCCATCCGCCTGAAATTTTCTTGGTTTTCTTGATAAAATTGATCCAATTCGGCGGCATTGGCTTCAAACTGCACGCCATCATCTGCATTAAGCGTTACCAGCGTGACATCACGCGTGGCCGCTTGGTTTTGAAATAATTCCTGTCCAAGATGGCGTGGCGGGGGGGAGGCGGGTGCAACCGTTCCAATTAACTGCCTGATGATAAAATCTTGCCCTAATTGTTGAAGATAGGCCGCTTCACTCAAGCCAGAATTGGTTAAATAATTTTCAAAGGCACGGCGGCTAAAGGTGCCGTCTTGCGCTTTAAACCGTGCGTCCGCCTGAATAAGGGTCAATAAGGCTTGATCGCCAATATATAAGCCCCGCCGTTCGGCTTCATTTTGCAGCAAGCGTTGATTGATTAAGCGGTCAAGCGAGGTTTCCGCCAATCTTAAACTGCGCTGCACTTCGGCATCAAGTCGCCCCAAGGCGGTTCCTGCTAAATCGCGCTGATAAGCTTGGGAGAGTTCTTGGATTGAAATGACCTCCCCATCCACTTCGGCGGCAATATTGCTATGTTCAGGTGGGGCGACATAATCGGCAACGCCCCACAGCGCGAAACTGCCAACCAGCAGTACCAAAATGATTTTTGCAATAAGACTACCTACTTTTTCGCGTAAGGCTTGAAGCATAAGACCCCTCTATTGATAATAAAACATGGCTTTTTAACCGCTTATCCCGATGCTATAACCATCCTATGGATGAAAAGCAAGCCTTTACAAACCCGATTGACCCGCAAGCATCGCAACTAATCAAGGATTATGAAGAGGATGATGCGCCGATTTTAACGCCTGCGCTTCAGCGTGGGGCGGAGGTCATTCGTGGCTATCTTGACCATCTATCGGATGGGGCAGGGGTCTATCGCATGATCGACCGTGCGGGCAAGGTGCTTTATGTGGGCAAGGCAAAATCTTTGGTGAAACGGGTGCGCAGCTATACCCATCCTAACCGCCAAAGCCTGCGCATACAGCGCATGATCTCAGCCACTCATTCTATGGAGTTCCTGCTTACCGCCAATGAGGTTGAAGCCCTTCTGCTTGAAAATAACCTGATTAAGCATTATCGCCCGCCATTTAACGTGCTGTTGCGCGATGATAAAACCCATCTTGAACTATTTATCGGCGATAGTCATGAATTTCCACAATTACAACGGCATCGTGGGGCGCATCGCAAGACAGGTCGCTATTTTGGTCCTTACGCCTCAGCCCTTGCCGTGCGCCAAACCATCAATATGCTGGAACGGTTATTTTTGTTAAGGAATTGTCAAGATTCCGTCTTTAAAAACCGTAATCGTCCCTGCTTGCAATATCAAATCAAGCGGTGTTCTGCGCCTTGTGTTGGCTATATTTCAAAGGAGGCTTACCATGAAAATATCAAACGTGCGGAGCAGTTTTTAAAAGGGCAGGGGAAGGCCTTGATTGGCAAATTAGAAGAAGAAATGCGCGAAGCGGCACAAGCAAGAGATTATGAACGTGCGGCGTCCTTACGGGATCGTGTGCGTTCCCTTATGCAAATCCAGCTAGACCAAGAGCTACCAGGAAGCATGATGGGCGATATGGATTTAATCGCGCTGGTGCGGATTAGGGAAGAAATAGCAATCCAGATTATCTATTATCGTGGCGGGCGGCATAATGGCAATCAGGTGCATTATCTAAAGCCGCAAGGCGAATTGTCAGATGGTGAGTTCATGCGTGCTTTTATCGGTCAGCTTTACCATGATTTACCGCCGCCGCCTACCATTCTGCTTAGCCATGAACCCACAGAAATTGACTTGGTTGCCGATGCGCTGTCGCAGCTTGCCGATCAGCGTGTTAAATTAAGCGTGCCTAAACGCGGCAATAAGCGGATGATGATGGATAATGCCCTGCAAAATGCCAGTGCTGCCCTTAGCCGTAAACGCGCAAAAGAGGCCGTGCAACACGCCTTATTGGAAGAATTGGCAAAGCTTGCGGACATTGACCGCCCGATTAATCGCATTGAAGTTTATGATAATTCGCATTTATTAGGCACGAACCCGATTGGCGCGATGATTGTTGCCACGCCAGATGGGTTTGAAAAAGCCTCCTACCGCACCTTTAACATTCGCAATCAGCTTGAAAAAGCGCAAGCAAAACAATTACCCGTTGGCGCACGCCCAAAAAATGAAGATGATTATGCGATGATGCATGAGGTGCTAACCCGAAGATTTACAAATTTAATCAAAGAGATACGGGCGGCAGATGAAGCGCAATCTCAACCATCCCCTCCCATCCCTGATATTATCTTGATTGATGGTGGGATTGGTCAGCTGCGTGCCGCCCAGCAAAGCTTTGAGGCGTTGGAAATCCCCTCTATTCTGCCTCAGCCGCCCTGCCTGATTGCAGTTGCCAAGGGCGAAGATCGTAACGCAGGGCGGGAGCGTTTATTCATGGAAACGGGGGAGATTATCTCTCTCCCCACCGATAGTGAATTGCTGTATTTTATCCAGCGTTTACGTGATGAAGCGCATCGCTTCGCCATCGGTACCCAGCGCAAACGCAGAAAACAAGGCGATTTTGAAAATCCCTTGGATCAGATTGAAGGCATTGGCGCATCGCGTAAGAAAAAATTAATGCTCTATTTTGGTTCTGCCAGAGGCGTATCAGGGGCAGGGGTCAAAGATTTATTACAAGTCCCTGGAATCTCCGAACAGCTTGCCCAAACCATTTATGACCATTTCCATCCGAATGCGTGAATAATGCCTTTTTTAGCATTCTGTGGCTCTATAAGGATTTTTTGAGGTTACGATAAAAGTTTTCATGCGTTCCCAATGTCAAAAGCGTCAATGTAATGGTTTTATCATGATAGGTGTAAGCCAGCAAGGTTAGCTGTTTGACCATTTTGAATTTATAAATAAGAACGCCAGAAAGGTCTCCAGTCTTGGATTGCCCAATATTTGGGTCTTTCATGATGGCTTTAACCGCTTTGTCCAAATCGGCTTTTTGATTAGAATGTAGTTTTTTAACGGTTTTCTTGAAAAGGTTTGTTTGAACAACCTTCATCTGAATTAGCCAAATTCAAAAGGTGAGACTTGACCGTCAGCTGCTTCTTGTCTAGCAAGCAGAATATCTTTGATAAAATTATAGGGTAGGTCTGGGTTTTCCTCGGCAATTTTACCTATAGTTGACCAATATTCAATTTGCTTCGGGATGGAACGATGATAAACATCCCCATATTGGCGTGCTTGATTGATCAGTTCATCGGAAAGTTTTACGGATATAGGCATTTTGCTGGTCTCCTATTAAAAATTATAAGTTATTTGTACGCCAAAAGGGGGCAATATACAACCTAAATTGACCTTAGGAACCTAGCAAATGATAAAATACGGGGCGATTCAAGTTCCCATTATGCCTTTTTTAGTATTCTGCGTTATACCTTTTTTAGCATTGACACTATAGGGGATTGCCTATATAAATAATAATGTAGATGGATCGCTTCCCCAAAATAATAAAATGGGCTGGGCTGGGCTGACCGACATCTGCTTTTTCCTTCCACTCCCCACGCCATTCAAGCAGCTGATTAAAATAATCATTCCAGCGAAACGCATTGATGAAAATCGCAGAATAGGCAAAATTGGTTTCATCATAGGATTCATCAATATAAACCAAATACATATGATTAAGGTGATTTGGCATTACCGCTTAATCCTTATTGGTGATTATTTATTTCAATACGTATAAATAATAAATAATGACTTATACGCTTTGTGCCTCCAACCAATCCATCGCTGTTTCTTCGTCTTGCTCAATCGCCATTTCAACCGCAATTTTTGCATTCTCTAATAGCTGGTTTGATTGTTTACGCAATTTGATTGATTCTTGAACTTTTTGTTGAATTTCTTGTTGTTTCACTTCCGAGATAATTGGAATTATTATATCATTAAATGCATCCTGATTAATTGCAGTTAGAATAGTTCCACTACATCCTTTTTTTAACTGCAGCTCCCCTACAATGCTTTTCAATAATACAAGTATGGTTTGGGGATTAATTGCTCTTGAAGTAACAACGTGAAATCCTGTTGAGCAAAGAGCATTGTCATAATTATTATCTATCAAAGCGATGCTAGATAATGAGCCCTCAATAGATGACACGATTATATCACCCTCCTTGGCTTGACGCCTTGCACGTGACGGAAGATTTTCACCGCGGTCAATTGTACAATCTATAATTTCTCCATTGCTATTAATATTTGCCAGTTCAATATAATGATATTTTTCTTTATTATTAGGAGTGTAATTAGTATTTTTTAATTCAAAAAGGTTGCCAAGTGTATCCCACCCTCCTTTATATGATTTAATTGCATTAATAATGTCGTCATATTTAGGTTGGAAATATTCGGCATCCATGCGTTCTGCTTCCACAGTATCAGAATAATGTTTAATAAAACATAACTCGTGCTTGGGTTGCCAATCATTTAAGCCCAATTCATCCAGTAAAATATCTTGTGCTTGCTGGTATACTTCATGACCGATTAATCTTGCTCTGCTAGACTTATAAAAAAATAGTTCTATATATTTTTGAATCTTAGTAGAAAGCAAGGGTATTTCTATTTCTTTTAGCTCTTCAGGGTTGACGTTTGTCTGATTTATAGAAGGACGTGACCTTCTTTTTATGTCTTGAACACCATATTTAGTATTTAGAAATGTTGTTAGATATTCTGGTAATATAACTTCACTATTAGGAACAAATCTAACTAAATAAGATGCAAAGATATGATCTATATCATTTTTATAATAAATCCCCGTACGCCCTACCCATTCGTAGGAATTTGTTCGATTAAAAAGTACATCCTTATTTTTTAATACAAAATTCACTTTATCTGTTTCAGATATGTTGGCAAATTTTGATACATGTAAATTGCATAACATATTTTGAATTTCATTCATTCTATATATAGGGTACCCATCACCATCTTCATTCATAGAAATAGAGAGCCCATATTGAGACTTTTTAAGATAATCGCCTATCCTTTTGTATAATAAAGTAGGGCTTTTATAAGGCATTTTAACCCAAAAATCGCCGTCAATTCTTATTGATTTATTTTTTCTAACTTCACTAAAATTAACAATAGAAACTTGCATGTTAAATGCTTATTGCCAAAATGAAAATTTTTGTGATTTTGCCCAATTAATAAAGGCTTCGGCGATCCCATCCTTTAATTGACCATCATGATTATGCAAATCATGGTAAACAATTAAGTGACCATTATGATCCAATTTATATTGCCCATTTGCATCTTTTAAAAAAACATAATCGCCAGAATTATTTTTGCCCCCTTGTTCAGATACCGCAAAAAAGATGGGGTAATCTTCAACTTTGGGGCATAGTTCATCATGCCATTTTTGCAAGAATAATACGCTTGTTTTTGTGCCTGTATGGGGTTTAAAGGTGTTTCCATGCAGCCCGACGACAGCAAGGATACGGGCATGTTCAGCGATAAAATCGCGAATATATTTATCTGATGTATTATTAAAACGACCTTGTGGCAATACAATCGCCATGCGCCCTCCTGGCTTTAAAAAATCAAGATTGCGTTCAATGAATAAGATGTCACGTCCAACCTTTGATTGTGCCTTTTTGCCATCTGATTTAAAGCCAAATTCATATTGATGTAACAAGCGACTTTCTTTTATATCGCCTGCAAAAGGTGGATTTGCCATTAATAAATCAAAATTAAAAGATTTATAACTATTTTTATCTGCTTTTAAGGCTTCAAGTCGTTCAAACCCTTTGCCATAAGTATTAAGCCATTTGCGATCCTTGATTTTATCGCTCCAGCGTTCATAATCCAGTGCATTAAGATGCAAGACATTGGTTTCACCATCGCCTGCAATTAAGTTAAGCGTTCTTGCAACCCTTACGGTTTTTTCGTCAAAATCAATGCCAAAAATTTTAAGAATATCTTGTTTGTCATGTTCGGATATTTCGGCATTGGTAAATAGATGGCCTGTCAATTTAAAAATCGTATGAACAGGGAAGCCACAGCTACCCGATGCCGTATCAATCATATATTCGCCGCGTTTGGGATTTAATATCTGAACACACATATCAATCACATGGCGCGGGGTGAAATATTGCCCTTTTTCACCTTTAGCGGACTTGGTAATCAAATATTCAAAGGCTTCATCAACAACCAATAAATTGGAATTGAACAGTTTAACATCTTGTAAACTGGAAACACAAACCGATAGGTGACTATCAGATAATTCAAATTGTGAATCCTTTGAAAAAACGCCTGTCCATTCCTCTTTTGCACGATCAAATAGCCCTTGGATTTTATTTTTTAGTTCGGTTTCAGTTTGCCCTGTATTCCTAAATTCCATAACGCGAAATTGATCATCTTGAAGGTTCAGCAATATTTGTTTGAGCGATTCAAAATCGCTCCTTTCAGCTTCATTTGCATGTTGGGATAGATAAAAATCTAACTTAGCTTTATCCGTTTTGCTATTAAATTCATCATATAATTTTGTGAAGATTAATTTAAAAACTTCTTCAAATACATCAACTCCAGCATTTGCCAATACCTCATCTTCCATTTCTAAAATAAGGTCTTTTAGGGATTTTCGCTCATTTGCGATTTTATCCTTAATCAGCAAGTCTTTTAGGGTAAAACGCTCGTTTAGTATATCAGTTAGGCTTTGGTTCGCGTTTGGAATGTTAGTAATATCTTCGAAATAATTTGGGTCTTTACGATGATAATGTGAAATTTGTTTACCATTCGTCCAAACCCCAATCGGCGCACCCGTTGCGTTACAATATGAACGAAGCTGGTCTTTGCCATCTTTTAAATTAGGTTTTTTTAGCTCAATGATGATATAGGGGGTATCGCGCCTATCTTTATCAAAAATGACAATATCGGCTTTTTTCTTTTCACGTCCAAAGGTTACTGAATGTTCAAAATGGATGCGCTTCTTTGGGTAACCATATTCTTTCAAAAGCCTGTATGCATATAACTGTCGAACAATTTCTTCTGGTTTTAATTGAATATCCTTATCCCGAATTACACATTTAACATAAGGTTTTTCTTTCTTTAGAAAAACTTTATCTTCAAGATCTGCTATTTCATCAATAGAAAAAAGTTTAAGGTCGAAATTGCTATCTTTTAAAATATTTTCAATATGTTGTTGGTTCATTTTTTTTACTTTATCTATTAATTTTCTTAAAATCTAATGCGCTTAAAAAACGAAAATAAGTCGATTAGTCAATACTCAATCAGCTGGAGGATGTGGGTGTTGGTGAGGTTGGCGGCGAATTTAACCCGCCATTCGGTGGTGGTGCCAGTTTGGATGGCGGTGATGTGACCCAATAATAGGCCTTTTGGTAATTTACCCCCATCGCCAGAGGTGATGACGGGCGTGCCGTGCTGTAATTTGGCTTTTTGTGGTAAATGGAGGAGTTGCCCCAGCCCGTCATTTTGCCCTGCAAGGATAAATCGCACTGAGTCTGAAGTGCCGCCCTGTGTGCTATTGCCATGCGCAGCATCGCCGTACGCAGTACTGGCGGGGATTCTGGAGTTTAAATCATTGATCATCAATATGCGGGAGGTGGTTGTGCCAACCTCCACCACACGGCCAAGCATGGCGGTGCCATCGGTTGCAATCATATTGGGCGTGATGCCGCGATTATTGCCGCCATCAATCATCAAAGAACGCAACCAATTTGTGCCAGAACCAATAACAGGAACGCTTAAATAACGCTTGGCGCGTTGTTTATCAAAGGCAAGGAGTTCGGTTAGCCGCGCATTTTCCTGATTAGCAATATGAAGCTGATGCGCTGCCCTTTCCAATTCTGTAACGCGCTGGCGTAGCTGTGCGTTTTCTTCATGTATATTTTGCCAATGCTGAACCTCGTCAATCATGCGGTTCACGCTGGCAATCGGGGTGGATAAGGTGCGATAGATTGGTGCTGTAACCTCCATCACCGATACCCTAATCGCAGAGATCGTTTGCGGGTAAATTGTGCCTAGGATCATTAAGCCAAACGCAAGCACCAATAGCACGATTGGCCATAATTCGACACCAATCTCGCGCCTAGAGGGTTGGCGTGTCTTTGTTATGGTTGCCTGCCTTGCCTCGCTAACCCGCTTTAAGACAAAGTTATTCTTTTCTTGCTGTCGCAATTTCGCCCCATTTCAATTATGAAATTGATATAAACCTGAAGCCCCACTCTTTCCTATAGCAAAAAATACTTTAATTGTGCAACTAATGAATGCAGTAAATATTAAAGAACATGCGTTTTTTATTTGGATTTATTCACTAATTAAAGTTATCCACCTGTAACGGGTGGGAAAAATGCGATTTCTTTTGCACCCGCAATCGGTTGGTCAGGGGTTGCGTAATGTTGATCAATCGCAAGTTTAATCGCTGCACGGTTATTAAAAATCTTTGCGTAACTCTCCCCCCGATCCGCTAAATAATCCATTAATTCATCGCCATTGGTAACGGTTTGCGGCAGGTCAATGGTTTCACTTGCAATACCTAATCCCTGTTTGATCCATGCAAAATATATAAGGTTTGTTATCATCTGTTATAGTGCTAAATCACGGATAAGCGGCAAAACAACTGCGGCAATCACAACGCCTATCATCCATTTAAGCAGGGTAACATCAGAACGGATTGCGGCTATTTCTTTTTCAAGGCGGGCAATATCGCTTTTTTCTATCATATTTTTATCTTTATCAGTTATGTTCTATTCATGAATATAAGATAGCCCGATATACTGATTTTTTCAAGCGAAGCTTTTAGGTAGGCTAAAGAAATCATTTCGATCAATTGCAACAAGATACAAAAAACACTCAACAAATTTTATGGCATTTGTTAAATGAGCTACCATAAGACTGTGATGTCAATTTTATGAGTCCGCTATCTAGGCTTTTAGTAAATTCTTCTGGATTGAATGGATTAAACCGTTCCTTTGATTATGGATGGTGTTTTTATCCTGTACCCTTTGCAATAAGGGTTTTTTGCAGGGTGCCTCTTTCAACTTTTCCTGTTGGTGTGCGGGGGAGGTGGGGCATAAAAATGACCTGTTTAGGCACCATAAATTTTGCCATCTGATTTTTGCAATGATCTATGATCTGGGATTCAGTTCGGGTTGATTGGTTTTTTAAGGTAACACATAAATAGATATCCTCTTCATTGCCATCATTGGGGACGCCAATGGCGGCGCAATCCAGTATTTCAGGGTCTTTTAGGGCGATTTCTTCAACTTCAAAGGCGGAAACCATTTCACCTTTAACGCGAATGCGCTCTGCGGTGCGGCAGATAAAATAAAACCTGCCATCCGCATCAATCTTGCCAATATCGCCCGTGTGAAACCAGCCATTGCGCCAGCTTTTCTGCGTTTGTTCTGGCATATTGTGATAGCCATCGGCCATGATGCTGGGGTCTTTTGCGCGGACTAAAATCTCCCCTGCGATATTGGGCGGAACAGAATTGTCATGATCATCGGCGATTTTCATCTCAAATTCAGGGAGGAGGATCCCGCCCTCATGCGTCCATTGCGGGGCAACCACCCAACCCGCATCGGTTGAACCATACCCGCCTCCTGGAATTAAATGCAACTTAAACCGCTGTTCAAAATCTGCGCGATTAACGGGCGCAGGCGTTGACCACATTCGTGAAATTTTATGGTTTTGCTCCAGTGGGCTTGGGGCTTGTGACCATAATAATTGCTGCACCGAGCCAAGGCATAAAAACCAAGTCACGCCGTGCTTTACGACCTCTGGCCAAAAATTAGATAGCGAGAACCCATCCCGCAGCACAACCCGCCCCCCAGTCATCATTGTGGGTAGAATATCGTAATAAGCAGGCCCTACATGGTTAAGCGGGTAGGGCGTGTAAATGCAATCTTCCTTGGTTACGCGAAAGGGGGGAATGACATTTTCTGCGGTGCGCACGCCATAGCGATGGGATAATCTGCACCCTTTTGATACGCCTGTCGTGCCTGAGGTGAACAAGATGGTGGCCAAATCCGTATCAGCCTTTTTGGCGATGATATGCTTGATGCAATCACTGTATAAATGATCAAAATCAATAACCTTAATAAGGGGAAACTGCTGTTCAAATGCTTTGCGACCGTCCAGCGTGATGATGGTTTGAAGGGAGCTAAGCTGGTCACGGATGGCAACCAAAGCCTCCAGATGTGCATGCGAGGTCACCAGATACTCCGCCTTTGTCGTGCCGATCATACGCGCTAAAGAATCGCCGCGAAACGCACGGTTGATGGAGACTTCCGTAATGTCTATTTTTTTAAGGGCATAGGTTAGCGCCAGATATTCAACGCTATTTTCCAGCATAATCGCGCAATATCCGCTATCTGGCTTGCCTAAAGCAATCAAACCATGCGCGATTGAATTGGTAAGGGCTTCAAATTCTTTGTAACTTAGGGTGCGATCTTCGCCAGCCATCGTGATAAATGGACGATCCGCAAAAATATTAGCGCAATCATGCAACACATCGCCCAAAGTCATATTACGATAGCGATAATCCATTGCATTGGGCATGATTTTTGGTATTTCCTATCGCAATAAGCCTTTTTTTTTAAGGCGATTTCATTTTAATAACGCAACGATACTTGATCCTATACCAACAATAAGTAGGGTTAGCCATCCAATAGAAGAAAATATCTCTTTTCTTCTTGAAGAAATTAGCGAAGCTTTAACCTCTTTTTGTAAAGTTTCGATAAAATCAGCCAGAAAACTTATTTTGTTTTCACGTAAAAGCTCCATATATAATTTAATTCTTTCAACGCCACGTTCCTGCCTACTTGTTGATATAACCCTTTTGATTTCCTTCACCACATTATATTTTTCAGAAAATTCAGGATAACAATCAATAATGGACTTGGTGAAACATAAATTATTAAGGGTTTCTATTTCTTCTTCCAAAACACCAATCATTAAATCCAACGAATCGTTAAGTATATGCAAGGTAGAGGTTAATAAATGATGTTTGGCCAAAATACAATTTTGGTTGCTTTCATCGGGCGTTCTTAAAATTGTGGCCATCGCCCTTGCGGCATAATGATATTCATTATGTAGCTGATAATCCAC
The DNA here is from genome assembly GCA_965229675.1 of Alphaproteobacteria bacterium. Lineage (GTDB taxonomy): Bacteria > Pseudomonadota > Alphaproteobacteria > CBDDJK01 > CBDDJK01 > CBDDJK01. The sequence continues at coordinate 1,926,003 of OZ245897.1, forward strand.
CGCAAGGGTTATATTTTGCGCTTCTTTATATGCTTTTTCAGCTCTATCAAAAAGGTAAAGTACATTTTCTAAGGAATAGTTACCTGAGGCAATATCTTCAATAAGTTTATTATCAGTTTCAATCTGCAAGTCGTTGACTTGGTGTATAAATTCAGAATCTAGCATTAACAATCTTAATGAAGCGGTCTGTTACTTAATTCAAGTAAGTGATTTTTTCTGCTTTGGGTTAGTGCTTTGCCTCTATAGGCGTTCCCACGCTGTTTTGCGTGTTGTTTCATATTCAGTAAATAAGCTTGCTTATTGTGGTTTTTAGGAGATAAAAAGGCAATCACAAAATGCGATTTTATCATATAGATAAGCATTGTTAAGAATTTCATCATATAGAGTCTTTTATCTTTCTGTAAATTATATATAGTTATTTTTGATGTACCTAACACAAAATAAGCAATTTTGCAACCAATCATTTAATTTGACGCAGTTTGGCTTACATTTACAAAACCCCTTAACGAATTAGGTTTTCAGCAAATGCTTCTGCGTTGAATGGGTTTAAATCTTCAACACCTTCACCAACGCCGATGGCGTGGACGGGTAGGGGAGGTTGTCCAAGAGAGGATTGGGGGGAGGATTGATTAGCAAGGGCGACCAGCACCCCGCCTTTTGCGGTGCCGTCCAGCTTGGTCATAATTAGCCCGCTTAATTTGGTGATTTCTTGGAAGGCGCGCACTTGCATCAGCGCATTTTGCCCCGTTGTTGCATCGACAATCTGAATGACGTGGTGGGGTGCGCCTTCCTGTTTTTTGGCGATGACCCGATGAATTTTTGCAAGCTCTTCCATCAAGTCACTGCGGTTATGTAGCCGTCCAGCCGTATCCATGATCAGAAAATCCATTGCCTGTTCTTGGGCTTTAGTCACGGCATCAAAGGCAACGGCGGCCGCATCCTTACCGTGTCCCTGCTGGTTATAATTTTGGGCGGCAATAACGGGGATATTGTTGCGTTCTCCCCAAATGACTAGCTGTTCAACCGCCGCCGCACGGTAAGTATCGCCTGCCGCCAACATGACTTTATGGCCATCAGCCAATAATTTATGGGCTAACTTACCGATGGTTGTGGTCTTTCCCGATCCGTTTACACCAACAATTAAGATAATGGTTGGCTGTCCCGCAGGGGTGATTTTTTGCGGGAGCGTGCTTGCAACGGAGCGCAAGGTTTCCGCAATCATTCCTGCAAAAAGCTGTTTAATTTCATCGGGTTCCACCGTTTTGTTAAAGCGGGTTTTCTTTAATTGATCAATCATTTTGGCGGCAAGGGTTGGGCCTAAATCCGCTTCGATCAATAATTCTTCCAAACTATCCAGCATGGCTTGGTCACAAGGATTGCCACTGCCAACCAAGGCAGATAGCCCATCGCTTAGCCGATCACGCGAACGCCCAAGCCCTTGTTTTAATCGCTCAAGCCACGCCATGATTTGTTGCTTCTTTTGTAACGATAGGAACGGCAATCAGCCCCGTTTCATCATAGCCTGTATAGCGAACCTTGACCAAGTGATTATCATTCAAGGCCTCTCCGTTAATTTTAATCGGCGCAAAATTGCGGCTATGGCCTTTATTATTGGTTTCGATTAGCACGGTTTCTTGGGTGCCAAGCTTACTGGCATAATGGCGTTGTGCCTGTTCGTCCGCCCATTGCCGCAATATCTTTGCCCGCGCCTTGCGCACGGCTTTGGGGATTTGTTTGGGAATCCGCGCAGCAGGCGTGCCATTGCGCGCCGAATAGGGAAAGACATGCAACCATAAAATATCCAAGGCTTGCAGATGCGCAAGGCTATTGGCAAACATGGCCTCATCCTCGGTTGGAAAGCCTGTGATAATATCTGCGCCAAAGACCAATTCAGGGCGTTTGCCGCGCAATTCCTCCACTAATTCCAAGGCTTGTTCGGGCGTGTGGCGGCGTTTCATGCGTTTAAGGATCATCGGATCCCCTGATTGCAAAGATAGGTGAAGATGCGGCAAAAGTCGTGGTTCATTGACAATCCAGCCCTTTAATTCTGGATCAAGTTCGGAACAATCAACCGAAGATAGTCGTAAATGCGGCAGATCAGGCACTAATTTCAAGATTTGTCCAACCAGATGGCCTAAATGACCGCTTACGGGTAAATCCTGCCCATAGGCGGTAAGATCAACCCCGCACAGCACAACCTCTTTAACACCTGAAGCAACAAGGGATTTGATTTGCGTAATGACTTGTCCTGCGGGGATTGAACGGCTTGCCCCCCGCCCATAAGGAATAATACAAAAGGTGCAACGATGGTTACAGCCCGTTTGCACCTGCACAAAAGCGCGCGCTTTTAAACGTGTCGCAGAATAGGTTGGAATCGCTTCGGTTGCGGGCGTATGCTCCATAATCGAATGATGGATAATTGGCTGGTCAGTCTTGGTAAAAATCCCTGATTTTAACTTATCTGCATTGCCAATCACTTGGTTTAATTCAGGCATTGCGGCAAAACTCTCGGGTTCCAATTCAGCAGCACAGCCTGTTAAGATAATGCGCTTATCGGGATGTTCACGCCGCAATTTCCTAATGGTTTGGCGGGTTTGACGCACCGCTTCATTGGTAACCGCACAAGAATTGATGACAATCGCATCCTGCCCATCGCGGAGGAGGGCATTTTGCATCTGTTCAGACTCATAGGCATTAAGACGACAGCCCATTGTTATAACTTGAGGGGTAACGACTTGGGGGGTAATAACTTGAGGAGAGGGGGCAGGGGAAGAAGCGGTCATAATTCAGCCTCATAGATTCCTGAAAAGCTTAGCGCAGTTGCGCCCGCAAGGAAGACGTGATCGGTGTCTTGGCAAATACGCACCTGCAAGCCTTTTTGCAAGCCATTTGTGCGATAGGTAAACGCCCCATCGGTCATTAATTCAATCGTGTGTGTGCCATCAATGATTCCACGCTTTAATAAGGCCACCGCCGCCGCACACGCCCCAGAACCACAAGCAGGGGTTAGCCCTGCGCCGCGTTCCCACACCCGCAAGCGAAAGCGATGGGCTTCAAGATGGCTTACAAAGCCAATATTCGCCCGTTTTGGAAAGAATGCGTGATGTTCCAATGCGCTGCCGATTGCATCAATGGCGATTTGATCGGCATCCTCAACGATAAAGACCGCATGCGGATTGCCGAAGCCGACTGCAACTGCGCCTTCTCCCTTATCCAAATCCTCAGGAAGTGCGCCATCAGGAAGAGTGATTGGAATATGATCAACCGCCATATCACAACAAAGCGGGATGTCCTGCCAATCCCAAACGGGAATACCCATATCAACTTCAATCAATCCAGCTTCTTGTTCATTGCGCCTATCATGCGCAGTAAGTTCACCGCCAAGCGTTAAAAGATGGAGGGGGGTACAAGGTTCACCCACCTCATCAAATAACAAAGCGGCAACACAGCGTGTGCCATTACCGCATGCCCCTGCTTCTGATCCATCCGCATTGAAAAAGCGAAGTGAGGCGGTGATATGCGGTAGGAAAGAGGGCGCTTCCTCAATGATAATAAATTGATCACAGCCTATGCCGCCTTGGCGATCTGCAATCTGTTTGGCAAGTGTAGTGAGTGCTTTTGGTTCTGTTGGCAAATTGGCATGACTGCGCTGATCACAGATAACAAAATCATTGCCTAACCCGTGCATTTTAATAAAAGGTATTTTAACCTTGGTCATTGCTTAAAAACCCTAATTAAGTAGCCGATACCGCCATGGGCGGTTTTGATCACGTGGATCGCCCAATAATTCCGCCTCCCCACGGGTGATTAAATGGCGCAGATGTGCCTCCGCTTCGCCAATCGCAAACATTTTGCCAAAACTATCCAATTCCATTTTAAACATTTCCCGCATAATATCCGCCGCTTGCCCTGTTTGTTCAGGACATTGTGCCAAAAATTCACGGGTTTCAGCCAAGCGTTGATCATGATGGGTGATCAATTCGTCCAAGCGGTGATGCAAGCCTTTAAAGGGTTGGCGATGGCTTGGTAGCACGATGATATCATCCGCAACCTCTTCTTTAAGGCGGTGCGTGGTGCTTAAAAAGCCGCCAAGCGGGTCACTCCATCCATTAAACCAATGGGTGGAGATATTGGGCGTGATTTCTGGCAGCACCTGATCCCCCGCAATTAAAATCCCCAAAGATGGTGCATAAAGTGAAATATGTTCCATTGCATGACCAAAACCAACGATAACCTGCCATTCCGTATCGTTAATCATAAGCTTCATTCGGTCAATCAGCCGATGATAGCGCATAGGCAATGGCACAACGGAATCTTGATAATGGGAACCCATCGCGCGCATCTTGGTGATTTCATCGTCATCCATCCCCGTTAGGGTTGCAAACTCCGCCATTTTTTCACCAATTATCGAAACTGGGGTGGTTAGCAAAAGTTTGGAAGCTAGCCATTCCGCCTCACTCATCCAAAATTCAGCCCCCGTTTGTTCTATCATCCAACCCGCATTGCCTGCATGATCAGGGTGGTAATGGGTGCAGATAACCCGCTTAATGGGCGCAGATTTTGTGATTTCAGATAGGATTTGCTGCCAATAATCGATATTTAGCGGGTAATGATAGCCCGTATCAATGATTGTCCACCCGTCTTCATCAACCATCAGCCATAAATTAACATGGTTAAGCTTTAAGGGCAGGGGCATTCTTACCCAGTAAATCCCTGCTTGTATTTCAATGAAATGCCCACCCTCAGGCGCATCAAGCGCAAGCGGTGTGGAGGGAATTGGCATTGTGTTCTTTGAAGTCATAAAAAATCTTTTCGTTATAAAATCAGTTAATTATCAGCCTTAAGCCAAAGCTAATCGCAAATCAAGGGACAAATCAAGAAAATTTCATAATCTATTTAAAAGAACATATTGACATTTGTTCTTTTTTATGTTAGAAGGAATTTACGCTATTTTAACGCTAAGTTTAAAAGAGGAGTTTGTGTAGCATGAATCGAAAATCTTATTTTCCTAAACCAACTGAGCTTGCAGATGGTGAACCGTTTTCGGGGCCAGATGAAGCATGGTTTTGGGCTTATATTGCGCAATATAATTTATTGGACGGGGCGAAAATTGTTGCGGGTAAGGCAAAGGTAAAACGCCCTTGTGATCCGCGTGATATATGGATGCAGCTTTCAAGATTATACCGCCAAGGGCGTATTCAACAACGCCATCTTAAAGTTTTAAAAGAATCTGCAAAACAACAAGCGCCCCCCGATCAACGGCTTGCAACACAGCGTCCGCATTATGAATTATGGCGGCAAGCCATGTTGGAATTGGGGTCAAATCTTTATCAGCGTGGGTTGGTAACTTCCCCCGAGCCTATTTTTGCATAATTTAAAAATTTAGTTAAAAATCAATGGATAATTTTAAAACGATCACAAAAAATTATGATGTTATGGTATGTGTTTCAGGACAAACCAATTTAAGGCTATTAACCTTTTTGAAATCTGGGTTCAAACATTGTTTTGCCTTGATTAAAGATCATGATAGCCCGCATTGGATTTATTGTGACCCATTAATTCCGCGTTTGGAAATGCGCTTGATCGCAGAGGATCAGATTGCGGCGTTTCTGGTCACCTTGATCAATAGTAACCATAGGGTTATGCCAGCGGAGGCTTGTAAATCACCGCCACGATTAACAGGATTGCACAGGCTTTATTGGCAGCTGATTGCGCCCTTTCGTCTTTACCATTGTGTCCGATTGATCTTGGAGCTATTGGGGCGGCCTAACTTACTTATCTTAACCCCTTATAAGTTATGTAACTATATTTTACGACAATATGATCTTTGATTTTTTGTAGGAATATATTCATATTTAATCTTAATTTTAACAGAGGAGTAATCTTATGGGTAAAATTTTTTCACCCCCATCCCCACCAGCCACCGTTATCGAAGAACCCCCCGCAGACAGCGAAGAACAGGACAAACAAGACCGTTTGGAAATGTTACGCAGGCGGCGGCGTGGACGGGCTGGAACGGTTAAAACCAGCTATACTGGCCTTTTGAACGAGCGGGCGAGTGCTGACCAGCAACCCTCCGATACATTAGGGGGCTAGGTTATGGAGCAAGCAACTCCCCAAAACCCACCCGATTTTGAAGCGTTATTTAAACGCTATGCGCAGGCGAAAAAACGGCGCGATCAATGGCAAACCCATTGGCAGCAATGTTATGATTACGCCCTGCCACAGCGCGAAGAAGCCCTTAATGCCACCACTAATATTAATCAAACCACTGGTCAAAACATTGGTTCAGGGCAAAAAAAGCAAGATCATCTATTCGATGCAACGGCGCAAGATGCGGTTGAACAGCTTGCATCAAGCCTGATGGCGGCCTTAACCCCGCCATGGGGACGTTGGTTTGAATTAAGTGCAGGCCATGGGGTGGAAGCACGGCTTTCCCCCGAACAATGGCAGCATTTATCCTTGGCGTTGGAAACTGCAAACCAAGCCCTTGATCACCATATCAAGCAATCTAATTTACAGGTTGAATTGCATCAAAGCTATCTTGATTTGGTGACGATTGGCACGGCCAGCTTGCTTTTGGAAGAAGCCCCGCTTGGTGCGCCATCCGCCTTTAGCTTCAAAAACCTTCCCATTGGTGAATTAACGCTTGATGGGGCGAATAACGGCGTGCTTGATTACAGTTTTCGCCTGCATCGTTTGGAATTATCCGAATTTTTGGAACGGTTTAATCATCATGTAGATGGGCAGATAGATGGGCTTGATGATCCCGCCGCAAGGCCTTTGGTGCTGGAAGTGGTCTATCCAAAGAAATCTGCCACAGGGTTTCAAGATGGCTTTGACCATGCGGTACTTTATGCGGGGGTTGATATGGAACCGCAGATGGATCAGGCAATCTTGCTATCCCATCAGCATTATCGCCATTCGCCCTTTATCAATTTTCGGTGGATGAAAGTCCCAGGGGAGGCCTATGGGCGTTCCCCCGTTATGAAAGCACTGCCTGACATTAAAACCGCCAATAAAATTGTTGAATTGGTTTTGAAAAATGCAACGATTGCGGTGACGGGCGTTTGGCAGGCTGAGGATGATGGCGTTTTAAACCCTGCCACGGTTAAATTGGTTCCGGGCGCAATCATTCCAAAAGCTTCGGGGTCTTCGGGGCTTACCCCCTTGCAAGCCCCGGGGCAATTTGATGTTTCTGAACTTGTTTTGACGGATGTGCGGGGGCGCATTCGCCATGCGCTTTTGGTGGATCGGTTAGCCCCATTGCAAGAGCCGAACATGACTGCGACCGAGGTTTTGGAACGGGCAGGGGAGATGGATCGCCTGCTTGGTGCAAGCTATGGGCGTTTGCAAAGTGAATTGCTTTATCCCTTGGCAAGGCGTGCGGTGCATCTTTTGCAAAAACGCGGTGAAATTCCTGATTTTGTTGTTGATGGACGGGAGATTGCAATCAATATTACCTCCCCCCTAGCGCGCAATCACCGCCGTGAGGAAGCCTTTGCGCTGATGCAATATCTTGAACAGATTGGGCAGCTTGGCGAGGCGGCAATGCGTTTAATCGATGCTGAAAAAACAGCAAGATGGCTTGCCGAGGCGTTGCAGATTCCCCAAGATATTTTCACAAAACTTCCTGAATCGCTTCCCCCTAATCAACCTATAGGGCAACCTACAGAAAGGGCTTTATAATCATGACCCAATTAACCAATCATCAATCGGCGGATTCAATCCCTCCATCTGAAGCAGAAACAGATGAAGTTGAATCTGATTCTGTTGAAGTGCATCCAACCCAAACCCATCATGGTGAAATGGGAGAAGAGGGCGCAGTTCCTGCGCCTGATCCTTCCTATCATTCGGATCAATTAGCCTTTGAAACTGGACGCTTAGAAAACTATTTTGGCAAAGAACAATGGCCGCAAATGAAATCAGCCTTGCGCCAATGGGGGGAGGCGCATCTTACCCCCACCCTTTACCGCGAGCTTAGCGGCCATTATGACGGGGTGTTGTTAATTCACCGCATGATGCATGCCGCGCATGAAGGCACAATCCTTGATCGAAGCGCAGATAATTCTGGTGATATGAATGAAGAAACCCTGCGTAAGATGATCCGTGATCCCCGCTATTGGCGGGAGCAAAATCCAGCCTTCCATGCACGGGTTGCGGCGGGTTATCGCCGCCTTTATCCCGAATAATCCCTTAACCTTTTAACCCTTTTTACAGAAAGCATATTTCTTATGACAAAACATGACGATAAACAAACCTTAGATATCATTGCTGGTGGGCTAGCAAGATTAACCGATGAAGAACTTGCCGAGCTTGATACAGTAATCACCCCGCGTGCAGCGCAACTGCTTGGAAAAGCCTTTGGTAATGACCTGCTTAAGGTGATTGGTCCGCTTCATGAAAATGACGAGCAAGAGGCGCAAACAACCCAGCCCCAAGCCACCCAGCCCGACGAAACCGATCTGCGTAAAATGATCCGCGATCCGCGTTATTGGCGGGAGCGTGACCCAGCCATCCTAAAGCAAGTTCAACAAGGCTTTGAACGGCTTTACGGCTAGCATAAATTTAAATTGTTCGTGGGAAGTTATCACTTCTCACGAACGATGATAGAAAATTGTATTTAAAATGAGTTGGATAGCAATCTTGATATGATTGTTCAAATCGGTTACATTATTAATAATATAGAAATAATAACTTATAATACCAGTTAAAAGTGTGGTGGGTAGGTTAGGTTTATAAATAGACGGCACACCCAAAAATATAGCTAAAATAGCGTTAGGGTTATTAAATGATTTGTGGTTAATAGAATATCAATTAGGAGGGTTAAAAAATGGCTGACGATTATGTCCGTGCTTCGACAGTAGCAAACTCTATATTAAAAAAAATCGCAGAAAAAGATGATGCCTTATCGCACTTACAGTTACAAAAATTAGCTTATCTTGTCGTTGGTTGGTATAAAGCTCTTCATCAAGAAGATTTAATTGATCAAAAGTTTGAAGTCTGGAAATATGGTCCTGTTAATTCAGAAATATATAGAATGTTTAAACATTACGGTTCGGCACCAATAGTTAATTACTACAAAGAAGATGACGGCGTTGTATATATTTTTAGTGAGAAAAATGAAAATCTTCAAAATGTTTTAAGCGATGTTGTAGATTATTATGGGGTTTTTAGCGGTTCATATTTATCAAAGCTAACCCATGAAGAAGGGACACCGTGGGATAAAGCAAAACAAAATGGAGAAACCTATATTGAGTTAGAAGATATTGCGCAACATTTAAACCAAAAATATCCCGATGGTATTCCAAAAAGATGAGCATAAGCGAAAACGAACAGGCACACCTGTCATCAGGTAAGAATGATACATCCGCTAGTAATTCATATCAAAATTATCATGATGAAGAACTGAAAGTAATTATTCAAAAGGGTACAAGAAGATTTCATTGGCTCTATGGCTGGCTTTTAGTTATTGCGTTGGGCTTCATTTTTTCTATTACTGTCATTGTGGTGTTTTCTGTTATGTGGCATTATCTAGTCCCTGCGGGAGGAAATGGAACGTCTGACTGGACTTGGTTAGAAGATAGTCAATTGGCAAAATTACAATCAATGTTATTCAGCGGTGTCTTAGGCGCGATATTGCCAATCATCGTGAAGAAAGTTTTGGATAAAAATACATCAAACGATACATTAAACATGTAATTTTTTGCCTATTACCTTTGCTTTAAAAATGGCGGTAACGATTTGCCCAATAGAAAATTTAAGATCATGATAGGCTTTTTTAGGAAGATTGGCGATAAGCCTTTGATCGTCTTGTAATTTGATTTTACATGTATAATAAGCTGAATTTGTTTGGCAATCGCAAGCTTCAATCACGCCTTCCAGTTGATTTAAGGTTGATAGCCCCGAAACGGGCTTGACCGCAAGCATCACATCATCAGGATGAACATATAACCTAATGGGCGGGCGTTTAGATGAAAAAGAGGCAGATGAAAAAGAAGGGGGCAGTTCCGCATAAAGCACCTGCTCACCATACCTAAATTGCCCAATCGATGCGGTTTCATCACATGCGATATAATCCGCCTTAATAAAAGATGAATGCTCATGGGTTGTTAGAAATGCTTCAAGCGTTTGGCAATGATTGGCTTCCCCTTCTGTCACCGTTAAAACATGGCTTGCAATGCGTTTAATTTCCTCGACCTCATGGGAGATATATAGCATTGGCAGTTTAAGCTGCGCTGGCAGCGTTGCAATCACGGGGAGCAGAATGTTACGGCTATGCTGGTCTAAATTCGCCAAGGGTTCATCCATTAACAGCAGGCGTGGCTGGCTTAATAGGGCGCGCCCAAGGGCCACCCTTTGCTTCTCCCCCCCCGATAATTGATCTGGCTTACGGGATAATAAGGGTTCAAGCTGCAATAAGCCAAGCACTGTTTGATAATCCACCCAATCGGGCTGATAGCGTTGATGGCGTTTTGCCCGCTTTTGCCCATAGCAAAGATTCTGCTCAACGCTTAGATGCGGAAAGAGGCAGGATTCTTGAAAAACCGTGGCAATATTGCGTAAATAAGGCGGGATAAAGATGCCCTGTTCGTCTTGTTGCAGCCATTCATCGTTAAATTTAATGCTGCCTTTAAACTGTTCAAGCCCAGCAATCGCACGAAACAGGGTTGTTTTACCACTGCCTGTGCGCCCAACAATGCCAACAATCCCCGTTAGGGCAAGGGAACATTGCGCCCTTAGCGTAAAGCCCTGCCTTTCAACAGATAAATTAAGTTCAAGCATTGATGACCTGATTACCGATAATGGCCGCCATAAATCCGATGAAAGCGCGAAACAAAGAAAATGATGATGAAGGAAGTCGTAAGCAAAAGCCCTGACATAATATGGGCTTCTTGCCATGCAAGACTTTCCACCGCATCAAAGATAGCAACGGATAAAAGCTGGGTCTCCCCAGGAATATTACCACCGATCATTAGGACAACGCCAAATTCGCCCATCGTATGTGAAAACCCCAAAATAGCTGCCAGTATCAACCCTTTTTTTGCCATTGGCAGGGCGATTGACCAAAATTGATCAATGGGGGAAGCCCCAAGGCTTGCCGCCGCCTCCAAATGGCGCGCACCGATTGCGGCAAAATTGGCCTGAAGCGGTTGGACAACAAAGGGCAATGAAAAAATAACCGACCCCAAGACCAGCCCTTCAAAGCGAAAGGCAAAGCTTTTTAACCCAAATAGCCCTGCAAACGCACCGCCCCAGCCATCAGGACTTAAAAATAACAGCAAATAAAAGCCAAGCACGGTTGGTGGTAAGAATAAAGGCAGGGCAACCAGCGCATTCACCGCATCGGATAAGAACCCACGGGAGCGTGATAGCCACCACGCAAGCGGCAGGCTGATCATCATTAAGATTACAGTTGACCATAACGCCAACCAAAGCGATAATTTAAGGGCTGAAAAAATCGCCTCCAACGCCATCAATCATACCCGTTCTCACGGATGAGCGCGACAATCTCTGGAGATTGTAAAAATTCAAGAAATTTTACGGCCTCTTCTTTATCATAGGCATGTTCAAGCAAAATCGCTTCTTGGTTGATCACGGTATCTAACTTTAGGGGGCTGACCGTTAATCCCTGTTCTGCGGCTGTTTCTTGCATTGACGCTGAAACAAACCCAATCTTAGCATTCCCAAGCGCAATAAATTGATAGGTTTGCATCACACTCATGCCAAAACTCATGATGGGGGTAACTTTATCCCAAAGCCCACGTGCTTTTAACGCCTTCTTGGTGGCCATGCCGTAAGGCGCAATCAGCGGATTGGCAAGGGTGGCCTTGTCTCCAGCCTCAAAACCATCCAAATATTGGCTAAGCCCATCCCAAGAGGTAATGGTTTCAGCATCTTCGCCAACGATCACAATGCGCCCTTTGGCATAGATAAAATTTGTCCCTGAAATGGCCGCATTATTTTCAATCAATAAATCAGAATGCGTATCATCGGCCGCAAGCAAGACATCATAAGGGGAACCATTGAGAATTTGAACATAAAGCGACCCCGTTGAATTATAGATGGGAATTACTTTATAATTAGGAAATTTTTTTTCAAATAATGGGATTATTTTTTCTAGGGTGGGTTTAAAGTTGGAAGCAACGCCCACCTGTAATTCTGTTTGAAACGCTTCAACCTGCTTAACGCTACCAGAAAAGACGATCATCGCCGCCAATATCCCCATCAAACCATATTTAAAAGCCCAAATTTTACTCATGCTTTATCCTCCTAATAATTGCTTTTTTTGACTAAGCAGACATAAAAAATCATGCATAACGGTTGCTGCCGCCAATGCGGTAATTTCCGATACATCATAAGCGGGTGCAACTTCCACCACATCACCGCCGACCCAGTTTAACGCCCCCAAGCCTCTTAGTAAAGTTAAAGCCTGATGCGTTGAAAATCCACCAACAACAGGCGTTCCTGTGCCGGGGGCAAAGGCTGGATCAAGAAAATCAACATCAAAGGTAAGATAGGCTGGTCGATCCCCAACAATTTTTAATATATGATCAATCACGTCTTTTAATGGCGTTGCATGCAGGGTAGGGGCGTCATATTGCTGAAACCCAAGCGGTTCATCAACCCATGTCCGCAGCCCTAGCTGAATGGAATGTTCTGGCTGAATAATCCCTTGTTTAACTGCCCTTGTAAACATGGTGCCATGGTCAAGCCGTTTGCCATCATCAGGCCAACAGTCGCTATGCGCATCAAAATGCACCAGCGCGATAGGGCCGTGATGCACCGCCGCCGCCTTTAACAGGGGATAGGTTACAAAATGATCTCCCCCCATGGCAAGCGGCTTTACGCCTTGGTTATAAAAGGGGGTGACATTCGCCACAACCTCATCAACCATTGAATCGGGATAGCCGCTATCCAAGAATACATCCCCCCAATCAATCACATTCAAATGATCAAATGGATCAAAACCAAAGGGAAAGGCTTTAAGTTCGGCCAATTGCACAGAAGCGGCACGAATTGCGCGCGGCCCCAACCTTGCGCCCGAACGATAGGTGGTTGTTTGATCAAATGGAATGCCAAGCACGGCAACATCCACATCATCAAGGCATCGGTCATAGCGTCTTCTTAAAAAGCTTAATGCCCCGCCATAGGTCATTTCCGCCCATCGCCCATAATTTGTATCGCTTCTGAACGCAAATTCGCCCAATTTTTCGTCTTGCTTTTTATCGTTATTTGCCATTTATCCTGCCAACTCTTCTTGTTTTACCTGCTGCCAATAGGCTTCAAGCTGATTAAGGCTTAACTGTTCTATTTTCTGCCCTTGTGCCTCGCTTAACGCAATTAAGCGTTGGAAGCGGCGTTTAAATTTTTTATTGGCATGGTCAAGACAGGCCTTGCTTTTAAGCCCTACCATATGACAAAGAGAGATCAGGGTAAAGAAACAATCGCCCATTTCATCCTCAACCGCCTCCATTGATGCTTTTTTCAAGGCTTCGTTTAATTCATCGCATTCTTCTTGTAATTTTGCAATAACCCCCGCATAATCTTCCCAGATAAAGCCAAGCTTTCCAGCCTGTTCAATCTGTTTATGCACGGATTCCAACACATCATCCACTTGGATTTTTTGCTGTAAATCCTCCAATATATGCAAACGCAAATTGCTTGCAAGATTATTGCTACCCTGACCGCGTTCAGCATCAATCTTGGTAATCAGCGCATTTAAAGATTGCCCATGTTCTTGTGCAAAGGCCTCAAGCGCGCTCCAAAACGCAGGTTCCAAAGCGATTGACGTGGCATGCCCCCCAATGGTTACAGAACGTTTTTTAAGTGTCATAAGCTACGGGTAAGGGAATTAACGGTTAAAATCTGCTTTTGTAAATAGGCGGCGGCAATTCTCGGTTGTTTGCTGTGCAAGCACTTCCCATGATACACCTTTTAACTCCGCTAGCCTATCGGCGGTATGGCGAACAAAGGCGGGTTCATTTTGCTTGCCACGATAAGGCACGGGTGCCAGATAAGGTGAATCTGTTTCAACCAACAAGCGATCAAGCGGGATTGTTTTAATAATTTCACATAAGGGTTCCGATTTTTTGAACGTCACCACCCCAGAAATGGAAAGATACATCCCTAAAGCAAGCGCAGTATCTGCCAAGGCTTGCGTCCCGCTAAAACAATGGATTAGGCCGCTAAATACTCCCTTTTTTTGTTCTTCTAATAGCAAATTAGCCATATCTTCATCGGCATCGCGGCAATGAATGACAATCGGTAAGCCTGTTTGGCGTGCCGCTTCGATATGCACCAAAAAGCTTTGTCGCTGCTCAACCTTTGACTCATAGCCACGATAATAATCAAGCCCAGACTCCCCAATGCCAATGACTTTGGGATGCGATAAGGCATCAATAAATTCCTTAACGGAGGGCAGGGGTTCGCTTGCCGCTTCATTAGGATGCGTTCCAAGCGTTGCAAACACCGCAGGAAAACGTTCACTAAGGTTGATTTGCGTATCGCGCTCGCTCCATTTCGTGCCAATCGTGATACAATTTTGCACCTGTTGGGCTTGTGCGCGTTCAACAATATCGCTGATGATATTTCCTTCGCGTTCAAGATAATCAAGATGACAATGGGAATCGATCAGCATGGTTTAGGCTTTTTCCTGTTCTATCTCTTCAACAAAGCGTGGAAAAATCGCGGTGGGTTTAGGCATCGGGGTGCCTGCTTCAATCGAACCGTTAGGGATATCGGCAAATTGGCGTTGGTCGTCAGGAACAGATAGCTGATCCAGCAATGCGGCGGCGGCTTGTGGGGTCACCATCTGCACCAATAGCCCAATAATCCGTAAGACATCTGCCAAAATAGCCAACACATGCCCCATCCGTTCAGGATTTTGCTTGCGCAACGCCCAAGGCTCTTTTTGATCAATATAGCGATTGGCTTCCCCAACCACACGCCAGATTGATTCCAAGGCGCGATGCACCTGCTTTGCATCCATCAACGGGATTAACTGCGTATGCAACCGATAAGCAGTATCCAGCATCGCTTCATCCTGTTCATCATTGTCCAAGCGTTGAGGCATTTTGCCATCGCAATTTTTATGGATCATGCTTAAAACCCGCATCGCCAAATTGCCAAGATCGTTGGCAAGGTCACTATTGATCCGATGCACCAGCGATTCCTTTGAAAAAGACCCGTCCTGCCCAAAGGGTACTTCACGCATTAAAAAATACCGCAAGGGATCAATGCCAAACACATCAACCAAGGCTTTAGGCGTGACCACATTTCCAAGGGATTTTGACATTTTTTCGCCATCAATATTTAAAAATCCGTGGCCAAAGACTTGTTTGGGGAGTGCAATCTCAGCTGCCATTAAAAAGGCTGGCCAATAAATTGTGTGAAAGCGCATAATGTCTTTGCCAATAATATGCGCATCGACTGGCCAGAATGCCTTCAAATCCGCGGTTTCTTCGTCAGGATAGCCCAGCGCAGAAATATAATTGGTCAACGCATCCAGCCACACATACATCACATGTTGATCATTCTTTGGAACAGGCACGCCCCAGCTAAAACTTGCTCGTGAAATCGATAAATCTGAAAGCCCTTGTTTCACAAAATTAACAATCTCGTTACGGCGAAAATCAGGGCGGATAAAGTCAGGATTTTGTTCATAATGGCGCAATAATTTGGTGCCATAGCGCGATAGGCGAAAGAAATAGCTTGGCTCTTCCACCCAGCTTACAGGCGCACCAGAAGGCGCAAGCTTCTCCCCCGCTTCATTGACAGTAAGCTCATCTTCGCTAAAATACGCCTCGTCACGGATGGAATACCAGCCTTTATAATGATCAAGGTAAATATCGCCGCTTTCCTCTAATTTCTGCCATAAGGCCTGCGCTGATTTATAATGCCGCGCTTCGGTCGTGCGGATAAAATCATCATTGGAGATATTTAATAGCTGCATCATTGCCTTAAACTGCTCGGCAATCGTATCAACAAAGGCTTGGGGGTCGGTCTCATTGGCTTTGGCGGTGCGCTCCACCTTCTGCCCATGCTCATCCATCCCCGTCAGGAATTTAACATTGAACCCGTCCAAGCGTTTAAATCTGGCCAAGACATCAGTTGCAATCGCTTCATACGCATGCCCAAGATGCGGCGCACCATTCGCATAAGCAATCGCCGTTGTAATATAAAAATTTTTCTGTTCGCTATTCATTTTAAAATCAATGGGTTAATAAACTAAATTAATGTATTTTTAAACCAAAATTTTTCCTTGATCAGAGACCGCTTCTTCCCCTTCTGCGACAGGGCCCAGCAACATTTCATTATGGGCTGCGCCTGATGGGATCATGGGGAAGCAATTTTCTTTTTCATCCACGCAAATATCGGCAATGACGGGCCCTGGATGGGCGATCATTTCCTCGATCACAGAATCCAGCTCGGTTGGGGTTTGGGCGCGTAAGCCTTTTCCATGGTAGGCTTCTGCCAATTTAACAAAATCTGGCAGGGCATCTGAATAGGATTCACTGTAACGCCCACCATGCAGTAATTCTTGCCATTGCCGTACCATCCCTAAATAGCGATTATTCAAAATAAAGATTTTAACGGGCAGACGATATTGCACTGCGGTTGATAATTCTTGAATATTCATTTGGATGGAGGCTTCCCCTGCAATATCAACCACCAACCCATCGGGATGCGCAAGCTGAACGCCAATCGCGGCTGGAAAGCCATAGCCCATGGTGCCAAGTCCGCCCGAAGTCATCCACCGCCGTGGCTCCGTAAAGCCAAAATGCTGTGCTGCCCACATTTGATGCTGTCCAACCTCGGTCGTGATGAACACCTCTTTTTTAAGCGATTTGGTTAATTCATACAGGCGTTGGATCGCCAGTTGCGGCTTAATAATTTGTGAATCCGTGCCAAATTTTAAGCATTCAATCCCACGCCAGCCTTCAATCTGTCGCCACCATTGGCTGAGTTTCTTTGCGTTCGGATGGGTTTTTGCATTTTTCCAACCATTTAAGATTGCCTTTAAGGCTTCTTCAACATCGCCAATGATTGGCACATCAACTTGAATGTTTTTATTGATGGAGGAAGGGTCAATATCAATATGGATTTTCTTTGAATGCGGTGCAAACGCATCCAAACGCCCTGTAATCCGATCATCGAACCTTGCGCCAACACACAGCATCACATCGCAATCATGCATTGCCATATTCGCTTCATAGGTGCCGTGCATCCCCAACATGCCAAGAAAGTGCGGGTCTTCGGCTGAAACCGCCCCTAATCCCATTAAGGTTAGGGTGCAAGGAAAGCCCGTTTTATGCACCAATTCACGCAATAAAACACTTGCCGCATCGCCTGAATTAATCACCCCGCCCCCCGCATAGATAATTGGCTTTTCAGCATGGGTTAGCAGGTGAACGGCTTCCTCAATCGCATTTGCCTGCGGGATGACTTGCGGTTGATAGGTTTTATGGGTAACCGCTTCGGGCGGTAAATAAGTTCCCTTGGCAAATTGTATATCTTTTGGAACATCAATCACAACGGGGCCGGGTCTGCCACGGGTTGCGACATGAAACGCCTCATGCATCGTTTTTGCCAGCGATTCTGGGGATTTAACCAAATAATTATGCTTGGTGCAAGGGCGGGTAATGCCCGTAGTATCGCATTCTTGAAACGCATCATTACCGATTAAATGGGTTGCCACCTGCCCACATAGGCATACAATCGGGATGGAATCCATCATTGCATCGGTAAGACCAGTTACCGCATTGGTTGCCCCAGGGCCTGAGGTCACCAGCACAACCCCTGGTTTGCCAGAAGAGCGTGCATACCCCTCCGCCGCATGGACGGCCGCTTGTTCATGGCGCACCAGCACATGGCGCAGATGATTTTGCTGAAACAAACTGTCATAGATCGGTAAGACCGCACCCCCAGGATAGCCAAACACAGTATCCACGCCTTGATCAAGCAAGGCTTTAATAATGATTTCTGCACCTGTTATCTGTTGTGTTTCCTGTTTGGTCATCGCATTATCTTTCAATTAATAGCTTTTGTTATCCCTTACTACCTAACCTTTACCATATTTCAAGCCTATAATTCAAAAAATTAGGAAAGCGTAAACCGATTTAACGCAGATTCCCACGATTCATTGTGGCGTTGACGGTGAATTGTTAAGTTTGGGTACCAAGGGGAGCTTGTGTGATCGACCAGCCACCGCCATTCCCCGCGTGCATAAAGCCACAGGTAAACAGGGCAACAATTTTGATTGGCCGCCAAATGTACCAAGGCTGTATCGGTTGAAAATACCGCATCGCAAAGGCTAATCCATGCAACGGAGTCCAACAGGTCGCTTTCTTGTTTTAATGGACAAATTACCGTGATTTTTGGATAGCTTGCCTGAAATTCAGCGATAAATTGCTGTTCTTCTGGTTCAAGTTCGGGTTGCAAGATAATGATTGCGCCTTTTTGATCTGGTAGAAATTCACGCAACCTATGGAGCATTAACGGTAGCGGGATATGCCGTAAAGGCGCAGTGCTGGAACCAGAATTACCCCTATGCCCGCACGCAAAGACAGAGCCACTAATATTCGACAGGCGTTGACGGATTGGCGTAAGCACCGCCTTGGGGATTGTAATAGGTTGCGGCGGGGGCAGGGCGTTTAAGCCTGCGCCATTGCTAAGGCGTGTTTGGCACAAAAAGGGCAATGATAATAAAGGCGCGATATATTTTGTTTGCATTGGAACTTTTCCTAATTGGGCGATAGGGGCGAGGCTGGGGTAATGGTTAAATAACCGATGGCTTGCATGATAAAACGACGTCGCTTGGCTTAAATGAAACATATAATGAACCTGAAGTCCAAATTGCTTCAAATGCTGGATATAGCGTAAAAACATGATATGATCGCCAAGCCCTTGTTCACCATAAATGATAATATCTTGTTTGGGACTTTCACCATTAACCATCGCACGTAAAACCTCATGGGTAAGATAATTTGGGCCTTCAGGAATGCTGGTAATTGCCCTGCCAATCATATCTTTTTCATCAAAATACCGCCATCTTTGTTCATGGCCTTCAAGGGCTTGTGGCCAATGCCCCGCCGCCATCTCAATATAAGCTTTTTGGATAATATGATCGGCATAATTGGGATCAAATTCCGCACATTTATTAAGATAATGGGTTCCCAAGGCATTCATATTCAACCGCCTGCATAGCACCGCCAAATTATAAAATAACTTCGCCCGTTCTTCATGGGTTTTAGGGGTAGTTTGGGAATATAAAGAAATGGCCTCGCGGTTTAGCCGCATTTTTGAACACACCTCCCCAGCAAATTCAAAGCGATTTGCTTCAACAAATTGCGGGGAGGCTTCAGGATATTGTTTAATCGCAAAAGCTTCAATAATTTGCTGAATCGCGGTCATATCATGGATAAAGTTTGGGTGGCATTGTTTCAGCATCTGCCCCGCTTCAATAAATTCCCCTGCTTGCAAAGTCGATAAAACCGTATTGAAATTATTATCAAGCATTTTCAATGACCTATTGCGGTTTGTTGTGTTGAAATATCAGGGAGCGTGAAGCGATCAAGCGTGGCCTCCCACGATTCATTTTGGCGTTGGCGATGAATTGTCAGGCACGGATACCAAGGCGAATTTGTATGATCGATTAACCACCGCCATTCTGCCCGTATATGTAAAAAAAGATAGACTGGACAGCAATTTTGATTGGCCGCCAAATGCACCAAGGCTGTATCGATTGAAAACACCGTATCGCTTAACGCAATCCAAGCCAAGGAATCCATAAGATCACTTCCACCTTCCAAAGGACTGAAAAGCGTTATATCCGAATGGCTTGCTTGAAATTCAGTGATAAATTGCTGTTCTTCAGCATCAAGATTAGGTTGCAAAAGGATGATTGCGCCTTTTTCCTCTGGCATTAAACTTACCAGCTTGTTCACCATTAACGCTAACGGGATATGGCGTTTTTTGGATGTATGAGACTTGGGATTACCACGATAGCCACAGGCAAAAATGGCTCCCTTAACATTTGAAAGCTGGTTACGCACCTTTGCCAATAACGATTCAGGAACTGTAATCGGCGCAGGTGGGGGCAGGGCGTTTAAGCCTGCACCATTGCTAAGGCGCGTTTGACATAAAAAAGGAAGCGATAATAATGGCGCAATATAGCGGGTGGCTTTGCTGATGGTTCCTAGATTAAACAGTTTATTAATACCAGTATAATGGGTTAGTAAGCGATGACAAGCGACATAAAACGGATCGCCTTCAAGCTTATGGATCATAAAATGCACATCAAGCCCAAACCCTTGCAAATGCTGGATATAACGCAAAAATAGGATATAATCGCCAAGCCCTTGTTCGCCATAAACCGTAATTGTTTCTTTTGGTACCTTGCCTGTGATCATCGCAGTTAGGATGTCATGGGTAAGGGGGATTGGTTCATTGCCCAGTTTTGTAAGGGTTTCGCCAATTAAATCCTTACCTTGTTCA
Source organism: Alphaproteobacteria bacterium (assembly GCA_965229675.1). Taxonomy (GTDB): domain Bacteria; phylum Pseudomonadota; class Alphaproteobacteria; order CBDDJK01; family CBDDJK01; genus CBDDJK01. The sequence goes on from OZ245897.1 coordinate 1,946,502, forward strand.
AAATGCTCCCATCTAAGTTCATATCCGCTTAAGGCTTTTGGCCATTGCCCGCCATTTAAATTAGAACAGGCAAGATGCGCTAGGTTGCTTTTGTATTTAGGGTCAAGCTTAAGCGATTGCATTAGGTAAAATTCTGCCATATTGACAAGACCCATGCGACAAAGGCTAATGCCCATAATATGGAATAATCGTGCGCGTTCTTCGTCTGTGGCAGGTGTGATTTGGGAATAGAAAAATAACGCCTCGCGGTCTAATTCCATGCGATCACACGCGCATCCAGCAAATTCAAGATAGGTTTTTTTGTCTATATGCTTTGGAAGCCGATTATATTCATATATGATGCAAGCTTCAGCAAGCTTACAAACCATGCCCCAATCTTGTGAAAAATTTGGGTGGCATTGTTTAAGCATCAGCCCTGCGTCAATAAAATCACCCGCTTGCAAAGCCGATAAAACCGCATTAAAATTAATCATGGAGTTTGCCAAAGAATATTCCTTAACGTCATATAATTAAGATGCGGATTTAACCATATGGCTTTATCGCCTCCCGTCAACAGAAAACCCTATCATCATCGCAAAATTAATGCGTGTGGCTATTTTCGTGAAGACCGTTTATGGGATATTGAAGGCCATTTGCGCGATGAAAAAACCTATGATTTTGAAACGCATGATCGTGGTGAAATGCGGGCAGGGGACGCCGTCCATGATATGCATATTCGCTTAACCATCGATGAATCCTATATTGTTCATGCAATTGAAGTTGCAATGGATAGCACGCCTTTTGCCTATTGCCCGCATGCCACCATCAATTATCAGCGATTGGTTGGCTTGAGGCTGGGCGCAGGCATGCGTAAACAAATAAGGGAACGCCTACCAAACCATGAAAGCTGCACCCATATTAACGAATTATTAACAGGGCTTGCGACCGTTGCGTTTCAAACAATCTATGCATCAAAAAAGCAGGCCTATAAAGATCATGGTATTGCGCTTGAAGAACAGCAACAAGAATGGATGGGAACGCCCGAAAAGCCTGATAAACCTGCGAAGAAGCAAAAACCAGCACAGATCGATAGCTGCCATAGCCTTGCAACTAGCTCCCCCGTTGTGAAGCGATTATGGCCAGATTATTATGAAGAAGACAAACATAAGCCTAATAAGTGACTAATGTCACTTGATTCTTCGGTAAATTTGGTTAATTCTACCCTCAAGATTGGTTGAGCAAGAGTAATGAGAAATTGGGGCATAAAAAGTTGGGGCTATGTGGAATCCTAAACAAAAATTTTCCTTGATGGTGCGGGTGGCTTTGTCATGTGCGGCGTTCATTATATTTACAGCTACCGCAAACGCACAAATCATCGCCACGAACCCAACAATTAACGCCATGCAATGGCATTGGTCAGACGATTATTTTGATAAGATTGCATTATCCGCATGGAAGGAAGCAGAGGCAATCGCTGAAGATTTCCAACAAGATACCCAAGATGCCATGAAATTTTTTGGGCTTAAAACGCCTAAAAATACAACCACGCATGTCGTGATGCCCTCAATTAATCATCAGGGGAACCATCAGGATGATTTTAAAGTTAAGCCTGAACCGAATTTTCAAATTAGCAAAATTGTTCCTGGGTCAACCTTGCATCGCAAAGTGGTGGATGCCTCGCAATATCCTTGGAGTGCGATTGGCCGTGTTAATGTGGTTGTGACCTCTAATTATCGGTTGCATTGCACGGGTGCGCTGATCTCCGAACGGATTGTGTTGACCGCCGCCCATTGTCTTTATGTCAACCAGTTAAAAGAATGGGTTAAGCCGCCGCGTATCTTTTTTGTTGCAGGCTTTCAGCGCGGGGATTTTCTGGTGAGTTCAACAGGGGTTAAGATCATTACCTCCCCCGATTATAATGGCAATAACGCAACCAGATTACAAAATCTACAAAATGATTGGGCGTTAATCGTATTAAAAGATCCGATTGGGCGCGGGGTTGGTTATCTTGGCGTGAAAGCCCTTGATACGCGGGAAGTTCGTAAACTCACTCGCAACAGCGAACATTTAGCCCTTGCAGGCTATCCACGGGATCGTAAATTTGTGATCTCTCTTGATGATGAATGTAAATTGGTTGGTTTCATCAATGATAAGCGCCTTTTAGGCCATCGGTGCAAAATATTAAATGGCGATTCAGGCGGGCCATTAGGGCTGATGTCTCCCGAGCGTGATAAATTTACAATCATCGCCATCAATAGCGCGGCTGGTGAAGACCGTTACGGGAATGGCCTTAACAGTGCCGTCCCCGTTGAAAATTTTCAAACGGCCTTTAAGACCCTGCTGAAAGAGGTGGAAGGGGATAAGCTCTCCTCCCTCCCATCCAATCAATCTTTTGCCACGAACGGCAGAAATCCCGTCCCCCTAGACCAGCTGGTTGACCACATCCCTGAATTATCAACACAATTGCAGTAACTATCGCCGATAAGAACGATGCATAACGGCGACATGGTTATTTATCAAACGGAGGATGGTTCATCAGAAATCAACCTTCGGGCAATTGATGGCACGGTTTGGCTTACTCAAAATGAAATGGCTGACCTTTTTGGTAAAGGACGTTCTACGATTGCAGAACATATTCAAAATATTATCACCGATGGCGAATTAACAGAAGATTCAGTTTGTCGGTATTTCCGACAAACTGCCAAAGATGGTAAAAATTACAATGTGTTACATTATAATCTTGATATGATTCTGGCCGTTGGTTTTCGTGTTCGCTCCCCAAGGGGCGTGCAATTCCGTCGTTGGGCAAATACGGTGCTAAAAGAATATCTTGTTAAAGGGTTTGCGATGGACGATAACCGTCTTAAGCAAGCTGAGAAATGGGATTATTTCGATGAATGGCTTGCTAGAATCCGTGATATCCGTGCTTCGGAAAAACGCTTCTATCAAAAGGTTAAAGACCTTTATATGACTGCTGTTGATTATGATAGCAGCTCAGAACACGCACAATTTTTCTTTAAAAAAGTACAAAATAAGATGCTTTGGGCGGTTACTGGGCAAACCGCCGCAGAACTTATTGCGAACAGAAGTGATGCCAACAAACCGAATATGGGCGTTACTTCCTTTAAGGGAAGCATCGTGCGCAAAACTGATGTTGGAATTGCTAAGAACTATTTACAACAAGATGAAATCGATGAACTAAACCGCATTGTAACCATGTATTTAGATTACGCAGAAGATCAAGCGCAAAAGCGTAAGCCCATCACCATGGACGGTTGGGCAGATAAGCTGGATGCTTTCTTGGAATTTAATGAAAGGGATTTGCTAACTCATGCAGGCAAAGTGCAAATGAAGGTTGCCCAAAAGCTTGCCACAGAACGTTATGATGCATTTGATACAAAGCGTAAAAAAGTTGAAGCACTGGCGGCGGATGAGGAAGATATTAAAGCACTGGAAGTATTGGAAAAAAACTTAACAAGATAAGTGAATAAATGGTTTAAAGGTAAATGAATTTAGGAGGTTATACATGGCAGAAATTACAAATACGAAAACTTGGACATCCATTGATAACTTTGGAGAAATTAAGAATGTACAATTGCGTGAGGTTTGGCCAAATGAAGCACATAATTTCACACCGTGGTTAGCCGATAATATAGAATCTTTAGGTAACACACTTGGCTTTGACTTGGAATTAATTGAGCGTGAAGCATCCGTAGGGGATTTTTCACTTGATTTGTTAGCTAAAGATTTGAGTAGCCAAAAAAATGTTATTATTGAAAATCAGTTGGATCATACAGATCACGATCATCTTGGCAAGCTTATCACTTATGCTTCTGGATTTAATGCATCTACCGTTATTTGGATTGCGGAGTCCATAAGAGATGAACATAGGCAAGCTCTAGACTGGTTGAACCAGAGAACAGATACAGAAACTCAATTTTTTGGCGTTGTCGTCGAAGTTTTAAAAATTGATGATTCTAAACCAGCTTTTATTTTTAAACCGATAGTTACACCAAATGAATGGCAAAAATCTAAGGCACGAGTATCATCTAAAACAACAACCTCTAGCAGAAGGGAAGAATACAGACATTATTTCCAACCCTTGATTGACGAGCTTAGAGAAAAATATAAATTCACGAATGTAAAGAAAGCGCAGCCACAAAACTGGAGTGCATTTTCTTCAGGTTTCCGAGGAATTAATTATGCCACAGTATTCGGAATGGGAAGTGTCCCGAGGGTAGAAGTATATATTGACCAAAATGATAAAGAAAAAAACGAATTACTATTTGACTCTTTAGAGAGACATAAAAATGACATTCAGAGTAATTTTCAAGAAGCGCTAGAGTGGCATAGATTGGATGAAAAGCAAGCTTGTGTGATACGGCTCAAACAAGACGGAAGCGTAAAACTATCTGAAATGTCTGAGCAGGAAATTAATGAATTAAGACAGTGGCACATTTCCAATGTTATAAAGATCAAAAGCGTTTTTAATCCCCTAATTAAGAAAGCATTAACCCCCTAATTTTAAAAGCGGTGAATAGCCCACATATTCGTCGCACCATATGCGGTGATTACTATATGGATTTACGAACATCAAAACGGGTCAAACTTTTTTGCATGGGGTTCCACCCCCTTGCATCCAAGCAACATATCTTGACGAAATGCCGCATGGTTGTTATATCAAAAGGTGAAGATTATAAAGGGTGATATTATGGCAAACACAGAGACAATCCATCATAAAGCAATCGTTTTTGATACCCACCAATTTGTTAAAAACTGGCTGCGGTAGGTATGCCCGAACAACAAGCTGAGGTGCTTGCTGACCAACAGCGGGAGGTTGTTGAAGAACGGCTTGCTACCCATAAGGACATGATTGATATCCGCCACGATATTACTGAAGTTAGGCGCGATATTGCCGAACTTGAAATGCGGTTGTCGCGTGACTTCAAAATCTGGACAGGCAGTTTGGCTGTTGGCATCATCGCCATTCTTGCCACTATTAAATATTTTGGTTAAAAATCCGCATTCACTCCCCCATTTATTTTCCAAGAGTCCCATTTATTTTCCAAAAGATAGGATCTTTATTAACTATTGCCAAACAAGGTCATATGGCACTTGATTTATTCGGTGGTGATGGTTTTGCAATAACACTGGAAAAGCCATGCAAATCATGGCACAGTTATGAAATATAAAAACCATCCTTAAATGAAAATAAAGGAGCAATGATCATGCCTTTAACCCCAGAACAATATAACCAGCTTGATGACCAAGGAAAGTTATTGGCCGATATTACAGCCGCCACCCAATCAGGTGATTACGAAAAAGCGGCCCTTTTAAGACAAAACCTTATTATCCCAGCTGAAGCTTTGATGGCATTGAAACGCACAAGAGGAGCGCAAGCAATTATTGATCGTAAACTAAGAACCGAAACCGCAGAGGCTAAATATGGCAAAGACTGGCTTAATCAATAAATTACAAAATTCTGAACAATATCGTCAGTTAGATCAGGATTACCAATCCCACAAAAACCGTTCAGGCGATTCACCAGTGTATTGCCCCCATTTTCTTTTAAGCTACTATTACTGGTGGGATGTATCCTAAAATTTTGAATGTAAATATTTTTGGTTAAATTAAGCAGCAATCCCAATAATAACAAGGGGAACAGCTGGGATTCCACGACCTTGTCTTAGTAAGTTATACAACTCTCCTTCATAATATCCAGGTCCGGATGACATTTCAGATTGCAACTCTTTCATTGGCAATATCTCAATTCCTAAATCAATCACATCTTTTACAAAAAATGCCATATGTTTGACAAATAAGTCAAAAGAGACAAAAGCATATTTTCCGAATTGTACTTCAACAGCAACGCGGTCTTTTGTAAAATCTGTTTGATTGTAAGAATATATAGCTGTCTGATTATTTGCTTCAATTTCCTTTTTTTGTGAATTTGCATCCATTGCCATTGTCTTTTGTATCAATTTAGCATCTTTGGTCACCCAATAGGATGTTCTCGATTCTACCCAACCAAGTGCTTGAAATTCTGTATCTATGGCTCTGTTCATTTCAATAGGCGCATATAGCATTTTGCCTTTCATCGTTTTTTCTTTTGAAACCTTTGTTTTATATTTGGATGCGTCAATTTTCGCTATAACTTGTTGAATTTCATCCCATAAATCTGGTTTATGAACTAGCAGATATTCTAAGCCATTAAGATGAGAGTAATATTCTACAATGCGCATCTAGTGTCCACCATTTTTTAATTGAGGATCATAGACTGGCTTGTTCATTGGTCTGGTTTTAAGGTTTCCTGCTCGAAAAGAATTTATCCTTTCCAAAGCAATATTAACATATTCTTTTTTAATATCACATCCATAACCAATTCGGTTATGCTTTATTGCTGCTATAACAGACGAGCCAACCCCCATATAAGGGTCAAAAACTCGATCTCCTTCATTTGTCATTGATAGAACAAGCCGTTCTACAAGTTCAACTGGAAATTGACAAGGATGGACTGTTTTTTCAACATGATTACTTTTTACATTAGGAAATATCCATACATCACTTGGATTTTTTCCAAGCGGGTTTCCAGATATTTGACCTTTCTTTGCACCTTTAAAATGTTTTTTTTGTGGGTATTTTGAAGGGACGCGGATTGGGTTAAGGTTAAATGTATATTCATCATTTTTGGTAAACCAAAGAATGGTTTCGTAACGTCCAGAAAGGCGTTTTGAACAATGCAAACCATGTTCAAAATGCCATATGATACGGTTACGTAATTTCAAACCATGTGCCTTAAATAAATCATATAAAATAATATCAAGCGGATACACTTCGCCGTCTTTCACGTGATTTCCAACTTGCCAACATATAGAACCATGTTCATTTAAAACACGAACGCATTCAGAAATAACTTGTTTTTGTCTTTCAATATAAACATCAATATTGATCCGACTTTCGTAAGATTTTCCAATATTATAAGGCGGAGAAGTTATAATAAGTTTAATTGAACTTGTATCTATATTCTTTATGAACTCTATATTATCAACAGAATCTATAAGAAAGTCAGCCTTTGCTTCTTGAATTGTTTGTTGCTGAGCAACTAAACTTCTTTCTATTAGATCTAGCATTTTATTGATTTCTTATAATTTTCTTTTTAACTTTTACCTAAATATTTTTGTATTACATTTAATCTAACTAAATTATTTTAATGAATCAAGTCAATAGCTATTTCAAATCCTTTATTTTATATCTTATTTAGGTTTATTTTCATTTTTTGAAAAAAATTATTGACAAATTGTATTTTGTTCTATATAAAGACAATCAAGAACGGGCGAAGTCCGTTTTGTTTCAGGTATGATTTATTTTATGTAATTTGTTTTGGGCAACTGAACCTAAATGTTGCAAGTTATCCATTTTTAATGGATGCCCTTAAACAAATTAAACATGTTAAAACAATTTAAACCTCCGATTGGATGCTGATCTGATCGGAGGTTTTTTTTATCCCTTTTTTTCCTTTTTTTATTAAGGAGACCTTATGTCTACATCGATACCGCTTTCTTTTACCAAACATTTCCAAGCTGAGGTGCATGAAACCTATCAACGGATGGGATCAAAATTGCGCAATACTGTCAGAAGCAAGGAAAATATTATTGGTGCTTCCACCACTTTTCAAAAAGTTGGTAAGGGGGCTGCCGCCACCAAGGCACGCCACGGAAAAATTCCCGTCATGAATATTGACCATGAGCCTGTTGAAGTCTTTTTGCAGGATTTTTATGCAGGTGATTGGGTGGATGCTTTGGATGAAACCAAGATTCAAATTGACGAACGCCAAACCATTATCAATGCGGGGGCTTATGCGCTTGGGCGTAAAACCGATGAATTGATCATCACCGCTATGAATAAGGATAGTCGCATTGTCCAAGCAGGCGATGAGGCTGATGGCTTAACCAAGGATAAAATCCTGCAAGCCTTTGAAGCCCTAGGCACCAAAGATGTTCCCGATGATAATCAGCGTTATGCGATTATTGGGTGGCGTCAATGGGGCGAATTACTGGCAATCGACGAGTTTGCTAATGCCGATTATGTTGGCAATGACCAGCTTCCATGGAAAGGGTCACAGGCGAAAAGCTGGCTTGGCACCTTATGGATGCCGCATTCAGGCTTGCCGCTTGATGATCAAGGCTGCCGCCATTGTTTTTGGTATCATAAAACCGCAATTGGCCATGCTTCTGGTCATAATGTTGCTTCGGATATTACGTGGCATGGGGATCGTGCCGCCCATTTTATTAACCATATGATGAGCCAAGGCGCGGGTGTAATCGACGCTGATGGGATCATTGCTCTTAACTGCTTGGAGGTTTAATCATGGCATATGCTTCAAAAGATTTATCGGTCATTTCTTATGCGAACGGCTTTACGCTGTGGCATTATGCAACGCAAGATGGCGGCGCAGATTTGCTGGAGGCGGATTATTTCGCCAATGCCAGCGATTTATTGCGTGAAGGCGATATGATTTTGGCCAATAGTGATGTTGGTGATACGATTGCATCGCAAATGTTCGCCGTGGGCAAGGTTGAAACAGGTAATGTGAGTCTTAACTTACTGGCTTCAACCGAATAACCCTTTTTTGTAATTTTGGCTGCGCGCTTTTGGGTATAACCGTTTGGTCATTCCTTTTATGTGCTGCGCCAAAATCGGAACGCCGCCCCTCTTTTATTTATTCTCGAATTTCAGATTTATTCTCTCTTCCTCCCCAACAAGGCGCGAAGATCGGTTTTTCCTTCCTTTCCCGATCAAGCCGCAGCCTGATCTGGTTCGGGGCGAAAGAGGGGCGGGTTCCGTCATTTTTATTATAGGAATTGATTATGGCTTTAAATGGACTTGAACTGGCTAATCGTGCGCTGATTAAATTAGGCGCAGCCCCAATTCAGAATTTTGATGACCCTGTGACCGAGGCAAATGTCGCCAAATTACTATACCCAACCCTTCGGGATTCGCTTTTATCAAGCCATCCATGGAGTTTTGCAACCGCCCAGCAACCGCTGGTGCGTTTAATTGGGCGGCCTGTTGCGGATTTTTCTTATGCCTATCAGCTACCCAATGATTTTTTACGGGTACTATCGGCAGGCAGTCAGCAAAAAGGGCAGGGGCTAACCTATCGTATATTGGAACGCCGCCTTCATTGCGATAGCGATCATGTGATTTTATCTTATATTTTCCGCGCAAAAGAGGTGAATTTTCCGCCATTCTTTGATCAGTTAATGATTGCCAAATTGGCGGCTGAATTTTGTTTGCCTATTGTTGAGTCTGTCTCCCGTGCAGAGGTGCTAAACCGCTTTGCCGAAGAAGAATTTCGCCGCGCCCGCCAGATTGATGCCATGCAAGACACCCCTACCACCTTCCAAGATTTCTCTCTCATTCAAGCAAGAAGCTAAGCCAATGCCCGTGATTAATCATATAAAAACCAATTTCACCGCAGGCGTGATCTCCCAATCCTTATTTGGGCGTTCTGATCTTAAAGCTTATATGCAAGGCGTGCAACAGCTTGATAATATGGTGTTACATGCAACGGGCGGTGTTTCCCGCCGTCCAGGCTTGCGCCTTATCCACACGCTTACAGGCGAGCATGAGCAGGATCGGCAAGCCCGCCTTGCGCCCTTTATGTTTAATAGCGAGCAGGTTTACCTGATTTGCTTCCGCAATGGCGTGATTGATATTTTTTGGCAAGATACATTGCTTGCCACGGTGGAAGATAGCCCGTTTTTGGCGGAGCATTTATCAGGGCTTCGCCTTGCAATGAGTGCGGATACGATGCTGATTACCCATCAATCCGTTCCCCCGCAAAAGCTGATGCGCCTTGATGAGGCAAGCTGGAGCCTTGAACCATGGGCGTTTTATGAAAGCGACAATCGCCTTCACCAGCCTTATTTTAAATTTGCTAATGACGATGTAACCTTATCTGCCAGTGGTAAAAGCGGCACAATTACCTTGACCGCTAGCAAGGATTTCTTCCAAGCAGATCATGCAGGACTGCATTTTAGAATCCAAGATAAGGAGGTGGTGATCGAAAGCGTTTCCAGCGCAACCACAGCAACCGCAACGACGCGCGAAACTTTATCCGCAACCGATGCAACAGAAGATTGGCAGGAACCCGCCTTTTCACCGCTTCATGGCTATCCAAATTCCTTATGTTTTCACCAAGACCGTTTATTTATTGGCGGTTCAAGAGATTTACCTAATCGAATATGGGGTTCTAAATCCGCTGATTTATTCAATTTTGACTTGGGGGAGGGGTTGGATGACGAAGCGATTGAAGTTGCGCTACTCTCTGATCAAGTTAATCGGATTGAGGCGTTATTTTCAGGCATTCATCTACAGATTTTTACCACAGGCGCAGAATGGATTATTGAAGGAAACCCGCTAACACCAACCGATATGATGCTTTCACGCGAAACGCGAACGGGATCAAAATCCGATCCGCATGTTGCGCCTTGCTATATTGAAGGGGGAACGATTTTTGCCGCAAAAGGCAATCCTTCATTACAAACGGGCGGCTTATGCGAATTTATCTATACTGATCAGGATGTTGCGTTCCAAGCAACCGATTTGACGGTGACCGCAAAAGACATCTTCACCGCACCGATTGATCAGGCTTATGATCCCGTTAATCGCCGTTTACATGTTGTTCAGGATAATGGCACGATGACGGTCTTAACCCTATTTCGTGCGGAAAAAGTCTTTGGCTGGTCACGTTTTATCACTGCGGGTGCGTTCCTATCTGTTGCCGCTATTCATGATCAGGTTTATGCGTTAATTGACCGCGATAGCAAGGTGACGATTGAACGCTTTGATCACACGCTTGGCTTAGATTACGCCATCACCCCGACTATAGAATCCGATTCAATGACCCTTTCAGGCTTGGAACCTTATCAAGATAATAGGATACAGGTTGTTGAGGGGGACTATCGCTATCATGGCGAATTTACGGCGGTGGATGGCACGCTAATCCTGCCTGTTTTAGTGGCGGATTCAGTCACTGTTGGCTTGGGCTATGAAGCAATGGTGATCCCGCTTCCCCCCGCGATTGATGGCAGTTCAGCCGCGATTCAGCTTGGGTCTGTGCGGTTGGTGCGGATAATCTTACGCTTGCAAGATACCGCTTTTCTTGAGCTTGATCATGGCCAAGGCTTTATCGCCGTTAATCTTAATGAAGCCAATATCACCCAATTTAACAAGGCTAGCCCCTTATTTTCAGGCGATAAAGCCATTCGTGTATTGGGCTGGCATAAGCAAGGCGATATGCCGTTATGGCGGTTGCGCGCCCGCTTACCGCTACCTTTAACCTTATTATCAGTCACCAATGAACTTGGTGTTTATTAATACTTCGTGAAAAATAAGGCCTGCGCAGCAGCAGTTTTTTACGAATATCATTCAGGAGTTTAATTATGGGACAATTCGCAGCACCCATCGCGGTTGCTTCTTCCTTAGCATCAGGGGTTGGCATGATGCAGCAAGCCAAATTGCAGCGCAAACAAGCCGCCTTGGAACGCAATAAGCAAAAACGCCAATATGACGAAAAAAGGCGTAAGCTTGAACGCGATAAGAAACAAGCCAAAGCGCAGGCAAGGGCGCGTTTTGCAGCGCAAGGCCGCTCCGTCCAAGATGGATCAGCCGCCGCCCTTATTACAGGACTTAATCGCCGTGCGCATGAAGATTTGCAAAGCCTGACCGAAGATTACAAGGCGGGCTATCAAAGCGCATTGCTTTCAGAACAAAATGGGCGGCTTTCAAACCTATCTTCCTTATTAAGCACTGGCAAACAGCTTACACGCTATTTTTAAATGATTGGATACAAGCTATGACCTCAAAACATAGGCATCAAAAATCAAAAAGACAATTAAAGAAAATGTTACAAAAACAACCGGTTAATGACAATAACGAACAAGGTTCACAAGATACGATTGAAGCCATTCGCCATAATATTTACAAACAGCTTCCCGAAATGTTTCAAAATGCCTTGGAGGCTTATCACGCCATTATTCATGCAAGCGATGAAGAGGATCATAAACGCTTACAAGCCCGCCATAACGCCGCCAAGACAGCCCTTACCCATATTCAACAATTGGTAAGATTAGGCGATTGGGCGATGCTTGCCGAGGCTGATGGTAAGCAAGATGTTTTAAAGCTTGCCGAATTAATTACCGAGGCACGCACGGAAATGAACACCCAAATTTTAACGCATCATGAGGAGTTAAGTTAAAATGACCAACCTTGCGACAGTGGCAATCAGGCCGTTCATTGATTATGAACAAAATGATTCAGAACAAACCATATTTGATTTTCCCTTTCCCATCACGGCCAAGCAGGATTTGATGGTTACGCTGGATCAAACGCCAGTCGATCCTGATCAATATATGGTTGATGGCGTTGGCAACGCATCTGGTGGGCAAGTCTGCTTTGTTACCCCACCACCGCTTGACAGCACCATCAGCCTATGGCGACAATTAGAGCCTTTGCGTGATACAATTTTTGGCGAGGGCGGGGAAATTCGCGCAGATAGCCTTAATAAAGCCTTTGACCGTTTAACCCTTCTCCAGCAGGATTTATTATTGCTGCTTGAACAATGTTTGCGTTCAGCCCCTGATGATGCGCTTGCGGATTATTGTCTGCCATCGCCGCAACCGCGCAGGGCTTTGCTTTGGGATGAACAAGGGCAAACCTTGATCAACAGCACGCATGATCCCGATTCAATGGCAAATGCCGCCGATGAAGCGCAGCATCAAGCAGAATTAGCCGCCGACCATGCTAAGCGTGCAAATGCGGCCGCCCTTGCCGCCGAAACTGCCGCAGATCAGGCGCAAGCAAGCGAGCTTACCGCGAACCCTTGCTTCTTTGGCTTTTACCATCAAGCAGGGCATTTAATGCTTAACCATTCTGTTGAAGGGGCGTTTAATACGACTGCTTTCAAAGACAGCTTAATCAATTTTGCAGATTTAAGCTTTTATATCAATGATCAGCAACGGCTGGTCGCAACCTTTAAGGAATAAATCTTATGCCTATTATCGATCTTGGAAAAATTAAATTTACTTGGCAAGGGGAATATGACCCCGCCCAGACTTATGAAATGGATGATGTTGTTGGCTTTAACGGTTCATCCTATATTGCAACAACCGCGATTGACCCCAATCAATCCCCCGAAAATGAGGATATGGGGCAGGGAGCTTGGGAAAAGGGGGCTTGGGAATTAATGACCCGTGGCAATAAAACCACCCCTTTCTTGCGCATGGGCGGCTATGGCGGTTGGGCAACGTCTTCAACCTATCCGGGGGATACATGGAACAAATTAAGATGCTTTGAAAATATCACCATGAACAGGGGCGGATTTATCATCAATTCTGCAACCCAAGTTACCTTACCCGAAACGGGGTTATATCATGTTCATTGTTCAGCTTACGCTGGTTCCAATGATCATGTGCAAACAAATATTGTGGTTAATGGCTCTTCCACTGTGCAGGGGGCTAGCACCCGCACTTATTGGAATGGCAATGGTAAAACCTATGCCCAGCATGGATGGGATGATGTCGCTTATTTAAATGCGGGCGATGTTGTCGAATTTGAATTTTATCAAAGAACGCTTAATAATTCAAATTACACGATTTACCATCCGCATATGCACGGCTCTATCACTTATTTAGGAGATTAATTTAATGAATAAACAAATGCAAATGGCAGAGGTAATTGCTTCCTTGCAACCTGAAGCCACCTGTTTTACCCTTGATGAAGCTGGTAATCTTATTGAATGGTGGGATAGCCTACCTCGTCCAAGCGATGAAGCCATCGCAAATGAATTGGCGCAACAAGACCAAGCGCAAGCCGTGACCCAATATGCAAGGGATCGCCAAGCTGCCTATCCTGATCTTGGCGCGCAATTAGGGCTGCTTTATGATGATCTTAAAACAGGCAATTTAACCAATGGGCAATGGATAAAAACGATTGATGCTATTAAGGCGCAATATCCCAAACCCTCTGCCACCCCCTCTAATACCAATGAAGGGTAAGCGTGATGGCAAATTTACAAATCAATCCATCCACCTTAATGCAGGGCTTTATTGGTTCTGCATTGGTTGGGGTAAGTGCCTTATTATGGACAACCCTATCCGATCTTAACACCGCCGTTGGCAAGCTAGAAAGCACGGTGCAATTATCCAATGCCTCCATTTCAGTCCTTGATGAGCAAATTAAGGAAATGAAGGGAACATTGAAAGAGCGTCAAATAACCATCCAAGATTGGTTTAAAATGCTTCAACAGCAACGCTCCGACATTGACCGCCTGCAAATGCAGTTTGATTTTGGAAAGGAGTAATCGATCATGCTTACCCTTATTGGCTCCTTCCTTGGATTAGCAGGTAGCTTTATCCCAAAATTATTTACCCTGTTTGAACAACGCCAACAGCACGCCCAAGAGCTTGACCGTATGCGCCTATCCGCTGAACTTGCCGATCAACAGCACCGCATGGACTTAACTCTTATGAATGCGAAGGCAGATATTGCCCAGCAACACGCCTTATATCAGCATGATGCAAGCTTTCATCAAGCTAGCCCGTGGGTTGATAATATGCGCGCAATGGTGCGTCCGATCTTGACCTTTGGCAGCCTTATTCTTTATGGTGGGCTATTATGCTTTGCGGATGCGGGTATGCTTGCCTCCTCAGCCTTTGCGGGGCTGGAGGCAATGTGCGCCACCGTGTGGACCTTCTGGTTTGGCAATCGTGCCTTTAACAAAACCTAAAGATAGGGCCTAAAAATAAATAAGGATAGTTTAATGAAGATTGATGCAATTAATCGCCAGCTTGCCTCTCATGGCTTGGAAATCCGTGGGCAATTGCAATTTGTTGAACCGAATAATGAACAGGAAATCAGCCAAATTCTGTTAATTGGGCATGGCGGGGATCGGCTATGGCAACCCTTCAAGCAATGGTTAGCCGCCCAAGACCCGCCACCGCCACACCCGCTTGATTGCTGGAGCCAACAGATCCTTGATGCGCTTGCAGAAGAGCAAGGGGCAACCGCCCTTTACCCCTTTAATAGCAATCCTTATTATCCGTTTCAAAGCTGGGCAATGGCGGCGGAGGGCTTAAAACCTTCCCCCCTAGGTATTTTAATCCATCCCAAATATGGGTTATGGCACGCCTATCGCGGGGCGTTAAAGTTTAAATTGGAAAATGGATCGGCTGTTGAACCGCCGCTTACATCACCAACACTACATCCATGTGATGCGTGTGCCGATAAGCCTTGCATTTCAGCCTGTCCTGTGGGTGCCATCGATAAAGATGATGGCTTTCAATATACGCCATGCAGAACAGAATTAAAGCGGTCACAAGCGCCCAATCAAGCACCCTGTATGGATATGGGGTGCCGTTCCCGCGATGCTTGCCCTATTGGCAAGACATACCAATATAACATTGAATTTAAACAATTTTTGATGAAATCTATGAATAGTTAATTTTTGTGCTTGTGGGTTTTGCGCTCACGCGCCGCCTAAACAACTCCTAAGGAACCTAAAAATGATTGATAACGACAAGGTGTTACACCTTGGCGAACAGCTTGCTGCGCCTTTTGAAGGGCTAAGCCTAACCGCCTATCACGATCCTGTTGGCTTTCCAACCATTGGTTATGGCCATTTGCTTACCCGCAAACGCTATGCGCCGCTTGATGAATTTCAACCAATTACGAAGGCGGACGCAGCAAGCTTGCTCCAGCAGGATATGACCCATGCCCTTCATGCAGTTTTGCGGCTTGTCACCGTGCCGCTTACCAACCCACAAGCCGCCGCATTGGCAGATTTTACCTTTAATTGTGGGGCGGGCAATTTGCAAGCCAGCACGCTCCTGCGTCTTTTAAATCGCGGGCAATATGACAGCGTGCCAGATCAGCTAAACCGTTGGGTTTATGCCGCAGGGGTAAAGCTTTCAGGGCTGGTAATCCGCCGACAGGCAGAGGGGGCATTATGGCTAAGCAATTAAAACCAACCAACATAACCTTAAGTGATGAAGACCGTCATGCTGTTTCCTTTACGGAATTTCTATTTATCTGGAATCGGTTGCAGGGGCAATCGACCCCTTATCTCCATCACCAGATTGCCGATTGGCTGGATAAGGCGGTTCGTAACCAAGAGCCTAAATTATTGCTTATGGCGTTTCGTGCTGCGGGTAAATCCACGCTAACGGGGTTATTTATCACTTGGCGGCTTTGGCAAATGCCAGAATTGCGGATTTTAATCCTATCTGCGGAACAAGAGCTTGCTAATCGCATGATCCGTTCGGTGCGGCGGGTGATTGAACGCCATCCCTTTACAACCATGCTAAAGCCTGATCGCTTGGAAGAATGGGCAGCTGACCGCCTTACCGTTAGGCGATTTGGGGCGCATCGTGACCCTTCCTTGCTTGCGCGTGGAGTGGAGGCCAACCTAACAGGTAGCCGTGCCGATATGATCATCTTGGATGATATTGAAGTTCCCAATAATTGCGATACTGCCCTAAAGCGTGAACAATTAAGAACCCGCTTGACCGAGGTTGATTATATCCTAGTCCCAGGCGGCATGCAGCTTTATATTGGCACGCCGCATAGCTATTACAGCATTTACGCCGAAGAACCCCGTAAGGAATTGGGCGAAAGCGTTGCTTTCTTGCGTGGCTTTAAACGCCTATCCTTACCAATCCTAACCGATCAAGGGGAATCGCAATGGCCTGAACGCTATAGTTTGGAGGAAATTGAACAAATTCGCCTCCGCCACGGGCCAACCAAATTTACCAGCCAGATGCTGCTAAAACCCATATCGGAGCATGCGTTGCGCCTTGATCCTGAACGGATGGTTCCTTACCATGAAGAATTGCGCTACCATGAAGGCAATCATGAAACCAGCCTGTGGCTTGGTGAAACACAACTGGTCTCAGCAAGTTGCATGTGGGATCCTGCCTATGGTGATCCTTACGCCCACAACCATAATGGCACCTATAATGGTGGTGGGGCAGGGGCTGGAACAAGAGGGGCATCAGGAGGGGATGATTCCACCATCGCGTTGGTTTATACCGACAGACAAGGGCGGTATTTCGTCCACCGCGTAGAGGTCTTGCAAATCGAAGAGGGCAATAGCCTTGATCCCGCCCGCCAGCAATGCCGCCAAGTCGCCTTGTTTCTGGAACGCTATTATATTCCAACCGTGCGCATTGAAGGCAATGGCATTGGTCGCTTTTTACCGCGCCTGCTTGCCAATGTCCTTGAAGAAATGGGGATCGAGGCGAATGTCATCACCTGCATGAACCGCCAATCTAAGGTGAAGCGGATTTTAAATGCGTTTGATGCGCCCTTGGCAGCAGGGCAGATTTACGCCCATCAGAACGTGTTATCAGGGCCGTTGACCTTGCAAATGAGTGAATGGCGTGCCGATGGTCTTCAACGCGGATCACATCATGATGATGCGTTGGATGCAGTCGCAGGGGCAATCCTTGCTGAACCTGTGCGCCTACCCCGCCATTTTAATCGCGCAGCCCCCATCAAACATAAGCAATATGACCGCACTTCATGGCATAACGCTTCATGGAAACGGGGCGTTTACCCCGTCACCCTAAAACAAAAATTTGACCCATTTAATAGCTAAGATAAAGGAGCATGAAACGATGAACCAAATTACTTTAAATCCACAAACGCCAGACCATCATCAATCTTATCCAAATATGGATAGCCCAAATATGGATACTATCGATTATCTGGCGCGGACGCTTTATGCAGAAATCATCTTAACCCAAGATAGAACCCCGCCTTTATTGATCAATGTTCGCCTGCTTGAAGGCTGTGCAAGCGCAATCTGGAATCGCTATCAGCGTTGCGGTGGCAGTCTTGCCAGTTTCTTTTATGACCGCTTTTTATGCTGGCATTTCACCCATCCCCATTATCAGATCATCATGACCTTGCAGGGCAGGGATGAAATTTATCGCCTGTGTAAGCGCATCGCCCGCCGTGCGGTGAATGACGCCTTATCCTCCCCCGTTGGCAACGCCCTTCGCTTCCACCGCAAAGACACCCTCCCCAACTGGGCAAAAGGCCGCCACGCCACCGCAGAGATAAGTGACTATTGGTTTTATTAGGTTTAGATAGTATGCGAAACAAACATTTTTTTACTTTACAGCATAATACGATATAATATATTAATATTAAAAAGTTGGTTGTTTTACATAAAAATAATTATTTAAAGATAAAAATCAAAAACTTTGTTTATTGAAGTATTAACTATATGTTTTATTAAAAAAATAAGAAGGGGCTGGCATAGATAACTATTAAAATGTTATCTATGCCAGCCCCAATGTTGTTTTTTGCTTGCACAACTTGCAAATGCGATATAAAAGTCATAAAAAAGATAAATTAGTTAAATTAATTAATAAGGAGATAAAAAATGAACAAGCAAGACAATAATGGTGGCTTTATAGTAAATAGAAGTGATATTGTGAATGCTGATCTCTTTGAAGAATACGTCAAAAACGATGCTTATCCTGCGGATGATTCTTTAGGATTAGATGGTGTTAAAAGAGCTGATGATCTTGATGATAGTGGTTTTAATAAAAAATATTCGTAAAGCTTAAAAAATAAAAAAAAAACGTCCTAATAGTTTTAGGGTGTTTTTTTTTGTCCTAGCTTATAAAAAAAATTCATGAAGGTTACGATATGAGTTATAGGTTTAGAAAATCACAAAGGGAGGTAGAAGAATCTATAGAAACAAGAGTTCAAGGAAGTGTAAAAAACATTGAACGAGAAATACTGTCTTATAACAATGAAATAGCAGAAACTGGATATATTTTTGAGGTAAATAAAGATTTTCTATATGAATGGTGGGAGAAACACTATTTACTATGTTCAAAATATCAAGATATGTTCCCAGAATATTTTCGAAAACCTCCTTATCCCAGATTGTCACCATCAAAGAAAGCATCGATAGCTACATATTCACTTATGATCAATAGAGAAAGTTTTATAAAGCTTTTGTTTTCACTTGACGAGGTCAACGATAATATACAGATAAGTAATAAAAAAGTCAGAGATAATACAAATGCAAGTCGTATTATTGATAATATTTATGCAGGTTTGGTTTTAAGAACCGCTGCTGGATGCTTTGGTATAAAACATAGTTTGCTGTATAACGCTACGTTGGGAGCAACTGAAACCTATAATCAACAGCTTAATATATTTAGGATAATGATGAATGAAGATGATTATCAAAATTCTAAAAAATGGATTGCTGATAAGTATAACGAGAAAGAGCATTTAAAATATCTAAAAGCAATATTAACGCAAAGTATTCCAAAAATCAGTAGTAATGATAGCATAATTGTTTTTGTAGAATTAATTACAGTTCTTAATGCTTATTTTGATTCTCTATGGTGCGCGACAAGCAATGTCTTGGAACGAACAGCACCTCTTGGAAGATCAGAAGAACAAACTGTAAATCTTCATGAGTACACTCCACAATACTATGAAAAAGACATTGAAATTTTAAGAATTAGTGATGTAGTCAATAATCAATACGGACTTTTATAATTTAATATGTAAATATTTATTCATCTGATTGTTGGCTCAAATGCTTAAACAAATATGGTCAAAAATAAATAATAAGCCTAAATATCTTATTTAACCCTTCATACTGGATTCCAATCAAGAAAGGCTTGAATATCTTTTTCACTATAGCCTAGCAATCGACCGATTTCAGCGCAATCTGCGGCGGCTTGTTCGCACCAACCGCCATAGCTTGTAAGGGTTAGCGGGTGAATTTTTTCAATGCGCCAAGCCTCGTTCGGTAGGGCGTAATATAGATGCCTAAGGTCATAAAGCCCGTCCGATGTTTTATCGATAAATTCTTGTTTGATGATTAACCCTTGTTCAACATAGGGGGCAAATTCCTCATCTGGCCATGGAAATTCCACTTGTAGAACTTCGGAAAACATGGCCAGCGGCTTCTTGCTAGCTAGCATCAATTCCAGCTCCCGCCCCTCATGCGGGGCAATCCCTTCAGGAAATTCAAACGATTCATCTATTTCTTCATGCATTCTTTGTGACTTCCACCCATAAAAGTATTACGTTTAAGATATATAGCAATTCTGCATTTAAAATGCTATGATCAATCATGTCAAAAATTAGTGAAAGATTAGTTTTATATGCTTCTGGGATCGCCGCTTTAGGGATTGGGGATCTATCGGGGGTTAGTGTCCCTAGCTTTGTTTCCTTTATAACCCAATGGTGGGATTCAAACAGAAAGCCTAATGATACAAATAGTTATTTTCATAATGCAATCAAGACATTAAAAAATGATCTTGAACAATCCTCTGAATTTAAAAATATTAACTGGGACGTCATTAAAACCATTATTGATCAGTTGGAAAAACAAGATTTATCCTCCCAAACCATCATCAACCTTGTTGCTGGCAGTGAAAATCATCAAGCAGAAGCAAAAAAGTTAGTGATTATGTCACTACTAACTTAATTGATTGGAAGGGTTACAGCGATAAAGATCAACAAATCTTCACACGTGCTTTCAAATTGGCTTATCAAACGGTTTTATCCACCCCTGAATTTAAACAGGATCGAGGTTATGTGTTTCTTCGTGAAATCCTTGCAAATCAGAATGAAGCAACCCGACAACAGACACATATTATCAATCAATTAAAAGAGATCTTGGATCGTAGCGAACCGTTTTATTTAGACCGCAAACCCATTGGTGCCGTCCGTCAGTCAAATGATTATTTGGCGATGACTTATTTTGAACGCGGCAATGCTTTTTTTGGACGTGAACAAGAAAAACAAGCATTACACAATTTTCTTAATGCTAAAGCACCTTTGCTTTGGTGGCAAATTTCTGGCAAAGCGGGGCAGGGGAAAAGCAGGTTGGCATTGGATTTCATCGACCAGCTTAACGATGGCACATGGTATGCAGGTTTTTTAAGCTACGATCAATTATTGAAGACGGAGTGGCAGAAAATCACCTTCAAACGCCCAACCTTAATTGTCATTGATTATATTGCTAACACACAAAAAGCAAAGGCCTTTATGGAGGCGCTAAATGCCCTATTGGTCATGCATGCCCAAACGCCAATTCGTAATAAGGTTCGATTTTTATTGCTTGAGCGCGAAGGGTATAACCTTAACCAGTCTAATACAGCAGGGAATACTGGGCTTGGCAACTGGCTTACCCCTTTAATGATGGATCAGCAAAATAAACAGCATCTTATTAAGCATGTTTACGAGGAACAGCCGCTTGAATTGACGAAATTAAAGCGTGAGGATATGAAAGCAATCATCAAATCATGGCGCGCCAATCATGATAAGCCTGAATTACCAGCCCCCGCCCTTGACCAAATCCTTAACCAATTAGAAGGAAATAATGATCGAACCCGTGCATGGCGGCCGCTTTTTGCAATTTTATATGCAAGCCTTGGTGAACAAGCTTTAAACAACATGCAAGCCTCGTCAATTGAAGAGGTTTTGGAAGCAGCCCTTAATGAAGAACAAACGCAATTTTGGAACATTGACGGGCAGCCACTTGACCAAGCCATTCATCTTGCCTGCCTAGCCACCATGGTGGGCGTGCTTGACCTTAAGCAGCTTTATGATCTTGACATAAACCATAACCTTTATTTTGATGACGCAAATCAAGAGGAAATCTTGCGGCAAGCCCATTGCTTGCTTGGCAGAAACCTTACACATAATCCCGATCATCCTGATTATCACTTATTCGCACGTGAACCCGATTTAATTGGTGAATTTTTGGTCATTCGTTATTTAAATAGGCTGTTAAATGGCCTTGGAAGGAAAGCAGAAACTTTCAACACCCTAATTCAGGACGCTTGGCAGTATGATTATGAAACTTATACTTTGCTATTCCCTGATTTTTTAATGCGGTTAAACCAAGATTTTGTTAAGCATAAGGTTACCAAAGCGATTGGGCGCATTCTTCCCCCTGAACCAATTAAATCAATCATTAATAATTGGCCTGAATGGGTTTGGGTAGATTGTGGGTTATCAGAAATAATTAAACAGCAGCAGGTTTTAAATGAAACACAAAAAACAAATATTATATTATTAGCTTCTGAAATTGGGAATGAAGAAATCATCCAAATAATGCTTCTTAATAAAGGGGTTGATCCAAATCAAATTCATGAAGAAACAGGAGCATTCCCGCTATTGATGGCGGCACAACAAGGGCATACAGATTGTGTAGAATTGTTGCTTGATAACGGCGCTAATCCAAATCAAATTGATGAAAAAAAGGGAGCATTCCCGCTATTACAGGCGGCACAACAAGGGCATACAGATTGTATAGAGCTGTTGCTTGATAACGGCGCTAATCCAAATCAAGTAAATAAAGAAAATGAAAGTTTCCCGCTATTGATGGCGGCACATAATGGGCATACAGATTGTGTAAAGCTGTTGCTTGATAACAATGCTCATCCAAATCAAATTCATGAAGAAACAGGACTATTCCCGCTATTGATGGCGGCACATAATGGGCATAAGGATTGTGTAAAATTATTGCTTGATAAAGATGCTGATCCTAATCAAGTAAATAAAGAAAATGGAACATTCCCGCTATTAATGGCGGCACAGAATGGGCATACAGATTGTGTAAAGCTGTTGCTTGATAACAATGCTCATCCCAATCAAGTTAATAAAGAAAATGGAACATTCCCGCTATTGATGGCCTCACAGGAGGGGCATACAGATTGTGTAAAGCTGTTGCTTAATAAAGGGGTTGATCCAAATCAAGTAAATAAAGAAAAAGGAACGTTCCCGCTATTGGTAGCAGCAGGTAATAATCATAGAAACATCGTGCAGTTATTACTAAATTATGGGGCAAAACTAGATATAGCACATCCTAAAATTGGAACGGCGTTAGAGGTAGCAAAAGAATTTGGTCCTCAAGAAATTATTGACCTATTAGAAACAGCCTTGAAGAATCGTAGCTAAAGCTTCATCAGGGGAAGGGGCGGCGGTGATTGGGCGGCCGATTACCAGATGAGATATGCCCTTATGACGAGATGTGATTGACAGCAAAAAGAAATTTTGTGTAATATATAATGGTTATACCGTTATGGAGTTTAAAATGAACGCAATTCCTTTTGATACACATGAAGCAATTAAACGCCTTATTGAAGCGGGTGTGCCAGAAAAACAAGCCGAAGTGCAGATCAAATTATGGGCTGATGTTGTATCTGATCAGCTGGTCACGCGTAGCTATTTAGATTTAAGATTATCCGAACTTAAAAACGAAATTATCGTTAAAATTGGTGGCATGATCGTTGCCGCAGTTGCCGTTTTACTGGCATTCGATAAATTACTTTAAACGACCTATAAAAAATCATTATTTGTAATTGTTTGGTTCTAAATTCTTATGGTTTTGACCTATTAGAAACAGCCCTGAATAATAGTACTTAAAGCCTTATCGGGGAAGGGTGCGGCGGTGATTGGGCGGCCGATTACCAAATAATCTGCCCCTGCATCAAACGCATCTTTTGGGGTCATGACCCGTTGTTGATCGCCAATATCCGCCCCTTGCGGGCGAATGCCAGGGGTGATGAGGCGCAGGGCATCGCCAAATTCATCCTTAATCGCGGTGATCTCATGCGGGGCGCATACCAGCGTCTCAATCCCCGATTGCAATGCAAGATTTGCATAGCGCATCACCTGCGCAAGCGGGGTTATCGCCTTATAGCCCAACGGGTCAAGGTCTTGTGCGCCAAGGCTGGTTAGCACCGTGACCGCCACCGCTTTTGTCTTGCTATTTTGGGTTTTGATTTCCTCAATCGCGGCCGCCATCATCGCTTGCCCACCCCCTGCATGGAGGGTGATAAAATCAGGATGAAGCATCAGCGCAGCCCGCATTGCATCTTTTACTGTGTTTGGAATATCATGCAGCTTTAAATCAAGAAAAAACAAGGGGGTACGCCCGCATTCTGATGCGGTTTCTGCTAGCAAGCGTTCGCAAGCCTGCGGGCCATTGGCGATAAAAAAGGCAAGCCCAAGCTTAATCCCGCAATGATGGCGGGCGGCAAGTTTGGCGATTGCCGCAGCCGCATCATAATCAACGCGATCAACCGCAATAAAAATCGGATAAGAGGAGGGGGAAGGGGAGGAAGTAACCATAAAACACACCCTATATTGATTTGACTTGGATTACCAGCTATAAAAAACCATGAATTTAATGCTTTTTTACCCTACCATAGTTGATTAATGTATCCCAGAAATTTTAACAGCGCAACCAGAGCCGCAACCATCGCGGCAACCCGCTTTGGCTATGGCGCAAAGCTGGGGGAGATTGAGCAAATCGCGCAAAAAGGCGCGGTGCAATGGCTGGTCGATCAGATTTATTATCAAAGTGTTGATCCGCATTATAACGCCTTTTTCTTTACAGATGCTGTGAATTTAGCAGGGTCAAGATTGCAACGCCACGAAACTGGCTTACCATTTGCCGCGTTAAAAAATCAACGCACCCGCATGAAAATGGCGCAATATCTCTATCCTGCACTTGCGGGCAATTTGGCGCGTCCTGTCTATACCCAACATAGTTTTCATGAACGGCTGGTGCGGTTTTGGATGAATTTATTTGTGCCTGTTGCGCATGACCCGTTCCTCCACCCCTTTATCCTAACCTTTGAACAGCAGGTTGTCCGCCGCTTTATGCATGGTAGCTATTATGACCTGATCTTGGCGGCGTTGCGCCATCCAGCCTTGTTGATGATTTATCAAAATATCCTATCGGCGGGGCGATTATCGGAATATGCAAATAATGATAATCGGTTTTTAAATCCGCAATTAGCGCGCATGGTGGTGGAGCGTTTGACAATCGGTGTTAACCATTTGCAAGCCACACCTGCCGCCGATGCGTTTGCCAATATGCTAACGGGCTGGTCAATCGAAAAACATGACGACAGCCCCTATATTGGGTTTAAATTTAACGAAGGGTTACATCAACCAGGGGTGATTAACTTGCTTGGAAAACCGTATCCAGATGCAGGGGCGTTGCAAGCAGAAGCAGGGCTTTATACCCTAGTCACCCAACCAGAAACCGCCACTAACCTTGCCTTTAGGCTGGTTCAGCATTTTATATCCGATACGCCTGATCGTGAATTGGTGGATAAAATTGCGCTAACCTATTTACAAAATGGTGGGAGCCTGCCTGCTATGTTGGAGGTAATGGTGCGCTCAAACCAAGCGTTCAATTCAACTCTGCTTAAAATCAAAACTCCCGAAGATTTGGTCTTTTCTTATTTTCGTGGCTTTATCCCCATAACCCAAGACACTACCCAACCCGAAGAGATTGGTAGGCAGATCATCGCCCATTTAACCCGCCTTGGACAACCGCCCCTTTATGGCAGGCAATATAAGGGCTGGTCGGATAAGGGCGAAGACTGGCTGCTGCCAACCCTTTACCGGGCGCGCATTGACTGGTGTCAGGGGGAGGCCTTGCGCCTCAACCAATTTCAATCAGGGGCGATGGTCGCCGATCACGCCGTTGCGTTATTGGGATTCAGGCTTACCCGTAACCATTACCAAGCACTTGCCAACAAATATGACCCGATGGGCGCATTACGGATTTTACTTGTGCATCCAATATTCCAAAGACGCTAATCAATACTGGAAAAGCCACGCAAATCATGGCACAGTCATGAAATATAGAAATCATCCTTAGATAAAAAACACAGGAGCAATGACCATGCCTTTAACTCCAGAACAATATAATCAGCTTGATGATCAAGGGAAATTACTGGCCGATATTACAGCCGCCAAGCAAGCAGGTGATTACGAAAAAGCAGCCCTTTTAAGACAAAATCTTATTGCACCAGCTGAGGCTTTGATGGCGTTAAAACGCGCAAGAGGGCCACAAGCAATCATTGATCGTAAATTAAGAACCGAAACCGCAGAGGCTAAATATGGCAAAGACTGGCTTAATCAATAAATTGGATGATAATCTTTACGATGAACGGGTTTCTTATTTTCAAGATGCAGCTTCCCCAACCCGTGCGCTCTGCCGTGAAAATCAGCATACCATCTGCAAGACCTTAAAGGAGATCGGTCAAACCCGCGATGTTGGATTAATTCTTAAAGCCGAACGGGGATTGCTTGAAAATGAAATTGCATTTTACAGCAATAGCTCTGCGATGGCGAAAAGCCTTGATAATGCCATGAGTGAACTTAAAGGGGCTGAGAATGCCTGTAATAAAGTACAAAATTCTGAACAATACCGCCAGTTAGATTAGGATTACCAATCCCACAAAAGCCGTTCGGGCGACCTGCCAAAGGACGAAGCCCGCCAATTCTTTAAAAGCCAGAATGCCCGCTTGATGAATATGGACAAAACCCGTCTTGATGAAGCGGAAAAAGCTGTCATAGAAGCAAGGCGCGATAACCTCCGTGCAGGTGAAACCGCTTACATCGCCTTACAAAAACAAGCCCTTGGGGTTTAAGGCTACTCACATTAAAAGGCAATCAATACTGGAAAAGCCACGCAAATCATGGCACAGTCATGAAATATAGAAATCATCCTTAGATAAAAAACACAGGAGAAATGACCATGCCATTAACCCCAGAACAATATAACCAGCTTGATGACCAAGGAAAGTTACTGGCCGATATTATGGAAGCGCAACAACGAAACGATTGGGACTTAGCAGATAGATTAAGACAAGACCTTATAATTCCTGCTGAAGCTTTGATGGCGTTGAAACGGTCAAGAGGCGCGCAAGTAATAAAAGATTGGAATTTAAAAACCGAGACGGCGGAGGCTAAATATGGTAAAGACTGGCTTAATCATTGAGCTTGATAAAAATATGCTAAATGAACGGGCGTCTTATTTCCAAGATGCAGCTTCACCAACCCGTGCGCTTTGTCGTGAAAATCAAAAGGCGATTTGTGCAACCATAAAAACAATCGGTCAAACCCACGATGTTGGACTAATCCTTAAAGCCGAACGGGGATTGCTTGAAAATGAAATCGCGTTTTACAGCAATAGCCCTGCAATGGCGAAAAGCCTTGATAACGCCATGAGTGAACTTAAAGGGGCTGAAACGACCTATCAAAAAGTCCTTACCCCCGCAACCTATCGTGAAGTTGACGAATCCTACCAATCCCATAAAAGCCGTTCGGGTGACCTGCCAAAAGATGAAGCCCGTCAATTTTTCAAAAGCCAGAATGCCCGCCTGATGAATATGGACAAAACCCGTCTTGATGAAGCGGAAAAAGCTGTCATAGAAGCAAGGCGCGATAACCTCCGTGCAGGTGAAACAGCCTACATCGCCTTACAAAAACAAGCCCTTGAGGTTTAAGAACCCCCACAACGACTTGGCAATCAACACTGGAAAATCCATGCAAATCATGGCACAGTCATGAAATATAAAAATCATCCTTAAATGAAAAACACAGGAGCAATGACCATGCCTTTAACTCCAGAACAATATAACCAGCTTGATGACCAAGGAAAGTTACTGGCTGACATTACAACCGCCAAGCAAGCAGGTGATTACGAAAAAGCAGCTCTTTTAAGACAAAATCTTATTGCACCAGCTGAGGCTTTGATGGCATTGAAACGCTTCCGAGGGGCGCAGGTGATCAGAGATTGGAATTTAAGAACTGAAACGGCGGAGGCTAAATATGGCAAAGACTGGCTTGATAAATGAGTTAGGACAAAATCTTTATGATGAACGGGTCTCTTATTTTCAAGAAGCAACTTCACCAAATCGTGCGCTTTCAAGGGAAAACCAAAAATCAATTTGTAGAACCTTAAACGCGATTGGTCAAACCCGCGATGTTGGATTAATCCTTAAAGCCGAAAGAGGATTGCTTGAAAATGAAATCGCGTTTTACAGCAATAGCCCTGCAATGGCGAAAAGCCTTGATAATGCCATGAGTGAACTTAAAGGGGCTGAAACAACCTATCAAAAAGTCCTTACTCCCGCAACTTACCGTGAAATTGATGAAGCTTACCAATCCCATAAAAGCCGTTCGGGTGACCTGCCAAAAGATGAAGCCCGCCAATTCTTTAAAAGCCAGAATGCCCGCTTGATGAATATGGATAAAACCCGCCTTGATGAAGGAGAGAAGGCGGTTATTGAAGCAAGGCGCGATAACCTCCGTGCAGGTGAAATCGCTTACATCGCCTTACAAAAACAAGCCCTTGAGGTTCATATAGCCTAAAGTAATTTTTATGGCGATCCCGGCAGGACTCGAACCTGCAACCTAATGCTTAGAAGGCATTTGCTCTATCCAGTTGAGCTACGGGACCCAGATTGAATAAAATATATTGTATGCGGTTTATAACAATTTTCCCAAGGCGACAACCATATTTAATGATCTAAAAACCAAGGATTTAAGCGTTCATTTAATTGCATTAGCGGTTGTTGCCAATCGCCTGTTGTTGCTTGCCGCATTAAGGTTAGGGACGGATACCAAGGGGATTTATCACTATCAAGCCCCCACCGCCAATCGGGTGGATCACACAGCAATAAAAGATCAGGCTTGCCCATTGACCCTGCAAGATGCGCCGCCGCACTATCGATTGTGATTAGGGTATCGACCACCTCAATCTGCGCGGCAAGATCATCAAAAGACTCCTGATATTGCCCCCAATCAATAAAGCTGCTTTTGCCTTGGATATTGGCTTCAAAGATGGCGCGATCCTGTTCGGACAGGTTTGCTTGCAGATTAATTACATCAAAATAGTCAAATGATTGCGTAATCGCTTCACATAAAGCGGGCAGGGGGGGCGAACGTAGCTTATTCCAATAATTCCCCGCTTGCCCCGATGCAACAACCCCCAAACGAATTTTATTCTTATGCTTGCCGCCATCGACGCTTAATCTATCGAATAATTGCTTTGCCTTTTGTTTTGCCTCGTTTGAAGGCGTGATAGGAAATGGGGCAGGGACGTTACTGGCGGACGTTAGCCCGAATAAAAAGGGCAAGCTGAATAAGGGTGCATGATAATCTGGCTTTGGCAATTGCGCCCCAATCTCACATAATGTAAAGGGCAGGCGGCCTCCTCCTGCTTTTAATAATGGATTAAGGGCAGGGCGAAAATTTAAGAATAAAGGCTGCGCGCCTGCATCTTTTACCCCTTTGATAAAGCGTAGGAAAAAGATAATATCGCCATGGCCTTGTTCCCCAAGCACAAGGATTTTAGCCCCCTCAATTCCTTGTTTGATGACTTCTTGGGTTAAAGGCGGGATGCCATCCAAACGGTCTTTACGCCAATCCAGTATTTTCTGCCCCGCCATTAAATTGCTTTCCAACCGCGATTCATAAAGCGCAAATCCGTTTTTATAGTCCTGCTTAATCAGGGCATATTGCGCCTGCATATAGGTCAAATCAGCCCCCACAATCCCCATTTGTTCACATTCGTTAAACAGGCCTTCCAAACACGCCCATTCCCCTGAATGATAGGCCGCAGAGGCAAGATTACTAGCCGCCGTCAAATCAGGGGCCAATGCCCAAACCTGCTTGAAATAGCCCAAAGCGTCTGTAATGCGTCCAAGATTTTGGAATAACGCCCCGCATAAATTCAAACAATAGCTATTTTCGGGCTGTTGGCTTGCTAAGGCCTGTAACGGCGTGACTAACGGTTCCAAATTGTCTAAACGGCGAATACGTTCCGCAATTTCATCCAAGCTTAAGACTGTTTGCGAGGGATTCAAAATTAATCCTGTTCGGGAAACCGTAAGCGGTCTTGCGGCGAGTCAATCAAGGCCAGCATTACTTTTTTAAACCCATCGACTGCTTCAACGCCCGCATTCTTATACGCTTTGGCGATCCGCTTTTGTTGAATTTCCCCTAATTTTACTTCAAGATCAATGCCTTGTTCGGTTAACTTCAACAAACGCTGACGGCGATCTTGCGTGCCTTGTGTTTGTTCAACATAGCCTGATTGGATTAAATGATTTAACACACGGTTCAGGCTTTGCTTTGTGATTGCCAAAATTCCCAATAGCTCCGATACGGTCATTTCTGGATGGCGGCCAATAAAGTAAAGTGCGCGGTGATGGGCGCGTCCAAGCCCCAATTCAGCCAATAGCCGATCAGGTTCTTGCGTAAAATTCCTATAGGAAAAAAACAATAATTCGGTTGCTTGACGCAACTCATATTCAGTAAGATAAAGCGGATTATGGTAGGGTTTATCCATGGATTCAGCGTCTTTAAAAATATATGTCAACCTTATTGACATATATTGATAATTTGGTTAGGCTTGTCAATATTAAAATTCAACATAAATTATAAGGAATAGATTCATGGCTGGAAAATCATTTGATCAGCATAGCGGCCTCATATGGCATAACGGGCAACTGATTGATTGGCAAGATGCGAATGTCCATGTTTTATCGCATGGGTTGCATTATGCCTCCGCTGTGTTTGAGGGGGAGCGCGCTTATAACGGGCGGATTTTCGGCTTAAAAGAACATAGTGAACGCCTGATCCGCTCAGCCGAATTGCTAGATTTTACGATTCCTTATGATTTGGATATGATCATGGCGGCCTCTAATCAAGTATTAGAAGCCAACGCGATTAAAGATGGCTATGTTAGGCCGATTGCTTGGCGTGGATCAGAGATGATGGGCGTTTCCGCACAGCATAACACCATCCATCTGGCGATTGCGTGTTGGGAATGGCCAAGCTATTATTCAGCAGAACAAAAGATGAAGGGGCTGCGGATGCAATTTGCCGATTGGCGGCGACCAGACCCAGCAACTGCGCCCGTTCACAGCAAGGCAGCAGGGCTTTATATGATCTGCACCTTATCAAAACATAAGGTTGAGAAGCAAGGCTATGATGACGCAGTCATGCTTGATTGGCGGGGCTATGTCGCAGAAGCAACGGGTGCCAACATCTTTTTTAAAATGAAGGATGGCAAATTACACACGCCAACGCCTGATTGTTTCTTGGATGGGATTACCCGCCGCACCGTCATGCGCTTAGCAGAGCAGGCGGGTTACGAAATCATCGAACGCCACATCAAACCCGAAGAATTGAACGAAGCCACAGAAGCCTTTTTAACAGGCACCGCCGTTGAGGTCACCCCAATCGCGTCCATCGGTGATTATCAATTCACACCCAGCACATGCTGCCAAACCTTAATCAATGCGTATCAATCAGAGGTCAGTGGACAGTGATCAGGGATCAGTAATCAGAGGTCAGGATATCAGGGATCAGTAATCAGAGGTCAGGATATCAGGGATCAGGATTCAGAAAGTCAGAAAACAGAAATCTGAATCCTGAAATTTGATATCTTTACCCTTAAACATAATTCCCCATAATATATATTATCGGATTATTGTATGAGTAGAACCCGTATAAATCCACCCTATTTAAAAACCCCTGATATCCTAATCCCTGAAGCCTGATCCCTGACTTCTGAACACTGATTACTGACCCTGCCCTCTTCTGATACCTGACCTTCTGACTTCTGAACACTGATCCCTGAATCCTGCCCGCTTCCTTACCGCATTATGCCGCAATCATCGCAAGACGGCATAAGATACCACAACAAACCGTTGTTGGCGCAATCGAAACAAAGTAGTTCTACTTACTTTGCTTATTCGCTTCGTTCAACGATGAAAAAATCCCAGATTTGTTGATTTGAAATATAAACAGAGGTTCTTTACAAAGATAAATTAATGATAAAATATGTTTGAGATAGTTAACACATAATGGATAAAGAAAAATTAGGAGAAAATTTATGAGCCGATGGAACGAAAAACTAAAAGAACATCCGATACATAACACTTTAAATCAAGCTTTATCTTTAATTAATAATAAGCCTAATGATGCAGATAGTGCCTTTCAATCAGAGCAAAGACGTTTAAAGAAATTAATAAATTTTTTTAAAAGTACAATAAATAAACTTGATGGTGAGCTGATATCTTTTGATATTTTAGATCAATTAAACTCTGCGATACGTAATCAGGATATTTGGGTGCATTTTTCATCGTTCCATTCAAGAAAAGAAGAACAGCATTTAATAGATGTAAATGATAAATTGAATGAAGTAATCTTAAAATTTTCTCAGTTATTAGTTTTTGCTGAAAAAGCAAAACTTAGTAACCCATTAAAAGATTTAGAAGAGTCGTTCGATAATTTTACAGAAACAATAGCATCAAAAAAGACAATATTAGAAGATGATATTAATGAACAATCTACTTTACTTGAAAGACAAAACGAAAAATTAGATCAATTATCTCAAAATTTAGATTCGTCTAAAAAAGAGATCAATGAACTATTAGCAACGTGGCAAAAACAACATTCTGATTCTGAAAATATTAGAACCACTGAATTTAATAGCACGCAACAATCAAAAAACAATGAATTTTCAAATTGGAAAAAAACAGTTGAAGAAGAAGCGAATATTAAAATAAAAACTCTTATTGAAACAAGTACTGACAATCTTAACAATAGCCAAAGTGCTTTTGATGAAAAAATTTCAAATATTTTGAATGATGCAAGTCAAAAACATAACGATATACTTGAACTTCATGGATTAGTCGCTGGAGATAGCGTGGGAGCGGGTTATTCGAAGAGTGCTAAAGATGAAAAAAAACAGGCTGATATTTGGCGGTTTATAACTATTGCATTTATAGCTTTGACAGTAGGTTGGATTTTTTACTCATATAAACTAAATTCTGTAACTGGTTTTAACGGAGAAGTAATATGGGTAGAAATCTTACGAGTTTTTTCCTTGACTGGGGTTCTGTTATTTGCAGCCTCTTATTCAGCTAAACAGTCTAAGTCACACCGTGACAATGAAATACAAGCCAGAAAATTTGCTCTTGAGATAAAGGCAATAGACCCATTTATTTCATCCCTTGATGAGAAAGAGCAAAAAGAACTCAAAAACAAATTTAGTGATCGTTTGTTTGCGCAACAACCAAACATGATGGAAAAAGAAAATTCTATTATAAATGAAAAAGCTTTCAACATTTTAATAAAAGGAATAACGGATATATTAAGAGCTAAGTAAATTAAAATTTTATCTTATATTCTTATATGTTGCTAGCGTTCTAGGTAGCGTACCTATAAACTTGTTGTTTATTTAGGTCAAATCTGATTCAGTTTTGTTATTGCAATCTTTTTTAGGATTTAACAGTGTACAGATTTGATCTTAGTGATTTTGAATGGGAGCTTGTCTTCCCACTTTTGCCGCAAAAGAGTCGTGGAGTTAAGCATCTCAATTACCCGATAAAATCCCTAATACGAATATTACCAAGCCTAAAAGCTGGTATCTGCAACCTGATCCCTGATTACTGATACCTGCCCTCTGATCCCTGCCCCCTGCCCGCTTAAACATTATCAATCAATTTGGGATGATGATCACTTTTTAATGCATCGCGTATATTTTCATTTAAAGCTTCATCATTTGACTGTAAAAGGGCTTGTTCTATTTCATTTTTTAATTCTTTATTCGTTTTATCTTTTTCTGTTCCAAGAAATTCACGCAATTCTTTGAAGCTAAAATAGTAATTGGGTGATTTACCATCTTTAAAATAACAATAAGCCTTAGCTACTTTTAACAAGCCATTTTCTTTATTAAGAATTTCATTTCTGATTTTCACAAAGAGTTCTGGGTTTGTCTTTTTCAAAATAAAATGTAAGCATGCAGCCCCATTTGTTTTGAATAATTCATCAGCATCAGCTGGCTCAATTCTTTCTACTGCCAAATTGATTAATTTCCAAAAATCATTCTCAATTATAAAATGATCTTCATTTGGAATTAATCTGTTAGTAATTAGCGGCTCAATAAATCCGTGCTGCAGTCCAATATGACGAACAAAATTGAATACATAATTTTTACCTGTTTTTGTTCCGTGTATAGCGGAAAATAAAATTTCTTTTTTAGAGTCTTTTGGTACTGCATCAAAGAATTTTTGTCCCAATTTAAAAGCCTGACAAGCAGTATTTCTATCAATCATATCAGCTTCATCCAACAGAACAGAAATTAAATTTGAAATATTTTCTTGTTTAAAATTCTGTGTCCTTTCATACAATCTTAATAATAAACGCCCTAATTTTTTATCCTCTTTATAAGGCTTTAACACTGCTTTTAACTTATCATAATCCCCTGCGGAATTATAAATTCTGGCATAATCTACTTCTGAAAATTCATCCGTTGGAATGGTCAAGGTAAAATAGCGTTCAAAATATTCACCAGACGCAATCCTTTTTTCAGATACCCATTGTTCTCTTGAATGATCTGAACTGATCCTATTTACTACAGGAAACATCGTCTCAAATAAAGGAATAACCCATTGTTCAGATTCATATAAATTTTCTTTAAACAATGAATATCTGTTCATAATTTCTTCTTCACCATATCGACCTGAAAATGAATAAATATGTCCATACTTTAAAATATGGTTATACATATTTGGCGCATTAACTTTAAACAGGCAAAGAATAAAGAAATCTACTAAATTCACCTCACCACTCAAAATTTTATACTCAAAATCAATAACATTGAGGACGCGCTTTATAGATCGGATATTTTGAAACGCTTGATATAAGCCCTCCTCCTTCATTTTGTCATAATATGTCAGTTCGTTATCAGAAAAAGCAATCCCCAATTCTTGCATTATTTCATTTAATTTTTTTTCAAAAATATTATAAATAACTTGGGATTCTGGTTTTGGCAGGGTGAGTTCTTGCTGAACAATTTTTTCTATAAAATTTGCATCATAACCTTTTTGTTTTAAAAAATTTGAAACCCGATTTTTATCATAGGATAAAATATAAATGGTTTTGGGAAAATCAGCGACAGATTTAACTAAACGAAAAATTTCATAAACTTCATCACTATTAAGGCGGTCAAGATCATCCATTACAACTATGATTTTTTTATCAAACCCTTTTAGTGCGGTTCTAATTTCTTTCTTCAGTTCAATTAAATTTTCAGTTGGTTGATAAGTTTTTTCTACTGTATTTGCACCCTTCTCTATTATTTCGGTTGAAATAGCAAGCGCATTACCTAAAGCAGGAATGCCGATTGCCGAACCTGCAATATTAGCAACCCCTTTAAATGACCCAATCAAACTAGATAACTTTTTAATGTTTTGCGCAGTTTTAAAGATTTTTTTATTGTAATCGGATTGCGTTATTAATTGCGTCGCGAAAATATTAAAGAATTGATTCAATATTTGATCGCTACCCGTAAAATACCATGGGTTAAATTCTATGATAATATAGTCACTTTTCCCTTTACCCTTCTTTAACTTTTCAAGTGTCATATTGATAAAGGAGGTTTTGCCATCGCCCCATCCGCCTTGTATGCCAATCACAAGCGATTCCGCACGATTATGTTTTTGGATGGCTTTGGCAAGATTTGACGCGACATCGCTTCTGAATAAATCATCATCCTTGTGTTTATCTATGGGCAGATCAGCAAATTTCATGTTTGTATTTTATTGAACCTTATCGTCCCCTGCCCTGCTGATTAATCGTGGGGATTACTAGCCAAAATATTTGATTGCGGTTAATACGCCGATGACAACGACCGCCATGCTTCCCATCCAAATTTTAAAGTCACGTGATAACCGCATTTCAAGTTCTTCTATATCGCGTTTCAATTCGGTTTTCATTTCCGCCATATCACGCTTTAGGTTATTTTCCATTTCTGCCATATCACGCTTTAGGTTAGCTTCCATTTCTTTCATATCACGTCTTAGGTTGGTTTCCATTTCTGCCATATCGCGTTTCAATTCGGCTTTTATTTCCGCCATATCCCGTCTTAAATTGGAATCAATTACTTCAATATCGCGTCTTAAATTAGAATCAATTTCCGCCATATCGCGTTTTAGTTCGGATTTCATCTCCGCCATATCGTGCTTAAATTCTTTATTAAGCCGATTGATATCCCTTTTGATTTCGGCGATATCATGTTCTATCTTCGCAAGATCAAGTTTGGTTGCTAATTGATTTTCAATTAAATTTTTGCGTTCTTCGGCCAATATTTCTGCTTGGCGTTCTGGCATGCCTGCTTCTGCCAATTGTTTGACAAAGCGGTGGCTATCAAAGACGTAAATCGGTTCTGTATTGGGCATGATTATATTATGCCGTGAATTACGATCACCGTCAAGAATTTTTGGTTTGTTCTATTGTACCATCGCTTCCATAAAGCCTTGCATATCGGGTGGCAATGGGGCTTTAAACTGCATAGGTTCATGGGTTACAGGATGGATAAAACCCAATTCAGCCGCATGTAGCATTTGCCGATCAGGAAGCGGTAGCCCCAATGTTTTCGCATGATTAAGCTGGGCTTTACCTACCCTATAAATGGGATCACCAATAACAGGATGTCCCAAATGCAGCATATGCACACGGATTTGATGGGTGCGCCCTGTATGAAGGGTGCATTCAACATGACTAACCTTTATCTTATCAAAATAATGTAATAGCCGATAATCGGTGATTGCAGGCTTTGCCAAAGCATAAGTTTTGCGGACAGCCATGCGCTTACGATTGGTGGGATCACGGGCGATTGCGCCTTCTATCCTGCCTTGTGCTGGTGTTGGCTTACCCCAAATAAGGGCTTGATAGCGCCGATGAATTGAATGTTCTGCAAATTGCTCTGAAAGATGCGTATGGGCGGTTTGGGTTTTGGCAACCACCAGCAAGCCAGAGGTTAGCTTATCAATGCGATGGACAATACCAGGACGCTCC
The DNA here is from genome assembly GCA_965229675.1 of Alphaproteobacteria bacterium. Taxonomy (GTDB): domain Bacteria; phylum Pseudomonadota; class Alphaproteobacteria; order CBDDJK01; family CBDDJK01; genus CBDDJK01. The sequence goes on from OZ245897.1 coordinate 1,983,216, forward strand.
ACCCCACCAATCCCTGATAATTGCCCTGCGCAATGATGCAACAAGCCATTAACCAGCGTATGTTTGGGGTTCCCTGCCCCAGGATGCACCACCAACCCCGCAGGCTTATTGACGACCAAAAGCTGGTCATCCTCATAATAAAGATCAAGGGGGATGGATTCTGCCTCAGGTTCTGCGGGAATGGCGGCAGGAATGTTTAGGCTAATTGTAGCAGGAGCCTTTAATTTAGTGGCAGGGTCAAGGCAAGGATGCTGATCCACCCTCACCTGCCCTTGCTTAATCAGCTGTTGCAGGCGGTTACGGCTAAATTGCCCCTGCAAGAACAGGCTTAACCAATGATCAAGGCGTTGTTTTGCCTCGCCTTGTGGCAGCTCAAAATTCAAAATTTCCATTGGGAATGATCAAAGTATAATAATTTGAATGGACGAAAATAAAAACATAGCTTAAAACGGGTTTGAAACACCAGAATCAAATAGTATAGTAAGACTGAATCTAAATTATCATTAAAGCTAAGTCAAATAATAAGGCAAGTCAAATAATAAGGAATGAATGGCAACAATGAAAACGCTTTTATTTAAACATGCAGGATTATATGGGATCATCACCGCGCTTGTGCTTGGATTAAGCGGCGCTAGCAACAGTTACGCCCAAACCGAAAAATCGCTTGGTACGTTTAAGGATTGGGCCGCCTATCGCTATACCGAACAGCCTGGCGAATTATGCACCATGTGGTCAAAACCCAGAAAATCCCAAGGAAAATACACAAGACGCGGCGAAGTATGGGCTTTTGTTACCCATCGCCCCGATAATGATGTGTTTGATGAAATTGTGTTTCAGATGGGCTATCCTGTTGATGGAGACCAACCAATGAGTCTTAGCATTGATAAAACCACAATCACCAGCATGTATGCGGAAGGCGAAGCGATTTTTCTTTACCCTGCCGATAGCAAACGCTTGATTGATGCGATGAAAAAAGGCGCACGCATGGTATTAAAAGCCCATTCCAAACGCGGCACATTAACAACGGATCGATTTTCTTTAAGTGGCTTTACGGCGGCGCATCGCGCGATTAGCAAGGCCTGCAACCGTTGATCCTTGAAGATGAAACCAATAAGATAGATTCATTAATTGGGCTAAGCCAGCAGGAGCTTAGCCATCACATTCAAGCCTTAGGCGGTGCGAAGTTTCGGGCAAAACAGCTATATGGCTGGATATATAAAAAGGGTGTGGCTGATTTTGCCGCTATGCACACGCTTGATAAGGGGTTAAGAACCGCCCTCACCCACAGTTTCACATTAGCACGCCCAAAAATCTTAAAAGACCATATCGCCGAAGATGGCACCCGCAAATGGCTGATTGGCTTTAAGGATAATGCGGCGGCTGAAATGGTATTTATCCCCGAAGAAACCCGTGGCACTTTATGCCTATCGTCACAAGTAGGCTGCACCCTCACCTGCCGCTTTTGCCATACAGGCACGCAAAAATGGGTGCGTAACCTAACGGCAGATGAGATTGTTGGGCAATTATTGCTTGCCAAAGATTTACTGGAGGATTGGGAGCACCCCTCGGAAGAACGGCGGCAAATCACCAATTTAGTGTTTATGGGAATGGGGGAGCCATTATTGAACACCGATGCGGTCATTAAAGCGGTGCAATGCTTTACCGATGGCGATGGGCTTGCTTTAACCAAGCGGCGGGTGACGGTTTCAACCTCGGGCATTGCGCCTGAATTACAACGCTTAGGCGAAGAATGCGGTGCGGCCCTTGCCATCTCCCTCCATGCGGTTGAGGATGATCTGCGCAATCAGCTTGTACCGATTAACCGTAAATATAACCTGCAATCTTTGATGGATGCCATTCGTGCCTATCCTACGCTTTCAAATGCACGGCGGGTTACCTTTGAATATATCATGTTGAACGAAGTCAATGACCGCAAGCAAGATGCACGTGGCTTAATTCGCCTTATTCAAGGCATTCCTGCCAAAATCAACCTTATTCCATTTAATCCATGGCCAGGGGCGGATTACCTGCCCTCCACCGATCAAGCGATCAATCAATTTGCAGAAATTGTTCGCAAGGCTGGCTTTACCGTCACGGTGCGCAAAACACGCGGGCAAGATATTCTGGCGGCTTGTGGGCAATTAAAATCAGCCTCCCTCCGCCTATCCGCACGCGAACGCCAAGCCATCGAAGAAACCCGCCAATTAAAAGATAAAGCGTTTAACCTAGAAACAATTTAATAAACAAAAAGTTAATCAGGGCGAAACAGATGGCAAGAAACGCAACAAATCTTGGTTTAAAAGAAGCTAAAAAAAATAAGAATGATGAGTTTTATACCCAACTTTGCGATATTGAAAATGAGTTGAAGCATTATGAACCTCACTTTAAAGATAAAATAATCTACTGTAATTGCGATGACCCTAGGGTAAGCAATTTTTTTAATTACTTCTTTTTAAATTTTGAACGATTGGGAATTAAGAAGTTAATCACTTCTTGCTATAAAGCAGAAGGAAGGGGATTTTTCTTCATCTATTCTGGCGAAAAAGAAGATAAAGAGGATTTAATCACTCGCAATAGTATAACCTTCAAAGGTGATGGGGATTTCCGTAGCCGTGAAGCTATAGAATTATTAAAACAATGTGACATAGTCGTTACAAACCCTCCCTTTTCTTTATTTAGAGCGCATGTAGAACAATTGATGAATTATAATAAAAAATTCCTTATTATTGGAAATGTTAATGCGATTACCTATAAAAATATTTTTGAACGCATCAAGAATAACAAGGCGTGGTTAGGTATCAATCTAGGCAGAGGCGTTTCAGGGTTTATCGTTCCCGAACATTATGAACTTTATGGTACGGAAGTAAGAATTAATAAGGAGGGGGAAAGAATTATCTCACCTAATAATTGTTTGTGGCTAACAAATCTTGATAATTTTAAAAGGCATGAATATATCGATTTGAATAAAAACTATGTTGGTAGGGAATCAGAATATCCCCAATATGATAATTATCATGGAATTAACATAAATAGGACGCAAGACATACCTTATGATTACAAATGGGCAATGGGCGTACCAATAACTTTTCTCCATAAATACAACCCAGACCAATTTGAAATAATCAAATTCAGAAAAGGGGACGACGAGAAAGATTTGTCAATTAATGGCAAATGCCCTTATTTCAGAATTTTAATAAGAAACAGGCGACCTGTTTTTAACCCTGCTGAACAAGAAATCGCACGATATGGCTAAAAAAGATCAATCAAAACGATTAACCAATCAACATAAATTAGCCCAAGGTGTCGTTGGGATATTTGGAGAAGACGCAAAATTGCATGACGCATCCGTTGGCAAAATAGCTTTGCCTCTTATTAAACAGCTTGAAGAAGAATTTCCTCAATTATCTTTCCGATATAGGGCTAGCATCAAAAAAGAAGAAATTAACGAAGAACTACAGAAAATTGATAATGAATTAGGGCAAACGCTTTTTGTATCAAACGCTAGCATTAAACCTGATGGCGGAATAATCGAGGTGAAAGATGATCATGGAAAATGGAGGATTATTCTTGTCTCAGAAGCTAAACATCAAGGCAAAGATATTGAAAATATCCAAAAAGGAAAATTAGTTGGTAAAAATAATGATAAGGATTTAATGATTGCTGGAAATGCAATAGAAAGAGCCCATAAAAATATATCAGAAATTGCTAATTTAATGTTAGCTGAATCCCACTTTCCTTATATTTTATTCTTAGAAGGTTCTAATTTTTTAACTAAAACAATTTCAATCACAAGACCTGATGGCAGGATGGTGAAACTTGAATATAATTCGGGTGAGCTTAACAGATTAGATCGACTGACTGCTGCAAATTATGGCATGCCAATCAACACGAATCTTTGCCAAAATAAATTTATCGAATGCAACGGAAAAACAATCATGCTCCAAGCAACATCGCTATATACAAAAAGTGATGGCGCAAGATGGAAGGCTCAAACCATGTTAAAAATTATGATGGCGGTTGCTAAAACTTCGCTTAAAATTTTGGGAAGTGATCTTTTTGAACAAATTACAAAGAATAAGGCTCCTTAATCTCCCCATAATCATCTTCATGATTTTTCTGATAAGGGGTGATGATTAAGGACAAGCGTTTGTAAGCGTTGATGCAGGATGTGTGTGTAAATTTGGGTGGTTGAAATATCGGAATGCCCCAACATTTTTTGAACGGAGCGTAAATTGGCACCATTGGCAAGCAAATGGCTTGCAAAAGCGTGACGGATCACATGCGGGCTAACCTTATCAGGGTCAAGCCCTGCTTTTAACGCAAGTTCCTTTAATAATTGTGCGCACCGCCACCGCGATAAATGGCCGCTTTGCTTGCCACGTTTATCCTGCTCACGCCCTGGAAATAGCCATAAATCTTCTTTGGTTGAAGAAAAGCCGTCATCTTGTGTGGGTTCACGCACGGCAAGCCACGCCTCAACCGCCTTTATTGCGCGTTTGGATAGGGGGACAATGCGCTCCTTCCCGCCTTTTCCTTTAACTTGTAAAAATAATTGTTCGGGGCGATAGGCCGATTTTGGCAAGCCAACAAGCTCGCTAACCCGAAGCCCCGTTGCATATAATAATTCAATCAAGCAATGCAGCCTGATATCTGCATCAGAATTCCCTACGGCCGCAGTTTCAAGCAAGCAATCAACCTCCGCCTCACTTAAATATTTAGGAAGGGCGCGGCCTTGTTTCGGGCTATCTAAAATCTGGGTTGGGTTATCCTCTCTAACCCCCTCGCTTAACAGAAACAGATAATATTGACGAAGCGAAGATAGCCGCCGTGCTTGCGTGGTGGTGGCCAAGCCCCGCTTTGCAATCTGGCGTAAATAATCGTTAAGCTGGTTGGATTCTGCTTGTTCCAGCGCAGTTTCCCCGCCAAGTTCACTGGCGCAATCCATCAAATCACGGCGATAGGCAGCCAAGGTATGATCGGCCGCCCCGCGTTCTGCCGCAAGCATCTCTAGGAATGCGTCTATCATAGGGGATCTATAGGCGATCTAAGAAAGCCTGTGCCAATAATAATTGGGCAAGCGTCCCCTGCCCTGCCGCATTCAAGGCTTGATAAAGCACGGCAAGTTCATCAACGGCAATCTCGCCCGCAGGACGCCCACGCGCGATAATCAGGCTGATTGCCACCATTTCACCTTTGCGCCCCGCCTCAATCGCATTCATTAGCTGGTGAATCAATTCAGGATGGGCGCGTAAATTCAAACTTTGATGCCAATGATCTTGCAATGGCGGCCAAACCCAAGATTCAAGGGGCGATAACCCCACCACCCGCAATAGGCCATAGCTTGCTAATTGCTTGCGGGCAGCTTCTTCTGCGCCAAAGCGATCTTGTAATTGGTCAAGCCATTCTTGATGCTCCGCCACATCCAGCACCAGATTTGGGTCACGATAAAACTTGAATAATTGCGCCAATGGCCATAGATTTATATCAGATTGCGCTTGATTATCTGCGGCCAATAAAAGCGGCGCAACCGCAACCGCACCTTTTCCCGTATAATCTATTTGCCCCTTAATATCGGATTCATTAGCATTTTGCAGGATTTGATAAAGCGCATAATGCAGAGGTGTGGTTAATTGATTGGCATATTGGTCTAATTCAGGGGTATTTTGTTCGATCAAAGCCGCCGCAAGTTCAAGAAATAGCTGATCATCAATCGCCAATTCACGCAAAATATTTAAACCGATGGCGGCATCGCTCAATGCGCCATTAAATAGTTCACAAAATAACCTAAGTTTTGAACGATCCGTTCCAGTAAACTCTAAACGTCCATCGTTAAATCGTTGACAAAAAAGTGAAAAATGAGAGCGGTCAAGCAGAATATCGGCAATCTCAAGATGCGATAAAACCGCCTTTTCATCAGGCAAAGCATGATAAAGTTGCATTGCATCATCGGCATATTCAAGATCGAATAGGCGTTGAAGCCGCAACCCAAGCAATTGGTTGGTTTTAGTTTCTTTATCAATGACAGAATCAGAATTAGGCAGTGCCGCTTGCGTTAGCAAAAACCGCCTTGCAAGCTCACTAAGGGCTGGCGTTGCTTGGTTTTCAGGTAAATGTTCCAACAAAATGATGGCAAGCTCAAGCGAGGTGCCCTGCCATAAATCACTGCCAAGCCCACCATTTTCATCTCTTAATAGCCCAATCGTTGCAATGGTTGGTGGTGGCAAAGATTCCGCCACGAAATCCCCTGATCTCAGTTCTTCTGTGTTCTGGCTTTCTGATCCCTGCCCCCCTGCTCCCTGATCTTCTGATAACAGGTTTTCTTGCGCCTGCACAGGCAAAGCGACCAAAAGGATTGCCGATAAAAAGCATAATGAAATAAAGCGTATCATTAGTAACGAACTTCTGGTGCAGGTACAGACAAGCGATAATCCAAAATTGTAACAGGCGCTGGAATATCCCAAAACATTAAAAACCCGCCGCCGCCAACGATAATCAAGGCAAGTAAGATCGATAAAAAGATTAATAATTTTGTCATGCCTACCCCCTTATTTTTAAATTTAAGATAATGACTGCTTAACCAGCGCACTTGCAAGTTTAAAATCCATGCGTCCAACATATTGTTCGCGCAAATGCGTCATCATTTTTCCCATATCCTTTAAACCTTCGGGATTCAAGGCCTCAATTACTGCCGATACAGCTTCTTTTATTTCGTCTTCTGTCATTTGTTTCGGTAAAAATTTTGTAATGATTTCAATTTCCGCTTGTTCCTGCTTCACCAGATCATCGCGCCCGCCTTGTTCATATAAAGCGGTGCTTTCATGGCGTTGCTTAATCATGCTTTGTAGCATTGCCATGATTTCATTTTCATCAATTTCTTCGCCTTTGGCACGCGCGGCAATATCGCGGTCTTTCAAAGCGGCTAGAATTAGCCTGATTGTGCCAGCGGCAAGGTTATCCTTAGCCTTTAACGCCTGTTTTAATTCTGTTTGAAATTGGTCACGAATTGACATGAAAAAACCTTTCAAGCTGGTGATGATTTTAAATTAGATTTAAGGTTTGAAAAAGGTCAAACTTTACTAGAACCCTTAGTACGGCTTTTCCCCGTTTTTTTGGACGCATCAATCTCGGCAGTTTTATAATTAAACTGCAACGCATCTTTTTTGCGGTTTAGCTGAATATGAACGCTTCCCCCTTCGACCAATTCGCCGAACAGCAACGCATCTGCCAAGGTTTGTTTGATTTCATTTTGAATAACCCGTGCAAGCGGGCGTGCGCCATAATGGCGGTCATAACCCTTATTGGCAAGATAAACCCTTGCTGCCTGATTAAGCGAGATTACCACATTTTGCACGCTTAATTGCGCTTCCAGCTGGAAGATGAATTTATCAACAATCTGGGTGATGACTTCCAAATCAAGTTGAGAGAATGGAATAATCGCATCCAAGCGATTGCGAAATTCAGGGGTAAAGGTGCGTTCAATTTCAGGATTATCTTGATCTTCCATCTGATCACGCTCAAAGCCAATCGTGGGTTTTAAAAGATTGGCCGCCCCCGCATTGGTTGTCATAATCAAAATAACATTGCTAAAATTGACCGATTTTCCATTATTATCGGTTAATTTACCATAATCCATGACCTGCAATAACAGATTAAACACATCAGGATGGGCTTTTTCAATCTCATCAAGTAACAGCACACAATATGGGTTTTGATCAACGGCTTCGGTCATTAAACCACCTTCATCAAACCCAACATAGCCAGGGGGCGCACCGATCAAACGAGATACCGAATGGCGTTCCATATATTCACTCATATCAAAGCGTTTTAGCTCCAACCCAAGATTATTGGCAAGCTGGCGTGCAACCTCGGTCTTACCAACGCCCGTGGGACCTGAAAACAAATAACAGCCAATCGGCTTTTCATGATCCCGCAGCCCTGCCCGTGCTAATCTGATGGCGGCACTAACCGCATCAATCGCATTATCTTGCCCAAAGACAAGATTTTTCATATTTTCAGAAAGCCCTGCCAATAATTCCCGATCATTTCGGGAAACTTGTTTTTCAGGGATCCGTGCAATTTTCGCAACGACCTCTTCAATAATCCCCACATCAATTTGCTTGCGCCGTTTGGTTCTGCGCTTTAATTGCCGTGCGGCTCCTGCTTCATCAATGACATCAATCGCCTTATCGGGTAATTTACGATCATTAATATGGCGGGAGGCCAAAGATACCGCCGCTTCCAATGCTTCTTGGCTATAGCGCACATGGTGATATTCTTCGTAATGCGGTTTTAACCCATTCAAGATTTTAATCGTATCTTTAACAGTAGGTTCATTAACATCAATCTTTTGAAACCGCCGTGCCAAGGCGCGGTCTTTATCAAAATGATTACGAAATTCTTTGTAAGTGGTTGACCCAAAGCAACGCAATGACCCGTTCGCAAGCGCAGGCTTTAATAAATTACTGGCATCCATCGTTCCACCAGTGGTTGAACCTGCGCCAACAATTGTATGAATTTCATCAATAAATAGGATTGCGGATTGCTTGGTTGATAATTCTTTTAAGATGGATTTTACGCGTTCTTCAAAATCACCGCGATAGCGGGTGCCTGCCAATAATGCCCCCATATCCAAGGAATAAATAATACAATCGCTTAACACATCGGGGACTTCCCCATTGACAATACCAAGCGCAAGCCCTTCGGCAATCGCGGTCTTACCAACTCCTGGATCGCCAACCAGCAACGGATTATTTTTCGTGCGCCGACACAAGATTTGCACCACCCGTTCAACCTCATTATGGCGGCCAACAAGCGGGTCAACCCTGCCCTCTTGTGATTTTTCGTTTAAATTCACGCAATAAAGATTTAATGCGCTACGGTCTTGTTCCTCAGCCTTTTCACTTTGCGTTTCACTTGCTTCATGCGCTTCTTCATTATCCGAACGCGAAGAACCATCATTCAACCGTGGATAATCTGGCGGCGACATTAATTTATCAACCTCCTTACCCTCACCAGAAGGTTTTCTAATACCATGGGCGATGAATTTCACAACATCCAAGCGTGACATATTTTGCGATTGCAGAAAATAAACCGCATGGCTTTCAAGTTCGGCATAAAGGGCAACAAGGACGTTTGCGCCCGTGGCCTCCCCGCCCTTACCTGCATAATTAAGATGGACAACCGCCCGCCGCAAGACCCGATGAAGCCCTGCCGTGGCTTTAGGTTCATCATTAATTTCCCCTAACATGGGGGAGATATTTTGATCCAAAAACTGTTCCAAATCCTCTTGTAAGCGGTTAAGATCAAGTCTTGAAGCACGAAATACTTCAAGTGCATCCTCATCTTCCAGCAGGGCAAGCAGTAAATGCTCAAGCGTTGTATATTCATGGCCGCGCGCCTTCGCAAAAGCAACCGCCCGCATAACCGTTGAATGAAGGGTTTTAGATAGCATTATACCTCAATCACGTTCGATTTGACACATTAACGGATGACCGTTTGCCCGCGCAAGATCAACCACCAGCTGGGCTTTGGTATCGGCAATATCGCGGGTAAATACGCCGCAAATGCCAACACCATTATGATGGACGGCCAGCATAATCTCTTCTGCTTCCTCATGCGTTTTATTAAAATAATTTTGCAAGGCATGCACAACAAAATCCATCGGCGTATAATCATCATTTAGCATTAACACCTTGTAAAGTGGCGGTTCAGCCAATTTTGGTTTAATTCTGGTGACCACACCCGTTTGCTGATCGTCAAATTCATTATGATCAAATTCATCATCATTATGCGCATGAATAGGCCTGCAATCCATCATTTTTTATTCCTTTTTTGACAAGTTTAGCAAAGACAAGCAAAAACGATGCCGAAAATTATCAAAATAATAATAACTTATTAAAATGATAATAACTTTTTTCAGTAAGATAAATCAAGGGGCATAAAATAAAAAATGAGATTTATATACTTGCCCCCATAAAACTAAAGTTTACTACATAATACATTCCAGATTTCTTTATGCTCATATTTTAAAGCATCATCAGTTGTGATTTGATTTGTATAATTTTTTAAAAATGTTTGGTTATCAGTAAGACGCAAGAAATATTGTAATGTTGTAAAAACGCCATTCACAATTACATCACAACCATGTTTGTTTCTGATTTTTAGAATTTTATCGTCTATTAATTTTTGGGTATTTTCATCAATTTTTTCGTTGGTTGACAAAAGATAATATCTATCAATATCGCCAAAGGCTTGTATTTTTTCATAAATCAAGTCAATCATCCCAGCTTCTATAGGTCGTGCCTTAATTTCTACCCCTTCAAATGGTTTATTATCGTTAAAATTTATTTGTATGTCACCAATAGAACCCGTTGACCTATCTGATGCTGTGTGAGATGCTAACTGTTCAATTCTTTTTCCTTTGTATCTTCCCTGATCAGATTCAACGATACTTTTATAGGCAGAATAAACTGCAATACTAGGTAGGCGGGATGCTCCTGAAGACTTGTATGAATAATCAAAATGAGACCGTAATAAACTCAATGTTTGATTGACTGTTAAGTTGGATGGCATGGATAATTTAATTTGTGCAGCATCTCTTTTTTTTACAAGTTCTTGAAATAACACTGATAACATTTCAAAGATGTTTGCATGTTGAGTAGCATCATATATTTTTAAAAATGCTTCTTTTAACCCCTTACCTGCTATGGAACCCGTATAATTAAAATCATAAGGAACATTTTGCTCCAAGCTTCTAGTAAGCCATCCAGACTCGGACATAGCAGGAAAATCGTTTTTTCGTAAAAATGGAGTAACATATTTTGTATCAAAACTTCGTCCTGAATAACCACCATCTAAATTAGATTGATGAAAACGGACATCTTGATAGGGATGATAGTATTTATATACTAGACCTGTAAGAATAACAGTCAACACACCCTTTTGTTTTTCACCATTATCAACAATCAATTTTATACTGTTAATAATTTCTTCATTTATATCTTGCTCTATATTTTTAGTTTTCAAGCATTGTTCAAATAATTTATCTAGGTAGCGTACCCATAAAATTGTTGTATATTTAATTCAAATCTGATTCAGCTTTGGTATTACAACCTTTTTTTAGGAGTTAACCATGTCCAGATTTGATCTTAGTGATTTTGAATGGGAGCTTATCTTCCCACTTTTGCCTCAAAAGAGCCGTGGGGTTAAGCGTGTTGATGATCGTCGTATTTTAAATGGAATATTTTTCAAGCTTCGCACAGGCATTCCATGGCGTGATCTCCCAGAGCGTTATGGGCCTTACACAACTGTTTATAATCGATTTAATCGTTGGACGAAGGCTGGTATTTGGGATCGTTTAATGGATGCTATTTGTGATTATTATAACCATAATCTTGTTATGGTTGATGGGACTTCTATTCGTGTGCATCATTCTGCAGCGACAGTAAAAAAAACAGTAAATTTCGTTGTATGGGGCGATCAAGAGGAGGCTTGACAACAAAACTTCATGCCATCGTTAATGAACATGGTTTGGCGATGGGATTTAATTTAACATCAGGTCAAGCACATGATGCCCCTGCTTGTCGTGATTTGTTACAAAATTTACAATTCGGGCAAGCAGTTCTTGCAGATAGGGCTTATGATGCAGAATGGATAAGAAACATGATCTGGGAACAAGGTGCTATCGAATGTATTCCGTCAAGAGCCAATCGAAAAACGCCTAAACCATACGATAAAGAGCTTTATAAACAACGGAATATTGTTGAACGATTTTTTGGAAGGCTAAAAAAATCATTTCGATCAATTGCAACAAGATACGAAAAACACTCAACAAATTTTATGGCATTTGTTAAATTAGCTACAATAAGACTGTGGTGCCAATTTTATGAGTCCGCTACCTAAATTATATTCAGTCACAATAGCTCTTCTCTAAAAATTGCTTTTTAATTTGCTCTGCGATAGACATTACCATTGGAACACATACTGAATTTCCAATTTGTTTATATAATTCTGCGCGAGAAGAAGTTTTAATATAACTCTCTGGAAACCCCATAATACGGAAGCATTCATCTATTGTTAATTTCCTCACCTTACCATGATGGAGAATCCAAAATCTACCAGATGTTTCTTGTGACGATAAGGTTGGGTGAACACCATCTGTTGAATAAATTCTGTTGGGCTGTTTATGAACCCTTGAAAGATGTTCTGTATTTGGACGAGTTCCATTAACTCTCATTGCTTTATTTCTATAACCAGCAAAAATTAGCCCTGACTTTTGTTGTTTTGGATTATCTATTAATGTATAAGGCTCATCTATATACTCAAAATCATCCTCTTTTTTTAAAAAATATTTTAGAGCAAGCGTTTTAGATTTTTTTAATTCAGAAAAATTAAACTGTTTTTTTGATAAAGAACCTATAATTATGATACGTTCTCTATTCTGTGGAACACCAAAATCGGTTGCATTAAGAATTTTCCAGTTTACTGTATAGCCAAGTTTTTTCAAATTCTCTAATATGATTTTTAAGGTTTTTCCTTTATCATGATGCACTAGATGCTTTACATTTTCAAGAAAAACAACTTTTGGATGTGAATGGCTGATAATTTCAAGTACTTTATAAATAAGAGTTCCTCTGGTATCTTCAAACCCCTTTTGTTTCCCAGATATACTAAAAGGTTGACAAGGAAAGCCAGCAGTCAAAATTTCATGTTGGGGTACGCTTGCTGGATCTATTTCATTTATATCGCCATGCGGCATTTCATTAAAATTTTCCCAATAGGCCTTCCTACAGTGATTATTCCATTCTGAAGAAAAAACACACTCACCTCCAGCTTTATCAAAACCCAATCTTATCCCTCCAATTCCTGCAAATAAATCTATATAACGAAATTCACTAATTTCGCTTTTCATTATGTCTGCTTTGAATTGTGAAAGTTGGGGCTTGTTATCTATCGTATCTAACATTTAATCAATTAATTCCTTATAGCTCAATCTGATATTAAAAGCACGATTAAGTAATGTATTAATTCTATCTATCAAATGGTCTTTAACATTGTCCTGATTCAATCTAAAAGTAAATTTATTTAAATGGCGATTAGTATATTTGTTATTGAAACGATAATAAAGCCTTAAAAAATTATGCCGCTTGTTTTACCTTTGGGGGTTTGGTTTGAATATGGATGGGATGTTTTGCGTCCTCCGCTTCGTTTAAGGTTATCAATAAAGGCAGATCTTTTGAAAAGGCACCATTAAGCAAGGTTTCCGCCAATGGGTTTTCCAAATCATGCTGGATCACGCGTTTTAGCGGGCGTGCGCCGTAAATTGGGTCATAACCGCGTTCTGCAAGCCAATCCTCCACCGTATCTGCAATTTCCAAGGTGATTTGCTGGGCTGCTAATCTTTGTTTAAGGTTCACAAGCTGAATACCAACAATCTTGCGCATATCCTTTCGTTCAAGCCGCGAAAAGAGCAATAACTCATCAATTCGATTGATAAATTCTGGTCTAAAGGCTGAACGCACGACCGCCATCACCTGATCTTTAACCTGTTCAACAGGTTCGCCTTCTTGCAATTCACTTAAAAGAGTTGCCCCAAGATTAGAAGTCATAATCACCACAACATTACGAAAATCAACGGTTCTGCCGTGGCTATCAGTCAATCGCCCCTCGTCCAATAATTGCAATAGCAGGTTAAACACATCGGGATGGGCTTTTTCAACCTCGTCAAACAGGACGATTTGATAAGGGCGTCTGCGCACAGCCTCGGTCAATGCGCCGCCTTGATCATAGCCAACATAGCCAGGCGGTGCGCCAATCAGCTTTGAAACCGCATGTTTTTCCATATATTCGGACATATCAATGCGAATGATTGCCTGATCATTATCAAACAGAAAATGCGCCAAGGCTTTGGTTAATTCGGTTTTACCCACGCCAGTTGGGCCTAAAAATAAAAAAGAGCCAATGGGGCGATTAGGATCAGAAATCCCCGCACGCGCCCGCCGCACCGCTTGTGAAACCGCTTGAATGGCGTTATCTTGACCAACAATTCTTGCCTTTAGCACCGCTTCCATTTTAAGCAGTTTCTCCCGCTCCCCTTCCAGCATTTTATCCACAGGAATCCCCGTCCATCGGGAGACTATGGCGGCAATATCCTCCGCCTTCACCACTTCATGAGTCATTTTATCATCTTCATGCGATTGGGCGGCTTCCAATGCTTTTTCCAAGCGCGGGATCAAATCATAAGCAAGCTCCCCCGCACGGTCAAACCGCCCTTCGCGTTGGGCTTGTTCAAATTCAAACCGTGCTTGTTCAAGCTGTTCCTTAAAGGATTGCGCTTCATTTAATTTCGCACGTTCAGCAAGCCAAGCGGCGGTTTGTGTATGCGCTTCCCCTTCCAGCATGCTTAATTCTGTTTGTAATGTTTCCAAACGTTCACCAGAGGCCTTGTCGCTTTCTTTCTTCAACGCTTCGCGCTCTATCTTTAGCTGGATAATCCGCCTATCAAGCTCGTCAATTGCCTCAGGTTTTGAATCAAGTGCGATTCTAAGGCGGCTGGTTGCCTCATCGACCAGATCAATCGCTTTATCAGGTAAAAAACGGTCTTGAATATAACGGTTGGATAAATTAGCCGCCGCAATAATTGCGCCATCGCTGATGCGAACCCCATGATGCAGTTCATATTTTTCCTTTAGCCCGCGTAGGATAGAGATCGTATCCTCAACCGTTGGTTCTTGCACTGTAACAGGCTGGAACCGCCTTGCAAGGGCTGCATCTTTTTCAACATGATTGCGATATTCATCCAATGTCGTTGCGCCAACACAATGCAAGGCACCACGCGCCAAAGCAGGCTTTAACATATTGGAGGCATCCATTGTCCCATCCGCCTTCCCTGCCCCAACCAGCATATGCATTTCATCAACAAACAGGATAATTTGCCCTGCCGCCGCATCAATTTCATTCAGCACCGCATTTAGGCGTTCTTCAAAATCCCCACGATATTTACTGCCCGCAATCAAGGCTGAAAGATCAAGGGCTAATAATTGCTTATCGCGCAGCGTATCAGGCACATCGCCATTAACCACGCGCAAGGCTAACCCTTCAATGATGGCGGTCTTCCCAACCCCCGGTTCACCAATCAACACAGGGTTATTCTTTGTCCGCCGTGATAGGACTTGAATGGTGCGGCGAATTTCCTCATCCCTGCCAATGACAGGGTCAAGCTTGCCCTTTCTTGCCGCCTCGGTCAAATCACGCGTATATTTTTTCAACGCTTCATATTGATCTTCTGCGCCTGCACTGGTTGCCGTTCGTCCTTTTCGTAAGGCATCAATCGCGCCTTCAAGGGCTGTTTTGGTCACACCACCTTTGGCTAAAGCCTTTCCAACCTCGCTCTTTACATCCTCAACCATGGCTAGCAACAAAATCTCTGCGGTTACAAATTGATCGCCGCGTTGTTTGGCTGCGCTTTGCGTACGGTCTAAAATTCGCGCAAGGTCATTCCCCATATGAAGCTGATTAGCGCCCTTTCCTTCCACAACAGGTAGTTTTTCAAGCCCCTGCTCGACTTGTTTAAGCACAGGCTGGCTACGCCCACCCGCCGCAGTGATTAAATTGGCGGCCATGCCTTGCTGATCATCCAATAAGGCTTTTAACAGATGCAAACTGGTTAATTGCTGATGGTTTTCACGGATTGCGATGGTTTGTGCGGCTTCCAAAAAGCCTTTCACACGATCTGTAAGATTATCTAATTTCATTCGTTCAACTCCTTATAAATAATCTGGTTTTCGTCCCTGCATTCGCAGCAGACGCATTTTAAGGGTCAACATAAGGCACCAAACCCCTGATAGGCGGTTTTTGCCATCCAATGTAAATAGAGATATATCGAAATCTAATTTTTTCAAGAGGCACAACGCCCAAAGCATTTTTAAAAAGCGTTAAGCACAGGCCTTAAATTCTTATTTTAATGGCTGCAAAACATTCTATCACAAAAGGCTATCAGATAATTTTTCTTTGATTTCCTGCAATGTGAAACGCTGCGCTTTGAGTGTATGGATTTGTTTTATACGCTTGATCATATCAGATGCGTAAAGCTGATATCCTGCTTCGGTTACCTCAGCCACTTGTAGCAATCCTTCTTTAGTCCAATGCCTGATGGTGGAATTGCTTTCGCCAACCTGTTTGGCCAGCTCTCCTATTTTCAGCAGCTGGTCACTATCGGCAGGCTCAGCTTCTTCGCCAGCAGCGGCCTTCAAATAAATATCCAGTGAACGATCAACGGCCTTGGCAATCATTTTGAAATAGTCATCTTTGGAGCCACCAAGCTGTGCTTTTTCCAACGCACTAATATAAGCCAAGCGATCACGCTTTTTGATAATAGCTGCTGGGTATCCGCTCATCAGTAAAATCATATTCATAAGCAAACGTGCGCTACGCCCATTGCCATCAACAAAGGGGTGAATGGTGACAAGGCGATAATGTGCCTCCGCTGCCAGATGGGCGGGGTGTAGCCCCTGATCGCGTGAAAGCCATTTTATAAAATCCTGCATTAAATCAGGTACTTTGCGTGGGTTTGGCAAAATAACGGCTGAACCAGAAATTCTGACGGGTACAGAGCGATAATGCCCTGCATTCGTATCATCAATGCCTTTCAAGATCACATGATGGATATGCAAAATATCTTTTTCGCTCAGGCTTGTGGGTTTACGCTTTACTTGTTCTTTCACCCAATCCAGCGCATGCGCATGGTTTGTTGCTTCCAGATGTTCAATCAGCGATTTACCGCCAACGGTAAGGCCTTTTTCAACGACTAAAGCCGTTTCCTTGCGTGTTAAGCTGTTCCCCTCAATCGCATTGCTTGTGTAGGTAAGCTCTATCCGAAACCAATCATCCAGATTGCGGACAAGCGCATCTGGTAACGGACGAAGGCCATCAAGGCGATTTTTCTTATCAGTTAGCTTATCAAACTTCATACATTAAACCATAAACTGTAACGTTATGGTTTTCAAGTTTGTTTTGATGCTCCTGAACTCTTTTTCAAAACCATTAACCTCAAGCCTTGCTTTTCAAATGATTATACTATATGAAGCGGTTTGAGTTTTTGTTACTCTTGCTAAAATGATGTCATTTGATGATGGCACGCCCCCTTTAAATAAAAGGGTTCTGTTGAAGATCTTCCCCAAATTGTTGATCCCAAGCGTTTGAATAAGAGTGAGCCAGTTAATTATATTTATGCTGGATGAATGCTCTTGAACCCACTAAACGCTAAAGGAAACAGATATGAATCATTTTAAAGAAATGGGGCTTCCCAAAGCCCTTACCCATACATTGCAGCATATGCAATTTAACGAACCCACCCCCATTCAGGCGGAAGCCATCCCGCTTGCGCTACAAGGCCAAGATATATTGGGATCAGCACAAACTGGAACAGGAAAAACAGGGGCGTTTGGCATCCCGCTTGTTGCAAGGCTTTTATCAAACCCTCATGGTTCTGCGCTGGTCATGACCCCAACGCGTGAGCTTGCCACCCAAGTTATGGGGCAGTTGCAGTCTTTTCTTGGTAAAAGATCAAAGATCAAAACGGCATTATTGATTGGCGGGGAGTCCATGCCAAAACAGCTAACACAATTACGCAATCATCCTCGGGTGATTGTTGGCACACCAGGGCGTATCAATGACCATCTTAAGCGTGGTAGCCTGATGTTAGATGATACAGATTTTCTTGTATTGGATGAAACGGATCGCATGCTTGATATGGGATTCACTATTCAAATTGAAACTGTGATGAAATACATGGCGGTTAAACGCCAAACCTTACTATTTTCAGCAACGCTGCCCAAAAATATTGTTCGCATTTCAGAAAAATACCTTAATAATCCAGCTAGGATTTCTGTAAGCGCAACCGCTTCCCATGCGGCCAAGATCAAACAAGATACGCTTAAACTAAGCGAAGCGGATAAATATCCTAACCTTATAAAGCAACTTGATGCGCGCGAAGGTTCGGTGATTATATTTGTGAAAACAAAATATGGTGCCGAAAAAATGGCAAGGAAGCTTACAAAAGAAGGCCATAATGCGGATGCCATTCATGGGGATTTGCGTCAAAACAAACGCGATAGCGTGATTGCGGCTTTTCGTAACCAAAAACGCCGTATCCTTGTGGCAACCGATGTCGCCGCCAGAGGGTTGGATATCCCGCATGTTAAGCATGTGATCAATTATGATTTACCACAATGTGCCGAAGATTACATTCATCGGATTGGTCGAACAGGTAGGGCGGGTGCCGAAGGCGAAGCCCTTAATCTTGTAACGCCTGCGGATCAAAGCAAATGGTATGCGATTGATCGTTTGTTCAATCCAGATGCGAAACATTCTGGGCGTTCTGGGCATTCCGAATCCCCTAAACCGCATAAGAAAAAACGCTTCAAGGTCAAAATCAAGGACAAGGTCAATGGCAAGGTCAATGGCAGGGGCAAGCGCAAAGGCGATGTTATTCCTTTTCATAAGCGAAAGAAAAACAAAAAGCGTACCGCACCGCCTCTGGTCGCCGCATAATGGGCGCAAATAAGCACATAAATTAAATGTGCGTCTTTTTTGATGATGTGGGATTTAAAGCAGAAAATCGCGGATCAATGGAATCACAACCGCAATCATAACGATGCCAAGCATCCAGTGAATAAGTTTAAGTTCGCCCTTCATCTCAGCACGTAACTCGGCCATTTCAGAACGTAATTCGGTACGTGTTTCAGTAATTTCAGCGCGCACTTCAGCGATTTCAGCTTGTAATTCGGTGCGTAGTTGAGCCATTTCAGCGCGTAGCTCAGTGCGCACTTCAGTAATTTCAGTGCGTAATTCTGAACCTAGCTGGAATAAATCCGCTTTGGTTGCTAATTCTTCACCAACGGTGTTATTTAATGCTTTTGCTGCGCCTTTTGCTTGTTCACTGGTAAAACCAGACTGCTCCAAAGCCTCCGCATAGCCAAGCGTGTCGATCATAAGGTTCATACTAATCCCATAAAGCTTTATTAATGGGCTTAATCATAAGCGCATCATCAAATTTGTCAAGGTAAAACCATTTTGTCTCAGGACAATCGATTTCAAAAATCTTGCAACAGTGAAGCTTTTCATGGTAAAATGGAACAATTGATCTTTGGCTATGCCTAAGTACTATTTCCTCGTCCTCCCGAAGAGGTTCCCCCTGAACTTCCAGAATTGCCATCACCAGAACCACCGCTTGCGCTATCCGCGCCTGAGTCCTGAATAGACTGGTCGATGGCATTGCGGATACGGGCTTGGATTGGGTCGGATATCGGATTAGATACGCTTTCATTATTGCGCTCATCGGCAAGCGCGGCATAGATCCGATCAGCCAGCCCCGATTTATCCGAACTTTGGAAAATGATCCCCGATGGAACCTCCCCAATTGTGCCATCCGCACTTAAAATATCATATTTCTTGGTACCATTTTCGTCAAAGACACTAACCGATTGCACCTCTCCGCCCCGTGTTGCGGCATAATGCGCCGCTGGCAGGATTGCGCCATCAATTTTATCCTCAACTGCAAAAGGGGAAAGCGGGGTTTTGGCTTCCGCTGGAAACTGGCTGATATCCAATTCATTGATTATATAATAGGTCTGGGCAATTTCGGGTTCAAACACCAGCTCATGGGTGACCTCTTGCCCGTTTTCCAGCGTCACCACCTGCAAAATCTCCGCCTGCACATCACCAGCCGCTACCCCTAACGCTATCGCCGCCGATGTCAGAATGGCTTTACGATTGGCAAAAAGGTTAAAAATGGTTTGGGTATCTTTTTCCACGATGGGGGATTTAAAGCAGAAAATCGCGGATGAGTGGGATCACAACCGCAATCATAACAATGCCAAGCATCCAGTGAATAAGTTTAAGCTCGCCCTTGACCTCAGCACGTAACTCGGCCATTTCAGCACGTAATTCGGTGCGTGTTTCAACGATTTCAGCGCGCACTTCAACGATTTCAGCACGTAATTCAGTGCGTACTTCAGCAATTTCAGCACGTAATTCTGCGCCTAACTGCGCTAAATCCGCTTTGGTTGCTAATTCTTCACCAACGGTGTTGTTTAATGCTTTAGCTGCGCCTTTTGCTTGTTGACTGGTAAAACCAGATTGTTCCAAAGCTTCAGCATAGCCAAGCGTGTCGATCATAAGGTTCATAATAATACCATAAAGCTTTATTGAATGGATTTAATCATAAACGCATCATCAAATTTGTCAAGGTAAAACCATTTTATCTCATATACTGCCCCCGTTTTCAAGATAAGCGCACCGCATCAAAAAAGGTGGCGTAATTTCTGGTACCTGATTTAAGATTTTATAACCATCATTTAAAAATGGGGGAGATATAGCGGTTCTTGCCATCCAATGTAAATCGGGATATATAGAAATCTGATTTTTTCAAGAGGTAGCCTTCCCTTGTATTTTTCCAAATTAAAATTGCATGGCTTTAAATCCTTTGGTGACCCGAGCGAGCTTACCATCGACTCTGGAATCACGGGGATTGTTGGCCCTAATGGTTGCGGCAAATCCAATGTGATTGAGGCTTTGCGCTGGGTAATGGGGGAGAGTTCTGCAAAGCGGATGCGCGGCGATGAAATGGATGATGTCATCTTTGGGGGGGCAGCCCATCGTGCTTCACGCAATATTGCAGAAGTTTCGCTAACCATCAACCAACCCGATGCCATCGATCAACCTGACAGGCGTGCGCCCGCAGGCTTCCAAGAAGAAGAAAGCCTTGAGATCACCCGCAGGATAGAACGCGGCATGGGCAGCAATTACCGCATCAATGGGAAGGAAGTGCGTGCGCGTGATGTGCAACTTTATTTTGCCGATCTTGCAAGTGGGGCTGGGTCAAGCGCGATTGTCTCCCAAGGGCGGATTGGGGCGTTAATTAATGCCAAGCCTGCCGAACGCCGCATTTTAATTGAAGAGGCCGCCGCAATCCGTGGCCTGCATTCACGCCGCCATGAAGCACAATTACGCTTAAAATCAGCCCTGCAAAATCTTGAACGGCTTGCCGATATTATTGGCGCGATGAATGTCCAGCTTGAAGGGTTGCAAAAACAGGCACGAAAAGCCACCCGCTATCGCAAACTTGGCGAGGAAATCCGCCGTTACCAAGCAAGATCATTGCTAAGCAAGCTTTATGCGTGGCAAGAGGCGCAAAATACGGCTTCCACCCATCTTAACCAGCTTGAAACGGAGCTAACGCAGCTTGAAATCAAAGCAACCGAGGCTGAAACCCAATACCAGCAAGCGATGCAAGCCGTCCCCGATGCACGGCAAAAGACCGCCGAAACAGGTGCGCGCGTCCAAGCCCTTACCCAAGCGCAAGCCAAGCTTGAAGCCTCATTGGAAGAGGTTAAAACCCGCCAGCACTCTGTTGAACAACGCTTGCAGGATATGGTCAATGATTTAAACCATGCCGCCGCCCAGCTTAAGGATGCGGAACAAGCATTGGAACGCCAGCAAAAAGACCTTAAACAGCTGGATACGCACCATGCGGGTTCTCAAGATACCTTGCTTGAAGCCAAGAAGAACGCCCAACAAGCCCTGCAACTTTATCAACAAGCAGAACAAACTTACGAGCGTGAAAACCATGCGTTTTTATCAGCGCAAAGCCAAAGCGAACAAGCAAAGGCAACGGAGGTTAATTTAAAACAAAAAGCCGAAGCCTTAAAAAATGACTTAGCAAGCTATCAAGCGCGTTTAGACAACACAAGCGATCTTGATAAAATAAAAAATGAAATCAATGAATTAAATGAGTTTGTTACAGCAATACGCGAACAATGGAAACAGCGTCAAGAAACCCTGCAACAGCAAAATCAACGCATGCAAACCGCGATCAATCTTTATCGCGAACGCATGGAGGCACATGACCAAATTTTAAAATCGCTTAATGCGCATCAACGCGAGCGGCTTGAATTGCTTGGCGAGCATCGTACTAAGTTGGTGGCGCAACATGATAGCACCCAACAAGAACAGCAGATTATAGCCACATGGCAGCATAGCCTAACGCAATTACAAGAAACCCACCGCCAACAGCGTGATCAGCTTGAAGCCGATTTAAACCAATTCAATCAAACCGTAAACCAGACGGAAGGAAAGATTAGTCGGATTGTCGCCGATCTTCAAGAAACACAAATTTCAGGCAAACGCTTGAGCGAGATTTTATCAATCCCAGAAGCCCTAACCCCCATCTTTGCCGCCTTAATCGGGCGTGGTCTGGAGGCAGGATTGACCGCCGATCAACCGCTCTATTGGCAGGATTTATCATTAACAGATCATCATAATTCTGTGGCAATAGAAGGCTTAACCCCGCTTGCTGAATTGATTGAACCGCATGGTTTGGATTGGCCGCAAGCCCTATCGCGGTTAATCCCCTTTTGTTATGTCGCCCAAACGCCTGAAATTGCCCAAACTTGCCAAGCTTCCTTGCCAGCAGGTGGGCTGATTACCACCCCAGAAGGCGGTTTATGGCGTTGGGATGGGCTGGTTGAGCATCAATCCGTGCAAAAACGCCAACAATCGGTGCTAATCTTGCGCCAACAGCTGGTGGAACTTACCAAAAAGCTTCCCGATCAGCGTCAACAGCTCGCGCAATGTAAGGCACGGTTTGAACAATTAACGCAAGATCACGCCAAGGAAATTGAACACACACAAGAACAGGCACGGATTAAGCGCGACACAGAACTAGCTACTTTAAAAGACACGCAGCAAAAAGCGATCACTGATGCCCTACAGCAATTTGAAGCGGAGCTTGACCAACAGCAAACAACATTCATCGAAGCGGAACAGCAGGCAAAAATGGCATTGGATCAGGCAATCAGCGCACGCGAAGCGGCCGAAGCGGCGCAGACTGAAGCCGCGAATGCGTTTAACCAGCTAGATCAGCAATTAAGCGCACAACAAACGGCTTTACGCGATAAAGAA
This sequence comes from Alphaproteobacteria bacterium, assembly GCA_965229675.1. Classification (GTDB taxonomy): domain Bacteria; phylum Pseudomonadota; class Alphaproteobacteria; order CBDDJK01; family CBDDJK01; genus CBDDJK01. The sequence goes on from OZ245897.1 coordinate 2,006,175, forward strand.
CGCGCTTTATCTGAACAGCAAAGCCAGCAGGCGGAACTGCGCCAAGCCCTCACCCGTCTTGAAGTAGAACAAACGACAAATACCCAACAGCTTGCTGAAAATCAGGCCGTGATTGATGCGTTACCCGCCCTTGATGCGCTGGATCAAGCTTTGCAAAACGCGATTAAGGCACAGGCGGAGGCACGGCAAGACTCCTATCAACAGGAAAATCACCTTGCCAATCTGCAAGCCCGCCATCGCCGTTATGACCAAGACCGTGCGCGCCTGCAAACAGAAATCGCCAATTGGCAATCCCGCCAACAAATGACACAAGACCAACAGCAAGCCTTGATTGTACGGCGGACTCAGCTTGAACAAGAGCGCGATCAGCTTGCGGCCGCTCCGCCCCAATTATCCCAGCAGCTTACCGATCAAAAACAGCAATTGGAGGCGGCAAGAGCCACTTACCAGCAACAAGAACAAACTTTGCGCCTTGCCGAACAGCAATTAAATGAATGTGATTATACAAGGCGGGAGGCAGAACGCACCCTAAATGACCATAAGCAACAGAAAATCCGTGCAGAGGCCACGATTGACCAGCTTAATCAACAGCAAACCCATTTACAGCAAACCATGCAAGAACAGCTTGGTAAAAGCCTTGAGGTATCAGAATTAACCACCCTTTGCGGCTTGGAAAGCGATCAGCAGCCCGAAGATGAAACCACCATCAATACACGCTTGCAACGCGCGATGGGGGAGCGGGAGGCAATGGGTGCCGTCAATTTATTGGCAGAACAAGAAGCAGAAAGCCTGCAAAGTGAAATTGATGAAAAACAGCAGGATTATGATGATCTTATTCAGGCGATTGACCGCCTAAATGAAGGCATTGATACGCTGAACAAAGAAGGAAAAGCCCGTATCCGCACCGCATTTAAAGCCGTGAATGACCATTTTCAACAGTTATTCGTGCGACTATTTGGTGGCGGCGAAGCGGAATTAAAACTCACCGAGAATCCTGATGATCCGCTTGCAGGCGGCTTGGAAATCATCGCCCGCCCCCCTGGAAAGAAAATGCAAGTCTTATCGCTTTTATCAGGTGGGGAGCAGGCATTAACCGCCCTTGCCCTACTCTTTGCGATGTTCTTAACCAACCCTGCGCCAATCTGCATTTTGGACGAGGTCGATGCGCCCTTGGACGATGCGAATGTTGACCGTTTCTTAACCCTGTTGGAAGAAATTGCAAACCAAGGCGATACCCGCTTTCTTGTTGTAACCCATCACCGCATGACGATGGCAAGGGTTGACCGCCTGTATGGGGTGACAATGGCCGAAGAAGGCATTAGCAGCCTTGTCTCCGTCGATCTTGGCAAAGCCGTGACACTTGCTGAAGACCCAGCCTAAGAATGGACGACTATATAAAAAGGCTTTGGAAAAAGGCTTTAGGAATAGGATATGAAAACACTTCAAGCATTGATAATGAAGGTTATGAAAGTTATTCTGATCTTGTTGAAGATGTACTTTCGATTGGCGGTGCGCTTAGTGCTAATCTTCTCAGTGGCGGGTCTGTTAATGCTGGTGGTAAGCTGGGTGCTAGCGTAGATAATGTCTTAGGTATTGAATCCACTTTAAGTGGAGGGGTAAAAATTGGTAACTATAACCATGGCATTATATCTGATAGTGAATTAGGTTACTCCTATGAAACTGGTGATATTATGGTGCATACTGATGTGGATGGTTATCAAAATGTAGGTAATTCTTGGAATCTTGAAAATCGATATGATATTGCGGATGAAGATATAACAATCCTTGAGATTCCCCCAATTCTGATTGACCTAAATGGGGATGGGGTTGATTTGGTTTCTTTGGATGAAAGCACGGCATTTTTTGATTATGATGCGGATAGTTACCAAGAAAATTTGGGTTGGGTTGGCCCTGAAGATGGCATTTTGGCGATTGACCTTGATGGGGATCAGATGGTTACCCAAGCGGCGGAGTTTGTATTTGCCGACCAAACGGATAATCCCGATGATACGGATTTGGCGGCCTTTTCCGCCCTTTATGATAGCAATATGGACGGCGTATTTAATGCGGGGGATGCTGCTTTCACCCAAGCAGGCATCTGGCAGGATTATAATCAAAATGGTCAGGCCGATGCGGGGGAGTTTCACGATTTAAGTACCCATAATATCAGTGCGATTAACTTAACCAGTGACGCGGTTCGCCGTGAGGTTGATGGCAATATTATCCATGGCACAGGCAGCTATGTTATGGCGGATGGGAGCGAGGGGGAATTGCTTGATGTTTCCTTTGCGGCAAGCGTCTTTGGTTATAAAGAAACGGCAGATGGCCTTGAATTTGAAACGCCCGAAGGGACAAATGCGCAATTTGTTTCGGAGCATTCTGAACTTGACGAGGGGGCGGGTAGCTTTGTGGTCAATGGATCAGAGGAGAATGATTATATCCACCAATTTGGCGCGGGCGATGTAGTGCTTTCTGGTAAGGCGGGCGAAGATGTGTTGATTGGTGGCAGTGGCAATGATTGGCTATCTGGGGATGCAGGTGCAGATCTGTTAGTTGGCGGGGCTGGTCATGATATTTTATTAACCGATGGCGAAGATGTGCTGGATGGCGGGGATGGTTATGATGTCGCCTTAATGTTTGGGGATGGCGCGTTAAATCTTGATTTAGCCGCAACGGCAATCGAGGCCGCCTATGGCGATGAAGGCAACGACACCCTTAATGCAAGCAAAGCAGGTTATGATGTGAACCTTGATGGTAATATAATGAAAGCAACCTTTACACAGCATAATGCAATATTGATATGAAAATTTTTCATAGCTTACAGGAAGTAAAGATTTTATTAAAAAGCTATTTTACATGTTGGCAGCTTTATTTATTTCCATTTGTTTATTTTTTACTAGCATTTCCTTTTATCCGTTTAATGGAATTTGTGATAGCTTATGGATGGGCTAAAATTTATGATTATCAATTAAGTGAATTAATTGATTTTGAAATCATGTTTGGTTTTACGGGCAATCACATAGTAGATTCAATAGATTTAGGAGAATCTTCAAATAAAATAGCGATAAGCGCATTTATAATGTTTAATGTGGTGATTTTTGTTTTATATCCAGTTAAAATTATTTTGTTATTGTTATTATCTTATTTAATAAAAGGTTATGTTTATTTGAAATGTTTTTTTATTTATATGCTATTTCCTACCATTGCTATTATTCTTGGTAATGTAACTGTAAGTTTCTATCAAGGTTTTCTTTCAATTTTTGATCTTATTGATGTTCAGGAGTGGGCAAAAGAACATTGGGTTGAGAGCATGTTTTTTATTTTTATGTTGATTTTTTACGGTTTTTGCGCAACTTTATTTAGGTATATCGTTTTGCAATGGGGAGTTAATAAACGGTTTTTGAAATATTCGAATGAACGCATTAATGGTGAGGTTAGTCGTTAAACAGATAACTATTAAAAGGATATAGGTTTATGGCAAGTAGTGGTAACAATTTTGGATGTTGGTACCGTGATTTTGGTTATAGATTATCAAGAAGCGTTAATAATGCTTGAACCATGATCATTTTTTTATACTGTCAATGACAAGGGGATAAAATATGCCTAGCGGACGCGATGGAGTTGGTAACGAAGGGGGTGGTTCTTGCGGGCCAGATAATAGTTCTTGTCCAGATGGCGATTCAAGAGGCAATCGTGGTGGCAGTGGCAGTAATAATGGTGGGGACAATGGCGGTAATGATGCTCCCCCACCGCCTAGAGACACAGGACAGGATATTGAAAGCCAAGGCAGTTTTAATAGTCGTGAGGTCACAGAAAATTTTAGCAATGATTATGTTCCAGTGGGTCAAGCCTCTTCCGCGCGTTTTGCGGGTCAAAGCGGGTTAATTCAAAGAGGGTATGAGACGAATGCCCTTGATGTAATTGGCGAAACATGGGGATCAAATTATGGGCAAAACAACCTATCCTCCTCACAAGATAATAATGATTCTGAACCCGCTGAATTTGGCTTTAATGCTAAAGTTAAGTTGTCGGCTATTAAAGTTGAACCAGAATTTAGTATTAATACAGATGGGGTTGTTAAGGGGGGATTGGCATTAGGTGGGTTTGGATTAGGGTTTGAACTGAGTGGAAATCTCGATTTTGATTTAACGGAGGATGGTTTTGATGCAAATTTTGAAAATACTTCAAGCATTGATAATGAAGGTTATGGAAGCTATTCTGACTTTTTTGAGGATGTTGTATCGTTTGGCACTAGCGGGACTGCTGTTTTGGGCCCGCTTGATATTGGGGGGAATATTGCTCTCGGTCTTAGCCTTGATGATTACGTTGGTGTTGAGGGCGATATTGCCTTAGGTCTTGAAGCAGGAAGCTTTGGGGTTTCAACTGGATACGATACTGTTTTAGGATATAATGTGGATGAAAATTTTTTTGGGGGCGAAACTAATTATAAAACCGAGGCGCATATATCTTCAGTTTCCTTTGATTTGGAATATACGGATAAAAATATTGTCTATGTCCCCCCAATTTTGATTGACCTAAATGGGGATGGGGTTGAACTGGTTTCTTTGGATGAAAGCACGGCATTTTTTGATTATGATGCGGATAGTTACCAAGAAAATCTGGGTTGGGTTGGCCCTGAAGATGGCATTTTGGCGATTGACCTTGATGGGGATCAGATGGTTACCCAAGCGGCGGAGTTTGTGTTTGCCGACCAAACGGATAATCCCGATGATACGGATTTGGCGGCCTTTTCCGCCCTTTATGATAGCAATATGGACGGTGTGTTTAATGCGGAGGATGCCGCCTTCACCCAAGCAGGAATCTGGCAGGATTATAATCAAAATGGTCAGGCCGATGCAGGGGAGTTTCACGGGTTAAGTACCCATAATATCAGTGCGATTAACTTAACCAGTGACGCGGTTCGCCGTGAGGTTGATGGCAATATCATCCATGGCACAGGCAGCTATGTTATGGCGGATGGTAGCGAGGGGGAATTGCTTGATGTTTCCTTTGCGGCAAGCGTCTTTGGTTATAAAGAAACGGTAGATGGCCTTGAATTTGAAACGCCCGAAGGAACAAATGCGCAATTTGTTTCGGAGCATTCTGAACTTGACGAGGGGGCGGGTAGCTTTGTGGTCAATGGATCAGAGGAGAATGATTATATCCACCAATTTGGCACGGGCGATGTAGTGCTTTCTGGCAAGGCGGGTGATGATGTATTGATTGGCGGCAGTGGCAATGATTGGCTATCTGGGGATGCAGGCGCAGATCTGTTAATTGGCGGGGCTGGTCATGATATTTTATTAACCGATGGTGAAGATGTGCTGGATGGCGGGGATGGTTATGATGTCGCCTTAATGTTTGGGGATGGCGCGTTAAATCTTGATTTAGCCGCAACGGCAATCGAGGCCGCCTATGGTGACGAAGGCAACGACACCCTTAATGCAAGCAAAGCGGGTTAATTGAAAGAGGCTATGAGACCAACGCCCTTGATGTAATTGGCTAAAAACGGGAATAATAAGCTAAATTGGAAAATAATATTAAAAATTCTAAAACTTTCATAGGGTGGATCAAACCATATTTACCTGAATATAGTTTGAACAAAGGCTACTGGAAATACCATCTTTTATGGTTGCTGTTCTTTTCATATTTAGTAGGTATAGCAATATTCATTCCTTTTCTTATTGACTGGTTTTTTGCACCAGATTACGATGGAAAAGATTTTAGATATAGGGATGCTCCAAAAGATTATACGATAATTCTTTTTATTTCCCTTGCATCGTTAATTGTTTATGTTCTCTTGTTAATAATGCAAACTTTAGGGCTTATTATCACGGCTTGTTTTTTAATGATAGCAAAAGATAGAGGATATTTTTTTGGAATTAAACAAGAACATATAATTACGTTATTATATTTTACAAGCTTACCTGTTTATGCTTATATAATATGGAGTTCTATTGAAGATAGCCCATTTTGGCTTTATTTAGTGACCGCATTTTTTTATAATGGAGTTACTAATTTTATTATGGTCATGTATTATCTATTGGGTTGGTATTTGTATATATATAAGTCAAATGTAACAAAAAAGGAAATTTTAAGAGGAGGGGGATAGCCAAAATGCCTAGCGGACGCGATGGGGTTGGTAACGAAGGGGGCGGTCAATACGCCCTTGGATAATGTAAATGGCAGATAAATGACGGACTGGCTTACAACAAGGCCGATTGCCCATAGAGGGCTTCATAACCCAACAACACTCATTGAAAATAGCTTAGAGGCATTTCAAGCAGCGATTGATTATAATTATCTGATTGAATTGGATCTTCATCTGTCAAAAGATGGCGAGGTCATTGTCTTTCACGATCACAGCCTGCAAAGATTAACGGGGAAAAATGCCTATATTTGGGACTTAACCTTACCTGAGATTAAAGCCTTGAAATTAGGGGCAACCAACGCAACCATCCCAACATTGAAGGAGGTTCTTGATTTAGTAAAAGGTCAAGTGCCGCTGTTAATCGAAATAAAAAGCGTGTTTCAAGTTGGCATATTGGAGGAAACATTATGCACCTTACTAAAGCCTTATGATCATGAATATGCCATCCAATCTTTTAATCCCTTTGTGCTGGAATGGTTTGCAATCAATGCCCCGCATATCCTGCGCGGGCAGCTTTCTTATGATTATTGTGATTGCGATGAACCCATGCCGTTTCATAAAAAATATACGCTTCGGCGATTGGGATTAAACCACAGAAGCAAACCAGATTTTATTGGCTATGATCATACCGCCCTCCCCTTTTTCTGGGTGGATAAAGAACTTAAAAAAAGGGGGATTCCTTTATTGGCGTGGACGGTTAAAAGCCAAGAAGATTATCAAAAAATCGCGCCCTATGTCGATAATATCATCTTTGAATCATGGCGGGCTTGACGGGTTTGGAGGCACCCAAAATAGCTTAAGCCTTTTCAATTTTTAGTTTATTTGAATTTCCGTTAATCAGTATAACAACAAGCCAGTGTTTTGTTAAACTTATTAATCAAGACTAGAAAAATCAGAAAAATACTGGCATAATAATTGCCAAGTATATAGACGATCTTTAAATAAAAAGTATGGGAACTATGCCATGATACTTGCAGATACACTTATAAAACAAACAGTTAATGATGGAAAAATCAAAATTGAAGGGTATGATGAAGAAAAAGTACAACCTGCTAGCTATGATTTAAGAGTAGGCGATCAAGGCATAACAACTTCTTCGGGAACAATCATTGATATTAAAAAAGCGGGTTTTCTTGAGCTTGCACCTGGAGATTTTGGAACCATATTAGTCTATGAAGGATTAGAATTTGATAATCAACATGTCGCAAGATTTGGCTTGCGTTCTTACTATTCACGCAAAGGAATTGTTGCTTCTATAGGGCCACAGATTGATCCAGGCTTTAAAGGAAAGTTAAAAATAGGGGTTGTAAATCTTTCGCCACATAAAATTGTTTTTCCTTACTTAGATGATTTTTTAACAATGGAAATTCATCGCTTGAGTGAGCCAGCAGAAAATCCATATCAAGGCCCTTATCAAAATGAAAAAGGCTTAAGTGCTAGCGACATTAGCAATGTAAAAGAAGGCGAAAATATGGGGTTTGGATCAATGATGAAAAATCTTGCAAGTTTAACCACTAATGTTGATCATCTGGCAAAAAGTATTGATCATTTAACCAGAGATCATCGAATATTGAAATGGGCTATCGGCATTGTTGTAGCACTTGCAATTGTTTCTTTCTTTAAAGATTAAACTTTTCAGATAGTAAATTGAAGATTATGCTTAGCAAAAAGAAAACTAGCTTGACCGATATTAAAACACACGCTATTAGGAAAAGCCTTTTAAAAAGACGGGCGTAATATACGTCCCATCCTTAATGACCCCTTCGTCTAGAGGCCTAGGACACCGCCCTTTCACGGCGGCAACACGGGTTCGAATCCCGTAGGGGTCGCCATAAATCACAGTAATTATGATTCCCTAAGCGATTCTTTAACATGAATTGCTTATGACCGCAAGGGCTTTTGCTTGAATAAAAGGGAATTGTGCCATCAGATAATTATAAACAGCCATAAAAAAAGCCCCGTGTTACAGCACAGGGGCTTTTAAATTTGCTTTGAAGCAAGATAAATCAACTGTCTTCTTCTTAGCCTATATCACTTGCTTAGTCAACAGGAAAATACAGTTTTTCTGAAGGGGTGAGGTTTGTTTTTTTGACTGTTTTGGCGGGTTCCCGTGAAGGAGACAAGAAATGGCTCTTAACGGACGTCCAAGTCGTTATGACACTGAAATTGTGTATCGCGCAACAATATCCGCACGCAATAAATTTACCCTAGCCTTTGCCCATCAATGGACAGATGCTGAAATCAGAGTACTTGCTTTATTCAAGTCTTATCTGATGAGGAATGAGGTATTTTCGCTATCTGGTGAAGCTGCGGCGCATGCTTGTTTAATCTCAAGGCGTAGTTGGGTTACAATTATTCAACAGCTGGAAGAACAAGGGTACATTGAAGTCTTTCGACAACGAATCACCCTGCCCTTTGCTAGGGGTAAAACACGGGTGCGCAATCTTGTAAATTGCTATTCAGCCACTCAAAAATTAAGAAAATGGTTTAAAAATGCTGAAACACAGGTGCGGCATGTTGTCACGCCTAAGCGCAAATCTGTTTCAAAACCAGCTGTGAAATCATCAAAAAATTTTGCGCCGACCTGTGCAAACTCTTCACACCAATATAGATTATATAATAAACAAAAAGATATATTACCTACAACTGATCGTAGGGCGGCTCCGCCACCCGAAAAAGGCAGGGAGCTATCCGTGCGTGTCGCGGGTATAGAGGCTAAATTGGTTGCCTTGCGGCCATTAGCGCATGAAGCCTTACCGAATAATGAACCCCTTACCGATGAAGACATAACCCGCAACCGCCATTTTTGGGAAAGCTTAGCCTTGATGGATATGAAGCTAGCCCGCGATATGGCGGCTGGTCGCTTTGGGCTGGTCGATGGGCTTGCTGTGATCGTTAAGCGGAATATGCGTGGTTTTGGCTTTAATAGGCTGATTGATAGCTTGGAGCGATACGGGCTATCGGCGGCACTGATGGTTGTCTCGGTTGCGTTCAAATGTTGGGCGGGAGTTGAAACCATCCGCTCCCCTGCCGCTTATCTGTTTGGGGCATTGAATAATCCTAATGGCTCGCATCCGCTTCTTTCGCTGTCTCACCATGTATGGGCGTGTTTGCGTGTTAGCGAAGGTGAAATCGGCAAGCGTTGCCGCACGATCATTGCCAAGGCATGGGCTGAGCGTTTGCCAGAGCAAAAACGCAAGCGATTATATCGCGAACATGAATCTGGAGACTCCCCACGGGAGCATTTTGCAAAGGATATTAACGATCCTGTGTGGATGATCCGCGCGTATCAAGAACACCATCATTGCCAATGGGACATTCTGCCCCTGCTTGCCGATTGATTAGGCATTCCTCCGTCAATTCCGGCGGGTGGGGGATTAATCAATAACGGGTGAGCCGGTCACCGCTTTCCTTTTGAAAGGGGAAATCATGAGTATAGTAAATAAAGTTATGTTAATTGGTCGTCTTGGTCAAAACATAGAAATCCGATCCATTAATCAGGGGCAAGGTAAAACTGGTACCTTCAATCTTGCAACTGATGCAAGCTATCGCAATCGTGATGGTGAATGGGTCAATCGTGCAGATTGGCATCGCATTGTGACCTACCAAACAGGGTTAATTGATGCGATTGCTGATAAAGCAATTAAAGGCCGCCTTGTCGCTGTTGAAGGGGAATTAAAAACCCGCGAATATACCGATAAGGAAGGCGTTAAACGCACGATATCGGAAATCATTATTGGGATGAAGGGGGCAATTCAATTTTTGGATAAGCTACCTGAAGCGGATAAATCTGAACCTGATCCTTCGGATGATGGCGGATTTACGCCTACTGATGATGATATTACGTTTTAATCTTTTTCCTGTCATGATCGTTGGTCTTGTCGCCCTTTGGGGCGGCAAGATCAATCCATGTTATGGACAAACCACCTTGTCGGGGATTCCAACCGTCATTGACGGTGATACGCTCCGCCTTAATGGCCAATCTATCCGTTTGTTTGCCATTGATGCGCCTGAACTTGATCAGACTTGCCTAATCAATGCTGTTCAATGGCCATGCGGTCAAACGGCATCTGAAGCGTTGGCCGAATGGGTCGCGGGTGTTTCTGTCCTGTGTGAAGGTGTCTCTATTGATCCTTACAATCGGTTGGTTGCGATCTGTTGGCGTTCGGATGGCTTGGAACTTAATCAGACGCTTGTGCGTTCTGGCCTTGCGGTTGCCAACCCTTTCTATTCAGACCGCTATGTCAATGATCAGGAACAGGCACGCTTATCTGGCGTTGGACTATGGGCAAGTGAGTTTATGTTGCCTTGGGTTTGGCGTAAACAGCATCCTAAATGATGCCATTTCGTTTGATGAAACCGATGCGTCAAAGCCTTACCCCTTCATTTTTTAAAAGATTGGTGGCCACCATTGCCCCCCTTTCTTTTTATGGCGCTCATGCCACAGGTCGTTTACCCGCAAGCTTGTGCCACCAAAAAATTCCCCTTGCTTCGCAATTCCTCGCGAAACAATTTTTTGTTGGGCTTCAGCTCGTCCGCTTCGCTACCGCCCTCCATTGCATTACGGGTGCTGGGTTGCACTTTGCCCTATGGCTCAATGAGGCCATCGAAAGGGTAGCATGGTGCCGCCCAAAAAACTTTAAATTAAGGAGTAAGTAAAATGTCTTTAATCGGTAACTTCAAAAAACAAGAAAATGGCAACTTGGTTGGTAGCTTAAATACGCTAACCCTAAATGTCCAAAAGGTCACTTTGGAACCCATTCCAAATGCCAGTGAAAAAGGGCCTGACTACCGCATCACCGCCAATGGCGCAGAAATTGGTGCAGGTTGGCTTAGAAACAGCAAAGCAGGGAACGTATATATCAGCGTTAAATTGGATGATCCATCCTTCAATGCCCCGATCTATGCCAGCCTTGTTGAGAATGATCAAGGTGAACATACCCTGATCTGGAACAGGTAAACACATCAACCCAACGGGCGGCCGCTTAAGGCCGCCCTTTGATTTTATGACAGAAAGGAAAAAGATTATGACAAATCTTTATCATTTTCAAAAGCAACTTAAAAAATATTTTTTCATTTTAGCTATTGACATATAGGAAAAAAATGCCTATATCAAATCATGAAGCGCGGAGAATAACTCCAAGCATAAATAAGTAAAGGAATAAAACAATGCAACAGCGTAACTTTTTAACTGGAAATATGGACAAGTCTGGCTATCGTGGTCGTGAGATTTCGATGGCAATGGCAAAGAAGAGCGGCTCACAGATGGCGGCGGCGATTAAGGAGGTTCTTGGCATAGATTTACCAAGCATTCATATCAGCCATGCTAATAATGTGGCAATGGTTTACCAACTGGGTGTGAGTCTGAATCGCCGTATTCAATGGGTTCCCGTTTTCAGTTACGGAAACGGCGACTTGTCACAGGACTTTCAAAAAGACTTACCTGTCCTCCCAAAAAGACAACTGCTGGTTCGTGAAGAAAAGGCAATTGAATCTGCCAAAGCTATACGCTAATGGAAAAAGGCTTTGTTGCCTCTGTTCTGGAGACATGGGCAGGCCGTGATCCTGATCACCGCCTGTCCAAGAATGGCAAAACAGTCGGACAGCCGAATCAGGTGATGTTCGCCCAAACTTTAAAAATTACCCCACGTACCCTTAGGGGATGGTTAAGTGGCAATAGTCACCCCTCTGCTATGGCTATGGAGTTATTGCGCCGCCTAAAGGAGGAGGATTAGAATGATAAAAATAGAAACAAAACAAAAATTTAAAGCCCTCCCCCGTGCGCAGGTGGAGGCTTTCCTTAAAGCCAATGACAAAACCGTAATTAATGAGGTGGCAAGGTTGATCACCAAAGCAACTGAAGACCTTAACCAGCTAAACCCTAATCAGTGGTACAATCTGATCATTATCAGTGATTGTGCGATTGAACGGATTGTTGCCGAAGAAATTCAAGCAATGATCAACGATTCTTGATAATCATCTCCTTCCGAAATTGTATTGTACAATATAATTTTATTAGATCATTCCAAATCAGGCCAAACAATCGCAATCCTACGATAAAATTCTGGCCAGCCTTTCTCAGGTGGATTGATTTTTATATCAATCGTTTCACCGCTTCGTTCAGTTAAGATTGGTGTGCAAGTAATGTTGTCTATTAGCAAAGCCATTAAATGACGAAATGGAATGGCCGTTTTAGCAAGGAAAAAATCTTGTTCAATTCTTTTTAACGCTTCGATCATACGGTCACGCGCATATGGCGTTGAAGACGGAGGATGAAAAGATTGTTTTGTATTGATATTTATTTTTAACAACTCAGATTGTATTTCTTTCATTCTTGAGATCACTGGTTCTAATTCTACGCCCTGATTTATAATTTTTGTAAGCTTTTTTGCTTCTTCATTTAATTGCTTTGACTTTATCTGATTGTTTTCAATAATTGATATTTCTTGATAAAATGCTTTTTCAATGATTGTTTTCCAATCATTTCTTTTGTCATTTACGCTCTTATGCAAAAGATCAAATACCGTGATGATTAAATCTTCTTCCTTAGTACCTCTCGCATTTTTGCATGTTGTGGTTTTAAAGCGATACCCACGACAAACATAACGCCCTTCATTCGCTAAAAACTTTTGACTGTTACAAACACCACAATAAATCACACCAGTTAGCGGATGGCCGTAATAAGCTTTTGGCTTTTTTATAGATTGCCTTGTTCCCTTAAAACCCGTTAGCAAGTTTCTTTCAGCCACTTTATCCCATATTTCATCTGATATTATACGTAAATGCGGTATTTCCTTAGTAACCCATTCGCTTGATGGCTTAAGAATAAGCTTATATTTTCCTGTTTTTGGATCGATTGCTTTTTTTGTTCTATTATAAATTAACAAACCCCGATAAAGATCATTATATAAAATTCCTTCTCTTCGTTTGGAAGAGGCTTTTAAGGTTGAAGTATGCCATATGCTGCCGCTTGGTGACGGAATCTTATCACGGTTCAAAGATCGGATAATTTGACCTGTAGTAATACCTTGCGCATATTCATTAAAAATTCTTTTAACTATTGCGCTTTCTATAGGATTAATTTTTCTTAAACCCCTTATAGGTTCGCCGCGATCATCATATTGCCCTCGAACAACATCATATCCATAAACATTACCAGCTGGCACACGACCTTCTTCAACTCGCCCCATAGCTGCTCTTCGCACTCTATCTTTCATATTTTTAAGATAAATGCTGTTCATTGCGCCGTTGAATGCAATATTTAGCTCGCTAACATTACCCTCATGCATTGTATATAACTGAACATCATAATAATTACATATTTCATAAATTTCAGCGATATCTTTCATCGAACGGGATAGCCGATCTAAACTTTCAGTAACCAATATATCAAGGCTTCGGGATTTAATCGCGGCAAGTAAATCATTTAAACCAATTCTATCTTCAATTACCCCACTAACCTCAGCATCTGTGAACAATAGTACTAAATCCGTATCATTGTAATCAAACTTATCTTTTATCATTTTCTTACAAAGTAAAATTTGATCATCGATTGATTTGGGATTTTGAAGATCGGAACTGTAACGCGCATAAATAGAAAATCTGATCATAAAAACTATCCATCTGTAAATTAAATACTAAACCTAAAGGAATCTTTGATTTTTGACAACTTATAAGCCGCATCAACGAAAATGATGATTTTTTAATAGTTTTGATCTAAAACGAACAAGTGCGAACGAACACGAATAACTACGAACGATAACGAACATTTGCGTATGTTTACGGACATTTCCGCCCGTTTTTTTCCTGTCATTTATTTGGCAAGTTATAGTAAGTGCATGCACTTACTTTGCTTATTCGCTTCGCTCAACGAAATTGGTATTGTATCTATGGACACGTCTATAAATCCTTGATAGAATTGTTGAAGTTTATTGTCATAAAGGATGAAGTCGTGGATATAGATAAAATTAACTACCCACAAATTTTAGAAGTTCCTTTTGAGGATAAAGATAAGGCGAAGGTCTTAGGGGCTAAATGGGACGCTTCTAATAAATTATGGTTCGTTGAAGCAAGTGCAGACATTGATCTATTTTATGATTGGTGGCCATCGAATAATTACAATCCTTGCTATAGTAATTTTTATTACGTCGCACTTTCGCAAAGAACCTGCCGAATATGTCGCAAGCAAACAGATATTACAGCTATCATTATTCCCCAAGAAGGTCAATTTTGGAGTAGGCATCATATAACCATATGCAGAATACCAGCTTATCTTACTGAAGTTAGATGGTTAGATAAAAATGTCATTGATGAAATAGTGGCTATTAACCCTATGTATTATAGGAATTATAGTAAAACTTTGGAGATGTCTTATTGGATGAATCACTGCCAGCACTGTAAAGCCAAACAAGGTGACTTTTTCTTATATAAAGATACGGGTGGTTTTTTAATTTTTAGACCTGAAGATGCCAAGAAAATTAAATTGCACAAGATTAACAAACCTCTAAAAGCACTTGTTACTGACAGTGTCGTAATAGAAGAATTTGCTTGGCTCAACCATGATTATAATTCTAAACCTAATTCATCTTGATTGGCTTTGGATTTGGAAGGTATTATGTCCTTCACAGGCTTAATTTCTATGTTTCTTTGTCTTGATAGCTGTTGTCGCGCTTGTGTCGTTAATGATTGATCAACCACTAAAATTGAGGTGTTTTTGTAAGTGGTTCGCAACTTTTTGGTAAGCTCGACAAACTCATCACGATTGCTAGGAATTATAATGGTCTGATCAGTTTTTTCATGGATCGCTGAAGCAAGGGCATAGTCTTTACAAACGATAATTTGTTGTTTGTCCGTATTTAATCGATTTCCGATGACATGGACAAGCCCTGATCGCTTGTGATCGCCAATATTGATTTGTTTGCCACCAGCGGCGGTTACCTTTAACCCCCATAAATTGCCTTTGATATCCTCATAAGGCAAGATAACATTACCGTCCTTATCATGAGAAATTCCATATTTTCCCTTTGTAGATTGATTTAGGATTGAATGTATATCTTCTCCTTGCATCCAACGTTCTTTTCCCTTCCAATGGGTCAAGATAGGTTCTAAGGAATTAGGCATTGGTGGTATGATAGATTTAGATTTATTGTAAAAATTTGGATTATTGCCAAGCAATGTCTCAACCATTTTCCTTTGATAATAAATAATGGCCATCGCCATTGGATCATTCAGCGCATCTGCATATAAAAATTCTTTCCAATTATTAAAGGCACGACCTGATAAGGATTGTTTTTTTAATTGGCCGCGTGTCATACCCAGATATTTTTGCCAAAGTTGTTTTTGCTTTGGGTGTTTGGTTAATGGCTTTTGTAAATAAGGCTTTTTTGCTTGCTTATTTTGTTGATTGATCCGTTGAATCCGTTCCCGTATTGGTGGCTCAAATGTACCAAGCTGTTTTTCCAGCTTTGCCTTAGATAAAAAATCTTTGCCATCGTTGGAACGAATGGCTGACAATTTCATGGTTTCAGCTTTGCCGCGACTTCGCAAATTGTAAAATATCATGCCATTCCCTCTTAATTTAACACCTGCACCGTAATCAGCGGCCAATGCATGAAACGCTTGCCAATTAGTGGCTTTTTTTGATGCTTCGATGATCTCCCCTGCGTGGTTTTGTAAATGTCTTTGAAAGCTTTCCTCCCATGTTGCCGCTTCGTAATCAAGCGCAGCATTGCTTAACCCTTCGCGTAAGGTTTGCGGCTTTCCTGATGCTTTATCATATTCACGATAATCACTCATACCCTTTGTAACAACCAGCCCGTATTTCTGTTCCATATCACGACACGTCTTTTCTAAAGCCAAATAATCATTAAAAGGCTGATGGGCTTTAAAGCTTTCAGGATGAATACGATTATAAGCGATGTGCATATGAAAGTGATCGGTGTTTTGATGTGTCCCGCAGATTCTTTGATGTTCTTCAAAACCAAGTGCTTTTGAAAATTCTTGTTCTATCGCTTTAAGCGTATCAAGATCAGGTTTTTCCCCTGGTGCGAAATTAACGGTAAGATGATAAGCTTTAGAATAATATGCCCCTTGATTTAAAGCCTGTGTAGCTTCTATTTCCATAATAGCAAGATCAAGGTCATCTATTCCATCGCCAGCATTGCAATTCACGATCCAAAGATCACAAAGCTTTTCACCATCCTCTCTAGCGGCCGCAATATATCGCCCAAGATTAGCATAGCTATCTTGTTTGTTAATTTTCTTGTGATGTTTTTTGGCGATCATCGCAGGTGATCAAATCAAGATGTTGTGGTTAAACTAAAACGGCCAATGGGGTATGACCTACTATTTTAAAATTGGATTAAAGAAAAGATAAACAACAAGATAGTAATACTGACAATCCATTTTAACATTAAATGCGATTTAATTAAATCTTCAACATTTTTTGTTATTTGCTCAAGATTTAATGAAATATTTTTAATTTGTTTGTTTAGAATTGCCACATTATAACTCCTGTATTTTTTGTTTAAGGGTGATTTGTGTGTCTTGTATTTGTGCCATGATTTGCGTGATTTTTCCAGTGCTGATTGTCAAGCCATCCACTTCAATATTATCCAAGGCAAGCTTCATCAAATTCCCTAATCGGGCAAGATCGCTGTTCATCTTCATAAGGTTTAAGATTGCTTCCTGTTTGCCATAAGACGGGATCGGGATGCCTAAAGCTACTCGCCTGATGAACTCTGCACGCGATAGATGCAGACGCTTCGCCTGATCTGATAATGCAGTACGTTCATCTTCAGTAAAATAGCTTTCGACTTTTACCCGATCCGCTAATGGCATGATTACATCGCCAGTGCTTCTTCAGCCTGCTTTTTGGCAGGCTTGGCTTTTGTCGCTTCAGTTTTTGCTTCAGCTGTGGTTTTTGCTTGTTCTGGTAAGGGTTTCTGCAATTCTGCATGAACCGCAGCGGCAAGCTTTGCATGACCATATTGAACCGCAAAATCGTTGAAGTCTGTGCGTTTCTGATCAAGGTCATCTTTTGTAAAGTTAGGAACAATAACCCTTGATCTGGGAATCACCTGAACCGCTTCATTGGCGCGTTCAACCCCAATATTGCGGTCTTTTCGTACATCCTGATCAGCCGCAAAAACAATCTCACTTTTTATATAATGTCTTCGTAAATCTTGGCCGACTGGTTTTAAATTGCCTGCATCAAAGGCTACGGCCACTGGTAGCTTAGTTGCCTCATGCAGACTGGCGGCCGTTGCATAGCCTTCTGCGATTAAGATAGGCTGTTTTTCTTTAACCTCGCCGATCATATGGAAGTTACCAAGCTTTTCACCGCCCTTTAAAAAGCGTTTACTACCATCTTGGTTAATCAATTGTACATTTTGTAATGCACCATAAGCATTCTTCAAAGGAATGATTAAATCGCCGTTTCGGGTTGTTTGTTTAAGCCCGTGTGATTGAACTTGCTTAGACTGCAGATAGGGGTGGGTATTATTAGCTGCTGGTGCATTTTCCCAAAGCCCATAAGCATTGCGCCTTGCTTCTGCTTGCGCTTTGTATAATTCTTTGGCTCGTGCTTTTGAAATTTTTTCTGCTTGCGCCTTCAGCTTTTCAGGGTCATAGCCTTGCTTAATGTCAGCAGCATCCGCTGTCCATTGCATGGCTTTATCCATTGTTTTATAATTCATGATCTGGCCGTTCGGTATTTGCGCATCACTAAAACCGCGATAAGACCCTGAAGCCTTGCCCTTTTGATCCCCTTCAACCGCTACACGGTGCCATTTGCCATCCATGACGGGTTCACCTTTGACAATCAAGCCTTGCTCTTTCATTGAAAGCGCAAATTTTTCTTGAACAGTCAGATTGCTGGCAACTTTAGCCTCTGGTGTTACCTTTTGCCATTTTTCAAACGGAGCTTTTTCAACATTGTTGGGTGCATACCAAGATTTTCTTAATTTATCCCATCGTGCGCCAAGTGCTTTTGCTTTTTCTTTATCTTTAAATGGGACATTGATATAAAAGCGTTTTACTTTTTGTTCAGTTTCCATAGCTGTTTTCTCTGTCTTATTTTCTTGTGTTTTAGCATTTTCCCTTGCAACCCTTGCCGCTTGCGCCGTTTCGATTAAGGCAGGGCGGCGTTCTGGTTCAGCAATAAAGCTTTTCATGATCTCCGCATCGCGCGAAGCACGAAAAATTTCATTGCGATCTTCTTTTAATGCTTTGATCCAGCTTCCAACATAAGACGCATGGCGTTCTGTATCATGTGCAATCCCGTGTTCACGGGCAAGCATGAAAGAAGCAATTTCAGCCCTCAATTCCTCTCGTGCATAGTTCTCTGATCCGAATCCGCCCGTTAAATCGCGTGCAAGCAAGGTTTTATGGCCTGTGGCATGCCCTAATTCGTGAAGAAGCGTGCCATAATAACCTGCTTGGTCGCTAAAATTTTCCTTGGGCGGCATTCTGATTTCATGATTAAAAGGCATATAGCAGGGCTTATCCCCAACATGCTTGATGGGTACATCCATGGATGCAATCATGCGTTCTGCCGTTTCATCAGCGGTAAAGGTTGGTTCTGCAAGATCAAGTTTAGGTAAGCCGTCAATCTGATCCGCATTGAAAAGATTGGCGTAAAACACTTGCGGGCGTTGTAGCGCAACATCTTGATAGCGTTGCTTGCCTGTTTCTTGATTGATAAGCGGTTGATTATTTTCATCCATCATCGGCGCACGTTCTGTCCATTTCCAATATTCAATGGAGGTTGAACGCTCCCCTTTACGAACCTGCCCGCCTAATTCACCCGCCTGTTTGTAGGTCAGCCATCGTGGGTCTTCATAACCGCGATTAAACCCAATGATATCCAAATGGAGGTTATTAACCCCGCGATAGGCCTTTTCAGTGATTGGATTCATTGGGGCTTGATAGCCTTGTTTCCATGGGCGTTGCCATGGGGCTGTGCCTCGTTCCAATGCATCGATCAGCGCATCCGTGATTTCTTGGCGTGTATTTCTTGTGTAAGCCATAATCCTATTCCTCCCCTGTTAAATGGTCAAAACGGGATTCAGCAGCATCCGTTTCATCGATAGCATTTTCTTCAAATGCACCCAGATCAGAAGCAAGATCAGGATCAATTGCCATGATGTCGCCCCGTTCAATACGATCAAAGCTTGCGGCTATATCGGCCTCCATCAGGTCTTTTGAGGTTGGAAGGGTATCATTCATTTTAGGTCTCCTTGGTTTGAGGTTAAAATTATCCACGTAATTCTGAGGGCATTGGCCCTGGTTTTTGGGTTGTAAATAAAACTTGATGAACATGCGCATTGCGTGCTTCATCGCTTTCAAAAGGGGATTCAGTTTTTATTTTTGTCGCTGGTTTTTGAGGCGGTGCAATGCGGGTACGCCTTACCAATATCTTATCTTGAAAAAATAATTTTTGCCGTCCAAAAATGGGCGCAGACCCCGCCGCAAAGATCAACACATCGCCAGCTTTAACCTTCCCAAACCAGCCTTTTTCCATCAATTTAATCCGCATAACCTCATCGGCCGTTAGCAACGGGCGGCTGGTTTCTTGAAGATTATCGCTGATATTGCCTGTAAATTGCCCCTGCTGAACAGATTTAGACCGCTTACGCTGTATAATCGTAGTGACCCCTAAAAGGTCACTGATCAGTTTGGCCGTCTTCTGTTCATTGGGGGCAAAAGCAATCCGCACCGATGAATTGCTGAAAAATGATTGGTTTTCACCGTAAGCTTTTTTAAGCTGGGTGATATCCTGAACAATGACATAGGATTTAATCCCGTAACCTGCCATATAGGCAAGCATTTCTTCATATTTATCAATCTTACCGAACGCAGGAAATTCATCCATCATCAGCAATAAACGTTGTTTGGGTTTAACCTGTTGGCCGTTTTCAAACGGCATCTCTTGCATCAGATTGCTTAACAACTGCGTGATGAAAATGCGAACAATCGGCTTTAAACGATCAATATCTTTAGGGCTAATTATCAAATAAAGGCTGGTGGGTTGTTCCCCATTCATTAACTCACTGATTTTAAAATCAGAGTGTTTTGTGTTGGCTGTAATGTAAGGATCAGCAAAAATGGATAACGCATGCATCGCATTTGCAATGATGCCTGTTCGGGTTTGATGTGCCATTCCTACCATCTTGGTGGCAAGCAATGTGACCTCTTGATTAACGACCTCGCGGCCGTGATCAAACTCGATCCATTCCCTAAACATATTATCCAAGGCTTTCTTGGCCGCATCATCATCTTCAAAATCAATCTCAGTCGCCCCTGCAAGAAAACGTCTGATATCTGCCATGTTCGCTGTGCGCCCTTCATTGCGGCGGATACGATAAGCAACATGCAAAATACCTGCGGTTAGAAATTCAGCGGCCGATTGTGTCCAAAACTGATCTTTTCCTGCGGATTGACCACCGCTATCCACAATCATCGCCGCGATATTTTGAATATCTGCAACTTCGCTATCATGACCAAAGCCAACCTCAGCCAATGGGTTATAGCTAAATCCCAATCCGTCCTGTGCTGCAGGCTCAAAGCGAATAACCTTATGGCCAAGGCTTGCGCGATAGCCAGCCGTAAGGGCGTAATTCTCGCCTTTGATATCCAAAATAAGTGCGCTATATCTCCATTCAAGCAAGGTGGGGATAATCAGGCTAACCCCCTTCCCCGTTCGGGGTGGGGCGAAGGCTAGGATATGTTCAGGACCATCATGCTTTAAAAAGCGGGTGCGGGAGAACAGAAAGCGTTTATAACCGCCAACGACCACCCCCTGCTTTTTATGCAATTCAGCCTTTTTAATATCCCGCCAATTCGCCCAATGTGCCGAACCGTGTAATGCCCCCGCCTTCTGCTTGCCTGAAAGCGTGGTTGCGTTGGGGCTTCCCGCTAATTTAATCGACAAAACAACGCCAGCAAACATTGTAATCGTCCCTGCTATCACAGGGATCAGTAATTCTTGCGGCATTGTCTGCCAATTTTGTAAAATAACTTCCCCAAGCCATGGCCAATAAGCTTTATTAAACGGATTAAACTCAAGCGTGATATAAAACCCTGTGATTGTAACTGCTATTCCAAGCAGAATTGATAATAGCCCTAAAACCCGTCCCATCTTAAGCCCTTTCTTTATAATCTGTATTTAACTTACTGTTTTTAAGAAAATATTGATCATGTCTTGGTTCATAAATATCTGTGACTTTGCGATTGCCCTTGTGATCACGTTTAATCTGCACCACCACATCAACCAATTCAGATAGAAATTCAGGAACACGTGGCATAGTTTGACCAGACCAAGATATATTTTGATCGAATTTGCGGGTAATGGCTTGAATTGGACTTTCAGCATGGATGGTGCAGAAAAAACCCGTTACCCCGCTATTTAATGCACCAAGAGCCGCAAGGCAGTTGGTCGTTGATATTTCCCCAAAGATAATATGATCGGGAGTAATCCGCATCATATGGTCATATAATTCCCGCCAGCTAACCATGCCTGAACCTTGATTAGTTTTTTCTTCACGGGCGGCGATCAAGCCGTTGCCGTTCCAAAAACGTTCAATCTGTAATTCAGGCGTGTCTTCCAAAGCAATCACCCTGCGATCCTCAGGAAGTTGCGATAACAGCATGTTTAAAAAGGTGGTCTTGCCTGTATTGGTTGCACCAGAAATGATCATATTAGCTTCTTGCTTAAGCGCATTCATCAAATAAGCCTTAATCGTTTGATTAACGCCCGCCTTTGACCAAGATGGTTTAAATGGATGCTTACAACGAATGGCAAGCGATAAGCCCGATTGAACTGATGCGCCAACCAGACATTCAAAACGATGTGAACCATCAGGCAAAATACAGGATAATTTTGGGTTATTATCTATATGAAATGCAATACCGTGATGGTTAGCCAAAGAACGACACAAGCTTTCAATAAGGGCTTGCGTTAGATCATTCGCTGAATGGCGTTCAAGTCCTTTGCCTCGCCGATCCGTAATCACTTCCCCTGGTTTATTCATACGGCATTCCACGGTGGTGGGATCCCCATAAAATAATGACAGAGGGGCTAAGACCTCCCTTATGATTGGATTAACTTCAGTCATCATTACCACCCCTCAGCCTGATTCCATTCATAGACATCTTGGCCGCGATAATTAGGGCAACTTTTGATCTTTGTTATATTCCCTTTTAAACTCCAACCACTACCGTGCAGCACATAATTTCTGATGATTAAACTGTTTTCCTTACTATAATTTATTGTTTTGCTCTTATTGCCGCCAAGAGATCTATTTTTATAATAGAGTGCAGAAAATATATCACCTTGGCATTGGTAAGCACTTGCATCATTGCCTTTAGGCACATACACATTTTTGCTTACCTGATTAACCTGTCCTCCGTCTTCACGCATAAGGATACGCATACCTCTATATTGTCCCCATAAACCTGTTACAGTGTAAGTATGGTTATTTCCAACGCTGCTGGCTTTTGATATTAAACGCCCTAACGTCTTATCCCCCGTCCATTCCCAAACAGGAGCCATGGAGACAGAAGTACAAGCATGTTCAGTAATCGGCGTTCCTTCACCGATGATCTTATTGTAGGTTGTGCCATCTGGCCGTTCGTAAATCTCGGTCAAATCGGTAAGGCGCAAAGCATCACAGCTATTATCCGTATATTCATTAATCCCGCTTCGGACATCCGTGGTTTGAATTAAAGCATAAGGAATAAGCTGGCTCCCCTCTTTGACTTGACTGTTCAAGATCGTATAGGTTCCCCATTCGCTTTCAATCCATACCGACACCAGCAGATAGGCCGCTAACTGATCATCAAGATTCTGATAGCCTGTCGGTTGGGAGTGGTGATAATAAAGCGCATCGCTATCTTGACAATTTGATACATATTCGCGTTCATTGGTGGCGGTGACATAATAAAAGCGATGCTGGCCGTAAGACTGCCCCGCCGAAACATCATGCGTCCAATCCGCCATATCCGTACAGCCATCCGTGGTTGATAAAATAGCAAGCGCACTTGTATCAGGCTCACATTCAGTGATGTAATCATAGACCCCATCCACTAAAATACGGGTTTTTGATTGCAAGGTCACTTGCCCGCTATCAATATCAACGATGGGTTCGCATAGATAATTTCCCGCACTGTTCGTATAGGCGGCTTCATGCGCATAATAAATTTCACTATCCGAACAAGGCAAGGCTTGATAGGTCAAGCCATTTAGCTGATAAGTCCAGCTAGTTAGCTGGTTGGATTCTTCGGCGATAAAATCATGGGAGATGGAACAGCCCTCTGAACTCTCGACCATATCAACCGTTTGCAGATTATCGCTTGGCTCGCATCCTTGCACCTGTGTTTCAACAGAATTGCGATTGTAATAAATCAAGCGGCTTTGTTCGGTTGCGGTTCGATTGTTGAAATCAAGATCGACTGTGCAACCTGAAACATCTTCGGTAATTGGGAAGACCAACTCCTCATCATCTGCGCAATCTGTAACATCATGACGGGATGCACCGCTATCAACATAATAATAAACATATTGCGCGGTTGCGGTTAATCCTTCAAGATCAACATTATCCTGACAAACAGAATAGGATTTTTGCAACGCATAGCGATCCAGCGTATCTGAACACTCTGTTTCATTGGTGATTGCGCTATCCTCATAAGTGATTGTTTTAGATTGTTGAATGGCGACACCTTGCGCAATATCCACCCGAACATCACAGCCATCCGTTGTGGTGACAACAGAAACGACTGGATCCTCATCATCTTCTTCAATCGCAGATGGCGTTGAATAGGCGGCGGCTTCGTCATTGCTTGTGCCGTCCGTGCCTGCTGAACCATCGCTAACCGCTTCGCCGATATCGCCCGCAAGCTCCTCTTCAGATTCGCTTGAAAATTGCTGAAGGGCGGCGATTAACTCCCCGCTATTGCCGATAACAGGCACAGGCTCGCTTGAGGTGAGCTCGCTGGTTTCAAGATCAAATTGGCCGTTAAAGCTTGATTGATTTAAAGGGATGGTGACCCCGTTTTGTTCCACTCCCGTTAAAACGACCTGACCGATCAACTGCCCTTGATAATCGACCGTGCGCATATACGCTTTTAAAGTCACATTGCCGATGGCAAGATCAGATGGCGCACCAGGCAATTCAACCAGCTGCAGATCAACCGCTTGTGGCTGATTAAGCGGCAAGGTCTCGGTCTTTAAGGTGCGGGTGATAATTTGCGGGCTTTCAAGCACCGCTGGGGGGTCTTCGCTTTCAACAAGCTCTTGCGCTTGTAAGCTAACCATTGATAATAGGATGAATGACAGAAGGAAAGCACTTATTGTTTTTTCAAAGACTGCCGTTAATTCAAGGAATCTGTTCATATTTTTAGCCCTCTTCTTGGTTTAATAGGTAACTTTTTTCATAACGATATCTAATTTTGGACGGATGGTAACACGTGTGCCTTGCGGGATCGTCACAATCGGATTTAGATTGACACTTTCCTCAAGGACAGAGGCGGTAATCTCCCCCAGTTTCTCTGATAATTCTTCACTGCCTGCATCCAGTATTTCCCCCGTTGCATTATCTTCTTCATCGCCATCCGATATTGCGGCCGTTGACAGGCGTACACCTGCGCTGATCCCTGCAAGCACAAAGGCGGTGCCGTATTTTTCAAAAAAGCGATTATCAACATTGCCCGTAATACCATCGCGCCCTTGCACATCCGTTCCAATTGCAGATAGATCATAGACCTCAGCCCGTGATCCTGCTAATAGCAAGCGATTACAGATAATCCCGATTCTGCTAATGCCTTCAGCATCTGGCGCGATATAATCGCAGACAAGCCGTGATCCCTTTGGTACAAGCTTCTTGCGTCCATGATAACCATAAGTGTCGCGGCTGATTTGAATGATAACACCCACACTGGATACGCCGCTTTCGCTGTTTCCTTGTGTTGCGCCTAATTGGCTATTAATGCCTGTCTCCAATATGCCCGTTAAATAACGGTCATTCGTCAAAATGCGGGTATTATCCTTTGGCAGACTGCTTTCACGAAATTCTTGCTGATAAATCCCATCTTGTACGATTGATGGAATTGCAGAATTTCCATAAAGCCGACCAAGGCTTGCCTCTTGCTTAAAGGAAGATGACGGATTAAATGGATCGTTAGTTAATGTTGTTAATGATGCCTTTGGTTTAGGCATGATTGGGATGGTTTCGGTGTTGGCCAGCGACTGATCATTTCTTCTGGTCATCATTGATGCCTTAATCGCTTCTGCGATTGGATCAATCTTAATCGCTGGTGGCGGTGGTGGTTCTGGCGGCGGCGGAGCTGGGACTTCCTTAATCACGATCTTTTCAACCACCCGTTCAACCACCTTAGGCGGCTGTTCAATGACAACAGGCGCAAAGCTTGGCGGTTCTGGTTCAGGTAGCGGTTCTGGTAATTTGAAATTTAACGCATCGGGATCTGTTTGTGGTAAATCCTGTTTGGCATTTGGATCTTCACAAAAACCCCCAAGCGTTGTTCCAAACCCTAAAACCATGGTGCAGAAATATCCTGGTTCATTAGGAACGCTCACCTGCTGTTGTGCATGCCCTGTAATTGGAGCCATCAATAAGGCAATCAAACAACATGGCTTGACGAAACGCCGCATAATCGCCATATTAAAAGCAGATAATAAACAAAAATTAGCTAATAAGTCAGGAGCAATATTATGGCTGAAGCGATGACGTACAAAGCGGTTGTTTTTGATACCCACCAATTCGTGAAAAAACTGGTGGCGGCTGGTATGCCAGAACTCCAAGCCGAAGTTTTGGCCGAACAACAACAAGAACTGATTGAAAACCAGCTTGCAACCAAACGTGATCTTAAAGAACTTGAAATGCGGTTGTCGCATGATTTTAAAATCTGGACGGGTAGCTTGGCCGTTGTGATTATTGGTGTGCTGACTGCAATAAAATATTTTGGGTAATCCGTTCATCACGCCGCCCCCTCATATTGAATGCACAGATAACTTTTGCCGTTTTTAAGCGTGATAAGTGGGTTAATACTTTCAATGATAAAGGTGCGCCCTGTCACGCGACTGTTGACCAGCTCGTCAATTTCATCAATCACCACATAAGCGGTTGTTAATTCAATCTTATCCCATCTTGTTCCAAACTGAACATAGGTAAAACGATTATCCCTAAAGATGCGTTCTGGTCGCATTGCTTCCCCGCCTTCATTGCCCCAAAGGGTATAATCATCAAAACCGTGTAGCTTTGACGGATCAAAAGGCACGGTTTCGATATAATCTTGTGGCTCGGATGCAGGGGATAATTCAGCCAATGCGGCATCGATTGTTTCTTGGCGTATCTCAGGGCTAACTTCAGATGGGGCATTAAGAATTGAAGGGGTGACTTGGGAGGGTTGCGGATTTGGAATCGGTAGCGTTGGAACCATAGAAGCCGTTACGCCTGCATTGCCAATTTTAACAACAAGATCGGTAATGTTCTGGCTGTTCTGGGCTTCAGCACGAAGATAAAACGGGTAAATATTGGTTTGATTAGGCTGTTGGCTATGTTGGGTATAAATCACCAGATTACTATCCATCCCAAAGCCACGTGGCTTAATCGCTACGATATGCGGCGTGCGCTGTTGAACATCGAACGCTTGATGATCCCCAATATCAATATTGGTGATGACCTCGTAGGCGGGTAATTGAATGGCCGTTACCATAAATTCCCGCAAGCGCACCTTGTAGGTGCAATCTCGGCAATAAGATAATCGTGCTATGCCTGCATTTTGATCTTCATGATCATTCCAAGCTTCTTGAATAAGCCCGCCTGTAAATTGCCGTTCCATCGGAGGAAATTGGCCGTTGATCTGCGCCTTTGCTTGATCAATCATCGTTTGCGGTACTGGCAAAGTCGATGATTGGCCAATCTGATTTAAACGCTGTTGTTGCGCCGCTTGCGTTCGCGCTCCCGCCTGTTGATCGGGGCGTTGCGGTATGATCGTCTGCGCCGATGCAGAAGATAATGACAGAAATAAGATAAGGCTTGATAGACTAATATTTAAGGTTAAAGGTTTCATTCTTGATTATCCTGTGGTTCATTACCCCGAAATTTAATCGCCATATCCAATATGCGAATCCCTAACGGATTTTCATATTTCTCAGCTTCGGTAACGGTTTGTGGACGGGTGGTCATGGATAGATAAGCGATTAATTCCTTGACCTCGACCGCTTCACCTTGATCAAGATCAATCTGATCAAAATGAACGGCCAGTTTATAGGTGTTGTTGGTAAAACTGCGTAAATGTTCTGCGCTTAAAATGCGGATATCCCTGATCAACCCTGCATCCATAACCTTCTTAATCAAACCACCATCAACAAAATCACGGATATATTGATTGGAGTATTCGCTTGAGGCTAATCTTAATCCAAACTGTAACCGCTCTTTTTGTGTGACAGGATCAATCGCAAGCATATTGGTCACAAATTCGCGTGCCTTTTGTTCAAGCAATAATTTGAATCCTGGTACGCGCTTATTGATCGGTTCAACTTGGTATATTCGGCTATCTTCAGGATGAACTCGCAGCAAAGCAACGCGAATTTCCTTTAATGGCATTAACGCACTGAACATGCTCGCCAACATGATGTTTAAGATAATCGATGCAACAAAGCCAAAGGTCATTAAACGCAAGAGCCAAGCGGTTCTTTTATGAGTACTATGGAAGCTATAAGGATCATTAAGATGCACGGCCGAATGGTTAAAATTTACCGTAATCTGATCATTATAATCATAGGCATCATCCGCCTTTGGTTTCTCCGCCTTCAGACGGGAAAACCGTTCAGACCATTCCTTTAGTTTGGGCTTTAATTTGGCGATCAATGCATTCATATCCTTCATAGCTTGATCCCAAACCATTTTGTAAGACGATGAAGGTTAAAACGGCGCGATAGATTGATAAAAGTTAAAACAAATCCAACCACCCCGCCGATGCAAATCACAACGATAACAGGATTAAATTCAAATAAATCAGGAATTACTGAAGCAATCAGGCTTAACCCTAAGCTAAACAGTAAAATACCCCATAGGATCCGATGGCTTTTTTTCATGATTTCCACCGATAAGATGCAGGTTTAAAGTCAATCTGGTTGCATGCACAAGGGGATCGTTTCATCTGATCCGCACCTGGTGCGTCATTGGTTGGCATTTCAACTTCAGTATGTGTGCAACCTGATACAAAAATAATGATGACAAAAGAAAAAATAATGTTTTTCATAGGATTATCCAAATTTGTTAAAGTTACCTTTGCTGGTGTTATAAAATTCTTTGAATCTGCTTAGCTTATCTTGTGCGCCGCCCATCATCGCAGAACCTGCACCCGATGGATTAACCATTGCAGAAACACCTGTTGCCAACCCACCACCAGCCAAGCCTGCCGCACCCATTGCTTTCCCTGCGATCCCTTGCTTATGCCGCCATGCCGCCCCTGCCCCCGCCAGAGCTGATCCAGCAATACCCGCCGTCATAATCCCCGCCGCTGTGTTGCTTAAGGCTGACCCTGTGACAGAATTTGCAATTCCAACCCCTTCGGTCATTAACGCTGTTCCCATCCAGCCTAAAGCCATCGCGGTTAGGATTTGTGGATCGGTGATTGTGACCTCTTGAA
The DNA here is from genome assembly GCA_965229675.1 of Alphaproteobacteria bacterium. Classification (GTDB taxonomy): domain Bacteria; phylum Pseudomonadota; class Alphaproteobacteria; order CBDDJK01; family CBDDJK01; genus CBDDJK01. Next base: position 2,034,997 of record OZ245897.1, read on the forward strand.
TTTTATCAAATTCAACGGTGCTAACGCCGTAAATTGCCAAAGCAAGCGCAGAGGTTGCCGCAAAAATTACCACAATCGTTGATAAGGTAGTACGTAGGCCTGATGTTGTCATTTGCCGCCCCCATTTGAAGCCAAACGCCATCACAAGAAATGGGGCAAAGATGGATAACATGATCAGGCGAAATATCCCAACGGTTAGCTGTGAGACATAGCTGATCATAAGAAACGCATAAGGAACAATAAGCAAAAATGCATAAATGGAAGGAAGCCAATTAAAGGTCGTGGATTTATTTGAAAGGGCTTGTGCCTGATCAAATACTTTGGAGATTGCAGTCTCCCCCATGCGCACCAGCTCGACTAACGCCGATGTACTGGTGCCTGTGGCGACCGCAGACTCTCCCCCAACTGCAAAGGCAAGCCCCGCAGCACTTGCCATTGTCCCTAGCGCAAGCTTATAAAATGTGATAATTAATCCATTAGGAATTGCACTTAACAATAACCAACTTACACAGATAGGAGCTGAATCAATGAGGAGTTTTGAAGGAGCCGTCCTCGCAGACACCAATAAAATTGCCTGCCATAAAATCCAAATCCCGACCGATGCCGTAAAGAGCGTTACAATACCAGGCTGTAAGGTTGTCGATAAATCAGAGGTAAACTTCTCACCTAATTCTGAAAAATGTGTAAAAAGATCACAAGTGATGCAATCGCCTTTTTCGTTATCATTTTCATTATTCCCTAGATCAGCCATAATATTCACCGTTTTCTGCTTTTTGTCTTTCTTCATAAAAATGAATTTTGCTTACGGAGGGTTTTATTTTCCTGCTAAACAGGATCAATTTTTTAATTTTGAAACAAGTAGTCAAGTTTGGATAAATGCCAAAAATCATAATGAGCTTCTTAATATTGCAGCATCTTCTTACAGTGAATATTCTAAATTCAGTAAAGAAAGCCCTTATTTTAAAGGAAAAAGAAGTCGAAAATGGAATAATCCAGACGCAATAAAATTGATAAATCAGCAACCAAACGCTAACATTATTAAACTTGGTTATGATTTTTCGTTGATCGTAAACCACTGGAATTACAGATTTAATCACCGTTATCTTCCAGTCATTGAACGCCATGGCTTTAAATTTAATCAGATCACAGATACGGAACTTTGCGAACAGTTGCGTGATCCCTTGTTTGGAACTGGATGTAATGAATTTCCTGATTGGCGTGATGAAAGTGATATGGAAAAATACAACCATGCTTTGCGTAAATTCCAAGAATATGAAAAAGCCATGAAACTGATTGAAGGAATGAATTAACCCGCTCATTGATCTTCCCCATCTTGTTCCAATGCGGCTTGTACCTGATCAATCGGCATGCCTGCGGTGATGGCCACCATTGATTGTAATTTTAACATTTGTGCTAATAATTGATTGGTTTGGGCGGTGCCTCTTGCCTGCAAGACTAGCCCCTGTGCAATAACCGCAAGGCGGGTGTTCATTGTCTCGGCCGCTTCGGCCGCTTGCTGTAATTCTTCGGTGGCTTCCATTAATTCGGTTGAAGATTTAACCCCAATATCCCCGCCTGCAATCCCTTTTAAAACGGTGTCTTGATAAATCGCCATGCGGCGGTTTTGAACTTCAGCCTTTAATTGACGCAATTCTGCGCCTGTCATTGCCCCACCTTCTTCATCAGAACCTTCTGTTTCGTCAGGGGTAAATAACGCAGATTTATAATAGGTGCTGGCGTTACAAACGCCGCTCCATTCCAAATCCTTAAAGGTGATATCAGGTAACATTTCTTCAAGATCAGGCATCAAGCACTGAACATCTTTTTTAATTTGGCTCGCAAGCTTACCAAGATTTAATGACGGGAGGGTGATGCTTGTCATTTCCCCAATCGCTTGAGTGGTTGCTTTAGCTTGTTGGCTAATCTCGTTGACAAATTCCAACTGCTCCGCCGCCTTATCAAGCTGTTCTTGAAGAACGTTTAATTGTTCTTTTGCTTCTGCCACAACTGTTTGAAGTTCCCCATGAACAGTGGGGTCAAAGACGGTCATATCGGCATTAGCAGGCATATTAAATGCTAAGATTGGAATGACAAAGAAAGCTTTGTAGGTTAATTTTAAAGATGATTTACCCATTGTGTTCCATGCTCTTTTTGTAAATGCTCCAGTAAAGCAACTGCTTCATTCCCTGATCGATAATATTTTAACTGCTTGTGATCTTTAGAAAGTCCATAAGGGGATAGGTCGATATTTAAGATTGCGCTTTCTTGAACATCATTTGCGCTATCGCGTTTGATCACCAACACACGCCGACCAGCCCCATCCCCTTCTTCGCCCAATCGCCCCAGAATAAAATCAAGCTCCTCTTGATTAAGCCGAAAAGGTTCATAATCCTCAGCATTCCCTTGTGGATCAGGAAAAAAGAAAAAGGTTGCGATATTCTTTTGAATAATATCCGAAATCCCTGTGCGCTTAATCGCTCCTGGTTCTTGAAAGGCCAAGCCAACAACGCCGTCTAACTTACGAAATTCCCTAAACATTTCTTTAACGGATGATTTAAACCCGTCATTTTCCATTAGCTTGGCCGCTTCATCGACAAAGATGGCAAAGCCTTTTGACTTTTTAGCCGCAACACGGCTAATCATCTGGCTAATATGGGTAACAATAGGCGGCCCCAAAATGGGATCATCAAGGGCTTCATTCATATTAATGCCAACCATGAAATCCTGATCAAGAATCCCCGCAAGGCTATCTTGTGGTGAATTAAACACATGCGAATAAGCCCCGATCTTTCCCTTGTCATCAACCACCCATTTTGCCATCGCGGCACGTACAGCTTCATATTTACTGAAAGCAGGTTTAAAGATAGTGTTTAAGGTTCGTGCAGGCGGCTTAACCATAAAGGCGGTATGAATGGCATGATCAAGCTCGTCTTCGATCTCAGGGGTTAAGGCAAGCTCGCCAAGCATGGATAGCATAACGCTATTGATGATCTGGCGATTGGCTGGTGTGTCCCCTCCCACATCCAACGGGTTCAATGCCAGCTTTTCGTAATTTTGATAACACCCACCCATTGCCTCAACCATGAAACGGGTACCTTCTTTACTGTCAAAAATATAGCTTTTAATGCCGTTGATTTTTGCAAGCCCACCTAGCAAATGCATGATTAAGGTTGATTTGCCTGATCCTGAAGGGGCAATCACGACATAATGCCCTAGGCTCTGTGGCTTTGGTGAACAGTGAAATTGAAAGCGGTAAGTTTGCCCTGATGGGGTCAAGAACAAACGTACAGGGCGTTGATCCCATGGATTATCAGATAGGCCTGTTGGCGATCCTGCAAAATTCCAAAGCACCGCAACCACTTCCCCAAATAATTTTAGTGGCCGTAATAACCGATTGCGATAAGGAAAGCGTTGATACCAACAAATTGGCATGGCCGCCGTTTCGATTGAAAAGATAATCCGCATCCTTGCCAAATGCTCGGTAATCTTGCGGACAAGCTGATCAAGCGTTTCTTGATCTTCGGCTCTAACCGCAATTTGATATTGGGTTTCAAACAAGCAGGTATTACCTTCATTTAATAGGCTAATTGCAGAATTATATTCTTCAGCACGGCTCCCTGTTGATAAAACCCCATATTGATCCTGACGGGCTAGGAATACCGCCCTAGTCTTTTCAAGATCAGCATTTAAGGGTTTTAAGATATGACAAACTTCAATATCGCCGCGAAGACTTAATAAGCGTGCATGGAGTTTACTGGTTAATTCTTCTGGCCAATAGCGAATGGTGATGATTTTATGATAATTTGCTAAAGGGGTTTGCGTGATCAGCACACCATCTTTATTAAATTGCAGATCACAACCGCGAATATTTAAACTAATATTGTGATGAACAGAACAGATTGTTTCATCCAATTCCCCCGTGATCAAATAATTTAAAAACCGTGTCAACGGACAAGGCTTTGTATGATCTTCAGGATGTTTTAAGGCGTGCGGCTTATAATCAGTAAAATACCCTGTTAGCCGTTCGCCAGCCGTATTGAGTTTTTGCAGGTTTGGACTGCATAGCATGATAAACCATTCAATATCATAGCCTTCTGAAAATTGTGCGCTTTCGCGGTTGCCAAGCTCGTTTAAAACTGGTGTCGGCCATTCTGCATTATATTCAATCGGTTTTTTGCGTTTGATCCCAAACAGGCGGACGCTTTCCACCAATTCAGCTAAAATCTTTAATGCACCTGCTCGGTTGACCGCAAGGTTCTGTTGATGGTTTTCATCTTTGCTTTCATAAAGCATACCTGATAACTGATACACAGAAAGATAGCGATCATCTTTTAAAACAATGGTCTTACGGTCATTTAGTATATGATCAAATTCCAACTCATTGGCCAACCAATCTTGATTGATATTGCCAATCAGCTTTTCCCGTAAAACAGGAACAGCTAGCCCAGCAGTAAGCGCACCGCCGCTAGCAATCCCTAAAGCCGTAACAAGGGCATTCATGGTGAACGCCTTTTATTCTTTTTGCGCTTACTAGGCTTTAATTGCCCGTCAAGTGGCTTACCGCTTATTTTTATAGCTTGGCGTTTAAACCCCCAAAAAAGATAAGGAAGCAAAAGAACCGTTTCAAAATGATAATCACGCTTATTTAAAGCCGCGATGAATGCCCCACCTCCAATTAATGAAACCAATAACACTGGCATCATGAAGGATTTCAAAGGCGAATTAGCCGCGATGATGCTATCGCTAACCATATACAAAAAAAAGACTAATCCGCCATAAATTGCAATCGTACGTATTGGCAGACCGTAAATAGTATATGGCCGTTGTAAATTAACAAAATGATAGGCGCGGGCTTTCATCGATGTCCTTAACTCGTCATTGCATTGATTATATCAATACCAAAAGACAACAAACCAGCACCAACGCCAATTCCAATCGCCCAACTCCAATTAATTCTTTGGGTCATCATAGAATAAACCGCAAAACAGGCGACTGAAATACCTGCAATCAAACGCCCAATACCTTTTATGCTATCCTGACCTGTTTCAAGAAATTCAGTGGCAGGTGCCGCCCAATCATCAGCGGCAAGCCCAAGGCTTGGTATCATAAAAACAACAACCGCAATTGCAAATGATGACAGATAAAAAATGGTTTGTGGGTTTAGAATTGATGAAAATTTAGTTGAAATAGATTGTTTGTTCATGGCTTTAATCCTTTCTATGACAGCCAAATTGACAGCCACAAAAGGATTGTTAGCAACATCCCTCCTATGTTGGCCGCCGTGATAATGACCAATGTTTTTCTGTGGGTTCTGAATTGCTTGACAATCTCGCTAGAGATGGAAGCTTGTTTATCAACAAGCTTGGTTTGCTCGGTTATCTTAGCCAGATTATCCCGAACATAACCGTTTAGCACTTCATCTTGTAGGGATCGTAAAGCAGTATTAACTCCCTTTTCTAATTGAGAACTCCCATTACTTAACGCATCAACAAAGCTTTGAAGCTGAACCCCAAATAACCGCGATTGTTCTTGCGTAAACTTTTCAAGAAAATATTGATGGATCGTAAAGATAGTAGCTTCTGCATCGTCATCTTGAATGCGTTTACCATTCTTCATAAGAATTAGTTGCTTTAATTCTTCAAAATCCATGATTGAGATTGGTTCATCTTCGTGAACACTCTCTTCTTCGATTTGATAGTCTTCTGCCATTGTTCCACCCTCTACAAGTTTGATTGCTCAAGTTGAGTGGAAATGCCGTCCCAAATTCTTTGAAGTCTTGCACGCGCCATAAACGTAAATAATTTGCTATCTGCTTGGGCTTCGCTGAAGGTTTTTGAAGATGCAAATAATTGGCGGATATTAACGCCGTAAGTTAAAGGATCAAGTGGAGGAAGGCTGATGACAGAATAAAGCCGTTCAGTGGCTGAGACTTTTTCAAATAATTCTGTTTCTTGGAAAGGGGTGCCGTCAGGATCGGTGATTGGCTTTCCCTGCAATGGATTAAGCCATAATACAAACTGAACATTGGTGAAGTTGGCCATAAGTTTTTCGGCGCCGCTGGAGGTTGAAACATAAGAATCATCGCCCACAATGACAGTATGAATAAATAATTGATGACCAGCTTCTTCCAAAATCTCAAATACGCCGTTCTCAGCGATATAAGAGCAAATTGCATCATAACTAGAACCACCAGTATCAATTACAAAATAATCATCTTCAGCTGAAGATATAAGCACCTCCATAAGGCGATCAAAACACATAGGATCAACCCTCTGTTGGTGATCAAGCACAACAAAACGCTCGACTTTGAATTTCTTAATAGCTGAAAATTTACCAACCGTAATGTCAGTATCAATACAATGAACCTTACGATCTTTTGAATGAAAATACTCTGCTAAAAAAGAACACAAACTGCTCTTTCCGATCCCGCCCTTTGGGTTAAGCATAAGATGAATATGTGCCATTATCTTATCCCTCCCTTAAAGCGTCTTATTAGGATCAAATTTAGCGATCCCAAAAGAATCAGCATCACTACCAGTTAAAGGTAATAGCGGAGATGCCTTAAGTAAAGAAGATGGGGGTTGTTTGTTATTGGTCGTGCGACCTGCACCACTCTTAACAGAGAGGGCAGGTCGCGTCCTCGCCGAAGATGACGGGAATCGAACACCCGACGGAGGATTCCTTTGCAGATTTTTTACATTTTTTTCAAATGCTCGTAATGAAAATGTAAATTTATGTTTTTCTTTTAATTCCCGATAAATAGAAGCTATTGTTTGACCTTGTTCAATTTTTTCATTGATTTCAGGCCATTTAGCTAGAATGGTTACTCTAACTTCTCCATAAGATGTCATTTTTTTGATTCCCTTATTATGTTGACAAAAGTGCGAATACACTTTTATTTAAGTTAAGGAATCTTTTACTGTGAATTACTTAGAATCAACTAAAGCAATAGCCGTAGGGGTCGCCATAAAAATAAATGGGTTAGCTGGCTTTTAAAATTTCTGTTTTGTGGTTAGCAAACATATAGTAAGCAGTTGATTAACACTATGTCTACTAAATTTCACCTATTTTTCGTAATCACAGCCTGTTGTGGAGTCATAAGATTTGATGCGTAGCTGGCCTTGCAGTAAACGGTCATAGGTAAAATTGATTTTATCCAGCACATCGGGGGATGGGATAAGGTTAGGGTTATAATAAAGGCTTAATCCCATATCATGAAGGCCAAGCAATTTAACGCCAGAGGAAAATTCCCCATTAAAAGATTCGGTTAGGGCTTGATAAACTGCTGAATCCACACGCTTTTGCACGGTTCCTAATACAGTATCTGGAGCTAGGAGGTCTTGATTGCCCTCAGTGCCAATCACTTTGATATTATGTTCTTTCGCGGCCATGATCACGCCAGTACCAGTTGCCCCTGCGGCAAGATAGATCACATCAACCCCTGCATTAATTTGTTTCATGGCTAGCCTGTACCCTTCGGCAGGACGGATAAAGGCGGTCATGTCCTTGCCCGTTATCATATTAAAAACTTCAATTTCTGGGTTGATTGATTTTGCGCCGCCTAAAAACCCACAGCCATAGCGTTGGACAACAGGAATATCCATGCCGCCAATATAGCCAACTTTGCCATTTTTGCTCATTAAACCTGCCAACACACCCGCAAGATAGCCGCCTTCTTGTTCTTTAAAGGCATATTGCTGAATGTTAAACCGCTTTAAATGCTCTACATCAATGATAATAAAGCGGGTTAATGTATTGGATTGTGCTTTTTTTGCGATGGCATCCGCCCAGTTAAAACCAAGCCCTATGATAACATTTGCCCCCATATCCAATGCCGTTTGGATTGATTGTTCATATTGATCATCAACCAATGTGTTGATTTCCAATACTTCAATCCCTGTTTCCAGCTTAAAGCGTTCAACGCCTTGAAAGGCTGCTTGTATAAAAGACCCATCATCCTTATAACCAAAATAGACAATCGCAGGCGAAAATTTGAAGGATTGTGCTATGGCAGATCCTGCATTGACAACCAAAATTGATAATAATGTAATTATGATTAAGGATAGGTTTAATTTCATCATTTTATCCATTTCATATTATATACGAATGGGCATATCAGCCAATTCATGTTTTTTAAGTTCTTCATTTTCTTTTTTACGGTTTCGTTTTGTTTCTTCCCTTGTAACCATTTCTTCATAAGCAACCTCTGCGTCTTGAAGACCAATCATATCAGAATGTTTTGTTACCTCTTCTCCCCATTCTTCTTCAAGCTCTTTTTTATTGATATATAGCTCACGAATACGAATACGATAGCTTAATTCAAGGTAAGATTCAACAAAAGGTGGAATGGCAAGATACAAACACCAACCAACCGCAGTGCACAAACACACGATTATCCAGTTAATCCAATCGCTACCAAGTTCAAGCGCATAAAGAAAATTATTATGCCCTGTCCATAATTTCATCAAAACAATCAAACAGCCCGCAAAATTCATCCATCCAGCTGTTTTTGCCAATGTTTTGCGTGGTGTTGTATCAAATAAATAAAAAATCAAGGTTGGTGTTAGCCCAACCATTAAAACCAAGAAGGTTTCATAAAAAACATAAATCATCAAGAAAATAAGGGCAGCAGCCACAGGCCCCCAAGTTGCAAAACTCCTCCGTTTTTTTCTTGAACGCTTTTTTTCGGCTTTTTGCTTTTCTTTTTCTTCTTTTGTTAAAGGTTTTTTTGCCATTATTATCGACTTCCAAACGATTACAATAACCAAATAATGCTGCTGATGATAATAATCACCCCTGCAAGCACACTGGAGATTGTTGATGAAATTTCTGATCCCATTCTGGCTGCAATTATGTTTTTATTGGTCATATCCCTAAGGTTGACCAACAGTTTATAGATTAGTTCAGAATGGTCAATACGCGCATTTAAAAATGCTTCCTTATCAATTTCAAGCATTTGATTATTATCAACTGCATTGACAATATTTCGCAAAACGCCAGTTCTTGTTGCACGTTTAAGGCGTTCTTTGGCTTCCCTTCTTGCGTCTTGGCTATAAAAGCGTTCAACACAAGGGGCTAGCAATTTAGCCGCCGCCCTTGACAAATTAACTAAGGGACCAATTTCTTCATCTGCTTGCTGTAGCGTTTCAAGAAAGCGCACTTGCGCAATTCGTCCTACAATGGAATCAAACCCTTGGTCAAAAATAAATAATTGCGCATCATAGGTATTTCTTGGCCCTCTTGCGACAAGAAAGGCTGCCATATCGCGATCAAGTAAATAGCTAGGTTCCATATCTTTATCTGCAAAAACACGCTCAAGCGCAGGCAACAATTCTTTGGGTTTTAAAACAAATTCACGTTCCAATAGCGGAGATTGACAGGGCAAATCAGGGGTAAATTCATAAGCAACCCGTTCAAGCCCCTGACCAACTGCTGATTTTAGCGCATAAAGCCGATAGCGTTCAACGCGTGTATTTTCTTTATAAAATTTAGCGGCTATATGCGGCATGCTCAAGCAATATTGTGGGATATTTGCAAGAAGAATTTTTGTAAATAATTCCCTTATCTCAACCGAATCAAGATTATACGCAAGGTAATTGGCCATCGCCGCTAAATTCGCAGAAAATTGACGATAGCGAATAGGGCCATTTGAATCTAATGCAATAATGATGCGTGATAAGGCACGATCATAATCTGTATTTTCTTGAACTTGGTTCCCATTCGCCGCAATACGAAAATTTTCCATTAAATTAGGATCATCGACATACCGCCTAATCCATTGTCCTAAACCTGATGAGCGTACCGTTGGCATTGCTTGATCCCAATAATTCCAAAAGGCATTTGCAACCTCAATCGCAGTAAAATAATCCTTACCTGCAAAGCGGAATGGACGGGAGGCTCTGATCGGGCTAAAAAATTGTCGGGGAGTTTGGCGTTTTCCATCCGCCCAATCATGTAATAATTCAGCTGTCCAACGCTCGCTTATATCGTCATTTAATAATCCACGCAGGGGTTCAAGCATGGTCATCGTAAGGCGTTCATTCCCTGTAAGTGCCATAAATGAACCCTTAGCAAGTTTTTGATTACGAATTTCTTCGTCCGTCATATTTATTAAAGGGGTTCGTCCCGTCAATAATGCGATTAAAGTAACCCCCAACATATAAAGATCAGTATCTTCGTTTGTATAACGTCCCGCAGGATCAGAGAGTGAATTTTCTATTGTTTCGTAAACGATTGGTTGCGCCATGCCAGGCGGGGATGAAAAGCATTCGCCTAAAATAATATCTTCCAATTTCTGATCGGCATAAAATAAGTTATCAGCGCGGATCATTCGATGATACATATTGGCTTCATGCATTTCTTTAAGCATTTTTGAAATTGGCAGCAAGAAGTTCGCGATTACAATCTCTTCTGCAAAGGGTTTAATAACCGATTGGCTATTGGCAAATAATTTAGGCCCATTAGGGGATTCGAATATAATGACAGGGCAACGACGATTTTCGATCGTCCAGTCAACCACGCCATAATCATAAACCAATGTCATATGATGGTTGTTAAGCTGCTGAAACGAAGAGATAATGCCAAGGCGCGGCGGTGCCTTTGGATCGCACACTAAAGCATAGCCAATCTGATCTTCCGAATTTGGACGATAAGCGGCATAAGCCAAAGCAGGCATTTGATGAAACAGCGGCATTTCCTGCTGATCATCAATTATATAGCGGTCATTTAAATTTATCTTTGCCATAATTCTTCACGGCGGTTATTGTTGGTTTATTCTGCCAAGTTAGTTGATTATAGTCCAACATTAAATTGAACACTGATAATATTAATAAATCAAATTAAATAAAAAATCCATCTTTTATTTCACTTTTATTTAATTTTTATTTTCAAAAGGAATTTTTTTATATGCTTCCAATGATTGTTGGCTTTGCAGGAACCCATCTTAATCAAGAAGAAATAAGGCTATTTTCCCAATATCAGCCTGCGGGTTATATTTTATTTGCGCGAAATATTATTGATGCAGATCAAGTTAAGGCTCTTACGGCTGAATTAAAGGGGATCAGTCAAACGCCTTCGCCTTATATCTTAATTGATCAAGAAGGTGGGCGGGTGCAAAGGCTAAAACCTCCTAATTTTCCTGATTGGCCAAAGGCGGCTTATTTTGATTCGCTTTATCAACACGATAAACAGGCCTCCCTTAAAGCCTGTTATCACAGCAATTATGAAATGGCCTTATTGTTAAAGGATTTAGGGATTAATGTGAATTGCACCCCTGTTGTTGATATTGCCTATGCAAATGGGCATGACGTGATTGGGGATCGTGCCTATGGTAATCATTGGCAGCAGGTGGCGGATTTAGCTTGCCAAGTGATTGATGCGCACCATGCGGCGGGAATTACGCCAGTGATCAAGCATTTACCAGGCCACGGCTTAGCAACAGCAGATTCGCATGAAACCTTGCCGATTATACCTGTAAAAAGTCATGAACAGCTTATGGCACAGGATTTTGAAGCCTTTAGGGCAATATGCCAGCGATATAAATCCCATATGAATCTGTTTGGTATGACCGCACATCTTACCTATCAATCACTGGATAACGCTAATCCTGCCACTTTATCGCAAACAATTATTGATCAGATCATTCGTAAACATATCGGTTTTAAAGGGCGGTTGATGACCGATGATTTAAATATGAAGGCTTTAAACGGGACAATGGAGCAACTAGCCGCACAGGCACTTGATGCAGGATGTGATTTATTGTTGCATTGTAACGGAGATTTAGTAGAAATGGAACAGCTATTCACATATTGCAAGAGGCGGCAATGACGCAAAACAACAAGCTTCAATCACAAATTCCAACATGGTGTATCATTTGGCTTGGTACGGTTTTAGGACTTGTTGCGCTGATGATGGTGGTTGGTGCCATCACGCGCCTTACTGAAAGCGGGTTGTCTATGGTTGAATGGCGGCCGTTAATTGGCAGTTTTCCACCTATGACGGCTGCTGAATGGGCGCGCATTTTTGCACTTTATCAAGAAACTTCGCAATATCAGCTAATGAACAAGGGGATGGAGCTTGAAGAATTTAAGGAAATTTTTTGGTGGGAATATATCCATCGTGTGTTAGGGCGCGTGATTGGCCTTGCTTATGGGTTGCCTTTCTTATGGGGCGTGTTACGCGGTCAATTACCCCAAGCGCATAAAAAAACATTATGGCTATTGTTATTACTGGGCGCAACACAAGGGCTAATTGGCTGGTGGATGGTGAAAAGTGGCTTTGTTGATCGTACGGAAGTCAGCCCCGTTCGCCTTGCTGTTCATCTTGGCATGGCATTTTTAATTTCAGGCCTCTTGCTTTGGGTATTGATGGATTGGCTGGTTCCAATTAAGCAAAATAAAGTAAATTGGCGGCACATTAGCTGGCTTCCGCTTTTGTTAATCAGTATCACCTTGCTTGGCGGGGCATTGACCGCAGGGGCAAGGGCTGGCTATGTGTTTAATGATTGGCCAATGATGGGCGGCGTTTGGTGGCCGATTGATTATTGGCGTGGGGCGCTTGGTTTGGCTAATATTTATGAAAATCCAGCGCATATTCAAATGAATCATCGCCTGCTTGCCTATGCAACGCTTGGCTTTTTGGCAGTTTATTGGTGGTGGCAGCGTGCGCAATCGCCCTTGCTTCCAACCTTGATGTTGCTTGCCGCAATGGCGCAAGCTTTGTTGGGGATCACAACCTTGTTATTCTCCGTCCCCATCGCGCTTGGCGTTGCGCATCAAGTTGGTGCGATTATATTATTCCTGTTGGCTGTTGCCAATATTCAACAAAACGCACGGGAATAGCGGAAGCCTCAATCCATGCGCCATCGTAAGCAAAACCGCTTTTTTCGCTTTATCTTTATCGCAGGTTTAGGCGGTTTGTTGCTTTGGGGTTTAGGCTTTCTTTATTTTGTTACCGCCATTGTTCCAAGTGATTCGCCTTTTGCGCCCGATGCATTCAGCTATCCTAATCCCAATCCAACTGCCACCACCTTACCCGCGATTGTGGTGTTGACGGGGGGGAGTTTGCGCATTGATACGGGGCTGGATGCGTTGCGCAATGGTTATGGTGAACGGCTATTTATATCAGGCGTTTATCGTGGTAATGATGTTCAAAAATTACTTACCCTATCGCGCAACCTTGCAGATAGTAAGGATAATAGCCTAATTGAGCGGATTGAATTAGGGCATGAGGCAGAAGATACTATCGGCAACGCCATTGAAATTACCGATTGGTTACGCCGCAATCAATATGCAAACGCATTGGTTGTCACGGGGGCTTACCACATGCCGCGTAGCTTAATGGAATTGCGTAATCATGCGCCCGAATTGACATTTATCCCCGCGCCTGTATTTCCCAATCATGTCAAGCTGGATCAATGGTATCATAATAAAGGCACTGCAGCTTTACTTTTACGCGAATATCATAAATATTTATGGGGAAATATACGTATAATTGTTGGCTATATATCGGTTTAAGGGTTAAAGAATTGCAGTTTATTCGAACCAGCTTGTATTATATCATTGTCGTTTTATGGCTATTTTGCTTTTTCCCTGCATTTTTAATATTGGTGATTTCAAAAAATAAGCAATTCTCCCATAAAATGATGCGGCTTTGGTGCCGTGTCAATAATCACCTTCTTAAATTTATTGTTGGTTTGTCCTACAAAATAGAAGGATTAGAAAATTTACCAACCACGCCCGCCTTATTTATTTGCAAACATCAAGCGGCATGGGAGACGGCTTTTTTTGTTTCTATGTTTGATAAAGTATCAATCATTTATAAAAAAGAATTAGAGCTAATTCCAATCGCAGGGGGATTTTTAAAATACTCCAATATGCTCTCTTTAAATAGAGCGTTGGGAGCCAAAGAACTCCCCAAATTATTATCTGATGGGGCTGATATTATTTCCAAAGAGTATTCAATTCTTATGTTTCCCGAAGGGACAAGAAGCATGCCCATGCAAACACCGCCCTTTAAAGGCGGCTTTAAGCTGTTTGCAAAAAAATTAAAAATACCGATTGTACCCGTTGCGTTAAATTCAGGTTTGTTATGGCAGCGTAGGCGTTTTACAATCCATAGCGGTGTTATCTCCGTTAAATTCCTTCCCGCCGTTGAACTAGATCATTTTCAAGAAGGCGATATCACCCACCATCTACACGCAATAATTAACAAAGAATCAGCTGATTTAATCGATAAAGATATGGAAACATGGTATAAAGCTTCCATTTGAGTTGTGTGTTCATAATAGTTTTAGGGTAATTTTAGCATATTTGGATTGTGACATTATTGGTGAGTGAACTAACTATACAACAAAAAACGCATGATGATATGCAACGCCAAGGATGGTTGTTTAAAATCCTCCCTGAATCCATGCATGCTTATGCGCTGCTTGCAAGATGGGATCGTCCCATTGGCACTTGGCTATTATGGCTTCCAATGGCTTGGGGATTAGCCCTTGGGGCGGTTTTCTATCCAATTGATTTGAATAGGCTTGTTATTTATAGCTTGGCTTCAATCATTGGTGCAATCGCACTGCGCGGGGCTGGCTGTTGCTTTAATGATTTGGTTGATCGTGACTTTGATTCTAAGGTTGCCAGAACCGCTGCAAGACCATTAGCAAGCGGCGCCATCACCCTCCACCAAGCCATCTTATTTATCATACTCCAATTGCTGGTTGGGGGCACAATCTTACTTTTATTTCCATGGCAGGCATGGATTGTTGCCATGCTTGCCTTCCCATTGATTGTAATCTATCCCTTTGTCAAACGCTGGTCATTTTACCCACAAGCAGTGTTAGGACTAACGTTTAATTGGGGCGTATGGTTAGGGTTTAGTACAATTGCCAGTAAAGCCCCCTCCTTTATATGGGAAGCGGATGCGCTCCTCTCAGCAGGTTCACTCTATCTTGCAGGCTTTTTTTGGACAATGGGCTATGATACGGTTTACGCCCATCAAGATAAGGAAGATGACCGTAAAATCGGCGTAAAATCAACAGCTTTACGCTTTGAACGGCACGCCATGAAATTTGTGCTTATCAATTATGGGCTAATGCTGTTTATGTTGCTGTTATGTGGCTGGATCGCACAATTACCGCTTCATTGGTGGGGATTAGCCATTGGATTAAGCACCGCTTTAATTCTTTATCGCTTAAAACGGCTTGATTTTAATGAAGCCGCCTCTTGTCTTATATTTTTTAAATTCAACCGATTTATAGGGTTAATTTTAATGGTCGGGCTTTTATTAAGCCTGTAAGGTGATATTATTTCTTATAGCGGGCAATAGAATGAACAAGATTCAACAACGCTTTTTTTTGTGATGTTTTTTTGATCCGTTCAAAATAGCGAATGAGCAGGCGACCAGTTTGCCCCTGATCATTTGTATTCCCTAGGAAAGCTTGAATCTCCTGTTCAATTTGATTATCAGTCATTATTTTGTTTACACCTTTAACTGCTAAAGATTATAACATATTGAAAATTCTTATACATATTTTATCTTTAAGTGCAAATTATTTTTTTATAACAACTTAAATTTTATAAAATTGGAGTGTGTCATGAAACAAGCCTATTCATTATTGCTTGCCTTAAGCATCATAAGCCTGACAGCCTGCCAAACCACAGGCGACAGAGATTCAGGGGGAAACATTATGAATATTAGGGAAGATAAGGAAGCTACCCTTGCAGATGCAAGATTAAACGCCCCTTTATTTATTGAATTGGATCAAGTCGAATATATCCAAGAATCGCGTAATAGGGGTGAAACTATCAGGGAAACTTATCGCAATAGGAATACAGGAAATTCCTTACTATTTACAGATTATGTAACACGAGGCTATTTTAGTCAGGGTGCTATGAATAGCATCAATAGCCGTGATGAATTTATCCGTATCCTTGAAAGTATAAATCTTTACCCCAGCACAGTTATTGAGATTGGAGAGGGTAAATTGCGCTATGGCGGGTTTTATGCCCGTTTAGAAAGCGGTTGCATTCACGGAATTGCTGGCAAACGGATTAAGGGGACAACAGGCTACCATGGCGATAGCCTTAGCAAATATGACACTTTTATCGAATTTACCAATTGTGAGATTGATTTTCTTGTATCCCCTGAAGATTTTATTGCAAACTTGGATAAAATGCCAAAATCGGGAAAGGCACAAATTCAGCGTATTTTAGCCATACAGTCAAAAGATGATCCTACCATAAAAGATTGGTTTCCAATTGCCTTTACTTGGGAGGGATATGAAAATGGCAATCCCCTTTTAGCCTCTTATAAAGTAATCACGCCAACCGCATCACCAGAAGGCGGTAAATTTCAGCTAAAATTAACCATTGACGGGAAGGTTGAAGACTGCACAGGCACCACAACCCTCTTATTATCAGATGTTTATATGGAATCTTGGACGTTTAAATGCAGCAACGGCCTCACAGCAGCAGGTAAGTTGGTTGGGCTTGGGGATGGTAAAGGCGCAACAGGCGAAGGCACTGATGCAAAAGGCAACGAAATTCGATTTTCCTTTGGTGGGTCGTGATTATTTTTAACAAAAGAAATGGAGTAAGATGGGTTTAAATTGTGGCATTGTTGGCTTACCCAATGTAGGCAAGTCAACGCTTTTTAACGCATTAACTGCAACGCAATCGGCGCAATCGGCAAATTTTCCTTTTTGCACGATTGAACCCAATATTGGTCGCGTTGCGATTAGGGATGAACGACTGGAAAAATTAGCAAATCTTGCCAATTCACAAAAAATCATTCCTAATCGCATGGAATTTGTTGATATTGCAGGGTTAGTGCGCGGGGCTTCCACGGGTGAAGGGCTTGGTAATCAATTTCTGGCGAATATTCGGGAAGTTGATGCGATTTGCATGGTTGCGCGTTGCTTTGCCCTTGGCGAAATTACCCATGTTGAAGGTTCCATCGATCCTGTCCGTGATTGTGACATTATTGAAACCGAACTGATGCTGGCTGATCTGCAATCGGTTGAAAAGCGGCTTGCGGCGAGTGTTAAAAAGGCACGTGGTGGTGATAAGCAGATTAAGCTTGAAATGGATTTGCTGGAACGTGCCGCCGCCTTATTGGAAGAAGGGCAACCTGCAAGAAACGTCACCCTAACCGCTGATGAGCGCAAATCCTTTAAGCAATTACAGCTTTTAACCTCCAAACCCATCCTATATGTTGCAAATGTTGGGGAAGAAGAAGCGGCAACAGGCAATGCCTATAGCCAAGCCCTTTTGGCACATGCAAAAGCCAATAACGCCCCGATGGTTACCATATCAGCCAATATTGAAGCTGAGATTGCCCTATTGGAGGATGAGGGCGAACGCACCGAATTTTTGGATAGCCTTGGGCTTGCCCAAACAGGGCTTGATAAGGTGGTGCAAGCAGGGTTTTCACTGTTGGATCAATTAACCTTTTTCACGGCAGGGCCTAAAGAAGCCCGTGCATGGAATGTGAAAAAAGGCGCAACCGCCCCGCAAGCCGCAGGCGCTATTCACACTGATTTTGAACGCGGCTTCATCGCGGCGGAGACCATTGCCTACCAAGATTATATCACCTGCGGCAGTGAAGCGGCCACAAAGGAAGCAGGAAAAATGCGGCTTGAAGGCCGTGACTATACCGTCCAAGATGCTGACATCTTCCATTTTAGGTTTAATGTGTAACCGTAACCTGACACTTTAACCTTGCATTTTTTACATTTAATGTTAAATATGCAAGGATGTACAAACGCAATCTTGCACAAAAAATTATTTATAGCCTTCAGCATACCCCAGCCGTGGCGATCCTTGGGCCACGTCAAGTTGGTAAGACAACGCTTGCGTTTGAAATTGCCAAGCTAAGTTCAAAAAACGATCAACCTTCCCTTTATTTGGACCTTGAAAATCCAGAAGATGTGCAAAAACTGCAAAATCCAGCGCATTATTTAGGGTTGCATGCGGATAAACTTATCATTCTTGATGAGGTGCAACGCTATCCCGATCTATTTATGGTATTGCGCGGGATCATCGATGCAAGGCGGCGGGAAGGACGCGGAAATGGCCGCTTTCTTATTCTTGGATCAGCAACCAATGAATTGCTTAAGCAAAGTGCAGAAAGCCTTGCAGGGCGTATTCATTATTGCGAATTAACAGGCTTAAACCCATTTGAAATTGAACAATCGGATGGTGCGCCCCTACAGCAGCTTTGGATGCGTGGTGGCTTTCCTGATAGCTATAAAGCAGCAAACGATCAAACAAGTCATCATTGGCGACAGAATTTTATTCGCACATATTTAGAGCGCGATATCCCCCAATTAGGCTCCCGTATTCCTGCCGCCACAATGATGCGCTTTTGGACGATGCTTGCCCATACGCAAGGGGAATTGTTAAACGCCTCCAAACTTGCAAGCGCGCTTGGTGTAAAGAGCATTACCATCAGCCGTTATTTGGATATGATGGTTGATCTGTTGCTGGTGCGCAGGTTAGAACCCTTGCATGGCAATGTTAAAAAGCGGTTGGTGAAATCACCGCGCACTTATGTCCGTGATAGCGGCATCGTCCATACATTATTACAAATCCCTGATTATGAGGCATTATTGGGGCATCCGATCTTTGGTAAAAGCTGGGAAGGCTTTGTCATTGAAACGATCATCAACGCCTTACCTGAGGGAGCTTCCCCATTTTTCTATCGCACCTCAGCTGGCGCAGAAATTGATTTGGTCATCAGCTTTGGATCAAATGAATATTGGGCGATTGAGATCAAGGCTAGCCGCACCCCCACCCCAACAAAAGGCTTTCACATCGCCTGCGAAGACATTGGTGCAACGCAAAAATTCACACTTTATATGGGCGAAGACAGTTTTAAATCCCGCCACGCCACCACCACCCTATCCCTTTCGCATTTCCTTACACGGTTAGATGGGGTGGGGTGAAGGGCTAAAAAACACTTACGTTATTTCGGAATAATCTAAACCATAAGATTATGGAGCTTAACACTTAATAAATTAAGTGTTGGGTGAATTAGTACGCTTTTTATTATTCCGTTTAATAATTCTACTATTTTTTTCAAAATCTATTTCAATTTGTTTGAGATCAGTATCAAATTTTATATTCCATTTAGGTTGAAAACATTGACGCGGCTTCATTAGTTCAATCTTTTTTATAATTCGTTCCCACCATAATAATAAAAAAGCAGTTTGACGAATTAAATTTGATCCTGCCCATTGTGCTGGCAGATGTATTATTTTAATTCCAGTGTTTTGAACCGCTTTAACAGCAATAGAATTTTTTATAAAGTCACTATCAGCTGTCAATATAGCATCGCCACCATCTTCTTTAAATTGTCTAATCCACGCATCATCTGATGCACCTCTATTATTAGTGTTGATTAGGCTATCAAGTTGAATATTTGGATCTAATGTACAATTATCTTGTATATATTTAATTAGATGCGGTGAAATATGTTCATCCGCTCTTATTTTCATGCTGTAAGTGCTGTTTCAAAACGAATAGCTTCACTAACATCATCTGCGGTTATATAGAACCAATTTGCAATGTAACTTTTTATTTTGTCGAGATTGTTAATTTCTTTTTTTAAAGCTAAATATTGTTTATATAAAATAGATGTTGGTATATGATTATCGCCAATGACAGGTTTACCGTAAGCATAATGCGGATTAATAATCACATTTTTACAAAGATCAGGTCTTGGACGCCAAGACTCTGCAATATAAGATTCTGGATTAAAAGTTATGCCTTTCAAAGTAGAGTCTTTTATGGCTTCCCATATTTCATGTTGCCCAGTTAATATGTTATATGTTTCAGTATCGCCAGCCTCTTGGGAGGATTGAACAAAGATATTCTTTCCATCAGTAATATAATTTAAATTCCGTGCAAAGGCATGAGTGATATTGCATTCATCTCTTATTTTTTTTGCCGCTTTACGTAAAGTTTGAACTGATACACCATGATCCCTAAAGGTTTTAATAAATCGAAGTTCAATTAAGTCAAAAAAACTGAGGTAATGATGATCTTTGAAATCACGTCCGATTAAAGGCACAAAATCCTGATTGGTGGTTGATTGGGTTCTAGCCCAATTGCTGATTTTTGCGGCGTTATTCATTTCTAATAATTGACTGGCTTGCTTATAAGTATAAAAGCCTGACAGTAACACATTGGTTTCCATAATTAACCACCTTGTTTTACAAATTATCCATAAATTATTAGCCATTTTTGGCTAAAACATCAATATTAAAAAAAAGAAAGAGCTTAAACAGTTTTAAAGTAGATTTAATTATATAGCAGTCGACTCTTTTCACAAAAAAGAAACGGCTTTGGTTGAAAGCAAAAACGCATTGTTAGGCATTATTTTGCAAGGTTTAACCGAAAAACAAAACGATACTCAAAGGCAAAAGATATGATTGAAAACTCTATAGTTTTACTATCCAACAAAGCGTTTATATATAATTGGCGCGCAATGCCTGATTGACAAAACACTGGTTGTTGGTAGGAATATAGCATAAAAAGCAATGTGCTTTAATAGTTGGTTTCCCTTGTAATTTGCTTAAAAAAATAATGACAATGCCAATCTTTAAAAACATTACCATAGAAGGATTAAGCAGGATAATCTCTATCTTGCTTATCCTGTTACTTACCATATCGCTTTATTTGTTGGCGTATTGTTTGGAATTTAGTCTATCTGCTTTAATTCCTTATGACTCGGCAAAAATTATTTTAAGCTATATCAAGAATGAAATAATCGTATTAATCATTGCATCATTGATCTTAAGTTTCCTTATAGTAATTTTTTTAAATAAATCGATATTTCTTTCACGCCGCCTTGCTGGGCTGTTTGTTACAATGAATGGCGTTAGGTTCCTTGATGTGTCCTTAGGGAATGACTTGTTGGAAGGAAAAGGGGATACAAACTATGTGCCAAGGGAAAAAGAAGAACAGGAAATAAGAGACTTTTTATATGATAATACTCACGCTGTACTGCTTTTACATGGCGTTCCTGGCAGTGGTAAATCAAGGCTAACCTTTGAAACGATTGATAAATTCAAACCGCGTTTCAAACAAGTACGCCGTTTGGATAATGATTTTGCTATAAATCAAATCACCAAATTAAAACAAAGCCTTTTTTTACCCCCTATTTTTTTACCCCCTATTTTTTTAATCGAGGATGTTCAACCCAATAGCGATAATTTTAAAACATTAACACAACATTTAAAAAACACCTTCCCATCTTGCAAAATTGTTGCAACCGCTTGGCAAGGCACGAAACAATTAACCGATAGCGATCAACAAATCAAAGAATTAGAAATTGGTGAGTTTACCGAAGAAGAAGCACAAAAATTTAATAAGTTAAATCCAAATCTTGAAAATATACAACATCGCCTGCCGTTATTTATGATCTTAGATGAAAGCGATATAAAAACCTATGTCGATGATAAATATAATACGTTAATCGTAGGTTTAGAGGACATATATAAAAAAGGATTGGTACCCATTCTTTTAATGGATGGATTGCCCCATGATGAATTTCATAGGCTTACAAATATAGATAATCTTGAACCTTATCATACCTTAAATTTAGTTAGAGGCCAAAGGATTGAAAGCTTTAAACCTGACTTGTTGGCATTTTACCTAGCCAATAAGATTATAGGTAACTATTTGGACTGGGGAGATTTATTTGACAAATTATGGGGCATGAATGGCGTCCGCATGGCAGATTTGGAGTTTTTGGCGTTTACAAGACTGTCATCATTGCAACAATTATATCACCAGCTAACAAAAAGCATAACTCAAGATAATATAGACAAATTTAATGAACACAATATTGCTTTATCTGTATGCCAAGGGCTATTCAATGCGATTTGTGATTATGGTAATGCTGAAAAATTAGATAAAATGGAAGATAAGCTTAACATCCTACAGGATATAGCCAAAAATCATCCTGATCATGCAGAAATTCAATTAGAATTAGCAAGCGGGCTAGTCAATGCGATTGCTTCTAGCTTAGAAGCAGAAAATTTTGAAACAATTGATGATAAATTCAAGCAAATTGATAAGTTATGGCGCAAGCATATTAAGCATCCAGAATTTCATTATCTCATGAAAATTGCGCTTCAAAATATCGTGATAGGCAGTAACGAGGCAGGAAAAGTCGAATTGCGGGATCAGATGGTTGCTTATGCGAAAAAAATTTATCCCGCATTGCTGATTCACAAACCCGACTTCCTTGAATGATTTTAAAATGCGTGAAGGGCGGTTGGGAATGGGAGGAGGTCGATGGCCTCCCCTGTTTTTAAGGCGGGGGCGTGCGGGGGCTGACGGATGAGGCAGTCCGCGGCGGAGAGGTTGACTTGCTGTGCGCTATCCTGCGCATCAAATGCCGCCACATGATTTAAACCATCCTTGTTACGGACAATGCGGGCGCGCCAATAGCTCTCTCGCAGATCATTGGCGGGTAAGGCGGTGGCGAGGATTCCACGTTCAAATTTAAGGGCGTGGGTGATGTTCATCCCATAAAGCGCGCAAATAAACGGCCAGATAAATAAGCGGTAACATACCGCGACTGAAACGGGATTTCCTGCCAAACCAAAAAAGGGCACCTGCCCTAACCTGCCAAAAATGAGCGGTTTACCGGGGCGCATGGCGATTTTCCAAAAATCAACCTCAAGCCCGATGGTGCGCAATGTGTCTTGCACCAGATCATGCTTGCCAACCGAAGCCCCGCCTGTTGAGATAATAAAATCTGCGCCCTCAACCGCCTGTTTCGCGGTGTTAATCAGGCTTTTCGCATCATCTTTTACAATCGGGTGAAGGATCGGGACACAGCCCGCCATCCGCAACATCGCTTGCAGGCTTAATGCATTGGAATTGATGATCTGGCCTGCCTGCACCGCCTCCCCCGGTAGGCGTAACTCATCGCCATTGGTTAGGATGGCAACACGGGGGCTGCGAACAACCTCCACCCACGGGATATTGCCCGAAGCCAGCAGCCCAATCCGCCGTGCATTCAACACCGCCCCCGCCGAACACAGAACCTCCCCTTTGTTAAAATCCATCCCTTGCGGGCGAATCCATTGCCCTAGCTTGGGCGTATCATCAAAATAAAGCCCATCTTTTTTGGTATGTGCAAGATTTTCTTGAATGATGACGGTATCCGCGCCCTTTGGGATAAAGGCACCCGTAAAGATGCGCGCACATTCCCCCGCTTGCAGGCTGCCTTGCCATGGATGACCTGCGGCAATTTCACAGCGTTCAATATAGGGACGATCAGGCGCAAACCCTTCCACCGCCAGTGCATAACCATCCATTGAGGATACGGCTTGCGGCGGTTGCGATAGATTGGCTTTATGGTCATGCGCACACACCCTGCCAAAGCCATCGCTTAGTTGAACCGTTTCACAGCCCAACCGATGCGCACGGCTTAGGATCATACCACTTGCTTGTTCAACCGATATCATGCCGCCAATTCAGCCTTTATGCTGGTAATGCCCTGATTTACCGCCTTTTTTCTCGATCAAGCGGATGCCTTCAATCGCCATGGATTTATCCACCGATTTCACCATATCATAGACGGTAAGGGCGGCGGTGGAGACGGCGGTCAAGGCCTCCATCTCAACGCCCGTTTTACCCGATACACGGCAGGTGGCTTGAATATGCACCGAAGGCGGTGCATCTTGCAAGGTCAAGATAACCTCAACCGCATTTAGCATCATTGGATGGCATAAGGGAATTAAATCAGGGGTGCGCTTTGCCCCCATAATCCCTGCAAGCTGGGCGATTTTAAGCACATCGCCTTTTTTGACTTGATGGGCGCGAATATGGGCTAAAGTATCAGGCTGCATGGTGACGATGCCTTGTGCGGTTGCTTCACGCTCCGTCACCAGCTTAGCCGAAATATCGACCATATGGGCATTTCCTGCCTCGTCAAGATGGGTTAGCTTGTCTTTCATGATGGGAATAAAAGGGCGCGGGTTGCCGCTTCCACATCTGCATGACGCATCAGCGACTCCCCGATTAAAAATGCCTTTGCCCCTGCTTGTTCCATCCGCACCAAATCCGCATCACTATATAACCCGCTTTCAGCAATCCCAATTTTGGATTCGGGGATGTTTTGCAACAAAGCCTCCGCCGTTTCCAGCCGCACCTCCAGCGTTTTTAAATTGCGATTATTCACACCAATCAACGCCGAATTAAGCCGTAAAGCCCGTTCAAATTCATGTTCATCATGGATTTCAATCAATACGGATAAACCCAATTCATGCGCAAGCTGTTCTAATTCTTGTGCCTGTGCATCGCTTAATGCCGCCATAATCAGCAAGATACAATCTGCGTCCATCAATCGCGATTCATAAATTTGATAAGGGTCAATCATAAAATCCTTACGCAAAATTGGTAGATTGACGGCGGTGCGTGCGGCGATTAAATCCGCATCCCTGCCTTGAAAATAGGGTTCATCCGTTAGCACAGAAAGCGCTGTCGCCCCCGCATTGGCATAGGCTTTAGCAAGATGAACAGGATCAAAATCCGCCCTGATCAACCCTTTGGAAGGGGAAGCCTTTTTAATTTCAGTAATTAAGGCACGGTCTTTGTTGTGAATACGCTGGCGTAAGGCCGCTTCAAACCTATTCGGTTCAAATCCATTTGATGATGGTAAATCTTTAAGTTTTGCCTGCAATTCAACAAGGGACGATTGCTGCTTGCGCGCTTCAACAAATTGGCGTTTGGTTTCAACAATTTCAGCTAATATATCAGGCATCAGTCGGTTATAATGGGGGGATTATAAGGGGGTAATTGTGCGGGCTTCATGCAAAACCTCAAGGGCTTTGCCGCTTAAAACCGCTTGTTTTGCAAGTGCGGTTGCTTGTTTTAAGGTTTCTGCCTTGCCGTTAAGCTTAATCGCCAAACCTGCATTTAGCAAAACAACATCACGATAATCAGGATAAAGATTATCATCAGGCGATAACACGCCAAGCAATGCCTTTGCATTTTCCTCAGCCGTTCCGCCAAGGATGGCAGGGCGCGCCCTTCGTTCTAATCCTGCTTGTTCTGGGGTAATGCGTTCAACCTTAACCTCCCCGTCAATTAGCTGGTAGCACAAGCTCTCCCCACTAATGGAAGCTTCATCAAGGGTAGTCCCCTCTTCTGCGCCATCCCCATTGACAAGCAAGCATCGCGTCATGCCAAGCATTTTGGCTGTGCGTACCAGTTTTTCAAGATAATTGCGGTCAAAACAGCCAATCACCGCCATCTTAACCGAGGCTGGATTGCATAACGGCCCCAAGAAATTAAACAAGGTTGGCGTGCCAAGGTCAATTCTGGCGGGCATGACATTGCGAACCGCACCATGATGACGCTGGGCTAACATAAAGCCAAACCCTGCCTTGTGGATGGAGCCGCTAACGGTCTCAAATGAAGCATCAAGATCAAACCCCAGTGCCGTTAAAACATCGGCCGAACCCGATTTTGACGAAGCGGCGCGATTACCATGTTTGGCAACGGGAATACCCACCGCCGCAATCACAAAGGCAGCCGCAGTTGAAATATTATAACTGCCCGAACGATCCCCACCAGTGCCAACAATATCCATTGCATCATCGGGAGCCGCCAAAGGAACCATGCGCGCTTGCATCGCCATCGCCGCCCCTGCAATTTCATCAACCGTTTCACCGCGTAGGCGTAAGGCCGCCAAAAATCCGCCCATCTGCGCCATGGTGGCCTCCCCCGCCATCATGATTGAAAAGGCCTCTGTCGTTTCCGCCCGCGATAGGGTTTCATGACTAACCAGTTTTTGTAAATAAGGTTTAAACGCATCGGACATGGGTATTCTTTCCTTTAAATCTTATTGGTCAAACTTATTGGGGACGCCCAAGACTGTGATAAGTAACCCCCGCTTGCGCCATCACCGTTGGATCAAATAAATTACGAAAATCAATCAGCAATGGCGTACGCAATTTGCTTTTCAAATAAGCTGGCGATAAATTCGCATAATCTGACCATTCCGTCATAATTACCGCAAGATCAGCACCAGATAAAGCAGAATCAAGATCAGCATGTTCCGTTAAATGATTCAAATTCATCGCCTGAGCATTAAAGTTAGAAGCATTAAACTTAGAAAGGGCGATTGGATCATGCAAACGTATCTTTGCCCCACATTCAGCAAGGGCGGGTAATAGGGTCAAGGTCGCACTATCGCGAATGTCATCTGTGTTCGCTTTAAACGCAAGCCCAAGCACCGCAATTTCAAGCCCTGATAAAACCTGACCCTTATTTAAATATTGTTCAATGCGTGAAACAAGCTGGTGTTTTCGTGCATTGTTGGAAGCAATGGCGGCATCCACAACCTTAAACCCTGATTCATGAAACGCCGCCAATCCCGATAATTCAAGCGTGTCTTTTGGAAAGCAGCTACCGCCATAACCAGGACCAACCCCAAGAAAATGGGGGCTGATACGGCGATCCAAGCCAACGCCATAAACAACCTCTTCAATATTAGCCCCTGTTTGTTCACAAAGGTCTGAAATCTCGTTAATATAGGCAAGCTTGACCGCCAAAAACGCATTGGCTGTATATTTAATCATTTCAGCAGAACGGCGATTAACCTGAACAAATGGAACACCACGATCAATCAAAGGGCGGTAAAGTTTGCGCAATAAATCCGCACTATGGGCATGATTGGCACCCGCAACCACCCGATCAGGATTCATAAAATCATTAAGGGCTTGGCCTTCGCGTAAAAATTCAGGATTGCTTGCAACCTCAATTTTATGGTTGGGAACTTCTTTATCTAATAACTGTTCAATCCTATGGCCTGTGCCAACTGGCACGGTCGATTTATGGATTAAAACCAAAGGGTTATTGGCGTGTCTTGCTGCGGATAAAGCAGCTTCTTTAACATAGCGTAAATCAGCGCGCCCCGTTTCAGGATCAGGCGGCGTGCCAACGGCAACCAATGCGGCTTCTGCCCCGTCAAATAGATTTTTTATATCGGAAGTAAAAGAAATCCTACCTTCAGCAACAACCTCATCCAATAATTCTTTCAAACCTGATTCATAGATTGGGAGGATATTTTGCTTCAACCCTTCTATCTTTGCGCTGTCAGGATCATAACAGGTGACTTTATGCCCCAAACTGGCTAAGCAAACCCCGCTTACCAAACCAACATAGCCTGTGCCAAGCACAGCAAGGGATACACTGTTATCAATCGTTTTTTTATTCAAATCAATCACCTAAACTTAAAATTGGAATTAAATAAGGGCGGCTTGCCTTGCAGCCTGCAAGCGCGCAAAATCGTCCCCTGCAAGATAGCTTGAGCGGGTTAAAGGCGAAGCAGAAACCATCAAGAACCCCTTCCCCCATGCCGCTTGTTCCAGCTGTTTAAATTCATCAGGAGTCCAAAAGCGGTCAATCGGCGCATGTTTAGGGGTGGGGGCTAGATACTGCCCAATCGTTAAAAAATCAACCCCTGCGGCACGCATATCATCCATTACTTGTAAAACCTCTTCCATCTGCTCCCCCAGCCCAACCATCAATCCAGATTTTGTAAATAGATTTGAATCAAGCCGCTTGGCATCAGCAAGCAAGGAAAGTGATGTAAAATAACGCGCCCCTGGACGAATGGAGGGGTATAATCTTGGCACGGTTTCTAAATTATGATTAAAAAGGTCGGGTTTGGCGGCAACCAAAATTTCTAATGCGCCTTCCTTATCCCTAAAATCAGGGGTTAGAACTTCAATCGTGGTTGAATTGCATGTAGCACGGATTGCACGAATGACTTCGGCAAAATGCCCTGCCCCGCCATCTTCAAGATCATCACGATCAACCGAAGTAATAACCGCATGTGAAAGCTGCATCTTGGCAACCGCATCGGCAACCCGTAAAGGTTCGCTTGGATCAAGAAAAGCAGGTTTACCCGTGGCAACATTACAAAAGGCACAAGCCCGCGTGCAAATATCGCCCATGATCATAAAAGTTGCATGGCGTTTTTGCCAGCATTCACCGATGTTTGGACAGCCTGCCTCCTCACATACTGTGGTTAAACGATGCTCACGGACAATTTGCCTTGTCGCATGATATTCAGGCGAAGTTGGGGCTTTCACCCGAATCCAATCAGGTTTATGAACAGCTGGATTATCTGCACGCTTCTGCTTTTCAGGATGGCGGACGCGCAAAGGCGCAGTTCCTTGATTGGTCATTTTATATCCTTAACTAACCCTCAATTAACCTTTAGGTGCATGCTTATTCAAAATGCGTTGTAAGGTTCTGCGGTGCATCTTAAGGCGGCGTGCGGTTTCAGATACATTACGATCACATTGTTCAAAGACGCGTTGAATATGTTCCCACCGCACACGATCTGCAGACATTGGGTCTTCTGGTGGCGGGGCAAGCAATTGATCATCCCCCGCAAGCAGTGCATCCATAATCTGATCTGCATCGGCAGGTTTGGGTAAAAAATCAGCCACCCCTTTTTTAACCGCCGTTACCGCACTTGCAATATTACCATAGCCCGTTAACATAACAATACGGATGGATTCTTCAAGCCCTGCTTGTTTTGCCGCTTCTTGCAAAGCGTCAATGACCTCCATCCCATTGCCATCTTGCAAACGCATATCAACCACCGCAAATTCAGGAAGGGCTGATTTATCACCTGCTTTTACAGCGTCAGCTATTGCAACCCCTTCCTTTACCGAGCTTGCTAATTTGACCGTAAAGCCACGCTGTTCCATGGCTCTTCCCAAGCGATTGCGTAAAGGCGCATCATCATCAACGATCAGCAAATGGCCTTTTTCTGTTAATTCATCATCATCACGCATAATTGATACAGCCCATCTTATAATAGCCGTTTAATACATATGTTGGCCACCGTTAACAGAAAGCGTTGACCCTGTAATAAATCCAGCATCATCGGAGACTAAGAATAAAACGGCACGCGCAATCTCCTCAGCTTTTCCAAGACGCCCCACTGGAATTTTTGAAATAATTTTTTCCAGCACTGCTTCTGGCACAGCACGCACCATATCGGTATCAATATAACCTGGTGCGATGGCATTCACCGTGATGTTGGCGCGTGCGCCTTCTTGGGCTAAGGCTTTGGTAAAGCCATGAATCCCTGATTTAGCGGCCGCATAATTTACTTGACCATATTGACCTGCTTGCCCATTGACCGAGCCAATATTGACAATCCTACCGAATTTATTCGTGCGCATGCCTTCAATCACCGCACGGCAGCAATTAAAACAAGAGCCAAGATTGGTATCAATGACCTGCTGCCATTGGGTATGATCCATGCGGTGAATCGTTGAATCGCGGGTAATCCCTGCATTATTGATTAAAATCGAGACTGCACCATGCTCATTTTCAATCTTATGAACCGCAGCACTTACCGCATCAAAATCAGCAACATCGAATTTTATGACAGGGATCCCAGTTTCATCCTTAAATTTCTGTGCGGCTTCATCATTGCCGCCATAATTCGCCACAACCTGATAGCCAGCTTTTGATAAGGCAAGGCTGATTGCCCCGCCGATTCCTCTTGTACCACCCGTAACCAATGCAACTTTTGCCATGATCTAGCTCCCTTAAAAAAATAGGTTCATTCTTTTTAAAAAATTCGATCAATTTTGCCCCAAATTAAATAAGAAAGCAAGTAACGATGTAAGGTTAAAGGAGATTAAATTAAAATTTTATCTTGATTAGAGGGGCGTTCAACAATCTCCCCAATTTCAATGGGGGTTTCGCCTAAAGCCTTTAAGCTATTCATAACGGGCGGCACCTGTGCTTTATCAACCGCAAGCACCATCCCAATCCCGCAATTAAAGCTTCTTAACATTTCATCCCTGTCAATTTGCCCTGTTGCTTGTAACCAATCAAATAAAGGCGACCATTGCCACGCCTTATCATCAATCCTTGCTTGCATAGAATCATTTAATATACGAGGGACATTATCAAAAAAACCGCCGCCTGTAATATGGCTAATGCCATGAATTGCATCGCGGGCTTCTGCTAATAACGCAAGGATAGGGGCAACATAAATCCGTGTTGGGGCTAGCAATAATGATAAAAGCGAAGCATTAGGGGCAAATTCAGGAAAATAAGTTTCAGGATTAATCTGGGCGCGATCAAGTACTTTACGGATCAGGGAATACCCATTTGAATGCGCTCCAGAAGAAGGCAATCCGATTAACCGATCCCCTGCTTGGATAAGGTCAGGCGATAATAAATGCTGTCTTGATACCGCCCCCATGGCAAAACCTGCCAGATCATAATGCCCACCTTGATACATCCCTGGCATTTCAGCCGATTCACCGCCGACCAGCACCGCATCTGCGATTTTGCAGCCTTCAGCAATGCCAGCAATAATGGTCTTAGCGCGCTGTTCATCAAGGGTACCACACGCATAATAATCCAAGAAAGCAAGCGGTTTAGCCCCTTGCACAACCAGATCATTGACACACATTGCCACAAGATCAATGCCGATGGTTTCATGATGATCATAATCAATCGCCAGTTTCAGCTTAGTGCCAACCCCATCGGTTGCCAGCAATAATAATGGATCATCAATGCCTGTTTTTGCCAAATCAACAATACCACCAAATCCACCAAGCGAAGCCATCGCCCATGGTTTTGCGGTTGCTTTTGCAAGCGGCTTAATGCCATCAACCAAGCGATTACCAGCGTCAATATCAACCCCAGCAGCACGATAATCAAGTTTTTGTTCATTTATGTTTGGCATGATCAAAAGCTTATACGTCATATTTGCGTTCAAGAAAATTATAATTTATAAAACGAACCATGATTTATCATTTAAAATGGATTTTTGTAAGCTGCTGCCTCCTATTTTGGGGTAGCATTTCATTGGCCAATCCGCTTTATGAAATTTTACATATCGATATTGAAACCGCCAATAACAACGCAAACATCGCCAAGCAACAGGCCGTTCAACTGGCTAAACAGCGTGCTTTTGACTTATTATTAAACCGCCTTACTTTTTTGGAAGACGAGGGGAACCGCCTACCTCCCGCCCCTGAAAAGCTGGAAACGCTTATCCGTGATCTTGTGTTTGATGAAGAAAAATTTGGCGGTGGCATTTATCAAGCCCGTATTTCTGTACGCTTTAATGTTGATGCTGTACGCCTTTATTTTCAAGAAAATCGCCTGAAATTTAGTGAAACCTCAGGGCCAATTTTAACTGTTATCCCTATGTTGGAATTAGGAACCCAAACCCTAATCTGGCAACAAGATAATCCAATGACACCCTTGCTAAGACAAGCAATCATGGAAAGACCGCCCGCCTTGGTAAGCCTAACCGCACCCAATCCTGCCATTGATCATGCCAGATTAATTGACCAAGCTGAATTGATTACGGTAATCCGTCAATTTGCACAGAACCCACGACAAGAGCAACCGAACTCCCTATTAAGATTACAAACGCTTTATGAGAATGATGGATTTATCACTTTGAACATTAAAATTTCGCGCTTTGGCATTGCTGACCTTGCAGAAGTTTTAATTGTTCCTATGGCAGAAAAATGGCGACAACCTGCAATTCCATTGCGCTATACAGGAAATCCAGGGGAGCCTAGAGCGCAATTCCTATCACGCATTATCGAGGTCGCGCTTGAAGAGATTAATCAAATTTGGAAAACACGAACCTTTGTGAACCCAGATGAAGCCTTAACAAAAATTCGTATTTATGCGCCGTTAAACGATTTTTCTGAATGGTTGCGCTTAAAGCAAACACTGAACCGCTTATCGGGCATAGAACGCACGAAGCTTCACGCATTAAGAACCAATGAAGTCTGGATGGAAATTGCGCATCGTGGTGGCGTTCGCCAATTCGCATTGGGTTTAGCAAGCAATGGATACCGCCTTAGCGAAGATAATAGCATCGCAGGGGCAGAATATATCATCACCCACCAACAAGATAGTGAATAAATAATTCTATGACCAATCGTTTTATTGACGCACTATATAGCCATAACCGCATGACGCAGGATAATTTTTATCCAGCCCCTGCTAATCAGGCGGCATTTGATGCGATTGAGCGTTGGCCAAATTGGCCTGCGCCCTCCTTAGCAATTTTTGGCGAACCTGCTTGCGGCAAAACCCATCTTGGCGCAATATGGATGGATAAACTCAACGCTGCCAACCAACCCGTCAAACGCATCCATGGGTCAGAATTAAACGGGGAAGATAATCTTCAAAGCTTAAGGCAAACCCCTTATATCATCATTGATGAAGCAGAACACAGCCCCCCCTTCCATTTAATGCAGCTTTATAATTTAATACGCGAAGCAGAAGGGAATTTATTATTATTAAGCCGCCAACCCCCCGCAATTTGGGCAAGCAATGTCCCTGAACTTTCCACCCGCCTAATCAGTGGCACGATTATCGAAATTACGCAGCCCGATGACGCATTATTGATTGCCATCATCGATAAATTATTTTGTGACCGCCAAATCAAATTACCGCCCACGGTAATTAAACGCTTTGTGCGAAACTTAGAACGTTCTTATCAAAAATGCCGTGAAATTGCGTTTGAATTTGATGTTTATTTATGGCGTCACCAAAGTAAACGCAAAAAGGCTTCCATCCTAGCAAATAACTTTATTAAAGAACAAACCCAACAATAAATGTTGCTTTTATGTTAAATTCTGTCGTATTAAAACAAGTTAAACCTCTGATTATTATACAATAGATGGGTGGTATATGGGAAGGAGTAAGCTTGCAGTCTTGTGCATTTTAGCTTAAACTCATCCCATTGTTATTAGATTTTTGAAAGGATGCAATGATGGCTGACGAAGAAGACCTTGATCTGAATAGCCTTGATGATCAAGAATTAACCGAACAGGTATGGGATGATCTTTATGATGGTTTATCTGACGAGGTGCTTGAGGCCGTAAAAATCTTCCTTGATCGGGGTTGGGCGCCTTATCGCGTATTAACCGAAGCTTTGGTTGAAGGGATGCGCATTGTTGGCGTTGACTTCCGCGATGGGATTTTATTTGTACCAGAAGTGTTGATGGCCGCCAATGCCATGAAAACAGGCATGAACCATCTGCGGCCTTTATTGGCTGAAACAGGGGCGCCACCACAAGGGCGCATGGTAATCGGCACAGTTAAAGGCGATATTCATGATATTGGTAAAAATCTGGTGACCATGATGATGGAAGGGGCTGGATTTGAAATGATCGATATTGGCATCAATAATTCGGTTGAAGAATATCTTGCCGCCCTTGAAGAGCATAAGCCCGATATTTTGGGAATGTCCGCTTTATTGACCACGACCATGCCTTATATGAAAGTCGTTATTGATACTTTGAAAGAAAAAGGCATCCGTGATGATTATGTCGTGCTGGTTGGCGGTGCGCCGCTTAATGAAGAATTTGCAAATGAAATTGGCGCAGATTCTTATTGCCGTGATGCGGCGGTTGCGGTTGAAACTGCAAAATCCTATATGGCGCGCAAGCATAATCAACCCCCAGCCTAGCTTTTAAAATTAGCTTAGCTTTTAAATTTAGCCTAGCTTTTAAAATTAATGATGGAACCTGCTGTCATTCAACCTGAAGAAGGGTTTGAAGCACGGGGAAGGCTTGCCAATGATAAGGCGCAAACAGGGTGCCTTATTATTGGGTGCGGTGCGCTTGCAAATGAGCTTGTTACCCTGATCAAACAATTAAATCTGGAAGGCGGCGTTAGCCTAAGCTGTCTTCCAGCAAATTATCATAACTATCCTGAGCGCATTGTCCCTGAATTAGAACAAAAACTAACCAGCCTAAATGCCGCGCAATATAACCTTATTTTAATTGCTTATGGCGATTGCGGCACGGGCGGGGCATTGGATCGCTTGATTGAAGCTAAACGTAAAGAACATCTTAACATTCACCGCATTGCGGGGGAGCATTGTTATCGTTTCTTTAGCGGGCATGAACAATTTGAACAATTAAATGAAGATGCGTTGGGGACTTTCTATCTTACAGATTATTTGGCACGGTTCTTTAACCGATTGATTGTTGAAGGCTTTAAACTGGATAAACACCCACAATTAAAAGATCAGTTATTCCAGCATTATACCAAATTGGTTTATCTGGCGCAGACTCATTCTGATGCGTTGGATGCCAAAGCCGAAGAGGCCGCCAAATTCCTTGGATTAGAATATCAGCGTATTCAAACAGGATATGGCGAATTGGCAGGATTTATCGAACAAGCAAAACAAGCATTAGAGGAGTAATAATGTCCACATTACATTGGCAAATCATCTATTGGCGCGATATTCCAGCGCAAGTCATCGTTAAAAAATCACGGCGCGAGCAAGTTAAGCTGGAATTAGCTGAAGCATTTGCCCAAGCCATCGATATGGCGGCGATGCGCGCCGATCTTCATCAAGACGAGGCTTATCTTGAACATTGGGTTAAATCGGATTTAATGCCGATTGAACCTGAAGGGGAGGAAACCATGCAGGAAATCGCCCGCAAACTTGCCGATCAGCTGGAAGCTGATTATCCAAAAGAACGCTTAAAAGAACTCATTAAAAATGGCGGTGTTAAATAAATCCCCCATATTTTTTAAATGATGGGGGTTGAAGAATCGGGCATTCGCCATATTTAAGTAACAAGATTAATTTTAAACGATAGGACGATAAGATTATGACAACAAAAACGGTAACCGATGATAATTTCAAACAAGAAGTGCTGGAAGGCTGTACGCCCGTCCTTGTGGATTATTGGGCGGAATGGTGCCAACCATGCAAAATGCTTGCACCAGCTTTGGAAGAAGTATCGGAAAGCCTTGCCGATAAGCTAACCGTTGCCAAGCTGAATATTGATGATAATCCTGAAACGCCAACCCAATATGGCGTGCGTGGTATTCCTACTTTAATGCTGTTTGATAAGGGTGAAATGGTCGCCAGCACCGTTGGTGCGATGTCCAAAGCACAATTACAAAAATGGATTGAAGAGCAGCTTTAAACCATAAAATTTAATGCCTGAAACCCAGCTTCATGCGTCCTGCCTTGAGGTAATGGGGCATGGTGTTCTGGTTTTAGGACAATCAGGAATCGGCAAATCGTCACTTTGTTTAAGTTTGCTTGATTTATCGCGGCCTAATTTTTCGGTTTATCTTATTGCGGATGATCGGGTTATTTTAACCCCGTCCGCAGATCACCGCTTAATCGCCCATGCCCCTACCAAGCTGCAAGGCCTGATTGAGGCGCGGGGGTTTGGCATCCTCCCCCTGCCCCGTCATAAAGTTCGGCAATCGACCCGCCTATCGGTAGTCTTGAAATTGATTGAAGGCGAAGAACGCCTACCACCAAGGCATTGGCCGCCCCTCCCCTCAGATCAAGTTGATTCTGAATTGGAATGGTTGGGAATTTCCGTTCCCTGCATCACCCTGCCTAAAAGCGCAATCGCAACGCCGCACACCATCCATTATGGTTTATCCGCTTTCTTTCAAAAGAAGTTCATTAAAAGCATCATTGAATAGTTTTTTTGATAGACAGTTAAGGGCAAATCAGTTATGTTTTAACATAGTATTTATTTTACTTTTATTTATAATTACTTTGAAACCAAAGTAAAAGAGGTTGTTTTGTATAAATTCGTAAGTCATAGATTTTTAATTATTTGCTTTATGGCAATGTTTGGTGTGGGGGTTATGCTTCCCATCAACCAAGCACAAGCGAAATATGCGTCTTATATTATTGATGCGAATACGGGGGAGGTTTTGCACGGCCTTAACCATAACACCCGTAATTATCCTGCCTCGCTTACCAAGATTATGACCCTTTACATGCTGTTTGATGCGCTTGAAAAGGGTAAGGTGCGCCTGCATCATCATATTAAAGTCTCAAGGCGGGCTTCTGGTCAACCGCCAAGCCGTCTTGGTTTAAAACCGGGGCAGAAAATCACCGTTGAACAAGCAATTTATGCGCTGGTGACCAAATCAGCAAATGATGTTGCAACTGCGGTGGCTGAGTTTTTGGGCGGCAGTGAGAAAAACTTTGCCAAACAAATGACCAAGAAAGCAAAAGAAATTGGCATGAGCCGCACCAGCTTCCGCAATGCAAGCGGGCTTCCTAATCGCGCACAGCTTTCTACCGCCAAAGATATGGCGACTTTGGGCTTGCGGATCCAACAAGATTTTCCGCAATATTACCCGTTTTTTGCCACAAAAAAGTTTAAGTTCAAAAGCAAGACTTATAAAAATCACAATAAATTACTTGGAAAATATCAGGGCATTGATGGGATTAAAACGGGCTATACACGCGCAAGCGGCTTTAACCTTGTGACCTCAGTCCGTAAGGACGGCCATCATGTCATCGGTGTTGTTTTTGGCGGCAAGACAGGTAAGATCAGGGATCGCCATATGGAACAATTATTGGATAAAGGCTTTGCAAAATTAAAGCGTCAATATGGGATTCGTCAGGCAGATAACGGCCTATTTCCACGCCCACCGATTCCTTCTGATTCGATGAGCATGCTAGCTCTTGCCAATATCAGCGAAGCATTAACCGCAAAAAAGACGCGCAACACAAATAAGCAAGCAAATCATCCAAAGCCCCCGATCCCCATTGCACAAGGCGATATTGATGATGTTAAAGACCAATCGCGTAAAATTGCTTTGCGTCAAACGCCAGATGGCGGGTTATTTGGAAGTACGGTAGGGTTAAGTGAGCCTAACCTTACCCGAATTGTAAGCCAGATGGGAAGCTGGGTTGTGCAAGTTGGGGCTTTTGTCAATCAAAAACAAGCGCTTGCGGCGGCTTCCAATGCACAAAATCGCTTATCGTCAAGACAACAAAGTGTCGTAATTGGGCATAGTGCCATTTATAAACCCGCTAAAAGCCGTTATTTCCGTTCGCTTTTAATTGGGTTCACCGAACGCGCGGCACGCCAAACCTGCCGTTCTTTAAAGTCACAAAATATTGACTGTTTTGCTAAACAAGCAAGTCTTGGGCTAAGTGGTTAATCAATCTATGGTTAAGCCTTGATGCGCCTGTTAAGGCAGGTTCAAACCGCTTTAGTTTGGTTGACGCGCATTCCTGCTGGTGGTTTTGGCGATTCTTATACCAAACTTCCTGAATTAAAAGACAGCTTTTGGGCATTCCCCCTAATCGGTGCGTTAATCGGTCAAATCGTTGCATGGGTAATTATCGGGCTTTATCATTTTTCGATTGTGCCAGCGATTCCTGCCCTGATCCTTGGGCTGGTCATCGGTTTTTTAATAACAGGCGCACTTCATGAAGATGGGCTTGCCGATACCTTGGATGGCACCGCCGCAGGGCAAGACCGCACCCGCCGCTTGGCAATTATGCGCGATAGCTCGGTTGGCGTTTATGGTGTCTCTGCGTTAATTCTTACGCTGTTATTAAAATTATTCTTGATGGAATATGCATTATTTCAGCTTCAACATTATTTTATTGAAATCTTAACCATGAGCTTTGCAATGGCACGCGGTGCCATGCCCTTTTTAATAAAATTTGCGCCTGCGATTGATGGCAGTAGTTCGGCTTCGATGGGGCAAGTATCATGGATTCAGCTTGGCGGTATTGCCTTAATCCTTGTCACAGGATTATTTTGGGCTTTTCCGCCGATAACAGCATTGCTTGCAATCATTGGACAAGCAGGCTTAATCCTGCTGGTAGGGTTATGGACAAAATGGCGACTTGGGGGCGTTACGGGTGATATTTGCGGCGCATTAGCTTTATTAACAGAAATTTTTATGCTTGGACTGTTCATCAGGTTTTTATTATAAAGGACGTATTATGACGCAAGCCAATTACCCCAGAATCTTTACGCATCAGCCGCTAATGGTAGGGGGCTTATTGGATTTACCGACCGATGTTTCAATCTATTTAACGCGGGTATTGCGGCGGCGGAAGGGGAATCTGATCCGCCTATTTAATGGGCGTGATGGCGAATGGTTAGGCGTGATTATTAATCCCCATCGCATTTCAACAAGGTTGCAGCTTAAACAACAACTAAGACCCCAAACGGCGGAACCCAACATTCATTTATTATTTTCCATTGTCAAACGCCATCGGGTGGAAGCAATGGTTGAAAAAGCGTGTGAATGCGGCGTAAGCCACCTGCAACCCGTGATCAGTGACTTTACCCAACAAAAGCTTTCCAAGCCTGCACGGTTGGAATCCATCCTCCATCAAGCGGCGGAACAATCGGAACGGCTTACCGTGCCAACCCTAGCCAAGCCGCAACCGCTTACAGAATCGCTTGACGCTTGGGCGCATGACCGCCCGCTTTTAACCTGTTTTGAAAGCGGTCAAGGGATGCCAATCGCGCATTATTTACAACAACATCCTGCCCCACTTTTGGAAACTGGCGCAGGAATTTTAATTGGACCAGAGGGCGGTTTTTCAGACTCAGAAGAAC
Organism: Alphaproteobacteria bacterium; assembly: GCA_965229675.1. Taxonomy (GTDB): domain Bacteria; phylum Pseudomonadota; class Alphaproteobacteria; order CBDDJK01; family CBDDJK01; genus CBDDJK01. The sequence goes on from OZ245897.1 coordinate 2,073,401, forward strand.
AATATTTAACCACCCTGCCCTTTGTGAAGCCTGTTATCCTTGGGCCACGAATCCTAAAAGCCGATACGGCGGCGATTACCGCTTTATCGCTGGTTCAAGCCTTATGGGGGGATGGTTCGCAGCTCCCTGATTTTAAATCCCAATCCCAACCCTTATAATATAAAAGGAACGCCAATCATGTCCGCGCCAGCTACCATAGATCACCGCCCGATCAATTCGATTGAAGATTGCATTGCCTATGTGCGTGAAGGCGAAAAGCCGCAATCCCAATGGCGCATCGGTGCGGAACATGAAAAATTTATCCTTGATTGCAAAACCAACCGCCCGCTTGCCTTTGCAGGCACCCCCGGCATTGAAGCCTTGCTTTATGCGATGATTGAACAATCGGAAGAAGGCTATCAGCCCATCATGGAAAATGATAATCTGATTGCGCTTAAAGTCAATAATGGCGGCTCAATCACGCTGGAACCGGGGGGGCAGTTGGAGCTTTCGGGCGCACCCTTGGAAAATCTGCATCAAATTTGTGGGGAGACCAACCATCACCTCTCTTCTGTAAAGCAAGCGATGAAACAGATCGGCGCAAAGATGTTAAGCATGGGGTTTTTTCCTGAATTGGAACGCCAAGAATTTCATTGGATGCCCAAAGGCCGTTATCAAATCATGCGCAATTATATGCCTAAAAAAGGCAATTTAGGGGTGGATATGATGCAGCGCACCTGCACGGTTCAGGTCAATCTTGATTTTAAAGATGAAGGTGATTTTGTTGAAAAAATGCGAGTTTCTGCCGCCCTGCAACCATTGGCAACGGCTTTATTTGCTGCCTCTCCTTTCGTGGGGGGGAAGCCTTGCGGTTATAAATCTTGGCGTAGCCATATTTGGACGGATACCGACCCTGACCGTTGCGGCACGCCTAGCCTGCTGTTTGACGAGGATTTTAGCTATGCACGCTGGGTGGAGTATGTGCTGGATGTTCCCATGTATTTCATTCATCGCAAGGATGAGGCGGGCGAGCATTACCATGATGTCACAGGCCAAAGCTTTAGAAGCTTTTTGACAGGTGATTTTATCCTGCCCGACGGCACGCCTGCTGGCAAACCTTCCCGCACCGATTGGGCGAACCATATGACGACCGCCTTCCCTGAAGTCCGCGCCAAGACCTTTATTGAAATGCGCGGCGCAGATGCAGGGCCTTGGACGAATCTGTGCGCCCTGCCTGCGCTATGGGTTGGGTTATTATATGATGCAACCAGCCTTGCCGATGCCGCCGAATTTACCCGAAAATGGAACTATGAGGACGTGCTAGAGCTACGCGAACTAGCCACCAAAGACGCTTTAGCAGGAAAAGGCAAGCTTGGGCGTTTGGGGGATTTAGCACAAGAAATGCTATCCCTTGCCGAACAAGGCCTAAAACGCCGCGGGGTTGTTAATGCCGTTCAAAATGATGAACGCTTATTTTTAGAACCTTTGCTAGAAATCAGTGAAAGCAAAATGACTTTAGCAGACCGAATGCTACAAGATTATGAGGGACGCTGGAACCACTCCATCAAGCCTATTTATGGTCATTGTGAGAGTGAATAATGTGTGAAAGTGAATAGTTAGCTAATGGAATTTTCAATTAGGAAAGAACAAGAATCAGACCAAGAACGGATTGAACGATTGATTGATTTAAGCTTTGGCGGGGCGGGGCGAAAAAAGCGCACCGTTTACCGCTATCGTGATGGTATCTCCCCTTTAACCGAATTAAGCTTTATCGCCACATCAAGCCAAGATGGTTTATTGGGTTCCATTCGCTTCTGGCCATGCAAACTTGCCAATGATACGCAAATCCCATTATTGGGGCCGTTGGCCGTTAATCCCGATATGCGTGGGCATGGTATCGGGCATGCGCTGGTTAAGCGTGGCTTGCAGGCTTGCAAACAAGCAGACTATCCAGCCGTTTTAATTGTTGGCGATCCTGGCTATTACGCCCCATTCGGCTTTAATACACGCTGTGTTGAGGCCATCCATCTATCTGATTCAGTCACCCCCCTCACCCTAATGGGACTTGAATTTACCCCAAACCATTTAAGCCAACATCAAGGGCTGGTTACACCAGATAGATAGCTTAAGATATGGTTAATATGAATATATCATTATCAGATCAGATGAAACTTCAAAGGTTGCGTGAAGCTTTGATTGAAGGAGAAAATTCTGGGCTATCAACAAGCTTAGATATTGAAAAATTTATTGCATCAAAGAAAAAATAAAGGCGATGTTGATATAACCCGCCCTTATCAGGGCGGAGCCGTTCTGGTAAGACGAAATCCGCTATCGTAGCTGCGGTAGACTGTACTGACCCAGACGCGAATGGCAGAGCGCAAAATGTAAGGATAATCGACCCAAGAGCCACCGCGCAAAACACGCCTCTGGCAATTACCACTTGTCCATGCCCTGCCGTCATTGGGTGCGCCCTTATAGCTATAATTCCAACAATCCTCAACCCATTCCCGAACATTACCATGCATATCATATAAGCCAAACAGGTTGGGAGCGTAACTGCCAACCCGTTTCGTTCCTTTATAACTACCATTTGGTTTATGATAGCAAGAAGAGGAACTCTCCCCCCTATAATTTGCCTTTGAACAATCAATATTATTTCCCCAGCTATAGTTGCTGGTTGTCCCCGCACGAGCAGCATATTCCCATTCTGCCTCACTCGGCAAACGATACGCATAACGCCCTGATAGGTTTAATTTAGCATTTAATTTTTTCAAAAAAACTTGAATATCATCCCAACTAACCCGTTCAACAGGGCGGTTGTCCCCCTTAAATTTACTTGGATTACTGCCCATCACCGCCCGCCACTGACCTTGCGTAACCTCCGTCTTACCCATATAAAAATTATAGTGCTATACATAATTAGACAAGCCACAATTCATGTTTTTTGCCTATATTTTTACATTACTGATAACCATATCACTTTTTCCTATATTACAAACATGACATAAAGTTCTGAGGTTTTTTTCAACTGTTTCCCCTCCTTTTGAATAGGGAATTATATGATCCACATGAAGAACTACATCGGGGTTTTTTGCTGGGCTTGCTCCACACATTTTACAAATACAATTATCTCTGATTAGAATTTTGAAACGTAGACGCTTGTTTATGTTTCTGTGTGTCTTTCTGTTTTTTTTGATTTTATCGGCGGTTTTTTCTGGCAATTCAATTTCATTGCCATTCAAATAATCAATAAAAGCTGTCAACGCTTTATTCCATGAACCAAATCTATATTCATAGGTACCAGAAGAATACTTTGAACCTGCTTCACTTAAACAACTATAGGTTGGTTGTTTCCCTAATTTTTCCCAAATAGAAGCAAGATTTTCAAAAAGTTCTTGTTCTGGAATATTCATACGGGTTCTATTTTGACTTAAATCACATTTCTCAAGAACTTTATGCCAAGAACCAAAACGGCGAGTCAAAGTTGTGGAATAAAATTTCCCATATTCATTGTATTTTTCTATCGTTACAGAATTTTGCCCCAAGTCACTAGCCACTTGCTTTACATCATCAATAAGCTCTTGATCTGGGATGTTTCTTTGTTTCAATTTGAGTTTAAACATTTTACAGTCTTACAATAATTTCTATGCCTTGTCTAGATAGCGTACCTATAAAATTGTTGTGTATTTATTTCAAATCTGATTCGGTTTTGGTATTGCAACCTTTTTTAGGAGTTAACCATGTCCAGATTTGATCTTAGTGATTTTGAATGGGAGCTTATCTTCCCACTTTTGCCGCAAAAGAGCCGTGGGGTTAAGCGTGTTGATGATCGTCGTATTTTAAATGGAATATTTTTCAAGCTTCGCACGGGCATTCCATGGCGTGATCTTCCAGAGCGTTATGGGCCTTACACAACTGTTTATAATCGATTTAATCGTTGGACGAAGGCGGGTATTTGGGATCGTTTAATGGATGCTATTTGTGATTATTATAACCACAATCTTGTTATGGTTGATGGAACTTCTATTCGTGTGCATCATTCTGCGGCGACAGTAAAAAAAGCAGTAAATTTCGTTGTATGGGGCGATCAAGAGGAGGCTTGACAACAAAACTTCATGCTATTGTTAATGAGCATGGTTTGGCAATGGGTTTTAATTGGCATTGTTAATTAGGCATAGTTTTTGCTTTTGTTTTTCCATTGACAAAGAATGGAGGTTTGAAATAAAAGAATGCCCGAAATGTAATCATACACACTTGATCAAGAGTGGTTTTATGAAAGGGGAACAGCGTTATAAATGCAAGTCGTGTTTTTATCATTTCACGACTGCGCGAAGGTCTGATGTTTCGACGTCAAAAGAGCGGGATATGGCTCTAAGTTTGTATCTTGAAGGGCTTGGTTTTCGTTCTATAGGAAGATTATTGGATTTTAGTCATGTTTCTGTCTATCACTGGATACGCACATTTGGTGAGCATCTTGATGATGATGCTAATACGCAAAAAGCTAAGCACATTGAAATCATAGAACTGGATGAGATGCACAGTTATATTGGTCATAAAAAAACTATTGCTGGGTTTGGCTCGCGGTTGATCGGTTAAACAAATGCTTCGTTCACACTAGCGGGTTTATCAAGAATTTGTGCCTGTTCAAAAGCACATCATTTCAAAGGCAGAAACATTCACGGTAGAAGGATATAATAGCTTGCTACGCCACTTTCTTGCTAGATTCAGGAGAAAATCAAAGTGTTACAGCAAATCACAAAAAATGCTCGAACTATCAGTGAAGCTGTTCATGGTAAAATGGAACAATCAACCTTTGGCTATGCCTAATTAACAATGCCTTTATTTTTAATCCTTGATAATCCATTTACAGCATCTCCTAGTAAAATTAAGTCAATGTCTTTAATCCCCTTATCAACGGGAGTGGGATTTTTGGCATTAAGCATTGATTATTTTTGTTGCGTTTTGTTACATAAAGAAAATGAAAGGATATAATGATGGCTGTTGAGTATTATTATCAGTTTGGTAAAATTGCTGAAGAAAATCCTGATTTACCAATTTCATTTATTAAGGATATTTTGACTGCCAAACAGGAAAAATCCATTCCTTTTGAATTTGAAACAGAATAGGCTTTGCGTTTAGGGCAAAAATAATTTTAGCAAAATTGCAATATTCAAAGCAATAGAGGTTCCAAGCATCCAACGGCGCAACTTTAATTCCGATTTAATTGTCATAAAATTATATCCCCTAGGGTTTGTTATAGCCAATTATAGAATTTTATCTTGGGATAATCAATAAGGTTAAGCCTCTTCACACCCTTCTTTTATAACCCCCTCCTATAATCCCTGCCGCCAAGCCCATAACAGGGCGGCCGCGGCGATTAAAATGATCAGGCTGGTTGGATTAAAAAAGGAGCCATTGCCCTGCTTCTTTGGCGCTGGATATAGATCAGGCGGCTTTGGCATCATGCGGTTGGTTTGATGATAGGTTGCACCGCCGCCCCCTTCTTTTTGTTGGTCAAGATCGGCGATGCGCTCCAGCAGACGCTCCGCACGGTTTAGCGTATGGGGTAACTTCTTTAAACTTTCAATGGAGGTCTTGGCAAAATCTTCAATCTGCGCTTTGGGGCTAAAATTTTCTTGAAACCATTCTTCAATCAAGGGGCGTTCCAGCAACCACATATTAACCCCATCATCCAGTTTACGCCCTACCCCCTCGGCAACCAGCATATTTTTTTGCAAAAGCAACATGCTGGTTTGCAACGGCATATCAAAGCGTTCAGTCGTTTGAAAAAGCTGTTGTAGCAAAGTTGCAACCGAAATATCGGTTAAGGGCTTATCGATGATTGGCGCACCAATCGCGCGCAAGGCTTGGGTAAATTGGCTCTTGGATTTATAATTTGGAACAAAGCCAATCCTAAAATGCGCTTCACTCACCCGATCATAATCTTGGGTTAAAAATCCAACCAAAGTATCGGCAAGGAACATCCGCGTTTCACGATCCAGCCGCCCCATAATCCCAAAATCAAGCGGGCATAGGGTACCATCGGGGCTTATTAACATATTACCAGGGTGAACATCGGCATGGAAAAAGCCATCCCTGAACACTTGCAAGAAAAACATACGGGTTGCTTGTTGCAAAATCTCGGTCGGGTGGTGACCATGGGCTTTTATTGCTTCTATATCATCAATGCGAAAGCCCTCAATCCGCTCTAAGGTCAAGACACGCTGCCCCGTCAATTCCCAATACACAGCAGGAACATGAAAGCGGGGTTCATCCTCGAAATTTTGTTTTAATTCTGCGGCGGCAGCACCTTCAAGCCTCAGGTCAAGTTCAACCTCCACCCATTCACGCAAGGTAGCAACCACCTGACATGGGCGCAAGCGCACCGTTTTTGGGTAATGTTTTTCAAGAAATTCAGCAACCCATTCAAATAATTCCAAATCCTGCTGGAAACGCTGTTCAATATTGGGGCGTAATAATTTAACCGCCACTTTTTCATGCGTGCCATCATCGGTTTTAATGACGGCAAAATGCACCTGCGCGATTGAAGCGGCGGCAATAGATTCAGGTTCAAACTCAACAAATAAATCATCGATGGAGGCTTGAAACTCCTCTTCAATCGTTTCAATCGCTTGTTTGGTTGGAAAAGGCGGGATGCGGTCTTGAAGGGTGGCTAGGTCGGCCGCAAGCTCCGCCCCAATTAAGTCGGAGCGCACCGATAATGCCTGCCCAAGCTTGACAAAACTTGGCCCTAACTCGTTTAAAGCATCGGCAACCCGCATCCCTGCGCGCTTATGGGTTTCTTGCACTTTGGGTAGGGCTTTGCGCCCACTTAGCGTAATCACCGATTGCATCATCCATTTTAAAACCGAACCCCGTCCCATATAAGGCAATAATAAATCAAGAACGCCATGGCGGGCTAGCACCCATATCATGCGTTGAATGCGCCAAATGCGTTGGATCCCCCCCATGGATTAATCCAATCTCCATGCTTGATGAAGCGCGACAATGCCAAACGAATAATTTGTATGGCGTATTTTCTTAAACCCTGCTTGGGAAAGGCGTTCGGTTAATTGTGCTTGGTCAGGAAAGCGGCGAATGCTCTCCACCAAATAGCGATACGATTCTGCATCGCCCGTAACCCATCCCCCTAATTTAGGTAATAGGTTAAAGGAATAACGGTCATAAAGCTCTGCTAAAATTGGCAGGCTGACTTTTGAAAATTCCAAACAAAAAAACTGCCCCCCTGGTTTTAGGACGCGTTTTGCCTCCTGCAATGCAGCGTCAATATGGGTGACATTGCGAAGCCCGAACGCAATCACATAGCTATCCATACTGGCAGAACGAACGGGAAGCTGTTCGGCATTGCCAATAATATAATCCAGCGCAAGTTCGGGCGAATTGGGTAAAATGCCCTGATCAAGCCTGCGGGCAATCCCTGCCTTAACCATCGATGCGTTGATATCCACCAAGCTTGCCCGCCCGCCACCTGCCTTCAAATAAGCGGTTGCAATATCACCCGTTCCCCCCGCAACATCCAGCAAATGGCGTGTAGGAAGCGGATTTAACGCACGAACCAGCCGTTGCTTCCAAAACCGATGTATGCCACCAGACATTAAATCATTCATCAGATCATAACGGGTTGCAACGGAATGAAAGACCTCTGCCACCCGCCCTGTCTTTTCATTGGCAGGAATGGTATCAAAGCCAAAATCGGCTTCAAGCTGATCAACATTCATTGATTTATGCGGCGTATCGTCTTGCATATTCTTTGGGCTAGGGCTATTAACAAAAATAAGTTTTAAGCTTTAAAAGGGAATATGTCAAAATGTCAAAGTCAAATTCTACACCAACCAATTTTGCAGACTTGATCGCCCCCATCAAAGAAGCCGATTTTTTTCGTGATTATTATGGCAAGAAGCCCCTGCATATCAAGGGTTCGGACGCGAAAACCAAAGCCCTGCCCGATTGGAATGGCTTGGCGGCGTTGGTCAACCAAAGGGCGATTTGGTCAGCAAAATCATTGAATTTAGTCTTGGATCGTAAGCCCTTATCACCAGATCAATATTGCGAACCTGCTTTAAATAATAACCAACAGCAGGTGATGCGCCCGATTCCCGAGCGTGTGCAATATTGGTTGGCGCAAGGTGCATCCTTGGTTGCGAATGATATTGATACCCTAACCCATGGCTTAAACATAATGGCCAATGCACTGGAACAAGCGTTAAATGCCAAGGTTCAAGCCAACCTATATGCGTCATCGCGGGCGCGTCAGGCGTTTAACAGCCATTTTGATACTCATGATGTATTTGCGGTGCATGTTGCGGGTGAAAAACGCTGGAAACTTTATGAAACGCGTATGGATCATCCAATTAGCCATCCACGCCATGGCCACACAGCCTATAGCGAGGCAGAACATGTTAAACAGCGTGGCAAGGTCACCGAAGAGGTGATTATGCAGCCAGGGGATGTTTTATATATTCCACGCGGGGTATATCATGATGCACTGGCAACCGATCAAGAAGACCAAGGCGCGATTCATATTGCCTTTGGTGCTACCTATCCCATTGGGCTGGAGGTCATGCAAATGCTAAGCGATGTCTTGGTTGATAACCCGCTATTTCGTCAAAATGTGCCTTTGGCAAGAGAGGGCGAGGCGGCCTTCAACAAGCATCTTGCAACTTTGGGGGAGCATGTTGCAAAACTGATGGCTGATCCTGCCCTTGCCAAAAGGCTTGCCGATTGGCAACGCGCCTATGCCTATCCACGGGGGACGATTGAATTACCCGTGCGCCCTAATGTTACAAGCTATCAGCTTGCAAAAGGATTCACGATTGCAAGCCATCAAGGGCAACCTGTTTTAAAAGGGGAAAAAGGCGCAATCCCAATTCCTGCAAACCGCCTGCCCTTTGTTGAATTTATTGTGCAACATAAAAACATTGATCGCTTTCAATTTATGGATCATTTCGCGCATGTGCCAACCAATGAGTGTGATCAAGCATTGCAAGAATTGGCGCAGATGGGCATGTTAATCATCAAAAATCAGGGTAATTAAATGTCCGCTTTAATGAATACCTATCCAAGGTCATCCCTAACCCCTGTTCGGGGCGAAGGGGTTTATCTGTTTGATGATCACGATAAGCGTTATCTTGATTTTACTTCAGGCATTGCCGTGAACAGCCTTGGTCACAGCCATCCGCATTTGATAGAAATCATGGATCAGGCGATGAAGCGGCCTTTACACCTATCCAATATTTTTCAAATCCCAGATCAAGAACGCTTGGCAGAACGGCTATGTGCGCTATGTTTTGCAGATCGTGCATTTTTCTGCAATAGCGGGGCGGAGGCACTGGAGGGGGCGTTTAAGCTAGCAAGACGCTATCATCATGTGAACGGCAATCCACAAAAATATCGGATTATCACGGTTGATAGTGCCTTTCACGGGCGAACCCTAGCCACCCTTTCCGCAACAGGCAATGCAAAATATTCCGAAGGGTTTGGTCCTAAAGTCGATGGGTTTGATCAGGTGCCTTATGGCAATCTTAATCATTTACGTGATCAAATTAGCGAAGAAACAGCCGCTATTTTAATCGAACCGATACAAGGTGAAGGCGGCTTACGCATGACTGATGATGCGTATCTTAGCGCATTGCGGCAAACTGCCGATGAGTTTGGGCTATTGCTGATTATGGATGAAGTGCAATGCGGGAATATGCGCACAGGTAAATATTGGGCGCATCAATGGACACCAGTCACCCCCGATATTTTAGCCACAGCAAAAGGGCTTGGCGGTGGATTGCCTGTTGGTGCGTTTATGGCAACCGAAGCAGTCGCATCTGCCATGACCCCTGGCACGCATGGCACGACCTTTGGCGGTAATCCCTTTGTGATGGCGGTTTGTAATGCGGTATTGGATGTGCTAACCGCACCTGATTTTATTGCAAAAATCAATACAACTTCTGATTATTTTGATCAAGCGTTGAAGGCTATGCTAAGTGATTATCCCGATCATTTCGTGGAAATCCGTGGGCGCGGCTTGATGCGTGGGCTAAGGCTTAGCAATCAATTTGAAAGCCGTGAAGCCGTTGGCTCCTTGCGTGAACATGGCCTGCTTTGTGTGACAGCAGGACAAAATGTTATGCGCTTTTTACCGCCTTTAATTCTTGAACCCACCCATATTGATGAAGCAATGGGGATCATCCGCAACTGGATCAAAACCCTTTAATTTTAACAAAAAAGTTTATTCCTATGACAATACAACATTTTTTAGACCTTGATAAGGTCGCAAAAGCCGATTTACGCACGATCATAGACAACGCGATTGCATTAAAAAATACACCACCTGCCGCCAAGGACACACTGCCTTTGGCAGGTAAATTCATTGCGTGCATCTTTGAAAAACCTTCAACACGAACACGGGTTAGCTTTGATGTTGGCATGAAACAGCTTGGTGGAGAGGTTGTGCTAATGACCCCTTCTGAAACGCAGCTTGGACGCAACGAATCCATCGCAGATACCGCACGGGTTTTATCAAGATATGTTGATTTGATTATGATCCGTACCGATCAAGAACATAAACTGCTTGAATTGGCAGAGGCCGCAACCGTCCCCGTCATTAACGGCTTAACCGACCGTACCCATCCTTGCCAATTAATGGCGGATATTATGACCTGCGAAGAACATAAAGGGGCGATTGCGGGTAAAAAAATTGCATGGCTTGGTGATGGCAATAATATGGCATCCAGCTGGATTCAAGCGGCGGTTCAGTTTGATTTTTCACTGTCAATTGGTTGTCCTGATGCGTTGCGTCCCCCCCAAGCAATGTTGGCATGGGCAGAAGCAATGGGGCGTAAGATTGAGGTCACAGATAATCCAATGAAAGCGGTTGAGGGTGCAGATTTTGTGAATACAGATGTTTGGGTTTCAATGTCAGATGAAAAACCTGAAACTTCCGCGGCTGAAGAAGCCCGCCATAACCAATTAAAACCATTCCAAGTGAATGATCAGATCATGGATACAGCAGGGGCAGATGCGTTATTCATGCATTGCTTACCTGCGCATCGTGGTGAAGAGGTCACTGCATCGGTCATTGATGGCGATAAATCGATTGTATGGGACGAGGCAGAAAACCGCCTCCATGCACAAAAAGCGATTATGCTATGGTGTCTTGGTAAATTATAATGACCATGCCAGTTTTGGAAGATTCAGGCATCCCATTTATGATTGATGGCACCGATCTGCATGGCATGCTGGTGCGGCTTGGTAAAGAAGGACAACAAATCCTTGACCGTCAACAAGCCCCCTCCCCCCCTATAGATACCTATGCAGGGCAATTATTGGCCTTAACTGCTGCCATTTATGGTTCCCCAAAACGGGAGAATATCCTATCCCTTGCGGTCAATGGTAGCGGGGCAATATCCCAATTATTGGCCGATGCAAGATTATTGGACGAAACAGCGCGCGAAATTGCGCTTCGTGGCACGCTTAGTTTAAATGATACAGTTAGCCCGCCGCCTTCCCCCAGTTTCCAACAATGGCTTCAAGAAGGTTATTTGGTATTAAGCATCGATCATGGGGCGGGGATTCCACGCTCCCAAGGGATTGTTGCGCTAACAGGGGATAGCTTGGAACAAGCGATGGTGGAATATTTTACCCAATCCACACAAGAACGCGCACAATGCAGGCTTGCCGCCAATCCATCACCCAAAGGAGGATATGCCGCCGCTTCCTTGCTTTTAAGGCAATTGCCCCAACAAGATCATCAAGTAGCCAAAATTAACGAGGAATGGCGATGGGCGCAAGCCATGATCCATAGCCTACGTGATGAAGAATTATTGGATGGCACGCTTGCGGGTGAAACATTGCTTAATCGCCTGTTCCATGAATATGGCGTGCGTATCTTCCCTGCTTGGCATTATGTCGATCATTGCACCTGCTCACGTGAAAAAATGCTGAATGTCTTAAATAATTTAGAACCACAACAACGCACTGAATTGATTGCACCTTCGGGTCAATTTGAAAGCACCTGCTTATTTTGTAAAACAACGCACCTTATTGCCCCCGATGAATTGGTTAAATTTAATTAGATGAAAATTGATCATAACCAGCATGATTTGATAAGCTATGGCTTGCTAGCTGCCGCTACCTTTTTTTGGGCAAGTGCATTTGTCATCGGTAAGGATTTACTTGATGCGCATTCCCCTTTTATGATTGCGGCGTTACGATTTGCACTTGCCTCCATTCTTTGGGTGCCTTTTTTGCTGTGGCGTTCTCCGCATGTATTTCTTGATAAAACATTATGGAAATTAGCCGTTATTCCAGCATTATTTGGTGTATTGATTTATAATGTCGCCTTTTTTGTTGGCTTGGATTATTCACTTGCAAGCCATGCCGTGTTATTAGTCCCTGGCCTTGGCCCTGCTTTTACCGCCATCTTAACCGCAATTTTGCTTAAAAACGCTGTGTTAAAAAAGCAAATTATTGGGATTGCCTTGTCTTTTTGTGGGATTTTTATGCTGGTTGCAGATGGAATATTGATCAATAAAGATTGGTTTTTGGTGATCATCGGCAATCTGATTTTGCTTACCTGTGTGCTATGCTGGTCGCTTTATACCCTGAATATTAAATCCATTACTGAAAAATTTGAAATTGATATCCTTGCCTTAACAGGGCTTTCAACTTTAATTGGCACTGTGGGACTGATTGTGATTGCTGCGGTTTTCACAACGGAACCCATCGCGCAATTAAAGGCTATTTCTTTGGTAGGCTGGGGACAATTGGCCAGCATCGCATTTTTTAGCACCAACTTAGCCTTTTTATTCTGGACAATCGGAATCAAACGAATTGGCCCTGTGCGTTCAGCCATTTTCCTTAATTTAGTTCCCTTATGGGGTGTGATTATGGCAATGCTTTATTTGAATGAAACACTTGGACTACTTGGCCCCATTGCCATCCCTTGCATCCTAGGCGGCGTTTGGCTTACCCAAACCAAACCTAAAGCTGCATCAAAATAATGCGGATTCAGGGACTGCTTTAAACCTAAACCCTTGGCTGTCTTTTGGAGATATATTCAATATTTGATCGGCTTCCAAAGGCCAGTTGATTGCTAAATCTGGATCGTTCCAAAGGATGGTTTGTTCATGATCTGGTGCATAAAAATCATTGCATTTATATTGAAATTCAGCCCAATCACTGGTGACCAGAAACCCATGGGCGAATCCCGCAGGCACCCAAAGCTGCCTTTTATTTTCAGCCGAAATAAAGGTTCCAACCCATTTGCCAAAATTTGGGGAATTTTTGCGAATATCAACGGCAACATCAAACACCTCCCCTTGCGTCACACGAACAAGTTTTGCCTGCGCAAAAGGGGATAATTGATAATGAAGCCCGCGCAAAGTTCCTTTAACCGAACGACTATGATTATCCTGAACAAAATTTACGGATTGTCCAACCGCCTCGTCAAAAGCTTTTTGATTATAGCTTTCATAAAAAAAGCCCCGCGCATCTTCAAATAGTCTTGGCTCGATCATCAGAATTTCAGGGATTTCAAGGGGGGTTATTTTCATAATCTATCTTTTAAAATTCGCATTAAATATTCACCATAGCCACTTTTTAATAAAGGCTGTGCAAAAGTTTCAAGCTGTTCTGCATCAATCCATTGTTTGCGGTAAGCAATTTCTTCCAAACAGGCAACTTTTAACCCCTGTCGTTGTTCAAGTGTTGCAATAAATTGTCCTGCATCAAGCAAGGAAGCATGGGTACCTGTATCCAACCAAGCATACCCCCGCCCCATAATTTCAATATTTAATTTATCCGCATCCATATAATTACGGTTAATATCGGTGATTTCCAACTCGCCACGCGCCGAAGGTTTAAGCTCCTTTGCCATTGCAACCACATCTTGATCGTAAAAATAAAGCCCCGTAACCGCATAATTTGATTTGGGGTTTTGCGGTTTTTCTTCCAACGAATATACTTTATTGTTTTCATCAAAGGCGGCAACGCCATAGCGTTCAGGGTCTTCAACGTGATAGGCAAAGATAGTCGCCCCTTGTTCACGCATCATTGCGTTCTTCAAAAGCCGATCAAACTTATGGCCATAAAATATATTATCTCCAAGCATAAGCGCACTTAAATCATTACCGATAAAATTCTCTCCAATCAAAAAAGCCTGCGCCAAACCATCGGGGGAAGATTGTACCGCATATTCAAGATTAAGCCCAAATTGTTGACCATCGCCAAGCAATTCTTGAATGAGTGGCGTATCCTTAGGCGTAGAAATAATTAAAACATCGCGTATTTCAGCAAGCATCAGAATACTCAACGGATAATAAATCATCGGCTTATCATAAACTGGCAATAATTGCTTACTAATCGACAAAGTCGCTGGATAAAGGCGGGTGCCATGCCCACCAGCAAGTAAAATTCCTTTACGCACCATTCATTTTTCCTTTAATTTTCAATTATTTTATGGTCAGCTAAAGTAAGCGTAAGTTGAGATTGCCAATGCGGCATTTCAATTCCAAGCGCCTGTTCAATATGCTGCAAGGATAAACGCGAATTAAGCGGGCGCTCTGCTGGGCTTGACCAATCTTTTGTTGGGATGTTTTTTATTCCCTCTGGCTTGATGGCAAGCTTTAATCCTAAATCACCTGCCTGTTTAAAAATATGACACGCAAATTCATACCAGCTTGTCTCCCCACGTGGTGCAAGATGATAAATGCCTGATTGAAGGCGTGGCTTAGCATGATTTCCATGAAGCGCAAGCAAAGTAACCTCAGCAATAAACCGTGCAGGTGTCGGTGCGCCCATTTGATCCCCCACAATTTGAAGCTTGTCACGCTCAAGCCCCAATCGCAGCATTGTATTCATAAAATTATTGCCGCGCGTGCTGTAAACCCAGCTGGTACGAAAAATAAGATACGCACTACCGCTATCTATGATGGCTTGATCCCCCGCCAGCTTAGTCTTTCCATAGGTTGAAAGCGGGGCGGTTGTATCCCCTTCAACCCAAGGCCGATCTCCCGTCCCAGGATAGACATAATCGGTTGAATAGTGGATAAGCCAAATGCCGCGCTGGGCGGTATAATCGCTTAATATCTTGGGTAAAGCTGCATTGAGTGCATGCGCTGCTTGCGGGTGTTCTTCAGCAGCATCCACTGCCGTCCAAGCGGCGGCATTAACAATAAGATTAGGCTGATTAGCTTCAAGAAACTGATTAACGGCTTGTATATTGGCAAGGTCAAGCTGCGCGCGGGTGGGGGCAATCACCTTCCCCAACATACTCAAGCCATGCTTTAATTCATGGCCAACCTGCCCTGTTCCACCCAATAATATGATCTGCTTTGAAGCCATCTTTTATAATCTTACTATTTTGATCCTTTAGCCGTTGACACAACCCCTAATCGGGGTTGACCATCCGTGCTTAAATTATGCTTAACCCAATCCTTATGGTCAAGATACCATGTGACTGTTTTTCTAAGCCCTGATTCAAAATTTTCTTGGGGTGTCCAACCTAATTCACGACCAATTTTACCTGCGTCAATCGCATATCTTTGATCATGGCCAGGGCGATCAACCACATGGGTGATTAATTCTTTATAGCTTTTAAAGCCATGGGTATGATTGGCGCATAGTTCATCCAGCAAGTCACATAAGGTATGCACGACCTCCAAATTCGTTTTTTCATTATGGCCACCGATATTATAAGTCTCCCCCACTTTTCCCTCAGTCACAACTTTATAAAGTGCTTTTGCATGATCATCAACATAAAGCCAATCACGAACCTGCTGGCCATTGCCATAAACAGGCAAAGCCTTACCCGCAAGCGCATTAAAAATCATTAACGGGATTAATTTTTCAGGAAATTGATAAGGGCCATAATTATTGGAACAATTGGTTACCAATATAGGTAGCCCATAGGTTCGATGCCAAGCCCGCACCAAATGATCTGAACCAGCCTTACTTGCCGAATAAGGGGAACTTGGATCATAGCTGGTTGCTTCTGTAAAATATCCTGTTTCGCCTAAACTTCCATAAACCTCATCGGTTGAAATATGGTGAAAGCGAAAACTAGCTTTTTGCTCGGGCGATAATCCCATCCAATAGGTGCGCGCAACCTCCAACAAAACCGAAGTCCCAACCAGATTGGTTTGAATGAAGGCACTAGGCCCATCTATGGAACGATCAACATGCGATTCAGCAGCAAGATGCATAATAATATCAGGTTGAAACTCAGCAAAAGCCTTGGTAACCAAGGGCTGATCGCCAATATCACCTTGAATGAATTGATAGCGTTGATGATCCGCAATTTCTGAAAGCGATGCTAAATTTCCAGCATAGGTTAATTTATCCAAATTCATAACCTGATGATCAGTTTCTTGAATCAAATACCGAATAACCGCAGAACCAATAAACCCCGCCCCGCCTGTAATCAAAAATTTAAGCATGAATATTCATTCCTTTAGGGTCAGATCATTTTACAGTATTTTTTTTAACGCTTCTGCAACATTGGGATGATTTTGTTTTATATTTTTAAGAACTGATGTCAACTGCTTGTACTGCCCCCGTTTTCAAATTATGCTTATAAAATGGAGTATTTTTCCCAACATAACTTAAAAGAGGTTTACGAATACAACAAAGAAAAACGTTGAAAACCAGCCAAAAGCTTACGTTTTTTGTAGCTTGGATGTGTTGTTGACATTATGACCGATTGACATAGCAAGATTCGACTGCAATAGTTAGTATAAATTTTGCCAAGCGTGATGATGCAACCAATCCATGGAAAAACTATGAATATACCTTTTGACTATTGGAAACAGTACTATGAAAATGCGGTTAGCAATAACTTAAATCACCTTATACCAAGTCAGTTCGCAGCATTTTGCGCAGTTGAAGCCAAAGAAATAGGCGTGAAGCAATTAATTGATATCGCGGCTGGAGATGGAAGAGATAGCGTTTTTTTTGCAAATTTAGGTTTTGAAGTTATGTCGCTAGAGGCATCAAGTTCCGCTATTGAAATTATTAAGTCTAGATCGAAAGGGCTTAAAAATTTAAAACCAATTCAAATTGATGTCACGAACAAGGCGTTGCCTAAACCGACAGTTTCACATGAAGTTTGTTCATATTACGCCCGATTTTTTATTCATACTTTGCCAGAACCGCAGTTGAAAAAGTTTTTTGAGAATTTATCAAATGCTATGCATTATTCTCAATATTTTTTTACTGAGTATAGAAATGAAAAAGATACGTTTTTAACTAAACATACCCCAGATCATGATCGTTATTTTCACAAATCCGAATTGATTAAAACCATAGCAGAGGTTCATAAACTCAAATGCGTATATGAGACTGAGGGAAAAGGGTTCGCCAAATGGAAAACAGACGATGCCTTTGTGACTAGACAAATTTACATAAAAAGCGAGGGATAATGTATGTCAAAAAATACACTTAATAATTCTTCGCTTGAACTTGGACTAACAAAAATTTCAGAAGCGTTGAAGCGTAGTAATATAGAGTTTTTTCCATTTTTTGGCACTTTGCTTGGCTTGATCCGTGAGTCCAAGCCAATCGATAATGATGATGACGTAGATTTTTATGTTAATATTTTGGATTATGAAAATGTCAAATCATTGTTGAGTGCTTTAAAATTTGAAATTGATTATTCAACTTGGCCGAATCATACAAAATATTTCATTCAAGCGAATGGATTTTTAGAAGGGGTATTTGTTCGAATTGATTTCTATTTTTATAATAAGGATGTTGATCCAAATTTTTTGATAGAGAGATGGAATTTTCCTGGTCAGCCCCAAAATCCTAAATCTATTTTAAAGCTACCAAAGCCATTGATTTTTCCATTAAAAGAAATATCATCTTGTGGCATTACTATTCCTATTCCCAAATATCCAGAGATAATTTGTGAATTTCTATATGGTGTTAATTGGAGGATTCCTCAAAAAAAACTGGTGGATTACAGAACGGTGATGTTAGGTGGGCGACCTTTAAGAACCCGCCTAAAAAATGGTAAGATAGAATTACTTGAATAACATCTTTGATTTGAAGCCCCACCTATATCACGCATACGAACTGGCGAAACATAAAACAGAAACGCATATAGGTTAAGTACATTCTTCGCTTTAAACTATACAAACATGTTTTAATTTTCTTTTAAATAAATATTCCCCATCAATGATTCTTAGCTTCTTATTTTCTAATCTTTCAGCACTTGAAATACATCATAAGTTTGATATTATGAATATGATCTTAATTAATTTTCATCTTATAAATTGGCTGATTCAAAAAGCTAATGATTAAACTTTATTAGTCACAGCCTTAAATTACGATTATGAATAACAGAGTATTCCCTGAAAACACTTTAAAAGTACTTAACAAAAATGCTTATCCTTTAATTCGTAAAAAAACCTTCTTATCCTTTGCGATCAAAACCCCTGCGCCTTATGCTGTAAGAATAAATTGGGGTGACTTTCATTTTGCCGATTCCTTAAAAGAATCTTTAGAACGCTTAGGGCATAAAGCAAGGATAGATTTCGTTCAAGATTGGTATAGGCCTGAATTTATGAATGACGATGTGGTGATCGTCCTTCGTGGCCCTACTGCCTATAGACCTAAAAAAGAGCAAATTAACTTATTATGGCTAATATGTCATCCTGAGAAAATATCATATGAGGAATTAAGCCTATATCATTCTGTTTTTATTGCATCGCAATCTTATGCAGCTTTGCTTGAACATAGCACTTCATTGAACATTTTACCCTTATTGCAATGTTCTGATCACCAACGATTCCCCTTTGTTGAAACCTTGGATAATACGGAAAAAAAAGGGTTATTTATCGGCAATAGTCGTAATGTTTATAGGGATATGGTAAAATGGAGCGTGCAAAATAACATAGAATTTGAACTTTACGGACAACATTGGGAACGATTCATCCCGCCTCAGATTCTTAAGAAAATCTTAAAAGCACAAAGCATTGATAATAAAAAAATATATCACCATTACGCCAGTGCTGCCTTTGTTTTAAATGACCATTGGCAAACAATGATACAATATGGATTTGTTTCAGATCGCGTTTATGATGTTCTGGCTTGCGGGGGAACGCTGATCAGCGATTACTGTCCATCTATTTCCTATTTATTTGATGATGCGGTGACGACTGTTAAAAATGAAGAGGAATTTAAAACCGCAATTACCCATCTAACCATTCCCGCCTTAGATGATCGGCAAAAAATCTCCGATTTTATTCATAAGCATCATTCCTTTGATCAGCGCGCCCAAGCGATTTGTACTTGGCTTGAAGATTTTAAGGTAAAAAAGAAACGTAAAAATTATGGAGCTTGTGAAACTTATCGTCCAAAACAACGCCATAAAGCGGGTTTCTTATGTGCTTCCGAAAATGATTATGTTGATACATCCGCTTTAATAAGGCTGGTGTCGCCCTTAACAACAGAAGAAGCCTTTAGCAAAGTTGAATTAATCCGCTTAAATGATGCAAATGACCCTACGCTTAGGGAATTGGATTCATGTATTGTGCAGGCGAACGCCCCCCTTACCCTTGAGGCCGCCGAAACACTTAAGCAAAATTTACAAAAAAACAGCATCCCACTTTATATGGATATGGAAGGGGATTATTCAACCGTTAATATGAATGCAAATACCCCCATAAAGTTTCTTTTGAACAATGCTGAAAACACTTGGTTTTCTAACCATAAGCTGGCTATCGATTGTGGCAATATGGTAAAGCAGGCAATGGTTAATAAAACAAGGATTGATCCAAGACTATGGCGTTATGATCCAGCAATGATCAAGATAGAGTTTTCAAAGGATAAAATTCGTTTCCTGTATAATAATCTTTACGATACGCCTGATAATCCTGAAATGATTTATGAGTTATTTTCAACCTTAAACCAACATTATCCAGATCGGTTTGAACTGTTAATGATCGCCCGCGAAGCGCAACCCATGCAGGCACCATGGCTGAAAAATATTGTTGTTAAAGATAATAATTACCCCCTGCTTATAAGTTGGCTTATTCGTAATAACAGCCTGTTCGATGTTGGATTTGTTCCTAAAATGGATGCAGAAATTAACCCTTATAAAAGTGATTTGCGGGCATTGGAATATGCACAAATCGGCCTATTGCCAATGGTTGCCAATGATGACACGCATACAAGCTTACTAAAACATCGAATCGCCATTGGCTGTGATGAATCGATGGAAAGCTGGGTTGAGGCTTGTAGCAAGCTGCTAACCAATCCTGATGCGTTCAAACCCATGCGCGAAGCCGCGTTTCGTTTTATCCAACAAGAACGCACCGTATTTAACAAGCCGCATCCTTTATTAAAGATCATTAGCTAAAAGACGGTGCGTAATCCTTATATAACAGGTGAATCTGGTTCATTTTCGATTGCGATTAAGACCCCTGCCCCTTATGATTATCGGGCGGTTTGGGGGGATTTTCATTTTGCAGATGGGATTAAGGAATCCTTGGAGCGGTTGGGGCATAACGTCAGAATAGATTTCGTTCAAGATTGGTATAGGCCTGAATTTATGAAGGATGATGTCGTGATCGTCCTTCGTGGCCCCACGGCATATAGGCCGCAAAAAGGGCAAATAACCTTATTATGGCTGATCTATCATCCTGATCAGGTGCTTTATGATGAATTAATGCTTTATCATGGTATTTTCGTTGCTTCCGAATCCTATGCGGCCTTGCTTAAACATAGCACATCATTAAACATCATCTCCTTATTACAAGGCTGTGATCATCATCGTTTTCCATTTTTTGCACAACCAGGACAAATGCGCGAACGCGGTATTTTTGTTGGAAATAGCCGTAATGTGTTAAGGAATATGGTCAAATGGAGTGTGCAGAATAATACCCCGCTTGATCTTTATGGAAGAGAGTGGGATGACCTATTACCAGCTGAAACTTTAAAGAAAATTCGTAAAGGTAGGACGGTCGATAATAAGGAATTATATCAATATTACGCCAATGCGGCGTTTGTCCTAAATGATCATTGGGAAACCATGGTGCAATATGGCTTTATCTCTGACCGTATTTTTGATGTGCTGGCTTGCGGGGGGACGCTGATCAGCGATTATTGTCCCTCCATCCCCTATTTATTTGATGATGCGGTTATCACCGTTAAAGATGAAGAGGACTTTAAAACTGCAATAGCCAATCTTGCCCCTGCTTCAATAGAGGAAAAGAAAAAAATTTCTGATTTTATTCATAAGCATCATTCCTTTGACCAACGCGCGCAAACGATTGATCTTTGGCTTGAGGATTTTCAAGCGAATAAAAAACGAAAAGATTACGGCGTACACCAAACTTACCGCCAGAAAAAACGCCATAAAGTTGGGTTATTATGTGCTAGTGAAGATGGTCATGTTGATATCGCCGCTTTAATACGGCTGGTATCCCCCTTAACAACCGATGAAGCCTTTAGCAAAATTGAGTTAGTGCATTTGGATCATATCAATGACCCCGCCCTTGAGACTGTGGGTTCATGTATTGTGCAAGCAAATACGCCCCTTACCCTTGAAACTGCTGAAATGCTCAATCAAAACCTACAGCAAAAAAACATACCGCTTTATGTGGATATGGAAGGCGATTATTCAACGATTGATCATAAGCTGACCCCAATCCATATATTAATGGATTATGCCAAGATGGTTTGGTTTTCTAATCATAGGCTAGCAATGGATTACGGAAGCAAAGCCAATCAGGCAATTGTTAATAAAACCCCTATTGATCCAAGGCTATGGCGTTATGACTCAACGATGATCGATAAAGAATTTTCAAAAGATAAAATTCGTTTTGTTTATAATGATCTTTACGATGTACTTCATGATCCTGAAATGATTTATGCCTTATTTTCAAACCTAAACCATCATTATCCAGATCGGTTTGAAGTATTTATCATCGCCCGCGAAGCACCGCCCATAAAGGCACCATGGTTAAAAACAATTATTGTCAAAGATAATAATTACGCATTGTTTACAAGCTGGTTTATCCGTAATCAAAAGCTGTTTGATGTTGGGCTTGTGCCAGCAATGGATATGAATAAAAACCCTTATAAAACTGACCTGCGGGCATTGGAATATGCAAAAATTGGCTTATTGCCAATGGTCGCAAATAATGACATTCACGCAAATTTATTGAAGTCTAAAATCGCCATTGGCTGCGATGAACCGATGGAAAGCTGGTTTGAGGCCTGTAGCAAACTCTTAACTAATCCCAATGCTTTCCAACCCATGCGCGAAGCTGCGTTTCATTTTACCCAACAAGCACGTACCGTATTTAATAAGCCACACCCTTTGTTAAAGGAGCTTATGCCCTAAGGCGTTTATTTTCAGGGTCGTATGGGCTTTCTTCAACAATCGTTGCTTGGAACATGCGATCAAGAATTTTAATCTCAAGCTTTGTGCCAATTGCCGCATAATCTGGTTGCACCATTGCAAGCACGATGGAAGTTTCAAGCCGTGGCGCATAATTCCCTGAGGTTGCACGCCCAATCAATTTGCCTTGATGGTAAATTGGATTATTTCCTAATGGATCAGCATCGTCAATCCCGTCAACCGTCATCGTTACAAATTGATTAGCAAAGCCTTTATCCCGCCAAGCAAGCAAAGCATCACGCCCTTTAAAGTCACCTTTATCGGGGATTACAAAGCGGTCTAAGCCTGATTCAAAGGCGGCATATTCAATCGATAATTCGGTACCAATCATACGATAAGATTTTTCAATGCGCAGCATATCCATCGCGCGAATGCCAAAAGGTTTCAACTGATGCGCTTCCCCTGCCTTAAATAAGGCATCATAAATATGGTTTTGGTATTCTATCGGATGATGAAGTTCATACCCAAGCTCACCAACAAAATTAACCCGCAAGGCCATTGATGGCGCAAGCCCAACATCAATCTGTTTACCCGTTAGCCATGGCAGGGCTTGGTTGGATAGATCATGGCGGGAAATGGCCTGTAAAATATCCCGTGATTTAGGCCCTGCCAATACCAACACGCCCATCGCATTAGTTAAAGAATCAAAACGCACCGTGCCATCTTTGGGCATATGCGATTTTAACCAATCATGATCCAAGCGTTGCAACGCCCCAGCAGAAACCAAATAAAAGCTATCTTCTGATTCCCGTAAAACGGTAAATTCGCTCATTACCCCCCCACGATCCGTTAAGGCATGGCATAAGCCAATCCGCCCAATCTTTTTGGGGATGCGGTTGGCAAGCAAGCGGTCAAGAAAGCTTTCAGCACCTGCGCCTGATATTCTGCATTTTGCAAAAGCGGACATATCCAAAAGCCCCGCATGTTCAGCAACATGCTTTGCTTCGGCCGCCACATGCGGGAACCATTGCGAACGGCGAAATGACCAATCATCAACCGCTTCAACCCCTTCTGGTGCAAACCAATTTGCGCGCTCCCAGCCAAATTTTTGACCAAACACTGCGCCTTGTGCCTTCATCCGATCATAGCAAGGGGTTGTGCGTAATGGACGGGCGGCGGGGCGTTCTTCATCAGGAAAATGGGTAACAAAAACATGGGCGTAAGCTTCTTCATTTTTAATTTTCATATAGCTTCTGGTGCAATAATCGCCAAAACGCCGTGGATCAACGCCTAGCATATCAATCGTTGGCTCGCCATCAACAATCCATTCGGCCAATTGCCAACCTGCACCACCAGCAGCGGTTACCCCGAAAGAATGTCCTTCATTCAACCATAAATTCGGTAAATCCCAAGCAGGACCAACAATCGGGCTACCATCAGGGGTATAACAAATCGCACCATTATAGGTTTTTTTGATCCCAACTTCGCCAAACGCAGGTACCCTGAACATTGCGCCTTCTATATGGGGTTCTAGGCGTTCTAAATCTTCTTGGAATAATTCATATTCACAATCATCGGTTGGACCATCAACATAACAGCAAGGCGCACCTTTTTCATAAGGGCCAAGGATAAGACCACCACGCTCTTCACGCATATACCAAGCATTATCAGAATCGCGCAATACACCCATTTCAGGTAAGCCTTGTTCTTTACGCTTTAAAATTTCTGGATGCGGTTCAGTTACGATATATTGATGCTCAACGGGGATTACGGGCAATTCCAACCCTAGCATATCGCCTGTTTGTTTAACAAAATTACCACTGGCGGTGATCACATGCTCACAGGTAATCTCCCCTTTATCGGTGGTGACTTTCCAATCGCCTGAAGGCGTCCTTGATATCGCCGTCACGCAGGTATTGCGATAAATTTCCGCCCCGTAATTACGCGCCCCTTTTGCCAAGGCTTGCGTTAAATCGGCGGGCTGAATATAACCATCTTCGGGATGCTGAATCGCGCCAACCAACCCATCAATATTACATAAAGGCCAGATTTCTTTAACCTCATCAGGGGTTAGAAAATTAACCTTAACCCCAATCGTCTCCGCTACTGAAGCATATTGATAATATTCATCCATTCTGGAATGAGTTTGCGCCAAACGAATGTTGGAACATTGCGAAAATCCAACTTTTTGTCCTGTCTCACGCTCTAATTCCTGATAAAAATTCACTGAATATTTATGAATTTGGCCAACTGAATAGCTAAGATTAAACAAAGGCAACAAGCCTGCCGCGTGCCATGTGGAACCTGAGGTTAATTCCTTGCGTTCAATTAGGACACTATCCCCCCAGCCTTTTTTCGCCAGATGATAAAGGGTTGATACCCCAACAACCCCACCGCCAATGACAACTGCTCTTGCCTGCGTTTTCATACGCTATCTCCTTAATATTTTTGAAAAAATCTGCCTCTTATAAATTTTGCTAGCAAACGCGACTTGTCTATTCGCGACTTAACTTAAACTAAAGCGAAAAAGACGTGCCGCATCCGCAACCTGATTTTGCTTGCGGGTTGGTGACTTTGAAATAAGCCCCGCCCAGCTCGTCAACATAATCAATCACCGCCCCATGCAAAAATGGAAGCGAAGTTTGATCCACCACCAATGTCGCCTGATCGGTTGTGGTAAGATAATCTTGTTCATTATTCGACCATACAAGATCAAACTGATATTGATAGCCAGAACATCCCCCACTTAATACTTTCAGGCGTAACATCGCCCCTGGCTGTGCTTCATTTGCGGTCAAAAAATTAACACGTTCAGCCGCCTGTTCAGATAATACAGGCATTAAATTTTCTTCCTCAGCAAAACTGGTTTCAGTTTCTGCAAACGGGTCTTCTGGATCAAACTCTAAAGCAATTGTCATAAGCAATACCTCATTTAATTTAAATAAACAAAAATAGGTATAATTTCAAGTGGGCATTGATATAACAAAGTCTAAACTCAATACCAATTAATTTATCCACAACAGCTAGGTTTAGCTTGGTCAAAATGATCTTCTGATCCATTCCTTTGAACACAACAGCTATCATTGGTTGAAGAGGCATTGGTTGAGGGGGCATTGTAAAAGAACTCTGCCTCTTCCATAGTGTGATACGTCTCCCACGCAATGCCATTTGGGTCTTTTACCCATATTTTATCAGACGTTGCATAACAACAAGTCGTTTGCCCATCGTCAAATGTTATTAAATTAGCTTTTTGAATACGCTCTTTTAATACAGCAAGCTCAGCTTCATTCTCAGCTTGAATTCCTAAATGATCTATTTTTGAGTCTATACCACGTGCTGAAATTGCAAAATTCATACATGGATCGTCCAGTATCCATTGGGCATAATCTGACTTTTTCTTGCTTGGTTGCACGCCAAACAGCGCAGAATAAAATTTAATAGATTGCTCAAGCGCATTCACGGAAATATGGATATGTAATCGGCTCATTATTTTTCCTTTTTTAAGTTTTTGGTTTCACAAGAACGAATGCATTCATCATCTTTGATACGGCAATTTTCATATAAGTTAAGCTCCTAACAATTTACAGTCGATCTAAAAATTTATCCATATCCATCTCGATTACAATATCCCTGCGTTCGACCAGTGTATCGGCGCATTCTGTGATGGCTTCTCGCAAAATTTTATAAAATTGGTCAGGAGCCTGCAAATAAAGCGATACATAATCGCATAAAATTAAATCATGGTTAAATTTGCTAAGCTGTTGAATAGGAAATAATGCCCCACCTTTAAAATCAAGCAATTTAGCCCCAAAACAGGCCTTGGAGCATTGATCAAACACATGGGTACGCCACAGAATATGATCACTGATCGGTAAGCAAATCACATCAACCAAATGCGGATAATCAGTCAATTGTGTAACCACCGCAGGAACCGCTTTCATCAATAAACAAATTTCAACACAGGCAATCGCATCCTTGCTAAGCATCTGATCATCTTCAACCACCACCAGCACGCGGCTTTCTTCACCAATCTTTGCCCGTTCAATCAACGCATACCATGCAAGCCCATAGCTTGAAACAAATTGCGTTGCGATATTGGGAGAAAAGCCATCGGGAAGCCTGATTGCATTTTCTGCCCTAATCGCATAAGCGGTATCGGTATCCGTTTGATCTGAAATAATCAGCACCTGATCGGTGACAAACGCCCCTTCACTATCGGCGGCGGCGGAAAGTACCTTGGCGCAAACACAGTTTAAATCGGTGTCCATGAAGGGCGTTGACGCAAGCGGCTGAACAATCAATTCCCCTGACTTTGGTCGTAATTGCGTTGTGATCTGTCCTGATGCGGGGGAAGGCTGGCTCACGTTCCAGTTTCTTGTTGGATTAAAGTTTCTTGATTGGCGGGGGTTTGTTCTTCAATTATTTCAGGATACAGCCTTGCACTACGCGGCGTTTTATTAAACATATCGCGATAACATTTTGAAAAATGCGAGGCCGAAGTAAAGCCACAAGCAAACGCAACTTCTGTCACAGGCATGCTAGTTTGGGTTAGCAAGATTCTTGCACGATTAAGTCGTAACTTAAGATAATAGCGTGCAGGGCTGGTATTAAGATAACGCCTAAATAACCGTTCAAGCTGACGGCGTGATAGCCCAACCCGCCTTGCAATTTCATCGCGTTCAAGGGCTTCTTCCATATTTTTTTCCATTTCAGCAATCGCGCGAACCAACCTTGGATGGGCAATCCGTAGCCTTGCTTGCAAGGGCAAGCGTTGAACATCCGAACCATCACGAATGCGCTCATGCATCAAAAACCCCGCAACCTCTGCGGCTAATTCATTACCATGGCAACAAGCAATATCATTCAACATCATATCAAATGCAGCAACCCCACCTGCGCAAGTAAAGCGTTCACGATCAAGTTTAAATAATTCTGCTTGTAAATCTAGGTCTGGAAATTTTTCTGATAAGGAATCAATATTTTCCCAATGCACCGTTGCTTGATAGCCGTTTAAAAGTCCTGCATGCGCCAAAACATAGGCACCTGTGCAAATGCCACCGATATAGCTCCCCTCCCGCGCCCAGCGTCTTAACCAACCGATGACCGCATTATCCTTATAAATATGCGCATCAATGCCTGAACAAACCGCAATGGTTGCAGGGGCTTTATCAAAACTTGCAATCGCGCGGTCAGTTTGCACTGAAATCCCATTGGAGGCGATGACTGCATCCCCATCTCGGCTAACAGTTTCCCAACTATATAAAATCTTACCCGCCGCATAATTAGCAAGCCGCATCGCTTCAACCATGCCTGTAAAAGCGGACATTGAAAAATTGGGGATAAGCACAAAGACCATATGATCCTTTGTTGTCCCTTGTGGGGTTCCTTGTGATTTAAAAATACGTACCATTAATTTTTCTTAATTATTTGTTTTAAATTCCTGAATGGCTTGGGCATATTCTGCCCTTAGCTGATCAACCCGTTGCTGGCAAGAAACGATCTTATTAATGCTCCCTACGCCCTGCCCTGCACTCCAAACATCACGCCATGGCTTCGGTTTATCGGAAGGCTGATCAACCTTGGATAAATCCATCATAGCATTCGGCTTTTCAGGCAAAGCATCAGGATCAAGCCCAGCCTGTTCAATGGAAGGGCGTAAATAGCTACCATAAACGCCTGAAAAATAATCGGTATAAAGAATGTCATTTGCGGTGCTATCCACCAGCATTTGTTTATAAGCTTCTTTTGCGCGCGCTTCCTCCGTTGCAATAAACGGTGTCCCGATATAGGCATAATCCGCCCCCATCATACAAGCAGCAGCAACATCACGCCCCGTGACGATGGAACCAGATAATAATAATGGACCAGAAAACCAGCTACGGATTTCATTCATCAACGCAAAAGGCGATAATTGCCCTGCGTGACCACCAGCTCCATACGCAACTGCAATTAATCCATCTGCACCCTTTTCAATGGCTTTATGGGCAAAGCGATTATGAATAATATCATGGAATACGATTGCACCAAACCCGTGTGCTGCCTGATTGACCTCTTCCACCGCACCAAGCGAAGAAATAATCAACGGCACTTTATAACGTTCACATAGGGCAAGATCATGATCCAGCCTTTTATTGGTTTTATGAACAATTTGATTAACGGCAAAAGGGGCTGCGGGCTGATCGGGATGTTCTTGATCCCATTTTGCAAGGGCAGAGGTAATTTCATCCAACCATTCATCAAGTTGGCTTTCAGGCCTTGCATTTAAGGCTGGAAAAGACCCGACAATCCCCGCAATACATTGCGCAATTACCATTTTTGGGTTGGAGATAATAAATAAGGGTGCGCCCACCACTGGTATTGTAAGCTTTTTGCCGCAAATATTTGACACGAATCTAACCCTTAAATGATTTAATGTTTTGAAAGATGCAAACACCCTTCTTTTAGATGATAGACCGAAACACAGCGTTCGGCAAGCGTTGTTGCATGGGTTACAATTAAAGCAGATGCCCCCTGATCATTTATAAGCTCCAGTAATAATTCAAAAATCTGGGCGGCGGTTTTGGGATCAAGATTACCCGTTGGCTCGTCAGCCAAAATCAAATTTGGGCGATTGGCAAGGGCGCGGGCAATTGCGATACGCTGTTGTTCACCGCCTGATAATTCGGCTGGTAAATGGGTTTTACGATGGCTAAGCCCCACCCGATCCAGCAATTCTGCAACACGATCTTCGGCATCACTTGGCTTCCATCCAGCCAAGCGCAAAGGAAATAAAATATTTTCTGCCGCCGTAAATTCTGGCAATAAATGATGAAATTGAAAAACGAATCCCAAATAATCGCGCCGTAAGCGGGCGCGCGCTTGTTCAGTTAGGCTCCAGGCTGATTGACCATTAATCCATACCTCCCCAGCGCGTGGGCGTTCAAGCAAACCAGCAATATGAAGCAGGGTTGATTTTCCTGTACCACTTGGCGCAACCAATGCGCTTAGCTGCCCTTGCGGTAGGTTTAATGATAAATGATCAAGAATGCTAATGTCGCCATAGCCGTGGCTAATTTGGTGACAGCGCAACGCATCATCAACCATAGCGATCAACCATAACGCAAAATTTCCACGGGATCCAAGCGGGAAGCACGCCAAGCAGGATAAAGGGAGGCTAAAAGGCTAAGCCCAATCGCCATCGCAATAATCATCCAAACTTCAACAGGATCAATCTTGCTTGGTAAGGTGGATAAGAAATATATTTCTGCTGAGAACAAATCAACCCCTGCCAACGCCCCCAACGCATGACGAATTGCATCGATATTCGCAGCCACAAGGATACCAAGCCCACCCCCTAACACCGCACCAATGATCCCAACGGCACTGCCTGTAATCAAAAAAACACGATAGATAAGCCCATGATCTGCCCCCATGCTTTTTAAAATCGCAATGCCACGCGCTTTATCTTTCACCAGCATGATTTGCGAAGAAATAATATTAAACGCAGCCACCAAAATAATTAAGGTTAAGATAATAAACATCACATTGCGTTCCACCTGCAAGGCAGTGAACAAGCTGCCATTCACACGCTGCCATGGAATTGCAATCATATCACTTGGCAAGAGCGCACTGATCTTTGCCGCAAGTTGATCAGCCGTTTCGGGGTCTTTACCAATCACTTCAATCCGCGATACGCCATTTTCAAATTGAAAAAATGCCTGCGCACGATCCAGTGCCATAAAGATGAAATTATCATCATATTCATAAAGGCCAAGCGAAAATAGCCCAGTAACGGGTAAGCTGGTTACTTTGGGAACAGAACCAAAAATCGTGCTTTGCAAATCGGGGGAGAGCAAACGGAGTTCCCTCCCTTCATCCAATTCAAAGGCGCGTAATTGAAGCGAACGCGCCAAACGATCCCCAATCAATATCCCTTGATTTTCCTGAAATTTTTGCAATGCTTCTGACGTTAATACACCTGAAGCCAAACGGTCACGGCGAACAAAATCTTTTAAATCATAGGCACGCACCATAACCCCACGGCTTCGCCCATCGATTGAGGCCAATCCCTGCCGCTCAATCACTGGCATCGCAATTTCAACCTCTGGCAATTTGGATAGCATGGCGGCAAGGGCTTGATAATCTTCAACCCGATCATCATAGCGTGATAACACATTCACATGACCGTTAATGCCAACTACACGCGACAATAAATCAGCCCGAAACCCATTCATAACCGATAAGACAATGATTAAGGTGGCAACACCAAGCATCACCCCAAGCAAGGAAAACCATGCAATAACGCTAATGAATCCTTCGCGGCGGCGTGCCCGTAAATAGCGAAGGGCAATTAAAAAATCAAGACGGGTGAACATGAATTAAGGCCGATCAGGCCGCCCGTTGATTAAGGGGTAAGCCTAACCTATTCCAAACTGAAACCAGCCCTTCAACCAGTTTTTGCATTTGCGCATCATCATGGTGTGGCGTGGGCGTTAGCCGTAAGCGTTCCGTCCCATAAGGCACAGTTGGATGATTGATTGGCTGAACATATAATCCATAATCAGCAAGCAATAAGGAAGAGGCCTGCCTACATTTTACGGGATCCCCAACCAGCACAGGCACGATATGGCATTCAGAAGGCATCACAGGCAATTCAGCCTGTCTTAAGATTGCTTTTAATTTAGCCGCGCGTTCTTGATGCACAGCGCGTAATTTCTTACCCTCAGTTCCGCTTAATAAATTAATGGACGCCAAGGCACCCGCCGCAATCATTGGCGGCAATGCCGTTGTAAAAATAAAGCCATGCCCAAAGGAGCGCACAAAATCAATCAGATTAGCCGATCCTGCAATATAACCGCCAATCGTGCCAAAGGCTTTGCCTAACGTGCCTTGAATGATATCAATTTTATCCATTAAGCCTTCACGCTCAGCAACGCCTGCGCCATGATCGCCATACATGCCAACTGCATGTACCTCGTCAAGAAACGTTAAGGCATTATAGCGTTCTGCAAGCGCAGCAATATCAGCAATCTTACCAATATCCCCATCCATTGAATAAACAGATTCAAACGCAATTAATTTTGGCGTTTCAAGTGGCACTTTACGCAATTTTTGCTCAAGATCATGCAAATCATTATGGCGAAAAGTAAAGCGATTAGGTTTGGGGGCTTGCCTAATCCCCTCGATCATAGAGTTATGATTCATGGAATCAGAAAAAATCACTAAATCAGGAATTGAACGCCCTAAAATCGATAAGGTCGTATAATTTGCAACATAGCCCGAAGTAAATAATAATGCCGCTTGCTTCTGATGCAGGGCGGCTAATCGCGCCTCCAGCGCAACATGGTAATGGTTGGTGCCTGAAATATTGCGGGTACCACCAGCTCCTGCCCCTTCAGCATGAACAACTGCGGCAACCTTAGCCGTGATCTCTGGATGCTGTCCCATCCCCAAATAATCATTGGAACACCATACGGTAATAGTGCGTTCTGAACTTTCAGGCTCACCATTAGAAAACAAGGTCGCATTCGGGAATCGAGACGCATCGCGTGCCATTTCAGCAAAATGGCGATAATTGCCCTCTTGTTTTAATTGCGATAATTTGGAGGCAAAGAAAGTTTCAAAATCCATTATTTACTCAAATCCAGCTTTATTATATTCAGAGGGTTATAAACAATTCTTTGAAATTTTCAAGAAATTTCAAAACTCAAAATAAGATTTTTGTCCCGTTTTATGGGAGGAGCTAACCGTTGGCTTTGCCATATTTTGTGCAAAGCGTCTTGGGGCGGACGGTGACTGCCCTTCCGCTTTCAACCGTGCAGCTTCCCTTTTCTTGCGGCGTTCTTCACGCTGTTCTTGGCGTTTTTTCTTCAAAACATATTCAAGGCGGCGGACGGCTGCTTGCGATAACATATCAGAAGAACGGCTTGGATCACCGACAATACAAACCTCCGTCGTGGTGACGGGATCAATCGCCGAAACACGCACGATATTACCAACGGGCACAAATTCAATCAATGCCCCTTGCGGTAACAAGAAACTATTATAACGGTTTGAAGCACGTGGACGATTTCGCATAACCTTGATCTTAATCATAAAGTAAACAAGAATAAGGTTGTAACCCTAATCTTTGTATGTCAAACTATTCAAGTTTTATATTATGTATTATTTCTTTAAAAAATGCAATTGATACTGACCATTGGAATGTATTTATTGTAATATATTTGATTATAAGGGGAGGAATAAAATGGCACAACCTAATAAGACTGCAAAAAAAGGGACACAAGACCAAGCAAGCATAATTGACCAATTGCTTGAACTTGCCAAACAGCAATCCCCTAAGTCAAAAACAGAAAAAGGCGCATCTCCCTCTGATTTTGCCCTTGATTTTACAAATTGGGTGAAAGAATTTTATCGCCATGCTCCGCAAGAAGAACTTGCGCACAATGATTTACATGATCTTTATGGGGCGGCTTTATCGCTTTGGCGGTATGCAAAAGATATTTTCCCAAATGCAAGTGGCTTTCGCTTGTTTAACCCAAAACCAGAGATTCATGGCTGGACTTCCAACCATACCGTTTTGGAAGTTGTCCATCATGACATGCCTTTTTTGGTTGATTCAATCGTTCAGCTTTTATCCGATCGTGGGCTTTCTATTCACCGCTTGCTTCATCCTGTTCTATCGCTTGGACAAGATAAAAATTATTCCTTAATGCATATTGAACTTGATCATGTCACCGATGAAGCACAAATCGCATCGCTTGAAGCTGAAATTAAAGTAACCTTAACCGATGTTGAACAAGCCGTGCATGATTGGCCAGCGATGATGGGGTGCGCTAAATCCACGATCAATGGCCTTAGTGAATGCCGCCTTAATACTGGCAATGAGGTTACAAAAACACTTGGCTTATCAGAAGAAACAGAAACCTTTATTGATTGGCTTTGTCAAAATCATTTTACCTTTTTGGGGGTTCGTGAATTTCGCTATGATCAAAGCGCAAAACAAAATAGCTGGAGCATCAATCCCGATAAAGGTCTTGGTATTTTAAAGGATACAAAACGGCGCATCTTTGAACATGCTGATGATGTTGGTACTTTACCAGAAGCCTTACAGCAACAGCTTATGTCAGGCGATCAGTTACGCGTGATTAAAGCCAACGAACGCTCACGGGTTCACAGGCGGGCTAATTTGGATGTTATCCTGATTAAACGCTATGAACAAGATGGCAAAAAAGGCAACCCTGTCTTGGTTGGGCAGATGATGTTTGCTGGCTTATTTACTTCCAATGTCTATAGCAGCCCTGCGACCAGCATCCCTTATGTTCGGGTTAAGTTACGTCAGGTTATTGACACAATCGGCTTTGCCGCGCAAGGGCATGATGCAAAAACCCTTGATCATATATTGGAAACTTATCCACGCGATGAATTATTTCAAATTTCCACGGATGCGCTTACCTATAACGCCAAGCAAATTGTTTATTTAGGGCAACGCCCACGCCCCGCTGTTTTACTACGCGCCGATCCATTTAAACGCCATGTTAGCGCACTTGCCTTCCTACCACGTGAGCGTTTTTCATCGGATTTACGCAAACGCGTTGGTGAGATGTTAAGCGAGGCAGTAGGCGGGGAAGTCGCAACCTATAGCACCCAGCTTAGCCAAGACCCGCTAGCCTTAGTGATTTACATTCTTAAAACACAACCCAGCAACTTAAAAACCCCTGATCTGGAGGGGATTAACCGTGCCTTAATTAATGAATGCCGTGATTGGCGTGATTTATTACGCGAAGGGTTACACGAACAGCATGGCGAAGAAGAAGGAAACCGCCTTTTCAATCTATTTTCAGAGTCCTTTCCAACGGGTTACCAAGAAGAAACCGCGATTGCCATCGCTCTCCATGATGTGGAAGCCTTGGATCAATTATTAAATACAAACGATCAATCTGATGCGGTTAGTGTTCATCTCTCTCAACCTGTGACGATGGAACCGCATCAACTGCGCGTTAAACTATTCCGCTTGGATCATCTGGTTGTGCTATCACAAATTGTTCCAATCTTGGAAAATATGGGCGTTAAAGTCATTTCTGAACATCCGTGGAAACTTAATCTGCGCCAATCCCCTACCCCTGCAAATGAAGAAGCAAGTGAATGGCGACAAGCCCATATCCATGATTTTTATTTGGAAACCGAACATGGTAACCCGATTGATATTGATGCGGTGCGCGAACATTTTCACGATGTATTGCTTAATATCTGGCATGGGGTGGCTGAAAATGATGGCTTTAACCGCTTAATTTTACATGCAGGGCTTAACTGGCGGCAAGTCATGGTCATTCGCGCTTATGCAAAATATTTACGCCAAGCCCGTATTCCTTTCAGTCAGGATTATATGCAAAATACTTTTCATTCTAATCCGCAAATCACACGCTTATTAACTGAATTATTTGATATACGCTTTGACCCTGCCCTTGATGATCAGCAACGTGAAGCAGGGGCAAAACAAGCAATTGAAACAATTGAACAAGCCCTTGAGGAAGTCACCAGCCTTGATGAAGACCGCATCCTTCGCAGATTCTTAAACCTGATTTGCAACACGCTACGCACCAATTATTTTCAGCAAGATGAAGCTGGTCAGCCTAAAAGACAATGGCTTAGCCTTAAATTTGATAGCCAGAAGCTGGTGGATTTACCTGAACCTGCTCCTTTACGGGAAATTTATGTCTATTCCCCGCAATTTGAGGCCGTTCACCTAAGATTCGGGCTGGTTGCGCGCGGTGGCTTGCGCTGGTCAGATCGCCCCGAAGATTTTAGAACCGAGATTTTGGGATTAGTAAAAGCCCAGCAAGTCAAAAATGCTGTTATTGTTCCCGTTGGCTCCAAAGGTGGGTTTGTCTTAAAACAAGCAGCAGGGCTTGACCGCGATGCATTTCGCGCCGAAGGGGTTAAGCAATATCAATCCTTTATCACTGCAATATTGGAAATCACCGATAACCTTGTCCAAGGTGCAGTGCAACCGCCCGCCAAGGTTGTTCGCCATGATGGAGATGATCCTTATCTGGTTGTTGCCGCCGATAAAGGAACCGCAACCTTTTCCGATCATGCTAATCAAATTTCGCAAGCACAAGGGTTTTGGCTTGGCGATGCGTTCGCTTCTGGTGGGTCAGCAGGCTATGATCATAAGCAAATGGGTATTACCGCAAAAGGTGGATGGGAAGCGGTTAAACGCCATTTCAGGGAATTAGGACACGATACCCAAACCATGCCTTTTTCTGTTACAGGCGTTGGCGATATGGGCGGTGATGTGTTCGGTAATGGGATGCTATTATCCGATCAAATCTGCCTTAAGGTTGCCTTTAACCATCTGCATATCTTTATTGATCCTAATCCTGATCCCACAACAAGTTTTGTTGAGCGCAAACGCCTATTTGAAGGCGTGCTTGGCTGGGATCATTATGATCAATCCTTATTATCCAAGGGTGGGTGTATTTTTGAACGCTCGCAAAAATCATTGACGCTAACCCCCGAAATAAAGGCAATGTTGGCATGTGAGGAAGACCAGCTCTCTCCAACCCTTCTGATTAACCGCTTGCTTAAAATGCCTGTTGATCTGTTATGGTTTGGCGGCATTGGCACTTATGTTAAGCAAACGCGTGAAAGCCATGCAGAGGTTGGGGACCGTGCCAATGATGCCATCAGGGTCAATGCGGCTGAATTAAATTGCCGTGTAATTGGGGAAGGCGCAAATCTTGGCGTAACCCAGCTTGCGCGCGTTGAATTTGCGCTTCGTGGCGGTGCAGTTAATACCGATGCAATCGATAATTCCGCAGGGGTTGATTGTTCAGACCATGAGGTCAATATCAAAATCCTGCTTGGCAATGTTGTTGAAAAAGGCGATATGACCGAAAAACAACGTAATACATTGCTGGAGGCAATGACCGATGAAGTCTCCGATCTTGTGTTACGTGATAATTATCAACAAACTGGTTCGCTTTCGGTGTGCCAATCGCTGG
The DNA here is from genome assembly GCA_965229675.1 of Alphaproteobacteria bacterium. Lineage (GTDB taxonomy): Bacteria > Pseudomonadota > Alphaproteobacteria > CBDDJK01 > CBDDJK01 > CBDDJK01. The sequence continues at coordinate 2,109,722 of OZ245897.1, forward strand.
CATCCAATAATCTTGACCGACACCGCAGATTATTAAAAGCGTTGGAACGTAGTGGTCATCTTGATCGTGGCTTGGAATTTTTACCTGATGAGGATGAACTTGATAGCCGCGCCCAGCAAAAAACGGGACTGACAAGACCTGAATTGGCGGTACTCTTCGCCTATGTCAAGAATGTTGCGTATAAAACCATCTTGCAATCTGATCTTGTGAATGACCCTTGGCTGGAGGAGGATTTACAGCGTTATTTCCCAACCGAGTTGCGTGAACATTATAAAGATGAGATTACAAATCACAAATTAAGAAACGAGATTATTGCAACTGCACTCACCAATTCAATGATCAACCGTGCAGGGCTTGATTTTGTTAATGAACAGGAAAACGCAACAGGGGCTTCAACTGATGCCATCACCAAAGCCTATATCATTGTGCGTGAAGTCTTTGATCTTCGTGCATTGTGGCAAGCGATTGAGGCGCATGACGGCACCCTGCCCACCAGCCAACAATATCGTATGCTTTATGAAACCCGTCGCACAACTGAACGCATGACAGGCTGGTTCCTACGCCATCATCTTGGTTCGCATCATGATTCTTCATCCGCGAACATTGAGGATATTGTCAATCGCTATCGCCCTGCCCTGCAAGAATTTAAGCAAAATATTGATAACATCCTTCCGCAAGATGAATTAAAAGCCCTTCATACCCGCCAACAGCTTTTTGCCCATGATGGCATGGATCAAACCCTATCCAACGCAATCGGATCATTAAAATTATTATCCAGCGTTTGTGATTTAGTCCGCCTCCAATCCTATAATGATCAGTGGAGTATCACAGAATTAGGGCAATGTTACCATCGCATTGGTGTTCGCTTCTCCCTTGATTATCTGCGCACCGCTGCTAATCGCTTGCAAGCAGGGCAAAGCAACTGGAATCGCCTTGCGCTTGCTGCCGTTATTGATGATTTATGGACTTTGCAATTTACCCTAACCCGTAATGTTACCACTAACGCCCCCCAATCGGGCAATCAATCGGGGCAAAGCCCGTTTGATGCTTGGCTTCAGCAAGATAAAGAACGGCTTTCACGCATTGATGGGTTACTGCATGATATGGTCAACCTACCCAGCCTTGACCTTGCCATGCTCTCTGTCGCACTTCGGGAACTCCGCGCATTTATTGGGGATTAAAAGCTTCGCTTGTAACCAACCATTCATTTTTTATGGATAAACCAACATTGATTTCACTTGATCAAGCTTCTTTTTTGCGTCTAATATGCAATTCAATTTCACATTAGACGCAAATTTGGCATAAATGTTTAATCTCGCAATATCAGCGTATCGGCAGGATTCCAAGTAAACCAGCATTTTGTTCCAACTTCTGTATGGGGATGGTGGTCTTGTTGATTGGCTGGACGGGTGGAGTTTGGAACATTAATCTCTAATTCCAAGCCATGTTCAGTGGTTAAGAAAATATGACTTTGATTGCCATAATATGCAGATTGACGCACGGTTGCCTCTATGGCAATGCGCCCTTGTGGTGGTTTTTGGGCATGAAGGGTTGCCTTTTCGGGACGGATGGCAATTCCAATCTCTTCCCCCGCATCATAGGTTTCACTTGGGCGGAGCGGTAGCGAAACCTCGCCAATGCCATCAATAAATAAATCAATTTCTTTATCGTAGGCCTTGATGAATTTCCCTTCAAATAGATTCATCTTACCAATAAAATCTGCAACAAATCGATTGGAGGGATATTCATAAAGCTCAATCGGGCTTGCAATTTGTAGCACTTGCCCAGCATTCATCACCGCAATACGATTGGCCATGCTTAACGCTTCATCTTGGTCATGGGTAACCATAATAAAGGTGATCCCAACCGTATGTTGTAATTTAACCAGCTCGATCTGCATTGCCTCACGCAGTTTTGCATCAAGCGCAGATAAGGGTTCATCCAACAAAAGCAATTTGGGTCGTTTGACTAAAGCGCGCGCAAGCGCAACCCGTTGCCGCTGACCACCTGATAGCTGATCAGGCATTCGATCTGCTAAATCATTTAACTGAACAAGGTTTATGGCTTCTTCTACCCGTTGGGTACGTTCCTGCTTTGAAAGCCCTTCAATTTTAAGGCCATAATCAATATTATCGCGCACCCGCATATGCGGAAATACAGCATAGGATTGAAACACCATATTGGTTTGACGCATGTTGGGTGGATCATAAGTCACATCGCGCTCATCAATTAGGATTGTCCCCTCGCTTGCCATTTCAAAGCCAGAAATCATACGAAGCAAGGTCGTTTTACCACATCCAGAAGGACCAAGCAGGGCAAAAAACTCCCCTTCCTCAATCGTAAAATTTGCCTGATCAACTGCAAGCACATTGCCTACATAGCGTTTACTGATATTTTGTATTTCAACAATTGGCTTCGTCATTATTTTATACCTTGTTTTTGATAGCGCATCGCAATCACGGTTAAAAGGATGGTAATTAAAATTAAGATGGTGGAGGCGGCATTGACCTCAGGCGTAACCGAAAACCGCACCATAGAAAATATCTTAACAGGAAAGGTAACTGTTTCAGGGCCAGCAGTGAAAAAGGTAATCACGAAATCATCCAATGATAATGTAAAAGCAAGCAAGCCGCCTGCAATCAACGCAGGACGCAAGAAAGGTAATAAGATATCCTTGAAAATTTGCCATTCACTTGCGCCAAGATCGCGCCCTGCTTCTTCCAATTCACGGTTAAAGCCAACCAATCTTGCGCGCACAACAACCGCAACAAATGGAAATGTGAAAGAGATATGCGCAATCGTAATCTTGCCAAGGCTAAACGGCCATATTAAATCGTTCGGCCAGCCAATGCGCGCAAAAAAGACCAGCATTGCAACCCCCATACAAATTTCAGGAACCACAATCGGTAGAGCCATCGTTCCTTCATAAACTGGTTTTAGCGGAAAGCGAAACCGCCAAAGCAGAATTGCAGTCAAAGTTCCAAGTACCACCGATATCAATGTAGAGACAAAGGCAATCGTCAATGAATTACCAAACGCAATTAATAGCGATTCATTTTCAAGGGCTTTTTCATAATATTTAAAGGTAAAACCACGCCATACGATATTGCGCTTAGAATCGTTAAAACTAAAGGCAATCAAGGTTAAGATTGGTGCATAGAGAAAGATAAAACTGCCTATCAGTACCAAGCGCATTGACCATTTTCTGGTATAATCAAGCGGATCGGGCGGCGGCTTTCGCCTTTTGTTAAATAAACGCAACATAGGCTCCTCTATAACCCATCTTCTGTTTTGCCGCGCGCTAAAAAAGCACGCAGGGCTAATGCGCCAAAAGTAATATACATTAACACATAAGACATGGCGGATCCAAACGGCCAATCATTTGCGTCTTTAAATTGGCGTTCAATGACATTGGCAATCATCAAACTATCGGGGCCACCCAGCAAAGCAGGCGTTAGGTAAGAACCAAGCGATGGGATAAAGGTGATAATCGACCCCGATACAATCCCCGGGATGGATAAAGGAACAATAATCATGAAAAAAGTCCGCAAATGCCCTGCGCCAAGGTCAAGGCTAGCCTCGATCAAGCTACGATCCAAGCGTTCAAGCGCAGCATAAAGCGGTAACACCATAAAGGGTAAATGAACATAAACCAACCCAATGATTACCGCCCCGTCATTATATAGCAAGGCCAAGGGTTCAAACCGTTCCCCCAATAGATGATCCGCAATTTGTGGCATACCCAGCCATGATAATGTGCCATGCGCAAATTGATATCCCCATTCATATATATCGTTGACATAGCCCCTAGTCCTAAGCACCGCGATTAACGCATAAGTTCTGATCAAAAGATTTGTCCAAAATGGCAGAATTACCATCAACAGCAAGAATGGTCGCCATGATTTAGGGGCATAAACAATCATCAAAGCTAAAGGCAAGCCAACAATTAAACAGATTAAGGTAACCAACCCTGCGATTAAGAAAGAACGCAGGAAAATTTGAATGAAGATAGGTTCAAATACGCGCTGATAATTGGCAAATGTCCAATTGATATCAATTTCAATCAGCCCCTGCTTTTCACCAAAGCTAAACAGCCAAATCATAGCCATTGGCAGAATAAAAAAGAGTAAAAGCCACAAAGTCGGCGCAGTAAAAATCGACCAGAAGACTTTTCTATAAAGATTCCATCGTTCCATGCCCATATCATAGCGGCTAAAACTGATGCTTGTCTAGCGCATTTTCAGCAAAAGCGGATGCTAGTTATAAGAATTCAAAAATGTAATTAAAGCCCATGCATTACTTGTTTTAGGGCGTGATGCTCAAAATGCGTTTAAAAATATAAAAATTGATAAGGCTATTAATATCAAATTATCAAAACATCCAGATAGAAGTAATGAATTAGTCGATAAATTGATTGAGTTTAAGAGTCACAAATAGCTAACTTTTAAGCCTCATGATCTTATGGTTTGGATTGATATAAAATAGCTACACGGTGATTTTTATAGTAATTTGTCTAATGCAAGCAAGATAGAAACGGCCGAAACAATCATAACGCCAAGCCGTGTGGTTATGCGATATTCCATCTGCTGCATGCCTTTTCGCAACAATTCAATATCATATTTGGTTGACAACTGATCTGTGGCAGCGTCTGCAAAGGCTTCTGCGGCAGCTTCAGCTTGTTCAGCTGTGAAACCACCCGCTTTTAATTTTCGCGTAAATTTAAGGGTATCAAAGGTTATTGCATTCATAGTCAAAATTATAAACTATCCTGCAAATAAATCAAGGTTATATCGCCAAATAGCGATTCCTTAAGGCTTCATCCTCCAACACTTCCTGCGCCACTCCCTCAAACACGACCTGCCCCATATCCAAAATAACAGCCCTATCGGCTAATTGCAAGGCGGCAACCGCATTTTGTTCAACAATGATGGTTGTAATGCCAAGCTTTTTAACTTCAACTAAAATCCGTTCGATCTCTTGAACAATGACGGGTGCCAAACCTTCATAAGGTTCATCCAATAATAATAATTTAATATCGCGGGCAAGCGCACGCGCAACCGCAAGCATTTGCTGTTCGCCCCCTGATAAGGTCACGCCTTCTTGTAACCTGCGCTCCCCAAGGCGGGGAAAACTTTCATAAATGCGCTCCAATGACCAGCCTGTGCCAGGAGCAATTTGCGATAGGTTAAGATTTTCTTCAACCGTCAAGCCTGGAATGATGCGGCGATCTTCGGGAACTAAGGCAACGCCACAACGCGCGGCCTGCCATGCACTCATCTGATGCAAAGGCTGGTGATCCAGCCAAATTTCACCATGGGTGCGTTGTGGATCATCCAATCTTGCAATCGTCCGTAGCGTAGAGGTCTTGCCAGCCCCATTACGTCCAAGCAAGGCAACGATCTCCCCTTCACGAATATCAAAGCTAACGCCCTGAACAATATAGCTTTCACCATAATTTGCATGAATATCCCAACAAGAAAAATAGGCAGGAGGTGATCCTTGCTTTTCAACAGGTTTAACGGTTGGAACGGTTTTTGTTGTCATATATGCGCCCCCCCTAAATAAGCTTCTTGAACGATGGGATTGCCTTTGATTTTATCGGGAACATCCTCGACAATCGGGGTGCCTTGCGCCATGACCGTGATACATTCTGCCAATGAAAAGACAACATGCATATCATGTTCAATGACAACCATGGTTAAGCCCCGATCACTGATTTTCTTTAATAAATCAATTGTGTTGTTCGTATCAGCGCGTGCCATACCTGCGGTGGGTTCATCCAGCAATAGTAATTTAGGCTCCTGTACCAAGCACATAGCAAGCTCCAAACGGCGTTTATCCCCGCGTGAAAGGCTACCTGCATGGCTTGAGGCATTGGGGTCTAACCCCACATCATCCAGCATTGCCAGTGCGCGTTCTTTGATATCGGTTTCGGTATCCATCTGGCTCCATGGATTGAGTTTAAACACACCGTCACGCTTGGCAAAGGCAGGAATCATCACATTTTCAAGCAAGGTTAATTCTGCAAAAATTTCTGGTGTTTGAAACACGCGGCTGATCCCAAGCTGGTTGACCTCGTAAGGTTTAACCCCAAGCAGGTTTTTGCCTTGAAACAACACTTCCCCTGAATCGGGCATCAAACGCCCGATGAGGCAGTTAAGCAACGTTGATTTTCCTGCACCATTAGGGCCAATGATTGCGTGAACACGCCCTTCTTCCACATCAAGATTGACATCGCCCAGTGCCTGCAAGCCACCAAAGCGTTTATTGACATTTCTGACCGTTAAAATTCCCATCTGATCAATCCCCGCTAGCCTTCTTTTCGTGCGTTAAGTTTATGCTTGGCGTAATCACCGATACGGCGGAATCCCTCCATCAGGCCACCCGGTAAGAAAATCACCACCAACATAAATAAAACACCAAGGGTTAGATGCCACCCTTCCCCAACAAAAGGCCCTGTAATAAAGACCATCAGATTGGCCAAGGGTTCTGGTAGGAAGGAAAAGCCTTCTTGCAACACAGATTCATTAAAAGAAGAGAAGATATTTTCAAAATATTTAATCGCACCCGCACCAATTACAGGGCCTAATAACGTCCCAACACCGCCAAGGATAGTCATTAACACCACTTCGCCCGAGGCCGTCCATTGCATCCGTTCCGCCCCTGCAAGCGGGTCATTACTGGCAAGCAAGCCGCCAGCCATCCCTGCATACATGCCAGAGATCACGAACGCCGCTAAGGTATAAGGGCGTGCATTCAACCCCGTAAAGCCCATGCGCCCTTGATTGGTTTTAATTGCCTTTAACATCACGCCAAAGGGGGAGTTAAAAATACGATAGGCAATATAAAAGCCAATCAGCATAATCACCGCACTGACATAAAAGCCTGTATTAAATTGGAATAAAACCCCTGCAACCTCAATTTCATAAATCGCATTCATCGGCAATCCAAAGAAATTAGTGACGGGTAACTGATCAGGATTTTCCGATACACCATCAAAATAACGGGAGTCTTGCAAGGTTAATTGAAGCCCTGTTTCCCCATTCGTGATTGGCGTTAGCACAGAATAAGCAAGGTTATAAGACATTTGCGCAAAGGCAAGCGTTAGAATAGAAAAATAAATTCCCGTCCGCCGCAAGCTGATAAAGCCGATAATGACGGCGAACAGCCCACTCATCAACACAGCAAAAATCAGGGCAGGAATGACATTCATGGTTAGCAGCTTGAACGACCAAACCGCCGCATAGGAACCAATCCCCAAAAAGGCAGCATGACCAAAACTTAAATAGCCCGTTAGCCCAAAAAGAATGTTAAACCCAATCGCGAACAGCCCAAAGATTACAAATTTTTGTAATAAATCAGGATAGGCCGCCCCGAAAGGCACCAGCAAAATTGGGCTTAAAAAGACAACCGCCGCAACGGAAGCTAGGAATAATGTGTCTTTATTTTTTGTCATCATTACCCCTCCATCACACCTTTGCGACCCATAAGTCCACGTGGGCGAACCAAAAGAACGATAACTGCAACCAGATAGATAATAACCTGATCAATCCCAGGCAGAATGGTTTTAACCTCGTTCATTGATGCGAAGCTTTGTAAAATACCAAGCAGGAAGCCAGCCGCAACTGCACCGCCAAGCGACCCCATCCCACCAACAACGACCACAACGAAGGAAAGCACCAGAAAAGCCATACCCATATGATAATCAGGCGGCAAAATCGGGGTATACATGACCCCCGCAAGCCCAGCAACAACCGCCGCTATGCCAAACACAATGGTAAAGCGTCGATCAATATTAATTCCCAATAGGCCAACGGTTTCACGGTCTTGCATCCCTGCACGCACCACCATACCAAAGGTTGTAAATTGTAAAAATGCAAATACAGCAAGAATAATGAGGGTAGCAAAGCCAAAATATACCAGCCGCCATGTTGGATAGATGATCACCCCTGGATCAAACCATAACAAGGCTCCAATATCGGTTGCGCCTGATAAAGTATCAGGAGGTGGTTGTGGAATTGGATTTGCCCCAAACCATGCTTTAACGATTTCTTGAATAACAATCGCAAGCCCGAAGGTTACCAAAATCTGTTCTGCATGGGGTCTTTTGTAAAAATATTTGATAAGGCCGCGTTCCATCACAATCCCTATGATCAACATGAATGGAATCGCAACCAGAATGGCAGCAGGTACTGAATAATCAATAAGCACTACACCAAAATCGCCAAACCATTCTTGGGCATAGGGGGTACGAATTTCAACAGGCGTTCCCCAAGCGGTTAATTGGCTAGGATCAAGGGTAACTTTTTCAAGATTAAATAATTTATTTAACGAAACAGCGCAAAAGGCACCCAACATGAATAACGCCCCATGGGCAAAATTGACAACCCCAAGCGTGCCAAAAATAAGGGTTAACCCAAGCGCAATCAGCGCATAGGCGCCGCCTTTATCAAGCCCATTTAAAATTTGAATGAATATGGCTTCCATAGCCCCTATCCTCCTGTTAATTCATTATAAATCCTCCCGCAACTGTTTAAAATCACGGGAGGAAATAAAATAAATTAGAAATTTAGATTAAACATCCAAATTAAAATTAAGCACCGGGATTACATGCACCTAATTCACCGCCAAGCATGGCTGCATCATAGATTACATTTTCAACTGGAACTTCCTGAACAATTTCAAGCAAGTCAAAATTGCTGGACGGATTTTCTTTACCCTTCACGACCAACACATTTTTGAAGCATTGGTGATCTTCGGCACGATATAAGGTTGGCCCATTGCCCATCCCATCAAATTCAAAGCCTTCCAAGGCTTCGGCAATGCCGCACGGGTTAAAGGTGCCTGCACGCTCTGCCGCATCTGCATAAAGCAGGGCTTGAACATAGCATGTATGCGCCGCCTGAGAGGGTGGGAAGCCATATTTTTGACCAAAGCTTTTAACAAAGGCTTTTGACCCTTCATCTTGCAATGACCAGTGCCAGTTGGTGGAACCAAAAATCCCTTTAACATTTTCACCAGCCCCTTGTGCCATTAGCCTTGAATAAAGTGGTACAACGATGGTAAAATCCTTTCCATTAACCTGCTTATCACGCAGACCAAACTGAACGGCTTGAGTCAAGCTATTGACCATATCACCTCCGTAGTGGTTTAAGACCAGCACATCCGCACCAGAATTTAGTACAGGGGTAATATATTGACTAAAGTCCCCTGCGCCAACTGGCGTACGAACGGCGGCAACCGTTTCCCATCCCAACGCTTCACTATATTTCTTGATGGAACCTTCTTGTGACCAACCCCAGTTATAATCGGCGGTCAGGTGATAGGCTCTACGATCCGTACCATAATTGGCTTTTAACACAGGACCAAGTGCTGCCCCTGACATTTCGGTATTAAAGAAGTGACGGAAGCCATTGGCGCGCTTATCTTTACCCGTTGTATCGTTAGAGTGGGTTAAGCCAGCCATGAAGATAATGCCAGCTTCTTGGCAAAGCCCTTGCACAGCCACAGCAACCCCTGAGGAAGAACCGCCCGTGATCATCACGGCACCGTCTTTTTCAATCATCCGCTTGGCTGAAGCACGTGCCGCATCGGATTTGGTTTGCGTATCCCCTGTAACATAGGTGACTTTTTTACCCAAAATACCATTGCCTTTAAGGGTTAATGGCTTCATCGTATTTAAAAGTCCGCCATCGCCTTCACCGTTTAAATGCTCAACTGCAAGTTTGTAAGCGCGCATTTCATCTGCACCCTCTTCTGCATAAGTACCCGTCTGCGGTACATTGAATCCTAAAATAACATTCGATGCGTTTCCTGGATCATTGCGGTAAGCAGCCGCAGATGCCGAAGAGAAAATCGTTGGCATAGCCAAAGTTGCCCCCAATGCTGCTGTTCCCCTTAATAATGTACGACGATGTAATGAATGATTTAACAATGTCATTGCGTATCCCTCCTTGGATAATCTGATTTAAATATCAAAGAAGACAATCATTTGGAAAGATTAAAATAACTCCCTCCCCAAATATATTTCCTCCCTTAGACTTGGCATAAAACTATAAATCTAAATAAAATGCAATGCGTCAAAATGTCTATATCAAAAATTTATTTAACTATCTAATTTTAATAAATAAATTTCAATTCTCAGTGGTTTGCGCGCGTAAAATCGTTCGAATCATTTGGCGTACAGATGCGCGTAAATCATCATTTTCAATCGCCTCCCATTCCCGTGCAAGCTTCAACCCTTCCACATTAGGGGGTTTATGCTGCGCCGCCTCTTTTGCTGAAGTGATGCCTTCAAAAATTTCCTCAATCGGGACTTGCAGAGCTTCGGCTATTTGCACAAGCCTTGATGCGCTTAAGCGGTTGGCTCCCCGTTCATTTTTCTGTAACTGCTGAAAGCTGATCCCGATTTTAAGCCCTAATTCTTCTTGAGACAGCCCCGCACGCATTCTTAGCGTGCGAATGCGATTGCCAACTGCAATATCAATTGGATGCGCTAACAATAAACCTAACTCCCCGATATCGTTTAATGATCAAAAATAGACCACCATTGAACCCATTCATAACAGAAATTTCAAGCCTTATTTGCCTCCATCATTTAAAAATTTTTGCACTTGTGATTTGTTTTTTTCTTGACGAATGGGATTAAGTGCGTAACAAGCGACAATCATAAATTATACATAATTTTGTTACCTATCATTTGATTTCGGGGCGTAGCGCAGTCTGGTAGCGCATCTGTTTTGGGAACAGAGGGTCGTTGGTTCGAATCCAGCCGCCCCGACCATTAAAAAAAGGTATCAAAATTAGACCATTAAATTGGCTCTAATATGGAAACGCACAAGCATAATATCGTGATTATTGGCGCAGGGCCTGCGGGCTACACAGCGGCAATTTATGCGGCACGTGCGAATTTAAACCCCCTATTATTATGTGGATTACAACCAGGTGGCCAGCTAATGATCACCACGGATGTTGAAAATTATCCAGGCTTTGAAAATGCAATCCTAGGCCCCGAATTGATGCAAGCGATGGAAGCACAAGCCCGCCATGTTGGCACCCAGATTGAGTATGAGCTGGTAAATGATGTTGCATTTTCTCCGCTAAACCACCGCCTAATTTGCGATAGCGGGCGGGAAATTTTGGCAAAAACCGTTGTGATCGCAACGGGCGCACAAGCAAGATGGCTTGGCTTACCCTCCGAACAAGCGTTTCAAGGCTTTGGCGTTTCGGCTTGTGCAACTTGTGATGGGTTTTTCTTTAAAAACAAGGTGGTTGCGGTTGTTGGTGGCGGCAATAGCGCGGTGGAAGAGGCATTATATTTAACCAACCATGCCAGTAAGGTTTATTTAATTCATCGCCGTGATCAGCTTCGTGCCGAGCGCATTTTGATTGATCGTTTACTGGCCAATCCAAAGATTGAACCTTTATGGAATCGCCGTGTGGTGGAGGTTTTAGGAACAGATAAGCCTAAATCCGTAACGGGGATTAGGCTTGAATCAACCCTTGAACAAGAAGCCCCACCCCTTGAATTGCCCCTTGATGGCGTGTTTATTGCCATTGGCCATGATCCCGCGACTGCACCCTTTAAGGGTAAATTGCCGATGGATGAGGAAGGCTATATCCTAACGGCGCCCGATGCGACAAGAACGCAAATTGAAGGGGTCTATGCCGCAGGGGATGTTAAGGATAAATTATATCGCCAAGCTGTAACCGCCGCAGGCATGGGCTGTATGGCCGCCTTGGAAGCCGAAAAATATTTAGCCGCTAACGAATAAGCATGACCGCCCCCCACATATTGGTTGCCGATGATGATGCATCCATTCGTGAGATTATCACAAGGGTTTTACGCAATAACGGCTTTACCGTCACCGCAACAGGTTCAGCCGCTACCCTATGGCGATTGGTGGCTGATGGCAAAGGCGATCTTGTCATTACCGATGTTGTGATGCCAGATGGCAATGGTTTGGAATTATTGCCCAAAATGCTAAATCTGCGCCCAGAGTTAAAAATCATCGCCATGAGTGCGCAAACCACCTTATTAACTGCCGTAAAGGCCAATCAAGGTGGGGCATTTGATTATATTCCAAAACCATTTGACTTGGATGAATTGATAAGCCGTGTTCATGCGGCCTTTGAACGCCTACCTGCCGCTACTTCCTCCACTGCAAAAACAGCCCCCACGCCAACGCATAAAGCTGATCAAACGCCCCCTATTTTAGGAACGCAGGATTCCTTAATCGGGCAGTCTTTGGCGATGCAGGAAGTCTATCGAAGGATTGCACGGTTAAGCGTCACCAATCTTTCAGTCTTGGTGATTGGCGATTCTGGCACGGGGAAAGAGCTGGTCGCCAGTGCCTTGCATGATTATTCCAATCGCCGCACAGGGCCATTCATCGCGGTGAATATGGCCGCGATCCCCCGCGAATTGATCGAATCCGAATTATTTGGCCATGAAAAAGGCGCATTTACAGGCGCACAGGCACGCAATATAGGGCGGTTTGAACAGGCACAGGGCGGCACGTTATTTCTGGATGAAATTGGTGATATGCCGTTGGAGGCGCAAACCCGCCTTCTGCGTGTGTTACAAGATGGCAGTTTTTATCGCGTTGGCGGGCGTCAACTGATCCGCACCGATACCAGAATCGTTGCCGCCACGAACCGAGACCTAGCGGACTTGGTCGTTAAAGGCCATTTTCGCGAAGACCTTTATTATCGTTTGGCGGTGGCTCCCGTCCATGTCCCGCCCCTGCGTGCTAGGCGAGAGGATATTCCAGCCCTTGCCACGCATTTTCTGAACCGCGAGAGCAACAAAACCCTAACCGAAGATGCGCTTAAAACCCTATGCGCCCATCATTGGCCCGGCAATGTCCGTGAATTGATCAATGTTATGCTGCGCCTGAACGCCCTTTATTCAGAACAGCATATTGATGGCGAAATGGTGCGCCAAGAATTATTGCAAAGCGTTGTGCCAAAATCCATAAATTCCGAAGGGACAAGCGATGTTTCAACCATAAATCTATCGGGTAATTTATCAGCAGGCACGAACGCAGAAGATACCCTAGCCAGCCAATTACAACAGGCAGCCCGCGATTATTTCAACCATGGCATCCCCGCCCAGCATCAAGACCAAATTTATCAGCATATCAGCGCAGTGGTTGATCAAGCCGTAATTGACGCCGCATTACAAAAAACCGAAGGTAATCAGGCAAAAGCAGCAACAATGCTTGGCATGAACCGCAACACCCTAAGGGCAAAAAAGCTTAGGGAATAGCGGGGATTTATACCAAAGTGTTTTTTTAAGTGAAAACGCTCCAGCTCCTAAAAATATAAAAATTGTATTTTTTGCGAATAATTCTCAATAAAATGGTTGCTTTAAAAAAAATCCATGATAATGCCGTTTTATTGATAATGATTATCATTATCAATTTTAGCAAAACAGTATGGATTATCCAAATTGTTTTAATTTAATGAATAAAAAGAAATAAACGCCATTAAGCCTGATTAAACTTATGAATATGATTTATATGGAACCTATCGAGCATGAAAATGCAGTGCGCTATATCGAGCGTCCAGCTGAGCGTTTGGTAGTTACAGGCTATCGAAGATGGCTTTATACAATGGTTCACGAGGATATGAGCCATATTGACGATTTATTTAATGCCTATCAATCTTTACTTGGTCAACAGGTTGCACGGGATGCCTTACGTTGTTTGGTAAGGGCGCTTCATCAGTTGAAAAGTAACCCATGCCGTTCTTTAAATTTTTTAGCCCCTGATTGTTGTCATTTATGTTGTGATGAGCGAATGGTGTTAAATTTAATTGCAGCGATCCAACATGGGGATGATCGTGGACTTAAATCCAGTCTTGATGGATTGATTGGCGTATCTGAAGATGAAGAAGAAGAACAATCCCGCCGTCTTAATATTATGCGTTCAATCAGCGAATTTGCGCTTTTACTGAAAGTATCAGGTTTAATTTTATTACCAATTCCTTTCATGGATTTGGAACATTTATCTGATCATACATATGGTCATACATATTTTGATCAGTTTAAAAAAACCATAACCTATCATTAACCAACTTTTAACTTAAGGAGTTTTTTTTATGTACAAAACTACATTGCGCTCAGTGATTGCTTGTGGGGCAACAATATTGTTTGCTAATTCGGGTGCCATGGCCATTGGATGAAGGATTGATCGATTATGTTGATGCTAGTTATGGCACTGAAAGTGATGATAATGGTCTTTACACCGCAAACGTTATCGCGAATGCTTCTTTTATGGTTGATGGCAAAAAGATCGATGCAACCGATATCACCCCCGATTTAATTCAAAATAGCTTACAAGAAGCTGGTGGCATTGAAGCCAATGTCGCCACAGGCTATCATGCGATTGAATTTTTATTATGGGGACAAGATTTAAATGGTAGCGATGCAGGTGCTGGGGTGCGTCCTTACACCGATTTCAGCCTCGAAGATTGTACCAATAGCAATTGTGACCGTCGCCGCGATTATTTGACGGCGGCTTCCAAGCTGTTGATTTCTGATCTTGAAGAAATGGTTGCAAATTGGGAATCAGATGGTGCCGCCAGAACAGCACTTGAAGAAGGTGACGAACAAGATGGCTTAAGAACCATTTTAACGGGCATGGGTTCGCTTTCTTATGGAGAGTTAGCAGGAGAGCGTATGAAACTTGGGCTTTTGCTGGGTGATCCAGAAGAAGAACATGATTGCTTTTCTGATAATACCCATAATTCGCATCTTTATGATGTAATTGGGATTCAAAATGTCTATCATGGTACTTATACGCGCATTGATGGCAGTATGATTTCAGGCCCTTCACTTTCAAACCTTGTTGCAGAAAAAAAATGCAAGCGTTGATGATGAATTGCGCGCTGATATTGCCGATACTGTTTCAAAAATGCAAGCGATGGCAAAGCGTGCAGGCACCATGGAAGCCTATGATCAAATGATTGCTTCTGGTAACAAAGAAGGCAATGCGGTTGTTCAAGCGGCGATTGACGGGCTGGTAAAACAAACAAGCTCCATTGAACGTGCAATTGCGGCATTGGATTTGGGAACTATTGAACTTGAAGGCTCCGATAGTCTTGATAATCCTAACGCTGTTTTTGAATAAGTAGTATTGAACAAAATGGACCAGCGGGTTTTGGTAAAAGATCATGATTGTTTGTAGTTGTAATCTTATCCAAAAACAGGAAATTGAGGAGGTTGTAAATGACCTCCTCACCCGCAATCCGTGGCAATTCATACCGCCTGAGACTGTTTATGATGCGTTAAATAAGCGTGGAAAATGCTTTGGTTGTTTTCCGGGACTTATTCGTTTAATTCTGACAACGACCTTAGATTTTCACAAAACTATAAATACACCAGATGCAGAAATTGATCCTTTCATTCAATCTCTTCAAACCGAGTATAATGCTTATGAGATCGTAAGACCAAAGAACGTACCAGATCAGATGTGCGCTGTTTAAGATATTAAGATATATTTTGCATGATCAAGCTTCTTTGTACTATATATCTTGTCAAATTTATGGGTAAGTCATGGTCAGCGCAAGGATAGGCTTATTTTCACTTAGTCTATTATGCTTTGCTAACCTTACATATGCCAATTCTCAATTGGAAAAGGCGGCATCTAAAACAGCTATTTATAATTTAGGGTCATGACTAGTTGAGCACTTTTTTATTGTGCTATACACTAGGGCTGACGATGCGAAACAAATATTATTACCGTTCAAAAATTTCTGAAGCTAAATTTAGGGAAATTATTCGCCTATTTAGCCTTGATATTGAAGCCTCCAAAATAGCACAAATATCAAGGCTAAATAGAAACACGATTAACAATATTCTTTATAAGATACGATTAAGATTAGCCGAATATTGTGAAGAAGGCTCCCCTTATAGTGGGATTATTGAAGTTGATGAAAGTTATTTTGGAGCCAAGCGTGTTAAGGGCAAAAGGGGGCGTGGTGCTTATGGTAAAACAATCGTATTTGGCATATTCAAAAGGAATGGTCATGTTTATACTGAAATTGTTCCTGATTGCTCAAAAGCCACTATACAAGCAGTTATAAGAGGAAAAGTCTCGCTTGACAGTGTTATAAATTCTGATGGATGGCGTGGTTATAATGGCTTAGTAGACGTAGGGTATGAAAAGCATCTAAGGGTTGATCATGGAAAAGATGAATTTGTAAAGGGTAAAGCACATATTAACGGAATTGAAGGATTTTGGGGATACGCTAAGGTAAGAATGACAAAGTTTAGAGGTATGCGTAAAAACACTTTCTATTATCATTTGAAAGAAACTGAATTTAGGTATAATAATAGGGAAAATAACATATACAAAATCATATTAAATATATGTCGCAATAAACCGCTCAACTAGTCATGACCCATAATTTAAATATACCGTTACTAAGAGATGATTTAACGCAAAATGACCTTGAGCGCGTCCTTAAAGTTACCAAGCCAACTGAAGATTTTACAAAAGCCGAAGGATTTGAAACGATGCAAGGCGGGGCTGCCACATCCCGCAAACTTGTTAATCGTGATGCTTTTTCAAACCCCTCAGCGAATCTTACCTTTGGCGAGGAGGAAACATTCAAACTTGGAAATGCATTATTTCGCAAATTATGGGTTTCTTCCCCAGCTTCAACCCATGCTTCCGATGGACTTGGCCCATTATTCAATGCAAGGGCTTGTCAAAGCTGCCATATAAAAGACGGTAGAGGACACCCGCCAGAGGGCGATCACGATAAAACATCCATGTTTCTGCGTTTATCCCGCCCTGCCCTAACAGATGAAGAACATAATCTACTTGCCAGCTATCGCGCTGTGAATTTTCCTGATCCAGTTTATGGCCATCAGCTGCAAGATATTGCTGTACCAGGGATACAATCAGAAGGGCGTATGCGCATCGCTTATACAGAACATCCGATCATGCTTGAGGATGGAATAATCGTTTCTTTACGCAAACCGCATTATTCGATTGATGCTCTTGCTTATGGTGATTTGCACCCCGAAACAACTTTATCGCCACGGATTGCCAATCCAATGATAGGATTAGGATTGATTGAGGCTATTCATCCAGCCGATATTGCCGCATTAGCTGATCCTGATGATCTTAATCAAGATGGAATTTCTGGACGTATGGCAATTGCATATGATCCAATGACGGACTCGCTAGCCCTTGGTCGGTTTGGCTGGAAAGCACAAAATGCAACGGTTAGAATCCAAGGTGCTGAAGCGTTTTCTGGTGATATTGGTATATCTTCCCCTGAATTGCCAAATGCTTTTGGCGATTGCACAAAGCCCCAAACAGACTGCTATGCTATGCCAACGGGTGTACAATTACACTTGGGTGATACTGAAGCCCCTGATCCAGCGCTTGATTTGGTAACCTTTTATTCACAAAATCTAGCCGTTCCTGCAAGGCGCAAAGTTAATGATCCTACAATATTACATGGAAAGAAGATATTTTACGATTCGGGCTGTGCGTCTTGTCATACGCCAAAATTTGTTACCAGTCGTAACGCGATGAATGCTGCCCATGCGTTTCAGCTAATTTGGCCTTATTCTGATTTTCTTTTACATGATATGGGGGAAGGACTTGCCGATGGCCAAGCCGTTAGTGTTGCAAATGGTCGTGAATGGCGTACCCCGCCTTTATGGGGAATTGGCCTTACTGAAACGGTGAGTGGTCATAGTTTCTTTTTACATGATGGGCGCGCTCGTAATTTGCTTGAGGCAATTTTATGGCATGGTGGAGAGGCAGAAGCATCAAAAAAATACGTCCAAGCCCTTTCACAAGCAGATCGTGATGCTTTAATTCAATTTTTGGAGAGCTTATAATGAGATTTTTTTTCTATTATTACAATTTTGTTAATGACTTCACCTGCGTTCGCGACGACTAAGCCTCAGCAAGTTTTACAAGCCATGCTTGATGATTATATGGTGCCAGCTTACCTTGCGTTGGTTGACGCAACCGATCATTTATTGGAAGAAACTGATATATTATGCACTTCGCCCAGTGATCAGCAATTAACACAAACAAAAATAGCATTTAAAAAAACGATTGAGGCTTGGGGAAATATTGAGTGGGCACGGGTGGGCTCTGTGATGGAACGCAATCGGGTTGAACGCTTTTTCTATTTTCCAGATCGTAAAAGCCGTGGCTTACGGCAGGTGCAAGCAGCATTAGCCAAAGAAGATATAACAGTTCTTGATCTTGAAACATTGCAGGAAAAAAGTGTTGCATTACAAGGGATTGGTGCGCTTGATTTTATTTTTTCAGGTAAAGATTCTAAAACATTAGGAACAGGTAATGCGTTTCGTTGCCAATATGCTTTAACGGTTGCAAATAATCTGAACCATATTGCAAGAACGCTTTATGATCACTGGCAAACCGACCCCATATTTCATAAACAATGGATATTGCCTGATGATACAAATCCTTTTTTCAGAACGGATAAGGAAGCAATGAATATCGTCATAGGAATTCTTATCCATGGGCTTGAGGCCATTCGCGATACCCGTATTATGGTATTTTTACGTGAAACCCCCGCCAGAGATCGTCCAAAATCTGCACCGCTTTGGCGTTCAAATGCAACTTTATCTTTAATTTCAGCTAATCTTGAAGGCTTGGAAGCATTATTTTTAAATAGTCAGATAGACCGCATTTTACCACAAGAAGCAAATGCCCTTAAAAATACCATTCGTTTTGATTTCACCCAGTCCATCAATACAGCACGAAGCCTTAACGCACCCATCGCCGAATTGCTAACAGAACCCGTTCAACGTGAAAAATTAACCTATCTTAAATTAACCCTAACGTTCTTGATTGATCGATTAAATCATGAATTTTCACCTGCGGCAGGATTATCGGCTGGTTTTTCTTTTGGAGATGGCGATTGACCATAACCTCACGTCGCGATTTCCTATCTGCTTTTGGCTTGACGTTGCTTTCATCAGGAATGCCTATGCCTTTAGGCGCAGAAGAATATAGCGAAAAATTTGCAAGTGCCTATATGGATCAACAAAACAATTATGGACTTGCTTTGTTAAGCGAAAAAGATGGTATTTTAAACACCTATCAATTACGCGGACGCGGTCATGGCATGGCAAGCCATAAATCATGGCTGGTGGTGTTTGCAAGACGGGCTGGCAATTTTGCATTAGCAATCGATTTAAACAAACCAACCTCGCCGATTGAATTTAATACATTGGCTAATCGTCATTTTAACGGACATGGCGTTTTTTCTTCGGATGGTAATTATCTTTATGCAACCGAAAATGACTATGAACATGGCGAAGGGATTATTGGCATTTATGATCCGAACCATGGGTTTCAACGCATTGGTGAGGTTTCAACTTATGGTATTGGGCCTCATGAATTATTGATGATGCCTAAAACAAACCAAAAGGCGGCAGATAATATAATCTGCGTTGCAAATGGTGGTATCTTAACCCATCCTGAAACTGGACGTACAAAACTGAATTTACCAACCATGTGCTCTTCTGTGGTGTTCATTGACGCTAAGAATGGTCAATTATTAAATAAATATGAAGTGCCAAAACGATTACAACGCTTATCTTTGCGGCATATGGCTATCGATGCACACCATAAACTATGGCTAGGTGGACAATATGAAGGCGCAAAAACCGATAACGTCCCGCTAATTGCAACCGCAAGCCTTGAGCATGGGCTTGATTTCCCTAATCTGGATGCGCCAGAACGCCTTGGCCTTGCGCATTATATAGGTTCAGTTACAACTAGCCATGATGGCAAAAAAATTGCCTTTACTTCACCAAAAGGCAGTCGGTTGATTATCGTTGATGCTGAACGCAAAATTGTCATTGAAAACGCCAACCATAATGAAATATGCGGGATTGCCCCTGCACAAAATCAACTAGCCATGACCAGCCTATCAGGCAAATTTAACGGTAAACCCTATCCATTATATTGGGATAACCATCTTTTGAAACTAAGCTAAAAATTATTACCCGCGATTATTGCAACCATGGCATCATCCCCCCGCCCTGATCAAAACCAAATTTATAAGCATATCGGCACAGTGATTGACCAAGCCATCAAGCCAAAGCCACCACAATACTTGGCATAAACAACAACACCTTAAGGGCAAAAAAGTTTAGGGAATAGGGGGGCTGGTTAAAAACAATAATTAATGGGATGATTACAGAAGCAAAAGGAAAATATTAAATTGAAAATTGGCTATAAAATTCCTATTTTAGCAAATAACCTCTAAAGTTTTTGGGTCTAGACAATTTTAGAGTGGATTTTTTCTAAATTCGTTTAACAATATCTTATAAACATTTTCTTGTCTATTGTTAAATCTCCATTCGCATTCTTTGAGATGGAGATAGAATTTATCATCCGTTAATCCATTAAATTTAGCCAGCCTTCTTTTTGCATATGACTAGAATGATTCAATCCCATTAACATGGCATTTTCCTCTTACGAACTCATCCTTTGAATGAAAGACACGATAATGATCATAGCCATTCAAAACTAATCCGTCATAGGCTTTCCATCCATCTGTATTGATCGTTGATCCCTCCAAAACCTTGCCTTGAATGATTGGCATAAGCTGCTCTTTGCTACAGTTATCAACAATCTTAACATAAACAGCATCTTTTCTTTTTAGCAAACCAAATACGGGTGTTTTTCCAGCAGCACCTCTTCCTTTTTTGCCACGAATACGCTTCGCACCAAAATAGCTTTCATCACATTCAAAAATACCTGATGTCTTGTTTGAATGTATTTCGTGCTGCGTAAGATGGAATATTCTGATGCGTATTTGAAAGAATAGATGGTTTATGCTATTCCTACTTATGCCTGTTAAAGATGAGGCATCTGAGGCCGTTAAATCTAACGCAAAACATTTAAGAATTTGCCTAAATTTAGCTTCAGAAAAGTGAGCAACTTTTTTATATTTATTTTTCATAGTCAAAACAATAAGTTAACATAATTTCATGTCAACTAAAATTGTCTAGACCCAGTTTTTTTTATTGGTTTGGTTTAAAACTTCAAAATAGGAGATAAAAATTTATAAAGTAATTTAATGATCGATATATCAAAAAAGCTGGCTACTAATTCAAAACATCCAACAAGAAGTGGAATAATGATTGCTATCCATTTAGAAATTCTAACAAATTTATTTTGATTATGTATTTTGTTCCATAATTTTTGTAGATTATTCGGGTTAATTCGATAAGAAATAACGTTAGGATTTTCTACTGAAAGAACTTTTTTAATGGCATCCGATGTAATTTGATTCATGTTATTTTCTTTACCATTAATTACAGCATATATATATCCTGCAAAAAGCGCATCTCCCGCGCCTAGACTTGACTGAACAACACAGTCTGGTTTGTCAAATTTTTGTGGTTCGTTTGGTGCATTATTCCAATATTCAAACCCATTATCTCCATCGGTAATTATCATTCTTTGGGTATTTATTTTCTCTCTTATCTCTTGGGCGCTATTGAGTGATAATTTATTTTTAAAATAATTTGCCTCTTTTCTATTCATTGAAATCGTATGGTATAAATATTCACTACTTTTAAAGTTGTTTGCCAACTTCATAAGCTTTTCTTCAGAAGTTGCGGCAACAAAAATTTTTCTGTTGTAACTTTTCTCTAGGTTTAAACTGGCAAGTCCTTTGATAAAATTTTCAGGTAGATTACAGTCTAATACAATAGCATCAAAATTCTTTAGATATTGATTAATTTTTTCATTTAATATTTGCGTTTTTTCGATTTCTATTGATGAAACTGCTTTTTCAAGATTTTTATTACGAATGAACCCCAAAAAAACACTGTCTGATGCCTCTTCATCAAAGGGTAGCTGCTCATAGAATATATAATCACGATTAACTTTTTTGATTTTTAAAAAATCATTGATAAGTTTACCTGAGAATGTTTGTAAATTTATTACACTACTAAATGTGATATTTTTCTTATTAAACCTATCAACATCAATGAGGCTTAAGGCAATATTCAGTGCAGTTCCACCAATACCAATTTTTACATTACCGATGCTATCCAAAGCCACCGAGTTTTCTGGAATTGTTCCAATTATATCAAGATGAACAGAACCGATAACAACAATTTTTGTCAATCAAGCCTCTCCTCCAGCATAATATAATATGGTTTTAACATTTCCAAATTCAGAGACCCACAGCTTTTCAACTTTAAGATTATTTAACGAAGCAAGTTGGTAAATATCTTCTGGATAATATAAACATACTGGTTCATGAATATCATGTTTAACTGCCATTTCATCTGATAAATAGGAAAATCTATTCTTCAATGATGCCTTTTGATATCCTATTGATAATTCTGAGTTCATTCCACTAAAAGATAAATAAAAATATATCGGTAATTTAAACTCAATCAAGGATGATAGAAGAGCGCATAATTCATCATAACGTATGTAATGAAGGGTTCTTTGTGAATATACTATTTTGGGATGTGGAAATGATCCCCAATTTACATTCCTTATATCTGTTTTAACGATATGCTCAGATTTCAAAAGATCATTATTATAAAGCTTTTGATGAGGATGCAGATCAAAGGCGAACGCATCTGCCCCTATCTCAGCAAAAGAAACTGTCATTGAACCGTGTCCGCAACCTAGGTCAAAGACTGTTATATTTTCATGACTTCCAACATTATTGCTTTTTGATTCTTTTACAATTTGTTCACATTTAGCCAATGCCGCATAGTCTAGTTCATCATATCGAAAAGATGAAACATCTTTACCACATTTGTGATTGCCAGTTTTATTATACTGGTCTTGACTAACAGATTGCTCTAGCAACATGGTAAAAAATATACTTCAATTGGCTGTTTTTGTGCTGGTTTATAATATACAAACATAATCTTAAAGTATCATGATTTTATAAAAAAAGTAAAACAAAAATTGCCCCTAATCTGGCATCATGATCTTTTGCTTTTGAATATCTATACTACCCCAGTTTTTTTCAAGCCACTAAAGAGAGAGTGTTATGTTCAAAAAAATTCCAGCCTTGTTGATATGGGAATTAATCAGCGAACTTTAATCAGGAAGGACAAGATAATGATAAAATTTAAGGGGCTGGCATAGATAACTATTAAAATGTTATCTATTTTAGCATGAGAAGAAGTAAATTAAGTATGCATATTCAACACAAATTAATTGAGCATTTTGTGGCAGGGACGACGGCGCGTTGTGCGGCTTTGATCTGTGGTATCAACCGTAACAGTGCGACACTTTATTTTCACCGTCTTCGCCAGATTATAGCTTACGAAATTAGCGAAGAAGGTAGCGAAATATTTACGGGTGAGATTGAGGTTGATGAAAGTTATTTTGGCGGAGCAAGGAAAGGCAATCGTGGCAGGGGTGCTAGTGGGAAAGTTCCCGTATTTGGCCTTTTAAAGCGCGGTGGCAAGGTTTATACGAAGGTAATTAAAGACGTTTCATCTTCCTCGTTATGCCCAATTATTGAAAGTAAAGTTACCCCTGACAGCATTGTTTACTCTGATAGTTGGAGGGGATATAATGCCCTTGATGTGAGTGATTTCAAACATTTTAGAATCAACCATTCCAAGCGGTTTGCAGACAAGAAGAACCACATCAATGGAATTGAGAATTTTTGGAACCAAGCCAAGCGTCATTTAAGGAAATTTAATGGTATTCCAAAGCAACATTTTGAGTTATTTTTGAAGGAGTGTGAGTGGCGATTTAATTATAGTGACCCGAAAACACAAATTAAACAATTAAAACAATGGACTAAAGGAAGATTGACATAGTTATCTATGCCAGCCCCAAATTTAATTCCCGTAATAAGAAAACGAATGCTTTTCAAAACCCACTGTTACTTGGAGAGGCACCTAAGGGCAAAACAAGCAAGGCTTTTAACGCAGAATCATGGACAGCCATGCGTTTGGCTGAATCGCTTGGCGTCCTGCCTAATAATCTTAAGAAATATTTTGGGCTTAAAAATTTGCTGGATGAGGCGCAAGTTAAATGCAAAAATGGATTTGATAAATTTAATCAAAAACAAGCAGTTAATAATATTGAACATAAACTTAATGGCGCTAAACGGGTGATCTGTGTTGGCTGGCGTGTCACCAAAGCCCTTGCCAAATTTTTTGGTTGGTCAAATGAAGAGATAAAAACATATGTGCCTTTATATGGTTGGGGAAAACCATTTATGGGATTACAATTTGCAAGAATACCCCATCCTGCAAATCGGCAGGGCAGAAATCGCTATCACACTGGCAAAAAGGTTCTTACGAACCAATGCGTTGAATTTTTAATAAAGACAATCCGCATTCGCTATCCAAATTCATTTGCGCATAGGTTGAAACTTAATTAAGCAGTATCACCTTAATTAAGGAAATATTGCCTGATCTTTTGTGCATAGTCTTTGCTTGTTTGCCACGACATACACCGCACGCCGCCGCCCATGTAACATATGCCATCAGAGCGAACAGGAATGACTTTACGGCTTGTTAATTTTTTAATGGTTTGCAGGGCGATTTTATCTTCTGGCACGCCAAATTGCGGAAAATAAATATGTTTGGAAGTCACAAGCGCATTGGTATAAATCCCACAAGCTGAACCAAAACGGTCATCATAAATTTGACTGCCATCATAAGCGGTTATCATTTCATGGAGTTTGACCTGTGGCAAACCACGCCTTAGATCGGCCTTTAGCTGGCGCATATAGTCAGGATCATCGGGATAATGGTTAATAATCAGTGTATTTTCATCAATAAAGCTAACCACACCATCGGCATGTTCAAGCCCGCCTTGCTCATCCGAGTCAATAAAAGCAACCTGTTTAATTGCAGGCAAGGCTTGTAAGCGTTCACGCGCCTGCTGTTCCCTTAGGCGATTGTCGCGCAAAAATTTCTTACTCACCACCACATTACCATGACCATCCTCAACAAAATTACCGCCATCATTGATTAAGGCGGTGCGTTCAACGGGAATACCCATATCGCTTAAAAAATAGCGAAAGGCTTCCTGAACGTCATCAGCCGCCTGCTGATCACCGCCCTGCCCTGCTGCGCTATAGCGAAACAAGATTGGCGATGCCCGATTAGACAGGCTGAAATCACGCATCCAAATATCAAACATTTCATATTTTATGACATGCGCCGCCCCCAATGCTTCGACATAATCCTCATAAAGGCTATCATTGGTTAAAATCAGGACATCATCGCCATGTGCTTTGATGATTGTTGCATAATCAATATGAAAGTCGATAATATCGTCCAGCACATCTTCATAATAAGAATCTTGATCATACGGAGTTGCCAGTACAATCAGTTCCCCATACGCTTTCAATGGCGCAAAGAAGATTAGCAAAAATAATAAAATCAATGGTTTTTTAAACATAATTATCTAAGATGAATTTAAGGCGGCCTCAACATTGGTTATAGTTAGCAATTCTGGTAATAAAAGCCCTTGCGGATGTCGTTTACTGTAAATCGCATTAAAGGGAATGCCATACCGCCCATGCTTATGTAAATATTGAGCAATAAGCGGATCAGGATTTGTCCAATCCCCTTCCATCATCACAGGCTGTATTTGCGCGATCATATCGGTAATCTGCGTGTTTTCCAATACCGTCACTTCATTAACTTTGCAGGTGATACACCATTCGGCCGTTATATTCACAAAAACGATTTTATCTTCGGCAACCAATTTAGCAATCTGCGTTTCATCAAAATTTTGCCATGTAATCGTTCGATTGCGATCAAGTTTGGGGCTAGGCACCGTTTGATTAAAAACTGGCGTAACGATAAGTAAAATGGCAGCAAAGGCGGCAAATTTCCTTAACGGCTTCAATAGGAATAATCCATAAATCGCAATGAAACCCAGCACAATTCCCCAAAATAACCAAGGTAGCAGCTGCAACTTGAGGATGGATAATAACCATATCAGGGTTGCGATTAACAATAATCCCATGATTTGTTTTACGCGAACCATCCATTGTCCCGAGCGCGGCAGGAAACTCAACGCCTTAGGCCAAATAGCAAGCAAAAGATAAGGGCTGGCCATGCCTATGCCTAATCCAGTAAAGATAAGCATAATTTCTGCAATGGAACCTGCAAGTGCAAAGCCAATCGCTGTCCCTAAAAACGGTGCGGTACAGGGCGTTGCAAGCAAGGTTGCAAACATGCCCGATAAAAATTGTCCTGATAGATGCGCGCTTGTTTGCGGTAGGCGCGATACCAAGCCTTGCGGTAAAGAAAATTGCCACATTCCCATAAGATTGGCTGAAAATAACACCATCACAACCGCCAAGAGCATCAAAAAAATTGGGGATTGAAACTGAATCCCCCATCCAAGGGCTTGCCCTGATAATTTTAGCGCGATCACTCCGATTGCCAGTAACCAAAACGCAAAGATAATCCCTGCCGCAACCGCCATCAAACTTTTACGCGCTGAATGGGGTTGATGCGATAAAAGGCCGATCAATTTAAGCGACAAAACAGGCAAGACGCACGGCATTAGGTTTAAAATTAACCCGCCAAGCAGTGCAAGCCCAACCATGGTGAGAATCAAAAAGGAACCCGTTGGCTCAAGCGACGTGATGGGGACATCTGTAAGCAGGTTTGCGATGGGCTGGTTTATTTCAAATGCCTGCTGCCCATTGATTAAGGTTAGTGTAATGGTCTCTTGCGGGTTGGGGGGATGGTCAAGCACCGTTTCGGCGATCCAGCGCGCCGTGCCTTCTGCGTTCATTGATCGGACTGGTTGCGGCCATGGTTCATTATTCCCATCAATTTCAATCAGTAAATCACTGCTTGAATGAAAGGGTAACAAGCTATCCGCCGTTAAGCCGATACGCCATCGGTATAAGGATTGATCTCCCTCCGCCTTTATACTATGAAGCGCAAGATCGCGTATTTGAAGCGCATGTGTTTCATCAAAGGGCGGGTCAATGCGTTGCGGCACAGTTGCAAGAGCCTTCGCCAACCTCAAACGTTCCGCATTGGGATCAGAACCTTTTTGGGTGATGCCTAAATAATCATCAAAGGCAAAATTGGTTGGAATGCAAATCTCATGGCAAATCAGATAATCTAGGGTGCCTGCAAGCTTGGTTGGCAAACCAGCCTGATTAAGCGTTAATTCAAGCGGAAACACAACCCGCCCCCCATAACCAAAGGTGGTTAATCCCAATAATTCCAAGCGTTCAGGAATAGGAAATTGCAGTTCGGCTTGCGTAAGATTTAGGCTATCTTCCTGCCAATTTAACACAGGTGGCAATCCCGCTGAACCCGGCGTTCGCCAATAAAGTTTCCAATCAGGTTTAAGATTAAATTCTATACCAATAACATGATCGGTTTGTTCTGCTGATGGCAAAGACGACAACCCAATTAAACGCGGTGGCGTTTGATGCATCTGATACTGGTCAGGGGTTTGGGCTTTTAAAGATACATTACCAAAAAAAAACACCAAGAATGGAAGCAATAAACATAGGGTTATATTGAGTCTTAAGACAAGCAAAATAGTCTCTTTAATTCATCAGATAGTTTCATTCATCGCTTTTATCATATTTTTGGCAACAGATTTTACAAATAATATAATCTTAATCTACTCCTTTTGTTGCCCCTTGAGTTATAAATTTTTTTATTTCATCAATTAATATACTACATTTTTTAGACACTTCAGTAGTGGCCTTCCAATCACTAGTCTCAAACGCTCCATCAGTAGCTAAGTTATGCAATTGAAACATTTTTTTATTAAATTCATTTAATTTCTGCTGTTTGAAGGGATGTAACTCTACAATATCTAGACAGCTTTGATAGTTACTTCTAATCTCTTCAGCTTCCTTAAATTTAGAGCTACTATTTTGTTCAGTATAATCCGAAGAACAATAACGGTGAATCGACTTATTTAAATCATTTAATTTTTCATATAACTTCTCCGCACGTTTGTTCCTAATTTTTATCTTCTCATTTAAACCACGAGCATACCAACCTAACCAACCAGTGAGAAGAGGAAGTAGGACAGATAAAACTGATGAATATGTTTCAAATAAAGTTAATATACAAACAAGCATTTACAATTTAGCAATCAGATTTCTTGAGCAACCTTATATTCAGGACCGCCATAAAGTTTAATTTTATCTCTCATATAATCTGCGTTTTTAAAAACAATATGATTTTCCAAAAAAGAAAGTTCATGATCCACTTTTTTAGTGATCTGTATAAATGCCTCATCAAGGAAAGAAGTACCAACGCTAGGAACACAACCTTTAAAATCTAATACCAAAACCTGATCACTTTTTAACTCATTTAATTTCGGTATAAGATAGTCATCACGAAACTCACCACCCGTAAATTCGCCATCTTGCCCTTTAAATCTACCCCCAAGATAACGTCCATATTCTTCAGCAACATCCATATAAATTTGCTCTTTGCTCATTGGTTTATCCTTTTTATAAATTAGCATGGTATAGCAATTTCAAGAATTGTGCCATTAATCTTTTTTTCTAATTCATACACTCTAATTTTATTATTTTTACCATCTAATTTCAAGTATCCTTTACCAGAAAAAACCCGTAAGTCCGCATTTAACTCCTTTGCTTTCTCTCTAATTTCAAATAGCCCTTTGCCTCTCCCCTGACCGTCAGGATGTCTTGTTTCACCATATTCAAACGCAAGTTCCATAAGTTGATAATCTTTATACAAATGTCTTTTCATAACTGAGTCGCGCATTTCTTTCCATCCTTTTATACTTACAATTTTTGATATAAATTTATAATTCCAAATATCTTCACAATCCTCCCTTATGCTACTTGGTATGCCCTTTCCAACATCTGCGATTACTATATGAACTATATTCATGTCTTCTATATAACGCGCAAAAAACCACCAATAATGCGGTGGATCAAATTGTTTAGGTAGCGTACCCATAAAATTGTTGTATATTTAATTCAAATCTGATTCAGCTTTGGTATTACAACCTTTTTTTAGGAGTTAACCATGTCCAGATTTGATCTTAGTGATTTTGAATGGGAGCTTATCTTCCCACTTTTGCCTCAAAAGAGCCGTGGGGTTAAGCGTGTTGATGATCGTCGTATTTTAAATGGAATATTTTTCAAGCTTCGCACAGGCATTCCATGGCGTGATCTCCCAGAGCGTTATGGGCCTTACACAACTGTTTATAATCGATTTAATCGTTGGACGAAGGCTGGTATTTGGGATCGTTTAATGGATGCTATTTGTGATTATTATAACCATAATCTTGTTATGGTTGATGGGACTTCTATTCGTGTGCATCATTCTGCAGCGACAGTAAAAAAAACAGTAAATTTCGTTGTATGGGGCGATCAAGAGGAGGCTTGACAACAAAACTTCATGCCATCGTTAATGAACATGGTTTGGCAATGGGGTTTAATTTAACATCAGGTCAAGCACATGATGCCCCTGCTTGTCGTGATTTGTTACAAAATTTACAATTCGGGCAAGCAGTTCTTGCAGATAGGGCTTATGATGCAGAATGGATAAGAAACATGATCTGGGAACAAGGTGCTATCGAATGTATTCCGTCAAGAGCCAATCGAAAAACGCCTAAACCATACGATAAAGAGCTTTATAAACAACGGAATATTGTTGAACGATTTTTTGGAAGGCTAAAAAAATCATTTCGATCAATTGCAACAAGATACGAAAAACACTCAACAAATTTTATGGCATTTGTTAAATTAGCTACAATAAGACTGTGGTGCCAATTTTATGAGTCCGCTACCTAGTCAAATTGGGTTTATAATTTTTATATGCATGATTACACGCGTTTCCAGAAGCTTCAGTCACCAAATCATTAATATCTGCTAAAGTAACTCGATTTTGAATAGGAGTTTCTTCAGTTTCCCTATCTAAGACATTAATCATTTCTTCTGTAAGCTGAGAATAGTTCAGCTTACCGCGATAAATTGGGGTAATCTTTTCATAAATTTCATGATCTATTTTAGGTACATTATTCATCATACCGTTAAAAAATTTCATATGAATTAATAGATTAAAAATATACGGATCCCATAATTTTCTTTGAATCCTTTGAACCCTATTCCTATGAGGTGATGAATTTTGTCTTTTATCTTTATATACTAAACATTCTACTATTGATAAAAAATGAACAAGAAAACAGGAACCAATTTCATCCATATCTGAGAATTTATATTGTCTATATTTTGAATTTTTACGTGTAAAATTTTGTTGGAATTCATTTAAAAACTGTACGCTTTCTATAAAATTTGAACTAAATGATAGCTGTCTTGGAGCTGACAAAGAGGGTATGGCAACCGATTTATTATACTTCCATCCGTGTTGAGAACGATGTAACAACCATTTTTTATAACGCTTGGTTAATTTCTTCATAATAAAATTTGGAACCCATCTTGATAGCTATGATAAATTTACTGTTTAATTTATATTGGGTCTAGACAATTTTAGAGTGGATTTTTTTCTAAATCCATTCAACCCATAACCCTTTTTAAAAATATTAAATATTTTTAACTTAACGCTATTCCTTTATCAATTTCAAAATATTTTAAAGTGAACATTAATTTAAGAAACAGTCTTCCCATCCCATTTTCTTAATCTTTATTGTGATGCTATTGATCCTTACAATAAGCTAGGGGGCTCCTTTCCCTAATCCCGCCAGAATTTCGGGAAGATTAGGACAAGCAGAGTAAAGATTTCCAATCGTCCAAGTAGCATTCCTAAACACATTAGCCATTTTGCTTCAAAGGTTAGACCGTCATAATTGCCGCTTGGGCCAATCATGGAGCCTAGCCCTGGCCCTACATTGGCAAGGGCTGAAGCTGCACCACTTGCTGCCGTGATAAAATCAAGTCCCGTTGCGCCAAAGCCAATGGCAAGCGCACCAAAGATCATCACATAAAAGAAAAAGAACCCCATTACCGAATCCGCAACCCCGTCCTGCAACGGTTTCTTATTATAATATAAAATGACCACACTGTTGGGTTGTAGCAATCGGGTGATTTGCGCCCTTGCGACATAACTTAACACTTGCAGGCGGAAAATCTTTAAACCGCAGGTGGTTGACCCTGCACAGCCCCCGATGAACATGATCACAAATAATAAGGGTTGAACAAAATGCCCCCATGCGCCGTAATCTTCGCGGCCATAGCCTGTGCCTGTCATGAGGGAGGTAACGGAAAAAGCGGCCTCCCGCAAGGCACCTAACCATGAATAATCACGCCCATTAATCAGCCATAAGGCAACAATCGCAATGAAAATTGCCAGCAGGGTTAAGAACCATGTAATCTGGGAATCTTTAAAAAAGATTAAGGGACGCCCTCTTAACATTTGAATATAATGCAAAAAGGGCAGTGAACCAGCAATCATAAACACAACTGCAATCATATCAATCCACGCATTATTAAAATATAAAAAAGATTGGTCATGGGTTGAATAGCCACCTGTGGCAACCGTTGTCATCGCATGGTTAATCGCATCAAACGCATTCATACCCGCAATATAATAGGACAAGGAACAAAGGAAAGTTAGCACCAAATAACATAAAGTAATCCATCCCCCAATTTGTGTGGCGCGCGGTAAGGCTTTATCGATGCGTTCGGCAAATTCCATACGGAAGATTTGCATCCCGCCCAAGCGCATAAGCGGCAAAGCTGAAATGGCCATAACAACCACCCCTACCCCGCCTAGCCATTGCAGTAAAGACCGCCATAATAGCATGCTAGGTGGCAGGTGATCTAAACCACTAATCACCGTGGCACCCGTTGTTGTAAAACCTGAAACGGCTTCAAAATAGGCATTGGTAAAAGTAAAACCTTCAATCCCATATCTTAAAGGCAAAGCAGCAAATAGCGGCAAAACAGCCCAAGCCGAGGCAATGAGCAAAAATAACGTACGGGGGTTGAGGCGGGTAATCTCTTTACGGTTGGTTAGCGCAAGCATCGCCCCAACAAAGGCAGTCACCGCCGCACTTAAAAAGAAGGTAAAGGCTTCAGGGTTATAGGTAACAACATCAACAAGGCCAATCAAGGCCATTGCTCCGCCTAAAATTAAAATAAGGATGCCGTTCAGCATCAAAATTGCACGGGTATCAATCATGGATTAAGCAGCATCCTTAAGCTTTAAGGGCAATCACAGGTTAAACCCTTAAAATACGGATTAAATTGGTCTTTCCCGGTGTGCCAAAAGGCAGCCCTGCGGTTACCACCAAACGATCCTTTTCTGTTGCAAAGCCGTCAATTTTTGCTTGATGGGCTGCAATCTCTTCCATATCCTTCATATCATTTGCATCTGGAACGCGTGCGCTATGCACCCCCCAAACCAAATTAAGTTGGCGGGCGGTTTGCTCTTTTGGAGTAAGGGCAATGATCGGCGAGTGTGGGCGTTCACGCGCAATTTTTAAGGCGGTCGAACCCGAACTGGTATAAGCAACAATCGCACTTGCTGGTAAAGTTTCAGCCATCTGGCGTGCCGCCTGTGAAATAGCATCGGGGGTTGTTGTCGATTGATCGGTGGGGCGATGCGCATCAAGCATTGTCCAATAATTAGGGTCATGCTGCACTTGGTCAATAATCCGCTTCATAATCGCGACCGTTTCAACAGGATAAGCCCCGATTGCCGTTTCGGCTGAAAGCATCACCGCATCCGCACCATTATAAACAGCTGTTGCAACATCTGAAGCCTCCGCCCGTGTTGGCGTTGGATGATCAACCATTGAATCCAGCATTTGCGTTGCCACCACTGCTGGAATGCCATAGGTGCGGCACATGGTCAAAATCCGCCGTTGCAAAATTGGCACAGTCTCAGGCGGCATTTCTACGCCAAGATCCCCCCTTGCAACCATGATGGCATCTGTGCGTTTTGCGATTTCTTCCAAATCATCGATAGCGGAGGGTTTTTCAAGCTTGGCCATCACCTGCGCACGCCCCGCCACCAAGGCTTTTAATTCATCAATATCGGCCGCACGCTGAACAAAGCTTAGCGCAACCCAATCAACGCCTTCGGAAAGCGCAAAGGTCAAATCATCGCGGTCTTTATCGGTCAAGGGTGAAAGCGGTAACACCACCCCTGGAATATTTACCCCTTTATGATCGGAAAGCGTGCCGCCGATAATGACCTCGGTCATTAAACAATCCTCTTGCGCTTCGGTAACCCTAAGCCGCAATTTACCATCATCCAGTAACAGATCATCACCTTTTGACAGAGCCGTTAAAATCTCTGGATGCGGCAGGGATACACGCTGCGTATCGCCAATTTCTGGGACAAGGTCTAAACGAAAACTTGTCCCTTTTTTCAACTGGATTGCCCCCTCTTTAAATTTACCAACCCGCAATTTAGGGCCTTGCAAGTCGGCTAAAATCGTCATTGGCCGCCCAAGCTGGCGTTCAAGACCACGAATATTTTTAATGCGCTCTGCATGGTCTTCATGGCTACCATGGCTAAAATTCAAGCGAAAGATCGATGCCCCCGCTTTATGTAAAGCCATCAAAGGCTTAGGAGCTGAGGTTGATGGCCCCAAAGTCGCAATAATCTTGGTGCCAGTTACGATTGGTTGCATGTCATCCTACCTTGATAAAAACCTATTATAGCGTTTTTTCAGTCAAATGGCTATTTAAACTTGTTAATGGGCGAAATAGCCTTAACCCATTAAGCATAATCAAGATAAAAATGCTGGTCATTATTGCGATGCTAATTAAAGGTGATAGATGCCCCATAAAGATCAAAGGCAGCAATAAGGCATGATAAAGAAGCAAAATAATCATATTTTGAATAATTGCCTGCCTTGAAGCGTTCAGCAATTTAACAATGGTTGGCACCCATAGCCCCTGCCCTTTTGGGACAATCATATCTGCGGTCATTAGGGAAGTTTGCGGGGTAAATGCGATAATTAATGATGGTTGTTTGGGGGCTTCCTCCTCAATACGGATGCCAAGCTGTTCTGCCAAAGCGAGTGCGGTTGGTTTTTCTTCGCCTTTTATTAAGCTAAGGCGATACCCATTTTTATGCAGATCATCAACCATTGCTTTTGCCCCTGACTTTAAAGCTTGCTTGAAATAGATTGGAATTGGCGGTTGGTCAGGCGTGGTAAACCACAGGCAAAGCCGATCAGTATCAATAGTTAACCCCAAACGATCCGCACCACAAAATTCTGCACTTCCAATCCGCCATTCCTGATTACGATAAAGGCAAGAAAGATTATACCCCTCATGGGATTGAAGCTGTTCAAACATAATCTGCTGTTGATCAGAAAAAGCTGTGCTTAACGCAAGATGGAGTGGGTGCGTGCCATGCTGTGCCAAAATCGCCGCCTGCTGGCATTGAATTGAATAGGCTTTATTATTGTCTGTGTCATAGGTAAATTCCACTAATCCAGCCATGTTCCCAAAGGCAATATTTTTGTTTTTCACCAATAATTTCAAAATATTGTTTTTATTTATTAATAAATTACTTTTAAAAAACTGCACATTGATTGCCAGCATGACCGCAGATGCTGAAGCCAATAATAAACGTGGATTGGCAATCAATAAAATGGAGACAGCATAGGCCATTCCACCCTGCCATTCTTGCGTATCATAAAGGGTAAAACCGAAGCCTAATAAGGCCAAAATTAAGGCAATCAAACTATAAAGCCCGCTATTATTCATCCATGGAAATAAGGACACAGCGTTTGAAGTCGAAAAATCAGGCGCTTCAATTAAGTAGCTTGCATAGTTATGAGTTAATAATCGTGTGAATAAAACCAGCCCCAAGATAACAAGCGATAGAAACATCAAATCGCCATCGCGCCAAAGTTCGACAACATCAAGGACTAATAATATGATGATTGCAATGGCGGCAGGAAAATCTGCCCCCCATGTTCGGTTTGTCAAATCACGCAACGCAGGGAGCAGTAAAGGCAGGCTTGCGCCTCCGCCCCCTATGACAAGCAACGCAATCCCAAGCCATTTTGTAACATTGGGATCAACCGAAAAGATACCAACATCAAACAAACCGCTAAACAAAAAGCCGATGATAGCGATCAAAATTGCAACAATAATATATTTAGGATAATTAGACATATATAGCGTTTTTATTTATAGAGCTAGCACGATTCGAACGCACGATCCTCAAATTAAGAAACAAGTATTTCTTAATAATTCTTATTTTACTTGTATCTACAGTAAATTAACTAAGGCTACAATCAAAGCGGCTTGTCCAAACAATAAAGGAACCAACCATTTAATAATGCGTATTTCAAGGTCACGCAAATCTGTTTTCATCACACTGCGCAAAGTAACTATGTCTGCTTTAGTAGCTAATTCATCATTTGCAGCATCAACAAAAGCTTCAGCAACACCTTCAGCTTGTTCAGCAGTAAAGCCTTTTTCCTTCAATTTGTTCGTAAAGCGCAAAGTATCGAATGTAACAGAAGTCATAGTAAAATTAACCTACATCATAAAATCACGGATTAGAGGCAAAACAACCGCCGCAATCACAATGCCAAGCATCCGTTTCATAACGGATAATTCTTTTTCGATGCGCGCAATGTCACCTTTTGTTGCCAAACTATCGGCAGCTATGGCTTTCGCCGCCTTTTGCGCTGTGCCATCGGACGCTCCAGCTTCCTTAAATGCTTCATAAACCTCTGTGATCATCATACGCATAACAACCTCATAGAAATCAAATCATAAAATCGCGGATTAGGGGTAAAACAACCGCCGCAATTACAAGGCCTAACATCCACCTCTCAAGCTTAATTTCACCACGCAGTTCAGCTATGTCTGCTTTAATAGCTAGTCTTTCCCTAACTGTATTATTCAAGGTTTTAGCTTAACCCTTTAATAATCAAGCTTACAACACCAACCAAAACAAGCGCAACCATGACTTCAAGTCGAATGAGTCTATTTTCAAAACCAGCAATAACTTTAGAAAGCATCATTGCCATTGCGGTGCCTCCAAAAAATAATTATCATGAAGTCTTATAAAAATAGGGTCATGACTAGTTGAGCACTTTTTTATTGTGCTATACACTAGGGCTGACGATGCGAAACAAATATTATTACCGTTCAAAAATTTCTGAAGCTAAATTTAGGGAAATTATTCGCCTATTTAGCCTTGATATTGAAGCCTCCAAAATAGCACAAATATCAAGGCTAAATAGAAACACGATTAACAATATTCTTTATAAGATACGATTAAGATTAGCCGAATATTGTGAAGAAGGCTCCCCTTATAGTGGGATTATTGAAGTTGATGAAAGTTATTTTGGAGCCAAGCGTGTTAAGGGCAAAAGGGGGCGTGGTGCTTATGGTAAAACAATCGTATTTGGCATATTCAAAAGGAATGGTCATGTTTATACTGAAATTGTTCCTGATTGCTCAAAAGCCACTATACAAGCAGTTATAAGAGGAAAAGTCTCGCTTGACAGTGTTATAAATTCTGATGGATGGCGTGGTTATAATGGCTTAGTAGACGTAGGGTATGAAAAGCATCTAAGGGTTGATCATGGAAAAGATGAATTTGTAAAGGGTAAAGCACATATTAACGGAATTGAAGGATTTTGGGGATACGCTAAGGTAAGAATGACAAAGTTTAGAGGTATGCGTAAAAACACTTTCTATTATCATTTGAAAGAAACTGAATTTAGGTATAATAATAGGGAAAATAACATATACAAAATCATATTAAATATATGTCGCAATAAACCGCTCAACTAGTCATGACCCTAAAAATAAATTACATCGCAAAAGTCAAGCCAAAATTGGCTAAACCCACTGGGTAAGCTGGAAATCAATTGAATGGGAAAACAAATAAGTTGTTGATTCTATTGGTGGGACTGGCGCGATTCGAACGCGCGACCCTCAGATTAGGAATCTGATGCTCTATCCTGCTGAGCTACAGCCCCTTTAATAAGATGATCATTAAAACAGGCCGATGGAAGAAATAGGTCTAAGCCTGTTTTGCTTTCATACGTGGGTTTTTGCGATTAATCACAAATACACGGCCTTTGCGGCGCACCAAGCGACAATTTTTATCGCGGTTCTTTAAGGTTTTAAGGGAACTTACCACTTTCATCGTTTAATCCTTCATATTTAAAAAATTAAGTGCTTTCTATAGGCATATAAACAGGCTTAAGCAAGGGTTATTTTTATTTACCTTATTTAAGACGAATTGCCGCTTGTGCTGCCGCAAGCCGTGCGATTGGCACACGAAATGGTGAACAAGAAACATAATGCAAGCCTGCTTTGGCACAAAAGCCAATGCTGGCAGGATCACCGCCATGCTCACCACAAATTCCAAGCTTAATATCAGGGCGGGTTTTACGCCCCCGTTCAACCGAAATCTTGATCAATTCACCAACAGCGTCTTGGTCAAGGGTTTGGAACGGGTCATGCTCCATGACATTCAAACGCTGATAATGTGACAAGAAATTACCCGCATCATCACGCGACAGCCCAAAGGTTGTTTGGGTTAAATCATTGGTGCCAAAGCTAAAAAATTGTGCATGCTGGGCGATATGCTCCGCTTGCAAGGCCGCACGCGGTAATTCAATCATCGTTCCAATTTGATATTCCAATTCATCCGAATGGGTTTGATTAAGCTCTTCAGCCACTTTCACAATAATATCTTTTAGCATTGCCAATTCTTTATCCATGCCAACCAGCGGCACCATAATTTCAACCTTGGCGGCTTTGCCTTTACCCAACTGCTTTTCGGCCTCAATCAAGGCTTCAAAGATGGCACGTGCCTGCATTTCGCAGATTTCAGGATAGCTAATCAACAAGCGGCACCCACGATGCCCCAACATCGGATTCATTTCATGGAGGGCGCGCGCACGTGCTTCCACCACCTCAATCGATTTGCCTGTTACTTTTGCAAGCTGTTCAAAATCATCCGCCTCGCGTGGTAAAAATTCATGTAAAGGCGGATCAAGTAGCCTGACGGTTACAGGATAGCCCTGCATAATCGTAAAAATTTCTGTCAAATCCTTGCGTTGCATTGGTAGGATTTTATCAAGGGCTTTGCGGCGACCTTCTGCGTCATCTGCCAAGATCATCTCCCGCACTGCAAGGATACGGTCTGCTTCAAAAAACATATGTTCGGTGCGGCAAAGCCCAATGCCTTCTGCACCAAATTGACGGGCAGTCGTGACCTCCTCGGGGGTTTCGGCATTGGTTCTGATCTTTAAGGCACGCGCCGCATCCGCCCATTCCATCACCTGTGCAAAATCACCTGATAATTGCGGTTGAACGGTTGGAATTTCACCAAGATAAACTTCCCCACTTGCGCCATCAAGCGTTAGCCAATCGCCCGCCTTAACCGTTATTTGACCAACGGTTAATGTGTTGGCTTTATAATCAACCATGATCGTCCCTGCACCAGAAACACAAGGCCGCCCCATTCCCCTTGCTACAACAGCCGCATGGCTAGTCATGCCGCCGCGCGTGGTTAAAATCCCTTCTGCTGCATGCATGCCGTGAATATCTTCAGGGGAGGTTTCAATCCGCACCAAAATGGTTTTATGTCCTGCCGCTGCTAATTTTTCAGCTTCATCGGCATGGAACACCACCTTACCGCTTGCCGCCCCTGGGGAGGCAGGTAACCCTTTCGCCAATAATTGCTTATCTGCTTTAGGATCAAGCCCCGGATGTAAAATCTGATCAAGGGATTGCGGTTCAATACGCATCAAGGCGGTATCGCGATCAATCAAACCTTCTTCAACCATATCACAAGCAATTTTAATTGCGGCCTGACTAGCCCGCTTGCCATTACGGGTTTGCAGCATATAAAGCTTGCCCCCTTGCACCGTAAATTCAATATCCTGCATATCTTTATAATGCTGTTCAAGCAGGGTACGGATGGCTAAAAGCTGATCAAATAATTCGGGCATGGTTTCTTCCATGGCTGGCAGGGTGGAGCCTTGCGCTTCCTTGCCGCGAACCGTTAAATGCTGTGGGGTACGAATACCCGCCACAACATCTTCCCCCTGCGCATTGATCAAATACTCCCCATAAAACACATTATCGCCCGTTGAAGGGTCACGGGTAAAAGCAACACCCGTTGCACAATCTTCACCCATATTGCCAAAGACCATTGCTTGGACATTCACCGCTGTTCCCCAGCTTTCTGGAATATCATGCAATTTGCGATAGACCTTGGCGCGCGGCGTCATCCAGCTTTTAAACACCGCCCCAATCGCGCCCCAAAGCTGTTCTTCAGGCGATTGCGGGAAAGCTTCACCAGTTTCTTCTTGGACAATTTTAAGGTAACGATTAACCAGCTTTTGTAATTGTTCAGCCACCAATTCAGTGTCCAGATGGACTTTACTAAGGCGTTTTAAATCCTCCAACTCTTGTTCAAACAGGTGGTGATCGACCTCCAGCACCACATTTGCATACATTTGAATGAAGCGGCGATAGCTATCATAGGCAAAGCGCGCATCCCCTGAAGATTTAATCAAACCATCAACGGTGTCAAAATTTAAACCTAGGTTCAGCACCGTATCCATCATCCCTGGCATGGAGGCTCTGGCACCAGAACGTACCGAAACCAGTAAAGGCTTTTCATTGCTACCAAATTTAGTATTGGTCGAGGCTTCAATCGCCTTTAACGCAGTTTGGACTTGCGTCTCCAACCCTTCGGGATAGGATTTATCATGGTTATAAAACCAAGTGCATACTTCGGTTGAAATGGTAAAGCCTGGGGGAACAGGCAACCCAATTTTGGACATTTCAGCCAGATTAGCCCCTTTACCGCCAAGCAATTCACGCATATTTGAATCGCCTTCTGCCTTACCATCTGCAAATCCATAAACCCATTTATTCATTATCATTTTTCCCATTTAATCGTTGAAACATGATTTGATTACCCTTCCGCGCTAACCAATTTTGAAAAATCTGCTAATTGTGTAAAACACCGCTCCACCTGATAAAGAATAGCAAGCCGATTACGCCGAAGCGCAGGGTCTGCATCATTTACCAAGACAGAATCAAAAAAATCCGCCAAGGGCTTAGAAAAATCCAGCAACCCTACCAATAATTGCGGATAATGCGTTAAGGCTTGATCCTGCAATTGCTCATCACTCTTCGTTATAAATTTATGCGATAAATCCACAAGGGTGCCTTCTTCACAATGGGACATTTTGTCCCGATCAACCACAGATAAATCAAGCTCAGGCGTTTTTGCCTGCTCAGCAGCCAAAATATTATGGGCGCGTTTGAATAAGGGCAGCAACTCCCCTGCTCGCTCACCCGCCATAAATTGCTGAAGTGCCGATAATTTTAATTGCACCTGACCAAGATTGAAACCATCCGTGCTATCATTCATCAACACGGCTTCAATCTGATCATAAGCATAGCCACGATCTTTAAAATAAACCCGCAAGCGGTCTTTAAAAAACTGAATTAAATCTGGAACAGGTGAAGCGGCTTTAGCTTGCATCGCATAGCCTGCACATGCTTGTTGAAGCAAATCAGATAGGTTTAATGTTAGAAGCTTGTCCGCCACTTCCTGCTTAGATTCAAGCATTAAGCGAATAATGCCCAATGCGGCTCGTCGCAAAGCAAACGGGTCTTTTGATCCTGTTGGCTTTTCATCAATCAGCCAAAACCCAGCCAATAAATCCAAACGATCAGCAAGCCCAAGCGCGATTGAATAAGGATTTTCAGGAATGGAATCGCTTGGCCCTTGTGGGGTATAATGCTCATGGATAGGATCATAAACATCCGCGACTTCCCCTTGCGCCTTGGCATATACCCTGCCAATATAGCCTTGTAATTCAGGAAATTCACCAACCATTGAAGTTGAAAGATCAGCCTTACACAGCAAGGCCGCACGTTCAATCAATGCTTGCTCAAGATTCATTAAACCAGCAATATGGCGGCTAATTTTTTGCAAGCGGCTTACCCGTTCAGATAAAAACCCTAATTTTGCATGAAATACCCGTTTTTCAAGGGCGGGTAAAAACGCCTCCAACGGTTGTTTTTGATCTTGCTCAAGGAAAAATGCGCCATCGGCAAGGCGCGCCCGCAAAACCCGTTCATTCCCTGCAATAATGGTTTTGCCGTCATCTTGAGGGTCACGATTGCTAACCATGACAAATTCAGGCGCTAAATTCACGCCATCTTGCGCTTGTGTAATAAAATATTTCTGGTGATGGCGTAAAATCACCCGAATTAATTTGGGTGGAAGCGTCATAAAGGCTTCATCAATCTTACCAACCAACACGCATGGCCATTCAACAAGCCCTGTTACTTCATCAAGCAGTGCTGGATCTTCAACCACATGATCGGGCAAAGCCGCCTTAATCTGATCACGGCGTTCATTTTGATCAAGGATCACATAAGCCTTTTTTAATTTTTGTTGATAATCAGCAAAATTTTTAAATTGGATTGGTTCGGGGGCTAAGATAGGATGCCCATAGCTATGCACCGAAAAAGGTAAATGATCAAATGCAGCATCAAGTGACCCCTCAACCGTTTTGCCATCAAACACCGCAATAATATGGGTAAGCGGGCGTACCCATCGCCCATCTTGACCAGCAAACCGCATGGATTTTGGCCAGCTTTGAGTTTGGACAAGCGCACGGATCATTCCTTCAATCAATCCAGCCGTTTCAATCGCAGGCTGTTCATGGATTGCCCAATAAATCGCGCCCTTTGCCCCTTCGCGTATTTCCAACGCATCAACGGAATCAAGTTGATTTGCGCGCAAAAACCCATCTATGGCTTGTTTGGGTGCAGAAACAGCTGGCCCTTTCTTTTCAATTAGCTGCGCTTCTGTTGCGCTTGGCACCCCTTCTGCCACCACAACAAGCCGCCTTGGCGTGACATAGCTGGTAAGGGTTGAAATTTTAAGCCCTGCTTCCTTTAATAAACTTTCCAAATTACGGGCAAGCTGCAAGCGGGCTGATTCTTGCATTCGTGCAGGAATTTCTTCTGACCCAATTTCAATTAGTAATTCTGCCATCATTAAACCTGTAGCTGCTTGCGCTCAAGATAGGTTTCAGCGCAGCGTTTTGCAAGCGCACGCACCCGCCCTATATAAGAAGCACGCTCTGTGACCGAGATAACGCCGCGCGCATCCAATAAGTTAAATAAATGACTAGCCTTCAAACATTGATCATAGGCAGGTAAGGCAAGCCCATGCCCTGCAAGCGATTCACATTCTTGTTCCGCATCTGCAAAATGACGAAAAATCATATCCGAATCTGCATAATCAAAATTATGGGCTGAATATTCAACCTCCGCCCGATGATAAACATCCCCGTAAGATTGCGTATCATTAAAACGAAGCTGGTAAACATTTTCAATCTGCTGAACGACCATCGCCAAGCGTTCCAACCCATAGGTCAATTCGGTGGAGACTGGACGACAATCTATCCCGCCAACCTGCTGAAAATAGGTAAATTGCGATACTTCCATACCATCGCACCAAACCTCCCAACCAAGTCCCCATGCACCAAGGGTTGGGCTTTCCCAATCATCTTCAACAAAGCGAATATCATGGCTTTTTATGTCCAGCCCAATCGCTTCCAATGACTTTAAATAAAGTGCCTGACTGTCTGCTGGGGATGGTTTTAAAATCACCTGATATTGGTAATAATGTTGCAAGCGATTAGGATTATCACCATAACGCCCATCAGTTGGCCGTCTGGAAGGTTGAACATAAGCGGCTTTCCAAGGCTCCGACCCCAAAGAGCGCAAAGTGGTTGCCCAATGGAAGGTTCCCGCACCAACCTCCATATCATAAGGTTGCAAAATGACGCAATCATGCTTCGCCCAATATTGGTGCAAAGCCATAATCATATCTTGAAAATTTAATCCTGTTGAGGTCATAAGCAATCACAAAACGCATTACTAAGTTTCACCGAAAGTGAGGTTATAAACGCCATAAACTGAAAGTAAAGCGATGATTTTTATGCGATCATTTTTTTTAAAATTTTTTAAACAATCTTCGTTTGAAAATTGTTGCTTAAAAGATAGATTACTATAATATTAGCAAATTTAATATATTTAAAAATATCTTACTTGAAATAAAACGAAAAATTGATAAAGTGCAAATACTTATAATTATTGTCTTGGAGAAAGTTGATGGTATCTAATGATGATTTTTCATCATATAAAAAGGTTAAACCAGTCACGCCAATTGAAATTTTTATTGGCGAATTGGATCGCCCTTTATTTATATCGTTACGCTCGGCATTAATTACGCGCGGGTTTAACGGTGTTGAATGGTTCAATAATGTAGATATGCTACGTGAGCAAATAGTAATAAGCATTCCCGATTTAATCTTAATTGATAATGAAATGAACGACACGAATGCAGTTGTTAATTTAATAAAAGATATAAGAGCCTGTAAAGTTGGCATTAATCCTTTTGTACCAATCATTGCAACAATCTGGCGGCCAAGCTATGCAAGCATGTCCGCAATGATCAATGCTGGCGTTGATGGGATATTAGCCAAACCAATTAGCATCAACACACTTTATGAACAAGTTGATAGCCTTACGGAATCAAGAAGCCCATTTGTGGTTACAACCCAATATATTGGCCCAGATCGACGCAGTGATAATGACCATGCAAGCTTTATCCCGATGATTAATCCGCCAAACACACTTTTCAACAAAGTATATCACATTGATGATAAGCCTGAAAAAATCAAACAGTTAATTCAAAAAGCAACAGAGCGATTGCATGACCTTAGGGTTAAACGTAATGGGATTCATTTTTGCTTTTTAGCAGGATTATTAAAAGCATTTGCAGAGCGCGGTGCCACCAAACAATCCATTGATATTATCAAAACCTATTATACTGTGACACGCGATTTAAAGCAGCGTATTTCGGAAGAAAAATTCAAAGAAATCAAAGACTTATTAGAAGAATTTGTCGAATTGCTGAATGATATATATAAAAGTCATGATAAAATTCCTGAAACTTTATTAGAATCATTAAATAAAAAAAGCTACGTTTTTGCAACTTTGTTAAATGATGATCGTACTGAAACAAGCATTCAACAAGAAGTTCAGCAATCAATTGAAAATTATTTCAAACGCATTAGGCAAAAAGAAACTGATGATAGTTTAAGTAACAACAGAGTAAGTGATAACCCCGATGCTCCAAAAACAGAAAAAACAAATGATCAAATGGATTATAAAAAGGATCTAAATATTTGAGGATGGAAGAATCTTC
The DNA here is from genome assembly GCA_965229675.1 of Alphaproteobacteria bacterium. Lineage (GTDB taxonomy): Bacteria > Pseudomonadota > Alphaproteobacteria > CBDDJK01 > CBDDJK01 > CBDDJK01. The sequence continues at coordinate 2,153,934 of OZ245897.1, forward strand.
CTCCGCCCATGATGGGTTCATGCTTGCTTTTAATGGTATCGTTACCGAATCTCTTGCAACGAATATACAAAATTATTTTTCTTTCTGTGCGTTTGAACGCCGTTATAGTGCCAAAACGATCACTGCCTATCATCAAGATTTAAAGGTATTTTTTGCCTTTTTAAATGAATATCATGGGGAAATTATTGACCTTAATCACCTAAATTCATTAACGCTTACTGGCTTTCGTGCCTATCTTGCCAAATTACGAAAAGAAAATAAACAAGGCGCAACCCTTTCACGTAAATTATCGGCGGTGCGTAGCTTGTTTCGTTGGCTAACCAAACAAGGGCTTAGCGATAACGCCGCCATAACCTCTTTACGCAGTCCTAAATGGTCAAAACCCAACCCGCATCCTTTAACCAAACTTGAAGCGGAACAGCTTATTAATACCCTAGATGGAAAGGAGGCTGGCCGATCCCACGCCCACCATCCTTGGCTTAAAGCAAGGGATTTAGCAATCATCATGCTGCTTTATGGCGGTGGGCTTCGCATATCAGAAGCCCTTCAACTAACGCTGGGGCAATGGCAAGAACAACACGATTTTATTCGTATTATTGGAAAAGGAAATAAGCAAAGATTGGTGCCAATCCTGCCAATTATTCATCAAGCGGTTACAGATTATCTTGACTGTGTGCCTTGGCATCTTGAAAAAGAAACCCCTATTTTTCGTGGGCTTCGTGGCGGCGTTTTACAAGACCGCATTGTTCGCCAGCTTATGATCAATTTAAGGCGGCAGCTTGGGTTACCTGAAACCGCCTCTCCCCATGCATTACGCCACAGTTTTGCAACCCATTTACTGGCAGCTGGTGGTGATTTACGCACCATCCAAGAATTATTGGGACATAGTTCATTATCGACAACCCAACGCTATACAGAGGTTGAAATTAGCCAATTGATGGAAGATTACCAAAAAGCCCATCCAAAACAGATTTAACCATCTAACAACGCAGCTGTGTTGCGCTTAGTTGATTAAATGCCATTGGAATAAAGCCAAAGGCAGGGGCTGATTGAAGCGCAAGATTGCGGGCTTGTTCGCCATAATAACAATGATTCACCATGCGGCTGGTTAAAACTGAATTGGCTGTTTTAAGACGGGCAGGTTGCCTTGGAAACACCGCAATCGGCATTTGTTTAATCAATTGTTGCCAACCAAACCATTGCGGTAATTGCAATAAATTATCACTGCCAATTAAAAAGACAAAGCGGCAATGACGGCTATATAGGCTGTTTAATGCCATCATCGTATGCAAGCTATAATGATAGCCAGCTTGCGCTTCAAAATCGCTAACATGAATATAAGGATAACGGGCGGTGATCTGTTTGGCCTGATCAAATCGCACCGTAAAGCCTGCCATTTCTTGTGATGATTTCAATGGGTTTTGTGGCGAGACCAACCACCATATTTGATCAAGTCCTAAATATTTGAAAGCGGCGGTTGAAACCGCGATATGACCAGAATGCGCTGGGTTAAATGATCCGCCTAATAGCCCTATTTTTCTGTTAGGCTCTATTTTTCTATTAAGGACGGCATTGACCATCGCCGCGCACCCGATAATTAAAGCAACATAGCTGCGCCACGCCAATGGGCCCACGCGCATGTAACTTGCCTGTGGCAATGCCTATTTCGCCGCCCATACCAAATTCACCGCCATCAGCAAACTGGGTTGAAGCATTATGGATAAGAATCGCAGAATCAATGGTGGTTAGGAATTGGTCAGCCACGGCCTGATTTTCAGTGATAATCCCATCTGTATGTTGTGAACTGTGGGTAATGATAAACCCAAGTGCCTCTTCAACGCCATCAACCAATTTTATTGCCAAGATTGGACTTAAAAATTCACGGCCATAATCTTCTTGGGCGATTGGGGTAATGTGATCGGATAAGGCACGTGCGTCCGCCTCCCCCAATAATTGACACCCTAATTCAGCCAATTCATCCACTAATTTAGGCAAAAAAGCATCAGCAATCGCACGGTCAATCACCAAACATTCCAGCGCACCACAAATTCCCGTGCGGCGCATTTTGCTATTGATCACAAGCTTGATTGCTTTATCCAAATCAGCCTCAGCATGGATATATTGATGCACAACCCCTTCAAGATGGGCAAGGACGGGAACTTTTGCTTCTGCCATCACGCGCTCAGTCAAGGTTTTTCCGCCGCGTGGAATAATCAAATCCAGCTTGCCATGTGCCGCCAACATTGCACCAACTAATGCGCGATCCTTACTTGTTATAACCTGCACCGCATTTGCATCAAGCCCAACTTCGCTTAATCCTGCTTTGATGATCTGATGAATCGCGGTTACTGAATGCAAGGAATCAGAACCGCCACGCAAAATCACAGCATTCCCTGATTTCAAGCAAAGGGCGGCCGCATCCACCGTTACATTTGGCCGACTTTCAAAGATTACCCCAATAACCCCGATTGGCGTTGAAACCCGTTCAATCTGCAAGCCATTTGGGCGCTGCCATTGATCCAGCACCTGCCCAACAGGATCAGCAAGCGCTGTGATTTCCATCACACCTTTTGCCATGGCTTCTATGCGTTGATCCGTTAAAATTAACCGATCAATCATCGCATCGGACAGGCCTTTTTCACGCCCATCCTTAACATCAATCGCATTCGCCTTAAGAATCTGTTCAATCGCTTTTGCTTGCGTTAATCCTTGTGCAATTGCTTTTAACGCATCATTGCGCTTTGCCTCAGAAGATAGACTAAGCCCACGCGCTGCCTGCCGCGCCTTTTGTGCAAGTGCGCCAATTTGTGCTTCAGGGTCAAGCGTTAGCTTATTCATTGTCCACAGCTTTAACGATTAGACCAGCTGGGCTTGCGTTTTTCACTAAATGCCGCCATGCCCTCTTTTTGATCTTCGGTTGCAAAAGTAGCATGGAATAAACGGCGTTCAAACATTAGCCCTTCTTTCAATGTCATTTGATAGGCTTTATTAACGGCTTCTTTTGCCATCATCGTTGGAATGGCTGAAAAACTGGCAATTTTTTCTGCGGTTTTAATGGCCTCGCTCAATAAGTCATCTTCAGGGATAATTCTTGCAACAAGCCCTGCCCGCTCGGCTTCTTCGGCATCCATCATGCGCCCTGTTAGCACCATTTCCATCGCTTTTGATTTTCCAATCAAGCGGGTTAAGCGTTGCGTCCCCCCTGCCCCTGGAATTGTGCCAATTGTAATTTCTGGCTGGCCAAATTTTGCACTATCGGCGGCAAGGATGAAATCACACATCATCGCAAGTTCACAACCGCCCCCCAAAGCATAGCCACTTACCGCCGCAATCACAGGTTTACGACATTCACTAACGCGTTCCCAACCTTTGGTGATAAAATCTTGTCCATAAGCATCGCAAAATTCTTTTGTTGCCATTTCCTTAATATCTGCACCAGCCGCAAAGGCTTTTTTTGACCCAGTTAGCACAATCGCCTTGATGGATTCCTCTGCCTCGTAACGATTAAGCACAGCTTCCAGCTCGTCAATCAGTGCTGAACAAAGCGCATTTAAAGCCTGCGGGCGATTAAGGGTAATGATACCAACGCTGCCCTGCTGTTCCTCAATTAAATTTTCATATACCATGTTTAACGATGCTCCTAACTGTTAAAGAGAATAAATAAAACGTTCCAAAACCCCGTCCACAAACCATAATCCAAGCAATAAAATGATCGGGGAAATATCAACTGACCCTAAATTAGGTAAAAATCGCCGAATAGGATCAAGCACAGGTTCAGTTAAACGATAAAGCGCATAGCTTACACGTGCAACCAATTCATTTGATGGATTAACCACCCGAAATGCCAAAAGCCAGCTTAAAATTGCTTGAATAATAATAATCCAAATATAGATGCTAATCGCAACGCGAACAATCTCAATTAAAGGAATGATAATTACGTCCATTCGTTTTTTCCAATCAAAGATAATAAGTTACTTGCCGTTTCAACAATAGAATCCGTATCCAAGCCTGCTTTTGCAAGCTGTTCTGCTTGGCTCATATGATCAATAAAATGATCTGGCATAATCATGGATTTAATCCTTATTTTATGAAGGCAATCCGCCTCAGCCAAGCAATGCATTAATTGTGTTGAGAACCCACCAATTGAACCCTCTTCAACAATTAGCATAGCTGGATAAGTTGTCGCAAGCCTAACCATTAATTCCTTATCAATCGGTTTTACAAATCTTGCATCAACCAACCCTACTTTAATCCCATGAGTGGCTTCCAACTGCGCCCTTGCTTGTTCTGCATCTTGTAATCTTGTCCCGACCGAGACAATGACCAGCCCCGCCCCTTCATGAAGAACCCGTGCTTTGCCTATGGGGATGGGGGATTCTTCAGTTGTTGATAAATCAATTCCAACCGCCTCCCCGCGTGGATAACGAATGACCGATGGGCAATGATCAATCTGCGTGGCAGTGTGCAACATTTGAACCAATTCTGCCTCATCCGATGGAGCCATAATAACCATATTAGGGATGGTTCCAAGATAAGCAAGGTCAAACGCACCGCAATGGGTCGCACCATCCGCCCCCACATAGCCCGCACGATCCAAAATAAAACGAACAGGAAGTGATTGCAGGGCAACATCATGAATGACCTGATCATAAGCCCGTTGTAAAAAGGTTGAATAAATTGCGCAAAATGGCTTAAACCCTTCGCAAGCAAGTCCTGCGGCAAAGGTAACGCCATGCTGTTCAGCAATCCCAACATCAAAATAACGTTCAGGATGCGCCTTTGCAAACGCATCCAACCCTGTACCCGATGGCATGGCGGCTGTGATTGCAACAATTTTATCATCCTGCTTGGCTTGTTTCGTCAACCATTCGCCAAAAATCTTGGTATAAGCAGGTGGTGAATCCTGCTTTTTTTGCTGTTTACCCGTGGTGACATCAAATTTAACCACGCCATGATATTTATCATCAGAGGTTTCAGCAGGTGGATAGCCCTTGCCCTTTTTTGTAATCACATGCACCAGCACTGGCCCTTGAACCGCAGCTTCGCGAACATTGCGCAGCACAGGCAATAAATGATCCAGATTATGGCCATCAATCGGACCGATATAATAAAACCCTAATTCTTCAAATAAAGTGCCACCGCCTGAAACGATGGCTCTTGCATATTCCTCAGTCCGTGCCACCGCCTTTTCAAGCTTTTGTGGAAAATGTTCAAAAATATTCTTACCAAATTCACGCAGGCTAAGCCATGGGCGCGACGATAAAGAACGCGATAAATAAGCACTCATTGCACCAACAGGGCGTGCAATCGACATATCATTATCGTTTAAAATGACGGTCAAAGGCGTTTTCATCGCACCTGCGTTATTCATGGCCTCATAAGCCATGCCTGCTGACATCGCGCCATCACCAACAACACATACCACATGCCGCCCTGCTTGTGATAATTCGTCTGTTTGTGATAATTTATTGGCGATTGCCATCCCTAACCCCGCTGACATCGCAGTCGAGCTATGGGCAGTTCCAAACGGGTCATAAACACTTTCTTGACGATGGGTAAAGCCTGAAAGCCCATCTTTTTGCCGCAAGCTTGTCATGCGCGCCCGTCTGCCCGTTAAGATTTTATGCGGATAGGCTTGATGTCCAACATCAAAAATTAGGCGGTCTTCTGGCGTATTATACACATAATGAAGGGCAAGGGTAAGCTCCACCACGCCAAGCCCTGCGCCAAGATGGCCACCCGTTTGCGATACCGATTTAATTAAATCCGCCCGCAATTCATCCTTACATTGATGAAGGGCGGCAAGGTCAAGTTTACGCAGATCAGCAGGCGATTCTATTGTGTCTAAAATCGGCGTTTCTTGCAATAAAGCCTCATGCGCTTGATCGGTCATTTATTTTTGGTTTCATCATGAACGCTAAGTTCACTAACGGGAAGCGAAAGACCAAGCCGCCTTGCAACCTCCTGATAGGCTTCTTCAACCTTACCAAGATCACGGCGGAACCGATCTTTATCCAGCTTTTCATCGGTATTGCGATCCCATAACCGCATATTATCAGGACTTAATTCATCAGCAAGCACCACGCGCTCTTCCCCATTCACATCAGCAACCCGTCCAAATTCTAATTTAAAATCAACCAACCGCAAATTGATGGCACTGAAAAACCCAAACAGAAAATCATTGATCCGCAGCGTAAGTGCTGTCATTTCGTCAATTTCTTGCGGCGTTGCCCAACCAAAGGTAACAATATGCTCATCGCTTACGATTGGATCCCCCAATTCGTCGGATTTGTAGCAAAACTCAACAATCGAACGCGGTAAAACCGTCCCCTCTTCCACCCCTAAGCGTTTGCTCATTGACCCTGCCGCAAGGTTACGGACAATGACTTCAACGGGGATAATCTCAACCCGTTTCACCAGCTGTTCGCGCATCGATAGACGGCGAATAAAATGCGTGGAAATCCCAATTTCATGGAGGCGAAGCATCAAAGCCTCACTAATCCGATTGTTTAAAATCCCCTTCTGACGCACGGTTCCCTTTTTTTGATTATTAAACGCAGTTGCATCATCCTTAAAATAGACAATTAACTGGTCAGGTTCAGGCGTACTATAAAGAATTTTTGCCTTGCCCTCATAAATTTTTTTACGTTTTGCCATTGGATTTTGATAATTAAAAATGGGTTGAAGGATATTTTTTGCCTCTATAACAATCAAACCCAACAAAGACAAGCAATTAGGAAATATCATAATGTGAATATCATATCATAATATAAACATTAACACACAGATACAGCCGTTTTACCTTGAAAAATTTGATGATGCGCTTATGATTAAAGCTATCAAATAAAGCTTTATGGAATCATGATAAACCTTATGATTGATACACTTGGCTATGCCGAGGCTTTGGAACAATCTGGTTTTACCAGTGAACAAGCAAAAGGCGCAGCAAAAGCATTAAACAACACCGTTGGTGAAGAGCTGGTAACCAAAGCGGACTTGGCTCAATTAAGTAGTAAATTGCGTGCTGAAATTACTGAACTACGTGCTGAAGTCAAGGGCGAGCTTAAACTTATTCACTGGATGCTTGGCATTGTTGTGATTGCGGTTGTGATCCCACTGATCCGCGATTTTTTGCTTTAAGAGTATCGCTCATTTTTTGATAAAAAAATTCCTGTTTAACAGCGCGATTAAAAGAGGTAGCACGCTATTTTTTAAATAAGTCTGAATGCGTACCAGTTCGAACTAATTGCAATTCATCTTCTTTGATGGAATAAATAAGTAACCAATCAGGCGCAATGTGACATTCACGATAACCTATAAAATTGCCGATAAGCATGTGATCTCGATTATGCAGTGGTAGGGGCTGTTCTGTTGCTAATAATTTAACAATTTCAGAAAGTTTTGCTAAATCAAGCCCACGCCTTTTGATACGCTTCACATCGCGGCGAAAAATGCTGGATTCTATGATTTCTAACATTTATTTAAGCGATGCTTCAAATTCCTCAAAGGTCTTATAATGCCGTAATTTATCTTTATGATGGGTTAATTCATCAATGGCATCCAAAGTTTCCTTATTGGGGAGTTTAATTTCAAATGGAATGCCACGATTGATTTCAATTTGTTGATAAAACATACGAATGGCATCGCTTTCACTTAAACCCAAAGATTTCAAGATGGCAGAAACATTGTTTTTAAGCTCAGGGTCAATCCGTGCATGAATACGATCAGTCATCATTAAATCTTTCTAAAGTTTGTGCATCTGATTATAATGAATTGTGCGTACAATGTAAACATAAATTCATAGCTAATCATGGGTAAGATCACGGGTTTTAAGGCTATTTCTATATTGAGCGACATTGCGTTGGTGGGTTTTATAATCCTTAGCGAAATAATGACCGCCTGTGCCTGTCGCAACGAAATAAAGCATATCGGATGCGGCGGGGTTTAATGCGGCATGGAGGGAGGCGGCACCAGGATGGTTAATCGCGGTTGGTGGCAAGCCTTTATTTTTATAGCTATTATAAGGGGAATCGATGGTTAAATCCTTACGGGTTAGCGCACGATCAAAGGGCAAACCTTGATGCTTAATTGCATAAATCACAGTCGGATCAGATTGCAAACGCATCTTACGATTAAGGCGGTTATGGAATACGGCTGAGATGAGCGCACGTTCATCATCTTGATTGGTTTCCGCTTCAATGAGGGACGCTAAGATCACCGCTTCCTGCCGTGTTAAAAGATACTCCGTTTCAGGGCGTTCTTGCCATAATTCATCCAACAAGCGGGTTTGCACATCACGCATTTGCTTGATCAAGGCTTCACGCGAATCCCCATAATGATATTGATAGGTTTCTGGTAATAAGCTTCCTTCTTTTATATCTGTTGTTATAGTTCCTGCAAAAGCGGGGGCTTGTTCGATTAATGCTTTAATTTCTGTGCTAGTAAGTCCTTCAGGAATGGTTAAATAACGGTCATAAACCTTGCCCGTTACAAGTTGATCTGCAATCTTTGCCATAGAGATTGGAAGCTGAAAGCGATATTCCCCTGCTTGCAAGCGTACGGACTTCCCCTTAACAACCGCCATCAATTTAAAAAGATCGGTTTGGTGGATTAAGCCATTTGCCTTAAGATTGCTTGCGATTTTATCAAGGCTACTGCCTTTAGGGATGATGATTGTCACCGCATCACGCGCAATAAGATTAACGGGGTGCGTCCATTGGTGATTAAGCCAGAAAATGCCTCCACAACCAATTAAAACGATACCACCAACCGCCAGCAGTGACGCAAGCAAGAATTTCTTCACGGGTGGTTAATCATCTTTACAAAAAAGGACACTGGCATTGGTACCACCAAAGCCAAAACTGTTGGACATAGCGGTGCGGATGCTGTGAGTTTGCGCTTCAAGTGGCACAAGATTAAGGTCTTGGCAAGACTCAGCACACTCTTCCAGATTAAGGGTTGGCGGTGCGATGCCATGGGTCATTGCGCAAAGGGTAAAAATAGCCTCCACTGCGCCAGCAGCACCTAATAAATGCCCAATCGAAGATTTGGTGGAAGACATTACCAGCTTGGTTGCATGGTCTTTAAACAGGCGTTTGACGGCATTGGCTTCAATCTCATCCCCAAGCGGGGTGGACGTCCCATGCGCATTGATATAATCAATCATTTCAGGTGCAATCCCTGCACTGCGTAACGCAGCTTTCATGGCACGATAGCCACCATTTCCATCTTCAGCAGGTGCCGTTAGATGATAAGCATCGCCTGATAATCCATAGCCTGCAACCCGTCCATAAATGCGTGCGCCGCGTTTCTTTGCCGCCTGTTCTTCTTCAAGGATTAAGACTCCTGCCCCCTCCCCCATCACAAAGCCATCACGGCCTTTATCCCATGGACGAGAGGCCGCCTGCGGCCGATCATTATAACCTGTGGATAAGGCACGTGCCGAACAAAAGCCCGCCATACCAATTTCACAAACTGCGGCTTCTGCACCACCTGCGATCATAATATCCGCATCGCCACACGCAATTAATCGCGCAGCATCGCCAATCGCATGGGTACCCGTTGCACAAGCCGTTACAACCGCATGATTAGGCCCCTTAAATCCATGACGAATTGATACAAAACCAGAGGCAAGATTAATTAAATTGGAGGGAATAAAGAAAGGCGATAGGCGGCGCACCCCCTTATCGCGAATGGTATAAGCCCCTTCTGCTATGCCATCCAACCCACCAATTCCCGAGCCAATCAGCACACCTGCACGATCAAATTCATCTTCGGTGGAAAGTTCAAGCCCAGAATCGGTCATCGCCATATCAGCCGCCGCAATGGCGTAGGCAATAAATGGCTCCATCTTACGCTGTTCTTTTTTATCAATCCATTGTTCAATATTAAAATGATCTGGATGTTGGGAATCTTTTGGAACAACACCTGCGATGGTGGCGGCAAGCTCCCCCACATCAAAATGCGTGATGGTACCAATACCAGATTCCCCAGCAATAAGCCGTTTCCAAACGGCCTCCACCCCGATCCCAAGCGGAGAGACAATTCCCATCCCTGTTACGACAACACGGCGTAACTCCATTTTATACCCCAAACAGCGTTAAAGGCCTAACCATAGAATAAAGGAGAATGAATTATGAATTATCAACTAAATAATCAATTGCATCCTTAACGGTGGTAATTTTTTCAGCCGCATCGTCAGGAATTTCGCAATCAAAGGCTTCTTCAAATGCCATGACCAGTTCAACTGTATCAAGACTATCTGCACCCAAATCTTCGATGAATCCAGCAGATTCGGTCACTTGATCTGCTTCAACACTAAGATGTTCAACAACGATTTGTTTTACTTTTTCCGTTACCTCATCGCGGTTTGCCATAATATCAACCCCTTAAAAATAGTTAAAAACATTATTATAAAAGCACACCAATACATAAAATTCTGGGTACTCACCTTGTCAAACGCTTTCAACCATGTAAGATATAAATAAGTTAGAAAACGCGACTCGCAAGCCCCTATCACAAAATAACAGAAACTGCTAGCATTTATTCAAACTGATTTTAATTATTTCGGGGTTAGGCGAAAGCGAACCATGCTAAAGCCCTGTTCTACCCATAATTCTAAAGCTAGCTGTTCTTCATTTCTTGTGTAATATGTTTGCTTGGACTGTGTCCAACCCAATGCGGGCAGCGTTTCAGAATAGAATTTGCGAATCACACCCATGGAAAATTCTGTATAAGCAAGGCTTTCAACAATACGCCCACTTGGGGAGTCAAATTGCATCATCCCCCCTTCAATTGGTTGCAAGCCTTCCATCAACGGCACATCCTCAGTCCCTGGAACAAAAATTAGCTGGTGACGATCCGATTGCGCCAATGCAACATTGGTTCCAATTATCATTGTTACCATCATCACTATATATAAAAGCAGTTTCATTTTTTATCTTTCAACAAGAACCTAAAAATCATCTGATAATTTAATCTTAACGAATTGGGGTTCAGGTTGAGGGGATGGCACTTGCTCCGCCTCTTCTTCATCAAATTCAATAATATATTCAACCGCGCGCGTAAATAAATAAGCTCCATTAAAAGGAGGGATAGTGGAAGGGGCTTGAGGTTCTTGTAACGCTTGCGGTGCTTCTGCCACTTCAACTGGAGGTTCAATTTGTGGCGTTTCAGTTATATTAAAATCTATCTCAGGCTCAAATAATTTTGGGGCAGGTAATTCTTCAACAACTTGAATTTCACCAATAGCCTGTTCTTCAATGACCTGTTCTTCAACGACCTGTTCTTCAACGACCTGTTCTTCAACAGGTTGTTCTAATTTGGATGGTTCTGGTTTAGGGGCTTCTGATTTATTTCGCTTTTGCGGCGTTCCCCCATCAAAACTGGTAATGTCATAATCCATATCATCGCTGATCGCAGGGCTTACGCCGAATGCTTGATAATAGGTTTCTATCTCTTGCTTTAAGGATAAAATGGTTGGGTTTTCGGGGTCTATTGCCTCCAAATGCTCCAACAACAAATAGGATTCAAGATAATATTCCCGATCAAAATGAAGGCGGGCAAGACCAAGCCCTGCGCCAATATGATCTAATTCGCCTAGGATTATTTTGCGATAAAGGGATTCTGCCTTGTCAATCTCGCTAGCCTGTTCGGCTTGCTTTGCCTGTTCAAACACATGCGGGCGTTGAACTGGATATTCGCGTTTTTTTGTGGCTAACATAGGGTTTGTCCTAAAGCGTTTCATTTTTCTTGTCAAGTTATACGCTTTTATTGGTTTTTAGGCTTGCATGAAGCGTGGCTAAGGACTAGGTTAATAATTATTCATTCGCTTACCTTGGGAGTTTACTGTATTATGAGTACGCAATTACCCCCCGCTGTTTATCGTGAGCAGGTTCAGGGGACGTTAAAATGGTTTAATCAAACAAAAGGGTTTGGTTTTGTTGAAATTGAAGGGGAGACGCAAGATGCCTTCCTTCACGCAACTTTGGTCGATCAAGACCATTTGCGGCGGTTAGGACCAGGGGTTAGCTTGGTGTGTGATCTTGCAAAAGGCCAGCGCGGATTGGTGGTTCACCAGCTACATTCGATGGATTTTTCCACGGCTAGACCTGAACAAAACGACTCGCCAAGACGGTTTGAAAATAATGCCAATGACAGGCATCAAGATCAAGAATTACAAGGACCAAGTCAAACCCTTGAAGGAATTGTTAAATTTTATAATTCTGGAAAAGGGTATGGGTTTTTATTACCTGATGGCGGTGGGGAGGATGTCTTCCTACCTGGTCGCGTTGTTCAAGCAAGTGGGCTTCATCATATTGAACCAAATTCAAGATTGCGCGTAGAAGCAAGGGAGGGGCCACGCGGCCTGCAAGCACAAAGCGTTACCTTAATTCAAGAGGGATAGCGATGCTAGCCCTAATCAGATGCTAGCCCTAATAACTGGGGCAGGAACTGGGATCGGGTTGGCGATAACCAACCATCTTGTGGCAACAACGGATTATAAGCTTGCGCTGATTATAAGGCGTTCGCTTGAAGATTATCCCGAATTAAAGCAATTAACCAAAGCATATCAAGAACGGTTATTTATCGTTTCAACCAATATTGCTGTTAAAGACAAGCTGGAACACGCAATTACGGCGATTGAAAGCCAGTTTAATGAACCCATTCTTGGCGTTATTAATAATGCGGGGCATACACAAGCAAAGCCCTTTCTTGAATTAACCGAAACTGATCTTGATCACATGCTTGCGGTGCATCTTAAAAGCAATTTCTTTATTGCCCAACACACCTTGCCTGCGATGATTACAGCAGGGTTTGGACGTTTTATCCAAATAAGCTCAATCAGTGCGCAAACAGGCGGGGTTTATCAACCGCATTATGCGGCGGCAAAGGCTGGACAAATTAATTTAATACGCTCGCTTGCAAGATTATATTCTGATGTTGGGATTACCGCCAATGCGCTTGCGATTGGGCTTGCAAAAACAAAAATAATCGCCCAAGAAATGGAAGCTGCTGAATTTGAAGATCGAATTGCTGCCATTCCAGCAGGTCGTCTTGCAGATTTGGAAGAAATCGCCGCAACCACCGCTTTTTTACTGCAAAAAGAGGCTGGTTACATCACAGGGCAAACCATCAATTTAAATGGGGGTGCCTATATGGGCTAACCACCATGAATAGAAAAAAGAGCATAAATTGAACAATCCATATTTAGCCGTCATCGCTGTGATTAGCGGAATGGGACTGATCCAAGGGGGCTTTGGGGTTTTGAATGTGTTAGCCCCAACCTTGCTTACCAATGCGGGCTATAGCCCCGGTATGATTGGGATTCAAGCTGCCCTTTCATCGGCTGGCTTTTTGGCAGGGGCTTTGGCTGTTTCTTCTTTCATACGGCGCATTGGCCATATTCGAACCTTTGCCGCATTGGCTGCGATTGATGCGGTTGGCGTATTGGCGATGACCATCGCGGTTGATCTATGGCTATGGTCAGCCTTACGCTTTATGATGAGTTTTGGCTTATCAGGCATTTTTACCGTATGTGAAAGCTGGATCAGTAGCCGCACTGAACCGCGCATGCGTGGGCGCGTGCTTGCTGGTTATACTTTGATTTATAAATTTGCGGCCGCTGCCGCGCCTTTGATCATTTATATTTTACCCGCACCCGAACAGCCTGAAGATGTAATTTATTATTTTATGATTGTAAGTGCTTGTTTTTCGCTTGCGCTTTTGCCCGTTGCCTTTACCCATTCCTCAGCCCCAACCGTTATACAAAAAAATCCTAAACGGCTTAGCATGATCACTGTTTATAAAATCGCCCCTGCTGCGGTGGTAGCTGGGGTAATTTCCTCCCTTTCCAACAGTGCTGTTATTAATTTAATTCCTGTCTATGCCACCTTAGCAGGGTTTGGTGTGGGGGTTAGCGCGATTTTCTTCTCTTCCATACAATTTGGTAATATGCTATTGCAATGGCCAGCAGGTTGGCTATCTGATAAAATAGACCGCCGCTATACAATTTTTATGCTATCGATCATCGTAACCATCGTTTCCCTGATTATTGCTATTTTCGGGGCTTCTCTTGGACAAACCATGCTAATCATCTTGCTGGTGATATGGGGGGGCGGGGCTATGTCCGTCTATCCAATCTGTGTTGCGCATGCAAGTGATAACGCCAAAGAGGAACAAATTGTTGAACTATGCTCCACGCTACTTTTATGTGTTTCGATTGGCATGACGGTTGGCCCGCTAATTAGTGGACAATTAATTGATTGGTTGGGGCATGATGCTTTATTTTATTACACAGCCGTCTTAAATGCGATTATGGGGGCATTTGTGCTATGGCGGACAACACGCCGCCGTGCATTGGTTGCCACTTTGCGCAATCCATTTGTGAATCTGGTAACCTCCAGCTTAAAATTAAGTACGGTTCACCCACGCTCCCCCCACCATAATCACCATCGGCATCACCATCGACATGATGATGAATGAAAGCATGTTGCAAATAAATAAAGGAATCTATATTATAACCTCTTTAATTTACTAAATAATAAAAAAGTAAATTCAAAAAGGAAGCCAATCCATTGAAGCAAGATGATCAAGAAAAGCCCGAAGCACAAAAACGCGGGAGCGCAATCGGCACAACAATCTCAGGAATGGTGGTTGGCGCAAATGATGAGAATGGGGATATCCCTGACGAAGAACACCCCTTCCCTTTTCCTGTGGATGAAAATAATCCTGATTTATTTGAAAAATCAGAAGACCCTGCGGCTAGCAATGTAGAAAAACCTGAATCAGAGTTTTTACCAGGACCACTTCCTGTCTTATCAATCTATCAAGACGATAGCCCACAAGATTTTTCTGAAGAAGAACAAGAAACAACAGACCGACCACCAACCCCTTCTTTTACCGAAGAATCTTTGCGCTTAATCGAACCACCTGAACATGTTGGTCATGTCTTTTCAAATGCAAGAAAGCAAGCAAGGCTAACGCTTCAAGATATTTCGGATTATACCAAAATATCGCAATATCATTTAACGAATATGGAGGCTGGAAAATTTGATCGCCTGCCAAATCGTGTGCATGCCATTGGGTATGTACGTAGCCTAGCAAGCTATTTTGACTTGGATTCTGAAAAATTGATTGCTGATTATAAACAACAATCAGGTGAATCAGAAACAAAGGGATACCCTGACCATAATTTTTATTCAACCGAGCCCATTCATCAAAGCAAAAGGTCTGGATGGCTTATTTTGATTGGCGTTTGTGTCTTGTTGGTGGCTTGCTATTATGGTTGGACACATTATGTTAAACCTAACTTGGAAGAAGATACGGTCGCAAATACGCAAAATACCAATAATGTTGAAATTGTAGCGTCCGCCTCTACCCTTACAAATACAGATGAAACAAGTAAGATAGCCCCCCCTTCAATTAACGAAGCTACTGATCCTGTGATTAGTGAACCTGCGATCACTGAGCCCGCAATCACAGAACCTGTGATTAACGATGTTGAAGTCACACAGCCGCAAGAACCTGATCCTAATTCTATTACAGAACCGACACCCATAGTAGAACCAGAAACCATATCAGAACTGGCAATTACGCCAACCAAACTTGAATCCAATTTAACATTGGTTGCAATCAGACCTGTTTGGGTTAAGCTGGAAGATCAGCAAAATTCTGTATTATTTGATGGCACTTTGTTTCCTGACCAACCTTTACAGATCAAAAATGATTATTTGCTTAGCTATTCTGATGGGGCTTCCCTGTGGATTGAACGCGATGGTGTGCAATCAGCACAGCCTGAAACGATTTTAGGGACGGCTGCGGCGGCACGGCTTATTTCTGAATTTTTACCTGCTATATCTGAATAGATGGAAGTACGTCCCTATCGCCATATTGAACGGCGAAAAACTCGCCAAATTCATGTAGGATCAGTTCCTGTTGGCGGTGATGCACCCATTGCTGTCCAAACCATGACCAACACACCCACCCAAGATGTTGAAGCAACCCTTGGACAAATTGAAGCGGCGGCAAAAGCAGGCGCAGATATTGTTCGGGTTTCTTGCCCTGATCAAGAGTCAACCAGTGCGTTGAAACAGATTGTTGATCAATCTTCTGTGCCAATTGTTGCCGATATTCATTTTCATTATCGCCGTGGGTTGGAAGCGGCTGAGGCTGGCGCAGCTTGCCTAAGAATCAATCCTGGCAATATTGGCAATATGGATCGAGTAAAACAGGTGGTTGATTGCGCAAGAAGCCATAAAATCTCATTAAGGATTGGGGTAAATGCAGGATCGCTTGAACGCGATTTACTGGAGAAATATCGTGAACCCTGCCCGCAAGCCTTGGTTGAAAGCGCAATCCGCCATATTGAGATTTTACAAAAATTTGAGTTTCATGATTTTAAATTATCACTCAAGGCTTCCGATATCTTTATGGCGATTGCGGCTTATCGGGAGCTGTCTAAGCTTTATGATTATCCCTTGCATTTAGGAATCACCGAAGCAGGTGCATTGCGTATGGGAACGGTTAAATCCGCCTTAGGGATTGGCCTATTGTTGATGGAGGGGATTGGCGATACCCTGCGCGTTTCGCTTTCTGCGGATCCAGTTGAGGAAGTTAAAGTAGGGTTCGATTTATTAAAATCTTTAAATCTGCGCCATCGTGGGGTAACGATTATTGCCTGCCCTTCTTGTGCGCGCCAACAATTTAACGTGATCGAAACGGTTAATCAGCTTGAACAAAGGTTAAGCCATATTACAACGCCGATGACTTTATCGATTATTGGCTGTGTCGTTAATGGTCCTGGGGAGGCATTGACAACCGATCTTGGGCTTACAGGCGGTGGGCGCGATACCCATATGATCTATAATGCAGGCAAACCGCATCACCGTTTAAAAAATGAAGATATTGTTGAACATATTGTATCCGAAGTTGAAAGCCGATTAAATGAGCAAAAAATCAGCCAATGAGACCTTAACCAGCCTGCGTGGTATGCATGATTTGCTGCCTAAACAAATGGCGCGCCATCGCTTTGTGATTGATCAGGCATTAACGATAGCACAAAGATTCGGCTTTCAAGAGATTGAAACCCCGATTTTAGAACCCTTGGCCGTATTCCAACGCACACTTGGCGAAACCAGCGATATTGTGACTAAGGAAATGTATCAATTTGAGGATAAAAATGGCGAAGCGGTGACCCTGCGCCCCGAAAATACCGCCAGTGTGATGCGCGCCTTCACCAATCACGGCTTAGCGCAAAGCATCCCTGTAAAATTTTTCTATGCAGGGGCAATGTTTCGTTATGAACGCCCACAAAAGGGTCGATTAAGACAATTTCATCAAATTGGTATTGAGCTAATTGGCCCATCCTCTCCACAAGCGGATATTGAGGTCATTGCATGCGGTGATTTAGTCTTAAAAACGCTTGGGTTAAAGGATGGGATCACGCTGGAGCTTAACTCCCTTGGCAATCCAGAAAGCCGTGCAGATTATCGCGCCGCCCTTATTACTTATTTCAGCCGTTATGAACAGGATTTATCGGAAGAATCCCGCCAACGCTTACATCGTAACCCGATGCGTATCCTAGATTCCAAACAAGCAGAAGATAAAGAAATTGTACAAAATGCGCCGCAATTCACCGATTATCTTGATTCAGAAAGTCAGCAATTCTTTGATCAGGTGCAAAATGGACTTCAAAAGCTAAATATCCCCTATCGCCATAATGATAAGCTGGTACGCGGCCTTGATTATTATGGTCATACCGCTTTTGAATTTGTCAGTGACGCATTGGGCGCACAAGCAACGGTTATGGGTGGTGGGCGTTATGATGGCTTGGCGGACTATATGAATTTTCCAAGCATGCCTGCGGTTGGCTGGGCAGCTGGAATTGAACGCTTGGCGATGTTGATTGATGCCCCCCCTGCCCCATCGCGACCAATTGCAATGATCCCACTTGGTGAAGCGGCAGAAGAAGAAGCCTTATCCCTAGCCATGAAGTTACGCGAACAAGGCTTTTATGTGGAGGCGGGCTATAGCGGCTCCATGACAAAACGCTTAAAGCAAGCCAATAGGATGCAAGCACGCTTAGCCCTTATTATGGGGGATGAAGAATTAGCACAGCAGAAAATAATTATCCGCAATCTTGATGCTGGGGATCAAATCGAGGTTGCCTATGACGAAATTATGGTTAAACTGCATGAAATAATGAATTAAGTAATTGGAGGAGCCAATCATGAGTAAACCAATCACCCAATCAGCCACAACAGAAAAAGGGGCAAGACGCGTCCGTAAAGGCGGCAGAAATTCTCATAAAAACACCGATAATGGGCGCGGTGGGTTTGGCATTATCAATCAAATCCCTTGGCAGGAGGTCTTAAATCCCCTTGCCCCGATTGAATTTTTACAAACTGAAGGGGTGGATAAAATCCATGAGGCCTCCCTGTCTATCCTGAAAGATATTGGCATAGAGGTACTTTACGATCCTGCCCGTGAAATTTATGAAAAAGCGGGATGTAAAATTGATAGGCTTAATGTGCGGTTTGATACCGATATGGTGCTTGAAATGGTTGCAAAAGCCCCGTCTGAATTTAAGCTAAAGGCACGCAATCCTAAGCATGATCTTACCATCGGCGGGCGCAATATTGCGTTTTGTCTAATGGGAAGTGCGCCAAATTGCAGTGATCTGGATAATGGTCGCCGCCCTGGTAACCGAGAAGATTTTGTTAAATTTATTAAACTTGGGCAAAGTTTGAATATCATTCATATGTTTGGCGGTTATCCCGTTGAACCAATTGATATTCCCCCTGATATTCGCCATCTTGATGGCTTGCGGGATGTTGTAACCCATACCGATAAGGTGTTTAGCGGCTATAGCCTTGGCCCACAACGTGCGCGCGATTCAATCGAAATTGCAAGGCTAGCCAATGGCGTATCGCATGAAGAATTTGAACGCCATCCACGCATTGTTACCATTATCAATACCAATTCACCGTTGCGGCTTGATAATCCAATGGCAAATGGTATCCTTGAATACGCAAAACGCAATCAAGCTGTTTGTATCACACCATTTACACTTGCAGGGGCAATGGCTCCCGTGACGTTAGCCGCCGCCTTAGCTGAACAAAACGCAGAAGCCCTTGCCGCCATCGCCTTAACCCAGCTTGTGCGCGAAGGCTCCCCCGTTATCTATGGTGCCTTTACCTCCAATGTTGATATGCGTTCTGGCGCGCCCGCCTTTGGCACACCTGAATATACCAAAGCGGCCTTAATTTCAGGACAGCTTGCCCGCCGTTATAACCTGCCCTTTAGAACCAGCAACACCAGCGCGAGCAATGCGGTTGATGGACAAGCGGCCTATGAATCCATGATGTCCCTATGGGGTGCGGTAATGGGCGGCGGTAATTTCATCAAGCATGCAGCAGGCTGGATGGAAGGCGGGCTGGTATGTAGCTATGAAAAAATTATTCTAGATGCAGAATTATTGCAATCTATGACCGAATTTTTAAAGCCGATTGGCCTTGAACAGGACGATTTTGGTGTAAATGCAATAAAAGAAGTTGGGGCTGGTGGGCATTTCTTTGGCTCTCCGCACACAATGGAGCGTTATGAAAATGCGTTTTATGCGCCCATGCTCTCTGACTGGCGTAATTTTCAAACATGGAAGGAAGCAGGCGGTGAAAACGCCACCTTGCGTGCCAATAAAATTTGGAAGCAATTGCTTGAAGATTATGAACCGCCCCCCTTTGAAGAAGACCGTAAGCTTGCGCTTAATGACTATATTGACCGCCGCATCAAGGAAGGGGGCGCCCCTGGGATGTAAGATTGGGCTAAAGTCTTTTGAGTGACATGGTTGGCGCACTGCTTCAAAAACTTAAAAACAGCGTTGTTGATTAAAAGCAGTTTTTAATTTTTTTGAATACAAATTATTACAATGCCCCATTCATCAAACGATAAAGCAGGCGGTGACGGTCATATCCTGGTAAAAAATCCTGAAAGATTGCTAATATATCGCCCTTGTCGGTAATCAAGGATAATTCAATAAAATTGGGAACAAGCTCACGATTAACAAACGCCATGATGTCCCCTGCCCATTTGATCAATTCAGATGAATGTTCAGGGTTGGGTTTTAAGTCTTGGTTAAAGCGTTCGGCGATGGCGGCAAAAACAGCCTCATCAATCAGCTTTGTCCCTGGTAAATAACGCAATCTTAAACAGCTTGAGAGCGTTGGTGCAGGATGATGAAACTGAACAATATAATCACGATCCGTAAAAGGATTGTCCACTAATGGGATAAGGTCAACGGCCTCACCTTCTTGTTCCAGTTCGGATAATAAATCTGCATCAATATGTTTGGGCAATTTTGCTTAAATCCCCC
Organism: Alphaproteobacteria bacterium; assembly: GCA_965229675.1. Taxonomy (GTDB): domain Bacteria; phylum Pseudomonadota; class Alphaproteobacteria; order CBDDJK01; family CBDDJK01; genus CBDDJK01. The sequence goes on from OZ245897.1 coordinate 2,174,305, forward strand.
TTAGCCCCTAGTGATATAATCACGCATAGCGGCGGTTTCATGTTCAAGCGCATCAAGGCGGCTTTTAACCACATCCCCGATTGAAATAATCCCCAATAATTTTTCCTCGGTATCCAGCACAGGAACGTGACGAAACCGTCCTTCCGTCATTAATTGCATTAATTTATCGGCACTGTCTTCTGCGGTGCAGGTAACGATCTTTGTGATCATATAATGGCCAACAGGTTCATTAAGACAAAGCCCTGATTTTTCGCTATCTTGGCGATTGCCAAGCGCACGGACAATATCGCGTTCGGTAAAAATCCCTTGTAACTTGCCAGCTTCGTCAACCACAAGCAAGGCTCCGATACGGTGATGATGAAGCTTACAAGCCGCCTCCGCAACATTTGCATCGGGGGAAATAGTAATCAGCGATCCTGCTTTTTCCTTTAAAATTTTTCCTGCATTCATGGCACTCTTCCTCCTTCTTGAGTTCCATGTTACGCCATAGATCAAATTAAGTCAAATATGAGCCAAGGTATTTTTTGTAAACGCAGGCAACGATTAGACAATTCAAACATAAGATAAGATAAGATAAGATAAGATAAGATAAGATAAAATAGATTGTAAGAAAGACTTAAACCAGCGTATGTTTTTATAATAATTTATCGAACGCAAGCAGAACAGCAACCGCGACCGCAATCATCCCACCAATGCGGGTGGTTATACGTAATTCTAATTCAATCAATCTTGAGTCCAAATGTGCTTTTGTAACCAACTCATCTGTGGCAACGTCTGCAAAAGTTTCCGCTTTTAATTTTCGTGTGAATTTAAGCGTATCAAAGGTTATTGTATTCATAACCAAAATTATGACCTATCCTAATAATAAATCAAGGTTATTCAGATGTGGCAAATACGTTAAAGCGTTTTATCGATGATAGACAATTAGCGGTTTTGAAATCCAATGCGTCAAGTTGTTTTTCAGCCTTCTTAGAAAGCTCAATCTTCCAAACCATATTTTTTTAACACATCTTGCAGTGGGATTGTTTGCTCCCGCCCCTCTCGAATATCTTGACTGATCTGTTCTGCCAGATAATAATCCTCCAAATCATCGATATATTCAATGATCGCTTCGCGCGCATAATAGCTTTTGGTGCGCCCTGTTTTTTTAGCTAAATCGGTCAAACGGTTTTCCAATTCCTGTGGCAAACGCAATGCTAACATCAATAAATCTCCTTTAATGACTATATTTATATAGCAAAAAACAATCAAAATTCAAAGAAATTTAATTATAAACGGCATTGCGTACCAGCTTTGCAATGATGTGGGGGTAGAGGCGATGCTCCTCCACCAACACACGATCAGCCAAAGATTGCGGGGTGTCGTGGGGTAGAATATCCACCTCTGCTTGGCCTAAAATAGGGCCAGTATCCAATTCAGCGCGAACAAAATGGACGGTGCAGCCATGGCGTTTATCCCCATTTTCCAAGGCGCGGCGATGGGTATCAAGCCCGCGATAGGCTGGCAATAAGGAAGGGTGAATATTAACAATTTTATCCAGCCACTGCGCAATAAATTCTGCTGATAAAATCCGCATAAAGCCTGCAAGAATGATATAATCGGGATTGATTGGCAGCAATGCTTGTTGCAAACGCTGATCATACTCTTGGCGGGTTTCGCCTGCTTTTGCCTTAATAACCTGCGTTGGAATCCCCTGCTCTTTTGCAAATTCAAGCCCAGCAGCTTGCGGTTGATCGCTGATCACACATGCCAAATTAGCTGGAATTTGCCCGCTAATAATTGCCTGATGGATTGCAATCATATTGCTACCACGCCCAGAAATTAAAATAACAAGCTGTTTCATTGCGCCTTATTCACCCCCTACCCTATTTAACTTTTCATTTGCCCAATGCGCTGTATCACGCAACACAGGATCATCATGGGATAAATAAGGGATAATCTGATCCTTATAATCAAGATTGCCTGAATTACCTGCAACAATCAACGCATTGCGAATAAAGCGATGAACGCCAATGCGCTTAACTGGATTTTTCCTGAAAAATTGGCGAAATGTTGTATCGTCAAAGGTTAAAGCCTGTTTAATCGATAGGTTGGCTAAATCTTGCTTGGCCGCCAAGCTAGGCCAGTTGGTATGTTTGGCATATTTATTCCACGGGCAAACCGCCAAACAATCATCACAGCCATAAATCCGATTGCCCATTTTATCCATTAATTCGGGGGCAATATGCCCTTTATGCTCAATCGTTAAATAAGAGATACACCGCCTTGCATCCATGCGATAGGGTTCGGTAAGCGCATCCGTGGGGCAAATATCAACACATTTTTGACAAGAGCCGCAATGATTTTTATGGGGGTTTTTATGGGGATCTTGATGGGGCATTACTGTTGCAGAATCCGTAAAAAGCGGACGATCAACCATTAAGGAGGCTAAAAAAAGCCATGATCCATAAGAACGACTAACTAAATTTGTATGCTTTCCTTGCCAACCAAGCCCTGCTTGCATCGCCAGCGGCTTTTCCAGTAATGGCGCGGTATCAACAAATAATTTAATCTGACAATCAAATTCATGAACAACCCATCTGGCAAACTGCTTAAGCTGCTTTTTAATCACATCATGGTAATCTTGATTCAAAGCATAGCAGGAAATATTAGCAAGATTGTCCTGCTTTAAACGCGGCAATGGATTTTCTTCTGGTGCATAATTGATGCCTAGCATCACGACCTCTTTTGCCTCAGGCCATAAATGGGTTGGCGTCATGCGTTCATGCGCGCGGGTTTTAAGCCATGTCATATCCCCATGACGATCTTGAGAAAGAAAATCAAGAAATTCCGTTTGCACCGTTAAAGGCAATTCCGCCTTACAAAATCCAATCAGTGAAAATCCAAGCGTTTCGGCCTGTATTTGGCACGCTTCACGCGCTTTCATTCGTAAGCAACAATCGATTAAAAGTCATCACAACCATGCGGGCTAGCAATTCAAGCAAGTCGGTCGCCTGATTAGGGATAAATTTACGCTTATGGCGCGAACCAAACGCAACCACCGCAGGGAATCCTAAATTAGTAAGCGGATCATTGGCATTAACTGGCAACCAAACCCGTACCATAGAATTAATCTGTTCCGCCTGTTGTGGAAAATAATAGGCATAATCCTGCTTTTTTGCGCCAATCACCACCTTTTTTTGCTTAGATTGAAATAAGTCATATAGGCTATCTGGATAAAATGCCAAACCAGTTGCTTCATAACGTTGGGCAAGCGCAGGCGGTAAATCTTGATGCGCAGCAAGAATGGAGATACCTTCAATATTTAATAATTCTGGTAAGTCAAAATCCAGAAGTTCAAAAAACTGTTCCACTGACTCGCATTGACAAAGCAGGCAAATCGCAAGTTCAATGCGCTTTAGGTTAAAATTATTTTCCTGACCAAGCTTGATATATTCTTGCAAAACCTGTTCTGATTTTTGTAATCTGGTTTTTAGAATATCAATCGTAGCCTTTTGAAAATCAATAATATTATCGCCTGAAAAAGCTCGTTCAGGATTATCATGATTCATTAAAATTTCAGGATATTTCAAAAGAAAATCGGGATGCTGTGCAAGATAGCGCAACACCAGCATTTCCGCATCATCATCCTGTTTTTCAAACTGATCTTTTTTCTTAGCCATCAAATTTTATAGGGTTTATATAGTTTATTCCAATTAAATATTGAACGTTAATTTTTTTTCTAACGTTTCTTCTCTTCGTTTTATTTTCATCATTAAATATTCCATAGGACGATCACCTTTTGTAGTATTGCAATGTCCACAAAGCAATTGATAATTGTCATAATAATCGCCACCACCTTTGGCTTTAGGAATAATATGGTCAATATGAAAGTCTTTCATTAAATATTCATTTCCACAACCATTGCACAAACCTTCTTGTTCTTTAAACAATTTTTCCTTAACATCCATATTTGGTGTTTCTTTCAAGATATCTGTTCTCAAAGGCATGTCTTTTCTGTGTATAAAATCTTTAAAAAAACCAGTATCATCAGATAATCTATCCAATAACACTTGTGCTGCTTGGGCTTCTATATCTATTCCTACCCATTTTCTATTTAATTGTTGAGCCGCAACACAGGCCGTTGCACAGCCACAAAAAGGATCAAACACAACATCTCCCTCATTAGAGCTTGCTTTTATAATTCTATTAAGTAAGGCTAAAGGTTTCTGTGTTGGATAGCCTGTTCTTTCTTTTGAGTTCGCCTGCAAGCTGTTTATGTCAGTCCAATAATCCTCGGGAATTTTTCCTTTATCCAAATAATATCTATAAATTTTTCCTGTTTTTTTAACTATTTTATCTTGATAGGGTCTTCCTTGTTCATCTATTCCTAATTTTCCGCCTTTTGTTTTTGTGCCTGTATCTCTTGCTACGGCAACATCTTCCCCGTTAAATGTATAAATGTCACTTTTTGTATATCTAAGAATTATATCATGTTTTCTTGCAAAATTTGTTTTACTTTTGCCTCCATGCGAATAACACCAAATAATTTCATTTCTAAAATTTTCTTTACCAAAAATCCTATCCATAACAATTTTTAAATAATGGCTAGCGGTTGGATCAACATGCAAGTAAATACTTCCATTTTTTTTTAAAACTCTATGGAGTTCAATAAATCTTTGCGTCATATAAGTCACATAGGCCATCATTGCCTTACTGTGTATCCCTTCAATAGATTGGATATAACGCACCAAAAAAGGTAATTTAGTAAATATGCCTTCAAGATACCCCTCATCAACGTCCTGCCAACTCCACATATCTTTAAAAGAGGCACCCGCAGCTTTGCTTCCAACTGGTGCTGAATATGTTCTTTTACTATTAAAAGGGGGATCAAGATAAATAAGATCAAAGGTTTCACTATTAATCCCGTTCAAAACATATAGATTGTCTCCTGTAAATAAAGTGTTTGTAAATTTACTACTCATTTATTAAATCCCCTATTAAATCCCTATGACTTAATCTTTTATCAAATGCCAACTTTATTCTGGTAAGGTTAATCCAGCCGCTTCCCAATCCTTTAAAAAAGCGGCAAGGCCTTTATCGGTTAAGGGATGGTTATATAATTTCCATAAAATATCTGGGGGTAAGGTCACCACATCCGCACCGATCAAGGCGGCTTGTAAGACATGCTCGGGATGTCGGACGGAGGCCACCAAAATCTCTGTCATAAAATCGGGATAATTGCGATAAAGGGTTGTAATCTCTTCTATCAATGCCATGCCTGATTGACCAATATCATCCAGCCGCCCAACAAAGGGGGAGATAAAACGCGCCCCAGCCTTTGCCGCAAGCAAGGCCTGAACCGCCGAAAAACATAAGGTAACATTCACCGCCACCCCTTGATTAGAAAGACGTTTACAAACCGAAAGCCCATCAGGCGTTAAGGGAAGTTTAATACAAATATTGGGGGCAATAGCGGCTAATTTATCAGCTTCCCGCAACATGGAATCCGCATCAACCGCCACCACTTCAAGCGAAATTGGCCCTTCAACAATTTGTGCAATCGCCTGCGCAACGTCAATAAACTTCTTGCCTGACTTTGCAATCAGCGATGGATTGGTTGTAACCCCATCCACCATACCTGTTTTAACCAGCTTTTCAATTTCCTGCACATCGGCACTATCGATAAAAAATTTCATGATTCCATCCATTCAGGGGTTGGTAACCCTTTTTCAGTTAAAAATTCAGTATTAAAAAGTTTAGACATATAACGCTGGCCACTATCACATAAAATCGTAACGATCAGGCTATTTGGCCCTAAATCACGGGCAAGGCGAATGGCACCTGCAACATTAACCCCCGATGAGCTGCCAAGACATAACCCTTCATCCTTCGCAAGCGCAAAGACAATTTCAAGCATTTCCTCATCAGGGATTTGATAGGCATAATCAGGGCTAAAGCCTTCCAGATTAGCGGTAATACGCCCCTGCCCAATGCCTTCTGTGATGCTACTTCCTTCCGATTGTAAAACGCCATTTGTGTAATGGCTATAAAGGGCGGCTCCTGGTGGGTCTGCCAACCCAATTTTAACATTAGGATTTTGTTCCCGCAGATAATCCGCAGTGCCAACCAAGGTTCCACCACTACCAACTGCACAGATAAAGCCGTCAATTTTGCCGTTTGTTTGTTGCCAAATTTCTGTACCCGTTGTGCGCCTATGCCCTTCACGATTAGCAACATTATCAAATTGATTTGCCCAAATAACGGTTTTATCTGGATGTTCTGCCTGCTTTTCCTCTGCCAATCGCCTTGAGACATGAACATAATTATTTTGATCACGATAGGGGGCGGGCGGCACCTCAACCAGTTCCCCACCTGCTAAACGGATCATATCCTTTTTTTCTTGCGCTTGGTTATTTGGGATAACAATCAATGCGCGATAGCCCCTTGCCCGCGCAACAAGCGACAGGCCAATGCCTGTATTGCCCGCCGTTCCCTCGACAATGATACCACCTGATTTTAATGCCCCTGATCTTTCAGCTTCATTGATAATCGCCAAAGCCGCACGGTCTTTGATGGATCCCCCTGGATTCATAAATTCACATTTACCAAGGATGGTCGCCCCCGTTGCTTTGGAAGCTGCCTGCAATTTCACCAAAGGCGTATTGCCAATCAATTCAGTAAACCCATCCTTAAACATAAAATAAAACTCCTTAATTGAATCTGTGTTTATTTTAGCCGTTTACATCATAAGCGACAAGGCAGGATTGCGATTGTGGTTTAAATTCGGGAAGTTTGACCATATCCACCCATTGAACTTCCCCGCCTTGATCACGATCATCCTGTTTTGCATAAAGATAAAACAGCCCCATACAAGCAGATTGACGAACATACCATATTTCAACAGCCCCATCACGGCGAATAAAGCTTGGCGCACCAAACAAGCGCGTAAGCTTAGCCCCATCAATGCCAAATAATGCGCTAATCTGAATGGGAACACCGATTGGATCAGGGCGAATGATGGGGCTTGATAGGGTTTGATCTTCTTGGGAGGGAATACCAATTATCTGCGGTTGAACCCCAATCGGGCGATTTATATCCTGAATTTCGCCTCCAGATTGCTTATTTAAAGCAGATTGCTGCTGAATAGGGCTACAACCCACCAATCCAATTAATAACAAAGCCATATACGCATTACGAATAATCATGATGCGGTCAACTTAAGGGAGTGTTCTGCTTTACCATGAAATAAATGCGTCATCACCAATAATGCCAATACAGGTATCAAAAACCCAATAAGCGGTAAGCCCATCATAAAAGCAAATAGCAGCCCAAATATTAAGATAAGCCCGCGGTTATTACGGCGTTCTTCGCGCATGGTTTCACGTTCCAAACGTCTTGCCGCAACCATTTCATAATATTCGCGGCCAATTAACCAACCATTCAGCAATAAATATAACAACGCCCCCGAACCAAAAAACACCATCATCACCATATAAAGCGGAAATAAAACAATATGTAAGCCAACAAGGGTTATGAAGAAAGAAAGGGCATTTATCAAAACTGATCCAAAATCAGCCACCCGTGGTGGCTCAAGCTGCGGATAATAAAGCCGTTCGGCAAGGTCGATAAACCGATCCGCAAAAAGGATCATCATCGCCGTTGCAAGGGCTGGAAAGCTAATCCAGCTTAACAAAAGAGAGGCAAAAGTCGTCCCAACCATGGATAAACCAAATAGCCAACCTGCAATTGATACCAGCTCAAACCCAAATAAGCTAAAACTCCCCCAATCAATCGAAGAAATTAAAAAAAGTGCAAGAATCCATAAGCCAACAAACCCGCCAATAATCAACAAAATCACTTTTAAGATTAAACCAATCATTTGGGGATGAATGAATTGGCGTAAAGCGATGGATAGAGCGCGTGCAATCATCAAATCTATTCCTTCCTTATGAATTAAACGCAAGCTGCATACCATCATAAGCAGGAACAATCGGCGTTTGGCTTGGGTAAGCTGCCAACGTGTAATGCAAGGTCGCATAATCCATATCAATATGCATATTGGTAATCACCGCTTGCTTGGGAGCTAAATCCTGTATCCATTTTAAAGTCTGCGCAAGATTAGCATGGGAAGTATGATAGCGATAACGCAAAGCATCGATGATTAAAACCTCCAACCCCATCAATTTTGCCATGCTGGTTTGTGGAATTTCTGAAACATCAGGTAAATAAGCCACTCCACCAATACGATAGCCATAAATCCGTAACTTTCCATGACGGATTGGGATTGGAATGATTTTTATGGACTGATTGCTAATCGTCACTTCAAAAGGGGTTTCAACCGAATGTAACGCCATGATTGCAGGATAAAAAGGATTGCTATGATCAAAGCAATAACCAAATCTTTGTTGTAGGTTTTGATAGGTTTGCGGATCAGCAAAGGCAGGAATTGGCTTAAATTGCTGTTTAAGAAAAAATACCCGAATATCGTCAATTCCATGACATTGATCGGCATGATCATGGGTATAAAGCACCGCATCGACACGGCCTATACCATTGCTTGCTGTTTGATAGCGCAAATCTGGAGAAGTATCAATTAAAATCACCCCATCATTAACCATAACGGCTGCAGAACAACGGCTGCGTTGATTGCGCGGGTGGTTAGGGTCACAAGCCCAATATTGCCCATCTGCGCGTGGGACACCGCCTGAAGAACCACAGCCTAAAATTGTAAAGATTGCTTCCATAAAGCCTTTGACCACTCACTTTATTGAATTTTTTTCTTAAACGAGACTTCAAGAATTAACCATATTGACGGTAGTTTGCAACCATGATAAGCGTTTTCACCTCAATAGAAAGCCCATAACATAAAAGGCATAATCATGAAACAAGAACCGATTGCAGTGACAATCCTTACAGGCTTTTTGGGGGCTGGAAAAACTACCTTATTACGCCATATCTTAAACACCGCCAAAGATAAACAGCTTGCATTAATGATCAATGAATTTGGCGAGGTTGGCGTTGATGGCGCATTAATGCGTGAATGTGCGGATACAAACTGCCCTGAGCAAAATATGATTGAGCTTGCCAATGGTTGTATTTGTTGCACCGTTGCCGATGATTTTATGCCTGCAATTCAGCAGCTTCTTGAACGGGATCCAAAACCCGATCATATTATCATTGAGACTTCGGGGCTTGCCTTGCCGCAACCGCTGGTGCAAGCCTTTCAATGGCCTGGGATTAAGGGAAAGATTAAGCTGGATGCCGTGCTAACCCTAATTGACGCACCTGCCGTGCTTGATGGCGTATTCGCCGAGGATATTGAAGCCGTCAATGCCCTGCGCCAAGCCGATGAAGCCCTTGATCATGATCAACCCATTGTTGAATTATTTGAAGACCAGCTAGCCGCCGCCAATGTAATTTTACTTGGAAAAGCGGACAGGTTAAACCAAGAACAGCTTGATAAGGTAAAAACGGAGCTTAAAACCCATCGTCCTGATTCTGTTGTTATGATTGACATCCATCATGGCAAAGCAAACATAAAAGCCTTATTAGGATTAGGGCTAGAAGAACAAGCAATCAAGCGCGCCAACGCCCCTTACCATCATCAAGGCGAGGACGATCACGACCATGATGAATTTTCCACCTTAATCATTGAAATGCCGCCAATCAGCGATCCTATCCAATTTGGTGAAACTGTTAAACAAACCATGCAAACCCACCAGCTTTTACGGATTAAAGGCTATTTGAAGGTTGAAGGCAAGCCCATGCCGTTTATTGTGCAAGCGGTTGGCTCTCATTACGAAGGCTATTATGCAACCAAGCCCGATGCCTCAAAGCAGGTCAATGCACTGGTGGTCATCGCAGAAGGGGAACGCGATGGAAACGCAATCGCGGCTTCATTAGGTGGAAAGTTCAAAGGCTAGTTGATGCACATTCTGACCATCGATCAGTCAGAAACCCTTTATCAAGATGCGAACCCTGTTGATCTTGATCAACCAGCAGGGAAAATTATCTTATTAAGTGCAGCCGATACTGATATACGCCTATGGGCAAGCGCAACAAAGCGGCAGACTATGGATGGGGTGCGCATTGCCTCAATCCAAGCTTTAAACCACCCATTTTCGATTGATCTTTATCTTGAAAAGACGTGTAAGCAGGCAAAAATCATTGTTGTGCGCTTGCTTGGCGGCGTTAATTATTGGGCATATGGGGTTGATGAATTAACCAAATTGGCAAAAAATAATGGGATTAAGCTGCTATTACTGCCCGCAGATGGCAAACCCGATCAAGAATTATATCAGCGTTCACAAATTGATGAACATAGCTATCAATTGGCTTCTAGGTTGCTTGATGAAGGGGGGCCAGCAAATGCCGATCATTTTCTTGCGCTATTAAATCAGCTTACCATTTATGCGGGTGATGCGGGCAAGCTACCCGATTTAACCGTGACCTCTGTTCCTTCTGCTGGAATTTATTGGCCATCACAGCCATCATCCCTACCAATTGAAAATTTTGAAGCGTTACGCACCCAAATATGGCGAAAAAACCGCCCTGTCGTTGCTTTGTTATTTTATCGTGCATTGCTGCTTGCCGATGACCTTCATTCTATTCAAGGGATGATCACCGCGCTTTCAAAGCGTGGGTTAAACCCGTTGCCGATTTTTGTATCTAGCCTTAAAGATCAGGAGGCCGCGCAATTCACCCATAGCCTAATGGAAAAAGCACAAATTGATTTAATTTTGAACACAACCGCCTTTGCGATTAGTGACGGCACACAAGCAATAGGCAAAGATTTGAACGATCAAGCCCCCTTCCCTTTTAACGTGAATGATGCGCCAATTTTACAAATTGCGCTTTCATCCGATCAACGCAAAGGGTGGCAAAAGGGCATGACGGGCATGAATAGCCGTGATCTTGCCATGAATATTGTATTACCTGAACTGGATGGGCGGCTATTCACACGTATTGTTGGTTTTAAGTCACCGCCAAGCCGCGATCCGCTTACCCATGCATTTTGTACGCAAAGCCTATCACATCGTCAAAATGCAGAATTTGTCTCACGGCTTGCTAAAAACTGGATTGCGCTTCGCCATAGGCCAAACCCACAAAAAAGAATAGCGATTATTTTGGCAAATTATCCAAACCGTGATGGTAGGCTTGCCAATGGGGTTGGGCTGGACACGCCGCAATCGGTGGTGCATTGCCTGCAAGCTCTGAAAAAGCAAGGCTATGCAGTTGATACAATTCCTGATTCTGGTGATGCGTTAATTAACCATCTAAAACAAGGCGTAACCAATCAAAAACAACAAGGAAGAATAGCGCGGGTTAGCTATGCACTTGATGCCTATCAACGGGATTTAGCAACATTACCAAAAACCATGCGTAACCAGATTGAGGCGCATTGGGGCGAACCTGCTAACGACCCGTTCGTTGAAAATGATAAATTTCACTTACCCATCGCCCCCTTTGGCAATGCTTATATTTTAATTCAACCTGCACGTGGGTATCAGATTGATCCTAAAGAATCTTATCATTCCCCTGATTTAGTGCCTCCCCATGGTTATCTTGCCTGCTATTTATGGCTGCGCTATCACGGCATGATTGATGCGGTCATTCATTTTGGGAAGCATGGCAATCTGGAATGGTTACCGGGAAAAGCGGTTGGGCTTAGCAATCTATGCTATCCACAAGCGATTTTAGGCGCAACCCCGCATCTTTACCCCTTTATTGTTAATGATCCGGGGGAGGGAACGCAAGCCAAACGCCGCACCCAAGCTGTGATATTGGATCATTTAATCCCACCTATGACGCAAGCAGGGCTTTATGGTGATACCGCAGAATTAGAATCAAAGATGGATGAATTTTATGAAGCACAGGGATTAGACCCCGCACGGCTTGAATTATTGCAACAAGATATCCTAACCCTTAGCGAGCGCACGGGCATTGATCATGATTGTGGCATAGACCAAGATAGTGACACGCTTGAAACAAAATTGCTAAAATTAGATAATTTTCTGTGTGATATTAAGGAATTGCAAATTCGCGATGGCCTACATTGTTTTGGCAAAAGCCCGACTGGAGCGGAAGCAGATCACCTACTTGCCGCCATATTGCGTACCCCGCGTGGAAGCAATCTTTATTATGATCATAACCGCCCGCAAAGCGGCCTTGATCAATCCTTATTGCGAGCATTAAGTGATGATTTAGCTTTGGAATTTGACCCGCTAACCGCCGAAGGTGGGGAACCTTACCATGGCGTTCGTCCATCAATTTTACAAACAATGAGTGATCAGCCATGGCGAATTAATGGTGATACGGTGGATAGGTTGGAATCCCTAGCCCTAGCCTTAATTAGTGGTGAGATGAAAGCAGAAACCGTTGGGGCGCATAGTGCGGCGATTATTTATGATTACCTCCCTGCCCTGCGTGAATGCTTGAATCTGTGCGGGATGGAAGAATTAAAACAGTTAATCCGTGGGCTAAATGGCGACTATATCCCCGCAGGTGCATCAGGCGCACCAACCCGTGGTAAGCCAGAAATTTTACCAACAGGTCGCAATTTCTATTCTATGGATAGCCGTGCTTTGCCAACCGAGGCCGCATGGCGATTAGGGCAGCTTTCAGCCAATGCATTGCTGGAGCGTTATCTGCAAGATCATGGGGATTGGCCACGTGCCATGACCCTTAGCGCATGGGGAACCAGCAATATGCGCACGGGCGGCGATGACATTGCCCAAGCCTTAGCATTAATCGGCGTTCAACCTGTATGGGAGGGGGCAACAAGGCGCGTTACAGGGATTGAAGTAATCCCGCTTAGCGTTCTGGACCGCCCACGGGTTGATATTACCATTCGCTGTTCAGGGTTTTTCCGCGATGCGTTTCCAGCGCAAATTCAACTTTTAGATAAAGCGATGCGTAAGGTCATGCAGCTTGAAGAATCAGAAGCAGAAAACCCTTTAAAAAAACATAGATTAGCCCATTATCAAACCCTATGCGATCAGGGCGTAACACCCGAAGAAGCAGAGCTAATCAGTGGCTTTCGTATTTTCAGCACCAAACCTGGAAGCTATGGCGCAGGCTTACAAACCTTGATGGATGAAGGCATTTGGCAAGAACGCGGTGATTTTGGTCGCAATTTCATTGATTGGTCAGGCTATGCTTATGGTGCAGTCGGACATGGCATAGAAGCCAAACCCGCCTTGAAAGCGCGTTTAAATTTAAGCGATGCCATCATCCATAATCAGGATAATCGCGAACATGATATATTGGATAGCGATGATTATTATCAATTTGAAGGTGGACTATCTGCGGCAATTCACAGCATCAATGGGCGCGATGTCCCCATTTATCATAATGACCATGCACTGCCTGAAAAGCCAGTGATCCGCAGTTTAAAACAGGAAATAGGGCGGGTGGTTAAAGCCCGCGCTGCCAACCCAAAATGGATTGATGGGGTCATGCGTCATGGCTATAAAGGGGCATTTGAAATTGCCGCCACCGTTGATTATTTATTTGCATTCGCCACAACCACCAGACAGGTTGATGCACATCATTTTAAACAATGTTTTGATGCCTATCTTGGCGATGAACGGGTACGGCAATTTTTACAAACCCATAATGAGGATGCTTATAAAGATATTATTAACCGCTTTGAAGAAGCCATCAATCGCCATCTATGGCATCCAAAAAGCAATTCAATTCCAATGCAACTTGCAAACCTTAAAAAATGACCAATATTAAGTAATGAAAGGACTAAGCCCATGACTGAACAGAATAACCCACCCGCACCAGAAGAAGAAAGTGAAAGCGAACGCCATAACCGCAAGATGGCGCGCAAAAAGGAAGCGCGAGATAAAATCATGGCAGGCAAAACAGACGGCAAAGGCCTGATCATTGTGCATACGGGCAAAGGTAAAGGCAAATCAAGTTCGGCCTTTGGCATGATCTTTAGGGCGATTGCGCATGAAATGCCCTCCGCCGTCGTGCAATTCATTAAAGGCGGCATGGCAACGGGGGAGCGTGATCTGATTGAAACGCATTTTAGCGCACTTTGCCAATTTCACACGATGGGCGAAGGCTTTACATGGGAAACCCAAGACCGCGACCGCGACATAGAAGCCGCCACCCGTGCATGGGAATTAGCAAAAACCCTAATCACTGACCCAACCATAAGGGTGGTGCTATTGGACGAGATTAACATTGCGCTTAAATATAACTATCTTGATCTGAATGACGTGATTACCTTCCTAACCGATCATAAACCACCGCAAACCCATGTCATCCTAACAGGGCGCAACGCTGCCGAGCCTTTGATTGAAATTGCCGATCTGGTCACCGAAATGACCTTAATCAAGCACCCATTCCGCTCTGGCATTAAAGCACAGGCTGGTATTGAGTTTTAATTAGGGGAGTTTTAATATTGAGGAGTTTAAATGGGGGCTATATGTGCTTGATCATTAATAAGATTGTTAATCATGTTTCTATTTAACCTCAGAAATTTTTGAATAGTAATAATATTTGTTTTGAATCGTCCTTGCTAGTGTATAGCACAATAAAAAAATGCTCAACTAGTCATGACCCTAATTTTATAGATACGCTACTTAGATCATCGGAGGTTGAAATGAAAAAGGCGGCGTGATGGTCGCCTTTACTAATCAATCCTCCCCTACAGAACCTCCCCTGCCCGTCCACGCCATCGGCGTTGGCAAAAGCATTGAAGATTTAAACCCATTCAACGCAGAAGCATTTGCTGAAAACTTAATTCGTTAAAAAACCCTTATAGCAAGAGGGACAGGGTGAAAACCATCCATAATTAAAGGAATGGTTTAATCCATTCGTCAAATAAATAATTTACCAAAGCTCCCAATATCCCAAGAACAATAAGCACAAATACCGCTTTAAGCTTTTTTAACAGGCTAGTCATACCAGAAAAAGCCGCAAAAAAAGATTTGGCACTATCCATCGAAGCGCGAATTGCATGAACATCTTCTTTTAATGAAATCATCCCTTCTTCTAGGCGATCTACCGTTGTAATCACATGGGCTAAATCTTTCGTTTTCATGTTCATCATGCGCTGTAATTCATCGGAAGGAAAATCACGCTGACCTTGATAACGACCATTATAACCATCGCTTGCATTTTTTAATTCAGAAAATTCTATTGTGAAAAAATCATTATCTAAATCAATGATAACGGTTTCTAATGTTGGATTAAAAATTGCTGTAAATAAACACCCGCAATAGCCAGGATCAATCTGTGGGCCACCAAAATGGATAATTCCTTGTCTAGCAATGGATGAAACAATACCATATCGCGCACAAATATTATTAGGAAGTTTTAAACATTCCATTGATTTAACCAAAGCCCAATTATTGGGTTCAATGGAAATACGCTTTTCATTATCATCTATTTTTCTACTACCAGCCTTGACAACCCGCCCCAAACGAAGGTCATAGCTAGCAGGTTGAATATTCTGCTCTAAAAACGGGCTAATAAAATCATTATCTTTATTCTGTAATGCTAAAATATCCTTACCAGATAAAATTGCCATTTTTACCCCCAAATGCCACGAAATAATTGTTTATATCGATACGCCATGATTCCAATATATTCAATTAAAAAGCTACTAAAATTCCCCCCTGTATTACTTTAAGGGCTTATTCTATACCACCTAAATTATCTTTATCCTGTTATCTAATTATCAAATCTCCACCTAATTTTGTTGATTTTTCAATGAAATGCCAATAAATTAGCTTCTGTAATCAGCAAAAAACTGATTATGGAGCTTAAGAACTTCTTCACATAAGCGGTTAGGATTCAACCGTAAAAAATGAATCATTTTCTCGGCCTATGGTCGGGGGGATGATGTCATACAATAAGCTATTTGCTAAAAGCATCATGGCTGTCCTCTGGTTCAGTTTTATCAACTCCCCGATCACCAAGATTCTTGGTGATTTTTTTGTTTAAAACCTAAGAGGATTTGAGAAAATGCCTGCGCTCAACTCTATATGGGCGTGCTTGTTGATTGTCATATTGCCCATTTTAGTGCATGCCCAAACACAAGACCAAGACCAAGCCAAAGAAAAACGCACCGAAGCCGATTATAATAAACTTTATTGCAATTCAATCGGTGGCAAGACAGAGGTCAAGCATTCCTACACCACCGATGCGGGCGAAACGGGCTATGTCATCGTTGATTGCGAAACCGATACGGAGGTCATAGAAGGCGGCCTTGATAAACGCTCAAGCCTTGATTCCATTCAACAAGCCCTATTCTTTGCCTTTTTAACTGGTAAAAAGCCCGTCATCGTGATCTATGATACTGATGGAAAGATGGGCAAAATTGAATATCAAATTAAGGTTGTGGGTACAAACACAAAGGTTCGCTTTAGGCATCATTACGAATAGAAATAATACGCTTTATATCGGCGTTATCATACAAAACGCCTTCTTTTTAAAAGGTGCTCCTAAGATGCCCTCCATCAATCAAGATCGCAACCTTCCCCCCCTCCCCCTCCTTATAATGTGGAAAGCCGCCCCCGATGATGAGGACGGCTTGCCGTATAATGCCTTACTAAAGGCGTTGTATCTCAAATCACACAAAAGCATTATTTATGTAATAGAAGCATAAACCGTAACATTATAAGCCAAATGTCAACAATTTTGTTGAGTAACATTCCAATTAGAAATATAATCATAATTATATTTTAGTGGTTAGGAAGACGAATTGATGGAATATACTTTCGAATATCGTGATGAGTTTAATAGAAAGCTTACTGCTGAAAAATTAATAAAACTTCTAAATTCTGAAATACGAGTTTCTCCTATTATTATTGACGGTTCATGGGGCAGTGGGAAATCAGAATTTTGTAAAAAATTAATAAACTTAATTATAACAAAGGATGATTTAAATTTTAAGCCTCTATATTTAAATGCCTATAAATATGATAATAGTGATGATCCTTTTCTAATGTTAATCTCTGGTATTTCATCACTTATTGAAAAAAAAGAGATTAAAAAAGACATCATTACACAAGCAATTCCTGTTTTAAAAGTTCTTGGAAAAATAGGCGGAAAAGCAACAATGAATTGGATATTGCAACAAAATATTAATGGTATCAACGAAGATATAACCAAAGCAATTTCTGATCATAGCGGTGATGTTATTGAGCGTAGCATTAAAAAACTGTTCGAAGATTTCGAAAAAGTCGATGACAATCTAAAACTATTAAAAAAATCATTAGGGAAGATTACAAAAGAAAAAAAATTAATTATATTTATTGATGAACTTGATAGATGCAAGCCAACCTTTGCTCTATCTCTTTTAGAAAAAGTAAAACATGTTTTTGATATTCAAGGCGTACAGTTTGTTTTTACTACAAACATGAAACAATTATGTGCAATTGTAAGACAACAATATGGTGAACAAATTGATGCCGAAGAATATTTATCTAAATTTTTTTATCTTAAGATTCAGTTTTCAAACATAACTACACAAAATAAGTTTAATTTTAAAAATAACAGTTTTATTTTATTTGATAATTTATTAAAACCTTTGCCCCACTTTAAAAGAAATTGGGGATATAATTCATCGGCTAGCCGAATGCTAAAAGAATTTTTTGAGAACGATGAACGAAGTTTAAGAGATGCCGAGCAATATTTCAAAAATCTTGAAGTTTTTAACGCATTAGAAGGTGAATATACAATTAAAGAGAATAACAACAAGGGTTATGCAATCTTAATGATGCTTGGCGTTTATATTTATACATTTGACACTGATTTCTCTAATAAAATTCTTCGTTATCAATATACAAAAGAAAATATTGCAAAATTCTTTGGAAAAACTTATTCGGTTTTTGGAGACCCATTAACTTCTAACATTAATGAGAAATTATGCGCTTTATTTATCATAGACTTACCGAATGATGGTTACAAAGAACTTATTAATGAGGAGAAGTTTCAACAATGGGAAAGAAATTTTTCATATTTGTTTGAAGATCATTTTTACAAACCTGATAGAGGTGATAGAATAGAAATTGTAAGACAGACTATTAGAACAATGCAGTTTGTATAATTGCCTCTCATCCCCCAAAAAAACGCCCTAACGCAGTTAGCGCAGTTAGTGGTTGGCTAGGATGCGGTTTTTTTGGCGTTGCCAGTCGCGTTGTTTGATGGTTTCGCGCTTATCGAATTGTTTTTTGCCTTTACCAAGGCCGATAAGCAGCTTGGCAATCCCACGGCGGTTAAAATAAAGCTTGATGGGGATCAGGGTCATGCGATCTTTGGTGATTGCACCGATGAGGCGGTTGCGCTCCCGCTTTTTCACCAATAATTCACGCGGGCGGGTCGGTTCGTGACGAAAGCTAGGCGGTGCATTGCTGTAATCGCCAATATGCAAATTGGTGATGACCAGCTTCCCATTTTTAGGACCAGCATAGGCATCGCCAAGATTAACGGCCCCTGCACGCAGGCTTTTTACTTCCGATCCTGTTAGGATGAGGCCTGCCTCCAGCTCCTCCATCATTTCATAATCATAGCGCGCACGGCGATTAACCGCCACTTCACCATGAGAGATCAGCGGCCTTGATTTTATAGGTTTCTTGGGCATGAGAGCCTTTCCCTGTTTATTATATTATTTCTATCAAATTTTAACGCATCATGGTTTATCAAATCTAAGAAGATGAACCTATATAATAGCTAACTAAAAAATAAAAGCAAAATGCCGTGCGAAGCCGCCTTTAGCGGCATTTTGACAAAACAGAATCCGTTAAAAACTGGAGTGCTGCCTAGCAGCAACAGTTTTTAGCGCGCTATATAAAGCGGGTTTGGGTGATGGCGGCCTTGATGAGACTGGCAAACAACGGATGCGGGGCGAATGGCCGCGATTTCAGTTCAGGATGGAATTGCACCCCAACAAACCATGGATGGCCTTCAAGCTCGATAATTTCGGGCAAAGACTGATCGGGCGACATGCCAACAAATTTAAGCCCGTGCGCTTCAAGCTGCTCACGATAGGCATTATTCACCTCGTAACGATGGCGGTGGCGTTCATGGATCACGGATTGGCCATAAGCATCGGCAACAACGCCTTCTGCAACAAGCTGGCAGGCTTGCGATCCAAGGCGCATGGTTCCGCCAAGATCATCGGATTCACTGCGCTGTTCCAATTTATTGCCTTGCACCCATTCTTCCAGCAGCCCAACGACTGGGGTTGTGGTGTCTTTGTCAATTTCGGTCGAATTGGCGGTTTTCAGCCCAACGACATGGCGCGCAAACTCAATCACCGCGATTTGCATGCCAAAACAAATCCCTAAATAGGGGATATTATGGGTTCTGGCATAGGTGATGGCTTTTATTTTACCCTCAACGCCACGCTCCCCAAAGCCGCCCGGTACCAGAATGGCGTGATATTCTTTTAAAATCTGATTGGGGGCCTCCGCCGCTTCAATCTGTTCAGAAGAGACAAGATCAACCGTTACCTTAACCTCGTTCGCAATGCCGCCATGGGTCAAGGCCTCCAGCAAAGATTTATACGCATCAGGAACATCGATATATTTACCAACAATCGCAATGCGCACTTCCCCTTTAGGGTCAGCATTAACGATTTTTGACACTGCTAACCATCTTGAAAGGTCAATTTCATGCGCGCTTGTTTGCAGATTGAAATAATTCACGACTTCTTGATCCAGCCCTGCCTCATGGTAATTGATCGGCACATCATAAATGGTGGAGGCATCAAGCGCAGGGATAACCCGCGGCAAAGGCACACTACAAAAGCTTGAAATTTTGCTTAAAAGCCCTTCAGGGACAGAAGGCTGATCGGAACGGCACAGCAAAAGATCGGGCTGAATCCCAATCGCCAATAATTCCTTAACCGAATGCTGGGTTGGCTTTGTCTTAAGCTCTCCCGCCGCTTTGATCCATGGCAATAAAGTGACATGGATGAACATCGTATCATCACGGCCATAATCAACCGAAAATTGACGGATGGCGGTTAAGAATGGCAGGCTTTCAATATCGCCAACGGTGCCACCAATCTCGCAAATTACGAAATCTTCATCTTCAAGTAAATCCTCAATAAATTCTTTTATCGCATTGGTTATATGGGGAATTATTTGAACGGTACCGCCTTCGTAACCGCCTTTGCGCTCTGATCCAATAACACGCTGATAAAGCTTGCCTGTTGTGACATTATCCGATTGTTTGGCATCAACCCCTGTAAAGCGTTCATAATGGCCAAGGTCAAGATCGGTCTCCGCCCCATCTTCGGTTACAAAACATTCGCCATGCTGATAAGGGCTTAGCGTACCAGGATCAACATTCAAATAAGGGTCAAGCTTGCGTAAACGCACCTTAAAGCCACGCGCTTGTAATAACGCCCCAAGGGAGGCGGCCGCCAGCCCCTTACCCAGTGAAGAGACAACCCCCCCCGTTACAAAAATAAAGCGGTGCCGCCTTGCAGAAGCGGAACGGGAGTGGGAGGAGCGTGTCATTAATTACCAGTAGGGATCGCAGAGTCTTCAGTTGGGTTAGATTCGTTATTTTGAATTGGAAGTGGTGTTTCACTGTCCACACGGTCAAAGATCGATTCAGATTGCCTTGAATCGCCCGCAATCATCGCTAAAATAAGCGAAGAGGTAATAAACGCCACCGCAAGCCCGCTTGTAAGACGGGTTAGGAAATTGGCCTTGCCACGTGCGGACATA
This sequence comes from Alphaproteobacteria bacterium, assembly GCA_965229675.1. Classification (GTDB taxonomy): domain Bacteria; phylum Pseudomonadota; class Alphaproteobacteria; order CBDDJK01; family CBDDJK01; genus CBDDJK01. The sequence goes on from OZ245897.1 coordinate 2,194,992, forward strand.
AACCCGCCGCCGCTACCGCCACCGCCAATGCCAAGCGCCCCCCCTTCGGAGCGTTGCATCAACACAACCCCAACAAGCACAACGGCGATAATCGCATGAATAGCCAATAAAATATTTTGCATGGGTGCAACACTTTCATCTTTGGGAAATTATAATCTGATTGCTAGATCATGCTAATAGCGTTATTTATCCTTTATGTCAAAGCCAGATGAAATAGACAATGATAAAAAATCAGATTCGCAGACCATGAGCGAGGAAGATTTTGCCCTATTAACAGAAAATATGAACGCACATAAGCAGGGAAAAATAAAAGAAAGTCTGGCAATTTATGAACAGCTACTTAAACGCTATCCTGATGAATTTAATGTGATTCAGCTTTATGCGGTGACACTTGGCCAGCTTGGGCGTCATGTTGCAGCCGAACGTTATTTTAAACGCGCATTTGAATTAAATAATGCAATGCCAACTATGCTTTCAAACTATTCCTTATTGCTGATTAAGATGGGGCGTTATGAAGAAGCGTTAGAGGTTTCAGATCACTTCATTCAACATGCCCCCCATATCCAAGGGGGCTTGCATAATCGCGCGATTATTTTACGCCATTTAGGACGTTTTAAAGAAGCAATGGTATTGCTTAACCAAGCCTTAGAAAAATATCCTAACGCCCTAGTGTTTAAGATTGAATATGCCTATATCCTAAATAAACTCCATTCGCGTCAAAAAGCATTGGATTATTATGAACAGCTAATCGAAGATCATGAAGACCATTTTGACGTTCAAGGCAATTTTGCAGTCTTTTTACAGCAATATGGCTATTATAAGCGGGCGTTGAAGGCCTATGAACGCTCGCTTGCGCTTAATCCCAATCAACCCGCGACAAGGTTTAATTATAGCTTACATTTAATGCTTTGTGGCTATTATGAAAAAGCATGGCCTGAATATGAAGCGCGGTGGGAATCCGTTGCAATATCAGAAGACCCCGCCATTGTTGAAATTCGCAATCAGATCCCCTCCCCTCTATGGGATGGCAAGGCTCCGTTAAAAGATAAAATATTGCTGATCTATAGCGAACAGGGATTAGGCGATGCCATCCAATTCTTGCGCTATTTTCCATTATTGAAACAAAAAGGCGCAATCATCCATTTCATCCCAAGAAAACCCCATGAGGCCATCGCGCCCTTACTAACGGAAAGTAAATTGGTGGATAAGATCATTCATGTTGATAAGCCGTTTAAAGCCCCCGATTTTCATTGTGGGTTGCTAAGCCTTGTGCAACCGCTAAAATCTGAATTTGGGTTGTTTCCACCGCCCATCGCCTTTGAGGCTTCAACCCAAACCAAACAGGCTTGGCAGGAACGGCTTGGTAAGCGCACCCGCCCTTTACGGATTGGCTTTGTGATGAATGGTAGCGGCCATATTGCTAATCGTGACATGACCTTAAAGGACTGGTTGCCTTTATTTGCCTTACCCCATATTGAATGGATATGCCTGCAAAAAGAGCTTCGCGCAGATGCCGCAGCTTATTATAAAGAAACAAACGCTTTCCGCTTTTTTGGTGAGGATTTAACCGATTTTTCGCAAACTGCCGCCTTAGTTGACCTATGTGATCATGTGATTTCAATCGATACGTCAATCGCGCATTTAGCAGGGATGCAAGCGCAAAAACGGGATAATGAGGGTAAGGGTAATACCCCCTCCTTCCTACATTTATTATTACCGCATTATCCAAGTTTTCGTTGGGGGCTTAAAAGCAAAACGACGCCATGGTATCCTTCCGCAACATTATGGCGGCAAACCGTTCAAGGCGATTGGTCAAAAATTATTAAAGCGATGATCAACCTATTAAGTTACAAACAAAATTAGGTTTATAAGAAATAAGATCACACAGAGTTTAAAAATTTTTCAAGGATTGGGTTGAATTTATTGGGATATTCCCAATACATCATGTGACCACCAAAGCTTTCAAATTGCGATTTAGGGCATTTTTCGCCTATATAAGATTTGGCAAGCTCTCCCCAATGGTTAGCGGCAATATGCAAGGATGGAATGGCATTGTCGATTGCAATTGCTTCTGCCTCATAATTTGAAAAGGCAATATCAGTAATTAAATTAGCCGCAATGATCGGTGGTGTTGCCATACTTTGCTGGGTTACCCATTGGGTAAGTTCTGGGGACATTTCTTGTTCAATCATCACATTATCAGCATACCATTCAACCACCCCCCGCAAACCAGCAGGCGTTTGAACGCCTTGGAAAAAATTGGATAAATCATCAAAACCAGCTTCAATCCAGTCTTTAGGATTGGTGCTGGTGCCAATCGGCGGCATATCAATATTAACAAAACCACCAAGATTTTCGGTGCCATAGTCACGGACATAATGCCAAAGCGCACAAGACCCCGCTGACCAGCCAACAATGATCGGTTTATCCAATTCAAGCTGGTCAATTAGCTGTTTTAGATCCTTGGCATGGGTTGCATAATTATTCCCCGAATAAGTCACACTAGACCGCCCATGACTACGCGGATCATAAGAAATTACGCGATAGGATTTAGAAAAATGAGCAACCTGATGCTGAAATACCTTGGTTGTAAACGTCCAGCCCGGAATAAAAACAAGCGGGCGACCTTTGCCAACCTCCTCAACATATAGTTCAACATTAGGTTCAACCTCAAGATAGCGGCCAATTATTGTTTGTGTCATTTTATCTCTCCTCCTTAAAAAAATCTATTCCGTTTGTTCACGGTTATAATTAATCTCTTCGCGGTTCATTTCAAGCCCTATATACACAACAAAGTCGCGTCCTGTTTGATCAGGGCGTTTGGGAATCTCAATCGTGATTGGATCATCAATCGTTGCGTTTGGATTATTGCCTTGGAATAACAAGCGATAAGGCAAAGCCGTTTGGGTCAATCGCCGCTTATCAGGGGTCATAACTGCCGCAAATAACGTAATTTCAGCAAAATTGGTTGTGTTGGCGGGACCTTTTCGTGCCTCCAACAAAATGGGAAAATTCATGGTGATAAATTGATCTTGGATCGTGCAAGTCCCGCTAAGATAGCCAACCCCCGCCTGAAAATCTATATCGGTTAAATCTTGCCCAAGGGCTTGCGGGTGAAAGCGCACCATAATATCAGTATGTTTGGGGATTAAGATTTCTGGACAAATTAACCTAGGGTTCGTTGTCGTAACTTCCGAACTTGAACAGGCAAGCATTAGGCAAGCCGCCCCCATAATCCCAATCAATGCACGAAGTTTAACCATCAGGCTATTTAACCGATTAACGCAACGCCAGCAATATATTCATGCAACCACATAATGACAGCAAAAATAATTAACCCTGAAACAATCGCGATGATGTCAAATTTCCAGCTAGGCGGTTGATCTTTAAATTTAGCAGGTTTGGTGATGATTAAATCAACAACAGCATAGATAAAAAAACTGCCGAACAAAAAGGCTGAGGCAATATCCCCATTCACAATTAAATGACCGCCCGACCATACTAATAGCCCCCAAAGCATGGGATGGCGCATCCAGCGTTTAATATAGCCATTCATATGGCTTGCGCCAAATAAGATAAAGGCAATGGGCATTAACAGCATCATCAGCCCAAGCCCATTTTGATAAGCAGCCCAAACGGGTGTGGCAGGCAGATTTTGATACCCGATCACCATCAATACCAATCCAACAAATGATAGGATGGAAAAAATGGCTTTATAAGGATTTGCGCCAATCTTACCGATCACAGTTTCACGCAAGGATAAAGCAGGCAAAAGATGCACACCAAAAAATAAAATTATTCCAATTAGCATATAGGTCATGTTTAACCCTCTTATTCTTTTTCAGTCCGTTTTGTAAAGCGATTCAATATTACCATTGCCAGAGATCATAACCGCCATAATCCTTGTTGCTGGAAATTGCGCTAACAATACCAATAAAATCACGGTTAGCGGCACAGATAAAAACATTCCGACCACCCCCCATAATGTACCGAATAACGATAAAGCAAGCAACAAAATTAACGGACTAATATTCAAAGAATGCCCCATCAATCGTGGTTCAATGATATTTCCCATCATAATTTGAATGGATAGCAAGCTGACCGCCGTCCATAAAACGGGCGTAAATTCAGCAAATTGAACAATGCTTAACCCAACAGGAAATAAAACCGCAATTAAGGAACCGATATAAGGAATAAAATTTAAGATAAAGATCAGTAACGCCCAGAACCCTGGAAAATCAACGCCAATCAGCCATAACGCCCCATAAGAGATTAAAGCGGTGATCAGGCTAATAATCGTTTTTGCACCAATATAATTTTTTAACATCTTGGATACATGCGCAATAAAACGCACCAAGGCTTGTTCTTCATTGCTATCTTTTGCCAGATAATGAAGCTTTTTCTTTAAGCTTGCTTGCTCCAGCAACACAAACGCACTGAATAAAGTGATTGAAAATAGGCTGCCCGCAATATCCTTAAAGCCGTTAAAGATCTGCGTAAATAGATTGCGCAAAGAAAATTGACCAACAAAATCCTTTAAACTTGGCAGCGTATCCAATCCAGCTTGTTCTGCGGCAAATTCAATGATCTTGCGCAAATTAGCTTGATAGGTTCCAAGATTAGCATTCAGCTTTGCGACATTGGCCAAAAAAATCTCGCTCATTAGGATGATCCCACCAAAGGCAAGCGCGATGGCGAATAAAAAAGCAAGCACACGCGGCAAGCGATAGCCCTTGATGGATAAGCGTTCAATATATTCCACCAAGCCATTCAAGATCATCACAATAAACACAGCAATGAACAAAGGCTGTAAAATCGCCTGCCCTATCCATAATAAATAACAAATTAGGGCAAGAAATCCTGCACCGCCAAACCATGCCAAAGGTGAAAAACGACTTTCAGTAATGATCAGCTTCCTTCAATTGGGCAATTGGGCAATTGGGCAATTAAGATCAGAAATTATGATCCATCCCCTGCTTTGACCTTATCTTCGATTGCTTGTTGAACAAGGGTTGCATTTTCTTGATCCGCACGTTTTTCTTCGCTATGCGGTTGACGATAGACAATCAGCGCATGCTCCTCGCAATAAGATTTACCAACACCAACAGGCTTATCACAAAAACGCGCAGTTTTATCACGGCGATCCCCGTAAATCCAACGGCAGGTCTTATGCCGCTTTCCCAAAGTTGGAAAACTACGATTATGCTTCACAATCGATACAGGCCGATGCGACAGCCCCAATCGATGCGCTTTGCCTATCACGGCATTGCGGGTTACCCCTTGCCCTAATTTATTGGCAATCTGGCGTGCAGTGAAGCCTTCTTGCCACATTTCCATCAAAGTATCGGTATTTTCTTTGTTCCAGTCCATCAATTTGATCCCAAATAAAGATAGATTAACTTGCAGACCACCTATATATTGATCGTTGTCTATATATAGGGGCAACCAGCAAAACTAAGTCTATATACAGGGGTAGTGAGGGTGCAATCAAGGCAAAAGTGATTCGTTTGATTCATTTCCTGTGAAATTCGCGCCGTTAAACGCCTAACGAACGATTAGAAGGGAAAAACCAAAAAAGCTGATAATAAAAATTAGTCATTTATATGCTTGGCTGCGCATACGATATTTACTATATTTTCCTTAATAATGGTCAATCATTCTGTAAGTGAGTTTATGAACGGAATGGCTTCAACCAATAGAATTGAGGGGGCTGGTCAGTATTGAAAAGGGGATATAATGGAGTGTATAATCATTTTTCAAAGAAACATATTAATCGTTATGTGAATGAGTTTGTTTTTAGATTGAATCAAGGTAATGTTAAGCATGATGTTATGGATAGAATTGATGATTTGTTACAAGGGACATTTGGTAAAAGACTAAGTTATAAGGAATTAACAAATGGATAGAGAGAAAAAAACGGATTTATTAGTTTTTTCTCTATTAAGAGAAAATATGTATGTAGATGGGTATTTTAATTCCATTGATAGCAATGTTGATATATGGGTAAATAAAAGTTCTAACATAAAAATAGACAATCTTTTAAGAAGTGCGTCAAAAAAATTGACTGGAAAACAAGGTTATCCAGAATATCTAATTTTTGATAAAAAGACCGAAACTGTTATTATAATTGAAAACAAAAAAGATACTAATAAACATGTATGGAATTTGAATCTTGAAGAAAAAATTGACGAATATGCTGTAAATGGTGCGTTATGGTATGCCAAACATTTATGTAACGATTTTAATGTAGTGGCAATAGGAATTTCTGGAACAAAGCGTGACACACTACGAATTGATACATTTTTATGGATTAAAGGCAAGGAAACATTTAATAACTTAAACATAAATCAGATACAAAAACTACAAAATTATATTGAAATATTAAAAACAACAAATATTCCAAAAAGCAACAAACAAATAACTTTAGAGTTGAATAATAAGTCTAAAGAAATAAATGACTTTTTAAGAAATATTTTAAACATTATAGAACATGAAAGATTATACATACTTGGTTCTATTTTGTATGCTTTGGAAGATCCTATTTTTAAAATTAGTTACGGTCAGACAAACGATAATGAAAATTTAGCGTTGCACATATACCAAACTTTAGAAAGGAAAGTTGAATCGTCAAAATTGGCAAATAAGGATATTATTATCAACGAGATAAAACCAGTTTTATTGGGTATAAAAAACAGTGAGAAAGAGGGAGTCGAAGAAAAATATCCCAATGGCTCTCTTCATTACCTAGTATCTATTATAGAACTGACATTATTAGGTTATCATACAAACAGAGAAATAGATTTAATATCTTCTTTCTTTAATGTTTTTTTGTCTTATTCTACTTCGGGTGGGTCTGATTTAGGCATAGTATTAACCCCCCCCCATATTACAGAATTATTTTGCAGGATAGCTGATATAAACAAAAATTCAAAAATATTAGATATTTGTGTTGGAACAGGTGGTTTTCTAACAAGGGCGTGGCGTGAAATTGCTTTAAACCCTAATTACTCTTTCAAAGACAAGGAGTATTTTAGAGAAAATAATATTGTAGGGGTTGAAATAGAAAAAAGCCTTTATACAATAGTTGCATTAAATATGTTTCTTAATAAAGACGGAAAAAGTAATTTATATTTTGGTGACTGTTTTCAGTTAAAAAATAGCTTAAAAGATAAAAATTGTAATGTAGGATTTATCAATCCGCCCTACTCAGACTCTATTTACTCTGAAATTTCTTTTGTAGAAATAATGCTAGATTGTTTATTACCAGATTCTATTGGCATTGCCATTTTGCCTGTTAATTCAGTATCTAGCCGAACAAAAAAGCATTCAAATATATTAGATGTGAAACAAAGAATATTACAAAAAAATCAACTTTTGGCTTCTATACAAATGCCAAGCAATCTTTTTTATCCTAAAGGAGTTGAAACTATAATACTGGTTTTTCAAACTGGTAAAGAAAATACGGATATGACATGGTTAGCAAAGTTTGATGACGGTTACGAATTGATTAAACATCAATTAACCCGAACGCCAACAGGAGTATCAAACTCTAATATTACACAACTAATTGAGGCATACAAAAGCAAGAAGGATACAGACTTTTCGTTCAATAAAAAAATGGAGTTTGATATGCAGTGGGTTTATGAGATTCATAATGATTTTAATTATGAAATCACACGAGACGATTTACAAGAAACAGTAAATAATTATGTTAGCTATTTATATGCTAATCATTACAAATAAAATGGTGATTATATGATGAAAAGAGTATTATTAACGGACTATTTTCAGATTCAGGCCAGCTTACAAGATGATAAGATAAACTTTGAATTATCTGATAAGAAAATTATTACCTCTTATCCTTTCATAGGTCGTTCTTCTAACAATAATGGAGTAGTTGATTATGTGACAGGTCGTTATGAAATGATAAATAAAGGTAATGTTATTACTCTTGCATTAGATGGTAGCACTGGTTCAACTTTTTATCAATATCACGATTTTTGTTCTGGACAAAACATTTGGAAATTAATCCCCGTTGAAAAGAAATTTAAAATATTTGATTCAATTACTGCGATGTATTGTATCACTAGCATTAAAAAGGCGGTTCAAAATTACAGTTACAATCTCAGTCTAACTAAAACTAGGTTATCTAATATTAAAATAATTTTACCAACAAAAGAAGATTCTATTGTAGATAATGATGCAATACTTTCAATTATGAGTAAGATTAGAAATATTCACGTTGTTAAAGACATTCCTGAAAATAGATTGTAGAATAAATGATCTTGGAGTAAAGTATATAAACCTCAAGATCATATAAACTAATAACGGGGAAGCTTGAACAGATCAGGGTCAAATTGTGTGTTGATAACGGGGTCTTGAAGGGTGACAACCGTCTCCTCCCCCGCCGCATCGATGATCCGCCATTGGCGTAATTGAATGGGGTCTTGGGTAAAGCGAAGCGTTAAGGCACCTGCTTCAGGGTTTTCACGCTGTGAAAGGGTTAGTTCTGCAAACCCTTCTTGAACCAAAAACGCGTTCAAGTGCAAATCAGGATGTTGAAAGCTAATCTCTTCATCAAGCAAAAGGACTAAAGGCGTTTGCGATAGCGGGTAACGCGCGGTTTCTTGACTGCGTTGATTGGCAATAATAAACTCCCCATGATTGGCGACAATCAGCATGACTGAAGGCGCATCATAAGCCACCCTGATCTTGCCAGGGCGTTCCAAATAAAGCTGCCCTGTTTCCAAGGTTTTTTCATACCCGCTTGCATTCCTTGTTTGAATAAAGGAAGAACGCAAGGTTTTTAATTCATTCAACGCTAACTCAATTTTTTTAATCTGCCGCCAATCTTGGGTGGAGAGTTTAAGCTCAGTTTCAGCGAATGCTTGCCCATATATACCGATCACAGCCGATATTAAAACCGCTAAAGCGCAGCTTCTCATGCCTCTCCCCATCTTGGGCTTGCGGGCGTATCAAGGTCAAATAAATCAAGCAAGCGGCCGATGATTTGATCAACCATTTCCCCCATATCTTGTGGCTTTGCATAAAATAGGGGAAGTGGCGGCGCGATAATCCCACCCATTTCGGTCACCTGCGCCATGTTACGAATATGGCCAAGCGATAACGGCGATTCACGCACCATTAGCACCAGCCTACGGCGTTCTTTTAAGGTCACATCTGCCGCACGTGCCAATAAATTATCGCCTGTGCCTTGTGCAATCTCACCAAGGGTGCGCACCGAACAAGGCGCAACGACCATCCCTTGCACACGAAAGGAACCAGAGGCAATGGGACCTGCCAAATCATCAATGGAATGGGTTACATCCGCAAGGTTTTTCAAAGCTGAAAAGGTTAAATCCGTTTCATAATGCAGGGTTTGAATGCCCGCTTTGCTTGCGACCAGATGGGTTTCTATGCCGCATAATTTAAGCTGTTCGAGCAAACGCACGCAAATAACCGCACCAGAAGCCCCGCTTAACCCCACAATGATGCGTTTAGGCGTTTCTGCAACGCCAAATTTTAAGTGATCTTTTGCCATACCCCGCTTTTAGGCAATTGTTTTATAGTTTTCAACCCTGTATAAACGGGTTTAATGAAAACTAGAGACTTTTTCAAAAAGGGTATTCCATGACTCTAGCAACCTATTTAACCTTATTACGGATTCTTTTCATCCCGCCTATTTTGTGCCTGCTTTGGCTGAATCAAGATTGGGCAAGCTGGGCGGCATTTGGGCTTTATACGCTTGCTTGCTTTACCGATTATTTTGATGGTTGGGTTGCAAGACATTCAGGAACCGTCACCCTTTTGGGTAAATTCATGGATCCGATTGCCGATAAATTGCTGGTGGTAACGGTGCTGGTGTTATTGGTTGCACAACAACGGTTGGAAGGGGTGCATATCCTGCCCGTTATGATTATTTTAATCAGGGAAATCACTGTTTCTGGCTTGCGGGAGCATCTGGCAACGCTGGATCAAGATGTGCCTGTTTCTTATATCGCGAAATGGAAAACAGCCTCGCAAATGTTCGCGCTGGGATTCTTAATGTTAGGAAATTTAACGACCATACCGCTATGGATTGCTTGGAGTCCGCTAAGCTTGCTCATCATTGGCCATATCTTAATTTGGGTGGCGGCTGCGCTAACTCTTTATACGGGATGGGAATATTTGAAAGCGGGCTTGCGCATAATTCTTAAATGACGCATCCTTAAATGACGCAACTGAATAATAATTGTTTTGCCCCATCGCAACCGCTTATGTCGCTGGATCACGCATTGGCTTTGTTGGCGGAGCATTTGCGGCCAGTCGTCTCCCAACAGACCCTCCCCCTAGAACAAGCAGAAGGCCGCATCCTTGCCAAGGAACTGATCGCAAGCCTTGCCCACCCGCCTTATGATAATTCGGCGGTTGATGGCTTTGCGGTTGGGCTTCCGCCTGAATCACAAGACTCCCCTGAATCTTATAAAATCATTGGGCGTGCCGCCGCTGGTCATCCTTTTACAGGTTCGCTAAAGCAAGGGGAAGCCATTAAAATCTTTACGGGCGCAAGCCTGCCGCAAGGCTGTGAAAAAATCTATATGATGGAAGATAGTAAGCTGGAGGGCGAAAACAGGCTAATCGTCCCCGCAGGCCTTAACAAAGGTGCGAATATGCGCTTTGCGGGGGAAGATGTTGCACCAAACCAGCCCCTATTGTCAATCGGCAAAAAGCTTACCCCCCCCGATATTGCCCTGATGGCGGGGCAAGCAATGCAGCAGGTCACCGCCTATGCCCCGTTGAAAATCGCAATTTTCTCAACAGGCGATGAGGTTAAAGCCCCTTCCCCCGATACCAACCTTCAAAATGGGCAGCTTTATGATATGAACCGCCCGATGCTGCTAAGCTGGTGTAAGCGTTTGGGCTATGCGGTTACGGATCTTGGCATTTTGCCTGATGATCACGCCACCATCCATGAGGCTTTATTGCAAGCAGCACGCCATCATCATGTTATCCTAACCAGTGGCGGCATGTCCACGGGCGAAGAAGACCATGTAAGAAATGTAATTGAAGCGATTGGCACCCTACATTTCTGGCGATTGGCCATCAAACCGGGGCGGCCGATTGGTATGGGCTTATTCCAAGATGCAGAACATCAATGTTTATTCTTTGGGCTTCCGGGGAATGTGGTGGCAAGCTTTACGACCTTTGCAATGATTGCCCTACCTGCATTAAGGCTTTTGGCGGGGGAGCAGACCAAGCCCCCTACCCTGCTTAACCTTACCCTAACCGAACCAATCACCAAGAAAGCAGGACGCATTGAATTTATTCGTGCCAAACGCGCAACGGATGGCGTATCGGTTCGCCCTTATGGCAAATCGGGCGCGGGGATTTTATCCTCCATCACAGGGGGCGATGGCTTTATCATGCTGGAAGAAGCCGCAACCAAGCTTGAAGCTGGCGATCAAGTACATTATATCCCATTTAATCACTTTTATTACTAGGTAGCGTACCTATAAAATTGTTGTGTATTTAGCTCAAATCTGATTCAGCTTTTATAGGTACGCTACCTAGTTATGATTATCCTTGAAGAATTTTAATATTGAGTTTTAATGGGGGGCTATATTTGCTTGATCATTAGTAAGATTAAAATCAGTGCGGCGCAGCTACCGATGGCGGTAAATGTGCCAACCATTCCATAAACACGAAAATGGCTGTTGACCAGTTTTTTGTCTTCAATACGTTCTGCAATGCTAAGGCCATAAGCATGCGATATACGCCCAGCAAGAAACAGCAACCCAAGCAGATGTAACCCATAAAAGGGCAGTTCAAGATATTCCAATACCCCAAGCAGGATTAAGAAAAATGGCGTATATTCAACAAAATTTGAATGGGCGCGCACCCGCTTTTGCAACATTGGGATATCATGATCGCCATAAGCCACCTTATTTTGCCGCCGTCCCTTAATGACACTCACCGACAAAATAATCAACAAGCATGACAACACCGCCGCATATAATCCTGTGATCATTTAAATTTCACTCGTTTTAATGATGAGATAAATCATTTTAAAATTGTTTACTTACTTTGATTGCAACTCTATTTGCATTAACTCATAGATTATTGCAAATACACAACAGATTAATTGCGGTTTGACTACCTATTCAATAAAAGCCGATCATCTTACAACTGCGCAGTATGCACCGCGGGATTGTAAGCGGCGGCAAAGATCACGGGCTTCCCCCTCGTCAACCACAGGGCCAACATAAAGCCGTTGGTAAATGCCTTTATCAGGAACGTCCACTTCCCGTACAACAGAACTTAACCCCGATAAAATATCACCATATTGGGTGGATAATTGCTCCCAGCCGCGTTCAGCCGCCTCTAATTTACGATAGGATGCTAGGTGAATTAAAGTACCACCATCCAGATTATTTCCTCCCCCATCAATTGTTGGAGTTGGGGTGCCACCAGCAGCATTGCCACCAAAGCCGCCTGTGCTTGCAGTTTGTCCAGCCGATTGATTAGGAGATGGCGTTGGGGCGAACAAGCTCTCCCCTTCCCCCAAGGCCAGCCCTTCTGTTCCTAAGCCAAATCCGAATCCTGGGGATTGAGAACTACCATTAAGATTTGCGTTTTGTTGACCCTGTAGGCTCTGCCCCTGCAAGCTAGCAAGATTACCTGTTTGTTGATCAGAATTAAGTGCAGGTGATGAAGATAAAATATTCCCCCCGAAGGAAGAACCTGCCGCCAAACTTTCTGACGGCAATAAAGAGCCTGCTTGTCCGCCTGCATTAAAGCCTGCTTGATTCTGTTGCATTTGATTATTGGGTGCCTGTTGCGCCATCGCGTTATTCATTTGATTAGTAGGGTTTTGATTCATTTGATTATTTGCGGCATTGGCCATCTGCATCCCACCTGCCCTTGAATAAGCAATTAAATTCCTGACCGTACGCCCAAAACCGTCAAGCCCACGTGCTTCCATCCTTACATAATGACCAACCTCAGGTGAATAATCAAAGACGATTTCATCTTGTGATTGCCGTCCACATATAATTTCATAGGCACCTATTCTACCCAATAAGGGGGTATTGGTTTCATGAAAGCGATTGGTTGTGCAAACCCAAGTAAATTGCCAATTGTAAGGCGGCTGATCAGTGGTAACCGCCGAATTAAAGCTGATGGTTTTCCCAATCTCTAACGGAAACATATTCCCCGTTAATCCTGAAATAACCCGCTTACCCGTGCCACGGCTGGAGCTACGCCATTCCAAGGCAGGTAAAATTGGATTTGCATCGGTAATCTGCGTATCGCCATTATCGGCTTGCCAATAAATCACATTGCCACTGCGTCCAACCACTTGCCATGTGATTTCAGGATTATCAAAGACAAAACGATCCCCAACATTAAGCGGGGCGGGGGCGTTCACCTGCATCTCAGCAGGGATTACCGTAACGCCTTCATTAGCTTGACCATCATTATCCGCCATCATCTCATCGGTTGGGGAGGCAGAAATTAACCCAAGCGAGGCACCAAGCGAAGTGCCAATTCCTGAAACATCCACCACATCATCAAGCGATGAACAAGACATAATCAGCCCGCAAACGCCAAATATAGAAGCTAGTTTTAAATTTTTATATTCCATTGAGTCTATAGACCCCTATTGTTATAACAATGCCATCATCTTACTAATTTAAAACGCTATCACCTTAAGCAACCACCTTGAACTTAAAAAAATATAGTTTTTTTCAACCTAATAATCAATAAATATGCCAACTTTCGCCGAATTTATCAGCAATTAATCATATTGCGTTGATTCGCATAAAAGAAAAGCATTAATTTCAATAAAAGAAAATTACCTAAACTTGACGCATTCTATAGGGATTGCTAAGGATAATGCAAATCACGATATTCAAATTTAAGGAGCCTTTTTATGTCCATTACCCTTTATGAGTTATGTGGCGAAGATTCTGAACTTCGCTTTAGCCCCTTTGTATGGCGGACGCGTTTTGCCCTTCATCACAAGCAACTTACGTTTGATACAATGCCGCTACAATTTATTAATAAACAGCCTATCGCCGAAACGGGACAAGGCAAAGTGCCTGTAGTTAACGATAATGGGGTTTGGGTGCATGATTCCTTTGCGATTGCCTGCCATTTGGATCAAACCTATGCCGAACATCGCCTGATGCCTGATGGTGGACAGCCATTAATGCATGGGTTCAACCAATTTGTGGACAATTTTATTTTACCACTCATTCGCCCAATCGTCATCCTACCTGTTTATGACAATTTGGATGCAGAAAGTAAGGCTTATTTCAAAGAAACAAGAGAAGCCATGCTTGGTATGACGTTCAAGGCCTATGCGGGCAATAAAGATGAAAAAATTGAACAATTAAGGCAAAAATGCGCTTTGTTTGACCCTATTTTGGCTGAAAACAAGTTTTTTGGCGGCGATACGCCTAATTATGGGGATTATATTTTGATGGGGGGCTTTATGTGGGCGCATTGCTTAATCTCTGACCCATTATTAAATAAAGATAGCCCGCTTTATGATTGGCAGGGACGCATGCTTGATTTATTTGACGGTATGGCAAGAAACGCCAAACGCGCCACCGCATAATTACTGCATAATTAAGGAATAGATTATGATTGATCTTTATTATTGGCCAACCCCGAACGGGCATAAAATTACCATCTTTCTTGAAGAAATGAATCTGGATTATAAGATTCATCCAATTAATATCGGTAAAGGCGATCAGTTTGATCCTAAATTTCTAGCCTTTTCGCCAAATAATCGGATGCCTGCAATCATTGATCATGCGCCTGCGGATGGTAATGACAAACCGCTTAGCATTTTTGAATCTGGTGCAATCCTGCTTTATCTTGCTGAAAAAACTGGAAAATTTGGCGGGGATAATTTGCGGGAGCGTATGGAGATTCAACAATGGCTAATGTGGCAGATGGGTGGCTTTGGGCCAATGCTTGGACAAAATCACCATTTTAATCATTATGCGCCTGAACAAGTCCCTTATGCCATTAATCGCTATCAAAAAGAGACCGAACGGCTATATGGTGTGCTTGAACGCAGCTTGGAAGGCAAAGAATTTATCGCAGGAGCTTATTCCATTGCGGATATGGCGATTTATCCTTGGGCGGTGCCACATACACGGCAGAATATTAAATTTGACGAATTTCCGAATATTCGCCGCTGGTATGATAGCATTCGCGCGCGCCCTGCGGTACAAAAAGCCTATGAAGTTGGCGAGGCCATCAACCAACCAACAGGCAACTTCACCGACAAAGAAAAAGCCATCCTATTCAACCAAGGCCGCGACGCAGGGCATTGTCAATTATAGATAGATTTGATTGCAAATTCTTTCATTATCCATAAATGAACTGAATATCGTAGCATTTTGATTGATTTTGAATATCGTTTGGTTTTTCGATTTAACCTTGCAAGCATATCCCTTAAAGAAGAGTTTTTTGCTTCCACAAGACAAGTCTCAGCTTTGCTTATAATATGCTTTTGATAATTAGGAAACATAGTTGCGTAGTTATAATTCCCATCAGTAGCGATAAGATCGATTTTATGTCTATGGATCATCCAATAGAGTTGCCTTGCGTCTTTCCATTCTCCTCCTCCGACATGAGCCGCAATAACTTGGTTTCTGTCCCGATCAACAGCCAGCCATACGCGTGTTCGGTTTTCTTTTTTTGTATGTAGGTATAAAGCTCGTCCATCTCTAAGATGCTTATTTCTCGTCGCTGCATTTGAAGTTTCAGAAGTTCACACTCTACAATCTTCCCCGCATTTTCAATCCATTTGGAAACAAGTTGATAAGGGACATTTAATATCCGCCCAATGGCTCTAAGCCCACTGCCGTTAAGATACATCGCCAAGGCTTGTTTACGAAGTGAGTTTGAATATTTTTCACGGCGGTCACCTTCAATTTGATTACGCCTACAAGAACGACAGCGATAACGCTGAAAACCACGAACAAAACCATTTTTGACTAGGTAGCGTACCCATAAAATTGTTGTATATTTAATTCAAATCTGATTCAGCTTTGGTATTACAACCTTTTTTTAGGAGTTAACCATGTCCAGATTTGATCTTAGTGATTTTGAATGGGAGCTTATCTTCCCACTTTTGCCTCAAAAGAGCCGTGGGGTTAAGCGTGTTGATGATCGTCGTATTTTAAATGGAATATTTTTCAAGCTTCGCACAGGCATTCCATGGCGTGATCTCCCAGAGCGTTATGGGCCTTACACAACTGTTTATAATCGATTTAATCGTTGGACGAAGGCTGGTATTTGGGATCGTTTAATGGATGCTATTTGTGATTATTATAACCATAATCTTGTTATGGTTGATGGGACTTCTATTCGTGTGCATCATTCTGCAGCGACAGTAAAAAAAACAGTAAATTTCGTTGTATGGGGCGATCAAGAGGAGGCTTGACAACAAAACTTCATGCCATCGTTAATGAACATGGTTTGGCGATGGGATTTAATTTAACATCAGGTCAAGCACATGATGCCCCTGCTTGTCGTGATTTGCTACAGAATTTGCAATTCGGGCAAGCAGTTCTTGCAGATAAGGCTTATGATGCAGAATGGGTAAGAAACATGATCTGGGAACAAGGTGCTATCGAATGTATTCCATCAAGAACCAATCGAAAAACGCCTAAACCATATGATAAAGAGCTTTATAAACAACGGAATATTGTTGAACGATTTTTTGGAAGGCTAAAAAAATCATTTCGATCAATTGCAACAAGATACGAAAAACACTCAACAAATTTTATGGCATTTGTTAAATTAGCTACAATAAGACTGTGGTGCCAATTTTATGAGTCCGCTACCTAATGATTGATGGCCACAATATTTACAATGATCCATAAAATACCTCCAATATCAAATGTGAAAATCTTTAGACATATTAAATTATCTATCTATAGTTGTCAATGCCGCGACGCAGGGAAATAAGTAAAAGCACTTGCAAGGTATTATCCATTGCTTTATAAACAAATTTTCAAAAATGGATCGTTTTTTATAATGCCATTTTCTGAATGATGCTTATAGTTTCAAGCCGTAATTTGTTACAATAATCCCACATGTTGTTTTGGTACCGCCCAAAAGAAGTATATTTTGTAATCTTGCGAATCATAGCTTATGCTTCAAAGGTAAAGTTAAACTTTAGGAGAGAGAAATTTAAAAATGCAACCAAACGGGGATGAATTTAAAAATCCGCGTGGTACTAGTAAAGCTTATAAAGCTGGACTGGTAGTTCGCGATGACTTTAATGCTTATTTAACTGATATCAAAAACAACGGAATTAGTGAAAAAGAAAATAATGCCAAAGCAATAAATAAGCTACTTAGAAAAGGTATAAAAAAATTAGGTGGTGAAGTTATAAATGTACCAATCGGTAGCGAAAAATTGCGTTCAAAAAAAAAATCGAATAGAAATAATGAATACAAGGTGCATCCTTCTGCTTTAATATACAACAATAATAAGGATAAAATTTTTACAATTTATATCCCTGAAGGCGATCATCCCGAAGTTGAGAATTGGGCTATTTCCTTTGAGCTTGGACATTATTACCTCCATCCAAATGATCAAAACTGGTTTATGGGAGGACAAGAAGGCATTGATTCAGGTTTTAATGATGACGCCGCTGCGTTTAGTGTTGCATTTCTTCTTCCTGACGATGATGTTTGGATAAAATATAACGAACTAAAAAAAAGTATAGTTGAAGAAGAAATAATAATTAGTAAAATAGCTGATTATTTTGGCGTGTGGCAAGATTTTGCCAGAAGACAAGTTAATAAGCTAAAAAAAACAAGACTAACAAAAATTCTGCACTAATTTATTTTTTCATATGTTAAATGATGAAATTGACCATTTTTACAAAAAGGTATTAGAAGACCAATCATTAAAATTTCGTTTAAGACTTTTTTTAAGCTTAGATTTTTCTAATTCAACAAATTACAAACAATCTTCTGCACCATCAATGAAGGCTAATTTGGGAAAACAATTAAATGATACCAACAGCATTGATTCGGCAATCTCACCATGGATTGAACCATTTTCATATTTCATTTCACAGATCGATCAGGAAATAGACAAGGCTTGGAGGGATGTTGTATTACGAATAAAAGAGGGAATGACTACAGAGGAACAAGAATCGTGTAATGAAAAAATATTACTACGCCCAAAATATTGGAAACCGATTGGTGATGAAGTCGTCTATCAAGTTCGATTGGTTCATCCGTTACAGTTAGCATTGTGCCTTTATTGTTGGAAAATTGTAACAAAAAAAATTAGAGAAAAAATCATAGATTCTAGACCGCTAAATGTAAAATCTTCAGCTTGGTTGGCGGGCTTTCCAATAAATAATTCTGAATTTGTTGTTGGTGTAACAGCAGATGATTGGCATCTTTTAAACCAAACAATGGAAGAAAAAGCATTAAACAAACCAATATCAATAGTTCATCATATATTGCCTGTATTATATAGAGCTGACCGTAAATTTTTAGAAGCTTTTATAGAAAGCTCATTCAACGAAGATAAGAAACAAGAATTTTTAAAAAAATATGGTGGCAACGAAGAAGAATACAAAATTTTTGCACGCAAATTAGAGTATAAAAGCATTGATTTTTTAGGCCCTCAGATGGACACAGGATTTAGAATAGCAAGCAAGTCAACGCCTAAAAAAATGATGGTATCAGCTGACATTGCTTATATTTTATCAATTTTAATTTCTGGTGAAGTAACAGTTAAAAACCAAGAAGAAATTAATTACAACGATAATGTTTCGGATAAAACTACAATTAAATTTTGTGAAGTAATATATAATCGTCTAAAAAATTTACTAAACAAAGATCAAAAAAATGATAAAAATGATACTCTAAACCCAACAAATACGGGACTAGGAAATATTATAAAAAAGATAATAAACGAGATAATAAACGAGAATTTAAAACTCTATTATGATGGGCGTACTAGCCTAAAGGGTGTCAGGGATGGGAAACCATACCCACTGTTTTGGATCAACGCTGATGATGAAAATGCAATTGATATAGCTGAGACAAAACTTATAGCTGATAATCACGTTAAACACGAAAAAGTTAGTGAATTTACTTTTCGATTTCTTGCACAAAATTATCTTGGCTACAAAAAAACACATCCAAGTATAAAAAAATTACCTTCACCAAATTCCTTTGTTGGCGATGAATGGTTAATGGTTCCGTTTATTCAAAACTTTAATATGCTCCATAAACGGAATTTAAATACAAAAAAGAAAGAAGAACTTATAAATATCAATAAGAAAATGCATGAAAAACACCAAAAAAGAAAAAATATAATCGTTATGGAATTATCAGAAACACATTGGAAAACTTTAATAAATTCAAACACTCGATTTGAAAAAGAAGTAAATATTGAAGCCCCAAAACTCCAAAGTCATTCAAAAAGTTTCACAGAATAACTATCATGGAACTGGATCAAAGCCTGAGCTGCCCCAAGGGTGGCAACGGGCGATGCGTTTTAAGCCTAAATAAATTCCTTTGATTGCGCCATATTTTTCAATGGCTTCAAGCATATAGGCGGAGCAAGTTGGCGCATAGCGGCATTGATTGCCAATTAGAGGCGATAAAACCAAACGATAAAGGCGAATTGGCAAAATTACAAATTGCCGCCAAATCCAGACGAGTTTCAAGGAGTTAAAAATCGTCAAGGCTGAACGGCACAAGCGCATTAGGCGCATGGTAAATGCGTTGTTCAATCGCTGGGGCTTGGCTTAGCGTAGATTCAGCATAATAGCGCGTAATTTGCTTTTGCTTATTAAATTGTGCTTGATCCTTGGTTTCATGTTCGGATAAATTCAACAAAAGATGGGTAAGGGAGATGCCACCCGCCACAATTCCAAATAAATAATTAACATCGCTGGCCATCATGGCAATGCGTTCTTGATGATCAGGGGTTTTATGCTCGGCTTGTTCCAGCACATGATCGACAACATTTTCCAAGCTATCAATCGCGCCTGCCAAAAATTTACGAATGACTGAAAGCGCATCATCCTGTTCACGATTGAGGCGATTAATCAGGCTATGCCCTTCTTCAATATATTCACGTGCGGCCTTACCCTGATCACGGATTAGTTTGCGACCAATTAAATCCATGGCTTGAATGCCGTTTGTCCCTTCATAAATTGGTAAAATACGCGCATCGCGATAATGTTGGGCTGCGCCTGTTTCTTCAACAAAGCCTGCGCCGCCATGAATCTGCACCCCTTCTGAGGCAATCCACACCCCATTATCAGTAAACCAAGATTTCACGACTGGCACCATCAGATCAACACGGCGTTCAGCAAATGCACGCCATTCAGCATCCTCTGCTAACATGGAGGTATCAAACGCCAACATCACATCCATCAATAAAGCCCGCATCGCATAGATGGAGGTTTGCATTGACATTAACATCCGCCGCACATCCCCATGATGAATAATCGTTGCATCTTTATAATCACCATGCCGCCCTTGCCGCCTTGTCCGTGCAAACTCCCGCGCTTGTTGATACGCACGTTCAGCAATCGAAAGGCCTTGAATTCCAACAAATAGCCTTGCCATATTCATCATCGTAAACATCAGCGCAAGACCTTGATTTTCTTCGCCCACCAATGTGCCAAGCGCACCTTCATTTTCACCATACGCCATGACGCAAGTTGGTGAACCATGAATGCCAAGCTTGGATTCCAAGGATAAAGGTTTAAGATCATTGCGCGCACCAAGGCTACCATCCTCATTCACCAAATATTTTGGAACGATGAATAAGGAAATTCCTGCACTGCCTTCTGGCGCACCTTCAACGCGCGCTAATACCAGATGGATAATATTCTCATAAGCCTCATGATCTCCGTAAGTGATATAGATTTTTTGTCCTGAAATGCGGTAATGTTTACCCTGTTCATCCTCATGGGCTTTAACCGCCTTGGTTCGAATTTTACTTAAATCACTGCCCGCTTGCGGTTCGGTGAGATTCATCGTCCCACTCCATTGACCTGTAACCAAAGGTTCTAAATAACGCTGCTTTTGTTGTTCACTGCCATGATGGTCAATCGCCGCCGCCGCGCCAACGGTTAATAAGGGATTTAACGCCCAGCTCATATTGGCGGATTGCAACATTTCCATCATTACAGCCGCTACTGTCCATGGTAATCCTTGCCCACCATGATCGGGGCTAAATGACAAGCCAGTCCAGCCCGCTTCCCGATAGGCGGAATAAGCCCCCATAAAAGACGGTGGAAGCCGCACCACGCCATTTTCAAGCTTTGCGCCGATTTGATCCCCCTCCCAATTTGTGGGTGCCACAACCTCCTCACAAAATTTGCCAGCTTCTTTAAATAGCATGGCAAAATCATCCATTTCCATTTCGGAAGAACGGTCAAGCTTTTGCAATTTTTCGCCAAGCCCACCTTCTTCAAGCATATAAAGATAAGAATCAACAGGTGCCATATAATCAGTCATTTGCCCTATATCCTATAATTTGTCATAAAATAATCACAAACTACCTTACCGAAACAAAGATAAAAACGCAATGAATTAAGGTAATAATTTATTGGGATTTAAAATCCCTTTTGGGTCAAATACATGTTTAATGCCCCGCATCATCTGCAATTCTTCGGGGGATTTATAAAGCTGCATTAAATCGCGCTTAACTTGCCCCACGCCATGTTCGGCGGCAAATGATCCATTTAATTGCATACAATGATCAATAACAATTTCATTTAAAATCGCTTGTTTATCGGTAAAATCGGTGATTTCCCCTTCCATAGGGGCAACAAGATTATAATGAAGATTACCATCGCCAACATGACCAAATGCACAAATACGAATCATTGGAATTTGTTGACGCAACGCCATTTCACAAGTTTTAACAAAGGTTGGAATGGAACTGATAGGAACCGAAATATCATGCTTAATCGCGCCCATATGCCCGTGTATGTTTTTACATCTTGACGCTTCCAAGCGTTGCGCCTCAACAATCTGTTCGCGTATTGTCCAAAAATGCTGACTATCAGCAAGTGAATTAGCCATGACCGCATCTGTGATAATCGTTTGTGTATAAAGTTTTGCAAGTTGGTCGGCTAATCTCCCCTGCCCTGTTTGTTCAAGCAAAATTGCCCACTCATTGGGAGCAAGCGACAACGGCAAGGATAGATCAGGAAAATGCTGTTGTAAAAGATGCAATGTATCATAAGAGATTAATTCAAACGCCTGCAACCCATCATCAGCAAGGGCGTTAATAATCGGAGTTAAAGCATCAATGGTTTTAAATTTTATAAATGCGGTTTCAACCGCCTTAACCCTTGGAAATAATTTTAAAACTGCGGATGTGATCAGACCTAGCGTCCCCTCCGACCCAATAAATAGATGTTTAAGGTCATAACCGCTATTATCCTTCATCAAACTGCGCATACCATTCCAAAGCGTGCCATCTGCAAGCACAACCTCCAGCCCCAGCACCAAATTACGGCAATTTCCATAGCGTAGCACATGAATCCCCCCTGCATTACTGGCGATGTTGCCACCAATCATGCAAGAGCCTTCTGCGCCCAAACTAAGTGGAAATAATCGATCATGGCGTTCGGCATAGGCTTGAATATCAGCAAGGATTGCCCCTGCTTGAACCTGAAGGCTAGCGTGGTCTTTGGCAATTGGACCAATTTTATTCATCCGCCCCATTTGTAGTATAACCTGCGCCCCCGAACGGTCAGGGGTTGCCCCACCAACACGATTGGTATTGCCACCTTGCGGAACAATGGCAATTTCATGATGATGGCAATAGCGGATGATTGCTTGCACTTCAGCAAGGTGTTTAGGGCGCAAAAGGCACAGGCATTCGCCTTTAATTTCACCCCGCGAATCCACCAAAAAAGGCGCTAATTGTTCAGAGGCGCTTAGGCATCCTTCCGCATCAACCAGCTTGGACAAAGCTGTAATATGTGCAAGCGCATTGCTTGCCTGCTGCGTCATTGGTAACGCCCACCCCAATAAATTAGCGGGGGTGTATCCTTATTGATAGCGTGATGGTTGGTAATTTCACCAACCAAAAGGCTATGATCACCAAGCGTAATCACCTGATAGCGTTTGCAAGCAAACCATACTAACGCACCTTCAATAAAGGGCAGGCCATATTCACCAAAGACTGGGTCTATGCCATCCTTGGAATTGGCATGATTAAACCTTGGCGTATCAGAAGCGGCAAAACGATCCGCGATTGCTTGTTGGTCACGCCCTAGGATGGAGACTGAAAAAAACTCAGCTTCAACCATTGCATCATGAAGACGGCTTTCATGGTCAATTGCAAGCTGCAATAAAGGTGGGGATAAGGACAGGGAAGAAAAAGAATTAGCTGTAAACCCCACTGGCAAGCCTTGCGGATTAATACATGCCGCAATGGTCACGCCCGTTGCAAATTGACCAAAATTACGGCGTAATTCAAGCGTTTGATTCATGATTAAACAGGTCTTATTTTTCGGCGGTGGCGTTTGGAGGTAACCCGCAACAACAAATAAGCAATCAATGCGCTACCGCTAGCAAGCAATGTAATCCCCTGCCATATTGGTAACAAGAAAAATGGTGTCATCCAATTTTGCCAAATAGCTTCCAAAACAGGGTGAAGCTGAAATAAATCATAAAGCATCGTATAGCTTGCTTCATGGAGCCTTAACCAAGAGATCCCAAATGCGCCTTGTAAATCAAAAGCGTTGAAGGCAAATAATCCCAATAACCCAACTGCGAACAGTAAGATCAGCAAAAATAAATACCCAATTAGCCTAATGAGTTTACGCATCTCCCCCTCCTAAGGTATCTGCAATAGGCAATTGATCATAAGAGAAAATTAAAACCAATTAAATAAGGGATCATCCTCACTACGGCGGATGATAGGGGAATCGCCTTCGGTTATATCAATCCCAAGGGAGCTATTTTCCTGTAACCGCTTTGCCTCAGCACTTGCATCAAGGACATCGCTACCCTGCTCTTTTTCTGCGCGCCAGAATAGTAAATTATCAACAAATCCTTCATCGCCATCAACAAGGGCGGCAACTTCTTGTTCAACCGTTGCACGGATATTTGGATCAGCCGATAGGGCGTTACTGCGTTCTAATAACACCAATTCACCTGCGCTAATGCCTTGTTCATTGGCTTCTTGTAAAGATTGCTGCCTGCGTTCTTCCTCAAAATCACCAAAGACTGCGGTTCTGGCATCATTACGCACTTCTAAATTTTGTTCACGCACACCAGCAGGATCAGGGGGACGCAAGGTAAAATCAGGTGGAAGCGTTAAGGCCGCACGCCGCACAACTGCAAACTCATCTGGTGTGGATTGCTTTTGATCTAACCCGATGATCGAAGCAACACTGCCCCCACCCCCACAAGCCGATAAAGCAAGCGCACAAAACACCAGCAAAAATGCGTTAAATAAGTTCAAAACCCTCATATCACTATAACCATCTATCTATTAATTATGATCTTTTATACCAAAATCTATTAAGTGTTATATATGAGAATAAAGAAAAATTCAATAGAACAAAAATTCCACAGCTTTATATGAAAATATCCTTATCTTAAACTTGACATTCCTGCTTGTAACGAATAATGGGGGGCGTCTCTTTCAACACCTGTCCAATAAGAAAAGGTGATATGCTCAATCATGATGATTGATGAAGAGTTACCCTTAGTTAGGGTTCTTACGTGCGGTAGCGTTGATGATGGTAAAAGCACCCTGATTGGACGCCTGCTTTATGACAGTAAAGCATTATTGGCTGATCAGTTAACCACCCTTGAGTCAGATAGCAAAACCCATGGAACCGTTGAAAACAACGGATTAGATTTTGCGTTATTGCTTGATGGGCTTATCGCTGAACGCGAGCAGGGAATCACCATTGACGTTGCGTATCGTTTTTTCTCAACCGATCAATGTCATTTTATTATCGCGGATACACCAGGTCACGAGCAATATACCCGTAATATGGCAACAGGGGCTTCCAGTGCCGATGCTGCAATCTTGCTAATTGACGCAAGGTCAGGCGTTATTACCCAAACAAGACGCCATGCACAAATCCTATCTTTGTTGGGCGTAAAACAAATTGTATTGGCGGTTAATAAGATGGATTTGGTTGATTTTGACCAACAAGTTTTCACAAAAATTGTAACAGCATTTAAAGCCTTTGCTAAGGATTTAGGCTTTTCAACCATCCATGCCATTCCAATCAGTGCGCGTGATGGTGATAATATATTCAATGCTTCTTCCAAAGCACCTTGGTATCAAGACGCCACACTGATTGATTGGCTTCATACCCTTCCAGCAAGACCATCACATGATGCTAAGAACAATCCATCTGAACAAGCATTTTCCTTGCCTATTCAATGGGTCAATCGCCCTAATCTGGATTTCAGGGGATTTTGTGGCACGATTGCTTCGGGAAAGGTCAAGATTGGTGATCATTTGATTGCCCAACCTACCCATCAGCAGGCCAAGGTTGCATCCATTTTTATTGGGGATCAATCCCTTACAGAGGCCGAGGCAGGCCAAGCCATAACCCTTACCCTTGACCGTGAAATTGATGTTAGTCGCGGTGATGTTTTAAGCACAGCAGAATCACCCTTTGCAGTATCCGATCAATTCTCAGCCTTTTTGATTTGGATGGATGAAACGCCAATGCTGCCTGAACGCCGCTATTTATTCAAATCTGGCACAAGGCAAATTTCGGGTGCCATTACTGCTTTAAAATATAGGTTGGATGTTGAACGTGGCGAGCAGCATGCCGCAAGCCAGCTTGAATTAAATGAAATTGCTGAAGTTAATCTATCGCTTGACCGCCCGCTTGTTTACGAACCTTACCAAGATAATCACCGCTTGGGGGCTTTTATTGTGGTGGATCGGGTTACCAATGCAACGGTTGGGGCGGGTATGCTTAATTATGGATTGCGGCGTGCAGAAACGATTCCTTGGCAAACCTTATCCATCAATCGTCAATCGCGTGCATCGCTAAAGAATCAAAAGCCGCTTGTTTTATGGTTTACAGGGTTATCGGGTTCAGGAAAATCAACGATTGCCAATTTATTGGAACAAAAACTATTTGATGGGGGTTATCATACTATGTTGTTGGATGGTGATAATGTCCGCCATGGGCTTAATCGTGATCTTGGCTTTACCGATACGGATCGTGTTGAAAATATTCGCCGTGTTGCCGAAGTATCCGCTTTAATGACGGAAGCAGGGTTGATTACGTTAGTTGCGTTTATCTCCCCCTTTAAAGCAGAGCGGCGGTTGGCACGTGACCTTTTGAACAATGACGAATTTAAAGAAATTTATATTGATACGCCCCTAACCATTTGTGAAGAACGCGATGTGAAAGGGCTATATGCACGGGCGCGTGCAGGGGATTTACCTAATTTCACTGGAATTTCTTCTGATTACGAGCCTCCTGAATCACCAGAAATTCATATCAAAACGGATCAAATATCAGCTGAAAATGCAGCCGAGCTGATCTTTAACACCCTCAAATCCGAAGGCTATTTGATATGATATAGCCATTAAATTAACATGGCGTTGATTTGGTGACCTTTTAATCTTCATATGAACTTAAGGAGTTATAAAATGAAGATCATTTTTTCTAGCAAAAAATTAACTTTTTTAACCTGCGCATTATCATGCGTTATTTTGCTTGGAACCCAAGGAAGTGCAATGGCACGCGATCATTTAAGTATTGTTGGATCCTCCACTGTTT
The DNA here is from genome assembly GCA_965229675.1 of Alphaproteobacteria bacterium. GTDB lineage: Bacteria > Pseudomonadota > Alphaproteobacteria > CBDDJK01 > CBDDJK01 > CBDDJK01. Next base: position 2,221,771 of record OZ245897.1, read on the forward strand.
TTCCCTTTTCAACCGTTGTTGCAGAGAATTTTGCCCGCACCAGCGATTTTAACGCTCCCGTTGTTGAGTCCACAGGCTCAGGCGGTGGCTTGAAATTATTTTGCGCAGGCGTTGGTGAAAATACGCCCGATATTACCAATGCGTCACGGCGGATTAAAGCCAGTGAAGTTGAAATGTGCACACAAAATGGCGTCGCAGAGATTATTGAAGTCAAAGTTGGCTATGATGGGATTGTCATTGGCAATGCGAAAACAGCTAACCAAGCTAATTTAACCAAGGAACAAATTTTCCTTGCGCTGGCGAAGACAGTGCCTGATGCCAATGGTCAGTTAATTGATAATCCTAACCAAAACTGGTCGGATATTGACAGTACGCTCCCTAACACAAAGATTGAGGTCTTAGGGCCACCACCAACTTCTGGGACGCGTGATGCCTTCCTTGAATTGGTTATGGAAAAGGCTGCCAAAGGCTTTCCTGCCATTAAAGACCTTAGCAAGGATGCGTTTAAAGCGGCCGCCCATGGTATTCGTGAAGATGGTGCCTACATTGAAGCAGGTGAAAATGATAATTTGATTGTTCAGAAATTGGAAGCCAATCCAAACGCATTTGGTATTTTTGGCTTTTCATTCCTTGATCAGAATGCTGATAAAATTCAAGGCGCAAAGGTTGATGGCGTTGAAGTTACCTTTGAAAATATCATGTCAGGGGATTATAAAGTCTCCCGCCCGCTTTATTTCTATGTAAAGAAAGCGCATATCGGCGTGATCCCTGGGATTGAAGCCTTTATCGGTGAATTTACCAATGATCGTGCTTGGGGCGAAGATGGCTATCTTTCTGAAAAAGGGCTGATCCCAATGGGTGATGACGAACGTGCCAAATTTGCTAAAGATGCGGCTGAATTGAATAACCTTAACCTATAAATAGTTTAAGCTGAGTGTGGGCGAACCTATGAATAATCCCGAATTGTTTGCTGTAATCGTCATTATTATGGCGGCGTTTGCTGGCTTGTATAGCTACAGAAAAGTGATCAAGCAAATTGCCAAGCGTAAGCAGATTACCCCAAAAAGCAAACCTTCCTTTCGTACGGTTCGCCCGCATTCGTTACCTATTTATTATGGCTGGTATGCTGCCCTTTGGTGCGCTGTGCCTGCCTTCATCCTTGCTGGGATTTGGATGTTTTTTGAACGGCCTGTGATTGAGGCAATCTTGCTTGCAAATTTACCAGATTCCGTTCGCCTGCTTCCAGCAAGTGAACTTGATTTATTTTTAAGCTTTGTTAAGAATGAAGCGGCTGGAATTGTGTCCAGCGATGATCCATTGGTGCAAACTGCGGCGGCAAATTTAATTGCATTACGACAAACTGCCTTAACCCTTGGCGGGGCTGCCACCATTGTTGTCGCCTTTAGTGGCTTAGTCTTTGCCCTTAATCGTGTATCCCCTGAATTAAGGGCGCGCAAGGCGGTGGAACGAATGATCGTATGGGGCATGATGCTATCCTCGCTTATTGCTGTCTTAACCACCTTTGGCATTGTGCTTTCTTTAATTTTTGAATCCTTACGGTTTTTTTCAGAAATATCGGTATTTGATTTCTTATTCGGCACAGAATGGAGTCCGCAAATGGCGTTGCGGGCAGATCAAGTCGCCTCAACAGGTAGTTTTGGCGCAATCCCAATTTTTGCAGGAACTTTTTTAATTACCTTAATTGCAATGAGCGTTGCCGCACCAATTGGCCTTTATACCGCCGTTTATTTATCGCAATATGCAAGCCAACGCTTTCGCAATATCGTCAAACCAATCTTGGAGGTTTTAGCAGGCGTTCCAACCGTTGTGTATGGTTTTTTTGCCGCCCTTACCGTTGCACCCTTATTGCGTGATACAGGAATTGAGCTTGGCTTAGTCATTTCTTCTGAAAGTGCGCTTGCCGCAGGGTTGGTGATGGGTGTGATGATTATCCCCTTTGTTTGTTCTTTGTCCGATGATGTAATCAGTGCGGTGCCAAGATCGCTTAAAGAAGCCTCGCTAGGACTTGGCGCAACCCAAGCAGAAACGATTAAAAAAGTTTTATTTCCTGCCGCCCTCCCTGGGATTGTTGGCGCATTATTGCTGGCCGTAAGCCGCGCAGTGGGGGAGACGATGATTGTCGTCATGGCCGCTGGCCTAGCCGCTAACTTAACCATGAATCCGTTTCAAGCCGTCACAACTGTCACGGTTCAAATTGTTACTTTGTTAATCGGGGATCAAGAATTTGATAGCGCAAAAACCCTATCTGCCTTTGCACTGGGGCTTGTCTTATTCGTTTTAACCCTAAGTTTAAATATCCTCGCTTTGCGGATTGTTAAGAAATATCGGGAACAATATGACTGATAACGCATTAGAACAAAAAATCATAACGCGTAAACAAACGCTAGCCAAACGATTAATCACAAGGCATCGCGCAGAAAAGCGTTTTCGCTTGATTGGCTTGATTTCTATTTTTACAGCCCTTAGTTTTTTATTATTCTTGTTGGTCAATATTATCAGCAATGGCTATTCTGCCTTTTGGCAGCATTATATTAAATTAGAGATTATGCTGGAGCAATCCGCAATTGACCCACAAAACACAAAAGACCCTGCAATCCTTAAAAAAGCTGATTATAATGGTTTGATTAAACAGGCATTGCGCGATCAATTTCCCGAAGTAAGTGGGCGTAAAAACCGCCGTGAGCTTTACAGCCTTGTTAGTAGCAATGCTGCCTTTCAACTGATGGATGAAGTTATCGCCTCCCCTGAACGCATTGGCTCCCGCCAAACATTTTGGTTTTTGGCAAGCGATGATATTGATATGCTGATGAAAGGCTATATTGACCGCACTTTACCTGAAAGTGATCGGCGCATATCCGACCAAAGTTTAAGCTGGGTTGATCAACTCATTGACAAAAATGCGATCAAAGCACAGTTTAATAGTGGCTTTTTCACCTATGCAGATAGTAGAGAGCCTGAAATGGCAGGGGTGATGGGGGCAGTGATGGGATCATTCTGGCTATTGCTGGTTACCTTCCTTATTTCCTTTCCGCTTGGCGTTGCCGCCGCCATTCATTTGGAAGAATTTGCGCCGCGCAATCGCTTTACCGATTTGATTGAAGTCAATATCAATAATCTTGCCGCCGTTCCTTCCATTGTGTTTGGGCTTTTGGGCTTGGCAGTCTTTCTTAATCTGTTTGGGTTACCACGCTCCTCCCCCGTGGTGGGTGGTTTGGTGCTAAGCTTAATGACCTTGCCAACGATTATCATTGCCTCGCGCGCATCGCTTAAATCCGTTCCGCCTTCCATCCGTGAGGCCGCACTTGGCATGGGCGCAAGCCGTGTGCAGATGATCTTCCATCATGTTTTACCGCTTGCAATGCCTGGCATTTTAACAGGATCAATCATTGGCATGGCAGGTGCGCTTGGCGAAACCGCCCCCCTATTGATGATTGGGATGGTTGCGTTTATTATGTCCGTACCTGCAGGGGTTACCGATGCGGCAACCGCATTGCCCGTGCAAATTTATTTATGGGCAGATAGTCCAGAACGCGCCTTTGTTGAAAAAACATCGGCCGCAATCATGGTATTATTGGCCTTTTTAATTATAATGAATTTATCCGCAATTTTATTGCGGCGTAAATTCTCCAGAAGATGGTAAATATTTTAATAAGATAAGAAATAATGGAAACACAAAAAAAGAAAATTAACGCAGAACAAGTTACCGTTCATTATGGTGAAAAGCAGGCATTATTTGATGTTAGCATCGATATTTTTGACCAAGAAGTAACCGCCTTTATTGGCCCTTCAGGCTGTGGCAAATCAACCTTTTTGCGCTGTATTAACCGCATGAATGATGTCATTGATGGGTGTCGTATTGGTGGCAAAATTTATATTGATGATGAAGATATTTATGCAAGAAATATTGATCCTGTGCATTTGCGCGCCCGCGTTGGCATGGTGTTTCAAAAACCAAACCCATTTCCAAAAACAATTTATGATAATGTTGCCTATGGCCCACGCATTCATGGGTTGGTCGATCATCGCACAGAATTAGATGAATTGGTTGAAAATTCTTTGCGTAAAGCCAGCTTGTGGGAAGAGGTCAAAGACCGCCTAAAAGAACCTGGCACAGGGCTTTCTGGCGGGCAACAGCAGCGTTTATGTATTGCGCGCGCGATTGCAATTCAACCTGAGGTCATTTTGATGGATGAACCTTGCTCTGCGCTTGATCCAATAGCCACTGCAAAGATCGAAGATTTAATCCATGAATTAAAAGAAAATTATGCAATTGTGATTGTCACCCATTCAATGCAACAAGCCGCACGTGTATCGCAGCGTACTGCCTTTTTTCATATTGGACATTTGGTTGAAATTGGGGATACAGATACAATTTTTACCAATCCAAAGGATGAACGCACCCAAGGCTATATTACAGGGCGTTTTGGCTAATCTCATCATTAAAGGAATAAAGCATCATGAAAGAACAGCATATTGTCGCCGCCTATGACCAAGAATTAAATGAACTGCGCACTGACCTTGAATCAATGGGGAATTTAGCCCTTTCGCTTCTTGACCATGCCATGAATGCCGTTGATCAAATGGACGAAGAAAAAGCAAAAGCCGTGATTAAAGAAGACCGCAAAATTGACCTGCTTGAACATGAAATTGATGGTAAGGTCATGAATATTCTTGCTAAACGCCAACCGATGGCGGATGATTTGCGCTTCATTATCTCAATTTTAAAAAGCTCCGCTTTGTTGGAGCGCGTTGGTGATTTTTCCAAAAATATTGCAAGGCGGGTTGGACAGATTAAACCCATCGATAAAGGTGAGATTATGAAAAATCTGTTCAATATGACCATGCAGGTGCGCACCATGCTGGTTGATGTGCTTGCTGGATTCCAAGCCGAAGATATTGATAAAATTATGAAGGTTTACAAGGCTGATGTTGAGGTCGATGCGCTATTCACCGTGATCAACCGCACCCTTATTACCTATATGATGGAAGACCCGCGTAACATTACCCCTTGTGCGCATTTAATGTTTGTTGCAAAAAATCTGGAGCGAATTGGCGATCATGCAACAAATTTAGCTGAAATTAGCCATTATTACCTAACAGGGGAAGCCATCGCCGAAGACCGCCCAAAAGGCGGTGATCTTAATTCGGAGCTTACGCCTTTATCTTAAAAAAAGTTGGTAATTTTATAACCTGCTTTTATTTTAATTTAATGTCTTTTCAAAATGCGCTGCAACCGCATTAGAAGAGGTCTCCACCGCATCAGGTCGATCATAAAAATCAAACTGCGTTACATTATCCAGCATGATAAGTTCAACATGATCACCAGCGCGCTTGGCATATTCTTTTGCACCTTGTGGGATTGCCGCCGCATCCGAATGCACAAGAAGCGCAGGTTTTTCTTGAATAGCTGCTGTTTTTAAAGCGTCATAGGTCAACCAACCATCCCAAGAGGCCACATTAAACTTATTATCATATTCAGGAATTAATCCCCGATCCGTTTCAGTATAATAAGGTACTTGATACATGACTGAATTTTCATTGGTTAGGCTAGCCGCCTCCAAATGAATGGGCGTATCGGCTTGTTTAGCATCCTGCGCGATGGATAATAAGCCATTAACACTGTCTTCGCCACCATAAACTGCATTCACAATTTCAGCATCATGCAACCATGGCGCAACCAATGCTAAGGATTTAATATTGGGGTTGGAAGCCGCAGCATCACTCATATACCCCGCAGAAGCACAAATCCCAAGCCCTGCAACTTTGTTCGCATCCACCTCAGGACGTGTTACAAGATAATTTGCCGCCGCATGAATATCTTCTGTTTTGCGGGTTGGGTCTTCAAGATATTTAATCGTATCACCAGATTCACCCCAGCCACGAAAATCAAACACCAGCGCGGCAAATCCTTTATCCGCAAGCTCGGTCGCATAGGTAGTTGGCATTTGTTCCTTAACAGTCGTCCATGCACCAGTCACAACAACAGCTGGTAATTTATCGCCTTCTTGATAATGATCTGGCAAATAAAGATTGCCTACCAAGGTCTGGCTTTGACTTTCAAAAGTAACGCGTTTTTTCATAGCGGCCTCCGCATCGTTGATTGTGGTTAAGGTCAGGGCGATAAAAGCAGTTGTGGTTGCCAATAATTTTTTCATTGAATGTAATCTTTTCATTGAATCAAGCCTTTCCATCTCAAGCATTTTCTAAATTCTGATATGGCTAACATAGCGCAAAAATAGCTTGAATGCTAGGAGGCTCTTGCGATTTTTTTGAAGATTCTTGCTAAAATGATTAATCGCAATCAGCGTAAAGCTGTTCGCCAATGTTTTGGGGTTATGCCTTGCATTTGTTTAAACACCCGTGAAAAATGCGCTTGGTCTGAAAAGCCGCAAGCATGGGCAATATCAATCATGGGTTGCGTTAGATCACTTAACATTTTTTTTGCCTGTTCCACGCGATAGGCCATAACAAATTGATACGGGGATTGCCCAATCGTTTGCTTGAATAAGCGTGAAAAATGAAATGGACTGATCCCTGCTTGCATTGCCATTGTCTCTAAGGTGATGGTTTGACCGTAATGGTTTGCAATATGATCTAATACCCGCTTATAATGGCTGGAGGTAAAGCTTTTGGAAAATTTAATCGCGCTTCCATATTCCAATTCATTTACATATTCTAATTCATAATGTTGACCATAATTTTGAACCAATTTAACCAAGAAAATGCGCGCCAAGCTTTCAAACATTACCGATGAGCCAACATTATTATTTAACGCATGCATAAGCATGATTCCTGCTTGGGTAATGTCTTCATCGATGAATTGAGGCACATCTTTAAGCTGTGTATCGGTTAGAATAATCCCAAGCTCGGATTGGGTGAATTTATCCAATTTGTCAGGCTCCAGCGTAATCACAATCACCTTTGATTGCGCATGCCACCGCCAACCCGATTTCACCCCAGCAGGCGTTACAATAATTTCATTTTTATGATAGATAAAATCCCTATGCACATCATCGCGCCAATTTTCAACACGATGCGGTTCCTCACGTAAATTAATCAAAATATGATGCTGAGCAAAGATTTTTTGTGGCATCTCCCCCGGCTGTGCTTCAAAAAATTCCAAGGTTAGTAGGTCTCTTGCTAATGGACGTGCAACATCCCCACTTTTAATAAGCGGTTGTTCAGGATAAACATCTTGGTAACGATTAACCATAGGCATTATTGTATAAACGATTTTCACGAAAAGAAGACACAATATAATCAACAAAAGCACGCGCTGATGGTTTGGCATTTCTTCCAGCGGCGATAACGGCGTGAACTTCAACGCTTCCTATTTCCCAATCAGGTAACAGACGGATTAAATTCCCGCTATCAATTTCTGCCCTGCACCCCAACAAAGCGCTTGAAATAATACCCATCCCAGCAAGCGCCGCAACAGTAGAAGCCTCGTTGACAGTGACCGTAAGTTGGTTTTCTACCTGTATAGACAATTCTTTTCCATCTTTTTTGAATCGCCAACCTGCTGCACCTGCACCAGAAGGCCCTATAATTACTTTATGCTGCACCAGATCGGTTGGCGTTTTTGGGGTTCCTGCTTTTTCCAAATAAGCAGGTGAAGCGGCAAGAATACGCGGGCTTTCTGTTAGCTTACGCGCTACCATCGTGGAATCATTAAGTTTGCCAAAGCGAAATGCAACATCAATGGATTGATCAATCAATTCTTGAAATGAATCCGCCAACACTAAATCAAGTTTCAGTTCTGGGTTTCCATCTAAAAACGCTGGCAAGCGTGGAATAATTTCACGCATTGCAAAGCTGGTTGCAATTCCTAAACGCAATCGCCCCCTAAGCGTGCCATCACCATGAACCATATGATTGGCTTCTTCTAAGGATGCAAGAATAGGCTCTATCCTTTGGAGATATTGTTCACCAACCTCTGTTAAATTAACGGCATGTGTGCTTCTGACAAACAAGGCTCCACCTAAATCTTTCTCAAGCCCCGATATAATTCTGGAAACTGAAGGTTGAGATAAACCAACCTCTTGCCCCGCCGCGGTAAAGCTTCCTGTGCGGGCAACACGGCAAAATAACTGCAAAGTGGATATACGGTCGCTCATTTATTTTTCAAATAACTATTAGCCAAAAAGACACTCTACCGATCACAAATGAAATGAGCAATAATTAAATTATAAACGATTAAAGCCTTTCGTTATTTAATTCAAAGAAAAGGAACAAGACAATGAAAAAAGCAATCTTACCATTAATATTATCGAATCTTTTGGGCGGTGTTGCCTCTGCGATCATGATTTTCATCTCCAAAGGTGACCCGATTTGGATTGGAACACTACTTACAACATTGCCCGTACCATTTTTATTACTGATTGGCACAAATATATTCGGTATCACTCGTACCTCAGCACGCTTGCCATTGATACAGCTTATGAGCATTGGCGGTGTGGCACTGGTTGTAAGCACACTCTATTCACGCGGTATTTATGCCCCTTTTGAATATGTGGCACTTGCGCTTACGATTTATGGCGCACTATTTGTCCAATGGTTTATCTGGATATTCTCAAGCTATGGCCGTAAAAAAAGCACAGCCATTGTGAAGGGTAAGAATTTACCTGAAACCCCTTTAAAGCAGTTGGATGGAACAGATATTACCTCTACATCATTTGTTGGATCGAAAACTTTGATCATATTCTTTAGAGCCAATTGGTGTCCATTTTGTGTGAACCAGCTTAAAGAGATCATCGCGCGTGCTGATCAACTTAAAAAATCAGGTACAAAAGTGAAATTTATCTCCAACCAAGGCATTAAAAATTCAACAAATCTGGCTAAAAAATTGAACCTGCCTGCTGATTTTGAAATCCTTCAAGATGATGATCTGCGTGCAGCCAAGATTTTAGGCATTGCAGATATTGGCGGATCACCCACTGGAATGTCTGGTTACCCTGCTGATACGGTGATGGCAACTGTGATCGGGTTAGATGAAAATGGAAAAGTAATCTTCGGTGATGAAACCGATAATTACCGCACCCGCCCTCACCCAGACACATTCCTACATATATTTGAAAAATAAACGAACCCACTCCCCGCCCTAAAAGGCGGGGAACCAAACAGCATGGCTTGACGAGACGCCGTATAATCGCCATATTAAAAGTGAATAATGAACAAAAATTAGTTAGGTCAGGGATAATCTTATGGTTGAAGCCATGACATATAGGGCGGTTATGTTTGATACGCACCAATTCGTAAAAAAACTGGTAGTAGCTGGTATGCCAGAACCCCAAGCAGAAGTTTTGGCCGAACAACAGCAAGAATTAATTGAAAACCAGCTTGCAACCAAGCATGACCTTAAAGAACTTGAAATTGCCCTTAAACACGATATCGCTAAACTTGAAGCTGACCTTAAAAACAATATCGCTAAACTTGAAGCTGACCTTAAAAACGATATTGTCAAACTTGAAACTGCCCTTAAACACGATATTGCTAAACTTGAAACTGATCTTAAACATGATATTGCTAAACTTGAGACAGAGCTTAAGCGCGATATCGCGGAACTTGAAATGCGGTTGTCACGTGATTTTAAAATCTGGACGGGTAGCTTGTCCGTTGTGATTATTGGTGTGCTGACTGCGATAAAATATTTTGGTTGATCCGTCTCCATCACGCCGACCCCTCATATTTAATGCACAGGCAACTTTTGACGCTTTTAAGCATGATAAGCTGATTGATATTTTTTACATTAAATTTTCTTGTGATTTTCACAAACTGATCAAAACAAGCAAAAGCTATTCAATTTAATCCAACAAATGGAATTAAATATATAAATAAGTTTAAGCCGTTGCGTCTTTGGCATAAAATTTGCTGATCTTAGCCATGTAGTCTATATTTAAAGAGGAGTATATGGCAAATGGCAGATTTAATGACTGCCTATATAACGGATCAGGTTAAAAAAAGCGATGCAACGCTGCAACGCTCCCCTGGTTATAAGCAAGATCATGTTACACAAACCATAACGGAAAATACCGTGAATCCTTTTGGCGAGGATGGGCTTAATTTCCAAGACCTATTGGATGTTGTAAATCCTTTGCAGAATATTCCTGTTGTTAATAGCCTTTATCGTGATGCAACGGGCGATGAAACTTCAAATGGCGCAAGATTGCTGGGTGGCACGCTTTATGGGGGCGTGTTTGGATTAGCAACGGCAATCGCCGATTTAATGGTTAAAGAAGCAACTGGGCAGGATATGGGGGAGACGTTAGTTGCAACCTTTAAAGACTCCGTCTTGGAACAAGACACCGCAGAAACCGCAGATACAGAACAAAGTCAGCAACCCTCCAACCTTAATTTGGAAAATTTGAAGGAAATGCAAACAGAATTACGTAACGAGCTTGCGGCTTCTGGTATGTTGGTGCGAAGTCCAGCCCCTTCTTTGCCTCCTGTGGCTGAACTACCACCAGTTTTAACCGAACAGTTACAACCTGTTTCAGGGGATACAGAAGCTTCTGTACTTGATCAAGCGCGCCAAATGCTGGAACAAGCAGCCCCACCGCTTGCCCTTCACCAACCACAATTAGAAGCCGCTATCGCAGAACAAGCTACTGCTAATCGGCGGCGCAATCGCAATGGCCATTTAAGCAGTGCGTCACTGAATTATTTAACGCAATTTGCAAAAACAGTACAAAATCATTCAGCTTCTGAAGGACAACAAGACCCGTTTCGTGCCGCCGCTTTGGATAAGATTGACTATATCTCACCAAACCGTTCAGGCAATTTAGAAAATAGGGTGGCGGGATCAAAAGCCGAACAAGTTTATCAAGCCCTAAAGCATTATGAAACGATTCAACAAAAATTAAACAATAACGTTGCTTCATCAAATGCGGTGAATGCGTTACTGTAAAAAAATATTGTGGGCTTTTATCACATAATCAATTATTTACTTGCAATCGGGCTATGGACTTTGGTTGCGCGTGCTATTTTGTTTCTCCCGCTTTTTGATCGTTACCACGCACAGATATTATGGGTGGTTTTACGGCAAATCACCAATCCTATCATAGGCGTTGTTGGTTGGCTTACCCCCTCCCCACTTTATCGCTTTTTACTTCCCCTATCCATCCTTTGGCTTATCTTTTTGCGCCTTTGTTTAGTAAAAATGCTATAGAAAAATGCTATATCTTATTTACGGCTCAGCCATCATCAATGGAATATTTTCACCGCATCTAGCCTTATTATCCTCCCTTGCGCCTTATTGGATACCGGGGCTTATACTCCCCTCTCTCCCTCTTACCTATTATGTTACGTCACTGATCTGGGCATCAGGCAGTTTAATGATTAGCGGCCTTCTTCCTGCTTGTTATGAACGCTGGTGTGCCTATCGTGGTCAAACTATTTCTGTCTCTATTCGTGATGGGCTATGGCTTACCCTCATTACCTTTTTAACCCTTCCTGCTTGGTTAAAATTAGCATTGATCTTTTTAAACTACTTGCGTTAGGTTGGAATCAACAATAAGGTCTGATTATCTTGAGAGATATGAGGATAACATTATGTTAAGACGATCATTACCCGATGAAACAAACTCCCGTTCATTAGAAGAACGGTTACCCCCGATTAGCCGCAAACAATGCGAACATTTAATCGGTAAAGAAATCGCTGAACTTGCTGAAAAAAGTGATTTTGTGGTGGTGGTTGTTTATGATCGTGAAGAAGGCGCAGAACCAGTGGATTATACCCTTTATGATTATAAAAAAGGTGCAACCCCGCAGGATGTTCCATCACAGCTTGATTTTGAAGGCATTTGGGTGTGGTATTTTTGCACCCATAACGGAGAGAATTTTCAAGCCCATAAATTATTGATCGAGCTTGAAGATGGCCATTATGTCAACGGACAATTTGGTGAATTTGAAGGCTTTTGGGATGAATTCCCCCAATATGTGGCAAAGGATCGCTGGGTTGCCTCCAATCTTTCTTCCTGATTGTTAAAAAAATGAAGTTGGAAGATGCGTTAAGCTTCGATGATGTGTTGCTGATCCCAGGCTATTCACAATTTCTGCCTGCACAAACCAGCCTTGTTACAAAATTCACCCGCAATATTCCACTTAATATCCCCATTGTATCGGCGGCAATGGATACGGTTACAGGTTCCTCTCTTGCAATCGCGATGGCACAGCTTGGCGGAATTGGGGTAATTCACAAAAATCTATCCCCCGCAGAACAGGCGCAGGAAGTTGCCTCTGTAAAACGCCATGAATCAGGCATGGTCGTGAATCCCATTACCATTCATCCCAATCAATCTTTAGCAGAAGCCCTGACCTTGATGCGTACTCATAAGATTAGCGGCGTGCCTGTTGTTAGTCCGCGTAAAAAACGTTTGCTTGGGATTCTAACCAACCGTGATGTACGCTTTGCCAATGACCAAACCATTAAGGTTAAGGATTTAATGACCAAGCGTAATTTAGTAACGGTGACGGAGCATGTATCGCCTGACGAAGCCAAACGCTTGCTGCATCATTATCGTATTGAAAAATTGCTGGTGGTCGATGAAGCGCGTCGCTGTATTGGTTTAATCACCGTCAAGGATATGGAAAAGGCAACAAATTTTCCTAATGCAAATAAGGATGCACAAGGACGCTTGCGGGTAGCCGCAGCCGTTGGCGTTGGTGAAAAAGAACTTGAACGCGCACAAATTTTAATTGAGGCTGGTGTCGATGCCCTTGTCATTGATACAGCACATGGCCATACACAAACGGTGCTTGATCAGCTAAAGACCTTGCAAACTATGAAAACGGGGGCGGATATTGCAGTTGGTAATATTGCAACCCCCGAAGCCGCAAAGATGCTAATCGATGCAGGGGCAGATGCGGTAAAAATTGGTATTGGCCCTGGTTCAATTTGTACCACTCGCATTGTTGCTGGCGTTGGCGTTGCGCAATTTTCAGCCGTGATGAATGCGGCGGCTATTTGCCAACAAGCGGGGGTACCCGCAATTGCCGATGGTGGCATTAAATATTCAGGTGACCTTGCAAAGGCACTTGCTGCTGGGGCGCATTCTGCAATGATTGGATCATTATTAGCAGGTGTGGATGAAGCCCCTGGGGAGGTCTTTTTATACCAAGGCCGTACCTATAAATCCTATCGCGGGATGGGATCGGCAGGGGCAATGGCACGTGGTTCTGCTGATCGTTATTTTCAAGAACAAGTTAGCGATAGCCATAAATTTGTTCCCGAAGGCGTGGAAGGCCGCGTTCCCCATAAAGGGCCATTATCAGGGGTCATCCATCAGCTTACAGGTGGGTTAAAAGCAGCCCTTGGCTATACGGGCTGCAAAGACATTCAAACCTTGCAAAAACAGGCTAAATTTTGTCGTATTACGGGTGCGGGGCTTCGTGAGTCGCATGTGCATGATATTACTATCACCCGTGAATCGCCGAACTATCATCATAATCCAAGTTAAACTATCAACTATGCCGATTGATCCTAATCGTACCTTTATTCCTTTAAATATTGCGCTTGCAACCATTTCTGATAGCAGAGCCGCGGAAAATGATGATTCTGGGGATATCTTATCTGAACGCTTGCAAAAAGATGGTCATAATTTAGCGGATCGTGTGATTATAAAGGATGATCTTGATAAAATTGAAGCGTGGTTTCAAACCCATATTGCAAATAAACATACGGATGTGATTATCACAACGGGCGGTACGGGGCTTACAGGGCGTGATTCAACACCTGAAGCGGTCATGCGCGTAGCCGATAAAGAAATTCCAGGTTTTGGTGAATATTTTCGGTGGATTAGTGCCGAAAAAATTGGTACTTCGACTATTCAGAGCCGTGCAATGGCGGCGGTTGCAGAAGGAACCTATATCTTTATATTACCAGGCTCCCCTGGGGCTTGCAAAGATGGTTGGGATCAAATTTTACATTTTCAGCTTGATCATCGCTTTCGCCCTTGTAATTTCGTTGAATTAGTGCCACGGTTGCGCGAAACATAAAGGATAAATCATGATCGAAAATGCAATCGAAGTCAGCAATTTAACCAAAACCTATAAGCCACAAAAGAAGGGCAATGTGGGGGCTTTAACGGCCTTGGATTCGGTAAATCTAAACATTCCACGCGGCAGTTTATTTGGCTTATTAGGGCCGAATGGCGCAGGTAAATCCACCTTTATTAATATATTGGTGGGGCTTGTATTGCGCTCTTCTGGTTCGGTTAAAATCTGGGGCTATGACATTGACAAGAATATGCGCCAAGCGCGCCTTGCCATCGGGGTTGTCCCGCAAGAGTTAAATATTGATCCATTTTTCACCCCTTATGAATTGCTGGAAGTACAAGCGGGTCTTTACGGCATGCCAAAAAAAGAACGCCGAACCAATGAAATCCTTGAATTGGTTGGCTTAAGCGATAAACGCAATTCCTATGCACGCAATATGTCAGGTGGGATGCGGCGGCGTCTATTAATTGCAAAAGCATTGGTGCATAATCCCCCCATTTTGGTGTTAGATGAACCAACAGCAGGCGTTGATATTGAACTGAGAAGCCAATTATGGGAAAACGTTGTTGCGTTAAATAAACAAGGCACCACCGTGTTGCTAACCACCCATTATCTTGAAGAAGCAGAACAATTATGTGATCGGATTGCGATTATCAATAAAGGAACAGTCGTCGCCAATGAACCCAAACGCCAGCTATTATCAAAGCTGGATGCAAAGAGCATGAAGATCATGTTAAACGAATGTTTGACGGAAATCCCCCCTTCCCTCAAAACTTTTGATCCTGTGATGGAGCAAGAATCGGATAGTGGTTTATGTAGCCTTACCATCTCTTACAAACCCAGCACAACCAGCGCAAGGGAAATCATCACCGCCTTAGGGCAAGACACCAGCCTACCCATCGTTGATGTGACCACCATCGAAACCGACCTTGAAGATATCTTCCTTCAGCTTACGCAGGAGTAACTTATTTTATAAAAACCCTACCTACCAAGTGAATAAAATTCATTGTTGGGTTTAATCTCGACTGAGTTTGCCATGCGGTTGGAGAAATTAAAAAAGCCCGCAATCATGGCAATATCCCATATAGCTTCTTGGTCAAAGCCATGGTCTGATAATCGTGCATAATCTTGATCATTGATCTGGTAAGAATGGGTTGTTACTTTCACAGCAAAATCAAGCATCGCCCTTTGGCGATCCGTTATGTTTGCTTTTTTGTAATTAATGGCGACTTGATCAGCAATCAATGGGTCTTTGGCACGAACACGCAAAATGGCACCATGCGCAATCACACAATAATGACACTGATTAACGGCAGAAACAGCAACCACAATCATTTCCCGTTCAGCTAAAGACAAGCTCCCCTCTTTTTCCATCAAAGCTTTATGATAGGCAAAAAAAGCACGATATTCATCGGGACGCCGTGCCAAGGCCAAAAAAACATTTGGGATAAATCCTGCTTTTTCTTGAACTGCGATAATCTCGGCGCGAATATCTTCAGGAAGGGTGTCTAATGATGGGGGAGTAAAATTTGTCATGATGTATCCTTATCTTTAAAAAAGTAAGTTTAAAACCAACGGATCATACCGATTATACCAGCTGTTGCATAAAAAAACTGTAAAAATAAAATGCCGCGATGCCCACCAAGATAAGCCCAATAGCCAATGGAAAATGAAGAAATAAGCAACAAGGTAAAGCCTAAAAACTCAATACCAACATTGGCGGCAACAAAAAGCGAATAAAAAATCGCAGTTACCACGCCAAACCATTCAAAATATTTCGCGTAAGATTTCATCAGGATTCAGGGGTCAGGCATCAGGGTTCAGTTTTTCAGATTTTTTTTAATTTAGTCATAAGTTAATATAGCTCAATAGATATTATGTTACAGAAAAACACATAAATAATAAAATGAAAAAAGCAAAATGCCGTGCAAAGCCGCCTTTAGCGGCATTTTGACAATAAAAGCCGATAAAAACTGGAGTGCTACAAAGTAGCAACAGTTTTGATCGAAAGATCATCTTCTTTCAATCGTGCTAACATCATCCAATAATAATAACGCAGATTCAAGGCGTTTATAATGCGCAAAGTCAATTAATTCCATTTCAATTTCGGTAACATATAGATCATCATAGCGTTCTTTAAAGCGTAAATTGGCGATATTAGCACCTTCCCGCGCGATGATTCCTGTAACTTTACTAAGTACCCCCACACGGTTTAGCATCGTAATTCGTAATCTTGAAAGATAGACTGTATTTTTATTGGTCTCTTGTGACCAGCTAACATCTACCCAACGTTCTTTCATATGTTCAAGGCGGCGTAAAGAAGGGCAATCTGTACGGTGAATCGTCACCTGCACTTCGGTTGGACGAAAACCGATAATCTGCTCTCCCGGTAAAGGATAACAGCATTTAGAAAAATGAAAAAGGGTTGAATGATTAACCACGGTTGGCTGATCAATCACAAGATCAAGCCTGCGTTTAATCTGTTTACTAACCCGATCTGTTTCCTCATTCAAGATGGATTGCGATAGCCGCGCCCCTGGATAAACCGCATATAAAACCTCCCGCGGGCTAAGATTATCCTTATCTTGGCTTAAGGTTTCAGGTGTTTCCCCATTATGAAGATATTCAAGCCATCGCCCTACCCTTGCTAATAAATCTTCTGGGTCTCCGTCCTTCGTTCCTAACACTTTCCATGCTTGCTTTAACGCTTTTTGCGACAATTCATAGCCCTGTTCATGAAATAAACGCTTAAGCCCAAGATACCCTTCATCAATGCGGCGGCGGCGGCGTTTTGCCCGTAAAGAATCTTTAATCCGTTCCCGCGCACGGTGCGTATTCACCCAGCTTAACCATATTTCAGAAACTTGACTGTTTGAGCTGGTTAAAATCTCCACACGATGCCCGCGTTCCACCACCGCTGTATTTAGGGGAACCCGCCGTCCATCAAGCTTAGCCCCTGTGGCTCTTAGCCCAACTTCTGTATGAATAAGGAAGGCAAAATCAAGCACAGTTGCACCGCGTTTAATATAGGTTAAATCACCTCTGGGTGTGAGGATATAAATCTGATCCGATGTTTCCTCAAGAAAGGTTTCAACAAAGCCACTGCGATCAGAATTAAGCGCAATGACATCAAATAAAAGGCGTTGAAGATAACTTAATCGCCCGCGCATTTGCGCAAAACTTGTTTTTTCAGAACCAACCTTGCGCGCCCGTGATTTATAAAGCCAATGCGCTGCATCCCCCAATTCTGCTTGTTCATGCATCATATTTGAACGAATTTGGGTTTCAATCTTAAGCCCAAGATTGGGCGCATAAAGGGCTGTTTTCTCTGCTACTGATAATTCTATTGCCTGCAAAAGGGTTGCAAATAATTCCGAAAATTCCCAATCTTGAGTAGGGTTAAAATAAAATTCGGTATGAATGGAACGATAACCGCTTTTCTTTGGATTAGAGATATAATCGTCAAAACCCTTATCAATCGAAGAATAGGCACAATGCAATACACCCAACGCCTGATAGCAAGCGGGCGTATCTTTAACCACAACCCGAAATGCCAGAATATCACCCAATTCATTTAAGGTAATTTCTTTACGGTTAAGCTTAACCCAAGTTGAATAAGGCGTTTTCACACGCCCTTGAACCGTGCTTTCAATACCCTGTTCAGCTAAATCTTCTTGAATTTTATGACTAATCAGGTCAATCAGCTGTTCCGAGGCACGCCCGACCTCCTCCAACGCTTCATTGATTGTTTTATAGGCAGTTGGGTCAAGCTGGCGAAAAGATAAATCTTCCAATTCCTGCCGCCATTCATGCAGCCCCGCAAAATCAGCAAGATTAACAAAAATTTCCAATGTTTCTTGGGCTTTCTTTTTGCGCTTATCCGCAGAAGCCTTATGATCCAGCGTCCGCATATTATGCAAACGATCTGCGGTTTTAACGATTAAAACCCGCAAATCGCGCGCAATATAGGCTGATAATTTCCTAAGATTCCCTTCATCTTTTTCATAAGGGCTTTCATTTTGTTCCAGCTTATCAAGCTTGGTCACGCCATCAACCAAGATGGCAACATCTTCACCAAAGGCTTCATCAACCTGTTCAAGAGAAATTCTGGTATCCTCCACCGTATCATGCAAAAGCCCTGCAATCAGAGTTGGAATATCGGCTTCCTGTTCAATTAAAATTTCAGTAACCGCAATTGGATGCGAAAAATAAGGGTCTTTAGACTCCCGTTCCTGCCCATCATGCGCCTGTTCTGCCATCAGATAAGCACAGCGGATAATATCCTCATCCACCTCTGGCATATAGGTGCGAATTTTATCAATCAGCGCATCGGGGCTTAAATAAGGACGATCTACTACCGTTTTATTCATGATCCTTTTGCCTTTTCTCCCTCAAGCCTTGCCAATAAGCTAGCCGTGATTTAACTTCCTTTTCAAATCCCCAACCAACTGGAGCGTAAAGGGTTTCACGATCAATGTCATCAGGAAAATAATTTTGTCCTGAAAATTGCTGTTCCGCATTATGATCATAATGGTAATCTTTGCCATAGCCAAGGTCTTTCATCAGCCCTGTTGGTGCATTTAAAATATGTTTAGGCGGCGATAAGGAACCCGTCTTACGCGCCATCTTGGCTGCTGCTTTTTGTGCGACATAAACCGCATTAGATTTTGGTGCAACCGCAAGATAAATAACAAGATGGGTAAGCGCAATTTCGCCTTCAGGCGTGCCAAGCCGTTCATAACAGCGTGTGGCGGCTTCGGCTTGCAAAGCAGCGTTAGGATCAGCCATGCCAATATCCTCATAGGCAAAACGCATCAATCGCCGTGCGATATAAAGCGGGTCTTCACCGCCTTCCACCATACGCCCAAACCAATAAAGTGCCGCATCAACATCCGAACCCCGCAAGGATTTATGTAAGGCACTGATTAAATTATAATGCTGGTCATCCTGCTTATCGTAAAGCGGGCGGCGTTTTTGCAGTAAGCGCGGTAATTGTTCTGCATTCAATCCATCTTGACCAAATTGATCATCGGGTAACGAAAACAAAATTTCAACCATCGATAGCAAGGTGCGTGCATCGCCATCAGCAAGATTAAGCAATAGCATACGCGCATCAGCAGTTAAGCGCAAAGGGCGGTTATAATGGGTTTCAGCTTTTGTGATTAATTGATCTAGCTCGGATTCCTTTAATGCATTCAAAACAAGGATACGACATCTTGACACCAAGGCACTGTTTAATTCAAAGCTTGGATTTTCGGTTGTTGCGCCAACCAAGATAATCGTTCCATCCTCGACAACAGGCAAAAACGCATCTTGTTGTGACTTATTAAAACGATGAATTTCATCAACAAAAAGCAAGGTACCACGCCCAAGCTTTCTGCGCTGTCTTGCTTGCTCAAAGCATTTTTTTAAATCCGCAACGCCTGAGAAAATCGCCGATAAAGCTTGATATTCCAAATCAAAATGTTGGGACAGCAGCCTTGCAATCGTTGTTTTTCCGCATCCAGGTGGTCCCCAAAATATAACAGAAGACAGGCGTTTCGCAGCAATCATTGCGCCTAATGCCCCCATAGGATTTAATACAGAGTTTTGACCAATCACTTCATCGATGGATTGGGGGCGTAAACGATCAGCTAAGGGGCGATTATCATCCTTTAAAGGCTCAGATTTACGATCAACCGAGGAATTAAACAAATCAGACATAATAACTACCTGCGTAATTGTATCCGTTGTTTGCGACCATTACGTTCAAATATAATCTGCCATTGGCGTAGTATTTTCCCTTCCAAAATTTGGTTTACAGATTGTGTATCTTTAATTTCTTCTTGATTGATCTCCAGCAGAATATCGGCAGGTTTAAACCCAACACGCTCAGCACTGGAACCTTTCACAATCTTATCCACGATCACCCCTTGCTTTTGATCAGGCAAGTTAAATTTTTGTGTATAAAAGGGCGATAGATTAACCAAGGTAAGCCCAACCAAAGGATTATTACCTTTCAAGACAAGCGGTTGAGGCGGCGGTTGTTTTGGGGCTTTAATCAAAGCCATCTTTACTTCAAAACGATTGCCACCACGATAAACAGTTACGGGTAACTGACCACCAATTCCCACAAGCAAAGCTTCAAAATTTAAGGCTTCAATCGATGGGATGATATGGGTGTTGGCGGCAATTAAAACATCCCCTACTCTTAAACTTTGGCGGTTGGAAGCATGATGGGCTGGAGACAGCGGATGAATTTCCTCAATCAACAATCCATTAACATCAGGAAGATTTAATGCCTCAGCCAATGCCTGATCAACAGGGCGCAGAGTCATACCAAGCCATGGACGAATTAAATCCCCGTCTTTGCGGGCGGCCTCTATCATCAGCATTGCAAGATTGGCAGGAATTGCAAAACCAATCCCATGTGACCCACCTGATTTAGAAAAAATGGCGGTGTTAATTCCAATAACCTCCCCATTCATGGAAACCAACGCCCCCCCTGAATTACCAGGGTTAATTGCCGCATCTGTTTGAATGAAAGATTGTAAATCCGACAATCCAATCCCACTTTTGGCAAGCCCTGAAATAATGCCCGAAGTTACCGTTTGTCCAACCCCAAACGGATTGCCGATGGCAAGCACAAGATCCCCAACCTCCAGCTGTTCTGCATTACCAAGCGTTGCGGCTGGTAAATCTTTGGGTGGGTCAACCAATTTTAAAATCGCCAAATCAAGCTTTTTATCAAGGGTTAGCACATGCGCATCAACTTCCCGCCGATCCTTGAAGGCAACTTTGATTTGATCTGCGCCCATAATCACATGGTAATTTGTAATGACATAGCCCATTGCTGCATCAACAACGACCCCCGAACCAAGAGAATTTTGTACGCGCTGGCGTTGGCGACCAAAATTAAAATTACGGCCAAAAAATTGATCAAAAAATGGATCGCTAAATGGGGATAACCGCCGTTCAACCACCCTGCTTGTGTAAATATTAACCACGGCAGGGGCAACTTTTCGTACCAATGGTGCGAAACTTAATTTAATCTGCGCCTGATTGGATGGCACTTGATTCTGCTGAGCCTGACCTATTTGAAACGGTAACAGCAATAAAATACAAATTATAATAAAAAGAGGACGAATTATCATTATGTTATCCTATCGCCTCCCTTCCCAAATACGCACCAAATTTTGCCTTAAAGCGTGCTTGTTGAATCGCCGCCCATTGAACTTCAAGCCGCTGAACACCATTATCGGGATCAATTTCCAAAAGCTTCACCGCATGACCATGCGCATGCACAAACGCATAGGCCGCACCATTTTCTGGCGGCAAGCTTAATTGTTCGGTAATTAAATTACGATGCAAGGCTTGTTCAATTGCCTGATAAAGAGCTTCAATATTATCCCCCGTTAAGGCAGAAAGCGCAAGCTGCTTTTCTTTAAGCAAAGCCTGTTCATGCGCAGGCAATAAATCAATTTTATTAAATAATTCAATATATTGCACATCCTCACGCAAGGTTAAACGCGACAATACATAATCAACATCCTTTTTTTCTTCTGCCACCGAAACAGAAGCAGCATCACGCACATGAACAATAATATCTGCACTTTCAACTTCTTCCAAGGTTGCTTGAAACGCATCCACCAATTCATGCGGCAAATCGGTAACAAATCCCACTGTATCTGAAAACATAACCTGCTCTTTAGATGGCAAAGTGACGGCACGCATGGTGGGATCAAGCGTTGCAAATAACATATCTTTGGATAAAATCCCTGCCCCCGTCATTCGATTAAACAGACTGGATTTTCCTGTATTGGTATAGCCAACAAGGGCAACAATCGGATAAGGCACTTTGGTACGTGCCTTGCGGTGCAAGCTGCGGGTTTGCCGCACCTTAAGCAATTCACGGTTTAGCTGGTCAATGCGTTGATCAATCAGGCGGCGATCAAGCTCAATTTGACGCTCCCCTGGACCTCCTGTAAAACCAAAACCACCACGCTGGCGTTCCAAATGCGTCCAGCTTCGAATAAGGCGGGAGCGTTGATAACTAAGCGCAGCAAGCTCCACTTGTAAGCGACCTTCATGGGTTCTTGCCCGTGCGCCAAAAATCTCCAATATAAGGCCTGTGCGGTCAATAACTTTGGCGTTTAACCTTTTTTCCAAATTACGCTGCTGAATTGGGGTTAGGCTGGCATCAATCACAGCCAATTCAATATGATGTTCCTCAATCAATTGACAAGCGCGTTCAATATGCCCGCCACCAATAAAAGTTGCAGGTTTAATTTCACGCAAAACAGGACGTTCTGTTTCAACCAGATCAAGCGCAAGCGAGCTTACCAGCCGTTCCGCTTCCTGCTTTCTTGCTTCAAAAGAGCGTTTGGCAAAAGCATGGTCTTGATGTTGCTCTGCCATTCTACCACTAAATTGTGGACAGATTAATAAGGTTTGAACGGGTGTGGGTTGATGCGATAACAAATGTAAAATAATCCTTATTTAAAATGCTATATACTATCACCTGTTTTCAAATGAAAGCGTTCTGCAAGCGCATGACCCGCCATGGGCGAACGCGATGGCGGTTGCACACTGATCAATTTAAGAGCTTGATTAGCACAAGCAACAACCAACGGATTAACCGATATAATCGTTGCTGGCGACACAGTTTCGTGACAAGGCACGCATTCCATCTGTTTTACTTTTATCAATTGATCACCAAGTTTAAAATATAAATCTAAGGCAGGGGCAAAAGAGCGCATACGCCTTAGATAATTTTCTGCATCCTCTTCAAAACCAATCAACCCTTCTTGTTTATGAATTTTTTTCGCATAGCTAGCCCCTTCTGTTTCTTGGGGAACAGGCGTGATTGTTTTATTGGCAATCCCCGCCAAACAATCGGGGAGCATCTGCGCACCAAGTTCTGCCAAACGCTGAAAAAGATGTTCGCCATCCTCATTTTGTAAAATGGGGGTTTCAACCTTTGATAAACAATCGCCCGTATCCAAACCAGCATCCATTTTAATCAAGGTTACGCCTGTTTGTTGATCGCCTGCCTCAATCGCGCGTTGAATTGGCGCCGCCCCGCGCCAACGCGGCAAAAGGGAGGCATGAATATTAACCGCACAAAATTTTGGTAAGTTAAGCACGGCAGCAGGTAAGATCAACCCATAGGCAACCACAACAAAAAAATCAGCCTCCAATGCAACCAATTTGTCGGTAATGTTCTCATCATTAAAATTTTGTGGGGTCATTACGGGAATTTCAGGATTTGTTTCCATATAATGATTTAAAAATTGATGGGTTGGGGTTGGCGTAATCTTTTGTCCTCGCCCTTGTTTACGTGGCGGTTGGGTTAATAATCCAACCAGATCAAATTGATCCTTATGCGCCAATAAGGTTTTAAGCGGTGGAACGGCAAAAGCCGAACTACCCATATAAACCACCCGTAAACGCGAAAAGGATTCCATCAAAAAATCATTGCCCTTTATTAGGTGCAAATTGATTTTGCTCCACCACGTTCAAATCCATATGGTTACGCATAAAGCGTTGTCCTGCATCGGAAAAAGGTTGATATTCCCAACTGGTTGTCTTGCCAATCGTTAAAGCTTGATGGACAAGATGACGGCGTTGCTGGTCTTGCATAATCTGTTGATGGAGTGCGTTTAAATCCCAATAGTCCTTGATATATTGCTCAAATCTTTCGCAAATCTTAGCAAAATTTGGATCATTAGCTAAATTTTTTAATTCATGGGGATCATTGGCTAAATCAAATAATTGCGGGGGATCAGCAAGGCAATATGTATATTTATAACGTTCATCAACCACTGCTACCATCGGGGTGCAAGAGGCCTCCGCCATATATTCCATCATCACGGGATGCGGACGCTTTTGTTGATCTTGCAATAAAGAATGGCCTTTATAATTCGTGGCTTCGCTTTCCTGCCCAATCATATCAAGAAGCGTTGGCAAGATGTCTAATTGGCTAACAGGATGATGGCAAACACCAGCTTCAATGCCCGCTCCATGAATTACTATTGGAATCCGTGCAGAACCCTCAAAAAAACTCATTTTAAACCATAAGCCGCGCTCCCCCAACATATCGCCATGATCAGCCGTAAATAAAATGGTTGCCTGCTGTCCCGTTTGTTCAAGAATATCCAATATTTCACCGATATGCGCATCAATCATCGAAATATTGCCAAAATAAGCCCGCCTTGCCGCCGCAATCTGTTCATCATTGGGGATATGATCAAATGCAGTTAACGATTCCAATATCCGTTTTGAATGAGGATCATAGGCTTTATCTTGCAAACGCCCGATGGTTGGCATTAATGCATCGCATCCTTCGTATAAATCCCAATAAGATTTACGACAACGATAAGGATCATGTGGATGGGTAAAGCTGATTGTTATGCTAAATGGTCTTGGATCACGGCCACGCGCCAAATCATATAATTTAGCCTTGGCAAAATGCGCAACCTCATCATCAAATTCAAGCTGATTGGTTGTTGTTGCAATACCTGCCTCCAGCACACTATCCATATTATGATACCACCAATCAATACGCTTGTGCGGCTCGCGATAATCAGGCGTCCAACCAAAATCAGCAGGATAAATATCGGTCGTTAAGCGTTCTTCAAAGCCATGTAACTGATCTGCACCAATGAAGTGCATTTTGCCAACCAAGCTGGTTTGATAGCCCGCAAGCCGCAGATAATGCGCGTAGGTCGGCAAGTTAGAGGGAAAATAAGCCGCATTATCATAAATCCCCGTGGCTGAGGGTAACTGCCCTGTCATAAACACCCCACGCGCTGGTGTGCAAAGGGGCGAACCTGTATAGGCTTTTGAAAATCTTAATCCGCCTTCCGCCAATTTACGAATATTAGGCATATGCAAAAACGGCGCAGGCAATCCCTGATCATCAAATAACGCACCAGAAAGCTGATCCAGCATGATGATAATAAGATTGGGAAGCGGCTTATCCATAATGCTTAGCTTTTTTGCGCGATAAGGGTGTGAATCTTATCCAAAACAGCGGGGGAAACTGCCACGCCGTCTTTTTCAGATTTTTGTCTATTGGCAAACCGTCCTTGCCCTGGCAAATGTGCGCCATCCTGTGCGTTAATGCTGGTCATTAGCTTTTGTATCTGTTCACCATAGCCGCCCCCTGAACTTAAATCGGGTGCAATCGCAATGAAAAATTGCCCTGTTTTCGGTGACCCACCTTCGGTTGTTGCAAAGGAAGAAGCCTCGCTTCCCAAATGCGCACCCGTAAGCGTTGCCGCCATAAGCTCTACAAACAAAGCAAGGCCGACGCCTTTATAGCCCCCTGATGGTACCATCGATCCTTTTAAACCCAATGCCGCATCGGTGGTTGGATTACCGTCAGGGTCTAAAGCCCAACCAAGCGGAATGGGCTTATTTTCACGTGCATGTTTCGCAATCTCGCTTTTTGCAATCGCACTTGCGCTTTGATCAATCAAGATTGCAGGCTTACCATCCATATTAGGCACCGCGATTGAAAACGGATTGGTTCCTAAAACAGGTTTATGACCGCCTGAAGGCAAAATTGAAGCGGGCGCATTCGTAAAACCAATTCCAACCAGCCCTGCTTCTGCCAAACGCCGTGTATGAACGCCAAGCACCCCGCAATTATAGCTATTAAACACCGCCATTCCTGCCATGCCTTGCGATTTTGCAAGTGAAATTAACGAATCAAATCCAAGCGCAATGGCAGGGTGTGCAAAGCCTGTTTTGGCATCCACCCTTAATAAAGCAGGGGAAGGGTTTAGCAATTCAGGAACCGCCTGACCATCCACCTTGCCGCAAGCAACATGGCTTGCATAGATTGGAATATAAGCTAATCCGTGGGAAGCGATTCCATCCGCTTCCGTCTCACGGGTGGCTTTTGCCATTGCCCGTGCATTTCCTTCACTTGTTCCAACCGCAATAAGCGCATCAAAACTAAGCTGTTCAATTTCATCAAGGGTTAAATTGGTCATGCTCTAAATGCTCCTTTTTATTTATCATAATCAACCTTATTCAATAAATCCAGCACCTTTAAGCCGTGATTGTGTTGTCGCTGGGGCGTAGGTCTTGGCGGCGAATGCCCGCAACTGTTCTAAATCTTGAAGGCTTGGATCAGCGCGTTGGCAAATTGGCAAAATGGGGGAAGTCATGCGCGAAATTGGCTGGAGGATTACCCCCTGCGTCCCCCATAAATCCCCCTTAAACGCAAGGCGATTACCATCAGTTTCAGCATAGTTTTTACCTGCTTTTAGGGAAATAGGTTGCCCCCGTAACCTTGCTAAATTCATCATAAAGGGAAGCATAAAAAGCGGGAGGGTTAGCGTATCAAACCCTATTTCATCACATTTATTCAATCGCGCATGATCAACCAGCTTAATCCCATTTAATAAAGGACAGGTTGCGGGAATCTGTTCAGGCTGTTGCAATAGGCATACTAGCGCATACGCCCCATCAAGATTATGCTTACATAGGGTTAAGGTAGCAAATGCCGCTTCCTCGGCAATTCCCCATGCAAACCCTGCGCCGCGACTGGCATGAACTGCCAAGCTTTTTAATTCATTAAAAGAATAGCTCATACCCTAACATTCGGGATAGATCCAATCATCGGCGTTAGCATCGCACAGGGTTTCGGGATAAGGTGCGCCTTGATACATGGTAATCCGCACCCAACGATCAGAACGCGGGTCAAAGGCGGTTGCCCCAAAAAATGATAATTTAGCCCGCAACATATCAATCGGTAACATATCGGTACTAAGCGTATTATCATAAAGTTCACTGTAGGCCTCATCAGCATGGCGTTGAACCCGATAGGCAATTCGGCGAAATTCAGGATGAGATTCAAGAAATTCTGCCAAAGGCGTTTGATCTGGCCAATCCTTTATCACATGCAGGGCTTGCATCGCATCATAGGCCGTGCCAAGCGGTTGTTCATAATCTTGTAACGGCTCATCAAAACGTTCGCCAAGTCGTGGTTCTAATTTCTCTTCTGAAATATACCAAACGCGCGCCCGCTCATTCGGATTCGTCCAATCAAGCGTTAATGCCCAATCATAACGCTGTTCAATCAATCGCCGAAACGCATCAAGCAACATCGCGCCATCAAGAATAAAATACGATTCTGCTTCCGCCATGCTTGTCCCCAGCGCATCAACCAATTCACCAAATGGCTCTATAAGCAAGGAAGCAATCCATTCCTGCCCCTCATGGCTAAGATAATCCTCCGCCCAATCCATCAACGCTTGCCAAGGATAAGATTGATTAAGAAATGGCTTGGTAATCTCTTGCGCAACAAGGGCTGCATCTTGTTTAAGCTGTGCAATTTTTTTGATTTGTAACGGATGATCCGATTGCCAGAAATCAAGCGCAGCTTGCGCACGGTTTAAATATTGCAAAAACTTTTCTATTGCATCAGGGCTAGCCTGTTCTTGGTCACAAACCTTTGCAATCGCTGTTTCGCGTGCGGCAATCCAATGATGCAACAAGCTTGGATGATTGATTAAAAACGGTGCCATCCCAAGCCCCGTTGAATTGCCAATTCCAAGCATACGTTGACGCTGTTCATCCAATTCAACCGCCGCATCACCACCACGAAGCTTTGCCATATAATTCACCAAATCACGGACAAAGGTTCGGGTAAGATAAACTGATAGCATCTCCACTTGAAAGGGGGCTTGCAGTTCTGAACGGTCTTTTAACATAGCACGATCAGCTGCGCCAAATTTACCTGACCCATAAACGGCAGTCGTACGCATTAAATAACCAACTTCCAGCAAGGCATCAACGGGGGGCTGTATCCCTTTTGCCAAGTGATCCACCACTTGATCCCATAACCGAACAGAACGATTGGCACGTGATAAAGATAATTCTTTTTCACTGATCCGCCCTGCTTCCTGCTTTGGCACATTTTGCGCCAATCTTTCAAGATCAGCTTTGTCAGGAATGCCATCAAATAAGGTAAAGGTTGTATCCCACGCATCGGCAATCACCCGATCAGAGCGTTTTTCAGCAGGTAAATCATGGGCAAATGCTACCAAAGAATAGGTGCGATGCGGGGTCTTTGCGCGATAGACGGCAACCCCCTCCCCTTGTGCATTAATATCAAATACACTGCGCTCAAATTGCCAATTTTCACGTGCCATACGCCTTGTTAGCTGGCGCATAAAGCTTAAACGGCATTGATGAAACGAACCTAACCGTTCCAAGCGCATCATTTTATGGGGCGGTCTTAATTTCATGTAGCAGGTTGAAAATTCGTTTGAAAGAAGCGATACCAATTCCCGCCCATTATAGCTGAAATTGTGGGCGCATCCAAGCCTACATCATGCAAGCCCTGTTCAATCTTATTAAAATCACGATTATCTTGGAACCAATCGGGCATTGGCGGAAAGCCTGCGGCATCTGGCGTGCCTTCGCCATAATCCAGCGTTTTAGTCCATCGCCCATTGCGCATCCAAGTCACCACTGAATCAGGCTGATCCTGACATAAATCAGAACCAATACCAAAAAATTGACTGCCATAGCGTTCCACCATATCAGCGATCATACGACAAAAACTTTGCAATGTGCAATCTGATTTATCACGCAAATGATGGGGATAAAGTGAAAAGCCCATCATCCCCCCTTGTTCTGTGACCGCCTTTATAACCTCATGCTTTTTATTGCGGCGTGCGGGCATCCATTCATAAGGATTGGCATGGGTGATTGCAATCGGTCGCTTGCTAAGTTCAGCCGCTTCAATCGTTGATTGATCCGCAGAATGGCTCATATCAATGACAAGCCCAACCCGATTCATTTCAGCAATCACTTCGCGTCCCATACGGGTAATGCCTGAATCGGTTTCTTCATAACAGCCAGTCGCCAATAAGGATTGATTATTGTAAGTTAGCTGCATGAAGCGTGCGCCAAGAGTGTGTAAAATCTCGACAAGGCCAATATCGTCTTCCATCGGGCTTGGGTTTTGAAAGCCAAAAAAGATGGCGGTTCGCCCTGTTTCACGCGCACGATCAATATCCTCCGCCCAAAGCCCTTTCATGATTAAATCAGGATAGGTTTCAAACCAGCGATTCCATTGTTCAAAATTGGTGACCGTTTCCCGAAAATTCTCATGGTAGGCAATCGTAACATGCACCGCATCAACCTTCCCTTCCCGCAATTGCCTAAAGGTTGTTTCCGACCAATTTACATATTGCAGCCCATCAATTCGCATTAAACAGGTGTTCCCGATAATCGATAGCTGGTTTTAACGGTTGTATAAAATTCTGCGGCTGCTTTTCCTTGTTCACGTGACCCATAGGAGCTTTGACCACGCCCGCCAAACGGCACATGGTAATCCGTACCAGCCGTTGGTAAATTCACTGTAACCACGCCTGTTTTAGCTTGTTGGCGAAAATGAGTAGCCCGCGCAAGGTTATTGGTCATAATTCCCGAAGTTAGCCCAAACGGCGTATCATTAACCGTTGCCAACGCTTCATCATAGCTATCAACTTTTAAAATTGCGGTTAAGGGCGCAAACATCTCCTCTTGATTGATTTTCATTGCGTTATGGCTGTTGGAAAATATACCAGGGGTCATATAATAGCCTTTTGGATTAAGCGATAAGCCTTCCCCACCACATAATAATTCTGCGCCTTCTTGTTTGCCTAACGCTACATAATTAAGATTTTCATGTAACTGTTTTTCACTGACGACAGGGCCAATTTGGGTATCCGCCGCTAACGCATGCCCAACCTTTAATGCCTTGGTTGCCGTAATCAATTCTGTAACAAATTGATCGTGAATCGCCTGATGAACAATTAAACGTGAGGAAGCGGTGCATTTTTGCCCTGTTCCACCAAATGCGCCGCCGACTGCTGCCTTAACGGCAAGGTCAAGGTCACAATCTTCCATCACCACCAGCGCATTTTTTGATCCCATTTCCATTTGTAATTTTGTAAAATTCGGGGCGGCGGCGGCAGCAATCTGCCTACCAACAGCAACCGAACCTGTAAAGGAAATCGCCTGAATGGCGGGATGTTCAACCAAATTTTGACCAATATTGCCGCCTTCCCCCATCACAAGTGAAAATAATCCTTTTGGAATATCTTGTTTGGCGATAATCTCCGTCAACGCATAAGCAGATGCAGGCGTTAAATTTGCGGGTTTCCAGATCACCGCATTGCCATAGCAAAGGGCAGGTGCAATCTTCCAAGAGGCCGTTGCAGTTGGAAAATTCCACGGGCTAATCACCGCCACCACGCCAACAGGTTCGCGATAAACATCAATTTCAACCCCTTCGCGGACACTTCTTGCATTTTCACCAAGCTGGCGCAAACATTCGGCAGCATAATAGGTAAAAAATTGCCCTGCGCGATAGATCTCCCCTTTCCCTTCAACAAGCGGCTTGCCTTCTTCACGGCTAAGCAAACGCCCTAATTCATCAGCGCGTTCGATCAATTCATTACCAATTGCCATCAATACCGCTTGCTTACGTTCAAGTCCATAAGCTGCCCATTCAAGCTGAGCAATAGCCGCAGATTCGATGGCGGTTTCCAATTGTGCAGGACTTGCTTGTGCATAACGCCCGATTAAATCATCAATTTCGGACGGGTTCCGATTTTCAATCTCCCCCTCACCTGAAACCCAGTGGCCACCAATATAATTTTTAAATAATTCTGTCATATTATCCCCTTAATCTTTTTAAAACTTATGAAATATTTTAAGGGTAAAGACAAGCACGCACGCCCCTTATTTTCACAAATAATAGCTAAATAGCCACGGCAATAAAGCAAAGCTAACCGCCAGTAACAATAACGTGATCACGCTATGGACAATCACAAGCGCATCGGTTAAGTGGCGTGGGATTAGATCGGCGGCTCCTGTTTCATTAATCCACGGCGCAGAATGCAAAATATCACCATAGCGGCGTGGCCCGCCCAAACGAACATTTAAAACGCCTGCCATCGCAGCTTCGCACATGCCAGCATTGGGGGAAGCGTGCTTGCGCCCATCTTGTTTAACCATTTTCCACCCCCGCTTCATAACCGCTATCTTTGCTGAAACCGCCAATAAAATAAGTCCCGCAGTTAATCTGGCGGGGATATAATTCAATAGATCATCTAATTTCGCAACGCCATAGCCAAAATGTAAATAACGATCATTCTTGTAACCAATCATGCTATCAGCCGTATTGATCATTTTATAAAGCAATAATAAAGGCATCCCACCAACCGCATACCAGAATATAGGCGCCACCACCCCATCAGATAAATTTTCAGCCGCACTTTCAATGGCGGCTCCCGTAACCTCGGAAGCAGTCATTTCATCCGTTTTACGACCCACAATCATGCCAACCGCCACACGCGCCCCAACTAAATTATTTGTATGCAACGCAGATAGAATGGGCTTTAAATGGTCAATTAAGGATTTACCTGCAAACAGGCTAAAGGCAAAAATGATTTCAGCGATAAAACCTAATTGATGAATTACAAACCCTGCTAGGATGGCAATCAAACCGATAATCAAGCTACAGGCCAAGCCATAATTTTTACGCGCTTCATCGGAATAATGCGCTTGATTTAACGAACGATCCAAGATTGCAATTAACCGTCCAAACCAAATGACAGGATGAGGAATGCGTCCCCAAAGCCAATCAGGATCTCCAATAACCCAATCCAATATCAAAGCAATCCACAAAATAAATAGGTGATAATCCGAATAAACCATCTTAAAGGCTAAGATAGGCCTGATTGGCGGCATGCCATCCTTCTATTGACCCACAATCATAGCGCGTCCCCTTAAAGCGAAAACCATGGACGGGCTGCTTACCAATTAAGCCCGCGATGGCGTCGGTTAATTGAATCTCCCCTCCTGCCCCAGCAGGAAGCGTTTCCAGTATGTCAAAGATTTCTGCTTGTAACACATAACGCCCAATGATGGATAAAGTAGAAGGAGCTTCGTCAGGATTCGGCTTTTCGACAAGTCCATGAATAATTGGCAGTTCATCTTGTGCATTTGGCGTATCAAGCACGCCATAACGATTGGTATGTTGCTTTGGCACATCCATAACCGCAACAATATTGCCACCCGTTTTTTGATAGGCTTCTTGCATCTGCGCGATACAGCCTTGGCTATGAAACACAAGATCATCAGGCGATAAGATCGCCACGGGTTCATTGGGAATAAGAAAATCGCGTGCACGCGCAACCGCATGGCCTAACCCTTTGGTTTCAATTTGACGAATAAAGCTAATGCGACCTTTAACATCAATTGGGGTGCGCACTTGGTTTAAAAGCTCATGCTTGCCATCTGCCTCCAGCCGTTGTTCCAATTCTGGATGAGAGTCAAAATAATCTTCAAGTGCCTGCTTATTACGCCCTGTAACCATGATAATGCGCTCAATCCCCGCTTCAAAGGCTTCTGCAATTGAAAAATCAATCAAGGGACGGTTGGCAATCGGTAATAATTCTTTTGGCACTGTCTTGGTTACAGGCAAAAAGCGTGTTCCTAAACCTGCAACAGGAAAAATGGCTTGGCGAACTGGCGCATAGGGTTTTGACATAATCTTAAATCTCTTTCATCAAGGTTTTAGCGGCGGCAAGTGCTTGTTCAGTAACGACTGCCCCTGATAGCATTCTTGCAATTTCTTCTTCTCTTGCAGTTTGATCTAACCTCGAAACATGCGTTGTCATCATTTGATCTTGTGCCTGCTTATTTACATAAAAATGGCTGGCGGCACGCGCTGCAACTTGCGGGGAATGGGTAACAACCAGCACTTGTGTTGCCTCTGCTAAGCGATGAAGGCGTTCACCAACTGCGGCGGCGGTTGCCCCGCCAATGCCACTATCAACTTCATCGAAAATCAAGGTTGGCGCACTCCCTGTATTTGCCAAAGTAACTTTAAGCGCAAGTAAAAACCGACTGAGTTCGCCCCCTGATGCAATTTTTTGCATGGGACCTGGCGTTGCCCCAGGGTTGGTTAGGATATGAAAGATAATGCGCTCCCCCCCACTTGCTTGAAAGGCTGGTTCTGGTAGGGGGGTTATATGAACCATAAAGCTCGCATCAGGTAATTTTAAGGCTGGTAGCTCACCATTCACCGCCTGTTCAAGGCTTAAAGCGGCCTGTTTTCGCTGTTCAGAAAGCTGATGGGCTTTTTCCAAAAATGTAGCATGCAAGGCTTGTTCGCGTTCTTGTAAGCTTTTACAATCTTTGGTTCCATGCTCCATTTTTTCAAGCGATTGTTCAAATTCAGCAAGCTTTTCAGTCAATGAATCCTCGCTACAATGATATTTACGCGCTAAATCGCGATAGCGAAATAGGCGGCTTTCAACCTTTTCTAATTGATGGGCATGATCGCTGACCTCTTCGCTTAATTCATTTATAAGCGCACCTGATTCCATCACTTCGCTAAATGCACGTTCCAACCCTTGCACGATGGGATCAATACGCTGTGCCATTTTTTCTTCGGCATCGGGGGCAAACCGTTCAAGCATTCGCAAGGCTTTTGCTAACTTGCCTTCTGCACCCTCATTCTCATTTAAAAAAGCTTGGATGTTATTCAAATCGTCCAGCAATCGCCCTGCATGTTTCAAAAAATGATATTGATCGCTTAATTCTGCGGCTTCGTTGGGTTTAGGGGCAAGCGTTGATAATTCACCAACGGCATGGGCTATAAATTCACGCTCACGGCTTAGGGTTTCAATCTCAGCTTCAAGGGTCGCGCGTTCACGGCTAACTTCACGCCATGTATGATAAGCATCTTTGCAGCTACTCGCCTGTTCTGATAGACCGCCATAAGCATCAAGCAAATCTTGATGGGTGGCGGCATCCATCAGGCCATGACGGTCATCTTGCCCTTGAATCTCCACTAAATAATCGCCAATTTGCCGCAAAAGCCCAACGCTGATTGGTCGGTCATTCAAATAAGCAGAAGACTTACCCCCCGCATCCAGCTTACGGCGCAAAATCAGCAGGGCTTGCACCCCTTCGGCTAATTCTTCAACTTCAATACCTGCTTCTTGCAACAAATTATGAATATGGGTGAAAGGCGGGACTTCACGGGAAAGGGAAAAACTGGCGGCAACTTCGCCATAAGGGGCATCTTTTGCAACTAATCTTGCCTCTGCACGCCGTCCAAGCGCAAGATTTAAAGAATCAAGCAAGATGGATTTACCAGCCCCCGTTTCCCCCGTAAGACAAGTTAAATGCGCACTAAAATCAAGCTCCAGCCGTTTGATCAATACAATATTATGGATGCTAAGCCCAATCAGCATGATCGATTAAAACCAGCTATCCCAAATCTTGCCAATCCAACTTGCATCATCAGCCAATTCGGCATCTTCAAGGCTTTGACCACGGCTGATAAATAGAAAATAAGCCTTTTCGTACCAATCGGAACCTGAAAAATTATGCCCTAACACGGCGGCGGAGGCTTGCGCCTGATCCATAATCCCCAATGTCATATAGGCTTCAACCAACCGATAAAGGGCTTCTGGCACATGGGTTGTGGTTTGGTAGGTTGCTAGCACCTCTCTAAAACGGCCAATCGCGGCCAAAATATTACCACGGCGCAGGTAAAATCTTCCTACATACATTTCCTTACCCGCCAAATGATCACGGGTTAAATCCAGTTTTAAATTTGCATCACGCCCATAATCGCTATCGGGAAAGCGGCGTACAATCTCTTCCAACGCCAACAAGGCTTGATTGGTAATTTTCTGGTCGCGCCCAACATCAACGATTTGATCATAATAGCAAATCGCCTTTAAATAATAGGCATAGGCGACATCCTCATGCGCAGGATGCAATTCAATGAAGCGGTCAAGGCTAATCACAGCCTCGTCATAACGGTTGGATAAATAATAGCCATAACCACTCATTAACTGTGCGCGTGAAGCCCATACTGAATAAGGATGTTGGCGATCCACTTCTTCAAAAACGCGAATGGCTTCGCGGTAATTTTTTGCTTCCAGTAAATCCATCGCCTCGTTATAAAGTTCATTCACTGGTCGTTCGACATAGACAAGCTCTTCCTCAGAACCAGCACAGCCGATTACAAACAAAATTAAAAGCATCGCAAGTGATTTTGTAACAATACGCATCATGGAACTTAAATAGCTTTCAAAATAGATTAACCTAGCATTTCCTTCTTAATAAAAGAATCTGGTTGCATTCGTCAATCAATAGATTTATTATTTAAAATCTATTTGGAGAGGG
This sequence comes from Alphaproteobacteria bacterium, assembly GCA_965229675.1. Taxonomy (GTDB): domain Bacteria; phylum Pseudomonadota; class Alphaproteobacteria; order CBDDJK01; family CBDDJK01; genus CBDDJK01. Next base: position 2,256,988 of record OZ245897.1, read on the forward strand.
TCGTTAAATGGTTGACTTTATCGCTGGTGGAATCGTTAGCGGGATTACTAGAAGTAGTAGCATAAATCCCGTTGGTGCTGTGCCGCCAGAGACACAAGTGCAGATTGATAACACCAATGAAGAGGATGCTAACCGTGAACGCGCAAACCAAGTGCGTAATGGCGTTAGTGACGCTGAAGCTATCAACAGCGTTGAAAATAGTGCGCGTCCCACTGCCCTTGAACAGGTGGAGGCTGAAAACACCCCAACAAGGCGTTTTTCCCCTGGCAATGAAAATTCTGTACCGAATGATTTAGTAACGGAGCGTTCTGTTGAATCTGAAAATGATATTGGTGCGTTTGGTCGAACTTTTTCCCAGCTTACAACCGATGAGCGGGTTAATGTTGAAAATTCTGTTCTTAATGAATTTGGTGCGCGTGCGCCTTTTCCAAGATCACCTGCCATTGGCGATTTCAATGCACCACAAAATGTGCTTGAACAAGAAGCCGCTGAATTAATTAATGAAGCCTTTGCTAGCAATGCACCCGAAATAACCGCTGAAGAAATTGCACAAACCCGAACCCCAATAGACACCTCAGAAACAGGAGGTGCGCAAACAATCAGCCTAACAGATATTGCGATTGAAAATGACGCAATACGTGCGGTGCGTGACAATGAAATTATACAAACGGAAAGTGATCGCCTAACTCAAGATGAAGTGCAAGAGGAAGCACAAATCGAGGTTGATGAAGAAATTATAAATGATCAGGTGCAAACGCAGATTGAGGGTGAGGGAGAGGTTGCCAATGATCGGTTGCAAACATTACGCGATGAGCAAGCACGAATTGAACAAGAAATTGCTGATTTAGAAGCCCAAACGCTACCGCCTGTTACCGAAACACAAATAGACAACCAAGCGCAAACTGCCACGGAATTACAATCTGATCAAATACAGGCTGATCAAATACAGGCTGATCAAATACAACAAACAAATGCTGATCCACCAGAAGCCATAATTGCGGTGCAAGGCGCACCTGAACCGCTCCCAACTGAGTCCACACCCGCCCCAGCGATTGAAGCGGTTGATAGGGTACCTCCCGCCCCTACGCTTGTGGATGAAGCTGATTTTGAAGCGGTGGATGAACTTGTTTCTGATGATGATCCATTACTTCCAATTGAGACCATTCCCGATGATCCTTTCTTGGCGTTGACTGCGGCTGAAACCTATGAAGAAACGCAAGCACAAGCAGAACGCTTGGCGGCGCAAACTCGGCTGGAGACAGCTTCGGTTGAAGAGCGTCTTGACCTATTGCGGGATCGGATTGCAATTGATCAAGCACAGCGTTCTGGAAGTGCAATTCCTGCCTCTGATCCTATTCTGGACGATCAAATAGAATTAAGTGCAGAACTCCAACAAGGCGCACAACCATCGAATCAAGAAACCACCCTTCGCGAAAGCTCAGCCGTTGTTGACGGCAATTTGGATGAATCAAGATTTCGTGTATTAGGAGCCATTATTGACCGCTCCGCCTGATTTTTCTTCGCTTTATTATCCAACCGCTATATTATTTAAACACCCCGAAAATCAGGTATGTTGCGCTTTATTTGATGCGCAATATCGCCTGCAAATGCTGATTCAAAATGCCCCGATTGGCGATATATCCTCACGCTATGGTGCAATTTACCGTGCAAAAGTCACCAGCAAAGCTTCAGGCAAAACACAAAAAGCCTTTATTGCCCTTCCTGCCAATCAGCAAGGGCTTTTAAATAAAGCAGCTTCTGTTCATGAAGGCGAATGGCTAACTTTACAAATAGCAAGAGAAGCCTTTCAAGATAAACAGGTTGAATTAAGCCCTGCCCTACGGCTTGAAAATCGCTATTTTACGTTAAAATTAGATAAAAATGCGCCAAACCTAAACTTCAAAGATAGCGCAAAATGGATGGAGGCTTCATCCTTGGAAATAACCAACCAAGCGATTAAAGGCGAATTGATCTTTAAGCCTATGGTTATGGGACTTACAACCGACCAAGCAAGTTTCTTTGCCCAAAAATTGATTGATGAAGCAGAACGGCTTAATGCTTATATGGATGGTAAATTATGTCAATTACGACCAGCACCAGATTATCTTGAACAGACCTGTAATCGCTTAAAATACAATGCCAATATTTATGTTACCAGCCTTGATCTTTTTAGCGAGGTAAAGTCAAAATTAGAACCAATCGCCCCTGATCTATTACCAAATTGTCAATTTATTGGCAAAAAAGACCCGCTATCGCTGAAAAAACTTGTAATGAATGCGATTGAGGAAGTAGCAGAGACAACCCTTACCCTTGATCATGGCGTTCGGCTATCAATAGAGACCACCAAGGCCGCAACCTTAATTGATTTGGATCAGGCCAGTACCTTAACTACCCATGCGGGAGGGGAAATGAACCTAAATCTTGAAACTGTGCCAGAAATTGCCCGTCAAATACGCCTGCGGCAATTGGGCGGGATCATTTTAATTGATCCATTAAGACCAGAACAAACGGGGCGTAAAAAAATAAGAATAGTAAATAATTTTGTTCATGCGTTACGCCAAGAATTTAAATATGACAGGGTTAAAACAGATATATTGGGCGTCACACGTTCAGGATTGGTTGAGCTTGTAAGACAGCGCATTTTAACGCCCCTTAACCAATAAAAAGGGTTTTGACACAAATAAGGGTGACTGCTATAGCCAATGATTGAAATATTTTAATGGGTTTTATGCGCGGGCGTGGCGAAATTGGCAGACGCGCTAGGTTTAGGTCCTAGTGGGGCAACCCGTGGGGGTTCAAGTCCCTCCGCCCGCACCAAGTGAACTCATAATCATGTCAATTAAGATATAAAATTACAGTAAAGAAAGACTAAGGTAAAACCCGCTATGCAAATTACGAATATTACAGATGAAGGATTAAGCCGCGAATATGCCCTTGAATGGAGCAATGAACAAATCGATACGCAATTATCAAACCTGATTGCCAGTCAATATAGCCATTTACAAGTCCCTGGTTTTAGGCCCGGTAAAGCACCCATCCAAGTGATTAAACAACGGGTTGGCCCAAGCTTAATTCCTGATACATTGGAAGGCTTGCTTAAAGAAGGCATAGCGGAGTTAATTGACCAAAAGCAGCTGAAAGATATAATCAACACAAACAATTATCCCGATCATTATCATCCAGGTGGCGCTTTTAAGGTGCGCATTACCTTTGATTTAAAGCCAGAAATCAAACCAATGGATTTTAGCTCAATCAAGCTGGTTGAATATAAGCCAACCACGCCTGAAGCTACATTAGAGAAATTATTGAAAAATATTGCCAAACGCAATGGTGAAAAGACAGAGGTCAAAAGAAAAGCAAAATCAGGCGATGTGGTGATCATTGATTTTGAAGGCTTTAAGGGCGGGGAAGCCTTTGCAGGTGGCAAGGGTGAAAATGCAGAATTAGAAATCGGATCAAATACTTTCATCCCTGGGTTCGAAGATCAATTTATTGGACAGAAGGCTGAGGATAAGGTTGAATTTGATATTACCTTTCCCGAAGATTATCAGGCCGCAGATTTAGCAGGGCAACAGGTTAGATTTTTTTGCACCGTCCATAAAGTGATGGAATTAAAAGAACGCACAATCGATGATGAACTTGCCAAAGAATTGGGGCTTGAAAATTTAGATGAATTGAAAAAGCGGGTTACCGAATCTTATGAAAATGGCCTTAAAGAACAAACGCAGGAAATCCTACGCATTGAATTGATGGATATCTTGAATGATGCGCATCAATTTGAATTACCCCCCCGCATGGTTGAACAAGAATTTGATCAAATCTGGCAACAGATTAAACATGCGCTGGATAATGGCCAATTAGATCCTGAAGACCAAGACAAGGATGAAGAAACATTAAAAGCAGAATATACAAAAATTGCCGAACGGCGGGTTAAGCTTGGAATGCTATTATCGGATGTTGCTGAACGGTCAGAAGTAAAGATCAATGAGCAAGAAACCGAACGCTATATGATTGAACGCGTTACCAAAATGCCTCCCGAACAGCAAAGCCAATATTTACAGCTTTTTAATCAGGATAAAGCTGGTTTAATTCGGATGTTTGGTGCAGAATTGCTGGAAAGCAAAGCGATTGATTTTATTTGTGAACAAGCACAAATTGATATTAAAGAAGTCGATGAAGATGGCTTAAGAAAAATTCTGGAAACAAGATCAAACGAAGAAAAACAAGCGAAAAAACAGTCTAAGGATAAACCTAAGCCTGCAAAAAAGGCAAAACCAAAAGCTAAAGAAACCAAAAAGAAAAAAGATGAGTAAACCAGAAAATCATCCCTATGATGATGATAATATCTTTGCCAAAATCCTAAGAGACGAGATTCCTTGCAATAAGGTCTATGAAGATGATTATATCTTGGCCTTTCACGATATTAATCCGCGTGCGAAGGTGCATGTGTTGGTGATCCCGAAGGGACGTTATGTATCTTCATTGGATTTCTTTGGCAATGCCGCTTCTGATGAAATTGTTGGTTTTACACGCGGCGTTGCCAGCGTGTGCGCGCAGTTAAATTTGGTTGATGGTGGCTATCGTATCATTAGCAATCATGGCCAAGATGGACGCCAAGAAGTTCCCCATATGCATTTGCATATATTGGGCGGGCAAGATTTAAAAGCAATGGTTCCCTCACTGCCATGACTTCAGCCCCAAAGCTGGCTTTTTCGATTATTCCCGTTACGCCTTTGCAGCAAAATTGTACGCTTGTGTGGAATGAAAATGATCGTATCGCCGCTGTGATTGATCCTGGTGGTGAAGTTGATAAAATCCTTGCGCAGGTTGATAAATATAAATTAAATCTTGTTAAAATATTGGTAACGCATGGTCATGTAGATCATGTTGGTGCGGTCACTGATTTACAAGAACAGTTGCAGCTACCCGTTGAAGGGCCGCATCGGGATGATCAGTTTTGGATTGATCGTGTTGAAGCGGACGGGCTTGCATTTGGAATTGGCAAAACACGAGGCTTTACAACAGATCGTTGGTTAGATCATGGCGATAAAGTGGAAGTTGGTGACTTAATCTTTGATATATTTCATTGCCCTGGCCATTCACCGGGGCATGTTGTGTTTTATCATGCACAATCCAAATGGGCGCAGGTAGGCGATGTTATCTTTCGTCAATCAATCGGCAGAACTGATTTTCCAAGAAGTAGCCACCAAGATTTGATTAACAGCATTCGCAACCATTTATTTCCATTGGGGGATGATATTTATTTCGTCCCTGGTCATGGTATGCCCTCTAGCTTTGGTGAAGAACGGCGTAGTAATCCGTTTGTAGCGGATCATATTAGCCGTTAAAATCCCTGCTATGAGGCAAGATAAAAGCCCTCGACAGATTGTTTCTGAACTTATTAAACTGCTTAACAAGCAGCAATTTTCCGATGTTATCGAAATAGCTGAAACCTATCAAGAACAAGAAGACAAGTTTTTAAACGCTAAATTAATCGAACTTAAAGCCGCCGCCCACGCATCGCTTAATCATTATGAACAGGCAATTACGCTTTATAAGCAATGCCTAAATGAACCTGAATTAAAAGCATATCATGCAAGAATTTCTGAAAATTTAATCAAGCTACTTGAACATTATATCAATCAACTGATTCAAGAAGAACAACCCGTTGAAACGCTGAATGATAACATTGCTTATTTATTAAAGTTAGCACCAACCAATCACATTGGAAAAGCGGCTTATGCAACTAGCCTTAGAAAATCTGGGGAGTTAGAAAAAGCAAAACAAGTTTATAAAGAAGCCATTGCAACCGACTATGATACAGCCGTTTATTGGAATGGGTTAGGCGTAATCGCCCTGAAAGAGGGGGATCAAATTCTGGCAAAACGCTATTTTTTAACAGCAGCAGCCCTTTACCCTAAACTTGATCTGGCTGATACTAATCTTATGGTGGCTTTATATGATCTTGGATTAAACGAAGAAGCGTTGCGGCTAGGCAAACATATAACGCTTACCGAAGATGATGCAAGCAACCGTTACATGTGTGGGCAAATCCAACTGCGGCAGGGATTATTTATTGACGGTTGGACAAATTATGAATCGCGTTGGAACACCGCCTTTTACAAGGCAAAAACAATTATTACATTACGAAACCACCTTAAAACCCCAACGGCACACCCCGATAGATTGGAAGGCAAAACCATCCTGATTTATACAGAACAGGGGCTAGGGGACACAATTATGATGCTTCGATTGCTCCTTGTGCTTGCAACAAAATGCAACCATATTATTTTATTCAATTTACGTGAAGAATTAAACCGCTATATTCGCGATTTTCCTGAAATTTTAAATTGCATAAGCCTTATTTCAGCGCAAGATTTTAACCTTCCTGATCATGATAATGTTGATGCAGCAAAAACAATCGCAAACCTTATGCCTTACCATGATTGTCATTGTGGGATCATGAGCCTGCCTTATTTGCTTAACATTGAACAAACAGAAATTCCTTCACCGTTGCATTTTTCTCCACCTTTTGAAGCGCGCAAAAAATGGCGGGATTATGTTGAAAATTTAAAAAAAAACCATAAAGCAAAACGGGTATTCGGCTTGACAGCTAGCGGGAACCATTTATTGCAATCAACACAAAAAAGGGATTTTCCAATAGAACTACTGGAAGATTGTTTTGCCCCCGATGATTTGGTGTTGGTTTTACAAAAACAATTACGCCCGAAGGAAGAACGCTTTGTTGCCCACCACCCAAATTTTATCTTCATTGGTGATGATTTAAGTAATTTTGAAGATACAGCCTTGATCGTGGAAGCATTAGACGCAGTAATTAGCGTTGATAGCTCGGTTGCCCATCTTTCAGGCAATTTAAATACGCCTTGTTTTATTTTATTACCCGAACCTGCTGAATGGCGATGGATGATCGAAAGGGAAGATTGTCCATGGTATCCTAACGCCAAGCTTATACGACAATTAAAAAATGAAAATAATTGGGGCGGCGTTGCAAACAGGCTAAAACTTATATTAAAGGATTTGCCAGAAAAAGTGCCAATGACTTTCAACCCAACCTTGCTTGATGAAGCTCAAGCCATGATGGATAAAAATGATTTTAACGGGGCTTTAATTAAGGTTGATGCTTATTTAAAGCTTTATCCCGAACATATCCACGCACTTAATATTAAAGCCATTATTTTTGCAAGATTTAGCCTTTTTGACCTCGCTTTGCCTTTATTTGAAACATTGGTCAAAAAAATGCCGCAACGCCAAGACATCAAGCAACAAATGATGCGCTGCAAAGATCGCTTAAAAAAGTAAGTTTATCTAAATAGCCTTAAAATCGCTGATTGTTGATCCGCTGATACAGCAAGGGCGGAAATGGCAATATCCTGCCTTGTACGTACGGCAACCATATTTGCCCCTTCTTCATTAAGATCAGCAAGGGTTAATTTATCGCTACCAGTCGCCAAAGTGGTTTGATAGGATTCAGAAAAATCAGACCTTGTTTGCAGAACTGCAACATTTACACCTAATTCAGCAGCTAATGCACGTAAACGATTAATCGCCTGATCCAAATTTTCTTGAACTGTATTTGTGATAAAAAGGGCGGAATTATTGGTTCCAATCGCTGAAAACCCACCCAAAGCCACATCGGACATTAAAACTTGAACGCCGATAAATTCGTTATTAAAACTATTGCCTTTGAATGCGGCCGCAGAAAATAATTGGGCATCGCTACCTGCCATCGTGGCATTCAGATCAACCCCATTCACCCTTAATCTTGATTGATCACGATCAGAAAAACGAACATCCAAAAGATTATTTTCTTCATTTAGCAGATTTAACCCATTATAGCTTGTATCCTCAATTAATTGGGATAGCTGATTACCAATTTGATTAAATTGCTGCGTAGCACTCATCCGTTCAGTTGTGGATTGAGACTGGGTTGCGCTTGCAATCCCCTTCATTTGTTTAAGCAGGCGATCAATCGCCTCAATCCCCTCAAGCGTTGATTCTAATGCGGATAGCCCCTGATCTATCTGTTGTTTAAATTGAATAAAATCCTCGGAACGATCCGATAACCCTTTGGCTTGAAAAAAAGCAATTGGATTATCGATAATATTATTGACTTTACGCCCAGTCGTTAATCGCCCTTCCGTTTGATCAAATTGGCGTTGCAATTCACGTATCATGGATAAGGCACGCCGTTGCGTTGAAGATAAGACTATATCTCTGGACATAATTTATGACCCTATAAATTCAAAGAATAGAATACTCAAAATAAGGGGTGGGAACCACCCACCCCCTACTTTAAGTCAAATGCTTTACCGAAGCAAGGTCAGTACAGCACTTTGTTGATCGCCGGAGATGGCCAAGGCCTCAGTCCCCAACTGTTGGCGGGTTTGTAACGCGGTCAGGTTTGCACCTTCTTCGTTAATATCCGCCAAGGTGAGTTTGTCTGCCCCTGTACTCAACGTATCGGTATAACTCTGCGAGAAATCCGAACGCGTCTGTAACAAAGACACATTACCACCAAGTTCAACCGATGCGGCCTTTAAACGATCGACTGCACCTTCGATCTGCTCAACGGTTTCGTCAACGATATTAAGATTACTATTATTATCGCCGAGTTGTGAGAAACCATTAACAGCAACACCAGCAGCACCAGCATAATCAACAGTAATTGCCGTAAGAAGGACTTCCAATCCAAGGAATTCATTCCCATTAGCATTCGTGTCGAAAGCAGCTTGGGTAAAAAGCTGTCTTGCTTCACTGGAGGTTGAATTAAAGTCAAACCCATTTATTGTAATTTGAGCAGCCGTGCGATTCGAAAACCGAACATTTAGTTCGTTATTCGTCTCGCTTAATAGATTATACCCCTGATAGGAGGCGTCCTCTACCAATTGGGCAATTTGCGTCCCAATTTCTTTAAACTGCTCAGTAGCAGCAATTCGTTCATCCGTAGATTGCGAACTTGCTGCTTCTGCGATCGCTGACATTTGATCAAGCAATTCTCCAATTGACTCAATCGCATTCAAAGAAGCTTCCAAGGTTGAAATCCCTTGATCAATATCTTCTTTACGACCTATAAATTCGTCCGCACGACTTTCAAGGTTTTGTGAAGCGAAATATGCCACCGCATTATCGACAACATTATTCACTGCTTTACCCGTTGACAATCGTTCTTGCGTCCGATCCGACAGATCCTGAATATCCCGCAAAGTTGCAATATTGCGCCTTTGTGCTTCAGTTAATGATATATCTGCCATTTGTTTACTCCTTTCTAGAATAAACGGAACAAGGCTTTCTGCCTGTTCCTTGAGTGTCCGTGCCGGCCTGTGGTTAGTAGGACAGCAAAGACGGTTTTAAGTTATGAAACAAGATCATGTTTCATGAGTACACCCTCCTTTACTTTGGTTAAGTACATGGCCGAATGAAAGCCATGGGATTGGTGTTGGTAATGAGGCGCAAACATAAAGTTCATGGGCATAAAACTTATTGCTTGTCCCCAAACCCTTATCTGATAGATCAATAATCGGGATTGAATGTTTGATAATTTAAGCAAACATTTCTTTAACCCAGTAATCAATCGACCAGATAGAAAACCATCGGTACAATGTATTAGATTAAAAACCATAATTCATATCCTTTAAATAAAATCCATAAACCAGAATAATATTTTTAGAAAATAAGGGGCGGGGGTCGCCCACCCCTTATTTTAGTCAAGTACCTTACCGAAGAAGTGTCAGTACGGCCTCTTGTTGATCGCCGGAGATGGCCAAGGCCTCAGTCCCCAGCTGTTGGCGGGTTTGTAACGCGGTCAGGTTTGCACCTTCTTCGTTAATATCCGCCAAGGTGAGCTTATCTGCCCCTGTATTCAACGTATCGACATAACTCTGAGAGAAATTCGAACGCGTTTGCAACAAAGACACATTACCTCCAAGTTCAACCGATGCAGCCCTCAATCGGTCTGCCGCACCTTCGATCTGTGCAACAGTCTCATCAACGATGATAAGATTACTATTATTATCACCAATTTGAGAGAAACCATTAACAGCAGCACCAGCAGCACCAGCATAATCAACAGTAATTGCCGTAAGAAGGACTTCCAATCCAAAGAACTCATTCCCATTGGCAATCGTGTCGAAAGCAGCTTGGGTAAAAAGCTGTCTTGCTTCACTGGAGGTTGAGTTGAAGTCAAACCCACCTATTATAATTCGAGCAGCCGTACGATCAGAAAACCGAATGTTTAATTCGTTATTCGTCTCGCTTAATAGATTATACCCCTGATAGGAGGCATCCTCTACCAACTGGGAAATTTGCGTCCCAATTTGTTGAAACTGCTCGGTAGCAGCAAGTCGCTCATCCGGAGATTGCGAGCCTGATGCTTCTGCGACCGCTTTCATTTGATCAAGCAATTCTCCAATTGACTCGATCGCATTCAAAGAAGCTTCCAAGGTTGAAATCCCTTGATCAATATCTTCTTTACGGCCTATAAATTCGTCCGCACGATTTTCAAGGTTTTGTGAAGCGAAATATGCCACCGCATCATCGACAACATTATTCACCGCTTTACCCGTTGATAATCGTTCTTGCGTCCGATCCGACAGATCTTGAATATCCCGCAGAGTTGCAATATTGCGTCTTTGGGCTTCAGTTAATGATATATCTGCCATTTGTTTTACTCCTTTCTAGAATAAATGGAACAAAGCTTTCTGCCCGTCCCCGGATTGTCATGCCAGCTTGTGGTGATCAAGATGGCAAAGACGGTTTCAAGTTATGAAACAGGCTTATGTTTCATGAGTACACCTCCCTTTACTTTCATTAAGCGCATGGCCGAATGAAAGCCATGGGATTGGTGTCGAAGATGAGGCACAAGCTCAAAACGCACGGGCATAAAACCCATCGCTTGTCCCCAAACTCTTATCTGATAGACCGATAATCGGGATTGAATATTTGATAATTTAAGCAAATATTCTTTTAACTCGGCAATCAATCGACCAGATGGAAACTTATTGGTATAATTCGTCAGATTAAAAACCATAATTCATATCCTTTAAACAAAATTTATCCACTTAATGCGGGGGTAGGAAGCCCCTACCCCTCACATTACAAACTTAACTATTGAAGTAGGGTTATAACGGATGATTGTTCATCCCCTGAAATTGACAAAGCCTGAATCCCTAACTGTTGACGGGTTTGCAAGGCCGTTAAATTCGCACCTTCTTCGTTCATATCGGCAAGCGTTAGCTTATCCGAACCAGAATAATGCGTATCCACATAATCTTCTGTAAAATTCATGCGCGTTTGCAAGATTGATACATTCGAACCAAGTTCAGAAGAAGCAGCCCTAACCCTTGAAATTGCATCATCCAGCTGTTCAACAATAGAATCAACAATCGCCAATATACTATTATTGTCCCCAATTTGCGAAAAACCGCTAGCCACATCCCCAGCAGTATTAACAATAGCATCATTGATTGTTGACATGCCTAGGAAAGAAAAGTTAGCAACTTCAGTTGCAAATGCAATATTTGTAAATAGCTGTCGATTGGGACCTGTAGCAGGATCATAGGCTGTTGTTGAATTAAAATCAAAAGCACCAACGGTTAACCTTGATTGTGTCCGTTCAGAAAAACGCACATCAAGCTCGTTATTGGTTTCACTAAGCAAATTATACCCCCGATAGCTGGCGTCCTCAACAAGCTGAGAAATTTGCGAACCAATTTGATTAAATTGGACGGTTGCGGATTCTCTTTCTGTTATTGTTTGAGAGCGCGTTGCTTCTGCAATTGCTTTCATCTGATCAAGATATTCATCAATTGCCTCAGCCGCTTGAAGCGTGGCCGATAAAGCCGAAATTCCTTGATCAATTTCATCTTTTCTTAAAGACAAATCGGTTCCACGATCAGATAATCCTTTTGCTGTAAAAAAGGAAACCGCATCGTCAATCACGCTATTGACCTCACGGCCAGTAGTTAATCGTTCTTGCGTCCGATTTGATAAGTCCTGAATATCGCGTAACGTTGCAATATTCGTCCTTTGGGATAATGTAAGTGCAATATCTTGCGCCATTGTTTTTACTCCTTCTGGAAGTTAATTATGTCCGGCATTCTGCCAAACAGGTTTATTTTGCCTTGTTATGCTATCATAGCAATTCGCAAAGCGGGTTAACTCTGTACCAAACGAACAATTTGTCGTTGTTGATCGCCTGATACAGACAAGGCCTCCATACCCACCTCATAGCGGGTTTGTAAGGCGACCATGTTCGCACCTTCTTGGTTGATATCAGCAAGGGTCATTTTATCACTGCCCCCTTCCAAATTCTCAACATAATCTTCGGTATAATCTAAACGTATTTGTAAAACACCAAGGGCATTCGCCATTTCTGATGCAGCACCACGCGATCTGGAAATTGCATCATCAAGCACGTTCAAAACCTGATCAACTAGAACCAGCCCTGAATTATTATCGCCAATCGCCGAAAATCCTGAAGCGTTGATAATCTGCCCATTTTGTAATTGAATTTTGGCAGCATCACCAAGGACAACTGAAAAAGCTTCAAAATCGCCAAGATTATCAAACGCTGCCGTTGTAAATAAAGCGCGATCCACGCCAGCACTTGTTGCATTTAAATCAAATCCTTCAACTGATAGCCTTGAAGTTGTCCGTTCAGAGAAAATAACGTCAAGCTGAACATCGGTTTTGCTAAGTAAATTAACACCTGAATAAGAAGCATCATCCACTAATCTGGAAATTTGGTCTCCAATTTCTTGAAATTGATCTGTTGCTGACATTCGCTCCGTCAAAGTTTGTGAACGCGTAGCTTCAACAATGCCTTTCATCTGAAATAATAAGTCTTCGACGGCATCTAACCCTTGAACCGCAGCCGTTAAGGTTGAAATTCCTTGATCAATACTATCTTTTCTATCTTGGAATGATTCAGCACGATGGGTTAAGGACAATGCCCTAAAATAAATTCCTGCATCGTCTTTAATATCATTGACTTCACGACCCGAAGTAAGACGCTCTTGCGTCCTTGAAGATAACTTGGAAATATCTTTGAGTGTTACAATTTGAGAACGCTGACTTAACGTCAACGAAATAGGGTTCGTCCCCATGATGATGCCTCCTTCTGGATGCTTATGTTTAAATCGCTTCTGCGACCATGTTTTTAAATTAAATCAATTCTATGAAGATTGTCAATGATTTTTTTGAAATTTTTTTATATTTAAAATCAATGGGTTAATTGTTTTTGGAAAAATTTTTTTATTTTTTATTTTCATTGTTTTCAAAAAAATGCACCATCAAATCTAATTGATTAAATCATAAAATTCTGATGTTATGGGGTAACCAATCAACGACAACATATGCCAAATTAAAACTGCATTGCTTGATAAAATTGTTTTATTCGTTTGGTGGAAGGCCTGTTCCAAAATTGAAAAGCTACGTAAATTTGTACATGAGGCAAAAACTAACTGACAATCGCCAGCTGCTAAATCAATCACGGCTTGCAAAGTGGAGGTTTCACTGATGGCGGCCACCTTATCTTCTTGTGGTTGATTAAAGCTTGCCATCGCTGTTACCGCAATTCCTGCCTTCTTAAGATAGCCAACCATGGATTGATTAACATCTTGCCCGTAAGGCGTAAGCAACCCGATCTTTGTAATTGCATTGGCACGGCAATAAGCAATCAAGGCGGTTGCAGGCGTTGTTACTGCGGCTTGTGGTTCAACCCGATTGATCTGTTTTGCTATCGGGTCAAAGCCAATCACTGTAGTGGCGGAGGTGCAGGCAAATCCGATCACATCCAACGCCATCTCGCGTGGAAATAAGCGGGTTGCTGTTTCCAATTCTCGTTCAAGGGTGGTTAAGCTTTCTGTAGTTACCTCTGGTAGGCTTTTAATTCGACTATGGTAAAGCCGCACAGACTCTGGCCAATTAAAGCGATGCAATTCTTCTTCAAGGGTTTGATCTTCTTGTAGGATAATCAATCCTAATCTTTTAAAATTTTTCAGCCTTGAATCTAATTCATAGCTAAGCTGGTGATTGGTCATGTTAAAATTGGCAATTCAGGTGGCGCACGCTTGCTAAGTAGAATTGGTTGATCTTCGGTAATGATGATATTTTCTTCCAGCACCAGCATCTTATCCTCAGCAAGCATAATGCTAGGTTCAATGGTTAATACCATATTGGGTTGTAGCTTTGTTTGGTCATAAGCCGCGATTGATGGATATTCCGTTAATTGTATTCCCAATCCATGACCATATCGTCCTACGGATTCCTGCTCGTTACCAATAGAACGATTCATAAGATGAAATAAGTCCGCACAGCTTACGCCAGCTTTTGCAGCATTGATCCCTTCTTCGATTGCATGCCAAAGCGTTTGATAGCCATATTTAGCCCGATCATCCGCATGACCAAACGCATAATTACGATCAAAATCAGCATAATAACCCTGAAGCGTTGCACCTGTATCCAACATAAGAATATCACCAGCTTTAATTTCCTGCTCTGATGGGGGGGAGATAATATCCCCATACCCACCCTGCCCTGCCGCACCTGCCAAGTAAGGCACATTATCTGCCCCTTGTTCCAGCAATGTAATGCGGAATTTACGAAAAACCTGTTGAAGAGATTGGGAGACAGAAAACAAATCTGGGGCTTGGTCAAAGGCTTGGCTGGTAATATTCGCAATTTTAGCCATAATCGCCAGCTCAGCAGAAGATTTAATTACACGCAAGGCTTGAATAAGCGGCGTGCAATCTGCAATCTTCCCTGAAATTCCTTGTGTGACTTCGTAAAAATCTTTTAAAGGCATCCGCAAAACGCTTTCTTGCCCCATCGGCATCCCAATCTTGCTATAAGGTTTCAAAAATTGGCAAAGCAGTCTGATCCCATCATCTTCGGGGTGTGGTGAAGCCCAAGAATGGATTTGCGTGATACAAGTTTGTTCCATCAACGCCCGCCCAATTTCAGGAATGACCGCAATCGGTGCCTGATCTTGTGGTAAGATTAAAAACCACGGACGGGTCGGGCTTTGCCAAAATTCGGTACGAAAGCCAGTGAAATAACGAATCTCTGGTTCGCTTGTAAAGAATAGCGCATCAAACCCTTGTTGTTTCATCAAGGCGTGCGCACGGCTCCAGCGTTGTTCAATCTCATAATCTGAAAAATCTTTCATCAAGCAACCTCCCCTTCTGATAAAATAATAAGCGCACGTGTCTCTTTTGGCAATTCTCCTTGTGTTGCCATGGCTGATAAAGCCGCATACCCTGCCCCGCCCGATGGGCTGGTTGCCAAGCCAAGCCCTGCAAGTGGCTTAATCGCTTCAATGACTGTTTGATCATCCAAGGTCATAAAATAATTTGCACAATGTGCCAGCGTATATAACGCAAGGTAGGAAGGTGCCCTGCAATCTAATCGCCCCATAATGGAAGCCTCCCCTGCCGCAACTTCCGTTGGGTTCCCTGATTCAATACTGACATAAAGCGTTGGCGCAAGTGCGGGTTCAACAACATAAATAGCTGGAGCCTCCTGCCAATGCGCACGCACATAGCCTGCAATCGCCGCCGCCAATCCGCCAACGCCAGCTTGTAAGAAAATATGGGTGGGCGGCGGTGTTAATTGCTTCACCAGCTCATCGGTCATCACCAAATATCCCTCCATCACTTTATAACCACTTTCACAATGGTCTTGATCGTCAACCCAGCTAGAATCCGATAATAAATGCCAAGTATTTTCATTCGCTGCATTGGTTGCAGCTTTCAAGGCCGCTTCATAATCTTCCCCTTCAACCCGCACTTCTGCCCCATAAGTTTCCAAGCGTTGGATAAAGGTTGAAGGCACGGTTTGGGGTAAGTAAATCACTGCTTTCGCACCAAAGATTCTTGCGCCTGCCGCAAGCGACAGGCCATGATTACCTGCACTAGCGGTCACGAACACTTGCCCCGCCAATGCGGTTTTAGCATAAGTTAAATCACCAATCTTTTCTCCAATCGCATCATAAGCACAGCTAGCAATCGCATAAGCAGCCCCCAACGCCTTAAAGCTACCAAGTCCCATGCGTTGACGTTCATCCTTAATATATAAAGCTTCAATGCCCAACTGCTTGGCAAGCTGTGATTGGTTAATCAGCGGAGTTGGTGCATGGGCTGGACAATGCGCTAATAAGGATAAAGGATGCTTACTATCAATTGAAGCCCCTTTATGGGTTAATCGTGGATCGGTTGCGATCCCCTGTCCATAATACGGATTAGGAATAAGTGCGCTGATCATCAATCACTTTAACGGGTGTGGGGAGGTTGCTTACAGCCTCAACTGCTATGGTAATCCGGCAATGTTCTTTTAATGCAGTTTCAATCTGCTTGATTAATTCAGCATCTTCGGCCATCTCAAGCTTTAAGCAGGCCGCATCATGGCTATCTTTAAGCGTGATCATTAAAGAATAAGCACCTATTTTATTCAAAAAAGGCGCAAGCGTGCGTTCAATTTGGCTGGGATGAACAAACATGCCGCGTATCTTTGTTGTAAGATCAACACGCCCCATCCATCCCTTAATGCGTTGATTGGTGCGCCCGCACGGGCTTGGGCTGGGCAACCAACAGGATAAATCCCCCGTTGCATAGCGTATCAAAGGAAAACGGTCATCAAAACGGGTTACAACCAATTCACCAACCACGCCAGAATCCGTGATTGGTAGGCCGCTATTGGGATCAATTAATTCAACAATAACATCTTCCGCAATAATTTGACCATCGGTGATCGGCGTACCATCCATCTGCACTTCAAAGGCAATAAGCCCAATATCTGCGGCAGCAAAACATTGCGTTGTTGTAATCCCTCGCTGTTGATAAAAATCACGCAATTCAGGAAATAATGCCCCGCCAGAAACCAAGGCTTTCTTTAAATCAGGCAAAGGAATATTTGCCGCTTCGGCCTTTTCAAGAATGATTTTCAAAAAATCAGGTGTGCCGCAATAAGCCGTTGCTTGATAATGTGCTGCCAGTTGCGCTTGCAATTCACTATTCCCCGTACCTGCTGGAATAATCGCAGCATCCAGCGCAAATGCCCCCCCTTCAACCATAAAGCCCGCAGGTGTTAAATGATAGGAAAAGCAATTTAAAATAATATCTTCATTGGCAATCAATGCGGCATGAAGGGCTTGCGCCATTCGCCACCAATCACCATCAAGCGCAGGTTCAAAGATTGACCCTGGGGAAGCAAATAACCGCCGATAGCCCGAT
The DNA here is from genome assembly GCA_965229675.1 of Alphaproteobacteria bacterium. Lineage (GTDB taxonomy): Bacteria > Pseudomonadota > Alphaproteobacteria > CBDDJK01 > CBDDJK01 > CBDDJK01. Next base: position 2,274,237 of record OZ245897.1, read on the forward strand.
GGTTTTCGTGTGTTCAATCCACCCAGTGGCGGCTTATCTGCTTGGATTTCTTTCATATCCGATTTTTTTAACAAGGGTAGCGCGTGCAATAACGTCTGCCCTTTCAAAGCATGATCAACCTTAGCAAAAGCGGTTTTGTAATAAGGGCTATTTGCACGGGCGGCCTCCACTGTTAATTGCAGGCGTTCCATATGATCGTGATAGCGTTGATCCTGACTGATCGTTTCTTGTGGATGATAGAAATTAGGCAATTTAATGACTTTCTTAAGGTTAAAATTAATTAGCGGGTCGGATGAGTTGTTTTAACCTGAATGGAAGGAAAGTTGTTTCCTGCCCCTCCCTCGGGTCAAATGGCACAAGAAAAGATAAAATGAGGGAGATAAACGCCATCGCACTTCCCATTAAAAATACAGCGGAAGGGGATACCAACCAAATCAAGCCAAAGATCGGTGGAATACCAACGGCGGCAATATGATTAATGGTAAAACTTACCCCTGCGGTTGAAGCCAAATCCTTAGGATCAGCAATTTTATGAAAATAAGTATTGATGGCAATCGCAAAGGCAAAAAACAAATGATCAATCACATAAAGCCCTGCCGCCACCCCTGCATGCTCAACAAAAGCATAGCTGGTAAACACAAAAATAAGCCCAACATATTCAAAAATTAGGGCGTTGCGCTCCCCCCATTTGGAGATCAACCGCCCAACAATCGGCGCAACCTTAATATTAACCAGCTGATTAATTAAAAAAAGCAAGGTGACATCCGATGCGCTATAGCCAAATTTCTCCACCATCATAAAGGCCGCAAATACCATGAAAATCTGACGCCTTGCGCCACTCATAAAGGTGAGGGCATAAAATAACCAATAGCGTTTGCGTAAAATTAACTGTTTGCGCTGTTCATGCGGCATTTTAAACGCGGGGAAGATAAGCCATGCTAAAATCGCCATAAGCAAGGTGGCTCCGCCAGCAATCAAAAATACCCATTTATAAGCAAGCCCACTCATCTCAAATTCAAAAGATAGTTGGGAGTTTATGCCAAAAAACTGCTTAATCCAGACAAGCGCATCAATAATCATTGCAGGATTCGTGGTTACGATAATCACAATATAAATTGCAACCGTTGCCGCCGCTTTGACGGAGACTTGCCGTCCAATCACTTCTGGGGCGCGTTCTTTGGAAACAAGCTGGAGCGTCAAAGATTGATTGATCGTTTCATAATAATGAAATCCTAATGAAGCAATGAAAGTAAGCAAGTAAACAGGCGCAAGTGCAGGAAAAAAGCCCGTCAACGCCGTGCCAACCCCAAGCAGGATAAGGGATAAAATCGCAACCCGCTGTTCCCTAATAAACAAAATCACATAAATCACACCAAACGCCATAAAGCCTGGAATTTCACGAATGCCCTGTAAGATACCAATCTCACGCCCCGTAAAGTCAATTTCTTCAAGCGTGAAATTATTGATAAGTGCCATCCAGCCATTTAGGCTAATCGCCATCGCGGCGGCCATGACCAGCAACATCCATTCAGGATTATTACGTGCTTTTTGAATCGCTACGCTGAATTGGGTTAGGTTAAACATGATAAAATCTGATTAAATTCTTCTTTTAAATCTAGGGTCATATGCGCCACCGTCACGCTTTTTTGCATTGAGGGGGAGAGCTTACCATAATCTTTATCGCTGGTGATTAGCCCCGCTTGCAACTTACCAGCAAGCGCACATAAATCTTCCTCATCGCTTACAGAATAGCAATGATGATCTGCAAAAGAAATGGTTTTTTTCAAATCTATAAAGGCAGATAACGCATCAAAGAATTTTTGTGGCCTGCCAATCCCCGCAAAAGCAATATAAGGCTGTTGGCTTAAGGGAGGATCAAATTCAAGCCTTGGTTCAATTTGTTTATAGGCTGGTAGAGTATTGGATAATTGAGGATTGGCCACGCCAATCACAAGACTCATTCCAGCTTTTTTGATGGCACTTGAAACGGATTCGCGCAATGGCCCTGCGGGTATAAGATGCCCATTGCCAAAACCACTTGCCCCATCCATAACTAGAATTTCATAATCTTTTGTAAGGCTGGTTTGTTGCATTCCATCGTCCAAAATAAGATAGCGCGCACCAGCGGCAATCGCCCGCCGACCAATTTCAGCACGATCTGCACCAACCCAAACATTAAGCCCCAACTGGTTCATCATAAAAGGTTCGTCACCAACCTGTTGCGGTGTATGATCAGGGGTAACTTGAAACGATTGATCAGGGTTCGTGCGCCCATAGCCCCGCGATAAAATGGCGTAATCAAGCCCATGTTCTTTAAATTGCGTTGCAAGGGCAATCACGACTGGTGTTTTACCACTGCCGCCAATGACGGGGCTGCCAACACTGATCACTGGCACTGATAAGGTTTCATATCGCCCTATTTTTGCTTTTAATGCGGCTCCGCCCCGCCATAACAAGCTTAATGGTGCTAAGGCACCTGCTTTTAATTTCGTGCCTATTTGCGAAGAATCAGAAAACCAAAAAGTAGGCTGCTGCCATTTTAAAACCATAATTTAAACATTATTCTAAATAATAAGGAATGGAATATACCCGACATTGCGAGGTTGAATCGCCCTCAAACACATAAAGCATACGATCCAAACCTTTATTAAGCGGGTCAAATAAATTGCCATCACGCGTGCTAGCAGCATCAAATTTATAAATACCGCCGCGTGGATTATTCAGAACAATAAAATTCGTTCCCTTACGCTTTTGATTAAATCGATTATGGACACAAGCCTCCGACAAAGCGACCACAGTTAAATCCCGTAAATTTTTAAGGGTCATTGTAGGTGGCACTTTCATGCGCACCGATTTACTGCGTGTGGGTGGAAAGACTTGCGTATCAGGCAACACATTTTGTGGCAAAGGCGGCCTTAACGGGATCGGCGGAAATTCAAGATCAGCCAGTGCTGCCCCCTGCCATAAAAACAAAACTATAACGATTGCTCCCAAACCTATTTTTATTCTTATAATATTCATTCGTAAGAACATAAAAAAACCTTCAAAATTTAGTTGCGTTTGCATTTAATTATCCTTGCGGTGGGGCGTTTCTAAGGGAGCGAATGACCCCATGCAAGGTTCGTACCTCTTGTTCAGTAAGATCAATGCGGGTGAGTAATTGGCGAAGATTGCGCGAAAGAATTGGTTTCATTTCTATATTATGAAAAAACCCGCCTTCTTCTATGCCTGCCATTAATCTTGCGTGCAGGTGGTCAATCTGTGCCAATGGGGCTATCGGTTGTTCGGGCGCAGCCATATCAAAAGCAATATCCTTTTTTGAAGTTTGGGATTGGCAGAACCGCAACCACTCCCACGCGACCAGCAACACCGCATGGCTTAGATTTAAGGATTTAAAATCAGGATTTAACGGAAAATAAAGGATCGCGGTTGCGTGGGACAGGCTTTCATTATCCAAGCCTGAACGCTCCCCGCCAAATAAAATACCACAAGACTTACCTGCTTGAAGGGCATTAAACATTGCTGGCACCCCTTCCATCGGGGGCATGGCGGGCAGTGCCATATCGCGGCGACGCCCCGTTGTTGCATAAAGATGGGTTAAATCTCCAACCGCTTCTTTCAGTGTATCGAAACATTTTGCTTGGTCTAATATATGGTCTGCGCCCGATGCGGCATCATAGGCTTTTGGATTCGGCCATCCATCACGCGGCGCAACCAACCGCATCGCTTGCAATCCGCAATTATGCATGGCGCGTGCGGCCATTCCAATATTTTCCCCTAATTGCGGGTGATCAAGGATAAAAACGGGGTTTTGCAATGGATTGACTTACTATTCTATGTTCAGTTGATTAATGTTGCGCATAAATCGGCTGGATGCTTTAGTATGTTGGCGCACCCCATTGGATGTAATTTGCATAATGGCATAATTACGTTCAATCAAGCCATCGGCATGAAAACGAAACAAACCATCTGCGCCTTGGTAACCATTTTTACTGGTTAAATAGGCAAAGCGCGCATTGGGGGCTTGCGGTTGGCTCAACCATCTTAGGGCAATCACCGTCATATCAAATCCTAACCCTGCTAATTTAGGCGGAGATTCATTATAAAAACGCCGATAATAGGCAGCAAATTTCTTTTGTGCTTGTGGGCTTGGTGCGGGAAAGATTGCGCCCAACAAAGAAGGTTCTTTACCAAGGTCACGCATATCGCCAAAGGCTTCCAATCCCATAAACCGCACCTGCGCAGGATCAACATCATAAAAACTTAATTGCGCCGCAAGCGTTAGCAGTTGATTAGGGTCAGAAACCGCAAGCAAAATTGCATCAAAGGGCGGGGCTTCATCCGTATCTTTTCCTTGTAATTGCCTTAGCCTTAGGGCGGCTTGTTGATCACCATTTTCCATCAGTGCATTCAGGCGTAAGCGTTCATCATTCAATGCCTTCCGCCGTTGTTCATAGCGTGAGATTTGACGGGCGATGACATCAAAATCGCTATTTTGCGCATCGAAATAATAGGCTTCTATTAATGGGCTTTGGCTAAGTTCAAGCACATTTGATAAAGATTCACCAATTAAGCGTCCATAAGCATTATCAGGGGCAATGAGTGCAAAGCGTTCACGCCCTTCATTGATGGCAGCATTCACAACGGCAATCACCTGTTGATCGGGTAGGTTACCTGTGACAAAGACCCCCTCCCCCGCAACGCGGCTGGAATTTGAAAAGCTTAATAACGGGATTCCCGTTTGGCTAAGCAATGGTCGAATCACAGAGATATGATCAGCAAGCAATGGCCCAATCATAATATCCGACCCCGATTGCAGTGCCGTTTCAGCCGCTTCACGCGCCCCTTCAATCGTGCCGCCTGTATCATAACTGCTAAGGGTAAATTCATGGTTTCCTAAACTGAATAAAGCCAATTCCGCACCTTTCTCAAGCGCAGAACCAAACCCGCCATAAGCCCCCGTTAAGGGAAGCAACAACCCTATATCCGTTGCAGGAACCCCTCATTATTGGCTTGTTGATCATCACTGGGCGTTTCTGTAATTTGTATTTGTTGCACATCGGCTGGCGGGTCGCGACGATTAGGCAAAGATGCGTTCATGCCATCAGGATCAGGCAAATCTGGCGCATCAAATGCAAAGCTGGATGGTAAGCCTGCGCGTGCGCGTTCTTCTTGAGATGGCGGACGCAAGACAACAGGGGCTGATGATAATTCTGCTATATTAGAATCTTGTGGCTGCACATTTGCTTGAGATTCGGTTTGCGGTAGCCTTACAGGACGCTCTTCAATCCTTGCTTGCCGATCCGATAGATCAGAAGGCTTTGCCGCAATCTGATTGGATGCGCCTATGTCCCCCCCTGCGCATCCCGCAAGGAATAACAGTAAAGCAATCGCTAGGCTTGAATGTTTAAGATGGTGTTTCATAAAGTAAAGTTTGTCATTACCCTGCATATAAGATAAACTATAATTATATATAGGCTGTTTTTAACAAAAAGAAAATATTTACGATTATGAAATTCCTTAAACAATATTTTTCGCTATTGATTGCGGTTTTGATTGCAGTTGCAGTTGGCGTTTGGTTGCTATCTGGACAATCTGAGGTAACCGATCAAACCACAAGCATTTCTGATGGAACAACAAAAAATAACGAATTGGCGGTTGATTTAACCCCTATTCCAACAGTGCGGACTTTGAAAAGCACAGCCGCCTCTTATCAACGCAACTTGAAATTGGCAGGGCAAACCGCTGCCAATCGACAATTAACGCTTAAATCAGAAACTTTAGGGCGGGTTGAAGAGGTTTCGGCATCGCTTGGGCGGTTATTCGATAAATCAGAGCTAGTGGTGCGCCTAAGGATGGGGACACGCCAAGCATTGCTTGCCGAAGCCCAAGCCCTCATCACCCAAACCGAGCTTGAACAAAAAGCAGCGGAACGCCTTGCGAAAAAAGGCTTTCAAAGCGATATTCAAGAGGCTAAGGCCTCCGCCTCTCTTGCGCAAGCACGCGCTGATTTGGAAGAAATTGAACTGGATATTTCACGCACCGCCATCAAAGCCCCGTTTGCAGGGCGCATTACCGAACAATTTGTTGAGGTTGGTGATTATGTCAAAGATGGCGATGCGTTAGTAACCTTGCTTGATTTAGACCCGCTAGTGATTGAGCTGGAAGTTTCAGAAAATGATATTCATTATTTAACACAAGACAATCTTGTAACCGTAACCCTTAATAGTGGCATTGAATATAATGGGATTTTAAAATATATCTCCCCCAAAAGCACCGCAGAAACACGCACCTTTACGGTTGAGATTGAAATTGATAACCCCAACCAAACCCTTTCTTCTGGCTTAACAGCGCGCGTTGAAATACCGCTTCCTAAAATAAAAGCCCATAAAATAAGCCCTGCATGGCTAACCTTATCAGATGCAGGCGAGGTTGGCATTAAAACGGTAAGTGCTGACTCTGTTGTCCAGTTTTATCCAATTGGTATCTTATCGGATTTAGAAAGCGCAACATGGATCACAGGCTTGCCTGACGAAACAGAAATCATCGTGGTTGGCCATGAATTTGTCCAGCATGGCACACAAGTTCAAGTCAATAATGGAAATTAGCAGGGCAAAATCACATGACATTGATTGATGCCGCCTTATCCCGTTCCAGAATGGTGCTGGCCATTCTGGTCTTTTTATTTATTGCGGGCAGTTCTGCCTATGTTTCTATTCCCAAAGAGGCCGATCCCGATGTCAATATTCCAATCATCTTTGTTTCAACAGCATTGGAAGGGATTTCACCAGAAGACGCAGAACGTTTATTGGTACGCCCGCTTGAAAAAGAGCTTAAATCGGTCGAAGGTCTTAAGGAAATGCGTGCAACCGCCTATGAAGGGGGTAGCAATATTACGCTTGAATTTGATGCGGGTTTTGATGTTGATAAAGCCCTTGAGGATGTGCGCGAAAAAGTCGATATTGTCCAACCTGACTTGCCAGATGATGCAGATGAACCAATTGTTGGAGAGGTTAATCTATCCCTATTTCCAATTTTTATTGTATCGCTTTATGGGGATGTGCCTGAACGTACCTTGTTGCAATATGCCCGCCGCCTTCAAGATCAGATTGAAGGCATATCAACCGTTCTTGAAGCTGAAATAAAAGGGGAGCGTGATGAAACGCTTGAAATCATCATCGATCCAATTAAGCTTGAAAATTATAATCTGCAACCCGTAGAAATCACACAAAAATTACAACAAGATAATCAGCTGGTCGCGGCAGGCGCGATTGATACGGGGGCGGGTCGCTTTTCAATCAAAGTCCCCGGATTATTTGAAAATATTAATGATGTTTTAAATGCGCCTTTGGTTTCATCTGGGGAAGGAATTGTGCGGGTTCGTGATGTGGCCTCCGTTCGCAGAACGTTTAAAGATGCCACTTTATTTGCAAGGCTGGATGGAGAGCGCGCACTTGCCATTGAAGTTTCAAAACGGGTTGGCACCAATATTATTGAAACGGTGGAGAATGTCCGCATGATTGTGGAAGAAGAAACGAAAAACTGGCCTGAAACGATAAAGGTAAAATTCTCTCAAGATAAATCGACACAAATTCGTAATATGCTAACCGATTTGCAGAATAATGTGATTACGGCGGTGCTGCTGGTATTGATTGTAATTGTTGCGATTCTTGGCGTTCGTGGCGGGGTATTGGTTGGGCTTGCCATTCCTGGTTCCTTCTTAACCGCCCTTCTTTTGCTTTATGTTCTGGGCTATACCATCAATATTGTTGTGTTATTTGCCCTTATTCTATCCGTTGGGATGTTGGTTGATGGTGCGATTGTCGTTAGCGAATATGCTGATCGTAAAATCCGTGAAGGATTGTTAAAATCAAGTGCCTATGGTTTGGCGGCAAGACGGATGGCTTTACCAATCATGGCTTCCACCGCAACGACCTTGGCGGCTTTTGCACCGCTTTTATTCTGGCCTGGGATCGTTGGCGAATTTATGATCTTCCTACCAATCACGTTGATTATGGCCTTATGTGCCTCGCTGGTGATGGCATTAATCTTCCTACCAACGCTTGGCACAAACCTGATCACTGTTGCTAAATTAATTTTTGGTGGTGGTGCATTCATTGGTTCAATCATTATTATTAACCAAATTGCAACAGGCCTGCTTGGCTTTGGCGAAGCGCAAAGCCTGCTTTACAATGGGATTGGCATAATTATTGGCCTTTATGCGGCATGGAAAATGGTGCTTTTTATCAATTGGATTACAAAAACTGATACAACCGCACCGCCAGTTAAAGAAACGGAACAAACCCAACCAACCTTATCAGAATTATTGAATTTTAAAGGACCTGTTAAATATTATTTAAGGCTAATCAACACATGTTTATCAATTACCCCAATCATCGCCCTTCTAGCGTTAGGTATGCTTGCGGGTACTTGGGTGTCTTATATTGTTTTTGGTAAAGGCGTTGAATTTTTTCCTGACATTGAACCCGATCAATTATTGGTTAATGTTCATGCGCGGGGTAATTTATCAACGCTTGAACGCGATAAGCTTGTACACGATGTTGAAACGATCATATTGGATTATCAAGATCAGACTTATGCGTTTAAATCAATCGATACAACCAGTGGCATCTTCCCTGTGCGCGACAGTGAAGCTGAGGATATTATTGGTAAAATTCGACTTGAATTACAAGAATGGGATCAACGCCCTTCTGCTAACAAGATCAAACAAGCTTTGCGTGAACAAGCCCGTAACTTTGCAGGCATTATTGTCGAGATTAGGGAACCAGAGGCAGGCCCCCCCACTGGCAAACCGCTTCATATTGAGTTAGCTTCAGAAAATCCCGATTTATTGTTAGAACCCACCAGTCGCATTAGGGCATTTTTTGACCAGATGGATGGGCTTGAAGATATTGAAGATTCAAGGCCAATCCCTGGCATTGAATGGAAACTATCTGTTGACCGTGAACAAGCAACAAAATTTGACGTAAATGTTGGCACATTGGGGGGATTTGTGCGTATGGTCACGCGCGGCTTTAAGCTGGATAGCTACCGTCCAAATGATGCGGATGAAGAAATTGATATTTTACTGCGCATGCCAAGCGAATACAGAACCTTGGATCAATTGGATAATATTCGCATTTTAACCAATCAAGGCCCTATTCCAGTTGGTAATTTTATTTCGCGTTCAGGCGAACAAAAAACAGGGCAGTTACGGCGGATTGATGGCAAAAGGATTATGTATGTGAAAGCCGATGTTGCCGAAGGAATTTTGGCTGAAACCAAATTAGATGAAGTGCGGGCATGGATGGATCAACAAACTTTTCCCCAAGGCGTTGATTATCGCTATCGTGGGGAGAATGAGGAACAAGAAAAAGCCAGTGCTTTTCTTGGCAAAGCCTTTGCGGTTGCCTTATTCTTAATCGCGGTCATTCTGGTCACCCAATTTAATAGTTTTTATTCAACCCTGCTTATTTTAACGGCAATCATTATGTCCACCGTTGGCGTGTTAGGCGGGCTGTTGATTACAGGTCAGCCCTTTGGCATTGTAATGAGTGGAATTGGCGTAATTGCACTTGCAGGAATTGTCGTTAATAATAATATCATCTTAATTGATACTTATGATCGTTTAAAACGCGAGGTTGGCGACACAAGAACCGCCATCATCCTTACCTGCTATCAGCGCATTCGCCCTGTGTTATTAACAACCTTCACCACCATCTTGGGTTTGTTGCCAATGACATTTCAGGTGAATATTGACTTTGTGACACGCGAAATAACACAAGGCTCACCTTCCACGCAATGGTGGGTTTCGCTATCAACCGCTATCGTGTTTGGGTTATCTTTTGCCTCCATCTTAACTTTGATCGTTACCCCATGCTTATTGAAACTGCCCGCCGATCTTAAAGCGATTTTCGCATGGATTCATAGCCGCTTATTCAATAAGCCGAAAAAGCATGATTTTACACTTGACGAATCCGCCCATAGCCCCTAGAAACACGGCTTAATCATATACTTATTCCCTCTGCCCGAGGTTGAATGTCTGGTTTTTAAAAAACCGCTTAAAACTTTATCACAATAAAGTACCGAAGGGCGTGGAAGCATTTGTTTATAAGGAACCATAACAATGTCTGATCAAGAACAAACCGCACCCTATGCGGTCATCCGAACGGGTGGCAAACAATATCGCCTTGCTGTTGGGGATAAATTACAAATCGAAAAAATCGAAGAAGAGGTTGGTAAAACCATCTCTTGCACAGATATATTGGCTATTTCGGATGGAAGTGGACTTAAAGTTGGTAAGCCGTTGGTTGAAAATGCCTCCGTTGAGCTTGAAGTTGTAAAGCATTTACGCTCCAGAAAAATTAAGGTTTTCAAGAAAAAACGCCGTCAAAATTATCGCCGAACCAATAGCCATCGCCAACATTTGACCGAAGTTATTGTAAAAGCCATTCATTCAGGGGCAAACAAGCCTGCCCCTCAAAAGAAAGATGAACCTAGAAAACCAGCTGCTGCCGAAAAGAAAACTGCTGAAAAGAAAGCCCCAGCAAAGAAGGCAGCAACGACAGCAAAGAAACCTAAAAAAGCAGATAAATCTGCTGAAACTGAAAAAGAATAATCACTAAGATAAGGAGTATAAATTATGGCACATAAAAAAGCTGGTGGAAGTTCCAAAAACGGTCGCGATACCATCGGACGCCGTCTTGGGGTAAAAAGATTTGGTGGGCAAGCGGTGCGTGCTGGTAATATTCTGGTGCGTCAACGCGGCACGAAATGGCATCCAGGTGATAATGTTGGGCTTGGGCGTGATCATACAATCTTTGCCTTGATTGATGGAACGGTTGGCTTTAGCCGTGACCGTCAACGGGTTTATGTCCATGTGGCACCTGCTGAATAAACAGCTTTGCCATTTACAAAATAATATAACTAAATTTAAGGATATTTGATTCAATGTTCTCTAGCCTGCTAGGTGCTTTTTCGACCGATATAGCCATTGATCTTGGAACGGCTAACACACTTGTTTATGTCCCTGGAAAAAAGGGGGGGGAAATCAGCTCCGAACCCTCCGTTGTGGCAATCACCGAAGTTAAAGGGGAAAAAAAAGTGGTCGCTGTGGGCGAAGAAGCAAAAGTCATGCTTGGGCGAACCCCTGGTAACATTCAAGCAATTCGTCCTTTGCGCGATGGGGTTATTGCTGATTTTGAAATTGCCGAAGAAATGATTAAACATTTCATCCGTAAGGCAACCCAAAAAGGTCGATTGGCTCGCCCGCGTGTTGTGGTATGTGTCCCTTCAGGCTCAACGCCAGTAGAACGCCGTGCAATTCATGATTCAGTCGAAAGTGCTGGCGCACGCCAAGTATTTTTAATTGAAGAACCAATGGCCGCAGCCATCGGTTCTGGTTTACCTGTAACGGAGCCAACTGGGTCTATGGTGGTTGATATTGGCGGCGGAACAACCGAAATTGCTGTTTTGTCTCTTGGTGGCATTGTTTATTCAAAATCTGTGCGCATTGGCGGCGATAAGCTGGACGAAGCGATTGTTGCCTATATCCGTAAAAATTTTAATCTGTTAATTGGTGAAAGCACAGCCGAGCGTATAAAAATTGACATTGGTTCAGCAAACATCCCACATAAAAATGATAATGGCGGCTTTGGGCGAACCATGCCTGTTAAAGGCCGTCATTTGATTGATGGGGTTCCCCGTGAAATTGAAGTTACCGAAAAAGATGTTGCACAAAGTTTAAATGAACCCATTACGGCAATCAGCGAAGGGGTAAAACTTGCGTTGGAACAAATCCCCCCTGAACTAGCCGCCGATATCGCTGATTCTGGACTGGTGCTTACAGGCGGTGGCGGCATGTTGCGTAATTTGGATGTGGTGTTACGTGATGCCACCTCCCTTCATGTTAATGTTGCTGAAGACCCCTTATTATGTGTGGTTCAAGGTACGGGCGAATCCTTACGCGATATTAAACTTTACAAATCAATCCTGACCAGCATGTATTGATGCATTATATTCGCTTTTTTATTCTTATCTTAATTCTAAATGTAAATATTCAAACGGTTGAAGCAGGTAGTTCGGGTAACAGGGCTTTATTGGATTATTTTGAAACGACCAATAACGAAAATTTAACCTTATTCTCCCCTAAATGCTTACATGAAACTTCCATGAGCGAAGTTCCCATGCCAACTGATGGAAAATGCGCAATCATTGATGAAACCGTTGAAACAAAACTCATTTTATCGGATGTAACCGATTCAATTTATCCGCAATTAAGCCAAGAGTTGAAGAACGGGGATAAAATATATTATATTCTTAACAGAGAATTTGGAAAAGAAGGGGAACGCTTTCGCTTTTACACCGCCGCAATCAATACAGGTGGTTCTGGTTATTTTTATAGCTTACAAGGCTTTTTTGAAAAAGAAAATCAAAACTATGAGTTAGGGGTAGTGCGCGCTTTAGGGGATCGCTGTAATGATGGGTATAGTGAGTTCCATAATTTTTTACCTGATGGATTTATATTTTCTACCGCAGCCACATTATTCAGAATTTTAAATCCTAATGATCGTCATTCTTGGCGCGAAATAACCTATAGCTTGAGGATTCTTGGTGATAAAACAGATGCAAAAAGCTTTTTAGAATCTAAAGCAATCCCCCTTCCCTTCAAAGGCTATATGCCTTATGTCGATATTCAAAATGCAGCACTTGGCTGTGTGGGTAATATAATACATTTAAGCGATACTGAAGGGGTAGATAGCACCGTAGCCGTTCATTTATATCTTAATCAAATTGCACAAGATGTTGTAAATAGCCGAAATGAAATTGAAAAATACCCTTATCAAAATTGTGTGTTAGAGCAACTTGTCACCGTTAATTATAGCAATTATCACTGGCCAATGACCAGTTTTGAACAAGATCGTATGGTTCCAATTGAAGATTGGATGGGCATTTTACAACAAATTGACGAAGCGTGCCCAAGCACACCCCTTTTACAATAAAATTCCCCTATTTTTTCACATAAAAGCTGAATTTAAGGGTTTATTGTTGTTGAAAATCACTTTATTGTGATAACGATTCTCATAAAATTTAAAAAATACAATAAACAGTAAGTGTAAAATGACCGAAGACATTACAATGAATAATTTAATCCCTATGGTGGTTGAACAAACTAACCGTGGGGAGCGTTCTTATGATATTTACTCGCGGCTTTTAAAGGAACGCATTATTTTCCTGACGGGTGGGGTGAATGATCAGGTGGCCTCGGTCATCTGCGCGCAGCTTCTGTTCCTTGAATCTGAAAATCCACGCAAGGATATTTCCTTTTATATTAATTCGCCAGGGGGCGTTGTAACTTCTGGCATGTCGATTTACGATACGATGCAATATATCAAACCTCAAGTCACGACGCTTTGTCTTGGGCAAGCGGCTTCCATGGGGTCGTTGCTATTGGCGGCAGGTTCGCCCGGTAAGCGTTACGCCCTTCCCCACAGCCGGATCATGGTGCATCAACCTTCTGGTGGTGCGCAAGGTCAAGCAACCGATATTGAAATTCAGGCAAAAGAAATTTTGCGTATGCGCGAAATGTTAAATCGAATTTATGTAAAACATACAGGTAAACGATTGCGGGAGATTGAAAAAGCGATGGAGCGCGATCATTTTCTTTCTGCCGAAGAAGCAAAGAAATTCGGGCTGGTTGATCATGTGGTTGAAACACGCCCCGAAACGCCTAACGCGAATCAAAAAGAATAACGAATAAAAAGGAATAAGGCTTATGAGCGGAGATGACGGTTACGAAGAGCCACAAACGCTTAAATGTTCGTTCTGTGGAAAAGCACAAAATGAGGTAAAAAAACTCATCTCTGGCCCTGATAACGTTACAATATGTGACGAATGTGTCGAATTATGTGCAGGGCTTGTTTATGATGAAGCAGAAGAAGCCTCTCCATTAGAATCAGAAAACACCTATATCCCTACTCCGAAACAGATTTGCGCCATTCTTGATGATTATGTAATTGGACAAGAACAAGCCAAACGCGTGCTATCGGTTGCTGTTTACAATCATTATAAACGCTTGGCGCATTTTGATGTCGCACAAGAAGACAATGAAGGGGATATTGACCTTTTTAACGATAGCGATAAATCTAAATCAAGCAAGCGCCATCCATTTGCTGCGGAAGCGGTTGAAATTAGCAAATCCAATGTCCTATTGGTTGGCCCAACGGGGTGTGGTAAAACCTTGCTGGCGCAAACCTTGGCACGGATTTTAAATGTGCCATTTGCGGTTGCTGATGCAACTTCCCTGACTGAAGCGGGTTATGTTGGGGAAGATGTTGAAAATGTTCTTTATAAGCTGGTGCAGGCGGCCAATGGCGATAAGGCACTTGCTGAACGTGGGATTATCTATATTGATGAAGTGGATAAGATTACACGCAAATCCGAAAACCCTTCCATCACCCGTGATGTATCAGGGGAAGGCGTGCAACAAGCCCTGTTGAAAATCATGGAAGGAACAATGGCAATGGTTCCTCCACAAGGTGGGCGTAAACACCCGCAACAGGATTTTACACAAATTGATACGACCAATATCTTATTTATTTGTGGCGGTGCGTTCGTTGGTATTGAAAAAATCATTGAACAACACGCCATTAAAGGCCAACGGATTGGTTTTGGTGCAGATGTGCCTGAACCAAATGCGCGTCCTACGGGCGAATTATTACAAGAATTAACTGCGGAAGATTTACATAAATATGGCTTAATCCCTGAATTTATTGGTCGCTTACCCGTAATTGCAACCTTAACCGATCTGGATGCAAAATCACTGGTACGAATTTTAACCGAACCTAAAAATGCGTTGGTTAAACAATATCGCCGTTTATTTGATATGGAGCGGGTTGACCTTCATTTTACGCCAGATGCGCTAACTGAAATTGCGTTAAAGGCGATTAACCTAAGATCAGGGGCACGTTCGCTCCGCGCATTGCTTGAAAAGATTTTACTTGAGGCCATGTATGAAGTTCCAGATTCCCCAAATGTATCAAGGGTGGTGGTTAATAAAGAAGTCGTGGTTAAAGGGGGACGCCCCTTATATCTTTATGATGAGACCAATCAAAAATCAGCTTAAAATAAAAGGCCAAACTGCCGCTTTTAATTTTTTATGCCATTTTTAATTTTTACTATGCCTTGAATAGCTTATCCAAACATGGCTGAATGAACCGATTGATTAAAGTTTGAGTATGGAATTATTTTTTACAAATGATTTACCGCCGCAAATGGCCTATGTGCTGGTTGCGGTTGCTGCCTATCTGGCAGGGGTATTGAACGCCATTGCTGGCGGGGGAAGCTTTTTAACATTTTCGGCATTGGTGATTGTTGGCGTGCCAGGGGTGATGGCAAATGCAACCAGCGCAATGAGCGTGTTACCCAGCTATATCGGGGGGGCATTGGGGTTTCATAACGAGCTTGCAGGCTTTGACCGAAAAGCATTAAGCCGTTTTTGTGTAATCGCGATGGCTGGCGCATTCATCGGTGCATGTCTTTTATTATTAACACCGCCTTTCCTTTTTGATGCGGTTGTGCCTATCTTGTTGATTATTGCAACGCTGTTATTTGCCTTTAATAAACAATTGCTTGGATATATCAGGGGGATGGAGCGCGCTGATCCTGAAAAACCGATCATTAACCCATTTCTTGGCCTATTCATTGTATCAATCTATGGAGGGTATTTTAATGGCGGGCTTGGGATTTTATTGCTGGCTTTATTCGCGATCATTGGCCTTAATGATATTCACATGATGAATGGCTTGAAACTATTGCTTTCATTTGTTTTATCTTTGATTTCAGTCTTGACTTTTTCGCTATCAGGCCTAATTGAATGGAACTATGCTTTGATCATGATGATTGCGGCAACCCTTGGTGGCTATAGCGGTGCAAAATGGTCAAAAATTTTACCGCAACAGTTAGTACGCCAAATCATTGTTGTTGTTGGAATCGTGATCAGCGGCTTATTTATTTACAGATTATTTTAAATACTCTTTCTTATTAAAAACCATTGGATAAATTTAGTTTATGAAAAAACAAATTAAGAAAATTGTGCTTGCCTATTCAGGTGGGCTGGATACATCGGTTATTTTAAGATGGCTACAAGATGAATATCAATGCGAGGTTGTGACCTTCACCGCCGATCTTGGCCAAGGGGAGGAATTAGAACCTGCCCGCCGCAAAGCCGAACAAATGGGTATTAAAGAAATTTATATTGAAGATTTACGCGAAACCTTTGTTCGTGATTATGTCTTTCCTATGTTTCGTGCCAATGCCCTTTACGAAGGGACTTATCTGCTTGGAACGTCAATCGCACGACCATTAATTGCCAAACGCCAAATTGAAATTGCTGAAGAAACAGGGGCGGATGCTGTCGCCCATGGCGCAACAGGTAAAGGCAATGATCAGGTGCGCTTTGAACTTGGTTATTATGCAAAAAATCCAAATATTACGGTGATTGCACCATGGCGGGAATGGGATTTAACCTCCAGAACAAAGTTAATTGCTTATGCTGAAGCGCATCAAATCCCTGTACCGCTTGATAAACGGGGGGAGGCTCCGTTCTCTCAAGATGCCAATCTTTTACATATTTCTTCAGAAGGAAAAGTGCTGGAAGACCCGTGGCAAGCCCCCGATTATGATTTAATCCTATCGCGGATGGTCACGCCATTTGATGCCCCCGATAAACCCGAAGAAATCATCATCGGCTTTGAAAAGGGGGATCCTGTAACCTTAAACGGTCAATCGCTTTCACCTGCGAGCATGCTGGAATCCTTAAACCAGCTTGGTGGCAAACATGGGATTGGCATGATTGATATTGTTGAAAATCGCTTTATTGGCATGAAATCACGCGGCCTTTACGAAACACCAGGGGGAACCATCCTGTTTCATTGCAGGCGGGCAGTTGAAAGCCTAACCCTAGACCGTGGGGCGATGCATCAAAAAGATGAATTGATGCCGCGTTATGCCGAGCTGGTTTATAACGGATTTTGGTTTGCGCCTGAACGGGAAATGCTGCAAGCCTTAATCGATCAGGCAAATTTACGGGTAACGGGGGAAGTGCGCGCCCTGCTTTATAAAGGCAATGTAATCATTACAGGCAGGCGTTCGCCCAACAGCCTTTATGACGCTGATATTGTAACCTTTGAAGAAGATCAGGTTTATGATCAACGCGATGCAGAAGGCTTTATTCGCCTTAATGCCCTGCGCCTTCGCTTACAGGCAGACCGTTAAATGGCAAATAAATTCTTAAATATGTTCACGCGGTTATTTGGCAGTGAAAATGACCGCCTATTAAAAGCAATGGCACCTAAGGTGCAAGCAATCAATGCGTTAGCAGAAGCCTATAAAGCCTTATCCGACGCAGATTTAATCGCAAAAACAGCCGAATTTAAAACACGGCTGGAAGGCGGGGAAACCCTTGATGATTTATTGGTGGAAGCCTTTGCAACAGTGCGGGAAGCTTCCACACGGGTGCTTGGACTTCGGCATTTTGATGTGCAATTAATGGGCGGTATGGTGCTACATCAAGGCAAAATTGCTGAAATGAAAACAGGGGAGGGAAAAACCCTTGTTGCAACCTTGCCTGTTTATTTAAATGCGCTGACGGGTAAAGGGGCGCATGTGGTCACGGTGAATGATTATCTGGCAGAGCGCGATTCCGAATGGATGGGGCAGCTTTATCAATTTTTGGGATTATCGGTTGGCGTGATTACCAATGATAAAAATGACCAAGAACGCAAAGCGGCCTATGAAGCGGATATTACCTATGGCACCAATAATGAATTTGGCTTTGATTATCTGCGCGATAATTTGAAATTCCGTGAAGAAGAATTGGTGCAACGCGCCTTTAATTTTGCAATTGTTGACGAGGTGGACTCGATCCTAATCGATGAAGCACGAACCCCCCTTATTATCTCTGGTCCTGTGGAAGGCTCAACCGATTTATATATGGCGGTTGATACGGTTATTCCCAAATTAACCCCAGAAGATTTTGAACTGGATGAAAAATCACGTGCAGTGACGCTTACCGATGGTGGGCAGGAACATGCCGAGGAAATCTTGCGCGAAAAAGGCATGCTATCCGAAGAAGATGGGCTTTATGACCCAAGCAATGTATCGCTGGTTCACCATCTTAATCAGGCGTTACGCGCGCATTGCTTATTTACCCGCGATAAAGATTATATCATTAAGGATCAGCGTTTAATCCTCATTGATGAATTTACAGGAAGAATGATGGAAGGTCGGCGGTTTTCAGAAGGCTTACACCAAGCCTTAGAAGCCAAAGAGCGCGTGCCAATTCAAATGGAAAACCAAACGCTTGCCCAAATTACCTTTCAAAATTATTTTCGTATGTTTCCAAAATTGGCGGGAATGACGGGAACGGCTTTAACAGAAGCAGGTGAATTTGACCAAATTTATGGCCTATCCGTGATTGAAATTCCAACCAATGTCACAATGACGCGTGAAGATCATGATGATGAAGTTTATCGCAGCAATGAAGAACGTGACCAAGCCGTTATTAACGAGGTTACAGCCCGCCATAAAGCAGGACAACCCGTCTTGATTGGTACGGCTTCAATTGAAAAATCAGAACAATTATCAAACACCCTTAAAAAAGCGGGGATTCAGCATAATGTTCTTAATGCGCGCCACCATGAAAAGGAAGCCTTAATCATTGCAAAGGCAGGGGTACCCGCTGCGGTTACATTGGCAACCAATATGGCAGGGCGTGGTACGGATATTCAGCTTGGCGGCAATTTGGAAATGCGCTTGAAATCTGAAATCGCTGACGGGCTAAGTGCCGCAAAACGGGATGCAAAAATCAAGGAAATTACTGAAGAGGTTGCTAAATTAAAACAACAAGCCCTTGATGCAGGCGGCCTTATGGTAATTGGCACAGAACGCCATGAAAGTCGCCGTATTGATAACCAGTTGCGGGGGCGTTCTGGACGACAGGGGGATCCTGGTGCCTCCAAATTCTATGTTAGCTTACAAGATGATTTAATGCGGATTTTTGGCTCTGATCGGCTGGAAGGAATGCTAACCCGCCTTGGCCTGCAAGAAGGGGAAGCAATCATCCATCCATGGGTTTCCAAAGCCCTAGAAACCGCGCAGAAAAAGGTTGAAGAACGCAATTTTGAAATCCGCAAACAATTATTGAAATTTGACGATGTTATGAATGACCAGCGCAAAGTCATTTTTGAACAACGCCGTGATTTGATGCAAGATGAAGATGTGCAAGATACAATTAAATCCATGCGCGATGATACGCTTAATCAGTTGGTGGCGGTGCATCTTCCTGATCAAGCCCTGCCTGACCAATGGGATGTGGATGGGCTTCACACAGAATTGATGGCAAAATTCGCGGTTGATCTTCCCTTAAAAGAATGGGCAGCAGATGAAGGGGTTGGCGTTCAAGAAATCCATGATCGGATTAAACTGGCGATTGATGATAAAATGGCGGCAAAGGCGGTGCGGTTTGGTTCTGAAATCATGCGGGTATTGGAACGCAATGCCCTCCTCCAATTATTGGATATGAGCTGGAAAGACCATTTATTGCAGTTGGATCATCTAAAACAAGGTATTGGTTTGCGTGCTTATGCACAGCGTGACCCGCTGAATGAATATAAGCAAGAAGCCTTTAGCTTATTTGAAGTCATGCTCGATGGCTTACGGGAAAAAGTGGTGAGTTTTCTCTCTCATGTTGAATTGCGTTCGGCTGAAGAAATAGAATTAGAACGCCTGCGTGAACAAATGCCAAAATCAACAAATTTAAAAGTACGCGAAGAAACCGACCTTACCCCCGAACAGGTTGCAATGCTACCACCAGCTGGCGATGAAGATATTGAAAACACAATGGGGAAAATCAAAAAAATACCCAAGGAAGGACGGCAATCGCCTGATCAACCGCCCCCAGAAGCAGGGATGGAATTTGATGATAACCTATTGCGATGGATTGATCGTAACCGCCCTGAAACATGGGGTAAAGTCCCACGCAATGCAAATTGCCCCTGCAATAGCGGTAAGAAATATAAACATTGCCATGGCAGATTGCCATGAGCCTCACCCCACAAAAATTGGTCGATAATTTTCTTCTGCTTGATGAATGGGAAGACCGTTACGGCTATATTATTGATCTTGGAAAACAGCTGGAGGTGATGAATCCTGCTGATAAATGCGAAAAAAACCTGTTGGATGGGTGCGTTTCACAAGTATGGTTTGTTAGCCATCAAACACAGGGGGAAGATGGGCAGCCAATCCTTCATTTTACCGCCGATTCCGATGCAGTGATTGTTCGCGGGCTTATCAGCTTGTTGCTGGAACTTTATCAAGACCGCACCCCAGAAGAAATATTAGCCTTGCCAATCGTTGAAACGATGCAGGATATTGGGCTATCCTCACATTTAACAGTTAGCCGCCGTGATGGCTTTCAAGCGATGGTGGGGTTCATCCGCAGTGCCGCCGAAGCATATAAATAAAAAAGACCGCATGGCTGATCCGCTAATCCGTAAAAGAAAGCAGCAAGCTAAAGATTGGTTTGAAGCCCTACGTGATCAAATCTGCGCTGATTTTGAACGGTTGGAAACCGAAATTATCCTAAATGATGAAACCCGTGATTTAAACGCTGGACAATTCCAACGCACTGCATGGAAGCGTGAAGATGATGAAAACAGTAATGAAGATCGTGGTGGCGGTGTTATGGCGGTCATGCGTGGCGGTAGGTTATTTGAAAAGGTTGGGGTGAATTGCTCCACCGTCTATGGACAATTTTCAGAAGAATTTGCAAGCAATATCCCAGGGGCGATGGAAAATGATCGGCAATTTTGGGCATCGGGTATCTCTTTGGTTGCGCATCCGCGCTCCCCGCTTGTTCCTATTGCCCATATGAATACACGCATGATTGTTACCAGCAAATCATGGTTTGGTGGTGGTGGGGATTTAACCCCTGTTTTTCCAGTCGAAGCAGATACCAACGCTTTTCATGATGCGTTTAAGCAAGCCTGTGATCCGTTTGATGCAACCTATTACCCGCGCTTTAAAGATTGGTGTGATCGTTATTTTTACCTGCCCCACCGAAGGGAAATGCGCGGAGTTGGCGGGATTTTCTTTGATTATCTTGATGATCATGGATGGGATCAAGATTTCGCCTTTGTCCAAAGCGTTGGCGATGCTTTTCGTAACATTTATTGCGAATTGATTACACGCCATATGAATGAACCATGGACGCAAGCACAAAAACATGCACAAAAGGTGAAGCGCGGGCGTTATGCCGAATTTAATCTGTTATATGATCGGGGAACTAAATTTGGTTTGCAAACTGGCGGCAATGTCGAAGCAATTTTAATGTCCCTCCCCCCCGAAACAGTGTGGGAATGAAAAACGGCTTGCCATTAAAAGCGGTTATTTATATGGTGGTAACACCAAAGGGAAATGAGAGAAAATGGGTGAAATTCAGTTAAAAAATTTGTCCAAACGATGGGGTAATTTCATCGGGGTTGATCGCTTTGACTTAACCATCAAAGACCGTGAATTTTTGGTGTTATTAGGGCCTTCTGGATGCGGTAAGACAACAACCATGCGGATGGTTGCAGGGCTGGAAGACCCAAGCGAAGGCGATATTTTAATTGATGGACAACGGGTGAATAATTTGGAACCTAAAGACCGCGATGTTGCGATGGTGTTTCAAAGCTATGGTCTTTATCCCAACATGACCGTTTATGAGAATATCCGCTTTCCTTTAAAGGTACGAAAAGTGGAGCGTTCTGAACATGACACTTTGGTCAAGCGTGCTTCTGCCATGGTGGAGCTGGATGCGTTCTTACACCGAAAACCCGCAGAATTATCAGGGGGACAGCGTCAACGGGTTGCCTTAGCGCGTGCCATTGTTCGCAAGCCCAAAGTCTTTTTGATGGATGAACCTTTATCGAATTTGGATGCTAAATTACGGGTATCAACAAGGGCGCAGATTAAGAACCTACAGCATGAATTGGCGGTAACCACCATTTATGTTACCCATGACCAAATTGAAGCCATGACCCTTGCAGATCGGGTGGTTGTGATGAATAAAGGGGTGGTGCAGCAAGTTGGCACCCCGACCGAGATTTATAATCGCCCAACCAATCAATTTGTTGCGGGCTTCATTGGCTCCCCTGCCATGAATCTGGTAGAAGGCACAATGAAGGCGGGCAGTTTCTCAGCCAATAATATAACAATCGATGGCTTTAAGGCGGCGGATGGTAATATTATTCTTGGCTTTCGCGCCGAAGATGTAAGCGTGAATAAAAAGACAAAAAAATCAGGCTATCAGATTAAAGCCCCTATCTATACTGTTGAATTGCTTGGTGATGCGGTGATGCTTACCTTGCGGGTTGGCAAGGATTTTGTCTCCGTCAAAGCTGAAAAAGATTTTTGGGCAGAAATTGGTGACGAAGTTACGGTTCAAGTACCAATTTCTGTTTGCCATCTGTTTAATTCTGATACAGGATTAAGAATTGACCCCGTTTTTTAATCTAACCTAAACCCCATTTTTGAAAGAAGGAGGGATTTTATGAAGTCAATGATCTATTTAACTGCGGCGGCTGGTTTGTTAATTGGCACGCAGCTTACCCATGCGCCATCAGCCCATGCTGCTGATTGTGGTATCAATCAAGGGCGCGTTAGCATTGTTGGTAATGAATTTCCAGCAATCCATAGCGTTGCAAATAAAGCGGCTGAATGCGCAGGAGGCAATGTTACGGTTGTTTCTAACCTAACCGCCGATCATCAAAAAATTAATGTTGCAGGGATGCAGGGAAATCCTGCTGAATATACCTCGGCAATTATTGCAAATTCATCGCTAGTTGCATTGATGAATGAGGATGTTGTGCGGCCATTAAACAGCTTGGTCGATGAACATGGTGGTGACATTGCACGTAATCAGCTTATCTCGATCAATGGCGATATTATGGCCGTTGCCTTCATGGCGAATGCGCAGCACCTGATTTATCGGGCGGATGTGCTGGAACAAATTGGCGCAGATGTTCCAACCAGCTATGAAGAGGTGCTTGCCGCCGCCAAGAAAATCCGTGATCAAGGAATTATGGAATACCCGCTAAGCGGTGCTTACAAAGCAGGCTGGAATTTAGCACAAGAATTTACCAATATGTATATTGGTCATGGTGGTGAATTTTATAAGTCTGGCACTGCCGAAGTTGCCATCCATAACGCACAGAGCCTTGCAACATTGGAAATGATGAAAGCCCTTACTGATTATATGAACCCAGATTATCTTACCCATGATTCCAATGCCGCCGCCGCCGAATGGGAAGCGGGTAATGTTGCATTGATGAATTTTTGGGGATCACGCTCTGCGGTTCTGATGGATGATGAAGGTTCGGATGAACAGGTTTATTCCAATACCAAAGTTTCTGGGCCACTTATGGTCGGAGACAGCGGCGTTCCCGCAACCACACTTTGGTGGGATGGCTGGACCGTTGCTAAAAATATTTCTGATGAAGATGCTAAAGCAACCTTCCTTGCGATGCTAAATGGGATCTCCCCCAGTTTATTAAATGCGGAAACCATGGGGCAAGCCGTTTGGATGATTGATGGGTATGAACCAGCACCCGTTAATGAAGGGGTGTTTAAAACCATGGCTTCTGGTGCAAAGCCTTATCCTATGTTGCCTTACCATGGATTGCTTCATACCGCACTTGGCAATAATATTGCTGATTTTCTTCAAGGAAAAGAAAGTGCAGCCCAAACCTTGGCGGATATTGAAGCTGCTTACACGGCGGCCGCCAAAGAAAAAGGCTTTTTAAACTAAGCATAATTTAAGGTTACCTCGTCAGAAGATTATTTCTTCTGGCGGGGTAATTCATAAATTATTTTGGATCATCGATGAAACATCGTAGCTTTTTTTGGTTCGTTTTACCCTCTGCTTTGGCGATGCTGTTATTTATTGCGGCACCGATTGCCTCGGTTATCATTCAATCCTTTTATAAGCAGCATGAACAGGTAATTGTTGAAGTTGAAAGCTGTGGACCATTCGGCTGCACAACTGAAACCTCGATTGATCAAGAAGCCACCCGTGAATTACGTGAATCCCAACCAATGGGACAATTTGCTGGCTTTGAGATTTACACCAATCGCGGCCATTTAGCCTTTAATGAGATTGAGGATTTATGGCAGGCACGCTCAAGCCTTGGTAATTTTTTTGATGAATTGCTAAACCTGCCGCTTTATGGCGCATTGGCCTTTACCTTAACCTATACGTTTATCGTAACCCCTGCCGCCTTAATTTTGGGGTTAATCATTGCGCTTTCTGTTAATTCAATCCCACGAATTTTCAGGGGACCTACTATTTTCTTCTCTCTTTTACCGATGATCGTCACCCCGTTGGTGGGGGCACTTATCTTATTTTGGATGGTCGATGCGCGGGGGATTATTGGCACATTTATCCAAGAGCTTATGGCGGATCCTAACCTATCGCTAAAGGCCTCAACTGGGCTTACTTGGTTAATGTTAATGGTGTATGGCATCTGGAATACTGCGCCTTTTGCCTTTGTTGTTTATTATGCAGGCCTGCAAACTGTACCGCAAGATGTTATTGAAAGCGCATTGATTGATGGGGCTAGCCCGTGGGAGCGGCTTTATCACGTTATCTTGCCGCATTTATTCCCGCTAACGGCTTTTATGGCATTGATTAAGATTATGGATAATTTCAGGATATTTGAACCCATCATCAGCTTTAATGCGGAGGCTCATGCGCAATCTTTATCCTATTTCATCTTTGATGATTTAGGGGGGGAGACGCGCTTACTTAATTCAGCCGCCGCAACATCGGTCTTAACGATCATTGGGGTTATTATTCTTTTATCGCCTATATTGGTGCGCACCTATCAGCGTTTTGGTAAGGTATAGGTGACGGTGTAAAATGGCAAGTTCAGCATTAAAAACCCCTATTTTCTGGCGCATTACCGCGCTTGGTTTTTTAATCCTATGGCTATTTATCGCCGCATTCCCATTTTTATGGACTTTATGGGGATCTTTTAAAGTGGAGGGGGATTTTTTCTCTAAGGCCAACTGGAATTATGCACTAACGGGCGTTAGAACCATGATTGAAACAGGGGGCTATTTCACAGGCGATGGTTATCATGGCGCATGGGTTGAAGAAGAATTTTGGCGTGCCACCTTAAATACTGCCATCGTGGTCGTATCGGTCGTTACAATCTCTCTCACCTTTGGCACTTTGGGGGCGTATGCGCTATCACGCTCTACCTATCGATATGCGTTTTGGCTTTTAATTATCGCGCTGGTGTTTCGTGCAATGCCGCCAATCACGCTAGTTTCTGGTTATCTACTGCCATTTTATGAATGGAATTGGTGGGGGCATTTGCCAACCGCAATTATCGTGCTGGTGGCAATCAACCAACCTTTTACCTTATGGATGTTGACCTCTTTCTTTCGTAATATTCCAATTGAGCTTGATGAAAGCGCAATGGTCGATGGCTGCACCAGATTTCAAGCCTTTCGCTTGGTTATCATTCCCGTTATGTGGCCTGGTGTGATTACCACGGCGTTATTTTCATTACTTCTGGCTTATAATGATTTTGCAGTGACGGCGATGTTGCTTTCCAAAGAAAATTTAACGATGGTACCAAAAATCGCAAGCTTTCTTGGCACCACCCAAACCAAGGGAAATATTATGTTTGCGGTGGCTTCGGTCGTATCGGTTACCTTACCTTTATTTATATTGGTGATGGTCTTCCAACGCCAGATTGTAAGCGGGCTTACCGCAGGGGCAGTGAAAGGATAATCATGACAATTGAATATTTAAAACGCGGGGCGGC
Organism: Alphaproteobacteria bacterium; assembly: GCA_965229675.1. Lineage (GTDB taxonomy): Bacteria > Pseudomonadota > Alphaproteobacteria > CBDDJK01 > CBDDJK01 > CBDDJK01. The sequence continues at coordinate 2,300,111 of OZ245897.1, forward strand.
CGATGCTTCAACCCGTGCAAGTGAAGATGATAAGGTTCGTCAACTGGTTGAAGAAACCTTAGCAAAGATTGAACAAGAAGGCGATGCGGCAGTTCGTGGGCTATCTGAAAAATTTGACAATTATTCGCCGCCTTCCTTCAAATTAACGGCAAGCGAGATTGAAGCCTTGATTAATCAAGTCTCCTCCCGCGATATGGAAGATATAAAATTTGCACAAACCCAAGTGCGTAATTTTGCAAAAGCCCAACGGGGGAGCATGGTTGACATTGAAATTGAAACCATGCCGGGGGTTATTCTTGGGCATAAAACCATTCCTGTCCAATCGGTTGGATGCTATGTTCCTGCTGGTAAGTTTCCGATGGTTGCAAGTGCGCATATGTCCGTTGCCACTGCCTCCGTTGCAGGGGTGCCACGCATTGTTGCAACAACCCCACCTTTTAAAGGCGCACCTAATCCTGCAATTATTGCTGCAATGCAGCTTGGCGGTGCGCATGAAATCTATGTACTGGGTGGCATACAGGCGGTTGGCGCAATGGCACTGGGTACAGAATCAATGAATGCCGTTGATATGCTGGTTGGCCCTGGCAATGCGCTTGTTGCCGAAGCCAAACGCCAACTTTTTGGTCGGGTTGGTATTGATCTATTCGCAGGACCTACTGAAACAATGGTGATTGCCGATGATACTGTGGACGCTGAATTATGCGCAACTGACCTGTTAGGACAAGCGGAGCATGGTTATAATTCACCTGCGGTTTTAATTACCAATTCACGCAAACTTGCCGAAGCAACGCTGATTGAAATTGATCGCTTGCTTGCCATCTTACCAACGGCTGAAACCGCAGGCGTTTCTTGGCGCGATTATGGCGAAGTCATTTTATGTGAGAATTATGAAGAGATGCTAGCGGTTGCCAACGATATGGCCTATGAGCATGTGCAAGTGATGACTGATCGTGATGATTGGTTTTTACAAGAAATGCACAGCTATGGCGCATTATTCCTTGGGGCGCGCACCCATGTTGCCAATGGCGATAAGGTCATTGGTACCAACCATACCCTGCCTACCAAGAAAGCAGGACGCTATACTGGCGGCCTATGGGTTGGTAAATTTTTGAAAACCCATAGCTATCAAAAAATTACAACGGATGAGGCAGCAAGCAAGATTAGCGAATATGGCTCCAGATTATGTATGTTAGAAGGCTTTGTTGGTCACGCCGAACAATGCAATGTAAGGGTACGCCGCTATGGTGGTAAAAATATTGCTTATGGGACGGCCGCCGAATGAATCATCACGAACAGGCCAAACAGCTAATCGCGCCATGGCAGCAAGCCTTAATGGGTTTTGATGAAAGGCTTGCAAGGCAGGCATTATCCAATCTCTCAACGGATCACACCCGTTATAAATTATGTTATCCTTTTGGGGTTTTTAAGGACGCTGATCGGTTTTTTACCGCCTCATATCAAAAATTATTAGCCGCATGGCCTGATTTGGAACGCCGCGATACAATCATTATGGCAGGCGAAGACCCACAAGGCAATGAATGGGTTGGCTGTGCTGGCTATTATACAGGCACATTTCTTAGCCCTTTTCTGGATATTCCACCCACAGGTCAACAAGCGCATCTGCGCTTTCATGAATTTTACCGCATTGAACAGAATAAACTGGCTGAATTTCAAGGGATATGGGATCTCCCCTCGATCATGATGCAGGCTGGGGCGTGGCCGCTTGCCCCTTCCCTTGGTTTAGAATGGCATGTACCAGCCCCCGCAACCCAAGATGGGCTAAGGATTAGTGGGGATGAGGCACAAGCCCTAGCCAGTCGTACCCATGTAATGGATATGATTGAAGCGATGCAAAAACACCCAAGGCAACCACCACAAGCAATGGAATTGGAACGGTTCTGGCACCCTAACTTAAATTGGTATGGTCCTGCTGGGATTGGTACCTGCCGTGGGATTGCTGGTTTTCGTCATTGGCACCAAATCCCGTTTTTAGCGGCCATGCCCGACCGTGGTCAATATGATACAGAGCTGGAAATACATTTCTTTGCTGAAGGCGATTATGTTGGCTTTACAGGCTGGCCAAATATGAAACAAACCTTAACCGATGGTGGCTGGCTTGGTATTGCGCCTTCTGGTAAGATGATTACCCTAAGCAGTTTGGATTTTTGGCGACTTGAACATGGAAAAATAAAAGAAAATTGGGTATTGATTGATATGCTTGATATTTATCACCAGCTTGGCGTTGATGTATTTGCAAGATTGGCTGAATTTAACAAAGCCCGAAATTTAAACCCAATCAATTTTAAGAAAGATTATTAAATGCTAACAACTCCTTCTTTTCGCCTTGATGGAAAACGTGCCTTGGTAACAGGTGCAAGTTCAGGAATTGGGCAGGCCTGCGCAGTTGCCCTTGGTGAGTATGGCGCAGATGTCACGCTTGCTGCCCGCAATGAACAAGGCTTAACAGAAACTAGGCAAATGATTGAGGCCGTTGGCGGCACCACAGCCAAAACGATGGTTCTTGATGTTAGCAAAATTGCCGAATGTGAAGCATGGATTGGTGAACAGGCTCCGTTTGATATTTTATTAAATTCAGCTGGCATGGCACGCCACACCCCTGCAAGTGAAACAAGTGAAGCTGATTTTGATCAAGTCTGCATCGTTAATTTTAAAGCCGCTTATTTCTTAACCCGTGCGGTTGCCAATCGTTTAATCAAGGCTGAAAAATCAGGCTCTTTGATCAATATTTCTTCGCAAATGGGGCATATTGGCGGCATTGATCGTTCGGTCTATTCGGGGACTAAACATGCGGTGGAAGGCATGACCAAATCAATGGCGATTGAATGGGGGCCCCATGCAATTCGTGTTAATACCATCTGCCCTACCTTTGTTCATACGGCCTTAACTGCCCCCACCTTTGACCAGCCTGAACGGGTTGAATGGATCAAACAAAAAATTAAATTGGGGCGAATTGGCAAAGTGGAAGATTTAATGGGCGTTACTGTATTTCTTGCAAGTGAGGCTAGCGCACTTATAACAGGCACCGCTATTTTGGTTGATGGCGGCTGGACAGCAGGGTGAGAAAGAAGAAAAGTGATGACAATGCAAGGCTTTGATCCGAAATTTAAAAATTTCCCTGATTATATTATCGGCATCACCCACGAGATATGGGAGGGGCGAGACATCGCCTCCCTCCAGCATTATTATGCCCCTGATATTATTGTGCGTTCACCTGCAAGCGTGGTTCAAGGCAATCAAGGGGTAATTGCAGCAACCATGGCAACCTTATCAGAATTTCCTGATCGGCGTTTGCTTGGTGAAGATGTGATTTGGACGGGTTCGCCTGAGGCGGGTATGCTCTCCTCCCATCGGATTTTATCAACTGCAACCCATAGCGGCGATGGCGTTTACGGCAAAGCCAGTGGTAAGAAATTGCGCTATCGTATTATTGCCGATTGCCATGCGATTAATAATCAAATCAATGATGAATGGATTATTCGAGATCAAGGCGCGATTATTCGCCAACTTGGCTTGGAGCCAATGCAATATGCGCGCAATTTAATTGAACGAGAGGGCGGATTTGAAACCGCAATTCAACCATTCTTACCTGAAAATGATATTAAAGGACCTTATCAAGGCAAAGGGAATGATAATGAATGGGGGAAACGCTTGACCGATTTATTAACACGCTTGATGAATGCCGAATTTTCCATCATCGAAACGGCCTATGATCGTGCAGCTTGCCTATTTTATCCAAGCGGCGTGGAAGCCCATAGCTTTGACGGAGCAGAACAATTTTGGTTAGGATTACGCGCCAGCCTGCCGAATGCTGAATTTAAAATCCAACATTGTATGGGGCGCGATGAGGATAAAGAAATGCCACCACGCGCTGCGCTTAGATGGTCATTAGATGGCACGCATGATGGTTGGGGAACATTAGGAACGCCAACCCATAAGCGGGTTCATATTATGGGCTTTACCCAAGCCGAATTTGGGCATTGGGGCTTACGCCGTGAATATACAATTTTTGATGAAACCGCGATCTGGAAACAAATTTTATTGCAAACAGGATAAATAACCATGCTTACCGCTGAAATGATGGCGCAGAAAAATATTGTCCGTTATGGGGAGCTAATCCCCTGCAAAACTGCTTTTATTGACACCCACACCCCTGGTAGCGATAAAAAGGAAAATTTTACAATCATTGGCGGCGGCGTATCGGAAAGTACCGATCAGCATGTGCATATTCGTGAAACCCCTGGCTTTAATATTGGGGCTGCTGGACAACCGCCTAAATGCAAAAATTCGCTTCATTCTCACCGAACGGCGGAAGTATTTTTTGTATTAAAAGGACGGTGGCGATTTTTTTGGGGGCGATGGGGCGATAGCGGTGAAGTTATTTTAAATGAGGGTGATATTTTCAACATCCCCACAGGCATGTTTCGTGGCTTTGAGAATATTGGACAAGAATATGGCATGATCATGGCAATTCTTGGGGGGGATGATGCAGGCGGCGGCGTGGTTTGGGCGCCGCAAGTCGTCGAAGAAGCCAAAGCCCATGGGCTAATTCTTGGTGATAATGGTCGCCTATATGATCAGAAAAAAGGCGAATCTCTACCTGATGGGATTAAACCCATGCCGCTATTAACCGACACAGAATTAAAGGCTTTTGCTGAACCCAAGCCTGAGGAAGTTATCCCACGCTTTGTTGCGCGCTATTGGGATTTGGTTGGGCTTGCTAAGGATAAACCCATAAAAGTAATCGCCGAACAAGGCATTTTACGCGATAAACCTGGCTTTGAAGTTGAATTTTTAACCCATCAATCCACAGAAGCTAACCAGAAAAATCAGTTTGCAACGGCTCTTAAACATACGGTTTTAATGCCAGTGACGGGGCATTGGCAGCTACAATGGACAATGGAGGCTAATAAACAAAAGGTCATTTTAAATGCTGGGGATAGTTGCCTGCTTCCCCCAAATTTTAACTATGAATTAACGCCTGCCATGTCAGGGGATGCCGCCCTTTACCGTGTGATTGCAACCGATGATCCAGCAGGGCCAACTCATTTTATATAGGTATATAATGAATCCTAACTTATTTGAACGATTAGCAATGACCGACACGCCAACCGTGTGCAATGCGATTGAATTGGCACAAGGCAAGCGTGGCTTTAACCAATTTACACGCGGAACCTATGCCGTTATGCATAATACGCCACAAATTGCCATGGGCTTTGCCCGCACCGCAAAGATTGCGGCTGAACAACCAACCAAGCGTTCTAACGAAGATAATCAGCGTATGCGCATGGATTATTATCGTTATATGTCCGAAGGGCAACGCCCCGCCATTTGTGTGATTGAGGATGTGGACGAACAGCCCGTTGGCGCCTTTTGGGGGGAGGTTAATACCAATATTCATCTTGGTTTTGGTCTATCAGGTACGCTTACGAATGGTATGATCCGCGATCTTGGTTGCTGTCCAGAATCTTATCAAGTGATTGGTGGCGGCTTATCCCCTTCCCACCGCTTTGTTCATGTCCAAGAGATAGGGACACAAGTCCATGTTTTTGGAATGGCAGTAAAGGAAGGCGATTTTATCCATGCCGACCGTCATGGCGGCTGTATCATTCCACCTGATATTTTACCAGAAATTGATCAATGGATTGAAAAAATGCAACAATTAGAACAAATCGTGCTTGAACCTACCAAACAAACCGATTTTGACTTCACAAAATTTGAAAAAGCTTGGGCTGAATTGGAACGCAAACGCGTTTGATTAGTTTTAAGGGCTTTGTGCCCTTATGTTAATATCATTATTTTTTAAGCCATCGACTATCTAATAACCGACCAATAACTTTTTCAACAACATCTACACGGCATTTTCGTGCAATGGCCAGTAAGCCAATTAACTCTAAAATTAGGATAACTAGAACGCCTCTTCTAGAGCATTTTGTATTTATTTGCCCTCATATCCAGCTGCCTTAAAGTAATTGTAACATTCTTCATCAGTAACCAAATCGCATATATTCCCAACTGCTTTCCATAAATCATCATACGATCTTACTGCGGCTTTTCGCATCAAAGTCTTTATTTTGGAAAATAGCATTTCAATGGGGTTTAAATCAGGACTGTAAGGTGGCAAGAACAAAAACCAAGCCCCGACATTTTTTAAGCATTCGGCGGCAACAGAGCTTTTATGGCTGGATAAATTATCCAGCACCACGACAGTTTGTCGTTGCAGACAAGGCGATAACTGGGTCTTTGTATATATTTCAAACAGTTGCTTATTCATAGGTGCATCAATTACCCAAGGGGCGATGATTTCATTATGCCGCAGTCCTGCGATGAATGTCTGGGTGAACCAGTGTCCATGTGGCGTATCAGCCCGCAAGCGCGTGCCAACCTGTGACCAGCCTGTGGTTTTAGTCATCTTTGTGTTTAAGCTAGTTTCATCAATAAACACCAACCGATCAAGCTTATCACGCATAAAAGGTTGGCGGCATGTTATCCAAATATTGCGTTGGTTTGCAATATCCTTACGTTTTTGTTCGCTGGGAAGCAGCGTTTTTTTTATAGCTTAACTTTAAGCGCTTAAGCAAATGCCAAACAGATGCAAAATGAACTGAAACACCACGCTCGGCCTCTAATTGCGCACTTAACTCCATCAATGTTATATCTCCATGCGCCGCGATCTTATCACGAACCCAATCTTCATGTCCTGATAATTTGCCCTTGCCAAAACCACGGCCACGCGGCTTTGCAATCAAGCCGCCCGTTTGTTTGCGCAATTTAATCATATCATTGACAAAGCGTGGAGATACACGAAAATGGGCTGCTGCAGATCGGTGGCTGTGACCCTCATCAACATAGGAAACAACCCGCTCCCTTAAAGCCAAAGGATAAGTCTTACTCATAATAACCCCCTAAATTTATAAATAAGGGTCATGACTAGTTGAGCGGTTTATTGCGACATATATTTAATATGATTTTGTATATGTTATTTTCCCTATTATTATACCTAAATTCAGTTTCTTTCAAATGATAATAGAAAGTGTTTTTACGCATACCTCTAAACTTTGTCATTCTTACCTTAGCGTATCCCCAAAATCCTTCAATTCCGTTAATATGTGCTTTACCCTTTACAAATTCATCTTTTCCATGATCAACCCTTAGATGCTTTTCATACCCTACGTCTACTAAGCCATTATAACCACGCCATCCATCAGAATTTATAACACTGTCAAGCGAGACTTTTCCTCTTATAACTGCTTGTATAGTGGCTTTTGAGCAATCAGGAACAATTTCAGTATAAACATGACCATTCCTTTTGAATATGCCAAATACGATTGTTTTACCATAAGCACCACGCCCCCTTTTGCCCTTAACACGCTTGGCTCCAAAATAACTTTCATCAACTTCAATAATCCCACTATAAGGGGAGCCTTCTTCACAATATTCGGCTAATCTTAATCGTATCTTATAAAGAATATTGTTAATCGTGTTTCTATTTAGCCTTGATATTTGTGCTATTTTGGAGGCTTCAATATCAAGGCTAAATAGGCGAATAATTTCCCTAAATTTAGCTTCAGAAATTTTTGAACGGTAATAATATTTGTTTCGCATCGTCAGCCCTAGTGTATAGCACAATAAAAAAGTGCTCAACTAGTCATGACCCATAAATAATATAAAGGGGCTGGCATAGATAACTATTAAAATGTTATCTATTTAAGCATGAGAAGAAGTAAATTAAGTATGCATATTCAACACAAATTAATTGAGCATTTTGTAGCTGGTACGACAGCGCGTTGTACTGCTGTTATTTGTGGTATAAATCGTAATAGTGCGACACTTTATTTTCATCATCTTCGTGAGATTATAGCTTATGAGATTGGTCGTGAAGGCGAAGAAATATTTGCTGGTGAAATTGAAGTTGACGAAAGTTATTTTGGTGGTTCACGCAAAGGCAATCGTGGTAGAGGCGCAGCTGGTAAAGTTCCTGTGTTTGGCTTATTAAAGCGGGGTGGAAAGGTTTATACGAAGGTCATAAAGGATGCTTCATCATCCACATTATGCCCTATCATTGAAAGCAAAGTTACACCTGACAGCATTGTTTACTCTGATGGCTGGAGAGGGTATAATGCGTTAGATGTGAATGACTTTAAGCATTACAGAATTAATCATTCAAAACTGTTTGCGGATCGTCAAAATCATATTAACGGCATAGAAAATTTTTGGAACCAAGCGAAGCGTCATTTAAGGAAATTTAATGGAATTCCAAGACAACATTTTGAACTATTTTTAAAGGAGTGTGAGTGGCGATTTAACTATAGTGATCCACAAACGCAAATTAAACAATTAAAACAATGGATTAAAGAAAGGTTAGCATAGTTATCTATGCCAGCCCCAATATAAATATAACGAATCATGATTTGCAAAAAATGAAAAGACTTTATTTGAATCAAATTAAATACAAAATGCTCTAGACCCTAGAATTTTAATATTATAATGAAGATATATAAACCTGCTCCTAAATTATCTGAAGAAGACAAAATATTAATACAAGCTTTAGCAAGGGTGCTTGTTGAAAAATTTGAAGCTAAAGACTCTAAGTCTAACCTGCCTGAAGATTATGTAGTACTTACAGATGAACAGGCAAACAACCTCTTAAACAATCTTAATCGTCTAATTAATTCCAGAGAATTTTATGAGAAATGCTTTCTATCAGGTCAATTATTCTCAAAATCTTATCATTCATATCAAGACCAAGGTAATAAAGGGTTACGAAAAGTATATTTATCTGGTCGTTCAAAAATAGGTAAATCTCGGGTTCAAGCTACTTTACATTGGGCAGATTTTTTAAGTCGTTTAGGTTGGAGATTCAAACCATATCCGCGTCGAAGTGGCTATCCAATCAATATAGAACACTTTTTTGAAATGGAAAGGCGTTTATTTCAACATTACAACTTAGATTATCGTTTAATTAATTTGTTGATGTTGATATTAAATAATCAAAAAAATGATATTGAAGAGCTTCAAAGTGAAAATATTGAAATTAAAAAAACACCTCTGAGTGCTATAAAAAAAATACGTGATAATCTAGCTAAAACAATAAAAGATCCTAACTATATCTTATTACACAGAATTGATATAACTTCATTATTGATCATCATAGTAAATTCAAGCGTATTATACACAACTAGGGATTGGAGTGTAGCCAGCGTATTATCAATGAATGCAGGGGCATTAACAACGCTTGTTAAAAAAAAGAAACATGACTAGTTGAGCATTTTTTTATTGTGCAACACAGGGATGAACTTATTTTTTCTTTAATTCTTATCTACTTCAAAAACGGGTTCAGCGTCTTCTGCGTCTTTGTTCTTTTGGAGGTTTTGAACTTCTTCAATTAATTTGGAAACTTGAATTAAGCTTTTTTGAAATTCGATCAAACGCTCGCGTGCTGGTTTCATTTCATCGATTGGCAGCTGCAATACTGACTTGCATAGAGTATTTAAGCGTTCCCCAAGATCATGGAGGGGTTCATCTTCTTCGATTGTTTCTTCATCGCCTAAAAATTGTTCAATCTCTTTATCAAGCTGATCAAACTGTGCCATTATTTCATCATAAGTCATGATTACCATCCAATTTAAGGTTTTATGCTTGTTATCCTCACTATCTTTGATTCGGGTATAATGAACAAGCATTTTAGTCCATTGATAAAAACATTCCTGTTTCCATGATTGCATCTTTAATGCCAATTCGTTCAATATTTACGCCTTGCGGGAATGCATCAAAAAAACGGGTTGGGCACCGCCGATCCAGCATAACAAACACGCCACGATCTTTAGAATGGCGAATAAGCCGCCCAAAGGCTTGACGCAATTTGAACATGGTTAATAATTCATTATAATGATTGGCTTTATAATTATTTTCAGCATCGCCAAGACGTGAAGAAAAATATTCCCCGCGCGCTTTATGAAGCAAGGTGGGGCGCGGCCACGGCACTTTATCAAAAACAAGCAAGCGTAATGAATCCCCTGGCACATCAACGCCATCGCGCACGGCATCTGTGCCAAGCAAACAAGAATCCCGCTCGGCACGAAAAATATCAATCAGGCTACTATTGCTAAACCGATCAACATGCTGGGCATATAATTTAAACCCCGATTGTTCCATCGGTTCTGCAATGCGTTGATAAACAGCCCGCAAGCGTCCAATCGCGGTAAACAAACCAAGCCCACCACCGCCTGCCGCCGTAAATAATTTGTGCATCGCGGTTGCAATATCACGCATTTCTTGGCTATTAAGATCATTAACAACCAGAATTTTTGTCTGCTCTGCATAATTAAAGGGCGATAGTGCCTTGGCACGGATTGCAGGGGCTTGTAACCAATTTGCACCATTGGTTAATTCAGCATAACGCCATTGTTGATCTGGACTGGTTACATTTGCTGAATGCAATGTCAAAGTGGCAGAAGTCACCACCACCCCTTGCGCATTTGCAAGAACCGATAAAGCAAAGGGTTCCGATGGATCAAGCCAATGGCGATATAGGCCGCAATCAATATCTTGACCGCCTGCACGCTCAACCCCAAACCAGCTTACAAAGCGTGAGTCACGCTCGCCCGATAAGGCTTGCAGCATATCAATCCACACAGCAAGCTGATCACTCACCCGTTGTTCCAGCGCACGTGATGTTTGTTCCAATCGCTGCCGTGATTGGCTATCAAGATTTTCCATATCCTGATTAAGGCGATTCTGTAAGGCCTTTAAAACATAATCGGCAGCTTGTTTAAGGCTGCGTAAATCCTCAATCGCATGCTCAACAAGCTGCAAAAATTCTGGTTCCAGTGAATGAATGGTGCATTCCAGACCGAATGGGCTATCACGATTGGAAGTAAGTCGATAAACGCGCTCTCTAATCGACCAAAATAAAACCTCAAGGGCTGAAGATGCCCCCGCAGAAAGATCAAAATCAGGGGGGTTACGCCAATCAGGAAGCGATAACAGGCTGGCACGATCCAAAAGGGTTTCAAGCATTTCTTGCACTTGTTCAGCTTGTTCATGTGCAACAAGAAATTCCTCAATACGATGGTGCAGGCCTTTACCGCGCTTACGACGATCATCCTCACCGCCCCTAATCCATCGTCTTAATTCTGCAACCTCACGGCCAGTAAGATAATTGGCAAAGGCACTATCAGCAGCGTCAAATAAATGATGCCCCTCGTCAAAAATAAAGCGTTGGATGGGTTCCCCCGTAGGGTCATCATCAATATCACGAACCGATTGGATCATTGCCAACGCATGATTAGCAATAACAAGATCCGCCTGTTTAGCCTTACGTTTGGCATGTTCAATAAAGCATAATTTATAATGGCGACAGGCTGAATGGATACATTCCCCACGCCGATCAGGAAGCCTTGCTAACTTTGCAGGTTCAATCAATTCGCCAATCCAATCAGGAAAATCACTGCCGCTCATATCACCATTCACGGTGGCGGAAATCCATCTTGCAATCAGTCCAAGGCCGATTGCATTTTCCCGAAATAACCCTAAATTTGCAATTTCTTCTTCATAATTTAATAAGCAAAGATAATTTTCACGCCCCTTGCGAATAACAACCCGTTTGGCTTTTTCAGAAGGATTAAGGAATAATCGATCACATTCTTGATAAATTTGCTGTTGCAAATTGCGGGTAAAGGTTGATACCCAAACAGGCGCACCATTGCGCTCCGCCCACAAGCTGGCAGGGGCAATATAGCCCAAGGTTTTTCCAATCCCTGTTCCAGCTTCGGCAAGCACAAGATTTGCATGCTCTTGCTGTTTTCTGGGTTGAAAGGCAGGGGTTAGCGATTCAGCATAATCCCCCTGCCCTGGACGATCTTCAAGATTTGCAAGCTGGCGATTGCTTGTCGTTCGTTGAAGCAGGGTTGCAAGCTGCCCTCTTGCCTCATTCGGGGCAATCGCCTGATTATCTGCTGGGGGAGCGGGCGGGACTTCCTGCCATTCAATTAGATCACGCCAAATATCAAACCCTTGATAGGTACTGGTTGCCCCCGCCTCCGCTTCTGGTAAAGTCTTAAACGCTGTCAATAATTGATCCGCCCAATACCAATTCGATCCCTTCATCGCCACCACCAGCTGATAAAGACGCATCTGCTCACGCGGTGTTTTTGGGATTAATTCTTCACAAAATTGTTGATAAAGACGATCAATCGCCTTTTTAATCGCATCCCCCCAATTATCAATCTTGGCATTTTCTATGGCTAAGGCTTGTAATAATCCAGCGGGAGTGGGTAGGCAAAATTCAGCAGGGCGGACAAATGCAAATAATTCCAGTAAATCACCGCCTTTTAAGGAACGCTTTAGCCCTAATTTTCCACCGCTTGCTTGCCCGTGACAAAAAATAAGATTGGGTTCCAAACGCGATAGGATTGGTTCCGCCAAACTTGTTTTTAAAGTTTCAAAGGTGCCATCCGCATGGAATATGCGGGTATGCTGAGTTTCAATAATGACAATTGGGGCTTCCATTTCATCCTGACCAGCGATCATGAAACCAAAACCATTGCTCAGGATTGGCTTTGATCCATGTTTCCAAACGGTTATGGATTGTTTCTATTGTCGTTAATGTGGGTTCAGGGGGTAGGGCTTCCAGTTGAATGGTAAAATGCGGTGGTTTAAAAAAACCGCGATCATGGCGCACAGAATGGCATAGGATAATTTGATAATCATTGCGCAACGCCAATTCAATTGATGAGGTTGCCGTTAAGCAAGGCTTACCAAAAAATGGCACCCAAGTCCCCCCTGTACCAAGTTTTTGATCAATTAAAATCCCATTATCTTGTTTTTGTTTGAAGGAGCGCACAAGCAATTTTGCCGTATCAGAACTTTTAGGATGAAATTCAGCCTTATGGTAGGCACGCCGTCTTTTAGCCCATTCATCAATATAAGGATTATTGATGCTACGATAAATATAATGGGGTTTAATATTGGTTAGGTTAGCGACAAGGGAAGTTACCTCCCAATTTCCAAAATGGCCTGAAACCAATAAGATTGGCTTACCTAATTGCTTTGCTTCTTCAATATGATGACTTCCATGAACGGTCATAAAATAATCGGGCTGCGCCAAAATTTGTTGTATCCTATTAAAATCAGTAAATAATTTTCCCATATGATGCCAACATTGGCGGATTAGCTGTGCGTGCGCCTCAGGCGACAAATCGGGAAAAGCAATAGCCACATTGCGGCTTGCGATGGCTTGACCACGCGTCATGCCCCCAACCATTGCAGCAAATCGTGCTGAAAGCCATGCAGAAGCCCCATAGGGCAACCAACGCACAAGCAAACCAAAGGCGAATAATATGCCTGCTTCAAGCCTGTAACGCATGCGCTTAAAACCATTCGCCATATTTTGAATTTAGCCCTTATCGGCGGATGATGTAAAAAAATCTGGTTTAGTTTCACCTTCATTGAAAGTGGGTGGCGATTCTAAGCCAAGAAAATTCCAACCTGTTCGGGTTAGCATACGCCCACGCGAAGTTCGCTGAATCATACCAATTTGCACCAAGAAAGGTTCGACCACTTCTTCAACCACATCGCGCTCATTGCCAAGTGCGGTGGCTAGTGTATCAAGCCCAACAGGCCCTCCGCCATAATGCTCTGCAATTAACCGCATATATCGCCGATCCATCGCATCCAACCCTTGCGCATCAACATCCAAGCGTAACAAGGCACGATCTGCCGTTTCCCGTGTTACCAGATCAACTTGATCAACCGTTGCAAAATCACGCACCCGCCGCAATAAGCGGTTGGCAATTCGCGGTGTGCCACGGCTACGCTTGGCAATTTCTTCTGCGCCTTCGGTTGAAATTGCCAATCCCAATAGGCGGGAGGCACGCTCAACAATCAAGGTTAATTCATCAATTTCATAAAAATTCATATGAAACGGAATGCCAAAGCGTTCCCGCAACGGGGTTGTAATCAAGCCTGCGCGCGTTGTTGCGCCAACCAACGTAAAGGGGGGAAGATCAATTCTTACAGAACGCGCAGAAGGCCCCTCCCCGATCATTAAATCAAGCTGAAAATCTTCCATTGCAGGATAAAGAATTTCTTCAATGGCAGGGTTTAAGCGATGAATTTCATCAATAAATAACACATCACGATGCTGTAAATTTGTTAGCAATGCGGCCAGATCACCCGCCTTTGCAATCACGGGACCTGAGGTTGCGCGAAACCCAACGCCAAGCTCTTTTGCGACAATCTGCGCCAAGGTCGTTTTTCCAAGTCCAGGCGGGCCATAAAATAGCAAATGATCCATGCTGTCTTGGCGGTTCTTTGCGGCCTCAACAAAGATGGATAGGTTTTCTTTAACCGCTTTTTGCCCAACAAATTCACTAAGGCTTAAAGGGCGCACTGCCCGATCAGAATCGCTTACCCCCTTATCGCTAGCCACCACTGAATCATCATTGGACTCATCACGATCAGGCGATAAAAGCTTATTCTTATCTGGATGATTCATATTATGCGTTTTGTCCAAGCTGCTGCAATGCCTCGCGGATTAAATCGCCTAATTCAGGCAGAGGACGCTCTTGATAATCCAGCAAAATCCGCGATAGGGTTTGATAACTCTCCCCCCTTCCATAACCAAGATTGGCAAGGGCTGATAGCGCATCTTCGCGCAGTTGCGCCGTTTGATCACGCTGCGCATTATTGGTGGTAGGAGAAGTCGTGCCAATCCCCTCCCCGCCTTTTTGTGAAAAATTATCCAAGGCTAATTTATCTTTTAATTCCGTGATGATCCGTACGGCAAGCTTAGGGCCAACGCCGTCAGCACGGGTTAGCATGGCTTTATCTTCGGCATGGATAGCATTGATTAACTGATCAGGTTCAAGTGCAGATAACAAAGCAAGTGCCATTTTTGCGCCAACCCCTTGAACGCTAAGTAAACTGCGAAACATGGCTTGCTCCTGCGGCGATGCAAAACCATAAAGATGAATATGATCTTCCCGAACATGGGTTTCAATAAACAAAGAAAAAGCCGTTTCATCACGTGGGAGGCTGTGCAAAGTGCGATTAGAGGCAAATACAACATAGCCAACCCCACCAACCTGCATAATCAAGCCACCTGGCTGTTCCGATAAAAAAGTGCCATAAAGCCAACCGATCATAATAACTTCCTTAAGGTTGATTGGTTGCAGCTAAAGCGTGATGCGCAGCATGGTGAGCATGACAAATTGCAACCGCTAACGCATCAGCAGCATCAGGATCATTTGGATTGGCTGAGGGTAAAATTATTTTAACCATTGCCTCGACTTGTGATTTTTCTGCCGCGCCTGTTCCAACCACCGCCTGCTTAACAGTCCGTGCTGCATATTCATGCACCAAAAGCCCTTTTATTGCAGCCGTTAATAAAATCGCACCGCGCGCTTGTCCAAGCTTCAAGGTTGTTTCAGGATTTTTATTTAAAAAAGTGGCTTCAACTGCCGCTTGGTCGGGTTGATAATCTTCAAAGACGGTTTCAAGCTGGTTATGCAGATCAATAAGACGGCTGGATAACGCCCCTTCTTTTATTGGATTAACCCGCCCGCAAGCGATAAAGCGCATATGGTTTCCTTGCGCTTCAATGACTCCCCAACCACAATGGCGCAACCCTGGATCAAGACCAATAATTCTGATCCAATTTGCATTCATCCACTCAGCTTTTCCAAAAGCTCATCGGATAATTCATAATTCGCGTAAACGGTTTGCACGTCATCATTATCTTCCAACGCATCAATCAGTTTAAGGACGGTCTCAGCCTTTTCTTCTTCAACAGGCGTTAGGGTTTGCGGATTCCAGCTTAAGCTAATCTGTGACGCTTCGCCAAGCTGTCCTTCCAACTGGTTTGCAACGTCTGCTAATTGATCCGCATCACATAAAATTCGATGCTGTTCGTCATCTGATGAAACTTCGTTTGCTCCCGCTTCCAATGCAGCATCAAACACGGCTTCTTCTGATCCTGCATCAATGGGGTAAATAATCTCCCCTACACGGTCAAACATAAAGGCAACCGAGCCAGTCTCCCCCATCGATCCACCATTCTTACTAAAAATAGAACGAATTTCTGCTGCAGCCCGATTGCGATTATCAGTCATGACCTCAACAATGACTGCAACCCCTGCTGGACCATAACCTTCATAACGAATTTCGCTATAATCAACCGCATCACTGCCGCCACTTCCCTTTTGAATTGCGCGTTCAATATTGTCTTTTGGCATGCGCTCACCGCGGGCATTTTGTACCGCCAACCGCAATCTGGCATTCATCGCTGGATCACCGCCACCCATTTTAGCGGCCACTGTAATTTCTTTGGCTAATTTTGCAAAAATTTGTGCTTTTTTACGATCCTGCGCTCCTTTGCGGTGCATGATATTTTTGAATTTGGAATGCCCTGCCATTGCTTATTTCCCTTTTGTTTTGCGGCTTTTCTTAACCTCAACAACAGGGGTATCTGCATCTGATTGTTTAGATTTTTTCTTAGGCTTTTTTGGTTTTTCTTTTGGCTCTTCAACAGCATTTGAAGGCATGATTGGGGCTGAAATTCCCTGATCACTGCCTGTTGCAACCTCCAGCCGTTCCGCTTCATGGGTGATAAGATCATTGGTTGCTTTCAGTGCATCATAAAAACGCTGTTCTTCAATTTCTTCTGCAATTTTAGCAATGATATGAATACTGCTTGGTGCCGCATCGCGATATTGTTTTAAATATTCAAGCGCATGGGTAATATAGCGTGAACGTTCTTCATCAAACATATAAGCGCATTGCAACGCATAATAAACGCGGCGCGCTGGTGTCGTGGCTTCATCATCCGCCATCACTTCTTTCCGCCTTAGAATATCGACACGATTATGGACAATCATTGTCGTTGCATCGCCTGAGTTTTCTAAAACTGCACCATTAATAATGATTTTTTCATGTGAGGGTAATTTAATCCGAAGCGGCATGAGATTTTTTCCTTTCTGACTTCTGCCAATTAATTAGGTTTCTACCTGAAAAATAACTTTTTTATAATAACCATTTAAACATAAGCTGATTGCTTACGCTTAACTTTTTATTTAATAATGCTGATTCGATGGAGTGACAAGCTAATTAAATTATTAAATTATTTACCATGACACGAATAATTCTTTTAATCATTATCTTTACTGTAAGCTTTAGTATACATAATGCTACCCATGCCGATGATAATGTTATTTTAGTACAATCAACAACCTCAACCGCCAATTCAGGGTTATTCGATTATATTTTACCGCAATTCCAGCTTGAAACGGGCATTACTGCAAAAATAATAGCAGTAGGAACAGGCCAAGCCATTCGTAATGCAAGCAATGGTGATGGTGATGTATTATTGGTGCATTCAACCGAAGATGAAATTGAATTTGTTCGGGATGGGCATGGCATTGAACGCTTTGATTTAATGTATAATGATTTTGTAATCATCGGGCCAGCAACCGATCCTGCAGAAATTTTAGGGGAGGAAGATGTTACAAATGCCCTCAAGAAAATTGCTGATAAAGCTTCCATCTTTATCTCCCGCAGTGATCAATCGGGAACCCATAAAAAGGAGCAATCTTTATGGAAGCAAGCCAAAATTACACCGAAGGGAGACTGGTATCGTGAAGCAGGCAATGGAATGGGCGCAACTTTGAATATAGCTGTTGCCATGAATGGCTATACCATTAGTGATCGTGCAACATGGATTGCCTTTGGCAACAAACAGAATCATCGCATATTGGTTGAGGGTGACCCGCGTTTATTTAATCAATATGGCGTGATTGCCGTAAACCCTAAACGCCATCCGCATGTTAATATTAATGCAGCACAAAATTTTATTAACTGGTTACTAGGCACCAAAGGACAAAACGCAATCAACGCATTCAAACTGGACAACAAACAATTATTTTTTGCAAATGCTAAAAAATTACAAAATAATTAATAGGAGCCTAGACAATTCTATCACGCACTATTTCTTAAGAAATGGAGGGGGGATTTGCCAAGCATGTGGAGGCTGGTTGCCATACCAAGCGGCAGGACTAATAATAAAATAATCATGTTTATACTGAAATTCTTCCTGATTATTCAAAAACCACCTTATCTCGTCGCCCCCCTTACTGATACTATTAGAGCATGTTTTCACAATTTATCTTTAATCGGCGGTTAAGTGTATTTCAACCTTATGTCCAACCGCTTCGGCATAGCGGCGTAAACTTTGTAAAGATGGGCTATGCCCTCCCTCCAGCCTTGCAATGACTGATTGGCTTGTTCCCATACGTTCAGCAACATCTTCTTGAGTTAAATTTGCGGCAATCCTAGCACGAATTAATGTATGCGCTAATTCAAATTCAGGACTTAACGCCTCATATTCCTTAATAAAATCAGGATTTTCCATCCATTGCTTTTTTAAATCCGATAGTTTTGTCATGGTTTAATTTCCTGTTTTCTTTATCCACAATGGAGTTTAGCGTTTCAACTTTCCATTTCATAAGAAAATATAGCAAAAATGATATATTGTTTCAAGATTTAAATCTTTAGTTCTTAATTTTTAAATCATGCACTATTTCTTAAGAAATGTAAGGGGGATTTGCCAAGCATGTGGAGGCTGGTTGCCATACCAAGCGGGAGGACGAGGAGGAGGGCTAATAATAAAACAACCCCCATTGCGGCGGGTTGCAGGGTGTATTCCCCTTCCATAACAAAGCGCACTACATACATGGAAGCCCCGCTTCCCGCAATAACCGCAAGTACGGAGGCCAACACCGCAATAAACCCATATTCAAGCATCCATGCCGTCATTTGCTGCAAGCGTGTTACCCCAAGCGTTTTTAAAATTACGGAATCATATTGGCGTTGATGCTGTTCAGCCATGATTGCGCCCGTTAAAACAATCAAGCCAGCCGCCACCGCCATAAAAGCAATGCCACGCACAGCAAAAGCCAGTTGCTGAACGATGGTGCGGATGCGGGTTACAATTTCCCCAACCCGCACAACCGATATATTATTAAATTGATCGGTCAAAGCACGCTCCAGCTTAGCTTCCATTGCTTGCGGTGATTTTATGCTCACCAGCAGGGTTTGCGGGGCTTGTTCCAATAACCCTTGGGAAAAAATCATCAAAAAATTAATATCCAGATTGCTCCAATCAACATAGCGGAAATTCGCGATGGTTGCGGTGAATGGACGCCCTAATAGGTTCAATTCAATCTCATCCCCAAGCTTGAGGCCAAAGGCGGCGGCGGCCTCTGCGTCAAAGCTAACCAAGGGCGCACCTTCATAGGCTGGCGGCCACCATTCACCGTCAACAATCTTGCTCTTACCCGTTAAGCGCGGGGTTCTTGCCCAGCTAATCCCACGATCCCCACGCAAAACCCATTGATAATCAGGCGGCGGTTCAATCTGATCAACAGGAACGCCCGCTAATTTGGTTAAGGTCACACGCAACAAAGGAACAATGTCACTGCTGATGGGGGTTTGTCCGCTATCATGATTTAACTCATCAACAAGCTGATCAAAGGCTTCACGCTGATTGGTTTGCAGATCAACCACGAAAAAGGCGGGGTAATCTTCTTCTTGTAACATTTGTAATTGCTGATTTAAATTGCCTTGCAGATCGGCAACGGCAACCAACATCGTTAAGCCAAGACCGAGTGAAACCGCAATGCCAATTACCGAACCATCAGGACGTGATAAGCCCGCAATCGCAAGGCGAACAGGCACAAAGCCTGCGCGCGTTCCAGGCTTGATCAATTTTTTTGTGACCAACCAGCCAAGGAAGGAAAATCCAGCCAACAGGCCGCTAATAATCACGACAAACCATAGGAATAGGTTCTTATCGGGCGTTGCCAACCAACATAGGCCAATAATCGCCAATAAAAGCCCTGCTAAGACAAAACTGATAAAGGGGGAAGCCCGCCCTAAACCAACCGTTCCACCAAGCCCTGCGGCGGAGCGAAATAATGCGCTTGCTTTAATGGCGGCGGCTTGTGATAGGCTCCACAGCGTAAACAGCAAGGTAATCAACAAACCAAGCCCGCCTGCAATCAATAAAGGTTTTGGATAGATGGCGGTTTCTGCCATAATCGGAAAAGCGGTCGATAAAAGTGGCAAAAATATCCATAACGACCCCGCGCCTAAGATTAAGCCGCAGATAATCCCCGCAACCGTCATGATTAAAACCTCAACCAGAAATACGGCAAAAATTAGCTCCCGTGAAGCCCCAAGGGCTTTTAAAGTGGCGATGGTTGAAGCGCGTTTTTTCAAAAAGGCACGGATGGCATTGGCAGCACCCACCCCACCAATCACCAGAATGGCAAGGGAGACCAGATTCATAAAGCTACCAACCCGATCCAAAAATCGTTGGATGGAAGGGGCGGCACGATCAAGCCCACGCACCCTAAACCCTTCTGTTGGAAAAGCTTCTTCCAATGCGGTTTTAAATTGGTCAAAGCTAATTTCAGGTTTTAAAATCAAACGGGTATAATGGCGATGGACACTGCCAGGTTGCACCAAGCCCGTTGCCGCCAGTGCATCAAAGGGGATAATCACACGCGGCCCCAAATCCAAGCCATTGGTGCTACGGTCAGGCACCGATTGTAAAAATCCTGCAAGATAAAATTGTTGATCACCAAGCCGTAAATTTTCACCGATGCCTACCCCAAGCAAATCTTGCAAGCGACGATCTGCAAATAAAGCATAAGTGGCATTATCCTTATTGTTTAATTGGCTAAAATCCGCCCCGCCTTCCATAATCTTTACCTGACCATAAAGCGGATAGGCGTGATCAACCGCATGCACCTCCACCAAATTGCGCGCTTCCCCTTCTGTGTAAAGCATGGCGCGCAGGGTTTTAACCTCGGAGACTGTGGTTGCTTGCGTTTTAAAAAATGCTATCGCTTCAGGTTCGGGGGAGCGCGAACTTAGGCGCAATTCAACATCGCCACCAAGCAAGGATTTTGCATCGCGTTCAATGGATTGTTCAAAGGCAGTGCGCAACGAACCAACGGCGGCAATCGCCGCAACCCCCATCGCAAGCGCAATAATGAATAGGTTAAAGCCGCTAATCCCCGCGCGTAATTCGCGCCGCACCAATTTGCTAACCAGCTGCCAAAAGGCGAATTGTTTAAACGATGCGGAGGTTAGTTCACTATTCAAAGACGGATTAGAGACAGGCATAGTCTTGTTGCAACGCCCGCGCATTCTCAAGGATATAGGATTCAGCGTTTGGATATTCCTGATTGAGGGTCGTCAATGCCTCACATGCTGTTTGACGCCGTGCAATCTGATCCAAGGATTTTGCTAATTTAAGCAAGGCCGCAGGGGCTTTTGGACTATTTGGATGTTTTGTATAGGTTTCAATAAAGGAATTAACCGCACGCTCATAAAAAGATTGCGCATAATAGGTCTCCCCCAACCAATAAAGCGCATTACCTGCCAACGTATCTTGCGGCCATTGCACAAGAAAATCTAAAAATAATTGTTCGGCGGTTTGGTAATCCCGATCTTGATTAAGGGTTTCCAAAGCCTCTTGATAAAGTTCTTGTGGCGTTTTTTGTAACTCATTTTCTGATAAATTAGACGATGGCGTAATGGTCTGTTGAATGGATTGAGCAGAATCTTGGGCGGGAGTTTGACCAAGATTTTGAGTTGTGGCGACAACCTCCCCTCCCTCATTAGTGACAAGCGTTCCTAAACTATTTTCAGCGGGTTGGGATGCCCCTTCTATGCCACCCTCTATAGCAGGAGCAGGCGTAAGCGTTTCATTGGATGAAAGAGCCGCAGATGGATTCACCCCGCCCTGTTCAAGCTGATCAAGGCGAAATTGAACATCACGATTGAAATTAGTCAATTGATCCGCAAGGGCTTGAATTTGAAAACTAACTTCTTCCAAGCGTCCATTATATTGACGCAAAGATGTTTCCAACTGCTGGATACGTATCTGCATTCGTCCAGCAATTGATCCTGACAAGGCACCGTCTGGCTCGTTTGATGACTGAGATGCGCCTGCATTTGCATTGCCCAACGCATCAATCGCCTCACCTTGATAAACTTGGCGTTTTAAAAGCAACATATCCGATTGAAGCTGACGCATTTCACGAATGATCGACCCAAGCTCGCTATCATCGGACGTTTGCGCAATCCCAAAAGATGGCAATAAAACAAGCCCGAAAACCAGTAAATATTGAAAAAAAATCATACGCATGGTTATAATCCTAATTCCAAGAGGATAATCAATTTATTTAATGAATAAAAACCCTTGATCAATCAGCCATTGAACAAGAAACGTTACGATAAAGGCCAAGACCGTCACAATCAATGCCTTAATTTTTAATTTTGGGTTTACAGGCGCACCGTGATCTTGGCCGGGGATTGGATTACGTTCGCGTTGAATGCCAAACGGTAAGGCCATAAAGAATAATAGCCACCAAACCATGATATAGACCACAATAAAGCTGGTAATTTCCATCAGGCCTGTTCCAATTCAATCAAAGTGCCACAAAAATCCTTTGGATGCAAAAATAAGACGGGCTTACCATGGGCGCCAATTTTTGGCTCTCCAAGAACCCGTGCGCCTTGCGCTTTTAGCTGGTCACGTGCCTTATTGATATCCTCAACCTCATAACAAAGATGATGCACACCACCTGCTGGATTTTGATCAAGAAATTTTTTAATTGGCGAATCCGCACCAAACGGATGCAATAATTCAATCTTTGTATTGGGTAAATTGATAAAGATTGTTGTAACGCCATGTTCAGGCAATGCGGTTTCTTCTGATAATTCTGCACCAAGCTGATTGCGGTAAATCGCCGCCGCCGCCTGCAGATCAGGAACAACAATCGCAACATGATTTAACCTTCCAATCATGGCTTATTCCTTTTGCTTTTGTTCAGAACTTACAATGCCCACAGAGATTAAAAGCTTAAATGCTTCTTCAACAGGCATATCCAATGGGCGTAAATCCATCCTTGGCACAAATAACAAAAAACCCGATGTCGGGTTAGGGGTCGTGGGAACAAACACCGCAACTAACTCTTGATCGGGATCGTTACTTGCCTCCCCCTTCATGATCGTTTTTGCTAATTTTGAATCGGCTGGATCAGCCGTTACAAAACCAATCGACCAGCTATCCCTGCGTGGATACTCAACCAAAACGGCTTTACGAAAGGCTTGGGTTTTGCTTTCAAGCAAGGTTTCAAGAATTTGTTTTAACAATTTATAAAGGCCACGTACCAATGGCATTCTGTTGACCAATTGTTCACTTTTGTTCACAAACCAACGTCCAAATACCCCTTTGGCGATCGCACCAATTACAGTTAAACATAACAATAAAACAACCAACCCCAAGCCTGGAATATCCCAATCTAATCCTAAATGCGTCCTAAAATAGGTTTCTGGATTAAAGCGTGAAGGGATGAATGGCACAATCTTTTCATCAAAATATTGCACCAAAGACAAGCAAAACCAGATCGTAAGCCCAAGCGGGGTAATCACAAGCACACCCGCTAGGAAGTAACCGCGTAGCCGTGCCATCACCCCCGTTTTAGGACGGTTTGGATCAGTAGAAAATCTGACCTCTTCTGCTTCAAAAATTGGCTTATTATCGGATGGATCAGGGGTAGAGGACATGGGTATCGTTCCTAACTTAAAGCGTTTTGCCAACGCTGCAAAGCATCATAAAGATCCTGTTTTAAGTCTTCAAGCGATTCCTGCCCAATATGCACCCGAACGCCCGTTCCTTGATAAGGCCAACGCGTTTCCGAACGAATCCCTTTCAATGAAAAAGGCGTAATCAGGCTTTCATAGCCGCCCCAGCTATAGCCCATTTTAAAATAATCCATGCCTTCCACCATTGCTTTAACCGCTTTTTGATCCTCCGTCTTTAAGACAAAGGAAAATAGGCTGGCTGCCCCTGTAAAATCGCGCTTCCATAAATCATGCTGTGGATGTGATGGCAAGGCTGGATGTAATACGGCCTCAACTTGTGGCTGCTCTTCCAGCCATTGCGCAATTTCTATGCCCACACGATGATGATAATCAAGCCTTACCGCCATTGACCGCAACCCACGCATCGCAGAAAACATGACATCTGGGCCAGGGACTGAACCCATCTGCTGCCAAGTATCATGAATCCGCTCGCCAATTTCACCATGCTTAAAGGCAACAAACCCCATTAGCATATCCGAAGCCCCTGAAACATATTTGGTAGCAGCTTGCATCGAAAGATCAACCCCCATTTCAAGCGGTTTTAAATAAAGACCAGCCCCCCATGTATTATCGATAGCGGTTGGAATGTTACGAGCTTTACAGGCGGTAACAACGGCCTCAATATCCGTCATCTCAAAACTTAAAGAGCCTGGAGTTTCCATAAAAACAAGCCCTGTATCTTCATTCAATAAAGCTTCAATCCCTGAGCCGATGGTTGGATCAAAATAACGAAATTCAATGCCTAAACGCTTAAACAGCCCATTACCCAATCCGCGCGTGGGGTAATAACAATTATCAGTCGCCAAAATATGCTTCCCTTGTTCTGCCATCGCCATTAAAATCAATGTAATCGCCGATAGACCTGATGGCGTAAGGCGGCTATCATCTCCACCTTCCAAACTGGCCATTGCTTTTTCACAAGATAGCATCGTTGGCGTACAAGAACGCCCATACGTCATACGCGGATTTGCCTGCCCTTGCTTTTGGGCAAAAATATCATAATCATCACAAAGAATCGTTGACGCATGACAAACAGGCGGATTGACAATCCCTTGATTTGCTTGTGGATCTCGTCCGACATGGATCAGTTTGGTCTTTTCGTGCATGACACCCCCTAATAACCAGTAAAAAAATCAATAATCCTTTCCCCTTTTATCAGGTTTGTAACACAAGTCAATTTTTAACCCTTGAAATAGGACTGATTTTGTCCTATTTACCTGATCATGAGGCTTAAACAATGCTAAAACTTAGTAAAATGACAGATTATGCAGTGGTCGTGCTTGCCAAGCTTGCGGTAAGTGACCAAGAAATTATGACCACCCCAGAGATTGCGGATGACATTCATCTTCCGCGTCCTGCCGTTGCAAAAATCTTGAAAATTTTAACAAGAGCGGGGGTTGTTGAATCTAAACGTGGCGTGCAAGGCGGCTATCGTTTGGAGCGTTCGCCCAGCCATATCAGCATTGCCGAGGTTATAACGGCCATTGATGGCCCTGTAACCCTAACCAACTGTGTCGAAGAGGCGGAAGAGCCTTGCACCTGCTCCCAATCATGCCCCTTACAAGGGCGATGGCAAAAGGTGAATGATGCGGTATCAAATGCAATCGCTGCGGTATCGTTAGCAGAGGTGATTGCGCCTTGCCTTGATCATGCGGCTTTTATTCATAACCAAGAAGGGCATACCCCGATGGAGACTTCAAACCATGCTGGATAGAGAAGCGGCGGCACGTGAACGCGATTTAGAAACGCTTGCACCCGTCCTTGATAAATATAAATATGGGTTTTCAACTGATATTGATATGGATTTTACCCCTAAGGGATTAAATGAAGAAACCGTCAAAGCAATTTCGCGTCATAAAAAAGAACCTGAATGGTTGCTAGAATGGCGGTTAAAAGCCTATGCAGCATGGCTAAAAATGGATGAACCCACATGGCAAAAGCCAAATATTCCACCGATTGATTATCAAGATATTCATTATTATGCGGCACCAAAACAGAAAAAAGGCCCTAAATCTTTGGATGAAGTTGATCCAAAATTACTGGAAGCTTATGCCAAGCTTGGGATTCCTTTAAAAGAACAAGAGGTATTGGCGGGGGTTGAAAACGCCCCTAAAGTTGCCGTTGATGCAGTGTTTGATTCTGTTTCGGTTGCAACAACCTATAAGGACACACTGGCAAAAGCAGGGGTAATTTTCTGCTCCTTTTCAGAAGCGGTGCAAGAACATCCCGATTTGGTAAGACGCTATTTAGGTTCAGTTGTCCCCTATCGCGATAATAAACATGCCTGTTTAAACTCAGCTGTATTTAGTGATGGAAGCTTTGTCTATATTCCAAAAGGCGTGCGATGCCCGATGGAATTATCAACCTATTTTCGGATTAATGCGGCCAATACAGGGCAGTTTGAACGCACCTTGATCGTTGCGGATGAAGGGTCTTATGTTTCCTATCTTGAAGGCTGCACCGCCCCAATGCGCGATGAGAATCAGCTACATGCGGCGGTGGTTGAACTTGTTGCTTTGGATGAGGCAGAAATTAAATATTCAACCGTGCAAAATTGGTATCCTGGCGATGAAGAAGGGCGCGGCGGTATTTATAATTTTGTTACTAAACGCGGGGCGTGTCGTGGGGCAAATTCCAAAATTTCATGGACTCAGGTTGAAACAGGTTCAGCCATCACATGGAAATATCCAAGCTGTGTGCTTATTGGCGAAGGATCAGTTGGGGAGTTTTATTCGGTTGCAATCACCAATAATTTTCAACAAGCCGATACAGGAACAAAAATGCTGCATCTTGGGAAAAACACTCGCTCTAGGATTGTGTCCAAAGGGATTTCTGCGGGACATTCTGATCAAAGCTATCGCGGGCTTGTCCGAATTGGCGCAAAAGCCACTGGCGCACGCAATTATACCCAGTGCGATTCGCTGTTGATTGGTAAAAATTGTGGGGCGCATACCTTCCCTTATATTGAAGGGCGGCAATCAAATGCAATCATTGAACATGAGGCCACCACCAGCCGCATAAGTGAAGATCAATTATTTTATTGTCTCCAGCGTGGGATTGATGCGGAAGAAGCCGTTGCCCTCATCGTAAATGGTTTTTGCCGTGATGTATTGCAAACATTACCGATGGAATTTGCGGTTGAAGCCCAAAAGCTAGTTGGATTATCTTTAGAAGGATCAGTTGGATGAGCAACACTCTACTTGAAATTAACGATTTACATGGCGGTTACGAAGGCACCAATATCTTAAAAGGCCTTAATCTATCTATTGAAACTGGAAGCTGTCATGCGATTATGGGGCCAAATGGCACGGGAAAATCGACGCTTGCCTATTTATTGGCGGGGCGTGATGGCTATGAAGCCACCAAGGGCGAGGTTACCTTTAAACAACAGGATTTATTTGAATTGGAAGCCGATGAGCGCGCACGCGCTGGCTTATTCCTTGCTTTTCAATATCCCGTTGAAATTCCAGGGGTGTCTAATAACCTATTCTTGCGCCATGCTTTGAATGCAAGGCGTAAAGCTTTGGGGCAAGACTCTTATGATGCCATGGAATTTGTTAAGTTACTGCGTGAACATGCTGGCAAACTTGGCATTCGCGATGATATGTTAAAACGCCCTGTTAATCTTGGCTTTTCTGGGGGAGAGAAAAAACGCAATGAAGCCTTGCAAATGTCTATGCTGGAACCCGATCTTGCCGTGATGGACGAAACGGATTCAGGGCTGGATATTGATGCGTTAAAGATTGTTGCAGATGGCGTTAATCGTATGCGCGATGGCAAGCGCAGCTTTTTAATCATTACCCATTATAAGCGGCTTTTGGAATATATTGAACCCGATGTTGTGCATGTATTAGCCGATGGTCGTATTGTGGATTCTGGCAGTGTGAAGTTGGCAGAAACCCTTGAAAAAACAGGCTACGAACAATATTTGCCCGCCTGAATTGGCTTAATAAATGGCTAAAGATGCCCTTTTAATTATTGGTTGTGGCTTTACAGGAAAAGCCTTAGCGAAAAAAGCGATTGATGCGGGATTAGCGGTTCATGCAACCAACCGCACGCCGCAAGCAACTATGCCAGAAGGGGTGCATTCGCACCTTATGGATTTATCTGAATCCCCTGAAAAAAATGCCGTGATTTTAAGGGATTTATTATCCAAAATGCGCTATGCGGTGATTTCCGTCCCACCAAAAAAAGAGGGGGATCAGCTTATGCCAATTCATCAAAACTTATGGCAGGCTTGGCTGGATGAAAACCCGCAACATTGGGTTGGCTATCTTTCCACCACTGGCGTTTATGGGAACCATGACGGCGCATGGGTGAATGAGCAAACGCCCGCTTCCCCGTCCATGCCACGGACAAAATTACGATTGGCAACAGAACAGGCTTGGTTATTACTTCAGCAATCACAGCGACCTTGGCAAGTGTCATGCTTACGATTAGCAGGCATTTATGGTTCTGGACGCAATGCCATCAATAAATTACAAGCAGGCCATCTGCGCCGCATTGATAAGCCTGGACAAATGTTTTCCCGTATTCATTGCGAAGATGCGGCGGCGGCAATCCTTGCCGTAATGGCGGAGGCTGAACGCGCACCAATTTATAATGTCGCCGATGATTATCCCTGCCCCCCGCAAGAAGTTATCACCTATGCCGCCGAACAATTAGGAATCGAATTACCACCAATGACCCCGTTTGAAGATGCCGACCTTACCCCCATGCAACGCAGCTTTTATGAAGACAATAAACGCATTGATAACAGCCTTATTAAACAATTAAAAGGATTCAGCCTAACCTACCCCACTTATAAAGAAGGTTTGGCAGATCATTTAAAAAAAAACCAAAACCATTGCACCTAATTTAAATTAGCGTTATGTCTTAAATCGTGGTTAATTTATAAAATAGATTAGACAATTTTAGAGCGGATTTTTGTTCCTTAATAAATTATTTATAGAAGCACATACAGAAACATCGCTGTTATTTCATATCAATCCAAACTATAAAATTTAAAGACTTAACATTTAATTGTATATCAAAGGATAAAATGTATAAAAACAAAAGAATTTTAGTTGTTGTGCCTGCGCGTGGTGGAAGCAAAGGCATTCCGCTTAAAAATCTATGTAAAATTCAAGGCATGCCTTTGGTTGCTTTGGTTGGTAAAGTCGTATCTGCAATTCCTTATATTGATCGTGCTGTTGTATCGACTGATCATGATGAAATTGCCTTGGTGGCTGAAAAATCTGGATTGGCAGCACCTTTTCGCAGAGCATATGAATTAACGGGGGATCGCATAGGTGATTTTGAAGTATTGCAAGAAGCACTTTTAAAATGCGAAAAAATTGATAAAACAAAATATGATATCGTTGTTATGTTGCAGCCAACCTCTCCCTTTCGTAGCCCTAAAGATGTTACAGCAACCATTGATATGCTTTTAAATGGAAATTGGGATTCGGTATGGACTGTTAGTGAAACTGACTCAAAGGCGCATCCCTTAAAACAATTTAAGATACACCAAGAGCACCTTGAATATTATGACCAGAACGGTGAAAAAATTATTGCAAGACAACAGCTTGAACCAGTTTATCATCGCAATGGTGTGGCTTATGCTATGACTCGTTCGTGTTTATTGGAACAAAAAACAATTAAAGGAAAGAAGGCGGCGGCTTTACAATTAAAGGGAAATTATGTAAATATCGATACATTATGGGACATTCAACTTGCTGAATTTATTTTATCGCAAAAGAAAAACAATAAGCCATGGTTAAATTAAAGCGAATTTACCAAGTTTTCAACGAAGAAGGCTGGCATGGTATTCACGTAAGAATATTATATAAGATTTTAAGACGTTTAAGACCAAAACTCACAAAAAGTGCTTATGGCATAAAATTGAATGCTAACTGGGAGGATGCAACATTTGCATCATATTTTTTAGGTAATTATGGTTATTTTTTCTCAAATTTTTTATCTCAATTAAATCATAAATTCGTATTTTTAGACATCGGAGCCAATCAAGGACTCTATACAATTCTTGCTTTCAAAAACCCATATTGTCAGGCTGTATACGCCTTTGAACCTATTAGTAAAATTGTTGATCTATTAAGAGCCAATATCATCATTAATGTTGCTACTCATTTTGAAACAAATGTATTTGTTCATCCAGTTGCTATTTCAAATGTTGAAGGAGAAAGAGAAGTCATATTAAATAAAACCCATAGTGGCGCAACCAGTTTAAACACTCGTTTTAACAAGCACAAAAAAGGTGAAAAAGTTAAAATCAAAACTATTTCTGCCCATAATTTAGACAATATTATTGTCGAAAAAAGTGAGGACATAATTATAAAAATTGATGTTGAAGGGCATGAAGAAACTGTATTTAATGAATTAATCAAATGTTCTTTTTTTCCAAAAGTTACACATATTTTTTATGAATGTGATGAAAATTGGCATTCCCCAGAAACACTTACTAAGATACTTAAAAATAATGGTTTTAGTTATTTTAAAAAAATTGGTGAAGGTTCACATTACGATGTACTCGCCTCTAAGCAATATAATGAATAAAAATTGAAAATATTACATATAATTACAACAATTAACCGTGGGGGTGCAGAAAATCATCTGGTTGAACTTGTTACTGGCCAACGAAAAAATCAGCATGATATTGTTGTTATTTATTTGAAAGGCAATGGTTATTGGGCCGAGCATATGAAAAATTTAGGTGTAAAACTCTATACCCTTGATATCGAACGATATGGAGGTTTTTTTGCTCTTTGGAAAGTTGCACAATGGATAAAATACGAGAAAATTGACATCATTCATGCGCACATGCCACCCGCAGAGCTTTATGCCCGTATTGGTTTGTTAATAATTAGAAATAAAAAAATTCCATTTATTATCACAAAACATAATGACGAACCTTTTTATCGTGGATTAGGTCATGGTTTTCTAGGATATTGGGTTGCTAAACGCAGTCAAGCCATCATCGCAATTTCAAACGCTGTTAAAAATTATGTCTGTAGTCCACCTCTTAATTTACCTAAAAAAAAGGTCAAACGCATTTATTATGGTATAAATAAAAGCTTATTTTATGGGAAGAAAACAAATCATTATTTTGATATGCGCCAGAATTGGAACCTGAACGAAAATTGTCTTATTATTGGTACCGTTGCACGGTTTGTACCACAAAAAGGATTACATATTTTATTACAAGCCTTTGCAGAACTAGTTGCTAAAACACAATCAAATGATCAAATGTTACTTCGCCTTGTTATCGTTGGCCAAGGCCCATTAGAAACTCAATTAAAATTACAGGCAAAACAATTAAATTTAGAAAAAAATATTATCTGGGCTGGATTTCAAGAGAATATTCCAGAAATCATGGGCGCACTTGACTGTTTTGTACTTACTTCTATTTATGAAGGTTTAGGTTTAGTTTTGCTTGAAGCAATGGCAAGCGGTTTGCCGATTGTTGCTAGTCGCGTGAGTGCTATACCTGAAATAGTAAAAAATGCCGGAATATTAGTAGCACCCGAGGATGCTAAAGCCGTAGCAAAGGCTTTAGAACAAATAATTAATACCCCTAAATTAAGACAAGATTTTGGTAAGATAGGGATAGAAAGAGTTGATAAATATTTTAACTTAGAAAAAATGAACTTAAAAACCGAGTTAGTTTATCACTCATGTTTAAAAAAATCATAATTCAATTGGTTTTTCGGTAAATTACAGCTCAAAATGAACAAATAATCAGCTTCTTTAATTTACCGTTTTGTTAAGCTCCTAAAGAAAAAGTATTTTATCTAAAACTTTGTTCAAATTTATAAAAAACACTAAATATTATAAACATAATTCGAAAACGAGAGCAATATATTATTGTTATTGAGTTTTGGTGGAGCCGAGGGGGATCGAACCCCTGACCTCTACAATGCCATTGTAGCGCTCTCCCAGCTGAGCTACGGCCCCTTTGATTGACTGGATAACTCCGTTAAATACGCTTTAATCTTTATTTGTCAAGTCATTTGCCAAATCATGAGCTTGTATGGAAGTAACAGCAATCATGGCGATAATATCGCTTACAGAACAGCCGCGTGATAAATCATTTGCAGGCTTGGAAAGTCCCTGTAAAATTGGACCAATGCTGGTTACACCGCCAATGCGTTCTGCGATTTTATAAGCGATATTACCGCTATTCAAGTCAGGAAAAATAAAGATATTTGCCTCGCCAGCAATGGGTGAATCTTTTGCCTTTGTTGCGGCGATCTGTGGAATAAATGCCGCATCAAACTGCAACTCACCATCAACCATCAAATCAGGGTTCAGATTACGTGCTTGATTTGTCGCTTCAATCATCTTGGTTGCGGCTGGATGCTGCGCACTTCCCTTGGTTGAAAAGGATAACATGGCAACCTTAGGGATGCTATCCATTAATTGGCGATAAGAAGCGGCCGATTGACAAGCAATCATTGCAAGCTCTTCAGCCGATGGTTCGATCATCAATCCGCAATCTGCAAAAACAAATACCCCTTGCTTGGCGTGATGCGCTTGTTCTAACCCCATCAGAAAGAAGCTGGAAACTATTTTAGCATCTTGCCGTGTGCTAATGATTTGTAAGGCGGTGCGAACAATCTTGGCAGTTGAAGCAACAGCCCCACCAACCGTGCCATCTGCCATTCCACATGCCACCAATAAAGCCGCAAACACATAATGATCTTGAACGGCAAGTTTGGCGTCTTCGTGGGTTATGCCTTTATGACTGCGTAAATGATAATAATGATCAGCAAATCCTTTTGTTAATTCCGATTGGGCTGGATCAATCCATGTTATGGAAGGTGGACAATCTTGGCTTTGTTTGCCAATCAAAATAAGATTGGCAAGCTTTTGACGATCCGCTTCAATCGCAGCTTCAATAACGCGCGGATCTTCACCCTCACTAAGGACAATTATCTTTGGGTTTTGTTTCGCGCGCGTAATTAAACAATCAGCAAGAGTCATGAACCATAGCCAAGTATAAATACACCGCCCAAAACAAATAATCCAATGAATACGGTTTCAGCAACGATGATGATAATCGCTTGCCCGCCAACTTCAATAATATCTTTCAGTGACGTTTTCATGCCAACAGCGGCAATCGCAATCAATAATGCCCAACCAGATAATTCCGCCATCCATTGCAAAATAATGGCTGGCACAATTCCAAATGAATTTAAAGTGGCAAAAAAGATGAACGCAACAACAAAAAACGGTAATAATGGCGGCTTTTTTGGTGGTCCTTCTTGTTCTGTATTAGACTGAATAACAAAGTGACGCACCATAAGGGAGATCACCAAGACAACAGGAGCCAGCATCGCAACGCGAATCATTTTAACCAAGGTTGCGACCTCGCCCGTTTCCTCCGATACTGAAAATCCAGCCCCAATTACTTGTGCCACATCATGGATGGTACCGCCCAAAAAGATTCCCGCAATTTTATGATCAAAAGCCAACAGATTTGATAGGATTGGATAAAGAATCATCGCAATCGTCGATAGAATGGTTACCCCAAGCACTGTAAAAATAAGATTGCGTTCATGTTGCGAATGACGGGGTAAAACCGCTGAAATTGCCATAGCGGCGGAAGCCCCGCATATTGCCACGGAACCACCTGTCAATACACCAAACCGCCAGCTAAGACCAAATACACGTGCGGCAAGCAAACCAAAACCAACGGTTAAAACGACCCCGATCAATACCAAGGCGATTAAATCTCCGCCAAGACCAAGAAGTAAGTCTGCGCTAATCCTAAGCCCAAGTAGGGCAACGCCAATGCGTAACACTGTGCGGGCTGTAAAATCAATCCCAGGTTTGATGGTTTGATCACTGGATAAGAAATAAAAGGCCATTCCAAGCAATAACGCCATCAACATGGCAGGCGCACCATAATGATCAGACAGAAATTGCGCCGCAACGCCCAATACCGTAGCGATAAGTAAGCCCCGCATGTTAAGCTTTGCGGTGCCAACAAGGGGCTTTAACGTCACAAGTAAAGGCCTGATGAAGTTAATAAGTTAAGCCACCAGATGCATGTCACCCGCATCAATCCCCGATACGGCGACAGGTTTTTTCATAGCATCACGGCGGAACGGCTCACCCAATTCTTGATTGATCATGGCTTCAATCAACGTTGTTTTATTATGAGCCATTTGATCTTTGATTGCTTGATTTAGCGCAGAGGTTAGCTCTTGCATCGTTCGTGCAACCACACCTTTCAGCCCACAAGCCTCGGCAATTTTTGCATAAGATACTTTTTCATCCAGCTCCGTTCCAACAAAATTATCATCAAACCATAAGGTTGAATTACGCTTTTCTGCACCCCATTGATAATTCCTAAAGACAATTTGAGTAATCGCAGGCCATTCTGAACGGCCAATTGCGGTAAGTTCGTTGACCGCAATCCCAAACGCCCCATCGCCAGCAAAGCCAACAACAGGGGTATCTGGACAAGCAATTTTAGCACCGATAATTGCAGGCAAACCATAGCCGCAAGGGCCAAATAGACCTGGAGCCAAATATTTGCGTCCTTCATCAAAACTTGGATAAGCATTGCCAATCGCGCAATTGTTACCGATGTCGGAGGAGATAATTGCCTCCCGCGGTAATGCCGCTTGAATGGCACGCCATGCCATCCTTGGTGATAGCCAATCAGGTTTAGCCGCACGCGCACGCTCGTTCCAATTTGTGCCAGGATCATCCTCCTCATGATCAAGGGAGGATAATTGTTGCGCCCAGCGCGATTTTGTCTCAGCAATATGGTTACTGCGTTCTGTGCGCTCAAATGTTCCAGCCGCTTCGGATAGGCTTGCCAGAATGCCACGCGCAACCTTTGCCGCATCGCCAAGAATCGCCACATCAATCTTTTTGGTCAGCCCAACCCGATCAGGATTAATATCAACTTGGATAATTTTTGCATTTTTTGGCCAATAATCAATCCCATAGCCAGGTAGCGTTGAAAATGGATTAAGCCTTGTGCCTAACGCCAATACAACATCAGCCTTGGATATTAATTCCATTGCCGCTTTTGAACCATTATAGCCCAAAGGCCCAGCGAAAAGCGGATGCGCCCCTGGAAACGCATCATTATGCTGATAACCAACACAAACAGGGGCTTCCAGCCGTTCTGCCAATTCACGGGAGGCATCAATCCCCCCTTCTGATAAAATAACCCCAACCCCATTTAAAATAACGGGATTTTTAGCTTCAGATAATAAATCGGCCGCTTGTTGGATTGAATGCTCTCCACCAGGGCTACGCTCAAACATAATCGGATTTGGAATTTCAACGTCAATGACCTGCGTCCACATATCGCGTGGAATGTTAATCTGCGCTGGTGCGGAAAGCTGATGCGCCTTACTGATCACACGGGTTAGAACTTCAGCAACTCTTGAGGGGTCACGCACCTCTTCTTGATAAGCCACCATATCTTCAAATAATTTCATCTGTGCCACTTCTTGGAAGCCGCCTTGCCCTATTGTTTTATTGGCCGCTTGTGGCGTTACCAATAATAAAGGCGTATGATTCCAATAAGCCGTTTTAACCGCCGTCACAAAATTAGTAATACCAGGGCCATTTTGCGCGATCATCATTGCCATTTCACCGCTTGCCCTTGTATAACCATCGGCCATAAAGCCCGCACTGCCTTCATGCGCACAATCCCAAAATGTAATGCCTGCTTTTGGAAACAGATCAGAAATTGGCATCATCGCCGAGCCAATAATCCCAAACGCATGGCGAATTGAATGGCGTTGCAAGACCTTAATAAAACATTCTTCAGTGGTCATTTTCATTGCATTTTTCTCCTTTTATGATTGGCCTTTCCACGGGATTAAGATGCGCTCACCTTTGCGCATTAATACATCGATTGAATACCCGATAATGCCAATGACGATAATCCCCAATAATACAATATCCGTTTGTTGAAATTTAGAGGCACTGATAATCATCATCCCAACCCCTTTTTGTGCCGCCACCAATTCGGCCGCAACCACAGTTCCCCAGCATACACCCATGGCAACCCTTGCGCCTGTAAAAATCTCTTGTAAGGAATTTGGAATGATTACATGAAATAAAATTTGTGGCTTAGAAGCCCCCAATGAATAAGCCGCATGCACCTTGGAAATATTAACCCCTGAAACGCCAGAACGCGCCGCGATGATCATGATCCATAAGGTTGCAAAGAATAGCAGGACAATTTTACCTGTTTCCCAAATCCCGAACCAAATAATAACCAATGGGATCAAAGCAAGCGGGGGGACTGGCCGCATAAATTCCACGATTGGGTCAAACCAACCGCGAAACCACCCCGATAGTCCCATCGCATAGCCAAGGGGAATGCCAAGCATTGCACCCAAAATAAAGCCCACCACCACACGCATCAGGGAAAAACCAACATGCTCCCAAAGGGGGGTGTTTTTATAACCTGCCTCCACAATCTCTAGCAAACGCACAACAACGGCTTCGGGTGATGGCAAGTAAAGCGGTTGCATTTGTAATCCCGCATTGGGTTCAAAACTCAAACTGCCTTTTTGCGTCATAACCAAGCGTGCGCCTTCCAAAGTTACTGCGCCCCCTGGTGTGATCGGCGTATCATTAACATGGGTAATTTGATACCCTGCTTCCTTACCGTCTGTATCATTATTATTGACTTTAATCAGGGTTGAACGCCAAACTTGCGCCAATGCGCTATCATTTTTGGCAAACCCTTGCCCCTGTTCAATCTCAATCACGGATGGCTTTTGATCAGGCATATGCACCTGAACAATCACATCAGCGTTATCAACTGCGCCGTTGGGATTTTTAGCTGTATAGTTAAAGCTAACCTCCCCAGTAAAAGGCCCTGGCACATGGATTGGCGATAGGCTAGAACCCGTAAAAGCCCCCCAAATTAGGAAGACTACGACAATTGATATAACCGAAGCCGCACGATGCGGGCGTACCGCACTTTCATCGCCGAAGGTAACGGTTTTTAATGAGGTGAAATTTTGAACTTGCCGCCGCCTTTCATAAAGGCTTACCAACAAAAATGCGGTGGCGAACAATATAATGTAAGCAATTAAAATCGCAATTCCTGTCATGTTGCGCGCTCCGCCCTGCCCATAATTTCTTCTTCCATTTCCCAAATCATCGCAAGGATTTCATCGCGGGTTTCACCAAAACCGTCACTTTTCTTAACGGCTCTTAAATCTTCATCAATCCCCTGATGGGCAAAGGGAAGCTGATATTCTTTATGAATGCGCCCCGGTCTTGGTGCCATCACCAGCAGGCGTTCGCCTAGCAATAACGCTTCTTCCACCGAATGGGTGATCAGGATAATCGTCTTGCCTGTTTCTTTCCATAGCTGTAAAACTAGCCCCTGCATTTTTTCACGCGTTAGCGCATCCAGTGCGCCAAGCGGTTCGTCCATTAAAATCACATCGGGATCATTGGCAAGACAACGCGCTAAAGCAACCCGTTGTTGCATCCCCCCCGATAACTCATAAACTGCTTTTTCTTTAAAATCTGCAAGTCCAACGCTGTCCAATAAATGATCAACAATCTGATCGCGTTCTTGGATCGGCATTTTTTTCATGCGCGGACCAAAGCCAACATTTTCACGGACATTCATCCATTCAAAGAGCGCGCCTTTTTGAAAAACCATGCCGCGTTCTGCACCAGGGCCAGTAACGGGCTGATCTTTTAGGGTAATGGAACCTGAAGTTGGCGCAAGAAACCCTGCAACAATATTTAAAAGGGTTGTCTTACCACAACCCGATGGCCCAAGCACCGATAAAAGCTGTCCTTCGCTGATATCCAGATTAATGTCTTCCAATGCTTGCACATGCGTACCATCGGGCAGGTCAAAGCGCATTGACAGATTATCAATTTTTAATCGTGACATTAAGATTGCCTAAATTATAAAAGGTAAATTTTGGATGAGGAACAGATAACCCATTCCCCATCCAATTTAAATGAAGCTAAGCAAGCTGTATCTTAGTACATTTTACCTGCCGCCGTAAGTGGCGCAGTGTTCACATTATCTTCATAGCTAGCTTTCGCTGAATCAATGGAACCTGCATCGGCAAAGATTTCAGCAACGCCTAACATGAAGTTTTGACTACCACCATCAAGCCATTTTGCGCTTAACTGCTCTTCAACCGATGGGAAGGTAAAGGTTGCAATGGTAGCGGCAGTATCATCTTCGGACATGCCAGCGTCTTTTGCAATCACGGGCAACATTTTTGCTTCATGCTTGCCAGAATTCCACATTGCGTTTGCTTCGGCGGTTACTTTTAAGAATTTTGCCAAAACATCACCATTTTCAGCGGCAAAGCTTGCAGGGACTGAGGTCACATCAAAAACAAGAATGCCAAGTTCTTCTTTTTCTGCGCCTGTCAATAACACATTACCATGCTGAACCATGCGCCGTAACGCACCACCCCAGCCGCAGACCATATCCAAATTGCCTTGTTCAAAGGCGGCCGCACCTTCAGCAGGTGCCATATCCACAATCTCCATACTGGAAACATCAACCCCGAAATGGTTCATCTGTGCTAAAAATCCATAATGGGCGGCGGTTCCAATTGGAACGCCAACTTTTTTTCCATTAAGTTCTTTGGCTGAATTTTTGTCAATTTCAAGGCTGGAAGCCACGACACAATTATCATTGTCAGAATAGCTAACGGCAACATCCACGATTTGTAAATCCTGCCCTGCGGAGGTTGCAACCACAAAAGGTGGCACCCCTTGTGAAACTGAAACATGCACATCACCAGAAGCCATAGCGGCTGACATAGCCGTTCCCGTATCAAAGGCAACCCAATTAATTTTCATGCCCAACGCATCATCATACATGCCTGTTTCTTTGGCATATTGGAAAGGCATCGGCCATTCCAAGAAATAGGCAACGGTTAATTCGTCCATTGCTTTAGCCTGATTAAAGCCCAATGCCCCTGCAAGGGCAATTGCGGCAGCGGCAGTTTTAAATTTAAATGACATAGAATCCATCCTCCAATAGATATAGATATTTGAATAACCCCCAAGGAACAAACTTTAAAAATAAAAGATAAACTTTAAAAATAAAGAATTGCTTTTACCCCTCGGCCTCAATCTATATTATGTTGAAAAAATTGCCATGGCAACCATAATCTGCTAATAGAAAATTAAGTTTGTTTAAAGTTTTGGGGATTTATAACTATTTCTTGGAGGAATCATGAATCATATGAACATTAACGACATGCAAAAAGTGGTCGAACAAGACCGTGCGCATGTATGGCATCATTTAACCCAACATCACGCATTCGAACATGGCGTTGACCCGCGAATTATCGTTGAAGGCAAAGGGCTTCGCGTTTGGGATCAGCATGGCAGGGAGCATATTGATGGCGTTTCAGGCG
The DNA here is from genome assembly GCA_965229675.1 of Alphaproteobacteria bacterium. Taxonomy (GTDB): domain Bacteria; phylum Pseudomonadota; class Alphaproteobacteria; order CBDDJK01; family CBDDJK01; genus CBDDJK01. The sequence goes on from OZ245897.1 coordinate 2,339,239, forward strand.
GGGTTTGGACTGTTAATATTGGCTATGGTCGTGAATCCATGGCAGATGTTGTGCGCGATCAGCTTGTTAAAATGAATTTCTTTGCTGGTTCTGCGGGGTCAGTACCTGCCGCACAATTTTCCGAACGCTTGATTGAAAAAATGCCAGGAATGAAGCGGGTGTTTTTCTCTAATTCAGGGTCTGAGGCCAATGAAAAGGGCTTTAAGATGGTGCGACAAATTGCCCATAAATATCATGGCGGCAAAAAATCAAAAATATTATATCGGGAACGCGATTATCATGGAACAACCATCGGCTGTCTTTCGGCGGGCGGTCAATATGAACGCAAAGCCCATTATGGCCCTTATGTGCCTGATTTTATCGAAGTTCCACATTGTCTTGAATATCGTGATCAATATGATGGGGATTATGGTAAGGCCGCCAATTATGGCGAACGCGCGGCTGAGGCGATTGAAGAAGTAATCTTGCGTGAAGGGCCTGATACCATTGGCGCAATTTGTTTGGAGCCAATTACCGCAGGTGGCGGGGTTATTGTACCGCCTGATGGCTATTGGGAAAAGGTGCAAGAACTTTGTGAAAAATACAACATTCTGCTTCATCTTGACGAGGTGGTGTGCGGACTTGGGCGTACTGGCACATGGTTTGGTTACCAACATTATGGCATTCGTCCTGATATTGTGACCATGGCAAAAGGGGTTGCGTCTGGCTATGCGGCTATATCCTGCACCGTCACCACAGAAGCGGTTTATGATAAGTTTAAAGATGTTGATGATCCGCTTGGCTATTTAAGGGATATTTCAACCTTTGGCGGATGCACCGCAGGGCCTGCGGCCGCCCTTGAAAATATGCGGATTATCGAAGATGAAGAGTTATTGGATAATACCATTAAAATGGGCGATTATTTTCTTGATCAATTATTCGCACTTCAAGAACGCCATCCCCATATCATCGGGCAAGTGCGCGGTAAAGGGCTGTTCTTAGGCGCAGAATTGGTTAAAGACCGTGAAACTAAGGCACCGTTGGAGGAGAAAAAAGTACAAGCCATCATCGCAGATTGTATAAAAAAGGATGCGGTGATTATTGGTGCGACAAATCGCTCTCTCCATAATTTAAATAATACGCTGTGTTTTTCACCGTCTTTAATCGCAACAAAGGATGATATTGACGCGATTGTTACCTCGGTTGATGGCGCATTATCGCGATTAGAATAGGTTGAATTACCAACAATTTTGTTTTTACACATAAATTGTGTTTTTAATCAAAATAGGCTGAAATGATCTTGCTTGTAAGGATGTGATAAGCTATCTATATATCAATTTATATAGTAAGATAAAATTGACTGGATATTTTCGAAACAAAGGAATAGGTAATGATTCAGGTTAATCATCTCGATAAAATTGTTAAGCGGGTTATTTCAAAATTAGCTATGTTGGCGTTGGCTGTCGTTGCGCCAATGTCTTTAGCCCTAATTTCTTCGGCATCGGCGACTGATCCGCAACCATGGCAAATTGGGTTTCCTGAACCCGCTTCGCCCGTTGCGAAAATGATGGCTGATTTTCATAATTTATGGCTAACTCCCGTCATTATTTTCATTGCCGTTTTTGTTTTGCTTTTGATGATTTACACCTGTTGGCGGTTTTCTGAAAAGCGCAATCCCGTCCCTTCCAAAACAACCCATAATGCAATGCTGGAAGTGGTATGGACGGGGATTCCTGTCATTATCCTTTTGGTGCTTTTATTCCCATCCCTTAAATTATTATATGCCAGTGATGATCTTTCTGGTGCGGAAATGACGGTTAAAATTACGGGACATCAATGGTATTGGGAATATGAATATCCCGATCATGGTGGGTTTTATTTTGATGCGTATCTTGAAGCACGAACTGCCGAAGAAGCCGAAGAATATGGCGTTAAACGCTTGCTGGATACTGATAACGCTGTTGTCTTACCAATTAACACCAAGATCAGATTGCAATTTACGTCCGCCGATGTTCTGCATAATTGGGCAGTAAGTAGGCTTGGCGTTCGTGTTGATACGGTACCAGGCAGATTAAATGAAGCCCCCGTTGAGATTGACAAAGTCGGGCGTTATTACGGATTTTGTTCTGAATTATGTGGGGTTGATCATGCCTATATGCCGATTATGATTGATGCGGTAACGCCAGAAGAATTTGAAGCATGGGTTGCTGAAGCGCAGGAAGAATTTGCTGTGCGCGGCGATGTGCAACCAACCGCGATTGCAACAAAAAATTAATTTATCGTTTGTTTGAAGGAGATCAGGATTATGGCGACAACAACAGCAGATAGCTTACACCATGATGATCATCATGACCACGCACCAACAGGTATAGCCCGCTGGTTATATTCCACGAATCACAAGGATATCGGAACGATGTATCTGGTATTCTCGGTCATTGCGGGGCTGATTGGCGGCGCAATTTCGGTCTATATGCGGATGGAGTTACAAAATCCAGGCGTTCAGATCATGGAAGATGGCCATGAATGGAATGTGATGATTACTGCGCATGGCTTTATTATGGTGTTCTTTGTTGTTATGCCTGGATTGATTGGTGGGTTTGGCAATTGGTTTGTGCCTTTAATGATCGGTGCGCCCGATATGGCCTTTCCAAGAATGAATAATATCAGCTTTTGGTTATTGGTTCCTGCCTTGCTTTTATTGGTCTTGTCCGCATTGATTGGCGGTGGTGCTGGTACAGGCTGGACAGTATATCCGCCTTTATCAGGCATATTATCGCACCCGGGTGCGGCGGTAGATATGGCGATTTTTGCCCTCCATCTTGCAGGGGCAAGTTCTATTCTGGGGGCAGTCAATTTTATTACAACGATTTTCAATATGCGCGCACCTGGTATGACATTGCATAAAATGCCCTTATTTGCTTGGTCGATGCTGGTAACTGCCTTTTTACTATTATTGGCTGTGCCTGTGTTGGGCGGCGCAATTACCATGTTACTCACAGATCGTAATTTTGGCACAGATTTCTTCAATCCCGCAGGTGGCGGTGATCCCATCTTATTCCAACATTTATTTTGGTTCTTTGGTCATCCTGAAGTTTATATCATGATTTTACCTGCTTTCGGGATTTTAAGCCATGTGGTCTCGACCTTTTCCAATAAGCCAATTTTTGGTTATACGGGCATGGCCTATGCGATGGTTGCCATTGGCTTCATTGGCTTTATTGTGTGGGCGCACCATATGTACACCGTTGGAATGGATGTTGATGTTCGTGCTTATTTTACGGCGGCAACCATGGTCATTGCTGTGCCAACGGGCATTAAAATTTTTAGCTGGATTGCAACCATGTGGGGCGGTTCCATCCGTTTTACCGTTCCGATGCTGTGGGGGCTTGGGATTATCTTCTTGTTCACTGTTGGCGGGGTAACAGGCGTTGTGCTTGCCAATGGCGGGATGGATTTGCAGCTCCATGATACTTATTATGTGGTTGCGCATTTTCATTATGTCCTATCCTTGGGCGCAGTTTTTGCCCTATTCATGGGGATGTATTATTGGATTGGTAAAATGTCGGGGCGTGAGATTCCTGAATGGGCCGGTAAGCTACATTTTTGGACAACTTTTATCGGCGTAAACCTTACCTTCTTCCCACAACATTTCCTAGGATTAGCAGGGATGCCGCGCCGTTATATTGATTATGCGGATGGATTTCATATGTGGAATTATGTCTCTTCCATTGGGTCTTATATTTCCTTTGGCTCCTCTGTATTTTTTGCCGTGATGCTGGTTTACACTTTGCGTGCTGGCAAACGCGTTGAGGCGAATTATTGGGGCGCAGGTGCAACCACGCTTGAATGGACGGTATCCTCACCTCCTCCTTTCCATACTTTCAATGAATTGCCACGCTATGATCGGGTTGAGCAGCATTAATAAAGCCTAGAAAGCTTAAGAAACATGCAAGCAGATAGCCAAACCGCTGTGATGGATCAAGCGAAAGCACATCAAACTTTACCCGTCATTGATCTTTATGATTATTGGCAACTTTTAAAGCCACGGGTGATGTCACTGGTTGTATTTACAGGCTTTGTTGGCATGATGATCACACCAGATTCGCTTCACCCCATTCTTGGCTTAACGGCGGTTTTGGCGATTGCACTGGCTTCTGGCGGTGCAGGTGCGGTTAATATGTGGTATGATCGTGATATTGATGCGATTATGAAGCGTACGCAAGCCCGCCCCATTCCTGCTGGCAAGATTGAACCTGAATCTGCGCTGGTCTTTGGTTTGGCAATTATCTTTGGTGCCGTGGTTTTAATGGGGTTGGCATTAAATTGGTTAGCCGCCTTTATGTTGGCGTTTGCCGCCTTTTTCTATATTGTAATTTATACGCTTTGGTTAAAACGCACTACGCCGCAAAATATTGTGATTGGCGGTGCGGCTGGGGCTTTCCCGCCCATGATTGGGTGGCTAGCGGTAACAGGAAGTTTTTCATTGGATGCGTTTTTATTATTCTTATTGATTTTCTTTTGGACACCACCACATTTTTGGGCATTATCCTTATTTCGTGCGGATGATTATCGCGAGGCAAATATCCCCATGCTTCCTGTAACGCATGGAAGGAAACATACAAAATGGCAAATGCTAGGCTATTGCCTGTTACTATTGCCGCTTAGCCTTGCCCCTGTTGCAACTGGTTTGGCTGGATGGCTATATGGGGCAGGTGCTGCTGGATTATCTTGTCTTTTTATTTTATCGGCAGTAGCGGTATTACGCGAATCGGATCACAAAAATGACCGTGCCGCCAAATCAATGTTTGGCTTTTCGATTATTTATTTATTTGGGTTATTTACATTATTATTGGTCGATTATCTATATAGAGGGGTAGAAAATGGATTATTTTAATCGTGCTGAATCGCGTAAAATAAAACTACAACGTAAACGTAATAATCTTATTATTGCAGGTCTAATTGCATGCTTTGTGATACTGGTTTATTTTATCACCTTAGTGCGTGTGGGCGATATGGGTTCTTAAAAAAATCATAAGAAGTTTTAAAAATGACTGCAAGTTCAATAAAACAGCAAACAAAACGCAATAATCGGGTGATGATTATGGCCTTTGCGGGCGTGTTTGCAATGGTTGGGCTTGCTTATGCCTCGGTACCGCTTTATGATTTATTTTGTCGGGTAACGGGGTTTGGCGGCACAACCCAACGGGTTGAAGCTACGCAAGCAGTTGATGAAAATTTGCTTGCTATGGCTGCTGACCGCCCTGTAACAGTGCGTTTTGATGCGAATAGTACCAATGCCTTAGGATGGCGGTTTAATGCCCCCAATGAAACAGTAACGCTTAAGCCTGGTGAAATTCACCAGATTTCATATACGGCGGAAAATATTTCTAATGAAGGAAGTACAGGCGTTGCAACTTTTAATGTTACCCCACTTAAAGCAGGGGTGTATTTTGTTAAAACCCAATGTTTTTGTTTTGAGGAACAGCATCTTGAACCGGGTCAGAAAGTAAATATGCCCGTTCTGTTCTATGTTGATCCTGAAATTGTGGTTGATCAAGAAATGGATAATGTTGATACAATCACTCTATCTTATAGTTTTTTTGTTAATGAATAAAAAAGGAAACTCTGATTATGTCTGATGCACACAAACCCCAACATGATTATCATCTGCTTGATCCAAGTCCATGGCCTGCTTTGGGGTCGATTGCTGCCTTTGTGCTTGCATTTGGATTAGTAAGCTATATGCACCCAGATTTGTTTAATTTGGATATAGGGCTGTTTAATTTAGTCCCAGGGGTTATTCTTTTATTATGTACTTTTTATTATTGGTGGCGTGATGTTGTGCGTGAAGCCATGCAAGGCGACCATAAGCCTGTGGTTCAGCTTGGACTGCGTTATGGCATGACCTTATTCATTATGTCGGAAATTATGTTTTTTGCGGCATTTTTCTGGGCATTTTTTGATGCAAGCCTGTTTGTTAATGACCCAAAAGAATTTGCAAGGACGGAAGCAATTGGTGGGCAATGGCCCCCCGCGGGCGTAGAGCCGTTTGACGCCTTTGACCTGCCGTTATTAAACACAATCATCCTGTTAACCTCTGGTGTTTCGGTAACTTGGGCGCATCATGCGTTGCTCGTCAATAACCGTAAAGCCCTTATTCAAGGCTTATGGGTTACAGTGCTGTTGGGTGTTTTATTTTCAGGATTGCAAGCTTATGAATATGGGCATGCATCATTTGGCTTTTCGGATGGTGTCTATTCATCAACCTTTTACATGGCAACAGGCTTTCACGGGTTTCATGTGATTGTTGGCACTTTGTTTCTTGCGGTATGCTTGATCCGCTCCTACAAAGGTCATTTTACGCCTACGCATCATTTTGGCTTTGAGGCCGCCGCATGGTATTGGCATTTTGTCGATGTTGTATGGCTATTCCTTTTTGTTTGCGTTTATTGGTGGGGAGGGAATTAATTGACACCCCACACCCCACCCAATCCGATTCATGCGGGTTGGCGTGAATTATGTCCGCGTTGTGGTATGGCACCTTTATATGGTTCCTATTTGAAACCGATGGCGCATTGCCCCGTTTGCCTTCTTGATTATTCAAGAGCCGATGCTGGTGATGGTGCGGTTCCTTTTGTTACCTTGATAACAGGGGCTTTGGGTGCGCTTGTAGGTTGGTTTGGGATGTTTGTGCTTGGAATGCCTATGCTATGGGTGATTATAATTGCCTCTTTATTCGCGATTGCGGTTACATTTTATCTGTTGCCCAAAACAAAATCCTTACTGATTGCCATGCAATATCATTATAAGGCTGGTGATGACACTAGCCTTCGGTTCAAAGACAGCGATTAGGTTAGATAACCCATGATCCCACGTTATGCACGGCCGCAAATGCAGGCTATTTTTGAACCTGCTGAAAAATTTAGGTTATGGTTCCTGATTGAAGCCCATGCTGGTGATAAAATGGCCGAGCTTGGGATTATTCCACATGAAGCGGCTAAGGCAATTTGGCAGCGTGGCGATCAACCCTATACGGCTGCACGCATTGCCCGTATTGATGAAATTGAAGCGGAAACCCGCCATGATGTGATTGCATTTTTAACGGAACTTGCTGAACAGGTTGGCGAAGAAGCACGATTCCTGCATCAAGGCATGACCTCTTCCGATGTATTGGATACCACCCTTGCCATTCAGCTAACCCGTGCAAGTGATCTGTTGCTTGACGGGATGGAAGCTTTACTCAATGCCCTCAAGAAACAAGCTTATGCCCATAAAATGACGCCGATGATTGGGCGGTCTCATGGTATTTTTGCGGAACCAATCACCTTTGGGATGAAGCTTGCCAGTCATTATGCGGCGTTTGAACGCTGCAAACAGCGGCTTATCTTTGCAAGGGATGAAATTGCGACTTGTGCCATTTCAGGTGCGGTTGGGACTTTTGCAAATATCCCGCCAGAGGTTGAGGCGCATGTCGCAGAACAATTAGGGCTTAAAACTGAACCTATCTCCACGCAAATTATCCCACGTGACCGGCATGGGTTTTTCTTTGCAGTGCTTGGGGTAATCGCTAGCCAGATGGAGGCATTGGCAACGGAAGTCCGTCACCTCCAGCGCAGTGAAGTTGGGGAAGCTGAAGAATTTTTTAGCAAGGGGCAAAAAGGCTCTTCTGCCATGCCGCATAAGCGCAACCCTGTGTTGAGTGAGAATTTAACGGGGCTTGCGCGCCTTATCCGTTCGCATGTAACCCCTGCCTTGGAAAATATTGCATTATGGCATGAACGCGATATTTCCCATTCTTCGGTTGAGCGTGCGATTGCACCAGATGCAACCATTCATCTTGATTTTGCCCTAGCACGTTTGACAAAGGTTATTGATCAGCTGGTTGTCTATCCAGAAAAAATGATGGCTAATCTTGAAAAAACCAATGGGCTATTTAATTCACAACGGGTTTTACTGGCACTCACGCAAAAAGGCGTATCGCGTGAGGATGCTTATCGCCTTGTCCAAGAAAATGCGATGAAAAGCTGGCATGACCAATTGCCCTTTGACGCTTTATTAAACAAAGATCAACGCATTTTAGAATGGCTAACCCCTGAAGAAATTATACAGCTAACCGATTTAGAATATCATTTTAAGGCGGTTGAAACCCTATTTGCGCGTGTCTTTCATTCAACCAATTGAAATCTTTAAAACAGTTGCACAAGGGCATGCGCTGCTTGGGTTGGATATTGGTAGCCGCACCATAGGCACGGCAATTTGTGACCCTGAATGGCGGGTGGCTTCCCCATTTCAAGCAATTCACCGTCAAAAATTTACACAAACAGTAATCGCACTTGAAGCATTGATTATGGAACGAGAGATAGGCGGGATTGTCATCGGCCTACCGCTTCAGCTTGATGGCAAGCTTGGTAAAGCTGGACAGGCTGCTAAAAGTTTTGGTGTTAATCTTAGCAGAAGAACAGGCTGGGAACTTCCAATCTGTTATTGGGACGAACGGTTTTCAACTCGTGTTATGGAACGCGAAATGATTGATAAGCTTGACCTATCACGCACCACACGCGCAAAAAAAATTGACTGTGCGGCAGCTGCTTACATCCTACAAGGCGCACTTGATTTTTGGCGGATGGATTTCAATAAAGCCACTGACCTTGACGGTAATTAAGAATATCATTATAATCCAATTTATTAAAATTTAATATGAATGAAGAATAAAATGCAGATCAATCAAGTACCAGAACCACCAGAGCAAATTGAAGTTGAGGAACGCTCCATCGCCTGTGATGGTGCGGTTCAGGGCAATGCTGCTTTGGGTCATCCACGCGTGTTTTTAAAAATTAACGATCAGGGGTTTGTTGAATGTCCCTATTGTGATCGGCGTTATATATTCAAATCATCTTAATCTGTTGCAGGTTTTTTACATTGGATCAACTCACCTTGACTGCCGCCGATGATATGCATTGCCATGTGCGTGAAGGTGCATTGCTTGAGGCTGTGATTGCAGAAACCGCCAATCAGTTTAGGCGAGCAATTATCATGCCTAATCTTGCTGACCCCATTCGTACGGTTCATCAAGCGTGTGATTATCGCGATAAAATTTTAAAGGCTTTAGCTAAACAGAGCTCAAAGAACTCACCAAAATTTACGCCGCTAATGACGTTATATGTAACTGAAGGGGCTGACCCACAAGATTATAAAACAGGCTATTTGAACGGGGATATTAGCGCGGCAAAACTTTATCCAGCGCATGCAACCACCAATTCAGCGCATGGGGTTAAGGATGTTTCTGCGCTCTATCCATTATTATCGGTAATGAGCGAGATTGGAATGCCCCTTCTGATCCATGGTGAGGTCACTGACCCAGCCATTGACATCTTTGACCGTGAGGAACAATTCATCGAACAAATATTAAAACCATTGCGCGTTCGCTTTCCCGATTTAAAAGTTGTGCTTGAACATATTACAACGGCACAAGCGGCGCAATTTATTATGGATGGTGATGATCTGTTGGCGGCAACAATTACACCGCATCATATGATGCTTAATCGTAATGCTTTATTTCAAGGCGGGTTGCGTCCGCATCATTATTGCTTGCCAATTCTTAAACATGAGCAACATCGTATTGCCATTCTTGAAGCGGCAACAAGCGGGCATCCACGCTTGTTTGCAGGCACCGACTCCGCCCCTCACCCCGTGCATTTAAAGGAACAAGATTGCGGATGCGCTGGGATTTATAATGGGTTCAATGCTGTTGGACTTTATACAACGCTATTTGAACAAGCAGAAGCTTTAACGCATTTAGAAGGATTTTTAAGCTTCAATGGGGCTAGATTTTATGGAATTTCTGTTAATGAAGAAACCATTACCGTAGTTCGCAAGCCGCTATCTGTGCCTGAAAATATTATAATTGATGAAAAAGCAGGCGGAGAACCCTTTGAGATCAAACCATTCTTGGCTGGGCAGGCAATTGAATGGCAGCTAGCCAATTAAAATTATCTGAATTAAAAAAATTAAAAATAGTTATTGCCTGATCTGTTTGATATGTGTAAAAGACAGCATCATTGAAGAATATTCATTAAATACAAATATTTTTAGGAGCATAAACGCCCAAACAAAGCTGAAAGTTAGGGCGGATGTTCCTTTTTTTGTGAAGTTGATTATATTAATAAAAGGGCAATTATGGCTAAATCTAGCGTGACGAAATCTGGACAATCTCCAGCCCAATTTGTTCGTGAAGTACGCTCGGAAGCCAAAAAAGTTGTGTGGCCATCAAGGCGGGAGACAATGATCGGAACCCTAATGGTGTTAATCATGGTTAGCATTATGGGTTTGTTTTTTCTTGGCGTAGATCAAATTATCGCTTGGTTAGTTCAGTTGCTAGTTGGTTGATCATACATCATCATAAAGGATTAGGAAAAAGTTCGTGAGCAAAAACTGGTATTTCATTCAGGTACATTCAGGGTTTGAAAATAAAGTCGCTGATCAGTTAATAGAACAGGCGGAATCAAAGGGCATGCGGCATCTAATCTCGGAAGCATTAGTACCAAGTGAAGAGGTGGTTAGCGTGCGCCGTGGTAAGCGCGTTACAACCGAACGTAAATTATTCCCTGGCTATGTAATGATCAATATGGAAATGACAAATGCAGGCTGGCATCTGGTCAACGATCATCCCAAGGTTTCTGGCTTTCCTGGGAATAAGGATAAAACACCAACACCAATTAAAGAACATGAAGCACAGCGCATTTTACATCTGATTAAAGAAGGGGTTGAAAACCCACGTCAATCCGTAACCTTTGAGGTTGGGGAGCAGATTAGGGTTTCTGATGGGCCGTTTGCTTCATTTAATGGCACAGTTGAAGAAGTTGACACAGATAAAAGCCGCTTAAAAGTGGTTGTATCTATTTTCAGCCGCGCAACACGGGTTGACCTTGATTACGGGCAAGTCGAAAAATTATAATAAGAATTTTTGTGGGAGAAAGTTGAGATTTTTCAAGGGATTGTGACGGTGTTCTCTTTGTCGCATCCGCTATTTAAGAAAGCTTAAATTTCGTACCACATGAACTCAACCTTAACTATTAAAGGAATGAAAGAGAACAGATAAATGGCAAAAAAGAAGATAGCAGGCTATATTAAATTGACGATTCCAGCTGGAAAGGCTGCACCGTCACCGCCAGTTGGCCCTGCGCTTGGTGCGCGTGGGCTGAATATTATGGAATTTTGTAAGGCATTTAATGCCGATACACAAAACCATGAAGCTGGTACCCCAATCCCAGTGGTGATTACTGCGTTTGAAGATCGCACTTTTACCTATGTTGCAAAAACACCTCCTGCAAGTTTTTTCCTTAAAAAGGCGGTGAATGTGAATAAAGGATCATCCGTTCCCAATAAGGATAAAATTGGCAAGGTGACTGCTGATCAGTTGCGTGAAATTGCAACAATCAAGTTGCAAGATATGAATGCAGTTAGCGTTGAAGCAGCGATGAATACCATTGCAGGCACAGCAAAAACCATGGGCATTGAAGTGGTGGAGTAATAGATTATGGCAAAAACAGGAAAAAAATTAAAAGCCGCTTATCAAGAAATTGATCGTCAAAAATTGATCGATTTGGAATCAGCGGTGGGTTTAGTAAAAAAATATGCGTCTTCCAAATTTGATGAGACAGTTGAACTTGCACTTAATTTAGGCGTTGACACGCGCCATGCTGATCAACAAGTGCGCGGGGTTGTGCAACTGCCTCATGGAACGGGAAAAACGGTACGCGTTGCCGTTTTCGCACGCGGGGAAAAGGCCGAAGCTGCTGAACAAGCGGGGGCTGATGCTGTGGGCGCAGAAGATTTGATGGAGCGTATTCAAGGCGGCTGGATGGACTTTGATCGGTGCATCGCAACCCCTGACATGATGGCGATTGTTGGACGACTTGGGAAGGTGCTTGGCCCTCGTGGGTTGATGCCTAATCCTAAACTTGGCACGGTAACGCCTAATGTTGCGGATGCGGTGAAAGCGGCAAAATCGGGGGACGTTCAATTTCGTGCTGAAAAAAGCGGGATTATTCATGCAGGCGTTGGCAAAGCAAGTTTTTCTGCAGATCAACTGGTTGAAAATGTTAAAGCGGCTGTGCAAGCGGTACAAACCGCCAAGCCATCTGGCGCAAAAGGGACTTATTTGAAGAAGGCAGCTTTGTCTTCCACGATGGGGCCTGGTGTTAAGCTTGATATTGCAAGCCTTGGCTAGTTTGAATTTACGTTAATTGGTATTCGTGTTTTTTGCTGTTTTTTCTTTAAAATTGAATAAAACAGCATCGGTTAGAAAAAGATCAAAAAATCTTGATTTAACCACCCCTGTCCAAGATTGAGGGCGGTTTTTTATCCTCTAAGGCTAAAAAACCTTAAACCAAGTGAAGCCTTCATGAGATAGGTTAAGATCAGATGAAAAATGGGCGTTTAGAAACCATCATTGATTTGGTTTGTTAAAGGTTCAAATTGGAGCTGGTCTTCTCAAGGACGGGTCTGTAAAGGCAGTGTTACGTTAAAGACTACATCTTGAACTGTGGCATTGTTGTTAAACCTTTGGGAGTTGCGGGCAATAAAGTCCTATATTCCCATATTTTTTATGGAGACGATCAGTGGAAAGATCAAAAAAACAAGCTCTGGTCGCTAAACTTCAAGGGATTTTTGCTGAAGCCAAGCTGGTGGTCATGACGACACAGCAAGGTATGGATGTGGCAGAAGTCTCTGACCTTCGCATTCGGGTGCGTGAAGCGGGAGGGGGCTATATGGTCACCAAAAACCGCTTGGCAAAGCTGGCTGCTAAGGGAACTGCTTTTGAAGGGTTGGTGGATCGCTTTCAAGGTCCTACCGCCATTTTCTTTTCTGAAGACCCAGTGGCAGCTGCCAAGATTGCTATTGATTATTCTAAAGAAAATAAAAAGCTAAGCGTTTTATGTGGTGCATCGGATGGGCGTGTGTTCGAGTTAAGTGATGTTGAGTCGCTAGCTGAATTGCCAAGCCTTGATGAGTTGAGAGGTAAGCTAATTGGACTATTGCAGGCACCTGCTGGTCAAATTGCTGCCGTCTTGCAAGCCCCAGCTGGTCAAGTTGCGCGTGTTATTTCGGCACAAGCCAATAATGCGGCGTAATCTTTGAACAGGAAAATATGAAGTTTAGACCTATTAATTAATTGAACCTTATAACAAATTAAATGGAGTAAAATAAAATGGCTGATTTAAATAAACTTGTGGATGATTTATCTGCATTAACGGTTTTGGAAGCGGCTGAGCTATCTAAACTGTTAGAAGAAAAATGGGGCGTTTCAGCGGCAGCCCCTGCTGCGGTTGCGGTTGCGGCAGCTCCTGCTGCTGGCGGTGCGCCTGCGGCAGAAGAAAAGGATGAATTTGATGTCGTTCTTGCTGATGTTGGTAGCAATAAAATTGCAGTTATTAAGGAAGTACGCGGCGCAACGGGTCTTGGGCTTAAAGAAGCCAAAGACTTGGTTGAAAGTGCCCCCAAACCCATTAAGGAAGGGGTCGCAAAAGCTGAAGCAGAAGAACTTAAAGCTAAGTTTGAAGAAGCTGGCGCCAAGATTGAACTTAAGTAAAGCCTTAAATTTGGCTTAAGTTATAAATGGTTAAGATAAGGGTAATGCGTTCAACGCCTGCCCTTATTTTAGCTAAAGTAAAAATTTATAAAATGGGATGATATTATGGGAAATAAGCTGGCACACTCTTTCACAAGTCGTAAACGTATTCGCCGCAGTTTTGGTCGGTTAAAAGATGTTGCGGATATGCCAAACCTTATTGAGGTACAAAAAAATTCCTATGATACTTTTTTACAGATTGATGTGCCTTCCCATCAACGAAAATTAGCGGGGCTTGAAGAAGTTTTTCGTAACTCTTTTCCCATCGAAGATTTTAACGGCAATGCCCATTTGGAATTTGTCCGTTATGATTTGGAAGCGCCAAAATATGATGTTGAAGAATGTCGCCAACGTGGCTTGACCTTTGCCGCACCTTTGCGTGTTACCTTACGGCTGGTTGTTTGGGATATTGATGAAGATACTGAAACTCGCTCCGTCCATGATATTAAAGAACAGGATGTTTATATTGGTGATATTCCATTGATGACGCATCATGGCACCTTTGTTGTCAATGGAACCGAACGGGTGATTGTATCGCAAATGCACCGCTCCCCTGGTGTGTTTTTTGACCATGATCGCGGGCGGACGCATTCCTCAGGTAAATTTTTATATTCATCGCGGATTATTCCTTATCGTGGGTCATGGCTTGATTTTGACTTTGATCCCAAAGATATTGTTAATGTTCGCATTGACCGCCGCCGTAAATTGCCCGTTACAACCTTGCTGATGGCATTGGATGATGAGGATAGTTATGAACGGCGCATGAATGCTAAGCAGACAGGTGAGGTCTTTGACCTTGAGTCTGTGCGTGGTTTTTCACGCGAAGCGATTTTGGATAAGTTCTATGATAAAATTTCTCTAACCCGCCATGATCATGGCTGGGTATGTGCGTTTAATCCTGCGCAATTCCGTAATAATCGTGTTGATTTTGATTTGGTTGATCCAAAAACAGGCGCAGTTGTTCTTGCCGCAGGGTCAAAATTAAATCCACGGGTATTCAAAAAATTAGATGCAGATGGGCTGGATAGCTATTTATTGACGAACGAGCAATTGCATGGACGCTATATTGCCGAAGATATTATCAATGAAAAAACAGGGCTTGTCTTAGCCGAAGCAGGTGATGAAATCACCGCAGATTTACTTGAAAAACTTGCTGGTATTGGGCTTAAGCAGCTTCATTGTTTGGATATTGATCATATTTCTGTTGGTGGGTATATTCGTGATACGCTTGCAGTCGATAAATGCCAGAATCGCGATGATGCGCTGATTGATATTTATCGGGTAATGCGCCCTGGTGAGCCACCAACCCTTGAATCCGCAGAAGCCTTAATCCAAGGCATGTTTTTTGACCCTGAACGCTATGATTTATCCGCCGTTGGGCGCGTCAAAATGAATGCACGGCTTGGGGTTACAATGGATGAAGCCCCCGAAGATGCCCGTATTTTAAGGCGTGAAGATGTGTTCTCCATTTTAAAGATTCTATGTGATCTTAAGGATGGGCGCGGTGAAGTGGATGATATTGATCATCTTGGTAATCGCCGTGTGCGTTCGGTTGGTGAATTGTTGGAAAATCAATTTAGGCTTGGGCTTGTGCGCATGGAGCGTGCAACGAAAGAACGGATGGGATCAGTCGATGTTACCACCGTTATGCCGCATGATCTTGTCAATGCAAAACCCGTTTCTGCATCAATTAAGGAATTTTTTGGCTCCTCCCAACTCTCACAATTTATGGATCAAACCAATCCATTATCAGAAATCACCCATAAACGGCGGGTTTCGGCATTAGGCCCTGGTGGGTTAACCCGCGAGCGTGCAGGGTTTGAGGTGCGGGATGTTCACCCAACCCATTATGGTCGTATCTGCCCGATTGAAACCCCCGAAGGGCCAAATATCGGTTTGATCAATTCACTTGCCACTTATGCGCGGGTAAATCCTTATGGCTTTATTGAAACGCCTTATCGTAAAGTGGAAGATGGTAAAGTAAGTGAAGAGGTAATTTATCTCTCAGCAATGGAAGAAGGGCGTTACACGATTGCGCAGGCCAATGCGCCCGTGGATGCTGAAAATCGTTTTACTGAAATTTTGGTGCAATGCCGCCGTGCTGGGGATTATAGTATGGCTGCCCCAGCAGATATTGAGCTAATGGATGTGTCACCACGTCAGCTTGTATCCGTGGCAGCAGCATTGATTCCTTTCCTTGAGAATGATGATGCTAACCGTGCCTTAATGGGATCAAACATGCAACGCCAAGCCGTGCCATTGATGAATGCAGATGCGCCATTGGTTGGAACAGGCATGGAAAGTCAGGTTGCACAAGATTCAGGAGTATCGACCGTTGCCCGCTATAGCGGGGTGATTGATCAGGTTGATGCAACCAGAATTGTGGTACGCCGCACAGGTGAAGCCGCCTTAAAAGGAACGGGCGTTGATATTTATAGTTTACAAAAATTCCAACGCTCTAACCAATCGACTTGTATTAACCAACGCCCCTTAGTGCGGGTGGGTGATGTCGTCCAAGCAGGTGATATTATTGCCGATGGACCAGCAACCGATCTTGGTGAACTTGCATTGGGGCGCAATGTTCTTGTCGCCTTCATGCCATGGCAGGGCTATAATTTTGAAGATTCGATCTTGATTTCTGAGCGTATTGTGCGCGATGATGTCTTTACCTCGATCCATATTGAAGAATATGAAGTCGCGGCAAGGGATTCAAAATTAGGTCAAGAAGAGATTACCCGCGATATTCCAAATGTCGGTGAAGAGTCGCTTAAAAATCTTGATGAAGCGGGGATTGTTTATATCGGTGCGGAAGTTGAAGCTGGTGATATTCTGGTTGGTAAAGTAACGCCAAAAGGTGAAGCCCCAATGACACCAGAAGAGCGGTTATTGCGCGCCATCTTTGGTGAAAAAGCGGCCGATGTTCGGGATACGTCCTTAAGAATGCCGCCTGGAAGCAAAGGAATTGTTGTTGATGTTCGCGTGTTATCAAGGCGTGGGATTGATAAGGATGAACGCGCAGTTGCGATTGAGCGTTCAGAAATTGAAATTCTTGCGAAAGACCGCGATGATGAACGGCGTATTTTGGAACGCTCCTATCGCACACAATTTTTAAGCCTTGTGGATGGGGAAACGGTTACCTCAGGGCCTAAAGGGTTTCAAACAGGGCGGATTGTTGCACGGGCTGAGCTTGAAGCCTTAACCTCTGCGCAGATGCGCCATATTGCGGTTAGCAATAGCGATGTTAATGACTCCCTTGAATCTATTCGTAAGCATTTTGATGCGGCAATCGCCGAGGTGCTTGCACGCTTTGAAGATAAGGTGAACAAGGTACAAGCAGGTGATGATTTATCACCTGGTGTGATGAAGCTGGTCAAGGTGTTTGTTGCCATTAAGCGTAAATTACAGCCTGGGGATAAAATGGCGGGACGCCATGGGAATAAAGGGGTTATTTCAAAGATCGCGCCGATTCAAGATATGCCTTATCTTGATGATGGTACGCCTGTTGACATTGTCTTAAACCCACTTGGGGTGCCAAGCCGTATGAATGTGGGACAGATTCTTGAAACGCATTTGGGATGGGCTTGTGCCAGCCTTGGTAATCAGATTCGCAATGCCATCGAACTTTATCAATCCGATGGTAAGGTTTCGCATGTATCAAAGGCATTAACCCAAGCCTATAATGATCCTGCTATCAGTAGTGCGATTGATGAGTATAGCGATGAATCCTTATTGGAATTGGGACGCAACCTATCCAAAGGGGTGCCTGTTGCAACGCCTGTGTTTGATGGGGCGCGTGAAGATGATATTAACGCAATGCTTGCCCATGCAGGGATTGATACTTCTGGTCAGGTGCGATTAACCGATGGACGAACGGGTGAATCTTTTGATCGTAACGTGACCGTTGGTTATATCTATATGTTAAAACTGCATCATTTGGTTGATGATAAGCTACATGCACGGGCAGTTGGGCCTTATTCATTGGTTACCCAGCAGCCACTTGGCGGGAAGGCACAATTTGGTGGTCAACGCTTCGGGGAAATGGAGGTTTGGGCACTTGAAGCCTATGGTGCAGCCTATACCTTACAAGAAATGCTAACGGTAAAATCGGATGATATTCAAGGGCGTACCAAAGTTTATGAAGCATTGGTGCGTGGGGATGATGGGTTTGAACCCAGCGTTCCAGAATCCTTCAACGTGTTGCTTAAAGAATTGCGTTCTTTGGGGCTTAGCGTTGATCCAATTGAAAGCGATGAAGAGGGTTGGGACGATCAAGCGGTCAATGATAATGAAACCGCACAAGATGCAATCGAGGTAACAAATGATCCCCCGATTGATGATGACTCCCCTGCCCCCGCCGAAGGCCAAGATATTTAATAGGAGACGGATATGAAAGATTTAATGCAATTATTTCACACACCGCAAAAAGCGCAAACCTTTGATAAGTTGAAGATTGCGATTGCCTCCCCCAAACGGATCAATGATTGGTCTCATGGGGAAATTCGCAAGCCAGAAACGATCAATTACCGTACCTTTAAACCTGAGCGGGACGGGCTGTTTTGTGCGCGTATCTTTGGCCCAATCAAGGATTATGAATGCCTATGCGGTAAATATAAGCGTATTAAATTTAAGGGAACTATCTGCGAAAAATGTGGCGTAGAGGTTACGTTATCGCGCGTACGGCGGGAGCGCATGGGGCATATTGACCTTGCAGCACCTGTTGCCCATATCTGGTTTTTAAAGTCATTGCCAAGCCGCATCAGCTTGATGTTGAACATGACCTTAAAGGATGTTGAACGCGTGCTTTATTTTGAAAGCTATGTTGTTACAGAAGGCGGGCTAACCGATTTGCGTCCAGGGCAACTGTTAAGCGAAGATGAATATGCACGTGCGCAAGATGAATATGGCGATGAAAATTTCACGGCTCAAATTGGTGCAGAAGCGGTTAAATCGCTGTTGGCGGCAATTGATATGGAAGAAGAGCTTGAAACTTGCCGTCAAGAATTAAGCGCAACCAATTCAGAAGCCAAGCGTAAAAAATTGGTTAAGCGTTTGAAACTCATGGAAAGTTTTCTTCAATCGAAAACCAAGCCTGAATGGATGATCTTGGATACGATTCCTGTCATTCCACCAGAATTGCGGCCATTGGTACCGCTTGATGGTGGGCGTTTTGCAACGTCCGATCTTAATGATCTTTATCGCCGTGTTATCAATCGTAATAATCGCTTACGGCGGTTGATTGATCTGCGTGCGCCTGATTTGATTGTTCGCAATGAAAAGCGGATGCTTCAAGAATCCGTTGATGCGCTGTTTGATAATGGCAGACGCGGGCGCGTGATTACGGGCATCAATAAACGACCATTAAAATCCTTGTCAGATATGTTAAAAGGTAAGCAAGGACGCTTCCGTCAGAACCTGCTTGGAAAACGCGTTGATTATTCTGGGCGTTCGGTGATTGTTGTTGGTCCTGAATTAAAACTCCATCAATGTGGTTTGCCAAAGAAAATGGCGTTGGAGCTGTTTAAACCCTTTATTCTTTCTAAGCTTGAACTTTACGGGCAGGCAACGACAATCAAAGCGGCTAAGCGCATGATTGAAAAAGAACGTCCCGAAGTTTGGGATATCCTTGAAGAGGTTATTAACGAGCATCCTGTTATGCTAAACCGTGCGCCAACCCTCCATCGGTTGGGGATTCAAGCTTTTGAACCAAAATTGGTTGAAGGAAAAGCCATCCAATTGCACCCGCTCGTTTGTGCCGCCTTTAATGCGGATTTTGATGGTGACCAAATGGCGGTGCATGTTCCCTTAAGTCTTGAGGCACAGCTTGAAGCACGGGTATTGATGATGTCAACGAACAATATCTTATCGCCTGCAAATGGTAAGCCGATCATTGTTCCGTCACAAGATATTATCTTGGGGATTTATTATCTAACCCATGAACGCCCAGAAGTTTTAGGGCCAGAAGTTTATATTGATTCTAGTGATGCGTTGAAATGTGCGCTTGATGGTCATGAGGTGGAGCTGCGCGATGCGCTTGATCCGCTAACCCCAATGGATATTGAAAATGAGAAACAAGACGCCCTTTATAAAAAATTACAACAAGGTAAGATTAAAGCCTATCGTATTCGTAATTTTGGCTCTATGAATGAAGTTGAGCATGCCTTAAATTCTGGACAAGTTTCAATCCATTCCAAGGTTAAAGCAATCTATGAAGGGGTTGATAAACAAGGCGTGCCAACACGCGAGCGGGTGGTTACCACGCCAGGGCGGTTGATGTTGGGTAATCTTTTACCCAATCACCCATTTGTTCCTTTTTCTTTGGTTAATCGCTTGTTGACGAAAAAGGAAGTTTCTAACCTGATTGATATTATTTATCGTCATGCAGGGCAAAAAGAAACTGCCATTTTCTGTGATCGGTTAATGAAGCTTGGCTTTAGCTGGGCGTGTAAAGCAGGCATTTCCTTTGGTAAGGATGATCTTTTAATTCCGCAAGAAAAGATTGAAATGATTGAAGCTGCGCAAGCGCAAGTTAAAGAATATGAACAGCAATATATGGATGGGCTAATCACTCAAATTGAAAAATATAATAAGGCGGTCGATCTATGGTCAACGACTTCTGATAAAGTCGCGGGCAAGATGATGGAGATTATGGAGCGTCCCTCCAAAATCGGTCAAAATTCTGTTTATATGATGGCAAATTCTGGGGCGCGTGGTTCTGCGGCGCAGATTAAACAGCTTGCAGGGATGCGTGGCTTGATGGCGAAACCAGATGGTTCGATCATTGAAACGCCGATTATCTCTAACTTTAAAGAAGGCTTGACCGTTCTTGAATATTTTAACTCTACGCATGGCGCAAGGAAGGGTTTGGCGGATACGGCATTGAAAACGGCGAATTCGGGGTATCTTACCCGCCGTTTGGTGGATGTGGCGCAAGATGCAATTATTATTGAAGAAGATTGCGGCACGTCCAACGGGTTGATTGCTGAAGCTGTGATGGATGGGGCTGATCTTATTGAAGCCCTATCTGAACGGATTTTAGGACGCTGTGCCGCCGAAGACGTATTAGACCCAGTTACTGGCGATTTAATTGTCAGTGCAGGGCAGCTAATCGATGAAAATGATGCAGATGCGATTGAAATGGCCAAGGTTGATACGGTCAAAATTCGTTCTGTTCTTACCTGTGAAAGCAAGAACGGCGTTTGCGCAACCTGCTATGGCCGTGATCTTGCACGGGGTACCCGTGTTAATATTGGCGAAGCCATTGGGGTTATCGCCGCCCAATCAATTGGGGAGCCGGGGACTCAGTTGACCATGCGTACCTTCCATATTGGTGGTGCGGCGCAAGGTGGAGCAGAACAAAGCTCCATCGAATCTTCAATTGATGGTACGTTACGGATTGATAATCGTAATGTGGTTACCGATTCTGAAAATCGCTTGATCATTATGGGGCGGACAACCGAATTGGTATTGGTCGATGATAATGATCGGGAGCGCGCGCGTCACCGTGTGCCTTATGGTGCAAAATTAAAGGTTGATAATGGTGAACGGGTCGTGCGGGGGCAAAGCTTGGTTGAGTGGGATCCCTACACCATTCCAATTATCACCGAAGCAGAAGGTCAAGCCAATTATGTTGATCTTGTTGAAGGGGTAACCGTTCGCGATACAATCGATGAAGATACAGGGATATCCAACAAGGTTGTCATTGATTGGAAACAACAAGCAGGGTCAGCCAGCTTAAAGCCACGCATTACCTTACGCGATAAGGATGGGGAGGTTTTAATTCTGCCTAATGGCTTGGAAGCACGTTACTTCATGTCGGTGGATGCTATTTTGTCAGTTGCGGATAAATCATCTGTAAAAGCAGGGGATGTGCTTGCGCGTATTCCACGTGCCAGTGCGAAAACCCGTGATATTACAGGGGGGCTACCGCGTGTTGCTGAATTATTTGAAGCACGTAAGCCAAAAGAATTTTCTATCATTGCCGATCAAGATGGCTATATTGAATTTGGTAAGGATTACAAAACCAAGCGGCGGATTGTCATTCGTTCTGCCGACGAGGATTTGCCTGCAACCGAATTTTTAATTCCTAAAGGCAAACATATTTCGGTGCAAGAAGGCGATTTTGTCCGTAAAGGCGATACGCTGATGGATGGAAATCCTGTGCCACATGATATTTTGAACGTCATGGGGGTTGAAGCCTTGGCAGATTATATCATCAAAGAAATTCAGGATGTTTACCGCCTGCAAGGGGTAAAGATCAATGATAAACATATTGAAGTGATTGTTCGCCAAATGTTACAAAAAGTTGAGGTCACCGATGCAGGCGACTCACTTTACGTCATTGAAGAACAAATTGATCGTGACGAATTGGAGCAAACTAACGAACAGTTACGCGCAGATGGATTGCGGGAAGTTCTTGCAAAACCAGTATTGCAAGGAATTACAAAAGCAAGCTTGCAAACCAATTCCTTTATTTCTGCGGCTTCCTTCCAAGAAACAACCCGTGTATTGACCGAAGCTGCGGTTGGCGGCAAGGTTGATACGCTGGATGGATTGAAGGAAAATGTCATTGTCGGACGCTTAATTCCAGCAGGAACAGGGGCTGCCATTCGCCGATTGCAAAAAATTGCGAATGACCGTGATCATGTCATTAAATCTGAGCTTGAAGCTAAGCGGATTGAACAGGAAGCTGAACAAGCCCGCATGCACGCAGAAGAAGCTGGGGATACAGGTACTTAACCTTTGATTGGGTTTTATTCCTATGTCGGTATTTCGTGAAATAACTAACGGCGTTGAAATATCGGTTGAACCCGTCTTCCTTGAAGACCAATCCAACGCAAATGCAGGGCAATATGCGTGGGCGTATCGTGTGTTGGTTGCTAATCATGGCAAGCAAACCATTACCTTGCGTTCGCGTTATTGGCATATCACAGATGGGCGAGGACGCGTTGAGGAGGTTGAAGGCGAAGGCGTTGTTGGCGAACAACCTACCATTGAACCTGGACAAGCTTTTCGTTATGTTAGCGGTTGCCCCTTACCAACCAGTTCGGGCTTTATGCGCGGCCATTATGTGATGGAAGGCGAAACGGGGGAACATTTTACGGTAAAAATTCCAGCTTTCTCGCTTGATTGTCCTTGGGACGAACAAGCCATTCATTGATATAATCTTTTCATGTCAAAACAAAATAAACCAGATAAAGATGCGCTTTATGAAGCGGTTAGAATCCTAATTGCCTATGCAGGGGATGATCCAGCCCGTGCTGGGGTCGCTGATACACCAAAGCGGGTAGCGGGTGCTTACAAGGAATTATTTGGTGGCTATGCACAAGACCCTATGGCACTATTGATGCAGGCGCGAACCGCACGAAAAACCCCTGCGAATAGCTATAAATTACTGCGCGATATTCCTTTTTATTCCTATTGTGAGCATCATATGTTACCAATCATTGGCAAGATGCATATCGCATTTATTGAAAATGACTGGCAAATTCCACAAGATGCAGTTATGGCGATGGCGGAAGCTTTTGCCCGCCGCTTACAAATTCAAGAAAAACTTAATGCGCAAATCGCCCAAACCCTAGACCAAGCCCTATCAAGCGAAAAACCAAAAGACAAAACGCCCAATCATGTTGGTGTTATGGGCGGTGTTGGTGTGGTGATTGAATCCAATCATTATTGCATGGCCATTCGCGGCATTAAAAAGCAGGGCGTTAATATGGTTACCCATCATTTTACAGGTCAATTTAATCAACATCCAGAATGGCAACATATGCTATTAGATGGGATTCGTTCCTAATCCTTAAAAATTCCCTAATCCTTAAAACGGCCATGCAATTATCACGCATTTTTAAATCATCCATTGTTCTATCCCTCATCATCGGGATCATTGGTGGGTTGGTTGGGATTGGCTTTCTTGAAACAATTACCTATGGCCAGCAATTATTATTAGGCTTTTCAGACTCTGTCTTTAATCCCGAAACGCAATTTAATTCATGGCGGATTATGATTGTTCCAACGCTTGGCGGTGCATTGCTTGGGTTATTTTATTACTGGTTTGTCACAGAAAAACGCGCAGAAGGGGTTGCCGATGTTATGGTGGCAGGCAATGATTTAGCGAAAGCTGACAAAGAATCAAAAACACAAAAAATGGGATTTAAAGCATTTTTTGAACAAGTGCCTGTTCATGTTTTATCACTTTCATGCGGTGCATCTTGTGGACGCAAAGGGCCAGTGATTTACCTGATTGCTTGCTTATCTGGCGGCATTGCAAGCTTATTTCATGTTTCGCCTGATAAACGGCGATTGATGTTAGGAAGCGGGGTAGCCGCCGCGATTGCCGCTAGCTTTAATGCCCCGCTTGCAGGGGTATTTTTCGCACTTGAAGTGGTCATTGGTGAATATGCGTTGGCAAGCTTTACGCCGCTTGTCATTAGCTCAGCCGTTGCCACGATGATCACCCGCGAATATTATGGGGATCAGTTCTTGTTTAATTTGGATGCGCATGCAACCATTTCTTATCTTGAATTGCCTGCAATTACCCTGCTTGGGATCATATGCGGAATTGGTGCGCATTTCTTGATCGTTGCCATTCGCTTGGTTCAAAAATCCCATATTCGCTTTCATATTCCATTTATGGTGCGTCCAATGCTTGGTGGTTTGTGCGTTGGGGTGATAGGGGTCTATTTTCCACAAATATTGGGGGTCGGTTATGGCGCGACAAACGCTATTTTATCCAATCAAGTTGAATTGATCTTTTTGGCTTTGCTGATCATTGCAAAAGGGTTCGCAACTGCCATGACGCTTGGTTCAGGTTTTGGTGGGGGGATATTTTCTCCCTCTCTTGTTCTTGGGGCTTTGATGGGTGCCTTATTTGGTGGGATTGCGGGGATGGTGGTGCCTGATTATGCCTCCCCTCCAAGTGCGTATGCACTGGTTGGTATGGGCGCAATGACGGGCGCAGTGCTTGGCGCACCCATTAGCACCATCTTAATCTTATTTGAATTAACAGGCGATCTTAAAACCACTTTGGCGGTTATGCTTGCCACTGTGATCAGCAGTCAAT
The DNA here is from genome assembly GCA_965229675.1 of Alphaproteobacteria bacterium. GTDB lineage: Bacteria > Pseudomonadota > Alphaproteobacteria > CBDDJK01 > CBDDJK01 > CBDDJK01. The sequence continues at coordinate 2,363,907 of OZ245897.1, forward strand.
ATTTAATGTGGGTGCATGGGCTAAGCTTTTTCACAACACAATTACAGCATTTTGGATTTTCTGGAATTAGCGGCTTTACCCTATTTGATCAGGACAATACACAAAAAATAAGTCCGAAACGGAACTAACAAACATGGTTTTTAAGCATCGTAAAGCTGCGAATGCGTCTCATTTTATTATTCACCCTTTAAAATAAGTCAATATAAATGACCTTTTTTGCAAATAAAGCTGGATTCATAAGCTTTTTTATGTATAAAGATAGTCTGGAACTATTAAATTTGGTGGAAATTAAAAGATTATGGCTGAAACTCACTTGTTACAATTTATCGATAAACAGGCTGAAATGCCTGATAAGCGTTCACCTGAACAGCGCAAAACCGACTTTAATGAAATTTATGGTGGCTTTGATGAAGCGCATGGATCGCAACAAGCCTCGCGTTGTTCACAATGCGGGGTACCTTTTTGTCAAGTTGGTTGCCCTTTAGGCAATAATATTCCCGATTGGTTAATGCTAAGTGCCACTGGTCGAATGGAGGAGGCTTATCACCTTTCTGCTGAAACCAATAGCCTGCCTGAAATTTGTGGGCGGATTTGTCCGCAAGACCGCCTATGCGAAGGGTTATGTGTGATTGAACAATCAGGGCATGGTGCGGTTACCATTGGTGCTGTTGAAAAATATATCACCGATACGGCTTTTGAATCCGATTGGGTACAGCCTATTAAACCTGATATGGAGCGCACTGAATCAATTGGGATCATCGGAGCCGGCCCTGGTGGTTTGGCGGCGGCGGCACGCTTGCGGGAGGCTGGTTTTCAAGTAACCATCTATGACCGTTATGATCGTGCTGGTGGATTATTAATTTATGGAATCCCAGGGTTTAAGCTGGAAAAACCAATCGTAAATCGCCGAATAAAATGGCTGGAAGATAGCGGCGTTTGCTTTAAACTCAATGCAGATATTGGCGTTAATTTATCCTTTGAAGCTGTGCGCGAAGCGCATCAGGCAGTGATTATCGCAACAGGTGTCTATCGCCCAAAGCAAGTGGAAGTACCGGGGGTTGGTTTAAATGGCGTTTATCCCGCACTTGATTATTTGACGGCATCCAATCGTGCAGGGTTGGGCGACAAAGTCCCAAATTTTGAAGATGGATCATTAAATGCCGCAGGGAAGCGTGTGGTGGTTATTGGTGGCGGTGACACGGCGATGGATTGTGTGCGCACCGCAGTTCGCCAAGGCGCAACCTCAGTTCATTGCTTATATCGGCGGGATCGTGAAAATATGCCAGGTTCAGCGCGTGAGGTCGTGAATGCAACCGAAGAAGGCGTTGATTTTATGTGGCTATCTGCACCTGCGGCCTTTGCAGGGAAAGACCATGTTAGCAGCGTTCAATATCACCGTATGCGGCTTGGGGAACCTGATGCATCTGGACGGCGTTCACCGCAAAAAATTGACGGAAAGCCCGAAATTTTGGCCGCTGATATGGTGATTCTTGCCCTTGGCTTTGATGCAGAAGATTTGCCAACCCTATTTGATTGTCCTGAATTGCCCGTTACCCGTTGGGGAACCGTGATTGCAGAAGCTGAAACTGGCGCAACTGCACTTGATGACGTGTTTGCAATTGGGGATATTGTGCGCGGTGCATCGCTGGTGGTATGGGCGGTTAAAGATGGGCAAGATTGCGCGAAAGCCGTTATGGATTATATCGGTGAACATCGTAAGGCAGCGTAAATTGGATAAAGCAGCATAGATTGGAATAATAAAATGGACGATCAAACAGATTGGGTTAAACAATGGCAGGAAGATGCGGCACATCTGGCTAAAAATGGGCTTTATGTTCCTGAAACAGAAAGCTCGGCCTGCGGCGTTGGCATGATTGCCAATATTGATGGCAAACCAACACGCCAAGTGGTTGAACGCGCCATTGAAGCCTTGAAAGCCTTATGGCATCGTGGTGCCGTTGATGCAGATGGTCAAACGGGTGATGGTGCGGGGATTCACGTGCAAATACCCCAAGCGTTTTTCAAAGATCATATTGAACGGACAGGGCATCAGGTGCGCTCTGGTCAATTGGCTATTGGTATGGTGTTCTTACCACGTACCGATCTTGATCAACAGGAACGCGCACGCACGATTATTGAAAGCGCAATCATCGATCATGGTCATGCAATTTATGGTTGGCGGCAAGTCCCCGTGGATATTCGCTCAATCGGTGCAAAAGCCAATGCAACCCGTCCTGAAATTGAACAGATTATGGTGGAGAATGCAAGCGGCGTTAGCAATGCTGAATTTGAAAGTGATTTATATGTCATTCGTCGTAAAGTTGAAGCGGAATTATCCGCACTTAACCTTTCTGAGGCGTATATCTGCTCCCTTTCTTGTCGCTCGATGATCTATAAGGGGCTGTTTTTAGCTGAACAATTAGATAGCTTTTATCCCGATCTTGCTGATGAACGGTTTATTTCTAATTTTGCAATTTACCATCAACGCTATTCAACCAATACTTTCCCAAGCTGGGCGTTGGCGCAACCGTTCCGTGTTCTTGCCCATAACGGAGAGATTAATACGATTATGGGCAATAAAAATTGGATGAAAAGCCATGAGGCAATGCTATCCACCCCGCGATTGAAAAATCATTTGGATGTGATCCGTCCTGTTGTGCCTTTGGGGAGTTCGGATTCAGCAGGGCTTGATGCGGCGGTTGAGATTTTATTACGCACAGGCCGCGAATTACCTGAAGTTAAATCTTTGTTAATTCCTGAGGCGTGGCGGCATTTACCCAATATGGATAAGAAATTGCAGGCCTTTTATCGCTATGCTAACGCGATGATGGAACCATGGGATGGCCCTGCCGCAATTTGTGCTTATGGCGGTCGCTGGGTATTAGCAGGACTTGATCGGAACGGACTGCGCCCGCTTCGTTATGCGGTTACTGGCGATGGCATGTTAATTGTTGGTTCTGAAACGGGTATGGTACGGGTTGCAGAAACCAATATCATTGAAAAAGGCCGTCTTGGGCCAGGGCAGATGATTGCGGTTGACCTTAAAGAGCAAAAAATTTGCGATGATCATACATTAAAGCAATTAGTCGCCAATCAAAACCCTTATGAAAAATGGATAGAACGCATTACCCGCCTTGAATCGTTAAAAGGATCAGGGGCTGGGCTTGAAAAAATTGATCAAACAGAACAAGAAATCACACGCAATCGTATTGCGCTTGGCTGGACGCATGAGGATATGGAGTTAATTGTCCGCCCAATGTTGTCAGATGGTAAAGAAGCAACAGGTTCCATGGGTGATGATACGCCGCTTGCTGCCCTATCTTCGCGCTATCGTGGGCTTCATCATTATTTCAGGCAAAATTTTGCACAAGTAACCAACCCGCCGATTGATTCATTGCGTGAACGCTATGTTATGTCATTGGTGACGCGGATTGGTAACCTTGGGAATATTCTTGATGAACATCAAACACAGATGGACATTCTGCGCTTATCTTCGCCTGTTTTGATGAATGGTGATTTTAAGGCGGTTAATCGCCATTTTGCCGAAGAAACGCAATGGCTGGATTGTAGCTTTGAGACTGCACAGGGAAATAATGATCCAAATGCCCTAAAAAATGCATTGAACCGTTTAATGCATGAAGCAGAAGAAGCTGCTTGCAAAGGCAAACGCCAGCTTATTTTAAGCGATGAGGCGATTGGTAAGGATCGCGCGATTATACCGATGGTGCTTGCAACCAGTGCGGTGCATAGCTGGTTGGTTAAAAAAGGCCTTAGAAGCTATGTCAGCTTAACCATTCGCAGTGCAGAAGTCTTTGAAACCCACGCATTGGCAGTATTGCTTGGGGTTGGAGCGACAACGGTTAATCCCTATATGGCGCAATTAGCCGCCCAACAATTCCACGCCAACGGTTTGGCAGGTAAAGGCACGCTGGAACAAACGCTTCAACGCCTTAAAAAAGCGTTGGAGGATGGATTGCTTAAAATCATGTCAAAGATGGGCATATCGGTCGTTAGTTCCTATCGCGGTGGATATAATTTTGAATGTGTTGGCTTATCCCGCGCTTTGGTGAATGATTATTTTCCAAGCCTAACCAGCCGTATTTCAGGGTTAGAATTATCGGGATTACAAACAAAAATCCTAACCCAACATGCGCAAGCTTGGCGCGATGGCGTGGTTCCTATGCCAATTGGTGGCTTTTATCGCTATCGACGTGGCCAAGAAGTCCATGCTTGGGATGGAAAGCTGATCCATCAATTACAGCGTGCGCTAACGCTTGATTCCTATACAGCCTTTAAACAATTTTCAGATTCAGTTAGGGCATTGGAACCAACCAGTATCCGTGATTTGCTTGATCTATGTCCTCAAGATTCTGCAATTCCGCTTGATGATGTTGAATCAATCACCACTTTGCGCAGACGCTTGGTTGCCCCTGGTATTTCGCTTGGTGCGCTATCGCCGATTGCGCATGAAACATTGGCCATTGCCATGAATCGTATTGGAGCAAAATCAGATTCAGGGGAAGGTGGTGAAGACCCCGACCGTTTCTCCCCCCGTGAAAATGGCGATAATCCAAGTTCAGCAATTAAACAAGTGGCTTCTGGTAGGTTCGGGGTGACGGCAGAATATCTTAATAATTGCAAAGAGCTTGAAATTAAAATCGCACAAGGCGCAAAACCTGGTGAAGGCGGGCAATTGCCTGGCATTAAAGTTTCTGAAATTATTGCAAAATTACGCCATTCAACCGCTGGGGTCACACTGATTAGCCCGCCCCCTCATCACGATATTTATTCAATTGAGGATTTGGCACAGCTTATTTACGATTTAAAGCAGATTAATCCTGATGCAAGCGTTTGTGTTAAGTTGGTTGCGCAAGCGGGTATTGGCACCGTTGCGGCGGGGGTTGCCAAGGCAAGTGCGGATGTTATCATGATCTCTGGCCATTCGGGTGGCACGGGGGCTAGCCCACAAAGTTCAATCAAATATGCTGGCCTACCGTGGGAGATGGGGGTTGCAGAAGTTCATCAAGTCCTTACCTTAAATGGGTTGCGTAATCGCGTACGGCTTCGCACAGATGGCGGGCTTAAAACGGGGCGTGATGTTGTTATTGCCGCCTTGCTTGGTGCAGAAGAATTTGGAATTGGTACGGCAAGTTTGGTTGCGATGGGTTGTATCATGGTGCGTCAATGCCATTCAAATACCTGTCCTGTTGGCGTTTGTACTCAAGACCCACGCCTGATTGAACGCTTTGGTGGTTCGGCGGATAAGGTTGTGCGCTTGTTCAGCTTCATAGCAGAAGAAGTGCGAGAGATATTGGCAAGCCTTGGCGCACAACGGCTGGAGGATATTATTGGACGTACAGAATTATTAACCCAATTACAGCGCGCAACCGCACAATTTGATGATATTGATCTTAATCCATTATTGGTGAAAGCCAGTGGTGCGATTGGTGCGCCTGCTTATTGTACGCTTGAAGGCCGTAACGAGGTTGCAGATGCCCTTGACCAACGCATGGTAAAAGATGCAAAAGCCTTATTTGACGTTGGAGAAAAAATTCAACTGCAATATAATATTCGCAACACAGATCGGGCGATTGGCACCCGATTATCTTCGCATATCACACGAAAATTTGGAATGAATGGCTTGAAACCAGCCCATCTGCATGTATGGATGCGCGGAACGGCAGGACAGTCTTTGGGTGCCTTTGCGGTGCAAGGCCTTAAATTAGAAGTGTTAGGGGATGCCAATGATTATGTTGGCAAAGGGCTTTGTGGTGGTCAAATTATTTTACGCCCCCCCGCCGCAAGCAATCTGATTTCAAATAAAAATGCCATTATTGGCAATACTTGCCTTTATGGTGCGACTTCAGGGGAGCTTTATGCGGCAGGCCTTGCAGGCAATCGATTTGCAGTTCGTAATTCTGGTGCCATCACGGTCGTTGAAGGAATTGGCGATAATGGCTGTGAATATATGACAGGCGGCGAAGTTGTGGTGCTTGGTGAAATTGGTAATAATTTTGCGGCGGGCATGACGGGCGGAATGGCGTTTATCTATGACCCTGATCAAACAATCTTTGATAAAATAAATCCTGAAACGATTGGGCTTTATCGAATGGAGACAGGCCATTGGCAAGAACGACTATATCAGCATATTTCAACCCATCAATCTGTAACCTATTCAGCATGGGCAGAAGAGATATTGAAGGAATGGACGCATCATGTTGAAAAATTTTGGCATATTATTCCGCATGAAATTATTGACAAGTTGACAGTTCCCCTCCACAATCCAGCCATTGATTTAAAGGTTGCTTAAATAATTTTTAAATATTTTTTGGAGTCAATGTGGCTTATTTTATTTTATCCGTAGAAGTTGATTCTGCCTATGTTTCGGCTGTATTATTTAACGAACAGTTAGGGATTCAGGCGCAAGCAAAAAAGAAATTAACGTCTTTGACTCCCGATCATGGCTGGTTGGAACAAAATCCAGTTCAAATTCTTGATGAAACGCTAAATGTTTGTCAGACGGTTTTTGCGCGTACTGGGATTGATATTAAAACGATCATTGCAATCGGCATTACCAATCAACGCGAAACCACAGTGCTTTGGGATACCAAAACAGGAAAACCTGTTAGTAATGCTATTGATTGGCGTGATACAAGGTCACAAGACCTATGTGATCAACTAATCAATTTAGGGCATGATGAGATGGTGCGAGAAAAAACAGGATTGATGATCCATCCTTATTTTCCTGCGCCTAAACTTGCATGGATTTTAAATCATGACCCATCGCTTCGTGCTTATGCAAGGCGGGGGGACTTAGCCTTTGGAACGCTTGATAGCTATATTTTGTGGCATTTATCTGATAAGCGCGTTCATGCAACAGATGCGTCCAATGCCTCCCGAACATTGCTTTATAATATTCATAAGGGGGAATGGGATCAGGAGTTATTGGATCTATTTGATATCCCAGAATCTGTCATGCCAAAAGTCCTTAATTCTTCAGATGATTATGGCTACACCGAACCAACCATTATAGGTGCGCGTATTCCCGTATGTGCGATGATTGGAAATATGCAAGCGTCAATGATTGGGGAAGCATGTTATCAACCTGGAACGATCACTGGTCATTATGGGGTAGGATCATTTTTAATGTTAAATACTGGTGAAACCCCGCTTTTTAGTGCAAATTCAAAAGACCTGCTGACCACCATTGCTTACCAATTGAATGATAAACGGGTTTATGCCCTTGAAGGGGGCGGATTTGGTGCAGGCAATACGCTTGCTTGGTTGAAACATGGGCTTTATATGTTTTCAAATGAGGTGGAGATTGATACCCTTTTGCAACAATCAAGCGATAATGAAAGAATTTATTTTATTCCTGCTTCGTCTGGTGCAGCCTCTCTATCTTGGGAAGGGCGCGGGCAAGGTGCAATTTATGGACTAACTTACGAAACACGCCATAGCGATATTATTCGTGCTGCACTTGAAGCAGGATGTTTCCAAACCAATGATGTATTAGAGATTATGAAAAAAGTAGCCAATCAATCTTTTACGTTTGATCATCCAATAAGGGTTTCGGGGGAATATGCGGAATCTGATTGGCTTATGCAACGGTTGGCTGATTTACTTCATTTAACGGTTGAACGTTCAGTAAATAGAGAAGTGGCGGCCTTTGGGGTCAGTCTTTTAACTAGCCTGCGGGTCGGATTAATCAATTCTTTGGAAGATGGAAGGCATCATTGGCGAATTGATAAGCGGTTCCCACCAGCAATGTCGATGTTAGCGCGCAATCAACGCTGCGAAGAATGGAGAAATGTAATTGATCAAACGCTATCTGTTCGCAAATCTGTCCGTGCGCATAATTAAAAATCCTGCCAAGCTTTAAAAACGCACTCAAACATTATCAATGAACATTGCGATTATAGGAACGGGTATTTCAGGATTGGGGGCGGCTTATCTTTTAAACCCACATCATGAAATTACGGTTTATGAAAAAAATGCTTATATTGGTGGGCATAGCCGAACCATTGAAGTACCAACTGCTGGGAAAAAAACACCAGTAGATACTGGATTCATTGTATTTAATGACCGCAATTACCCTAATTTAATGGGATTATTTAAGCAATTACAAGTTCCCTTTGAAAAAAGTGATATGTCGTTTGGGGTAAGCATTAATCAAGGCTGGTTGGAATATGGCTCTCATCACATGTTCGCGCAGGCTAAAAATAGGGTGCGTCCAGCCTATTATCGGATGCTGGTAGATATTTTAAAATTTAATAAGCAGGCATTGGCCTATATTGACCGTGATGAAGATATAAGCCTGCAAGAATGCCTTGATCAATTGAAAATGGGGAAGTGGTTTCGCCATTATTATTTACTGGCGATGGGTGCCGCGATCTGGAGCTGTCCGATTGATAAAATGATGGAATTTCCAGCCAAAAGCTTTTTAACATTTTTTAAAAATCATGGACTGCTTACGATCAATGGCCATCCACAATGGTACACAGTAACAGGGGGAAGCCGCGAATATATCAAGCGGCTAACCAAAGTATTTTCAGATAAAATTAAGTTGAATTGCGGGGTTGAGGCCGTCTTTATCAAGGATGGCAAACCTATTGTTAAAGATAAAACAGGCAATCAAACCCAATTTGATCACGTAATCTTTGCGTGCCACGCCGATGAAGCAATGAAGCTGATTGACCAGCCTGAACCTTATCAATCAACGATTGGTAGGTTCGATTATCAAAGCAACGAAATCATTGTTCATAGCGACACAAGCTTTATGCCAAACCATAAAAAATGCTGGTCAAGTTGGGTATATCTGTGTGATGAAGATGATGATGATGATCAACAAAAGGCAGTTTCGTTAAGCTATTGGATGAATAATTTACAAAATCTTGATCATGATGATCCGATTTTCGTTACGCTTAATCCATCAAAACGCCCCAAAGATGCCCTTATTTTTGATACGCATCATTTTACCCACCCGCTATTTGATCAAAAGGCCATTAAAGCACAAACAGAAATCGCCAATATACAAGGTGAAAAGGGAATATGGTTTTGTGGTGCCTACCAGCGTTATGGGTTTCATGAAGATGGATTATTAAGTGCAATGAATGTTGCAAAGACTTTAGGGGCATCAATTCCGTGGCTTTAACAACAGAACCAAAGCTAATGTTTGGTAAAGTGATGCATCATCGTTTGTTTCCAAAGCGTAATCTGTTTACTTATGGAGTTTATTATCTTGCCTTCCATTTGTCACAAATCCAACATTTACCCATTGCCTATAATCGGTTTGCGCCGCTTAGCTTCCACGATCAAGATCATGGTAAATTTGATGGGAGTTCGTTGGAAAGTTGGATCAGGACTATATTATCTGATTATGCAATCACCGAAGCAGATGGTGAAATTATGCTAATCTGTATGCCGCGAATATTTGGTTATGTGTTTAATCCTGTAAGCTTCTGGCTATGTTACGATAAACAAGGCGGCCTTCGCGCCGTTTTATGCGAGGTTCATAACACATTTGGCGAGCGTCATAGCTATCTTTGCGCCCATGATGATCATCACGTCATTACTGGTGAAGATTGTTTGAAGGCAGAAAAAATCTTTCATGTATCGCCGATGCTTCAACGTGAAGGTCATTATCAATTTCAATTTGATATTACCCAAGATAAATTTGGAATATGGATTGATTTTTTTGATCGGCATGGGGATAAGCAACTTGCAACCGCTTTAACAGGTCATTTTACATTGATGACGAATAAAACCCTTAAAAAAGCGTTTTGGGGGTATCCCCTTATTAGTTTTAAAGTGATTTTGTTAATTCACTGGCAAGCCTTGAAACTTTTGACCCGAGGGATAAAATATATTACAAAACCAGATCAGAAATCTCAACGGATCAGCGCGACTATGCAGCGTGTTGATGCGAACAATGAACAAAAGTGAACCTATATGTTAAAAACTTTGTTACGTGATTATCTTTTTCGCCGTCTTGAACAGCTGGAAGTGGGAACGCTTAAGTTGACCACGCCTGATGGCAAAACCCATGAATTTGTGGGTAAGCAAACTGGAATCAACGCGAACATCACCCTTCGTGATTGGCGGGTTATCAAGAATATGATCCTTAAGGGCGATATTGGCCTTGTTGAAGATTATTGCAATCAGGTTTGGGAAACCGATGATCTTGAAGCCCTTATTCGGTTTGGTATTGTTAATTATCGCGTGTTAAATCGCTATATTGTGGGGAGCAAGCTTTCCAACCTTCTATCCATGCTTAATTATTTATTAAAGCTAAATTCCGTTAAAGGCAGTAAGAAAAATATTTTGGCGCATTATGACCTTGGCAATGATTTTTATAAGCTATGGTTAGACCCTTCGATGACCTATTCAGCCGCAATTTTTGCCAAGGAGTCTGATAGTTTAGAAACAGCGCAATTTAATAAATATGATCGTTTGCTTAATCGATTAACCCATTCTTCTGGTTCGTTATTGGAAATTGGATGCGGTTGGGGGGGATTTGCAGAACGCGCACAAAGCCAAGGCGATTTTAACATTAAAGGCATAACCCTTTCAAAAGCGCAGCATGATTACGCACAAGAAAGGCTGGATAAAACAGCAAATATTGTGATGGAAGATTATCGCCATCAAAATGGTCGCTTTGATCATATTGTATCGATTGAAATGTTCGAGGCAGTTGGTGAGCGTTATTGGAAAACCTATTTTGATAAAATCAAACAATTGCTTAATCAAAATGGTAAAGCCTTGATTCAAACCATCACAATGAATGAAGCCGATTATCCCACCTATCGCCGCAGTGGTGATTTTATCCGTAGCTATATTTTTCCAGGTGGAATGTTACCAAGCCTTTCAAGCTTTAAAGCAAGTGTTCATCAAGCTGGATTAAAAACCGAGGATATTTTTTGTTTCGGTCAAGATTATGCAAAAACATTAAAACTTTGGCTGGATCAGTTTGAACATGTTCAAGCTGAGGTTAAACAGCTTGGCTTTGACGATCAATTTATTCGCCTATGGCGGTTTTATCTTGCTGCTTGTATTGCCGCCTTTAAAACAGAACATACGAACGTCATGCAAATTGAATTATCACATGCTTGATACAAAAATAAAAAGTAGGATAAGCCGCCTGCTATGCTTAATGGTGATGGTACTTTTTTTATCCATCCCAGCCTTTGCTAATCCAATGGTTTTTTCAGTGATGCCAAATGCCGAGCTTGTTGGTAAAGGGCGGCTTACTTATTTATTTTGGAGTCTTTATGATCTGAGCCTATATGCACCTCAAGGAAAATGGCAGAAAGATCAACCACAACTTCTTGAGTTTTCTTACCTAAGGCAGGTGGAAGGCAAAATGATTACTGAACGCACGATCAGTGAAATTAAACGCCAAGGCTTTACGAATGAAAAAAAATTAGCCGATTGGACAAATAGCTTAAACAATATCTTCCCTGATGTTGAAGCAGGAAGCCGCTTTATTATCCATTATTCACCCCCAAGCACCACCCGCTTTTACGATAACACGCAAGAAATTGGGCGTATTGATGATCCTGAATTTGGAACCGTCTTTTTTGCAATCTGGCTAAGTGAAAAAACCCGCGCATCTGAATTAAGAAAGAAACTACTGGGGAATTAAACGATGATTGATACTTCAAAATATGTTGATTGGGTGAAATGGGTTGCAACTCTTATCCAGCTTATGGGGTATGGAATGACTGGATTAAATTTAGTGCCTTATAATATTTATATGTTTTTTATAGGAATTTTCCTATGGTTTGCAGTTGGCTTTATGTGGAAAGATAAAGCGATTATGGTTGTGCATGTTGGGGCATTTATCTCCCTCTTAGTTGGGTATCTTAACGCTTAAAATGCCCCCTGTGCCTTCCAGCTGGTCGATTTTTCAATATAGTATTCTGGCATTGCCGCTGACCTTTGCGGGATTACCGCTTTATATCCACGCCCCTGATTTTTATACGCGTGATCTTGGGCTTAATATGGGCATAATTGGCATGATTTTGCTGATGATTCGCCTGTTTGATGCAGTTCAAGACCCATTCATTGGTTATGTTTGTGATCGTTATAGCAACTGGCGATTTACAATTATTTCTGCTGGGATTATCATGTTAATCCTTGGCATGGTTGCTGTTTTTTATGGGCCGCAATTTAAGCTTTCGGTTGCGCTATGGTTTACCTTATCAATGATTTTGGCAACGACTGGCTTTAGCATCGTTGCAATCAACCTAACCATGATCGGTGGGTTATGGCACAATGACCCTGCACAACGCACAAGAATTTCTGGTTGGCGGGAACGCTTTGCATTGTTGGGGTTGCTAATCGCCTCCATCTTGCCCGTGGCTTTACAAAATTATTGGCCTACTGAAACGGCATTCCGTATCCTAGTTTGGGGATTTTTGCCAATTATCTTGATTGGATTTGCTTTTTTCACCTATTTTATGCGGGCTAATTTAACGCATCATGCGCTGCTGGGACAGGCTCCATCACCAGAAAATAATGACAATCAATTTTTATTCTTAGCCGCCTTTAAGCCACAGAATCGTAGGTTTTTTGGCGTCTGCTTTTTAGCGCATTTTACAGCCGCCATTCCAGGCGTGTTGGTATTATTTTTTGTGCGGGATTATCTTGCGGCGGAATCTCTAGCTGGGCTATTCCTGTTCCTTTATTTTATTGCGGGGGCGTTGTTTATGGCATTATGGGTTGCGCTTGCCAATAAAATCGGTAAAGCGCGGGCATGGCTTATATCGATGATTTTATCTATCTTAGCTTTTATTTGGGCGTTTTTCTTACAGCCCAACGATCATATAGCTTATAGTATTATTTGCGTTGCCTCAGGCATTGCGCTTGGGGCTGATCTTGCGCTTCCACCAGCGATGCTAGCTGACCGCATTACCCAATATAAAACACAGACGCAAGCCACCCAATATTATTCCCTATTAGCCCTAATTCCCAAGCTTGCGCTTGCACTTGCAAGCTTTATTGCGTTTATGGTGTTGGATGTGCTTGGATTTGTTGCAGGGATGCAAAATTCGGCGGAGGCTTTGCAAGGCCTTCTCTTTCTTTACGCATTGTTACCCTGTATGATTAAATTGATTGCCATTTACCATTTATGGATTTTATATAAGGAAGGAAAAAATGATGCGTAACATAACAAAATGGAAAGGAATCTTACTTATGTCAGCCCTTGCTTTTCTTAGTGCTTGTTTTGGTGGTCCAGATTTAAACCATTATAAGGGAAGTGAACCCAAATTTGACTTAGAAGCCTATTTTACAGGGCCAATCAAAGCATGGGGATTGGTGCAAGACCGCTCTGGTCAAGTTACTCGCCGCTTTGATGTGGATATGGTTGGGTCTTGGGAAGGCAATGTTGGTACTTTAAATGAACAATTTGACTATTATGATGGGGAACAACAACAGCGCATTTGGACGATCACCAAGCGTACCGATACACAATATGAAGGCACCGCAAGTGATATTATCGATAAAGCAACAGGTCAGGTTGAAGGCAATGCGATGCGTTGGGCTTATGAAATGGATTTAGAGGTCGGGGATAGCACCTTTCGTATCACCTTTGATGATTGGATGTTTTTAATGAATGATGGGGTGCTGATCAATCGTTCTTACTTAAAGAAATTTGGGTTTACCGTCGCTGAATTGACCCTATTCATGCAAAAACAAACGCCATAATGGCCACCCATAACGGTAAGATCATTTGGATCATTGGTGCAAGCAGTGGCATTGGCCGTGCGCTTGCGGTTGAGCTTGCTAATCAAGGGGCGAAGCTGGTACTTTCTGCGCGTTCTGCTGATAAATTGAATGCGTTAAATCAACAGCTTGGCGGCGGGCATCAGGTGATTCCATTGGATGTTGGAGATCATAAGGCTTTAACCGAAGCAGCAAATCGCTTTTCTGCGCTTGATAGCGTTATTTTTATGTCTGCTATCTATGAGCCTACCCCCATCCACAAAATGAATATTACGGATGCGCATCAGCTGGTAAACATCAATCTAAATGGTGCATTAAATACCATTCATGCCACTTTACCTTTATTAAAACAACAGGCGAAAGGGCAGCTTGTATTATGCGGCAGTGTTGCAGGCTATTGCGGGCTTCCCAATGGTCAACCCTATAGCGCAACCAAGGCCGCATTGATCAATCTTGCTGAAAGCTTGCGCACCGAAGAACCTGAATTAGACATTAAATTGATCAATCCAGGGTTTGTGCGTACAGATTTAACGGATAAAAATAAATTTAACATGCCAATGATGATAGAGGCTGACCAAGCCGCAAAAATCATCGCAAAAGGCTTGTTATCCAATAGGTTCGAGATTCATTTTCCTAAAAAATTTACTTACCTTGTTAAATTAATCGCGAACCTGCCCTATTGGCTTTATTTCAAATCATTACCCCGTTCTTGATTATTTTATTCAGTAATTTGAAGAGGGTGTATCTGGGTATAAGCAAAATCCATAAAGCTACGGACACGCACCGTGTTTTTAAGATCGCGATGGGTTAAAATCCAAACTTCATTATCAGCATTGGTAATAGGTTTGCCAATCGGTTGCAAACTCTTATAGCCCGTGCCATAAAAAATTGGCATTAAACCAATCCCTGCTCCTGCGGCCACAGCCTCACGCACAGTTAAAAAACTATCGCAAATCATGGTTGTTTTTGCGCCTTTGATAATTTTAGTAAATGTATCAAAAAAAGGTTGGCTTGCAAATCCATCTGATAGGCCAATCACTTTATGACCTCTTAAATTCTCTAAGGTCGGTTTAAGATCACAAGCCTGCAAATAAGCCGTGCTTGCAAAAAAACCAAACGCCATTCGCCCAATTTTCCGCCCATAAGCGTATTCAGGTGGTTTATTGCTTGGTAAAATAATCACATCCGATTCATATTTGTTCAATTTGCGTACCTGTTCGCCCCATTGAATATCCAAGCAAACATCAGGATGATGATCGGTAAAAGCTTTAAAGACAGGAGCCATCAAGCATAAGGATAGGCCATGGGTTGTGGTAATACGGATGGTTCCAGTTAAATTATAATCATGACCAGAAATATTACGCGCAATTTGCTCTGCACGGCTTTCCATTTCATGCGCATGATCAAGCATACTCTCCCCCGCCGCAGTTAGCGTAAAACCAGATGCGTTTCGGTCGAATAAACGTACGCCAATTTGCTGTTCAAATGCATTCAACCTACGGAACACAGTCGAATGCGCTATTTTTAGCGTCTTGGCAGCCTCTGGCAAAGAACCATGGCGGACAATCGCCAGAAAGATACGGATTTCATCCCAATTATAGGTCATCGCTATATATTAGAAAACAGATTATGTTTTTGCAATCATAACAAAAAACCGCCCCCAATCACTTGGGAGCGGTTTTCCGTCAATACACCATTACTTAGGAGGAATAGTAAAGGTCAAATTCAACTGGATGCGGGGTTTGTTCAAAACGATAAACATCTTCCCATAGCAATTCGCTATAGCTATCAATGAAATCGTCTGAAAACACATCACCCTTTTTCAAGAAATCACGATCAGCATCCAAAGAGGTTAATGCCTCACGCAATGAACCTGAAACAGTTGGGACATTGCTTAATTCTTCTGGTGGCAAGTCATAAAGATTTTTATCCATCGCATCACCAGGATGAATTTTATTTTGAATCCCATCCAAGCCTGCCATCAACATTGCGGTATAAGCAAGATAAGGGTTGGCCATTGGATCTGGGAAGCGGCATTCAATCCGTTTGCCTTTTGGATTATTCACATAAGGAATACGAATGGAGGCTGAACGGTTGCGCGCTGAATACGCCAATAAAACAGGGGCTTCAAACCCTGGAACCAATCGCTTATAGCTGTTGGTGGAAGGATTGGTGAACGCATTAAGGGCTTTAGCATGTTTGATCAGCCCGCCAATATAATAAAGGCAGGTTTCAGATAAATCGGCATAGCCAGAACCAGCAAACATATTCTTACCATCTTTCCAGATTGACTGGTGAACATGCATGCCCGAACCATTATCACCAAACACAGGCTTGGGCATAAAGGTTGCGGTCTTGCCATAAACATGCGCAACGTTATGAACAACATATTTATAAATCTGCATCTTGTCAGCAGAACGGATTAAGGTATCAAACTTCGCCCCTAACTCATGTTGAGATGCCGCGACTTCATGGTGATGCTTTTCAACTTCAAGTCCCATTTCACGCATGGTGGAGAGCATTTCGGAACGCAAATCAGCCCCTGAATCAACAGGAGGAACAGGAAAATACCCGCCTTTAACACGAGGACGATGCCCTAAATTGCCGCTTTCATAGCGTGTACCGCTATTATATGGGCCTTCTAATGAATCAAGCTGAAAACCACAATTATTGGATTCAACATTAAACCGAACATCGTCAAACACAAAAAATTCTGCTTCAGGGCCAAAGAACACGGTATCACCAATGCCAGTCGATTGCATATAAGCAAGCGCAAGCGCAGCAACCGAACGTGGATCACGATGATAAGGTTGCCCCGTTGCGGGCTCCAAAATATCGCAGGTAATGATCAATTGCGGTTGAACTGAAAATGGATCAACAGTAACGCTATCCAAATCAGGCATTAAGATCATGTCAGATTCATTGATCGACTTCCAACCAGCGATGGAAGACCCATCAAACATAATCCCATCGGTAAGTAAGTCTTCATCGACAGTATCGACATGATGCGCCAAATGTTGCCATTTACCACGCGGATCAGTAAAGCGAAAATCAACATATTCTGCTTCGCTTTCTTGGATCATTTTCATCACATTGCTCATTTTTTCATTCATAATTCAAACTCCAATATTTAAATAAATTATAGTAACACAACGTTTTTTTATAAATTAAATTAAACAGCCTGGGCGCCTGTTTCGCCTGTACGGATGCGAACAACTTCTGAAACATCCGATACAAAAATTTTACCATCGCCAATACGACCTGTTTTAGCAACGGTGCAAATTGAATCAACGACACGCTGTGCCATCTCATCCTCGCATACGACTTCTAACTTTATTTTAGGAAGAAAATCAACAACATATTCTGCGCCACGATAAAGTTCTGTATGCCCTTTTTGCCGACCAAATCCTTTAACTTCGGTCACCGTAATGCCTTGAATCCCAATTTCATGTAAGGAATCCTTAACTTCATCAAGTTTGAACGGCTTGATAATTGCTTCGACTTTTTTCATGATTATGATCTCCTAAATTTTGCATTGAATCCTGATCAATCGTGATCAATAAATTTTAAATAAACCCCAAATGATTGATATTAGGTGAATGTTTAACTGCTTGTTGATCACATTATTGGCAGCCTTGGTGATTTAAACGCATAGATTATGCCAACCATAGCTTTAGGATTCTATTGTTTAAAAACAATGGGTTAATCTTTATTTCGCCTCAAGGGCTTTTGAAAAACAGGCGATTAACGCTTAAAATAAAGTCGATAGATTAAATTTTAAGCAATTTTTCCAATCTGCCCACGATGACGTAGCAGGTGATCAGCTAGGACAAGGGCTAACATTGCCTCCCCCACTGGGACGGCACGAATCCCAACACAAGGATCATGGCGCCCGCGGGTAATAAGGGAACAGGCATCCCCATCCATATTGACTGTATCACGCTCAACCAAAATTGAACTGGTTGGCTTAACGGCAAAACGTACAGAAATTGGCTGCCCAGAAGAAATCCCTCCTAACACACCACCTGCATGATTAGAAGAAAACCGAACCTTGCTTAAATCGCCATCAGGATCAGGATAAAGCATATCGGCATTTTGACTGCCTTTTAACGCAGCAACTGCGATCCCATCACCAATTTCAACCGATTTAACCGCATTGATTGACATCATCGCCGCCGCCAAATCCGTATCCAGCTTGCCATAAATCGGTTCCCCTAAACCAGCAGGGATTCCCACGGCTTCCAGTTCAATTAACGCACCATAGGAATCGCCTTGTTTACGAACCGCCTCAAGGGCTTTGGCGAATTCCTCAGCCGCAATGGGATCAGGGCAGAAAAACGGATTCTGATCAACCGCTTGCCAATCAAAGCGCGCACGGTCAATCGTCAATTCCCCCATTTGAACAAGGCCGCCACGAATTTGAACATGATCACCAATAATATGCTTTAGAATCAATCGCGCAATCGCACCAGCAGCAACCCGCATTGCTGTTTCACGCGCAGATGACCGCCCGCCACCACGATAATCGCGAATGCCATATTTCATAAAATAGGTGTAATCAGCATGACCTGGGCGAAAACGATCCGCAATATCAGAATAATCTTTACTGCGCTGGTTTGCATTTTCAATCAACAACCCGATAGGCGTTCCCGTTGTTTTCCCTTCAAACACACCAGAAAGAATTTTTATTTTATCAGGTTCTTGACGCTGTGTTGTGTATTTGGATTGGCCGGGACGACGTTTATCAAGAAAGGGTTGAATGTCCGATTCAGCAAGTGGAATATTTGGCGGCACTCCATCCAAGATTGCCCCGATTGCCTCCCCATGGCTTTCACCAAATGTGGTTAGGCATAAGGCTTTGCCAAAACTATTGCTTCCCATAATCTATATGTCAGGTGATAAGGTTAAGATTTTGTTGCGGAGAGGCCTGATAACAGCTCGCTAATTTCATCGGCGGCATCAACCGCAATCATCCCTACCGTGTGATAACCGCAATCAACATGCAAACATTCCCCCGTAACCCCAGAAGACAAATCAGATAATAAATAAAGACCAGCCCCACCAACATCATCCAAAGTGACATTGCGTCTTAGGGGTGCGTTTAACTCGTTCCATCTTAAAATCGCCCGAAAATCACCAATGCCGCTTGCCGCCAGCGTTTTCATCGGCCCTGCGGAAATGGCGTTTACGCGAATATTTTCGCTACCAAGATCATTGGCAAGATAGCGCACTGAAGCCTCCAATGCCGCCTTTGCAACCCCCATAACATTATAATGCGGCATAACACGTTCTGCACCATAATAGGTTAAGGTTAGCAATGACCCACCTGCCTTCATGTAAGGGCGTGCCGCACGACAAATTGCCGTGAATGAATAACAAGAAACCTCAAGGCTGGTTAAAAAATTTTGTCTTGAAGTTGCGATATATTCCCCCTTCAATTCCTCTTTATCCGAATAAGCAACGGCATGAATGACAAAATCAATTTGCCCTCCCCAAGCGTCTCCTAATGTTTCAAACACTTCATCAACCGCCGCCTCGTCCGTTACATCGCAAGGCAATACATGCTTGGCACCAACTTGTTCCGCCAATGGCTTCACACGCTTTAATAACGCCTCACCTTGATAGGTAAAGGCAAGCTCAGCCCCCGCAGAAGCAAGATATTTCGCCATCCCCCATGCAATAGAACGATCATTCGCAACCCCTAAAATCAAGCCACGCTTTCCTTGCATAATCCCATTTACCGATTGAATATTAGTCATCTTTTTCCTTAAATTTTTAACTTTAACGATAAAACTAATTTATCCTGTAAAAGCGTGCGTTGCAACCGCCGAATGACCAAAGTATTTTTTGGCACCAATTCCTTATGGCTTATGTTATAAAAAATTTAAGAAAGCAAATATACTGCGCCCGTTTTTGAAGTTGCTAAAGAACCTTTAATAATTCATCAGAAGCGAGGATTGTTGCAAATTCATCCTTTAAACTTGCAAGGGCGGTTTGATGAATTAACTCAGAGTTATAAACTTCGTCCATCAACCCAATTTTATTAAAAGTAGCCGTCGCATCTGAAATCAAAAAAGTATTGTACCCATAATTTCCAGCCATTCTTGCAGTTGTTGATACACAATGATCGGTTGTTAAGCCAATGATAACAAGGGTGGTACAGTTTTTCTCGTCAAGCATTTGTTTTAAAGGCGTACCAATAAAGCAACTATTCACAGATTTGGTTATTATAGTTTCGCCATCAATTGGCTGACAAGATGGATGAAACTCAAATCCTTTTGAACTTTGATGAAGTTTTGAGTCAGGGTTTGTTGAACTATGCCGCACGTGAATAATTTCTTCACCAATTTCGCGCCATTTTGCAATGATTTGTGAACAAATCTCTTCAGCATTTTTATTATTTCTATTGCCCCCCCAATAAGCCTCATCCAAAAATCCTTGCTGTAAATCAACGCAGATTAAAACTGGTTTTTGACAACGCAATTGCATGTTCACCCTTTCATTCCCATTCAATAGTACCTACCTACCAAACTCTTTGTATATCAATGGTTTTTATAGCCCTTTAGTTTCTTTTAAAAATTTAACTCCAATAGAAATTTGTTTTTAATCTTTCATATCCATTTCATACATAGTCCAGTTAGTTTTTGATGCTAATTTGTCATAAAGTGAGCGAGCACGATAGTTATCTTCTTTTGTTATCCAACGAATTGCACCCCATTTTTCCCTCAGACCAATTGCTTTAAGTTCTTTCAGAAGAAACGTTGCAGCATCCGTACCTCTTGCCTCAGGTTTAACGATTAAATCATCTAAAAAACCAATATTTTTGCCTCTTAATGGACTAGGCATAGCTCTATAGTGAGCAAGACCAACTAGATTTTTATCAATCTCTGCAACAATCCCATTCAGGGGATGTTCAGGATTCATTAACCAATCCCAAGTTGTAGATATTCCGTCATTTGTCAGTTCAACCTGATAATGCTCAGCGTAAAAATTATAAATCCTTAACCATTCATCATAATCTGTTTCAATTAACAAACGAATATTAATCATAAGAATCTACTGTGAATATCAAAAATATTGTATAATATATTAATTTTAAACATTTTTCGGCTTACTCCCACTCAATAGTAACACTTGTGAAGAACCCTTGTTTTATAGTGATTTCAGGGATATTAAAATAACTTAGTTGAAAGTTAGTTATAACGTTATAGAAACTAATCACTTTTTTCACATTCTTTTGCCTTATTTTAATTTAGGGGCTGGCATAGATAACTATTAAAATGTTATCTATTTTAGCATGAGAAGAAGTAAATTAAGTATGCATATTCAACACAAATTAATTGAGCATTTTGTGGCAGGGACGACGGCGCGTTGTGCGGCTTTGATCTGTGGTATCAACCGTAACAGTGCGACACTTTATTTTCACCGTCTTCGCCAGATTATAGCTTACGAAATTAGCGAAGAAGGTAGCGAAATATTTACGGGTGAGATTGAGGTTGATGAAAGTTATTTTGGCGGAGCAAGGAAAGGCAATCGTGGCAGGGGTGCTAGTGGGAAAGTTCCCGTATTTGGCCTTTTAAAGCGCGGTGGCAAGGTTTATACGAAGGTAATTAAAGACGTTTCATCTTCCTCGTTATGCCCAATTATTGAAAGTAAAGTTACCCCTGACAGTATTGTTTACTCTGATAGTTGGAGGGGATATAATGCCCTTGATGTGAGTGATTTCAAACATTTTAGAATCAACCATTCCAAGCGGTTTGCAGACAAGAAGAACCACATCAATGGAATTGAGAATTTTTGGAACCAAGCCAAGCGTCATTTAAGGAAATTTAATGGTATTCCAAAGCAACATTTTGAGTTATTTTTGAAGGAGTGTGAGTGGCGATTTAATTATAGTGACCCGAAAACACAAATTAAACAATTAAAACAATGGACTAAAGGAAGATTGACATAGTTATCTATACCAGCCCCTTAATTAATTTAGGTTTTTATAACCTTTTATTTCTATCAGATATCCGCTGGGACAATTTAAATACATTTTTTGTCTCTCCATTTCAGTGCCTTTATCAACTATATGAATTGGAGTATGAATCCATTTTGAATGGTTCATAGATATATTATTTTCTAATTTTTTGAATTTATCTAACGGAAGATTAACTCCAAAATGAAAATCTGGAAGATCAACATTTATTTCTGAGTTATCTTTAAGTGTTATCTGAGTTCCATAAAAATCTATGTTTATATAATCACCTTCATAAGTTATATCGGCACCAACTACATCGCGATAAAATTCTTTAGACTCTTTTAAAGATTTGACTCCAATAGATAGATGAAATTTTTCAGTCAATTTATTACTCCCACTCAATCGTTCCAGGGGGTTTGGAGGTAATGTCATAAACCACGCGATTGACACCGCTAACTTCATTAACGATGCGTGTTGCGGTTTCGGTTAAAAATTCATGAGTGAAAGGATAGCATTCGGCGGTCATGCCATCGGTTGAACATACTGCGCGCAAGGCAACAACCTGTTCATAGCTTCTTGCATCCCCCAACACACCAACGCTTTTAACGGGTAATAAAACGGCAAAGGCTTGCCATATTTCATCATAAAGCCCGTGGCGTTTGATCGCATCAATATAAACTGAGTCAACCTGCCGCAATAGATCACATTGTGCTTTATCAACCGCCCCTGGAATACGAATGGCAAGCCCTGGCCCTGGGAAAGGATGGCGGTTTAACATATCAGCAGGCAAGCCAAGGGTGGCACCAAGCGCACGCACTTCATCCTTAAACAAGGCACGAAGCGGTTCAACCAATTTAAGATTCATGCGCTCTGGCAATCCGCCAACATTATGATGCGATTTAATGGTTTGGGAAGGCCCGCCTGAGGACGATACGCTTTCAATCACATCGGGATACAGCGTACCTTGTGCCAAAAATCGCGCATCTGGAAATCTGGCAGCCTCTTGTTCAAAGACTTTAATAAATTCTGCGCCAATATGTTTGCGTTTTTGTTCAGGATCACTCACCTCCGCAAGCGCGCTCATGAATTGGTCTTCTGCATTCACCAATGTTAGATCAATATGGTAATGATCACGAAATAGGCGGGTCACTGCATCCGCTTCATTGGCACGCAACAGCCCATGATCAACCAAAATACAATGTAATTGATCGCCAATCGCCTCATGGATCAGAACAGCCGCCACACTGGAATCAACACCACCTGAAAGGCCGCAGATAACCTGTGCGTCCCCGACTTGGTCACGGATGGTCTGAATCATCTCTTCCTTATAATGTTGCATTGTCCATGTCCCTTCGCAGTGGCAAATATCCATAACAAAATTATGAAGTAATTGCGCCCCACATAGGCTATGGACGACTTCAGGATGAAATTGAACGCCATAAATTGGCCGCGATACATGCCCCGCCCCTGCCAGTTCAACATTATTCGTTGCGGCAATTGGTGTAAAATCTGGGGCTAAGGCGGTTACTGTATCTCCGTGACTCATCCAAACTTGTGCTTGGTCACTGGAAAAATCAATTTTATTTAATAATGGTTTGGATTGGGAGGGCGTAGGATTAAGCCTTGCCTTACCAAATTCACGATGCCCTGCTTTATCAGAAGAGGGTTTGGCAACCTTACCCCCCAAACTGTGCATGATTAATTGAAATCCATAACAAATCCCAAGCATAGGAATATTAAGATCAAAAATTGCTGAATCAAGCGTTGGCGCATTCTCATCATGCACCGAATGCGGCGAACCCGATAGGATAATCCCGGCAGGTGGCTGGTCTTGAAGGTCAGTGTTATTGATTTGATGAAAGGGAATGATTTGTGAATAGACATTCATCTCCCTTATCCGCCGCGCAATTAGCTGGGTGACTTGAGAGCCAAAATCAATAATTAAAATACGTTGCTGGTGCATGGATAGCGATAAATTTATGTTGTCTTTGTGTTGATCCAATGCAGGATCGTACGAACCATATTGGGTTCTCCGCCTTCTGGGAAGCCATTACGGCGCGATAGGTTCCAACCCATCATATCAAAATGCGCCCAACATTGAGACGGTTTAATAAAATGTTGCAAAAAAAGTGCCGCATGAATTGCGCCACCATAGCCCATTGCAGGGGCATTGGTGATGGAGGCAACCTTTCCTTTAACATGACGATCATATTCGCTGTGAAGCGGCAATCGCCAACATGGGTCTTTTACCTGTTCGCCCAATTTCATCATTTCATCTGCCAAAGCAGTATCATTGGTGAATAATGCAGGTAATTCTGCGCCAAGGGCTACCCGCGCCGCGCCAGTGAGTGTTGCAAAATCAATCAAGAAATCACATGGTTGT
Source organism: Alphaproteobacteria bacterium (assembly GCA_965229675.1). GTDB lineage: Bacteria > Pseudomonadota > Alphaproteobacteria > CBDDJK01 > CBDDJK01 > CBDDJK01. The sequence continues at coordinate 2,387,981 of OZ245897.1, forward strand.
TCCTGCGCATAGGTTAGCGTATCAGCCAGAATAAGCCGTCCTTCTGCATCGGTATCACCAATCTCCACCGATAGGCCAGAACGACTGATTAGAACATCTTGCGGGCGATAGGCATTGCCTGAAACTGCATTTTCACAACAAGGCACCAGCAATCGCAAATCAACTGGCAAATCCAACGCCATAATCGCCATTGCCGTTGCAATTGCCGAAGCCGCCCCGCCCATATCCTTTTTCATTAATTTCATACCAGAAGCGGGTTTAAGATCAAGCCCACCGCTATCAAATGTTACCCCTTTACCAACCAATGTTAACTGCATCTTTGCAGGTTTTGTCGTTGGTTTCCAATTAACTTCAATCAAGCGCGGTGAAACGGCAGAAGCTTTACCAACATGATAAATCAGTGGAAAATTTTCTTTTAACAAATCATCGCCAACCACGCAGTGATAGCTTGCATCATAGCGTGCAGCCAATCGTTTAACATGATCAGCAAGAGTTTCAGGGTTAAGGTGGGAAGCAGGTAGATTGATTAAATCGCGCCCAAGATACACCGCATCAATCATGGATAATACCGAAGCAGGTACCACCGCCTCGTTAATCATTAAAATTGGTTTTTTATCCGTTGCCTTACCATTAAAATAATCAAAGCCATAGCCATTTAACGCCCAGCCAAGATAAGCTTGTTCTTTGTCAAAGTTCTGCTCGTTCGTAATCAAGTGATACATAGCTGGCGGAAGCTTTTCAGCCGCATTTGCAAAGCATGTGAAAGGGTGTTCAAGGTCAAGTATAAGCAGAGCCGCAATTGATGAAAAACGTTCATCCTTATGAACATAAGGAAATTGAGTAACTGCCTTAGGTTTTGCTTTAAACCCCTGATCAACAAGCCAGTTGCGTGCGGTTTGGTCTAAGGCATCAAGCCATGCTGGGTAATGTTTGGCACTAACCACATAAAGCGGAATAAGACCGTCTGTTACCTGTTCTTCCTTACCAACAATAAGCGGTTGTTTTGGTTCAAGAAGTTTTGAGAGTACCGCATCAATCTGTTGCTTAGTGGTCAACACGGCTCCAAATCCGACGCTTTGCCAAGATCAAAACAATTAAATACAAAAATAAGAATAGCATCACTTTTACGCCAAGTGATTTTCTATCTTCAAATTTTGGTTCAGCCGCCCAAGTTAAAAAAGCGGCAACATCCTGCGCTTGTTGTTCAATTGTTGCTTCTGTGCCATCTGCATATTCAACATCATCGCCGTAAAGAATTTGTGGCATTGCAATCTGACCACCCGCATAATAAGGGTTATAATACATGCCAGCCAGCACTTCGACGCCCTCGGGTGCTTCTCTATACCCGCCAAGTAAAGAGGCAACATAATCAGAACCTGAAGCATAACCACGCCCTTTAACCGCATCAACGAAATTTGGCATAATACCATACCAGCTAGAATTGCCTTGCGCACGTGCCTTTACCATTAAAGATAAATCAGGAGGCAACGCCCCCCCATTTGCAGCCCTTGCCGCATTATCATTTGCATAAGGCGATGGAATGCGATCTTGTGGCTTTGCTGGTATGGTTGTCGGATCGCCGTATTCATCGGGCTCCCCTGCCACCTCATAATTAGCGGCAAACGCTTTGATTTGCGCTTCACTATAACCAAGGGCTTGAAGATCACGAAACGCCACCAATTTTAATCCATGGCAGGATGCACAAGCTTCGGAATAAACTTGTAAACCGCGTTGTAATTGCGCGCGATCAAAACTGCCTAGATGGCTATCAAATGACCAATCATAACGTTCGGGTGTTTTAACATCACCTGCGGCCATTGCCCCGTTATTAAAGCTAAGCATGGAAACAGATAACAGCCCCAAAGCAAATAATGCCGCACTGGTTGCTTTAGTGGCTGCTTTTTTTGTTAAAATTGCTTCACTGATTGAATGCGGAAGTGGCGAGGGACGCTCCAACCAACCAACCAAGGGCGTGATAAATAAGAAATGCGCAAAATAATAAAGCGTTGCCCATTGTGAGATAATAACATAAGCCCCTTCTGCTGGTTTGCCACCACAATAGCCAAGAATCAGAAAGTCGATGACAAGCAAGATCACCATCCATTTATGAACAGGGCGATAATTACAACTTTTAACAGGGGAAGTATCAAGCCATGGCAGTGCAGCCAACAATAACAAAGACCCAAACATTGCCAACACACCCGCTAGCTTGGAAGATACTAACCAGCTTAAAAACCAGCTATAAAACCAAAAATCATCCGTGAAGCTACGCAAAATAGCATAATAGGGTAAGAAATACCATTCAGGTACGATATGGGCTGGGGTTGCCATTGGATTAGCTTCGATATAATTATCGGGGTGACCCATATAGTTTGGCGCAAAGAACACAAAAAATGCGAAAAAGATTGCGAAAATGCAAACCGCCAACATATCTTTCACCGTGAAATAGGGGTGAAAGGTAATGGTGTCGCCTTCAAGATGGGCTTCAACACCAGTTGGGTTATTAGATTTGGCAATATGCAATGCGGTGACATGCAAAACCACAACCCCCAAAATCACAAAGGGAAATAGGAAATGCAAGGCAAAGAAACGATTAAGTGTTGGGTTATCAACCGATAGGCCTCCCCATAACCAATTCACAATCGGTTCACCAATAATTGGAAAGGCTGAAAATAGCTGGGTAATAACGGTTGCGCCCCAAAAACTCATTTGTCCCCAAGGTAGCACGTAACCCATAAAAGCGGTTGCCATCATAAGGACAAAAATAACCACGCCCAAAATCCATAATAATTCGCGTGGATTTTTATAGGAACCATAATAAAGTCCGCGTAGCATATGAATATAGACCACAATGAAAAACATGGATGCGCCATTCATATGAAGATAACGTAATAGCCATCCATAATTAATATCACGCATGATGCGTTCAACCGAATTAAAGGCCATATCCACATTGGCGGTATATTGCATGGCCAAAATAAGCCCTGTTAAGATCATGATTACCAAAATAATCATGGCAAGTGCGCCAAAAGACCAAAAATAATTTAAGTTCCGTGGCATTGGAAACACGCCATATTCAGCATACATATAAGAAAATACAGGTAGGCGTTTATCAATCCATTTTAAAGCTGGATTGGATAATTCAAGTTTATGCTTATCGCTCATGAAAACTTTCCTTTATTTTAGCCAATTCGGATAACATTATCGGACAAGAATTGATATTCAGGTACCGTTAAATTTGTGGGGGCGGGGCCTTTTCTGATACGTCCTGAGGTATCGTAATGTGACCCGTGACAAGGACAGAACCACCCACCATATTCGCCTTTAACTTCCCCTGTTTTATTACCAAGTGGGATACATCCAAGATGCGTGCATACCCCAACCATAATCAACCATTCAGGCTTTACAACGCGTTCTTCATCACTTTGTGGATCAACCAATACGGCACTGTCATCTTGCCGTGCGGCATCAATCTCTTCTTGGGTGCGATGACGAATAAATACGGGCTTTCCACGCCATTTAACGATGATGGCCTGCCCCTCTTCAATCGAGGATAAATCAACCTCAGTCGAAGATAATGCCAGAACATCGGCGGAAGGATTCATACTATCAACAATCGGCCACATAAAGGCCGCCGCACCTGTAACGCCCATACCCACTGCCAGATAGCTCATAAAATCACGGCGTTCATGGTTATCTGCATGATCTGCGGCATGATTATCTGTGGATTTGGAAGCTTGCGCCTTTTTGGTTGTTTGTTTAGCCATAAATTATATCCATTTCTTAAGAACAATTCGTATTCACTATATTAGCAACACTATAAAACTAGGATTTGCTTTTAATCAATTTGCAAAATATCGGCAAGCTAAATTAACGCCATAATCAATGAATTACAATATTTTTTGACGGAATTTATTGGCGTAATTTGGCAAAAAAATGATTTAACTGCTGGCTTGCTTCTGTTTCTAACAGTCCGCCAATGATTTCTGGACGATGAAAGCAGGTATCTTGTTCAAACCAGCGAATGCCGTGATCAACGGCTCCGCCTTTAACATCATAAGCGGCAAAATAAAGTCGGCGTAAACGCGCGTGGGAGATTGCAGCTGCGCACATAGCACAAGGCTCCAGCGTAACATAAAGGTCACAATCAACAAGGCGTGCGCTTCCCGTTTGGCTGGTTGCGGCGCGTATTGCAAGCAATTCGGCGTGCATTGTTGCGTCTTGTCCATGACGCATTAAATTATGCGTTTCAGCCAATAATTTACCATGTGCATTAACAATTACCGCCCCCACTGGTACTTCATTGAATTTTGCAGCTTGGGAGGCAAGTTGAATCGCTTGACGCATCCAGTCTTTGGCATTAGGCGCGGCTGTCATTTAATAGATTATTGATTGATTAATTGAGAAGAATGAAGCGGATCATCAAATGCGCTATCTTGCAAATGATCGCGAGTATAGGATTTAAAAAATTGTTTTTCAAGGGCAACAGGCGTCTGGTCTGGCCAAATTGCTTTCCCATCAATATCACGGAGTTTTACACGAATCCTACGCAAAATAGTTGCATCAGCTGGCAATAGGCTTTGTAAAAGCGCATGTGCCTTTCGATAATAAGAGGTTGCAAGTTCAGGATCAATCATTGCTTCAACAGAATTTGCGATTTTGGTCAATCCTTGCGCATAGAATAATTGCTGTGATAATGGAATTTGGTTATGAATATTAAGATAGCGTTCCGCCCATTCTTCCATTGATTTTGTTTCATCCAAAGTCGCGGTAATGCCAATTAATTGTTGGTGCGCTAACAGATTCATATAAATCATATCATTTCTTATTGTATCCTTTGCGCGAAGGGTTGGATTAAACCAAATTTGCCCTGTTTCTTCAATCAAGGTTAAATAATGGTCACGCGCCAATGAATATTTTCCACCAGCCATATAAAGGCTGGCAATTAACATTTTAACATTAAGATGCGTAGAAATATAGATTTGCGGATAACTATAGGAAGCTTGAATAAGATCATGGTTAGATAAAATTATATCCGCATCTGATAGGACGGATAATGCTTTCACACGATCACCACGCTCCAGATGGATCAACGCCATTTTATACTGCAATGCAGCCTTTTCATAATCAGATATAATCCGATACCCTTCATGATAAGGTAATTTTGAAAAAGCAGGCTCAACCCAAGCTAATGCCGCATGAAATTTGGCTGTTGTTTGCTTATAGTCCCTAAGCCTAATCGCCTGATTAAATTCCAATAAAGCCAGATCAAACCACAGGGGGGCTAAAATCCCTTCATCATAAATTGTTGCTAATTGATCAAGTCGCTTATGGTTTTGGTCAATAAAATTGGGGAGTTGGTCAAACATGCCACTTTCTTGTAATATTCGCGCATAACGAATATGGTTAAGAATTGCAAATAATTCCCCCCTTTGTAATGCGTCTTTAAAATAGGTTGCAAACAAATAGCTGTAAATTTCAGCTGATTTTACTTTACGATCAGATAAGAAATAAAACCATGCACGATCCGCATGGATTTGAAACAGCCGATCTTGGTCATCATCAGCAGAAGAAGAAAGTAAGCGAATGGCTTCATCATAATAAGGATCAGCCACATCAAAATTACCAGTATCGCGTTCAAAATTTGCCATAAGATACAGGACTTCAGCAACCTCTGTTGCGTCTATCCCTTTTGCATCAATGGTTTGTTGTAGCGTTGCTTCTAAATTATTGCGGATGGTCTCAATCGAAGCACTTTCAAACAAATCTGGGTAAGTCATAATATCATAACTGCGATAAGATGCGTTAGCACTAGCCTGCTGCACTATTATGAATAATAGGCTAAATAAAAATAACCAACGAATATTTCGTTTCATAAAACCCAACCAGTTGTAAGTAATCCCCAAATAATTCTATAGCATAAAAAGTAATCATTTGCAAAAAGATAGTGTCTTATTTGCTTACCTTCATAAGACTTGACGTTTATGGGGTTAATCGCTTATAAGGCGTTTCTTAAGCATTTATGTAATCGTCTAGTTGGAGCAATAAACATGGCAAAACCAGCAACAATTCAAGTTAAAATGGTCAGCACCGCAGATACAGGATTTTTCTATGTCACGAAAAAAAATCCACGCACGCAAACGGAAAAGCTGGAAATGCGGAAATATGATCCTGTTGTTCGCAAGCATGTTCCCTTTAAAGAATCAAAAATGAAATAAAGCTGTTTTTTTGTATTCCTTAGGTTTTTATCGAAACATAAAAAGGGATATGACAATAACAGATGAAACGGCGGCGAATTTTAATAACAGGTGCCGCACGGCGAATTGGCAAAGCCCTTGCGCTTTATTTTCTTGAACAAAATTGGGAAGTAATCGCGCATTATAATAATTCGCAATCAGATTATGAAAATTGGGCAAATGCCCTTCCCAAAGATTTAAAAAATGCCATATCAGGCTATCAAGCCGATTTAACCGATGCAAAAGCGCGTGATGCCTTGCTTGACTTTGCAATGCAGGATAGCGCGCTTGATGCGTTAATTAACAGTGCGGCTATTTTTCAATATGATCGACCCGACAAAATTGATTATACGCTGATGGAACACGCATTATCGACCAATTTAATTGCACCTTTAGCCCTTTGTGATGGTTTTTATCATCGTTTAAGCCAAAATGATCAAACAGCTTGCGCAATCAATTTGTTGGATAATAAATTATTTGCGCTTAATCCCGATTATTTTTCCTATAGTATTGCAAAAGCTGGGCTTCATGCTGCAAGCCAGATGATGGCTAGTCAATATGGCGCGACCTTACGGATCAATAATATCGCCCCTGGCATTACCCTTAGAAGTGGTGAACAATCCAATCAAGACTTTGATGAAACCAGTAAGATAAGCCCGCTTGGACAGACTTGCACGCCAGATGACATTGCAAAAGCCGCCCTTTTTCTTGTGGATAGCCCAAATATTACAGGCCAAACAATTTGTATTGATGGCGGACAAATCTTATGGCAATTGCCAAGAGATGTTGCCTTTCTTAACCCTAATCAAAACGGAGAACCAACTTGACCGTACCCCCCACTGTTCCCTTAAAATTTCGAAGCCATCGATTTATTTTAGATCGCTTGGTTGTGATGGCTTCCATTGGAATTTATCCAAAAGAGCTTGCGAATCGTCAAACCTTGTGGGTGGATGTTAGCTTGGAATTATGTCCTGAATTTGAGGTAACACAAGATACAATATCGCATACGCTTGATTATGATTTTATTAAGGAAGCGGTGACGGGGTTAATCGCGGAGCGTCATTTTAATTTGCAAGAAACGCTGGTTCGTGAAATTGCAACGCTTTGCTTCCAGCCTGAAATTGTTAAAAGTGCAAAGATACGCTTGACCAAACCCGATGTTTATGATGGGTTGGGAACAATCAGCTATGAGGCAGAGATTGAGCGTTCAGACAATAGCATTCACCATGAGCAACCCCAATAAAACTAAACTTAGCAAAACCGAACCTTATCTTATTCGATTTGAACATCGTGGCTTAATTGTTGTTAAGGGTGAAGATCGTCATCACTTTTTGCAAGGACTGGTTACCAATGATGTGCTCTCTTTACCAGAACAAGGCATTATCTGGTCAGCATTATTAAGCCCGCAAGGTAAATTTCAGCATGAATTTTTTGTCATTGAAGATGAAGAAAACCAACGCATTTTGATTGATTGCGCTGGTGGCGATGCGTTGATGTCCCTTGGAAAAACATTGCGCCATTATGTGCTGGAAGAACAAGTTAAGCTTACAATTGAACAAAACTTAAACTCTTACACACTATTTGATCCGAATGGAAAAGTGATTACGGACGAACAATGCAATGAAGTAATGCAAAAATATGAGATTAAACCTTCATTGAAATTTAATGATCCCCGTACAAGAGGTTTGGGTTGGCGTTTATACGCCAATGATAAAATTGACTTACTTCAAGATAATCAAGATTTAATGCACCAAGCCTATCATGCGTTGCGAATTACCCATGCGATTCCCGATCAGAATTATGATCTTTCACCTGAATTTAGCGGACGAAAACCTTTATTATTGGAACTTAATTTTGATCAATTTGGTGGAATTGCTTGGGATAAAGGCTGTTATATGGGACAAGAATTAACCGCAAGAACAAAATATCGTGCGCTTCTTAAGCGGCGGCTTTATCCAATCAGCGCGCCTTCTGGAACTTTAACGCCAGATCAATCACTTATTCAGAAGGAAAAAACGGCTGGAACAGTTTATGGCATTTGTGATCATCCTAATCAGGATCAAACTTTAGCACTTGCGATGTTGAACCTCCCTGCGGTTGAGGCATGGTCACATGACCAAACGCCAATTACAACTGATCAAGGAGGGGTAATAACCTTATTGCCTCTTTTTCCATGGAACACGCAGTTATGAGTAACCGCACCTTAGAAATATTAATCAAGCGGGATCGGTTAGTACTGGATGAAAAGCGGCAAGTGCTGGCTGCTTTGCAAAGAGAGCAAGACGCATTGCAAGCTAAAATCGATCAATTAATCGCTTTGCGCCGTGAAGAACAAGAAGCAATGCAGGGGGATTTAAACTATATTCAAGAATTATCACGTTTTATGGAATATAGTGCGCAGCAGTTGAAAACATTGGAAACCGAACAGCAAGCCCTTTCGCTTCAAGTCGATGCGGCAACCGAAGCGGTTCGGGAAGCTTATAGCACCGTTAGTAAAATGGAAATTGCGCTTGATGGACGGATTGAAAATGAAAAGCAAGAACAACAGAAAAAGCAGCAAACCATGATTGATGAAGTTGCAGGCATGGCCGATCAGCGGCGCAACAGATGATAATCCTTTAAATTAAGCGATTGATACCATGTTAAATTTATCTTTAGTCCTAATGATAGGACTGGAATTAATCGGACGCGCAACAGGTTTTCAAATAGCCCAACATATCGCTTGGATTGCAATGGTGGCAGTTGTTATTCTGGCATGGCGACAATTTCGCCTGCGTGAATATTACTTGATTTTGGTGGTAATGCTTGTTTGTGGATTGGTCATTTTCATTAACGAAAACCCTATCCATGTTTTGTTTGCCGCTTTGGATCAAGCCAGCTATTTAATGGTGTTTATCCTATTAATGGCGGCGTTGCATGAGGTTGCTGCGACCTCCCCATCCATTGAAACTTGCGGGGCATTCTTAACCCGTCAACCGCCTTCAAGGCGTTATATTGCCCTTAATGGGGGTGGGTCTTTGCTTGGGGTGTTGTTTAATATTGGCGTGATTAGCTTGTTGGTGCCTTTAATCCAGCGTGGAATTGCAAAAACAACACCCGATGATGCCCTGAATCCTATTCGTGAACGCCGTCAAATCTCTGCGTTATTAAGGGGATTTGGCTGGGGCGTGATCTGGTCTCCAACGGCGATTGCACCGATTGTTGTTTCCTCCCTCATTCCTAATGTAGATCGGATTAGCTGGTTTTTCTATGGTATCACCACATTTTTATTGGTGATGCTTGCTGGAATGGTTGAAGATCGGGTGGCGTTTCGCCGTTATAAACCTGTATCAAAATTACGAAAAGTATCTTTTCCTGTTCAAGCCGTTTCACGATTTTTTCTAACCTGTCTTTGGTTGTTTGGGCTTGCCGCCAGCTTTATTTGGCTAACGGGTGAACCCTTTATAACCGCGATTTTACTTGCGATTCCTTTGGTGGTGATTGGCTGGTTGTGGGTACAAAATTATACTAATCCTTCTAATATCAAAGAAACGACAAAGGTAGCAGGGGGACGGCTTCACCATATTTTTTATCAGAATTTAAATCAATCTGCACCGATAGCCGTTTCCCTTGGTTGTTCAGGTTTCATTGGAATTGCGGCGGCTAGCCTTGTTCCTGCACAAGAGGTAGCACAATGGCTTAATCTTAACACCATTCCAGATTATATTTTATTATCGCTTATTCCCTTGCTGGTATGTTCCATCAGCTTTCTTGCCCTATCACCGATTATGATGGCGGTCTTTTTTGGCTCTATCTTTGGGGCATTACCCGAATTGCCTGCCGATCCAACCTTGATTGCCTTTTCAATTTCATGTGGGTGGGCTTTATCCATGGTAACTTCACCCTTTGCGGCGGCTGTCCTTTTATTAAGCCGCGTTTCAAAGATCAATAACCGCGTGGTTTCTATTCAATGGAACGCACGCTTTATCGTGCTTTGTGTCTTTATCCTTGTAAGTGTATTCTTCGTTTTATCCCATTTTCATTTTTAATATAATCCTGCGGGTAAAGCAGGGTCTTGTTTAAGGTCGCGCTCACTACCACCAATGTATAAAGTGCCTTGACGATCAGCAGGTTCAGTACCGGGTTTAAAGGCTTCCAGTTGCACAAGCTTAGAGGTTTGATTGGCCAACCCACCGCGCTCCCGATCAATACGAACCAAACGAACTCCGTTTGGGGTTCTAAACGGAATATCATTTTTATCCTTCAAAGCCTGTTCCATAAAATATTGAAAAATTGGTAGGGCAACAGAAGACCCTGTTTCATAAGCCCCATTAGGGCGTTTCCCAAGTGAAATTGGCGTGTCAAAACCAGTATAAACCCCAACGGCTAGATCAGGGGTAAAGCCAACAAACCAGCTATCTTTGGAATCATTTGTTGTGCCTGTTTTGCCACCAAGCGTGTAGCCAAGCGATTTTAAGCGAATACCCGTACCATTTTGCACCGCCCCTTCCAACATCGTCACAATTTGATAGGCATAAATTGGATCGGTAAGTTGGGTTCTTAAATCAGGCAATTTAGGTGGCATCTGATTTTGCCAAGTCAAGTTTTGACAATTCTGACATTCGCGTTGGTCATGACGGTAAAGGGTTTTGCCACGGCGGTCTTGTACCCGATCAATCAGGCTTGGATTAATTTCACGACCACCATTAACCAGCATGGCATAGCCCGCTGTCATATCAATCAAGCGGGTTGCACCTGCTCCCAATGCCATTGATAAATGCGGTTCCAAATCAGGATCAACATTAAAACGATCAACCACCGATTGAATGGGCGGCATACCAATTGCCTGTGCAAGGCGCACCGTCATTAAATTGCGGGATTTTTCAATACCAGTACGCATCAGGCTTGGCCCATAAAATTTATTGGAATAGTTGGATGGTTTCCATTTTCCAAGTCCAGCCCCTTGATCAATCACAAAGGGGGCATCCAAAATAATGGTTGCTGGGGTATAACCTTGTTCCAATGCCGCCAAATAAACAAACGGTTTAATCGCAGAACCTGGCTGGCGTTCAGCTTGCGTTACGCGATTAAATTCACTGGCATCAAAGTTAAACCCGCCTTCCAGCGCAAGGACACGCCCTGTATGCGGATCAAGTGCAACCAAACCACCATTGACCTTGGGTATTTGTTGAAGCCGATAAACTGGCAAAACAGATTTGTTATCTTCTGTTGTCTCAGTTCCTTTCGTTACAAGATCAGTTTTTTCAGCCAGAATAACATCACCAATTGCTAGCACCTGTTCAACGGAGGTTACCCTTGCCCCTAATCCATCAGCAGGATCGCCTTCGGCCTTCCGCGCCCAACCAAGGTCTTCAAGTTGAATCTGTCCAACTGTGCCATTGGTTAAACCTATTTTAGCCATCTGTGGCGTTACTTCCAAAACCACTGCCATGTTCCATCCTGGGTTCCCAAGGGGGCGATGAATTTCATCCAATGCTTCTTGCCAGTTTAAACCAATTTCTGCACTCATAACCAAATCAAGCGTGGTAAGCGCACCACGATAGCCATGACGGCGATCATATTCAATCAATCCACGCCGTAAGGCTTGTTTGGCAAATTGTTGATAATTTGGATCAAGCGATGTTCTGGCCGATAAGCCACCGCGATAAAGCCCGTTTTCGCCAAATCGTTCCAACAATTCACGGCGAATAGATTCCAAAAAATAATCCGCTTCCACAATCGTTGATTCCATTGCGACCGAAGCCGTGCGGGTTGATGCATTTCTGTCTATCAGATTTGTATAGATCAAGGGCTTACGAATAGCCTCAGTCATTTGTAAGCGGGTGATAAAGCCTTCTTCATGCATTCTGGACAACACCCAATTGCGCCGTGTTAAGGCACGATTGGCTTTGCGCGTTGGATGATAATTATTGGGGGCTTTAGGCAAAGCGGCAAGGTAAGCAATTTCATGAATCTCCAGCATATCAAGGCTTTTATCAAAATAGGTAAGCGCCGCCGCCGCAACCCCATAAGCCCCTAACCCCAAATAGATTTCATTCAGATAAAGCTCCATAATTTGATGCTTTTCTAGGGTGTTTTCGATTCTGATGGCTAAGATTGCTTCTTTAGCCTTACGATCTAGGGAAAATTCATTGGTAAGTAAGAAATTTTTTGCAACCTGTTGGGTAATTGTGGAGGCACCAATCATCCGCTTGCCTTGGGCAAGATAAAGAACATTCATTGCCATAGCACGGGTAATCGCAAACGGATCAACACCAAAATGATTATAAAAATTCTTATCTTCAGCCGCAATAAAGCCCTCAATAAGTTGGGTTGGGATGGCTTCTATTGGAACAAAAACCCGCTTTTCAAGGGCAAATTCACCAATCAAGCTACCATCACCTGCATGGACACGGGTGGAGGTAGGCGGTTGATAATCGCTTAATTGCTTATGGTTGGGTAATTCCTTACCATAATGCCAGAATAATCCCGCAATCCCTGCCCCCCCAATCAATACCCCAAAGGCTAGCAAAATCAGCAATAAGGCTATAGATTTTATAAAAAATCGTGTCATAATTAATTATTCAGACGGGCTTGGCGTTTGAAATAGGCATCACTTGCTTCAATAATTGCCTGACTGATTTTAATCAAATGTGCGCGATCTTTTAAATTTTTTTCATCATAGCGATTGGATAAATAACCAAGCTCCACTAATACAGAAGGAATATTGGGCGATTTCAAAACGGCAAAGCCAGCATAACGATGAGGATTACGCAGCATTTTTATCCGTGGGCGAATACTATCAACCAGCATTTCAGCCAAATGCCAAGAACTTTGGTTGATGCTTTGCTGGGCAAGATCAATTAAAATGGAGGAAACTTCAGGCGTATATGCATCCAAATTCGTTCCTGCAATCAGATCAGATTTATTTTCTTTGGCGGCTAAAGCAGCCGCTTCTTTATCACTGGCTTTATCAGAAAGCGTATAAACTGATGCGCCGCGTAAACTTGGTTTACTATGGCTATCTGCATGGACGGAGATAAATAAATCAGCCCGCGATTGCTGGGCAATATCATAACGTTTACGCAAGGGAATAAAAACATCGCGGTTACGGGTTAAAACGACTTGATAACGCCCCGTTGTCTCCATTTGTTCTTGAATGACTTTTGCTGCTTTTAAAACAATATTTTTTTCATAAATTCCTGATCTGCCTATCGCCCCTGGATCGACCCCGCCATGACCGGGGTCAATGACAACCACGGGCTTAAAGCGTTCTTTATCTTGGGGGCGCGGTTGCGGAACAAGGGTAAAAACTGGCACCTGCTGATCCAATGTCTGGTGATAGACTTTCCAATCATCAGAAAATAATTCAAATAAGTTACCTGATTTTGCAATCATATCCACAACCAAACGTGCGCCAATCTTATCTTTTGGGGGAATACGAAAATGTGACTTTACGCCTGCAAATTCGTTTAAATCGATCACAATTCTGGTGATTCCAGGTTTAAATAAACCAACACGATAGGCTTTCATAACCCCTTGATCAATATTGGAACCTGTTGCGCTAACTTTATCTTTATTACTCCATCCAAGTTCGGGTAAATCAATGACCAAGCGTTCAGGGTTTTTTAAAGAAAAAATGTGATAAGGGAGTTGGCGATCCGTTTCAATCACAAAGCGGCTAACGTCATCACTAGCCCCTGTTCGTATTGCTTTAACGGTGGCCACAGGTTCAGCATGCAATGGGCTATCCAGCAAATAAACTGGAATCAATCCTAAAATAATTGCAAGCCCCTTAAAATATCGCATCAATCCTGTTTTAACCCATTTAATAAAAGATCAATATAATCTTGAACTGCGATGGAAGGGATTAGCCCTTCTTCTTCAATGCGCTGTTCAATTCCTTCGCGTAGTTTATAACCCTCGTCAAGCTGATGCAAACGGCTTGCCAAACTGGGATAAAATTCTTCACGAAACCAGTTTAAGCTTTGTCTTTTTCGCCGTTCTTGAACCTCACCACTAGCCAACTGTTTTTGATGAAGTGTCATGACGTGATTCAATAATTCAGGTAGTCCATCCTTTGTAAGCGAAGAAAGATAATGCACCTGCTCCCCCCGTCCATCAGGCGAAAGGGCTGAACGATATTCGCTACAAGCACGGATGGCAGCAGATTTCAAATCACCATCGGCTTTATTGATAATGATAAAATCTGCTAATTCAACAATGCCTTTTTTAAGGCCTTGTAATTCATCACCTGCTGCGGGGGGAAGGACAAGCAATACCAAATCGGCAAGATTAGCGATTGAAAATTCCCCTTGGCCTGCGCCCACGGTTTCAATTAAAATTGGGTCATAATGCGCAGCTTCCAATAGCCATAAAGTTTCATGGGCGCGTGGGTTCAAGCCCCCACTGCGATTTTGTGAAGGGGCAGGACGAATAAAACTGTTTGGATGGCGCGATAAGGTCTCCATACGGGTTTTATCGCCTAGTAATGAACCACCAGCTTTTGGTGAAGAAGGGTCAATCGCCAACACCCCAACCTTATGGCCGTTATCAGCCAATTCAAGCCCCAAAGCTTCAATGAAGGTTGATTTTCCAGCACCAGGTGGCCCTGTAATACCAAGTCTTAAAGCGGGTCTTAAAGCAGATTTGTCATTATTTTTAAAGGTTAATTGGCGTAATAAAGCTTCGGCGGCCTTACGATCTTCGGGATGGGTAGATTCAACCAGCGTAACCGCACGCGATAACGCACGGCGTTTACCTGTTTGTACTTGCTGTGCAAGTAAAGCGATTGAGTTGGATAAGGGCGCATTAATCATGACTTAGATTTTTGTTTAGCTATAGGTAAGGTAACATCAGCAGCACGCAAATAATAAGGTTCAGGCGGGGTTAAGTTTACCCCTTCATGTCGCAATCGATCCAATCCGATTTTCATCATAACCATCAAAGAAGGCATATAAGATGCAATCGTAATTTTCAAACCTGCTTTTTGCAATAATTCAGCAACCTCTTTTCCGCTATTACCGATTAAAGTTAAGGGTTCATCACGCTTCCCCCTTTGCGCATTGATCCAATCAGGCAAATCATTTGGCGCAACAAAAGCGGGTTTATCAGGGTCAAAAGCAACAATGCGTTCCATCTTCCCTGCTTCTAACACGCATAAGGTTGCGTTATTAAGCTTATTCCCATGCAAATAGGTTGATAGACTATCTATACCAATGATGGGGATTGCTAACCCTATTGCTAACCCCTCCGCCGCAGCCAAACCAATACGAATGGCTGTGTAAGAACCAGGGCCTTGATTAACAATAATCCCTTTTAAGTGATCTAATTCACTTTTGGCTAGGCGCATTACTTCCTCAATCATCGGGATAATATATTCTGCCTGCCCACGTAATTTAGCATATTTAAACGCCGCCTGTAAGGTTAATTTATGGCGTTCTGCATTAAATAGCGCAACCATCGCGCCATCTGATACGGTATCAAGAACAAGATAATAGCCTGTTAATTCAGGTTCTATGTTAAAATGATCCATCGTCTTCAATTAAAATTGATCAAGATATTGATCCTAAATATTGATCAAGGGCAATCCTTGTCCGCCCTGCAAGTTCACGCCAATCGCCATAATTTTCCTGACGGAACAGGGTAACACTATCATAAAAAGGTGAGTCAGAACGCCCCCGAAAATAACGCCAATCTGGAAGGGTGGTTAATAATTTCCACACCTTCGTCCCTTGGGTTGCCGCAAGATGCATGATTCCTGTTTCAACCCCAATGATTAAATCAAGTGATTGATAGGTCGCGGCCGTGTCCATCAAATCACCAAATTCTTTGCCGATATGCCAAAGTCCTAATTGTTGGGCTAATTCAACATCATGCGGGCGTAAATCACGCTGAACCAGCAAAGTCTCGGCACGATCACTGATTAAATCTTGAAATAATTCCAAGCTAGCCGAACGGTTGGAATCATTTCCTTGACTTTTATTCCCACTAACGACAAGGCCAATTCTGGGTTTGGTTCTTGGCCCTAAGCGGTTTTGCCATTGCGCAACAACTTCTGGCGGGATAGGAAAAGGAACAGGGGGCGGGATTGTCTCCAGCGTTGTTTCAAAAATATGTGGTAAGCTCATTAATGCACAATGGGTATCAAATGCATCTAATAGCCCCGGTAAATCTAAAAATTTATCATATTGTTCATCCACGCAATTCATCGCGGTGATTAAACGCTTAAACGGTTTTGAATCCATCCCATAAACCAAAATAACTTTTTTTGCATATTGCTTCATCAAGGGAAGATAGCGGCTGAATTGGATAATATCACCAATCCCTTGTTCAAGATAAATAACAACCCGCTTACCAATCGCATCTTGTTTATTTGTAAGGTAAGGATGGGGAATGAAATGACGAAATCGCCCTGCGTTAGAGACCATATCCTCCCGATCATAGCGATGTTCATAGGCTGCAAACCCATCTTTCAAATTGCCAAATTGCAATTGCGCAACCCCCCACATATGTTCGGCTTGTTCATCTTTGCTGCATACAACCCGCATTTCATCAAGCAATGAGATTGCTTCTTCCTCCCGTCCTAATTGTAATAAATATTCAGCCCCGTCAGAATAGGCTTTTGTATGGTCGGGTTCTTCCATTCTAACCTGTTCACAAATTTCTATTGCTTTATTAAAATCCCCTGTTTTTGAAATTAATTCAGCTTTAATCATCCAATAACCGGGCGTATGGTCAGGGGCTTCAAGTTTCCCGATTTTTTCCAATATACGACCTGCTTCATCAAATTCTTGCAGGCGATGATGATAATGTAGCAACGCATAATAAGGCCCATTTTCTTCTGAGGTAATATTTTCCTGCTCCATATAGGTGATATAATTTTTAAGCAGGACACCCGCTTCATCCTCGCGATCCATATGCTGATAAGAGGAGGCAAGATTAAGCACCGCAGGCTCATAACAAGGATCAATCGCAAGGGCGCGTTGATAACTTTCAGCGGCGATGTCATTTGCGCCTATCTGTTGTAAATTAACAGCCCGATTATAATGAAGTAAAATATTATCGGGATCTAATTCTATGACTTGATCGTAATATTCTTGTGCCTCGATAAATTTATTCAAAGCCGCATAACCATTGGCAAGATCATGTAACAAGACTTTTTTATCCATTTTTTCATGCATTAACGCCTTGCGTTGTACATCCATCGCTTGTTCAAACAGATTCATCCGTTGAAGCGCGATTGCGTAATTGCGTAATAATTTATATTGATCTGGCGCAAGTGCATAGGCACGCTTTAATAAAAGCATTGATTCAACCCAATCGCCCTTACGCCCCCGCGTAACCCCCATACGAAACAAAGCCTCGGGCTGATTCGGATCAACTTTTAAAATTTCACGAAATAGGCCGATGGAATGATCACGATCCCCTTCAACATACTCTTTGACCGCGACATGAAGCGCATCCCGCATCGACATACCGCACTGCAAGCCACTAATCAAACCATTCGCAGGTGGTGCTGCTTTGGATCGAATAGAAGGAGACGAATTTGGCGCAAATCTAGCCTGATTGCCACCAGCCCTATTACCAACCCCAGCACCAGTCTTTTTGCGTTGCTTGCTTGCTTTTGTTTTTCTTCTTGCTTTGCGATTTGGCATGATGATTTATGCTCCTAACACAATAGCGCAATACCACGCACGCCAATCAATGGCAATGAATAGTCATCATGTTTTTAATCAGATTTATGATTTGTGACTTGCAAACTTTATATTTTTAAACTATGTCACTTTCTTAAATATCGGTGCGGGTGTAGCTCAGGGGTAGAGCGCAACCTTGCCAAGGTTGATGTCGTGAGTTCGAATCTCATCACCCGCTCCAATTTTAATAAGGCACCCTCTAATAAACTATGAGGTTATAATGGCACAACAAAAAGACCCGTTACAATCTAATAAAATCGCTGGTGGCGTTCTTGTAGCGTTTTTGGCATTATTCTTCGTTGGTTATGGCGGTAATTTTTTATTTTCCGTTGATTATGAAGCCGATTCTTTCCCAATTGAGGTTGAAGAAGAAGTAGCCCCAACTGCGGATGCTGGGGACGAAGCTGCCCCCGACGAAGATATTCTTATGTTACTTGCCTCGGCTGATATTGCTTCGGGGGAAAAAGTGGCGAAAAAATGTATTTCTTGCCATAGCTTCAATGAAGGGGGGGCAAATAAGGTTGGGCCTAACCTTTGGAATATTGTTGGCACACAAATGGCGGCGAATGATGAATTTAGCTATTCACAAGCCTTACAAGAGTTTGGCGGGGTTTGGGATTACGAATCATTAAACGCATTTTTAATCAAGCCAACAGGTTATATTTCAGGTACGAAAATGAGCTTTGCGGGCATTCGTAAAGCCCAACAACGCGCTGATGTTATTTTATATATGCGCGCCCAAGCAACGGAGCCTGCACCGCTTCCGTGAAACCGCTCCCCAGATCGGAGTTAGAGCAATGGGGGGCATTAGCCGCCCGCGCGGCGTATGGGGCGGGGGCGATTGCGCGTACCTATTTTCGGCATTCACCAGAATTTGAACAAAAACTGGATAAGAGTCCAGTCACCATTGCCGATCAAGCGATAGAACAATCTATTCGCACAGCCATCACAAACAGCTTTCCAGAGCATGGGATTATTGGTGAGGAATTTCCACCCCTTAACCCAGATGCTGCCGTGCAATGGGTGATTGATCCCATTGATGGCACAAAGGGCTTTATGTCTGGCGGGTATGGTTTTGGCACGCTTATTGGGGTGTTTTATGAACAAAAGCCAGTGATTGGCGTTATGTATCAACCCATCTTAAATGAATGCTGGCTTGGCATCATCGGAATTGGAACAAAATTAAACGGTGTGCCTGTGCATACCCATTCAAACCAAACAGCAATTGAAGAAACCATTTTATGTATCAGTGATCCTGCCTATCCAAAGCAGGATGCAAACCATGACCAACGCTTTCAATCCTTACAAGATCGGGTTTTCTTTTCGCGCTATGGCATGGATTGCTATGCGGCGGGCATGTTGGCTTGTGGGCATGTCGATTATATGGTGGAAGCAGGCTTGCAGCTTTACGATTTTGCCGCATTGGTGCCAATCGTTGAAGCGGCAGGTGGGCGTGCCACAGATTGGAATGGTCAAGCCTTGACCCTTGATTGCTTAAGTCATGGGAATGAAGGCGGATTATTCCTTGCAAGTGCCAATTCGTTTTTGCATGATCAGGCACTTGCCCTATTGGCTAAATAAAAGGAAAGAAAACAGATGGATCAATATGATTTGATAGTGATTGGCGGTGGATCTGGCGGCGTTCGTGCAGCAAGAATGGCGGCAGGAAATGGCTTGAAGGTTGCGCTTGTTGAAGAACGCTATCTTGGTGGTACTTGTGTCAATGTTGGCTGTGTTCCTAAGAAATTGATGGTTTATGCATCCGAAGTTACAAAACAGCTATCTGGTGCGGCGGGCTTTGGTTGGCAGATTGCGCCCCCCAGTTTTGACTGGTCAACCCTCATAGCCAATAAAAATAATGAAATAGGTCGATTGAATGGGATTTATCGCAATTTATTGGACAACGCAGGGGTAAGCCTTTTTGAAGGGCATGGGCAATTTATCAATGAACATGAAGTTATGATCTCAGGCGGTGCTACTATTTATGGGCATCATATTTTAATTGCAGTTGGTGGCTGGCCTTATGTCCCTGAAATTACTGGACGGGAATATATCAAAACCTCCAACGAATTTTTCTTTTTGGATGATTTACCAGAACGCGCTTTAATTGTAGGCGGTGGTTATATTGCGGTCGAATTAGCAGGTATTTTAAATGGATTAGGTACAAAGGTAACGCTTTCTTATCGTAAAGAATTATTTTTGCGTGGCTTTGATGATGATGTGCGACAATTCCTAAAAGCACGCTTAATCGATCAAGGGATTGATCTTTGGTTTAATAGCGAAGTTAAAGAAATCACTTCAAACGAAAAAAACCAGTTTGAAACTAGCTTAATTCACGAAGGGGAAGCGGTAACCCATCAAGGCGATTTGGTACTTTATGCCACAGGCCGTAACGCCAATACGGCAAATTTAGGGCTTGAAGCAGCTGGAATTACACCCAAACCCAATGGTGCGTTAATGGTTGGGGAGGATTATCGAACCGAAATCCCTCATATTTTTGCGATTGGCGATGTGATTGAACGGGTTGCCCTAACCCCTGTTGCAATTCATGAAGGGATGATTATTGCCAATATCTTAAGTGGCAAACCATGGAACCCAATTGATTATCAAACCATACCAAGTGCCGTATTCTCTCAACCGCCGATTGGTACTGTTGGCATAAGTGAGCAACAAGCAATAGCGCAGTATGGTAAACAAGAAATTATGGTTTATCAAAGCGAATATCGTCCGATGAAAGCAACCATGACAGGAGCCAATGAACGGGCAATGATGAAACTTATTGTCCGCAAAAGTGATGAGCGTGTGTTGGGGCTTCACATGGTTGGCCCTGACGCGGGTGAAATCACGCAAGGTTTCGCCGTTGCCATCAATATGGGCGCCCGCAAAAGAGATTTTGACCGAACAATTGGCATTCACCCCACCGCCGCCGAAGAATTTGTTACAATGCGTCTATCAACTTGACATAATTCATCTATATGTTAAGTTGAATTAATTAAAACAAAGAAACAATGCTTTGTAATATTAGGATTAATTCAAAATAAAATATGATTTATCCTATGACATATTTTTAATTACGTGCCACAAAATGTTTCGTAAATGCGCTCGCTTGGTTGTGGAGGGGTTTGATAGGGTTTGAGTGAATTGCGATCTTGATAAGGGGTTTGAAGTATTTTTACTAAATCCATGAAAGGTTGAAAATCACCTTCATTGGCGGCTTCCAGTGCTTGTTCTACGATATGATTACGGGGGATGATTGCGGGGTTTACTTGCTTCATTAATTTTAAAGAGGCGGCTGATAATTTCCCATCTTTCTCTAGCCTATCTTGCCATCTTTTATACCAGTTTTTGAAAGTGCTTTGTTGATAAAGCGCATTGGTTGGCATAGTTTTTTGACTAAGGTCACGAAAACTATTGGTATAATCAGCTTCATTTTCTTGCATCCAATTCAGCAGATCAGTGATTAGCTTTTCATCCCCCTCTTCCATACCAAATAGGCCAAGCTTGCTACGCATCATCGAAAGCCATTTTTGATAATAAAGGTCACTAAATGACTCAATCGCCTGTTCAGCCAATTTTAACGCTTTATTTTCATCTGAATCGATTAAAGGAATTAACGTTTCTGCAAATCGTGCAAGATTCCATTGCGCGATATAGGGCTGATTAGCATAGGCATAACGCCCCCCATGATCAATGGAGCTAAATACAGTTTTAGGATGATAATGATCCATAAAGGCGCAAGGGCCGTAATCAATCGTCTGCCCCGAAAGGGTCATATTATCCGTGTTCATAACACCATGGATAAAGCCAACGCGCATCCAATTTACTATAAGTTCTGCCTGCCGCTCCATCACAGCTTCAATCAATGCCAAGGCTTTATTTTGATGGGTCAATAATTCAGGATAGTGACGCTTACAGCTATAATCCAATAAGGCATTGATCGCGGTTTTATCTGGTAACCTTGCGGCATATTCAAAGGTGCCAACCCGAAGATGAGAGCTTGCAACCCGTGTTAAAATCGCACCTTGCAAGATTGCATCGCGAATAACTTTTTCACCAGTGGTTACGACTGCAAGGCTACGGGTTGTTGGAATCCCTAAATGATGAATGGCCTCCGAAATAAGATATTCACGCAACATGGGGGCAAGGGCTGCCTTACCATCCCCATTCCTTGAATAAGGCGTTCTACCAGATCCTTTAAATTGAAGGTCATAACGCGCACCTGTTGGGGTTATATGTTCCCCCCAAATATGCGCGCGCCCATCGCCTAACATCGTGAAATAGCCAAATTGATGGCCTGCATAGGCCTGTGAAAAGGGGGTTGCACCTTTTGGCAATTGATTTCCAGAAAATAATTCTGCTTGTGCCTCATGTGACATTAAAGAAAAATCTAACCCTAAATCAGTTGCAAGCGCATGATTAACAATCACTGTCTTAGGCGATGGAACGGGTTCAGGGCTAAGCTGCGTAAAAAACGTATGGGGCAAGACATGGGGCAAGCTTGTTTGGGTTGTATCAAAATTCAAACCATAGGAGTGCATTAGGGGTTTTTCCATTTTTTAACGATTATCACCGATCAGCTGGGATAAAACCTCCGCTGTATAATCCACCATCGGGATGATTCGTGCATAATTCATACGTAAAGGCCCAACCACGCCAATCGCACCTGCAATTTGATTATCTTTACCTGCATAAGGCGCGACAATCATCGAACAATCAGTAAGTCCAAATAAATGGGTTTCCGCCCCAATAAATAATTTAACGCCTTCACCGCTATCAGTTGCTTTTAATAAGTTCAATAAATTTTCTTTACCCTCAAGGGCTGAAAATAAATTACGAATCCGTTCAACATCCTCAATCGCCCGCACATCGTTCAGTAGTTTTTCTTGTCCACGAATGACCAGAACTGCTTGTTCTTTATCGGCTTCTGACCAGCTAGCAAGGCCTTTTTGTACCAATCCTGCTGAAAGTTGATCAATTTGGGCACGGCGGGAGGATATTTCATCTTCAATGGCTGTTTGCACTTCTTCTAAGTTTCGACCATTTAAATGGCTGGAGATATAATTCCCCGCTTGAATTAAGGCATGGGCTGGAATACCTGCTGGCAGGTCAATAATACGATTTTCTACCATTCCCAATTCATCGACCATCACAACCAGTGCCTTTTCGGGATTTAAGCGAATAAATTCCAAATGTTTTAAGGTTCGATTAAGGGTTGGTGCCATAACAATTCCAGCACATAGGCTAAGATTTGACATAATATCGCCTGCGCGTTCCATTAATTTTGTTACATTACTACCGTCTTGCCTACATTGAAGTTCAATGGCTTTGCGTTCTTCTGGTGGTAAGGTACCAACTTCCAATATCCCATCAATAAATAGCTTTAACCCCATTTGGGTTGGTAGGCGTCCTGCTGAGCTATGCGCGGAATAGAGCAAACCCGCTTCCTCCATATCCGCCATAATATTACGGATGGTTGCGGGGGAGAGGTTTAGATCTTCCATTTTTGATAGCGAACGTGAACCCGTTGCCTCCCCCGTTTTTAAATAGGCAGAAACAATATGGCGCAATACAATTCGCGTACGATCATTTAATTCTTCTAACATGAAATCCTATTTTGGAATAATTTTACGAAAAATCAAGCCCTGTTGCATTGACGAATCGCTAAGATCGTCCTAGATGAAGCAGGAATTTTATTTATTACGAGACGGAGAAATTTATGCCCGCACGCAAAGATATTGATACAGTTGTGATTATTGGGGCTGGACCAATCATCATTGGTCAGGCCTGTGAATTTGATTATTCAGGCACACAGGCTTGTAAGGCCTTGCGGGAGGAAGGTTATCGCACCGTTCTTATCAATTCCAACCCTGCAACGATCATGACCGATCCTAATACTGCGGATGCAACCTATATTGAACCCATCACACCTGAATTTGTTACCCGTATTTTGGAACAAGAGCGCACTGCCTATCCTGATTCGCGAATTGCATTATTACCAACCATGGGTGGGCAGACCGCATTGAATGCGGCATTGGCAGTTGAAAATTCGGGCGCATTAGAACGATTATCGATTGAGATGATTGGTGCAAAGGCCGATGTGATTGATAAAGCCGAAGATCGTGAACGCTTTAGGAGGGCAATGGATGATATAGGACTTGAATCACCACGCTCCCGCCAAGTTGAAACGCTGGAAGAAGCCCATGATGCTTTAAAAGAAGTTGGACTACCCTCCATCATTCGTCCATCTTTTACCATGGGCGGTACGGGTGGTGGCATTGCGTATAATGTGGAAGAATTTGAGGAGATTGTTAAAAGCGGCCTTGATGCTTCCCCTACCAACACAGTGCTGGTTGAAGAATCGGTGCTTGGGTGGAAAGAATATGAAATGGAGGTTGTCCGTGATCAAGATGATAATTGCATTATTATCTGCTCAATTGAAAATATCGACCCGATGGGCGTGCATACAGGCGATTCAATCACGATTGCGCCTGCCCTTACGCTAACTGATCGTGAATATCAGCGTATGCGCAATGCCTCCATTGCAGTGTTGCGGGAAATTGGCGTTGAGACAGGTGGTTCCAATGTTCAATTTGCGGTCAACCCTGAAACAGGGCGATTGGTGGTGATTGAGATGAACCCACGCGTATCCCGCTCTTCTGCCCTTGCATCAAAGGCAACGGGCTTTCCAATTGCCAAAGTGGCAGCTAAGCTTGCGGTTGGCTATCGGTTAAATGAATTAAAAAATGACATTACAAAAACCACCCCTGCCAGTTTTGAACCCACCATTGATTATGTGGTGACGAAAATCCCACGCTTTACTTTTGAGAAGTTTAAGGGGGCTGAACCCAACCTGACAACATCAATGAAATCGGTGGGGGAGGCAATGGCAATCGGCCGCACCTTCCAAGAAAGCGTACAAAAAGCCTTACGCTCGCTTGAAACGGGCTTGAGTGGTTTTGATCCTATAGCATTACCCGAAAAGGAAGCGGAGGCTTTGGCGTTAATTGGTAAGCCAGAACCAGAACGTTTATTAAGAATTGCCGAGGGGATGCGCCGTGGTTTTTCGGTTGATACGCTTCATCAAGTAACCAAAATTGACCTTTGGTTTTTGCGCCAAATTGCTGAAATTATTGAAACAGAACAGCAAATTGCGACCCACGGCCTTCCCCAAGAGCGTTTACAATGGATTAAGATTAAACAGATGGGATTTTCTGATTGTCGTATGGCGGAGCTAGCTAAGGTTTCAGAATCAGAAGTCCGTAACCTACGCCATGCCGCTAACGTTCACCCTGCGTTTAGGCGGGTGGATTCGGTTGCGGCTGAATTTCCTTCTTATACCTCATATTTCTATTCCAGCTATGGTGGAACCGCTTTTCATCAGGTGAATGAAGCCCCGCCTTCTTCCAAACAAAAGGTGATTATTCTAGGTGGCGGGCCAAACCGCATTGGGCAAGGGATTGAATTTGATTATTGCTGTGTCCATGCGGCTTATGCGTTGCGTGAGATGGGGGTTGAAACCATTATGATCAATTGCAATCCTGAAACCGTGTCAACGGATTATGATACCTCTGATCGTTTGTATTTTGAGCCATTAAGTGAAGAGGATGTTCTTGAAATTTGTAAGGCGGAGGCCTCTGTTGGCACGCTAAAAGGGGTTATTGTGCAATTTGGCGGTCAAACGCCGCTTAAATTAGCCCATGCACTGGAACAAGCAGGGATTCCTATTTTAGGCACCAAACCAGACGCCATTGATCTTGCTGAAGACCGTGAGCGTTTTCAAAAGCTTTTGAATAAGGAAGGCTTAATTCAACCTAAAAATGGTTTGGCGACCACACGCGATGAAGCATTAAACATAGCAGAATCCATCGGCTATCCCGTTGTTATTCGCCCTTCTTATGTTTTGGGCGGACGGGCGATGGAGATTGTTTATAATGCACAAGACCTTAACCGTTATATTGAGCATGCGGTCACGGTTTCGGGTAGTAATCCAGTGCTGATTGATTATTATCTCAAGGATGCAATTGAAGTCGATGTGGATGCACTTGCAGATGGCAAAGAGGTGCATGTTGCAGGCATCATGGAACATATTGAGGAAGCTGGAATCCATAGCGGCGATTCAGCCTGTTCATTGCCCCCTTACAGCCTATCTAAAGAGGTTATAGACCAGTTAAAAGCACAAACCATTAAACTGGCCAAGGCGTTAAATGTGTGTGGGTTGATGAATGTTCAATTTGCAGTGCAGGATCAAACCATCTTTGTGCTGGAGGTTAATCCACGGGCTAGCCGTACTGCCCCCTTTGTCGCCAAGGCAACCCACACCCCTATCGCCGCAATTGCTGCAAAGCTGATGGCAGGCATGAAATTAACGGAATTTGCGTTACAAGATTCAACCAATTTGCCTTATAGTGCGGTTAAAGAAGCAGTCTTTCCTTTTAGACGGTTTCCAAAAGTTGATGTTCTGCTAGGGCCTGAAATGAAATCAACAGGTGAAGTAATGGGGATTGATAGCACTTTCCCGCTTGCTTTTGCAAAATCTCAGCTAGGAGCAGGGGTAAGTTTACCAGATCAAGGTAAGATCTATCTTTCAGTGCGCGATCAAGATAAGCAGCATTTAATTGAAATTGCTAAATCCCTTTCTAAAGCAGGGTATGAATTATGCGCAAGCCTTGGCACGCAAAAATTTTTGCAAAATCAAGGGATTAATGCAACCTATATTGCGAAAATCTTTGAAGCCCCGCCTCATATTGGCGATGCAATTATCAATGGCGAAATTGCAATGATTTTCAATACCAGTGAGGGGGAAGTTGCCCGTGAAAATTCCAAATTAATGCGTCAACTTGCGCTTCGGCTTAATATTCCTTACTATACAACGCTTGCTGGGATGCGGGCGATCAGTGCCGCTTTGCTTGCGCTAAAATCCCAAACCCTGCAAGTTTGCGCCGTTCAAGATTATGCAAAACAATTAGAAAATGCAGATGCGTGATGAGCGATCATAATATTTGGACAGATCAATCAAAAATTGTTGAGTTCGTGCTTGATGAACGGCATTTTATCAAACGCTCGGTTGAAATTGAGCATGAACGCGCAGTTGCCCTTAATGATTTATTGGATATGAATCGCTTTCAACCATGCGACATGGATGATGGCCCATTTAAGGTGAAATTAGGTATTCAGGATAATAAGCGCCTCATTTTTGAAATAACAGGGCAAACGCATACGCAGCCAACCCAGATCAGCTTGCCATTATCGTCCTTTAAACGGGTTATTCGTGATTATTTTCAGATTTGTGAAAGCTATTATGATGCGATGAAAAAACTATCCCCTGCACAGATTGAAACCATTGATATGGCAAGGCGCGGGGTTCATAATGATGGTGCTGAATTGCTGGATGACGTGCTAAAAGATAAAATCCATATTGATAAAGCAACGGCAAGGCGATTATTCACCTTGATATGCGTCTTGCATATATAATTTACTGCTTTGGGATTTTCCTACCTGATTTAAAGAAAGCTCAAAAATTTGTAATGAAGTATTGTTCATAACGCCCTTAATGTCATAAATCCAAACCTATTCGTGCAGAACAAGTTCCTCTATAAGTGCAATGGATTTTAAAACAGTTTTTAAGAGGGGGTAGAATAAATGAAACAAGCGATAGGTAATTAACTCTTTTAAGTAGTTGTCGCACATTTAAAGCAGGGGTTGATTTTCAATAGGAATGTGATAAAAAAATATTAGCACTTGAATCAATCGCTACCTGAATCCATTGAGAGTTGCTGGGTGTGGCGTCCAGCGAAGCGTTACTTATTTTTCAGACTTAATCTTGTGTCGATAAATGCTAATCAAGCTAAATCTCTGATCAGATATATTTTTTCCAACAACCATACGGCAAGCTACGGATTGTCATTTTTTTCTTATCTACCATAGTAGCAATTGTCGTGCATTTAAAGCAAGGGTTGATTTTCAATGGGAATGTGGTAGTATCCTAGATAACAGTGACATGAACCATTATATACCGCCTCCAATGCTTGAATAGGGCGTGGCGACCCTGCGGGGAAAGGCGGCCCGCCATGTTACTGTTTTTTTAATCCAGCCTTGTCGCGTTGTTTATAACGGAACGTTAGCCAGTCATTTGCGGATGGTGCCAATGGTGGACTTAATGCTACGGATTGCGCTTTCTTCCTTATCTGCTATAATTCAACGGGCGCAACAACAAACACTTCGCAAGCTGCGGATTGCGCTTTCTTCCTTATCTGCTATAATCTAGTTCATCAATTTGGTCTAAATAATTATGCTGCGGATTGCGCTTTCTTCCTTATCTGCTATAATAGATGCAAATAATTGGCGGATATTAACGCCGCTGCGGATTGCGCTTTCTTCCTTATCTGCTATAATTAACCGTAGGTACAGGCATGGATGGCGTTTGCTGCGGATTGCGCTTTCTTCCTTATCTGCTATAATTAAATAATCACACTGCATAGTTCATCCCCTGCTGCGGATTGCGCTTTCTTCCTTATCTGCTATAATAGATCAACCTTTGAAGGAACAAGGAGTGGAGCTGCGGATTGCGCTTTCTTCCTTATCTGCTATAATCTTACGAAAGATCGATCTATGACGCTTTAAGCTGCGGATTGCGCTTTCTTCCTTATCTGCTATAATGTTAGCCCATACATAAATCGTAGATAAAGAGCTGCGGATTGCGCTTTCTTCCTTATCTGCTATAATCTTCATCATTTAATCCAACATCAAAAGTTGGCTGCGGATTGCGCTTTCTTCCTTATCTGCTATAATTTAACCATAGCGGGCAGGGCTTGCTTATAAGCTGCGGATTGCGCTTTCTTCCTTATCTGCTATAATTCAGCCGCAAAAACAATCTCACTTTTTGTAGCTGCGGATTGCGCTTTCTTCCTTATCTGCTATAATTTTATATAAGTCATTGTTTTTATTATAGTTGCTGCGGATTGCGCTTTCTTCCTTATCTGCTATAATTGTTTTTATTATACTTACAAGTTACAAGTTGCTGCGGATTGCGCTTTCTTCCTTATCTGCTATAATGCATCATCAAGCCATGGCGGGTAAGATTGCGCTGCGGATTGCGCTTTCTTCCTTATCTGCTATAATAGGGTCTGCGTAAGCCATTGTTAAAAAACATCTTTTCACGGTTCGGCTGGTCAAAAAAGTTCCAGCTGAACTGGGGAAGGTGGCGTGGCTTTTCGTTTTTTTCCATAAAAAACCCGAATCCGTTCATATTGTTTATCCGTAATGGTTAAAAATCGTACCTCCCCTTCAGGGGGAATACGAAGGGACATGCGATCTTCATGAATTTTTGCATTTTCCAATGAAGCACAATGACGAATATAGACCGAATATTGCATCATTACAAATCCATCTTTTAATAATTCCTTACGAAAACGCGTATAATCACGGCGCATGGCGGGCGTATCGGTTGGCAAATCAAACATTGCAATCACCCACATGCTACGCCAGCTCCATGGATAGTTGCGAACCTTTTCCCATGCTTCTAATTCAGCTTTTTTATTCATACGCTTCGTGGTGAGTCGTTTCACTAAGCGGTAGGCTTTGCGGAAGGGGGAGTATTGCTTCCCCCTCCCCCGATAAAGCTCTTGCAAGGGCGGCAGCGGCGACTTCTATGGCAAGCGAGATTGGCCAGTTTCGTTTACCTAATGTGATGACCTCATTTAATAATCCAAGCAATCTAGCTCGTGTTGGACGATAATTTAGCGATAAAGTTTCAGGAGTGTTTCCTTGTTGGTTTTCCAACAGCAGATGCATGACTTGCCAATCAACCAGCGGACGAAAGGCCTCCACCAAATCATCTGCCAAACAAAATGGATTGGCACGGTTTTTATGAAACACGCCAAGGGCTGGATTCATTCCACTTGCCACCAGATAGCGCGCACAAGTCGCCCTAATCACTGCATAACCATAATTTAATAGACTATTAATCCCCTCAGTATTATGGTCACGGCGAAACTCCTTGCCAAAAAGGATAGGCCAATATTTTTGCGCTGCCCAAGCTTCAACATTATCAGGATCGCCTGAACGCACCTTATTGACCAATGCATTTAAACCGCCATCTGTTTGATGAAACTGATCCAGCACGCGCGCCTGCCCCGATATTTTATTCTTCACAAGCTGTTGCCATAGGCGTTTTTTTAAAGGTTGGCTGGCTTGTGCTTGGGCGATTTGTCTGGCAGCAACGCCATGATAACGGTTGAAAGGCAACATAAGCCCCAAAGGCAAATGGGTATGGTCACTTGCCATAATGACGGCTCCAGCCTCAAGGGCTGCGGTCAATACAGATTGCGTTAAGCTACATTGTGCATGATCCAAAATGATCAAGCCAATATCCTCAATCGGTACGCTAGCAGGTTCGCTATCAGGGCGTTCAATTATCAACTGTTGATGCTTAACCGATAATCTTGTTCCTGCTGTTGCAATTTCAATCGTTTTCTCCAACATACTTATTTGGCCTTTTTAATGCGCCCAATCGGATCAATGGATATTTTTTGGGCATTTTCCTTAATTAATCCGTTTGCATATTTTGTCATAGGTTTCTTGCTCTTTATATTATTTTTCGGGTCATTCTTTTTTGCATCGTAATGCTCTGTAAATGATATTTGTCCATTGTTACTATTAGAAGTGAGATATTTCCAGTATCGTTGCCCATTGATACCTTTTGGAAAAAAGACTAGATCACCTTTGCTCAATGACATAACCAACTCCCCTCCTTGTTCAGGATGGGTTTTATTAACAATGGGAGCTTTACGCGCCAATCGCTTTCTTGCTTCTAGAAGTGTAACAGTTTCAAAAGCCGCCTTATTGTTTGGGAGTCGATAAATGGCTATATGATGCGTATTACCCATTTTCACCCAGCTTGATGCCGCTTGAGTCATTATTTTCGGATGCGCTTTATCAAGAATACGCACTTTACGGATTTCAGGTTGATGACGGCCTTTTCTGCTTGGTAAGCGTGGATAGCCAGTTTTCAATGCTTCTTTCAAGCTTCCACCATTTTCAGCAATAAATGCCTCAATAATCGTTCTAATCCTATCATCGCGTATCCGCTTAATCTCACCATCTGTAAGCCCATCAATTGGTTTACGCACCACATAATAATGATAATCGCCTTCTTGTTCCTGCGTTTTCCCAAAATAGGTGCCTTCATGCAACGCACCAGAAAGCTTTTTCCGCACTTTATGGGAAACGATAATTTTATCCAAACTGGCTTCAACAGATTGCCTGAACTCTGTCCAAGGTGGATCAAATTTCGGGCGTTTGGCATTAGTATCGTCCATTTTACCGTAATAACGGCTTAGCTGATTTTGTAGGCCTGGCGTCATGCAACCAATCACAATGGCATCAAGGGCATGATGGCGATGGTCATCCCGTGTTTTCGTCTCGGTTCCCGATAAAATTTCATTAAGTCCCCATAAGCGGCGTAATTCACCTGTAATTTTACCTGAATAGGTTTGCACCCGAACCGATGAATGCACCCCATGATCAGGCCATAACCGATTAAGATAATCGCGCGCTTGCCGCGTAATATAGCCCGTATCAGTTAAATGACGGTTGGTAAAATCATCTGGCAAGGTTTGCGCCTGAAAGCGTTTTAGTTTTTCTTTATGCATCCCTTCTTTTTTACTCACCATATCCTTGACGCGGTTGATCATCCGTTCGTAAATTTCTTGCCCATTAAACGCTTCATAAGGCGTACGATTGCCTTTTTCACGGTTTAGATCGCTGCGGCAAAGCGTCTTATTTTTAAATAAATCATCCAAGGTTCGTGACCGTGGATAGATATGTTCAACTTGAAACTGATTATCAATGAACAGGGCGTTCCATGAAATTTTATCGCCTGAATAAGGACATTCCCACCCGCATTCCTCCGCCAACAAATATTTTTCAATCGTGTCATGGGTAACAGGGATGCGTTTGGTTTCCAATTCCTTTTTTGCCTTATCACGTGCGCTTCGTTGTTTTTTCTGTGCCTTTTCCAACTCTGCTTTCGCTTTATTCGATAAGGCTAAATCGCGTGTGACTTCAAGACGGATCAGATCAGGTTTTCCATATTCCCGAATTAAATTATTGGTGACTTTACGCAATTCATTTAAGCAACGCTGCAAGGTTGGATTGCGCAAATTCTGTAAATATTCGGTTTCAGCTTTTCCTGCTGGTTCTTTGTTTGGACTTTGCAGATAATCATGCATTTCACCCGTTGGTTTTACCCGATTGGGAAACATTGCATCGCGCCAATGGGCATGATCGGGTGAGCTTAGCAAGCTACCAAAGCGATGACCATATTCCAACTCAGGTAAGAAAATTTGTAACGCTTGTTCTGAAAAAGGTTCCCATCCCGTTGGTAATTTTATCTGCATCAGCTGTTCAGCTTCCTCAGCAGATAAACCATGAGCTTCGACGATTTTGGTAACCATTTTGTCACGCATTTCGGTACGTTCTTGCGTTCTTCGAATTGCAATGCGCTGTTCACCGATTGCATGATAATTTGCCTCAAATAAATAATGATGAATCTGATCACGCAAGGCTTGTTTTTGCGGATGGTCTTCCCATTGATCACCAAAAATCTTGTAAAGATCGGCTTCCACTGAATTTCCTGGGATTGATTTTTCACCATTCACTTCAAGATTGAATTTAACCCCCTTTTTCAAATCCAGTAATTTCCGTAACCCAGCAAAGCTGATCGTTTTTTGTGTTTGTACTTTATTGATAATCAGTGTTTTTTCATGATCATCAAGCGGGCGCCGATTGCCTTCATCAATCGCAAGGTTATTGATTTTTTCCAACATACGTTTTTGACAAGCAATCCAGGACCCTGTTTGCGCCAATTTGGAATCTGGACACCAATCACAAGAACCAAGCGTATTTAACCGCCAAAAAACAGGTTTTTGCGCAAAGATACCGTCTTTCAAATCAGTTTGGATTTCTTTTAAGTTTGGATGATAAGCCATTTGTGATTTAATAATCTGATCAAATTCATCCTCAATCACTGCCCTTGTTGCATATTGATTGCGCTTACTTGCCAAAACATCAAGCTTAGCAAGATGGCTACCAAGCGTTTCCCCCGTTTGATTTAACGCTTTTACCAATGCCTTACGCTGTTTGGCTGTTTCTGTTCCGCTTTCTTCTTTTTCTTCTTGTGCCTCCATTTGTTCATCTGTCATCGAGATTAGCTGATCATCCCGTCCACGAAATTGGCGGCGTGTTGCAAGATGGTAAAGCACCTGCCCAAGCTCATAAGGGGATAAAGCGGCATTCAAGGCTTTTTCCCTTAATGCCCAGCTATTATTACGACTCATGATCTGTTCCCATTCACTACCGCGTTCAGGGGAATAGGCTGGAAGCAAATTTTGCGCATTTAAAAAATCACGCAAATTTTTCTTCCTCATCCGCCGCCGTCTTGTTTGCCGCCGTACAGAGCGCGCACTACGGCGTTCTTGATTAAATAAGGTTTTTGTTTTTTGATCCCGCGTTTCAGGAAAAATGCGTACCCCACTATCTTTAATTGCATCGGGGATGATCGAGCTTGGCTGGTTTGCCTCCTCCGTTTCACCTTGCAAAACTGTCCAACCGATGGAGGTTGTTCCTAAATCAAAAGCATAAATAATGGCCATGCTACTATATTCCTTCTTTTTAAATTAAAGTTAATCAATCAAAACATGATTAAATTAAAATAAACCTCTTGACATAATGCAAGCGAAAAATTAAATTTTAATTATAGCAGATAAGGAAGAAAGTGTTTTTGGTGCTTTTATCTTGATAGCTGAAAAAAGCTTTATCTTTTTAAAAAGTGCCTTTCCGTAGTAAATGCTCTCTTCGTGCGGGCTGGGCATCCCAAAGAGCATTGCCCATCATATTTATCAAAAAACCGATATTGCAAAAGGTAATGTCGGTTTTTTTTATTTTTAACATCCCATTAATTTTTGTAATTAACTGGTGCTGAAACGGGCATTGATTGGGGAATAAATTTCTCTAACGCAGAGGTTGCTGGCACGGTCACGGCACTGAATAATTGCTTTTTTACTTCTATGATCAAAACACCGCCAAAATGTGGGGCTATGCTTGCTAATCCAAATTCCAAAAATCGCCATAGCGACAATGCAACTTTATTTTGAACAGGTGGAAAATAAAGCGCACGGCGGATTGTAAGTGTTTCAAAGCGTTCTATTCCCAATAATTCAGTCAGCTGTGCGCGGTTAAATGGATTTCCCTGTCCAAATGGCGTTGTGCCATTGCGCACCCATAGGCCACGCCTTGAAGGAACAATCACAATCATTCGCCCTTCTGCGCGTAAAACACGCCAACATTCTTGTAAGAATTTACGGCGATGATCCGCAAATTCTAAACTATGAACCAACAATAACCGATCAAAATTCTCATTACTAAAGGGAAGATTTTCTTGATCTATGACAGCAGTTGAGTGTTCACTTTTTTTAAACTTACCTTCGCCTGTTTCCTTAGGCAGACCGATGAGCATCCTCCCACCTTCATCAAACCAAGCTGGTGGTAGGATTGGCATCGCATAACCCAAAGCAGCATGATCCGTACCAGATAATTCAGGCCAAAGCGTTTTTAAAGTTTTACTGATTGATAAAGCGGTATGCTTTCCAAGTGGCGTTTGGTAAAATTGTTCAAATGCATGATAGGGTAATTGCATCGATTAGGATGGCGTAAAATTACTGCCATAAAATTTGGCTTGATCCCCAAGCTCTTCTTCAATCCTTAATAATTGATTATATTTGGCAAGGCGATCTGAGCGGCTTAGGGAGCCCGTTTTAATCTGCCCACAATTACAAGCAACAGAAAGATCGGCAATGGTTGTATCTTCCGTCTCCCCCGACCGATGAGACATAACACAACGATAGCCCGCCTTATGCGCCATTTCAACGGTTTCCAAGGTTTCGCTTAGCGTTCCAATCTGATTAACTTTTACCAAAATTGCATTACCAATACCGCCATCAATCCCTTGTTTAAGCCGTTTCGGATTGGTTACGAATAAATCATCGCCAACCAATTGGCAATGATTCCCCACGCTTTCGGTTAATAATTTCCATCCCTGCCAATCATCTTCGCCCATACCATCTTCAATAGAACGAATTGGATAATTGGCAATTAGGTTTTTTAAATAATCGACATGTTGCGCACTTGATAAGGTCTTTCCTTCTCCAACAAGCTGGTAAACGCCATCTTTGTAATATTCACTTGAAGCGCAATCAAGCGCAATGGAGACTTCATACCCCGCCTTATACCCTGCTTTTTCAATCGCGGTCATAATGGCATCAAGCGCAGCACTTGCCGAGGAAATATCAGGGGCAAACCCACCCTCATCTCCAACATTACAATTTAAACCCGCCGTCTTTAATTCAGCTTTCAGGGCATGAAAAATCTCAACGCCCGCTTGCAGGCTTTCAGAAAAACTTGAAAAACCAAACGGCGCAATCATAAATTCTTGAATATCAATCGGATTGTCCGCATGCGCCCCACCATTAATGATATTCATCATCGGTACAGGCAACATATGGGCAAATGCCCCCCCCACATAACGATAGAACGGCAGATCAGATTCTATTGCCGCCGCTTTTGCAACGGCCAACGATACCCCCAATAAGGCATTGGCACCTAATCTTGACTTATTCTGGCTTCCATCAAGGTCAATCATTGCATGATCAATTTGTAACTGATCGCGCCCGTCCAACCCGATAAGGAGATCACATAACTCTCCCCGCACATGATTAACGGCCTGTGATACGCCTTTTCCAAGATAAGCCGAGTCACCATCCCGCAATTCATGGGCTTCATGCACCCCAGTGGAGGCTCCACTTGGCACAGCAGCACGCCCCATTGCCCCACTATCCAAGGTGACTTCGACCTCAAGGGTAGGATTGCCACGGCTGTCTATAATCTGGCGGGCGTGAATATCAGTGATCATTGACATGGTTTATGTAAGCTCCTAGCATCATCATATTTTATGGGAATTTATTTCAATAGTTGAGTTTTATCAAATATATCACGAATTTTATTTGGGTCAACAAAACGATTATTTGGAATTAAGCTTTTTGGGTTTGGATATTGGGATATTTTTAGGGGTGTCCAGTGGTGCGAGCGGAGGGACTCGAACCCTCAAACCCATTCGGGTGCCAGATTTTAAGTCTGGTGCGTATACCATTCCGCCACGCTCGCTAATTTGTGGATTATGCCTTTTAAACAGTTCTTAAGGTAGGATCAAGCATTTTGCTTTAAGAAGTTAAAACGTCAAGCACCTGCCCTGCCGCTTCGACAATTGCGGTACCTGGCCCAAAGATGGCTGAAACCCCTGCTTGTTCCAATAAAGGATAATCCTGTTCAGGAATCACACCACCACATAGAATATGAATATCATCCGCCCCTTCTTCATCCAAGGCTGAACGCAATGCAGGTACCAAAGTCAAATGCCCCGCCGCTTGTGAAGATACGCCAACTGCATGTACATCGGCTTCAATTGCTTGTCTTGCCGCTTCCTCTGGGGTTTGAAATAAAGGCCCAACATCAACGTCAAAGCCAATATCAGCGAATGCGCTTGCAATCACACGCGCACCACGATCATGGCCATCTTGCCCTAATTTAACAATTAATAAGCGTGGACGCCGCCCATTATCTTTGATGAATCCGTCAATCCGCTTACTTAATTGATCAAGCACCTGCTGTTCGGCATAAGCCTTACTATAAACACCTGTTAAGGCACCATGATTGGCTTTATGGCGACCAAATACCTGTTCAAGTGCATCTGAAACCTCACCAAGCGTTGCACGCGCACGAATAGCTGGAATGGTTGCCGTTAGCAAATTACCTTCCCCTGAACTTGCAACCTGTTTTAAGGCTTCTAATTCTCGGTCAACAACCGCCTGATCGCGCTCTTTTTTAATGTTATTCAATCGCGCAATTTGTTGTTCACGCACTTTGGTATTATCAATATTTAAAACATCAATCGGATCATCTTGCGGGGGGGGATAACAATTTACACCGATGATTTTTTCTTCCCCGCTATCAATCTTTGCCTGACGCTGGGCTGCAGATTGTTCAATTTGTAATTTAGGCCAACCAGAATTAAGGGCTTTTGTCATACCGCCTATGGCCTCAATCTCTTCAATCAGGCTTTCCGCCTTTGTGACCAGCTGATCGGTTAAAGATTCCACATAATAAGAACCAGCAAGCGGATCAACCGTGCGCGTGATTCCTGTTTCTTCTTGCAATATTAGCTGGGTATTGCGTGCAATCCTTGCCGAAAAATCGGTTGGCAATCCAACGGCTTCATCAAACGCATTCGTATGAAGAGATTGTGTGCCGCCTAGGGTCGCCGCCAATGCTTCAATCGTTGTTCTGATTATATTATTGTAAGGGTCTTGCGCTGTTAGTGACCAGCCCGAGGTCTGGCAATGCGTCCGCAACATAAGGGAACGCTGATCTTGTGGATTAAAATGCTGTTTCATCAATTTCGCCCATAATAGACGGGCGGCACGTAATTTTGCAGCTTCAGCGAATAAATCCATTCCAATACAAAAGAAAAAAGATAGGCGCGGTGCAAATTTATCCACCTGTTGACCCGTTGCAACGGCAGCACGCACATATTCAATCCCATCAGCAAGCGTAAAGGCCAATTCTTGAACAAGAGAGGCACCCGCTTCTTGCATATGATAACCACTAATTG
This sequence comes from Alphaproteobacteria bacterium, assembly GCA_965229675.1. Taxonomy (GTDB): domain Bacteria; phylum Pseudomonadota; class Alphaproteobacteria; order CBDDJK01; family CBDDJK01; genus CBDDJK01. The sequence continues at coordinate 2,425,612 of OZ245897.1, forward strand.
AAATGGAATTAAATTTTGGCATGAAATCAGCCGTGTGACCAATAATATCAGAAACAATCCGCATTGAAGGTTCTGGTGGATAGATATAAGTGTTGCGTACCATAAATTCCTTCAGCACATCATTTTGGATCGTACCTGTTAGCTTAGATTGATCCACACCTTGTTCCTCCGCCGCAACAATGAAGCCAGCCAATACAGGTAAAACTGCACCATTCATGGTCATGGATACCGACATTTGATCAAGCGGAATTTCATCAAAAAGCAACTTCATATCTTCAACAGAATCAATGGCCACGCCTGCTTTTCCAACATCACCAACAACGCGCGGATGATCAGAATCATAACCCCGATGGGTGGCAAGATCAAAGGCCACTGATAGCCCTTTTTGCCCTGCCGCAAGGTTACGGCGATAAAACGCATTGCTTTCTTCTGCTGTAGAAAACCCTGCATATTGGCGGATTGTCCAAGGGCGATTAACATACATGCTTGCACGAGGACCACGCAAAAAAGGCTCCATCCCAGGAAGCGAATGAATGTGGTGAAGGGGTTTTAAATCTTCTTCTGTATAAAGTGGCTTTACGGTAAGTCCTGCACCCGTTTGAATATCTTGCGCATTTGCGCCAGTCTGCTTAACTTCTTTATCAAAGGCTTGTTGCCATTTCTTAAGATTAGGTTTAGGCATCATTTAAGGTTCAAGCTTTTTAGGCTGCTGCTTTGTTTCACTAAATAATGCGCGAAGCTGATCCTCTTCATCTTCTTGATCCAACCTAAATTCTGATGGAATTGGGATATACCGCGTGCGAAAAAATCTTGGGAATATCGGAATAAGATAGCCTATCCCCATCCCTGTCATTAAATAGCCAAAGAAAATAACCGATAATTCAAATTTTGGTCTAAATAAAGAAAGGCAATCAAGCATTACCTTACCATCAAAATGCAAAAGTAAAATTAAAAAGGCATCAGCCCCAGTACTGCGCGCAAAAATTTCAGCCGAATTAACCAAATTTTGACGGCGGGAGAGCTGATCAAGATAAAATTCACCTTGAGTGCGTATAGCAGGATCATTACTATTTAGTAGGCCTTCAATATAATCATAGCGTGTAATTTCACGCGCAGCCGCCAACCGATCAATTTCTTCCAGTTCAGCTTCAAGCCGCTCTAATGAAAAGATCAAAGTTTCATCATAATCTTTTGAAAATCCTGGTAATTGACTAAAAATAGTTCCTAAAAACAGGATCAAACAAACATGAAGCCCAATCTTGACCATTTTCTACCCATATCCATACTATAAATTGTTAGTTAAATAATAGTTATTATTTCAAATAATAAAATCAATCAATACTTTGTTTATATTTAACATAGTTTCCATTGTTTGTCTATGGATAGCTTGAATTAGCACCTTAAGGGTTAAAATTTTCAAGAGATTGAAGGATTACACTAAGATTATGTTCAAACATTGCAAGATAGCTTGTTGCTGGCCCACCACGTTCTGATAATGCGTCCGAGAATAAACGCCCACCAATTTTGATACCCGTTTCATCGGAGATTTGTTGGATAAGCGCAGGATTAGTAATATTTTCAACAAATAATGCGGCCACTTTTTCTTTACGGAGTTGGCTGATTAACGCTGCCAATTCTTGTGCGGATGGTTCAGCTTCCGTGTCAATGCCAACAGGTGCCAAAAAATTCAAACCATAGGCATCGGCAAGATAGCCAAACGCATCATGGGCGGTTACAACTGTACGGCGGTCTGCGGTTAATTTAGCTAATTTTTTCTTTGTTTCGCTATCAAGTGCTTGTAATTTAGCAATATAGCGTTCTGCGTTATATTCAAAATCATCCGCATGTCCTGGCATAATCATGGCCATTACATCTTTGATATTTTCAATATAAATGATACCATTGGTAAGCGCGTTCCAAGCATGCGGATCTGTTTCACCGTCCACCATGACAGGGGTAATGCCTTTGGTGATCACAAAAACTTCTGCATCTGTTTCAGATTCCGCGATTAACGTATCAGCCCAAGTTTCAAATCCAAGCCCATTGACAAAAATCACATCTGCTTCAGCGACGGCTTTTGCATCAGCCACCGAGGGCTGATAAATATGCGCGTCAGCATCAGCTCCAACTATGGTGATAACGCTAGCATGTTCGCCAACAACTTGTTCAACCATATCACCAAGAATAGAAAAGCTGGCAACGATTTTCAAATCATGCGCCAAGGCATTGAATGGGGCTAATATAAAAAATGTTGAAGCCAATCCAGTGACGAAGATTTTTTTTAGGTTCATTAAGATTACTCCCTTACTATTGATTAAATTTAAGTTGATGGTTTATGGGGTCGCTTACCAAATCCAAGCGGACTCAATAGCGTTGAAATGATAAAAATTATCCCCGCAATTAATATAATTGCAGGGCCTGAAGGGACATTGGGAAACAAATAAGATAGGGTTAACCCAACCCAGCAACTGGCAAATGCAAGTAAGAAACTAAGCCAAAGCTGCCCCGTGATCGTGCTTGACCAATAGCGAGCAGAAGTAGCAGGCAGAATCATTAAACCAACCGCCATTAACGTACCAAGCGTTTTAAACGCCGCAAGCAAGTTCAAAACAAGTAATAGCATAAATCCTTGTTCAACAAGCCATGGACGTTTGGTTTGTGCTTCAAAAAAAATTGGATCACAGGTGCTGATAATCAGCGGGCGTAAAAGCACGGCAAAAGAAATTAAGGTAACGGTTGCAACCCCCCCTACCAAAAGCATTGATTGATCGTCAATGCCTAAGATTGATCCAAATAAAAAGCTTTTAAGGGGAACGGCAGAACCTGCTGCAGATAAAATAAAAATACCTGCCGCAAGCGCGATCAAATAAAGGGAAGCAAGGCTTGCATCACTGCGTAAAATGGTCTTACGCGCCAATGTTGCGGTTAAAATTGCAACGCCAATCCCTGCAACCAGCCCACCAATTAAAAGCGAAAATACGGAAAGCCCTGCCACGACAAACCCAATTACAACCCCAGGGGTAATTGCATGTGCCATTGCCTCCCCTGCAAGCGACAGGCGGCGTAGCACTAAAAACGCACCAACAGGCGCAACCGAAGCCGATAAAACGGCGGTAACGACAAAGGCACGGCGCATGAAAGCAAAGCCCCACATTTCAGTAAAAAATTCAAGCATGACTGGCTTCTGGAGAATAAATTGCTTTAAACATCCATTCAGCTTGGGTTTTTGAAAGGTAATTCTGATCAATCAGATGCTCAGGCGTAATGATGGCTTCCACCGTTCCATATTTAGCCTGCCCATTGCCTAGCAATAACGCATGGCTGCAATGATCCAAAACTGAGGATAGATCATGTATCACCAGTACCACGGCGCGCCCTTCCTCCCGCCAATGATCAATGAGGGAGAGTAAATGCGCTTCCGTGCTTTGATCGATTGCCGCAAATGGCTCGTCCAATATAATAATGGGCGCATCTTGCATGATCACCCTTGCAAAAAGTGCGCGTTGTAACTGCCCGCCTGAAAGCGTATGCAATGAACGATCTGCCAGATCAAGAACGCCTGTTGCGTCCATTGATGCATCAATTCTGTCTTTAGTTTTTGTGTCCAAACGCCCAAATAAGCCAAAGCCTTTCCAACTTCCCATCGCCGCCAAATCACGCACACGAATTGGAAAACGCTGGTCAAATTCTGTCATTTGCGCAAGATAGCCAATTTCACTTGGCGTTCCATTCAACCAGTTAAGCTTTCCTGAAAGTGGTTTAATCAAACCAAGCAACATCTTCACAAATGTACTTTTTCCTGAACCGTTTGTTCCAAGGATAGCTAGGTTTTCCCCTTGTCGTACCTCCATTGACAGGTCACGGAACAAGGTAAGATTTGGATAACCAAGCGTTAGATTATCAATCTGAAAAATAGCGGTCATTAAAGTACAGATAAAATGCCTAACCACAAAGCGGTGGATATAATGATCGCATAGCCAATTAAAGATTTTATGCTAACGCCAGTAAGACAGGTGCCAGCAAAACTAGGCGTTGGTCTTAATGGGTTTATTTCAGTTTGTTTGAGATCATTCGTGCCATACATTGATGCCTCCATTGCTACAAATACATTGCGGCAGGGGCATGGCAAACGTTTCATGAACATAAGCAATTAATGCTTTTAACATATAATGTCTCCCTTCAGGACACCCCGCCTGAAATAAGTTAATAATGGTATGGCAGGTCTCCTGACTTGCGGGTCAAAGCTTAAGCTGACCTTCCCAACCCTTTTTTGGGTTAGTGGCTTTTCAGCGTTGCTCGCCGCCTACAGTTGCGGGGGCAGTCACGGAATTGGCGCCTGTTGGCTACACCTAACCGTGTTCCCTATTAATCCCGTCGTCGCATTGCGTGGGAACCATTTGTATTTTATAAAAAATAATTTTCTAAGTTTCAATCAAAATTATATGTTCAAGATTGATTTATAATCTGCTTCGTTGATTGTAATGCCATGTGCTTGTGCGTGCTTGCGTTTGGCTTCAATGGATTCCCTTGGCAAGCGACAGCCATCTTGCGCTAAGATAGCAGAAAACAAGGTTTCAATACGCTCAATTCGTGCGGGTGGAGTAATTGCAATCAAGGTTTGGGAGAGGTTTGGAGCCTGCCCTTCCCCATCAAAAAACGAACTTGCTTCAAACCCAAAATTAGATCCCGATAATCCAGCCGTTAAGCATTCAATCATTAAAGCAAGCAAGGCACCTTTAACATCCCCTGCTGGACATAGGCTTCCTAACAATACCTGTTCGGGATCGGTGGTTGATTTGCCGTCTTGATCCAATCCCCAGCCCTGCGGTATAGGTTCTTGATTTTTCGCCGCCCGCATGATCTTGCCACGGGCAACTTTGGATACTGAAAAATCCATCACCAAAGGTTGGGCGTTCGGTCTTGGCATTGCAAAGGCAATCGGATTCGTTCCAAAGATAGGAATATTTCCGCCCCAAGGCGCAATTGCCGCAGGCGTATTGGCCACCATAAGCGCAATTACCCCTTGTTCAGCCAAAGCTTCAACAAAATGTGCTAACACACCTGCATGATGCGAACGTCCAATCACAGCCATCGCTATACCATAGTCACGCGCAAGCTTGGGTAAAGCTTCAGTCGCCTGCTTAATTGCGGGATAAGCAAAGCCATAATCCGCATCTACCTCAAGCACAGCTGGGCTTGGATGCGTTAATTTTATAACCGCTTGCGGATTAAGCTTGCCTGATTTAACCTGCGCTAAATAGCTTACAATACGCGATAGACCATGACCAGATTGCCCATCAATCTCTGCTAAAACAAGATGATGCGCAACCTGTTTGGCAATTGTTAAATCAACCCCTGCTTCATAAAAAACACTCGCTATTTTATCTTCTAAAGATGCAACAGAAAGCGTAATCATTCCACAAAAACAGATCAATCAAGCACTGCGATAAAGCTTGGTTAGAACAAATTCCCGATGACCAAGGGCTTCGGCAGCTGTCAATCGACCATTTGCGGTACGGATTGTCATATCAATCAGACCATCACCAGCCGTATCCAGATTTAACTCCCGCCGTAAAATCCCTGAACAATCAAAATCAACATGCTCAGGCATAGTGCGTGCGGTTCTTGGATTGGCAGTTAATTTAATCACGGGTTCAATCGGATTACCGATAATATTGCCCTGCCCCGTTGGGAAAAGATGAACGGTAAAGCCTGCCGCCATCTGCAACGTCACACATTCTGCCGCCGCCGATGACGTATCCATAAAGTAAAGCCCTGGTCCTTTTTGCGGGGCTTCTGCTGGCCCTAACACATCAATGAAGGACGCTTTACGGCCAATTTTTTCCAAATTACCAAAGGCTTTTTCTTCAATTGTGGTTAGGCCACCTGCAATATTACCCTTGGTTGGTTGGCTATCAGAAAGGTCACTGGTTTTATGGGGTTCAATTACCTCGTCCATATAGGCTTGCCAAGTTGCAAGGAATTTATCACCTGCTTCTGGGGTTGCTGCGCGTGATTTGCACACCTGCTCTGCACCCGTTAATTCGGAAGTTTCACCAAAACAAGTGGTTGCACCCCACGCATCCATCTTATCGATGAAATTCCCAACTGTTGGATTGGAAGCAAGACCAGAGGTTGTATCGGACTCCCCACATTTAACTGAAATCCATAAATCTTCAACTGAACAGGTTTCACGGGTTAGTTCACTTGCCCATTGTAAATATTCTTTTGCTTTGCGGGAGGCATCGGCAATCGTTTGAATATCGCCATTGCGCTCAATTGAAAAACCACAAACAGGTTTGCCTGTTTTTTCAATTCCCTTAACAATAATATCCGTCCAGCCAGGTTCAATCCCAATCACGACCACCGCCGCAACATTCGGATTAGACCCCGCACCGATTAAAGTTTGAAAATGGAGTTCCAAATCCGCACCAAACTGTAACCGCCCATAGGCATGTGGAATTGCCAAAGTGCCTTTAATATTATTTGCTACTGCTTCTGAAGCAGCATTCGATAGATCATCAAGCGGTAAAATAATGACATGATTGCGAATCCCAACCCGTCCATTTTCGCGTCTATATCCTTGAAATTCTGGTTTTTTAGCCATTTCCTACCACCTTTTCGTTTTAACATTATGTGTATGAACATGATCGCCCTTGTTGATTGGGCTAATCGCACGACCAATATCATGGCCATATTTGATAATATCATCGCCTTGTTTAATATCAACAAGTGCGATTTTATGGCCAAGCGGAATGACGGCTTTGGACATAATGCCAATCGTGCTATCATCAGTCATTTGCCACCCGCTAAGCGATTGATCCGCTTCAACGGTTTCAACAACAACGACTCCTACAGTATCTTCGGGATCGTGAACCAGAAAATCTGGCGGGGTTGGTTTTTCATTCATGAATAGATTCCTCCTTTTAAAGGGTTAGGGATGAAGAATAATTTTAGCAAGGTCAACGCGTCCATCATAAAGATCAGAAAACGCCTGCGCGCCTTCACTCAGCGCACGGGTTTCATACCAATTTAAAGCGCCCATTTTGCCGCTATAAAGCGCATCAAGTGACGCTTTGTAATCGCTCATGCTATAGGTATAGCTACCAATAAAGGTAATTTCTTGTAAGGTAAGCCGCCGTGCATCAAAGCCATCCATGGCCTCCAACAAACCGACATGGACAATCACCCCACCTGCTTTAACATAATGCATTGCAGATTTTCTGGTTGCCGCCGCACCCACCGCATCAATCACCACATCAGCCATGCCTTGACCAAGCGGCAAGTGATCAGCGAACGGGTCAAAACATTCGCCAACGCCTGTCTGTTCAGCGGTTTTACGGCGACCTTTATGACCATCTGCCATAAAAAAATTCGTACAACCATGGCTAGCAAGGGTTAGCATCGCCGCAATACCAACCGCCCCTGCCCCAATCACCAATGCTGTTAATTCATTAAGCGGGCGATGGCTTGCCTCTTGGGCTAGTCTTACCGCATGTAGCCCTGTTGCAACGGGTTCTACAAGCGCACCAATCTCGGCTGGTTGATCATCTGGCACAACAAAAAGATTACGTTCAGGAAGCACAACATAATCGGCAAACGCACCTTGACGTGGTGGCATACTAATGATTTGACGCTCAGGGCATATATTCATGCGTCCCGACAAGCAATAAGCACATTGCCCGCAAGTCACAAGTGGGTTAATCGCAACCCGTTTCCCTTCATAGCTTCCATTCATTGCGCGCCCACTTGCTTCATGTCCCAAAATTAACGGGGCTGGACGGCGTTCATCATGCCCTAAATAGGCATGCATATCCGACCCACAAATTCCAACCGCTTCAATTTGAACCATAACATCATCAGGCTCACGGGCTTCTGCTTCGGTAACCTCCTGATAGTTTAACGCCTGCGGTGCAGTGTAAAGTAAAGCTTTCATTGCATATCACTCCTTTTTAAATCCGCCATCCAGCAAAAATTCCTCGTTAGGAAAATATTTATTAAGGCGAATATCGCCTGTTCTTGCATGGGCTTCCATCCCCTCTAGACGGGAGATTCTGGCGGTAACTGCCGCCACCTCGCGATTGGCTTCACGTGTCATGCGCTGGGTAGTTACGATCTTCATAAATTTATGCACCGATAGCCCGCCTGTATAAGCCCCTGCGCCCTTCGTTGGTAGAATATGGTTGGTGCCAGAACATTTATCGCCAAAGGCAACGGTTGTTTCTTCACCAACAAATAAAGACCCATAACTACGCAAGCGATCCACATACCAATCATTATTTTTACATTGTAATTCCAAATGTTCAGGGGCGTATTCATCGCTGATTGCGGCGGCTTCTTCATCTGTATCGCATAGCACAACCTCCCCATAATCGCGCCATGCAGCGGTTGCGGCCTCTTTTTGCACTTCAGGAAGCGCATTGATTAGCCCATCCATCCGCGCCATCACCGCCTCCCCCAATACGCGGGAGCGGGTAATCAACCAAGCAGGGGAATCAAAACCATGTTCTGCCTGTCCAACCAAATCACATGCCACAATATCAGGATCAGCACTCTCATCAGCAATGATGGCAATTTCCGTGGGGCCTGCAAATAGATCAATGCCAACTTGCCCGAATAGCATACGTTTTGCCTCCGCCACAAAGCGATTGCCAGGACCAACCAGAATATTTGCCTTATGGCCTGTAAATAGACCATAGGTCATGGACGCAATCGCCTGCACCCCGCCCATTGCTAGAATATAATCGGCACCTGCCATATCCATTGTATAGACAATTGCAGGATGCGGCCCATTATATTGTGGATGTGGTGCAGAACAGGCAACAATATGTTTAACCCCTGCTACCTTGGCCGTTGCGATGCTCATCACCGCAGAGGCAACATGCGCATAACGCCCACCTGGGACATAGCATCCCGCACTATCAACAGGGATTAGCTTCTGCCCCGCCCATAATCCAGAGGAGAGTTCAGTTTCAAATTCTTCAATACTTGCGCGCTGTTTTTCGGCAAAAGCACGCACACGATCATAAGCAAAGCGAATATCATCCTTTAATTGCTGTGGAACTTTGGCATGGGCTTCTTCAATCGCCGCCCTACTTAGCAAGATATCGCCTTCCCATTGATCAAGGGCACGCCCATATTCACGCGCGGCCTCCTCACCACCTATCCTAATTTTTTCCAGCATATCAGCTGTGATTTGCCGCGTTTGATCACTGCCTGTTTGTGGCGTTTTCTGGGCTTTTTTCATATAGTCAACGGTCATATAAAATTCTCCTATGAAAGAGCGCGTTAATCCATCAAGACGTAAATAATAAGGTTTGTAATTGATCGGCGGCTTTTCTTACCAATGGCATCCGCTCAATCGCCAATTCAACTGGCAAACGATCTTTGGGACCGTGAATAGCTAATGCGGCGATAAACTGATCTTTATCATCGAATACAGGAACCGCAATCGCGACCATATTATCATATAATTCCTCTTGATCCAGTGAATAGCCACGCTTGGCAATTTTACTAACTTCGCGCGATAATTGCTTGGGATCAGTAATCGTATTCTTTGTTTTGGGCGTTAAATCAAGCCCTGCAATTAAAGGTCGCCTTTGACGAGAGGTCAAGCTTGCAAGAAACATCTTACCGCTTGCCGTGCAATGAAAGGGAACATGGCTTCCAATCGGCAGTTGAATGCGAAACGCCCATCCCGTTTCCACCCGATCAAGATATTTCATCCCTTGCGATTCAGCGATGACGAAATTCACAGTCTCCCCCGTTTGCTCCATCAATTCGGTTAGGACTTGATGGCGTGCAATATGCCCTGTTGAAGAAAATAATACCCCCGAACAAAGGGAACGCAACCGTCTTGCAGGGCGAATATGCCGCCCTTCTGCAACCAAATAACCTTCTTCAATCAACGACCGACATAAGCGATGCACACTTTGTTTAGGCAAAGCTAATTGTTCACAAAGCATGGATAAGGTCATTTTTTGTTCGCTTGCCGCAATTACCTCGATAATCTTAAGCGCACGCAAAGTTGGAACAATGTGTCCAGCTTGCCCTTGGTCATCCAACGTTATCGTTGAAACTGATGAAATTGCGTTCACTTGATCTCTCTATCTCAAAATAATAGTTCGTCGCTTTAAAAAAAGACTTGTAACATAGAAATAAATAGTGTCGAATCAATTTTCAAGACAATTTATCTCATTTTTTAAAAATTATGTCTTTTTTATGGTGAGGCTTGATGGAATTTGATTATGTCATTGTTGGTGCAGGCTCGGCAGGATGTGCGGTTGCAAACCGTCTTTCTGCGAATCCCAATAATCGGGTTGCGTTAATCGAGGCGGGCGGTAAAGATTATAATCCATGGATTCATATTCCTGTTGGTTATTTTAAAACGATGGGGAATCCAGTAACCGATTGGTGTTATCATACAGAAGCTGATGCTGGGTTAAATGGGCGTTCCATTCCATGGCCACGCGGGAAAGTGCTTGGCGGTTCCAGCTCAATCAATGGGCTTTTATATGTGCGCGGGCAAGCACAAGATTATCAGGATTGGGCAGCCCTTGGCAATGAAGGGTGGGGATGGGATGAAATCGCGCCACTTTTTAAACGCATGGAATGCTGGTGGGGAGAGGCAGAAAATGACCTAAGGGGGTACGATGGTTTATTATCGGTCGAACCCTCCCGTTATAAAAGCCCGATTGTTGATCTGTGGCTGGAGGCCGCACAAAAATTAGGCTACCCATACACCCCCGATTATAATGGTAAGGATCAAGAAGGCGTAAATTATTTTCAATTAACCAGCCATAAGGGTTTGCGTTGTAGCAGTGCCGTTGCCTATTTACGCCCTGCACGCAAACGCAACAATCTTAAAATCCTAACCAATATTCAGGTGGAATCGCTTTTGTTCGATCAAAAGCGGGCGGTTGGTGTGCAAGCACGTAAGGGCAATCAACCAATTAAAATAAAAGCAAATGCCGAAGTGATTTTATGTGCGGGGGCATTATCCTCCCCCCATCTTTTGATGTTATCAGGGATTGGGGACGGCGATCAGTTACAAAAGGTTGGGCTTGAGGTGCGTCATCACCTTGCAGGGGTTGGGCGTAACCTTCAAGACCATTTGCAAGCACGACCAATTTTTAAATGTGACTTACCAACGATCAATTCACAATTAACCAGCCCCTTTCAAAAAATTAAAATCGCGCTTGAATATTTGTTAAAGCGCACAGGGCCAATGACCATGGCCGCCAGCCTTGGCACAGGATTTTTAAAAACATCTTTTTCAAAAGACCGCCCCGATATTCAATTTCATATTCAACCCTTTAGCGCAGATAGTCCTGCGGCTGGCCCACATAGATTTTCTGCCTTTACGGCCTCCGTCCTACAGCTTCGCCCGAAAAGCACGGGGCATCTTGCCTTACATTCATCTCATTCAAATGATCCTGTGCGCATTCATCCAAATTACTTATCAGAGCGGCTTGATCAGCAAGTTTTGGTTGAAGGGATTAAAATCGCAAGAAAGATTGCTAGACAAGCCCCCTTAAATGCGCATATTATTGAAGAATATAGCCCAAACGAGGATTTAGAGGATGAGGAGGCATTGCTAAATTGGGCGCGTGATCACTCAACCACCATTTATCATCCAACGGGTACCTGCAAAATGGGCAAGGATGCAATGGGCGTTGTTGACCCGCAATTACGGGTTCATGGGGTTTCTGGTTTGAGAGTCGCCGATGCGTCGATCATGCCGATCATCACATCGGGTAACACGAATGCACCCACAATTATGATTGGAGAAAAAGTCTCTGACATGATCATGATGGGTTCGTAAATTTCCTGTTCATTTATTGCCTTCAAAATGGCAGGAAATCCTTATAAACTGAAGGTGCTTATTCTAATCTAAGGAGGATGTTATAATGCAGTTAAAACGATTTATGATGGGCGTTAGTGGTGCATGTCTTTTAGGCGCAGCAACATTGATGACCAGCACAAATTTGATGGCTAAGGAAGTTACCATTCGTGTGCAATCGGTGATTCCAGCCAAAGCTGATGAAGTTAAAATGTTGCAAGATTTTGCCGATGATGTTGCTTCACTCACCAACGGCGAAGTTAAAATTGAAGTCTTACCAGCAGGTGCAGTTGTTGGCGTTAAAGAAACGCTGGATGCGGTGGATAAGGGCTTGATTGAAGGCGGCTTTGCATGGACGCATTATTGGTCAGGTAAGCATCCAGCCGCCATGCTGTTCGGTTCACCTGTTGCAGGGGCTGGGGTTGGCATTGATAATATTGCCTTCCTATCTTGGTTCCAATATGGTGGCGGGAAAGAGCTTTATGACCGCTTATGGGATGAAATGGGCGTTAATGTAAAAGGCTTTATGTTGCAACCTGTTGGGCCAGAAGCCCTTGGTTGGTTCAGCGAGCCAATTAACTCCATGGAAGATTTCCGTAAATATCGCTTCCGCACACCACCAGGGATTCCAGGCCAAACTTATAAAGATATTGGCGTTGCATCCGTTGCTATGGGTGGCGGTGATATTCTTCCTGCTTTGGAAAAAGGCACAATCGATGCGGCTGAATGGTGCTGTCCAAAACCTGATAGCGTGTTTGGCTTCCAAAAAGTCTTGAAACATTATTATCTGCAAGGCTTGCATCAGGTGGTTGTGAATGCCGATCTTTATATCAATGGTGATGTTTATGATGGCTTAACCGATCATCAGAAAAAAGCATTGGAAGTTGCCGCGAACGCATCGCTTTCCAAAGCCATGTCTTATCGCATTTATGAAAATGGTAAAGCATTGAAAGATTTGACGGATAATCATGGGGTTCAGCTTCATGACACGCCCGCCGATTATTTCCCTGCTTACATGAATGCAGCCAAGGCGGCCTTGGAGACCAATGCGGCAGAAAATGCATTTTTCGCCGAAGTTTGGGATAGCCAAAAGGCCTTTGCTGAAATTGCCGTTCCATTCTGGGCTGGCGCACAGCAATCCAACGCATCGCTTGGAAAAGCTTTTGCGGATAGCTTAAAGTAAGTTTGGTTTTAAGACTTTCGGGGGGAGTAAAAAAACATTTACTTCCCCCAAAGTTTTTTTAATGTTTTAGGAGGAGGTTAGGGCTATGTCGCAACCAAATGAAAATGTCGGAAAACTAGACATCACCGATGAATTAATCGCCGAACGCCATGATTATGGCCCTGGGGAGACGCCAGAAGACATGCCCGATTTAATGCGGCAAGTCATTTTTTATGTTGATCGGATGAATTTATGGGTGGGGCGCATCGGTTGTTTTTTAATTATTCCGATGATTTTCGCGGTTGTTTACGAAGTGGTTGCACGTAAGCTTTTTATTGCGCCAACCGATTGGGCGTATGATTTAACGCGCATGGTATGTGGGGCAATGTTTATGGTTGGTGCGGGCTATGCGCTGATGCAAGGGGTACATATCCGCGCTGATTTTCTTTATCGTAATTGGCAACAAAAAACGCAGGCCTTGGTGGATGCAGGATTATATCTTGCCTTTTATTTGCCTGCATTGGTTTTCTTTTTTTGGATTTCCTTGGATTATACCATTGATGCTTGGTTGAAATGGGAACGCTCCATGGATACAACCTTGATGGCACCGCTTGCCCCTGCGCGTACGGCCATGCCGTTTGGGGTTTTCTTTTTAATCTTACAAGGAATCGCCGAACTTTTACGCGCGATTCATAACCTATCCCCCAAATTGCGTACTGGATTTTTACGGTTTTTGCCCTTTTATACGCTGGTGATTGCTGCCTTATTTACCTCGGCCTTTTTTCCAGATGTGCTTGATATAAGCACATGGTGGGATGAACTTGTCGCTGGCAATGATCGCTTTGATATTGCCCCCGAATTTATCGGTATGTTGATGATTGGGGTCATGCTATTTGCAATCTTCGTTGGCTTTCCAATCTCTTTTACCCTAATTTTCCTTGGCTTTGCCTTTGGCGCATGGGGATTTGGTGGGAAGCTTGTCTTTTATTTAATGACTCTCCAATTTAATAATGTCATGCTGGAACAAACGCTTGCGGCCGTTCCATTATTTGTTTTCATGGGCATTGTAATGGAACAAGCTGGCTTGATGGAACGCCTATTCAGTGCGGTGCAGATGATGCTATCGCGCACACGCGGTGCGCTTTATCTTGCCGTTTTATTTGTTTCAACCATTTTTGCGGCCGCAACAGGGATTGTTGGCGCATCGGTAACCATTCTTGGGATTATGGCGGCCAAAACCATGAATCGATCAGGCTATGATGTTAAATTGGCGGCAGGCAGTATTACCGCAGGTGGCACGTTAGGCATTTTAATTCCGCCATCCATCATGCTGGTTGTGATGGGGCCTGTTCTGGAAGTTCCCGTTACCGATTTATTCGCCGCCGCAATCATTCCAGGGATTTTATTAGCAAGCCTTTATGCGGGCTATGCGCTGTTGCGCTGTCGGTTAAACCCATCGCTTGGCCCTATCTTACCAGAAGCAGAACAACCAAAAACCTCCCGTTATTATTGGCTGGAGGCCACGCTGGTTCTATCGTCCATTATCATTTTATTTGTTTTGATCTTTATGGGGTTATCGGGATCATTAACAGGGTTCTTCCCGCTTTCTTGGTTGCTTATTCCAGTTGGCTGGATGGGGATTATGCTGATGGCCGCGCGTTGGGTAAAAGAAAACAAACCCGCAGGCTTTTATTTTTCCGATCTTTGGTATGAATTTTTTATGGGACTGGTGCCGCCTTCTGGGTTAGTTGCCTTTGCGCTGGGTTCAATCTTGTTTGGCTGGGCAACCCCAACTGAAGGGGCAGGATGCGGTGCCTTTGGTTCAATCGTGCTAGCCCTTGCCTATCGCAAACTTACTTTTGCAAAATTCTATCATGTCATGGTAAAAACGCTGGAGATTAGTGTCCTGATTTTATTCTTGGTTGCGGCCTCCAATTTCTTTGGGGCTGTATTCTCAAGGCTAGGGACACCAATGATGCTAACCGAACTCTTGCTGAGTTGGGAGATGTCAGCAACCCTAATCCTAATCATTATCATGGCGTTGATCTTCTTGCTTGGCTGGCCGTTGGAATGGGTACCGATTGTTTTAATCATCGTGCCAATCCTAATCCCTGCCCTTGATCAATTAGGGATCAACCTTACATGGTTTGGGATTTTGGTTGCGGTCAATTTACAAACGGCGTGGCTTAGTCCGCCTGTCGCGCTATCAGCCTATTTCCTTAAGGGCGTTGTCCCTGAATGGGAGCTATCGGATATTTATAAAGGCATGCTGCAATTTATGTTGATTCAATTATTCGGATTAGCATTGGTCTTTACCTTCCCACAAATCGCCCTTTGGCTTCCTGAAATGATTTATGGATCATAAAAACATAGAAAGTTAATACCATGCTCAATCATCGTTATTTATTAGCGATCATTGTTTTAATAGCTGTAGCCAGTGTTGGATTTGTCTTTTTATATAACAATGATTTTTTAACAACGAGGTCAAATAACCAAACGCTTTCATTAGCAACGGGTAAAAACCTATATGAGGAAAATTGCGCTAGCTGTCATGGGGACAATCTTGAAGGGGAGCTAAATTGGCAACAGAAAAATAGCGACGGCACGTTACCTGCCCCACCGCATGATGCAACAGGACATACATGGCATCATGATGATTTAATGTTATTTCAATACACAAAATTAGGGGGGGCTGGTTATGCCAACCTGCTAGGCGTATCAAATTTTAAAAGTGCAATGCCAGCCTTTGAAGATATATTGGACGATGAAGAAATAATATCCGTTTTGAATTATATCAAATCAACATGGCCGCAAGAAATCCGTGATATTCAATCCGCTAGAAATAATTAATGATTGATAGGTTTTTAATGCATATGGACTTCTTCACCAAGTGCTAAACTTAAATGATGCGCCGCATGATGGTCATCTTGAACCATAAATCCTGAAAAGCCCAATGCCTTTATTCGCTGAATCTCACTTGCTATTGCCGAGGTAACAACAAGCACATAATCCGAACCGTCAGATGATAAATTGATGTTCCAATCTGGACGCACCCCTTTTAAGAAAGTTGAATGAGCAGGTAGCATATTATCCATTGCTTTTTTGGCGGCACCTGTTCCTGATATTCGCATTTTTAAACCATTCGCCAAACTCACCTTATCAACATTAACGCCTGTCATCAGCGCATTCATATCTTGTAAATGCTCCCATAAAGCGTCAATATCAACAGTTGCCCAGTTAATCATTTCGTTTTCTTCAATCAGCTTATTAACCTCGGACAAAGCACCAAAAATAGCTTGCCCTGATTCTTGAGGCGTAGGCATAGGCGTATCATTATTAGCAGAATGATCATGATCATTACTTTCACAATCATCAGGAAAATGTTGACAATGTTGAGATTGATCGTGCGCTTCTGCGGATGGATTATCTTGTGCGAACGCTAAATTGCTTGCCAATAACAAGGCAATTATACCCGTTAAAAAATAAAATCTTATCATGTTTATGCTCCATTCATTAATAATTAAACAACCAATCGCGTAAATCGGCTTGGACAAGGTCAATCATGCCTTGCCAGTTGCCCAAAAAAGGTTGGCGATAAAGGCGTATTTGTTCGTACCATGGGCTATGACGGCGGATAAGTCCCCATCGCCAATCATTGCGCCAAGTTACCATTAACCATGTTGGTTTACCTTGGGTTGCGCCAAGATGCGCAACAGCGGTATCAACACTAATCAGCAAATCCATTTGATCAATCAAAAGTGCGGTATCAATAAAGCTATTTAACGTATGATCCCATAATGTCACATTAGGGATTGCTGTCATGGTTTGACGATCTTCATCATTAATGTCTTTTTGTAAGCAGAAGAAATCAATCTGGCCATGAAATTGTTGTAATATAGGCAAAAAGCCTTGTAACCTTAGGGAGCGGCGTTGATTGGCTGGATTATCAGTTCCCCCTTCATACACAAACCCTATTTTAGGAATATTATAGCGCGCGATTTGATCAATTTTTTTACGCTGTTCTGCTTTAAGCTGATTATCAATGATAAAAGGGACAGGCGGCGGCACTGTTTCCAAGGTCGTTTTAAACAATAATGGAAAATCCATAACCGAACATTGATAATCATATTTTCTGATTGAAACGCCTTGTTGCTGTGGTTTGATGACAACGACTTCGTCAAAGATTCCCATTGCCTCGCAAAGTGGTTTTAAAGCTTCATAAGCTTGGTTAAAAATTACACTTAATTGGCGGGCAATGGGTTTAATAAGCGGCGCATAGCGCAAAAAATGAATGCCATCGCCAAGCCCTTGTTCAAAATGAATGATAAGCGATTTGCCTTCAAGCAGCTGCAAATCTGTTAAAACAGGAAAAGGGAGTAATTTTCGTGTTGATATTGCTTGCGCATTACCATCGCTTTCAAGCTTCCAGCGAATGTCAAAGGCCTCGAACCCCTCCTTATAATGATCAGCCGCAAGCAGGTTAATCGACTCATTACGTTTGAGAGAGACCAAATTGGGATCAATCTTTTTTCCTGCCTCGCAAACATATCTTGCCCAACCATAAAGCCGACAATGAGAAAGGCTATAGATAACTGAAGCATAAGTCTCCGCCAATTTGGGATTAAGGCGCAGCGAATGTTCATAAAGTGCCAAGCTTCTTCCATAGCGCAACTGCGATGCGTAAAATGCAGATAAATCATAAATCGCACTGGGATCGCTTGGCGCAATCGTAAAAAATTTTTCAATAGCAACCATAAATTCATCTGTTTTATTTTGCTTTAAGAAAAAGCGATAGCGATAACGAAAAAACTTAATTTTGATGGTTTGGGGTAGCGCATTTTCATCCATACTATTCAAAATTTGCATATTTTCTTGGGCAAGCGCAAAGGCGTTGGTTTCAATATGAACCATAAATGCAAATAGGATTAGAACGATTTTTTGATCCGAGTGATGGGCTTCCAAGGTCGCAAGCATCTTTTTAGCAGAGTCATAGAGGGAGAGGGCAAGCATTACCTCCCCATGATAAACCGAACTTGAAAGGCGGATGGATTGCTGGTCAGCTATTTTAATGAGATCATCTGCAAAGGCTTCCCCCTGCCCCTGATCTTTAAGCAGTTGCCAAAAGCTTTGAATGGATAAGCGATGCCCCTTAGCGATGAAATAGGCCAAGGTACGCCTAAACAATAAAAACCGCTTTAAGCTTGATAGGCAAAGCAACGCATTTTTTAAACTTTCCTCATCTTTTGGATTGCCTTGAAACGCTTTAATAAAATTTAAAAACGCAACGCGATAGCTATCTTGCCGCCAATAAACAAACCCCCTTAATTTTATAA
This sequence comes from Alphaproteobacteria bacterium, assembly GCA_965229675.1. Classification (GTDB taxonomy): domain Bacteria; phylum Pseudomonadota; class Alphaproteobacteria; order CBDDJK01; family CBDDJK01; genus CBDDJK01. The sequence goes on from OZ245897.1 coordinate 2,443,949, forward strand.
TATGCGGATCGTTGCGATAACTGCCAAGCATCTGTTCAATGGTGGATAAGGCTTGACGCGGATGATTGGTTTCAATTAGACAATGAACCACCCTATTTTTAGCGGTATAGACACGTTCCTTATAATTAGGGTCGCTTACACAATGCAGGATATATTGCTGAAAAGCCGTTAAGGACTGCGCCCATTGCTGGGCATTAAAATTAGCAAGAGCCGTTTGAAACAGCTGATCTGGCGTTAGGGTTGTCATTCCGAATTGGGAAGATCCAGCGCGATATGCACATCCTTTAATTGGCGTTTAGAAACAGGCGCAGGCGCACCCATCATCAAATCTTGTGCTTGTTGATTCATGGGGAATGCAATGACCTCGCGTATATTTTCAACACCCGCCAATAGCATGACAATCCGATCAATCCCGGGGGCAGAACCGCCATGCGGTGGTGCGCCCAATTTAAGCGCATTGATCATGCCACCGAAGCGTTCATCAACCACTTCAGGGCCATAGCCCGCAATTTCAAAGGCTTTATACATGACCTCAGGCAAATGGTTACGAATAGCCCCCGAAGATAATTCAATCCCATTACAAACAATATCATATTGATAGGCCAAAATCTCCTCAGGAGGCTGGTTAAGCAATGCATCCATACCGCCTTGTGGCATGGAAAAAGGATTATGGCTAAAATCAATGCGCTGTTCTTGTTCGTTAAATTCAAACATGGGAAAGTCAACAATCCAGCAAAAGGCAAACTGGCTTTCATCAATCAGGTCAAGATCAGTGCCAAGCTTTGTTCGCACTTGCCCTGCGAAAGGCAGCGCATCCTCGGCTTTACCTGCCACAAAAAACACACTATCGCCAGTATCAAGACTGCATTGCTTAGCAATCGCATCAATCGATGCTGTTTCAAGGTTTTTTGCAATCGGGCCTGCGGCTCCGCCTTCTGTTTTAAAGGCGATATATCCAAGCCCGCCTTGCCCTTGTTCGCGCGCCCAAGCATTTAAATCATCAAAAAACTTACGGGGACGATCCGCCGTTTTCGGGGCTGGAATTGCCTGAATCGTTCCACCTTCGGCGGCAATATTGGCAAATAATTTAAAGGATGATCCGATAAAATATTCCGTAACCTCATGCAAGGTTAACGGATTACGCAGATCAGGTTTATCCGAACCATAAACCGTCATTGCTTGTTTATATGGAATACGCGGGAATGGCGTATTGGTAACCGTCTTCCCCTGCCCATAAGTTTGGAAGACATTATATAATACAGGTTCAAGGGCGGCAAAGACATCTTCTTGGGTTACAAAACTCATTTCAAAATCAAGCTGATAAAACTCCCCAGGGGAGCGATCCGCACGTGAATCTTCATCGCGAAAACAAGGAGCAATTTGAAAATAACGGTCAAACCCTGCAACCATCAATAATTGCTTAAATTGCTGTGGGGCTTGTGGCAATGCATAAAATTGACCAGGATGCAAGCGGCTTGGCACCAGATAATCGCGTGCGCCTTCAGGACTGGAAGCTGTTAGGATTGGCGTTTGATATTCCATGAAGCCTTGTGCAATCATCTCCGCCCGCAAACTTGCAATAATGTTTGAGCGCAGGATAATATGGTCGTGCATTGCCTCCCGCCGTAAATCAAGAAAGCGATAGCGCAGGCGAATATCTTCAGGATAACCAGCATCTTGATTAACAGGCATGGGCAATGGATCAGCCTTGGACTGCAAACTTAAATGCGCAATTACCAATTCAACCTCACCTGTTGGCAGATTGGAATTAACCGTTTCTTCGGAGCGTTCAACAATCGTTCCCGTGACTGTAATCACTGATTCCAAACTTAACGATTCCACCACGGAAAATAGCGCATTATCGCTATCAATCACACATTGGGTTAAACCATAATGATCACGCAAATCAACAAAAAGTAAATTGCCATGGTCACGCTTGCGATGCACCCAACCGCTTAACCGAACCGTATTTCCTGCATCTTGTGCGCGACATTCGCCACAATGATGGCTTCGATAATCATGCATAATTGAAAAATCCTAAAAAATAAAAAATGACGAGATCAAACATCCAGCAATAGGCGTGCTGGGTCTTCAAGTAAGGCTTTCATGCGCACAAGGAAGGTTACCGCTTCCCGCCCATCAATAATACGATGGTCATATGAATGCGCAAGATACATCATATTGGCGGCGACAATGTCCCCATCATCATTAACGATTGGGCGTTTCTGAATTTTGTGCATTCCCAAAATTCCCGATTGTGGCGGGTTAAGGATTGGCGTTGAAAGCAAGGAGCCAAACACCCCACCATTGGTAATCGTGAAGGTACCACCTTGCATTTCAGAAATAGCTAATTTACCTGCACGCGCACGCTTGCCAAAATCAGCGATTCGCGATTCAATCTCGGCAAAGCTTAAACGATCAGCGTTGCGTAAGACAGGCACAACAAGCCCTTGCGGTGTCCCAACTGCAATCCCTATGTCATAATAATTTTTATAAATGATTTCGTCGCCATAAATTTCAGCATTCACAGCAGGTAATTCTTGCAAGACTTGCGTTGCCGCCTTAACAAAAAACGACATAAAGCCAAGCTTGGTAGCATGTTTTTTCTCAAACGCTTCTTTATATTGGCTGCGCAATGCCATCATTGGCCCCATATCCACTTCGTTAAAAGTGGTCAGCATAGCGGCATTATTTTGTGCTTCTTTTAAGCGGGTTGCGATGACCTTACGCAATTTAGACATTTTAACCCGTTCTTCACCACGTGTATCTGCGTCCCGTTCCCCTGCGGGGGTGAAGCTTTGTGGTGCAGGAACGCTTGGTGCAGCAGCAGATGCGGCGGGTGCTTTTGCAACCGCCCCTTTTAGCACATCTTCCTTTAAAATATTTCCCTTTGCACCAGAAGCTTGTAATTGATCAGCCGTTACCCCTTGTTCTGCCATCAGCTTTGCCGCAGCAGGCGTTGGTGCGGCACTTGCCATTGCTTGCGGTTTAACATCTTCTTTAGCAGGTTGTGCTGTAGCAGATTGTGTGGGGGCGGGTGGGGGCGCATCACTTGCTTCCCCTGCTTCCATATCACACAGCACCGCATCCTTATCAATTTCCATATCAGTCTGAGCATGGATTTTTGTTACAATACCAGAAATTGGTGCTGGCACTTCAATCGAAACCTTATCTGTTTCCAATTCGACCAGCGTATCGCCTTCTTTCACAAAGCCGCCTTCAGCCACAAGCCAGTTTGCAACCGTGGCACTGGTAACGGATTCACCTAATGTGGGGACATTTACTTGAGTTGCCATCAATCACGATCCATTCTATTTCGTTTTAAGTGTTAAAGCAGCCTCAACCAAAGCGGCCTGTTGGTTGGCATGATGTTTTGCATTCCCTGTTGCAGGGGATGCGGCGGCATCACGACCAAAATAAGCAGGCCGTTGATTAGGCTTATGATTAATTGATTCCAAAACTGCTTCAATAGGCATCATAACATGATTCCAAGCCCCCATATTCGCAGGTTCTTCTTGGCACCAAACAACCTCGGCATTTGGAAAACGTTTTAAAAGCTGCGCTAAGGTTTTATCGGGGAATGGGTAAAGCTGTTCCAAGCGCGCAATAAAAATATTATTATTTTTCAAAGCATCGCGCCGTTCTCTCAAATCAAAATATACTTTTCCTGAACAGATAACGACGCGTTTAATATCCTTATCTTTGGCAAGACTACCATCAAGGTCTCCATGATCCACCAGCACACGATGGAAGGACGTATCACCCGTAAAATCTTCCAAATTCGATACGCATAATTTATGACGCAACAAGGATTTAGGCGACATAACGATCAATGGTTTTCTGAAGTTACGGCGAATTTGGCGGCGTAGCGCATGAAAGAAATTCGCGGGAGAGGTAATATTGCAAACTTGCCAATTATCCTCGGCTGAAAGCTGTAAATAACGCTCTAACCTTGCGGATGAATGTTCAGGTCCTTGCCCTTCATAACCATGCGGCAATAGCATAACCAGCCCACACATCCGTAACCATTTACTCTCTCCAGAAGAGATAAATTGATCGATAATCACCTGCGCACCATTGGCAAAATCACCAAATTGCGCTTCCCATATTACCAACGCATGTGGTTCAGCCGTTGCATAACCATATTCAAACCCAAGCAAGCCAAATTCACTTAACGGGCTATCAATGACTTCAAAATGCGCTTGCCCCATACGAATATTATTAAGCGGCACCCATCGCCGTTCATTTTGCTGATCAACCAATACAGAATGACGGTGGGAGAAGGTTCCGCGCTCGCAATCTTCACCCGATAGGCGCACCGATGTTGCTTCACATAACAACGTGCCATAGGCCAACGCTTCCGCCATCCCCCAATCAATACCCGTACGGTTATCCATCATTGCCCGCCGCAAATCCATTTGCCGCTTGATCTTTGGATTAATATCAAAATTGCTAGGATTTTTGGAAATTGCATGCCCAACCTCCAGCAATAATTCTTCGCTAACGTTGGTACTTCCCTTACGCTTTTCAGACTCACCTGCCATTTCAAGCCCTGACCATTGCCCATCAAGCCAATCTGCCTTATTCATTTTATAATTTGAAGAGGCCGCAAATTCAGTATCCAATTCCGCAGTAAACTCATCAACAATTCGCTTTGATTCGCCTTTTTCGATCACGCCTTGGCTTTCCAACTTCTCGCCATAAATCTCCCGCGTGCGTGGATGGGCTTTGATCTTGGTGTACATTTTGGGCTGAGTGAACATGGGTTCATCCCCCTCATTATGACCATGACGGCGATAGCACCACATATCAATCACAACATCTTTTTTAAATCGCTGACGATATTCAATCGCTAATTTGGCAACATGAACACAGGCTTCTGGATCATCGCCATTCACATGAAATACGGGGGCGTCAATCGTTCGCGCCATATCCGTTGGATAGGGGGAGGAGCGCGATTTGGAAGGCGCAGTTGTAAACCCAATTTGATTATTAACGCAAATATGAACCGTTCCACCCGTTTTATAGCCATCCAACTGCGATAACAAAAAGGTTTCGGCAACAATTCCTTGCCCAATAAAGGCCGCATCGCCATGCAATAACAGCCCCATCACGCGATCATGTTCGGTATCATTGCGTTGGTCTTGCTTGGCGCGCACTTTTCCAAGCACCACCGTATTCACACATTCAAGATGGCTTGGATTGGCATTTAACGATAGATGCACCATATTCCCATCAAACACACGATCCCCCGAAGCCCCAAGATGATATTTCACATCACCAGAGCTATTGGCAATATCCAATGATTGAGAGATGCCTTGAAACTCAGCAAAAATGCGTTGATAGGGCATACCCATCACATTAGTTAGCACATTTAATCGCCCACGATGCGCCATTCCAAGCACCAATTCTTCAATTCCAAGCTGTGCGCCGCGCTTGATAATTTGTTCAATAAGCGGGATCAGCGATTCCCCGCCATCAAGGCCAAAGCGTTTTGTACCTTTGAATTTTTTATCCAAATAGCTTTCAAAAACATCGGCACGGGTTAAACGCTCCAAGATGGTGCGCCGCCCTAAATTGGTAAAATCTTTACGGTTAAGGTTGGATTCAATCTGCTCTTGAATCCAAAGTTTTTCATCGGGGTCTTGAATATGAATATATTCAACGCCAATATTTCCGCAATAGGTTTGGCGGCAAATATTCACAATCTCCCGCAAAGTGGCAGATTCCAATCCAAGATAATAATTGATAAAAATCGGGCGATCTAAATCCTCGTCACCAAAGCCAAAATGACTTGGGTCAAGTTCTGGATGTTCTTCACGTTCATCCAAGCCCAAAGGATCTAAGGTCGCAATCATGTGACCACGCGTCCGATAAGAACGAATTAGCATCAACGCACGAATGGAATCCAACGTGGCTTGACGAATACGATCACCAGAAATTGAAAGATTGGGGCTTGTCCCCTCCAACGCTTGCTTTAAAAGATCAACAATCCCATGATCTTTACCAAGCGGCTTATCGTTAAGATGTTCAGAGATTAAAGCGGGTTTAGAGCCAATGACTGTGCTTTCCCGCCTTGACCAGCTTGGCCCTTTATGATCATCCATACGGACAAATTGCGTGCTGTCTTCCTCCAGTGCATCTTCCAATTCTGAAAAAACTTCATGAAAGCCAGCATCGACTGATTGTGGATTATCACGCCATTTTGCAATTAATTCTGCAAGATAGGTTTCGTTGAGGCCATATAGCCACGCAGTTTCCCCTATATATCCCATAAGCTTCCCTTAAATTTTATTTTAATCAATTTTGATAATATGCCTTAAATTTTCTATCGATAAAAGTAATTTATCGCTTATTTTTCACGATTTTTTTTCTCTTCCAATCCCGATTGGCTTTGTCGCTGTTTTAAGGTTTGCGCAATCTCTTCTGGGGTAACCCCTGCATCCAACCATAACACGACAAGATGATATAAAAGATCAGCTGATTCATTGATAATCTTATCTTTGCGGTTATGGATTGCCTCAATGGCAAGTTCTGTTGCCTCCTCCCCTATTTTTTGTGCAATCTTATCCCGTCCTTTAAGCCGTAATTTTGCAGTATAGGATTGATCGGGCGATTCTCCTGATCGTTCTTTAGCAAGCTGATATAATTCTTCAATAAAATCCATAATTTTTCAATATACTAATTCAAGGGCGGGTTTTAAATCCAACAGACGTCAATCTTTGTTTAACATCACGAACAGAAACCTCGCCAAAATGAAAGATGGAAGCTGCAAGAATCGCAGTTGCCCCGCCTTCTTCAACCGCATCCATCAAATGTTCACAATTGCCAGCACCGCCGCTTGCAATTACGGGTATTTTAACCGCCTTTGTCACTGCCTGCAATAGCGCAAGATCATACCCCGATTTTGTTCCATCGCGATCCATGGAGGTCAATAGAATCTCCCCCGCGCCGCGCTGTTCTGCCTCGCTTGCCCATTCAACCGCATCAATTGCCGTTGGCGTACGCCCGCCATGGGTATAAACTTCAAAGCCAAATTCAGAACTTGCCCTTGCATCAATCGCTACGGTCACGCATTGACTACCAAAACGATTGGCCGCACGGGAGATCAGATCGGGTTCCTTAACCGCCGCCGAATTAACCGAAACCTTATCCGCCCCAGCCAATAATAATTGACGAAAATCATCTTCCTTGCGGACACCGCCCCCAACGGTTAGTGGAATAAACACCTGTTCAGCCGTTTGGCGGACAATATCCAGCATAATATCCCGCCGTTCATGCGATGCGGTAATATCCAAAAAGACTAATTCATCCGCCCCCTCGCTATTATAATGGCGGGCTTGTTCAACAGGATCGCCTGCATCGCGCAGATTAACAAAATTAACCCCTTTCACAACCCGCCCATCTTTAACATCAAGGCAAGGAATCACCCGAATGGATTGATCAGGATGCATGGCGCAATGCCTCCTCAAGGCTGATTGTGCCTTCATAAAGCGCACGCCCGATAATCACCCCCGCAAGCTGTTCTGTGTTTTTTAAGGCAACCACATCCTCAAGCTGACTAACCCCACCGCTTGCAATCACAGGCAAGGATTGCGCAGAAGCCAGATCAACCATCGACTGAAGATTTACCCCTGCCATCGCACCATCTTTTGCAATATCGGTATGAATAATGGCGGCCGCACCGCTATCGTTAAATTGCTTTGCAAGCGATATGGCATCACATTCGGTGCGCTCCGCCCAACCTGAGACAGCAACCTTGCCATCATGCGTATCCAGCCCTAACATAATTTGCCCTGGAAATGCCTTGCAACATTCAAACGCAAATTCAGGGTTTTTGACAATCGCCGTGCCTAAGATCAACCGATCAACGCCATGGTTGAGCCAATATTCTGCTTGGTCAAGGCGGCGAATACCGCCCCCAAGTTGCAGCTTAAGCCCAGAATGTGCGATAATATCCAAAATTGCTTGTTTATTAACCGAATGGCCTTCAAACGCACCATTTAAATCAACAATATGTAGCCAACGCGCGCCTTGGCTTGCAAATTGTTGCGCTTGATCTGCAGGGTTTGGATTAAACAGACTGGCATCTTCCATCCGTCCTTGTACCAAACGCACGCATTGCCCGTCTTTAAGATCAATGGCTGGGTATATTTCCATCAGTTAGGGTGTCCATTCCATAAAGTTTTTAAGAAGTATTTGGCCATATTTATGGCTTTTTTCAGGATGAAATTGTGTTGCATAAAGATTATCGCGGGCAATTGCGGCCGTAATTTCCTCGCCATAATGCGCGCTTGCCGCAATGAACGCAGGCTGTTTTGCATGAAAGACATAACTATGGACAAAATAAAACCATGGATTGCCCATATCCCCGTCCAATAAACCCTTATGTAAAATATGATCTTGATGGAGCGTGCAAGGATGCCACCCCATATTCGGTATGGATAAGTTAGGATAAGCCTTTAATTTCTTAACCACACCACCCACGATGCCTAGCCCTTTATGGCTTCCATGTTCTTCACCATAATCTGCCAAAAGCTGCATGCCAACGCAAATTCCAAAAAATGGGCGTTGTGCTTCGTTAATATGGGTTAAAATTGCCTCTAAAACCTCAGGATTGGTGCTTAAATTTTTATAACAATCATAAAAGGCACCAACACCAGGCAGAATTAAATAATCGGCCTTACGAATAATCGCAGCTTCACCGCTTACTATAACTTCCATCCTCTTACGCGCAACCGCAAGCGTTGCACGATAAGCTGACGTTAAATTTCCTGATTGATAATCAACAATGACGGTTTTCATTGCTTGATTGTTAAAGGCTACTGTCCCGAAGCGCCTTTTAACACCCCTTTTGTTGACGGCACTTGCCCTGCCCGCCTTGGATCAAGCATGAGCGCACGCTTGAATGCCCCCGCAAGGGCTTTAAACCCACTTTCGGCAATATGATGCGAATTGCCACCATAAAGCGTGGTTACATGAATATTTGCACCAAGTCCCAGCGTTAATGCCTGATAAAATTCTTTAAATAGCTCGGTATCGAATGTACCAAGCTTTGGCGTTGGATAATCAACTTGATAAACCAAATAAGGGCGCCCTGAAATATCCACCGCAACCCGCGTTAAGGTTTCATCCATTGGCGAATAGGAATGCCCAAAGCGTTCAATTCCCATACGATCTCCCAAAGCCTGCTGTAATGCGCTACCGATGGCATAACCGCAATCTTCAACCAAATGATGATCGTCAATATGGGTATCACCCTTTGCTTCTAACTCAAGGTCAATTAGCGAATGTTTGGATAATTGTTCCAGCATATGATCAAAAAAACCAACGCCCGTATCCACCTTATAACGCCCTGTTCCATCAATGGATAAGGTTAGGTTGATCTTGGTTTCTTTTGTTGTTCGTGTGACCGTTGCTGTCCGTTCAGTCATAAATCACCTGTTTAATCTTAAAAGCCCCATTTGATTTTAAAAATTTGGGATATACCCTAATTTTTGTGGCGGAAGACGATGCGTCCCTTTGTTAGATCATAGGGGGTCATTTCCACATCAACCTGATCGCCAACCATCACGCGAATACGAAATTTACGCATTTTTCCAGCCGTATGTGCTGTAATCTCGTGATCATTTTCCAACTTGACCCGAAACATTGCATTCGGCAATTTTTCAGTTACAATCCCCGTTAGGGTGATCAAATCTTCTTTTGTCATATCACGCGACTTATCGGCATAAATTTTTTGTTCCCTAATTTAATTTGGGGTTTAGTTGGCAGGGGCAGTAGGGATCGAACCCACGACCTGCGGTTTTGGAGACCGCCGCTCTACCAGCTGAGCTATACCCCTATTGCCTTATAGGTGTTACTTAACAACCTCTGACACAACACCAGCACCGACTGTGCGCCCACCTTCACGAATAGCAAAGCGGAGGTCTTTATCCATCGCAATCGGACTGATCAGCGTTACATCAAAGCTTGCATTTTCACCTGGCATGACCATTTCAGTTCCCTCAGGCAGTTTAACAGAACCCGTAACATCCGTGGTACGAAAATAAAATTGCGGACGATAATTATCAAAGAATGGCGTATGACGACCGCCTTCTTCTTTGGTTAAGATATAAGCCGCAGCCTTAAATTCTGTATGTGGCGTAATTGAACCTGGCTTGGAAAGCACTTGACCGCGTTCAACATCCTCACGGCCAACCCCACGAAGCAATGCCCCAATATTATCACCTGCTTCCCCTTGATCAAGCAGCTTACGGAACATTTCAACGCCCGTAACCACTGTCTTGGAGGTCGCACGAATGCCAACAATTTCAATCTCTTCTCCGACTTTAACAACGCCTTGTTCAACACGGCCTGTAACAACAGTCCCACGACCAGAAATTGAAAACACATCCTCAATCGGCATCAAGAACGGACGATCTTTTGGACGATCAGGCTGCGGAATATAGCTATCAACCGCCTCCATCAATTCTTTAATTTTATTCTCACCAATTTCAGGATCACGCCCTTCCAATGCCGCTAAAGCAGATCCTGCAATGATTGGAATATCGTCCCCTGGAAATTCATATGAACTTAAAAGCTCCCGCACTTCCATTTCAACCAATTCAAGCAATTCCGCGTCATCAACTTGATCAACCTTGTTCAAGAATACAACCAACGCAGGAACCCCAACTTGGCGGGCAAGCAAAATATGTTCGCGTGTTTGTGGCATTGGGCCATCAGCAGCATTCACAACTAATACCGCACCATCCATTTGTGCAGCACCTGTAATCATATTCTTCACATAATCAGCATGGCCTGGGCAATCAACATGCGCATAATGACGATTATCGGTTTCATATTCAACATGCGCCGTATTAATCGTAATTCCGCGTTGACGCTCTTCTGGTGCCTTATCAATATTGGCATAATCAACAAAATCAGCACCGCCGCCTTCGGCCAATACCTTCGTGATTGCCGCCGTAAGCGTCGTCTTACCATGGTCAACATGACCAATCGTTCCAATATTACAATGCGGTTTCGTCCGCGAAAACTTTTCCTTTGCCATAACCTATATCTCCGTTGTTTGAGGACAATGCGTCAGTAAGCGTGACTGCTTTTGCTATATTTTAGTTTTAAAGTCAAGATGATAGTTACAAAGGATTATACGTTTGTAAATTTTCCACGATTAAACAGATTTTCAGGGTCAAATGCTTGTTTAAGGCGTTCATGTAGCTGGCGCACAGGCGGCGGTTGCGGATGAAAAATAACCTGTTTAGGATAAACACCCGCATGGTCACGAAAGATGCGGGCGTGACCGCCGTGACGGGTAACGATGGTGCGTATTTCCTCAGCAGGTTGATCGGAGATTAACCAGCGTTCTGCCCCGCCCCAATGAATAAATTGCGCGCCTGCCAAATCGCTAAGCGGCGGCGTTGTATCTGCCATAGACAATCGCCATAACGCCCCTTCTTGTTTGAAAAAATCATGCTTATGCTCACGGACATCTTGCCAAAATTGATTATTGTCATCAACTAACTCTCCGCCAATTTTACGCCTAGCCGTAAGTAACGATTTTTCAGACCCTGAAAGGCGAAAATAAAGGGCTTCCCCATCATAGCAGCTTGCAGAAATTGGCAGTGGCTTTGCCGCATAATGATTCATCCGATCCAAGGCTTGTTGTGGTGAACATTCCAACCGCAGACTTTCCTCCTGTTCTGGCTTTGGCAATGTTTTTAAAGACACTTCTGTTAATACGCCCAGCGTACCGAATGCCCCAACCATCAATCGCGAAATATCATAACCAGCGACATTTTTCATAACCTCCCCACCGAAGCGCAGGGCTTGCCCTTTACCATTGATCATTTTTACCCCAAGGGTAAAATCGCGTGCCGCCCCACAATAGGGACGTCTTGGCCCTGATAACCCACACGCAATCGTCCCGCCTATGGTTGCATTTTCACCAAATTCAGGAGGTTCAAACCCAAGCATTTGGCCTTGTTGGGTTAAGATTGCGTTTAAATCATGCAACCTTGTCCCAGCGCGAACGCTTACCACCAATTCAGCAGGTTCATAAGTAACAATCCCTGTATGCGAAGATAAGGACAATCGTCCCCCCCCTTCCGCTAAACCACCACTTAAAAACGCCTTACTGCTTCCCCCTTCAATATATAAGGGATGCTTATCGGCATAGGCTACCGCAACGACCGAAGTTAAATGATCCGATTGATCCATTGGATTTAGTTTAATGGTTACAGGAAGAATGAGATGAAGGGTGTTGCGATTCACGGCCAGAAGGAGGAATCAACATATCTGGATTCAAAGCTTTATATTCAGAACATTTGCGCGGGGTTGGAATAACCTTCCCTGGATTGAGTAACTGTTCCCCATCAAAAGCAGCCTTAACAGCACGAAATTGATCCAATTCTTCATCAGTGAATTGCGCAACCATTTGCGGTAATTTTTCATGCCCCACACCATGTTCGCCCGTGATCGTGCCCCCATATTTCACACATAGTTCCAATATTTTACCACCAAATTGTTCAGCACGATGCAATTCTTCTTCGCTATTGCCATCATAAAGGATTAGCGGGTGCAAATTACCATCGCCCGCATGAAACACATTCGCCACCCGCAAACCATAGCGCACAGATAAATCATGAATGCCCGATAAAACTTCTGCCAAATAACGCCGTGGTACTGTGCCATCCATGCAATAATAATCGGGCGACAACCGTCCAACTGCTGGAAAGGCTGATTTACGCCCCTTCCATAAAAGCAAACGTTCTGCTTCATCAGCCGCCACCTTTAAGAAGGATGCACCGCCTTCTTTTAAAATTTCTTGTGTGCGGGTTAATTCAGCTTCAACATCTTCGGCACAACCATCAAGCTCACATAGTAAAATTGCCGTCTTATCACGCGGATAACCCGCTTGCGCAAAATCTTCCGCCGCTTCAATTGCAAAGCCATCCATCATTTCAAGCCCAGCAGGAATAATCCCACCCGCGATAATCTTTCCAACCGCATTCGCGGCTTCATCAACTGCATCAAACCCCGCAAGCAATAGGCGTTTTTGTTCTGGAATAGGTAATAATTTAACCGTAATTTCAACAACAATCCCAAGCATCCCTTCCGATCCAGTCAAGATTGCCATCAGATCATAGCCAGATTCATCCAACCCGCCGCCCAATTCCATCAATTCACCTTGCGCTGTAATAACTTTCATTGCCACAACATTATGCACAGTTAGCCCATATTTAAGGCAATGCACCCCACCAGAATTTTCAGCAATATTCCCACCAATCGTACAGGCAATTTGCGATGAGGGATCAGGCGCATAATATAGCCCATATTCCGCCGCATGTTCAGACACCGCAAGATTAGTTACCCCTGGTTGAACCGTGGCAGTTCTTGCCCTTGGATCAATTTTTATGATTTTATTTAATCGCCCTAAGCCCAGCAATACGCCTTCTTCAATCGGCAAAGCCCCGCCTGAAAGTCCTGTTGCAGCTCCTCTTGCAACAACTGGTACCGTCCATTGCGCACAAAGGCGGATAATGCGTTGAATTTGATCAATGTTATCAGGCAGAACCGTAATCAATGGCATTTGACGATAAGCAGGCAAGCCATCACATTCATAAGGACGCAATTGCTCTTCTTCGGTCAACACAGATTCTTTTGGTAAAAATTTTAAAAATTCAGTGGCTAAAGCCTGTTTATCAATCATGGGTCGGGTCACCTTTTAGAAAATAATTTACTTCTTTTAATCTACCCTGCCATAACATTCAATCACTTCCTCAGCCTCCATCCCTTTAAGTTCACATACCCCAATTGAACGCGATAAAAATTTATTAAGTGAAGCCTCATTTTCTGGTTTTAAAAACGCAACCGTTCCAGGGTCAGCATGAGCAGTCAATCTTGCGGCCAAATTAACCGTATTGCCCCAAATATCATATTGATATTTCATCTTGCCCACCACACCCGCAAGGACAGGCCCAACATGAACGCTGGCACGCACTTCCCATCCAAGTTCGGTATCTTTTGCCGCCGCAATCATATCCAACCCCGCATTCATTATGGTTGCAAAAGGCGTTGGGTCTTCTTCAATCAGTCCAACCGCCGCCATAAATTCATCGCCGATTGTTTTTATCTTTTCCATATTATAGCGCACCATGACATCTTCAAATTGTTCGAACAGGACACGCAATCTTGAAACCACTTCCTCAGCAGAATGAGACGCCGAATAGCTGGTGAAATTAACAATATCGCAAAATAAAACCCCAACATTTTCAATCCGTTTGGAACGCACATCCCCATATTCCTTCAATTCTGCGGCAATGGGAGCAGGAAGAATAATATTTAAAAGATGATCTGCCCGATTACGTTCTTCTTCAATTTGCATCAGGTATTTTTGCTCAAGATCACGAAGGCGTTTTTTCTCAAGACAAGCCACGACTCGCGCCCGCAAAATCATCGGCTCAAACGGTTTTGGCAAGTGATCTTCTGCGCCAAGTTTGATGGATTTGGCGATGCTTGCTACTTCTTCTGAAGCTGAAACGACGACAACAGGTAACGCATTCGATTTTGGATTTTCTTTTATGCGAAGTAACAAATCAATCCCATTCATATGGGGCATTTGCAAATCGGTTAGCACCAGATCATAATCATTTTTATCAATTAGCTTAAGGGCGGTTTCACCATCACCAGCCTCGTCAACCTTAGTGAAGCCGTCACGCTTTAAATGAAGCACGATTAGTTTACGATTAAAATCCTGATCTTCCACCACCAAAATACGGGGAAGACGCCCCTTTTCATCCATGGTGATGAGAGGGGTTTTCTTATTTTCACTACGATCACTTGGCGAATTATCTGTCATAAAATCACCCGCTTTAGTTTTTTTTCAAGGCCTCTTTTAGGTTTGAAAGTGCTTCCATAAAAGGGGTTACCGCACCCTCTCCTACCATAGGCCCCGTATGTTTATACCAAATTATTCCTTTATTATCAACGATATAAGTTTCAGGCACGCCATAAAGCCCCCATTCGATGCCTGCACGCCCCTCATCATCGGTTACAACATAGTCATAAGGGTTCCCAAGCTCCCTTAAAAAAGCAAGCGTAGCAGGGGGTTTATCCTTATAAGCGATCCCGATAAGGGAAACATCATTGCGTTTTGCTAAATCTATTAAAAACGGGTGTTCAGCACGGCAAGGCACACACCAAGACGCAAAAAAATTAACAATTCTGATTGGTGCCATTTGCTTTTTATCGCCAATCAAATCCATCGCAGAAAGCCCACTTGAAAGGTTTTCATCTAAAGCTGGATAGTCAAGGCGTGGCGCAGGTTTATCAATCATGGCAGATGGAACAAGCGAGGGATCCCGCCCAAATTGCAACTGCCAGAAAAAATATAAGGCAATAATAACAAAAAGACCAAGAGGAATGAAAAAAATCCACTTTTTTGCCATATTTGCTCCTTATTTTATAGTCACTCCATAAGATTTTAAAGCATAACCCTTTTACCCGCAAGGGGTAAAGCTGTTGATTATTTTTAAAAAAGGAAGGCATCTTAACCCAACAAATTAATCCTTTAATATTCTTTTTGAAATTAGTTTTTGTTCTATTGTTTTAAAATAAAACTTGACATTTTGCTTTTTGTTCCTTATAAAGACCGTGTTATTAACCTTTGCCATCTTGAAAGGGCTTAAATGATGTTTAGCTTCTCCCTTAAAAATTCCGTTGCCCGAACTATGGGCGTTGAACCAGAAGACACCCTCAAAACAAAAAAGGCATTAAGCGATCTTGGCCATTATAAAATCAAATCGGGATTAGAATCGTTTGGTATTACAGATTTTGTCGATAATGAAATGTTTGATGGCATTAAAAGTTTTCAAAAAGATAATGAATTGAAAATCGATGGCATTATGCATCCAGGTGGCCCGACTGAGCGTAAAATCAATCAATCGCTTATGAAGAAAAAGCATTTCGATGATCCTAAACAGGATAAAAATCTTGATAGGGCGCAATTACGGAGAGAACGATTAGAAGCCCTGCGAATCAAAAAACCAAACACAAATAAATTTGATAATCCTTTTGAACTTAAAGGCTTTAATTTCAGTGAAACTGCGGAACGCCCCAAAACCAAACCCACCACCCTTTTTGATGGGGATAAAATCAAAAAAGAAGATCAAAAAACAAGGGGGAAGAACGAACCATCAAACTTAAAACCCACCACACAGCCACAAGAAAACAAAGATAAACTCACCTCCAATCCCCCACAAACTATGAGTAGAAAAGCTAATGTTTCAAAGCCTTCTTATGATGAAGATCAAGTTTTGAAATTTGAAAGCAATGGTAATGATAAATTATATCACCTAACGCCTTATATTCCAAAAAACAATCAAGGCACTGCACATGCAAAAAGCGGCGTTACCCTTGGCGGTGGGGTGGATATTGGTCAGATTAAAATAACTGAATTTGATGATTTAGCTGAGGCTGCAGGTTTAGATCAAACAACACGTACACAATTAGCAAGCCTTGTTGGTTTAAAAGGCAATGATGCAAAGAAAAAATTGGATCAAATTGGTGAACTTACTCTTACCAAAGCACAAGCAGAAGCCTTTACCAAAGCTAAATATAAAAAAATTGAATCCGAATTGAAAAAAATATATGAAAACAATATTAAAGATTCTGGCTTAAAAAACGGACGTTCTTACGAACAGTTAAGCCAAGAAGAACGGACGGTCTTGATGTCAATCGCCATGAATCATGGCCCTGCAATTAAAAATATGAGAAAAACAGTTACCTATATGTATTACGAACAATATGATAAAGTAATTGAAGAGCTTAATAATTATTATGGTCCAGATGCCGACCCATTACCAGGGCATATTGCACGAAGAAAAGCAGAAGCCGCTTATTTAATCGCACTTTATGATCGACTTAAAAACGCAAATTAACCGATAAAATCAATTTTGGCGGCAATCAATCGAAAAAAAATGCATATCTTCATTTCTGGTCTTTGATGGATAATCAGAAAAGCTTATTAAATCTGATTGAAATTCTTGTCTTTGCGCTTCAATTATTGGTAAAATTGCCTGCCAGTGCTCACGCTGGTAATCAGGTGGCATAAATATAAGCATATGATGTTTAGTAAATTTTTGTGCTTCTGTTTCATCATAATACACACTTGGATTCAAATAATAATAAATGCCTTTTTCAGATTTTTCCACGGTACTCCAGTCGGGTTCAATTGGATTATCTTCATCAAAAAATACAAAAATGAGTTTTCTTGTTTTAGTATCGCCAATAACTACCCCACGCTTTATTAAAATGTAATGATCAGATTTAGTTTGTTGAATAATAAATCGACGATCCTCACTAAACTTAAATCCTCGGAGATAAGCATCTTCTGCAAAGCTTTTTGAAATCATGTCATGGAATGCATATTCATATTCGCGGGCGCGGATATTCAAGCAACCTAGCCGTTCATAAACCACCCGTTGTACAACATATTCCAACCCGTTAAACTCATTGTGAATATGCATTTCTTCAAGGCTCCTAAAACGAAATTCACCTTTTTCATCTAATACATTATCAAAAAACCATGCTTCGCTATCCTCCAGCACCTTTATACCCTTACAGCCCTTTGAAGGATTGGTAAAACAAGGGCGCGCCTCCGCCGATGAAGCAATCAGCATCACTGCCGCTAAACCCATCATTCCAAATATTATCTTGACTAATCGCATGGCAAATCCCCTTTCGTAATTGGTTTCAGTCTGCGCAATCGCCGATCAAATAACGAGCATATCGCGCCAATCACCAATAATAATGCCCCAAACCACATCCATGGCACCAATGGTTTAATATATATCCTTAGAACATAGCCTTGTTGTGGGCTATGATCTGTCACTTCACCTAACACGACATATAAGTCCCCCGCAATAGAAGAGTGAATAGCGGCCTCTGTTGTTTCCATATTACCACTTATATAAATGCGCCGTTCAGGGTATAACGTTATTAAATCCTCCCCGTCTTGGCTATTAACTGTTACGCTGGCACGCATGGCCTGATAATTGGCAACAGGCAGGCTATTTACAGAATTTAAAGTAAATCGATAATCGCCTAGGCTAACCGCCTCCCCAATCATTACACGGTCAATGCGTTCTTGGGTAAGGGCAGCCGCACCAAGTCCACCCGCAACAATCATTCCAAGCCCAAAATGCGCAAGACTCATGCCCCATACGCCCCCTGGCAACTGCCATAATCGCCGCTTTAACACATCAACCAGGGCAAGCGATGGCGTTGGTCTTGCCGCTTTGTAAAGTGCGGTTAGGGCGGCACTCCACAACCAGCCCGCAATCCCTAAACCAATAAAGGCTGATCCCATGCGATAATCATAAAGCATCGCACCAATTAGCGCACATGCTAACGCAACAAATAATGCGGGCATTAAGGTTTTAAGGCTGGATTTCAAATCGCCACGCTTCCATTTTAACAAGGCACCAACGCCAAGCATCCCAAATAAAACTGTCATAATTGGCGCTAGGGTCTTATTAAAATAAGGCGGTCCAACCGATAATTTATCGCCACCAACCGCATCAAGAAATAAAGGATAAAGCGTGCCAAATAATACGATTGCCAAGATTGTAATCAGCAACAGATTATTAACCATCAATGCGCCCTCACGGCTGACGGGGTGGAATAGCCCTTCGCCTTTTAATAAGGGCGCGCGCACTGCGTATAATCCTAACCCGCCTGCCAAAGTAATAAATAAAATCAATAAAATATAAATGCCGCGTTCGGGATCATTGGCAAACGCATGGACGGATGTCAAAGCACCAGAACGCACCAAGAATGTTCCAACCAGACTAAGCCCAAAGGCAAGGATTGCCAATAAAATTGTCCAACTTTTCATGGTTGCCCGCCGTTCCATCACAATCGCGGTATGCAACAAAGCCGTTGCCGCTAACCATGGCATTAAGCTGGCATTTTCAACAGGATCCCAGAACCAGAACCCGCCCCATCCCAATTCATAATAAGCCCACCATGATCCAAGGGCGATCCCTGCGGTTAAAAAGCCCCAAGATACCAACGTCCATGGGCGCACCCATCTTGCAAAGGCAGCATCAACCCGCCCTTCCATCAAACCAGCAATCGCAAATGAAAACACAAGCGATAGCCCAACATACCCCAAATAAAGTAAGGGGGGATGGAAGGCCAACCCTGGGTCTTGTAATAAGGGGTTCAGGGATTGCCCTTCTATGGCAGGTGGGATTGCCCGTAAAAAAGGATTAGAGGTCAATAATAAAAAGCTTAAAAATGCCGTGGTAATCATGGCTTGCACCGCCAAAACTCTTATTTTCAAGCGTTGTGGTAGATTACCGCCAAACCAACATACCAATACCCCAAATAAAGCAAGGACAAGACACCATAATAGCATAGACCCTTCATGATTGCCCCAACTTGCAGATATTTTATAAAGCATCGGTTGCAAAGCATGTGAATGCGAAATGACGAGCTGGAGAGAGAAATCAGAAATAACAAAGCCATAAACAAGAACGGCTGAGGCTAGGCTTAATAATATAAATTGTAAACTAGCAAGCGGGATGGCGATTTGTTGTAATATAGGTCGCTGCCAATGAATCCCAATCAGCGGTAGGCTTGCCTGCATAAAAGACACCGCCAAGGCAAGCGCAAGCGCAAAATGCCCAATTTCAACAAGATATGTAGCAATGGATGGATTGATCATCGCTTATTATTTACCCTGCCCTACTTACCTTGCCCTACTTACCTTGCCCTACTTACCTTGCCAAGTCCCTGCTTGTTTCATGGCTTCAACCACTTCCGCAGGCATATAATTTTCATCATGTTTGGCAAGCACTTCTTCAGCGATGAAGGTTCCATCGGCTTCAAGATGCCCAAGCGTTACCACCCCCTGCCCTTCACGGAATAAATCGGGCAATATGCCATTAAAGACAACCGGTACCTGATGCACCCCATCACCAATTTTAAAATGAACATGACCAGATTGATCCTGCGTAACGCTATTTTCCTCAACTAAACCGCCTAGCCTGAAATTGCGACCTTGTTCAACAAGACCTGATTTAACATCGCTAGGCCCATGGAAAAAGACGATTGATTCTTGAAACGCCATCAGCACAAGCCCAATTGCAAAGCTGAACAATAACAATGCGCCAGTCAGTAACTTAATACGCATCTTTCGCCGATAAAATTTTGGGTTTAACCCCTTAGCGTTTAAATTTTTAGGATTATTCATCTTTAATAAATTGTGCCAACCGCTTTTTGACTTGGCGATCTTGCCACCAGCATACAACAACAAGCCCCGCCAGAATGAAGCCCGTCATCCCATAGGACAAGCCAACAAACCAATCATAATGTGCTTGCATTTGCGTCCTCTAACTGTTTGATCTGAAGCTGATGATATTTAACCTCGCGCGTAAAGATGCGCACCCTTATCACCGTAAGCATTATAAACAGCAAGGTAAAAGCCGCCATCATCAATAAAAGCGGCGTTAGCATTTCTGGGGCAATCGCAGGGCCATCCATGCGAAACAAGCTGGCGGGTTGATGCAATGTATTCCACCATTCGACCGAAAATTTAATAATTGGCAAGTTAATTGAACCAACCAATGCCAAGATGGCGGCGGGTTTCGCACCGCGTCCAACTTCCTCAAACCCATTGGCAAGGGCAATATAACCAATATAAAGAAAAAATAGAATGAGCATAGAGGTCAACCGCGCATCCCATACCCAATAAGTTCCCCACATTGGCTTGCCCCATAACGCCCCTGTAATCAAACAAATCAAAGTAAATACTGCACCTGGCACGGCAGCAGCACGCGCCAATAAATCCCCCAACGGATGATTCCAAATTAAATAGCTAAGGCTACCAAAAGCCATCACTGCATAGCCAAAAACCCCAAGATAGGCGGCTGGCACATGCACATACATAATCCGTACGGTATCGCCTTGCTGGTAATCAGCGGGGGAGGCAACCAGCCCATAATAAAGCCCTGCCGCCATAAACCCAACGCATGCCACAATCATCAATGGCATAATCCGTTCAAATACCCTTAAAAACCGACTGGGATTAGCCAGTTTTTGCCATTCTATCCCCATTAAAATTTCCAGAAAATTTTATTTCCAATATTATTGTGTATTTAACCATTTTTTAGATTAGGTTCAAGTTTATTCAATGACATTACGCATTAATTATTTGGTTCCAAATTCTTATTTGATGGTTACCCCATATGGATATTTTTTTTCAGAACACTGATAACAACATTAAAAATGGTTACATAGAAAGTGAATCAATATTAGATGTTGGCGTGGAATCTGCGCTCAAACAAATTAAATTTGACTATTATAAATTTGCTAAACGCTACTCATAGAAATAATATTAACGCCTTATTAATCCATTCTACGCTTTTAATAAGGTTTATCATTGATTCTGTGCGAATGGGTTTATATACTTGCTATGTTTTGGTTGGGCTATTTGGGATAGAAAGTCAAAAAGATGGAAGATAAGACGCATAAGCAATTCGATAAAGCATTTATGGATTGTCTTGCAAATCATATTGTCTTTGATGGATGGATGGAACAAGCCCTGTTGGCGGCGGTTGAGGAATGCAACCTGCCAATAGGGGAAGTGACGGCGCAGTTTGAAACCTATCCCGATGATTTGCTTATCTTATTTGCTGAACAAATTGAAACGCAACTAATCAAAGAAGTGGCGGCATTGCGCAACCAGCCCATACGATTCCATGAAAAAGTTATTGAAAGCTATATGCAATGTTTTCTTACCTTTAAGGGGCATCGCCAAGCTTGGGTGCGTGCCAAAGGCTTATTGATCTATCCACGTTATCAACGCCTTGCACTTCAATTAATTGCGAATCAGGTTGATCAGCTATGGCGGGCTTTTGGTGATAAATCGCTTGATTTTAATTTTTATTCAAAACGCTTATTGCTGGGTTCTGCGATTATTCCAACCCTTACAGTCTATTTGGAGGATGAAAGCGAAGAATTAGATGAAACGCGCGCTTTTCTAACACGCCGTATTCAAGCAATTTTAAAAATTCCCTCTTTCATGGCTTCATTATCAGAACGGGTTGAACCGATTAAAACCAAACTACGCCAAGCGGCTTTATTCACGCCCTTCTGTCGTTTAGGCAATGGACAAAAAACTAGCTTGCGGATGAGGGGAGATTGATGGCTGAAGTTGCAAACCAATTACCGAACTCAATTCTTGATTCAATAGAACAAGGGGGAGGAAATTCGGCTGATCTTGAACAGTTAGAGCAATTCGCGCATGAACTTGAAACTCAACCACAATGGCTGGAAGAGCCAAATGCGTTGAACAGGGTGAACCATATCATTGAACCGATTATGCGCGATCCTAATCATCCAGCGCATCAAATATTTATTACCCATCTGGCGCATAAAAAATTTTTAAGAAAAGCATTTATATTTGAAATGGCAAGCAATCCAAACCATGATTTTGCAGCACCATTTATACGCACCTCGCCTGTGTTAGGCCCCAATGAATTAAAGGCGATTATCGAACTTGGAATAATAGGGCATAATTTTGTGATTTGTGAACGGTTTAGCTTGCCGTTCGAAATTGTCAATTTATTGCTTGATCAAGGGGAGGTTGTCCTTGCAATCGCCATGCTGTGTAATCCAAATTTGCGATTTCACTCAAAACATATTGAGCGCATGATGGAGCTGTTTGAATCGCATGCCCTATTTAAAAAAGCCATTGATACAAGGTTCAATTCAGGGGTTGATAAAGCCTTTTGCCGTATCATTGATCAAATTCATCACGGGCCTTTGCCTGAAATGGCTTCTGACCTTGATCCGCAGATTACCCGCTCCTTTATGGCAGGAAAATTACCGCCTGAGCGCATTTTAGCGGCTGCAATTTTGGGCGATGTAGAGGCATTAATCCAGCTTTTTGCCCTGTATGGTAGCAATAGCACTGCCAATGTTACGGAATTGCTCTATAATGAAAAAAATGGTTTGAAAATTCTTTATAGTAGCGCAGGATTAAAGCGTGAATTTTTTGACCTATTTAAAGCGGCATGGATCCATGGCTGGTCAAATCCTGGCTCTTCAAATCGTGATGAACAGCGCGCTTATTTATTTGAACGGCTTAGTACCTTAATTGAAGAACATCCAAAACTGCTTGATCATTTTGAAATTAAAGGAGCCACAGACCTCAATCATCATTTTAATGCCCAATGCACTAGCCCTGTTTTACGCTATTTAAATCCATCGCTTTCTTAAGAAAGCTAATTTAATAAGGATATCCAATGGGT
>CBDDJK010000001.1:0-13080 GCA_965229675.1 Alphaproteobacteria bacterium
GGTATAAGTCTCAAATTCTCGTAAAAACATTTCCCTGCTCAAAGCCTAAGCACAGTAAATTTACCGGTGATTTTTCAATTTTCACAATAATTTAGCTGGTGCAACTCAACATCGTCTTGCTCAAGGTATTAATCTACAGGTGGTTGTTGTAATTAGCAATTCGATCTTAATTTTTCCTAACAGGTAATTTGTGGGGAACTGTCAATTGAACCCAATCATAGCTCTAGATAGCCCCTGAATAAATCACTGCAGTATACAAAGCCAAAGAACAGCCAGAAATTAAAAACATCATCTTCAGTGACATGCGCTGATTAGTGTTCATGCGCTACAGGAAAATTTGTGCTCATGGCGAATTAATCAGAGTCTTTCGAGTTTGACAAGAATCACATTCTTATCGCTATGAATCATTACTAGTTTGCAAAAAGTGAAACCCTATCGGCAGTGGAATATCCAAGTCTTCGTCTAACATTTCATGCTTTATTTTGATGATTTTATCTCTAATCAATGGAACCACATCACATTCAACCACATTTTTTTTATTTGCCACATCAATGGAAAATAATCGGGTTACGTTAATGCACATTTGAAGGATTGGAGCATTTTCTGCCAGGTAACCCAAGTCATGACGATTACCAAATGCTACGCTGATTGCATAAGCAATTGCCTCACCTTTCTTACTGGTTGGATACAAACTGACGAATCTAATCAGACCTTCGAGCATTTGGTTTAGCTCGAAAACATTCTGTTTTTTCTTATAAGTTTTTATAATTTCCCGAACTCTGCTTGATACATCAAAGCCAAATTCTTCGGGTTGATAGTTTCGATGAATTTGTGCCTGATATCGTGAAATTGGTTCCAGATGGATGCTTCTAAGTGACCGCAAATATATTTCTTGGCCAAATTTCCAGGCAGTTGCATATAAAATCGGGCTTTGATTCTGTTCTAATGCCCCTAGCAGGATTTCTAACAAACCCAGACTGGATCGCAAACTAATCACTTTTTTATTTAAAAACTCATCTACCAGTATAACTGTCTCTTCGGCTGATGAAATACACTCATCCCCTAACATGATAGGATTTAGAAGCTCAGGTTCTAACGAAGCGCCAAAAACTATGGGATTATCCAACTCAATACATTTCTTCGGGATAGAGGCTATTTGAACAGGAAGATCAGAACGCAATGCGACATGACCTAGAAGACCAGCATTAAGTATTAACATGCCGTTAGACGTGATATTACGCTGACTTATTTCAGCCAGAACTAAACCGTCAGATACATCTGGCCGATGTTTTTCTGCTGGAATATTTATTCTTAGCAATAGTCCGGAATTGACTGTTTTAGCAAGCACCTGACAGGGTTCATTATTTACCTCACCTACGAGGGACAACTCAAGTCTAGTCCCTAGTCTTAACTTATTTATCTCCGTAGATACCAAGGGATAGTCAACAACAGAGACTGCTTTAGATGGTAATAACTTGACATCATAGTAAATTTTCGTTTTCAAGAAATGCTGATTGATCTCGTCGAAAGTCAATTCAGCAGCTCCCAACTTATGGTACGGAAGCCAGTACAAGCAATGGCTGGAAGCCTCTTGGCATACCACACCATGAATTACCAGTTCTGTAGCAGCTTCGTTGGGGTTTTCCGCAATGATATCAACCCCACGAACGCTTATCATTTTCTGAGATTCACTAGGCAAGCCGATACGATAACCATCTGACGTCAGTTGTACCCAAACTGAGTGCCGCTTGTCGGCAAGCTGTTTGACCATCAGATGCAATAACTCATCAGGTGCCCCGTTTACAAACTGCCGACTTGGCACCACTAAATGACGTCCGCCAACACACAGAATAACATTTTGCGCATCATCCGACAGATCCAAAATAGTAGCGCGTGCTATGGTTTCATTTCTGCACAGAGGTATTTGTAACCGGCGCGAAAAGTAAAGCATGTAATTATTTTTGCTCTTATCGATACTTTCAATCGTCACAGGTAAAACACCACCAACTCCCTTGATTACTCTAGACACTAATTCCATAGTGGGCAGCACGTCACTGCCTTCTTGTTTTTCATCACTAAAGGCCATTAACAAGCTATCTCTCTGCCATGAAATAGCTGTACCATCATGAGTTTGGCTGGCCAGGCATGGCGTATATTCATCAAGTCCCGAAATTGTTAGGCCACCCTCTTCATCACTCACTAATAAAATTGTTCGACCAACAAGAAATTTATGGAACGCATCTAATTTTTCTTCTTCCGTAGGTTTATAAAAAGGCTTCGGGGTCAAATACCCTCCCGCCACAATAATATCGGGCATACTTTTCGGTTCATTACAAGGAATGTCCAAAACAATTTCCCTAGCTCCATATGCAACACAACCCTTTATTTCGTCTAATGATATCTTTTTCAGAATTGCTCCTTGTGCTCCAAAAGCATTTTGCACGCCATGCTGCCAATCTATTGCAACTGTCTCTTGCATGAATGGGTCGGATTCATTTGGTTTGCGCGATACCTTTAGAACGTCCCCAATACCAAAGGTTTGCCAATCCAAACTGTCCAGCGCGATTGGTTCTGACACATCATGCTGGGTTAATGAGCCGCTTAGTTCAAAGAATCGCCCAGGCAAGGACTCTACAATGAGACCATATTCACCAGCATGGCCGGCAACAATCATATGTGCCCAGTTATTCGTATTAGTTTCTGGCAGCTGGTCTTTCAGATTAGCAAAGCTGAGTACATACTGTCGAAATTGCCCCCCTACTGGCAGACGTAAACTAGCTGTCTTACCATGCTGTCTGAAGAATAATGGTCCCATTTCAACATTATGCTGCGGCAGTTCATGACTAACGACTTGATACTCGTTATTTCCCCGCTGTTTCCAAGTGAAGCTATGCTCGTCATGATAAGACCACTGTTGTGTGGATAGCCGTTTGGCGATATCTTGTGCCGATCCGTATGCATAGGTTATGTCGAACCAATCTGAACTCAGGCGAGACAATTCCGTTCCCCATTTATGAAATGGGGAAATTTTCACCTTTGGATAAACGTATTCATTTGGAGAAACGTGTTCATTGTTACTGTCAATGACTAATCGACCAGCCAGAATTTGATAATCTTGATCAGACGTTAATATCAGTTCCAGTCCGTTATTTTTGTTGATCTTTTTATTACCAATTAGCCAAGCAAGCTTGGGATGCTCTATCGCCATAAAGTTGGCAAGTTCTTCTCGTGGGTGTTGCTTTGAATTGAGTTTGGCAATTGTCTGGCGAAAATCTCCAACAGAAAAACTGTGCAGAAGCTTCAGAGTCGCCTGTTGACTGCCCATCATAGCATCTTTTCTGCTGAGAGCATTTGTGGGAAGGGTAACTACAGGTCTACGATGATTGCTTACATAATGATGGTCACCATGCATAGCTAATGCTATTTGATATTTTCTATTTGCTTTCTGGCTACGTCGACGCCGAAACGCCAACAAGTCGCCTTTCATGAGGCCATTTTCCACACCACTTGGTAAATAAACTTCGCTCCGGTTAATTTCAATCAAAATACCAGGTCGCAACTCTACGATGAATATTGAATCATCTTCTTTCTTGAATTTGACGAAAATACCTAATAGATGATGATCTTGCCGTGCCATCAATCCATCCAGTATATTAGATCTGCGTGGTATAGCTCCCTTCACTAAGCTCAGATTAATTTGATTTGCACGGGCCTTTGTTACTTTGACTAGCAATGTTGATCCTTCAAGAATAGAGGCATTCGTCTTTTGCAAATGCATAAGCTTGTATTCATCGTATGAAAACTGGCGCCTCGGAAGATTAAGCATCTTGTCCACTCTAGGGTTGTATAGTTGCGGGTCTACAAGTTGATTATTTACGTTAGATAGTGGTGAAACAGACAGATAAACATCATTCTTTCCTTCGTTGATCTTGCCCGCCCGCACGAAAATCATGTCACCTTCTTCCAAAGAGCGAAAACCATCCATTGGCTGTTCACCAATCCTCACTGCCTCATAGACAAGTTCTCGGCCGAAAGTCTGATTAAATCGCTCAGCGTCCACTTTAGCATTGATGATAATGGTTTCCGGATCACCAGAGCGTTTGATTTTTTCAGTCAACATCTTTTGTAATGCCTGGGCGGTTTTTACAGCCAATTTTGGCCTTACTGAACGAAAAGCATTCAGAGTCGAATTATGTCTGGAGCCGTCATAGCCTTCAACTTTGGTAATCTTCAAATCTTCCCGATTGTCCCTCCCAGGATTGAGAGTAACATGCACTAGATGATTAATACGCTTTTTAGAAGACTGTTCAAACAAAATTCGCGTGGCTGAATGATCGACTTCCAGAATATTGAGGGTGAGTCGATCATTTTGTTGTTCAAATTGTAGTTTTCTGATGCAATCTCCGAAAGCTATTGAAAGGTGTGTTGGTATTAGTGGACTGCCACAAAAATAAATTTGTTCAGGTTCAAGAGACAACCAATAGCCATAGCCCCATTCCAGCACATGTTGTCGAGATTCAGCTTGGTTAGTGCCAACATAGTATAATTTCAGATTATTCAGCGTAATTTTCTCCCCAAGTCTTGGATCATCAAGTTCGCGGGACAGCTCTTCCAGTTTGCCGGGTTGTGTTTTTTTGAATGAGCCCAGAGGTTGGTCAATAGGCAAAATATGCAGGCGGGCCTGTTTTCTTCGAGAGTAAGCAGCCACCTCATCATAAGGCGACAGGTAAGACATTTCATTCGGCTGCAGTGAAATGCCATTGGGTATTTTTCGTCTCAGCTTAATATCGCTCGGAATGAATATGCCATACTCATAGAGGCCTTCAATGTCTGTCCCCATGATGGACTGCAAGTCATCCAAGCTACCTTCCGCTTGATTGATTTTTTGGAAAGTCTTTTTTTCGTACCTGGAAGAGGATAACTCATGATCTTTATATTTTTGCACATGTAGTAATCGGCGCACATACTGGTAGCCCTGAAACTTTGATTTGATTAATTCAAGAGCAACTTGTGCAAGTTTCACTTTAACAGGAGAGATATTTTGTACTTCGGTCACGCCAGTTAAGTGAAATTTATTATTAATACCCCTTGATCCACTTTTATTGATTTCAAGTGTAATACGTGATGTTGCTCTACCTCTAAATCTAAGCGCACTAGCCCGCTTCGGTGTTATCAGTTGGCACTTACCTTTTGATATGTCCACAATCGCAGATTCGCTCTGCTCTGATGTAAGCTCTGGCCCTATAGAGAAAGTACCAGGGTTGGCTTCGCACAAATCAATCTGACTGCCATCTCGTTGCTGCGCTGTGCCTGCATATTGATGTCTTTCATCGTGAGGCACTTCCTTCCAGATCGCTTCGGCATGTACAGATAAAATTTCAAGAGTACCGTTGCTACCTCCGTTGTTATCGTGCCGGTTAATACGTATACGCGAACCTTGAGGCAAATAGCCCAATTCCTCTTTAGCGGAAGAAAGCGTAATTTTGCTTGGCTCTTTATCCAAAAGATGCTGCCATGCAACGCTACATTCACGTACTTTATCGTTAAAATCAGAAGACTTGTTGGCAGCAACTTCGACAATAATGCCAACAGCGCAATCATTAGCGAAAGCGGCTTCGGGCAAATGTGGATTATTGATATTTATTTTGATGTGGCGCCCACACTTTGGCCGTGCAACCAATTTTCGTCCTTTAATGGAGCGAAAGAATGATTGGTTAAGTTTGTCAGGAAGAGGTTTTAGTGTTAGACTTTCTGCATAGATAGAAACAAACAAATTTTCTTCAGTAAAGCCAGAAACTGAACCATATGGACTTATTCCGTTAGATAACAATCTTTGAAGAGTCAACA
Organism: Alphaproteobacteria bacterium; assembly: GCA_965229675.1. GTDB lineage: Bacteria > Pseudomonadota > Alphaproteobacteria > CBDDJK01 > CBDDJK01 > CBDDJK01. Next base: position 5,848 of record CBDDJK010000001.1, read on the forward strand.
AACGTTCCGGGTGGTAGTTATCAGCCTCTATTAACCAAGTCAAGAAATCGATACGGCATTTGGGGTCAGAATTAGAAAAATCGAGTTTGTGGGTTTGCGTCGGTGCTGCCCGAACCTGGCCTGAATAAGGATCCCCTTTACGGCTAAAATCTACTTCAACACCGAATAAATTCACATTATCATTAGGCTCTATTAAGTCTATGGCCACATGGCCAGGGAACCCAGTCACTCTCTTTTCTTCGGGCAATTCAGCCAATAAGGCACCTTTTTTAGTTTTTGCCACAGGGAGATTAATGACACTGGACTCGCTTTCGTCACTTATTGGGTCGAAGATACTGCGCCATGTCAAATTGCGCTCATCAAAAGGGGAGTGAATAGGCGTTTCATGCCATGCCACCGAAACGCCATCAGTAGCATGAGAAAGTACCAACTTTGGCCCTACGCCCCTACCATAGTATTTTTCTTCAGTTTCAACAACCACATTCACCGCAATCAACAAGCCGTTGGCTAGTTCATCACTACCTGATGTGTTAATCGTTTGTGATAATTTTTCTCGTAGTTCGTGCTCATCTGAAGCAGAAAAGTCATACCAAATATTAATACGAAATAACTTGAGTGGTTCGGTTTCTACAATCAGGTGTGATGGACTGCCTTTTGGCCCCAATTCAATCGAATGTAAACACAGAACAAACGGGGCAGCTATATCTCCCTTAGCACCTACATCTATGAGCAAGTCGCTGAATGTGCCGATAACCTCTGCATAAGCTTGTGTTTCGATATTCCAATCTAGGCGGGCATTGTAAGGAGATAGGCTTAGAGCTTGTTTAGAAAACAAAAATAGGAAGTTGGACGTAAATTCAGTTAGATTGACTTTCTCAGAACCATCTGGCGTATTGCTCATGAGCCGAACATTAAACGCATCATCCGATGTTTCAAACATAATTTGGCTATCCACTATGCTCACATGATTCAGAGCAGAGACCTCTTGAACATCATGCACTATTCCAAAATCAGAATTACTTGGCCTCGAATGAGTAACTGAGACTAATGAACCGGGAGATAAGTCTTTATTAACCGCTTCGTGTGCTTGAGCCACTACATACTGATTGAGCGCAATATTTGCTTCAGTTAAATCTCGTGAAGCCAAAATGCCAACATACTTAGATGGCTCAGACAGATTTTTTTTCGCTCTAGCAAACAGATTAAGACCTAATATGCCTTTTTGGGGAAAACAAGTTGCAGTAAATGAGGCGTCTCGCACACTGGGTAAGATAATTTCGCTGGTTTGTGTATTGAAATCCGGTATCGCTGAGATTGGCACTAACCGACCATGTTCGTTGTACTCAAAATAGCCCTGGATAGCGTATTGGGTATTAGTTTTACAAACTATCTGCTTTTGAATATCACGCGCCCCCTGCAAAATGGGCTGGCTCAAGCCAAATGAACCACCCGTTTCTGCGACAAGGCTACATGCTTTGAAGCGCTCCAACGATTTTGCTCGCGCATGTGCTTGTTCGCGTCCAAACAAGTCCATTGCTTGCTCATCTACCAAGGCAGGGGATTGTAAAAAATCAATATACTTCGATATTGTCTCGAATATCACAAGCCTTAAATTTCCGTCACCCTCCTTTTTAGGCAAGTCTTCCATAAGCCATTCTTGTAGACGGTTAAATGTAAGGCTAGCGCCAAATTCCAATAATTTGGTAACCAGCATCAAAATCAGACCATTTAGCTCACATTTGTCTTTTAAGTTTGCATTATAAAATGCGCCTTGGCGTAAAAGTTCAACCAGGCGGAGTTGCAAGAAGCGATCAAAATCTGAAAAATCTTTAGCCTGTACTAATATTTCACGGAACTTACCGTACCATCTTTCCTTGATTTCTTCATCTACACTGGAATCCTGATGGGCAACTGCAATAAGTTGTGTCAGAAGAGATAGAAGACCGGCTAATCCATCTTTATCCTGCGCATCGATTTTTTCTATGTTGGCAATGTTCCAATACTTGTAGTATTTGGTATCTGCCAATAAGACCACTCGGTGTTTTTTTAGCGCAGGCTTCCATGAAGCTATTTGTTTGACTTCATTAAAAATGTTTTCTACATCATTGTTTATGTCTGAGGTTACGTCTGGGCTACTGTTACCGAATTCACGTGCTATCAATGCTGCGGTATAGTTAGTGGCTTGATCTGTTTCTTCATCAAGTGATAGGTAAACATTCGCCAGTTTTCCAGCCACTTCAAACCAACGTCCATAACGATACTCAGTTTCTGTTATGGTGATCGCATTTTGTATCAATTGAAAAATTGCCCCGAACATACTAGAACGTTCTATCTCGGACCTTTTCTCATCGGCAGGCATACCATTTTCAGAATCAAACCCATTTTCAATCCACCAATGTACCGTGTTGGCAAAAAAATGAGGTGACGGTGAATCAAATCGCCCTCCTAATGTTTGCTGGATTATGGATGACGCGATCAGAATAAGCTGCTCATCTGATGTAGGGTTAGATTTTTTTGATTGAGGGATAGTGCGATAATATCGATTCATCCAATAGTAAGCATGTAACAAGAAAGTAGAAATGCTACGTAAGTTTTTATCTTCTACATCTGGCTTATTGATTGATCTAATTATTCTGTCAGCGGCAATTGCCCATGCACTCATACGTACTAGAAAGCTTGCACGAGGAACCCCTTTTGGGCCTACCTTTCTTGGCTGTATATTCAAGTGATACCAGGGTGCCACCACCAGATGTGCATCAAACCCTTGACCAAAACGAACATGCTCAACGAATTCACCAGTTTCCCGAAGTAATAAACTATAAATCGGCCCTCGCGTTCTTCCGATATCTGTGATATAAACAGGCATATTTATCATAGGGAATTGCGGTATCGGCTGCAATCTTGGCCGAAACAATATGCCGAACATATCGACTATTGATTGTCCTTCCGGTTCATCAATTGCTGATAGCATGTTATGCAGTATAGCATCCTGCCATACACCCAGAACTTGCCTTTTTTGCTCAGGGGCAAGCTGGTAAAAATATTCTCCTAATGTATTGATCAAACCAGTATAGGTTATCAGTTCTTTCTTTGTCCAATCAGCTGGAGACTCCGCAGAGGAACGCATCACCAATGCTGCATGACGCACAAGGATATTGGGATTAGTTTGTATGCCTTGCGGTATCGACTTTAAAACCTGTCCGGCGCGGCGCAAGTCATCTAAATGGATGAGACAATCAACCGCCATCAATTGCTGATTCCGGCCAAATTCCATCGTTAGCGAACGATCCAATAAGAGCGAAATTGCACTGGTATCTGAGCGGTTTGTGCTATCTTTTTCTAAGAATTCGGCTACTTTTGCCAAATCCTCTGCCACAAGCACCTCTATAGCAGCAAGGATGACGAGCACATCTTGATATTTTTTAGTCCAAAGATCAGATGTTAGATTTCTGGGTGAATTTGCTTGATAGAGAAGTCGTGTTATTACTTTTTCCAGTGCGTTAAGTGTTTCTTCAATATCGTGGGATGCGAGGGTTAAAACTACCTGATTCAGGGATTTAGCTACAGCAGAATCATATTTTTCTAAAACAGGCTGGATGATAAGAGACATTGCTGCTTCAGAAAATCGCGCATTTGATCGGCGCAGATTCATGCAAATTAAAGCCAAAGATTCTATTTTTGCCCAGCTTGGCAAGTGCCCTAGCTCATGTAGAGCAGCAATCTTCAGGGAACTTGAATTATTATGCTCCTGGAGAACATGCTTTGAGATGATGAAAGCCTTTTTTTCGGCGAATGAAGCGCCCATCTGCTCAGCGATATGCGCATCAAGTAAAATATTTGAAAAAATCATTGATTTAATTTCCTCCTCTTCCGTTCAATTAACTTTTGGCGTAAAAACCAAACCTCGCCCTTTTCGAGAATGAAGTGGAACATTGAGCCATGGTGGTGGCTGTTCTAGACTTTCGACTTTGCTCACCAAACCTACCACAGCACGGATACTAACCCGAGAAGCGCACAAGACTTCAATAACCTCTTTGCAAATAGGCAATGAAAAAACTGCCTGCTGTAAGGTCTCAGATTGGTTCATCGCATCTAGCAAGGCTAATGCTCGCTGTAAATTTCTGCCTATTAAGGGTTCGCTTGGTATACCAAAATGCCCAGCTAAAACCGACAGCCAAACATCAACAGGTCTGCAATTTGAGAAAAAACTTGAACTATCACTATCGATCCGATCAATTAAGCTATGTTCCGTACGATTTTTTATAGATTTTCTTCCTCGCTTACGAAGGTGCTTTTCTTGCTGCACAATTTTACGTTGATGTGGGGTGATCTGTTTTAAAGTTTCCTCTTCAGACCAAGGCATTAGGCAATGAACAGAAAAATTTACTTTTCCATTTTTTTGGAGATAACAAAGTTCTTGACTAACATCAGGTAATGAATATTGGCTATTTGGATCCAACGAAAGAACTACGGAAGCGGCGAATGTGTCTGCATGTTCCTCGAAATGTTCGATGACCAAATCCGTTATGTATCCCATGTCTTCAACATATGGGCTAATATCAATAATGGCATTTGGTTTATCGTCTATGTCTGTTGGGTCAGGAACAGTTATCCAGGTTCTTCTACCAAATATGGTGCACGCCGGGCAATCCGACAAAAGGTTTTCCACTGCATTAAGTTCATCGCAAACCTGTTCAGGCTTATTCGTTATACAAATCACTACCTGGCGACTGCGATCCAGACCAACTGCACCAAGCGAGATTGGCCAAGGTTTATATTGCCCTTCTTGATCTGACGTATTTATGGTTTGAAATAGTAGAGGAGCCGCTTGTCTTATATTCTGCTGATTCTTAGGAGGAAAGATTTTAAATGGCCCTGTTGCTTTTTTTTCATATTCAGGTTGGTTTGTTAATACACGGTAAAGCTTACAGTAATCTTTGCTGATTTGATAAGTGCTTCTACATTTGAGCATCAGCGGCACATGATCAATGTCACCATCATCTGGTATGAGTGGGATAAATTTAGTATTGTGTTGAAAACTATCGTAGAGTATTTGGCTGATGATAACTCCTTCAAAATGAACTCCACGCCCAGCATCTTTGTCTTCTCCTTTGAATTTTTTGAGATAAGTGGATGTGCAGACCAGCAAAACAAAATCAGCCTGCTCAATTTGCTGCTCCATCCAGCGCTGCCAACCATCTGGTGGTGCGCCGTTCCAGTATTTGTCAATAGAACAGTTTATGCCATCATCTCGTAATCGGTCAGAAAAATTTACGATACTTTCACAGTGTGGTTCTGAATCATGGCTATAGCTGATAAATACCTTTATGCTCATACCTTTAGTTTTTTTTGATTTACACATGGAACTTCGCTAAAGTGAAAATTTTTAACTTTAGCGAGTAATTCGTCCATCTTGAGCGACGCTTGTTAAAAATGCTCTAGACCAACTCCTCTAACACTAGTGGCAAAAATTGCCAAGTGCCTAGAGAGGCAAAGAATGATCGATGAAGTTTTCGGAATATATCAGTCCGGTGGCTCTTTTACCGGCTTTGTATCAATAACTTGTGGAAGTTTTGGCCGACAGCGCATAGGATTGCATTGTGGCCATCCCCATTGATGCTACAGTTATGTAGTCGGTCCTGAACAACGTTTGCCAGAAATGCTTCAGACGCGACGACTCGAACACTCATAGCAAAAATCGCTAAGTGGTCAGAGAAGCAAAGAAAAATTGATAAAGTTTTGGGTGATATATGGGTTAGCAGCTTTTTTAACGGCCTTGCATCAGTAACTTGCGGAAGTTTTGACCGATCGCATAGGATTGCATTGTGGGCGTCGCCGTGCGCACCTTTCAGCCAATTTCGGCTGAGCTTGCCATCGTTTTTCATGTGGCCAATGATCGCTTCTATCGCTGAACGCCGCCTCAGACCTTTACGCTGCTGGGGCGTTTTGTTGCGCTTATTGCGGTGTATAACTTTGATATTATCGAACTCTGTATTGGGCGGCAATAGATGCTTACCGCGATAGCCTAAATCGACATAAGCCTCTTGAGGCATAACACCGCTAATGTTCGATGCTTGCTCTAGTGAGCTGTGTAGCGTATCGCCATCGTAGGGATTATCGGTGAAACTGCGGCAGCCTAACACCCAACTACCGCGTTGACTTATCACCACTCCAACCTTAACCCCGAACTCGTAACGCTTGTGAGCTTTACCCTTACTAATGCATTCCACCTCCGGAGCATGCAAGCTGTAGAGCTTATTTTTGCTATCACGTTTCTGAGCTTGGAGCCGTTGTATCTTGTCGAACAATGGTTGAAAGTATGCTTGTGCTTGCTCTGCCACCACCTCTGGCAGTTTGGCTATCTGGCGGCAGACGTCTCGACAAAGCCTATCACAGCGAGTACGCAGCTCTTTTAGGTTGTCATTCATTCGTTGGTATTGACACGCGTGCGCATAGCGACCAAGTTGATTTAACATGATTTTGCCAGTCTTCTCATAGGTTTGCCGTAGCTTAAGACCGAACTTGCGCGCACCCTTCGCGACCAGCGTAATCCCCTTGTAAATCAAATTCGCATCCGTGGGATAGGCGATTGCCTTTTCCTGCACCGTAGTATCAACGCTAACGCGCTTGAAATCGCTTCTACTCGCAAAGCCTCCTCTCACAGCAGTATCGTTCGTCTCCTTTAGCAACAACTCTAAGCCTTCTTCGCCAAGACGATTACGCCAACGTGTCAGTGACGTTGGGTGAATGGGCGCACGTGTTTGCAAGAAAACCTCACCACAGAAGTGCTGCCAATACGGATTCTGTATCCACCCCAAAACCACCGCCTCATCACTCAAACCATGCGAATGCTGCAAATACATCAGCCCAACGATCAACCGTGTACGAGTTGCTGGCCTTCCGGTGGATGAGCTAAAAAGTTGGCTGATCTCGGAGTCTAAATACTCCCATCTGATTAATTGTCCCAGTTTAACCAACTGATTATTCATATCGATTTGCGCGTCCAGACGAGCGCGCAGTAAATCCTGCTGTCCGATATCTTTAGCTCCGTGGCCACGCATTTTTACTCCCCACTACAATTTTTTGGTCTGCCAGGCTAGTTTTTCGCCCAGCCTGAGTTCAAGTTGATAATTATATTCAAATTTAACATCAGTTGTTTAGAGTTTTTCAGGGCTGACTATGTAGGCTCAATGTTACCGCAAGCACCAAGCTGTTGATGGTGAAGATAGGTGT
>CBDDJK010000002.1:0-4883 GCA_965229675.1 Alphaproteobacteria bacterium
GTAGCCTTGCTCTAATACCAAGCGCACCGCGTCGCGACGATACTCAGCGCTAAATGTACTTCGTTTTTTCATTGAATACTCATTCGTAAAATAGATCAAGAACAAAAATCGTCCCTTATCTACATGCACCAAAACACTAGGCCACATCACATGGCTCTCTCCCACCCCTGCCATCTAGCGCTTGAGCTCTGTTAAAATATCCCGAGTTCGCTGTAATGACCGCCTCCCTGTAGTTCATAATAGTACGACGCTATACAGTTATGATAGGCCACAGACCAATTGCCTGAAACTAGTAAAGTGCTATCACTGACCTTCGCAATCACCCCATGGAGCTTGAATAATTGGCAATTTTTTCAGGAAACTCTTCAAACAAAGACCTATTTGATATTAAGTTTTCCTGTTAAAAATAGTAGTCGTAAGTGCTCCATATCAAGTGTTCGTTCCAGCGTATAAATATCCAGCTTTGTTGCTTGCAAAGCGCTATATTCTGCCTGAACATCGATAACATCGATTAAATTGAGTCTCCAGCTTTTTTCAGCGGTTGTAACCGATTGTTGACGAAAAAGTAAGACTTTTTGCAATGCCTGCAGATTTTGCTGATCTGACGTAATTGAACTTTCAACTTGGCTAACATGCTTAAGCAAATTCAATTTAGCTAGTGCTCGTTCATTTACCTTGCGCGCGACTTTTTGCTGAGCGCTATCCTCTGAGTATGCGGTCGCAAAGCCTTGAAAAAGATTCCAATTTAGTGAAAGCGTTACTCTAGACTCGTTCACTGCAACATCTTTGCCTTCCAAGCTGGAATGTGAGCGTCGTTGACTTAGATCCCACACTAAATCTACAGAGGGATAATATCCCGAGCGCTCAATTTCCAAAACATTTTGTGATTCTAGTTCCTCATAAGATAAGCGATATAAACTGGGATGGTTCACACTTTCACTATTAATCTTGCTGGCAAAATCCTTAAAGCTGAAAGGTTGCAAATCGATTTGAAATTTGGGCTCTGGAATATATTGTAATAGTTGGTTATTCATATCCTTTCTGGCATTCTGAGCCTCAATAAGTTCGGCTCTTTTTTCTTCTAACTCTGCTTGCGCACGCAGCAAATCAAGTGGGGGCTTTTGATCCAATTCTACTGCTTTTTTGGTAACTTTGTACAAAATCTCACTTTCGGTAAGTGATTGATTAGCTAATTCCTCTTGCTGAGTTTGTATCAAAGCCTGTGTATAGATTTCAGCAATCTCGATGAATAATGATTGCCTTTGTTCAATATTTTGCCACTTTGTAACATTTAGAGCTGCCTGGGCTGCAGCCATCGCATACAAAGCAGAGCGATTATAGATAGTCTGGCTTAGAGAAATTTTCCCTTCACGATAATCATTATCATCATTATCACTTTCCACCTCATCAACGTAAAGATCTACTCTTGGGTACCAAGTGCCTCTTGCTAGATCAATCTCATTTTGGGCAATCTGCTCGTCAATTGCAGCATTCTTCTCAAGAGGATAATACTGCAAACTTTGGCTGTATATTGACTGTAAAGGTAGCAATCGTTGTTCTTCAGCAAAAACTATACTTACCAAAACCATAAAGCTACAAAACTGTACACTTTTAGCAATCATAATAGAAAAGCGACTAGCGTTCACGCAGCGATTCCTCCTTATGTCGCAAGAGTGGTGCTAGAACATATTCTGCTAATAATCGTTTGCCCTGATAAATATCAGCAGTGACCGACATGCCCGGGATAATAGGAGCAGGCTGTTTATTGACTGTAACATTCATGCTGATGAAGTTCACTATCGCTGGGTATACCGCCCCAAGCTGCTCATCCAGTATTGCTGCCGATGAAATACTCGCTACTTCACCCTCAATAGAGCCATGCTTAGTGAATGGATAGGCATCCACTTTTATCGCAACCGCATCACCAACCTCAATGAAACCTCTATCTTTATTTAAGATATTAACTTTGGCCTGTAAGACTGTTCCCGTTGGAAGAACTTTCATCAAAATTTGAGCTGATTGAACAACGCCACCTTCTGTTGCAATACTGCGATCGAAGACCTTGCCAGCAACTGGACTGATTAGACTTTTCTCTGCCAATAACCTCAATAATTGCTGCTGTGAGGTAATTGCCGAGCGAAACTCGGATAATTTAGTAAACCATTCATCGCTCACACGTGTTTTAGTTTCATGAATAAATGAATGCAATTCGGATTGAGATACCTCTATCTGAGCGATTAAATTGTCTTTTTCTAGTTGAGCATTTATTAAATTCTGCTGTTGCTCCATCATCTGTTCTTCTGCCTCCTCAACCTTAGCGCCAGCGGCTAATTGTTCTCTATTAAGCTCCATCACTCTATCTAAGCGTTTTTTATACAGAGGCAATAAATCTTGGCTATGGTAAATCGCAGCTTCTTTTTGCTTGAGTTGTGTTTTTAATACCCCTAGCTGATTTTGACGCAATTGTCTTTGTGCCAAGAAATTATTCCAACGCTCTATTAACAAGGATTGGGCTATCTTTAGCCTTTCAGAAGAGAGATTGGCAAATAAATTTTGTACTTCTGCGCCTAACAATGGACGCAGTAATTCGGCTACTAATGGAATAGTTGCAGCACATACTTGATCTGTATCAAAGCACTGTTTCTGTCTGCTTAGTATGGCCAAATCAATAGCCAGCTGCCGTAGCTGTTCCTGTGTGTTAAGTAGCTGGCCTTGCAAATTCTGATCTTCTAGTTCAACGAGCAATTGTCCTTTACCTACCCGATCACCATTTGTAACCAATATAGTCTTAACAATTCCCACATCCTTGGGTTGAATTAATTGCACCTCCTGACTTGGCACAATCTCACCAATGGCTGAAGCAACCACATCAACTTCAGAGTGCCAAGCCCAAACAATCAATCCGATCACTAGTAGCATTAACGCTAAAGGTATAAACCATGCCGCAACCGAAAGGCGCGCTGCCAGAATACTTTCAATGCCAGATAGAAAATCAGTTTCTATATATTGCTTATTTTTTTGCCGTCTGAAGCTCATAGCTTTGCCTGAAAATGCCATTTTTCTTATTCAATAATTCATCCCAGCCACCTTGCTCAATGATTCTACCATTATGTATAACCAATAACTTATCTGCATTTCGCAACGTCGATAGGCGATGCGCCACTAAGAATACCGTTTTCCCAGCACAGATTTTTTGCATATTTTGTTGAATTACCTGTTCTGATTCAGTATCCAAAGCGCTCGTTGCCTCATCCCAAAATAACAGCTTTGGCTTAATCACTAATGCTCTAGCAATTGCAACTCGCTGGCGTTGACCTACAGATAATAACGCCCCTTTTTCTCCAACTATCGTATCATAGCCCTTGGGTAAGGCGCGAATAAAATCATCAGCCCCGGCCAGTTTGGCTGCTTCTTGCACTTGCTCAAAGCCAATAGCAGAATCAGCAATGGCGATGTTTTCCTTGATTGATAAATTAAATAACAAATTATCCTGCAATACCACACCAATATTACGCCGGAGCATGGTTGGATCCATCTGCGCCACATCTCGACCATCGAGTAGAACCTTGCCACTACTAGCAATGTACAAGCGCAGCATTAAGCTCAGTAAAGTGGTCTTACCAGCACCAGAGGGGCCGACAATACCTATGATCTGCCCGGCCTGTACCTCAAAGCTAACATCCTCCAGAACCATAGATGATTCGTCACTATAGCGAAATGACACATGGTCAAAGCGAATTTCTCCTCTAATATCCAATACTTGGCTATGATGTAAGCGGGCTCCGGCTTCTTTTTTTACCGCAAATATTTCGCGCAGGCGTTTCACCGAAATATTGATTTGGTGCAATTGTTGCAACATTTGCGCAATACGGATTGCCGGTGCCATAACCCGCCCTGCGAGCATATTCACCGCAATCATCTGCCCTGGAGTCATAGCACCATTCAGCACTGCGGTCGCTCCGAGCCACATAGTAATGGCGATTGTGCCCTTATTGATCACATTACCGATCTGGCCAACATTGGCAGACAAGCGCTCGCTGTGATAGGAAAATTGGCTATGCTCTGCTACTTGATTTTCCCAGCGTCTCTGCATTTGCGGCTCTAGCGCCATCGCCTTGAGCGTATCCATGCCTCTTACCGCCTCTACCAGATACGACTGATTATCAACATCTAAGCGGTATTTCTCTTTCAATCGATCTTTAAGAAATGGCGAGGCAATCGCGTAGACCACAAAGCATAAGCCGATGCCGGCGAGTACTACCCAAGTCAATGTTGGGCTAAAGAGGTACATCAGCCCCGCCAGTAGAAATGCGAATGGAAAATCAATTAATACTGTCAGCCCTGTACCGCTGATAAAATTGCGGATACCTTCCAACTCTTTGATGCGGGTTACCGTATCACCAGTTTGCCGGCCAGTAAAAAATCCCATCGGTAAATGAATGAGATGGCGAAATACCTTGGCGTTTAATATTACGTCTACTTTAGTTGTTGCATGAGTGAGCAAATTCTTGCGGAATAAACCAATTAAATAGTCAAACAGAGTAACCATCAACAAGCCAACAAATAGCACATTAAGCGTGCTGAAGTTGCTGGAAGTGAACACTTTATCCATCACAATCATGGAAAAAAGTGGCGTGATCATGGCAAATATTTGAATAAGCACTGCCCCCAGCAGCACCTGATAGAAAGCCATTTTATTTTTCAGCAATTCAACCCAAAACCAGCTCAAGCCAAAAGGCTTTTCTTCAGCAGCTATTTTTTTCTTGAGCAGAATAACTTGGCCAACTAGTAAACCACTTAGATCCTTTAAATTAATGGTCTCGCGTTTCTGGCTCAGGGGGCGTTGGATAGTAGCTTGTTCATCTTCTATACCAAGCAGCAAA
>CBDDJK010000003.1:0-8808 GCA_965229675.1 Alphaproteobacteria bacterium
TTTGGCCCTTATCCGCGTGATATCGTGGATATGGCAAGAGAGATTTTAACTAATTTTGAATATCAAATTTTCACCCCGGAAGCTTATGGCGATGAATTGATTTATTTTGCAACAGGGGTAAATGAAAACGGATTAAATAAAATTGATTTGTCAATGAAATATCTTGCAAAAATAGCAGGGATACCGGTTGCAAACAAGGAAGACAGACTTGGCGATTATTTAATTCACTTTGTTATATTACTCCATCCAGACCATTCAATTTATTTTGAGGATGAAAGGTTTAGAAGACTAATTATAAGCACGGTTTCTGCGTATAAAGAAAAACAAAATGATAATCTTATTCAAAAGGATATTGCGCTTATCAATAGCGGGTATTCACTTGTAAGTCATGTAACCTATTCTGACCCTACGTACCGCCGCTATCTTTTTCGTACAAATCCTGATGCGAACGAACGTGAAAGGGTAAAATATTTTATTGCGGCTTCTATGGATTTTCTTTTTAAGGGATTACTTAATTTTACAAACGCTAAAGCCTTGCATGATTATTTAGATAGCATACGGAAAAATAAAAACTCGAATGTTCCAACTTTCTATGAAGCTGGTTACAGATTTCAAAAAATGGAACAATATCTTCTTAAACATGACCGCATTCCTCCTTTTGAAGAATCGCTTTTGCGAATGGCATATGGTCATGATGTTTGTGTTATTACGCGCGATGAAAAAGCACTGAGTTAGGATATTCCTAATGGCCAGCAAGAAAACCTTTGTAACGGGTGGTGTATTCGGCGCAAACGGGGATGATGCGTTTAACGTTTGTGGTGGGTTATGAGACTATTCATGGATAAACTCAGCTTGAAATTGTCAGTAACACTGCTGTGTTTTGCAAGTTTGGTTGCCTTAGGAGTGAATATGGAAGCCGTAGCTGAGGAAGATTATCGATATTATCCTGAATTAGAGGCCCGTAAAATAATTCCAAAAAAAGCCTTTTTTGATAGTCTTCCGGATTGGAAAAAATTAGAAAAAAGTGCTGTTGACGATTTGGCTGCACTAGCTATTCCAGATGATGGAATTAACGTTTCTCTTCGTTGGCAAGAGCCCATCAAGCTTGCCTTGGTTGATACGCATTTGCTTCCAAAACCAATAATTCCAGAAGTTGATAACAAATTTTATCAAGTTTTTCATTTATTAAGTTCAGTCCAGGACGTCTATTTAGCTAATAAAAATCAAAACGTGTTCATAATTTTTAGTGACAATATTTATATTGATGCAGGTGGTAAATTCCGTGATCTCTTTTTAAGAGCTATTCCAGGTAACGATGAGGCTATCCTTGAAGAAGTTATCTCGTATTACAAAAAGAATAAAAGTCCATTGGTATGTTATACTGGTGCGAATAAAAATAAAGGTATTGGCATGGTGGTATGTATAATTGATGCTAATTTGCCTTCTGGTGATATTTCAAATGTTATTCTTCAATCAGCCTTGAGAATTGCGGGTTTTAATGGCAATTCGAAAAACCCTGAGTCCTCTCTTTATATTGAATCAAAAAGAACTGAACCGAGCCTTCTTGATTTTCAATATTTAAGTTTACACTATCATCCTAATATGAATACCGGGTTGACTCTGGAAGAGTACAAAAGCCTTGCATTATCATTGTTTGAAGAGACGCAATTTTGAAAAGACGCAATAAGGCAAGGATATCAGAATGACGGATTTATCAATACAATATAACTTTCCTGGTGGGAACTTTGGAGTTGGGACAAATGGAGCAACCTTGTCGGCTGGTGGAATAGGAGGGGTTGGGATTATTGGCGGAGCTCATCTCACAGCTAAGGTTGGGCTAGACGGTGTTGTTACAAGTTCTCAAGTATACGATGTAGGTTTGGGCCTTGGATTGAGTGGAGTTGGTCTCGTCGGTTTTTCAACAGCCATCGGGGATGGAGAAAATGATATTACAGTACACGCAGGAACTTTATCAGCAACTGCCTCAGGGTTTGATTTGCCTTCGTTGAGTGCCTCAGAAGAAGCCACATTCGCCAACACAGCGGGTGTATTTGAAGTAAATAATAATACTGGTGTTACCAAAGACTTAGTTAATGGGATAACATATGGTGATGAAGGCATCACCTCCGCAGACTCGGCAATAGGTAATGGTTTTGGGGATGAGAATGGGGAGTTTGGGAGCACGCCAACGTCTGACGATTCTTCCTCTTCCCAATCAGATCAGGATTGGAATAATCCAACAAATCCCGGTGACCAATCCAACACGACTGTTTCTGATTCTCCCTATTCAACGAAGATGGACCGTGATTACGGTGTAACGCAGAGTTCGTTTGAAGCGGCGATGAAGGCGATGTCCAAGATGGGCAATACGGACTATTATAAAACGCCAACCAGCGTATTACACAATCCGGGGAGCAATAAGAAGCAAGAGGTAAAAAATCCTGATGATCCGAATGCGGGGCAGGCTTCGTCATCGCCTCAGGGCTTAACGCCAGATCAGCGTGATGCGCTTGGCGGTTATGGTAAATATAGCAGCGATAGGGACAACAGTCCGGTTTCACAATCTTCTTCAAGTTCAAGCAGTGGCGACTGGTCCGGGGTTGGTCGCAGTTCCATAGATAATCCGACCAATGCTCCGTCGTATTCCAGCAACACGTCTTCTGGGGGCCCGTCTTATGGTCCTCCTTCCGTGAGTTCTTCTTACCGGGGCAGCGGCAGCAGTAATCATAGTGACAGTGGAAATAGCAATAGTGGCAGCGGCAAACCCATCGTGATGGATATGGACGGGGACGGCGTTGAGTTGATCCCGATGGCAAATAATAACGCCCTGTTTGATATGGATGCCGATGGCTATCGCGAAATGATGGGGTGGATTGATCAGGGCGATGCCTTGCTTGCCTATGATTATAACGAAGACGGTCAGGTGGATGAGCGTAAAGAAATCGCCTTTGTGGATTAGAAGGAAGGGCGAGAACATGATAGGAACAATTACATTTAAGTGTTTTGATCTTTTGAAGAAATGCGCTGCGTCTCTTCTCCTGACTATAATGGTAATTATGTTCAACGCAGCTATAGCTGATGACAACAGTTCTGATGAGTGCCTAAATATATCTTATCAGCTATATTATCGTCACATGACTATGGATGTGAATATTACTAACAATAATACGACAAAAATAATTGCATTAATTTGTTCACAGCGGCAATCTTTATCTTCGCAGATAAGAGGTGAATATAAGTTTCGGGCTGCGCTAGCTTATAAGCAATTAGGTAATGAGGAAAGTTTTTTAACAATGCTTCACGGAGCCATGAAAGATAACAATTCAAATGCTTATCTTGAATATGGAAAATATTTAACGGAACAAAAATGCAAATCGGATGATTTTGTTTTTGATGATTTAATAATCGCTTCACAACACATTAGAAAAGGCGGTGAACTTGGTGATGGACGATGGGATACGGTTCAGATAGCTGCCTTTTTAGATTGCATGGCACTACTTGCAAAAAACAAACAGTTGCATAAGCAGTCGCTTGAATTGCTTCACGTGCGTGTCGAGGAGGAAGTTTTTCTTCTTGATAAAACAGTTGATGATTATGATTGCGCTGCCGCTAATTTTGCAAAAGCAGTTATTCAAAAATATCAACGAAAAGATACCGTTGAGGCCATTAATATACTTAAAGCTTCACCGTGTCAAAATTCAAGAACTTATTTTTTCTTAGGCTCAATATTGCTTGGTGTTAAACAATATGATGAAGCGGAGGCGTATTTAAAAAAATCACTATCTTTGGGATATACCAATGCCCTGCAGTTATTATGTTTGCTGCAGGTTAAAAAGCAAGACTATGATTTGAGTGAGTCAAAAATTGCTTATTCCCAATGTATTTTAAGTTCGAAAGACGACTAAAAATGGCAGAGAAAAAACAAGACAAGAAATTATAGATGAAGCACAAGAGTTTTATGACTATGTAGATATACAAAATGAGTTAGCTACGGTATTGGCTCCGAAAGGGCCTGGGTCAGGAGCTTGGGATGCGATAGTTCAAGAAATTAATCGGCAAGCTGCGGAGGATTTTTTAGTTGATCACTTTAATGGAGAGCTCAAAAGAGCCGGATACGAAGAACTGATGCTTCCAATTCTGGTGGTATGGGGAGTGAGGGGTCTAACCCACATGATGCAATGGTTATAGTGAAGAAAGCACTTCTGCCCCTTCTTCCGAGCAATCAGCGATACATGCGGGTTTTGGGGATGAGAACGGGGAGTTTGGCGTCACGGCCTCTTCCACTCCCAGTATGGCAGATGTTAGCGCTTTGGCTGAGCAAGGTTCCTTTGAAGCGGCGCTGGAGGCGATGTTCGGGATGGGCAAGACGACCTCTTATGAAAAACCAGATCGCGCATTATCCGGGTAATTAACTATGCTTAATTTCATTGAGTTTTTCATTAGAATTATTTTTATAGAGATAATTCTAAGATCGTTCTGGAGGTTCTTTTCTTTTTTACTTAATCGATTTTTGAAAAAAGACGGAACAAAAATATGAGAATGTTTTTCACATATTCAACTTTAAGGACTCTGACCATTATGGCCTGCATTGCAGGTGTCTGGCTTGCAGCGAAAAGCATGGTGTTAGCTAGTGAAGAAATTGTTACAGAGTGTGATCAATTGGCCGCTGATCCAGATGACCCCGATAAAATAACTGAGGGCGTTGAATATTGGAAAATTCATGCGCGAGAGGCTGTGAATGCTTGTGCTAAAGCACTCGAATCTTATCCTGAGAACAAGCGCTTGCAATATCAATTATTTCGCGCCCAGTGGGCATTAGGCGAGTCTGATCAAAGAAGTTATGTTTTAGAAGCTATGAAACGTTGTAGGATTTATTCTCAGTATTGTGTGTTGTACGTTCAGATGGCTGATGTGAATTTTGATGGAGACCCGGAGCTTATCAACAATTTGATGGCTGCTATGGGAAAAAATCATGTGCCAACAATTTCTTATGTGCTGATTTTACTGGCCAATTATGATAGAAATAAGTCAGGTGTGCATATTGCAGATAAATTTTTACCCAGGTTATTGAAAGAAACTAAGTCCAGACTTGCCGCCTCAGCTATAGCAACATTATTTTTCAAAGGTTATGGTGTTGAAGAAAATATTGATGAAGCATTGTTTTGGGAGCAAAAAGCGGTGAACCTGGGAAGACTTGAGTCTATGTTTCCTCTTGCAGGTTACTATTATTTAAAAAGAAATTATGAGATGCTAGAGTATTGGCTTTGTTTATCAATTGAAGAAAAAGTCCCAAGTAGCGCACTTTTGCTAGAAATGCTGAAACTTGAAGAGGATGAAAATTTCCGAATAACATGTGAGGTGGAGGTCTGAGATTATGACTGACCATATCATATCTAGAGAAGCTATTATAGCTGACGGTATTGAAAAAACACAAGATATGGTCAGCGTAGTTGAGATTGGCGATAGAATGACACCAGGGCAGAAAAGCTTCTTAGGTCGTAGTGTAAGCAAAGATTTGGCGGCTAAAAGTCAAATACAAAAAACAAACGCCGAGCTTGAAAGTAACGGTTATTCTCCATTGTCCCCAGAGGAAGAAAATCAATTTCAAGAAATTACGAATGCTGGATTATTAGACGCTCTATCACATGCTACAGATGAAATAATCGATAGGTTTTTTGATACTTCCACTTCCTCGGCAGACTCAGCAATAGATGCTGGTTTTGGAGATGAGAATGGGGAGTTTGGGAGCACGCCAACGTCTGACGATTCTTCCTCTTCCCAATCAGATCAGGATTGGAATAATCCAACAAATCCCGGTGACCAATCCAACACGACTGTTTCTGATTCTCCATATTCAACGAAGATGGACCGTGATTACGGTGTAACGCAGAGTTCGTTTGAAGCGGCGCTGGAGGCGATGTCCAAGACGGGCAATACGGACTCTTATGAAACGCCAACTAGCGTATTACACAATCCGGGGAGCAATAAGAAGCAAGAGGTAAAAAATCCTGCCTTTTGTTAGCGAATTAAAATGGTAACTATGCAATGAGTTTCTTTAGCATTAGTCGAAAAATACTGTTGTTCAAACCATTCTTGGT
Organism: Alphaproteobacteria bacterium; assembly: GCA_965229675.1. Classification (GTDB taxonomy): domain Bacteria; phylum Pseudomonadota; class Alphaproteobacteria; order CBDDJK01; family CBDDJK01; genus CBDDJK01. Next base: position 6,099 of record CBDDJK010000003.1, read on the forward strand.
TTTGCCAAGTATTTATGCGCTCTTGTTTTTAATTGAGCGGTTGCTTCTTAATTTCAATGTACCATATATTTACATTGTGTTTAGTGTTTTGGAAATTATTATTTTTTTCGTACTAATCTTTAAAATATATGATTATTTTGGTTTGAGAGTAAAAATAATGCTACAAAAGGCTTTAACAAGGTTTCGAAATTAAAAGGAGAGATTAGTGGGTCGCGCACAGTTGTTATCTAAAATAGCAGAAGTTATTTCGGTAACCGTAAGTGTGGCTCTGGCTGCATCCACAAGATATGAAACTGGAACAGGCCGCCAACTTAAAGCGGTCTACTGTTAACCCCATCTAAATTTGGGGGGATTACATTAAACCTTGAATCCACTTTAAGTGGAGAGATAAACATTGGCAATTACAGCCATGGCATTATATCTGAATATCTGACAGTGAATTAGGTTATTCACCTGAAACTGGCGATGCTGAGGGATATACTGTAGCCAATTTTCAACAGCCTGCACTTGCTTTTAGCTTAAATTGAGGTTGGAGCTTGTCCTGGATACAGTTCCAAACTTTACTCTGCGGGTTCGAGGCGGAGGATTTTGCCGTCCTCGTCATCAATAATGAAATAGAGGTAGCCATCAGGGCCATTGACGACATCACGGATGCGGGCGTAGTCTTCAAGCAGGATTTCCTGTTCGACCACCTGATCGCCCTCCAGTTCAAGGCGGCGAAGATGCGCCCCGGCCAGCGCGCCGACAAAAATATCATCTTTCCAGTTGGGGAAGCGGTTACCGTTATAAAAAGCCATACCGCTTGGCGCAATCGACGGAGTCCAGTGGATAACCGGTTGTTCCATGCCTTCCATATGGGTTTTGTCAGAAATGATGGTTCCGATATAATTTATCCCGTAGGTAATGGCTGGCCAGCCGTAATTTGCGCCGGGTTTATTGAGGATATTGACTTCATCCCCGCCGCGTGGACCGTGTTCGTGCATCCACATGACCTTGTTGGCACGCAAAGCCAGCCCTTGCGGGTTGCGATGACCATAGGAATAGATTTCAGGCTTATGCCCGGCTTTATTGATAAAAGGATTATCGGCTGGAATGGAGCCATCATCCTTAAGCCTGATAACGCTTCCGAGGTGATTTCCCGGGTTCTGGGCTTCATCACGGTAATTATAGCGGTCGCCGATTGTGATAAAAAGCGTGCCATCATCGGCAAAAACAAGCCGGGAGCCATAATGCGCACGGCCTCCTGTTTTAGGGTCAACGGCAAAAATAACCTTCACATCTTCCAGACGATTTTCAGTAAGCCGGGCGCGGATGACTTCGGTTCCGGCCCCGCCGCGCCCGCTTCCTGAGTAGGAGAGGTAAATCCACTGGTTGCGTGCAAAATCAGGATGGACGGTCACATCAAGCAGCCCGCCCTGGCCGCCGGTTCTGATATTCTTTGGCAAGCCTGCAATCGGGCGCGGGTCAAGCTGGCCGTTTGCTTTGACCAGGCGTAACTGGGCCTCGGCTTTTTCAGTGACCAGCATGGTGCCGTCTGGCAGAAAATCCAGCCCCCATGGATAGTCCAGCCCGCTGGTGACCTCGACAAGTTTGAAGGCGTGCTGATCGGATTGATAGATTTCCTGAGAAACCACGGGGGAGCTATAAAGCAGAAACAGGCCCAATCCCGCGATAACAGTGCGCTTGATAAAGGGATTATCCATGATCATCATGTTAATCTATCAAGATCAGGGCCTTTAAAAAAACCAGAACTTAGAAAAATGGTGGGCACTACAGGATTCGAACCTGTGACCGTTCGATTAAAAGTCGAATGCTCTACCAGCTGAGCTAAGTGCCCCTCTATCCGGGTCCTCTTTAAGGAAAACGGGACAAAGGGTCAATAGCAGCAAACCATAAAGCCTGTAAAAACTTGAAGCACATAAAAATTTGACGGGTATGCAAAATCGGGTTTGGTGAATCGATAAATTTGATATAAAGCAGTTTTATTCTCGCGTTTGTTTGTTGCCAGATATCGTGTGCTTTATTTTCCGCTATCTTCTGTTTTTTAACCCGTTTTTGCGCTGTTTTACCGATTTAAACCGTTTTGCTTTGACTCTAGCCCCCTTAAGGAACTGCGACCATGCTGCTTGCTCTTCGCCAATGCTGGGTTCTGTTTGTCGGACTGTTGCTGATCATGCTTGGCAACGGGCTCCAAGGCTCTTTGATCGGGGTCCGCGCCAATCTTGAAAGTTTCAGCAATATCATGACCGGCTTTGTCATGGGGGGCTATTTCGTTGGCTTGCTCGCCGGATCATGGGCCATGCCGAAACTGATCTCAAGCGTCGGCCATGTCCGGGTGTTCGGCGCGCTGACGGCCCTGGCCTCGCTTTGTGTGATCCTGTTTCCGCTGATCATTGACCCCTATAGCTGGTTTATCTTTCGGGTGCTGATCGGTTTTTGCTTCGCCGGGCTTTATATCGTGTGCGAAAGCTGGCTCAATGACCGGGCCAGTAACGAAAGTCGCGGGCAGGTTCTGGCCATCTATATGGTGATCACGCTGGTTGGTTTTGGCGGCGGTCAGCAGCTGCTTAAAGCCTTTGAGCCAACCGGATTTCAACTGTTCACCATTGTCTCTATCCTGATCTCGCTGGCAGCCGTGCCGGTGCTGATGACCGCCATGGCCACGCCAAGTTTTGAAGAACCCGAACGGATGGGGGTTGGCACTCTTTAT
>CBDDJK010000004.1:0-18542 GCA_965229675.1 Alphaproteobacteria bacterium
AGTATAATACAAACATAATATATAATTAACATTAATATTGAAATTAAGGCGAATTCGTTTTAAAACACCTATTGTGCTAATAGTGTAATTTAAAACTATCAGCCCAAGTTCAGGTGCGAGTATTTGGTATGGAAATATTAAGGTGAACATGATTGCAAGCATAAGATCATAAAGCCTACCGACTCGTGATGAAAATCTTGATGCCGTTTTATAATTATATTTTGTTACGGTTTTATCAAGAAATATATTTTACGGGCGGATGTTTAAAAAGCATCGCTTGAACTTGAGAAGTTAATGTATGCGCGTTATTATTGAACAAGAAGATGGTACCACTGATGATATTACCGAGGCAGTTTTAGCTGGCTTGGATGTCACTCAGCTTATTGAAAGCTCATCTTCTATTAGCATTAGTCTTTCTACTGGGGAATTATTAGTTTCCGAGGGGGGGATGCTTTATGTTCTTGATGCCGATTCTGGTAGCCGCTATCTTTTAGGTCCTGTTGTTGGTAGCCTTTATGTAAATGAAGAGCTGGTTCGGCTATGGGATGTTAATACCGATTGGCTTGGCGCACGTTTTTTTGATCCTTCCACGCAAGAATGGTTAGATTTTGATATTGAGTTTTGGCTTGATTATTATTCACAAGTCACGAATGACGAGTTAGAAGAATTTTTATCAGAGGACGATAACGAGCTTGAAGAATTTTTAAGCCTTGGTGAAGAAACAGATCCGATTACAACGGCTACATCGCCATTTGATGATGACGATGATGACGATGATGCGGGGTTATTATCAACCCCTGCTGATGCACTTGTTCCAACTTTAACCAGTCCAAGCGGCGGTTACCTTAATGAAGAATGGCTAAAAAGTTCAACTTTTTCTGGAACGGCTGGTGCTGATAATGAAGTCTTTTTAACTTTTACGATTACAGATCCAGACGGCCAACAAACAACTTACACAACACAAACAACTGCAGATTCCGCAGGCAATTGGTCAGTGGCAATTGATCCTAATCTTATTCCTGATGGAAGTACTGTTACTTTAGAGATGTATTCAACCAATGCAGATGGGGATCAATCTGCAACCGCTACACAGGATTATTTAGCCGATTTTACGCCGCCCGATAAACCAATCGTCAATGATGCAGATGATTTTGGTGAGGTTGGATATGTTAATGAAAATTATAGCCCGCTTAGTGGAACCGCCGAAGCGGGTAGTACTGTTCATGTTGTTGTTAGCGATGATGATGGTGGAGAGGCAACTTGGGAAGTCGCCGTTGATGATAATGGCCAATGGATGGTTGATTTGGACACCGATGATCCAACCGCAGGCACGATTGAGATTGAAGAAGGGGATGAATTAACCATCTCCGTCACTGCTGAGGATGCGGCAGGTAATGTAAGTGAAGAGGCTGATGGTTTCCCCTTGACGGGTGAATTAGATACGATTGCACCAAGTGAACCCGTTATTACCTCTCCACAAGATGGTGGTGGGGTTGTTACCCAAGAATTTCCGATTGAAGGGACAGCAGAACCTAATAGCACGGTTGAGATAACGCTTGAACAATCGGGAGGAGAGATAGAGACAGTTCAGGTAACGGCCGATCAAGATGGTTACTGGTCTTTGGATGCGGCGGATTGGGATGGCTCCACTTTTTATCCAAATGAAACTATGACGGTCACTGTGGTTGCTATGGATGCTGCGGGTAATCAGTCTGATCCAGTAACCAGCCAAACCACAAATTATTCAAATCCACCTGTTATTACCTCCCCTTCAACTGGTGATTCAATCAATGATTTAACGCCTACGATTGCGGGGGTGGCAACGCCTAATACAACGGTTACAATAACTTTGTCAGATAATAATGGCGAATCAGCAACTTATACTGCTGATGTTGATGCTTATGGTCAATGGGTATTGGATTTAGATGATAATTCAAGCCTTATTGGAGGTGCAATTACCTTCGAAAATGGTGAAATTATGGACATTCATTTGACCGATCCACGCGCAAATGCAAGCGATACGGTCACCAATGTAACCTTCGATACAGTTCCACCTGATTCGCCCACTGTTACCAGTCCAACGCCTTCTGGTGGGACAACTGATGAAACACCAGAGGTTACAGGAACGGCTGAAGCAGATTCAGAAATTCTTATGATTGTCAGTGATGGTGTTTACAGTGCTACGTATGAAACCACTGCGGATAGCTCAGGAAATTGGACAATTGATCTTGAAACCGCAACACCTGTTGACGCTGATAGTAATTTTGCTTTAAGCACGGGTGAAACTGTAACGTTAACGGTTAATGCTACAGATGAAGCTGGTAACCAGTCCGCAGATACAACAACAGAGTTTGAGATTGTTGATCTTGGTGATGGAACGCCACTGATTACAGTACCAAATACTGGAAGCACAACGAATGATGTTACACCCTATCTTGAAGGGCTTGCTTTGCCAGGATCAGTGGTGGAGGTAACGGTAAATGATGGAACGGATCAGGTAGTTTTTACAACAACGGCCGATAGCGAAGGGGTTTGGTCTATTGACGAGAATACTCAGGCAAATTGGGGTAATTTAGACGATCTTGATCATGGGGATAATCTTACCGTAATAGCAAGTGCTGATGTTGACGGTCAGACCTTAATTTCTGATTCTGTATCTTTTGCGATTGATCTTGTTGCGCCTTATGCGCCAGTGATTTCATCACCAGCCCAAAATGGTACAGCTGATGATACAGCGGTGATTGAAGGAACAGCGCAGCCTGGTACAACGATTGAAGTAACAGTAACTGATGGGCAAGATACCGCTGTTTATGAGGTTGAAACTGATTCCAATGGCGATTGGTCACTTGACCTTGAAACGGAGCAACCGATTAGCGGTAATTTGCCTGATAGCGATGATGGCGATCAAATTACCGTAACCGCAACTGCAATTGACGAGGCGGGCAATGAATCTCCCGAATCCAAAGTTACTTATACGGTGGATACGCAAGCACCAGAGGCGCCTACTAATATTATTCCACAAGATGGCGCGGCTATTACTGATGATCAACCCATTATTTCAGGGGAAGCAGAACCAGGCTCAACCATTACGTTAACTATTTCAGATGATGATGGTGGCGTTGCAACCTATCAAACGCAGGTCGATCAAAATGGTGATTGGTCGATTGATCTTTCTACTAATAATGAGTTAATTGATGGTTCGATTGATCTTGATACAGATGATGCGGTTCAGATAACCGTTACCGCAACAGATGAAGCGGGCAATGTTTCCGATCCATTAACTTCAAGCTTTGATATTGTGGATATTAGTGGTGGCGTTCCTTATATCTCTTCACCATTAGATGGATCGGCAACCAATGATACCACGCCGCTTGTTCAAGGGGCGGCTGAAGCAGGTGATACGGTTTTCTTAACGGTTTCGGATGGAACATTAAGCGCAACTTACTCAACAGTGGTTGAAAATGACGGATCATGGGAAATTGATCTTGATAATGATCAGCCTATTTCAGGTTCTGGCTATGTTAGTTTAGATGATGGTGAAACAGCAACCCTTGTTGCAACTGCAGTTGACAGTGCGGGGCAAACTTCAAGTCCATCAAGTTCAGTATTGGTGACGATTGATACAACTGAACCTGAAACCCCAACGATTACCAGTCCTGCCGATTTAAGTTCAGTAACAACGGAAACCCCATTGATTGAAGGGGAAGCAGAGGCGGGTTCAACTATTTATGTGACGCTATCTGATGGCACGGGTGACGCAATTTACACTGTAGCAGCAGATGATCAGGGAAATTGGTTACTTGATTTAGCGCAAGAGGGTGAACCCGCTTTTGGTTTAGATGACGGTGAGGATATTACCATTCGTGTTGTTTCTGAAGACGCAGCAGGTAATCAATCAACGGCAGGTCAATCTCAATTTAGTGTTTCGGCTTTAAGTGGTGATGGTGCGCCTGTTATTTTATATCCTGCGGATGGAGGGGCGACCAATGATTTAACGCCTGTCGTTAGTGGGGTTGCTGTCGCAGGTGAGGTGGTTACGGTTACCCTAACCGATAATAATGGTGAAAGTGCGACTTATCAGGCGACTGCAGATAGCCAAGGTGGATGGTTAATTGATTTGGATAACGCAACCCCGATTGATTCAACGCCCACTTTTAGTTTGGTGAATGGGGAAACTGTAACCGTTGAAGCTTCAGCTGATGGTTATACTCTTAATGATTTAACCGCAACGCCAACAAGCTTTGAAATTGATACAGATCCACCAACGATTGCACCTGATTTGACTAGTCCACAAGGAGCGATTGACAGTGCCCCAGATTCTTTAATTGGTACAGCAGAACCCAATGGAATGGTGGTTGTCACTTTAAGCGATGGTACAAATGAATTGGTTTATGAAACCGATGTTGATACTCAAGGAAATTGGACAATTGACCTTGCTAATGATGCGCCACTTTCTGGTAATACGAATGATTTATTTGATTGGGAAGATGCGGATTATACTGTGGAAATGACCGCAAAAGATGCGGCAGGAAATCAAGGAACACCTGTTACAGAGACCTTTGTCTTAGATACGCTTGAACCTTCTGTGCCAACAATTACAGCTCCAGAAAATGGTGCATTTGTTTCGGATGATTTTGTAATTGGGGGTACGGCCGATGCAAATGAAGAAGTACAAGTTACAGTTACCGATGAAAATGGAACCGCGTTAGTTTATTACGCAACCGCCGATCAAAGCGGTAATTGGTCAATATCTGTTGCTGATGCTGATTTTGCTGATCCGAATAAATTAAGCATAAGTGCAACTAGCTCCGATGCGGCGGGTAATATTTCGGAAAGTAGCGGTTTGATAGAGGTTGACGTTGTTGATTTGCCAACCGCCCAAGCAGAAATTCTTGATCCTATTGCCAATGATGTAATTGGTGATGAAAGCATTATTTCAGGGCTTGCCCCTGCTGGTGCAACGGGGGTCGAATTGGTGTTTGAAGATGCAAGTGGAAATCTTTGGACCTATGAGGCAGTGGTGGATTCAAACGGCAGTTGGCAAGTTGATTTGGATCAAGATATCCCACTTGGAACACCTGACTTTGATGACGGGGAAGCTTTAACCTTGACGGCTTCTGCACTACCTGCGGCAACGTTCACAGCATCACCGACGCCTGTTACTGTGACAACAGATTTAATTGCACCGCAAGACCCTGTTATTTTAGAACCTAGTGCGAATGCAACCTTCACAACCCAAGATTTTCCTATTATTAGCGGTTCAGTTACGGATAGTGATGTTGCTTATGTTGAATTGGTCATTGGCGATGGAAGTGATTTACAGACCTTTGAAGTATCAGTTGCAGGGAATGGCACTTGGACTTTGGATGTTGATGAATCCACCTTTTTATCGATTGATGATGGCGATGGTTTTACGATTAGCGCAGTTGCGGTTGATGAGGCTGATAATCGTTCTGGAACTGTTGATACTACAGTTTATTATAATGAGATTTCGGGGGGTATGCCTGAATTAGCTTATCCGCAAGATGGCGATATAATTGGGGACGCTGATCCAGTTTTAACGGGAGCCGCAGAAGCAGGTGCAATTGTTTATGTCACCATTGTTGATTCAAATGGTGATGATTCAAATGTTTATACGGTGAATGCTGCCACGGATGGAAGCTGGGCGTTAACTTTAGCTGATTTGGATGATACTGATGCAATCACAGTTACCTTAAGTGCGGATAATGGTGATGGTCAAATTATTCAACAAACAACAAATTATGGCTTTACAGTTGATTTATCTGATCCCGATGCGCCCGTTTTAACGATTCCTGATCCCAATGATCCTTATGTTGCCATTGATGGTGGGGTTGAAGGGCAGGCTGAAGCAGGATCAACTGTTCTTATTACGGTCACTGATGGGCAAACGGCTGCAACCTATCAAACTACTGCGGATCAAAATGGTGATTTTGTCATTGATTTTGATGATCAGCCAATTGATGGTTCTCTTACCCTTGATCAAAATGATACCAGCGTTACGATTACGGCAACTGCGACCGATGCGGCTGGTAACGTCTCTCCTTCTACTACGGTTACCGCCGCTATTGATAATGATGCACCGCAAGCGCCGCTAATTTTAACGCCGCTTGATGGTACGGATGTTAATGAAACTACCCCTGAAATTACAGGATCGGCAGAGGCGGGCGCAACCGTCTTTGTCACGTTAAGCGATGAAGATGGGGATCAATTTATCTTTGAAACCACTGCAGATGCTAACGGTGCATGGACTTTAGATTTATCAACCGAAGATCCAGCAGATGTTGCGTTTTTGGAAGATGATGATCAGATTGATGTGCGGGTAACCGCCGCTGATGGCGCAGGTAATGTCTCTGATCCTGCAAATTCGGCTTTTGATATTGCTGTCTTGCCAGCAAGTGGGTTGGAGATTACTAGCCCAGCTGATGGCGATAAAACCAGCGATACAAGGGTTGATATTGAAGGGGTTGCTGATAGCGGTTCCGTTGTTACTTTGACGGTTGATGATGGCGATGGTAATATTGGTACTTATGAAGTAACGGCCGATTCAAATGGTTATTTTATTTTGGATTTGGAAGATGCTAGCACTTACACCCATATTGGTGGTAGTACGAATTTTGATATTGGGGAGACGGTGACAATCACCGCAACTTCCGATCAAGGTGGATCAACTACGTCAAGCTTTTCTTTGGTTGATACCGTTGTCTCTGCCCCAGAGATTCTTCATCCAACTGATGGAGAGGATATTAACGATTTAACCCCAACCATTACAGGAATGGCGGAAGCGGGAATAAATGTTCTTTTAACCATTTCAGATGGTACCAGTACATATATTGCTTCAACCCAAGCGGATAGTTCTGGAAATTGGTTATTGGATACGGAGGCCGCTGGACTGCCAGCAGGGTTCTTCTCTAACGGTGAAATTGCCACGATTACGGCCTTTGCACAAGATGATGCGGGGAATACATCACAAAATTCCGATAGCGTTATGTTTGATATTGTTTGGTATGACTCTGATGTTGTGACGATTGATACGCCGAATGATGGTGATTTTGTATCAGATAACACGCCAGAGATTTCTGGTTCGGCTGGTGATAACCGTGAAGTTCTTGTTACAGTTAGCGATGATGATAATAACTCGATTATCTATACAGTAACGACTGATTCAAATGGTCAATGGTCATTGGATGCTACGGAAGCTTGGATTGATGACGGCGATGGGATGACTGTTACCGCAACTTCAACAGATGATAATGGAGACCCAGTTACAAGCGGTACCAGTAGCTTTACGATTGATACAACCGCACCGCAAACCCCATCGTTGGATGCTTTATCAGATAGTAATGATCCTGATCCTGTTATTTCAGGAACTGGAGAGCCTGGAACAACGATTAAGGTTACCCTTAGTGAAGGGTCAGATTATGCAGTTTATACCGTTGAGGTTGAAGCTGGAGGCACTTGGACGCTTGGCGATGATGAAGATTTACAAACCAGCTTAGTTGAAGGCGATGCAAATTTCCTTACTGATGGCGGTGCTATATCGGTTTCAGCAAAGGCAGTTGACCAAGCAGGAAATGAATCTGGTGGAAGTGTTACAGGTTCATTCACATTGGATTATGATGCACCTGATCCTCCAACCATTGATAGCCCGAATGCAGGATCTGTTGCAACCAACACACCATTGATTGAGGGGACTGCTGAAAATGGTTCAACAGTTTTAATCACTTTGGATGACGAAGAAGCGGGCAAAGTTACTTATGAAGTAACGGCAACAGGGGGAACTTGGCAACTTGATTTATCCACCAATCCAACCCCGATTGCTGGTACACCTTTGACCATTTCGGATGGTGATCAAGTTGTTATTGAAGCAACTGCAACCGATACTGTGGGCAATGTATCGGGGGTAAGCACATTAACCCTTAATTATAATCAAGTAACGGTTACTGATCCAGAATTTGACGATACGGCTTACCTTGATGGGGATTTGGTTGATCCTGATCGCGATGGTTTGACGCTTAAAGGATTTGCACAAACAGGCGATACATTCTGGGTTGTTGTTAATGATGGCGCATCTTCGCAAAGTCTTACCTATGAAGTCACAGGGGATAACAATCTAGGTTGGGAGTTAGATTTAGCAACACAACAGCCAATTGCCCCTTCTGGTGCGACCCTTACTTATAATGAAGCCAATACTATTTCAGCGATATTGGTTGATCCTGCGAATACATCAACCCAATATGATACATTGGATTTAGTTGTTGATGAAACTGCGCCTGACGCACCTTATATTGAAAATCCACCTGATGGGACGCAAATTACTTCGGCTGATCCTGTTATTTATGGAACGGCGGAAGCGAATAGCACCATTTTACTTACTTTATATGATGGTGATGGCAATCAATTATCTGAAAATGTTACTGTTGATGCTAGTGGAAACTGGACTTATGATGTTGAGGCGGACGCAAATGTTATCTTAGATGACGGAGAAAGCCTAACAATTCATGTGCAAGCAGAGGATTCTCTTGGTCACGTATCACAAACTTCAAGCTCTGTTGTCGAACGCCGTGATATTGCAGATGGTGCGGTTGAAATTGACGAGCCATCTGATGCAACAATTGGCGGTGCCGATCCGATTAGCTTTGAAGGGCGTGCCGATCCTAATGATTTTTCAAAAGTTGCTTTGACCTTAACTGATATTACAGGAGCCGTTGTTGGCACGCCGATTACTGTTGATGTGAATAATGGGTCTTGGGTTTATGACCTTGATTTGGCAACCGCAGACCTTGATGGTGACGGAACGCCTGATTTGGCAGATGGCGATCAGTTGCAAATTTATGTTCAAGGGATTGATAGCAATGGAAATCTTTCAGGAACGCCAGATAGTGCAACCTATGACATTGATTTAGATCCACCAACGGCGCCAAATATTAACTCACCAGCGGCTGGAACATTGGTTGACCCTTATCCTGTGGTTGAGGGGACGGGGGATGCTGGTTCAACGGTTCGCGTTACCTTACTTGATGAAGACGGGGTTGGCCAAACCATTTATGAAACCACAGTTTCTTCTGGTGGCACTTGGTCGGTGGATACAGCAACGGCAACGCCGCTTAATGGTGGTACTTATACTCCAGAATCAGGGGAAACTAGCTTAACCGTTCAAGCCCAAGCGGTGGATGAATATGGCAATGTTTCAGGTACAGATACTGTTGTCACGCAAATTGATATGGATGCGCCAAATGCACCTGTTTTAATATCGCCTGCGGATGGTTCTAATTTAAATACCTTAACACCTTTATTGGAAGGTACGGCAGAGGCAGGTTCGACTGTGCTTTTAACTTTGGAAGATATTGATACGGGCGCAGAGATTTTTACCGTTCAAGCTGACAGTAATGGGTTATGGTCATTAGATTTAGGGGCAACGCCATTTTCCGATGTTGATGAGGGCGAAACCTTTAATCTTACTATGACCGCAACGGATGCTGCGGGTAATGTTTCAGATGTCTCACAAGCTTATAATTATACAGTAAATAGTCCTGTTGGCTTGACAATTGACGAGCCTGTAAATGGAACAATTACAAATGCAGAATATCCAGAACTCTATGGACGTGGAAATCCAGGAGAGACAGTTTCGGTAACCGTTACGGAAAGCGAAGTTGGTGGTGCCGTTCGGGCTTATACTTATACAACAACTGTTAGCACAAATGGGGAATGGTTGATTGATCTTTCAGCCCCTTCTGATAATGGATCAAAAATTGATTTAGATCATGAGGCAACCGTTGATTTTGAAGCAGTTTCGGGAACAGATACCGCAACCTCTTCAATTACAATGGATTTAGACCCGCCTGATGCGCCAACGATCACATCACCTGCTAGTTATAGTAGCGATCACACGCCTGAAATTTCAGGTGCGGTTACTGATAATGATGTTGCTTATGTGGAAGTGACAATCAGCGATGGTTCCATTACTGCTGTTGTAACGGCCGCTGTTGAATCGGATAATACATGGACAATTGATCTTGATGATTATGATGCAGGAACCCAGCTAAATGGTTTAGATTTTGATACAGGTGAAGAAGCAACAATTACCGCAGTTGCAGTTGATGAAGCAGGGAATAGCTCAACCTCTCGTACCCATAATTTTGATATTCTTTCTGATCAACCAGGAATACCAACGATTATTCAGCCTGATACGGCTACCAACATTGAAAATCCAGAAATTATTGGGACGGCGTTGGATGCGGAAGGATCAACCGTTTATTTAACCCTTGCTGATGATCAGGGGGAAGCTGCAACCTTCACTGCTGTTGTATCGGGTGGCTTATGGACGGTCGATGTGCAAAATGATACGCCAATTGATAGCACAAGTAGTTTTTCATTAACCAATGGTGAAGCGGTAACAGGAACGGCTGGAATTTATTTACAACCAAATGATTTGATTTTAGGGCCAACCGCTAATTTTTCGATTGATCAGGATATATCACCGCCAACAATTGATGCAGTAGGGGTGGGGGGAATTACAGGTGACACCACGCCAACCATTACTGGTGACGCAGAAGCGGGCGCTACTGTTACCGTAGAGCTTTATGAGGCAGCACAAAATCAACGTGCCACTTATGAAACAGTGGCGGATCAAAATGGTCAATGGACAATTGATGTTGCCACTGATTTGGTCGCTGGTGATGATAGTTTCCTTGATGATGGTGGTGATATTACTGCCACAGCAAGTCAGACGGATCTTGCTGGTAATGTTTCTTCGAATGCGTTTGAAACATTTGAAATTGACGCAACGCCACCTTCTTTATCAATTGATAGCCCTACCGCCTATGTGACAACCAAAACACCAGAAATTCTTGGAACATCTGATGCGGGCGCAGTCATTTATATTACTTTGATGGATGATTCTCAGCTTGGCCAATCTTCTACTTATAAGACAACAGCAGATGCATCGGGTGCGTGGACTCTTGATCTTGGCAATTTAGGGCAGACTGGATTATTCCTTGGCGGGAATTTAGTGATTGAGGATAAAGAGACCATTAGCATTACAGCTAATGCAGAAGACGAATACGGCAATCAATCTGCTTACGAAACTGAAGATTTTACTTATAATGACAGCACGGGTGTTGATGTTATTGAGCCACAAGATTTAAATGTACTTGATCCTATTCGTGATGATCTTTCGATTTCTGGGACTGCAACCGCAAATCAGCTAGTAGAGCTTACCTTGGCAGATAATACGGGTCAGTATAGTATTTATAATGTTTATGCTGATCGTAACGGAAGTTGGGAATTAAATATTGATATTACTGATACTGGTGCCTTAGGTACAACATCAGGTGGAACTATTAGCGGCATCGGTGGTGGCGGTCTTGTTTTAAGTGATGGTGAAACTTTAACCATTACGGCTCATGATACGGTACATGGCAATTATGATACGCAAACTCATGCAATTGATACGGTTGATCCATTACCGCCAGATATTACCTATCCTACTGACGGTTCATTATTGACCGATGATGAGCCAATTATTGAAGGGACGGTTGAAAATGGGGCAACTGTCCTTTTAACCGTTTCTGATGGCAGTTTAGAGACCATTTATACCGTTGAAGATTCTGATGGTGACGGTAAATGGACATTTGATATGTCAACGGTTGATCCTGGTTTTGTTTTGGAACATGGGGAAGATTTAACGATTAAAGCAGTTGCTGTTGATGCAGCGGGGCATACCTCAACTACAGAAGAATCAATTACGAATGCTTATTTGACCCCAATTTCTGAACCTATCATTAATGATCCCCAAAATGGGGATGTTGTTGGTGGTCCTGACCCGCTTGTATTCTCAGGGGTTGCCCCCTCAGGCATGAATGAAGTTTATGTCACCCTGACCGATAATACCAATCTTAGTACTGGCCCTGATACAAAAACCTATACGCTGGATTCAAGCACTGGGTACTGGGAATTGGATATGACAGGCGATACATTTGTGTTTGAACATGATGATGAGATTATTATCCAAATCTCAGGTACAGATGGGGTTTCAACCGTATATGGAACTAGCGTTACAGTTGATTATGATATTCAAGGTCCAACGAACCTAACGGTTGATAATCCAGATGCGGATGCAAATGGTTTTATTACTGCAACAGAAAGTTTGTTGACGGGGGTAGCGGAAGCTGGTGGGTATGTTGTCGTTACGATTACTGATAATCTTGGCGGTGATAGTGGCCCAATAACTGTAGCAGTGGAATCCAATGGCACTTGGACGTTAGATGCAGCAAATATTTACGCCGACTCAACCGATGCAACAATCCATGTTACGGCTTATGATTCGCTTGGGAATGCGGGGGCAAGTGATACGCAGACTTTATCAGTCGATTTGGTTGCGCCAATTGAGCCTGCTTTGACAAGTCAATCTACAGGCTACGCCCTCTCTCAAGTTCCAATACTTGAAGGAACGATTGAACCAGGTGCAACCTTGTTAATTACTTTGGAAGAAGGCGGATGGACTGCAACTTACGAGGTTCAAGATAGCGATAATGATGGTTTATGGAAATTGGATCTTGATTCAACTTCCCTAACCTATGTTGCGCCAATCGCTGAAACGGGTACCTACGATTTTCAAACAAATGATATTATGAATATAGAAATGACAGCAACTGATGCGGCAGGTAATGTTTCAGGGGTTACAACTGATTCCATAGAGCTTCTTGCTTTTACAGGTGCGCCATTAATTCTTGAGCCTGCATCGAATAGCTTAACAAATGATCCTGTATTTGAAGTTAGCGGTTTAGCTGACGGTGCCCAACTTGTTTACATTACTGTTTATGATGCGGATGAAGCAGCGACTTATGAATTACAACCAGATGGTTTAACAAATGAATGGACACTTGATCTGGAAAACGAAACTCCGATTGCAGAATCCAGTAATTTTGACGGGTTTGACGATAATTTAGACAATAACCAAATTACAATTTATGCAAGTAATGGGTTTGGTACCTCTGGGGCAACAATATTCACCTTGGATACCCATGATCCTGATGCTCCTGTCTTTATTTATCCTGCTGCGAACTCACTACACGACGATGACACACCAGAGATTATTGGAACGGCAGAAGCAAATAGTACGGTTCTGATCACTTTGACTGAGGTTAATCAAGACGGAACTGTTGGCGTAACCTTAACTTATACCGTAGCAGCCGATTCTCAAGGTGGTTGGACATTAGATTTAGAAAATGAAAATGTAACTGGACTTGATTTTGAGTCAAATGATGAATTTCACTTAACTGCAACCGCAGTTGATGCTGCGGGCAATGTTTCAAATTCTTCCAGCCATGAATTTACTTATTACGAGCGCATACCAGGGCAGGTGACGATTGTAAGTCCTAGCACGGGTGATATTACAAATGATACAACCCCAGAAATTGAAGGATTTGCTGCTAATGATGCCATCGTGATTGTTACGGTGTCGGATGCTTTAGGGAACGATTTTCTGTTTACCACAACTGCAGATGCTGGCGGTGCGTGGGTTGTTAATGATGATATCATTGAAGAATTTACAATTGATGTTGACGGAAATTATACGATTAATGTTAGCTCTGAAGATCCATTAGGCAATATTGAATATTCAAATAATACCGTTACTTATGAGCTTGATACAACCCCGCCGAATCCACCAACGATTGATTCTTCGCTTGATAATTTAACCATTGCTGATGACACGCCAACCATTTATGGGTCGGGGGAGCCAGGTTCGAAACTTTATCTTACTGTAACAGATGGTACCGAAACAGCGACTTATGCCACAGATGTTGATGTATTTCATGATTGGACGATTGATTTTGATACTGATTTCGTTGCAGGAACGTCTAATCCTGTTGATTTTGATCATCAAGATGTACTTACGATTACGGCAACACAAGAAGATGGTGCAGGCAATGCCAGTTCTGAATCAAATCAAGTAAATGTTACTCTGGATTTAGAAACCGATGTCCCAACCATAGATGATATACCAGATATTATTGGAATTGCAGATCCTTTATTAACGGGTACGGCCGAAGCTGGTGCAACTGTTGAAGTAGCAGTGAACGAAATTTCAGGTAATGATGCAGATTATCACGTATTCACCGTGACCGCTGATGCTAATGGCATATGGACAGTTGATTTAGCAAACCAAACTGCTCTTACGCTTGATGATGCAGATGTGGTGGAGGTTACAGTCACCGCGACTGATCAGGTTGGCAATACAGAAACGGCTGTGGCACCAGAACAATTTACCATTGATTTTCCTGAAGGCCCAGAAATTCACGAACCCCAAGATGGGGTAACAACTGCCAGTTCTGTTGTATCAGGGGCTTTCAATCCTGATCCTTATTCAGTTCCAGGTTCAACAAATTTAACTGGTGATGTATGGATCATTGTTGAAGATATAACAGGTAACAACACAGCAACTTATCAAGTTGCAGCGGATCCAACATATGCCACTTGGTCAATTGATCTTAATGATCCAACAAGTTACACGCTTGTTGCTGGAACAACCGTTATTCTTGATGATAACGATAATTTAACGGTTACGGCTAAGGTACCAGACGGCCAAACCGCCAATCCCGTACCCAATGATACAGTAACCTATACGCTTGATTTTTCTCCTCCAGCAACGCCTACGATTTTAAGCCCAGCTGATGATAGCTATTTAAATGATGATACGCCAGAAATTACAGGTTCAGCAGAAGCAGGATCGTTAGTTTATTTAACTTTGAATGATGCAACCAGCGCAGCTGTATTTGAATTAACAGCTGATTCAGGGGGGAATTGGACATTTGATGTGAATAGTTCAACTCGTGTTCAAGACTCCACACCAAGTTTTATCATTGAAAATGGTGATGCGTTGACTGTTGTTGCAACTTCGATGGATGCAGCGGGTAATGTTTCTGGTACAACAGGCGAGGTTAATTTATATATTGATACACAAGAGCCTGATGCGCCAATTGTTGATCAACTTGGTAATGATTATGATTTATTAAATGATCCAACGCCAGAAATCACTGGAACGGCAGAGGCGGGGACAATCGTCTATGTCACTGTATCAGATGGCGCTGGTGGTGAGCAGGCAACCTTCACCGTAACAGCAGATAGCGGAAATACTTGGACGGTTGATCTTGATAATCCACCAAGCCACACAGGGAATATTACTTTTGATCATGAAGAAATGGTCACTGTTCATGCTAATGCGGTTGATTTAGCTGGAAATGAATCTGATTATTCAGCTTCGGAGATAGTGGAAATTGATTTAACTACCCCAACACCAACTATTACCTATCCTACATCAGGGATTTTTATTGGCACGGGGAATCCAATTATGATGGGTTCGGCTGAGCCAGCCGCTACTGTCTATTTAACCCTTTATGATCAAGATGATAATGAAACGGCTTATTATACGCTGGATGATGTTAAAACCGATGGTACATGGACGATTGATTTAAGCTTAGTTAATCCAGATCAGGGTAATATTACTTTCGACCATCTTGATGAAATTGAAGCCACTGTAACCACAGTTGATAAAGCAGGCAATCAATCCGCCAGCACAACAACAAGCTTTTTCAATATTTGGGATGAGAATATTATTGATGATTTAAATATTCTTTATCCTAGTCCCGACCAATTGTTGGGAATTGATGAAACAAATGCGCTTGTTATTGAAGGGATTGTGCTTTTTGATGGACAATTGAGTACTCCAGATGAACAAGATACAATCAATGAAATTAATACCAATGGTGGTGTTTTGGTTACAGTTACGGATTCAACTGGTGGCACTGATATTTTTGAAGTAACACTTGATTCAACTGGTCAATGGACATTGGATTTTACCAATCCAAGTCAATTAACACCTGTTGATGGTGTTTTGGATGTTGCCATTGATGACGGTGATGTGTTCGATGTATCTTTCAGTGTCATTGAACCAAATGCCAATATTGAACAATCTTCAACAACTTCTTTTACTTTTGACTTAATCCCGCCAACTGATCCTGATCTTTTGGAAATTGATGGTGACACAGCAGTTTCGGGTGATTTAGTTGATGGTACTCCCGTTTTAATTGGAACGGCTGATCCTGATACTACGGTTTATATTACGGTCACGGATGACTTTGAAGGGACCTATACTTACTCAATTATGAGTGATAGTACGGGCGCATGGACGCTTGATTTTGAACAGGAAACGCCGATCTTACAAACAGGAACGCTTTTGATTGAGCATGATGATGTGCTTTCAATTAGCATGTCAGCCCTTGATGCTGCTGGAAACTTTAGCTCTGTAACACCTATTGAAGTCTATACAGTCGATGCAAAGACAACCGTTCCAAGCTTTACAGTCGATGCGCTTGATGAAGAAGGTGGGGTTATCAATGCAACGCCGTTGATTGTTGGGACGGGTGAAGCAGGTGCAGTTTTAACCATTTCTTTGACCGATGATGATCAAAATACCGATATGCTGTTTACCAATATTACGGTTAAAAATGATGGCACTTGGACTTTGGATTTGGAAACCGATACGGGTACAGGATCCTATAATCCTGATTATGCAGATCAATTAACCATCCATGTCACAGCAGAAGATTCTGTTCATAATATTGAAGAATTTTCAAATGTTTATATTGTTGATAATACAACTATCGCACCTGTTTTTAGTATTGCAGGCTATGATCCTTCTGTTAAAGCGTTCAATGGCGCAACAACAGTTGTTGGTACCGCAGAAGATAATGCCACTGTTTATGTCACTCTAAATGACGAGACAGGTGAAATTTCGACCTATATTATTCAGGCTGATGCTGATGGGGATTGGAATTTTGATATCCTCTCTTTATCCTCTTTATCTGTCGTACCTGGTGGTACTTATACCATGGATTATTCTGATATGTTGACAGTGCATGCAAGTGCAGTTGACGCAGTTGGCAACGAAAATAGCCATGGTGAAATTTATAATATTGATTCCACAGTTGCTACCCCCAGCTTTACCATTGATGAGGCTGATTACGAGGGCGACTATATCAACAATACCCCTTATTTTCATGGAACAGCAGATACGGATAGTAAAGTCTATATTACATTGAGTGATGATGGAGGGGAGGAATCCATTTACATTGCAACAGTGGAGCCTAACGGAACTTGGACTTTAAATCTGGAAACCGATACTGGTACTGGAAATATGGTAATCAGCCATTCGGATGTTTTAACCATTGAAGTTCGTGCTGAAGACCGTGCTGGTAATGTTGCCTTTTTACCAAACCAAACCTATACAGTGGATGCAACAGCATTAGCCCCGACCTTAACGCTTGATGGCGATGATGTATTGGATTCGCGTGATACTGGTATTCATACAGGGCTTGATTATGTCAATGATACGCCTTATCTCTCAGGCACGGTTGAACCTGGTGCAACGGTTTATATCACGGTAAGTGATGAGGATAATACGCAACATATCTTTACAACCACTGCGGATAGTTCTGGTTTCTGGTCACTTGATCTTGCATGGCCAATCCACAACGGGTGGGCTTGATATTGAACATGATGATTTATTAACCTTTACGATTACGACGACGGACTTGCTTGGTAATGAG
Source organism: Alphaproteobacteria bacterium (assembly GCA_965229675.1). Taxonomy (GTDB): domain Bacteria; phylum Pseudomonadota; class Alphaproteobacteria; order CBDDJK01; family CBDDJK01; genus CBDDJK01. The sequence goes on from CBDDJK010000004.1 coordinate 17,628, forward strand.
TCTTCAGCGACTTCTGTTACTTATACGGTTGATGCGTCCATTCAAACGCCTAGCTTGTTGGTTGATGATGCGGATCAAGAGGCCGATGGATCAGGTTCGATTAATGCCACGCCACTTCTTTATGGTACAGGGGAGGCTGGTAGTGTTCTAACGATCACGCTAAGTGATGGAGATACGGGTAGTAGTGAGACGCAAGCCATCTATCTCGTTACGGTTAAAGCCGATGAGACTTGGACGCTTGATTTAGAGACAGCAACAGCTGAGGCAGGTTCAGTTGTTTCAATTGAGCATGATGATGTGCTAACGGTTGATATTGTTGCACAAGATTGGGTTGGCAATACAGCTTATACAAATGAGACCTATGAGGTTGATGCGTCATCCCAGCAACCAACGATGAGCATCCATGATGATGATCAGGAAGTCGATGGTTCAGGGTCAATCAATGCCACACCAACCTTGCTTGGTTCAGCAGAGGCCTTTTCAACGATCTATATAACAGTTGAAGATAATACTGGTGAGGTAACGACCTATATCACTACGGCAAATGATCAAGGTGCTTGGACATTTGAAGTACAGGATGTTGCCGGAGAATTAACGATTAGCCATGATGAAACCTTAAGCATTACAGCCACTGCGGTTGATTTGCTTGGGAATCTGTCTGACCTATCTGATTATGGCACCTTTGTTGTTGATTCCAGTGCTGCTGCGCCGACCTTAACGCTTGATGCAGATGATGTTCTTGATAAGAATGATGCTATCTATGCAGGGCTTGCTACGCCTTATCTTTCAGGCACGGTTGAACCTGATGCAACGGTTTATATCACGGCAAGTGATGAGGATAATACACAACATATCTTTACAACCACTGCGGATAGTTCTGGTTTCTGGTCACTTGATCTTGAAGGGCAATCCACA